>NZ_CP118969.1 GCF_029023865.1 Lactococcus lactis | reverse complement strand
ATTACTCCTTTACTTTTTAGTTTGTTGATAACTCATTATATCATTTCACATTATATTTTTCCACAGTCTGTTGAAATTAACAAAAGAAAGTTTTCCACCATAAGAAAAAGTTATTAACAAAACTGTGGATAATGTGTAAAAGTTTTTTTATCCACAGAAAAAGATAAGGAATACCAAATGCATACGGACTTATCCACAAATCAAAAAAAGTTAAATTTATAGATTATTTGCTGTGGAAAAAGAAAAAAATAAGAAAAATTTACCACAGCTTTTAGACAGTCAGTTCTATCTTTGGGGATATTTTATTTCTAATGTAATAAAATCCAAGAATTTAAAAATAAATTGTTAAATTTTAAGTTTTCTACTATATAAAGACTGAATATAGAGACAAACTATTTGCTACAAAATAAAAGAGAATTCAATTTTCTATTATTTATAATAAAAATTTAGTTAAGCTTAAAAACATCATTTCTACGTGAAAAATCAAAGAATTTTATTCTCAGAAGGTAAAGAAGACTAAAATAAGCACCTTATCTTATTAAAAAATAAGAAAAAATAAAAACTAATGAAAATCAGTGGTGGCATGAAATAAAGCGAATACAGTGGAGGGAAAAAGCGAACGTAAGATAAAAAAAGGTATAAAAGTCACAGTTAATTCTTGACAAGTTTAGTTAGGTTTGATAGAATATAATAGTTGTCGCAAGAGACGAGGGTCTTGAAGCGATAAGCTAGACCATTGAAAACTGAATAAAGAAGAATGACTCATGTGATGTAGTAAGATACATCAAAAATCTGTCAATCAATAATGAAAGACAAGCCAGTCACTAAGGTGACTTAAATACTTTATTTGAGAGTTTGATCCTGGCTCAGGACGAACGCTGGCGGCGTGCCTAATACATGCAAGTTGAGCGCTGAAGGTTGGTACTTGTACCGACTGGATGAGCAGCGAACGGGTGAGTAACGCGTGGGGAATCTGCCTTTGAGCGGGGGACAACATTTGGAAACGAATGCTAATACCGCATAAAAACTTTAAACACAAGTTTTAAGTTTGAAAGATGCAATTGCATCACTCAAAGATGATCCCGCGTTGTATTAGCTAGTTGGTGAGGTAAAGGCTCACCAAGGCGATGATACATAGCCGACCTGAGAGGGTGATCGGCCACATTGGGACTGAGACACGGCCCAAACTCCTACGGGAGGCAGCAGTAGGGAATCTTCGGCAATGGACGAAAGTCTGACCGAGCAACGCCGCGTGAGTGAAGAAGGTTTTCGGATCGTAAAACTCTGTTGGTAGAGAAGAACGTTGGTGAGAGTGGAAAGCTCATCAAGTGACGGTAACTACCCAGAAAGGGACGGCTAACTACGTGCCAGCAGCCGCGGTAATACGTAGGTCCCGAGCGTTGTCCGGATTTATTGGGCGTAAAGCGAGCGCAGGTGGTTTATTAAGTCTGGTGTAAAAGGCAGTGGCTCAACCATTGTATGCATTGGAAACTGGTAGACTTGAGTGCAGGAGAGGAGAGTGGAATTCCATGTGTAGCGGTGAAATGCGTAGATATATGGAGGAACACCGGTGGCGAAAGCGGCTCTCTGGCCTGTAACTGACACTGAGGCTCGAAAGCGTGGGGAGCAAACAGGATTAGATACCCTGGTAGTCCACGCCGTAAACGATGAGTGCTAGATGTAGGGAGCTATAAGTTCTCTGTATCGCAGCTAACGCAATAAGCACTCCGCCTGGGGAGTACGACCGCAAGGTTGAAACTCAAAGGAATTGACGGGGGCCCGCACAAGCGGTGGAGCATGTGGTTTAATTCGAAGCAACGCGAAGAACCTTACCAGGTCTTGACATACTCGTGCTATTCCTAGAGATAGGAAGTTCCTTCGGGACACGGGATACAGGTGGTGCATGGTTGTCGTCAGCTCGTGTCGTGAGATGTTGGGTTAAGTCCCGCAACGAGCGCAACCCCTATTGTTAGTTGCCATCATTAAGTTGGGCACTCTAACGAGACTGCCGGTGATAAACCGGAGGAAGGTGGGGATGACGTCAAATCATCATGCCCCTTATGACCTGGGCTACACACGTGCTACAATGGATGGTACAACGAGTCGCGAGACAGTGATGTTTAGCTAATCTCTTAAAACCATTCTCAGTTCGGATTGTAGGCTGCAACTCGCCTACATGAAGTCGGAATCGCTAGTAATCGCGGATCAGCACGCCGCGGTGAATACGTTCCCGGGCCTTGTACACACCGCCCGTCACACCACGGGAGTTGGGAGTACCCGAAGTAGGTTGCCTAACCGCAAGGAGGGCGCTTCCTAAGGTAAGACCGATGACTGGGGTGAAGTCGTAACAAGGTAGCCGTATCGGAAGGTGCGGCTGGATCACCTCCTTTCTAAGGAATATATACAAAGACGTGAGCATTCAACTTTATTCAGTTTTGAGGGGTTTAGTCATAAACCTAAGCAAGAATCAAATTCTTGATTGTGGGGCCTTAGCTCAGCTGGGAGAGCGCCTGCTTTGCACGCAGGAGGTCAGCGGTTCGATCCCGCTAGGCTCCATTGTCAGACAAGACGTTAAAATCACTTGAACATTGAAAACTAAATAACAATATCTAATAACGATAAATAAACCAAAAGCTGTGAATTTTAAAGAATTTACAAACTTATACTTGAAAAACGATGATTATAAATCATCATGGCAAAGTTAATAAGGGCGCACGGTGGATGCCTTGGCACTAAGAGCCGATGAAGGACGTGACTAACGACGATATTCTAGGGGGAGCAGTAAGTACGCATTGATCCCTAGGTCTCCGAATGGGGAAACCCAGCTGCTACTAGCAGTTATTCATGAGTGAATACATAGCTCATGTAAAGGTAACGCAGAGAACTGAAACATCTAAGTACCTGCAGGAAGAGAAAGTAAAAACGATTTCGTAAGTAGCGGCGAGCGAACGCGAAGAAGGGCAAACCAAGAAGCTTGCTTCTTGGGGTTGTAGGACTGCAACGTGGACTTAAGCATTATAGTCGAATAACCTGGGAAGGTTAATCAAAGAGGGTAATAATCCCGTAGACGAAATAGCGCTTATACCTAGCAGTATCCTGAGTAGGGCTGGACACGCGAAATCCAGTTTGAATCCGGGAGGACCATCTCCCAACCCTAAATACTCCTTAGTGACCGATAGTGAACCAGTACCGTGAGGGAAAGGTGAAAAGAACCCCGAGAGGGGAGTGAAATAGCACCTGAAACCGTGTGCCTACAAGAAGTTCGAGCCCGTTAATGGGTGAGAGCGTGCCTTTTGTAGAATGAACCGGCGAGTTACGTTATGATGCGAGGTTAAGTTGAAGAGACGGAGCCGTAGGGAAACCGAGTCTGAATAGGGCGACTTAGTATCATGATGTAGACCCGAAACCTAGTGACCTATCCATGAGCAGGGTGAAGGTGTGGTAAGACGCACTGGAGGCCCGAACCAGGACACGTTGAAAAGTGTTTGGATGACTTGTGGATAGCGGAGAAATTCCAAACGAACTGGGAGATAGCTGGTTCTCTCCGAAATAGCTTTAGGGCTAGCGTCGAAATGTAAGTGTATTGGAGGTAGAGCACTGTTTGGGTGAGGGGTCCGTCTAGGATTACCAATCTCAGATAAACTCCGAATGCTAATACACATGTTCGGCAGTCAGACTGCGAGTGCTAAGATCCGTAGTCGAAAGGGAAACAGCCCAGACCAACAGCTAAGGTCCCAAAATATATGTTAAGTGGAAAAGGATGTGGGGTTGCACAGACAACTAGGATGTTAGCTCAGAAGCAGCTATCATTCAAAGAGTGCGTAATAGCTCACTAGTCGAGTGACCCTGCGCCGAAAATGTACCGGGGCTAAACATATTACCGAAGCTTTGGATTTAATTTAATTAAATGGTAGGAGAGCGTTCTTAACCGCGATGAAGGTATACCGTGAGGAGTGCTGGAGCGTTAAGAAGTGAGAATGCCGGTATGAGTAGCGCAAGATAAGTGAGAATCTTATCCACCGTAAGACTAAGGTTTCCAGGGGAAGGCTCGTCCGCCCTGGGTTAGTCGGGACCTAAGGCGAGGCCGAAAGGCGTAGTCGATGGACAACTGGTTGATATTCCAGTACTAGATATGATCGTGATGGAGGGACGCAGTAGGCTAAGAGATGCCAGTTAATGGATTCTGGTCTAAGCAGTGAGGTGTGAGATGTGTCAAATGCATTTCTCTTTAACATTGAGCTGTGATGGGGAAGCAACTACGGTTGCGAACTCTCTGATGTCACACTGCCAAGAAAAGCTTCTAGCGTAAAGTCATATCTACCCGTACCGCAAACCGACACAGGTAGTCGAGGCGAGTAGCCTCAGGTGATCGAGAGAACTCTCGTTAAGGAACTCGGCAAAATAGCCCCGTAACTTCGGGAGAAGGGGTGCTGGTGTAAAAGCCAGCCGCAGTGAATAGGCCCAAGCAACTGTTTATCAAAAACACAGCTCTCTGCTAAACCGCAAGGTGATGTATAGGGGGTGACGCCTGCCCGGTGCTGGAAGGTTAAGAGGAGTGCTTAGACGTAAGTCGAAGGTATGAATTGAAGCCCCAGTAAACGGCGGCCGTAACTATAACGGTCCTAAGGTAGCGAAATTCCTTGTCGGGTAAGTTCCGACCCGCACGAAAGGCGTAATGATTTGGGCACTGTCTCAACGAGAGACTCGGTGAAATTTTAGTACCTGTGAAGATGCAGGTTACCCGCGACAGGACGGAAAGACCCCATGGAGCTTTACTGTAGTTTGATATTGAGTACCTGTAAGTCATGTACAGGATAGGTAGGAGCCATTGAAATAGGGACGCTAGTTTCTATTGAGGCGTTGTTGGGATACTACCCTTGACTTATGGTTACTCTAACCCGCTGGCATAATCGGCCAGGGAGACAGTGTCTGACGGACAGTTTGACTGGGGCGGTCGCCTCCTAAAGAGTAACGGAGGCGCTCAAAGGTTGGCTCAGATTGGTTGGAAATCAATCGTAGAGTGTAAAGGTAAAAGCCAGCTTGACTGCGAGAGCTACAACTCGAGCAGGTAGGAAACTAGGACTTAGTGATCCGGTGGTACCGCATGGAAGGGCCATCGCTCAACGGATAAAAGCTACCCTGGGGATAACAGGCTTATCTCCCCCAAGAGTTCACATCGACGGGGAGGTTTGGCACCTCGATGTCGGCTCGTCGCATCCTGGGGCTGTAGTCGGTCCCAAGGGTTGGGCTGTTCGCCCATTAAAGCGGCACGCGAGCTGGGTTCAGAACGTCGTGAGACAGTTCGGTCCCTATCCGTCGCGGGCGTAGGTAATTTGAGAGGATCTGTCCTTAGTACGAGAGGACCGGGATGGACTTACCGCTGGTGTACCAGTTGTTCCGCCAGGAGCACGGCTGGATAGCTATGTAGGGAAGGGATAAGCGCTGAAAGCATCTAAGTGCGAAGCCCACCTCAAGATGAGATTACCCATTCGTAAGAATTAAGAGCCCAGAGAGATGATCTGGTAGATAGGCTGGAAGTGGAAGAGTTGCGAGACTTGGAGCGGACCAGTACTAATCGCTCGAGGACTTTACCAAAAGAGTCAAATATAATATGCTTATGGTTTAAAAGTTAGAAGAATTGTTATTTAGTTTTGAATGTTCAAGGTAACATTTAATGATTTGGTCATCATTGCGATGGAGATACACCTGTTCCCATGTCGAACACAGAAGTTAAGTCCATCTACGGCGGAAGTACTTGGGGGTTGCCCCCTGGGAGATAGGCGAGTGGCCAAGTTGAAAGTATGGTCCGTTGGTCAAGGGGTTAAGACACCGCCTTTTCACGGCGGTAACACGGGTTCGAATCCCGTACGGACTATATTATTAAAACTCGGGGAACCGAGTTTTATGTTATTGCGGATTAGCTCAGTTGGTAGTAGCGCATGACTGTTAATCATGATGTCGTCAGTTCGAGTCTGACATCCGCAGCTTTTAAGAGACCTACGGGTCTCTTTTTTTATTATAAATATAGAAAATGTTTAAGAAATTTTGATATAATTTGATAAACGGAGAGATGATATAGAATGCAAAAGAGATATACAACTTGGAATGAATATTTGCGAACCAATTTTGGTGAAAAAATATTTAAAGTTCCTATTGATGCTGGTTTTGACTGCCCTAATCGGGATGGTACGGTTGCTCATGGTGGATGTACTTTTTGTACAGTATCTGGTTCAGGGGACATGATTTTGGAGCCAGAAGCTCCAATTGCGAACCAATTTGCTGCCGAAGTGGCTCAATTTCATAAAAAGTGGCCTGGAGTGAAGAAATATATTGTTTATTTTCAAAATTTCACTAATACTCACGCCCCTGTTGAAGTACTGAGAGAGCGTTTTGAACAAGCGGTAAACCAACCAGATGTTGTAGGTATTTCAATTGGTACTCGACCTGACTGTTTACCAGATGACGTTGTAGATTACTTGGCAGAATTAAATCGTCGAATGGAAGTTTGGATTGATTTGGGTCTGCAGACAACTTATGAAGAAACATCAGATTTGATTAATCGAGCTCATGATTATGAAACCTATGTAGATGCGGTGAAGCGATTGAGGGTTCATAATATTAATGTTTGTACTCACTTAATCAATGGTTTACCTGGTGAAACTAGTGAGATGATGTTAGAAAATGTTCGAAGAATGGTTTTAGATTCTGATATTCAAGGTGTGAAATTACATTTACTTCATTTGATGAAGCAAACTCGTTTGCAACGTGATTATCATGAAGGAAAATTACAGCTGATGTCGCAAGAGGAATATGTAAAAGTGATTTGTGACCAACTAGAGATGATTCCAAAAGAAATTGTTATTCATCGTTTAACAGGAGATGCTCCGCGGGATTTAATTATTGGACCTATGTGGTCTTTAAAAAAGTGGGAAGTTTTGAATAGTATTGATGCTGAAATGGAGCGGCGAGGAAGTGTTCAAGGTTGTAAAGATGTTCGGATTAGTGATCTAATTACATTTTAACTGACAGGAGGTGAATTTTTATTCATCTCTTTTTTATTGAATTTGGTGTTATAATAGGAAAGAAATTGAAAATCTGTCAGTAAAACTGAAATTGGTATATAAAAATAATTAGAAAGTGATGAGGAAATAAATGTTAAAACAGTTAGAAATGGCTCACTGGATGTTGAAAGATATCATCAAAACTAATGATGTTGTGGTGGATGCAACGATGGGGAATGGTTATGATACTCAATTTTTAGCGGAATTAGGGGCGAATGTATATGCTTTTGATGTGCAAGAAGAAGCGCTAAATGCAACTGAAAAACGTTTAGATGATGCTGGAATAAAGAATCAAATATTTGAAAAAAATCTCTCGAATTTACTGACAGAGCCGTCAGTAAATCTAGTTTTGTCTGGTCATGAAAAGCTTTCTGAATACGTCAAAGAGCCAATCAAAGCAGCTATTTTTAATCTTGGATATTTACCAAAAACTGATAAAAGTGTGGTTACAAAAGCTGATACCACTTTGACTGCTCTAGATGCTTTGACTAATCAGTTAGTTGTAGGTGGAAGAATTGCGATTATGATTTATTACGGTCATGAGGGGGGAATGGAAGAAAAAGATGCCGTTATTAAGTGGACTTCTAGTTTGTCACAAAAGGACTGGGAAGTGACTTCTTATGCACCTCTTAACCAAATTCATACGCCGCCAATTTTAGTCCTAATCGAAAAAAGAAAATAAATTTACTTGAACAGTTATGAATCTTATGTATTCTTTTATCTCTTGTTTTTTCCAAAAAAAAGAGTAAAATAGAGAAATGCTTATTTTTTTAAGTAAAAAAACTATTTTAAAGAGGTAAATATACACATGCAAGGAGTTCTTCTCGCGCTTGTTCCAATGTTTGCTTGGGGTTCTATCGGATTTGTAGCTAATAAATTTGGTGGTGATGCTAAACAACAAACACTTGGAATGACTTTGGGCGCTTTTGTTTTTGCACTTATTGTTTTCTTATTCCGCATGCCAACGTTGACATGGCAAATTTTCTTAATTGGATTTATTGGTGGATTGCTTTGGGCAATTGGACAATTTGGTCAGTTTAATTCAATGAAATACATGGGTGTTTCAGTAGCAAGTCCACTTTCATCAGGGAGTCAATTAGTAATTGGTGGATTGATTGGGGTTTTTGCTTTCCACGAATGGACAAAACAAATTCAATTTATTCTCGGATTTATTGCGATGGCTGTTTTGGTAGTTGGATTCTATTTCTCAGCTAAGCGTGACCCAGAAAATGCAGTAGTTGAAGAAGGACGTAATTATACTAAAGGATTGACTGCTTTAACTTACTCAACTTTGGGATATGTTATCTATGTTATTCTTTTCAATAACTTAGCAGTACTTTGGTTCAATGTTCATTTTGATACATTGACAATTATCTTGCCAATGTCAGTTGGAATGATTTTTGGAGCACTTGTGATGGGTCGTTTCAAAATTAAAATGGAAAAATATGTTTATCAAAATATGATTGTTGGAGCAATGTGGGGTGTAGGTAATATCTTTATGCTTATGGCTGCAAGCGCTGCTGGTAACGCAATTGCCTTTTCATTCTCGCAATTAGGTGTCATCATTTCAACTATTGGAGGAATTCTCTTCCTTGGTGAAAAGAAAACCAAAAAAGAATTGGTTTATGTTGGAATTGGGATTGTTTTATTCGTAACAGGTGCAATTTTACTTGCAATTGTAAAATCTAAAGGATAATAAAAAAGCTGTCAGTAAATTGACGGCTTTTTTTGTGAGTTAATTTACTGACAAGTTTTCTGTCAGTAAAATTTTAGAGTTTTTCATTAACAAAATTTACAAAATGATTCCAAAAAACCTTTGGAGCGCTACTACGGGGGACAGTTTTCTTAGCAACCAATGGAATTTGTTCTGCGGTACAATTTGGAAGATAGCCTAAACTATCCTTTACTGTAGTAGAAAGAGTGACAAGTTTTTGGTTTTTAGTCACAGTTGCTTCAACGGAGGCTGTTTTTTCCTTACTGAATTTGACTGTCAGTGATTTTGTATCTGCACTACCATCTGTAGCGTAAGGAACAACGGGAGTGATATTTTGTGGAGCAACGAGTTGAACAGATTTTTCTTTTCCATCAGTCACAGTAATTTCTTTAAAATCATCTAAGGATTGATTTTTTTGCACAAGACTGGTCGTACGCCAATGACCATAAACATAGTTCATCAGTTGATTTGTGAGAGTGAAAGGAGTTGAGTTGTCAGCAGCAGGATCTGTAGCTTCTAAAACAACCGTAATGATTCTAAAACCGTTTTGATTTGTTGTTCCAGCAAAACAGTCAATTTGAAAACTTGTTGAACCTGTTTTCAAGCCATCCACACCAGTTCTTGAAGTAGAAAAACCACTAAGCATTTGATTGGTATTAGTTAAGGTCATTTTTGCTTCATTGCCGGTATCAAAAGGAATTTCTGTTTTTTTAGTGATTTTAAGAATTTCTGGAAAATCTTGAATAAGATGATAACTAAGTGTTGCTACAGCCTTTGCGCTCATTGTGTTTGTTGCTGAGGCACCAGACCCTGGATAAATATGACCGTTTAAATCATCATTTGGTAAGCCAGAAGCATTGACGAGATGGCTGTCAGTAATTCCCCAGTCTTTCATTTGTTTTGTCATCATATCAACAAATTTTGGTTCTGAACCAGCAATTTTTTCAGCTAAAGCGACAGCAGCAGAATTTGCTGACGGAAGAAGTAAAGCATTCAATAAATCTTTGACAGTATATTGACCATTTTGAGCAAGGGGAATATTGGAAGCATTAGAATTTTGAGTTAATTCATAAGCATAATCTGAAATAGGAACTTTAGTATTCCAAGTCAATTTATTTTCAGCTACATTTTTGTAAACTAAATAGGCTGTCAGTAATTTAGTGATAGAGGCGATCCGAGTGCTTGCATCATCAGCATTTTGCGCGTATAAAATTTTACCACTTGAGGCATCAATAGCAATTGCTGATTTAGCAGCAACTGTAAAATCATTTGTCGTTGGAGTCGTAGCAGCACTGACAGAAAAGCCCGAAAGGACTGACAGACTAATCAGGAAACTACAAAAAATAATTGCAATTTTTTTCATGACTCGATTATACCATAGTCTATTCGTAAGGTACAATAGATTCAAAACTTGATAGATAATTAAATAGTTTTATTTTTTCAAAATCAATTCTAAAAAATAGATTGACAATTGTTATAAAAAATGATATTATATTAAACGGTACTTTTTACTTTGGACTCTCAGGAGAACTTGTATAAGTTGCTAAACTTCTTGTCAGAACTTGGCTTAAGCGACCATATACTGACTAAAAAATTGGCGATTCGCCATCCAATAAAAAGAAAGGAATGCTTTTGTATTTCTCATCGCTTCGCATAAAAATGTGGAAAAATACAAAAAGCAGACAGTAAAATGCCTACAATTAACCAATTGGTACGCAAACCACGTCGTGCTCAAGTGACTAAATCTAAATCACCAGCAATGAACGTTGGCTACAACAGCCGTAAAAAAGTACAAACTAAACTTGCAAGCCCACAAAAACGTGGAGTAGCAACTCGTGTTGGTACTATGACTCCTAAAAAACCTAACTCAGCGCTTCGTAAATTCGCGCGTGTACGTCTTTCAAACCTTATGGAAGTAACAGCGTACATCCCAGGTATCGGACACAACCTCCAAGAACACAGTGTTGTACTTCTTCGTGGTGGACGTGTAAAAGACCTTCCAGGGGTACGTTACCATATCGTTCGTGGTGCACTTGATACAGCAGGTGTCGCTGACCGTAAACAAAGCCGTTCTAAATACGGTGCTAAAAAACCAAAAGCTTAAGAAGGGAGATAAGTAAGAATGCGTAAAAATCGTGCCCCAAAACGTGAAGTTTTGGCAGATCCAATGTACAACTCAATCGTCGTAACTCGTCTTATCAACCGCGTTATGCTTGATGGTAAACGTGGTGTTGCGGCTCAAATCGTTTACGGTGCCTTCAAACAAATTGAAGAAGCTACTGGAAACAACCCACTCGAAGTCTTCGAAACTGCTATGGAAAACATCATGCCAGTTCTTGAAGTTCGCGCTCGTCGTGTCGGTGGTTCTAACTATCAAGTCCCAGTTGAAGTTCGTCCAGAACGTCGTACAACTCTTGGACTTCGTTGGTTGGTAACAATCGCTCGTAACCGTGGTGAACACACAATGCAAGATCGTCTTGCAAAAGAAATCTTGGATGCAGCTAACAACACAGGTGCAGCAGTCAAAAAACGTGAAGATACTCACAAAATGGCTGAAGCTAACCGTGCGTTCGCTCACTTCCGCTGGTAAAATCTATTTGCGTTGCAGCTGCTTCGTTAGAAGAACCCTCGCGTACTCTAGTACGCTTCGGAACCTTCTTTCTCGCTTCTGCTTAGCAAATAAATTTTACGATCAGTCTTAAAGATTGTAAAGTAACATCGAATTGATGTAAAAACGAACATTACCGGGCTTGGGCTCCTCGCCTGCTCGGTTTTGTTTTAATTTTTTAACATTAATTTGATACAATAAAACTAATGAGAAATTCTCATGACTAAAATCAAATAGGAGAACAAAATGGCTCGCGAATTTTCACTTGCTAATACACGTAATATCGGTATCATGGCCCACGTCGATGCTGGTAAAACAACAACAACTGAACGTGTTCTTTACTACACTGGTAAAATCCATAAAATCGGTGAAACTCACGAAGGTGCATCACAAATGGACTGGATGGAGCAAGAACAAGAACGTGGTATCACAATCACATCTGCAGCAACAACTGCTGAATGGAAAGGTAACCGCGTAAATATCATTGACACACCAGGTCACGTGGACTTCACAATTGAAGTACAACGTTCACTCCGTGTTCTTGATGGTGCTGTTACCGTTCTTGATGCTCAATCAGGTGTTGAACCACAAACAGAAACTGTATGGCGTCAAGCGACTGAATACGGTGTTCCACGTATCGTTTTTGCTAACAAAATGGACAAAATCGGTGCTGATTTCTACTACTCACTTTCTACTTTGGGAGATCGTTTGGGTGCTAATGCTCATCCAATCCAAATTCCAATTGGTGCAGAAGATGACTTCATCGGTATCATTGACTTGGTAACTATGAAATCTGAAATCTATACTAACGACCTTGGTACAGATATTAAAGAAACTGTTGTAGGTTCAGACGAATTTAACGCTGAATTGGCAGCTTTGGATTTCAATGCTGAAGAATACACAGAACTTGCAAACGAATGGCGTGAAAAACTCATCGAAGCAATTGCTGATTTCGATGAAGATATCATGGAAAAATATTTTGCTGGTGAAGAAATTCCAGAAGCAGAACTTAAAGCTGCAATCCGTAAAGCAACAATCAATGTTGACTTCTACCCAATGCTTGCTGGTTCTGCCTTCAAGAACAAAGGTGTTCAAATGATGCTTGATGCAGTTATTGACTACCTTCCAAGCCCACTTGATATCCCTGCAATCCAAGGTGTTAACCCAGATACAGACGAAGAAGACGAACGCCCAGCTTCAGATGAAGAACCATTTGCAGCTCTTGCTTTCAAAATCATGACTGACCCATTTGTTGGACGTCTTTCATTCTTCCGCGTTTACTCAGGTACACTTGATGCTGGTTCATACGTTTTGAATACTTCAAAAGGTAAACGTGAACGTATCGGACGTATTCTTCAAATGCACGCTAACACTCGTAAAGAAATCCAAACAGTTTATGCTGGGGATATCGCTGCTGCTGTTGGTTTGAAAAATACGACAACTGGTGACTCATTGACAGATGAAAAAGCTAAAATCATCCTTGAATCAATTGAAGTTCCAGAACCAGTTATCCAATTGATGGTTGAACCTAAAACTAAAGCTGACCAAGATAAGATGGGTGTTGCCCTTCAAAAATTGGCTGAAGAAGATCCAACTTTCCGTGTTGAAACAAACCCAGAAACTGGTGAAACAGTTATCTCTGGTATGGGTGAACTTCACTTGGACGTTCTTGTTGACCGTATGAAACGTGAATTCAAAGTTGAAGCAAATGTTGGTGCGCCTCAAGTTGCTTACCGTGAAACATTCCGCGCTGGAACTTCAGCACGTGGATTCTTCAAACGTCAATCAGGTGGTAAAGGTCAATATGGTGACGTATGGATCGAATTCACACCTAACGAAGAAGGCGCTGGATTTGAATTTGAAAATGCTATCGTCGGTGGTGTCGTTCCTCGTGAATTCGTACCAGCCGTTGAAAAAGGTTTGGTAGAAACTATGGCTAACGGTGTCCTTGCTGGATACCCAATGGTTGACATTAAAGCTAAACTTTATGATGGTTCATACCATGATGTCGATTCATCAGAAACTGCCTTCAAGGTTGCCGCTTCTCTTGCAATGAAAGAAGCTGCTAAAACTGCGAAACCAGCAATTCTTGAACCAATGATGAAAGTTACAATCACTGTTCCTGAAGAAAACCTTGGAGATATCATGGGTCACGTGACTGCTCGTCGTGGTCAAGTTAACTCAATGGAAGCTCACGGTAAATCACAAATCGTTAATGCTTTCGTTCCACTTGCTGAAATGTTCGGTTACGCAACTACTCTCCGTTCATCTACACAAGGACGTGGTACTTTCATGATGGTATTTGACCACTATTCAGACGTACCTAAATCAGTACAAGAAGAAATTATTGCTAAAAACGGCCGTAACGCTGACTAAGTTTTAATTTTAATAATATGAGATAACCTGTCAGTACTGACAGGTTATTTTTTTACTGACAAGATTTTCTTTAGTTTAGTTTCACTTTATCTTGACTTAATGAACCATTAAGTCAGTGAAGCTATAATATATTTATTCCAAAAAAATTTTTTCATAACTTTACTCCTAAAAGTGAAAAAGCAATATCTAAGTGATACTGCTTTTTTTATTTTGATTTTAAAATGAAACGTTACTGACAGAAAAATATTTTATGAATCTGAAATCTGTCAGTAAAATTGTTTCATGTGAAACTTGAATGTTCGGAAATGCCATGCTATAATAAGCTTATCAAATAGGAGATGAGATAATAAATGAAAAGAAACGAACGTTTAGTTGATTTTACAAATTTTTTAATTAATCATCCCAATCAAATGCTAAATTTAAATGAATTAAGTAAACATTATGAGGTGGCCAAATCATCTATCTCAGAAGATTTAGTATTTATCAAACGTGTTTTTGAAAACCAAGGAGTAGGTCTGGTTGAAACTTTCCCAGGTAGCCTTGGAGGAGTTCGGTTTACGCCTTACATTACTGACGAACGTTCGTTGGAAATGAGTCAGGAAATTGCTGAACTTTTACGTGAAGAAAATCGAATTTTACCTGGAGGATATATTTATCTGTCAGATATTTTGGGTACTCCATCAAATCTTCGTAAAATCGGTCAAATTATTGCTCATGAGTATCATGAAAAGCAAGTTGATGTCGTCATGACTATTGCCACAAAAGGGATTCCAATTGCTCAGTCAGTTGCTGAGATTCTAGATGTTCCTTTCGTAATTGTTCGTCGTGACCCTAAAGTGACCGAAGGAGCAACGCTTAATGTAAATTATATGTCAGGCTCAAGCTCTCGTGTTGAAAATATGACTTTATCCAAACGGAGCCTTTCAATTGGTCAAAATGTTTTGATTGTTGATGACTTCATGAAAGGCGCAGGAACAATTAATGGAATGAGAAGTCTTGTTCATGAATTTGATTGTTTACTTGCCGGTGTTGCCGTTTTTCTTGAAGGACCATTTAAAGGTGAGCGATTGATTGATGATTACAAATCAATCTTGAAAGTTGATCGAATTGACATTGCTAACCGCTCAATTGATGTTCAATTGGGAAATATATTTAATGACAAATAAAAAGTTACTGACAGGACATTCTGTCAGTAACTTTTTATATTTATTTACTTAAAAGAAAGAAATTTTGTTGAGTGGCCACACTCGTAATTTCGCTTCACCAACAATTGCTGAACGTTTGAAAGTTCCAACTGCGCGACTATCTTGAGAAACTACCCGATTATCTCCCATCAGGAAGTATTGTCCCTCAGGAACTTTTACTGTAAAGGTTGGATTACCAGTGCTGTCAGTGGTAAATGCTTTGGTACTTTGAGCTAAACTAACAAACAAACTGCGGTTTTGTTCACTGAGTGCATTTGTTAAAGGATACTTACCGTAAGTTTTTTCCAACTGACCGTCAGCAAGTTGCTTTTGGTAATCTTTGAGATAATTTTCTGGATAAACTTTGTTATTGATTGTGAGTTGGTCGTGGTCGAATTTTATAGTATCTCCAGGCATTCCAATGACACGTTTCACGATATCTTTAGTTGAACCATCGGCTGTTTCTTCTTTGGCAACAACAATATCAAAACGATTAATGGTTGATTTTCTTACAATAACCAGACGTTCCTTGTCAGCTAAAGTTGGGTCCATTGAATGACCATCCACAACAACAAGTGACCAAAGAAAGACACGTGAGAGAAGAATAGCGATAATTATAAAGAGAAATAATCCCCACTCTTTTAAAAATTTCATCATAATTTTACTTTCTATAATTGAGCGATTTTAATCGCTTTTTGTGTATTAGCAAAATGAAGTTTTGCTAACTGATTCAGAGCATCAACTCCCTGACTTTTGATAATTTGTGCTGCAATTTTGTCAGATAAATTTCCTGCCCCACTGGGTAACGTGAAACCTGATTCTTTAGATAATTTTTTTAGATTTTCTAAAAAAAGATAACGAGAAATAATTGAACTGACAGCAACAGCCAGAAACTGATCTTCAGCTTTTGTCAGTAAAGTTACCTTTGTCAGCGGATGATTTTGTTCTTTATTAACATATTTTTTATAATTTGCTTCCGTTGTGAAAGCATCAATAACAATATTTTCAGGCTTATGACCTAATTGTTTTTCAAGAAGATAAATGGCTTGATTATGGAGAGCAACTTTAATGCTGACAGCATTATAACCAGAAGCAATCACCTCATTATACTTGGCAGGTTCAACCACTAAAGCAACATGTGGAATTCTATCAATCAATTTTGGAGCAATTTGACAAATTTTTTCGTCAGTTAATTTTTTAGAATCAGCGACTCCAATTTCCTTTAGAAAATTCAAGTTTTCTTCACTGACAAAACTAGCAGTAACCATTAAACCACCAAAATATGACCCGTTGCCCACCTCGTCAGTCCCAATAAGATTTGTTTGTTTTTGAGGAACGACTTGAGCAATATGACCAAAGTCACTCGCTAATTTTTCAGCCTCGTTTCCTTGAAAAACAACTTTTCCAGAAGTATAAACCGAGATAGAAGTTTTCCCAACCTTGGCAAAAAAAGTGATGTAAGGATTTTTGGAAACTTGCTCATAGGATTTGTATTTCTCAGCGAGCTGTTGGCGTTCTTTAGTCTCTAATTTTAGAACAATATTCATAAGAACATTCTACCATAAATTAGCTATTCTAGAATAAGAATCCGACCATTTATTAAAAATAATTTCTTATTAGAATCTATTATAGCAAACATGTTGTAAAATAATGAAAAAAGTCTTCATATTCTAAATACGAAGACTTCAAACTTAGTCAACTTTCTCATTTAAACGCCCATCTTCCATCAGATAAACTTTGTCACAATAATCAACCAAACGTAAATCATGAGTGACCATAATTGTTGCCTTATTTTTTTCTTTTGCTTCCTTAGCTAATATTTTAACCACTTCATAAGCTTTTTCAGTATCCAAACTTGCGGTCGGTTCATCAGCCAAAATGATTGTAGGGTCATTATATAAAGCACGAACAATAGCTACCCGTTGGCGTTCTCCACCAGAAAGTTCCTCAGGATATTTATCCACCAATTTTTCAAGCCCTAAACGCTTGAGTAAGTCTAAGCCTGCTCTATTTTCTTTTGCCTTATTTACCTTGTCAACCAATTGAAGTTGTTTCTTAACCGTTAAGAATGGCACGAGATTAGAAGCTTGTAAAATAAAACCAATTTCTTCAAAACGAACCTTAGCGCGTGCTTTCTCCTTTTTTTCATTTAAAGCTCGGCCATTAATCCAAATTTCCCCAGAAGAAGGACTTTGCAGTCCGCCGGCAATAGTAAGTAAGGTACTTTTTCCAGAACCTGAAGGCCCAATGATTGCCACAAACTCACCCTTATCAACAGAGAAATTAGTTTCTTTTAAAGCCTCTATTGTTTCATCCCCATCCTTAAAAGATTTTTTGACATTTTTTAATTCAATAGCTTTCATTATTTCTCCTATCCAATCGCTTTTAGTGGATCAATTTTGACAATTGCTCTGACAGAGAACAAAGCGCCCACAATTGCAACCACAATCATTAAAAGAGTAATCACTCCAAAGAAGAGGAGATTTGTTTGAAAAGGAACAGCTTCTGGTAAAATTAACGCAGAACCTAAAGTGGCTAACAAACCAATTAATACACCACTAAAAGCTAAAATAAAAGTTTGAGCAATGACAGAATTACTAATAAAGCGACTGGAAATTCCCTGAGCCTTCATTACACCAAAAATCGCTATTTTTTGCATTGTCAGAACATAAATAAAGATTCCAATGACAACCGCAGCAATAACCACTAGAAAGCCAATCATGAAACCAAAGGTCAAAACTTGTGCACTATAACCAGGAAGTTTATCTATAAATTTACTGATAGATAATTTTTGGAGCCCTTTAGGCTGTTGGCTAATTTTTCCGCGCGTGACGATAGCATTGTAAGTAGTTTTAGGTTGAAAATTGGAATTTGAACCATAACGAATTTGTTGGAAAGTATCTAAAGAAGTATAAAGCACAGGTGAAATATTGAATTTAGCATTATCTGTAAAACCAACAATAGTCAATACTTCATTATTGGTTGCTAATTTAATTTTATCACCAAGTTTATAATCATATTGATTTTTAAAACTAATATCAGCTACTACCTCGCCCTTATTTTTAAAATCACTCCCTTCAATAACATTGGGATTTAAAAATTCATTTGAATTAATTCCAAAAAAACTGACATTATTTTTTTTATTTTCATTATTGGCATCATAAATAATCCCAGCAGTTTGAGCGAGAACTGCCTTTTCTTTCGCCTTCACCTGACTGGCAATATCTGAATCAATCATTGACATATTGAGAGAATCATTGGCTTTCTCAGATATAAAAATATCAGTTGCTTTCCATTTATCAACTGCCATTCTATTTTCTTGAGCCAAACCATAGGCCAAACCAGATAAGAAAAACACAAGATAGGAAATCAAAAACATGACACCAATTACGAGAGCATATCTTAATTTTGAATGTTTAATTTCATTAATTGCTAAAAACATCATTGAGCTCCTATTTTCTATATAAATCCCCCAAATTTCCGAGGGCTAACTGAATAAAAGGACTTGTATTATATAAACCCCTTTTAAAAAAGTCTATCATAGTTCAAATGGAAGTGCTACCATAATGCTTGTAGCAAAAACCACAAAGAAACATTTGAAAAGATATAAAACTAAAAAATACATAATCCACGAAAAGAAGTAAATAAAGGGGATATAATCCCTAAAATGTCTTGACAAACCCAGGAATAATATGATATGATGATAAACGGTATTGTTTACCCCATTTTTGTGGCCCCGGAAACCCAAAAATACTTTGCAGGACTCTTACACCTGCTGTAAACAAATTCTAGTAAAAGGAAAATAACCAAAATGATGAAAACTACATTCATGGCTAACGCTCAAAACGTTGACCGTAAATGGTACGTCGTCGATGCAACTGATGTTCCTCTTGGACGTCTTTCTGCAGTTGTCGCAAGCGTACTTCGCGGAAAAAACAAACCAACATACACACCACATACTGATACAGGTGATTTCGTAATCGTTGTTAACGCTGAAAAAATCAAATTGACTGGTAAAAAAGCAACTGATAAAGTTTATTACTCACACTCACTTCACCCAGGTGGATTGAAATCAGTTACTGCTGGTGAACTCCGTGAAAAAAATGCTGTACGTTTGATTGAAAAATCAGTAAAAGGTATGCTTCCACACAACACACTTGGACGTGCTCAAGGCATGAAACTTAAAGTGTTTGTTGGCGCAGAACACACACATACAGCTCAAAAACCTGAAGTCCTTGACATCACAGGTTTGATTTAATCAGGAAGGAACGAACATAATGGCACAAGTACAATATGCCGGCACAGGCCGTCGTAAAAATGCAGTAGCACGCGTACGTCTCGTACCTGGTACTGGTAAAATCACAGTTAACGGACGTGAAGTAGAAAGCTACATCCCACACGCAGACATGCGTCTCGTTATCAACCAACCATTTGCAGCTACACAAACAGAAGGTAGCTACGATACACTCGTAAACGTAAATGGTGGTGGTGTATCAGGTCAAGCAGGAGCTATCCGTCACGGAATCGCTCGTGCATTGCTCCAAGTAGACCCAGATTTCCGTAGTGCTTTGAAACGCGCTGGACTCCTTACACGTGACGCCCGTATGGTTGAACGTAAAAAACCAGGTCTCAAAAAAGCCCGTAAAGCATCACAATTCTCAAAACGTTAATATTATTCATATATCAATGTTTAAAACACTTCCATATGGAAGTGTTTTTTTGTATTAAATTTATACCTATAAAATTTGTAAATTCTCTCATACAATATCCAAAGGGTAAAATAATAAACCAATAAATTATATTTTCTATAAAAATTGTAGATTGAAGAACATGACAACCGTGGGGTTTTCTGAATGTAAGATAAAAAAAGGTATAAAAGTCACAGTTAATTCTTGACAAGTTTAGTTAGGTTTGATAGAATATAATAGTTGTCGCAAGAGACGAGGGTCTTGAAGCGATAAGCTAGACCATTGAAAACTGAATAAAGAAGAATGACTCATGTGATGTAGTAAGATACATCAAAAATCTGTCAATCAATAATGAAAGACAAGCCAGTCACTAAGGTGACTTAAATACTTTATTTGAGAGTTTGATCCTGGCTCAGGACGAACGCTGGCGGCGTGCCTAATACATGCAAGTTGAGCGCTGAAGGTTGGTACTTGTACCGACTGGATGAGCAGCGAACGGGTGAGTAACGCGTGGGGAATCTGCCTTTGAGCGGGGGACAACATTTGGAAACGAATGCTAATACCGCATAAAAACTTTAAACACAAGTTTTAAGTTTGAAAGATGCAATTGCATCACTCAAAGATGATCCCGCGTTGTATTAGCTAGTTGGTGAGGTAAAGGCTCACCAAGGCGATGATACATAGCCGACCTGAGAGGGTGATCGGCCACATTGGGACTGAGACACGGCCCAAACTCCTACGGGAGGCAGCAGTAGGGAATCTTCGGCAATGGACGAAAGTCTGACCGAGCAACGCCGCGTGAGTGAAGAAGGTTTTCGGATCGTAAAACTCTGTTGGTAGAGAAGAACGTTGGTGAGAGTGGAAAGCTCATCAAGTGACGGTAACTACCCAGAAAGGGACGGCTAACTACGTGCCAGCAGCCGCGGTAATACGTAGGTCCCGAGCGTTGTCCGGATTTATTGGGCGTAAAGCGAGCGCAGGTGGTTTATTAAGTCTGGTGTAAAAGGCAGTGGCTCAACCATTGTATGCATTGGAAACTGGTAGACTTGAGTGCAGGAGAGGAGAGTGGAATTCCATGTGTAGCGGTGAAATGCGTAGATATATGGAGGAACACCGGTGGCGAAAGCGGCTCTCTGGCCTGTAACTGACACTGAGGCTCGAAAGCGTGGGGAGCAAACAGGATTAGATACCCTGGTAGTCCACGCCGTAAACGATGAGTGCTAGATGTAGGGAGCTATAAGTTCTCTGTATCGCAGCTAACGCAATAAGCACTCCGCCTGGGGAGTACGACCGCAAGGTTGAAACTCAAAGGAATTGACGGGGGCCCGCACAAGCGGTGGAGCATGTGGTTTAATTCGAAGCAACGCGAAGAACCTTACCAGGTCTTGACATACTCGTGCTATTCCTAGAGATAGGAAGTTCCTTCGGGACACGGGATACAGGTGGTGCATGGTTGTCGTCAGCTCGTGTCGTGAGATGTTGGGTTAAGTCCCGCAACGAGCGCAACCCCTATTGTTAGTTGCCATCATTAAGTTGGGCACTCTAACGAGACTGCCGGTGATAAACCGGAGGAAGGTGGGGATGACGTCAAATCATCATGCCCCTTATGACCTGGGCTACACACGTGCTACAATGGATGGTACAACGAGTCGCGAGACAGTGATGTTTAGCTAATCTCTTAAAACCATTCTCAGTTCGGATTGTAGGCTGCAACTCGCCTACATGAAGTCGGAATCGCTAGTAATCGCGGATCAGCACGCCGCGGTGAATACGTTCCCGGGCCTTGTACACACCGCCCGTCACACCACGGGAGTTGGGAGTACCCGAAGTAGGTTGCCTAACCGCAAGGAGGGCGCTTCCTAAGGTAAGACCGATGACTGGGGTGAAGTCGTAACAAGGTAGCCGTATCGGAAGGTGCGGCTGGATCACCTCCTTTCTAAGGAATATATACAAAGACGTGAGCATTCAACTTTATTCAGTTTTGAGGGGTTTAGTCATAAACCTAAGCAAGAATCAAATTCTTGATTGTGGGGCCTTAGCTCAGCTGGGAGAGCGCCTGCTTTGCACGCAGGAGGTCAGCGGTTCGATCCCGCTAGGCTCCATTGTCAGACAAGACGTTAAAATCACTTGAACATTGAAAACTAAATAACAATATCTAATAACGATAAATAAACCAAAAGCTGTGAATTTTAAAGAATTTACAAACTTATACTTGAAAAACGATGATTATAAATCATCATGGCAAAGTTAATAAGGGCGCACGGTGGATGCCTTGGCACTAAGAGCCGATGAAGGACGTGACTAACGACGATATTCTAGGGGGAGCAGTAAGTACGCATTGATCCCTAGGTCTCCGAATGGGGAAACCCAGCTGCTACTAGCAGTTATTCATGAGTGAATACATAGCTCATGTAAAGGTAACGCAGAGAACTGAAACATCTAAGTACCTGCAGGAAGAGAAAGTAAAAACGATTTCGTAAGTAGCGGCGAGCGAACGCGAAGAAGGGCAAACCAAGAAGCTTGCTTCTTGGGGTTGTAGGACTGCAACGTGGACTTAAGCATTATAGTCGAATAACCTGGGAAGGTTAATCAAAGAGGGTAATAATCCCGTAGACGAAATAGCGCTTATACCTAGCAGTATCCTGAGTAGGGCTGGACACGCGAAATCCAGTTTGAATCCGGGAGGACCATCTCCCAACCCTAAATACTCCTTAGTGACCGATAGTGAACCAGTACCGTGAGGGAAAGGTGAAAAGAACCCCGAGAGGGGAGTGAAATAGCACCTGAAACCGTGTGCCTACAAGAAGTTCGAGCCCGTTAATGGGTGAGAGCGTGCCTTTTGTAGAATGAACCGGCGAGTTACGTTATGATGCGAGGTTAAGTTGAAGAGACGGAGCCGTAGGGAAACCGAGTCTGAATAGGGCGACTTAGTATCATGATGTAGACCCGAAACCTAGTGACCTATCCATGAGCAGGGTGAAGGTGTGGTAAGACGCACTGGAGGCCCGAACCAGGACACGTTGAAAAGTGTTTGGATGACTTGTGGATAGCGGAGAAATTCCAAACGAACTGGGAGATAGCTGGTTCTCTCCGAAATAGCTTTAGGGCTAGCGTCGAAATGTAAGTGTATTGGAGGTAGAGCACTGTTTGGGTGAGGGGTCCGTCTAGGATTACCAATCTCAGATAAACTCCGAATGCTAATACACATGTTCGGCAGTCAGACTGCGAGTGCTAAGATCCGTAGTCGAAAGGGAAACAGCCCAGACCAACAGCTAAGGTCCCAAAATATATGTTAAGTGGAAAAGGATGTGGGGTTGCACAGACAACTAGGATGTTAGCTCAGAAGCAGCTATCATTCAAAGAGTGCGTAATAGCTCACTAGTCGAGTGACCCTGCGCCGAAAATGTACCGGGGCTAAACATATTACCGAAGCTTTGGATTTAATTTAATTAAATGGTAGGAGAGCGTTCTTAACCGCGATGAAGGTATACCGTGAGGAGTGCTGGAGCGTTAAGAAGTGAGAATGCCGGTATGAGTAGCGCAAGATAAGTGAGAATCTTATCCACCGTAAGACTAAGGTTTCCAGGGGAAGGCTCGTCCGCCCTGGGTTAGTCGGGACCTAAGGCGAGGCCGAAAGGCGTAGTCGATGGACAACTGGTTGATATTCCAGTACTAGATATGATCGTGATGGAGGGACGCAGTAGGCTAAGAGATGCCAGTTAATGGATTCTGGTCTAAGCAGTGAGGTGTGAGATGTGTCAAATGCATTTCTCTTTAACATTGAGCTGTGATGGGGAAGCAACTACGGTTGCGAACTCTCTGATGTCACACTGCCAAGAAAAGCTTCTAGCGTAAAGTCATATCTACCCGTACCGCAAACCGACACAGGTAGTCGAGGCGAGTAGCCTCAGGTGATCGAGAGAACTCTCGTTAAGGAACTCGGCAAAATAGCCCCGTAACTTCGGGAGAAGGGGTGCTGGTGTAAAAGCCAGCCGCAGTGAATAGGCCCAAGCAACTGTTTATCAAAAACACAGCTCTCTGCTAAACCGCAAGGTGATGTATAGGGGGTGACGCCTGCCCGGTGCTGGAAGGTTAAGAGGAGTGCTTAGACGTAAGTCGAAGGTATGAATTGAAGCCCCAGTAAACGGCGGCCGTAACTATAACGGTCCTAAGGTAGCGAAATTCCTTGTCGGGTAAGTTCCGACCCGCACGAAAGGCGTAATGATTTGGGCACTGTCTCAACGAGAGACTCGGTGAAATTTTAGTACCTGTGAAGATGCAGGTTACCCGCGACAGGACGGAAAGACCCCATGGAGCTTTACTGTAGTTTGATATTGAGTACCTGTAAGTCATGTACAGGATAGGTAGGAGCCATTGAAATAGGGACGCTAGTTTCTATTGAGGCGTTGTTGGGATACTACCCTTGACTTATGGTTACTCTAACCCGCTGGCATAATCGGCCAGGGAGACAGTGTCTGACGGACAGTTTGACTGGGGCGGTCGCCTCCTAAAGAGTAACGGAGGCGCTCAAAGGTTGGCTCAGATTGGTTGGAAATCAATCGTAGAGTGTAAAGGTAAAAGCCAGCTTGACTGCGAGAGCTACAACTCGAGCAGGTAGGAAACTAGGACTTAGTGATCCGGTGGTACCGCATGGAAGGGCCATCGCTCAACGGATAAAAGCTACCCTGGGGATAACAGGCTTATCTCCCCCAAGAGTTCACATCGACGGGGAGGTTTGGCACCTCGATGTCGGCTCGTCGCATCCTGGGGCTGTAGTCGGTCCCAAGGGTTGGGCTGTTCGCCCATTAAAGCGGCACGCGAGCTGGGTTCAGAACGTCGTGAGACAGTTCGGTCCCTATCCGTCGCGGGCGTAGGTAATTTGAGAGGATCTGTCCTTAGTACGAGAGGACCGGGATGGACTTACCGCTGGTGTACCAGTTGTTCCGCCAGGAGCACGGCTGGATAGCTATGTAGGGAAGGGATAAGCGCTGAAAGCATCTAAGTGCGAAGCCCACCTCAAGATGAGATTACCCATTCGTAAGAATTAAGAGCCCAGAGAGATGATCTGGTAGATAGGCTGGAAGTGGAAGAGTTGCGAGACTTGGAGCGGACCAGTACTAATCGCTCGAGGACTTTACCAAAAGAGTCAAATATAATATGCTTATGGTTTAAAAGTTAGAAGAATTGTTATTTAGTTTTGAATGTTCAAGGTAACATTTAATGATTTGGTCATCATTGCGATGGAGATACACCTGTTCCCATGTCGAACACAGAAGTTAAGTCCATCTACGGCGGAAGTACTTGGGGGTTGCCCCCTGGGAGATAGGCGAGTGGCCAAGTTTTGGGAGTTTAGCTCAGCTGGGAGAGCATCTGCCTTACAAGCAGAGGGTCAGCGGTTCGATCCCGTTAACTCCCATTGGTTGTTTCAGCCATTAAGTGAATAAAGAGTTTGGAAGGGTAGCGAAGAGGCTAAACGCGGCGGACTGTAAATCCGCTCCTTCGGGTTCGGGGGTTCGAATCCCTCCCCTTCCATAGAAAACGGGCATCGTATAAAGGTAGTACAAAGGTCTCCAAAACCTTTAGTGTGGGTTCAATTCCTGCTGCCCGTGTTTCATTATGGCGGATGTGGTGAAGTGGTTAACACACCGGCTTGTGGCGCCGGCACTCGCGAGTTCGATCCTCGTCATCCGCCTTTTAATGGGGTATAGCCAAGCGGTAAGGCAAGGGACTTTGACTCCCTCATGCGTTGGTTCGAATCCAGCTACCCCAGTTGTTATGTTTCGCCGAAGTGGCGGAATAGGCAGACGCGCCAGACTCAAAATCTGGTTCCTTCACGGGAGTGCCGGTTCGACCCCGGCCTTCGGCATAACATAAAAGCTAACATGCCTATTGTTAGCTTTTTTTATATAATTAATTGGATTATTTTATAGTTAATAAAAAACTACTGAAAATTATTGAATTCAGTAGTTTTTTGTTATATTAAATGCGTTTTTAAAATCAGGAAAAGCGTAAAGCCTGAACTGAGAAGCTTGCTCCAGCAATGATAAAAATATAGCCAATAATCAAGGATTTGAGAATATTTCCGTCGCCATGAACGATTAGAGGAATCAAAAATCCTGCTAAGCACAGAATTGGGGTCCATGTTCTAGTTGCTAGATTATGCCAAGCTAAATAGAAAATTAATAGTGAAAGAATCGTCCCTACAGCTAGAAGTAAAATCAGTAGTGTAGAGTTGATTGCTGTTAAATTCCCATTTATCCAGAAGACACCATGTTTTAGTATCTCATCCACCTTTCTTCGGTAAGTCCCATCTATATCATACCTTTGCCAATCTACTTTAAAAAATGTGTGGTTAAAAATAATATAAGTGATGGTAATAATTAGTGAAAGGATAGAATATAGTAATAAGATCCATCTTTTAATATTATTTGGTTTGTTTATAAAATTTTTCATAGTTCTCCTTTTTACATTATTTTTTAATAAGGTAATAGTTTAAAAAATGTGTCTAGTAGTTTGATTGCAGGTCCACCTAAGAGATTCACTGAGCTATGGACAATCGCGCTCTCGATGAAATTATTTCTTTTTGAATAAACCCAAGTAATAATAAAAGAAAGAATGAGGTATGGAAGTAAGTACCAAGAAAATCCCGTATGGACAAGAGCGAAAAGTACAGAAGAGATTAAAAAGGCAACCTTTTTATTAGTTATTGAACCAAAAATATAACTTCTAAACAATAGCTCTTCCGAAAGTGGAACAATAATTCCTAAAATATATTTTTGACAAAGGATTGGTAGTTGGCCTAAAATATCCGACATACCAGTATCACTCGTCACGGAAGAAATAATTTGTGTTTTTAGGACAAGTACTGTTACTAGATAATTGGTTGCTAAAGTGAAAAACAAAATCCCCATTAGCCAAAAAATACGCTTTAAATTCCAGTTATTAAGTGTATTTTTTAGATATCCGAGCTTCCAAGCACTTATAAAAATGAGTATTAATACCAAAGTCATTAATAGTGGTAAGGTCCAAGAGGAATTAGTATATAAAAAATCGGTAAAGAAAAAGATTCTTTTATTAAAGAAATAGGCAAAAACTAAAACAAGAGGATATTGATAAAGAATGTTTAATAAAAGAAAAAATAGAATTCCTAAAATATTAAGTTTGTATTTTTTTAAAATCATGGCTGTTCTCTTATAAAAATTTTTAGTGAGTGTCACAGGTTCATCACTATAAATTTTTGAAGTTCATTTAAATTCTTCTTCATATGCATCTCCTTTGTTATAAAAAACTATATATTCAAACTATTTTGAATATATAGTATAATATTAGCACTTGATCAATACCATGTCAAAGAAGTTTGTGTATTTTTAATATAAATGCCATTATTTAATCAAAAGTAGTATGTATAATAAGTTTCATCTAATGAAAAAATAGATAAACTGACCTATTTATAATAGGTCAGTTTTATTTTATAGTAAGGGTTTATTCAAAATCCAGACCTGTTATATTTTTTGAAATCTGCCAAAGTCTATCTGCGTCATTGTGGTCTATTGCATGTGGACGTAAGCCTCCAGAAAAATTATTAGCTTCTTCTGATGTCATAAGTCTGGCAATATTAAGGTCTTCACAATAAAGACCACCCTTACCTTCTAAATCAGGGCTTGTTGAGGCCCAAAGAGGTGTTGCGGCACCTTGAGCGATTGTTTTTAAATAGCGATATTTACTTCGGTCAAAGCCGGATTTAAGTGCATTAAAAAATGCGGGGATATGAATTAATTTAAAATAGTCGGCTAGGTAGCGGAGCCAAGGGGTAATCGGTGAATTTTGACGACCAATATTTGTCATTGGAATCATACCAGGGTGGACGGCAAAACTTCTAATTCCATATTTTTTTCCTAGTTCATCTAGTTTTATTGAAAATAAAACGTTGGCAGTTTTAGATTGTTGGTAGCCTATTTGGGGATTATAGTTTTCTATTTTTTCAAAATTCCAATCTTCTAGTAATGGTGTCATTTGTTGAGCACGACTGGATAAATTTATAACTCTTGAGTTTTTTGCATTTTTTAAAGCGGGTAAAAGTTCCATTGTTAATTGATAGTGGCCTAGATGGTTTGTGGCAAAGTGATATTCTATTCCTCGTGAATCTCTTTTTAAAGGAAGGTACATTAATCCAGCGGAATTAATAAGAATATCTAGTTTTGAATTATTTTGCAAAAAACTTTCGGCAAATTGATGAATGCTTTCTGGATTGGTGAGGTCAAGGGGAAGAATGTCAATATTTTTTATTTTAGATAAATTTTTCTTGGCTACCTCCATTCTTCGGGCGGGGATAATAATTTTTGCTCCAGCACGTGAAAGTTGTTTGGTCATCTCTAAACCAATACCAGAATACCCACCAGTGATGATGATTGTTTTTCCTGAAAGATTAATATTTTTCATAACTTTATTTGCTGTTGTTTTATAATTAAATTTGTAGTTTGCTATTGGTTCTTGATTTGACATAATAAAATTTTCCTTTGTGTTATAATATTTATGTGATACAAGTGTAACAGCAAAAAAGAACTTTTACAATTAACTTTGGACGGTTTGTCTTTAAAAGTGACAACAAAATGAAAGTGTAACAGAAATGAAGCGAAAAGAGCAATATCAAGATTTTCATGACTTTATTATTGAAGGAATGATGTTGTGTTTAGAGAAATATACAATCAATGAATTGCCATTGACAGAAGTTTGCAAAAAAGCTGGGGTGAGTCGGATGACTTTCTATCGGCACTTCAAAAATAAGGAAGAAGTCGTATTAGAGTATTTTGAGCTAATCTATGATAAATTTCTCAAAGAACTTTTGGAGCTAGAAAGTATTAACTCACTTATTTTAAGTGAGAAGTTGGTGGGACTATTTGTTGAACAAGAAGAAGAAATAGAAAAAGCTGTCAAGGGGAATTATTATTCGCTGATTTTTCAGGTATTTGCTCAAAAGATGACTATTTTTTATAATGAAACAACGACTTGGGCTGATTATATAGGGACAAAGCAAAAATTTTGGAACGATTTTATGGCTGCTGGTTTATTTTATGTTTTAGGAAATTGGGTGAAAAATGGCTGTCAAGAGTCTTATGATGAAGTGGTGAAGATGGTTGTAGAATTCCATGAATAAGTGGACAGATAAAAAGGCTCAAGTTATTTTGAGCCTTTCTTTTAGCCAATAAATTTTTTCCCTTGTTTATTAAGAATCACTTTTGTAATTTCAATGACAAGGGTTGGGATTAAAGCTAAGATGATAGCTATCAGCCCGTGTATCATTGATAAAGGAGCAACTTCTAAGATGTTCATCAAAATAGGAACATTTGTAAAGAGAACGGTTATTCCTAGTGATAATAAGGTGGTACCAAAAATCATTTTATTAGTGGTAATTCCTCTTGTGAAGAGAGATTCATTACTTCTAGCGTTATAGACATTAATCGTAGAAGCAAGGGTTAATATCACAAAGGCCATTGTTTGTCCGAGTTGATGGTTGGGTGTCAATCCAGCGATTTCAATAAACCTACCAAGATAAAAACCAACTAGAGCAGTAATGATGAATGCTGTAGAACAAATGGCGATACGCCAGCTGACTCCTCTTGAGAAGATACTTTCTTTGACTCCAACAGGTGGCTGTTCCATGATATGACTGTCGGCTTTTTCACGTGAAAGTCCAAATCCGGGAATTCCATCAGCAAGGACATTGATGTAAAGGAGTTGAATTCCTGTAAAAGGCATTCCCCAACCGACAATTGCTCCAATGAGCATTGTTAGAATTTCAGCTACGTTTGCTGAGAGAAGGTAATAAATTGTTTTTTTGATATTGGTGTAAACGCGACGGCCTTCGCGAATGGCAGCGACGATGGTCGCAAAATTGTCGTCAGCAAGAATGATATCAGAAGCGGATTTTGCAACTTCTGTTCCAGCTATTCCCATTGCAGTTCCGACATCGGCTGCTCTTAAGCTAGGTGCGTCATTGACCCCGTCTCCTGTCATGGCGACGATTTGTTCTTTTTCTTGCCAGATTTTTACAATACGAAGTTTGTCTTCAGGACTTACTCGGGCATAGACCGAAATTTGTTCAATCGTTTGGCTAAGTTCATCATCTGTCATTGATTTGAGCGTTAAGCCGTCAATAGCTTTATCTCCGTCACGATAGATGTCAATTTGTTGAGCGATTGCTTTTGCTGTAAGCGCGTGGTCCCCTGTAATCATGATTGGTTTAATACCAGCAGCCCTTGCTTCTTGAACAGCGGCTTTTGATTCTAATCGTGGAGGGTCAATCATTCCCACGATTCCAAGAAAGGTAAGATTATTTTCTAATTCAGTTAAATCTTCTGGAACTTTATCGATGATTTTGTAAGAAAGAGCAAGAACACGTAGGGCTTGGTCAGCAAAAATATCATGTATTTTTTGGGCTTGACTCAATAAATCATTTGATAAGTGAGTGGAAGTCTCCTCGTTATTTGAAGAAAGGAGCTGTGGATGCTGTGCTTGATGTTGACTGCTTGGTGCAAGTCTATCAAAAGCGCCCTTGGTCAGTACAAGATATTTTTCATTATCTTGCGGATGTGGAATGACAACGGTCATTTTTTTGCGTGAACTATCAAAAGGGAGTTCGGCAAGTCGTTTTGGATTTTTTTCGGGTTCATAGAGGTCATGAGTAATTAAGAAGCGAATGATTGCTGCTTCGGTTGGGTCACCATGGATTTCCCAATCACCGTCAATGAGTTGTGCACTGGCGTTTGAGGCATAAGCAAAATTTTGTATTAAGGAAACTTCAGAGCTTGATAATTGACCTCCTGACCAACTCTCTTGTCCAGATAGCCAAAGTTTTTGAATGGTCATCTGATTTTGTGTGAGTGTTCCGGTTTTGTCAGAAGCGATGACTGTTGCGTTTCCAAGAGTTTCAACGGCAGGGACATTTCGGATAATGGCTTTTTTCTGAGCCATATTTTCTACACCGTAAATCAAACTGAGGGTAACAATAACTGGAAGTGTTTCTGGGACGGCAGCGACTCCTAAAACAACGGCGGTCATTAAATTATCAACAAAAGGAACATTTCCATACAAAAGGTTAATGACAAAGATTAAGATTCCAGCGGCAAAGGCAATGACTGCTAAGCGTTTGGCAAGTTTATCGATTCTTTTTTGAAGAGGAGTTTTTCCTTTTATTTGTTCGCCAATAAGTGTGGCAATTTGTCCCATTTGTGATTCTGAACCAACTGCGACAACGATTCCTTCGGCTGTTCCGTTAAGGATATTTGTTCCTGAGAAAACCATATTCAGTTGATCTCCAAGAGGAACTTCGTCAGTAATATCAAGGTCAGCATTCTTGTCAATGGGTTCTGATTCACCTGTCAGTGAAGATTCATCAACTTGCAGGCTATTACTTGTGAGTAAGCGAATATCAGCTCCAACTTGTACGCCGGCTGTCAGCTCAATGAGGTCACCGCAGACTAATTCACTTGAAGGAATAGTTTGGCGTTTTCCAGAACGAAGAACAGTTGAAGTTGGTGAGGAAAGCTCTTTGAGTGCAGCGAGTGCATTTTCCGCCCTGTTTTCTTGGAAGATTGAAACGAAAACGTTGATGGCAACGATAAGTAAAACAACAATTGTTTTAGTGTAGTTTCCGTTACTGATATAAGCCAAATAGGCTGAGAGAACACCAACTAAAATAAGAATGATATTCATGACTTCTAAGAGGTGATGAAGAAGTTTTTGAAAAATATTTGGGCCACTTTGTTCTTCAAAGTTATTATGACCGTATTTTATTCGTGAATTTGTGACTTGAGTTGGACTGAGACCAGTTTTAGTATTAATATCATAGAATTTTTTTATATTATCAATGGATTCTGTTTTATATTTCATATTTTTTAGCCCTTTCTTTTGGAAATTTACACTATAATATAATTATAATATATTTTTAATAATTCCTAGAACGATATGCAAATAAAATTTTTACAAAAGTCTGTATAATTAGCCGAAAATATGGTATTATGGATGATATGAAAACTAAAACAGTAAGTGAATTGGCAGAGCTTTTTGGAGTGACTCGCCAAGCGATGAATAAACGTGTTAAGTCGCTAGATACTAAATTTGTTGAAAAAAATGAGAAGAATGTAACAGTCGTTAATGCCGAGGGAATTCATGAACTTGAGGGACTATACGGAAAAGTGGTGACTGCCAAGGCAGAGGTTCTGGAAGAAAATGCTGACAAAGGTTCTGAGGTTGCGCTTAAGACAGATGATGCAACATCCGCAGCTTACGAAATGATTAGCGCTTTGATGAAAGATAAAAACGCTGAGATTGAACGTTTAAACAGTCAACTTATCTCCAAAGATCAACAATTAAACGTAAAAGATGCTCAAATTGCTGAAAAAGATGTACAGATTAAAAAACAGCAAGAGTTAATGGAAAAAGCTTTGACAGATCAAAAACAATTTTTTACGGATTTGCAAGAACAGTTAAAAACCACTGATAATAAGGGCTTTTTTGGGCGTTTATTTGGTAAGAAATAAATCATAAATTTGCTGAGCGTTTCATCAGTAAATTTTTTTTATTGCTTTTTTATAGAAGTGGAAGAAGAAACTATTCTTAAAAAGTACGAGCTTTTTTAATGTTAAACGCTTTCAAGAGAAGTGGACTTCTTTTGCTTTTGTAGAGCGCTTTCTAAGGGAGTTTATGTTTGCAAATTTTAAAAAAAGTGTTAAAATAAAAGAGTAAGTTAAATTGTTAACTTAGTCAATTTAAAAGGTAAGCCTTTTATAAAATCTAATCCCTATAAGGAGGAAACTACTAATGGTAGTTAAAGTTGGTATTAACGGTTTCGGTCGTATCGGTCGTCTTGCTTTCCGTCGTATTCAAAATGTTGAAGGTGTTGAAGTTGTTGCAATCAACGACTTGACAGATCCAGCAATGCTTGCTCACTTGCTTAAATACGATACAACTCAAGGTCGTTTTGATGGTAAAGTTGAAGTTAAAGATGGTGGTTTTGAAGTTAACGGTAAATTCGTTAAAGTTACTGCTGAATCTAACCCAGCTAACATCAACTGGGCTGAAGTTGGTGCAGAAATCGTTCTTGAAGCAACTGGTTTCTTCGCAACTAAAGAAAAAGCTGAACAACACTTGCACGCTAACGGTGCTAAAAAAGTTGTTATCACTGCACCTGGTGGATCTGATGTTAAAACAATCGTTTTCAACACTAACCACGAAGTACTTGATGGAACTGAAACAGTAATTTCAGCTGGTTCATGTACAACTAACTGTCTTGCTCCAATGGCTGATACTTTGAACAAACAATTCGGTATCAAAGTTGGTACAATGACTACAGTTCACGGTTACACTGGTGACCAAATGACTCTTGATGGCCCACACCGTGGTGGAGACTTCCGTCGCGCACGTGCTGCAGCTGAAAACATCGTACCTAACTCAACAGGTGCTGCTAAAGCTATCGGTCTTGTATTGCCAGAACTTCAAGGTAAACTTCAAGGACATGCTCAACGTGTACCAGTTCCAACTGGTTCATTGACTGAACTTGTTACTATCCTTAACAAAGAAGTTACAGTTGACGAAATCAACGCAGCTATGAAAGCTGCTTCAAATGAATCATTTGGTTACAACGAAGACCAAATCGTTTCATCTGATATCGTTGGTATCTCAAACTCTTCACTCTTTGATGCTACTCAAACTGAAGTTACTTCAGCTGATGGAGCTCAACTTGTTAAAACTGTATCTTGGTACGATAACGAAATGTCATACACTTCAAACCTTGTTCGTACACTTGCATACTTCGCTAAAATCGCTAAATAATTTTCCGATTTTAACGGTATAAAAACCAGTCTTCGGGCTGGTTTTTTTTGATTTAATAAAGGAGAGAAGATGGAAACACCAAAATGTATTCATTGTTCAATTGAATCCCTATAAACCATTAGAGGGAAACAGAGGGCATGAAAATCGTTTTATACAATTATGCAATAAAAAATGACCCATTAGACCACAATATACATGTTTTTAAACGTAGTAAAAAACGTAAAAAAACACGAACGTAGTAAAAAGCGTTAAAAAAATGAACAAATTTTTGTCAGGCAAGGGCTGTATATCCACGATATACGGCTTTTTTATTTTGTCTCTTTTTTAGCGAACGTAAAAAAATATTTTGAGATTCCCACGGTTGAGCGATTCATATTTTTTGAAATATGTCTAATATATTTTTTTATATATATCAGTCTAAAAAAAGGTAAGAATGAGATATAATCTGATATTAAACTCTAGTTCATTCATAATATAATCTTCCAAACAAAAAAGCCCGCTGAGAACGGGCTTTAAAAACTGATTTCTTAACTACTATTATATCATAGCCCTTTAGGGGACTTTTTATTTGTTTTATATTTTGTATTGCGATGAAACTAAACTTACAAGGCTATTTTTCACGATATCCTCGCATATAATTTTTCATATATTCAGGATTCTTTGTTTCCCATTTTTTACGAACTTTCTTACGAGCTTCTTTTCTACATTCTTCGCTACAATATCTTTCTTGCTTGGCGGTATTGAACAAATTTTTGCAAGTTTTGCACCGAATAACGCTCATTTTTCTTCCTCCTTTCTGCTTGTTAAACACATACTCAAGAAAAAATATGTACAGTGACGGCGTGAAGTACGAGCTGACCCAGAGGGAGGGGGATATGCCCCCATAGTTTCTTTAAAAATATTTTCAGATTTAAAAAATAAAATTAATAAATAATAAATTAATTTAAAAAATAAAATTAATAAATAATAAATTAATATAAATATTTTTTTTATTTATTTTTATTAATCATAAACCTTTTAGTAAGTTGCTCCATGCTTGCTTAGTTCGTTCCGTCTTGTCGGTATCGACTCCGTACTTGCTTTCATATTCAGATTCAATCTGTTGCATAGCTTTTTGTTTAGCGACTTTAATTTCTTTGTCACGCTTTAACTTACTATCATTGTAATTTCTTTCGGCAACTTGTTTCATCAATCCATTAATCTCATCACGTTCGGCGTTCGCCTTATCTCTCATCTTGTCAAAGGCTTCTTTGCTCCGCTGTCTGCTCGTCTCATCTATTTCTTTGCGTTCAATCTCTGCGCCTTTTCGGATGTCCTCAACCCAATTGCCTGTATGTTGTCGGTGGTTGTCTTTGATTGTTTCTATCATGGTGTCCCCTTTTTATTCTGCTGTCATATCATTGAGAAATGTGTTACCGAGATATTTAAAGTTATAAACGCTTCTGACTGTGTCGGCGCGTTTATACTCTACCGCTCGCGTTATTCTGGTACCGTTTGACGCGACTAAACAATCGGCGTCTTTATAAACATCATATTGTGCAATGCGTAACAACTCATCAGCTTTATGGTAGACCGCATTAGATTCATCAGCCAATGCCTTGAGTTCTGCCATTAGCTTAGCGCCCTTAATATTCAACTCATCTTGTAACTTATCGGCAGCCTTTTCAATATCTGAGACCAATTGATTATAATCATCTTTGGTTACTAATGGAGTGCTTTCCAATTTGTCTAACTGTTTTTGATACAATTCAATAGCGTGTTGAGACGTTGAAATATCCCCCTTGGCTTTATCATAAGCTACTAAGTCAGCGGTCTCCTCGGCTTTGATTAATTCCTCATTAGCGATTTTCAAGGCTCTTTCCGCTTTTTCTTTATTATTTTTAAACTTCTCAATTTCCAATAAATTACCGTCTTTTTGATTGATAAGTTCTGCTTCAATTTCTTCAAATGTTTTCATTATGGTTTCTCCTGTATTTATTTGTTAGTAAATATATATTATAATCGGAACTATTGATAGTCCCTGTAATCCCTTGTGTTTATTAGGTTGATAGCTGTTTTTATAAATTAATTAAAACAACTGATTTTGGTGGATGTCTTGCCCTCATTATCTCTCCTTTATTATTCTGGTACTGTACCAAGTGGCCCACGTTTTGCGACTTTAATCGCCACAACATGACTTCCATTAAATACGGTAGTGCCTAGTTTAAATAACTGGTCAGGGTCATCTTGCCATTTGCCAATGACTTTCATATTATCCAGTGTCTGATTAAAGACAAATGCTGATGAATCATTTACTGTATAAACCATAATTACCTTATCGCTCATTTTTTTCTCCTATTTTTTTATGTTAAGCTTCACTAAGTTTTGTCAGCAAATTCATTTTGTCGGACAGCGTGCTTTTTTCATGTTTTTATTTCCTCTGATAAATTCCTAGCGAAGTAGGAAAAGTACGGTAACACGGTAACAAAACTCTACAAACAGCTTAACCACGCGGTTTAAGTTGTTACCGCTAACGGTAACATGTTACCGAAGTACGGTATCATTTTCGCTTTTTCTTGCGTAAATAACCCTTAGTGACCTTTTTTTGTTTGTCTTCGTCCCAATGAAATAGCCGTCTAAAAAGCTCATATTCCTCGGCTCGGTGTAAGTCAATCGCTCTGTTAAAGCCTGCCGTATGAGGTCTTTTACTTGTTTTTTCCCACTCTTCTTTAATATGGTCAGGTAATTTAAGCTCAAACTCTCGCTTAGTAAAGGGCTTCACTCCCTCATCTTCACACCATGCACGATATAAGGCGCTTATAAAGGTGGTTGGTAGAAAATCACTGACGAACTCCTCAAACATATCATTTACAAAGGCTAGTACATTGTCATTAGAGATTTTAAAATCATTTAACAGCCCTTGTGTGGCTTTTGGTTCGTCAAATTTATCAAAATTAAGTGATAAGGCGATTTTAAGCACGTACTCTAAAACGTCTTTGCGTTTAATATAATCATCTTTGATTTTCCAGTTGTCATTATCTGACGTGAAAGACTTGTTAAAGGGAACAATAAGCAAACGCCTATAAGTTCCATTTGACTTATTTCTAAACTTCGGTAAAAAGTTAGTGGATTGAATGACTAATTTATTAAAGACGGCTAGTGTCGGTTGTTTTCCTTTCGCTTCAATCGGTACTGGGTCGCCAGTAACTACAGAAAAGTAGTTTCCTGCATTGTCTAAGTAACTGACTTGGCTATCATCTCCGATAATACAAGTTTTACCAACGACTTGGGAAAGAGAAAAGCGTTCAGAAAACTGTTCAGCTTTGACACTTGCGACGTTCTCACGTCCGATTAAGTTCATGATGAGGCTCTGAAATGTCCCTTTGCCGTCATTTCCTTTACCGACGAGCCAAACGCCTTTACGATAAGAATAGTTGCCGTTGGTACTTGCGGAAATAATCTGCCATAAAAGGCTAGCAAGTTCTTTATCTCCACTCATTAAATCATTGAGCCAGTCGTCTACGTTCCAACCGTTAATATTGGGTACTTTAGCCTTAGCGTTGTACTTGGTCGCAATGGTTGAGGTAAAGACGTACTTAGGACTAAATGGCTCTAATTGCTGTGTTTTCTTATTGAAAATGCCGTTCGCTACTGGGATTAAATGAGCTTCTGCGGTTTGTTGCTTAACCTCTGCTAAGGTTTCAAGTTTAAAGAGAACCTCTTTAGACCGTGCCTGACTGTATGACGGCTCTAGCCAATAAATGAGCCGATGAAAGAAGTTCTCATTTGTTTCATATATCCCTAATTCAGGATTATAAACGCCTAACAGTCCGCTTTGGTGGTCTAATTTGATGACTTTTAGCGTCTTATAGATGATTCTTGCTGTTTCTAAAGGGCTTAATGATTTCGGTGGCTTTCCGTCCTCTTTAGGTGTGCTTAAAAATAAGTTACGGTGTTCAAAGAATAGTTTTCTAACCGCTCTAAGCGTTTGAGTGTTTGCTTTGACATAATCAGGCTGATTAATGATTTCTTTTTCTTGTTCTAACCAGTCTGTCAAACTGTCTTGATAACCTGCGATATTGACGACTTTTTTGCCGTCTTCGCCATAATCTGTGAAGTCCTCTACTTTAGGCTTGGGGCTTCTTATATTGCTTTGTGGTGTTTCTGCCACAAGTTTATCTAATTGGTCAGCCATAACTTCCTTTCTATTTCATCTTGAATACACTTTTCCAAATAGTTGCCAGCTCGTCATCAGGTAAGGGCGGACTGGTTCGATTGTTAAAGGTTCGCAATAAGTCCATGCAATGATTGTTATCAATGCCGATTTTTCTCCAGTAGTGAAGTATTCGGTTCGTGTCATTGTTTCGGTTGCCTTTTCGTGCGCCTTGGTTGAATAACTCCCACATTTCAGCGCCATAAGTCCGACTGCCTAACGTTGGCTTGTGTCTTTTTTGTGGTCGCTGTATCATTTCAAGTAACCAGTCAGGACAATCGCAAAGACTATCGAAAGTTAAAGGCTCGTTAGTTTCTGTATCATTCAAAGGGATATAATCGCCGTCTGTGCGTTTGCTTGGGTAGATTGGTGTGAAGTGTGTCTTTATCTCCACGCCGTCCGCTAGTTCATTGACAATCGGCTGACTGAATAGCTCTTTGGGAACTTTAAAGAAAACGTGTAAGCCGTTGCCTGTTGGTGTCTTCTCGACATAGGTACTTAATATTTCCCCCTCGCTATGTTCATTCCACAAGCGACTGAATACAGCTCTGCCATTCTGTCCGTTTTCGTGTTGGTCTAAGTCAATACAAATCAAACCGCTATTTCTAAGATTAATCATGATGTTACGGTTCGGTATTTCATCAAACCATTCGCTTACTGTGATTTCATCAAACTTCCTGAAGAACTCCCCTTTATAATTGCCCTTTCGCTTTTTCCAGCGGGATAACCAGCGATAACAGAAAAACCGCGATTAATACAGTTTAGGGCTTGTTCTTTTGGTGTCAATAGTCAACCTCCTCAAAGAGTTGGTCAATCCAATCAAGTTCTGCAAGCGTATAGCCATTGACTGCATTATTAATCGCTATGCCTGTGCGTTGTTTCTTGATAATGCCAGCTCTGCGCTCGTCTTCGTTAGTTGGAATAAAATAGCCGTTATCAATTGAACCAATGGCGCAACCTTGCTTATGGAGGTACTCAATGCGACCTTGTAAGGTACGAAAATCAATGTTAAGGTTTTGTGCTAAATTTCTACCTTTGATAGCTCGGTCAATTCCTCGATGTTCAGCAAGAAATTTAATAATGTTTTGGTCTAATTTCTGTAAGTCAGTTATCTTCATTGAAATACCCCCAAATTCTAGTAATGGTTTCTAAAAATTGCTCATAGCTTGCTCTCTGTCTAGCTTCGCCAATCAAGGCAAACATTAAAACAGTAATAGCTTCGTTGCTTGTATCGCTGATAAGATATTCTAAATTGTCCTTATTACTTTCATTTTCAAGGACATCAATCGTAATTTTCATGGTTTAGTTTCCTTTATCTGTATTTTTATAATAGCCAGCTCTTTACCTAAAAATGGTACTGGTTGGGTGCATAAGTTTCTTTTTACTCCGCTGGGTAAGATTATGCTTGTACTCTCCTCAAACTGCTGTATTAAGTCATATTTGACCGCTCGTGCATTGTGAATAATCTTAAACGGGTGTTTGCCTGCTGGTCTAAAACTATTCCGTCCGTACCGTTTTAAAGCCGTATAGCCTTGGTGATGTTCAATCATTTCGCTACCTCATCAAATAAGCTGATTTCTCCGCCCTCTTTTTCGCCCTCAAATCGGACACCGTGCTTGTATTTACGAACTTTAAAAGAATAATCAACTGTGCCTGTATTGGCATTCAATGGGTCTAATTTCTCAATCTGCTTGTCTGTAAGTTCTGTATGATAGGCTTTTAAGTTTTGCATGCCTACGCTATCAATACCAACCACATAAGAACAAGCTCTAATAATATTTGTCATTTTCTCAATCCTCTAATAAAATTTGCCCTGCCTGACAAGTTGCTAAGTATCTATGATGATGAACTTGCATATATCATCAATCAAATAGTAAATAAGTGAAGTTTTGTATCGTGGTTTATAGCGATTCAATCCGTGCTTTTCCCAATTATCAAGTGTGCCGTCTGATATATCTAAGTCTTCCATAACACGCTTTTTAGAAATATAAGGTAATACCCGCTTTTCATTTCTGATTTTGAGTTGTGTGCCAAGATATTTATTAAATAAATGAATGACTTTATCCACTAAGCCATGCGCAACAAGGTTCGTTAAGGTGTCGTCATTCATTTCTTGCCTCCGTTTTTACGTTTAGCGATAACTTCCATAACTGCATAAGTGAGTTTATCTTCACTAACTCCTAGCTCATGAGAAAGTTCCGCAACATCATCAGCACCGATAATGTCAAACGCTGATAGAACTGTTTCTTTTGATTTTCTACGTTGTCTTTCCTGACGAACGCCACGATTAAAAGCTATGTTATACAGACATTCATAAGCAAAAACGCGTTCCCATTTCTCCCAATCGTCCTTATCTTGTTTATTTAACAATTGAGAAACATCTTTTTCAATGGCTTTAATTAATGGATACAACCCGTTAGGGCTGTCTGTTTTCTTTTGCGTTTGCTTTATCTCTTGTTTAATACGGTATTTTTCAACAATTTCAGAAGTGAGCTTCATCTTAAATGGTTTGCCTTTTGGAATGTGTAACAACTTACTTAATGGTATCCGTCCGCCTTTGATATCAAATGAAAGCAGTGTTTCATCATTATGACGGTATACTCTTAAATCAAATGTTTTAAATTTCATGCTTTACCCCTTAACCTTTCGTCATGTATCTAGCGTATGAAGTTACGTTTCTAAACGTGCGTTCTAAGCCTCGTTTGTTCCAAACCGTCCAAGTATGAGTGCTTGGGTCAAACTGCACTTGTGCGCCTGATTGTGTGCCGTGAGTGGGGTAGATTACCTCTATTGTGTTATTCATTTTTTGCTCCGATTCTATTCAATTATTGATACACCGATAATGTTAGCAATGGCCATAAGGGAATCACTGACATAATCTGACAAGTCCTGTGCGTTACCTTTGGTAATAAAGTGAGTGCCTTTATCGTCTAACTCTAAACTTTCATAAGTTCCGCTTGCATAATCATTAACAGCTTTGTAGATGTTTTGTATATACATCTCAACTTCTTCGATATGAATTTCTAGTTCTTCAAACATGATTTTACCTTTGAATTTCTAGGGCTAATTTGTATTTTAGGGTACAAAAAAACTCTATTTCTCACACTTTAAAAAATGCGTGTTGAAAAAGAGTTCACTTCTTGATATAATATATTTATCGAGTGAAACTCTCGGTGCTAAGTGATTATCGGTTGACCGTCCAAAGTTAAGCCTTTAATCACTTTTTTATTTTAATTCATCTTTCAATTTATGAATGCCTGTGCGTATTGCTACGCTTTTACTAACTTTTTTCTTAGCAATGTATTCCTCTAAGATGTCATTAGTTTCATCATCACTCATAAAAGACATAGTTTTTGTTTTGGGTTTTTCCGAAAACGGTCGCCCTAGTTTCTTTTTTTCTTCCTCAGTCACTTATAAAGCCTTTCTTTAGAATATTGTAAATCAGCTAGTACTCGTTTTTCTTTATAGATTTAACCCTTAACTAACTTACATTATCTATTATATAATAGATAAATATAATTGTCAACAATTAACTATTAGATAAATCATTTTTTCAAGAAGTTCACTCTTATTCAATTGTCAAAGGTCAATCAGCTTTGATTTTGCTGATAATTTTTGTTAGAATGGAGTAAAGCAAAACTCATGAAGAGCTTGCCTTACAATAGTTTAAAAGTCTTTACTTTGGTCGGTGTGGACTTTTTTTGTTGTCATTGTAGCTTTAATAGCAACTTTGAGTGGTTCGTAATCGGAACCAGCTTCAATCATTGCTATTGCGATACTTTCAAGCATTTTGTAACGTTCCATTTCCACCGAATCAAGGAGGTCTAGGAGCGTTTTTTCTTTTCTCCAGTCAGTATCTCTAGCTTGAATTTGCTTCTTGGTTAGTCCTGTCGCAGTAGTAGCAAGCAAACTTCTAATAATGGTGTGCCATGTATTGCCATGACGTGGATAGTGTACCCATTCTGAAATAGATTGATGAAGATTAACACCTTTTTGTTTCTCGACTGCTCTTGCAATCTTTCGTGCCTGAAGCTCTTTTTCCATTTCATTAAATCGTTTTACAAGAGCTAGTTTAAAAGCTCGAACTGGTTCGGTATTGTCTAGCCATGTAATAAGTAACATAGCTTGGTTACGATTGAGTTGATAAATTTTTGTTGGACGTCCACCAGTTGAACCTTTAATAGGTTTTGTCATTTCAAATGACAATATCCCTAGCTCTTCAAGGTCTTGTTTATTGTTATCAATCAGTTTACGAACTGAAATTTTATTAAGTCCTGCATATTCAGCAATAACGACATGGTTAGTTACAACTTCCGCTTTACTCATGTCAGGACTGGTTAAAAATGCTAAGTCTTTCATTTATCCTCGTTTCTACGTAGTTTTATGACATCGCGGTCATGGTTAGGGCAGTAGTTTAGAGCCATGCTTAGGCTGTGAGAATCAGGAAAGATACTTACAAGGACGTGAATACCTTGTGTACGTTCGTTAGATAGAAATTACTTACAACTATCAACAATTGTTCTCTTTGATGATTATTAATAGTCTTTAGCGAGCCATTCAGTAATGCGTTCGTATGTACTCTGACGTACTTTCTCATTACGTGTAGGACTTTCAAGACGTCCGTAAGTAAGGCGGTTAATTCCAAGCTGATCGGCTACCTCACTTTTGGTTAAGTTCAAAACTCCTCTTTTTTTTCGTAAAGCTGTTTTAATTTCGTTTGTTAAATACATCTTCAACCTCTTTTTTATTATTTCCTCAACTTGAGGATATATTAATTATAATTTCTTTTATTGAGGATGTCAAGCATAAATGTCTCAATTTGAGAAATTTATATTGCTTTTTATTTCTTTTTGGTTTATAATCACGTTAAAGGAGTACAATTATGACCGTTAATAGATTAAATGCACTACGAAAAGAGAGAGGACTAACATTAAAAGAGCTGAGCGCTGAACTTAGTAAAATAGGGATAAAGGCTACTCATAGTCAACTAGGATATTGGGAGAAAGGTGAACGTTCTCCCAGAAGTGAAAATACATGGAAACAACTTGCAGATTTTTTTGATGTATCTGAAAGCTATTTATTAGGCTACTCAGATTATCGAAAAACTCCAGACGAAAGATTGAAAGGAAAAATAGCTGAGGATAGCTTGAAAGCCGAGGAGTTAAAAAAAGATATACAAGAACTCCAAAAACTGTATGACGATTTAAAAGATGAGTATGAACGATTTTTAAAGGAACCTTTCAATACCATAGAGGGTACAACGCTTTACAAAATCTTATGTATGTATGAAAGAATAAAGCTCGCCAATAGTTCGGTAGAATATAAAAAAGATGAATTTATAGACTCCTATGAAACATACTTAAAAGACTTTGCTGAGGAACTTTATAGAAACCATTCTGAACTAGGATTTATTCAAGAGGACATCGCTAACAACACTAGATTACTTGAAGGCGTGTTAAAAGGAAGTATTTTTTCGTTAAGCGATAGAATAAACCCTGACTTTGAAAAAAATGGTAAATCTCAAAAAGAAATATCAGAAGAACTGAAAGTTATACCATATGTTTTGAACTATGAAGCCACTATGAAAGTGGTTGAATATGCCAAAATGCTAAGTGAAAGAGATGAAAATATATTTAATCCCCCTACTAACGTAAACAAAATAAAAAAATGACGTACCAAGTCAATTTAATGCTTACATTTGCCAACAATTAGCAAGTGTACTTTCAGGTACGGTTGTTCAGTATGATACTGACAGTATGTAAATTTTGTATGTTGTTCATACCCTGCGTGATGTCGGTATAGCTTTCTGCCACAAGTGGCAAAAACGAAAATTTCGTTGTTGTTATTAAGGGGGTCGTGATTCGCGACTTGCTAGGGAGGAACGGATAGTTACCCCTTTTTTTAGGGTCTCAGATAATGAAAGATACTTTCTCACAATTTTGTGATTAACCTTGTCTAAACCTTGTTAGTTTTATCTAGCCATAATCTCATTTTATTTATATGTTTTTGGTTTCACTTTTTTCTGAAACCAATAATAGGATATGAACATTTTTGTACAAATCTCTATAGGTTCACTCTGAAATAACATAATTTGATACCGAAAAAAATGTCGAAAGCAAACTCACAAACCGCATAATACCAACTATTGTTGAGGTCAGCAATAATGTAAAACAAAAAAGCCACCCCGAAGAATGGCTTGACTCTAGGAATAGGATGAAGTCTCACAAACATCCCGACTATATTATAGCACAAAAAAAAGCGCCCCACGAGAGTGAGGCGCTTAGGAAATTATGCAATGAGAATTTCATGGATTAAAATCCTCAAAGATTTATATAGGATAATTTATTATATCGCTACCATTATTTTTTGTCAAGAAAAAAACGCCCCAGTTAGGAGAGGGACGCTTAGAATAAACTTTATGAAAAAGTATATTTTTTGGAATAAATTTATTATACAACATATTCTATAATTTTTACAATAAAAAGCCACTCCAAAGAGTAACTTTATACTTGAAAGTAATGACATCTCAAAATCATTATACTTTCATCTTACACCTTTTTGTATTGGTTTTCAAATTAGAAAATAACAACATTCTAATTACATTTTTTATTAAACTACCTGAGGTCGTATTTTACGACTTTAGCAATCAGCCGAAAATTCGTCTCATTAACTATCTTAGGTTTTGTATCTAAATTAACAGAAGAAAGCCTGTAATGATATGGTGTACCTCAAACTACACCATATCCATTGTTGATTAACTTAAATAATCACTCAGCGCAAACTTGCGCTCTCTAAATATGAGGAGCCCCCACTTTTCGGTTCTCAACTTTCGGAAAAAAGAGAAAGTTCATATCATCCGCGTAGGAGTATTTCAAACTCCCCAATATAATCAAAGTGGTTTATATCCACTATAAACTTAGAAAGAATTTACACCATAAAAAAAGACGACGTTATCAAACTATCAGACGGACAGACAACCATAATTGTTACTGGCGATGAATCAACGAGTTTGAATAATTGCTATATTGTACGCCTAGAAAATGAAGATATAAGCGTAGTTGATAGAAAAGCTCTAACGCTTGCGGAATCATTGAAATAATAGTCGTTTATAACAAATTCCCCCTTTTTCCACCAATTCCATAAGTAAATTATTGAATCTTTTTTTACTTAACCCCAATACGTGCAAACCTGAACCACGTTAAAAGCTGATAGGAGGAAATATAAATGTTTAAAGCAATCAAAGAAACAATTAAAAGTTTTATTATATTTTGGGCTATTAAAAAATTATTTAGTTTTGCTTGGCGTTCTTTCACTTCTAAATAACTATCAGTCTGTTTCTTATAATCTGTTACCGTTGATACTTTACTGTTACTCTTATTTTAGAGAAAGGTATCACTATAAACCCTTTATTTATATAGCTTTATAATACTTTGTTACCGTTGATACCGTAAAATATACTATATCAGTTTAGAATTTAATAACTCTATAAACTAATAAACCAGTTAACTAATTAATCGTATAAGCTCTAATAACAATATTTCTCAATCCTCGTACATGCCTTGCCTGACATTAGTACAAAATGGAAAGGAAGAAATAATATGAATATTAAAGAATATATAAAAAAAGACGGTACAAAGGTGTACCGCGCTAACGTCTATATAGGTGTGGACGTCCTGACTGGTAAGCAAGTGCGAACAAGCGTAACCGCAAAAAGTAAAAAGATGTGTGAAACTAAAGCACATCAAGTTATAAACGATTTTATCAATAACGGTCAAACAATTGCAAGAAAAAAAGTTTCTTTTGATAACTTTGAGTCTTTGGCTTTAAGCTGGTTTGAAAGTTATAAGCTGACTGTTAAAGCCAACAGCATAAGGATAGTAAACAATAACTTAAAAGTTTATATATTGCCCGAACTTGGCGCGTATAGAGTTGATAGAATTAATCCCGTGTTATTACAAACAATCGTTAATAAATGGGCAAAGAATGCGAACACGGCCAAAATAGTAAACGGCAAGCGCGAACGCGGTAAGTGTAAAGATTATAAAGTTATGGTCAATATCATTAAACGTATTCTTGACTATGGTATACAGTTAGGGGCTATTGAAGAAAATCCAGCTACTAAAGTTTTTCCGCCAAAACTCAAAATTAGAGAAGTTTCAAAAATAAAATACTTTGATAATGAAGAACTTAAACAATTTCTAACATACTTAGACACTTTGGAAACAACGCCAACAAATAAAAGGCGTATAACTTTATACCGCTTTTTACTTGCTACTGGTTTACGTATTGGGGAGGCTTTGGCGCTGTCATGGTCTGATGTTGATTTTATTGATAAGTCTGTATCTGTGAGCAAAACAATGATACAAGCGCAGGGAGTGCAAAACATGCCCAAAACGAAAGAGAGTAACAGGGCGATCGCTTTGGACAATGACACTATTAAAATGCTGAAAGAGTGGAAGAAGTGCCAAAATAATAATACTGTTAGGCTTATAGATTTGCCGATATTCTCGTACAATGGGAAGACATACACTTATATAAATGAAGTAACTCAACTAAAAAAACATTTTGCGCGTGCCAACGTTCCTAATATTGGCTTCCACGGCTTTCGTCATACTCATGCCAGCCTTTTAATGAATAATGACGTAAACCCTAAAGAGATACAAAGACGGCTTGGACATGCCGACTATGCTATCACAATGAACACATACAGCCACTTATCCAAAAGTAAAGAAAAAGAGACCGCTGAAAAGTTCGGCGACATCTTAAAAGCATTATGATTTTTTGGACGAACGTAGTAAAAAGCGATAAAAAATAGCGTTGTTTTCTGTGGGGTGCTTATATATCAAGGGTTGAAGCTCTTTATATATTCATTGTTCAAGTGAATATACTTATGAATTATCAGATACGAGCTTTGGCTGTTCTGAATGTGGAAATGAATTTACTCTTGAGGAAATTGAGGCAGCTGGAAAATTTATTGTCCTTGATAGTTTAGGAAATGAGTTAGAAACTGGGAATGACCTTGTTATTGTACAAGATTTGCCAGTTAAGGGAATGCCAAAACCAATTAAGCAGGGAACAAAAGTGAAAAACATTCGCATTAATCCAGAAGGGAAAAATGAACATTTTATTGATTCAAAAATTCCGGGCTTTGGAGCAATTGCTTTGAAGGGTTCAGTTGTTAAGAAAGCATAAAAAATAATCAGAGTAATTTCTGATTATTTTTTTACTGACAGAGCTTTCTGTCAGTAAATTTTGCTGATAAATTCTCTGTCAGCAAATTATATTTGATTTTTGAAGCATTTAACCTTATATATTGGTATAATAAAAGTATGAAATTAACAGATTCAGTGCAATTTTTAAAAGGTGTGGGACCGAAATCTGTGGAAAATTTCCATAAGTTAGGAATTTTCACGGTTCAAGATTTATTGCTTTATTTCCCTTTTCGTTATGAAGATTTCGCAAGTCGTTCGGTTTTTGAACTTGTTGACGGAGAAAAAGCAACAATTATTGGAACGGTAGTGACACCAGCTAATGTCCAGTATTACGGATTTAAACGTAATCGACTTTCATTTAAAATTAAAGAAGGTGAGGCCGTGGTTGCTGTCAGCTTTTTTAATCAACCTTATTTGGCTGACAAAGTGGAAGTTGGTAAGGAAATTGCAGTTTACGGAAAATGGGAGCAGGCAAAGCAACAACTGATGGGGATGAAAGTTGTGGCTCAGGTGGACGATGGCTTAGAACCTGTTTATCATTTGACAGCTGGTATGAAACAAAGTCAATTGGTCAAAGTAATTCATCAGGTTTTTGAATCAGACCTTCTATCAGAATTACCTGAGAACTTACCAGAATTTTTGATTAAAAAATATCGTCTGATGAACCGGCAAGAAGCCGTTTTGGCTATGCATTTTCCTGAAGATACGGAAGCTCATAAGCAGGCTTTACGTCGTGTAAAATTTGAAGAATTATTCATGTTTCAGTTGAAATTACAGGCGTTAAAAAATAAAGAAAAGTCGGGCCGAGCAGGATTAGAAGTTGTTTTTGAGCAAGGAGAAATTGATCAGAAGATTTCTGAATTACCTTTTGAACTGACAGATGCTCAATTAAGCGCTTTGTCAGAGATTCTGACGGATATGAAATCTCCTTATCACATGAATCGACTTTTGCAAGGTGATGTGGGTTCTGGTAAAACAGTTGTTGCTTCCCTTGCCATGTACGCGGCTTGTTTGGCGAATTTTCAAGCAGCAATTATGGTACCAACGGAAATCCTTGCCCGTCAGCATTTTGCAAACTTGAAAGCTCTTTTTCCAGAATTGCAAATTTCACTTTTGGTTTCGGGTTTGAAAGTGGCAGAGCGCCGCGAGATTTTGGCTGATTTAGTTAGTGGTCATACACATATGGTAGTTGGAACTCATGCACTAATTCAAGAAGGGGTCGATTTTTATAATTTGGGTCTTGTGATTACAGATGAACAACACCGTTTCGGAGTTAATCAGCGAAAAATTTTACGAGAAAAAGGGCAAAATCCAGATGTTCTAATGATGACAGCTACACCCATTCCAAGAACGCTTGCGATTACGGCTTTTGGGGATATGGATGTTTCAATTATTGATGAACTACCCAAGGGACGTCAACCCATTACTACAAGGTGGGTCAAACATGAACAATTTTCCGAAGTTTTAAGTTGGATAAAAGCAGAGGTTGCTAAAGATTCACAGGTTTATTTTATTTCACCTTTAATTGAGGAAAGTGAAACGTTGGACCTGAAAAACGCAGAAGCTCTTTTTGCGGAATTAAATGAATACTTTGGATTATTTGCCAAAATTGGTCTTTTACATGGAAAAATGAAAAATGATGAAAAAGACCAAATCATGCAAGAATTTAAGGCTAAAAAATTAGATATTTTGGTTTCAACAACAGTGATTGAAGTGGGAGTTGACGTTCCTAATGCTACCATTATGGTGATTATGGATGCTGACCGCTTTGGACTTTCGCAGCTTCACCAATTGCGTGGTCGTGTTGGTCGGGGAACAAAAAAATCTTATGCCATTTTAGTAGCAAATCCTAAGTCCGATTCAGGAAAACAACGGATGAAAATTATGACAGAAACACAAAATGGTTTTATTTTAGCCGAAGAAGATTTGAAAATGCGTGGTTCTGGAGAGATTTTTGGACTTCGTCAGTCAGGACTTCCAGAATTTATTGCGGCTGATTTAGTCAATGATTATAATATTTTAGAAGTGGCTAGAAAAGAAGCAGTTGAAATTTTTAAAAATGCAGATGAGTTTCCTGATTTGATTGCTCAAGTTAATGTTGACGGGGGCTTTGATTGATGAGTAAAATGGATAATGAAAAATTAGACCACTTGATTTTAGAAACGTGGACAGATTTTATCGACTTAAAAAATAAAGCTGAGCTGTCAGAAGTTTTGATTCCAAATAGTATGCCACTTTTGTGGTTTGGTGACTTAGCCAAATATGAAAAATCAGACTTAAAAATACTGACGGTCAGTAAAAATGCTTCTTATGCAGAATTTGGTGAAAATCAACGTTATGAAAAATTACTGACAGAATTTTCGTCAGTAAATTTGGAAACTTACAAGTCAAATCTCAATCGGTATTTTGAATACAATCCTAGTCCTTGGTTCAATCAGTTAGCAAAATTTTTACCTGTTTTTGATTCAGCTTATAAAGAATCTGAAAATCAAATTAATCGAGCCTTACACATTGATTTGTTTACCCCAATTGCGACACATCCAGTTTGGCCAGGTTTAGCTAAGAGCCAACAAGAACAATTCAAGATGAAATTTCCGCAACTTTTGCAACTTTTAGAACCAGATATTTTACTGACAAGTCTGTCAGTAAGTAATTTAAAAATTTTACTTAAAAATGCTGGAACTGAAATCGAAGAAATATTTGATAAAGAAGAAGTAGGAAAAGCTGCCAAATACGTTCGAGCTTATCGTGTCGATAAAAAATTAATCGTGATTAACGGTCGAAACTTTCAAGGAACTTATTTCGGTGGAATGACTGACCAGTTTGTTAGAAAATGTCTGACAGAAATTAAAGGGATGATTTGATGATTGACCAATTTCTGTCAGTAAAAAAAAGAGTTCATTTGAACTCTTTTTTATTTTCCCAAACAAAATTGTGAAAAAAGTTGTGTAATCAATTCATCTGGGGCAGCTTCCCCTGTGATTTCTCCAAGTAATTGCCAACAACGTGTGACATCCACTTGAATTAAATCAACAGGTAAGCCCAGAGCAAGCCCAGAGTTTGCTTCTTTAAGAGCCTTCAAAGCTTCTTCAACAATTGAAATGTGGCGGGCATTAGATAATACCGTTGCATCTTTGGATTCAATTTCACCGGCAAAGAAAATTTGATTGATTTTTTCTTCAACAGCATTTAAGTTTTCATTTTTAAGAGCTGAAATTCGGATAAAATCACCAGAAATTTGAGTGCTATCAATTTTTTCTGGCAGGTCGGTTTTGTTGAGTAGAACAATGCGATTTGAATTTTTAGACAGTTCTAAGAGCTCTAAATCTTTGTCAGTCAATTCATTTGAGGCATCTAAAACGAGTAAAACTAAATCAGCTTCAGCCAAAGCTTTTTTAGAACGTTCAACCCCAATCGCTTCGACTAAATCATCTGTTTCACGAATACCAGCAGTATCCACTAGTTCAAGAGGAACACCGCCAATATTGGCAAATTCAGTAATGACATCGCGCGTTGTTCCAGCAATATCAGTGACAATGGCTTTTTCTTCACGAAGCAATTGATTAAGTAAACTTGATTTTCCAACGTTTGGCCGACCAATAATCGCCGTTTTTAAACCTTCTCTTAAAATTTTTCCGCGTTTAGCTGTTGATAAAAGATTTTCCAAAAGCTGTTCAAAATGAGCCGTTTTTTCAAGGAGCATTTGTGAAGTCATTGTTTCCACATCATCATACTCTGGATAGTCAATATTGACCTCGACTTGTGCCAAACTTTCGAGAATCTCTTGACGAATGTTATTAATCATTTTTGAAAGACTTCCGTCAAGTTGTTTTACGGCAATGTTGGCAGCTTTGTCAGTTTTAGCTCGAATTAAATCCATGACAGATTCAGCCTGAGCCAAGTCAATTCGTCCATTTAAAAAGGCACGTTTGGTAAATTCGCCAGGTTCAGCGAGTCTTGCGCCATTACGTAAAAGTAATTGCAAAATTTCTTGTGTGACTGCAATTCCACCATGCGTATTTATTTCAACAATATCCTCGCGTGTAAATGTTTTAGGCGCACGCATGACTGAAACCATGACTTCGTCAACGAGACGTTTTTCTTCAAAAATATGGCCATAATTAATCGTATGGCTAGCAACTTGAGTTAAATTTTTTCCTTTATAGACAGATTGAGCAATTTTTAGGGCATCTGTCCCTGATAAACGAACAATGGCAATTGCTCCTTCACCAAGCGGTGTCGAAATCGCCGCAATCGTATCAAATTCTTGTGTTAATGTCATAAAGACTATTTTAACGCAAAAAGGCTGAATTTCCTAGCCTATTTAATTTATTTTTTTATAAAAAATAAAAATCTATAATAATTGAGTTTGCACCAATAAAAAGTGATAAAAAAATAAATTTTGATGCTGACTAAAAATAGAAACAAAAAATTTTCTATTTTTTCTTCGCATTTTCCCAATTTATGCTCACATCTTGATATAATAGTAGATATGACCTATCAAGTAAAAATTATCTATCCAAAAGAAGAAGCCGCTGAAAATAACAAACTCACTGAGCGTACATTTAATGAGTTTATTGATGGACTCGAATTAGAAGAAGTCATCACGCAATATGAGCAATTACTGACAAAAGGTTATTCAATCTCAGTCAATTTTGCTCCACCTCAACTTGATGACAAGGGAACTGAGCCAGACCCATTTATGATTGCGGGTCGCTTAGAGCTTGCTGGGATTCCTTATAAAGCCACTTTGAAATTAAAAGCAAGTGGTGATTATGAATCAATGGTAAAAATTGCTAAAATGATTGAACAGCAAGATTATGATTATGATATCTCAGCTAAATTGCAAATTCGTGAAAATTCATCAGTTGATTTTGAAAAAGAAGGTTCTTGGTTTGATAAAGATTACACCAAATATACGATTTTACCCAAAGCCAGCAGCCAAGATATTGCCGATTTAAAAACACTTTATGACGCACTTGTTGAAGAACATCAAAAAGTGACCATTAATATCAAAGCAAAAGTCAAAAAAGATGATGATGACAGTTTTGCCAATCAATTGGCAGCATATCCACCAGAAACAATGATTATTTTTAAGCTGACAGATGCAGATATTTATGGAGAATAAGAATGAGAAAAATTACTGACAGAAATTCTGTCAGTAACTTTTTTTCCATTATTTTACTGACAGACCTGTCAGCAAAATCTGATATAATAAAAGACATGAGACTAGATAAATTTTTAGCAGAAAGTGGCCTCGGAAGCCGTAGTGAAGTCAAAATTCTATTGAAAAAAGGGCGCGTGACAGTTGCTGGGGAAGTTCAGCGAGACGGCAGGTTTCAAGTAGACAAGAATTCTAGACAAGTCGCCTTTGATGGTGAGATTTTAGATTACCAAGAATATTATTATTACTTATTAAATAAACCGCAAGGTCTTGTTTCTGCAACAAAAGATAATCTTTTTAAGACAGTTGTTCAATTATTATCGGAAAAAGATTTTCGTGAGGATATTTTTCCAGTCGGACGTTTAGATAAAAATACTGAGGGACTTTTAATTTTAACGAATGACGGAGCATTGGGACATGATTTAACTCAACCCAAAAAGCATGTTGAAAAAGAATACTTTGCGCGAATTGATGGAAAAGTTACTGACGAAATTGTCAATAAATTTGCTGAGGGCTTGACTCTAAAAAATGGAGAAAAAGCACGACCAGGAGAATTATTCATTGAAAATATTTACAAAGGGGAGAGTCAATCTGGCTGGATTAGTGAAATTCGTGTGATTATTCATGAAGGAAAATTTCATCAAGTCAAACGGATGTTTGAAGCTGTTGAAATGTACGTTCTCTATCTCAAACGCATTCGGATGGGCAATTTAGCATTGGATTCAGATTTAGCGCTAGGAGCCTATCGTCCTTTAACAACCGAAGAAATAGAAAATTTGAAAAAATAAAAAGTTACTGATGAAAATTCGAAGGTATCCGTAAGTTAAAAAACAACGGCTATCCTAGAAGTTTCATCAGTAACTTTTTTAATTTTCGCGATTAATATTGACCCCAAGGACGGTCAAATGGCCATTAGAAATTAATTTGATAATCAAATGAGCAAAATCTTTGGCAGACATTTGTGTAGAAGTGCTGACCCACCAGTCTAAAGTTCCCACCAAAATCGAGCTGATGTAAGAAATTACAAAATCATTGGGAACCACAACATCTTTTTCTCTAACTTCCAGTTTTTCAAATAACTCGGTATAGCGTTCAGATAAAATCTCCAGAAATCGATTTTTTAATCGTTGATCATGCGCTCTGTCAGTAATCATTTGTGCAATTTCAGGATTATCGCGAACAAATTCATAGAAACGACTCAAGACAGTTTCAATTTCTTTGACATGAACATTGTTACCATCAACCAAATTTTGTTCATCTAAAATGCCAGTGAAGCTAGCTAAAAATTGGTCAATCAAACTATCATATAAATCTTGTTTGTCAGCATAATGAGCATAAAAAGTTGCCCGATTAATCATGGCTGAATCGGCAATTTCTTGAATTGAAATCTTTTCAAATTTTTTCTTGCGTAACAAACCAAAAAAAGCCTGACTAATCAATTTTCTCGTTCGTTTCACACGTAAATCATCTGATTTAACCATAAAAAACCATCTTTCCAGTTTTAAAAAGACCCAGTCCGATAGACTGTTTTGTCTAATTTTTCACATTGTACTATTTAACTCCATTATAATCAAAAAATAGATTAAAGTCATTAAAGAATTTAGTCAAAACATTTTGTCATTCGATGTCAAAGTCTTTTAACATAATCAACAGCTTGTTTTGAATTGTCGTTTATGTGACAACCACGCCCTTTTTGCTGGTTGCTTTTCTTATAACAAATGATAAAATGAACATATAATAAGATAAGCAACAGACCGTCTAAATTACTTTTTATCAAAATTCTGCCTCCAAAAGATAAGTTAGATTTCAAATTTAACTTGCCGAAAAAAATATTAAGAGCTTAGCGGACTTGTTCAAGTGATATTTCTCACATAACTAGGAGACCATCTTGACACAAATTTATAAAACAGGGATTGACGTTGGATCAACCACAGTAAAACTCGTCGTTTTTGACGAAAATTTTAAGCTCATTTTCTCACGCTATGAGCGCCATTTTTCAGATGTGAAAGCAGCAACCATCAAAGTATTCAAAGATTTTATAGAAGAACATGGAGATTTAAATCTAGAACTAGCCATTACCGGCTCAGGAGGAATGGGACTTGCGGAAGTCATTGATGTTCCTTTTGTTCAAGAAGTTATCGCTTCATCAATTACCATTGAAAAATTCATTCCCCAAACAGACGTGATGATTGAGCTTGGTGGTGAAGATGCCAAGATGACCTTTTTTGATAACGGAACTCAAGAATTACGTATGAACGGAACATGTGCCGGTGGGACAGGTGCTTTCATTGACCAAATGGCAGCCCTTTTGAAAGTTGATGCCAATGGTGTCAATGAGTTAGCTAAAAACTACGAAAAACTCTATCCGATAGCATCACGCTGTGGCGTTTTTGCCAAGACAGACGTTCAACCGCTGTTAAATGAAGGGGTGCGTCGTGAAGATATTGCTGCTAGTATTTTTCAAGCCGTTGTCAATCAAACCATTGCTGGTTTAGCAAGTGGACGAAAAATCAAAGGAAGTGTAGCCTTTCTAGGCGGTCCGCTTTTCTTTATGAGTGAATTACGCAAACGTTTCATCGAAACCTTGGATTTAAAAGAAGAAAATATTATCTTCCCAGAAAATCCACAACTTTTTGTGGCAATGGGAGCTGCGCTCTATGAAGAAACAAGTCAGAAAACAGCAACTGATTTAATTCATAGTTTAGAAAATGATGATTCAGACAGCTTAATTCCACAAGATACAATGGATAAACTTTTTGAAAATCAAGCAGAACTTGATGAATTTCGGACGCGTCATGCCAAAGCAACAGCTAACTATAAGAACCTGTCTGAACATCATGGAGCTGCCTTCTTAGGAATTGATGCCGGCTCAACCACAACAAAAGTTGTTCTTATTGATGATGAAGGAAATATTCTTTATGACCATTATGGTTCTAACAATGGAGAACCGCTTGAATCTGTCATTAATATTTTAAAAGATGTCTATGCTAAACTTCCAGCGGACGTCTATATTGCAAAATCAACAGTAACGGGGTATGGAGAACACCTGATTAAAGCAGGACTTCATGTTGATTATGGTGAAGTTGAAACAATGGCTCATTATAAGGCCGCTGATTATTTCAATCCAGGAGTAGATTTCATTCTTGATATTGGTGGACAAGATATGAAAGCTATGCGGATTCGTGATGGTGCTCTATCAAGTATTCAACTTAATGAAGCTTGTTCATCAGGTTGTGGTTCATTCATTGAAACCTTTGCCCATTCACTAAAACATGATGTTCGTGAATTTTCACAAAAAGCACTTTTGGCTGAGCATCCAGTTAACTTGGGTTCTCGTTGTACCGTCTTCATGAACTCAAAAGTAAAACAAGTTCAAAAAGAAGGAGCGACTGTTGGAGATATTTCCGCAGGTCTTTCATACAGTGTCATTAAAAATGCTCTATATAAAGTTATAAAAGTAAAACGTCCAGAATAACTTGGTAAGAAAATCGTTGTTCAAGGGGGAACTTTTTACAATGAAGCCGTTCTACGTGCTTTTGAAAAAATTTCTGAGCGCGAAGTGGTTCGTCCAAGTATCGCAGGATTAATGGGAGCTTACGGTTGTGCTTTGATTTCCTTAGATAACCAAGAAGCAAATAAAGAATCAGAAATTCTAAAACCTGATGAATTAGAAAAATTCACAACTCATAAAGAATTTATGGTCTGTGGACTTTGCGAAAATAACTGTAAAATGACCCTAACGGTCTTCAATGATGGGAATAAGTTTGTAACTGGGAACCGTTGCGAACGTGGTGCCGAAAAAGCTACAAAAGTTAAAGTCGCTAAAAAGGATAAAAAAGTTAACTTAGTTGATTACAAGTATAAAAAACTTTTCTGTTACCATAGCTTAAGCAAGAAAAAACAAACCAGAGGAGAAATTGGGATACCACGTGTACTCAATATGTATGAAAACTATCCGCTTTGGCACACGATGCTGACAGACCTTGGATTCCGTGTTGTTTTAAGCCCTCGCTCTGATAAAGAACTCTTTGAAGAGGGAATTGAAACCATTCCTTCAGATACGGTATGCTATCCGGCAAAAATGAGTCACGGACATATTATGGCTTTGATTAAACAAGGCGTTCCAAATATCTTCTATCCATCTGTCCTTTTTGAACAAGAAGAACAAAAAAATGCTCAAAACCATTTCAACTGTCCGATTGTGCAATCTTACCCTGAAGTTCTTAAAAATAATATCGATGAAATTCGTGAAGGGCAAGTTAATTATCTTCATCCTTTCATTAATCTAGCCAATCCGGAAGGAGTAGCTGTTAATGTTCATAAGGCTTTAACCGCCCAAGGGATTTCTGTCAATCTTACGGAAGTACAAGCTGCCGTCCAACATGGCTTTGAAGAAATGGATAAATTTAAAGAAGATTTGCGCCTTAAAGCAGAAGAGCTGCTCATGCAAATTAATTTAAATAATGAAAAAGCCATTGTTCTCGCTGGACGTCCTTATCATTTGGACCCAGAAATCAATCATGGAATTGCTGACATCATCACTCAAGAAGGTTTCCACGTTTTGACTGAGGATTCTATTAGTCATTTAGCCGAAGTTTCTGGCCTGCGTGTGGTCAATCAATGGGTTTACCATAGCCGCCTTTATGCAGCTGCAAATGTTGTTTGTAAAAATAAAAATCTAGAACTTGTTCAACTTAATTCCTTTGGTTGTGGTCTTGATGCCGTAACGACAGACCAAGTAGAAGAAATCATGCGTGGACACAATAAGCTTTATACCGTCTTGAAAATTGACGAAGGATCAAACATGGGAGCTGTTCGGATCCGTTTACGTAGTCTGAAAGCAGCAGTTTCAGAGCGCGTGCGTCATAATATTGAAGCAAGCACCGAAGTTCACGAATTAGTACAAGAAACACCAGCTTTCACAAAAGAAATGGCAAAAAAACACACTCTTCTTTTACCAATGTTGTCACCAATTCACCAAGAAGGGCTATTAGATACAGCTTTTGCCGCTGCGGGATATAATGTCGTTTCTCTACCAGAAAGCAATACTTCTGTCAATAATGGGTTGAAATTTGTTAATAATGACTCATGTTATCCAGCGATTATTACAATAGGTCAGCTCATTGAAGCTCTCCAGTCAGGAGAGTATGACCTTGATAATACTTCGGTCATGATGACTCAAACAGGTGGGGGATGTCGCGCAACAAACTATATTCCTTTATTGCGTAAAGCTCTAATTGATGCAGGTTTCCCACAAGTACCTGTCGTTTCCCTATCAATGGGGAATCAAGGAACAGAAAAAGGATTTAAATTCACAGTTCCACTTTTAACACGCTTTATGATTGCAGTTCTTTATGGAGATTTATTTGAAAGAGTCGTTTATCGTACTCGACCGTATGAAGCCACTGAAGGTTCTGTCAATGAATTACATGCGAAATGGTTAGAAAAAGCTCGGAAAAATGTAGAATCTGGATCAATTTTTGAATTTAATCGTAACATGAAAAAAATTGTTGCCGAATTTGACCAAATTGAACTTTTGGATATTCAAAAACCACGAGTGGGTGTTGTCGGTGAAATTTTGGTTAAATATAGTAAAACAGCAAATGATGATATTGTGTCAATAATTGAAGAAGAGGGCGGCGAAGCAGTTGTTCTTGATTTAATTGGCTTCATGAACTATAGCTTGTACAATCAAATCTGGAAAGCAGATGAGATTGGCTTTAGTAAGAAAAATAAACTCATGGCTAAAACTTTCATTGGTATTATTAATATGTTAGAAAAACCAATGAATAAAGCCTTGAAAGCCTCAAAACGCTTTGATTCTATTGAATCAATTTATGATATTGCAGCATCAACTGAAGAAGTGATTTCAATTGGGAATCATACAGGTGAGGGTTGGTTCCTCACTGGCGAAATGATTGAACTCTTGCAAAAAGGGGTGCACAATATCATTTGTCTTCAACCATTTGGTTGTCTTCCTAACCATATCGTTGGTAAAGGAATGATGAAAGAACTTCGTCGTCAGTACCCAGGAGCCAATCTCGCTCCCATTGATTATGACCCAGGAGTTTCTGCGGTCAATCAATTGAATAGGATCCGCTTAATGATGACCACGGCTAAAAAGAGAATGAACACTACTTCCAATTCAGTCGAAGAATCAGAAAGAGAGTCAGAAATGGAAACTGCTCAAGCTTATTAAAAAATAAAGATTAAATACTGACAAATCTGTCAGTATTTTTTTATATAAAGAGTAACAAATGTTATCAATGATGGGTATCAATGCTTAATATCAATACTGGATATCAATGCTTGGTATCAAAAAATGTGGTCGCGCTTCGTATCGCTTTTGTTTAAAATAATTGAGTAACTTAAAAACATTTGAGAACAACAAGATTCCCGTTTCTCAAAAATAGAAATTATTGTTATTTAAGAAAGGAATTTCGAAATGAAATTTGAATTTAAAGGACTTTCTTCATATGAAGAAAATTCAACACCAAACTATGTAGGCGATACTAAAGTACGCAGTGTCATTCAAGACTTCGTTAACATGGATGAAGCAATTGAATTTGTTTCAAATCACCACGGTTTTATAAAAACTGAAGATGGGAAATTTGCTTTTGAAGTAAGAAATATATCAGCTATCGGTTAATTAGATAAGGACAGTTAGCATGGAACAAAAATATTCAAGAATTTTAGTTGGTATGGATGGTTCAGCAGAATCACTTAAAGCATTTGATGAAGCAGTCAGAGTTGCTAAACGCAATGACGCTGAGCTCATCTTAGCCAACGTTATTGAAAAACGTTCATTTCTTGCCGTGAATACTTACGACACAATTGCCGAAGAACAGCATGAAAATGGAACAAAACTTTTATTGCAACAATTTGCTAAGGAAGCATTGGATGAAGGACTAACAAATGTTAGAACACTTTTGGAATATGGTTCACCTAAAGTAGCAATGGCAACAAAAATTCCTAAGCAAGAAAATGTTGATTTGATTGTAATTGGCGCAACAGGGATTAGTTATATAGAGCGTGTAGTTGTTGGTTCAGTTGCATCTTATATTGTTAATCATGCCACTTGCAATACACTCATCGTTAGAAAATAATAGTCTTACTTAGTCACTCATAAAAAGAGCAGAGTCTCTTTTACTTAGAAATGGAAAAAATCATGAAAAAAGAAAGTATTTTTACTCCTACTTTCGTTATTAACACGCTTATTAGTTTTTTATTTTATATTGTTTTTTACGTCTTAACCTCCTCAATAGGGACTTATGCGCTTCAACAACTTCATCAATCAACAGTTGTTAGTCTTTCTTTATCAAGCGTTTTTGTTATTGGAGCCCTGATTGGTCGGGTTTGGACAGGTATTAATATCACACGTATCGGAATGAAGCGATTGCTCTATATTGGTGGACTTATTTTTCTTGTTTTAACTTTTGGTTATTATTTGACAACTAATATTCCCTTACTCTTTTTGATTCGAGTGATTCAAGGCGCAGGTTTTGGGATTGGTGCAACAGCCTCAGGAACAATTGCAGGTCACGTTGTCCCTGCTTCACGTCGTGGTGAAGGAATTGGCTACTACGCTTTATCTGTTACCTTGGCAGCTGCAGTTGGTCCAGCCCTTTCAATCATGATTTACTCTTCACTTGGTTTTGGTTCTTTACTTGGAATTGCTCTTGGTTTGTTGGTTATTACCTTCATATTAATTTTCTTTGTTCGTGTCAAAGAATTTTCTGCAGAAGAGCGTGCCTATGCCCTGGCGCATGAACCTAAAGGTGTTGAACGATATATTGAAAAATCAGCTCTTCCTATTTCAATTATTGCCTTTTTAGCCGGATTTATTGACTCAGCTATTTTAACAGGAATGGGTTCATTTTCAACGGATCTTAAAATTCCACTTGCGGGATCATTATTCTTCACGATGTATGCCGTGTTAATCTTTGTTTCACGTCCATTCACAGGTCGTTTATTCGATACTAAAGGGGATAACTGGATTTTCAATCCAACATTTATTTTCTTTGCAGTGGCAATGCTTCTTGTTGGCTTAGCCGGTTTCTTCAGCCCAGCTATTGGCTTTGTTGTCTTATTAATTGCTGGTGGAGCCTTCGGTCTTGGTTACGGTGGTGTCGCTCCATTTGGTCAAGCAATTGCTATTCGTGATTCAAGTAAAGATCGTATCGGTGTTGCAACTTCTACCTTCTTTGGATTTTTAGATTTAGGTGTTGGTGGAGGACCTATTGTTCTTGGAGCAATTATTCCAATGCTTGGAAATGGTATGCTTGGTTTCAGAAATTTGTATCTTTACAGTGCTCCCGCAGTTGTAATTGTTTGGATTATATACTATCTCATTCATGGTAAACATCAAAAATCAAGTTCTAAAGTTTGATTTTAATGATTTACATAAAAAATGATATAATGAAATGGCTACAGCCTTATATAGGCGAATAAATGAACAAATTAGCGAGTAGATGAGTTTTAATAAGATGGAAGAAATGGCAAACGTAAACATTGAATATCTAATCAATACACTAGAGCAAAAAAAAGTCAGTGTCGTAACACGTAAAAAGCATAGCTATATTATGTATCAAGGAATTGAGTCAGAATATATCTATGTCCTTAAAGATGGTGTAGCGAAGATTAGCAATATTTTAAGAGATGGTCGTGAATTTAATATCGCGTATGTTGCGCAGCCAGATTTTGTTTCTTTATTGGAAGAAAAACAAAATGATGGAATCTCAGCATTATTTAATGTCAGAGTGGAATCTCCAACGGCTAATTTTTATAAAATTTCGCGGAGCGATTTTTGGGATTGGGTGCGCGAAGATTTAAATTTATTTAGAGTTGTTGATGATTTTTATAAAAGAAGATTGACACTTAATTTAGAAATTCTTCAAAAAATGACAATTAATGGTAAAAAAGGAGCAGTTTGTGCTTGTCTCCATAGTTTAATTGATGATTTTGGCATTCGTAAGAAAGATGGAATTTTGATTGATTTCACAGTTACTAATGAGGATATTGCAGGCTTCTGTGGTATTTCTACAAGAAACAGTGTCAATCGTATTCTCCACGATTTAAAGGATGAGAAAGTAATTGATGTGATTGATAATAAGATCATGATTTATAATCCTCAATATTTGGAAGAATATATTAGTTAATATAAACAGATAAAAAAGCTACTTTAGGTAGCTTTTTTGTTATAATTAGGTCAGCATGATATCAAAGTATTCAAGGAGGTAAAATGGATAATTTAAAAAAACAAGTCGGCATAAAAGCTGCTGAATTTGTTAAATCGGGAATGGTCGTTGGTTTAGGAACTGGGTCAACAGCAGCCTATTTTGTCGAAGAATTGGGTCGAAGAATTGCCGAAGAACAATTGGAAATTACGGGTGTAACAACGTCCAATGTAACAAGTAGCCAAGCCAGAGCTCTTGGAATTCCTTTAGCCTCTATTGACGAAGTAGATTATGTTGATTTAACAGTTGATGGCGCAGATGAAATTGATTCTTCACTAAATGGTATTAAAGGTGGTGGAGCAGCACTTCTAATGGAAAAAATTGTTGCAACCTACTCAAAAGACTATATTTGGATTGTTGATGAAAGTAAATTATCAGAAAATCTAGGATCCTTTAAAATTCCTGTAGAAGTTATTCCTTATGGCTCACAACAAGTTTTTAAAAAATTCGAAGCGGCTGGCTATGCTCCAACTTGGCGTCTAAATGAGGAAAACGAGAGATTGATAACGGATATGCATCACTTTATTATTGACCTTCATATCTCTCAAATTAAAGAACCAGAAAAACTTGCTGAAGAGCTTGATTTAATGGTTGGAGTTGTTGAACACGGCCTCTTTAATAATATGGTTAAAAAAGTGATTGTTGCTGGCAACGAAGGCGTAAGAATAATAAATAAGTAAATAAAAAATCGTCAATCAGACGATTTTTTTATTTCTTTAACCACTCTTGAACTCCCCATTTATGAGAGCCACGTTTGAGTTTACTAATAGCTGTTTCTGGGTCAAACCAGCTAATATGGTTAAAATCTTCGAGAGGTTTGGAATCAAAGCGGACATTCTTAGTATTATAAATATAGGCGGGATTATAAAAATATTTATCACGATGCGAACTATAAAAATATTCATCTGCTTGCCCTAAAAATTCTCCAATTTCAGCGGTAGCTCCTAACTCTTCCATGAGTTCACGATGAAGTGCTTTTTCTTGATCTTCACCCGCTTCAATTTCTCCCCCAGGAAGAAAATAAGCTCCATTGGGTGCCTGAACGAGACAAATTTCTTTATTCTCTCTTGCGACAATCGAATAGACACCATATCTTGCCTGATAATTTTTCTCTTCATTTTTTTCACCGAAAACTGGAATATGATTCATAAAAAATTCTCCCCAATACTGATTATTATGATAAACATAACTATTTTAAAATAGTTAAAAACCGCTTACAGAAATTTATTACTACTATTCTATCAAAATTCTGTCAAATTTGATAAAATAAGGTACGAGTAAGAAGAACTTATACGACTATCGGATTGAAAGTGAAGATTAGTTCAAAGAGATAAACGATATAAGAATTGCTTTTGCTTATGCAAAGGGCTATGTGAAATCACAGAGCTTTCAAATTTAATTTAGAGAGTTTGAAACATATTACCGAAGGGAACATAGAATAGTGAAAAAAATTAACTTAAGTAAGCTTATTATTATTGCACTCATTATCATTATTGCAGCGATGTCAGCAATTTTTATCTCTGCCAAAAATTTTAAGTCTAACCGTAATCCATCAGCAATGACTCAAACCATTAATGATGGGACAAGTTTTGTTGACAGAGTACTTGTGGCACCTATCCACTTTGTTCAAGACAAGGCTAATGAATTGTCGAATCTGATGGATACCTACCAACAAAACCAAAGTTTAAAAACACAATTGGCAAAGTCAAAAGATGATGATAATAAATTAAGCGGCCTTGAGTCAGAAAATAAAGAGTTGAAAAAAGCTTTGAAACTCCAAGAAACTTTAACTGATTATCAAACGGTTGCTGCAAATGTGATTACTCGTGAGCCTTCTTCATGGAATGATACACTAGTGATTGATAGCGGTAGTAAGGATGGCTTGACAACAGGTATGATTGTTATGGCAAATGGTGGCGTTGTTGGTCGAGTAACTCAAGTGAATAAAAATAGTTCAAAAGTTGCACTTTTAAGTTCTTCTAAAGGAATTGATAATAAAATTCCTGTAAGAATTGAAAGTGACGGCTCACCTATTTATGGCATTTTGAGCAGCTATGATTCCCAACAAGAGGCTTATGTAGTTAAAAATATCGACTCACAAGGGAAATTTAAAAATGGAGATTCCGTTTTTACTAGTGGTCTTGGAACGAATTCTGGTAGTCAAGGTGGAACACCAAGTGGTTTACTTATAGGAAAGGTTATCGGTGAAAAGCAAGATAGTGATGGCCTTGGTAAAATGGTTTATATCAAACCAGAAACAAATCTCTATGATATTAGATTCGTCTTTGTGGTCAAAAGCAAAATTGACGGTCAGTAGTTTTTGCTAGATAAGTATTAATTATTATTTTGCTTATGGAAATAAAGCATTAATTTGTTAAAACCAACTAGAATATAAGGAATTAAGTAGTGAGTCGATTTACATTTCAATTTTTTAGTCCAATTATTCTTTTTTTACTAATGATTTTGGACGGTCAAATTACCCATATATTAACGGGGGTTAGCAGCGGGACGTGGGTACCAGTGAGTCATTTATTTTTGATATTTCTGATGTACAGTGTCACTCAGCACAGACCAAGCTATATTATCATCTTAGCGGCAGTTTTGGGGGCAATATATGATAGTTATTATCTAGGGATTTATGGAATTGCGACCTTATTGTTCCCACTTATTGCTCTTTTTATATATAATATACAGATAACCATATTTACTAATCGCTGGACACGGTTATTTACAACAATTATTATTGTGACGGCTTTTGAAGTTTTTAGTGCAATCATTATGGTAGCTTTTGGATTTGCACATTTAAACTTTATTAATTTTGTTGTTTACCAGCTAGCGCCTACACTTTTGCTTAATATTATCTTGGCTGTAGCCTTGCAATTTCCTTTAGAAATCTTTTACAGATTAAAGAAAAGTCACGGAAGATACAATTAGAAAGTGTTTTGTAATCATAAAGAAATATTTTGGGCGGGTAGGAATAGTATAATATGTTTATTCAACCGAACTTAATGGGAGGAAAAATTAAAAAATTACAGTTATGAAAAAAAAGATTATCTCAGCTATTTTAATGTCTACAGTGGTACTCTCTGCTGCAGCACCGTTGTCAGGGGTCTACGCTGACACAAATTCAGATATTGCTAAACAAGATGCGACAATTTCAAGTGCGCAGTCTGCAAAGGCTCAAGCCCAAGCACAAGTTGATAGCTTACAATCAAAAGTTGATAGCTTACAACAAAAACAAGCAAGCACAAAAGCTCAAATTGCTAAAATCGAAAGTGAAGCAAAAGCGCTTAATGCACAAATTGCAACATTGAATGAAAGTATCGCAGAACGTACAAAGACATTGGAAGCTCAAGCACGTAGTGCTCAAGTTAACAGCTCAGCAACAAACTATATGGATGCTGTTGTTAATTCAAAATCTTTGACAGATGTTATTCAAAAAGTAACAGCAATTGCTACAGTTTCTAGTGCCAACAAACAAATGTTGGAACAACAAGAAAAAGAGCAAAAAGAACTTAGTCAAAAATCAGAAACTGTTAAAAAGAACTATAACCAGTTCGTTTCTCTTTCACAAAGTTTAGATTCTCAAGCTCAAGAGTTGACTTCACAACAAGCTGAACTTAAAGTTGCTACTTTGAATTATCAAGCAACAATTGCTACTGCGCAAGATAAAAAACAATCTTTATTAGATGAAAAAGCAGCCGCAGAAAAAGCAGCTCAAGAAGCAGCTAAAAAACAAGCAGCTTATGAAGCACAACAAAAAGAGGCCGCTAAAGCTCAGGCAGCTTCTACAGCAGCAACAACTAAAGCGGTAGAAGAAGCAACTTCAACTGTTTCATCTAGTCAAACTTCACAATCAAGTTCATCAAGTTCAAACACAAGTAGCAATAATACATCATCAAATTCAAGCAGCTCAAGTAGCAATAATACATCATCAAATTCAAGTAGCAATTCATCAAGCTCTAATAGCTCATCAAATTCAAGTAGCAATTCATCAAGCTCTAATAGCTCATCAAATTCAAGTAGCTCAAATGGTGGTGAAAGTACAAATACTGGTAATACAGGTGGTTCAAGTTCATCAGGTATTAATAGCACACCAATCGGTAATCCTTATGCTGGTGGTGGATGTACTGACTACGTATGGCAACATTTTGCTGCACAAGGAATCTACATCAGAAATATCATGCCAGGTAATGGTGGTCAATGGGCATCTAATGGCCCTGCACAAGGTGTTCTCCATGTAGTAGGTGCGGCTCCTGGTGTTATCGCGTCTGGATTCTCAACTGACTTTGTTGGATATGCAGGATCACCTTATGGTCACGTTGCTATTGTAACAGCGGTAAATTCCGATGGTACAATTGACGTTGTTGAAGGTGGAATTGGCTTTGGATGGGGTCATACACGCTCACACGTAAGTGCAGCTGGTGTAACATTCTTAATGCCAAACTAATTCAAAAATTTTAAAGATATAAATAGTGATTTGATAGTGGGGAATAATTTTCCTTCTGTCAAATCATTTTTTATTATTGTGGTATAATAATAAGGAAAAATGATAAGGGGATAGATACAAATGTGTGGAATTGTCGGCTTTATTGACCGGATGAATCAAAATGATAAATCAAAAACTTTAGAAGAAATGATGAATACTATTGTTCACCGTGGTCCAAGTAGTTCAGGTGAATTTATTGATGAAGGTGCCGCAATTGGCTTTCGTCGTTTGAGTATTATTGACCTTGAAGGTGGAGACCAACCTATTTTCAATGAAGATAAAACTAAATTGATTACTTTTAATGGTGAAATTTATAACTTCCGCGAATTACGTGAGGACCTTATTTCTAAAGGTCATGATTTTACAACTCATGCTGATACAGAAGTTCTTTTGCATGGTTATGAAGAATATGGTGTAGAACTTCTTCAAAAGCTTCGTGGAATGTTCGCTTTTGTTATTTGGGATAGAGAAAAACAAGAATTGTTTGGTGCTCGGGATCATTTTGGTATCAAACCACTTTACTATACTCAAATGGGTGGAACTTTCATGTATGGTTCAGAAATTAAAAGTTTTTTGAAACATCCAAACTTCAAAAAAGAATTAAATAAAGAAGCTTTAAAACCTTACATGACTTTCCAATACTCTGCTCTTGATGAAACTTTCTTTAAAAATGTTTTTCGTATCAAAGAAGGTCATTACTTTACTTACAAAGATGGGGTCTTGGATATCAAACCTTATTGGGATATGAAAGTTGATGAAAAAGATATGAGTTTGGAAGAATCAATTGATTTGATTGATAAGACTGTTTTGGGTTCTGTTGACGCTCATAAATTTGCTGACGTAGAAGTTGGAGCTTTTGTATCAAGTGGTGTCGATTCTAGTTATGTTGCTTCAACGCTTCGTCCGGAACATACTTATTCTATTGGTTTTGGTCAAGGAACTTTCAATGAATCTAAACAAGCCAAACAATTGACTGATATGATTGGTTTGAACAATACTTCTCGTGAAATCCATGGAGATGAAGCGTTCAAGTATTTCCCACAAATTCAATATTATTTGGATGAACCAGATTCAAATCCTTCTTGTGTGCCACTCTTTTTCCTCGCAGAATTAGCAGCACGTGATGTACGTGTTGTAATGAGCGGTGAAGGTGCCGATGAGCTTTTTGCTGGTTATGAGTCTTATGGATTTAGTACAAATTCTCGTGCGGTTCGTGTTTTCGCAGAAGGTTTGAAGAAATTACCAAAATCTTTACGTTTCTCAATTGCTCGTGGTATTGAAAATAAACATTTCAAAGGTCAAAAACATCTTTATGAATCACTTGCGCCTGCTGAAGATTTCTTTATCGGTCAAGCGAAAGTATTTGATGAGTCTGAATCAGTAGAGCTTTTGAAAGAAGAATTTAAAGCAGCTCCAACTGTTAAAGATATTGTTGGAAAAACTTACAAAAAGGCCCCAGAAGGTTCTGAACTTCGTAAAATGCAATATCTTGATATGCACCAATGGATGCCAGGAGATATCCTACTTAAAGCTGATAAAATGGCAATGGCACACTCACTTGAATTGCGTGTTCCACTACTTGATATTGAATTGATGCATACAGCGGAACAAATTCCTACAAAATATCTTTTGAATGAGCATAATACAAAGTATGCTTTCCGCCAAGCAGCTCGTCGTCATTTACCAGAAGAATGGTCAAATCGTAAAAAATTAGGCTTCCCAGTGCCAATTAAAGACTGGTTGCGAGAAGAAAAATATTATAAAGTTGTTCGTCAATTATTTGAACAAGATTTTGTTGCTGAATTCTTCGATCAAGAAAAACTCTTGAAGATGTTGGATGATAACTTTGCAGATAAAAATGATGCACGTCGTAAACTCTGGACAATTTATTCATTCTTGACTTGGTATGATGTTTACTTCATCAATAATGGTGAAAAACCTGCTGTGGTTAATTTTTAAGGGAGGTTTTTGTGTCACAAACAAATGAATTTCAACCTATCTTGTTAGGTTCTGATATCAACGTCTATGGAATGGCTCGTTCATTTCATGAAGAATTTGGAATTACTTCTCTGGCTTTAAGTGCTTCTGGATTAGCTCCAACAAAGTATTCAAAAATTGTTGAAGTACAAACTCATGAAAATTTTGACCATGAAGAAACTTTTATTCAGGTGCTTCGTGATTTTGCAAGTAAACATAAAGACAGTAAGAAGAAATATCTTTTAGTAGCTTGTGGGGACGGTTATGCCCTGCTTGCTTCAAAATATCGTGAGGAACTTTCGGAATTTTTTGAAGTGCCTTATATTGACTACGCGCTTTATCGTCAATTAGAAAATAAACCTAATTTTTATAATATCTGTGAACAATATAATTTACCTTATCCAAAAACGGTATTAGTTAATCCAAAATCAGAAATAGATACTTTAGTAGATGAGTTAACTTTCCCTTATCCAATGATTTTAAAACCAGGGAATTCGATTTCTTATTTAGATGTGCACTTTGAAGGACAGAAAAAAGCGTTCACGATTGCATCTAACGAAGAAATGAAGTTGATGCTTCATCGTTGTTATGAAGCTGGTTATCCTGATGAGATGATTATTCAAGATTTCATTCCTGGAGGGGATGAAAATATGCGTGTTCTTAACGCTTATGTAGATAAAAATCATAAAGTTCGCATGATGTGTTTGGGTCATCCCTTACTTGAGGATCCAAGTCCAAAAGCGATTGGGAATTATGTGGCGATTTTGCCTGATTATAATCAACAAGTTTATCAACAAATTCAGGATTTTCTTGAAAAAATTGAATATACAGGCTTTGCTAATTTTGATATGAAATATGACCCACGTGATGGCTCTTATAAACTTTTTGAAATTAACTTACGTCAAGGACGTAGCTCCTTTTATGTTACTTTAAATGGTTACAATTTGACACGTTATTTAGTTGCTGACCGTATTAACAATGAACCTTTTACTGAGACAATTTATGGAAAAGGTTCAAAACTTTGGTTAGGGGTTCCTAAAAAAGTATTGCTCAAATATGTAAATCCTAGTTTTAAAGAAGAAATTCGTCGTTTTATTAATTCAGGAAACTATGGGACAACTCTATTTTATTCTAAGGATAACTCACCAAAACGTTATCTTTTGATGAAATATGCATTCCATCGCTATATTGGGGCATTTAAAACGTACTTTCACAAATAAAAATTAAGAATAAGAAGGACAGGGGGATATAATGGAAAACTTCTTTACAATCTTGGGGGGAATGGGTACTCTTGCGACTGAAAGTTTTATTCATACGCTGAATGAACGAACAGAGGCTTATCGTGACCAAGATTATTTGAATTATATCGTAGTTAATCATGCGACAATTCCTGACCGAACAGATTATATCAAGAATCCTTCATTGGAAAATCCAGAAGAAAAATTGATTGATGATATTAAGATTCACAGTCAACTTTCACCAAAATTTTTCGTTGTTCCTTGTAACACGGCTCATTATTATTTTGATGAGATGCAAAAAGCAACAGAAATTCCGATTCTACATATGCCACGCATTGCCGTTGATAGTATTAGCCATCACTTTCCAAAAGCTAAGAGGGTGGCCGTGCTAGCGACTGAAGGAACAATTTTGACAGGAGTTTATCGTAAGGCCTTGGAAGAACAAGGATATGAAGCGGTAATTCCAGATGATCAATTGCAAGAAAAGGTAAATCGCTTGATTTATCAAGAAGTTAAGGAAAATAGAAATCTTAATTTTGAGCTTTATAAGGAAATTTTGTCTGATGTCGCGTCAGAAATGAATTGTGAAGTAACCATTTTAGGTTGTACAGAATTGTCAGTCTTATATGAAGCCTATGATTTGACAAAAGAGTACAATATAATAGATGCACAAGCTGAAACTGTACATCGAACAATATCTATGATGGGAAAAAAAGATTTATTAGATGACTATTAAAAAGAAAAAACTTTTTAAAAAAAGAATCGTAATTTTATTTGTTCTTGTGGCCTGTCTACTTATTTTTACTTTTATTGTAAATCCTAAGAATCAAGAAGATAAAAAATTAACATCTGCATCAAAAACTTTTGTCCAAACTGATCGTAAGGGTAAGTACGATTATGTTTTGATGAAAACTGGTGATGTTAATCAAATGACAATCGGAGCCTACCAGGGATGTGAAATTGTTTCTTTTTACAATGCATTGGTCTATTTGGATAAAACTCAGGGTAGGACGGTCACTGATTGGATTGAATCTTTGCCGTATGTGGGTTGGGGAGGTGATCCAGGAAGTGGTTATGCTGGGAATCCTTGGACGTCTGATGAAGACATCCCGGATGGTGGTTTTCCAACGATTTGGCCCACAGCTTTGATGAGTTTTGCTCAAGAAAATAATATCCAAGTTGCTGACTTATCTGGAAAAAGTATTAGCGAGATTAAAGATGCTGTTTTATCAGAACATTTAGTTGAAATGTGGGTGACGATTGATTTTGATGAACCTAATATCACTTACGATGATTATTACGGTTATAAGGTTGTAGCTAATACGCATGCTGTTATTTTAGATGGGTATAACGAAAAGAAAAATGAGTTTCATGTTACTGATCCAATAAAAGGAAAATATTGGTTGGCTGAATCTACAGTTGATTCGGTTTATAGTGGAACAAATCAATTTGCGATAGAATTTTTATAGTGTAATTAGCACTCTTATAAAAAGAGTGCTAATTTTTTTGCCAAAAATGAAAAAACGTGGTAAAATAGTGCTATTGAAAAATTGATTTAGTAAAGGAAGTGAGTAATTTAGAAATGAATAATACTGAATATTATGAACGACTAGGTGTCGATAAAAATGCCAGTCAAGATGAAATAAAAAAAGCTTATCGTAAAATGTCCAAAAAATATCACCCCGATTTAAATAAAGAAGAGGGTGCTGAAGAAAAATATAAAGAAGTTCAAGAAGCATACGAAACGCTTTCGGATGAACAAAAGCGTGCTGCTTATGACCAATATGGTGAAGCTGGAGCCAATGGCGGCTTTGGTGGCGGTGGATTCGGCGGAGCTTCTGGTTTCTCTGGTTTCGGCGGTGGCTCAGGTGGCTTTGGTGGTTTTGAAGATATATTCTCAAGTTTCTTTGGAGGAGGTGGTGCACAAGTTAACCCTAATGCACCCCGTCAAGGAGATGACTTACAGTATCGGATAAACTTAAAATTTGAAGAAGCTATTTTTGGCGTGGAAAAACAAGTCAAATATAATCGTGAAGAACTCTGTCACACTTGTGGAGGTTCTGGAGCGAAAGCTGGCACACATCCAGAAACTTGTCATAAATGTGGTGGTCGTGGACAAATTAATGTTGTTCGTGATACACCACTTGGACGGATGCAAACACAAGTAACATGTGATGTTTGTAACGGAACAGGTAAAGAAATCAAAGAGAAATGTGAAACTTGTCATGGTTCAGGTCATGAAAAAGTGGCACATACTGTTAAGGTTACTGTACCTGCTGGTGTTGAAACTGGACAAAAAATGCGTTTGCAAGGACAAGGTGATGCTGGTGTAAATGGTGGACCTTATGGTGATTTGTATGTTGTTTTCCAAGTGGAAGCTTCAGACAAATTTGAGCGTGATGGTGCAGAAATTTACTACAAGATGCCAATGGACTTTGTTCAAGCTGCTTTAGGTGATGAAATTGAAGTTCCGACTGTTCATGGAAATGTGAAGTTGAAAATTCCTGCTGGAACACAAACAGGGGCTAATTTCCGTCTAAAAGGTAAAGGTGCGCCAAAACTTCGTGGTTCTGGTAATGGTGACCAATATGTTATTATCAATATTGTCACTCCTAAGAATTTGAATCAAGCTCAAAAAGAAGCGCTCCAAGCTTTTGCTAAAGCAAGTGGTGTTGAAGTCTCTGGTTCAGGTAAAAAAGGTTTCTTTGATAAGTTTAAATAAAAATAAAAGTAAAAGTCGCTTTTGGCGGCTTTTTTTGTTCTGTCAGTAATTTTGTTCTCTATTTTTTTGTTGACGAGTTTGTCAGTATTTTTAGGGAAGAAAACAGGAATTTCTGTAAGTTTTTGATATAATAGGGGCATGAAAATTGATAATTATAAGCCTGATTATTTAGTGGAAGCTGTCTATCAACTAGACCCTAAACGTCTGCAAGCCTTGAATGTTCGTGCCGTAATGGTGGATTTGGACAATACTTTAATTGCCTGGGATAATCCTGACGGAACTCCAGAGCTTTTGGCTTGGCTTTTGGATATGCGAGAAAATGGTTTAAAAGTGGTGGTTGTATCAAATAATAAACAAGCAAGAGTTGCTCGTGCTGTGGAAAAGTTTGGTGTTCAATATATTTGGCGGGCAATGAAACCTTTTGCTTGGGGGATAAAAAAAGCCTTGAGATTGCTTGATGAGCGTCCTGAAAATGTGATTATGGTTGGTGATCAATTGATGACGGATATTAGAGCTGCTCATCGTGCCGGCGTCAGAAGTATTTTAGTCAAACCTTTAGTTGCATCAGACTCTTGGAGTACGCAAGTGAATCGTTGGCGTGAACGACGCGTTTGGAAAAAATTGATTGCTCGAGATGGTGAGCCTGTGTGGAAAACAAGTTTATAAAAATAGATTTCAAAAAAGAATTTTACCTGTGGAAAAATAAATTCACAAGTAAAATCCTTTTTTTATCTTATTTTACGGATAAAAACAGAAAGTTTTCCACAGAATTGTGAAGTCTTTCCACAAATATGTGGAAAACTGTGTAAAAGTTTGTGGAAAAGATAAAAAACCTATCGTTAAGACAGGTTTTTTTCTTTATTTATTGTAGTAACCACGTTCTTGATACCATAAATCAGGTTGCCAAGCCCATTCGTGACCATTTTTTTCTAGTAAGTCAAATGCAGCCTTAGGTCCCATTGTGCGAGCCGCATAAGTTGGAAGCTCAGAAGTTTCTTTATCCCAAGCTTCTCGAATAACATCAATAAGTTCCCAGTCGCGAGCCGCTTCTTCCCAATGTGAGAAATTTGTTCCATCTCCATTAAGGACATCTAGGAAAAGTTTTTCATATGCTTCAGGAGAATTTCCAAGAAATTCACTATCGTGTCGGAAATTTAAGCGCAAAGGCTCTAAATGGAAGCCTTGACCAGCCGCTTTTCCATTTACTGAAAGTGAAAACCCTTCAGTTGGTTGAATATAAATGGTCAAAACATTTTGAACGGATTGGTCATCGCAATTTTCTGCAAAGAGATTGTCTTTATCTTTTTTGAAAACGATATTAATACGAGTTCCTTTTTCAGTCATACGTTTTCCTGAGCGAACATAGAAAGGGACGCCTGACCAACGCTCATTATCAATGACAAATTTTCCAGCAGCGAAAGTTTCAGTTCGACTGTCTGTTGCAACAGAATCTTCTTCGCGATAGCCTAGGTAATCTTCACCGTCAAAACGTCCTGCGATATATTGACCACGAACGAAGTTTTCTAAAGCTTCCTCAGAAGAATATTGACGGATTGCATTAAGGGCTTTAACTTTTTCTTTTACAATATAAGATTCATCAAATTTTTCAGGTTTTTCCATGGCAATGAGGCTGAGTACCTGTAAGACATGGTTTTGAATCATATCTTTTAAAGCACCAGAAGTTTCGTAGTAACCGCCACGGTCTTCAACACCGATAAATTCGGCAAAAGTAATCTGAACGTTATCAATGTGTTGATTATTCCAAAGCGATTCAAAGATTGGATTGGCAAAACGAACGGCAGAAACGGCCTGGATCATTTCTTTTCCAAGGTAGTGGTCGATTCGGAAAATTTGTTCTTCACTAAATACTTTTGCGAGGCTGTCATTAAGTGATTTTGCCGTATCGTAGCTTGTTCCAAATGGTTTTTCAATGACGATTCTCTCAAAACCCTCACCTGTCAAAATATTTTCTGATTTAAGGTGTTCAGCGATAGTGCCAAAAAATTGAGGAGCCATTGCTAAAAAGAAGACTTGATTGCCCGCAGTTTTATACTGTTTACGCAATTTTTCACCCAAATCTTTTAAGTTAACGTAATGTGAGCTGTCGCTAACATCGTGACTTTGATAATAAAAATGGCTGGCGAAATTTTCGGCTTCCGTTTTTGAGTTCATTAAATCTTTGATAGACTCTAAAACAACTTCACGATAATACTCGTTTGTCCATGGACGGCGAGCGGTACCGATGACTGCAAAATTATCAGCTAGTTCACCTTTTTTGAAGAGGCGAAAGAGTGAAGGGTAGAGCTTTCTTTTAGCGAGGTCACCAGTTGCTCCGAAGATGGTGAAAAGTGCTTGTTTTTGTTCGGTCATATTTTTTCCTTTTTTAAAAAACAATAATTAATTTACTGACAGACTGATTTAGAATTTCTGTCAGTAAAATTTAACCATTTGTATTAGTTTCATTGACGTAATCATGAGCGTACTGTTCAATATCGGCTTTGAGTTCAGCTTTCATTTCTTGAAATTCGGACTCGCTATAATCGCGCTCGGCTATTTTAGCATTATAAAAGGGAATTGCTAGCTCTTGACGAAGTCGTGTCTCAAGTTCTTGTCTATTCATTTTAACCTCCAATAAGTTGCCTCAAAAACTCTTGTGAAGCATTAATCTTATAAGAATTATATCATAAATTGGGGTTGTAAAAAATAGAATAGGATTTAAATGTTCTTGATAAAGTATCTTAATCAAAGGAACAAGCAGCTTTAAAAAGTTTTTGGTAAAATAGGGTTATTAGATTGGAGAAACACATGTCTTTATTAGTATTTACTCTGTTGATGTTACTTCTTGGTTTCGTCGCAGGGGTATTTGGCTCAATTTTGGGTCTTGGGGGTGGAATTATTATCACGCCTATTATTACGACATTTTTTGGTGTTGATATTAAATATGCCATTGGGGCAAGTATTGTTGCCGTTATTGCAACAAGTTCTGGTGCGGCCATTTCTTATCTGAAAGATGATATGATTAATGTTCGTACCGCTATGTTTTTGGAAATATTTACCACAATTGGTGGTTTAGTTGGTGCAATTTTAGCAGGATTTTTTGATGCTACGATTTTAAATATTTTATTTGGTTGTCTTTTGATTTTCCAAGGCTACAATATGTGGCGGAAAATGCATAAAGGTGAGGAAGTTGTTCAAAAGGTGGAGTCAGACAAGATTGCTGAGAAATTAAAATTAAACTCAAGCTATTATGATAAACAGCTTGGCAAAGAAATTCCTTATCAAGTAGAAAAGGTTCCAGGTGGTGCTGCTGTAATGCTTGGTGCTGGTGTTGCGTCAGGTCTTTTGGGAATTGGTTCTGGGGTCTTTAAGGTCATGGCAATGGATTCAATGATGAAAATGCCTTTAAAAGCTTCAACAGCGACTTCAAATTTGATGATTGGGGTAACAGCAGCGGCTTCTGCAACGGTTTATTTTTTCAATGGCTATGTTAATCCAAGTTTAGCAGGTCCGCTTGCTATTGGGATTGTTGCCGGTGCAGCTTTGGGCTCAAAAATTATGCCTAAGTTACCAGCGAAAACAATTCGATTGATTTTCATTCCAGTTATTTTAATTATGGCATTACAAATGTTGCTTAAAGGATTGGGGGTATCGCTCTAATGGTAAATAAAGAATTAACAAAAGAAGAGTTACTCAAAATAGAGCGAAATATCGGAAAGATTCTTCGGATTGGTGTATTTGTTAGTACTACAGTCATTATTATTGGAATTTTGATGTTTCTCCTAAGCGGCCATTCTGGTTATGCTGAAGGGGTTTGGCCAGATAAATTTAATGAAATTTTAAGTGGTTTAGTTGAATTTAAAGCATTGGCTTGGTTGATGACTGGATTATTCCTCTTAATTTTGACTCCTGTTTTGCGAGTAGTTGCTTCAATTGTGGCTTTTGCAAAAGAAGGAGATAAACTCTATGTGGCAATTACAACTTTAGTTTTGATTATATTAATTGTTGCAATGTTTGTAGGGCACGGAGGTGCTTAAATAGGGCGTCATAGCGGATTTTCAACTTGCATTTTTTCTATTAAACTGATATTATAGAAAAGTGTTATGACCCGTAGGGGAAGTGCCTTTGTAGTAGTCGCTTTAGCGACTTACGTAAAAGGACAAGGTTATGATCCGTAGGGGAAGTGGTGGAATGGCAGACACGCATGCTTCAGGTGCATGTGCGAGAAATCGCGTGAGGGTTCAAATCCCTTCTTCCCCATGATTAAGTGGACGGTTGGCTGGAAGCTGGCCGTTTTTTGCTCTTTTGAGCTTTTTAAGAGATGGAGAAATATGACTAGATTAACAAGAGAAGAACTAGAGAAAATCATTGATGAAAATCCTTTACGCTCTTTATCAAGCATTGGCGAAGAAACAGGAAATTCACGAGTGGCTATTGAAAAATGGTTGAAAACTTATCAATTGGATGAATATCGTAACCGAAAAATCAAACGGTTGCGGGGAGATAAAGCCCGTAAACGTCGTGATTACCAAAATTAGACGAAACAGATTTTATAAATCTGCTAAATAAAGGAGAAGAAATGTCAAAAATAGCATTTATTGGTACGGGTGTGATGGGAGCCGCAATGGCTGGTCATCTTATGGACGCTGGTCATGATTTAATTGTTTATAATCGGACAAAATCAAAAACGGACGGTCTTGTGGCACGTGGTGCAACTTATGCTGAAAATCCACAAAAGGCTGCGGCTCAAGCTGAGTTTGTGATTACAATTGTTGGTTATCCTAAGGACGTCCGCGAAGTTTATTTTGGTGCAGAAGGAATTTTCAAAAATGATTGTTCAGGAAAAGTTCTTATTGATATGACGACGACTGAGCCAACTTTAGCACAAGAAATTTATCAAGAAGCCAAAAAAGTTGGAGCATTCGCACTTGATGCCCCTGTTTCTGGAGGAGATTTGGGTGCAAAAAATGCAACACTAACCATTATGGTTGGTGGTGATTCAGAAACTTATGAGAAAACTCTGCCTTTATTTGAAAAAATGGGAAAAACTATTACTCATCAAGGGGCAGCTGGAAGTGGACAACACACTAAAATGGCTAACCAAATTTGTATTGCGGGTACAATGACTGGAATGACAGAGCTTTTAGCTTATGCCCAAAAGGCTTGTTTGGATTTGGATAAAGTTTTAAATACTGTTGGGGGAGGTTCTGGTGCTACTTGGTCTTTGGCTAATTACGGGCCTCGGATTCTCCGTGAAGATTATAGTGCAGGATTTTTTGTTAAGCATTTCATCAAAGACTTAGGGATTGCACTTTCTGAGGCAGAAAAAATGAATCTTGAGCTTCCTGCAACTAAAGGGGCAAAAGAACTCTATGAGCAATTAGCTGATAAAGGCTTTGAAAATGATGGGACTCAAGCTTTGATTAAACTTTGGTGGCCAAATGGACATCGTCCAGAATAAGAGAAATAGCGCAAAACAGCCTGAACATTTCAGGCTGTTTTTATAGATAAAAAAGTTGAAGTGATTGAAAAACTAAATATATTTTATAGATTTCACCCTAATTTATAAAGCGAAGTATCGTCACTTTACCAAATATGTTATAATTATTTTATAAAGTCTAAGAGTTTTAATGAAAGAAATAATTAGTAATTAATGAAATTTTAAGGAGGCTTGAGATGCACTATGATGACTTAGTTGATTTGCTTGTTGAAAAAATAAAAAGTCTTGATTATGTTAAAGATTTTCAACAAGCTGAAACAGCACTAATGGCTAATCAAGAACTTTTTAAAGCTCAAGAAGAAATGAAAGCTCTACAAAAAGAGGCTGTTTTATATCAAAAAATTGATAAAATACAAGCTTACAAAAAGACTTCACAGTCGGCTCAAGTCATTGAAAAACGGATTAAGCATCATCCTTTGGTAGAAGATTATGCTACAAAATTAGAGGATGTCAATGATTTAGTTCAATATATCACTGGTGAATTAGAAGAGAAAGTAAATCTTTTGTTGGAAACTGGTGAATAAAAAGTACTGACAAGAAATTCTGGCATAGGATAGGCCATGAAAGCTTGCTTATGGAGATGCTAGAATTTTTGTCAGTAAAAATATAATAAAAAAATACTGACAGAATTTCTGTTTTAGGATATTTAGTGTTAAATTTTCTTACGGATATGCTAAGAATTTCGTCAGTAAAATTTAGATGGGATAGGAAGAAAAAATGGCTGAAAAAATTTCACCAGGAATGCAACAATATTTAGACATCAAACAAGATTATCCCGATGCTTTCTTGCTCTTTCGGATGGGTGATTTTTATGAGCTTTTCTATGATGATGCAGTGAATGCTGCCCAAATATTAGAATTAACCCTGACTTCAAGAAATAAAAATTCAGAAAATCCAATTCCAATGGCTGGTGTTCCTCACCATGCAGCAGCTGAATACATTGATAAATTGGTTGATTTAGGCTACAAAGTGGCTGTTGCTGAACAAATGGAAGACCCGAAAAAAGCGGTCGGAATTGTTAAACGGGCAGTAACACAGGTGATTACCCCAGGGACAACGATTGACACTGCAAATTCGGTTGATAATAATTTCTTGGTGGCAATTGACTTCAAAGATAAACATTATGCTCTTTCCTATATAGACTTATCAACTGGGGAATTCAAGGTGACAGAGCTCAGCGAATTTTCAGCGGTGGTGGGAGAAATTGCTTCACTCAAGGCGCGGGAAATTGTAGCTGGTTTTACTTTAGATGAAAGTCAATTAAAAGTTTTTGAAAGACAAATGAATCTTTTGATTTCAGAACAAATTGAAATTTCTGAAAATTTACTGATAGATTTGTCAGGATTGACCGCCCTAGAAAATCAAGTCGCTTCAAAATTGTTGGCTTACGTAAAAGAAACACAAATGCGTGATTTGAGTCACTTACAAGAAGTTGAACATTATGAAATTAAAGACTTTTTGCAAATGGACTTTGCGACAAAATCATCTTTAGAGCTGACGGCAAATAAAAGAGAAAATAAAAAACATGGCACACTTTATTGGTTGCTTGATGAGACGAAAACAGCGATGGGAACCAGAATGTTACGGTCGTGGATTGACCGTCCTTTGGTTTCAAATTCAGCCATTCAAAAACGAATGGAAATTGTTCAAATTTTCTTAGACCATTTCTTTGAGCGTTCCGATTTGATAGAAGCCTTAAAAGGGGTCTATGATTTAGAACGTTTGGCTTCACGTGTTTCTTTTGGTAAGGCTGTTCCGGTTGATTTTTTGCAGCTGGCTAATTCTTTATCAAATGTTCCTGCTATCAAAAATATTTTGGGAATGCTTAATGAAGCTCCATTAGAAGAGTTAAAAAGCCAATTAGACGAAATTCCAGAATTATCTGGTTTAATTAATTCAGCTATTAGTGAGAATGCCTCAAGAACGATTACTGAAGGGGGCATTATTAAAAAAGGCTACAATGCTCAATTAGATAAATATCGGGAGGCGCTTGAAAATGGGACTTCTTGGATTGCTAAATTGGAAGCAGATGAAAAAGCCAAGACAGGAATTTCCACACTACGAATTGATTATAATCGTAAGGATGGTTATTATTTTCATATTACTCAAAGTCAGTTGAATAGTGTTCCTGAACATTTTTATCGGAAGGCAACTTTGAAAAATTCTGAGCGTTTTGGTTCTCAGGAATTAACTGAAATTGAAGAAATTATGTTGGAAGCGCGTGAAAAATCATCATCTCTAGAATATGATTTATTCATGGGCCTTCGGACTGAAACGGAGCAATATATTGGCAGACTACAAGCTCTAGCCAAAACAATTGCTGAAATTGACTGTTTACAAAGTCTATCTGTCGTTGCCGAAAAACAAGGATATATCCGTCCGACGCTTACAGATGGCTCAAGAATTGTTGAAATTAAAGGCGGTCGTCATGCGGTCGTTGAAGCGGTCATGGGTGCTCAAGAATATGTGCCAAATGATATTGAACTGCCTGAACAAACAGATATTCAACTCATCACAGGACCGAATATGTCAGGTAAATCAACCTACATGCGTCAATTTGCTTTGACGGTGATTATGGCTCAAATTGGATCTTTTGTTCCAGCCGAAACAGCCAATTTACCAATTTTTGATGCCATCTTTACACGGATTGGTGCCAGTGATAACTTGATTTCAGGGGAATCGACCTTTATGGTTGAAATGTCTGAGGCCAATCATGCCATTCAAAAGGCAAGCAGTCGCAGCCTGATTATTTTTGATGAATTAGGGCGAGGAACGGCAACTTATGATGGGATGGCTCTAGCTCAAGCAATTATTGAATATGTTCATGACCATATTGGGGCAAAGACCTTGTTTGCTACGCATTATCATGAATTGACAGACTTAGATGAAGCGCTCGATCATCTTGATAATGTCCATGTTGCTACCTTGGAGCAAAATGGGAATGTGACTTTTTTGCATAAAATAACAGAGGGACCAGCTGATAAATCCTATGGGATTCATGTGGCGAAAATTGCAGGTTTACCACAGCCTTTGTTAGAGCGAGCAGATTTGATTTTGCAGAAGTTAGAAAATAAACCTTTGCCTGCTAAAAAAGTTGCTGATGAACAAGAACAACTTAGTTTATTTGATTTTACCGAAAATTCTTCAGAAATTATTGAAAAGATAAAAAGGCAAAATGTTGATAATATGACTGCAAGAGAGGCTTTGAATTTCTTGTGGGAACTTAAAGATTCACTTTGAACTTGGTAGCGAGGCTTATTCTGTAAATAAGCTAAGAAAAAAGGCTATAATTACTTAAAAAGAGATTCATTGAAAGATGAATTGAGTAGAAGCTAACATAAAAAGGAGCTAAACATGGGAAATGAAAAAGAACTTAAAGGGCAAGAAATTCCAGAGACTCAAGTGGAGCCAACTGAAGAATTAAATTCTGAGAATCTTGCTTCTCAAGAAGAAACAACTAAGAGTGATATTAGTGAATGGGATGCCTCAGAGCCTGTACTTGATGAGCCAGTAGTTGCCAAGGCTGAAGTTTCAGAAGGTTTTGTAAGTGAACCAGTGATTGCAGAACCAGTAATTGCTGCTAGTGAACCACTTGATTCAAAAGTCGAAGAGAAAACGAGCGAACAATCAGCTTATGCAGATATTCCTCAGAATCGTTCACTAGAAAATCAAGATGAAATTAAAACTAAATGGAACTGGGGCGCTTTTGCTTTAACTATGTGGTTTGGGATTGCCAATCGCGCTTATTTGGGACTTTTGATTCTACTTACTTTGGTACCGTGGGTAGGTTGGATTTTTGGGATTGTATGGATGATCGTTTTTGGTTTTAATGGCGAAAAATGGGCACTTGAAAATCGAGATAATAAATATCGTGATGAGGAAGAGTTCCGTAAGGTCATGGACGGTTGGAATCGAGCAGGTTTCGTTGCATTCATCATTGGAATTGTATTATTTGTGATTGCAATTTTGATTCTTATTTTCGTATTAGTCTTTGCTTTTAACAGCTATAATAATTTTGATAATGGTTACCGCGATTTTGGAAACTACTAATTAATGTAAAAATGATAGACAATTTTCATCTTGTCTATCATTTTTTGTCAGTAAAAAATGAAAAGCGAGCCCTTGCTTTTTGTGTTATAATTAGAATTAATTTAAAAAAACAAGAGAGCGAGATTATTGTGGGAAAAATTATTGAACTAAATGAAGCGCTCGCCAATCAAATTGCTGCTGGAGAGGTGGTTGAGCGGCCTGCTAGTGTTGTCAAAGAATTAGTCGAAAACTCAATTGATGCTGGAAGCAGTAAAATTATTATCAATGTTGAAGAAGCTGGTTTGCGGTTAATTGAAGTCATTGATGATGGTTTGGGTTTGGAAAAAGAAGATGTGGCTTTGGCTTTACGTCGTCATGCAACAAGTAAAATCAAGGATTCGGCAGATTTGTTTCGGATTAGAACACTTGGTTTTCGGGGGGAGGCTCTGCCATCAATCGCTTCTGTCAGCCAGATGACCATTGAAACAAGTACGGCTGAGGAAGAATCAGGAACAAAACTAGTTGCTAAAGGTGGAAATATCGAAACTTTAGAACCACTTGCTAAGCGAGTGGGGACGAAAATTTCTGTTGCTAATCTTTTTTATAATACACCAGCAAGACTCAAGTATATCAAGTCCTTGCAGGCTGAACTTTCTCATATCACAGACATCATCAACCGATTGAGTCTGGCTCATCCAGAGATTTCCTTTACTTTAGTTAATGAGGGTAAAGAATTTTTGAAAACGGCTGGAAATGGTGATTTACGCCAGGTTATTGCTGCAATTTATGGCATAGGGACAGCGAAAAAAATGCGTCAAATCAAGGGCTCAGACTTAGATTTTGAACTAACAGGTTATGTCAGCATACCAGAGCTGACAAGGGCTAATCGTAATTATATTACGATTTTAATAAATGGTCGATTTATCAAAAACTTTTTATTGAATCGGGCAATTTTAGAAGGATATGGCAATCGATTGATGGTGGGACGGTTCCCTTTTGCTATTTTATCGATTAAAATTGACCCAACACTTGCTGATGTTAATGTTCATCCGACAAAACAAGAGGTGCGTTTGTCTAAAGAGCGTGAATTGATGGCTTTAATTTCTAAAGCAATTGATGAGGCTTTATCAGAAGGTGTTTTGATTCCAGAAGCTTTGGAAAATTTGCAAGGAAGAGCTAAAGAAAAGGAAACTCTTTCTGTTCAAACGGAACTTCCTTTGCAAAATAATCCTTTATATTATGATAATGTTCGCCAAGATTTTTATGTCAGAGAAGAGGCAACTTTTAAAATCAATAAAAATCAAGCTTCAAATGATTCGTCTGAACAAACTTTTGATAATTTTACAGAAAATCAACTTAATACAGATGCTGTCAGTGAAAAAATGACTGACAGAACTGTGGAAAGTACTACTGAAATTACTGACAACAGTCTAGAAAATACTGTCAGCAACTTTGAAATTGATTTTGATAATGAAGCAAAGATAAGTCAGTCATCAACTTTTCCGCAGCTTGAATACTTGGCACAATTGCATGCGACTTATTTACTTTGTCAGTCCAAAGAAGGACTTTACTTGGTTGACCAACATGCGGCTCAAGAGCGAATCAAATATGAGTATTGGAAAGATAAAATTGGTGAGGTCAGTATGGAGCAACAAATTTTACTTGCACCATATTTGTTCATTTTAGCCAAAAATGATTTTATTGTTTTAGCCGAGAAGAAAGATTTGTTGCATGAAGCCGGTGTTTTCTTAGAAGAATACGGAGAAAATCAATTCATTTTAAGAGAACATCCAATCTGGTTAAAAGAAACCGAGATAGAGAAATCAATTAATGAAATGATTGATATTATTCTCTCATCAAAAGAATTTTCACTCAAAAAATATCGTCATGATTTAGCTGCAATGGTTGCTTGTAAAAGTTCAATTAAAGCTAATCATCCCCTTGACGCCGAGTCAGCTAGAGCTTTACTCGCAGAATTAGCAACTTGTAAAAATCCTTATAGTTGTGCGCATGGACGGCCAACGATTGTTCATTTTTCAGGGGATGACATTCAAAAAATGTTCCGGAGAATCCAAGAAACGCATCGTTCAAAAGCAGCTTCGTGGAAAGATTTTGAGTAAAAAGTGACTAAACAGATTAATGATGAAGTTGGTCAGTAAAAAAATAGATAAAAACTACTGACAGACTTGAATAAGGGAGTTTGTCAATCAAAAAAATTAGAAAAGTAAAAAAATGTTTGAATATCTTAATGGAAAATTAGTAAAAATTTCCCCAACAAATATTGTAATTGATGTAGCAGGAATTGGTTATCTTATCAGTGTAGCTAACCCTTACGCTTGGTCTGCTTTGATGAACACAGAAGTAAAAATTTATGTTCATCAAGTCATTCGCGAAGATGCCCACAGCCTCTATGGTTTTGTTAACGAGGCCGAAAAAGCTTTATTCTTACGTCTGATCAGCGTTTCTGGGATTGGGCCAAAATCAGCTCTGGCCATCATTGCGGCGGCTGATAACGAAGGTTTAATCACTGCTATTGACAATAGTGATATCAAGTATTTAACTAAATTTCCAGGAGTTGGTAAAAAAACAGCCATGCAGATGGTGCTTGATTTGGCTGGGAAATTTGATGCGACAGGAACTGTAGGTATTTCTCTTCTTGATGCTGGACCTGCTGGCAATCTTGCTTTGGAAGAAGCGATTGAAGCGCTGCAAGCTTTGGGTTATAAAGCAACAGAATTGAAGAAAATTGAGAAAAAATTAGCTCAAGAAACAGGTCTGACCAGCGAAGAATATATCAAATCAGCCTTAAAACTTATGATGAAATAAAAAAGTTTGAAGAAAGAACTGACAGACATCAAAAATAGTCATTAAAGTCTTTCTGTCAGTAAAATTTACTGACAGCTTCTCATAAGTTATCAAAAATCATCTCTAAAAGGAGAATTACAAGATAAGATGAACGATATATTAAACAAAGAGCCAATGGAAGAAGATTACGGTATTGAAAAATCTCTACGTCCGCAATTTTTTAATCAATATATTGGTCAAGATAAAGTCAAAGAACAATTAGAAATCTTTATTAAAGCAGCAAAAATGCGTGAAGAAGTTTTGGACCACGTGTTACTTTTTGGCCCTCCGGGACTTGGTAAGACAACAATGGCATTTGTCATTGCCAATGAGTTGGGGGTTAATATTAAACAAACAGCGGGTCCTGCCATTGAAAAGCCAGGAGATTTAGTTGCGATTTTGAATGAATTGGAACCTGGCGATGTGCTATTTATTGATGAAATTCATCGGATGCCAATGCAAGTTGAAGAAGTTCTTTATAGCGCTATGGAAGATTTCTACATTGATATTATGCTTGGTTCTGGTGATGGTTCACGCTCGGTTCATTTAGATTTGCCGCCATTTACTCTAGTTGGGGCAACAACAAGAGCTGGAATGCTTTCGAATCCATTGCGTGCCCGTTTTGGAATTTCAAGTCATATGGAGTATTATCAAGAGCGTGATTTGGAAGAAATTGTTAAAAGAACAGCTGATATTTTTGAAGTCGAAGTTATTGATAATGCCGCTTTAGAGATTGCTTTACGTAGTCGAGGGACTCCGCGGATTGCCAATCGTTTACTTAAACGAGTGCGTGATTTTGCTCAAATAATGGGGGATGGCCGAGTGGATAAAGCAATTACCGATAAGGCCTTGTCTATTCTTGATGTTGATGCCGCTGGTTTGGACTATATTGACCAAAAAATTCTCCGCACAATGATTGAAATGTACCACGGTGGTCCTGTTGGGATTGGAACTTTGGCGGTAAACATTGCCGAAGACCGTGAAACGGTCGAGGATATGTATGAACCTTATTTGATTCAAAAAGGATTTTTGATGAGAACTAAACAGGGACGTAAGGTGACCCAAAGAGCCTATGAACACCTAGGTTATGTTTACAATGAAGAAGATTGACAGTTAGTATCTGTCAGTAAAAAGGTTTGTCAAAGCTTGACGGGCTTTTTTATATTACATAAATTCCTGCCGTTGTAACAATAATGAAAAAAGTATATAATATGACCATAAAGTTACGACTGGAGAGACAAGACAAATGGTTAATCAATACTATGGTTTAAAACTTCAAGAACTCTGTGAAGCTAAAGAAATCACGAAAAATGAAATTATCAAAAAAACAGGAATTCCTAAAAGTAGTCTCTCTCGTTTTTTTAGTGGAGAAGGTTATTTAAATCTTGATCAAATTGATGCTTTGCTTGAATTTCTTCACTTGGAACTTTCTGAATATGATTATTATCTCAATAATTTTAAACATAGTTTTTACGAAGAATTATTTAGTAAAATCGACCAAGCGGCAACGAATAATAATATTGAAGAACTAAAAGACATTGCCTGGCAATGTGAGCAAATTGGCGAACATTTGATTGCTCTTTGTGCCAAAGCACGCTTAGAAAAGTTGCCAGAAAACGAAGTGGTTGAGTTAAGTTCTTTTATTTTTGGAATTGAAATATTTAGTTTTTATGAACTTCTCATTTTGTCAGATACCATTGAGCAATTTTCGTCAGAAATGATAAAAGCAATTATTCAAGATTTGAGCCATCATCATCAAAGGTTAGCCAATCGTACACGTTATCGCAAAATTATTTGTCAAATCGCCTGTCGCGGAGCAGTGACTTGTATCCAAGAAGGGAAAGAAAAGGAAGCGCAAGAATGTCTGGCTCTGGTCAAAGCATATTGTCATGAAAAAGACGCATATTCTAGATTGATTTATCGCTTTACTAAAGGTTATTATTGTATTTTTTATGGTCAAGGCGAAGAACGACTTCTGGGAATTGATAGCATGAAAAAGGTCATCGAAATTTTTGATTGGGAAGGAAGTATAAATTTAGCAAAAACCTACCAAAAACTCTATGATAAATATGTGAAAAACTATAATTTTCCTCAATGGTTAAGTGATATTCTAGGAAAAGATTCAATTTGAATCTTTTTTTTGTGCTTTCGAAATCGGTGCTACAATAAAGTTAAGGAGACAAAAATAAAAACAAACGAGGAAAAACCAATGGACAAATTCGCAAGCTACTGAGCGCAGCCAAGAAAACAAAGTAAAAAATGAAAGGAAGCTCTCAACATGAGAAAAATATCATCAGCTTGATTCAGAAAAGATAATTTCTTTCTGAATTTGGGCAGAAAGAGGTAAATTATGAAAATGAATTTGAAAAAACAAATCTTTGTCTTATCAACTTTACTTGTTACGACAGGTGCGATAGGGGTAACTTCTGTATCTGCGACTCAAGTCACCTATGTAAAAACAAGTTCAGTTACTTACTATCTAAATAATGTTTCTACAGGAACAACGGATTATTATGATTATGTGAATATCCTTCATGGAGGTTCTTATACAACCACCACAAGTACAATTTACTACACGGTAGTAAATTCTGTCGGACAAAGTCAACCGGCAAAACAAGTAACTACTTATTATCATTATTGATGGAATAGGAGTAAGCTACCTCACTTACTCCTATTTAATGATTATTTTTGATTGAGAGGTGATTAAATGAAATACTTCAAATTTGAATTAAAAAAGTTTATTCTAAACAAAAGAAACAGATACTTATTAGCTTTGATTTCTTCCTTAATCATAGTTTATAGTGTATATAATACAATTTCTTTTACTAATATTTTTAAAAATAACATCACTAGCCTTGTTCAAGAGGTACAGACTAATGAAAAATCAGTTCAGGATAACATTGAAACTACTGAAGAAAGCCTAAAAACCACAAAAGTGAAGGCAGAAGATGATAATCTAAATAATACATTGAGTGACTTAAAGCAAAAAGATAACATCTATCAAAAACAAATCGCAGCTATAGGCGTCAATGACATTAATGAATATTATCATTTACAAAAAGAAATTGACCAGTTGTATTTTAAACAAAATGGTAACCAATCATCATCTGGTCAAGATAAATTCCTGAAAGCAGAAATTAAGTATATCAAGACAGTTCAAGAGAGAAAGTTAGATTTTGAAGCAATGCCTACCATGCAATCTCATGCTTTTGGAAATTTTCATCAGCAGTTCATTCCAATTTTAACGAGTAGTCTATTCATTGTCTTATTTGCTTCCATGGTTTCAATCCTTGTCGCCACTAGTTATGAATCAAAAGAAAACAGATTTTATCGATTTGCGGGAATTGATTTGCAGAAAAATTTAATTATAAAAGTTTTATCTGGAACTTTAGCGACCTTTGCTTGGATTATTATTTCTAGTATCATTTATTTTCTGGTAATTGGGGTGGTGAATGGTTTTGGAGCATGGAATTATCCCGCCTATCTTGGTGATTCGGATTTGAAAACAGGATTTACTTTGACTAATCTCACAATTCCAAATGGAATTTTGGATTTAGGAAGTATCCTCTATCTGTTTTTTGTCATCTTTTTCTTGGCTTCATTAGGTGCCTTGATTTCTGTTTTTGTAAAACGGAGTATGGTTGTTGTTGGGGTTATAGCTCTATTTGTCATGGGATATTCGATGATAGGAAATGTTTCTTGGATAATTTCAATTAGACGTTTTGTGCCACTTTCTTATCTTGAACCTCTAAAACTTTTTGGAAATCCTAGTGCTCTTTTTGGAAAATATTCTATATTAATCGGGGCTGGCTATCTACTTTCTTTAAGTGTATTATTTTTGCTCATCTCTGTCTTCATTATTAAAAATCAAAAAACAAGGAGAATCTCATGATATTAAAAATAAAAAATTTAAAGATACCAGACATTGCTCCGCTTAATTTTGAGATTTCTGAAAATGGTTTGTACGGTCTGATTGGACGAAATGGGATTGGGAAAAGTACACTTTTCGGCATTCTTTCAGGAGAAATTGGATTTTCTCAAGGAGAAATAGAAAATGGGCGTGTCGCTTATCTTCCCGATGTAGAATCTTTTGAAGAAAGTTTAAAAATGCATGATTATTTTAAAATTTTGAAAAATAGTGAACAGGATAGAGCAAGAGAGTTAAGTCTTACTTTTGGTGCAGATAAATTTGCGAAAAAGAGAATTGGCCAATTTTCTTTAGGAATGAAAGAGCTTTTTGCGACAATTTTATCATTTTCTATCGACTGTGATATTTTAATCATTGACGAGCTATTCAGTGGGCTTGACGTTTCCAAAAAAGCCCTAGTTTATGAAGAAGTGAAAAAAATCGCTCAAGAAAAAATTGTTTTATTAACCTCACACAATCTCAAGGAAATTGAACATTTCTGTGACCAAGCTTATCTATTGTCCTAAAAAGGACTGACTTTGGTGACAAATTTTGATGAAGCGGCAAAAGAAATCGGTTATATGGATGTATTTTTTTAGTGAAAGGGAATTAATGCGAAATAATACTACATTATTTGGTTTATATATTTTCTAATAATTGTTTCCGATTAAGAGATAAGTCGAATGAAAGATAAGGAGAACTTATGTCAGTAATTACACCTGCCCCTCAACCTAAAAGTGATATTTTTCGGGAGGTTGAACAACTCCAAAATTCTTTTAAAAATAATGAAAGTAAAGTTTTGGTAGATAACAATAAAATTTATAAAAAATTGAAGGAAAAAAAGAAAAAAATTAAGCAGAAAGATTAGTTCGTCTGTCAGTAAAAAAGTTTGTCAAATTTTGGCAGACTTTTTCATTTTAGAATTCTGTCAGTAATATCTTGTGAAATAGGGTATAATAGAATAAATGCTCAAAATTAGTTAATTTATAAATGATATAAAGTAAGGAAGTCATGGAAAAGATTGTTTTTGTCTGTTTAGGAAATATTTGTCGTAGCCCAATGGCAGAATTTGTCATGAAAGATTTAGTTGAAAAGGCAGGAAATGAATCAAATTTTTTGATTGAAAGTCGAGCAACTTCTTCTTGGGAGCATGGAAATCCAATTCATTCTGGAACCCAAACAAAACTAAAAGAACAAAAGATTGCTTTTGACCTTCAAAAAGGAAGTCAAAAAATCAGTAGTGAAGATTTTTATGAATTTGATAAAATTATCGCAATGGATGAATCCAATTTAGAAAATCTTAGAAAAATGGCACCAGAAGGAACGAGTCAAAAAATCGCGATGCTTTTAGAACAAGGTGTTCCAGATCCATGGTTTACGGGCGATTTCCAAGAAACTTATCAACTTGTTAAGACGGGTTGTCAAAGATTATTGGATGAAATTGTATAAAATATTTCAAATAAAATAAACCGATGTGAGAAAATCTCACATTAAAACTTGACTTTGCTAATAACAAGGTCTATAATGAAAGGCATGGAGGCGAGATTTGGTGAAAGAACGTGAATTAAGACGCTCTATGGCGGTACTTCCAATAGGAACTGTCATGAAACTCACTGACCTAAGCGCAAGGCAGATTCGTTATTACGAAGAGCAAGAGCTTATTTTCCCGGAGCGAAGTGACGGTAATCGTCGCATGTATTCGCTCAATGACATAGATGCTCTATTTGATATTGCTGACTTATTGCAAGAAGGTAATAATATTGCAGATATCAAAGAAATTTATGCCAAAAGGGATGCTAAGAAGGCTCAAACTTTATCTATCGGAGAAGTCCACCATGCACTTGAACGCGAATTTGCCCAACAAGGTAGATTCGGAACTCCTGATCCCACTCATTTTACCCAACCGCGGATGTAAGTTTAGTTTACTTTATTTGTCAACTAAGTTTACAGCGAAAATTTAACTAGGAGAGTAAAGCATGACAATCACAGCAGCAGACATTCGTCGCGACGTCAAAGAAAAGGATATTAAATTCTTGCGTTTGATGTTTACAGACATTCTTGGAACACTTAAAAACGTTGAAGTTCCAGCTACAGATGAACAATTGGACAAATTGTTTGAAAACAAAATGATGTTTGACGGTTCATCAATCGAAGGATTCGTTCGTATCAATGAATCAGACATGTATCTTTATCCAGACCTTGACACTTGGATTGTTTTTCCTTGGGGAGATGAGTATGGTAAAGTGGCAGGTGTAATTTGTGATGTTTACACTCCAGAAGGTGAACCTTTCGCTGGAGACCCACGCGGTGTCTTGAAACGTAACCTTAAATCAATGGAAAAATTGGGCTTCAAGAGCTTTAACCTTGGACCTGAACCAGAGTTCTTCCTTTTCAAACTTAATGAAAATGATGAACCAACACTTGAAGTGAATGATAAAGGTGGTTATTTTGACCTTGCACCAACTGACCTCGCTGGAAACACAAGACGTGAAATCGTAAATGTATTGACAGACCTTGGTTTTGAAGTTGAAGCTTCTCACCACGAAGTAGCAATCGGTCAACACGAAATTGACTTTAAATATGCCAATGCTTTGAAAGCTTGTGATAATATTCAAATCTTTAAGCTTGTTGTTAAAACAATTGCGCGTAAACATGGTTTACATGCAACGTTTATGGCAAAACCAGTTCACGGAATCAACGGTTCTGGGATGCATTGTAACATGTCTTTATTTACAGAAGATGGTGCCAATGCCTTTGCTGATCCAACAGGAGATATGGGACTTTCAGATGTTGCACATAGCTTTATTGCTGGACTTTTGAAACATGCTTATAACTTTACAGCAATTACAAACCCAACTGTTAACTCATATAAACGTTTGGTTCCTGGTTATGAAGCACCCGTTTATGTCGCTTGGGCTGGACGTAACAGATCACCTTTGATTCGCGTACCTGCTTCACGTGGTTTGTCAACTCGTGTTGAACTTCGTGCGGTTGACCCAACAGCAAATCCATATCTTGCATTGGCTGTTCTATTGGCAGCTGGTCTTGACGGTGTTGAACATAAATTGGAAGCGCCAGAAGCAATCGAATCAAATATTTACGTAATGACAGAAGAAGAACGTAAAGCACATGGTATTACAGATTTGCCATCTACTTTGCACAATGCCGTTAAAGCATTGCGTGAAGATACAATTGTGACTGAAGCGCTTGGAGAACATGTTTTGGTTAACTTTGTTGAAGCAAAACGCATTGAATGGGCAAGCTATGCACAATTCGTATCGCAATGGGAAATTGATAACTATTTAGAACTTTATTAATTGATATAAAAAATCACTGACAAAGCCTGTCAGTGATTTTTTGGACCATTTAAATATTTTAGTTGTTTTCAGTAATTGTCAAAACGTTGAAGGCAGTTTTTCCGTCTTCGGCAATCAAGAATCCTTTGTGTTCAGCAACATAGTCAATAGCTGCTTGGAAATCAGCGAATTCTTTGACGATTGAGCAAGTGTTTGTGGCACCGACATAATTGTTTTCTGAGTCCTCGTAATAATTGATTCCTTTAAATTTAAATTTCATAATAAAAAGTCCTTTCTTTGTTATAGTTTTATTATAGCAAATGGCACTTATTTTTTACTGATAAAACTTTAAATCAAAGTTGAAATCACAAAAAGAGCCATATTTTTTGAAAAATTCACAAAGTCAGTGTAAACTTGAGATAGGTTTTATGAATTTAATGCGAGAAAGGAAGCGAATCTTAATACTTTTTACTAAAAGTAGATTTGCATAGGAAAATATGGAACTCAATGATTTGAAAGATTCACTGACTGCTTTAAAATATGGTGAAATTGCAACTGTCGCGATGATTGACCGAGGCGCATATGCTGAAATTGAAGAGTCTATTGAAGCGGAAAGTAAAGATCAAAAGATAAATTCTGGAATCTTTAAAGAGCTTGCTGCTACAGTTAAAGATGAAAACGAGGATTTAGTGGTAGTTGGTCGTTCAGATATTGATCAGGCACTGACTCCAGAAGATTTTTCGCGATTTATCGGTCAGATGACCAAGGAAAAACATATTATTCTTGTTGAGTGTCTCTATTTGGGAACAACAGAAATTAAAGGTTTTCTTAACAGCTTGAAAGAAAATAATCTTTTAGAAAATAGTAAATTGGTTCTGCTTGATTTGCCGCAATTAGAATACATGATGTTGCGAGACAGTTTAGCTGGACAATTTAAATTATAAAAAAAGTTACTGACAAAATTATCGCTCAGTCTGTAAGTTGCGTAAGCAAGCAGATAGGAGTGATAGAATTTTTGTCAGTAACTTTTTCTTATTGTTCACGGTTTTCTCTTTGATAAAGGCGAGAATTTTTCATAATATCTTTAAAAGTATTAATGATTGTTTCTTGATAAGCAGAATTTTTAATATTTTGGCGAGCCAAATCTAATACGGCTTGTTCGCGAGAGTTATCTAAAATAGTAATTTTTTGTGCTTGTTTTTCTTGGCTAATTTCTTGAACAATTGTCATACGTTTCTCAAGAAGCTGAACGATTTCTTGGTCCACGTGGTCAATGTTGTTCCGAAGTTCTTCTAGTTTATTCATGGTTTTTATTATATCATAGCCAGTAACACGAAACAACGTTTCATGTTGCTGACTTCTTTCTCTCATTATGACCGAACTCAGCGGGACGATAATTTTCCGCCGAGTGAGTGCGGCTCGACTTGTTGCTTTAGCAACGTAGCGTAGAGAAGTAATAAGGTATCTACTTTGTTTCACTACGTTGTCCATACCACAGGTGTCCATTTTGTCAGCATTGCTAAAGCAACGGACAAAAGGGCTCGATCTAAGCCAGCAAGGTGAAAAGGCAGGAAGGACGCCATAGCTGGAAGCGACTGAAAAGGGAGCTTTCAGGGTGCAGATTAGAAAAGTATAGCTTTTCACCTTTTCGTCTGCGCGTTCACGCTTTAGCGTGTTGCCTTTTTGGCAGTTGCTTGAGCAGCTAGTCAAAACGGACAGCGTAGTAGAAGCAAGAATGCTTATATCAAAACTAATCTAAAATTTGCCTTTAAAAAATGATATAATGGATTATATTATTTTTGAGGAGCAACAAGATGAATAAAGAAGAAAAAATCGAAGGTTATGAGTTGCTTAATTTGCAACTAAAAGCGCTTCTTAGTGAACAAAATTATACACTTTCAAACTTAGCCAATGCAAGTAGTTTACTTTGGAGCTTTTTGCCTGAGCAAGTTTATACAGGTTTCTACCTCTACAATGGTGAAAAATTAATTTTAGGGCCATTTCAAGGGTCTGTGTCTTGCGTTGAAATTATAATGGGCAAAGGGGTTTGTGGGGAATCAGCTCAAAATCGCCAAACCATTATTGTTGAAAATGTAAAGAAACACAAAAATTATATTTCTTGTGACGGTCGAGCAATGTCTGAAATTGTTGTTCCGATGGTTAAAGACGGTAAATTAGTTGGGGTTCTTGACTTAGATAGTTCAGAAATTGGTTTTTACGATGAAATCGACCAAAAATATCTTGAAGAATTTGCTAACATTTTATGTGAAATGACTGATTTTAAATTTTTTGAAGTAGGTTAAATCAAAATTTTAAAGGGTATCGGAGAAAAAAATGAGTGAAATAGTAAAAAAATTTATTGCTGACCGTTTTGGGGAAAAAGAAGGAATATCTGTAAATCCAGGTAATATTGGAGATGTTCGTGAATTTGCGCAAGAATTAGGAAGTTTTCTCTATCAATTACATCGGCTACCAACAACAGATGCAAAGTCACCTAGTTTTGAAAATGCTTTTGCTGGCTCTGATTTGATTTTCTTTGAAGCTGAGATGATAGAACTTTTGAAAGTCTATCAAAAAGTTGTTCCTGCTGACCTTTTGCAAGAAAAATTTGATTTTGCAGCAAAAACAAAATGGTCCAAGAAACCTGTTTGGGTTTTGGGACAATTGCTTACGCAAAATTTAAAAGTTACTGACGGAAAGTTAGTTAACGTCAAAATTACTGACAAAGCTGTTATTGGTGATCCAGCTTTTGATTTAGCAATTGCTTGGACGATTTTTGATGAAAAAGCACGTAAAATATTTTTTGCGGCAACCGAAGCAGATGAGGCAACGATTAATCGAGCAAGAATGTTCGCCCTCAGACAGGCCCTCAGAAATTATCAATCACAAGATATTGATGAATTGATTCAATCACGTGATGCTTCAACTGAAATTTTAAAAGACTTAAACTATAGTCTTGGGCAAGATTTCTATTGAAACAAGCGGATATGAAAAGAATACTAAGTAAAAAATTGGAAGAGAAAAATGGCATATCAAGCATTATATAGAAAATATCGAAGTCAAAGATTTGATGAAATGGTGGGGCAAGAAGTTGTAGCAACAACATTAAAAAATGCGATTGTCAATCATCAAATTTCACATGCTTATCTTTTTTCTGGTCCAAGAGGGACAGGGAAAACCTCAGCAGCTAAAATTTTTGCTAAGGCAATAAATTGTCCTAATCAAGTGGATGGAGAGCCCTGCAATAATTGCTTTATTTGTGACTCAATCACCAAAGGAAGCTTAGATGATGTCATTGAACTTGATGCGGCATCAAATAATGGGGTTGACGAAATTCGAGAAATTCGAGATAAATCAACTTACGCAGCTAGTCAAGCCACTTACAAGGTTTATATTATTGATGAAGTGCATATGCTTTCAACAGGGGCTTTTAATGCACTTTTGAAAACACTAGAAGAACCTACAGAAAATGTTGTTTTCGTCCTGGCTACTACTGAATTACAAAAAATTCCAGCAACCATTATCTCGCGTGTTCAACGTTTTGCTTTTAAATCAATCACAACAGGAGACATTCGGACTTATTTAGCAAAAATAATGGCTGATGAAGGACTTGAATTCGACGGTAAAGCACTCGATGTTATTGCTAAAGCAGCTGAAGGTGGAATGCGTGATGCCCTCTCTTTATTAGACCAAGCTTTATCGTTTTCATCAGGAAAATTAGAAGAAAATGATGCACTACTTGTCACAGGGTCGATTGCTGCAGATGCTTTAGTAACATATGTTGTAGCACTTTTTGAGCATGATGAAGCAAAAGCGCTGACGGAACTTGATAAGATTTTTGCTGAAGGAAAAAATATGCTTCGATTTACGGAAGATTTATTAGCATACCTTCGGGATTTACTCTTGGATAAAAATTCTCAGTATGACCGGGGTCAAATTTTTTCATGGATTGATGTTGCAATTGAAAGTTTGAAAACGATAAAGGAAACGACTCAAACAAAAATTGCGGCAGACGTCATGACCATGCGTTTGGCTGAAATTGGACAAAATAATTTACTGACAGCTTCGCAAGGAGAAATTCCAAATCAGCTGACAGCCGAAATTGCTACTTTAAAAACCGAAATTAATCAATTGAAAGCTCAAATTTCAGCTGGTCAAATTCAGGTAAATTCAGATTCACAAAATAATTTACTGACAGAAAAAGTTAAAGGCAGTCCGAAACCAATAGCATCTAAAAAACGCCAAATTAACAAAGATTTAATTTATAAAGCTTTGGCTGAGGCGACAAATGAAGCTAGAAAAGCTGCTCTAAGTGCGTGGCCAGAACTTGTTGCTTCGGTAACTAAACCGGCAGACCGAGCTTTACTTAATAATACAGCCCCTGTCGCTGCGTCAGAAAATTTCCTTGTGGTGACTTTTCCTCATGAGAATCTTGCTAAAAGAGTCAGTGAAAATGAAGAATTGCAACTTTTTTGTGGGAATCTCTTGAGTTCAATTGTTGGATTTGCGCCAGAAATTATCTCTCTTGCTGAACAAGACTGGCAAGAAGTTCGAGCAGAATATGTTTCTAATTTAAAATCTGAAAATGTTCAAGAAGATGAAGAAGATGAAAAAGAGCCGGATGAAACGGTAAACTTAGCTAAAGAACTCTTTGGTGAAAAAGTAGTTGAAATTAATGATTAAAATAATAAAAAAGCCGCTCATTGAGCGACTTTTTTTAATCTTTATGACGACTTAAATCAACCTCTTTAAGGGGGATAAGTTTCGTTTTGTTTTTAAATTTATAACCCAAGTAAAGGATGAAGAAGAGTGGAATTGCGGCATACATGATGACACCTTGCACCCAAGTTTTACCAAAAAGAAGCATTGGGTCTTGGCCGAGTGTGACTAAAACGGTCATAATTAAGGCTAAGATTGGACCAAATGGGAATAGTTTTGCATGATAAGGTAATTTTTTAACATCTTTTCCTTGAGCGACATAGGCGCGGCGGAAGCGGAAGTGGCTAATTGCAATCCCAATCCAAGCAATAAATCCTGTTAAACCAGAGGCTGAGACGAGGAATGTAAAGAAGCTAACTCCGTAAATTGATGTCAAGAATGTGAGTAAAGCAACAGCAGTTGTAGCTAATAAAGCAATGAAAGGAATCCCGTTTTTTGAAGTTTTTGAGAAAATCTTTGGTGCGCCACCATCTTTAGCTAGTGAATAAAGCATCCGAGTAGAGGCATACATTCCAGAGTTTGCTGCTGAAACGACAGAAGTTAAAACAACGGCGTTCATGATAGAAGCTGCAATAGAGAGACCAACACGTTCAAATACAATTGTGAAAGGGCTTTGAGCAGCTGAATCTCCTCCAACTAAGTGGGGGTCGGTAAATGGAATGATAGCCGCCATCACGAAGATAGATAAGATATAAAAGACAAGAATACGCCAGAAGATAGAGTTCATAGCTTTAGGAATTGATTTTTCAGGATTTTCAGCTTCACCAGCTGTAATTCCGAGCAATTCTGTTCCTTGGAAAGAGAAACCAGCGACTAAGAGTACGCCGAGAATCCCTCCGCCGGTAGTGAAACTACCAAGTCCTCCGACAAAACCATGATTACCAACTGAAAGATTTTTAGCGACGTCAATATGACCGCCCATAATTCCAAAAATAGATAAGAAACCAATAATCAAGAATAAAACAACAACAGTAATTTTAATGGCTGACAACCAATATTCAGTTTCGCCAAAAGTTTTAACTGATAAGGCATTGATTGCAAAGACAATAATTAAGGCAATCAGTGAAAAAATCCAACTTGGAACATCTGGTAACCAGAATTTGATACAAAGGGCAACGGCTGTTAAATCAACCGCTACGGTAATTGCCCAGTTCAACCAATAATTCCAACCTAGAGCAAAACCAAAAGCTGGGTCAACATAACGTGTTCCATAGTCTGAAAAAGAACCAGAAGTGGGTAAATAAGTGGCCATTTCACCAAGTGATGTCATGAGGAAGTAAACCATTGCTCCGATAAGAACATAGGCAGTCAGTGCACCAAATGGTCCTGCCGTGTGAATGACATCGCCTGAAGTCAGAAACAATCCAGTTCCGATTGTTCCGCCAAGGGCAATCATGGAAACATGGCGTGATTTTAAGCCGCGTTTTACTTGCGTCTCAGTAGTTGAGTTTGAAGAATTTTCCAAAATTCTCTCCCTAATAAAATTTATTCTACACCGACTTGTTTGACTCAGACTCAACCTTACTCCTGTTTAGTTTAGAAAAGTCTGAGAAAAACAAAAAAAGCAATCCTACTAGGATAGAATAGATTGCTAAAGGTCCGACAAAATTTTAAAAATTTTCTTGAACGAATAGCCCTCCGCATGGTTATTAACCATTTGCGACAGTCTAGTGAGTTTTTCTCACTAGCCCAAGAACTTTGCTGAGCAACAAAATTCTTTCGGCAACCTCTCCTCCTCTATATACGCGTCTTTGTTGTGCTCCAACTCGGCGTAGATTCATATCAGTTGCGACCTCTATCGATGTGTTATTTGTAATTCTAGCGCAATTTTAAGATGATGTCAAGGAAGAGAATGTAAAATTAATTACAAATAATCACTTTCTTTGTAAGTTTATTCATTTGTCATTTATGATATACTTATGAGGATAGGACTGCTATGTCAGTCAATAAAAATCAGTCTTTTTACTGAAATTTTCTAGGAGCAAAATATGGATTTTATTCGTGCCATTATTTTAGGTATTATTGAAGGAATCACTGAGTGGTTACCTATTTCCTCAACAGGACATTTGATTATTGCTGATGAATTTATTCGTCTTAATCAATCAGCAGCTTTTAAAGAAATGTTTGATGTTGTGATTCAGCTAGGAGCAATTTTGTCAGTTGTTGTTCTTTATTTTCATAAACTGAATCCATTTAATAAGTTAAATCCAGCTGACAAACAAAAAACCCCACGTGAAATTCAATTAACTTGGCGTTTGTGGTTGAAAGTTTTGATTGCGGCTTTACCAGCAGCGATTATTGGTTTACCACTTAATGACTGGTTGGACAAACATTTTTACCATTTTGTTCCTGTTGCCTTCATGTTAATTATTTATGGGGTAGCATTTATTGTCATTGAGCGTCGGTGGGTACCAAACCATGAATTTTCCGTAATGAATATTGACCGTTTGCCTTATCGTGCCGCTCTTTATATTGGATTATTCCAAGTGCTGTCTTTACTTCCAGGGACATCGCGTTCAGGTGCGACAATTGTCGGTGCTTTATTAATTGGTGTAAGTCGTGAAGTTGCCGCAGAATTTACCTTTTTCTTGGGTATTCCAGTTATGTTTGGGGCTAGTTTCATCAAAATACTTCACTTTTTCAAAAATGGGAATTCTTTAAGTTTTGAACAATTTGGGGTCTTGTTAGTAGCTTGTATAGTTGCCTTTGGGGTATCAATGGTTGCCATCAAGTTCTTGACCGATTATGTGAAAAAACATGATTTTACTTTCTTTGGGAAATATCGGATTGTGTTAGGGATTATCCTTCTTATTTATGCAATGTTTAAAGCCTTTTTGGGCTAAGAATGAGATAAATTATGCCAACTCTCTTTAGTTGGTATTTTTTATTTTAAAATAGTTCTCTTTGCTGAGGGAAAGTTTAAATGTATTCTTGCTAAAAATAGAAAAAAGTGATAGAATATAACTCTGTGGGAAAAACTCACAACTTACGCAGGACTCAACCTGCGTCATTAGTCCAAAAGGAGGAAAAATCAATGACTAAATACGAAATTCTTTATATTATTCGCCCAAACATTGATGAAGAAGCAAAAGCTGCCCTCGTTGAACGTTTCGATGGAATCTTGACTGACAACGGTGCTGCAAATCTTGAGTCTAAAGACTGGGAAAAACGTAAACTTGCTTACGAAATCAATGATTTCCGCGAAGGTATCTACCACATCGCAACTTTTGAAGCTGAAACAACTTCAGAAGCTTTGAGCGAATTTGACCGTCTTGCTAAGATCAACCTTGACATTCTTCGTCATATGATCGTTAAAGTTGAAGCTTAAGAGCTTTCATTTCTAAGGAGAAGTTCATCATGATTAACAATGTTGTATTAGTAGGACGCATTACTCGCGATCCTGAACTTCGATACACCCCTCAAAATCAAGCTGTCGCAACATTTTCATTGGCTGTAAACCGTCAATTTAAAAATGCGAATGGCGAACGTGAGGCTGATTTCATTAACTGCGTTATTTGGCGCCAACAAGCTGAGAATTTGGCGAATTGGGCTAAAAAAGGAGCTTTGATTGGGGTAACTGGTCGAATTCAAACACGTAACTATGAAAATCAACAAGGTCAACGCGTTTATGTGACTGAGGTTGTGGCTGACAGTTTCCAAATGTTGGAAAGTAGATCTGCTCGTGAAGGTATGGGAGGCGGAACTTCTGCTGGTTCATATTCTGCACCTAGCCAATCTACAAATAATACTCCACGTCCACAAACGAATAACAATAATGCAACACCGAATTTCGGTCGTGATGCTGATCCGTTTGGTAGCTCACCGATGGAAATTTCGGATGATGACCTTCCATTCTAATAGGGTGAAATAATTGACGCTAAAGCGCCTAATTATTTCACGGAAACCGCTATGGCGGATTTCCTAACCCTCTTACTAGTTATTATGAAAAGCAGAATCGGCTTTTCATAATAACGTCGTAATCCTAAGAAAGCTTTAAACAGACATCTAAAAATAATATAAGGAGAAATAAAATGGCACAACAACGTCGTGGCGGCTTCAAACGCCGTAAAAAAGTTGACTTCATCGCTGCAAACAAAATCGAAGTCGTTGACTACAAAGACACTGAACTTTTGAAACGTTTCATCTCAGAACGTGGTAAAATCTTGCCACGTCGCGTGACTGGTACATCTGCTAAAAACCAACGTAAAGTGGTTAACGCAATCAAACGCGCGCGCATAATGGCTTTGCTTCCATTCGTAGCTGAAGACCAAAACTAATAAATGAAAGGCTGCTTCGGTGGTCTTTTTTTGTATAAAAATTTGATAATTAGAGTTGATATTTACTGACAGAAAGCTCGGTTCCGTCCGAATTTACTGACCAGAAATTTGTCAGAAAAAGAGAATAGATTGATAACTTCATCAAGTATTTTTGATTAATACTATGTTTTTGTCAGTGAATTTATGATAAAATGGACAAATGATTGAATTGATAATAGGAGCAGTGCTCTTAAGTTTGTTAATTTATGGAATTTTTATAGAGCCTCATTTGATGAAAGTGAGACATGTAAAAATCGCTCAAAAACAAAATTTAAAAATTGCTCATTTTACCGATACCCACTTTGCTTGGCACACGACTAGTCGTCGTTTTAAAAAATTTGCTCGAAATATTGCTAATGAACAGCCAGATTTAATTATTTTTTCTGGAGATTTATTTGACAAGGTTGCTTGGGCAAAAAATCGAGATTGGACTGATTTACTGACGATATTGTCAGAACTTAAAGCTCCTCTTGGGAAATTTGCGATACTTGGTAATCATGATTTTGATGATGAAAAATCGTCAAGGTTTGTTGAAGAGTTTCTAGAAAAAGCTGGTTTTGTTCTGTTGAAAAATTCATCAGTTGTCAAAGATAATTTATCTATTTCTGGGGTTGATGACTGGCGTGAGGGACGGCCTGATTTTGAACTTGAGCCTATTGATGCAACATTTTCGCTTTTAGCCCTTCACGAACCGGATACTATTTTAGACATGGAAACAATTAAGGAATTTGATTTAATTCTTTCTGGTCATAGTCACGGAGGGCAAATTCGGATAGGAAATTGGCGTTTACGCAATAAGGGGTCAAGTAGTGCTGATGCTGGTTTGTATCAGCTCAATGACCGAACAAAATTGTATGTTAATCGTGGAATTGGTTTGACTTTCTTACCTATTCGTTTTGGGGTGCCTCCAGAAATTGTGTATTACTACATCTAAAAAAATCTGTCAGTAATTTTGACAGATTTTTTTATTTAAAAATTTACTGACAGCTTTGTTAAAAATTCTGTCATTACATTTCTCTTGCAGTCATGATCGTTTCGCGTCCCATATTATCAACGGCTCGGTAGTGTAGAGGCCATTCAGGATTAAAAGGGTAGCCAAAATCAACGAGGATGGTTGTTGGACTATTGTCTTGAGAAAAACGAATAGAAAGTAAATTATCCGAATTAACCAAGTCAAAATTGATAATTGTTTCTAGTGGAAAAACACCCTTGAGGTGATGGTCAATAATAAACCAAAAGGCATCAATGACTTCTCCAGGAATTGACGCAACGGTATCAAAACTTGCGTAGCGTCGTCTAGTGTTAGAAAATGCCATAAAATCACATCCTTTCTATAAGATAAATGGATAAATTCTAGGAAATACGGGAATCTCGAATGACTTTTCGGATTTCAGATAAAGTCCCTTCAGAAACATTTTTCATTTTCATTCCGTACATCATAAACAAGGCATCAAGCAAACTAATTTGAGAAACAGTGGAAGCGACAGCTTCAGGTCGAAATGAAATTTCTTCAGAAATTGAAATTAGCGCGACATCGGCCGCTTTAGCTAAAGGTGAACTCGCAAAAGAAGTCAATGCAATAATTGGAACCCCGCGACTCTTCAAAATTTCAACCAAGTGCATTGTATCTCTGTTTTTTCCTGTATGTGAAATAACAAAAGCACAATCGTCGCTCGTTAATTTTGCAGCTTGCATTTGTTGAAAATGAAAATCCTGATGATAAACGCAGTGCAAAGGCATTCTCAAAAATTTATGAAAAGCAATCAATGCAACAGCGTTTGAACCACCCAAACCAAAAAAACCGCAAGTGCTGGCATTGAGCAAAATTTCCATGGTTTGGTCAAGTTGTCTGTTAGTGATAAGGTTTAATGTAGAATTTAATGATGAAATATTGCCGTTGAAGTTTTTTGTCAGTATTTCTTTGTAATCGTCAGTTGGTGAAAGTTCGCTAAAAAATTCATCGTTTCGTGTCGAGTCAGTGGCATGAATGGCGAGTTTTAATTCTTGGAAGGAATTAAAGCCAATTTTTTTAGAAAATCTGGAAATTGTAGCCGTAGAGACATGAGTTTTTTGAGCAAATTCCTGAATTGAAAGCCTCGCTGCACTATCAATATTCGCAATTAAATAGTCAGAAATTGCCTGATCTGATTTACTGAGGTTATCATAATAACTTCGGATTCGGCTGATTAAAGTACGCGACATATCAAGCCTCCTTCTAATTGACTACATTATATCATAGCCAGTAACACGAAACAATGTTTCATGTACTGACTATCATTTTATTGGGACCGAACGATGCGTAGGATAGCTGTTGTCAGTTTACTGACTTACAGATATGCTAGTTGTTACACCTAGAGCGGAGTAATAAGGTATCTAGGGAGTTCACTATAGCGTGTTATAAGTAGTGATACTCAAGATTTCTCGATTTCTCAAAAATTCCAAACTCCTAACTTGAAATTTTTTTGACAAATCAGAAAATATTTTACAAAAAATATTGTTGACAAATGAAAAAAAATTACTTATACTAAAGTTATAAAATGAAAGCGATGCCACGGAGGAAAAAATGATGAAATTTGGTATGATTGGTTTAGGGAAAATGGGAATGAATCTTGTGAAAAATGCCGTTGACCATGAGATTGAAGTTGTTGCTTACGATCTAAATACAAAAGCGGTAGAGGAAGCTAAGGATTACTCAGACAAAATTACCGCTGTCAGCACACTTGAAAATTTACTGACAGAATTGCCAGCAAGCAAAATTGTTTGGTTGATGCTTCCGGCAGGAACTCCTACAAATTCAACGATTGAAATGCTTTCTGAAAAGTTGTCAGCTGGAGATATTCTGATAGACGGTGGAAATTCTAATTACAAAGATAATTTAGAACAAAATAAATTACTGACAGAAAAAGGAATTAAATTTTTTGATGTTGGAACCTCTGGTGGAATGGCTGGAGCTCGTCAAGGCGGAAATTTTATGATTGGTGGAGATGATGAAAAATCTTGGACAATCATAGAACCAATCTTCAAAGCAATCTCAATGGAAGATGGCTACCTCTATACAGGGAAACTTGGCAGTGGTCATTACTTGAAAATGATTCATAATGGAATTGAATATGGGATGATGCAAGCGATTGCTGAAGGATTTGAAATTTTAGAAGAGTCACCATTTGATTATGACTATGAAGCCGTTGCAAAATTATGGAATCATGGTTCAGTAATCCGAAGCTGGTTGATGGAGCTTGCTCAAGAACAATTTTCAAAAGACCCTAAACTAGACCAAATTATCGGTCATGTTCAATCTTCAGGAGAAGGAAAATGGACCGTTGAAGAAAGCTTGGACTTAGGCGTTCCTGCCCCAGTTATTGCCTTGTCACTAATGATGCGTCAACGCTCATTACAAGAAGATACCATGACCGGAAAAGTAGTTGCCGCTTTGCGCAATGGCTTTGGCGGACATGACGTAGAACAAAAATAATTTACTGACAGATGAGAAGCGTAAGCTAACTAGGACAAAAAACTTCTGTCAGTAAAAAACTACTGATGATGAAAGAATTTTAAAGTCTGTCAGTAAATATATAGAAGAAAAGGAGCCTAAATGCAATATTTAATAGGCGTCGATTTAGGAACCACAGCAACTAAGGCAGTGCTTTTTGAGAAAAATGGAAAAATAGTTGCAAGTAGTAGCCAAGCCTATCCCCTTTATCGTGATGCTAGTGGGATGGCAGAAGAATCTCTTGAAGAAATTTTTGAAGCAGTTTTAGTGACAATCAGGGAAGTTTCAATTAATTTAGAAGATGAAGATGAACTTTTAGCCGTTTCATTTAGTACACAAATGCACTCGCTAATTGCTTTTGACGAAAATTGGCAGCCGCTTACAAGATTAATCACTTGGGCTGATACAAGAGCAGTAAAATACACCGAACAAATTAAGGCCTCTAAAAATGGTTTTGATATTTATCGAAGAACCGGAACGCCTCTTCATCCAATGGCTCCTTTATCTAAATTTATCTGGTTAGAAGCTGAACATCCAGATATTTATCAAAAAGCAGCCCACTATTTGGAACTTAAAGGATACATTTTCCAAAGACTTTTTGGAACAAATAAAATGGATTTATCAACCGCAACAGGTACAGGTATCTTCAATATATTTGAACTTCATTGGGATAAAGAAGCGCTAGAGATGACTGGAATCAAAGAAAGTCAATTGCCTAAAGTAGTTGAACCCTATGAGATAGAAGAAAACCTTCCTCACGAATATGCCAAGAAAATGGGAATTCAAAGCAGCACCAAATTTATTTGGGGTGCAGCCGATGGTCCGTTGTCAAATCTGGGAGTAAATGCGATTAAACCGGGTGTTGCAGCCATCACAATTGGAACATCTGGTGCGATTCGAGTAGTTACTGACAAACCTAAAACAGATGAAAAAGGACGCACATTTACCTATGCATTAGACAAAGAGCATTGGGTAGTCGGTGGTCCCGTAAACTCTGGTGGAGATGTTTTCCGTTGAGCTCGTGACCAAATTTTTGATGGAAAAATTTCTTTTGATGAAGTCACGGAACTTGCAGCAAACATTTCCTCGGGCGCTGATGGATTGCTTTTCCACCCCTATCTTGGAGGCGAGCGAGCACCGATTTGGGATGCCAATGCCAGAGGTTCATTTTTTGGCCTAAACTACGGACATAATCGTAGTCATATGGCAAGATCTGTTCTTGAAGGGGTTATCTTCAATATTTATATGGTTGCGCTTAGCCTTGTTGAAGTAGTAGGTGACCTAAATATGATTCAAGCGACAGGAGGATTTACAAGCTCTGAACTCTGGACACAAATTCTAGCAGATATTTTTGAACAACCAATCAATGTGCCAGAGAGCCGAGAAGCTGGCTGTTTAGCCGCCATTATTATGGCTGAAAAAGCCCTTGGCTTAATTGAAGATATCAGCGAAATCGAAACGATGGTAGGAACAAACGAAACCTACCAACCCAATCCAAAAAATTTCGAAATTTACCGAGAAATTAGTCCAATATTTATCCGACTTTCTCGCTCTCTCTTGGCAGAATATGAAAATATTGCCAATTTCCAAAGAAAATTTGAAGAAGAAAAATAAACTTGTATTCTTTAAAGACTCAATACTTCCATATATCACAAAAAAGTATTGAGTTAATTTTTAAAAGCAAATTGTAAGCGCCAGCAATCGTGCTTACACAGTATATTCAATATTTTTTGAAAGGAAAAAATATATGATTGATTTACTTGTACTTTTAATTGGGGTCTTAATCCTCCTCCTGATGATTATCAAATTTAAAATTAACACTTTTGTGTCCTTGATTGTCGTAGCGGTTTTTGTTGGGTTAGGACTTGGAATGCCACTCGGTCAAATCCCTGTTTCAATCCAAAACGGAATCGGAGGCTCATTAGGAGAGTTAGCAATCGTTTTTGGTTTTGGAGCAATGCTTGGAAGACTAATTGCTGATGCTGGTGGAGCCTATCGTATCTCAAAAACGCTTATTAACAGTTTTGGTAAAAAAAGAATTCAATGGGCAATTATGGTTGCCAGTTTCATTATTGGGATTGCCCTCTTCTTTGAAGTTGGGATGGTTCTCTTGATTCCGATTGTCTTTGCCGTCGCCTTAGAAGCAAGTGTTCCCTTGATTTATCTCGGAATTCCAATGGCAGCCGGACTTTCAGTAACTCACGGATTCTTACCTCCTCATCCAGCACCAATTGCAATTGCCGGTGTACTAGGCGCAAATCCTGGAACTGTTCTCCTTTACGGAATTATTGCAGCAATTCCAACAGTCATTATCGCAGGTCCAGTTTTCACAAAAATTGCTAAAAAATGGGTTCCAGAAGCCTTTGTTGTAAAAAATAAACTATCCGCCTTTGGTGAAATCAAAGAATGGAAATTAGAAGAAACTCCAGGATTTGGAATTTCCATCTTGACAGCATTAATGCCAGTAATCTTAATGGCAATCAGCACCATTTATTCTATCGCGACTAATGATGGGAAACCCTTTGCCGCAGTAACAACAAGTGCAATGAAAGCAGGAAAGGTAGTAACGACCACCACTTACCCATCAAGTTGTGTTGAAAATGTGATGATGTTTATTGGTAATCCCGTATCTGCAATGATTATTTCACTACTCTTTGCCTTAGTTACTATGGGTTGGATGCAACGTAAGAAAAATTCTGAAATTGCAGTATCGATTGCAGATTCAGTTAAATCAATTGCGATGCTATTGTTAGTTATCGGTGGTGGAGCAGCTCTTAAACAAATTCTTATTGATGGAGGGATTTCAGTCCAAATCGCCAATATGTTTAAAGATTCACCACTTTCGCCATTGTTACTTGCTTGGATCATCACAGTAATTTTACGTGTAGCCTTAGGTTCTGCAACCGTGGCCGCTTTAACAGCAGCAGGTTTAGTTCAACCAATGCTTGCATCAGCTTCTCCAAATACAGCCGCACTAATGGTCTTGGCAATAGGGGCAGGTTCAATTGCCGCATCTCATGTTAACGATGCAGGATTCTGGATGTTTAAAGAATACTTTGATTTAGATGTCAAGCAAACATTAAAAACTTGGACAGTACTAGAAACGATTATCGCAGTTGTAGGTTTAGGAATGGTCATGTTAATGAGTATCTGGGTACATTAATAAAAAAATAAGTCAATTTTGACTAATTTTTTTAATTTGTCAAAGCTAGTGGTGGCATGAAATAAAGCGAATACAGTGGAGGGAAAAAGCGAACGTAAGATAAAAAAAGGTATAAAAGTCACAGTTAATTCTTGACAAGTTTAGTTAGGTTTGATAGAATATAATAGTTGTCGCAAGAGACGAGGGTCTTGAAGCGATAAGCTAGACCATTGAAAACTGAATAAAGAAGAATGACTCATGTGATGTAGTAAGATACATCAAAAATCTGTCAATCAATAATGAAAGACAAGCCAGTCACTAAGGTGACTTAAATACTTTATTTGAGAGTTTGATCCTGGCTCAGGACGAACGCTGGCGGCGTGCCTAATACATGCAAGTTGAGCGCTGAAGGTTGGTACTTGTACCGACTGGATGAGCAGCGAACGGGTGAGTAACGCGTGGGGAATCTGCCTTTGAGCGGGGGACAACATTTGGAAACGAATGCTAATACCGCATAAAAACTTTAAACACAAGTTTTAAGTTTGAAAGATGCAATTGCATCACTCAAAGATGATCCCGCGTTGTATTAGCTAGTTGGTGAGGTAAAGGCTCACCAAGGCGATGATACATAGCCGACCTGAGAGGGTGATCGGCCACATTGGGACTGAGACACGGCCCAAACTCCTACGGGAGGCAGCAGTAGGGAATCTTCGGCAATGGACGAAAGTCTGACCGAGCAACGCCGCGTGAGTGAAGAAGGTTTTCGGATCGTAAAACTCTGTTGGTAGAGAAGAACGTTGGTGAGAGTGGAAAGCTCATCAAGTGACGGTAACTACCCAGAAAGGGACGGCTAACTACGTGCCAGCAGCCGCGGTAATACGTAGGTCCCGAGCGTTGTCCGGATTTATTGGGCGTAAAGCGAGCGCAGGTGGTTTATTAAGTCTGGTGTAAAAGGCAGTGGCTCAACCATTGTATGCATTGGAAACTGGTAGACTTGAGTGCAGGAGAGGAGAGTGGAATTCCATGTGTAGCGGTGAAATGCGTAGATATATGGAGGAACACCGGTGGCGAAAGCGGCTCTCTGGCCTGTAACTGACACTGAGGCTCGAAAGCGTGGGGAGCAAACAGGATTAGATACCCTGGTAGTCCACGCCGTAAACGATGAGTGCTAGATGTAGGGAGCTATAAGTTCTCTGTATCGCAGCTAACGCAATAAGCACTCCGCCTGGGGAGTACGACCGCAAGGTTGAAACTCAAAGGAATTGACGGGGGCCCGCACAAGCGGTGGAGCATGTGGTTTAATTCGAAGCAACGCGAAGAACCTTACCAGGTCTTGACATACTCGTGCTATTCCTAGAGATAGGAAGTTCCTTCGGGACACGGGATACAGGTGGTGCATGGTTGTCGTCAGCTCGTGTCGTGAGATGTTGGGTTAAGTCCCGCAACGAGCGCAACCCCTATTGTTAGTTGCCATCATTAAGTTGGGCACTCTAACGAGACTGCCGGTGATAAACCGGAGGAAGGTGGGGATGACGTCAAATCATCATGCCCCTTATGACCTGGGCTACACACGTGCTACAATGGATGGTACAACGAGTCGCGAGACAGTGATGTTTAGCTAATCTCTTAAAACCATTCTCAGTTCGGATTGTAGGCTGCAACTCGCCTACATGAAGTCGGAATCGCTAGTAATCGCGGATCAGCACGCCGCGGTGAATACGTTCCCGGGCCTTGTACACACCGCCCGTCACACCACGGGAGTTGGGAGTACCCGAAGTAGGTTGCCTAACCGCAAGGAGGGCGCTTCCTAAGGTAAGACCGATGACTGGGGTGAAGTCGTAACAAGGTAGCCGTATCGGAAGGTGCGGCTGGATCACCTCCTTTCTAAGGAATATATACAAAGACGTGAGCATTCAACTTTATTCAGTTTTGAGGGGTTTAGTCATAAACCTAAGCAAGAATCAAATTCTTGATTGTGGGGCCTTAGCTCAGCTGGGAGAGCGCCTGCTTTGCACGCAGGAGGTCAGCGGTTCGATCCCGCTAGGCTCCATTGTCAGACAAGACGTTAAAATCACTTGAACATTGAAAACTAAATAACAATATCTAATAACGATAAATAAACCAAAAGCTGTGAATTTTAAAGAATTTACAAACTTATACTTGAAAAACGATGATTATAAATCATCATGGCAAAGTTAATAAGGGCGCACGGTGGATGCCTTGGCACTAAGAGCCGATGAAGGACGTGACTAACGACGATATTCTAGGGGGAGCAGTAAGTACGCATTGATCCCTAGGTCTCCGAATGGGGAAACCCAGCTGCTACTAGCAGTTATTCATGAGTGAATACATAGCTCATGTAAAGGTAACGCAGAGAACTGAAACATCTAAGTACCTGCAGGAAGAGAAAGTAAAAACGATTTCGTAAGTAGCGGCGAGCGAACGCGAAGAAGGGCAAACCAAGAAGCTTGCTTCTTGGGGTTGTAGGACTGCAACGTGGACTTAAGCATTATAGTCGAATAACCTGGGAAGGTTAATCAAAGAGGGTAATAATCCCGTAGACGAAATAGCGCTTATACCTAGCAGTATCCTGAGTAGGGCTGGACACGCGAAATCCAGTTTGAATCCGGGAGGACCATCTCCCAACCCTAAATACTCCTTAGTGACCGATAGTGAACCAGTACCGTGAGGGAAAGGTGAAAAGAACCCCGAGAGGGGAGTGAAATAGCACCTGAAACCGTGTGCCTACAAGAAGTTCGAGCCCGTTAATGGGTGAGAGCGTGCCTTTTGTAGAATGAACCGGCGAGTTACGTTATGATGCGAGGTTAAGTTGAAGAGACGGAGCCGTAGGGAAACCGAGTCTGAATAGGGCGACTTAGTATCATGATGTAGACCCGAAACCTAGTGACCTATCCATGAGCAGGGTGAAGGTGTGGTAAGACGCACTGGAGGCCCGAACCAGGACACGTTGAAAAGTGTTTGGATGACTTGTGGATAGCGGAGAAATTCCAAACGAACTGGGAGATAGCTGGTTCTCTCCGAAATAGCTTTAGGGCTAGCGTCGAAATGTAAGTGTATTGGAGGTAGAGCACTGTTTGGGTGAGGGGTCCGTCTAGGATTACCAATCTCAGATAAACTCCGAATGCTAATACACATGTTCGGCAGTCAGACTGCGAGTGCTAAGATCCGTAGTCGAAAGGGAAACAGCCCAGACCAACAGCTAAGGTCCCAAAATATATGTTAAGTGGAAAAGGATGTGGGGTTGCACAGACAACTAGGATGTTAGCTCAGAAGCAGCTATCATTCAAAGAGTGCGTAATAGCTCACTAGTCGAGTGACCCTGCGCCGAAAATGTACCGGGGCTAAACATATTACCGAAGCTTTGGATTTAATTTAATTAAATGGTAGGAGAGCGTTCTTAACCGCGATGAAGGTATACCGTGAGGAGTGCTGGAGCGTTAAGAAGTGAGAATGCCGGTATGAGTAGCGCAAGATAAGTGAGAATCTTATCCACCGTAAGACTAAGGTTTCCAGGGGAAGGCTCGTCCGCCCTGGGTTAGTCGGGACCTAAGGCGAGGCCGAAAGGCGTAGTCGATGGACAACTGGTTGATATTCCAGTACTAGATATGATCGTGATGGAGGGACGCAGTAGGCTAAGAGATGCCAGTTAATGGATTCTGGTCTAAGCAGTGAGGTGTGAGATGTGTCAAATGCATTTCTCTTTAACATTGAGCTGTGATGGGGAAGCAACTACGGTTGCGAACTCTCTGATGTCACACTGCCAAGAAAAGCTTCTAGCGTAAAGTCATATCTACCCGTACCGCAAACCGACACAGGTAGTCGAGGCGAGTAGCCTCAGGTGATCGAGAGAACTCTCGTTAAGGAACTCGGCAAAATAGCCCCGTAACTTCGGGAGAAGGGGTGCTGGTGTAAAAGCCAGCCGCAGTGAATAGGCCCAAGCAACTGTTTATCAAAAACACAGCTCTCTGCTAAACCGCAAGGTGATGTATAGGGGGTGACGCCTGCCCGGTGCTGGAAGGTTAAGAGGAGTGCTTAGACGTAAGTCGAAGGTATGAATTGAAGCCCCAGTAAACGGCGGCCGTAACTATAACGGTCCTAAGGTAGCGAAATTCCTTGTCGGGTAAGTTCCGACCCGCACGAAAGGCGTAATGATTTGGGCACTGTCTCAACGAGAGACTCGGTGAAATTTTAGTACCTGTGAAGATGCAGGTTACCCGCGACAGGACGGAAAGACCCCATGGAGCTTTACTGTAGTTTGATATTGAGTACCTGTAAGTCATGTACAGGATAGGTAGGAGCCATTGAAATAGGGACGCTAGTTTCTATTGAGGCGTTGTTGGGATACTACCCTTGACTTATGGTTACTCTAACCCGCTGGCATAATCGGCCAGGGAGACAGTGTCTGACGGACAGTTTGACTGGGGCGGTCGCCTCCTAAAGAGTAACGGAGGCGCTCAAAGGTTGGCTCAGATTGGTTGGAAATCAATCGTAGAGTGTAAAGGTAAAAGCCAGCTTGACTGCGAGAGCTACAACTCGAGCAGGTAGGAAACTAGGACTTAGTGATCCGGTGGTACCGCATGGAAGGGCCATCGCTCAACGGATAAAAGCTACCCTGGGGATAACAGGCTTATCTCCCCCAAGAGTTCACATCGACGGGGAGGTTTGGCACCTCGATGTCGGCTCGTCGCATCCTGGGGCTGTAGTCGGTCCCAAGGGTTGGGCTGTTCGCCCATTAAAGCGGCACGCGAGCTGGGTTCAGAACGTCGTGAGACAGTTCGGTCCCTATCCGTCGCGGGCGTAGGTAATTTGAGAGGATCTGTCCTTAGTACGAGAGGACCGGGATGGACTTACCGCTGGTGTACCAGTTGTTCCGCCAGGAGCACGGCTGGATAGCTATGTAGGGAAGGGATAAGCGCTGAAAGCATCTAAGTGCGAAGCCCACCTCAAGATGAGATTACCCATTCGTAAGAATTAAGAGCCCAGAGAGATGATCTGGTAGATAGGCTGGAAGTGGAAGAGTTGCGAGACTTGGAGCGGACCAGTACTAATCGCTCGAGGACTTTACCAAAAGAGTCAAATATAATATGCTTATGGTTTAAAAGTTAGAAGAATTGTTATTTAGTTTTGAATGTTCAAGGTAACATTTAATGATTTGGTCATCATTGCGATGGAGATACACCTGTTCCCATGTCGAACACAGAAGTTAAGTCCATCTACGGCGGAAGTACTTGGGGGTTGCCCCCTGGGAGATAGGCGAGTGGCCAAGTGAACTGGAGGAGCTATGGCTCCTCTTTTTTTAGCTCGCTAACGAGATTCAAGAGATAGGATGTATGAATAAATAAAAAAGACCTCTCGGGCCTTTTTTTATTTATTCTGGAAATGTATAATCACGCAATGCACTGCTAATATCATCATATGAAAAGCCTTTTCTAGCCAAAGCCTGTGTTACTTTTTGCTTTCGCTCGTATCCTTCATAGTTTTTATTGTAGCGTTTGGCAACTTTTTCTAGTGCTGTGTAGAGAAGTTGGGTCTCATTTTCTTCATCTGTTTCTAATTCAAGTGATTCTAAAGCAATTGAAGAGATAGAATACGTAAAACCTTTATTCATTAGGTTTTGAATAATTTTATCTTTCAGCTGTTTTAGGGTCAATCTTTGCCCATAAGTTCTGTTTGTTTTTTCGGCAAGTTTGTAGGCAACATCTATTTGTTTTTCCTCATCATAAATGTTAGAAAGCGCTTGGTCAATGATAAGGGGATCAATACCCTTCGTTATTAATTTCTGTTTAATTTGATAGGGGCCAGCGCTTCCCATTGAAATTTTTCCTTCAATAAAATTTTCAGCGTAGGCTTTATCATTAATTAGATTGTTTTTTGTAAGAACATTTATGACCTCGTCAATTTGGTCAGTATTGTCAATTTCGTGTTCACTAAGATATTTTCTTACTTCCGAACTTGTCCTCATTTTAAAGGAAATGTAGTAGAGTGCTAGCGATTTTCCTTGAGCAAATTGGTCATAAGATTGGATCTCTTCTAAATCTGCATCAGCGAGCTTTTTATCGACATTTAGAAAAAAGTGAACAATTGTATCCTCAGAAAGATATATTTTTTCTTCATCAAATCCAGATAAATCGACGCGGTAAAGTCGTTTTAATTTTTTTATTGCAGTGATTTTTCCCATGTCTATATTATATACGAAATTAATTAAAAATTGTCACTTATAAATCGTGTAGTAAAACAATTACGTGAAATGAAAGTGTAGTTTATAAACCTGTTTGTAAAAGATGATTATTTTTGTAAACTTATAGAAAAATACCGTTTAAACGTTGGTATTATACAGTTTGTATTATTTTTAAAAATAATAGGATTTAAATGATGTAATATTTAAAATACAAAATATCATACATATTCCACTTTTTGTAGTAAAAATATAACAAACAATCTACAAATATGACGGAGATGAAGAAATGAATAAAAAATCGAGTGCTCTTTTAACTATGGGAACTTTAACGCTTCTGGCGGGTGGCGGTGTTGTTTTAACAAACGTCCCCAACTCTTTTAAAATACAGAGGGTTTATGCCGCTACTTCCAGAGAGGTTACAGTTTTACCAACCAACTTCTTAAATTATTTCCAAAGAAACGGATCGGCCGCTAACTTTCCTTATGATACAGATACTTTTACGCAAACTTTGACCTCTAACGAGGGAAGTAAGGCGTGTAATGTAACCTTGATGACTAAGGTTGATATGTCACAAAACTTTACTTTTACTGGGAAAATTAATTTAGGAGATAAATCACAGGGAAGCGGTGGTGCTGATGGTGTCGGTTTCCTTTTCCACCCAGGAGATACGAACGTTGTAGGTGCGCCTGGTGGTGCAGCGGGTATTGGTGGGGTTCCGGGGGCCTTTGGCTTTAAGCTTGATACTTACTTCAATAAGGATGGTGAAGCAAGCTTTACACCTGACCCGAAAGATTTTTCAGGTCAGTCTTTTGGGGCATTTGTTGATGGCTTGAATGGACAAGCTAAGACAATTGCTGCCACTGGTAAGAAAATTTCTGATCCGTTTAATAATAATTTTGTGGACTTTAAAATGAGCTATAATGGTGAGACGAAAGTAATGTCAATTACTTATGGTGGTCAAACTTGGACGGAAGATGTTTCTTCTTTCATTGGAACAAATCAGGCGATGTCTTTCTCAATTGCTGCCTCAACTGGTGCCCAAATGAATTTGCAACAACTGCGTAATGTTAATTTTACTTATACGGTAGCTCAAGGTACTGTTATTGCTAATTATGTGGATGAACAAGGAAACACGATTGCTCCGTCAGAAACAACAAGTGGTGATATTAACACTCCGTATACGACAAGTCAAAAAACTATTCCAGGCTATACCTTTAAGGCTTCAAATGGAGCAACAACTTCGGGAAATTATGCTGTCAATGACCAAACTGTAAACTATGTTTATACTCGAAATCAAGGAACTATTGATATTACTTATATTGACCAAACAACGGGACAGACTTTAAGTAAAAAAGATTTGTCTGGTGGAACTGGAGATGATTCAGGTTATACAACGACTGATACGATTAAATCTTATACAGATAAGGGCTACGAATTAATTTCTGATGATTATCCAAAAGATGGAACTAAATTTGCTGATGACCCTCAACATTATATTGTGAGACTAAAACATGGCACAGTAGTTGAGACGGAAAATAAATCAGTTAATGAAGTCATTCATTATGTTTATGATAATGGGGATAAGGCTGCTGACAACTATAAGGCAACAATTGTCTTTAGTCGGACAATCACTACTGACAAAGTGACGGGTGAGAAAACTTATAGTGACTGGACAGCTGATAATGGTGGAAGATTTGCTGCAGTTCTTTCGCCAATCATTAAAGATTACATCGCAAGTCAACTTAAGATTGATGAAATGACAGGAATTACGGTAGATACAGCGGACATTGAAAGAATTGTCGTTTATCATAAGGTGCCTGCAGGAATTATCGTTCCTCCAGTTCACCCAGATAAACCAAGTCAACCATCTAATAATCAATCAAAAACACCTACGGCTAAGGCTGTAAAAGATAGTAAGCCAACAGATGTTCTTCCAAGTACTGGTGATAGTCAAAAATCACAAATTGTTTTGACTCTGCTAGGAATTATGGCAGTGATTATTTCGCCACTTGCTCTTTTACTTAGACGTAGAAAACAATAATTAAAGAAAAAATAAAAGGTCTGACAGTGTCAGGCTTTTTATTTGGAGAGTAATATTCATAGATGAAAAAATAAGTTCAAATCTTTTAGGATTCAAGTAGAAAAAGACTACAAAAAGAAATTGTGAAATGTTATAATAGTGTATCACACAATCCTTTATTAGTGATTTTTTTATAATGGATTGAAAATGGTCATTTAATTGACGAACTAGAGGGAAAATAATTAACAAATGATAAATTTAAAAATAGGACAGAAACTTCAACTCGAAATCGAGCGAATGGGAATAAATGGGGAAGGAATTGGCGTCATTTCAGGACGACTTGTTTTTATTCCTTATGCACTTCCAGGTGAAGAAGTTTTAGTTGAAATTACTGAAAATGCTAGAAATTTTAGTCGTGCAAAATTGGTTAAGATTATTGAAAAATCACCAAACCGTGTGAAACCACAGGATAGAGCTTATCATGAAATGAGTCAATCTCACATCATGCATCTTTCTTATCCAATGCAATTGGAATTTAAGCGTGATGTTATGCGTCAGGCCTTAGAAAAATATAAACCAGCAGGTTGGCGTAATTATGAATTGCGTGCAACTTTGGGAATGGAAAATACACTTGGTTATCGTAACAAATTGCAGTTCCAAGTGCGTCGTTTGAATGACGGAACAGTGATTGCGGGACTTTATCAAGAAGGAACACATCATTTGGTTAACCTAGATAACTGTTTGGTTCAAGATCCCAAAACCCAAGAAATTATCAATCACATTTGCCGTTTGATTGAAAAATTTGATTTACCTGTATATGATGAACGTAAAATCGGCGGAATTCGTACGGTCATGGTTCGTCGTTCACAAAAAACAGGTGAAGTACAAATTATTTTTGTGACTTCAACACCAATTATTTTGGACGGACAAGTTTGGCCTGAATTACGTGAAGAACCTTCAAAACGTCAAAAAAATTCTTTTGTTAAATTTGATAAAATGTTGTCAGCACTGACAGAAGAATTTGAAGAAATTGTGACGGTTGCGGTCAATTTCCACCCAAGAAAAACCAGTGAAATCTATGGCGAACGCACACAAATTTTATTCAATGAAAAAGAAACAATTACCGAAGGCGTTTTGGATTATGAATTTGAATTAAGTCCTCGTGCTTTCTACCAATTGAACTCTGAGCAAGCCAATGTACTTTATGGTGAAGCAGTTAAGGCTTTGAATCCTAAAAAAGATGACCGTGTCATTGATGCATATTGTGGTGTAGGTACGATTGGTTTTGCGGTGGCTAAAAAAGTAAAATCGGTTCATGGAATGGATATTACACCAGAATCAATTTTTGATGCGCGTGAAAATGCCAAACGTTTGGGGCTTAAAAATTGCCACTATGAAATTGGTAAAGCTGAGCGAATTATTCCAAATTGGAACAAATCTGGTCATAGAGCAACTGCAATGATTGTTGACCCACCACGTACGGGGCTTGATGATGCATTGCTTGAAACAATTACTAAATTCCCACCGGAAAAAATGGTTTATGTCAGCTGTAACGTTTCAACTTTGGCAAAAGATTTAGTCGTTTTGGCCAATTATTACAAAGTAGAATACATCCAATCAGTGGACATGTTCCCACATACAGCAAGAACTGAAGCCGTTGTTAAATTGACAAAACGTGATGAACCTTTGAAAATTGTTAAATTTGAACATTTGGAAGAAGAACGTAAAGCTGAAGCTTTTGCTAAGGGTAAAAAACGTGGACGTCGTCCGCAAAAATATGGTAAATATTGAGAAATTTTGCTGACAGAATTATTAGTTGCTAGTAGCTAAAGTTTAAGTGAAAATTTACTGACAGAATGGATATTTTAGTTGTTCATTCTTTTAATTACGATTTACCTGCTCGTTGTTCAATCGCTGACGATGGATAGAACGCTCAGCTTTGCTGTTCATTCTTTTATCCACAACTAAAATGCTCGATTCACTCGCTGACGAATGATAGGATGACCAGCTCCGCTGTTCATTCTTTATCCACAGATAAAATACTCCTTATTCAGTCGTATTTTACTGACAAGATTTTCGTCAGTAAATTTTATAGTTAAAATTAGAAAAGTAAGAAAAATTATGAAAAAATTTATTGTTGAACCTGAATTTTGGGAACTTTTTCCTGAGACAAAAATCGGAATTGTTTTAGCTAAAAATATTGATAATAGTATGGAATCAAGTGCTGAAATCAAAAAAAATCTTGATGAGGCGAATGAAAATGCAGAGCAATTTTTAGAAGCGGCTGTTTTTAGTGAAAATCCTGTAGTCTCTGTTTGGCGCAAGGCTTATCAAAAATTTAAAACAAAAAAAGGGGCTAGAAGTTCGATTGAAAATCTGCTTAAACGAGTAGATAAAGGTAAAGCTGTGGGTTCGATTAATCCTTTGGTTGATATTTACAATAGTATTAGCTTGAACTATGGGCTACCTGCTGGTGGTGAGGATATTGATACTTTTGCAGGAAATCTACGTTTGACAAAAGCTGTTGGTGGCGAACATTTCTTGGCTTTGGGTGATGATGAAGCTGATAATGCTTTGCCTGGTGAAATCTGCTATCTTGATGATGAAGGGGCAGTTTGTCGCTCATGGAATTGGCGTGATGGTCAAAGAACGATGCTGACAGAACAAACCAAAAATGCTTTTTTGATTATTGAATCTGTTGACCCTGAACGCGGTGAAGTTCTAGATACTGCAACTCAAAAATTAGCTGAATTGAGTGAAAAGTATTTAGGGGGAACGGCACAGGTACTCCTAGTCACTAAAGAAAATCCAGAAATTTCTTTAGACTAGCGTTTTGTGACATCTAAAAAAATTAGATTTACTGACAGATAAGAGATTTGATAGGAAAGTTGATGATACTGTCAATAAAAAGAGCCGTCAGTAAATCTGACGGTTCTGTCATTAATTATTTTTATGATAAAATGGAAAAAATCCGAGGTTTTATATGATTTATATGAGAAAAGCAGGCCCGAAAGATTTGCTTTCAATTATGAAAATTATTGAAGAAGCAAGAACTTTTTTGGCTGATTCTGGGAGTGAACAATGGCAAAATGCTTATCCAGCAGTTTTTGATATTGAAGAGGATTTTGCGAAAGAACAGGCCTATGTCTTGTTAGTTGATGATAAAATAGCCGGTTATTGTGCAATTATTACAGGTGAAGAACCAGCTTATACTCAAATTACTGACGGCGCTTGGTCAAATCAAAATTTTGATTATGTGACCATTCATCGAATTGCTTTGTCTAACGAATTTCGTGGACAATCTTTGACAAGATATCTATTTTCAAATATTTTTACCTTGATGTTATCTAAAGGATACTCTGATTTTCGCCTAGATACCCACCCGGTCAATAAATTGATGCAACATGTCTTTGAACGTGAAGGCTTTGTAAAACGAGGACTTGTTCAATTTGAAGGTGACCGTTTTGCTTATCAATTGGAGCTTAATAAATAGATGAATAAAAAAGAACTTATTGATTTTTGCTTGTCTCTTGGGCCGACTTTTGCAGATACTCCCTTTGCCAAAATGGAGAAGGGTCAGCCGACGGTAGTGATGCGACATTTAAAGAATAAAAAATCATTTGCTTATATTTCTGAGCGAGAAGGCCGAGTCAATATCGCAATCAAGCAGAAGCCAGAAATTGCAATCGAATTGCGAGATTTCTTTGTGGATATTAATCCAGCATTTCACATGAATAAAGCGCATTGGAACGATGTTTTACTTGGTGGAGATGTTGCTGATGAGCAAGTTTGCAAAATGGTTGAGCAAAGCTATGATTTAATCAAACCCAAAAGATAATGATGAGCCAACAGCTCTGAATTTTAATAGGAGAAAAAATGACTTACGAACAAAATTTTTTAAAAGATTTTCAAGAATGGGTGGACCAACAAGTTCAAATTTCTGAACTTGCCATGAAAGCAGCTAAAAAAATTGCCACAGAAGACGGTAAAAAAGAAGCGAAAGAAGCAGCTATTCGTTATGAAAGTCGTTTAGACGCATACCAATTTTTGCAAGGAAAATTTGAAAACTACAAAAATGGTAAAGATTTCCATGACGTTCCAGATTTTGGAACAAAAACATTTTAATGAGTGACTTCTATTTTTAGAGAAGTGACTTCTAACCATTAGATAAAAGGAGATTCAAATGAATTTTAAGAAGATGGTTGGTAATCAAGTGCGAGTAAGAGCTCTCGCTTAGATTACCGCAAAGTCTTATTTCTTTGCGGATAAGAACAAATTGAGTTCACCTTCCTTGAAGTGGATGAAAATGGACAAAATGGAACTTGTGCCTTGCACAGAACCATATTTTCTCAATTTTCATAACTTCAAAGCAGTCGGGTTCACATCTTAAGGAATAAGAAAATGTTAAAACCATATGAATATAATCGAATTAAATACCTGACCTTTGACCTCGTCAATGTCTATCACTCTGTCAATGATAAATCGACAGTTGAGGCAGTTTACGCCCAAGTCGCCACAGAAATTTTGCAAATCGCTGAAAATGCTGACAGCCTTGTCAGTGAAAATAATCTGTCAGTAAAAGTTGCTATCCAAGAATACTTATCAGCCATTGATAATCCTAAATTATCAAGAGAACAAGCTGAAAAATTACTGACAGAACTTAAAACTTTAGTCGAAGCTTTTCATTTACCGAGTGAAGCTCAAATGAAAAAAGCTTTCAAAAAAGTTAAAAAGTTAAAAATTCCAGCGACAAGTCAATGGGACTTACGTGATGTCACTTACTTTGCTTGGAATGAAGTTTCAAGCGGCCGAAAATATCTTTTGACCGTTGACGGGCGTGGTTTCTATGGCAGTATCTCTGGTAGTATGAAAAATATCTGTGCCATTTGCCAAAAAACAAGTATTGTCACTCAATTTCTAGCGACAACAAAAAGAGGCGCTGACGGGACCTATACTAAAAATGGCACCTATATTTGCTTAGATTCTGAACAATGTAATCAGCAAATTCAAGCCAAAGAAGGCTTGGAGCATTTTTTAGAAATCATTAAAGAAAAATAAAAATTTAGAAGTATCTTGTAAAAAAACAAGAATTCTGCTAAAATAAAAACAAGTTGACGAGGAGTAATAAAGCAAGACTTATAGAGAGAACACGGTTGGTGAAAGTGTTCAGTCAAACTTTATGAAGGTTGCGTCATTTCAAGAAAATTATGGCATAAAATGAGTGTCGTCAATTGACGAAAATCAGGTGGTACCGTGCGGAAGCACCCTGGAGAATAAATCAGGGTGCTTTTTTTGTACCCAAAGGAGAAAAACATGACAAACGAACTAACCCCAAAATTCAACCCGACAGAGGTTGAAGCAGGACGCTACGAAAAATGGCTTGAAGCTGATGTTTTCAAACCTTCTGGAAATCCCGATGCAGAGCCTTATAGCATCGTTATTCCACCACCAAATGTGACAGGAAAACTCCACTTGGGTCATGCTTGGGATACAACTTTGCAAGACATCATCATCCGTCAAAAACGGATGCAAGGTTTTGATACGCTTTGGTTGCCAGGAATGGACCATGCGGGGATTGCCACTCAAGCAAAAGTTGCTGCCCGCCTTGCTGAAGATGGTATTTTGCCACAAGACCTTGGACGTGAAAAATTCCTTGATAAAGTTTGGGAGTGGAAAGATGAATATGCCACAACAATCAAGGAACAATGGGGTAAAATGGGAATCTCAGTGGATTATTCTCGTGAACGTTTTACTCTTGATGAAGGGCTTTCACAAGCGGTTCGTAAAGTTTTTGTTCAACTTTACAATAAAGGTTGGATTTACCGTGGTGAAAAACTCATCAACTGGGATCCAAAAGCGATGACTGCTTTGTCAGACATTGAAGTCATTCACAAAGAAATTGATGGGGCTTTTTACCACATCACTTACCAAATTGAAGGAAGTGATGAGTTTGTTGAAATCGCCACAACACGTCCAGAAACTTTCCTTGGTGATACAGCTGTTATCGTCAATGAAAAAGATGAACGCTATAAACATTTAGTGGGCAAAAATGTTATCCTCCCAATCATTAATCGTGTCATTCCGATTTTGACAGACGATCATGCTGATATGGAAAAAGGAACTGGGGTTGTAAAAATTACACCTGCTCATGATCCTAATGACTTTGAAGTTGCGATGCGTCATGATTTGCCAATGATTAACATGATGAACAATGACGGAACCATCAATGAAAATGGTGGAAAATATGAAGGACTTGACCGTTTTGAAGCCCGCAAACAAATTGTTGCTGACCTCAAGGAATTGGGGCAGTTGGTTGATATAAAACCAGTCCGCCATGAAGTTGGGCACTCAGAGCGAACAGGAGTGGTTGTTGAACCACGTTTATCAACACAATGGTTTGTCAAAATGGACGAATTAGCTAAGAATGCAATTGCTCATCAACGAAAAAAAGATGGAACGGATGATGTGGTCGCTTTCTATCCACCACGTTTTGGTGATGCTTACTTGCAATGGATGGAAAATGTTCATGATTGGGTTATTTCACGTCAACTTTGGTGGGGGCATCAAATTCCAGCTTGGTATAATGAAGCGGGTGAAATGTATGTTGGTGAAGAAGCACCTGAGGGAGAAGGTTGGACACAAGATGCTGATGTACTTGATACTTGGTTTAGTTCAGCTTTGTGGCCTTTTAGCACGATGGGGTGGCCGGATGAAAATGCAGAAGACTTCAAACGCTACTATCCAACATCAACTTTAGTAACCGGTTATGATATTATTCCTTTCTGGGTTTCACGTATGATTTTTCAAGGTTTGGAATTTACAGGTAAATCACCATTTAAACGTGCTTTAATTCATGGTTTGATTCGTGACGAAGAAGGACGTAAAATGTCTAAATCGCTTGGTAACGGAATTGACCCAATGGATGTGATTGAAAAATATGGAACAGATGCACTCCGTTGGTTCCTATCAAATGGTTCTGCACCAGGACAAGATGTACGTTTTTCTTATGATAAAATGGATGCCGCTTGGAATTTCATCAATAAAATTTGGAATGTTTCACGTTATATTTTGATGAATGCAGAAGATGTCAGCGCTGATGCTGTTTCTTCGGCTTTGACAAAAGTTGCAAATAAAACTGCTGGTAATGTCACTGACCGTTGGATTTTAACACGTTTGAATGATACTGTTGAGCGCGTGACTGAACAAATGGATAAATTTGAATTTGGTGTCGCTGGTCATATTCTTTACAATTTCATTTGGGATGAGTTTGCAAACTGGTATTTGGAATTAACAAAAGAAGTTATGTTTGGTGAGGATGAAGCTGAAAAAGACATTACACGTGCAGTATTGCTCCATGTTTTAGATCAAGTTTTACGTCTATTACACCCAATTATGCCTTTCTTCACTGAAGAAATCTTTGAAAAATTACCAAATACTTCTGGTTCAATTGTTGTTGCCGAATATCCAAAAGTACGTCCAGAATTTAATGATGACAAGGCAAGCGAAGGTGTGGCGATGTTAATCGAATTAATTACAGCCGTTCGTAATATTCGTGCTGAGGTTAATACTCCATTGTCTAAGCAAGTGCCAATCTTCATCAAGTCTGAACAAGCTGAATTTTTGAACTCTGTTGCTCCTTATATCACACGTTTTGCTAACCCGTCAGAGCTTGTTATTGCAGAAGAAGTCGTGCTTGATGAGCAAGCGATGACTGCTGTTATCACAGGGGCTGAGCTCTTCTTACCACTCAAAGGTCTGATTAACATCGAAGAAGAAATTGCTCGACTTGAAAAAGAACTTGCTAAATGGCAAAAAGAGTTAGATTTAGTGAATAAAAAATTGGGTAATGAACGTTTTGTTGCGAATGCTAAAGTAGAAGTTGTTCAAAAAGAAAAAGATAAATTAGCCGATTATCAAGAAAAATTTGATACTGTGAAAGCTCGTATCGCAGAATTGAAAGAAAACTAATATAAAAACCCAGTAGCTCAAAAGCTACTGGATTTTTTATTTCTACAAAATTATTAATAAAATACCACCGAGAATAAGAAGGGAATTCAGAAGGGTAGTCCCTTTTTTACTTGCATTTGTATGAGGATTGATACTCATACCTAAACCAAATTTTCGAGGAATCCAGAAATCAGTTTCTTTGCTGACCGTTTGTTCACCATATCTCTGAAAAAAGAAGAGTAGTAATACAACGCTAAAGCATTCTGAGGCAGCAGAAATTCTGACGAAATTTACAGATAGGATTGAGCAAATAATTGTACTGACAAAAGTTAAAAACACTAAGAAGACACTAAGGATAAGACGAAATTTATAAATAATTAAACAAAAATTACTGACAGAATTTCCTGTCAGTAATTTTTATCTTTAAGCTTTGCTGATTTCTTTTTTATAAAGATTTCCCCAAGCTGCCATCGTATCATGGATTGGTTTGAGGGTTCTTCCAAGTTCTGTCAGTGAATATTCAACACGAGGGGGTACTTCTGCATAGACTTCACGATGAACCAGCCCGCTTTCTTCGAGGGCACGTAAATGTTGGGTCAAAACTTTTTGTGAAATATGTCCAACTGAACGTTGAAGTTCGCCAAAGCGCATGGTTCGCTCTAATAAATCACGGACAATGAGCATTTTCCAACGGTCGCCCATCAAAACAAGTGCTGTTTCAACAGGACAATCTGGAAGTTCAGAAATTTTTTTCATTTTTTTATTACCTCAAATCGTTGATATTATACAATAGTATCTAAAAGGGGTGTATCTAACTTTCAAGTGCTTACTTTACATATTGATGGTACAATGATATTATACACTTAGGTAGTCAAAAAAGCAAGCTACTTTAAAATATAAAAAATAATAAATAAATGGAGGATTTAACATGAAATATTTAGTAACAGGTGCGACAGGTGGATACGGTACTTATGCACTCGGATTTTTGAAAGAATTGGTTCCAATTTCTGATATTGCAGTTTTGGCTCGCACAGAAGAAAAAGCAGCCCCACTCAAAGCGGCAGGTTTCGATGTACGTTTGGCAGATTATTCAGATTTAACTGCTTTAGAACAAGCATTTACAGGAATTGACCGTTTGCTTTTTGTTTCAGGAGCGCCGGGAAATCGTCAAGCTGAGCATCAAAATGTTGTTGATGCAGCCAAAAGTGCTGGAATTTCTTATATTGCTTATACAAGTTTTCCTCAAGCAGAAAGGGCAACAAGTGACTTAGCTGCTGACCACATCTATACTGAAAAGGCGATTGAAAAATCAGGAATTGCTCACACATTTTTACGTAATAATTGGTACTTTGAAAATGAAATGCCAATTATTGCTGCTGCACTTTCAACTGGAAAATTTGTTTACAATGCACCAACAGGTAAAGTGGGCTGGGCTTTGAAACGCGAATATGCAGAAGTTGGAGCAAAAGCACTTGCTGGAGCAGATTTTCCAGAAGTTTTGGAGCTTTCAGGAAAAATATTGACTTACGCCGAACTTGCTCAAGCACTAAAAGCAGTTTCTGATAAGGAATTTGAAGTAGTCGCTGCTGATGACAAAACTTTTGTCAGTCATTTAGTTGAAACTGGACTTCCAGATTTTGTAGCGGAACTTTTCCTCGGCTTCCAAAAAGATATTGAAGCAAAAGATTTAGATGTGGAATCTAAAGATTTTGAAAAAGTCTTGGGACATTCACTGACAGATACAAAAGAAGCTTTGAAAGAACTTTTGGCATAATAAAAAAATTACTGACAGACCTGTCAGTAATTTTTATTTGAGTCTATAAGATAATTTCTCAACAAATTCATAAGCTGCTGGACAGTAAAGTGTATTTTTTATCGTTAAATTATTGATTTGATAAATCTTTTTACGGTCAGTATGGGGAAATTCGCGACAAGCTTTAGGACGAACTTCGTAAATGCTACAGAGATTGTCAGAACCAAGAAACTGACAAGGCATGGTTTGAAAAACTTTGTCACCATCTTCGTCAGTTCGGAGATATGCGGCTTCAAAGTCACTCACTTTCATTTTTAAATGTTTGGCGACGCGTTCAATATCGGCCTCTGTCCAAAGAGGGCCTAAGGTTTTGCAACAATTAGCACATTTGGTGCAATCAATTTCTAAAAAAACCTCTTCATGAACTTCTTTAACGATTTTATCTAATTGCTTTGGTGGTTTTTTGGCAAGTCCAGCTAAAAATTTCTTATGTGTCTTTTGTTTTTGTTGGGCTAGATTTTTATAACGGTCAAGGTCAATTTCAAATGTATATTTCATCATTAATATTTTAGCAAAAATTTACATGAAAGACTGATTTGTCAGTCGTCAAAGAGATTTGACACCCTTAAAAGTGTTAGGAGTTAGCTTATCAGTAAATCTTTTAATAACAATAAATATTCATTGAAATCTTAAACTAAATTTTTATAAAAAAAGCTGTCCCAAAGCTGGAAAAGTTTCACAGATAGAAAGCTAAACAAATAAGCGCTTACATAACCTTTAGTATTGTTAAAAAGCCGAAAAAGTGATAAAATGAACTAGAAAATTCGAAGATAAAACAATGCAAAAGTTGTCGTTCTTCAATAGCTAAATTCTCGTAAAAAGCGAGAAATTGAAAGGAATTAAAATGGCTCATATTAAATTTGACTATTCAAAACTCACTCCATTTGTAGCTGAAAATGAATTAGACGAAATCCAATGGCAAATCGACGGGGCAGCTAAATTGCTCCACGAAGGAAAAGGTGCTGGGAGCGATTATATCGGATGGCTTGACCTTCCTGAAGATTACGACAAAGAAGAATTTGCTCGTATTCAAAAAGCAGCTAAAAAAATTCAATCTGATTCAGAAGTTCTTATTGTTATCGGTATCGGTGGTTCATACCTCGGTGCACGTGCAGCAATTGACTTTTTGAGCAACAGCTTTGTTAACTTGCAAACTGCCGAAGAACGTAAAGCACCACGTATTCTTTATGCTGGTAACTCAATTTCTTCATCATACTTGGCTGACCTTGTAGATTACGTTGCTGACAAAGATTTCTCTGTAAATGTAATCTCTAAATCAGGTACAACAACAGAACCAGCGATTGCTTTCCGTGTCTTCGAAGAAATGTTAGTTAAAAAATACGGTCGTGAAGAAGCAAACAAACGTATTTACGCAACAACTGATAAAGAAAAAGGTGCTGTAAAAGTTAATGCTGACGCAAACAACTGGGAAACTTTTGTTGTTCCAGATTCAGTTGGTGGACGCTTCTCAGTATTGACAGCTGTTGGACTTTTGCCAATTGCAGCTTCAGGTGCTGATATCACAGCTTTGATGGAAGGTGCTAACGCTGCGCGTAAAGAATACACTTCTACAAATGTTCATGAAAATGATGCTTACGCCTATGCTGCACTTCGCAATATCCTTTACCGTAAAGGTAAATTCTCAGAAATCTTGATCAATTACGAACCAAGCCTTCAATATTTCTCAGAATGGTGGAAACAATTGGCTGGTGAATCAGAAGGGAAAGACCAAAAAGGAATTTACCCAACTTCAGCTAACTTCTCAACAGACCTTCACTCATTAGGACAATGGATTCAAGAAGGAACACGTACTGTTTTTGAAACAGCAATCCGTATTGAAAAACCACGTAAAAACATCAACATTCCAGAACTTGACGCTGACCTTGATGGACTTGGATACTTGCAAGGTAAAGATGTTGACTTCGTTAACAAAAAAGCAGCTGACGGCGTGCTTCTTGCTCACACTGACGGAAATGTTCCAAACATGATCGTGACATTGCCTGAACAAGACGAATTCACACTTGGATATGCAATTTACTTCTTTGAACTTGCTATCGGTGTTTCTGGTTACTTGAACGGAATTAACCCATTCAACCAACCAGGTGTTGAAGCTTACAAGAAAAATATGTTCGCTCTTCTTGGTAAACCAGGATTTGAAGAACTCAGCAAAGAATTGAATGACCGCCTTTAATCTTTGATTAAAAGTGTCATAAAAATCACTGACAAGATTTCTGTCAGTGATTTTTTGTATATTTTCATAAGTTATGTTTTCAATCTCTGTATTTTATTAACAACTTTTAAAAATCCACCTAGTTTTTGTTTATTATTTGTGCTACAATTATAGATAAATTAAAAAAATCGGAAAATTTAAGGAATAATATGAAAGAGTTTTGGAATTTAGACAAAAATTTGCAACTCCGTTTAGGAATTGTTTTTTTAGGTGCCTTTTCATATGGCACCGTTTTTTCTTCAATGACCATTTATTATAATCAACATTTGGGAAGTGCAATTACAGGGATTTTGCTTGCCTTATCTGCAGTAGCCACTTTTGTCGCAGGAATTCTTGCAGGTTTTTTTGCTGACCGAAATGGTCGAAAACCAGTGATGGTTTTTGGGACAGTGATTCAACTTTTGGGAGCTCTTTTAGCCATTGCCTCAAACTTACCAGGTCACGTGAATCCTTGGTCGACTTTTATTGCTTTTTTGCTGATTAGTTTTGGTTATAATCTTGTGATTACTGCAGGAAATGCCATGATTATTGCTGCATCAAATGCTGAAAATCGTAAAGTTGTTTTTATGTTGGATTATTGGGCGCAAAACTTGTCAGTTATTTTAGGAGCAGCATTAGGTGCTTGGCTTTTTAGACCAGCATTTGAAGCACTTTTAGTGATATTACTTTTAACTGTCTTAGTCTCATTTTTCTTAACCACTTTTGTAATGACTGAGACTTTTAGACCGATTGTAAAGGCCAAAGAAGAAGCAGAAAATATTTTTCAGGCCTATAAGACAGTGCTACAAGACAAAACTTACATGATTTTTATGGGTGCTAATATTGCGACCACTTTTATTATCATGCAATTTGATAATTTTTTGCCTGTTCATTTATCAAATAGTTTTAAAACAATCACTTTTTTTGGTTTTGAAATCTATGGACAACGGATGCTTACGATTTATTTGATTTTAGCTTGTGTATTAGTGGTCCTATTAATGACCACCCTAAATCGATTGACCAAAGACTGGTCACACCAAAAAGGATTTATTTGGGGAAGTTTATTTATGGCAATTGGGATGATTTTTTCATTTTTGACAACGACGTTTACGCCTATTTTCATTGCCGGTATTGTTTATACTTTAGGTGAAATTGTTTATACACCAAGTGTTCAAACTTTAGGTGCAGATTTGATGAATCCAGAAAAAATTGGTTCTTACAATGGCGTTGCCGCAATTAAGATGCCGATTGCCTCCATTCTTGCCGGTTTACTTGTTTCGATTTCACCAATGATTAAAGCAACAGGAGTTTCTTTAGTCTTAGCATTAACTGAAGTTCTAGCGATTATTTTAGTGCTTATTGCTGTAAATAGACACCAGAAAACAAAAATTAATTAAAAAATGACCTCAAAAAACAGGAATTTATCTTGAAAAGGAGTCAAGATAGATTTTTTATTGAAAAAAACAGAAAGAAATAAAATGAAAGATTTTTTTGGATTACATCCAACACTTAAAATTCGTTTAATTATGAATTTTTTTGGGACGCTTTGCTTTAGTACAGTGGGTGGCTCAATGACAATTTACTACAATAAATATATGGGAGCGGGAATCACGGGATTACTTTTAGTCATTAGTTCAGTCATGGTTTTCTTGGTTGGGCTTTATGCTGGTCATTTGTCCGACGTTCAGGGACGAAGACCTGTGATGATTTTCTCAACTGCCATTACTGGTTTTGGTGGAGCTTTAGCAACATTTGCAAACTCATCTTTTTACTTCAATCCTTGGGTCACTTTTTTAGGATTTCTTATTATTAATTTTGGTTTTGGCTTTTTTAACACCGCAAGTCAAGCGATGATTGTAGATTTGACAACAAGTGAAAATCGGCGAGTCGTTTATAGTATTCAATATTGGATTATCAACTTTGCAATCATGATTGGTTCAGGACTTTCAGGCTGGTTTTTCCGAGATTATTTGGTTTGGTTACTTTTAGCTATCACAATTGAAGAAATCGTTAGTTGTTTGGTTGTAATTTTTTGGATTGATGAATCCTTCAATCCAGATACTCAGCAGCATAAGCAAGAATCAAACATTATTAAAGCCTATTTCACAGTTGCTAAAGACCGTATTTTCATGTATTATTTATTTGCTTCGGTCTTTATTGCGATGATTTTTAATCAAATTGATTATTATCTTCCAGTCCATTTGAGTGATAGTTTTAGAACAGCAAGGATTTTTGGAATTGAAGTTTATGGACAACGGATGCTGACAATTTTCCTAATGGTCAATACCTTAGTCATCGTATTATTTATGGGGAGAGTCAACAAACTAACCAAAAACTGGTCACGAAGTAGTGGAATATCCATTGGAATTATTTTGCAAGGTTTGGGCTTCATGATTGCATTTCTTGGTCGTGATTTAACTTGGGAACTGATTGCAGCATTGGTAGCAACAATCGGTGAAATGATTTTGGTTCCATTTTCACAGGCTCTGCGAGCCGATTTAATGGATGGAGACCAAGTGGGAACTTATACAGGAGCTTTTTCAGTGACTCAGCCTATCGCTTCGGTCTTGTCAGGAATCCTTGTGTCTCTCTCAAGTCTTTATGGAAATATTGGAATGACCATCTTCATGTTTTTCATTATTGTATTAGGTGTGCTGCCCTCACTACGAGCAATTCGGATGCATGAAAGTCATTCATGAGTTAAATATAGGTAAAAATAAGTTTCAAAAGTTAGAATGAAATTCTGATTTGAGAAACTTATTTTTTTGTCAGTAAAATAATAAGAAAATTTTTACTGACAGAACCTTTAAACCAAGGCTTACAGGGAGATTCGGCTCTCCATTTGAAATTTTGTGATATAATTATTTTCATGAGAGTAGTTTCAGGAAATTATGGCGGAAGACCGCTAAAAACATTGGCAGGAAAAACAACAAGACCAACCACCGATAAAGTTAAAGGAGCCATTTTTAATATGATTGGCCCTTATTTTGAAGGGGGACGTGTTCTTGATTTATTTGCAGGCTCAGGTAGTTTGGCAATTGAAGCTATTTCAAGAGGAATGGATCACGCCATTCTTGTCGAAAAAGACAGAGCAGCTCAACAAGTCATTTTGGAAAATATCAAGATGACCAAAGAGCCTGAAAAATTTCAATTATTAAAAATGTCAGCAGAACGAGTCTTATCAAACTTGTCAGAGACTTTTGATTTAGTCCTCTTAGACCCACCTTATGCTAAAGAACAAATTGTTGAAAACTTAGAACTTTTGCAAGAGAAAAAACGACTGACAGAAAATATAATTGTCGTCTGTGAAACAGACAAGGAAGTTGAACTCCCTGACCAAATTGGAAAATTAGAGCTGACCAGACAAAAAACTTACGGAATTTCTAAAATTTCAATTTATGAATTTTGACTTTTACTGACAGAAATTCTGTCAGTAAATTAAGAAAGAAAAAAGTAATGACAGAAAAAATTGGACTCTTTACAGGAACTTTTGACCCACTGACAAATGGTCATTTAGACGTTATCAAACGTGCCAGTCAACATTTTGATCAACTTTATGTTGGAATTTTTAAAAATGACCAAAAAAATCCACTTTTTCCAACTGATAAACGATTGGAAATGCTAGAAGAAGCACTGACAAGTCTGTCAGTAACTCATAAAGTCAAAGTCATCAAACATGAACGTGATTTGACAGTGAATATTGCTAAAAAACTTGGCGTGACAGCTCTGGTTCGTTCTTTGCGTAATAGCCAAGATTTAGAATATGAAAAAAATATGTTCTATTTTAATATGGAGATGACAGGCATTGAAACCATCTTTTTCTTAGCAAAACCAGAACTTGAACCATTAAATTCAACACGGATGCGAGAATTACATGCCTTTGGTCAAGATGTCAGTGCTTGGGTTCCAGAAAATGTGAGTCGTGAATTAAGGAAATTAGATGAAAAAAAATAAAAAAATTAATCCCAAATTAAAATGGGGAATCTCGATTGGTCTAATTGTTGTTGCCCTTTTAGCTTTATTTTATCCAACGAGTTACTATGTGGAAATGCCCGGAACAACCGAGCCTTTAGGGAAAATGGTCAAAGTTGAAGGCAAAAAAGATGAACATAAAGGTGATTTTTTCCTGACGACTGTCCAAATTGCACGAGCAAATCTTGCTACAATGATTTACAGCCATTTTAATAGTTTTACAAGCATTTACAGTGAGCAAGAAATGACTGGTGGACTTAACGACGCACAGTTCAACCGTGTCAACCAGTTTTACATGGAAACGGCACAGAATACAGCGATTTATCAAGCTTTTAAATTAGCTAATAAACCTTATGAACTTAAATATGAAGGCGTTTATGTCCTTGATATTGCCAAAAATTCGACCTTTAAAAATAAGCTAGAACTTGCAGATACGATTACAGCAGTCAATGGTCAACAGTTTACATCAAGTGCCGACATGATTGCTTATGTTTCCAAACAAAAAGTCGGTGATTCAGTAACGATTGAATACACGAGAATTGACGGCACAAAGCACAAGTCAACTGGCAAATACATCAAAATTGCTAATGGTAAAACAGGAATTGGGATTAGCCTAGTTGACCATACTGAAGTCGTGACGACTCCGAAAGTTACTGTCAACGCGGGTTCAATCGGTGGTCCCTCTGCGGGGATGATGTTTACACTAGAAATTTACAGTCAGTTGACAGGAAAAGATTTGCGAAACGGTTGCGAAATTGCTGGAACTGGGACGATTGAACACGACGGAAGCATTGGTCAAATCGGCGGTGTTGATAAAAAAGTAGCCACAGCGAGTAAAGAAGGGGCAAAAGTCTTCTTAGTGCCTGATTCAGGCACCAAAAAGGAAAGTAGCAACAATTACCTTGGAGCCAAAGCCGCCGCTAAAAAACTAAAAACGAAGATGAAAATCGTTCCCGTCAAAACTATTCAGGACGCTTTAGATTATTTAGAAAAATAAAAACTACTGACAGCTTTTCTGTCAGTAGTTTTTTCATCGGATATTTTTGGAATATATGACAAAAGATAAATAAAATAAATTTTTTTATAAAAAGTTTAGAATTGGGGTTTTGAAAGTAAAAACTGGAGATAGAGTAATAAAAATAAAGAAGAAAAAAAGAGAGCCAATATAGTAACAACGTGGGTTTTCTCATGAACTTAACAATTAATAGAGTTTTGGCATATATTCCAAATAAAATTTATACTATCAATAATTTTGATAAAATAACAGATACCAATTGAATCAAAATTGGTATCTGTCTATATTAAAAGGAGATTTATTATGCAAAAAGAACTTAAAGAACAATCAACCAAACCAGAGCTTTTGGCAATGCTTAAAAATGTATTGGAAAATAGTTCAATGGCTAAGGGAGATGGATGGGCTGCTAGCAAATAAAATTTGATAGCAGAATTGGCGACGTTTAGTCGCCTTTTTTTGAGTAATATTTAGAAAGGATGTTAATATGTACGTTTTATCAGATGAATTATTATTTAGAGTTGAGAAAAACGGCGGAATTTTAATAAATAAAAATAATTTTAGCAGATTAGAATTGTCAGAAAGTGAGTCTATTTTTTTATCTTTAGTAAAAGAAATGGGAAAAGAAAAAGCATTTAACGAATACATAAAATATTTTAATGCTGATTCTCTAACAAAAATTTTACGAGAAAAAATTTATAAAAAAGGAGAGATAGAAGAAAAAGAGGTATCTTCTTTCTCAATTATTAATAAAATACAAAGTAAGATTAAAGAGCTGAAAAAATTAAATCAAATGAGTTTTCCGCTAGAGTTAGTGATTTATCCTAGTATGTATTGCAATCTTCATTGTGGCTTTTGCTTTCTTGCAAACAGAGAAGACGAAAATGTTCATCTTGCAGATGATTGGAAAAATATTTTAAGTCAAGCAAAAGAAAATGGAATTTTATCATTTTCTATATTAGGTGGGGAGCCAACGAAATATAAAGACATAGATAATCTTTTAAAAATTATTGATTCATTGAAAGTAGTGACAACAATAACAACAAATGGTCAAGAGATAAAAAAATCAACAATAGATATTATTTGCCAATCTGATTATATTACCCCAGTTATATCTCTTGAATCAATAGATGATTTTAAAAATTTTGAACTCATGGGTACAAGGGCAAAAAGAGGAATAGAATTAATAAAGCTTTTTCATGAAAGAAAAAAGAAAGTCAGATTAAATACGGTTTATTCTAATCAAAGTGAAGAGGATATTATGGAGCTCTTGAAGTTTGCGATTAAAAACGAAATTGACCGTTTTTCTATTGCGGACTACTCCGAAGTGACTGGTTTTACAAAAATAACAAAAATATACAATATATCAGACCTGAGAAAATTAGAAGAAAAAGTTAGAAGATATCTACTAGATAATAAAATAGATAATTTCAATTTTTCAGTTGAAGGATGTTTTTATTTTACGGCTTTTCCAGAGTTAATTGAGGAGGGAAAAAATCTATCGGAATTTGAAAATATGTATTTTGGTTGTAGAGCGAAGCATACGAAAATGGAGATTTTATCTAACGGGGATGTCTTACCTTGTATTGCATTTTTAGGTGAAAAGCATACTTCCAATGCTTTTCATCAAACATTGGCTGAAATATGGAAAAACGATTCAAATTATACAGAAGTTAGAGAATTTAAAACAGAAAATAAAGATTGTTTAAAGTGCTCAATGTTAAGAATTTGCGAGGGGGGATGCTATCCCAAATTACAAAGAACATTAAATCCTAACTTTACGAAAGATAAAACTTGTCAGCTATGAAAATCATAATCAAATATAAACAACTTTTTCTATTTAAACTCTTTTTGTCCCTCCTTCCCTATTTTTTTATTAGCATATTAATTATGAATGCTTTGGGTTATAGATATTCTGAGATTATGATTATTAGTGCAATGACGCAAATAATAGGAGTGATTTTAAATCTACCGCTAGGTATTTATGCTGAACAAAAAAATAGAAAAAAAGTATTATTACTTAATAATATTTTGTCAATTATTGCTTTTACCCTATTTTTATTTGAAAAATTTTATTTAGCAATCTTAGCAGCGGTCATACTTGGGATATCAGAAGCTCTATCTTCTGGAGTAATGCAAACTTTTTCTTATGAACAACTTCCAGATGATGTTACATATCGCAAATATCTTGAAGGCAGCAGTTCAATACAATATCTTGCAATATCAGTGATGACAATTATCACACCAGCCATACTACATTTCAATCGTTTTTTACCAATCATAATATCAGTAGCATTTATTGTTTTTTCAACCATTTTTTTATGTTTTATAAAATTAGAAAAAAGAGAAGAAAAACAAGAAGAAAAAATAACTATTAATATAAGGACATTACGAAAGGGATTAAAAGTATCGTCTAAGCTAAACTTATTCATTTTATTAGGAATAACTGTCACAACACTCATCATGTCTGTCAATAGTTGGAGTAGTATTTTATTGAAATATCATTATTTTCTACTTAAGTATTTAGGGCTTGTTTTGTTTACTTTTAATGTATGTATGGCAATTGGGAGTCGAATAAAGTGGAAAAAATTATCGATAGTTATGCTATTACCATTAATATCAATTCTTTTATTTTTTACAAAATCGGTATTTACTACTATTGTTTTATTTTCTATTTTTAGATTAATAAATGGTGGCTATAATAACTTTTTCATTGGGGAATTTAATAAACTAATAAAAAATAATCGAGTAGTTTTCTGGTCAATATATGATACATTTTTATCTCTGTTTTATATTTTTGCTGATTTATCAAGCGGTCTAATTGCCCAAAATTTAACTGTAGAATTTATTTATTTAATATTTGGTCTGATTTCCTTACTTATTCTCCTAATTTATCTTTTAGCTAGAAAAAATATTTATTTTAGAAAAATAAAAAACTACTGACAGAAAAGCTGTCAGTAGTTTTTTTATCTAGTTTACAAGCTAAAAGCAAAGTTGTATAATAATTTCAAATAATTTAATAAATTTGGAATATATGACAAAGGGAAAATGAAATGGAAAAAAATTTAAAAACCGGAATAATAATTGCTTTTATCAGAGAAACGAAGCATCTGAAATTAAAAGAAATGACTGGTGGCGATTTTTCAGAATCTCAGCTCGCAAAATTTGAAAAAGGAGAAACAGAGATTACGGTGGGTAAACTATTTACCGTTTTAGAAAACTCAAATGTCTATTTAGATGAATTTCAAAACCTTTATAACGAATATGAACAATCAGATGAATACAACTACCGTCACGAGTTGGCTGTGGCTTATGCGCAAAAAAATATCAAAGTAATAAAGGAAATTCAAAATTTTTGGGAAGAAAAATGCCAACAGAAACCTGATAATAAATTTTATCAGATTAATAAAATAGTGGTTAAAATCAACTTAGCAATGGCAAAAGGTTCTACTGTTTTTAAGGAAGATACTGACTTTTTGATGAACTACCTTGAATCTATCAGCGAATGGGGACGCTATGAACTATGGATTTTTGGGAATTGTCTTCGACATTTTGATGATAATGCTTTAGAGTATTATGGAATGCAAATTTTAGGAAAAGCAAATTATTATCACTCAATTCATCTCAATCAGCAGATCGTAATAAGAACATTTTTAAATCTTATTGATACTTGGTTACGTCGAGAAAATTTGATGCAAGCTTTTAAATATATCAATCACTTAAATGAAATAGGAATAAGTATCAATTTTTTCTATGAAAAAATTATTTTAAAATATCATGAAGCTCATTATAAAGTATTGCAAAAACAAAACGGAGCGATTGAAGAAATGAAAGAACACGCGCAAACCTTGGGAGATTACGGTTACTCAGTAGAAGCAAAAGCTCTTTTTGAAGAAATTGAAAAATTATAATCCTTTGACATTAATTTATATTCTATTAAAAAAGCGCCCAGATAAATTTATATGGGCGTTTTAATTACTTTCATCAATAGATTATTAGTATTGGTCTAACAAGAGTTGTTTAATCTCTTCAATACGTGGTTGACGAGGATTAGCAGGAGTACATTGATCATCATAAACAAGGTCAGCCAATTTATCAAGTTCACGTTCAAGGTGAGCTTTATCGACACCATTTCCTGAAAGGGTGATATTAATATCAATGCTATCAGTCAGTTTCTTAAGTTCAGCAACCAGAGCTTGCACAGCTTTTTCATCTGAATCATCTTTACCAGCAAATCCCATGAAGCGTGAAATTTCAGCGTAGTCCTCTTGAGCACGATATGTTTCATAACGTGGGTAAGGGGTACGTTTAACGTTTCCTGTTACAGCGTTAAATTTAATGACATGTGGCATAGCGATGGCAATGGCAAGACCATGAGGAAGTCCAAATTCACCACCAATTTTATGAGCAAGTGAGTGGTTAATTCCAAGGAAAGCATTAGCGAAGGCCATACCAGCGAGTGTTGCAGCATTGTGCATATTTTCGCGGGCTTTTTGTCCTTCTTTAGTTGGATGCGCTGGGTCATAATGATAAGACTCAGTCAAGTTTTCAAAGATAAGTTTGATCGCTTGAAGTGAAATTGGTTTTGTATAGTCAGAAGACATAACAGAAACGTAAGATTCAAGCGCGTGTGACATCGCATCAATACCAGACCAAGAAACAGTACGTTTTGGTACAGTCATAACAAACTCAGGGTCAACAATGGCAACTTGTGGTGTTAATTGGTAGTCAGCAAGTGGGTACTTAACATGAGTTTCATCATCAGTGATAACTGCAAATGGAGTCACTTCAGAACCAGTACCAGAAGTAGTAGGAATTGCAACCATTTGTGCTTTATGTGGATGGTAGAATTTAATAATACGTTTACGAATATCGACAAATTTTTGAGCTAATTCTTGGAAAAGTTCTTTCAAACTTGCATCATCAGAAAGGTCAGCTTCACCACGAGCATCATATTCATAAATCAAACGACCAATCTTACCAGCATCGAGAGCAGAACCACCACCAAGACAGATGACAGTGTCAGGTTCAAATTGTTTCATTTGACGAGCGATTGCAATTGCTTCGCTCAAAGTTGGGTCAGGTTGAACAGAGCCATAAATGCTTGTTTCAACTTGAGTTGGGCGGATAGCAAGTTGTTCCAAAACTTTATCAACGAAACCAAATTTAACCATACCAGGGTCAGCAACGATGAAAGCTTTGTGAACGTGTGGCAATTCTTGTAAGTAAGAAATTGCATTTTTTTCGTAGTAAATTTCTTTTGGCAAACGAACCCATTGTGGGCGATTACGACGTTTAGCCACTGTTTTAACATTCAATAGATCGTATGTACTCAAATTGTGTGAAAGTGAATTTTTCCCCCATGAACCAGTTCCAAGTGTAAGTGATGGACGCATTGCATCAGTATAGATATCTCCGACCCCACCAATAGAATCTGGTTGGTTAACGAGGATACGAGAAGCTTCAACTTTTTCGCCATATTCTTTAACGAATGGATCATCCATTGCACCGATTTGAATTGCAGCATTATGTCCAGCACCTTGATAAGCAAGTAAGCTACGTACAATCTCAATTCCTTCTTCACGTGTTTCAGCTTTGTAGATTGAAAGCAAAGGAGAAAGTTTTTCAGAAGAAAGTGCTTCACCAATATTTTTCTTATCAAGTTCAAAAAGAAGGACATCTTTATCTTTAGGAACTTTGACACCAGCTTGTTCAGCAATCCATTGACCAGAACGACCGGCAACAGGACCAGTTACTCCAAAACCTTCACCAGCACGTTCAACAAAAACGAAACTTTCAATAGCTTTGTAGTCTTTTTTAGGAACCATATAAGCGCCTTGTTCTTGCATTTTAGCAATAAATTCATCATAAACTGAAGCATCAATAACAGCTGAATTTTCAGTGGCACAAATCATCCCATTATCAAAACGTTTTGAAAGCAAAAGGTCTTCAACGGCACGTTCAATATTTGCAGTAGCATCAACATAAACAGCACCATTACCAGCTCCAACACCAAGTGAAGGGTTACCAGATTTGAGTGCGGCGTTTACCATTCCTGGGCCACCAGTTGCAAGGATTGTTGCAAGTCCACGGTTTTGAATCAAGGCGGTAGTCATGTCAAGGCTTGGTACTTCAATCCATTGAATAAAGTCTTCCGGTGCACCAGCTTCAATTGCAGCATCGTAAACAATTTTTGCTGCATGGCTTGAACATTTTTGAGCTTGAGGGTGGAAAGCGAAAACAATAGCATTACGTGTTTTTGCAGTCAATAAAGATTTAAAGATTGCTGTTGATGTTGGATTAGTTGTTGGAACGATACCAGCAAGTACACCGAGAGGGCTTGCGATTTCAACAGATCCAGCAACCTTGTTTTCAGAAATGACACCAACAGTTTTGTCATTTTTAATTGCGTTATAAACAGATTCAGAAGCAAAGTGGTTTTTGGTATCTTTGTCTTCGACAACACCACGACCAGTTTCGTTAACGGCTTCATGAGCGAGTTCTAGAGAATGTTTGCTTGCTGCAAGAGCCATTGCAGCGACAATAGTATCGACTTGAGTTTGTGTATATCCTTCAAATTTAAGAACAGCAGCTTGTGCTTTTTTGACTAATTTGTCAGTATAAGCAACAGCTTCTTGGAATTTTGCGGCTTTTTCTTCAGCGCTTAAAACTTTCTTTGCAGCTGGAGCGGCTTTTTTAGTTGCCATATTTGTAGGTTCTCCTTTGTGATTTCATTCACTTTCTTTTACGTGAATAGTTTAACAAAGTTTTTTATAGATGTCAAGCGATATTGTGATGGTTTTTACAAAAACACTCATCAAAAGTTTAGAAAACGGTTTATAACAAGCTTTACTGAAGAAAAAAAGATTGCTAATTCTTTGAGAGAAATTAGCAATCTTTTTTAGTTTATCAGTCAAACTTTGTGAAAAAATAAATTTTTATAGTGGTAAAACACAAGTGATTTCAGGAGCGTAAAAATCTTTTTGTTCCAAAGTTAAAGTACCGGTTTTTTTATCTCGCAAGAAAAGAGATAAATTATCAGATTCTTGATGAGCGACAATGATATAATCTTCAGTTTTGTTGAAATTAAAATCGCGAGGGATATGACCTTCAGTATTTGTCCAGCCAATAGTTTCAAGTTTTGTACCAAGAGGACTTACTTTGTAAGTTGTCAAAGAATCATGTCCACGATTAGAAGTATAGAGGAATTTACCGTCAGATGAAATACGGATGGCAGCAACACCATTTGCTCCATGATAATCTTCAGGTAGGGTGCTAATTGTTTGAAGACGAGCAAAGCGTCCTTTTTCTTCATTGTAACTTAAAACTTCAATTGTTGAATTTAACTCTCCAACCAAATAAGCGATTTTACCATTTGGATGGAAAGTAATATGACGAGCACCCATTCCTTTTTCTGCCCGATAAATTGTAGCAATATTGAGTTTACCTTCACCAATGACATCATAAACAGTGACTTCATCTGTTCCCAAATCACAGGTGACAAGTCGTCCGTCAGGAGTCAAATCAGAATAATGAACGTGTGAGCTAGCTTGTTCAGGACGTGGTCCAGAACCGGTATGTTTTACTGTATCCGTTAATCTGAGTGAGCCATTAGCTTGAATCTTATAAACACGAACTTCTCCAAGATGATAGTTCGCTCCGTAAACTAATTGTCGCGCTTCGTCCACGGCAACATAGCAGAGTGGAGCTCCCGTGGTTGTGACATTTCCGAGATGAGTAGCAGTTTCGCCATCAAAATCAAAGGCGGCGATTCCTCCACCATTACTATCTGCTGCACAAGTATAGAGGTGTCCCTTTTCATCGAGAGTGATATAAGTAGGGTTTTGAACCGCAGAGACTTCATTTAATGATGATAATTCAGCAGCTTTAGTGTCCAAAAGAACACTATATACGCCTTTAGATACACGTTTTGTATAGCCGCCTAAAAGGATTTTTTCTTTCATATTTCTCTCCTCACAAACTAATTTATTTACTATAATTATTTTATCACAAAAAAAGCGGTTTCAGCAAAAATATTAATTTTTTCTTAGAAAAAAATTTAAAAACTTACTCTTTTAGTGATTATAGCGCCTAAATTAACAATTAAATTTGTCAGATAATAGGAGTGGTTAGAAAAATAGATTTACTGAACAATAGAAGCATGAATAGATACTTGCAAAAATAGGTCAAACAATGTATAATGATAGAGTTGCTATGCAACCATCTCGCATTTCGTCTCGACAAAGTCGTAGTGTACGCAAGTATTGCGGCTGCGGATGACAGATGAAAGAGGAAAAACTATTTTAAAAGGAGACATTAACATGTCAGTTATTTCAATGAAACAACTTCTTGAAGCTGGTGTTCACTTCGGTCACCAAACTCGTCGTTGGAACCCAAAAATGAAACCATACATCTTCACAGAACGTAATGGTATTCACGTTATCGACCTTCAAAAAACTGTAAAACTTGTTGACGATGCTTACAACTATGTAAAAAACGCTTCACAAGAAGGTGCAGTAGTTCTTTTTGTTGGTACTAAAAAACAAGCTGCAGAAGCAGTTAAAGAAGAAGCTCTCCGCGCTGGTCAATACTACGTAAACCACCGTTGGTTGGGTGGTATGCTCACTAACTGGAACACTATCCAAACACGTGTGGCACGCCTTAAAGAAATCAACAAAATGGAAGAAGAAGGAACTTTCGAAGTTTTACCTAAGAAAGAAGTAGTTCTTCTTAACAAAGAACGCGAACGCCTTGAAAAATTCATCGGTGGTATCGCTGATATGCCTCGTATTCCAGATGTTATGTACATCGTTGACCCACATGCTGAACAAATCGCAGTTAAAGAAGCTAAAACTTTGGGAATCCCAGTTGTAGCAATGGTTGACACAAACGCAGATCCAGAACCAATCGACGTAGTTATCCCTGCAAATGATGATGCTATCCGTGCTGTTAAATTGATTACAGCTAAAATGGCAGACGCTATCATTGAAGGACGTCAAGGTGAAGATGCAGCGGATGATTTCGTAGCAGAAGAAGCAGCTTCAGAAGAATCACTTGAAGAACTTGCTGAAATCGTTGAAGGTAAATAATTTTAACTTCAACTTATACTAATTAAGTAACTACAACAGGCGAGGCCTTACGCCTCGCCTGTTTTTTTTAAATAAAACTACTGTCAATACTGACAGAAAAAAACACATAGGAGATTTACAAAATGGCAGTAACAGCAGCTCAAGTAAAAGAATTACGTGAAAAAACTGGTGCAGGAATCATGGACGCTAAACGCGCTCTTGTTGAAACTGACGGAAATATGGAAGCAGCAGCAGAACTTCTTCGTGAAAAAGGGATTGCGAAAGCAGCTAAAAAAGCTGATCGTGTAGCCGCTGAAGGACTTACAGGAATTGCCGTAAACGGAAATGTTGCAGCGATTGTTGAATTGAACTCAGAAACAGACTTCGTAGCTAAAAATGATCAATTTGTTGCCTTGGTTAAAGAAACAGCAGAACTTATTGCGTCTAAAAAACCAGCAACTAACGAAGAAGCATTTGCACTTGAAACAGCTTCAGGTATTACTCTTGAAGCAGAACTTGTTCAAGCGACTGCTACGATCGGAGAAAAAATTACTTTCCGTCGTTTTGCAGTAATTGAAAAAACTGATGCTCAACACTTTGGAGCTTACCAACATAACGGTGGTAAAATTGGGGTTGTTTCTGTCGTTGAAGGTGCAGATGAAACACTTGCTAAACAACTATCAATGCATATCGCTGCAATGAACCCTACTGTTCTTTCAGCTGATGAACTTGATTCAGAATTTGTAAAAGCTGAATTAGCACAAATGAACCACAAAATTGATGAAGACAACGCTAGCCGTGTACTTGTTAACAAACCAGAACTTCCACACCATGAATTTGGTTCTAAGAGCCAATTAACAGAAGAAGTTCTTGCAGCAGCGAAAGCTTCATTTGAAGAAGAACTCAAAGCTGAAGGAAAACCAGAAAAAATCTGGGACAAAATTCTTCCAGGTAAAATGGCTAAATTCATCGTTGACAATACAAAAGTTGACCAACAATTTGCTCTTCTTGCACAACTTTACATCATGGATGACAGCAAAACAGTCGAAGCTTTCCTTGAATCAAAAGGAGCTAAAGCAATTGCATTCACACGTTTTGAAGTTGGTGAAGGAATTGAAAAAGCTGAAACAGACTTCGCAGCAGAAGTTGAAGCAGCAAAAGCAGGACTTTAATTTAATTAAAAAGCAGCCTCTAGAGGTTGCTTTTTTTATTTTGAAAATAAAAAAGGGCTTTTCGGTTAGAAAACTAAGAAAATAGTGTATTTCTTTGACGCATTATGCTATAATTATATTTGAGATTTTCTATCTATTTAAAATCTATCTAACCTAAGTAATTAAACTATTTTTAAGTAATTAAATCATTTTATGGAGTAAAGCATGTCAAGTACTGTCATTATCCTCATTGTTGTCTTATTAGTTATTCTCGTTGCCTTTTATGCTTTTGCAATATTAATGCGAAAGAAAACAGAAGACCGTATACTAGCCTTAGAAGAGCGAAAGGAATCGCTTTTCGATTTGCCTGTTCAAGAAGAAATTGATTCTGTTAAAAAAATGCATCTCGTCGGACAATCGCAAACGATTTTCCGTGAATGGAACCAAAAATGGCTTGACTTATCATCAAATTCTTTTGCTGATTTGGAAGAACATATTTTTGAAGCTGAACAATTAAACGATTCATTCCATTTTTTCCGTGCTCGTGAATCTGTAGCGGATAGTGAGGCCCAAATTGAATTAATGGAAGGTGATGTCGAAGGAATTCGTCAAGGTGTTGCTCAACTTGTTGAACAAGAAAAGCGTAATTCAAATAAAATTCAAGAGTCCCTTGATTTATATGATAACTTACGTAGCGATATTGCTGACAATGCAGATTTGTATGGAACAGTTATTACTGAACTTGAAAAACATTTAGCCAATATCGAAACAGAATTTTCTCAGTTTGTAACGCTAAACTCAACAGGAGATCCGATTGAAGCGGCTGAAGTTTTGGAGACTGCTGAAGAACATACGATTGCTTTACGTGCAATTACAGAGCAAATTCCATCATTTATTAAAACAATTGAAAAAGATGTTCCTAAACGACTTGAAGAATTGCAAGAAGCGAGTGATAAATTCGTTGCAGAAGAATACATTCTTCCCGATAATGTCAACATTAAAGAAAGAATGGATGATTTACATGATCATCTCGTTGAAAGTAGTTCATTATTAGAACAATTTGAACTAGATCGAGTAGAAGCTGAACTTGGTTTAATTCAAGAAAAAGTTGAAGAACTTTATGCTATTTTTGAAAGAGAATATAGCGCACGTCGAAATGTTGAAAAACGTTCATCAGTTCTCAAAGAATATATTGAACATATCAGAGCAAATAATAAAAATCTTCTCCTTGAAATTGACCATGTTACACAAGCCTATATCCTTTCTGGAAACGAAAAAGGATATGTTAGAGGTTATCAAGAACATTTAGAATCTCTTGACTCAGATGTTGATGAAATTCTAGGAAATATTCAAGCTAAAACAATGCCTTACTCAATTCTTTCTCGTAGAGTAAATTCAGTAGTCAATGCGCTTGAAGATATTGAGAAGAACCAAATTAAGATTAGTGATACCCTTACAGGACTCAGAGATGAAGAAAGAGCAGCTCAAGAAATTGCAGAACGCTTTGATTCTGAACTCCGTACAATAAAACGTTATGTTGAAAAATGTAATCTCCCTGGTCTTCCTAAAGATTATCTCGACTTGTTCTTCACAACAGGAGATCGAGTACAAAATCTTTTCAAAGAATTAGGACGAGTTAGAATCAACATTGATACAATTAATCATCTTGTTGACGTAAGCACTGAAGATATGCACGTTTTAAAAGAAGCAACGACTAATTTGACTGACCATGCGGTATTAGCTGAACAATTGATTCAATATGCTAATCGGTATAAAGCTGCAAATGAACAAGTAGCACAAGGGATCTCAAGAGCGCTTCAATTATTTGAAAACAGCCGTGACTATGATGGTTCATTTGATGAAATTTCAAAAACGCTAGAACTTGTAGAACCAGGTGCAGCTTCTAGAATTTCAGGAGTTTATTTTAAAAATAAACCTACTCCTGATTACTTATAAAATAAAAAAGCAAGGTAAATAGCCTTGCTTTTATTTATTGGGTTATAAATTCTGAATATTCGCATAATATCGTTAGGTAAAACACGTAAAAATTATTATAATGTAATAAAAGCCATAAAAATGTCTTGGAAGGATAGATATGAAAATAGCTCATTATAATAAGATGCTCCCTGACTGTTTATTAGATATACATTCTCCACCCCTATCTTCTTACTAATAAATCAAATAAAGATAATATAAAAGGAGAACTTTCCAATGACATATTACTTGGAAGAAGAGGGTTTTGAAATTCTATTTTCAGAAATGAAACCTATAGTCATGAAATTAATGAAACAAATTCGCATTAGAACATGGAAAATAGAGGATTATCTTCAAGAGGGAATGATTATTTTACATCTTCTATTAGAAGAGCAGAGCGATGGTCAAAAGCTGCATACAAAATTTAAGGTAAAGTATCATCAAAGATTAATAGATGAATTAAGACGAAGTTATGCAAAGAAACGAAGCCATGACCATTTTATAGGTTTAGATGTTTATGAATGCTCAGACTGGATAAATTCAGGTGATACTAGTCCAGATAATGAAGTGGTCTTCAATCATTTGCTGGCAGAAGTATATGAAGGTTTGAGCGCACATTATCAAGACTTACTACTTCGACAAATGCGAGGAGAAGAACTAACTCGAATGCAACGGTATCGCCTTCGTGAAAAAATAAAGGCCATCTTATTTTCAGAAGACGAAGAGTGAAGAGGAATTCCCTATTTTAATAAAAATAGGGAGTTTTTTGATAAGAAAAGAAAAAAGCAAGTTAAAAAAGACTAATTTTTTTAATTTGTCAAAGCTAGTGGTGGCATGAAATAAAGCGAATACAGTGGAGGGAAAAAGCGAACGTAAGATAAAAAAAGGTATAAAAGTCACAGTTAATTCTTGACAAGTTTAGTTAGGTTTGATAGAATATAATAGTTGTCGCAAGAGACGAGGGTCTTGAAGCGATAAGCTAGACCATTGAAAACTGAATAAAGAAGAATGACTCATGTGATGTAGTAAGATACATCAAAAATCTGTCAATCAATAATGAAAGACAAGCCAGTCACTAAGGTGACTTAAATACTTTATTTGAGAGTTTGATCCTGGCTCAGGACGAACGCTGGCGGCGTGCCTAATACATGCAAGTTGAGCGCTGAAGGTTGGTACTTGTACCGACTGGATGAGCAGCGAACGGGTGAGTAACGCGTGGGGAATCTGCCTTTGAGCGGGGGACAACATTTGGAAACGAATGCTAATACCGCATAAAAATTTTAAACACAAGTTTTAAGTTTGAAAGATGCAATTGCATCACTCAAAGATGATCCCGCGTTGTATTAGCTAGTTGGTGAGGTAAAGGCTCACCAAGGCGATGATACATAGCCGACCTGAGAGGGTGATCGGCCACATTGGGACTGAGACACGGCCCAAACTCCTACGGGAGGCAGCAGTAGGGAATCTTCGGCAATGGACGAAAGTCTGACCGAGCAACGCCGCGTGAGTGAAGAAGGTTTTCGGATCGTAAAACTCTGTTGGTAGAGAAGAACGTTGGTGAGAGTGGAAAGCTCATCAAGTGACGGTAACTACCCAGAAAGGGACGGCTAACTACGTGCCAGCAGCCGCGGTAATACGTAGGTCCCGAGCGTTGTCCGGATTTATTGGGCGTAAAGCGAGCGCAGGTGGTTTATTAAGTCTGGTGTAAAAGGCAGTGGCTCAACCATTGTATGCATTGGAAACTGGTAGACTTGAGTGCAGGAGAGGAGAGTGGAATTCCATGTGTAGCGGTGAAATGCGTAGATATATGGAGGAACACCGGTGGCGAAAGCGGCTCTCTGGCCTGTAACTGACACTGAGGCTCGAAAGCGTGGGGAGCAAACAGGATTAGATACCCTGGTAGTCCACGCCGTAAACGATGAGTGCTAGATGTAGGGAGCTATAAGTTCTCTGTATCGCAGCTAACGCAATAAGCACTCCGCCTGGGGAGTACGACCGCAAGGTTGAAACTCAAAGGAATTGACGGGGGCCCGCACAAGCGGTGGAGCATGTGGTTTAATTCGAAGCAACGCGAAGAACCTTACCAGGTCTTGACATACTCGTGCTATTCCTAGAGATAGGAAGTTCCTTCGGGACACGGGATACAGGTGGTGCATGGTTGTCGTCAGCTCGTGTCGTGAGATGTTGGGTTAAGTCCCGCAACGAGCGCAACCCCTATTGTTAGTTGCCATCATTAAGTTGGGCACTCTAACGAGACTGCCGGTGATAAACCGGAGGAAGGTGGGGATGACGTCAAATCATCATGCCCCTTATGACCTGGGCTACACACGTGCTACAATGGATGGTACAACGAGTCGCGAGACAGTGATGTTTAGCTAATCTCTTAAAACCATTCTCAGTTCGGATTGTAGGCTGCAACTCGCCTACATGAAGTCGGAATCGCTAGTAATCGCGGATCAGCACGCCGCGGTGAATACGTTCCCGGGCCTTGTACACACCGCCCGTCACACCACGGGAGTTGGGAGTACCCGAAGTAGGTTGCCTAACCGCAAGGAGGGCGCTTCCTAAGGTAAGACCGATGACTGGGGTGAAGTCGTAACAAGGTAGCCGTATCGGAAGGTGCGGCTGGATCACCTCCTTTCTAAGGAATATATACAAAGACGTGAGCATTCAACTTTATTCAGTTTTGAGGGGTTTAGTCATAAACCTAAGCAAGAATCAAATTCTTGATTGTGGGGCCTTAGCTCAGCTGGGAGAGCGCCTGCTTTGCACGCAGGAGGTCAGCGGTTCGATCCCGCTAGGCTCCATTGTCAGACAAGACGTTAAAATCACTTGAACATTGAAAACTAAATAACAATATCTAATAACGATAAATAAACCAAAAGCTGTGAATTTTAAAGAATTTACAAACTTATACTTGAAAAACGATGATTATAAATCATCATGGCAAAGTTAATAAGGGCGCACGGTGGATGCCTTGGCACTAAGAGCCGATGAAGGACGTGACTAACGACGATATTCTAGGGGGAGCAGTAAGTACGCATTGATCCCTAGGTCTCCGAATGGGGAAACCCAGCTGCTACTAGCAGTTATTCATGAGTGAATACATAGCTCATGTAAAGGTAACGCAGAGAACTGAAACATCTAAGTACCTGCAGGAAGAGAAAGTAAAAACGATTTCGTAAGTAGCGGCGAGCGAACGCGAAGAAGGGCAAACCAAGAAGCTTGCTTCTTGGGGTTGTAGGACTGCAACGTGGACTTAAGCATTATAGTCGAATAACCTGGGAAGGTTAATCAAAGAGGGTAATAATCCCGTAGACGAAATAGCGCTTATACCTAGCAGTATCCTGAGTAGGGCTGGACACGCGAAATCCAGTTTGAATCCGGGAGGACCATCTCCCAACCCTAAATACTCCTTAGTGACCGATAGTGAACCAGTACCGTGAGGGAAAGGTGAAAAGAACCCCGAGAGGGGAGTGAAATAGCACCTGAAACCGTGTGCCTACAAGAAGTTCGAGCCCGTTAATGGGTGAGAGCGTGCCTTTTGTAGAATGAACCGGCGAGTTACGTTATGATGCGAGGTTAAGTTGAAGAGACGGAGCCGTAGGGAAACCGAGTCTGAATAGGGCGACTTAGTATCATGATGTAGACCCGAAACCTAGTGACCTATCCATGAGCAGGGTGAAGGTGTGGTAAGACGCACTGGAGGCCCGAACCAGGACACGTTGAAAAGTGTTTGGATGACTTGTGGATAGCGGAGAAATTCCAAACGAACTGGGAGATAGCTGGTTCTCTCCGAAATAGCTTTAGGGCTAGCGTCGAAATGTAAGTGTATTGGAGGTAGAGCACTGTTTGGGTGAGGGGTCCGTCTAGGATTACCAATCTCAGATAAACTCCGAATGCTAATACACATGTTCGGCAGTCAGACTGCGAGTGCTAAGATCCGTAGTCGAAAGGGAAACAGCCCAGACCAACAGCTAAGGTCCCAAAATATATGTTAAGTGGAAAAGGATGTGGGGTTGCACAGACAACTAGGATGTTAGCTCAGAAGCAGCTATCATTCAAAGAGTGCGTAATAGCTCACTAGTCGAGTGACCCTGCGCCGAAAATGTACCGGGGCTAAACATATTACCGAAGCTTTGGATTTAATTTAATTAAATGGTAGGAGAGCGTTCTTAACCGCGATGAAGGTATACCGTGAGGAGTGCTGGAGCGTTAAGAAGTGAGAATGCCGGTATGAGTAGCGCAAGATAAGTGAGAATCTTATCCACCGTAAGACTAAGGTTTCCAGGGGAAGGCTCGTCCGCCCTGGGTTAGTCGGGACCTAAGGCGAGGCCGAAAGGCGTAGTCGATGGACAACTGGTTGATATTCCAGTACTAGATATGATCGTGATGGAGGGACGCAGTAGGCTAAGAGATGCCAGTTAATGGATTCTGGTCTAAGCAGTGAGGTGTGAGATGTGTCAAATGCATTTCTCTTTAACATTGAGCTGTGATGGGGAAGCAACTACGGTTGCGAACTCTCTGATGTCACACTGCCAAGAAAAGCTTCTAGCGTAAAGTCATATCTACCCGTACCGCAAACCGACACAGGTAGTCGAGGCGAGTAGCCTCAGGTGATCGAGAGAACTCTCGTTAAGGAACTCGGCAAAATAGCCCCGTAACTTCGGGAGAAGGGGTGCTGGTGTAAAAGCCAGCCGCAGTGAATAGGCCCAAGCAACTGTTTATCAAAAACACAGCTCTCTGCTAAACCGCAAGGTGATGTATAGGGGGTGACGCCTGCCCGGTGCTGGAAGGTTAAGAGGAGTGCTTAGACGTAAGTCGAAGGTATGAATTGAAGCCCCAGTAAACGGCGGCCGTAACTATAACGGTCCTAAGGTAGCGAAATTCCTTGTCGGGTAAGTTCCGACCCGCACGAAAGGCGTAATGATTTGGGCACTGTCTCAACGAGAGACTCGGTGAAATTTTAGTACCTGTGAAGATGCAGGTTACCCGCGACAGGACGGAAAGACCCCATGGAGCTTTACTGTAGTTTGATATTGAGTACCTGTAAGTCATGTACAGGATAGGTAGGAGCCATTGAAATAGGGACGCTAGTTTCTATTGAGGCGTTGTTGGGATACTACCCTTGACTTATGGTTACTCTAACCCGCTGGCATAATCGGCCAGGGAGACAGTGTCTGACGGACAGTTTGACTGGGGCGGTCGCCTCCTAAAGAGTAACGGAGGCGCTCAAAGGTTGGCTCAGATTGGTTGGAAATCAATCGTAGAGTGTAAAGGTAAAAGCCAGCTTGACTGCGAGAGCTACAACTCGAGCAGGTAGGAAACTAGGACTTAGTGATCCGGTGGTACCGCATGGAAGGGCCATCGCTCAACGGATAAAAGCTACCCTGGGGATAACAGGCTTATCTCCCCCAAGAGTTCACATCGACGGGGAGGTTTGGCACCTCGATGTCGGCTCGTCGCATCCTGGGGCTGTAGTCGGTCCCAAGGGTTGGGCTGTTCGCCCATTAAAGCGGCACGCGAGCTGGGTTCAGAACGTCGTGAGACAGTTCGGTCCCTATCCGTCGCGGGCGTAGGTAATTTGAGAGGATCTGTCCTTAGTACGAGAGGACCGGGATGGACTTACCGCTGGTGTACCAGTTGTTCCGCCAGGAGCACGGCTGGATAGCTATGTAGGGAAGGGATAAGCGCTGAAAGCATCTAAGTGCGAAGCCCACCTCAAGATGAGATTACCCATTCGTAAGAATTAAGAGCCCAGAGAGATGATCTGGTAGATAGGCTGGAAGTGGAAGAGTTGCGAGACTTGGAGCGGACCAGTACTAATCGCTCGAGGACTTTACCAAAAGAGTCAAATATAATATGCTTATGGTTTAAAAGTTAGAAGAATTGTTATTTAGTTTTGAATGTTCAAGGTAACATTTAATGATTTGGTCATCATTGCGATGGAGATACACCTGTTCCCATGTCGAACACAGAAGTTAAGTCCATCTACGGCGGAAGTACTTGGGGGTTGCCCCCTGGGAGATAGGCGAGTGGCCAAGTGAACTGGAGGAGCTATGGCTCCTCTTTTTTTAGCTCGCTAACGAGATTCAAGAGATAGGATGTATGAATAAATAAAAAAGACCTCTCGGGCCTTTTTTTATTTAACGATTTAGAATAAACTCTGATTTAATTGCTAGTTGCTGAATTTCTTTGGAAATAGCCAATTCAAATGCGCAACGTCCTACTTGTTGAAAGTGATTATTTACGGTTGGAATATTGAGAACCTGACCAGATATTAATGATTCTTGGCCAATAATAACAGGTTTAGGTATTTTTTGTTGTTCAAACCAACGCCAAACATTAGCAGCAATATCATCAGAATTTGCAAATATTGCATCAAATTGTGTAAGTTGGGGCCCCAATTTGTAACCGTCTGCTGAAGATACTGCACCCGTTTTTATTTGTTCATCTCTTACTTTTTCTTCGTATATTTCTTTATAGGTTTGGAGAGTAACAGATGTAGTTGGACTTTTATAACGTGCAAAGAGAAACCCAATATTATTACAATTTTGTTCTTGAAGCCATTCTAGAGCGTTTCGATATCCAATTTTTCTTTCTGCATAACTGGCGGCTATTTTTTTACTTTTAGGTTTATGGCATAAAATAATTGGGCCATATTTTTGGTATTTATGAACGGTTTGTTCAGAAACTTCTCTTGAGGTAAAAATTAATGCTTCAAATGCTTTTTTTCGGAGTTGTTCTAAGTATTGAATTTCTAGATTTTGGTCATAATTTGAAGGGAGGATGACGATTTTATAACCGGTTTCAAAACTTTTATCCAGAATTCCTTCTAATATTTGCCAAAAAAACGGATGCTTGACGTAGGGGAGGACAACTCCGATATTTTTTGTTGTACCAGCCGATAAATCCTGTGCGATTGCATTGGGAGTATAGTCAAGTTCTTTAGCTAAGTCCAAAATAATTTTACGTGCTTCTTTTGAAACATAGCCATTCCCAGAAAGGGCACGAGAGATGGTAGCTTTTGAATAGCCGCTAAGTTTCGATAAATCGGATAAAGAGGTCATTATATCACCTGTTCGTTAATGGTATTAATAGCTGATATTGCTTCAGCGACACCATGGTCAGTATTTTTTGCTACAACCATTTTAACATGTTTTTTGACCTCGGAGTTAGCATTATCTACGGCAATAGAGAGTCCAGCTGATTGGAGAAGTGGAATATCATTATGACCATCACCAATAGCGGCAATTTCCTGAAAGTCTAAATTTTTATTATCAAGTATTGATTGTACAGCGTCGGCTTTTGTTTTATTATCAGATGTAATTTCTAAATACCATTGTCCGCTTTGTTGAACTGAAATATTGGGGATGTTTAGATTATTTAGTTGAGCTTGAAGTTGTAAGAGTTCTTGAGAATCAAAGACAATCATCATTATTTTATATATTTCTGATTGACCATCAAAGGCTTTGATTTTAGGTTCTATACCTGTTATTGCTTTTTGGATAAAGGTTCCTTTGTCTTGTTTGTTAATGTACCAGTGAGCAAGACTATACCAATTTAAGCTGACATTGGGAAATTCTGTTGAGATGTAATTTAATAGTTGTGAGACGGTTTCTGAAGCTAGGGGATTTTTATCAATAATTTGTAGTCCAAATTGATTTTGGGTGAAGGTTAGGTTCCCGTTAAAGGCGATTTGAGGGGTTGTGAGTTGTAATTTTTCTACAATATTGCTCATTTCTAAGGGACTGCGGGCTGAAACTAATGTGATTGGAAGGTCACTGTAATAAATAGACCAGTGGTTCGTGTCTGATACACTTCCGTGTGAGTCAAGTAATGTTCCATCCATATCTGTAAAAATGTGTTTAATTTTCATGTGATTAAGCTCCTTTGTTTGATTAAGTCTATTTTAAATTATGGAACGCGTTCCATGTCAAGGATTATTGATTATTTTTTTTAAAATAATTGAATGACCATGCTTAAAGTTGAGCAGTTCCAAAAGAAGTGGTGAAAATGTTATAATTTAGTAAAGCTCGTTTTTATGTGTTTTAAGATAATATTTACTTAGATGAATGGATAAAAGTATAGAAATATGGAAGAGATAGGAAATAAAATGGAGAACAAGGACAGACTTTTACTAATTGATGGGTCATCGGTTGCCTTTCGGGCCTTTTTTGCGCTATATAATCAGATAGATCGCTTTAAAGCGCCAAATGGGTTACATACTAATGCTATTTTTGCATTTCATACAATGCTTTCTTCATTGATGGAACGGATTGAGCCCACACATGTTTTGATTGCATTTGATGCAGGAAAAACAACTTTTCGTACGGAAATGTTTGCTGACTATAAAGGTGGACGTTCAAAAACACCAGATGAATTTCGTGAGCAATTACCTTTTATCAAGGAAATGATTGAGAAATTGGGAATTCGTCATTATGAGTTAGCTAACTATGAGGCTGATGATATTATTGGGACTTTGGACAAAATGGCGGAAGCCCCAAATGTTAATTTTGATGTTACTATTGTGACGGGTGATAAGGATATGATTCAGCTTGTGGATGGGAATACGCGAGTTGAAATTTCTAAGAAGGGTGTTGCTGAGTTTGAGGAGTTTACACCTGATTATCTTTTAGAAAAAATGGGATTGACTCCAGCCCAATTTATTGATTTAAAAGCATTAATGGGCGATTCTTCTGATAATTACCCTGGCGTGACAAAAGTTGGCGAAAAAACTGGCCTTAAACTTTTACAAGAGTTTGGGTCGCTTGAAAATCTTTATGAAAATGTTGATTCTTTGAAAGCCAGCAAAATGAAAGAAAATCTAATTGCTGACAAAGAAATGGCTTTTTTGTCACAACAATTGGCAACGATAAATACGAAAGCTCCAATTGAAATTGGCTTAGATGATACGCTTTTAAAAGGTAAAAAGGTTGATGAACTTAGTCAATTTTATGATGAAATGGGATTTGCTCAATTCAAAAGTAAATTATTGGCTGAGGCTGGTGGAGAAGTTACTGACGAAAAAGTTGTTGACGAAATTGATTTTGAAATAGTTAATGATGGCTCTATCAGTGAAAAGGTAAATGCTGATGATTTCTTCTATTTGGAAACTTTAGGGGAAAATTATCATCGTGAGCAAATTGTGGCTTTTGCCTGGGGAAATGCTGAGAAAATTTATGTTTCTAAAAATATAGATTTACTGACAAAAATGAAGTTCCCTAAAAATACTTATGATTTCAAGAAAAATCGGGTACTTTTAAGTCACTTGGATATCGAATTACCTTTGGTCAAATTTGATGCAATGCTTGCAAAATATCTAATTTCAACAACAGAAGATAATAAAATTTCGACGATTGCAAGACTTTTCAATAGCGGACATTTGGCAACGGATGAAGAAATTTTTGGCAAAGGGACAAAAATTGCTTTACCTGATGATGCGGTTTTATTTGAACATTTAGCTCGTAAAATTAAAGTGCTTGCCTTGGCCAAAGAAAAAATGATGGCTGAATTGCTTGAAAATGAACAAGAGCATCTTTTATCTGATATGGAATTACCATTAGCAGAAGTTTTAGCAAAAATGGAAATTACAGGGATTGCTGTCAGCCAAAATACACTGGAAGAAATTGGTGCGGAAAATGAAGAAAAATTGGCTTCTTTGACGCGTGAAATTTACGACTTGGCTGGTGAAGAATTTAATATTAATTCACCAAAACAGTTGGGTGTGATTTTATTTGAAAAATTACAGCTACCGGTTGGAAAGAAAACAAAAACAGGCTATTCAACGGCAGTGGATGTTTTAGAAGACTTAGCTGCTTTATCTCCGGTTGTAGCAAAAATTTTGGAATATCGTCAAATCAATAAAGTACAATCAACTTATGTGAAAGGTCTGATTCCTCAAATTGCTGATGATGGAAAAATTCATACACGTTATGTTCAAGATTTGACTCAAACTGGACGTTTGAGCTCAGTTGACCCGAATTTACAAAATATTCCTGTTCGACTTGAGGAGGGACGAAAAATTCGTAAAGCATTTGTCCCAAGCAAGGATTCGCTTTTATTGAGTTCTGACTATTCACAAATTGAATTGCGGGTTTTGGCACATATTTCCGGGGATGAACATTTGATTGATGCCTTTAAACATGGAGCTGATATCCATACTTCAACGGCTATGCGTGTTTTCGGCATTGAAAAAGCAGAAGATGTGACTGCTAATGATCGTAGAAATGCTAAAGCAGTCAATTTTGGAGTAGTCTATGGAATTTCCGATTTTGGTTTAGCAAGAAATCTTGGAATTACCAGAAAAGATGCTAAAAATTACATTGAAACTTATTTTGAACGTTATCCTGGGATTAAAACCTATATGGAAAATATTGTTCGCGAGGCACGAGACAAAGGTTTTGTTGAAACAATGAGTCACCGTCGTCGTAAGATTCCAGATATTAATGCTCGTAATTTTAATGTTCGTGGTTTTGCAGAACGGACGGCTATTAATTCACCAATTCAAGGTTCGGCAGCTGATATCTTGAAAATTGCGATGATTAATTTGGATAAAGCTTTGAGTGCTCGTGATTTTAAATCAAAATTATTATTGCAAGTACACGATGAAATTATCCTTGATGTTCCTTTAGAGGAATTAGATGAAATTAAGGCCTTGGTAAAACAAACGATGGAAGAAGCGATTGAACTTGCTGTCCCATTAAAAGTGGATGAAAATACTGGTAAGACTTGGTATGAAGCTAAATAATAAAGATTATTGATAGAATTAAACTGCTCACTTCTTCACGTTTATTGACAAAATAAATAAAAACGATAATTAGCTGGGGCTGATTATCGTTTTTTAACGGGTACTGTTAGAAGAAAGGTTAGGGGCTATGTTAAAATACTCATTGCCCGTATCTTCACCCTTTTTCCGATTAGTAGAAAGGCAACCCGCTAAGGCCGATGGGACTTGATTGCCACTAGAACTTGGCAGTTTACTGCCGTAGAGAGTATGGACAATTCAGCTGACGAAGGGAGCGAAATAGTAATTAGACGGAGAGTCAACAGCACGAAATTTTGTTTCGCCTTACTGGCTGTGTTATAATAAAATTATGGAAAATATCGAATTGAACATGGATGAGAGAATTGATGAAATCGCCAGCAGTGGGGTAAAAATTATTCAAAGCCGAGAGGTTTTTTCTTTTAGCATTGATGCGATTTTGTTAGCTCGTTTTCCGCGCTTACCAAAACGGGGTAAAATTGTAGATTTATGTGCGGGAAATGGAGCTGTCGGACTTTTTGCGAGTTCTAAAACAAATGCTCAAATTATTGAATTAGAGATTCAAGAACGTTTGGCTGATATGGCAACTCGCTCAATTGAACTCAATGGACTTACTGACAGAATGTCTGTCATTAATGATAATCTTAATCGGGCGCTTGACCATCTTCATACTTCAAGTGCAGATTTGATTTTTTGTAATCCACCTTATTTTAAAGTGGATTCAGATGAAAGTCATTTAAATGAAAGTAAGCATTATACTTTGGCCCGTCATGAATTGACGACAAATCTGGATGAAATTTTTTCTGTCAGTAAAAAATTACTCAAAACAAACGGACACATTGCCATGGTTCATAGACCAGAGCGTCTTTTAGAAATTGTAGACAAAATGCGTGCTAATAATTTGCAACCTAAATGGATTCAATTTGTTTATCCTAAGGCAAATCAACCAGCAAATATTTTATTGATTGATGCGATTAAAGACGGCAAAGAAGGGGGCGAAATTTTCTTACCGCCTTTGATTGTTCATAATGATGACGGAACTTACACTGATGAAATTGATGAAATTTATTATGGAAAACATTAAAAAAAGTTACTGACAGAAATTTCTGTCAGTAACTTTTTTATTAAATCGCACTTGCTTGCGCCATTAATTTTTCAATGGCTGCATTTTGCACTTCTTCGAGTGTATTAGTGTCTGTAGCAGCAGGCTCTTTAAGTGTTTCTTTTAGTTTGCTACGCGTTGAGGCTAAAGAAATATCAAGGTCAGCACTTGTTTTTTCTTTTGTATTAGAAATACTACCAGTCAGTTTTCCAGTCATTTCATGAGATTTTTTTTCTACAGTTAATTTAACAGAAAGTTTGCTGATATCAATATTTTTACTTTCTTTGATTAATCGCTCTGTTTGTTCTTTAGGAATAGAATAAGTAGCACTCAAATTATTGATTAAATCATTGAGGTCAATATCTTTACCAGAAAATTCCACAGTCACTTTATTTCCAGATTTGGTGAAATCAGAATTTGGAATCTCTTTATATTGTTTCTCTAAATCAGCTTCACTCATTTTTGAATTTGATTCAAAAAGTTGCTTAAGCGTTGATTCCCAGTTATCTTTAGAAGATTGAACATTTGAATCAAGCGTTTGCGAATCAATCAGTAAATATGATTTATTGAGACTATCAATCATAGCTCCGTAAATTGTAGCCGTATCCTCGGCAGAACTTGGAATTAAATCTTTATTGTTATCATAAAGTGATTTAATGTCTGAACTACTAATATAAAGCCCTTTTTGTGACATCATAAATCCTAAATCATAATCTTTTTTAGCGACTGTCAATTTTCCATCAAGAACTGCAAGTTGGTTAGTCTTATCAAGTCCAATATTAAAATCGAGTCCAGCACCCTTGTTAAAAATCTTGTTGAATTCAGAATTATCTCCACCACCATGAATTTTGAATTCATTAACATCAACTTTTACTTTTTGAGCATTATAGTCTTTAGAATTATTCAAGGCAACTGTATCTGAAATAAAGGCCTTTTTGGCCTCATCAGAGTTTTTAGTTGAGCAAGCAGAAAGGGAAAAAACTGCAAGTGCAGCAAGTCCCAAGGACATCCAAATTTTCTTTTTCATAAACATCTCCAATTGTATTGTATTGATATTCTACTATAAAAAATGTAAAAGTTCAACAACATTTAAGAAATGTTAGAATTAGGATAAAAAAATACTGATGAAAGCTCTTAGGTTTATCCTAATCTTTTCATCAGTAACTTTTTAATAAATCATATCATAAATTTCAATGGCAACAAGGTCGATATCATCGAACAATGAAGCATCTTTTTGTTTAGGATAACGCAAAGCAAAAGCTTCATCTTCTGGACTGTAACTTACAGTAAGCATTACTTCGCCTTCACGTTCAAAATTATAAGTTTCTTTTGGGTCACCACCTTCAACCAAACGGTTTAAGCGATTCATAATTGCTAACAAATGTGATTTCATTTCTTAAAAATTCCTTTCGGTGTTCTGCAAAGCAAAACTCTGTTTTTATAAAATTGTTTTTTACTTCCAATTGTTTTTCAAAGGGACAGTTCTTAGGATTGACCCCATTAGTCCTGTTCTTTGTCCTTATCTATTTTAACATAACTTTGTAGATTTTTGGCAAGTTTACTGGCTTTTCTGGCAAAATATTTTGCTCGAATTTGTTCTCTTTTAAGTGAACGTTTAACAGTAACTGGCATTTGACGAATGGTATCTTCCATTTTCATTGGAAAACGTTCCGCCTCAATAGACTTAAGGTTATTGTATTCAATAATGGTGTCAATATAGAAGAGATAAACTTTTTTAGCAAAATTTTCCGCTGAAATTTCATAAAGTTTCTTTTCAAATTTATCTTTATCAATGGGATGTAAATCACGAATTGCCTTTTTGGTAACTTCAGCTAAATCATCATCACCAATGAAGAGTTGTCCGAATTCATCGTCATTAATTAATTCAGACAAATAAGGATTTTTAGCAGCTAGGACTCTTGTCCCTGCTGCCATTGCTTCAAGATAAGTCAAGCCTTGGGTTTCTGAAGTAGAAGCAGAAATGAAGAAGTCAGCAGCTTTATAATAATAGGCTGTTTTCTCATTTTCAACTGGGCCTGTGAAGACAACTTTATCAGTAAGTTTAAGTTCTTTAACTAATTCTTTTAGATTTTCGGCATATGGACCATGACCAACGATTACAAGTTTCACGGGAAACTCTTCTAAAATATCTGGTAATGCATGAATCACTGCTTGGATATTTTTTTCAGCCGCAATCCGTGAGAGACTGAGCAACATGATTTCATTTTCTGCAAGACCAAGCTCGACTCTTAATTTTGCTGTTTCTTCAGGTTCAATGTCATCACGTTTAAAACGGTCAATTTCAATTCCTGTTGGAATGACACGTTTAGGAAGAGTGACACCGTAACTATTGACAGTTTCCAAAACCATTTCGCTTGGACAAATAATCGCTTCAGTTCCACGCAGGAAATTACGAATAATGTATTTAACCATACTTGGACGGATTAAGCGTCCTTTGGCGATGTAGTAAACATAATCTTCATACTTAGTATGTAAGGTATGAATGACAGGGATGCGTAATTGAGCAGCAACCATTTTACCTAAAATTCCCATTCCAAATTCAGTTTGCGTATGGATGATATCTAAATCATATTCTTTAGCAATTAAATAAGCAGCAAAAACACCTTTGAGGACAATTTTACGTTCTGCTAAGCTCACAAAAGGAATGGATTGCAGCCGAATAATATTTCGTTCGTGGTCCACATCAGCATTTGGATCTGTTGTTGTAAAAATGAAAACCTCATGCCCTAATTTTTCAAGCTCTAGGGCCAAAGTGCGAATACTTGTTGCTACTCCACTGATTTGTGGAAAGTAACTATCTGTAAAAAGTCCAACTCTCATAAATAAATTCCCGTTTATATTTCTGTAAATTTTTTATTTTTTTACTGACAAGAATTTTAGTAAGAAAATTTTACTGACAGCTTGGTCAGCAACTACTTTTTCTTTCTGTCAGTAATTTTTAAAAATTAAAGTTCTAAAGTTTGCTGATAAGCATCAGCTAATTGTTGGGCAACTTTTTCAATTGTCCGACTTTCAGCTACTTGATAAGCCTCTTTTGTCTTGTCAACCTTTCCATCTAAAACATCCTGAAGTTGATTGACAAAACCTTCAACATCTGTTGCCATACTTACACAAGTTGAATCAAGCCAGCCATGATAAACTGGGATGTCTCGAACGACAGTTTTTTGGTGACTAGCAAGTGCTTCAAGAACAACGATTCCTTCAGTTTCTTCTCGAGAAGGGAAAAAGAAGGCATCTGCAGATGACATGGCTCCTTCAAAAATATCTCCCTTGATATAACCTGGGAAAAGAACATTTTTCGGATGATTTTTCTTAACAATTCGACGAATCCAACCAGGAATAGTCCAAAGATTTTGATAACCAAACCAAATGAAAGTCACATCGGGCATTCTTTCAGCCACTTTAATAAAATCATCTATCCCTTTACGTTTAAAATAAAGGGCAGCTGTCACGACAACTTTTTGGTCAGATTTTAGTGAAAAATATTCACGGAAGGCTTGCTCTTTGGCTTCACTTCGAGAATATTTAGTCAAATCAATTCCGTTTGAAATAGGTAAGATTGGACATTTAATTCCGTAAGAACGGAGCAAACTAGCAGAATAATCAGTTGGTGTAATGACTAAATCAGCAGCACGATAAAAGTGCATTAAATATTGTTTAAAGAAAGGAGCAGCAATATTTGAGCCAATAAAGGAATTTTGAAAATCTTCTTTGGTCGAATGACCATGGAAGATTATTTTTTTTCCAGCTTTTTTTGCTTTCTTTAACATTTTCCAACTGCTAAAGCCATAAGTATTTAAATGGAGGATATCATAATCATCCTCAGGATTTTTTGTCCAGTCAATGCCCATTAAATCAAGGGCGCGTTGTTGATGTTTCATTGCACGACCAATTCCTGAATGACTCAAAAATTGTTCGGCTTCTAAGTAAAGTAAAATTTTCATGCTTAACTTTATTTTACCATAAATCAATAAAAGAAAAATGGAAATTTATTATTTTTAAAAATTTCAGACTTTAGTATGAAAAAAGCCTTCTATTTACAGAAGACTTTCATTAAATTATTAAGTTATTAATTAGAAGAAGATGAACTGCTTGTTTCTAAGTCACTGGTTGATTTAGAAAGTTTAACATCTGCTGTATTTGATTTACCATCACGATAATAAGTAACTTTTACTGTATCATTGATATTGTGTGAGTAAAGAGCACTTTGCAAGTCTGTTGAAGAAGTTACTGCTGTATCGCCAACCTTTGTAATTACATCTCCAGCTTTCAAACCAGCTGAGGCAGCAGGAAGTCCAGATTGGACGGAGTAAACAACAACTCCACCTGTTACACTGCTTGGTAATTTCAATTGAGAACTGTCATTTGTTGATAATTGTGAAAGGTCAACCATTCGGATACCTAAAGCAGGGCGTGAAATCTTACCATCAGCTTCAAGTTTATTAATGATATTTACGACATCATTAGAAGGAATCGCAAATCCTAAACCTTCGACAGAAGTAGAACCATCTTCAGTTGTTGTAATTTTACTTTGAGTAATTCCAATAACTTGTCCTTCAATATTAATCAAAGCCCCTCCAGAGTTACCAGGGTTAATGGCAGCATCTGTTTGAATTGCATTGATATTAGTTGTTTGACCATTTTCTTGGGTCAAAGTCACTTGACGGCTTGTTGCAGATAAAATTCCCTCAGTTGCGGTGTTAGCAAATTGACTACCTAAAGGTGAGCCAACGGCAATGGCAGGTTCACCAATTGTTAATTTACTAGAATCAGCGAATGTCGCCACATCTTTGACATGTTCAGAACTGATTTTAAGAACAGCAAGGTCTGTGTATTCATCATAACCAACCACAGAAGCTTTGACTTTTTGTCCACCAGAAAACAGAACATCAAGTGAGCTATTACCAGCAATAACGTGGTAGTTAGTTACAACGTAGGCATCTCCACCAGATTTTTTGTAGATGACACCAGAGCCTTCACTAGAAAGCTGTAAGCCATCAGTCGATGAACTTGAACCGCTATTTCCACCAAAAATTGAACTGAAGTCACTACTTTGTGAGTTATCTTTTTGATAATTCATAACAGAAACGACAGAATTTGAAACTTTTTTAATTGCAGAGGTAACATCGGTATTGACATTTACCGAAACGTTACTAACCTTTGTACTAGTTGTATTTGAACGACTATTATTTGCCGATTGATTTGTAGTGCTTTGATAGATTGCACTTCCTCCAAGTGCGATGGCTCCGCCCACGACACCTGTTAATAGCAATTTTCCTATATTAGCTTTTGCCATAAATAATTCCTTTCAATTATTACTCTTTGTAGCATTTCTATGATGTAATTATATCTACTCTAACTTAATAATACCTTAATAGTAACAAAAATCAAACTAATATAGTTTCTCCACATTTTTGTGGATAATCTAAAAATTAATGAGGATAAGTGGATATTTTAATAAAGTTTTCCACAGAAAAGTGGAAAAAAGTAAAAAAATGTTGATAAATCATGTTTTCATCTTGTTTTCAATGGGGGAAAAGGGTAAAATTATAAAATAAATTTAAGAATTTATAAATGTTTTTATTCTTGAAAGTGTAAAAGTAATCAAAAAACTGGGGAAAAGTTGTTAATTTTTAAGTAATAAAGTTTTAATTTAGAGAGAAAAATAAAAATGAAGATTAAATTAGTAGTTGTTGGAAAACTTAAAGAAAAGTATTTAAAAGATGGAATTGCTGAATATGTTAAACGAATGGGAAGGATGCTGCCACTTGAAATTATTGAGCTAGCAGATGAAAAAATTCCAGATAATGCTTCCGAAAAAGAAGCAGAGGCATTGAAAAAACGTGAAGGTGAGAAAATTTTATCACGGATTCAAGCAGGAGATCAGTTAGCTATTTTAGCCATTCAAGGAAAATTAATGTCATCAGAGGAAGTGGCTGATTTTGTGAAGAAAGCTGAAGTTTACGGAACAGGAAATCTTGTTTTTGTAATTGGAGGTTCTTTAGGACTTTCAAAGGAAGTCTATCAACGAAGTGATTTGCAAATTTCTTTTGGGCGAATGACACTTCCTCATCAACTGATGCGTCTGGTTTTAGTAGAACAAATTTATCGGGCACAAATGATTAATCGAGGTTCGGCTTATCATAAGTAAAAATTTGAAAGGAATGAAATGATTAATATTATAGAAGAGTTTCGCCAATATAAGAATGAAGAAAATGCTGAAAAACAAGCAGCATATTTGCGTCACCAGTTTGAATTTATTGGTTTAAAAACGCCAGAAAGACGTCTTTTGGCAAAAGATTTTCTAAAGGAAAAGAAGGGAGATAAGCAAATTGATTGGGAGCTTGTTTTTGAATTTTGGAATTTGCCTGAGCGTGAATTTCAATATCTGGCTTTAGATTATCTTCATCAAATGAAGAAATGGCTTATTTTTGATGACATGGAAAAGATAAAAAAATTGACTGTCAGTAAATCATGGTGGGATACGGTTGATGCTTTAGATGAATTAGTTGGTCATCTTTTACTGACAGGTCGTAAACAAGCGACCGAAAATGACTCAACTGCTTATGAACAGGTCAAGACTCTCGTAAAAGAATGGGCTCAAGCCGAAAATTGTTGGGTTCGACGAATTGCAATTGACTGTCAATTAAGCTTTAAAAATCAAACAGATTTAGAATTACTTTCATATAATATTGAAAAAAATCTTTTAGGAAGTTCTTTTGCTGATGAATTTTTTATTACGAAAGCAATAGGTTGGGCTTTGCGAGATTTGGCAAAAACAAATTCTGCTTGGGTCATAAAATTTATTGAAGAACATGAAAATAAAATGGCGAAACTTTCAATTCGAGAAGCAAGTAAACATCTCTAAAGCTTGATTTGACAGAGTTTTCAAACTATGATAGAATAAGAAGAATGTTCGAAAATGAACTTAAATTTGAATAAAACTTATAAAGGAGACAGAAATGTCAGGCTTATCTCTTATTTTTATCGTTGTCGTTATGGGTGGGATGATGTTCTTCATGAACCGTCAACAAAAGAAACAACAATCTAAACGCCAAGAACAATTGGATGCAATGCAACCAGGTTCAGAAATCGTAACAATTGGTGGATTGCACGGAATTCTTTCAAGCATTGATTCAGCAAAAGGAACAATTGAACTTGATTGTGAAGGTGTGATTTTGACTTTCGACCGTGCAGCCGTAAAAACTGTAAAAAGTGGTGTAACACCAGAAACAACTGTTGTTGAAGAAACACCGGCCGAAACAAAAGTGGAAAGCCCAATTGAAGAAAACTAATCTCTTTTCTACATTTAATGAGAAAATAGATTTCATTTATTTTCCTGTCAGTTACTGACAGGAATTTTTTATAAAATATTTTACTGACAGATTTATCTGTCAGTTGATTTTAGCAAATAGAATAACTTATGATTACTGACCAATAAAATTTGAGATACAAATCTATATTAAAATATGGTAAAATAGAAAAGTAATACTGTCTTTTTTGAAAAAAACAGTAGAGAAAGTTTTTGAATAAATTGATAAAGAAAAAAATAAGAAGAAGAGAATTTCTTTCTTAGAGTCTTTGGTGTAAAAAAACTTTAATAACCAAAGAGCATAATGGTGAATTTATGATAAATATTTTTGCATAAAATTCTCATGTGAGGTACTATGTTTAATAACTTAAAAAATAAAGAGCAAGAAGAATTACTTCCAGAGCATATCGGAATTATCATGGATGGTAATGGACGATGGGCTAAGCAGAAAGGGAAACCACGAATCTTTGGACACAAAGCAGGAATGGATTCGCTAAAAGATGTTGCTGTTCATGGTGCGAGACGTGGCATAAAAGTGATGACCGTTTATGCTTTTTCCACAGAAAATTGGACAAGACCAGTTGATGAAGTGAAATTCATCATGAGTTTACCTATCGATTTTTATAGTAAATATGTTCCAGTTTTAAAAGAAGAAAATATTCAGATTCGGATGATTGGTGAACGCGAAGGTTTGCCAAAAGCAACGTTAGATTCAATTGACCGTGCGGCTCAAGAAACTTCTGAAAATGACGGAATGATTTTGAATTTTGCAATGAATTATGGTGGCCGTCGTGATATTATTTTAGCCATTCAAGAGCTTGCTAAAAGTGGTCAGGATTTAAGTTTACTGACAGAAGAAGAGTTGTCAAAACATCTACAAACTGCTGTTTTGCCTGAAAATCTTCGGGATCCAGACTTGATTATCAGAACATCTGGTGAACAAAGAATGTCTAATTTCTTGACTTGGCAGTCAGCTTATAGTGAATTATATTTTGCGCAAACTGCTTGGCCAGATTTCGATGATAAAGAATTGGACAAGGCTATTTCTGCTTTTCAAAAGCGTGACCGCAGATATGGAGGAGTCAAATAATGATGCAACGAATTATCACAGGAGTGGTTGCGGGAGGAATATTTTTAGCCCTCTTGCTTCTTGGAGGAGCTTACTTTCAAATTTTAGTCGCTCTGCTTGTTATTATTGCAATGCAAGAGCTATTTAGAATGTATAAATTACAAGTTTTTTCATTTGAAGGAATTTTAGCGACTTTAGCTGCTTTGTCACTTGCTTTGCCAGTCGGTAAACATTGGTTAGGTCTAAATGCTGACGGGGGAGTGATGCTCTTTACACTCTTTTTATTCATGATGTTAACAGGAATGGTCCTTTCAAATGGGAAATATTCTTTTGTTGATGTTGGTTTTCCTTTTCTTTCGGCTTTCTATGTAGGGATTGGTTTTCAAAATTTACTGACAGCACGTCAAACAAGTGTTTATATTGTCTTTTTAGCTCTATTTATCGTTTGGGCGACAGATATCGGGGCCTATGCTTTTGGCCGCTCGCTTAAAGACCGCTTTCCACAAAAACTTTTGCCATCTGTTTCACCAAATAAAACAGTGGTCGGTTCAGTTGGAGGAATTGTTTCAGCCGTTGTTGTTGCCTTAGTCATGTATTTCTTATTTACTAAGGAATTGCCGCAAATTGGCTTTGTGAAACTTGTTATCTTTACAATTATCTTTTCAGTGGTTGGTCAGATTGGTGACCTTGTGGAATCAAGTATTAAACGTCATTTTGTCGTAAAAGATTCAGGTAAAATTTTACCAGGTCATGGTGGAATTCTTGACCGCTTTGACAATTTAATTTTTGTTTTCCCAATTATGCATCTACTTGGACTATTCTAATTTTAAGGAGGAAGTCGATTGATAGAAACACTGATTACTTTTATTATTATCTTTGGTATTATTGTCGCTATCCATGAATATGGCCATCTTTGGTGGGCAAAACGTTCAGGAATTTTAGTGCGTGAATATGCCGTTGGAATGGGCCCGAAAATTTTTGCTCACCAAGCAAAAGATGGGACACTTTACACGATAAGAATTCTTCCACTCGGTGGCTATGTTCGTTTAGCTGGTTGGGGTGATGACAAGACTGAAATCAAAAAAGGACAAGCTGCAAGTCTTGTTGTCAGTAAATCTGAAGTAGTAAATCCAGAAGCTGAAAATTCTGTCAGTAATATCGTCAGAAGAATTAATCTGTCAGAACATGTTGAATTAGAAGAAGCAATTCCAATGTTGATTACTGAATATGATTTTGAAAAAGAACTTTTCATTGAAGGAGAAGTTTTTGGGGAAATCAAACGTTATTCTGTTGATCATGATGCAACAATCATTGAAGAAGATGGAACAGAAGTTCGGATTGCACCACTCGATGTTCAATATCAATCAGCCGGTGTCTTTCATAAAATGTTGACAAACTTCGGTGGTCCTTTGAATAACTTTATTTTAGGAATAATCGCTTTTATCGTTCTAACCTTTGTTCAAGGAGGCGTTCCTTCAACTACTAATGCTATTGGCCAAGTTGACAAAGGAACACCCGCTTACAATGCAGGCTTAAAAGCTGGTGATAAAATTGAAGCAGTCAATGGAACTAAAACGGCAGATTGGAACAATGTTGTTACTGAAATTTCAGGTTCTAAAGGAAAAGAATTAAAACTTGAAGTTAGCCGTTCAGGCAAATCGGAAACCTTATCAGTTACACCTAAAAAAATGGACGGAAGTTACCGTGTTGGCATTATGCAATCAATGAAAACAGGTTTCTTTGATAAGATTACAGGTGGCTTTGTTCAAGCAGGCCAATCAGCTACAGCAATCTTTAAAGCTTTAGGAAGTTTGATTGCACGACCGAGTCTTGATAAACTTGGTGGTCCAGTTGCTATTTATCAACTCAGTGGCCAAGCCGCGAGAGCAGGTTTGCCGACGATTATTAATCTTTTAGCTATGCTTTCAATTAATTTAGGGATTGTCAATCTTTTTCCTATTCCAGTACTTGATGGTGGAAAAATTGTCCTAAATATTATTGAAGCAATTCGTGGCAAAGCACTCTCACAAGAAAAGGAATCAATCATCACAATGGTAGGAGTTGTCTTCATGCTTGTGCTCTTTGTAGCAGTAACATGGAATGATATTCTCCGAGCCTTTGTAAATTAATATATCTATTCGTCTTCTATTTCAAAAGGAAAGAAGCTGAACCAAACTCATAAAGGAAATTTTAAAATTATGAAACAATCAAAAATGCTTATACCAACCCTTCGGGAAATGCCTTCTGATGCCCAGGTTATCAGCCATGCCTTACTTATGCGCGCAGGATATGTTCGTCAAGTTTCAGCAGGAATTTATGCTTACTTGCCATTAGCAAACCGCGTACTTGAAAAGTTGAAAAATATCATGCGTGAAGAGTTTGACGAAATTGGTGCAGTAGAACTTCTTGCCCCAAGTCTTTTGACAGCTGACCTTTGGCGTGAATCTGGCCGTTATGACACATATGGTGAGGATTTATATAAATTAAAAAACCGTGATAATTCTGATTTTATTTTAGGACCAACACATGAAGAAACAATGACTTCTCTTGTCCGTGATGAAATTACTTCTTATAAAAAATTACCACTTAATGTTTACCAAATTGCTCCAAAATTCCGTGATGAAAAACGTCCACGTTATGGACTATTGCGCGGTCGTGAGTTCTTGATGAAAGATGGTTATAGCTACCATGCTGACCAAGATTCATTGGACGAGACTTATAATGATTACAAAAAAGCCTACGAAAAAATCTTTGAACGTGCTGGCTTAAACTTTAAACCAATTATTGCCGATGCTGGAGCAATGGGTGGTAAAGATAGTCAAGAATTTATTGCTATTACAGATGATAGAATCAATCTTGAAAAATGGCTCGTTTTGAGTAAGAATATTACATCAATCGAAGAAATTCCAGAATCTGTCCTTTCAGAAATCAAAGAAGAACTTGGCAAATGGTTGATTGCTGGTGAAGATACAATTGTCTACGCTGAAGGTGGTGATTATGCGGCAAATATTGAAATGGCCAGCAGTCAATTTGAACCAAATGTAGCTTATACTGAAGAACTTGAACTTGAAAAAGTAGCGACACCAGGTGCTAAAACAATTGATGAAGTTTCAAAATTCCTTGAAATTGATGAAGAACAAACAGTTAAAACATTGGTTTATCACGCAGATGATGAATTAGTGGTTATTTTGTTAAATGGTAATGACCAACTCAACGAAGTCAAATTGACCAATTATCTTGGAGCATCATTTATTGAAGCTGCCAGTGAAGCAGAAGTTGAAGAAAAATTTGGAGCTCATTTTGGTTCACTTGGACCAATCGGGCTTGAAAATGTCAAGATTATTGCTGACCGCAAAGTTGAACAAATTAAAAATGCTGTGGTTGGAGCTAACGTTGATGGTTTCCATTATAAAAATGCTAACTTTGGCCGTGATTATGAAGTTGAAGAGTTTGTTGATTTACGTACAGTTAATGAAGGTGAAATTTCACCAGATGGCCGTGGAACTTTGAAATTTGCGCGTGGTATCGAAATTGGACATATCTTTAAATTAGGAACTCGCTATACAGAAGCGATGAATGCCAATATTCTTGATGCGAATGGTCGTTCAATTCCAATGCTCATGGGTTGTTACGGAATCGGTGTAAGTCGTTTGCTTTCAGCTATTTTGGAACAATTTGCTCGTATCTATGTTGAAAAAACGCCAAGAGAAGAATTTAAATTTAGCTGGTCAATTAATTTCCCTAAAGAATTAGCACCATTTGATATTCATCTTGTTCCAGTTAATGTTAAAGATGAAGCAGCAATGGAATTGACTTCTGAACTTGAAGAAAAATTGCGTGGCAAAGGTTATCAGGTCTTAGTAGATGACCGTAATGAACGTGCAGGTGTTAAATTTGCTGACAGCGATTTGATTGGTTTGCCAGTTCGTGTGACAATCGGTAAAAAAGCTGCTGAGGGTGTTGTTGAAGTTAAAATTCGTGCGACAGGTGAAGTTGTTGAAATTAATAAAGATGAACTTGTCAATACCATTGAAATTTTAAGTAAATAATAAAAGAGATTTACTATGAAAATTGTTATTGTTGGAAGCTCCCACGCCGGAATTTGTGCCGGATTACGTGCGCTTGAAGAATACCCAGAAGCCGAAATTACGCTTTATGATAAGCGTAATCAGGTTTCTTTTGTTTCTCAAGGAATTATTTCTTATCTGGCGGGTCAAAAATCTGTCCTTAATCAATCTAGTTATTCATCGGTAGAAGAACTAAAAGCTGCTGGTTTAAACATGCAAATGGAAACGGTGGTTGAAGAGATTGATACCAAAAATAAACGGCTATTTTATCGGAGAGTCAATTCCAAAAAGACGAAACTCGCTCTCTATGATAAATTGATTTTTGCTACGGGTTCTTATCCGGCAATGACCTCTGTTCCTTTTGATAAAAAAAGCAAACTTTACTTTTTAAAAAGTATGGATGATGCAATAAAAACAGATGAATTTCTGAAAACAGCCAAAAATATTGCAGTAATTGGTGGTGGAATGACCGGAGTTGAAGTTGCTCGGATTGCCCAAGAAAGAGGAATTCAGACAACACTCATTCATCGCAATAAAAATCTTTTAAACGATTATCTTGATGAACCAGCAAGTCATTTATTGGAAAGTTGGATGAATGCAGAGGGAATGCGTCTTCTATTAAATACAGAAGTGACAGAAATTGGGTTTGACGAAGAAAATACAATCATTCAAACAGCAAATGGTCAGAAAATTCCTGTTGATGGAGTAATCTTTACGATTGGTTTTCGGCCTAATTCTTATCTTCTGAATCAACAAGTTGAGTTAGGAGATAGCGGAGCGGTTATTGTTGATGAATACATGCAAACCACTTGTCCAGATGTTTTTGCTGTCGGAGATGTTTCAACGACTTATGTTAATTTGTTGGAAAAAAGCTATTATCTGCCACATGCTTCGGATGCTGTTCGCGATGGTGAAATTGCGGCGATTAATTTACTTGCTCCTCGCCAAAAAATTAATAGTAGTCAGGGAACTTATCATGTTCCAATGAATAATTTAGTGATGGCTATGACTGGGATTACAATAAGACAGGCAGTTGATGCTGGTTATGATGCAGATGCGGTTCATTTACTAAATGAACACTTAGACGGACATTCACCAAGTAATATTTGGATGATTTATGAAAGACGCACTCATCAAATTCTTGGTTTACAATGTATTGGAAAAACGAGCGATATGGCAGAGTACGTCAATATTTTCTCACTTGCGATTCAACAAGAATTAAAAATTGAGGATATTGAGTTCACAGACTTTTATTTTGAACATGGCTATAAAGACCCTCGGGGTCTCAATCGCATATTAGCTCGACTAGTAAGGGAGAATGAAAGGTAGATTGTGTGGAAACGACTAATAAAGAGATAGTTTATTGTCAAAAAGTGCTTCACTTGCTTGAGGATTTGCAGAAAGTTCAACAAAGCATTGAATCTTTTGCTGAACACTCTGATAAGCAAAAAGTTCATACTCATCAAACTCTATCATTGATTTTAAAATTAGCAGTTCTTCTTATTATTTTAGGAGTAGGAATATTTTTAAAGTTGTCATTAGTTCTTTTGTTGGTGATTTCAGTTGTCTATTTATTCATTTTTTGTCTTTTGTTCAGATATGATTCCAAAAAATTTAAAGAAAAATTAGCTTTAGAGGGTGAAAGTTCTCTAAAAATGAAATCTTTAAATGCTGATTTGAACAAACTTAAAGAAGATGAAGAAAAAATTCAGACAGAATTAAATCATTTTCGACGAATTCCCACACAATTTAAAACAATAGAAGCTGTCAGTCATATGATTCGCTATATGAAACGTGGCGAAGCACAGACAGTAGAAGAAGCACTCTATTTTTGGGAAATGGATGAAGAAAATCGCTCAACTGGTAAATAGTTTTACTGACAGCTCTGTCAGTAACTATTAATTTTAAAATAAAATAACTGACAGTTTTGTCAGTTATTTTATTCTTAAAAAGTATGAAAAGCAACATTTTTTTATGCTATAATGAGAAATGAAATTCTATTTGCTAAGGATAGAAAAAATAAGATAAAGGGTCAAAAAAACATGGAAAATCTGTTTGAAAAATTGATGGAACAAATCAAAATGCCACCAAATTTGCGTCGTTCTAGCCAATTTGAGCATGCTGATATTGAAAATGTTGAAGTGCACACGGCAAGTAAGCTCTGGCACTTTCAGTTAATTTTTGATGAGATTTTACCAATTGATACATATAAATTACTGACAGAACTGACGGAAACTGCTTTTTCGACAATTGCTCGTACAGAAATTTCTGTCAGCAGTCGAAATCAAAATATTGATGAGCAAAATCTGAATGATTATTATCAATATGCACTTACACTTCCAGAATTATGCGATTCTGCTTTTTCAAGTATTTTTAAGAAATATCATCTTGAAAAGGAAGAAGAAAAAATTCACTTAATGGTGGAAGATAATCCGCAAATGGATTTTTTTGTGGAAAAATATTTTCCAATTCTAGAGGAAAAATTTAAGTCTTTCGGTTTTGGAGAATTAAGAATAACCCCTCTAGTTGACCAGGAGCTGACAGAAACGCAAGCAGCTGCTCACGCTGAAAAAGTTGCGGCTCGCTTGGCGGCTCAAACTGCAGAACAAGCCCAAATTTCTGAAATCAAAAAACAACGTTCAGAAGAACGGGAAAGCAAAAATACCAGAGAAGCAAAACCAGAATTTGTGGAAACAGCACTTTCTGACGGCATTTTCTTTGGCCGAAAAATCAGCGGACAAAGTCCAATTACCAGCATGTCTTTTATTGCTGGAGAAGGTTTTGGCGTTATTTTTGAGGGACTTGTTTTTGAAGCCGCACACCGTGAGTTTACGGGAAAAGAATCAGGCAAAGTCAACCATATTTTAGAATTAAAAATGGCTGATGAAACTTCAACTTTTATGATTTCAAAATGGGGTCGTAAGGATGAAGAAATTGCCCAATTTGACCAAATTGTCAATACTGTCAAAGCTATGAATGAAAAAATTATAGCTGACCGTACTGATGGGGAAGATAATTTTACTGACAGCTTATCTGATGCTCTTTGGTTGCGTGTACAAGGAAATATTGAACATGACAAATACAAAGATGATTTGGTGATGACCGCTAATGCGGTTGTGGAAATTAAACCTAAACCAACCATTGACCGTGTTGCTCTTCAAATCAAAGCTGTAAAATCAGATAAAATTCAATTAGGTCGCGAAATCAAAAATAATGAACCCGTCACTCCGATGCGTTCTGTCAGTGAATTTTCGACTAACGGACCGGTTGTTTTTGAAGGATATGTCTTTAAAGGCGAACTTCGTGAAATTAAATCACGTAAAACAGGAAATATTAGTTACCTTCTTGAATTTGAGATGACTGATTACACTTCAAGTTTTTACGTTCAGAAATGGCTACGTGGCGAAGAAGAAATTCAGCTAGCCAAACAAATTAAAGCGGGACTATGGTGTCGAGTCCGCGGGAATGTTCAACGAGACAATTTCAAAAATGATTTAGTCCTACAATTGACCGATTTGATTGAAATTCCGACACAAAATGTTCGCGAAGACAAATCAGATGAAAAACGTGTTGAATTTCACGCGCATACTAATATGAGTCAAATGGACGCCATTCCTTCTGCTTCTAGTTTGGTTGCTCAAGCTGCTAAATGGGGACATAAAGCTATTGCAATTACTGACCATGGTGGTTTGCAATCTTTCCCTGAGGCTCACTCGGCTGGAAAGAAGAATGGCGTCAAGATTATCTATGGCGTCGAAGCCAATCTTGTTGAAGATAAAATTCCGATTGTTTACAATGAAACTGACGTTGATATGTATGAATCAACTTATGTTGTATTCGACGTGGAAACAACAGGACTTTCGGCAGTTCATAATGATTTGATTCAGATTGCGGCAACAAAAATGCACAAAGGGAATCCAATTGATGAATTTGATGAATTTATCAATCCAGGATATCGTTTGAGCGAATTTACAACAGAATTAACCGGAATTACAGATGACCATGTCAAAAATGCCAAACCATTATATGAAGTTCTAACAAAATTCCAAAAGTTTTGTGAAGGAACAATTCTTGTTGCCCACAATGCAACATTTGACGTGGGCTTCATGAATATGAACTATTCACGAAATGGTTTGCCGATTATCACGCAACCAGTGGTTGATACGCTTGAATTTGCCCGTAATCTCTACCCAGAAATGAAACGTTTTGGTTTGGGTCAATTGACTAAGAAATTCCAAATTGGACTTGAACATCACCATATGGCCAACTTTGATGCGGAAGCAACCGGACGTTTGCTCTTTGTATTTTTGGAAGAATTACGTACTAGAAATACAGGATGGACAAGTCTTTTAGAACTTAATGACAAATTGGTCAGTGAAGATTCTTATAAAAAAGTTCGTCCAAAACACGTGACTTTATATGCCAAGACACAAGAAGGTTTAAAAAATCTCTTTAAAATTGTTAGTTTTGGGAATGTTAAATATTATGCTGGTCTTCCTCGGGTTCCACGTTCTGTTTTAGAAGCCAACCGTGAAGGTTTGTTGGTCGGTTCGGCCTGCGAAATTGGTGAAGTTTTTGATGCAGCAATCAATAAAACATTTGAAGAAACGCTTGAAATCGCCAAGTTTTATGATTTTATCGAAGTATTTCCACCAGCTCTTTATCGTTCACTTGTTGTTGGTGGTTCTTTCAAATCAGAAAAAGAATTGGAACAAACGCTTAAAGATTTGATAAAAATTGGTAAGACTTTAGGCAAGCCAGTTCTGGCCACAGGTAATTTACATTATTTGAACCCAGAAGATGCTATTTATCGAGAAATTATTGTTCGCTCACTTGGTCTTGGAGCTGAAATTAACTGGACTCAAGGACATGGGGAACATGCCAAACCTCTTCCGTTACCCGAAGCTCACTTTAGAACAACTGATGAAATGCTTGAAGCCTTTAGTTTTCTTGATGAGAAGACCGCGCGTGAAATTGTCATTGACAATACGCAAAAGATGGCGGATGAATTTGATGTATTGACTCCAGTTCGGGATGATTTATATACACCTAAGATGGTTTTTGATGGAGGAGAAACCTCCGAAGAACGAATTGTTCGCTTAACTTATGAAAAAGCACATGAGTGGTATGGTAATCCATTGCCAGATATTATTGACGCACGACTTGAAAAAGAACTTCGATCGATTTTAGGAAATGGTTTCTCAGTTGTTTATATTATTTCACAAGAACTTGTAAAACGTTCTAATGACCGAGGCTATATCGTTGGTTCACGGGGTTCTGTTGGTTCATCACTTGTTGCGACAATGATTGGGATTACCGAAGTAAATCCTTTGGCTCCACATTATCGTTGCCCAGAATGTCAATATTTTGAATGCTATGATGATGGATCTTTCGGTTCTGGTTATGACATGCCAGATAAAAATTGCCCTAAATGTGATCATAAACTCATCAAAGATGGGCATGATATTCCTTTTGAAACTTTCTTAGGTTTCAAGGGAGACAAAGTTCCCGATATCGATTTGAACTTCTCTGGGGATGATCAACCTCTTGCTCACTTGGACGTTCGAGATATCTTTGGTGAAGATTATGCCTTTCGAGCAGGAACAATTGGTACGGTTGCTGAAAAAACAGCCTTTGGTTTTGTCAAAGGTTATGAACGTGATTATGATCAATTTTATGGAAATGCAGAAATTGACCGCTTAGCTGCTGGATCAACTGGTGTTAAACGAACAACAGGACAGCACCCTGGTGGGATTATCGTTATTCCAAATTATATGGATGTTTATGATTTTTCTCCTGTACAATTTCCGGCCGATGATGTTAATGCCGAATGGCAAACGACTCACTTTGATTTCCATGCGATTCATGACAATATCTTAAAACTTGACATCCTTGGACATGATGACCCCACGATGATTCGAAAATTACAAAGTCTCTCTGGTATTGTTCCTCAAGATATTCCAATGGATGACCCCGGAGTGATGAAGCTTTTCACTGGGACAGAATCTTTGGGCTTGACCGAAGAACAGTTAGGGGTAAAATTAGGAACTTTAGGAATCCCTGAAATGGGAACTTTCACCTCAATGAACATGATTGCCGAAGCCAAACCTAAAAACTTCGCAGATTTACTCCAAATTTCTGGACTTTCACACGGAACGGACGTTTGGTCAGGAAATGCTCAAGATTTAATTCGTTCAGGGATTGCCGACTTATCAAGCGTTATTGGCTGTCGGGATGATATCATGGTTTATCTTATTCATAAGGGGCTAGAAAACGGTCTTGCTTTTACAATTATGGAACGGGTGCGTAAGGGAATGTGGAATAAAATTCCCGCCGAAGAACGTGAAAAATATGTAGAAGCTATGCGAGAACATGATGTTCCTGAATGGTACATTGAGTCTTGTTCAAAGATTAAATACATGTTCCCTAAAGCCCATGCGGCAGCCTATATTATGATGGCTTTACGGGTAGCTTATTTCAAAGTTCATCATCCAATATTGTATTATTGTGCATGGTTCTCTATTAGAGCAACTGCCTTTGATATTGGGGTAATGGGAGCAGGTCTTGAAGCAGTCAAAGCCAAAATGAAAGAAATTAAAGATAAAGGTTTTGATGCAACAAATGTTGAAACTAACCTCTATACGACTTTAGAGCTTTGTAATGAAATGTTAGAGCGTGGTTTCACTTTTGGTAAAATTGACCTTTATCGCTCGGAGGCTACTGAGTTTGTTATTGATGGTGATACTTTAATTCCGCCATTTGTAACAATGGACGGATTGGGTGAAAACGTAGCAAAACAAATCGTTGCAGCGCGTGCTGAAGGCGAATTTTTAAGTAAAATGGAACTTCGTAAGCGTGGTGGTGTTTCACAAACGATTATTGAAAACATGACCAATATGGGTGTTCTTGAAGGAATGCCTGATGATAATCAATTAAGTCTATTTGATGATTTCTTTTGATTTTTATAAAATACTCTTATCTTAAATGATGAGAGTATTTTTATTTTTAGAAATAACAAAATGTCGAAAAATTTTCGGCTTTTTTGTTACATTAACTGATTATTTGCGTATAGTCTAGTATGATACCAAAAATGGCAAAAGAATTAATTCAAAGAGCAATTGATAGAGATGCATCAGATATTTATCTGATTGCTTCAAAAGAAAAGTATAAACTTTATTTTCGACAAATGACAGCACGTGATCTGGTAGAAGAAATTGGGTTAGAAGTTGGCTTAGCACTACTTACTCACTTTAAGTTTCTAGCTGGGATGAATACAGGAGAACGCAGACGAGTTCAATTGGGAGCTTGTTGGTATGAAATAGAGGAAAGTAATGCAAAACGTTTGCGTCTTTCGACAGTGGGGGATTTCGAGGGTAATGAATCTTTAGTAATACGTCTCTTGCATGATCAAAACAAAGAACTTGATTTTTGGTTTGATGAAGAGCTAGAGAATTATGATTGTAAAAGAGGATTGCATCTCTTTGCCGGTCCAGTAGGCTCGGGAAAAACATCTTTAATGTTTGATTTAGCTCGTCGTCATTTTACAGATTTACAAGTTATCACTATTGAAGAACCCGTTGAGTTGATTGATTCCGATTTTATTCAGTTACAAGTCAACGAAGTCATTGGTAATAGTTATGATGAATTAATTAAATTATCACTGAGGCATCGCCCAGATTTGTTAATCGTTGGTGAAATTCGTGATAAATTGACCGCTCAAGCAGTTTTACGGGCTAGTTTGACAGGTTATACAGTGTTTTCAACCGTTCATGCCTCTTCTGTTAGAGGTGTCATTCAGAGATTATCAGAGCTGGGTTTAAGTCATTGGGAAATAAAAAATGCTTTATCAAGTGTTGTTTATCAGCGTTTAATAGCTGGGAAAGGAGTATTAGACATTGCCAAAAACGAATTTGAGTCTTGGTCATCAGAAAATTGGAATAAAAAAATTGATCAGCTACTTACAAATGGATATCTCACACCTACTGAAGCCAAAAGGGAAAAAATTAAGACTGATTAAACAAGCCAAACTTATCCAACTGATGGGAAATCTTTTGAATAGTGGATTTAATTTAGGAGAAGTGATAAATTTCTTATCTTTATCAAAACTTGTGGAAAAAGAATTTACATTAAAAATGAAAGAAGGTCTCGCTTCTGGTCAAGCTTTATCAGAGCTTTTAGAAAGTCTTTCATTTTCTAAAAATGTGGTGACACAACTTGCTTTGGTAGAAGTGCATGGTAACTTGTCAGGGACGATGCAATTAGTTGAACTTCATCTAAAAAAACAGCTTGAAGTTAAAAATAAATTAGTGGAAGTTGCTACTTATCCAATATTGTTATTAATTTTTCTGGTTGGAATTATGTGGGGCTTAAAAAATTATTTACTACCACAACTCAATAGTGGCAGTAACTTTGCTACTCTATTGATTAATCATTTACCCTTAGTATTTTTTTCGTTTGGAGCTTTTATATTTTTACTGACAGCTTTGTCAGTAACTCTTTTTAAACGAAAATCAGCAATAATGAATTTTACATTTCTTGTTAAATTACCTCTGGTTCATTCTTTTATCCGTTTATATTTAACAGCTTACTTTGCAAGAGAATGGGGAAATCTAATTGCTCAAGGTGTTGAATTACGTCAAATTATTAACTTGATGAAAAAACAAAAAAGTCGAATTTTTTCAGAAGTTGGCAAGAATCTTGATTTAGAATTGAATGCTGGTCGGTCTTTTGAACAAGCTGTCAGTAAACTTGCGCTTTTTTTACCCGAGCTCTCATTAATGATTGAATATGGAGCTATTAAAGATAAATTAGGCTTAGAGCTTTCGCTTTATGCGGATGAATGTTGGGAACATTTTTTTACAAAGATAGATCGTTTAATGCAATTAATCCAACCTCTTGTTTTTATTTTCGTAGCATTGATGATTATTTTGCTATATGCAGCCATGTTACTCCCCATCTATTCAAATATGGGTTCTGGAATATAGAAAGGATGAAAAAATGGAAAGAACAAAGAAGTTTATTTAAAAAAAAATATAAAAGATATTTTTATTCGTTAAAATTTGTGAAAAAAAATGCCGTCAGAAAGAGCTAAAAGCTTTTACTTTGATAGAGATGTTAATTGTACTAGCTATTATTAGTATTTTGATATTACTATTTGTTCCAAATTTAATTAAAGAAAAATCACAAGTTCAAAAAACTGGAGAAGCGGCAGTTGTAAAAGTAGTAGAAAGTCAAGCTCAACTTTATGAATTAGATCATGATGATGAGAAGCCGAGTCTGTCAGAATTGCTCAACGCTGGGATGATTACTCAAAAACAAATTTCTGCTTACGATAATTACTATGATCAGAACAAAAATGAAGAACGAAATTTTAATGACTAGAGCATTTACTTTACTAGAGTCTCTTCTAGTTTTGTTGATTATTTCTTTTATCACAACTCTTTTTTCTTCAGAAATAATACAAACAGTCCATCTTTTTAAGGGAGAATTGTTTGTTCTTCAATTTGAAAATTTCTATAAAAGGAGTCAAGAAGAGGCTGCACTGCTTCAAAAATCTGAAAGTTTAGTTGCTAAAAATCAAGAATTAATCTGTGAAGATAGAAGTATCACAATTCCAAAGGAGGTAGCAGTTAAAGATTTTACAGTTAAATTTGATGATAAGGGAGAGAATTCTAGCTTACAAAAACTCACAATTTCTTTACCTTACGAAAAAAAGTTCATCACTTATCAATTGGAGATAGGCAGTGGAAAATTTAAAAAGAAAATCAGTTAAGGCATATTTGCTTTTGGAAAGTTTAATTAGTATAGCTCTACTCGCTTTTCTAGTCAGCTTTATCGTAAGTTCTCTTGTGCAAGTAAGACAAAAAGATACGGAAGAAAATCAAAAGATTGAAGCTTTAAACGTGGCACAAATGGCGATTGAAAGTCACTTAACAGAATTATCAATCAACGGTTCTGATATAAAGATAAAAGAAAACCAAAATTTACTGATTATTAGTAATCATGGAAAGGAAATTATGCGACTTGAACTTCAAAGTTAAAGCATTTACCTTGTTGGAGTGTTTGGTGGCACTTCTTGCAATTTCTGGTTCAGTCCTTGTCATCTCAGGTTTAACAAAGATGTTGAAAGAACAAGTGGCGATTAGTCAAAGTGATAGCATAAAAGATTGGCAAATTTTCTGTCAGCCAATGCGTTTTGAACTCTCAGGAACAAAATTAGATAGGGTAGAACAGAATTTTCTGTATGTAACTAAAGATAAAAAACTAAGGTTTGGTTTTATGAGTGATGATTTCCGGAAGACTGATGACAAAGGTCAGGGTTATCAGCCAATGCTTTATGATATAAAAGCGGCTAAGATTCAAGCTACTAAAAATTTAATAACCATAAGAATTGATTTTAATCAAGGAGGTGAAAGAACATTTATTTATCAATTTCCAGAAGATACGTAAGAGGAGGAATACTTCTATATACGCTAGTCTTATTATTGATGTTTTCAATGTTTCTTCAGTTCTATTTGGAAAGGCAAATAGATGATGCTCGACAATTAAGAAGTGAAAAGGAGCAGTTAACAGCTGAATTAATGGTGTCAGTAGCTTTAAAGACTGATTTAAAATCTCAAGGTCAAATTCATTTTGATTCAGGGGATTTGTCCTACAATTTACTGACAGACTCGTCAGCTAGTTCAAAAATTACTGACCATTCAAGTGATGAAAATACCTATCAATTTAGTATCCATCTAAAAGATGGCACAAACTTTCAAATAAAAAAATAAAAAAATAAAAAAATAACGTTAACTGGTTGACATTATTTTTTCTTTACTATATAATTAACCAGTAAACTAATTATGGAGGACGAAATACGATGAGTATAGCAAATCAAATCGACCAGTTTCTTGGGACAATCATGCAATTTGCAGAAAATAAGCATGAAATATTACTTGGTAAGTGTGAAAGTGATGTGAAACTAACGAGCACACAAGAACATATTTTAATGCTTTTGGCAGAACAAATATCGACAAATGCTAAAATTGCCGAAAAACTAAAGATTTCTCCAGCAGCAGTAACTAAAGCTCTAAAGAAATTACAAGAGCAAGAACTAATTAAATCAGGTCGAGCCACAAATGACGAACGCGTGGTCCTTTGGAGCTTGACAGAAAAAGCGGTTCCGGTTGCTAAGGAGCATGCTACTCATCACGAGAAAACTCTGAGTACTTACCAGGAATTAGGGAACAAATTTACTGACGAAGAACAAGAAGTGATAAGTAAATTCTTATCAGCACTTACGGAGGAATTTCAATGAAAAAGATATTGATGTTACTTGCTATTCCAGCAGTTTTACTCTTGGCAGGTTGTCAAAAATCAGCCAGTAAGCCAGAAGTTGTCACGACTTTTGAGCCAATGTATGAGTTTACGAAGGCAATTGTTGGTGACAAAGTCGATGTCGAAAATATTGTCCCTGCTAATCAGGAAGTTCATGAATTTGAACCAAGTGCAAAGCAAGTTGCGACAATGACAAATGCTGAAGCTATTGTTTACAATTCTAATGACCTTGAAAAATGGGCCAAAAAAGTAAATAATAAAGGGATTAAAATCGAAGCCAGCAAGGATGTTGATAAGATATCTGGTGACCCTCATACTTGGATTAGTCCAAAGCAAGCAATTATTGAAGTTAATACCATTGCCTCTGAGCTTGGGAAAAAATTCCCAGATGATAAAGCAACTTTTGAAAAAAATGCAGCGAGTTATGTCGCTAAATTGAAAAAGCTAGACAGTGAATTTGATACTTTGAAAGATGCTAAACAAAAAACATTTATTACACAACATGAAGCTTTTGCTTATCTAAGTCGTGATTATGGTTTGAAAGAAATTGCGATTGCTGGATTGGATCCAGAAGTAGAACCTTCAGCATCAACGCTAGCTAATTTAAAAGTTGAAATGGAAAAAGCAGGACTAAAAAATGTTTATTTTGAAGGAAATGCTAACAGTAAAATTGCTGAGACTTTAGCAAAATCAGTAGGGGCGAACCTTATTGGTATCAATACTGTTGAAGGATTATCTGACGAGCAGAAAAAAAATGGTGACAATTATCTCACACTGATGCAAGATAATTTGACTGCTTTAAAGAAAACTATCAAGTGAGTTTAAGGAAAAATTAAGATGAAGGATTTATAATGAATTTCTTCCAAAAAATCTTTTCATAAAACTCCTTGAAACTCTCGTTCTCATGAACGGGAGTTTCGTGTTTTTGAAATAAAAATAGATTAGTAAGAAAAACATCGAAATAAGAATTACTATTAGAGATATAAAGAGAAAAAATGAGATATATCAATGTTGAAAACTTGACTTTCTATTATGATAGAGAGCCAGTTTTAGAAAATATCAGCTATCATGTTGATTCCGGTGAATTTGTCACCTTAACAGGTGAGAATGGTGCTGCCAAATCAACTCTTATAAAAACAACTTTGGGAATTTTAAAACCTAAAAAAGGTAAAATAAAAATTTCTCCCAAAAATAACCGAGGAGAAAAATTAAGAATTGCTTATCTTCCTCAGCAAGTTGCAAGTTTTAATGCTGGTTTTCCAAGTTCGGTTCATGAATTTGTTATGAGCGGACGCTATCCGAGACAAGGTTGGTTTAAAAAAATGACAGCTCACGACTCAGAACACGTTAAGGCAGCCCTTGACTCAGTAGGAATGTGGGACTACAGAAATAAGCGTATTGGTGAACTCTCTGGAGGGCAAAAGCAAAGAATTGCTATTGCAAGAATGTTTGCTAGTGATCCTGACTTATTTATTCTTGATGAGCCAACAACAGGAATGGATGATGTATCAAGTAGTGACTTTTATGAATTGATGCACCATGCGGCTCATAAACATGGAAAATCTGTTTTAATGGTCACTCATGATCCGGAAGAAGTGAAAGATTATGCTGACCGAAATATCCATTTATTGAAAGATAAAAATGGGAAATTTGCTTGCTTTGATTTGCATACAGACCGCGATAGAGTAGCTCAAGAAAAGCAACAAGAATTAAAGGAGGAAACTGATGTTTGAATTATTTCAGTATGATTTTATGCGAAACGCTCTTTTAGCAGCAACCGCTATTTCAATATTTTCTCCCTTGCTTGGTGTATTTCTTGTACTACGTAGACAGAGTTTAATGTCAGATACATTATCACATGTTTCATTAGCCGGTGTCGCTTTTGGGGTTCTCTTAAGTTGGAATCCAACGATTACAACTTTAATTACAGTTGTAATTGCGGCTGTTTTTCTAGAGTATTTAAGAACAATTTATCATAACTATATGGAAATTGCGACGGCCATTTTGATGTCAGCAGGACTTGCCATTGCCCTTTTGATTTTGAATTCCTCAAAAGGAGCAACAAGTGTTAGTTTGGAGCAATATTTATTTGGCTCAATTATCACAATTTCCTTATCGCAAGTGATTATGCTTTTTGTTTTAGCAGCTGTCGTTTTACTTGGATTTATTCTCTTTTTACGTCCGCTTTACGTGATGACTTTTGATGAAGATACAGCTTTTGTTGATGGACTTCCTGTTCGATGGATTTCGATTGCATTTAATATTGTCACGGGGGTTGCTATTGCCTTGATGATTCCTGCAGCGGGGGCTTTACTTGTTTCGGCAATTATGGTTTTACCTGCTTCAATTGCGATGCGTCTAGGCAAATCTTTTAAAGCTGTGTTGTTTATCTCGGTTATTGTAAGTTTTATTGGTTTAAATGCTGGCTTGATTGCCTCTTACTATATGGATGCTCCAGCATCTGCTGCAATTACTTTAATTTTCATCGTCCTTTTCTTGGTAACTTCAAGTTTAAAACGATTGATTCGAGCCTAAGAAATAAATAAAAAGAAGTGGTAAAAATCACTTCTTTTTATTTTGTTTTATTTAAAATGTCAAGGAAGCTAGTACTAATTGCTGGAATTTCTAAAATTTTATTTTCAAATGGATGGGGAATAATAATTTTATCAGCATGAAGCATCATTCTTTCCTGTGTTTTTGGGCCATACAAAGCATCACCGATAATAGGGTGCCCCAGAGAAGATAAATGGACGCGTATTTGATGAGTTCTTCCAGTATCTAAGGTACATTTAACAAGAGTTTTGTCAGTAAATTTTTTGATAATCTCAACATGAGTCACTGCTTTTTGACCCTTTGCGGAAAGGATTCGTTTATTTTTATCATGGCGATTCTGACCAATGGCCCGATCAATGGTAAATTGATTTTCTGGGAAATGACCTTTGACTAGTGCCAAGTATTCACGATGAATTTTATTTTCTTCAAACATTTTACCAAGAATAGGGAGAACAAATTGATTTTTTGCAAATAAAACAGCACCAGATGTTGCTTGGTCCAGGCGATGGACAACAAAAACTTCCTGATTGATTGCCGCTGCAACATGATTTTGTAAAGCTAATTCATCAGCCGTATTTCCGTGGGTCTTCATTCCTTCAGGTTTATTAACAACAATCAAATGTTCGTCTTCATAAAGGATGTCAGCTAAATTTGCTGAACCGAATTTTAGAGATAAATTAGAGAAATCCTCATTATCAAAAATAAGAGTGATTTTATCTCCAGCATGGACGAGCTGATTTTCGTTAATAAGCTTGTTATTGACTAAGCAATGTTTTTTCATTCTTAGAAAGTGTCTTTGTTTACGAGGAATGAACCAAGTTTTTTCGAGTAAATCAGAGACAGGCTGTTCTATAAAATTTTCGGGTAAAATGAAGTTATATTCCATATTCACATTATACTATAAGTTTTTATTTGGCCCAAAAATATAAGAAACTGAAAGGGTGACAGCATCGGGATTATCAAGAGAATTACTTTTCAATTAACTCTAGGTTTGTTATAATCAAAGTATCTTCTTAAAAATACGTAATAAAGATAACTCAAAATGTAAAAAATAATAAATATTATGAGTGAATTATAGAAAGAGAAAAAAATGCTAACAAAAAAATTTAAAGAAACATTAAAATATGAAGGTTCAGTTTCCCTCACTTCATGGGGAGCAGAGAAAAGTCCTCATGTTACAGGAACATGGATTTCTTATTTACAGCTTACCAGTGATGAACGAATATTGGCACCAGCAGCAGGGATGCATTATTTAGAAGAAGATATTAAAGTGAATGATACAATTTATCTGATGCTTGGGGTTAGAGAAGTCGAAGGTAAAAATGGCTATCAAGGGATTGGCTTTAGGGTGAGTGCTAAAGCAAAACTTATTTCAAATGGTCCAGAATTTGAAATGATGAAAGAAAAGTATCCATTTTTGCGAGCAGTTCTTGAACTTACTCCGGTGGAAGTAGAACAACTATTATAAAGATAATATTTCATCTTAGAAGGTTTATTTATAAAATTAAATGAGGTTTGAATAATTATAAAATGATTTATTAATCATTTTTTTAATATAATAGTTATTAAGGGGTGAAAAATATGAAATTTTATGATATTGAATTTTTAAAATCGCAAGCTGGACTTAGTGATTATCTTCGATATATCTTTATTTTTGGGAGTCTTGTAGTTCTTGTTATTGTATTTGCTATATATATTAAGCATAGAATTAAAACGAAATATAGAGATCTTAGTATTATTTTATTATTATTTATTATTTTAGAGATTGGTATACAATATTCAAATTATCAAATTAATCAGTCTAAGCATACTCAATCTTCACAGATGGTTGGATTTATTGAAAGAGTCGCTAAAAACGAAAGAACGAATAAAAATAATATTTTTGTTAATTCCACGCAATTAGCTGATGGTGTGATTGTAAAGATAAAAGGTGATTATTATAAAGTTAACCTTAGTGCTGATCAACAGTCATACACCCTTACTAAAAGTTACTTGATTAATCCCGAAAAATAAAAAATTAGGAGTTAAAATGCAATTATACAGCCCAATAATACTAAAATTTGCTTTAGGTATTATTTGTTTAATTATTCAAATAAATTTAATGGGGAAAGGTAATCTTGCCCCCTCATCAGCAATGGATCAAGTTCAAAATTATGTTTTAGGGGGAATTATTGGTGGAGTCATCTATAATGATTCTATTACGGTTTTACAATTTGTCTTGGTTCTAATCATATGGACACTGTTAGTATTAATTTTAAAATTTGCAAAGGAGCACAATCGCTATGTAAAATTAATCGTTGATGGTAAACCATTGACTCTGATTCAAGATGGAAAAGTGAGAGTAAATGAATGTCTCAGAAATGGAATCTCTGCTAATGAATTAATGTTTAAATTACGTTCTAATGGTATCTATGAGATACATAATGTTAAAAGAGCTATTTTAGAACAAAATGGTCAATTGACATTGATTGAATTTGGTGGTGAAAATATTAAATATCCAATTATTGTTGATGGACAAGCTAATTTTGATGTTCTCGAATTAATTGATAAAGATGAAAATTGGCTTGAACAACAAATTAATCTGCAAGGATATAACCAAATTAAGGAAATATATTTAGGAGAATACTTATCAGGTGAACTTAAACTTTACGGATATACAAAATAATATTAGAAAGCGAATACTCTTGTTTTAATTTAGAGTTAGTTAGCTAAATTATAAATAGAATTTTGGTGTTAGAAGTGAAACAATTGAAAAATCTAGAGAAACCTTTATAATAAAACATAAATCCCTTTCGTTTTACAAACTTACATTGTAAGCCAAAGGGATTTTTGGTAAAATAATCAGAACTGAAAAAATGAAATCTAAATACCTTACAAAGATGTAAGGCAAAAAAAGCAGAAAAGTATTAAAATAAGGTATTGCTGTATTCATTTGAGTAAGTAAAGAAATAAAAAGCATCTGAGGAACGATATATGTCTGAAAATAATAATTTCAGTCGGCGTAATAAAAAGGAATCTAAAAAAAATAGTTTAAAAATTCCTAATTTACGCCCTAAAAAACAAAAAAAGCTTGAAGAAGAAATAGAAAAACCGGCTAAAACGAAGTTCGGTAAATTCATGAAACCAATTAAACGGTTCTGGAAACGTTATAATCTGACAAAAATCACAATTATTTTTGTCTTAGTAGCCATTGTTTCGACAGGTTCATATCTTTTTTACTTAGCTAAAACAGCTAATGTTAAAGTACTGCAAAGTTCTATTTCGGCACAAACAGTCATTTATGACAAAGATAATAATGAAGCTGGAAATCTTTATGGTCAAAAAGGAACACCGGTCAAGATTGACCAAATTTCCAAAAATATTACAAATGCTGTTGTGGCAACTGAAGATAGAACTTTCTATAAAAATCATGGTGTCAATTTGAAACGTTTTGCTCTAGCAGCCGTTACTCTTGGGCGTTTTGGTGGTGGTTCAACAATCACTCAGCAATTGGCCAAAAATGCTTATTTGACTCAAGAACAAACGATTGACCGTAAAGCGCGTGAGTTTTTCTTGGCACTTGAAATCAATAAACATTATAGTAAAGATGAGATTCTTGATATGTATCTGAATAATTCTTACTTTGGTAATGGTGTTTGGGGAATTCAGGATGCAGCTTTGAAATACTTTGGTGTTCCAGCAAGTGAAGTAACTGTTGATGAAGCAGCCAGTCTTGCGGGAATGTTAAAAGGGCCAGAAATTTATAATCCTCTTTACGAAAAAGGAAAATATGCGACTGACCGACGTAATACAGTTTTGCAAAATATGGTTAATGCTGGTTATTTGGAGCAGTCACAGGCAGATACTTTTATGAAAGTTGACTTACAAGCTCAATTGCAAGACAATTATCAATCTAAAAGTAGTCAATATAAATATCCAAGCTATTATAATGCTGTAATTTCTGAAGCGGAACGCAAGTATGGTCTGACATTACAAGAAATCATGAATAATGGTTACAAGATATATACGGGCATGGACCAAAATATGCAATCCGGTTTGCAAAAGACTTATTCTGACCCAAGTTTCTTCCCACAAGCATCTGATGGAACTTATGCCCAATCTGCTTCGGTTGCTATTGACCCTAAAACGGGAGCTGTCAATGCTCTTGTCGGAAATGTTAATACAGAAGGTTCAAATAGCTTTACTGATTATAACTATGCCACAATGTCTAAACGTTCTCCTGGTTCAGTTATCAAACCTCTTATTGTTTACGCTCCAGCAATTGAAGCGGGGTGGTCAATTGATAAAACGGTTGATGATTCACCAGCAGATTATAATGGCTGGAAACCAACCGATTTTGATAATCAATGGCGTGGACAAATCCCAATGTATACTGCTTTAGCAAATTCATATAATATTCCAGCTATTAATACATATCAAGCGATTGGACCAAAAGTCGGAAATGCTTTAGGGCGTGAGTTTGGTTTAGATTTAAGTAGTAAAAATGATGTTTTACCGACGGCACTCGGAGCTGGAGTTGAAACGAATCCATGGCAAATTGCTCAGGCTTATCAAGTTTTCGCAAATGGCGGAGTGATGAATGATGCGCATTTGATTACTAAAATTGAAAATGCTGCAGGACAAGTTGTAAAAACAGCAAAGGTAACCAAAAAACGGGTTATTAGTAAAGATACATCTGACAAAATGACTCAAATGATGCTGGGGACTTATACTAATGGTTCTGCTTGGAAAGCTTCACCTAAGTCTTATACACTTGCTGGTAAGACAGGAACCAACGAAGACCAAGACCAATGGGTAGTAGGTTATACACCGGATGTGGTTATGGCTCTCTGGGTTGGTTATGCGGATGGGAAATATAAACTGACAGGTTCATCAGAAGGACAAACCTCAGTCATTTTCCGTCAAGAAGCTAGTTATATGTTGCCTTATACTAAAGGAACGGCATTTACAGTTGAAAATCCTTATGCGGAAGCAGGTGTTGCCGCACAAGAACCTTATTGGACTCAACAAAGACAATATCAAGATGATATTGTGGACCAAGAACAAGCAGAAGCTCACACGACTGGAAATACACCAGAAAGCTCTAGTTCTAGCTCTTCATCGTCTTCAGATTCTGGTGGTTTGGACCTTGGAAAAGTAGGTAAAGATATTGGAGATGCAGCTAAAAATGCTTGGGATAAAGTTAAAGGGATTTTTGGCAACTAAAACTGAAAAAAGAGGTAGAAATATGGTAGAATTAGAGGTAAAGCGTAGTAGTTTTAAGACAAGAAAATTTTAAAGAATAAAGATAGAAATCGAGAAGAAAAATGAAGCGTTACGTCACAGGTTTTAATGGATTACGGACGATTGGTGTTTTAACAGTTATTCTATATCACCTCTGGCCAAACCATGTTCAGGGTGGTTTTCTTGGTGTTGTTTTATTCTTTGTTCTCTCGGGCTATTTGGTGACGGATTCGCTCCTTCGCGAGTATGAAAAAAATAAGAAGATTAATATTTGGAAGTTTTGGGGAAAAAGATTAAAGCGTCTCTATCCTTTACTAGTTGCAATTTTTCTTCTTGTGACACCTTATATCATCATTTTTCAACCTAATTTGTGGGCGGGATTACGTTCTAATTTCCTTTCTGCTGTATTTTCGGTTCAAAACTGGTGGCAAATTTCGCAAGGAAGTTCATATTTTGCTGATATTGCGGGTGCTTCACCTTTTAAACATATTTATTACTTAGCAATTGAGGGACAATTCTTCATCCTTTGGCCTTTGCTGTTGATTGTTTTGCTAAAATTTGTTAAAAAAAGAGGTCGGATTTTTGTCATTGCTAATGTTTTGGCCTTGATTTCGGCAATTTGGATGGCAATTCTTTTCGTCCCCGGAGCAGACCCAACGCGGGTTTATTATGGAACGGATACGCGTTTCTTTAGCTTGATGATGGGGGCTAGTCTTGCTTTCATTTGGCCTTTGAATAAACTTTCACATAAGGTTAATAAACGAGCGGTTAAAATTGCTTGGCAGTTGACTATTGGATTATCTTTGCTTTTGCTGCTTGCTTATATCTTTATGCCTGCTCAAGGGACATTTACTTATTATGGCGGAATGTGGCTAGCAAGTTTGGCCAGTGTGATAATGGTTGCTTTGGTGGCACATCCAAGTCTTCCGACTAACAAGCTATTTTCAAACCCTGTTTTTGAATATATTGGCTCACGTTCTTACGGAATTTACTTGTGGCAACTTCCTGTTTTTGCTTTCGCTGAAGCTAAGGTACTTGCTCCTACCGCTTGGTATAATTTAATTTGGCAATTGGCGCTCATTCTTATTCTGACGGAACTTTCATATCGTTTGATTGAGCTTCCAACGCAGCGCTTTGATTATAGTAATATTTTAGGAATCCTTCAAAATTTTGTTCGAGAAAAAGGTTGGAAACTTAAAAAGAATATTTTACCGATGCTCATTTCAGGGCTTGCTCTAATAAGCTTAGGTTTCATTATTTTTTCACCGCCTTCACCCCATGACCAACGAGTGATTGAAGAAAAAATAATGGCCCAACAGGTTGCACTACAAAAGAAACAACTGGCTGAGGCTAACAACAAAGTACCGATGTCCTTAAAGGCGGTAGCAGAAAAGTATAAGGTTCAACCTGTAGTTGCTGAAAAAGCTTCTCAAATGAATGTTCTAGCCATTGGAGATTCGGTTATGGTTGCTGCTTCTACAAATCTTTAAGAAGTTTTTCCACATATGTATATTGATGCAGCAGTTGGAAGACAAGCAGAGTCACTGGCGACAGACTTAACGAATGCTAAATCAAAAATGCCTAATCCTGATGCTTACTTAATTGGTCTAGGAACAAATGGAACAATTAAAGAAGATGAAATTGATGCAGCGATGAAAGTTGCTGGAGATAAACCTGTTTATTGGTTGAATGTTCACGCAGACCGTGTTTGGGCAAAACCTAATAATAATTTGCTGACGAAAATGGCAAAGAAATATAAAAATTTGAAAATTATTGATTGGAATAAAAAAGCATCTGGTCAAAGTTCATGGTTCTACAGTGATAATATTCATCCTAAAGGAACAGGGGCCGAAAAATACGCCGCTTTAGTAGCTAATAGTCTGACCAATGTGGAAAAATAGTTTGCGCTTCTAAATAATTTTTGATAGAATAAGAGATAATATGTTAAGAAAAGCTGGATTAGCGTGCACCATATGTGGTTCACGAAATTACACCCTCAATCTTTCGTCAGTTGCGAAAGAAAAACGAGTTGAAGTTAAAAAGTTTTGTCGTACTTGTGGCAAACACACATTACACAAAGAAACGCGTTAAATCGTATTTACTTTAATAGGGTTTAAACACGTCGAACTGACATTCTGTCAGTAAACTTTTATAAGAAATGGACTCTGTCAGTAAATTTGTGGCAGTGATAGGAAAAGATTATGTTTAAATTTATTGGTAGCATTATTGAAGAAATGAAATTAACCACTTGGCCAAGCAGAAAACAATCTGTTCGTGATTTTTTTATGGTCATTGAATATACGGCTTTCTTCTTGGTGTTCATCATAATTTTCGATTGGGTAACTCAACATGGAATTACATTTAGTGTTAACCATTTAATCCCATTTCTTAAATAATCTATAAATCTGTCAGTTTTGACAGATTTTTCTTTTCTAATTTTATTAAAAGTCCTTTTAATTCAAGATAAATATGATATAATAATATTATCTGATAAGGGCTTGGCCCTTTTTCTTGTACCCAAATTACTGACAGAATTTCTGTCAGCTGGGATTTTAACTGATTAAGTAAAAAAAATAAATACAGAGGTATTTCAAATGGAAGATAATAATTTAGTAAGTTTTGACCAAGGTTGGTTCGTTATTCAAACCTATGCAGGGTATGAACGTAAAGTTAAAGAAGATTTGCTTGAACGTGCTGAACTTTATAACATGGCTGACAAAATTTTGCGTGTCGAAATTCCAACTGAGACAATTCGTACAGAAGTTAACGGCAAAATGAAAGAAGTTGAAGAAAACTTATTCCCAGGTTATGTTTTGGTTGAAATGAATATGACTGATGAAGCCTGGTTTATTGTCCGTAATACACCAAATGTTACTGGATTCGTTGGTTCACACGGGAATAGATCAAAACCTACACCACTTTTTGAACAAGAAATTCAAGATATTTTGGTTGGCATGGGCAAAGTTGTTCGTGAAATTGACTTTGATGTTTTTGTTGGAAAACGTGTTCGTATTGTTGATGGTGCCTTTTCAGGATTTGAAGCTCCAATCACAGAAATCAATGGCGACAAATTGACTCTGACTGTTGATATGTTTGGTCGTGCAACTCCAGTTGAATTGGACATGCACCAAATTGAAGATATTCAAGCTTAATTAAGTATTATAATAAAAAAAGTCACGAGAATTCGTGGCTTTTTGCGAGTTTACAGAATATTTGTTATAATTATAAAAAATGTGATTGGGGAATAAATATCATGGTAACTTTTTATCAGTCAACATGTGATAAATCAAATAAAAAAACAGCGTCGCAAGCTATTTTGCAAGGTTTGGCAGAAGATGGTGGACTTTTTGTTCCCGTTGACTTCCCAAAAGTTGATTTAGACTTTGAAAAATTAAAAAACGCTTCTTATCAAGAAATTGCTGAACTTGTTTTGAAAGCATTTTTTGATGATTTTTCTGCTGACGAAATTAAATCAATGGTGACAAAAGCATACGGAGAAAAATTCGATAGTCCGGAAATTGCACCGCTTAAAAGACTTGGGAATCACTATATTCTTGAACTTTTTCATGGTGAAACGATTGCTTTTAAAGACATGGCACTCTCTATCTTACCTCATTTAATGACCCAAGCGGCTAAGAAAAATGGTGTGACTAATGAAATTGTTATCTTGACTGCAACTTCTGGAGATACAGGGAAAGCCGCAATGGCCGGTTTTGCTGATGTGCCCCAAACAAAAATTATTGTTTTTTATCCCAAAGGTGGTGTCAGCCATATTCAAGAGCAACAAATGCTGACTCAAAAAGGGGAAAATGTTCATGTTGTTGGAATTGATGGAAACTTTGACCAAGCTCAAACAGCAGTAAAAGAAATGTTTAATAACAAAGTTTTACATGATCAACTTTTGAAAAATAATAAACAATTTTCGTCAGCAAATTCAATGAATATTGGACGTTTGATTCCACAAGTTGCTTATTATATTTATGCTTACGCACAACTTGTCAAAACTGGTCAAATTACTGACGGAGAAGAAATTAATTTTTCAGTTCCAACAGGGAATTTTGGAAATATCTTAGCGGCTTATTATGCTAAAAAATTGGGCTTGCCCGTTCATCAGCTCATCTGTGCTTCAAATAAAAATAATGTACTGACAGACTTTTTCAAAACAGGACTTTATGATAAAAATCGTGAATTCTATGTAACAAGTTCACCTTCAATGGATATTTTGGTCTCTTCAAATCTTGAACGTTTAATTTTTGAATTAACTGACGAAAATGATAAAGTAACCTCAGATTTACTGACAGCCCTATCAGTAGAAGGGCATTATCAAATTTCTAAAGAAATGATTACTAAACTTCAGGGATTTGTGGCCGACTGGGCATCAGAAGATGAAATTTCAAAAGAAATTCAAGAAACTTTTGAAGATGAAAAATATGTTCTGGACCCTCATACAGCAGTAGCAAATTATGTCTATCATCAAATTCAACCCAAAGAAAAAACAGTTGTGGTCAGCACGGCAAGTCCTTATAAGTTTCCAAAAGTTGTTTTAGAAGGGCTTGAAAATGATAAAACAGAGCTGTCAGTAAATAGAGACGATTTTGCTGCTGTTAAATCACTTGAAAAATTGAGTGGGATTCCATTACCAAAAGCAGTCATCGGACTTGAAGAAGCAGAAGTTCTACATCATACCGTTATTCCAGCCACTGAAATGCAAAAAGAAGTAGAAAAATATCTTGGCTTAAAATGAAAACAAATAGAGAAATATTAAAATTCGCATTTCCGGCGATTATTGAAAATTTCTTACAAATGCTTGTAGGGGTGAGTGACACAATGATTGTTGCTCACCTTAGTCTTTCTGCCGTAGCAGCTGTTTCTTTGGCTAATAATCTCATCACGGTCTATCAGGCGATTTTTATTGCTTTGGGAACAATTGTTTCAAGTTTATTTGCCAAAGTGCTTATTGCAAAGAAGGTAGAGGAAAACCCGAAAAGATTAATTAATTCTGCTACCAAACTGACTTTTTTAATTGGTCTTGCCTTGGGGATTGTTTCAGTTGTGGGAGCACGACCTATTCTCTATTTACTTGGTGCTCGTCAGCAGGTTTTAGAGCTTTCCATTATTTATCTTAGTTTAGTAGGTGGCTTGATTGTCCTTTTGGCTTTAATGACGACTTTTGGAGCCTTTCTACGGGCTGATGGAAATACAAAGACACCGATGTGGGCAAGTTTTTTTGCCAGTCTTCTAAATTTGATACTGTCAATTGTCTTTATTTTTGTTTTCCATTTAGGAGTGTTGGGGACAGCACTTGGAGCGGTTATTGCTAGATTTATTGGGACGCTTTTCCTCTATTATAAGTTAAAAGATAAGCGACCCGATCTTCAATTTTATAAAGAAAAATTGGACCATCAATTGATTAAATTAAGTTTACCAGCAACTGGAGAGCGTTTGTCAATGCGTTTGGGCGATTTGCTCATCATGATGATTATTGTCAGATTAGGCGAACGTGTATTTGCAGGAAATGCAATTGGTGAAAGCATTACACAATTTAATTATATGCCCGTTTTCGGAATGGCAACCGTTACAGTAATTTTGGTAGCACAAGCAGCAGCTGAAAATAGTATTGAAAATGTTAAAGCTTATATCAAAAAGACCTACTGGTTAGCGACGATTATGATGTTTGTGATTGGTTTGGCCCTTTTACTGACAGCCAATATTCTAAATCAATTTTTCACTACTGACAGAATTGCCATGAATGCAAGTACCACTGTTATTTTGTTTTCATTTTTAGCGACTTTTTTCGTCACAGGAGCAACAACTTATACAGCAGCTTTTCAGGGAATAGGAAACACAAAACTTCCTTTTTATGCCACAACGCTAGGGATGTTTGGTATTCGCTTGCTTTTAGGAGCATTTTTAGCCTTAGGATTAAAATTAGGGCTAGAGGGAGTTTTGTTAGCAGTTTTACTTGATAATCTCTTTAGATTTATTTTTCTCAAAATCAAGTTTAATCGAAGCCTCACAATCAAAATTTAAAATAAAAAAATACTGACAGCTTTTCTGTCAGTAATTTTTTTTATTGTTTTTTCAATAAATCACGAATTTCTTGGAGAGTTTCCAATTCTTCGTTTTTTTGTTCTTCGACAGTTTCTTCTTTTTTAGGGAAGAGTTTGTTGATGAATTTGATAAGAATGAAAATAACAAAGGCTGTAATGATGAAATTAATGACATCATTTAAGAAAGCACCGTAAGTGAATTTTGTTTTTCCAACAGTTACTGACAAATGAGCAAGAGCAGTACTTTGAACAAACATTCCGATTAACGGATTAATCAAGTTATCAACTAAAGATTTAACTAAAGCAGTAAAAGCTGCCCCGATGATAACCCCAACGGCTAAGTCCAATACGTTCCCACGTAAAATAAAGTTTTTAAATTCCTTTAACATAAATCCTCCTATATAATAGTTTATAAATCCTTCAAACAAATTATACCAAAAAGTTTAAAGATGACAAAGTAAGCTTTCTTGTCATTTCAAGTAAATTCCTTCATTCCCCAAAAAGATTTAGATAGAATGAAAAAAAGTCTAAAAAGTCCTTGACAAGCCACATCTCCTTTGATAGAATAGACAAGTGCTGTTAAAAACAGTATGTAGCGACGAAACGAGAGGTTGCGACACACCCGAAGGTATTGCCATACCTAACGTGTCGGTTTTCCCGTGGAGCTAGCCTATTGAATACAATAGACGAGAGGAGAAAAAATGGCAACTAAAAAAATTCGCATTCGCTTAAAAGCATACGAACATCGTATCCTTGATGCAGCTGCAGAAAAAATCGTAGAAACTGCTAAACGTACAAACGCAGAAGTAAGTGGTCCAATTCCACTTCCAACTGACCGTAGCGTCTACACTGTTATCCGCGCGACTCACAAATACAAAGACTCACGCGAACAATTCGAAATGCGTACACACAAACGCTTGATCGACATCATCGAACCAACACAAAAAACTGTTGATTCACTTATGAAACTCGATTTGCCAAGTGGTGTAAACATCGAAATTAAACTCTAATTAAGAAAGGTAATTCTCATGTCAAAAGGAATCTTAGGGAAAAAAGTGGGAATGACTCAAATCTTCACAGAAAACGGTGAATTAATTCCTGTTACTGTGATCGAAGCGACTCCTAACACAGTTCTTCAAGTTAAATCTGTTGAAACAGATGGTTACGAAGCAACTCAAGTTGGTTTCGATACACTTCGTGAAGTTTTGACCAACAAACCTGCCAAAGGTCATGCTGCTAAAGCTAATACGACTCCTAAGCGCTTCGTTCGTGAATTCAAAGGACTCGAAGGCGCTGAAGTAGGAGCAGAAATCACTGTTGATACATTTGCAGCCGGAGATGTTGTTGATGTTACCGGAACTTCTAAAGGTAAAGGTTTCCAAGGCCCAATCAAACGTCATGGTCAATCACGTGGTCCTATGGCCCACGGTTCACGTTACCACCGTCGTCCTGGTTCAATGGGTCCTGTTGCAGCTAACAAAGTTCCAAAAGGTAAAAAACTTGCTGGACGTATGGGTAACAAACGCGTTACTGTACAAAACCTTGTTATCGCACAAGTGCTTCCTGAAAAGAACGTTATCCTTGTAAAAGGTAATGTCCCAGGTGCTAAGAAATCATTGATTGTTGTTAAATCAGCAATCAAAGCTAAATAAGAAGGAAAGGAGATAGAAATCTATAATGGCAAAAGTATCATTATTTAAACAAGATGGTTCACAAGCTGGTGAAGTTACACTTAACGACTCAGTATTTGGTATCGAACCAAACGAATCAGTCGTATTCGACGTTGTAATCTCACAACGCGCTAGCCTTCGCCAAGGAACACACGCACACAAAAATCGTTCTGCTGTGTCTGGTGGTGGTAAAAAACCATGGCGTCAAAAAGGTACAGGTCGTGCCCGTCAAGGTTCTACCCGCTCTCCACAATGGCGTGGTGGTGGTACTGTCTTCGGTCCAAACCCACGTAGCTACGCTTACAAACTTCCACAAAAAGTTCGTCAATTGGCGCTTAAATCAGTTTACTCAACAAAAGTTGCTGATGGTAAATTAATCGCTGTTGACACACTTGACTTTACAGCTCCTAAAACTGCTGAATTTGCAAAAGTAATCTCAGCACTTTCAATCGAGCGTAAAGTTCTTGTGGTTCTTCCAAACGAAGGTAACGAATTTGCAGAACTCTCTGCACGTAATCTTGCAAACGTGAAAGTTACAACTGCTAATTCAGCATCTGTACTTGACATCGTTTCTGCTGACAAACTCCTTGTGGTTCAATCAGCATTGACACAAATTGAGGAGGTTCTTGCATAATGTCACTTTATGATATCATCCGTAAACCTATCATTACTGAAGCTTCTATGGCTGCAATGGATCAAAAGAAATATACTTTCGAAGTAGATTCACGTGCGCATAAACTTCTCATCAAACAAGCTGTTGAAGCTGTCTTTGGTGTAAAAGTTGCCTCAGTAAATACTATCAGCGTTAAACCAAAATCTAAACGAGTTGGTAAATACACTGGTACTAAATCAGGCTACAAAAAAGCTATCGTTACTTTGACTGAAGATTCTAAAACAATCGAAATCTTCGGCGAAGACGCAGAATAATAGAGGAGGAAAATCGTGGGAATTAAAGTTTACAAACCTACCACAAACGGTCGCCGTAACATGACTGGTAGCGACTTCGCTGAAATCACTACAAGTACTCCTGAAAAGAGCTTGCTTGTAAGCATGAGCAAAACAGCTGGTCGTAATAACACTGGTCGTATCACAGTTCGTCACCACGGTGGTGGTCACAAACGTAAATATCGTGTAATCGACTTCAAACGTACAACTGACAACGTTGTTGCTAAAGTTGCTACAATTGAATACGATCCAAACCGTACTGCAAACATCGCATTGATCGTTTACTCTAACGGTGTTAAATCATACATCTTGGCTCCTAAAGGCCTTGAAGTTGGAATGACAGTTGTATCTGGCCCTGAAGCCGACATCAAAGTTGGTAACGCATTGCCACTTGCTAACATTCCAGTTGGTACATTGATCCACAACATTGAATTGAAACCTGGTAAAGGCGGACAATTGGTTCGTTCAGCTGGTGCTTCAGCTCAAGTACTCGGTTCAGAAGGTAAATATACACTCGTTCGTCTTCAATCAGGCGAAGTTCGTATGATCCTTTCAACTTGCCGTGCTACAATCGGTGTTGTAGGTAATGAACAACAAAGCTTAATCAACCTTGGTAAAGCAGGACGTACACGTCACATGGGTATCCGCCCAACAGTACGTGGTTCTGTAATGAACCCTAACGATCACCCACACGGTGGTGGTGAAGGTCGTCAACCAGTTGGTCGCAAGTCTCCAATGACTCCATGGGGTAAACCAGCTCTTGGTCTCAAGACTCGCAACAAGAAAGCAAAATCAAGCAAACTTATCGTTCGTCGTATCAACGACTAATAAGTCGCTTTATTTTCACAAGAGCCTTCTCGGCGTCTTGTTAAATTTGATAAAACTTATTGTCAAATTTAATGAGATGTCGAAAGTGCATCTATAAATTCCGCCAACTCCGCCTTAGTAGCGGTAGTGGTACAAATATTTAAAGGAGAAACTCGCAAAATGGGTCGTAGTCTTAAAAAAGGACCTTTCGTCGATGAGCATTTGATGAAAAAAGTTGAAGCTCAAGTCAACGCCGAAAGAAAATCTGTGATCAAAACTTGGTCACGCCGTTCTACAATTTTCCCGAACTTTGTAGGACTTACAATTGCTGTTTACGATGGTCGCAAACATGTACCAGTTTACGTTCAAGAAGATATGGTTGGACACAAACTTGGTGAATTCGCACCAACTCGTACTTATCGTGGTCACGCTGCTGACGACAAGAAAACACGTCGCTAATAGGAGGAGAAAAAAATGGCAGAAATTACTTCAGCTAAAGCAACTGCAAAAACAGTTCGCGTTTCACCTCGTAAGACTCGTCTTGTTATCGATCTTATCCGCGGGAAACGTGTTGCAGATGCAATTGCAATCTTGAAATTTACACCGACTAAAGCTGCTGTAGAAGTTGAAAACGTACTTAATAGTGCTATCGCTAATGCAGAAAATAACTTTGGTCTTGAAAAAGCTAACTTGGTAGTAAGCGAAACATTTATTAATGAAGGTCCAACAATGAAACGTTTCCGTCCACGTGCCAAAGGTTCAGCTTCACCAATTAACAAACGCACAGCTCACATCACTGTAGTTGTAGCTGAGAAAGAATAAGGAGGTAAAAACGTGGGTCAAAAAGTACATCCAATAGGAATGCGTGTTGGCGTTATTCGCGATTGGGATGCCAAATGGTATGCTGAAAAAGAATATGCGGATTACCTTCACGAAGACTTGGCAATTCGTCAACTTATCCAAACTAAACTTGCTGATGCTTCAGTATCATTGATTGAAACTGAACGTGCAATTAACAAAGTTATCGTAACTTTGCACACTGCTAAACCAGGTATGGTTATCGGTAAATCAGGAGCTAACGTTGATGCACTCCGTGCAGAACTCAACAAACTTACTGGTAAACAAGTTCACATCAACATCGTTGAAATCAAAAAACCTGATTTGGACGCTCATCTTGTTGGTGAAGGAATTGCTAAACAACTTGAAGCACGTATTGCTTTCCGTCGTGCTCAAAAACAAGCAATCCAACGTGCAATGCGCGCTGGTGCAAAAGGGATCAAAACTCAAGTTTCTGGTCGTTTGAATGGTGCTGATATTGCCCGTGCTGAAGGATATTCAGAAGGTACAGTTCCACTCCACACACTCCGTGCGGACATCGACTACGCTTGGGAAGAAGCAGACACAACTTATGGTAAACTCGGCGTTAAAGTTTGGATCTACCGTGGTGAAGTTCTCCCTACTAAAAAATCTGTGAAAGGAGAAAAATAATCCATGTTAGTACCAAAACGTGTAAAACACCGTCGTGAATTCCGCGGTAAAATGCGTGGTTATGCTAAAGGTGGCGATACTATTTCTTTCGGTGAATATGGTCTTCAAGCGACTACATCTCACTGGATTACTAACCGCCAAATCGAAGCAGCTCGTATTGCTATGACTCGTTACATGAAACGTAACGGTCAAGTTTGGATTAAAATTTTCCCTCACAAATCATACACAGCCAAAGCTATTGGTGTGCGTATGGGTTCAGGGAAAGGTGCTCCTGAAGGTTGGGTTGCTCCAGTTAAACGTGGCGTTGTCATGTTTGAATTGGGCGGCGTTGATGAAGCGACTGCACGCGAAGCGTTGCGTCTTGCTTCACACAAACTTCCTGTTAAAACTAAATTTGTGAAACGAGGTGAAGCGTAATGAAATTGAGCGAAACTAAATCACTTCTTAAAGATTTGCGCGCTTTGTCAGTTGAAGAATTGACAACTCGTGAAGCTGAATTGAAGAAAGAATTGTTTGATCTTCGTTTCCAAGCTGCTGCTGGTCGTCTCGAAAACACAGCTAAGCTTGATGAAGTCAAGAAAACTATTGCACGTGTAAAAACTGTGCAAGCTGAATTGAACAAATAATAGGTCAGGAGAAACTATAAATGGAACGCAAACAACGTAAAGTTTATCAAGGCCGCGTGGTTTCAGACAAAATGGATAAAACTATCACAGTTGTCGTAGAAACTAAGCGTAACCACCCTGTCTATGGTAAACGCATTAACTATTCTAAAAAATATAAAGCTCACGACGAAAACAACTCTGCAAAAACTGGCGACATCGTTCGTATCATGGAAACTCGTCCTTTGTCTAAAGACAAACATTTCCGTCTTGTAGAAATCGTTGAAGAAGCAGTTATTATCTAAGCAAAACTAGGAGGAATATAGCATGATTCAAACAGAATCTCGTTTGAAAGTTGCAGATAACTCAGGTGCTAAAGAACTTTTGACTATCCGTGTTCTCGGTGGTTCATCACGTAAGTTCGCTGGTATCGGTGATATCGTTGTAGCTACAGTTAAATCAGCTGCCCCTGGTGGAGCAGTTAAAAAAGGTGAAGTTGTGAAAGCAGTCATCGTTCGTACTAAATCTGGTGCGAAACGTCCTGACGGTTCATACATCAAATTTGATGAAAATGCAGCAGTGCTCATCCGTGACGATAAAACTCCTCGCGGAACACGTATCTTTGGCCCAGTTGCCCGCGAACTCCGCGAAGGTGGCTACATGAAGATCGTTTCACTTGCTCCAGAAGTACTCTAATCAAGCATTATAGAGATATGGTTTTGTCGGAAAAATTTTTTGACAGAATCATATTTTACTGTTATTATTAACAGAATAGTCCCCTAGTAACAAAATATTAGGGTGCCCATCGGGCGTAAGAAAGGAATTAAACATGTTTGTAAAAACTGGTGATACAGTTAAAGTTATCGCAGGTAAAGACCGCGGTACTACTGGTAAAGTAATCAAAGCTTTGCCAAAAGTAAATAAAGTTGTCGTTGAAGGTGTTGCTATCATGAAGAAACACCAAAAACCAAACTCAGAAAACCCAAGTGGTGCTATTCTTGAAATCGAAGCTCCTATCCACGTTTCTAACGTACAAGTGCTCGACAAAAATGGTGTTGCTGGTCGTGTAGGTTACAAAGTTGTTGACGATAAAAAAGTTCGTTTCAACAAAAAATCTGGCGAAATTTTAGACTAAGGCGGAAAGGAGAAATAATATGACTAATCGTTTGAAAGAAAAATATACTAACGAAGTAGTACCAGCGTTGACTGAACAATTCAACTACACTTCAATCATGGCTGTACCAAAAGTTGATAAAATCGTTATCAACATGGGTGTTGGAGATGCTGTAAACAACTCTAAAAACCTTGATAAAGCTGTTGCTGAATTGGCTTTGATCTCTGGTCAAAAACCATTGATTACTAAAGCTAAAAAATCAGTTGCTGCTTTCCGTCTTCGTGAAGGTATGCCAATCGGTGCGAAAGTAACTCTTCGTGGCGAACGTATGTTCGAATTCTTGGACAAATTGGTTACTGTTTCACTCCCACGTGTACGTGACTTCCACGGTGTTTCAAACAAAGCGTTTGACGGTCGCGGTAACTACACACTTGGTGTGAAAGAACAATTGATTTTCCCAGAAATCAACTATGATGATGTTGATAAAGTTCGTGGTATGGATATTGTTATCGTAACAACTGCTAACACTGACGAAGAATCACGTGAATTGCTTGCTAAACTCGGCATGCCGTTCGCTAAATAAGATAGGGAGAATACATAAATGGCTAAGAAATCTATGGTTGTTAAAAACCAACGCCCTGCAAAATTCTCAACACAAGCTTATACTCGTTGCGAACGTTGCGGACGTCCACATTCAGTTTACCGCAAATTTAAACTTTGCCGTATCTGTCTTCGCGAATTGGCTTACAAAGGTCAATTGCCAGGCGTTAAAAAAGCTTCATGGTAATTTGTTAATTATCGTGTAACGAATAAAAATTACTGACAGAATTTCTGTCAGTAATTTTTTTGTATCTTAGAATTCTATGATATGGGAGCGTTTTCGAAAAAAGTGAAATAAATGTAATAATTTGCTATAATAGCTAAAGAATAGGAGAAATTTATGGAAAAGATATTTGTTAAAATTAAAAGGTATGCAACAGTTTCTGTAATTTTTTTAGGAGCTTTAGCGACTTTAACAGCTTGCGGTAGCGGAAGTAAAGAAAGTGAAAAAGCTGAGCATACTAGTTCGTCACAAAGTATAAAAAATAAGGAAAGTCTCCCAAGCAGTAGTTCACAATCTTCAAGTATAAGTACGAGTTCAAGTCCAAGTTCAAGTTCGGACATAAGTCCAAGTTCAACTAGTCAGTATGAGGCTGCTAATAGTTCACAAATTCTTGCAGGTGACTATTCTTCTTTAAACGGAACATGGCAAACTACTGACGGAGGTGGTAAAGCTGTTCTGAAAAATGGTACCATCATTTTTAGTTCAGAATATCAAAGAGTTATATCTGGACCACAATCAAAGAATGGGATTATTATGGCCGGTGCTGTGAATCTTGGGAAATACATGGGGTTCATGTTTGCTGCGGCTAACAGCTCGCCAACTTTTGCAAACTCTTCACAAACGGATAAAACAGATAGGACAAAAGATAGATTTGCAATAACTTCAAATGATGAGGGTATGGAAATATTTGATACTAACCCAACGTCATTTTTTTACAAGATAAGTAATGATACAACAAGTCCGAATTCGTAAGCCAGGATGAAAGTTGCTGACAGAAATTCTGTCAGTATTTTTTTATAGAAAAACCATGACACACCCGAAAACATTGTAAAGAAAAGTGTTGACATGGTGCGGAACTTCTGCTATACTAATTAAGTTCGGTCTTTTTATGAAAAGACCTCATTAATTTGAAAGTGGGATTTGAACAAGCCCAAACTACAAATAAGGAGAAATTACACTATGGTAATGACTGACCCAATCGCAGATTTCTTGACTCGTATTCGTAATGGTAACATGCGTAAATTCGATGTTGTTGAAGCACCTGCATCAAAAATCAAACGTCAAATCGCTGAAATCCTCAAAGCTGAAGGTTACGTGAAAGACGTTGAATACGTTGAAGATAACAAACAAGGCGTAATCCGCGTTTTCCTTAAATACGGTAAAAACGGTGAAAAAGTTATCACTAACTTGAAACGTATTTCAAAACCAGGTCTTCGTGTTTACGTGAAATCTGATGATGTTCCTAAAGTTCTTAACGGACTTGGTACAGCAATCATCTCAACATCTACTGGTGTAGTAACTGATAAAGTTGCTCGTGAAACAAATGTTGGTGGTGAAGTAATTGCCTACATCTGGTAATTAGTTCGGAGAGACTTCATTAATGGAGTTGATCTAAATGTTTAATATCGACTTTTGATGATATTAAACTGACGAGCGAATTTTTCGTAAGTCAAAATTACTGACAGAAATATTTTTATGCCTGTCAGTAAAATAAAAGTTCTTTTAAATCAAATTTTGATTTAAAACCCGTGAAAACAGATTGAATTAAATCTGATAATTTAACAGGAGAAAAAAATGTCACGTATTGGTAACAAAGTCATCGTTATCCCTGCAGGCGTATCTGTAGAAGTAAACGGTGCAACTGTCACTGTCAAAGGACCTAAAGGTGAACTCGTTCGTTCATTCAACGAAAACATCACACTTGATATCGCTGAAAACGAAATCACTGTAAAACGTCCAAACGACACTAAAGAAATGAAAATGCTCCACGGAACTACTCGTGCCCTTCTTGCTAACATGGTAGAAGGTGTTTCAACTGGTTTCTCTAAAGCACTTGAAATGATCGGGGTTGGGTACCGTGCACAATTACAAGGAACTAAACTTGTATTGTCAGTTGGTAAATCTCACCAAGACGAAGTTGAAGCACCAGAAAACATCAAATTTGTTGTTGCAACTCCAACTTCTATCGTTGTTGAAGGTATCAGCAAAGAAGCCGTTGGTCAAACAGCAGCTTACATCCGTAGCCGTCGTTCTCCAGAACCTTATAAAGGTAAAGGGATCCGTTACGTTGGTGAATACGTTCGTCGTAAAGAAGGTAAAACTGGTAAATAATTTTTGTCAAAATAATGTTCACTTGAACATTTATTTAGCAAAAAATGTTATCCGTAATTGGTGGTTTGACTTGTCAAATTGCCAGTATTTTGTCAATGCTAACTTTGTTAGACAGACAAAAACTCCCCGCTTGCTGACAGTATTACTAGAATGCTGTCAGCAAGAAAATCGATGGCAAAAACTATCGAAATTTAAAATTATATAGAGGTAGAATTGTGATTTCTAAACCAGATAAAAACAAACTCCGCCAAAAACGTCACACACGTGTACGCGGTAAAATTTCAGGAACATCTGAAACTCCACGTTTGAACGTTTTCCGTTCAAACACAAACATTTATGCACAAGTCATTGATGACGTAACTGGTACAACACTTGCATCAGCTTCATCACTTAAATTGACTGGTACTAAAACTGAACAAGCCGCAGAAGTTGGTAAACTCGTTGCTGAAGCTGCAAAAGCTAAAGGCGTTGAAGAAGTTGTCTTCGACCGCGGTGGTTACCTCTATCACGGACGTGTTGCAGCACTCGCTACAGCAGCTCGTGAAGCTGGATTGAAATTCTAAGGAAAGGGGTAATTAAACATGGCAGAAAACAGAAGAAATGATCGCGAACAAAGCGAATTTGAAGAACGCGTAGTTTCAATTAACCGCGTTACTAAAGTTGTTAAAGGTGGACGTCGTCTTCGCTTTGCAGCACTTGTTGTTGTTGGTGACCGTAACGGTCGCGTAGGTTTCGGTACTGGTAAAGCTCAAGAAGTTCCTGAAGCTATCCGTAAAGCAATCGAAGCAGCTAAGAAAAACCTTATTACAGTTCCTATGGTAGGTACTACACTTCCTCACGAAGCACTTGGTGTCTTCGGTGGTGGTAAAATCCTCCTTAAACCAGCTGTAGAAGGTGCTGGAGTTGCCGCAGGTGGTGCCGTTCGTGCCGTCCTCGAACTCGCTGGTGTTGCTGACGTAACATCAAAATCACTTGGTTCAAACACACCAATCAACGTTGTTCGTGCAACTGTTGATGGATTGAATCAATTGAAACGTGCTGAAGAAGTTGCTGCATTACGCGGTAAATCTGTATCAGATTTCGCCTAAGGAGGAAAAAATGGCTCAAATTAAAATTACATTGGTAAACTCACCAATCGGCCGTATCCCTGCTCAACGCAAAACTGTTAAAGCACTCGGTCTTGGTAAACTCAACAGCTCAGTAGTAAAAGAAGGTTCACCTGCTATTCTTGGTATGGTAAACTCTATTTCTCACTTGGTAAAAGTTGAAGAAGCATAATTAATATTAAAAAAAATAATTCTGTCTTTACTGACAGGATTGTTTTTTTACTGACAGAAATCTAGAGTACTTTAAAAAAGATTATTTGCTATTTTTTAGAATAATAAAATATATTTGCAAACGACGAAATGGCTTGTAATTCCAATCGAAAAATAGTAAAATAATAGAAGTCTGATATCAGGCAAATAAATATATTAACGTATCGGCGAGTTTATTTTTCACGTTCCTTTCATGGAAAATAGGCGACAGCAAGGTACAAAATAAGGAGAAAAAATGGAACTTCATTCATTGAAAGCTGCTGAAGGCAGTCGTAAAGTACGTAATCGCGTAGGTCGTGGTACATCATCAGGTAACGGTAAAACATCTGGACGTGGACAAAAAGGTCAAAAATCTCGTTCAGGTGGTGGAGTACGTCCTGGTTTTGAAGGTGGACAAACAGAATTGTTCCGTCGCATGCCAAAACGTGGTTTCTTGAATGTTAACCGTAAAGAATACGCTATTGTCAACCTTGAAACTTTGAACCGTCTTGAAGATGGAGCAACTGTTTCAGCTGAAACTCTTGTAGCTGCTAAAATCATCAAGGACGTTAAATCAGGTGTTAAAGTTCTTGCTAACGGTGAATTGACAGCTAAAAAACTTACAGTTAAAGTTGCTAAAGTATCTGCTGCTGCTAAAGCTGCAATCGAAGCTGCTGGTGGTTCTGTAGAAGAAGCTTAATTTTTACACTACAATTGGCGGTTGAATTTTCAACCGCTTATTGTCTATTTACAATTAAAACGCTTTAAGGAGATTTTATGTTTTTTAAGACGCTTAAGGAAGCCTTTAAGGTCAAGGACGTCCGAGCAAGAATTCTCTTTACGATTTTCATCCTTTTTGTTTTCCGCTTAGGTGCCCATATTACGGTACCTGGCGTCAACGTTCAAAACTTGACAGAAGTAAGTAATCTTCCTTTCTTGAACATGATGAACTTGGTTTCTGGTAATGCAATGCAAAACTATTCACTTTTTGCAATGGGGGTTTCGCCTTATATTACTGCTTCAATCATTGTTCAATTGTTGCAAATGGATATTTTACCAAAATTTGTTGAGTGGTCAAAACAAGGGGAAATTGGACGTCGTAAACTGAATCAAGCGACACGTTACATTACCTTAGTGCTTGCTATGGCACAATCTATCGGGATTACTGCTGGTTTCCAAGCCATGAGCTCGTTAAATATTGTGCAAAATCCAAATTGGCAAAGCTATTTGATGATTGGTGCAATTTTGACCACTGGTTCAATGGTTGTCACTTGGATGGGTGAACAAATTAATGAAAAAGGATTTGGTTCAGGTGTTTCAGTAATTATCTTTGCTGGGATTGTATCTAGTATCCCATCGGCGGTCAAATCTGTTTATGATGAAAAATTCTTAAACGTTCGACCTTCAGAAATTCCAATGTCTTGGTTATTTGTCATTGGTCTAGTATTGTCAGCAATTATCATTATTTATGTAACAACTTTTGTTCAACAAGCAGAACGTAAAGTACCTATTCAATATACTAAATTAACTCAAGGTGCACCAACAAGTTCTTATTTGCCACTTCGTGTCAATCCAGCTGGGGTTATCCCAGTTATCTTTGCTGGTTCAATTACAACTGCTCCAGCTACGATTTTGCAATTCTTGCAACGTTCGCAAGGAAGTAATGTAGGTTGGTTGTCAACTTTACAAGACGCCTTGTCATATACGACTTGGACAGGAATGCTCTTCTACGCATTATTGATTGTGCTCTTTACATTCTTCTACTCATTCGTTCAGGTCAATCCTGAAAAGATGGCTGAAAACCTTCAAAAACAAGGTTCTTACATTCCATCTGTTCGTCCAGGTAAAGGAACTGAAAAGTATGTATCACGTCTCTTAATGCGTCTTGCAACGGTAGGTGCGCTCTTCCTTGGTTTGATTTCAATCATTCCAATTGCCGCCCAAAACGTTTGGGGACTTCCAAAAATTGTCGCTCTTGGAGGAACATCACTCTTAATCTTGATTCAAGTTGCTATACAAGCAGTGAAACAACTTGAAGGATATTTACTCAAACGTAAATATGCAGGATTTATGGATAATCCACTTGAAACAAAATAAAATCTTGTCATTAGACAAGGTTTTTCTTTATTTTTTAGCAAAAATACGCTAAAATAGTGTAGGTAAAATCACAGAGAACATCTGCAATTTACTGACAGTTCTGTCAGTAATTTATAAATTAAAATCAGGAGAAAACAAAATGAATTTATTAATCATGGGACTTCCAGGAGCTGGTAAAGGAACTCAAGCTGAGTTCATCGTTAAAAATTATGGAGTAAATCACATTTCAACAGGTGACATGTTCCGTGCCGCAATGAAAAACGAAACTGAAATGGGTAAACTTGCTAAATCTTTCATCGATAAAGGTGAACTCGTACCTGATGAAGTAACGAACGGAATTGTTAAAGAACGTTTAGCACAAGATGATATCAAAGCTTCAGGCTTCTTGCTTGATGGATATCCACGTACGATTGACCAAGCTCATGCACTTGATACAATGCTTGAAGAACTCGGAATTAAACTTGATGCCGTTGTAAATATCGTTGTTAACCCAGGTATTTTGGTTGACCGTTTAAGTGGCCGTTACATCTGCCGTAACTGTGGTGCAACTTATCATAAAATCTTCAATCCAACTAAAGTTGAAGGTGTTTGTGACGTTTGTGGTAGTCATGACCTTTATCAACGTGCGGATGATGTTCCAGAAACAGTTAAAAATCGTTTGGATGTCAATATTAAAGAATCAGCTCCAATTATTGAACACTACACTGAACTTGGACTTGTTAAAAACATTGAAGGTGAACAAGAAATTAGCCAAGTAACAGAAGATATTAAAAAAGTTTTAGGATAATAAAAATAAAAACCTCTGTCAGAGGTTTTTTTAGTAAAATAGCAAGATTAGAATACAAAATTTTACTGACAAGCTCTCTGTCAGTAAAATTATAAAAATGAAACACCCGAAAACATTGCCATGAACAGTTTTGAAAGCGAGTAATAAATTAAACATGTACTCAAGCTAGAAAAATAAAGGCTTTTCTGAAAGAAAGACTTGCATTTGTTGCTAAAAAATGCTAAAATACATAAGTCCGACTTTTTAGATATATATAGTATATATCTTTCGGGAAATTTCTAAGGAGGTACTTTTGCTTGGCAAAAGATGATGTAATTGAAGTAGACGGCAAAGTCGTTGACACCATGCCGAATGCGATGTTCACGGTTGAACTCGAAAATGGTCACCAAGTCTTGGCGACGATTTCAGGAAAAATTCGAAAGAATTATATCCGTATCTTGCCTGGAGACAAGGTTCAAGTTGAACTCTCACCATACGATTTGACACGCGGACGAATTACTTACCGATTTAAGTAATCCGGACATTCATTGAGTGCATGATGCACAGTAACCATAGAAAGGAAGACACAATGAAAGTAAGACCATCAGTTAAACCAATCTGCGAATACTGTAAAGTTATTCGTCGTAACGGTCGTGTAATGGTAATTTGCCCTGCCAATCCAAAACACAAACAACGTCAGGGATAGAAAGGAAATAGAAAAATATGGCTCGTTTTGCTGGAGTTGATATTCCAAACGAAAAACGCATTGTTATTTCATTAACATACGTATTCGGTGTTGGACTTCAAACATCTAAAAAAGTACTTGCAGCTGCAGGTGTCTCAGAAGATATCCGTACAAAAGATTTAACATCAGATCAAGAAGATGCAATCCGTCGTGAACTCGATGGCTTAAAACTCGAAGGAGACCTTCGTCGTGAAGTGTCACTTAACATCAAACGTTTGATGGAAATCGGTTCTTACCGTGGTATGCGTCACCGTCGTGGACTTCCTACACGTGGACAAAACACTAAGAACAACGCTCGTACACGTAAAGGTCCTGCTAAATCAATCGCAGGTAAGAAAAAATAATTAAATAGAAAGGAGTTAAAATGGCAAAAATTACACGTAAACGTCGTGTTAAAAAGAATATTGAATCTGGAATTGTTCATATCCAATCAACATTCAACAACACAATCGTTATGATCACAGACGTTCATGGTAACGCCCTTGCTTGGTCATCAGCTGGTGCACTTGGATTTAAAGGTTCTAAAAAATCTACACCTTTCGCCGCTCAAATGGCTTCAGAAGCTGCTGCTAAAGCTGCTCAAGAGCAAGGTTTGAAAACTGTATCTGTTACAGTTAAAGGTCCTGGTTCAGGTCGCGAATCAGCTATCCGCGCACTCGCTGCAGCTGGTCTTAATGTAACATCTATCAGTGATGTGACTCCTGTACCTCACAATGGTGCACGTCCTCCAAAACGTCGTCGTGTATAATTAGTTGCTCTTGTCACTAATCACTTTTCGCTTAGAGGAGAACATACATGATTGAGTTTGAAAAACCAAAAATTACTAAATTTGACGAATCAGAAAATTACGGTAAATTCGTTGTTGAACCACTTGAACGTGGTTATGGTACAACTTTAGGTAACTCTCTGCGTCGCGTCCTTTTGTCATCACTTCCTGGTGCTGCTGTGACTTCAATTCAAATTGAAGGTGTTCAACACGAATTCGCAACAATCCCTGGCGTACGTGAAGATGTCATCCAAATCCTTCTTGGGGTTAAAGGAATTGCCATCAAATCATACGTAGAGTCTGAAAAACAAATCGAACTTGACGTAACTGGTCCTATGGATGTTACTGCTGGTGATATCTTAACTGATAGCGACATTGAAATTGTCAACAAAGACCATTACTTGTTCTCTATTGCTGAAGGTCACTCAATGCGTGCTGTAATGACTGTTAAAAAAGGATACGGCTATGTTCCGGCTGACGAAAATAAAGTCGATGGAGCGCCAATTGGCACAATTGCTGTAGACTCAATTTACACACCAGTAAGTAAAGTAAATTATCAAGTAGAACCTGCCCGTGTTGGTGGAGATTCTAGCTATGATAAATTAACACTTGAAATTACTACAAACGGTACTATCGTTTCTGACGAAGCTTTGTCACTCTCAGCTAAAATCTTGACAGACCACTTGAACTTGTTCGTTGATCTTTCAGAAGTTGCAGCTGAAGCCGAAACACTTGTTGTTAAAGATGAAGTTAAAACAGAACGTGTGCTCGATAAAATTATTGAAGAAATGGACTTCTCAGTTCGTGCTTACAATGGTTTGAAACGCGCAGGTATCAACACTGTTGCTGATATTGTTGAAATGAGCGAAGCTGACATGATTAAAGTCAAAAACCTCGGTCACAAATCAGTAGAAGAAGTCAAAGTTAAATTGACTGAATTGGGACTTTCCCTTAAAAAAAGAAAATAATAATATAGGAGGAAACAAATGAGCAATCGTAAACTCGGACGTACATCTTCACAACGTAAAGCTATGCTTCGTGATTTGACTACAGATTTGATCATCAACGAAACTATCGTTACAACTGAAGCTCGCGCTAAAGAAGTTCGTCGTACAGTAGAAAAAATGATTACGCTTGGTAAAAAAGGTGACCTTTCAGCTCGTCGTGCAGCAGCTGCTTACGTACGTAATGAAATCGCAATTAAAGATTTCAACGAAGAAACTGAAACTTTCCCAACTGCCCTTCAAAAATTATTCAACGACCTTGCTAAACGCTACGAAGGACGTAACGGTGGTTACACTCGTATCCTTAAAGTAGAACCACGTCGTGGTGATGCTGCGCCTATGGCAATCATTGAATTGGTTTAATTGTATTAAATCTTGAAGTAATAATAAAATACTAAATTGAGTGTTATGATGTTGGCGGGGGTTTCTGTGGGTGCATGTGTTGAGTTGTGATTGACTCTCTTTCGCATCAGCCTTGCTTATAGTCTAGCTCTGTCTGATTAGATTAAATTTCTAATCTAGTCAGGCCACTCAATTTATTTATTTTAGCCGTTGTAGCTCAGTCGGTAGAGCAGCACCATGGTAAGGTGAAGGTCGACAGTTCGATTCTGTTCAATGGCATATTTTTTTACAGTAGATATATTTAAATATGAGAAGTCTTATTTTATAAATAAGACTTTTTATTTACTTTAAAAGCTTTAAAAAGCGAATAATGTCCACGGTTAAATACATTTGTTTTACAAAAACGGCTCCTAGCCGTTTTTTTTGTTTCCCATATTCCATATTCCAGATTTCAAATTTTAATTTTAGTTTTTGTAGTTAAAAGTATATCGTTAAGTAATTTCATAATTATATTAAAGAAATAATTATATTAAAGAAATAATTATATTATCTCTGGCAAAAAACATAATGGTTTATAATATAGATGTATTAGAAAAATTTCGCTATTTAATATAGTAATTAAGTAATCTGTAATATTATTTTCTAAAAACTATATAGATGCTCTAGACAAAGAGTTCCTAAATTAGGTCATCAATCTTTTGCAAGAAGCATACAAAAATGAATTAAAAATTTATGTTTGTGGAAATGGTGGAAGTGCAAGTACTGCTTCACACTTGATGAACGCTTTTAATAAAGATCTCTCATACGATCAAGAAAAGAAATGGCACGTTATTTCTTTGATTAATAATGTGGCGACTGTGATGGCTATTACCAATGATAATAGTTATAATAAGGTCTTCTCAAAACAACTTGAGGGTAATATGGTAATATCACAAAAGATGATATTCTTCTAGCAATTTCTGGAAGTGGAAATTCTAAAAATATCATTGAGGCTGTGAAAGAAGCTCAAAAAGTTGGAGCAAAAATTGTTGGAATGACAGGATACAGCGGTGGGAAACTTTATAAAATGAGTGATGATAATATGCAAGCACCTATTAATGATATGCAAATTGCTGAGGATATTCATCTTACTTTCAATCACATGATGATGTCAATTTTTCATAGAATAGTTGTGAACAAAAAATGAGAAAAGCAATTTTCGTTGCCTTTGATGGAACAATTAATATTCGTAAGACAAAAAGTACTTTCAAAATTTGAATATTGGTAAAAAGCGGCAGACTTTTTTTACTTTGCAAGCCATTTTCCTTATACTACTGGCTTGTCCAACCATTTCTACAGAATGTTAAGAAGAAACTAAATGCTGATGAAAACTATTTTGGACAAAAATAATAATATTTTCTTGATGTAAATCAATGTTTTATAGTCTTTTTAAACTTATACTAAGACTATAAATATTGATGCGTAATTGCAGGAGGAAAGTATAAATGTCAAAAATAGTAATGAAATTAGATGAATTGAGCTGTCCATCATGTATGGCTAAGATTGAAGGAGCTTTGAATACAACAAATGGAGTAGAAATGGCAAAGGTGCTGTTCAACGCTTCAAAAGTCAAGGCAGAATTTAATGACAATCAGGTAACTGCTACTGACTTAGTTAGTAAAGTTGAGGGACTTGGCTATGTTGTCCAAAAGAGTAAAGTCACGGAAATTTAAAGCTATGATGTGCTAACTATTTTTTATCTAAGATTCGTGTCAGACACTCTGAAATATGATAAAATGGTAAAAGAATAAAATCCTTAATCAAATAAAACAGCGGATTATCCGCTGTTTTGTTACATTTTAATAAATTTTACGTATGAATAAGTGGAGGGAAAATGGCGAAGAAAAAATCATCATTTGTTTGTCAAAATTGTGGCTATAAGTCTGCAAAATACTTAGGACGTTGTCCAAACTGTGGCGAATGGTCTTCTTTTGTTGAAGAAGTTGAAGTCCAAGAAGTTAAAAATCAACGTGTTTCAATGACTGGCGAACGTTCAAAACCATTGAAGCTAGATGAAGTTGAATTATTTGATACTCCTCGGATTGAAACGGACCTAGATGAATTTAATCGTGTATTAGGAGGGGGCGTCGTTCCTGGTTCTTTGGTTCTGATTGGGGGAGATCCTGGGATAGGTAAATCAACTTTACTTTTACAGGTTTCTACTCAATTGGCTTCTAGAGGGCGTGTGCTTTATGTGAGTGGTGAAGAATCAGCCCAACAAATTAAACTAAGAGCTGAGCGTTTAGGAGATATTGACCGTGACTTTTATCTCTATGCTGAAACAAATATGCAGTCGATTCGTGCAGAAGTTGAGCGTTTAAAACCTAACTTCTTAATTATTGATTCCATTCAAACAATCATGACACCAGAAATTCAATCAACTCAAGGCTCTGTAAGTCAAGTTCGTGAAGTGACTGGAGAATTGATGCAAATTGCTAAAACGAATGATATTGCGACTTTTATTGTTGGTCATGTGACTAAAGAAGGACAGCTGGCTGGGCCGAGGATGTTGGAGCACATGGTTGATACGGTGCTGTATTTTGAAGGAGAACGAAATAATACATTTAGAATTCTTCGTGCTGTAAAAAACCGTTTTGGTTCAACTAATGAAATTGGAATTTTTGAGATGCAGGGTCATGGCTTGGTCGAAGTAACTAATCCCTCAGAGGTCTTTTTAGAAGAACGCTTAGAGGGCTCAACTGGATCTGCGATTGTTTGTGCACTTGAGGGAACGCGGCCTATACTAGTTGAAATACAAGCACTGACGACACCGACAATGTTTGGAAATGCTAAAAGGACGACCTCAGGCCTAGATTTTAACCGTGTAAGTTTAATTATGGCGGTGCTTGAGAAGAGAACGGGGCTCTTGATGCAAAATCAAGATGCCTACCTCAAATCTGCGGGGGGAGTAAAATTGGATGAGCCAGCCATTGACCTCGCGGTTGCGGTTGCTGTGGCTTCAAGTTATAAAGAACTTCCAACAGATGCGCGTGAATGTTTTATTGGTGAAATTGGTTTAACGGGTGAAATTCGTCGGGTGACCCGAATTGAACAAAGATTAAATGAAGCTGCAAAACTAGGTTTTAAAAAAGTATATGCTCCTAAAAATTCAATTGTAGGGATTGATATTCCTGAACAGATTCAAGTGATTGGAGTGACAACTTTAACTGAATGTTTAAAACTGGTCTTTGGCTAATATAAAAACAAGGCTATTTCATTAATGAAATAGCCTTTGCTTTTTATGAATGACTTATCTTATAAGAATAATAAGCTAATAGAACTAATAGACTAGAGCCGATTAATGTAAAATCACCTAACCATAAACTTAAAAGAGAAGAAATAAAGGCTCCCACAACAAATGATAAAGCAAGAGATAAGAAGATGGGTGAATTTTTTAAGTCCTTAGTGTTTTTAGAAACTAAATATTGACCTAGATTTGTTCCAAAAGCTTTGATATTACCTGTGGACATGATATTAGCATAAGGAAGTCCTCTGACTCGAGTAAAGGTATCACCTTGAATAACCATAAAAAAGGAGAGAATTCCAACAAAAAGTGAGGCTGATAAATGTAAAAAAGTAGCGAAGGCGAGAGAAATGAGTAAAATACCAATCATTTGTATGAAGAGAAGGGATTCAATTTCACTTTGATTATTTTGGGTTTTATATTTGGTGAATAAGGTCTTGAAAAGTGCACCTAGTGCAAAAAATAAAATTGGAATAATAAATTGAAAAGCTTTCTCCAAATTTCCATGGGCTAAATTAATTCCAGTCTGAATCAAATTCCCAGTTTGGAGACTAGCGAAACGGCCGTCAAAATGAAAAAAGGTAAAGGCATCAACAAAGCCTGTATTCATGGCAAGTAATAGAGCAACAAGTAAACTTTCTTTAGAATGGACTGCGGATTTAAGCATAATTTTTTCCTTCATAATCTGTAAAAGATAAGGTCATTATAGCACAATGATAATCTAATGTACTCTATTTAAAATAAAAAATTAATTGATCGCTAATAAGGGATATAAGTTATAAAATAATAAATATAGCATGAGAAATTAAATAGATTTCTTGTGTTTGGATAAGCAATATTAAAGGAGCGTGTGGTATAATTGACACAGGGCTTTCTTGTAAGCCTATCCATTTTCTAAAAGGAGGAAAAGATATGCGTCGTTGGATTATTCATCTTGTTATGACTGTCATCGGAGCATCGCTAGGTGTTGCTGTTGTACCATCAATTTTAAAGGTATTTGGTTGGGACACAGGGATTTTGCAGAACGAAGCTGTTGACGGTGTGATTGGTGCAATTATTTTTATTATTCTTTCATTTATATTTGCCGGTTCAATGCTTAATGGGTTGAAAAAAATAGATTCTAGAATTTCCAAAATGAATATGTCAAAAATGGTCTTCAATATTATTGGGATTGTTCTTGGTCTTCTAGTTGGGGTTATTGGAAGTATTCCATTAAGATTTTTAAATGTTCCTATTTTAAGTAATATCATTTCATTCATACTTGTTTTGGTGATGATTTATTTGGGATATGTTTTGTTTGATCGACGAGGAGACGAAATTGCTCGAGTGCTTTTTCGTAAGCGCCGTGAAGCAATGGCAACTGAACCAGCAGAAGTTGCTGAGGAAGTTGTCGGTGAATCTAAGAGTGATAATAGTATTTTATTGGATACAAGTTCAATCATTGATGGCCGGATTTTAGATGTAATTAAAACAGGGTTTATTTCAGATAAAATTATTGTTCCTAATTTTGTGATTTTAGAATTACAATTAATTTCTGATAGTTCAGACCCACTGAAAAGGGCTAAAGGACGTCGGGGCTTGGATTTGGTTAATGAATTGACTAAATTTGATCAAGTTGAAATTTCTCAAGTTGATTTTCCAGATGTTCGAGAAGTTGATACTAAACTTCTTAAATATGCAAGTTCTACTGGCTCAAAATTAGTGACGAATGATTTTAATCTTAATAAAGTTGCTGAAATTCAGGGTGTTCAAGTTCTTAACATTAATGACCTTGCTAATGCTGTGAAAACACAACTTGTTGTGGGCGAACATATTAACGTACAAATTATTCGTGCTGGTTCTGAACGTCAACAAGGCGTGGCTTATTTGCCAGATGGAACAATGATTGTCATCGAAGATACTGCAAAATTGATTGATAAAACAGTTACTGTTGAAGTTGCTAAGGTGCTACAAACAAGTGCTGGTCGAATGATTTTTGCTGATTTAGTAAAAAAATAAAGAAGAAAACCGATAAATTATCGGTTTTTATCTTAAATGAATTTTGAGTATTTAGGAGTTTAATATGTATTTAAAACGTTTTATTCAATTGTTTGTAGTTTTTTTAATTTCTTTAGCTGTTTTTGCTTTGATATTAGAAATGAATTTTGGAAATTATTGGTTAAGATTTGTTTTAGGACTTATCATTGCTTATGTTTTTCTTACTTTATCACTTGTTCTCTTAACAATTTTTAAAACTAATAAAAAGGCTAATGTTGTTGGTACGAATGCTGTAGAAAATGAACTTGCTTATCTTTTAAAAGACTTTCCAGGCTACCTTGCTTTAAGTGTGACTGATGAAAATTCAAAGAGTTCAACAACGATTATGAGTTTTATTCAAGCTCAAAAAACGGAAAATATTTTCTACATGGTTGCGGATAAAAAAGCTTCAAAGATTAGTGATATAAAAAGAAATTCACAAGTGAGTTTTACGACTTGGTTTGATAAGTTGGAAAAAGGAGGGCGCTTGTCTTCAAATCGGGTTCATGCAGAAATCTTAGAAGAGGCTAAAGCTCAAGAAATTGTGAAAAAAGAAGGATTAATCCTATCTCTTCATGAAAATGCGGAGAATATGTCAATTATTGCTTTAAGGATTGAATCGGTCCTTTATGAAAATTTTAAAGGTCAAACTAAAGTTATTAATTTTGAAAAATAATTTATTAAAACTGCTTTTTAGCAGTTTTTTTATTTTAATAAAAGTGGGAAATATTGATATTTTAGCTATATTGTATTACTATATAGATGTAGTTAGTATTACTAAATAGCGGAGGAAAAAATGAATCAAATTACAGAAATGTTGAAAGGAGTTCTTGAGGGTTGTGTTTTAGAAATCATTGGTCAAGGGGAAACTTATGGTTATGAAATTACTCAAAAACTGCGAGAACTTGGTTTTGAAGACGTTGTAGAAGGAACGGTATATACGATTACGATGCGTCTTGAAAAGAAAGGGTATGTTGAGGTTAGAAAAAAGCCTTCAAAACTTGGTCCCGCTCGAAAATGGTATCGTTTAAATGAGGCAGGGCAAATTGAGCGAGGAAATTTTTGGAAAAAATGGGATTTTATTTCAGAAAAATTGGAGTTTTTACGTCATCAAAATTTATTGAGTGAGCAGAAGGGAGAAAATCATGGCGGAGCATAGAAATATTGTTGATAGAATGATTGGTCTTGAAGAAAAAAGAGAATTTCGCGAATTTGAAAATCGTGCTCAGAAACTTGGAGAGAATTATTATGAAGATTATAAGGAATTAAAAAAATATATATGGCACTCTGGGGTAACGAAATGGGCAGATTTCAAATTTATTTTTGGACAAGTTCTTGATTTACTTGAAGAAGCTAAAATCCAAGACAAAGAATTGACTGATTTAATTGGTCCAGATGTTGCGACGTTTATTGATGAGATGATGGATGATAATAGTTGGGGAAAAAAGCAAAAAAATAAACTTAATAAGGAGCTGAAAAATGGTTTTAGATAAAATTAGTGACCTTCTTGCTGAAAAAAAAGACTGGCAAGAAATGCAAAATCGAGCTAAAAAATTACCTAAAGATTTTTATCAGGCTTATCGTTCAATTCAAAAATATGTGTTCAAAATGGGGGCAACAGATTGGCATATTTTTAATGATATTCTTGAATTATTTGAACTGGCAGTAGTTGATGGGCGAAGCCCAGCAGAGGTTCTGGGCGATGATGTTGCAACTTTTGCTGATGAATTATTAAGTGATAATAAAGAGGATTGGCGAAATAAATATCGTCAAGATTTGAATGATTATTTTGCTCAAAAGTAATAAATAGATTTTATTGATAAGTCTGTCAGTAAAATTGAAAATTTATCAATAAAAAAAGTTACTGACAGGTTTGTTAGTAACTTTTGTTTTTTTTAAAATTCCATGACCATATTGTACCAAGTTTCTCCACCGAATTTTGACTCGGAAAGTCCTTCGTCAGTAAAGCCGTGTTTTTCATAATAGGGAACTAAATAATCATGGCAAGTAAGACTGATTCCCAAACGTTTTTTCGATTTGGCTTCTTTTTCAAGTAAAAGGAGTAAGTTTGTCGCAATTCCTAAGCCTTGATAATCAGGGTCAACGGTTAAACTGATGATTTTTTGGAAACCACCTGTTTTGGGATTGGCTTCGGTACGTTCAAAAGATTCATCATCCAAGTAACGACCTTCTGTAACAGGACCAGAAACGTAACCTACGACAGTTCCTTCACTATTTCTTGCTGCGATAAAGCTATCAGGAATTAAGTTAATTCTTTCGATCATTGACTCTACAGAGAGGGCTTCATTTTCTGAGAAAGTAGCTCTTTCAATACGGATGACATCATCTATATCATTTGGCATAATTTGAGTATAAGTAATTTCATTCATACAATTAATTCTAACATAGACTGTTCAGAAAGGAAATCAATAATCATCCTTAGTAATTAAAAGAATAAATAGTTTGTCATTTAAAGGATATGAAGTGGTTTAAAAATCTAAAATCTTTAATAAAATAAAGTTTAACTAAATGTTTACTTAAGATTTACAAAAAATTTACATTGAGTTTTGGAGAATGGGATAAAATGAAAGGGTAGTAATCAAACCAATGGAGGTTTTATGAACACAAGCGGAAAAAAATTCCTAGGAATTTTAATTGGAATTTCAGCTCTTTTATTAATTATTGCGTCTTTGGGGGATTTGCAAATTTCTAAAATGGTTATGGATCAAAATTCAATTTTTGGTAATCTTTTTCAGATATTTGGAATGTTTCCGTCAGCGCTTATCCCTTTTATTTCAGCGGAAATTATCTTCATTTATGGTCTAAGACAAGATAATCAACTGACAAAATGGATTTTAGCGATTTCTGGACTTGGCTTTGCTTATTGGTCAGCATGGGGCTGGGTTGATGGTTGGATGTTTTACGGTGTGACCACACTTAATAACATCAAAAATCATCAGCCACTGGGTGCGGCAAATAACAGTATTGGAGCCACAGCGACTTATTCTTTCGGACTTGAAGCACTTTTTACATTTATTATCCTGGTCATCGGGACATTTTTGATTTATAGATGGCTGAGCAAGAAAACTTACGAGGAATTAAGTCAATTGATTATTGTGGCGATTGCTGGGATTGCTGTCGTTTATGTCAGCAACTCAATTGTCAATATGATGAAAGTTAACTGGGGGCGTTTTCGCCCTTATGAGGTTAAGGAAATTGTTTCCTCTACCAAAGGAACGTTCACTAATTGGTGGCATTTGAACGGTCAAACAGGTCATCAATCATTCCCGTCAGGTCATACAATCGCAGCGGCTGCAGCACTCTTTTTACCATTTTTTGCTGACAGAAAAAATCTTAAAGGCCAAAAGATTCTGGCTTACAGCGGATTTGTTTTCACACTTTTAATGATGGCTGCTCGGGTCCGAATTGGTGCACATTTCTTATCGGATACCACGATGTCATTAATTATCGCGTCTTTAGTTACTTTTGTTGCCACAAAGGCAATTGGTTATTCATTTATTGAGGAAGAGTCTCTCAACTAGAAAATTATAAAAGATTACTACAAAAATAACATTCTTTGGGGTGTTATTTTGATTTTGGTTGTAAATTCTTTGTTTTCTGGAGAGATTGTCTTATACTAATGCTAAGAAAATCAATTTTTGAAAGGAATAAAAAGATGAAAACAAGTGATGCTTTGATTGTAATTGATATGCAAAATGAGGTATGTGCGGGGATTTATCGGCGAGAAGAATTAATTGAGCAAATTAATCAACGAATTATTACTTATCGAAAGGCTAAAAAACCGATTATTTTTATCCAGCATAATGATGATGAACTGATAAAAGAAAGTTTTGGTTGGCAAATGATTCCAGAATTGCTGACAGCATCTACTGACAAGTATGTTGAAAAAACGCATGCCAATGGTTTCTATCAAACGGAACTGCAAAAATTACTGACAGACTTGTCAGTAAAATTGATTGAATTTTGCGGTGCTCAAACTGAATTTTGTGTTAACACGACGCTTGTTTTTGCTCATGGTCTGGGCTATCAAAATTGGATGCAAAGAGGGGCAAGTTCAACTTTTGATAGTAAATGGCTGTCAGCAAAAGAAATCGTTGATTTTTATGAAAACCATCTTTGGGATGAACGATTTCTTCAATTCTTAGATTAAATTTGTCAATGATAGATTACAAATGAATTTTAGGTCGGCATGCTTTCTTAATTTGTGGTAAAATAGAAGTGATTGTTAGAGTAGTTTAGGCTATTTAAAACCAAGAACGATTCATTTCTTACAGAAAAGAAGTGAACGAATTAATGAGGAGAATTGGATTAATATGAATAAAAAAATCCGCGTCCGTTACGCACCATCACCAACAGGACTTTTGCATATCGGGAATGCTCGTACAGCCCTTTTTAACTATCTTTTTGCCCGTCATCACGGGGGAGATTTTATCATCCGTATTGAAGATACAGACCGTGAACGTCACGTAGAAGATGGTGAGCGTTCACAACTTGAAAACCTTCGTTGGTTGGGAATGGATTGGGATGAAAGTCCTGAAACACATGAAAACTACCGTCAATCAGAACGTTTGCCTTTATATCAAAAATATATTGACCAATTGTTGACTGAAGGAAAAGCTTATTATTCTTATAAAACGCCAGAAGAACTTGAAGCTGACCATGCGAAACAAGAAGCGGCAGGAATTGCTCCACATTATATTAACGAATATGCTGGCATGAGTGATGATGAAAAAGCAGCTTATATCGCGGAGCGTAAAGCGCAAAATATTGAACCGGTTGTTCGTATTTCTGTTGATGAAAAAGCAATTTATAAATGGAATGATATTGTTAAAGGCGACATTGAATTTGAAGGTAAAAACATCGGTGGAGATTGGGTAATCCAAAAACGTGATGGTTATCCAACTTACAATTTTGCTGTTGTTGTTGATGACCATGATATGCAAATCTCACATGTTATCCGTGGCGATGACCATATTGCCAATACACCAAAACAATTAGTTGTTTACGATGCTTTGGGTTGGGAAGCACCACAATTTGGTCACATGACTTTGATTATTAATTCTGAAACTGGGAAAAAATTATCAAAACGTGACACAAATACACTTCAGTTTATTGAAGACTACCGTAAAAAAGGTTACATGTCTGATGCCATTTTCAACTTTATTGCACTTTTGGGCTGGAATCCTGGTGGAGAAAAAGAAATTTTCTCTCGTGAAGAATTAATTGAACTTTTTGATGAACATCGTTTGTCTAAATCACCAGCAGCCTTTGACCAAAAGAAATTGGACTGGTTGGATAATGAATACATCAAAAATGCTGATTTTGCTAAAGTATTTGAATTGACAAAACCATTCCTTGTTGCTGCTAATCGCTTTGATGAACGTGCTGAGGAACTGGTTAAACTTTATCAACCACAAATGAAATCAGCAGATGAAATTGTTGAATTAACAGACCTTTTCTATGGAGATTTCCCAGAATTGACTGATGAAGCTCGTGAAATGTTGGCTGCTGAAACAACACCATTAGCTTTGAGTACTTTCCGTGCAAAATTGGCTGAACTTCCTGAAAATGATTTTACAGTGGAAAATATTTTCCCACTCTTTAAAGCGACTCAAAAAGAAACTGGCGTAAAAGGTAAAATGCTTTGGATGCCAATTCGTATTGCAGCTTCAGGTTCAATGCATGGTCCAGAATTACCAGAAACAATTGCACTTCTTGGAAAAGAAAAAGTATTGGCTCATTTGGACGCTGCTTTAAATAAATAATATAATAAAAAGACGCCGTGTGGCGTCTTTTTATTAAACCAAAATAGAACACTCAGACATTCAAATGGTATAAAATAAGGAGATAAACTAACGAAAAGAGAGACTTATGGAAACAAGACATTTCAAAAATATTATTATTGGATTCGGTAAGGCTGGTCGAGCTTTGGCAAAAACATTGTCGCAGCACGGAGAAGAAGCTCTGATTATTGAACGTGACCAGGCGATGTACGGCGGAACTTGTCCCAATGTTGGCTGTGCACCTTCTAAAACTCTAATTGTTGCCGGACAAAAAAATATGAACTTTTCAGAAGCAATGGCTACTAAATACAAGGTTCGTGAAATTTTACACAATGGAGCCTATCACGGGGCAGCTGACGAACCATTGGTTTATGTCATGGATGGAATTGCGCGTTTTATTAATCAAGAAACCCTTGAGGTCGTTAATGGTGACAAGATAAGCAAAGTGATTGGAGAACGCATTTTCATCAATACGGGAGCAACTCCAGTGATTCCCGAAATTTCAGGAATTCAAGAATCCAAAAATGTAATTACATCTGAAGGAGCGATGGAACTTTCTGAACTTCCTAAGAAATTAGTTATCATCGGCGCGGGCTATATTGGTTTAGAGTTTGCCGGAATGTTTAATAAATTTGGGTCTAAGGTCACAATTTTAGAACCTCATTCAACATTTTTACCCAAAGAAGACGATGATATTTCAAGGGAAATTTTTAAAGATTTAAAGGCTTCAGGAGTTGAAATTCATCTTGGGGTTAAAGTTGAAAAAATTACTGACAGCGAAGTTTTGGCAGGAGGTCAGACCTATTCAGCTGACAAGATATTAGTGGCAACAGGTCGCAGGCCTAATATTACTGACTTAAATTTGGAAAAAGCTGGTGTTGAACGTTCAGAAAGTGGTTATATTAAAGTTGATGATGATTTAAAAACAAGTACAGAAAATATCTGGGCACTTGGTGACGTTCGGGGAGGTGGACAATTCTACTATCTGTCAACAGATGATTTTCGGATTGTCAATAATCAATTGTTTGGTGATCACTCGCGTAAATTAAGTGACAGAAACCTCGTGCCCTATTCTGTTTTTATTAGTCCAACCTTATCTCGAATTGGCTTGGATGAAAAACAAGCGAAAAAAGCTGGGGTTAATTATCGTTTATTTAAGATGGCTGCGGCACCAATTGTTAAGTCCAAAGTTGTTCAAGATACTCGCGGAATTCTTAAAGCTCTTGTTGACCCAAAAACAGATGAAATTCTCGGTGCAACTTTATATCATGAAGATTCTCATGAGGTCATCAATCTTGTAAGTTTGGCTATGAAAATGCATACGCCCTATCAAATTTTACGCGACCAAATTTTCACTCATCCAACAATGGGCGAAGGTCTGAATGATTTATTTCAAAATGAAGTGAAATAAAAGTTACTGACAGCTTTCTTTTATGAGTGAGTATCGCACAAAAAATTTCTGTCAGTAAAAAAAACTCGTCATTGACGAGTTTTTTAATTATTTGAATTGGTCAGCAGCTGGAATATGGCTGTCATGGAAATATTGTTCTGACAGTTTTTTAAGTGTGCCATTGTCATAAAGTTTTTTGAGTTCAACATTCAAATCTTTTTGCAATTTGCTTTGGCTGTTATCAAGGATAAAGTAATCATAAGTTTTAAATTCTGGTTGTTTATCCAAGTCTGTTGGAACAGTATCCACTAAACCTGTGATTGCATGTTCTTTAATCAAATTTTCTGCGGGTGCTTTAGAAGCAAATAAGAAATCAATTTGTCCACTAGAAATAGCAGATAAACGGTCGGCTAAAGGACGTTGGCTGTATTTTACATTGATTTTTTTGTCTGGATGATTTTTGTTCCAGCTTTCAAACATATCACCATAGTTGGTCCCAGCAGGAATTTCTGTCGTTTTACCAGCAAGTTGAGAGATTTTTGTAATATTTTCTTTAGATGTTGAGAAAATCGCATCAATTCCTTGGCGAACAGGATAGCTAAAGAGATATTTTTCAGAACGTGCTTTTGTCTTACCAAAATTATTTGCCGCAATTTGTGCACGACCACCGTCTAAAGCAGCTAAAATCGCACTATCTTCATACACTTTAAAGTTGAATTTATAATCCTTCATGTCTTTGTCAGCAGCTTTTAAAATATCATATTCAAAACCAGTCATTTTGCCATTTTCGCTGTATTCATAAGGGACAGAAGCGGCAGAAGTTGCAACAGTTACGGTTGTTACTTTATCTGTTGATTTAGAAGATGAATTATCTTTTGACGAGCAAGCAGCAAGTAAGCCAATTGAGGCAATTCCAACTGTTGCAAGAGTCAACAATTTTATTTTTTTCATATCAATTTCTCCTCAGAAATTTTGTCAGCTCAGTTTTTATTTTAAATTTGGAAGTTGGTTACGAGTGAGCTGACTTTTAATATAGACATAATATTAACATAATCTTAAAAAAACCACCATAAAAAAGATTTATGACGGTTTTTTAACTTTTATATGGTTCCGTTAGCGAAAATTTCAAAAATTTTCTTATCAAAATGCTCAGTTTCCCAAGTACATTCTGGGTGCCATTGGACAGCAAGCACATGTTTTTCTTTATTTTCAATCGCTTCAACTAAGCCATCGTTTCCATGAGCAATGGCCGTCAAGCCTTGGCCCAAATCTTTAATGACTTGATGATGGAAAGAATTAACCATATAATTTTCAGGCAAGAAGCCCAAGGCACTTTCTTTTTCAACACTAATATGATGAGTTGGACTTTGGAGATGTTTTATCTGACTTGAAGTTTGACTCAAGTCTTGATAAAGACTTCCGCCAAAATAAACATTGAGTAACTGTAGGCCACGACAAATGCCCAAAATAGGTTTATTTGCTTCTAGAGCAGCTTTGATTGTGGCAAGCTCAAAACGGTCACGAATCGGATCAGTTGTTCCTAATTTAGCATTAGGCTCCTCACCATATAGATAAGGACTGACATCTGCCCCACCAGTCAGTACAATTTTATCTACCAGTGTCAGGTAATTTTTTATATTTTCGGTTTTGTCAACAGGAAGAATAATCACAGTATGACCTAAATCCTGAAAAACATCAATAAATGATTGACGAGTATAGCTTACTTTGTTCCACCAAAAGGGGGATTGTTCAACTGTATTGTAAGGAGTTCCAAGAATTCCAATAATTGCCATCTTATTTTTTCACACTTTCAATAGGAATAATGAGTTTGGATTGAGATAAATCAATCTCGTAAGTCACTTTACGATTATCACGAACCGTATGTTCAAAGTCAGTACTATAGAGTATGACCCGAAGTTTATCCGCTTTTTCTAAATGATAAATCGTTGGTTGTAGTTCAAATTTGAGCGTAAACCATTCGTCAGCTTTTAAATCACTGACCGTCAGTAAATCTTTGTTTTGGAGATTGGTAAATCCTTTAGTGACCAACTGATAAGGACTTTCGACAAGAGGAAGTTCAACCAAATCATCTAACATGAAGTTTCGGCCACGGTCAAGAACTTTAAAATCTTTTACTCTTGCTTTATCTTCCAGCCGTTTTTTGGGACCAAAATCAATAATTTGAGCAGATAAGAGCCCTTTACTATCATTTAATTTTAGTCTGATTTCTAGTTCAATTGGACCATTAATTGTTAACTCAGAAGGAAGTTCTAAATCAATGACAGCTTCGTTAGCTTTATTTTCAAATAAATCTTTTTTAAAGACATTGAAATCTTTAGAATACTTTTTGAAGCTTTCATCATCATAGTGGTTATCAAATTGAGCAAAAGAAACCGCCGTTTTCCCAAGAGGGAGTTTGAGCTGGTCATCGCCCCCAAATTTACTGACAGCTGACCAAACTTGTTCTTTAGAATTTTCCTGTAAAATAACGGGTGGAAGATTTAAATTTAAATCTCTATCTAATAATTTGGCAGAGAAATAAGCATTGATTGTCTCAGAAAAATCAATGGATTGCCAAGAATTCATATAAATATGAGCCCCACGATGTAGAAAGGCATGCTTGGCATGACCTTCTGGCAGAGCCTGCCAAAAATTATAAGCTTGTTCGGGTGTAACATTCCAGTCTTGTAAGCCGTGAACAATTAGGACGTCAGCTTTAACTTGGTCAGAATTGATTAAATAATTTCGGTCATGCCAAAATTGATTATAATCACCAGACTTACGGTCTAAAGCAGTGGTCATTTCTGCTAAGCGTTTTTCGTATTCAGCATTTCCTTTTAAATAATCAGCACCATCAAGATTTCGTGAGTAAGTCAGTGCAGCAAGCACATCTAAATCTTCACCAGGAAAGCCACCAGGAGAACGGACAAGACCATTCTCACGATAGTAATTATACCAAGAAGAAATTCCAGCTTCAGCTAAGATGACTTCAAGTCCATCGACTCCAGTAGTAGCAGCACCATAAGCCATCGTTCCTAAATATGACTTTCCTGTCATGGCTACTTTTCCGTTTGCCCAAGTGGCCTTAATTTCATGCGTCTTTTTACGAGAAGTATAGGCACGAGTTCGGCCATTTAACCAATCAATGACAGCAGTCATACTGTAAATTTGCTGATAATCGCCTGAAGTTTGGAAGCCATTTGAGCCACGCGTTCCAACACCAGCCACATAAATAGAAGCAAAACCACGCGTCAAAAAGTAGTCATTTAAAGAATAAGTCCAACCATGAGTAAAGCGATAAGGTGCTTTATCTACAATAGGAAGTTCTTTGGTTTCAGATGGACGTTTTTGTGGAAGCTTTCCTTGGACATGAATTTTGTGACTGTCCTTTTTTTCCAAATCAACATTCATTTCATGAAGCGCTAAATCATTTGCTTTCTCATTGATTCCCAAATGATAAGGACTTGCGGTCATCACAACCGGAAGCTTTTCTGTACTTTTTGGACGGATAATTTGAATTTTAATTAAGTCATTTTTTCCTTTTTGCTCAGTATCAACTGGACTTTCAACCCAAACTACCTCACGTTCAAGGAGCGAAGAATCAAAAGTTGCCAATGATTTGTCATTGAAAAAGTGATAGTGATTATCCAAAGGAAGAAGACCTTCTGAAACCCAATGTTCAACAAGAATCATCCCGCTTTTACGACGGCTACAAAGTAAATAGTAAAAAGCAGAGATGATAGTTTCAGTTGTCATTTCAACATCCCTTTGTGGAAGATTAAGTTTTTTAGCAAATTCAGTTGCTTTTCCTATTTCAAAATCAAAATTTGGAACAAAGTCAAGAAGTTGCAAAGCAATATTCCAGAAAATTTCCCAATCTAATTCAATAGAGGATTTTAAGAATTCAATGACATCTAGCTCAGTATTTGCTTGTAAAACAGTCATATCAGTAGGACTTTGAATGAGAAAATCTTTTAAAATTTTCTTTTCATCCCAAAAAACAGACCAACGAAACCCAAGCTGATCAAGTTCTGCTAGTTGTTCATCAAAGTTTTTATCAACAATTGAAAAATGATTAAAGCGCATCTTAAGTCCTCCATAAAAAGCATGATAATTCTTTTAATTATAGCAAATTTTCAGTAAATAATCAGACTAAAAGGGTCTAATTTCCAATGAATATTTGAAGCAAGCGCGCTTTTCTGATATAATAGCTGAGGTTATTATATTAAAATCAAATTTTGGAGGGTTCCATAAAAAATGGATGTTACATGGACAGTGAAATATATCACTGAATTTGTCGGAACTGCGCTACTCATCATCATGGGTAATGGTGCGGTTGCCAACGTTGAACTTAAAGGTACAAAAGCTCACGCACAATCTTGGATGATTATTGGTTGGGGTTATGGACTTGGTGTAATGCTACCAGCAGTTGCTTTCGGTAATATTACTTCACAAATTAATCCAGCTTTCACACTTGGACTTGCAGCCTCAGGACTTTTTCCTTGGGCACATGTTGCTCAATATATTATTGCGCAAGTTTTAGGTGCGATGTTTGGACAATTATTGATTGTTATGGTTTATCGCCCATACTATCTTAAAACACAAAATCCAAATGCTATTCTTGGAACTTTCTCAACAATCGATAATGTTGATGACAATGATGAAAAAACTCGTTTGGGAGCCACAATTAATGGTTTCTTGAATGAATTTGTTGGATCATTCGTCTTGTTCTTCGGAGCAGTTGCTGCGACAAATATCTTCTTTGGTAGTCAATCAATTACTTGGATGACAAACTACTTGAAAGGTCAAGGAGCAGATGTTTCTTCATCAGACATTATGAATCAGATTTGGGTTCAAGCCTCAGGAGCTTCAGCTTCTAAAATGGTTGCTCACTTATTCTTAGGATTCCTTGTTATGGGACTTGTAGTCGCTCTTGGCGGTCCTACAGGACCTGGTTTGAATCCAGCGCGTGACTTTGGTCCACGTTTGGTTCACAGTCTCTTACCAAAATCAGTTTTGGGTGAAGCAAAAGGTTCTTCTAAATGGTGGTATGCATGGGTTCCAGTTTTGGCACCAATTCTTGCATCACTTGCAGCCGTAGCTCTATTTAAAATGATTTATCTTTAAAAAATAAAAAAAATACTGACAGAATTTCTGTCAGTATTTTTTTTATTTAAGCACAAGCGCAATTACTAACCCAAAGAGATTCCAAAGAAGATGGACACTCATGTTAAGATAAAAATTGCGATATTTAGCATAAAGACTGGTAAGCACAAGACTCATTAAACCGTAAGTTAACCAACTATAGAGGTCAGTAGGACCATGCATGTAAGCAAAAAGGAGCAATGCCGTTAAAAAAGCAAAATATTTTTGATTTTTGAAAATGACTTCAAAAATTCCTACCCGATAAACAAGTTCCTCTAAAAAACCAGCAGCAAGTGTTTGGGTCGCAAAGACAGCAATTGGAATCACTTTTTGTAATTCGTTTAGTGAATCTTGATTACTGGTTGTTGGACTTTGATTGATAATTTGAGCAAAAATTCCTGTCAGAATAGAGACCAGAAAAAGCAAAGCAAAACCAATTATTATTTTTAAAGGAGGAAAATATTTCCAACTTATTTTAGGGATAATATCAGCTTTACGAGCAATCAGATAAGAAGAAATAATCGTAAGTAAAAAGATAATGAAAAAGATGACGGTATCTAAGGTTGTGAAATGGTGCTGATAAGCAAAAATGGTTGTCGCAAGCATTGGTAAGTTAGATAAAATAAAGAGCACCAACCAAACTGATTTGTGATAAGCAAAAATTAATCCAACAATCGATAATACGAGAGCTGTCATTAAAAATGGCAAATGAAAAATACTGACAGATAAGGCTGAAAAAAGTAGCGCCAAAATAATTACAATTACCCAACGATATTTGGCTAATGATTGAAGTTTTTCTATATTAAACATGTCAATATTATAGCATAGTAATAGCTGTCAGCAGAAGAAAATATTTCATTTTTGTTGATAACTTTTGTTAATCTGGACTTGAATAAATTGTAGTAAAATAGAGCTACCTCAAAAATGTGCATATCTGGCAACCACACTAAAAGGTCAGTCTAACTTTGTTCGTACCTAGATATGTACTTAAAACTATCCTTAAAAATGCCCATGGTTAACGACTATGAGTTTTTTTATTGAGATTTTAAAATTACACATTTAATGTAGAAAGAAAAACTAAAAGATATAAATCGTTGATAATTTCCTTGAAATTTGCGAAAATAAGAGATAGTTATTTGTAAATGTAATCAATGGAGGCTAAAATGAGCGAGATTATAAATCATATTACCGCTTTTCAACCAGTCTATCGTGTGCTTAACCGTGAAGAAAATTTAGATTTCTACCGTGAAGTGCTTGGCTTTAAAGTCTTGGTAGAAGAAGGCGCAATGGTATGGCTTGGTGGGCATGAAGCGAAAAAAGATCGGTTTCAATTAGAAGAATCACCAGGTTTTCGTCCTGTTGAAGGATTGAAAAAACACGGGCAAACGGTGATCAAAGCTAATTCATCTGAGATTGAGCAATTAATTGTTCGTAACTTGGACAAGATTTCTAAGGTCTATAAAGGAAAAAACGGCTTTGCTTTTTCAGCACTTTCGCCTGAAGCAGAACTTTTTTTGGTAACATCAGATTTACTGACAGATTTATCATCACTGACAGAAATTGATAAATCAGAAATTGAGCTTGAGGAAGATAAAACTTTTAAAGGTTTGTCAGATTTTGAAATTATAGCAATGGATTTGAATGTTGCTAACCAATCAATTATTGAATTTTATGAATCAGTTTTTGGTCTTAAAGCAATCAATAACCAAATTGAATTTCCTTTTGTAACTTTGACTTTTAGTGTTGAAGAAAGCGAAGATTTAGCTGCAGGAACCGATGAAGTACTTGACCTTGAGTTTTTAGTGTTCATGATTGATAAAGATTTTGATTTGAAAGATTTTGCTCATCAATTTTCTGATGTGGACGGAACATATTTGGATGGCTCAGCTAAAACTTTTTCATTAGAAGTTCCTGACCATGTAGAACTTTGGTTTGTAAAATAATAATTTTAAAAAAACTTGTTAATTTTTGACAAGTTTTTTTACTCAAAGTAAATCAGAAACGAAGGTTGAAACATGAAAAATCAACAAGAATTTTTAAAAATAATCGAAGATTATATTGAGTGTGACGTTTTCCCAGGTGTCAATTTCGCAATTATTGAAGGAGAAAAAGTCGAGGAGTATCTTTTAGGAAATTCAGCAATTTATCCTGAAACAATCAAGCTCACTCAGGGAAAAAAATGGGATTTAGCTTCTTTGACAAAAGTAGTGGGCACCGGAACAGCCGTCATTAATCTTGTCCTAGCAGGAAAGTTAGAAATTGATGCCCCTCTTCAAAAATATTATTCTAAATTTACTGACAGAAGCGTCAGCTTGCGGCAATTACTGACACACACTTCTGGTATTGATCCTTTCATAAAAAATAGAGATAAGCTAAACGCAAAAGAACTGACAGAAGCAATTAATCAGATTAAAGTTACTGACAATAAGACCTTCAAATATACAGATATTAATTTTATTTTACTAGGTTTTTTATTAGAAGAATATTATGGAGAAAGTCTAGATAAAATCTTTTACAAACAAGTATTTGAAGACTGGAAAATGACTGACACAAGTTTTGGACCAGTAGAAAATGCAGTACCAACAAGTCAAAACATCCCAGTAGGAACAGTTCATGACCCTAAAGCTCAAGTTTTAAAAAATCATTGTGGCTCAGCCGGCTTATTTTCAACGATGTCTGATTTAATTTTATTTAGTCAAGCTTATTTTCAAGAAGAAAAATATTTAAAGCTGACAAAAAATTATGCTGACGGAGATAAAAAAAGAAGTTTGGCTTGGGACTTACTCGGGTCAAATGATGATTGGTTGCTTCATACTGGTTATACCGGAACTTTTTTATTAATTAATCCTCGCATCAAAAAAGCAGTCGTTTTCTTATCAAATCGTGTCCATTTAAAAGATAATCGAGAAAAATGGATTGAAGAACGTGACTTCTTGATAAAATTTTTAATCAGCCATTTGACCTTAGATCAAGACTTAAATAAAAAGAACTGTACTGTTTAGTTTACAGTTCTTTTTTAGTTATTGCTGACAGACTAAAAAAATAAATGGCTGGACTCAAATAGTTTACATTTAGATTTTTTTGACCTATAATTTACTTGAAAAGTAATTTATTTACTTACGGCGAAAGGAGAAATTAGTATATAAAGTAGTTTCAAAGTAGTTAGTAGTTGATAGATTTAAGGACAAGGAGAATATCATGACAAAAATAAATGCATCAGATGCAATGTTAAAAGTTATTGAAGATTGGGGTGTCAAAAATATTTACGGTTTACCCGGTGGGTCAATTGATTCGACAATGAACGCATTATATAACCGAAGAGACACATTAAATTACATTCAAGTTCGTCACGAAGAAGTGGGTGCTTTAGCAGCCGTTGGGGAAGCAAAAGTAACCGGAGAAATCGGAGTAACCTTTGGTTCAGCAGGGCCAGGAGCCGTTCACTTGTTAAATGGATTATATGATGCTCAATATGACCATGTTCCAGTACTTGCCTTGGTTGGTCAAGTTCCAACGAGTGCAATGAACACTAATTATTTCCAAGAATTAAATGAAAATCCAATGTTTGCTGACGTTAGTGTCTATAACAGAACAGTAATGACCGCAGAACAAATGCCAGCAGTAGTTGATGAAGCGATTCGTCAAGCCTATGCCAAACGTGGTGTTGCCGTCATTACCATTCCCAAAGATTTAGGTTGGCAAGAAATTGAAGATAATTATGTTTCTAGCGCTAATCTATATCAAAAACCTTTGCCACTAGAACCTGCGGCTGAAAAAATCCAAGAAGCATGGAAAATACTAAAAGAAGCAAAACGCCCTTTGATTTATATTGGTCAAGGAACAAGAGGAGCCCGCACAAGGAAATCTTAGAACTTTCTAAAATGCTTCATGCTCCAATTTTGAGTTCTGCCTTAGGAAAAGGAATTATTCCTGACAATGCCCCTGCTTACATGGGGTCAGCTGGTCGAGTGGCCTCTAAACCTGGGGTAGAAATTGCGTCTAACACAGATGCTGTTTTGTTCTTAGGTTCAGACATGCCATTCCAAAGTTTCTTTATTCCTAAAGATGCTAAATACATACAAGTTGATATTGACGGAACTAAATTTGGACGTCGTCATCAAGTAGATTTAGCTATTTTGGCAGATGCCAAACTGACAATTAAGAAATTAATGGAAGTGGGAGAACAACTTCCAGAAACAAATTGGTATCGCGCAGCACTAGCAGACAAAGAAAATTGGGTAGAGTGGCTTGAAAAACGTTCAGTCATTGACAGCTCACCTTTGGAAGTAGAACCTGTCTTTAAAGCCATTAATGACATGGCCACTGATGACGCCATTTTCCAAGTTGATGTAGGAAATGTCACAATTGATGGAATGAGACTTCTCGATACAAGTAAGGATCAAAAATTTACAACAAGTGGCTGGTATGCGACAATGGGTTATGCTCTACCTGCAGCAATTGGTGCGAAAGCGCAATATCCAGACCGTCAAGTTTGGTCAATTTCTGGTGACGGAGCTTGGGCAATGGTGATGCCAGATATTCTTACTCAGGTCAAATATAACTTACCAATTATCAATGTTGTTTTGACCAATAAGAGCCTTGGATTTATCGAAGCAGAACAAGATGATGCCAAACAACCACACTCAGGAATTGATTTGATAGGTGCTAATTTTGGCGCTTCTGCGGCGGCTTTGGGAGCTTTAGGTTTTGATGTTAATAATTTGTCAGAATTAAAAGAAGCTTTTGCAAAAGCTAAAGAAGCGAATCGTCCAACGGTCATCAATGTCAACATCTTTGACCATCGTCCATTACCTGTTGAACAATTGCAACTTGATTCTGCTGAATTTGAAAAAGAATATCAAACTCAAGGATTGATTCCATTTAGCAAATTGATTCAAGAATAAAAATAAATAATATTAGAATAAAAAGACATTAGAAGAGAGCTCTAATGTCTTTTTTATATAGATTAAAATAAAAGAATAAATTAGAATAAAATTAGTTTTTGTTAGATAGGGATTATAAAAAAATAAAGTCAAATCTAAGTATTATTAGTCACTATATATGAATTTATAGGCTTTATTCATTATCTTAGCGAATGCACTTTTATAAATACTAAAGCAAAACAATGTGTTTCAATTTGGAAAATAAGAACAATATGAGATAATAATTATGTAAAATGAGTTTATGGTTGTGAAAATAATAAAATTATAAATCAAAAAGATTTAATCTAAAACTCAAATATGAAGCATGGATAAAAAATAGAAAGGAGTAGAATTCTACCAAAATAATTTCGATAAATATGAAATTCGCAAGAAAGGAATGATAGATGATAAAAAATGGATGGTTTGTTTAAGTATAATAATCTTAGTTCTAAACTTTGTTCCAAACTTACTGCAAGGTCATCAAGTATTTGCAGAAAATCAAAAAATTTATAAAGATAAAGTTGAGCTTATTAATGATGAATCATTCAATATCTCATATAGTATGCGAGCTTTAGAAAATCAATACGAATGGGAAATTGATTATAGAATAAATAAAACAGAAAATGATAAAGAATTAAAGTTAAAGTTTTCTTTTGAAGGGAATCAGCCTATAGTATGATACTCAATATAAATTGGTTAAAAAAAGTTCGATTGGATTATTTCCAAATTTTGGAGAAACCTCCCAATGGATAATCACAACACCAAATATGGATGAACTTAAAGAACATGAAGAAGATAATAACATTGAAATTGATGGTGGAGATTTACTTGAAACCCCAGATGAATCAATACTAGAAAGTATCAATCAAACGCCAAGTACACTCGGTGTCGTTTCGCTTATTAAAACAAAGATTCCAGAATTCAAAGCATTAGAGAGTACTGATTCTCAGGTCGAAAAAGTAAAAAGTGACTCATCTTTCCAAGAAAAAATCTCAGAATATTTAATTTCTTTTGAGATTCATTCTAATATTACTCATAGTTTTACAATAAAAAAAGTTGATGGAGAAAGTAATAGACCAATGGACACCCAATTTGCTTTAAGGTGGGTTGAGAAGTTTGAACCGACTCAAGATTTTGACAGCCTTGAGCGTTTAAATCTAGACACTTTGGACTTGTCAGGGAATGATATTTCAACGAGTAGTAAGACTTCTATTGATGCCAACGCAGGAGCCACTCTTTCTACTGAAAAGGGTTCTAGAACCTTAGACCATATGGCTAGAGGTAATCTTTATATCATAAGTGAAGAGGAGGTGGCTACAGGTTATCAAAAGACCAACACTGTTATTGTGGCATACATGGATAAGGCACAAGGATATGCAGATAAAGCTACCATTCATATTAGATTAGCCAAACGTTCGGCAACTCATCCAGAAATCCTAGAGTTTGGAAGTTTAGAAGACTTTAAAGAATATAGAGGTGATTTGGAAGATGAAATAGGGATAGTATTTGCAAATTACAAAATAGCTGAAGGAGGAAGTGAAGAAAAAGAGAAAGAAAAAGAAGAAAATAATGAGATGCAGAATAAGCAAGAAACAAATAAACCGAACATAGAACTCCCTGCTCTTGGAGCAATCGGTGTAGGAGGAGTCGGGTTACTACTTATCATCTCAGCTTACTTATTGAAAAAGTATCGTGGAAAGTAGAAAATATATTTGTAAATAATGATGATTAAAAAATACTGACAGCTAGTCGGTATTTTTAATATTTGTTATAATAAGATTATTAGTCAAAACCATGACACCGAATAAGTAGTAAAAAGAGGAGGATATTCTTTACTAAAACAGCTCTTATTGAAAAAATTGATAAGAAAGAGGAAAACTCTAGCAAAAAAATGGTAATTATGGTATAATATACGCAAAATTTTGAAATAATTGATTCGAGGAAAAATATAAAAATATGAGTAGAATGATGCCGGCACGAGTGCGAAGTGAGGGAATCGCCCTCTATGCGAAAGGCTTCTTAAATGACCCAATTGAAACTGATTTTAAACTAACAGCAGAAATTGATGGTGAAGAGGTAAGTTATGACCTAGATGGCGCGCAAGATAGTTGTACTTGTGCAGTCTTTCAACAAAACCACCGCTATTGCAAACATATTGCAGCGATAGAAGAGTATCTAAAAAATCAAGATAAAGGAAGTCAGGAAACAAAAGACAAAGAAATCAAAGGAGCTGAACGAGCGCTTTTTGGTGAAAATGTTGCTTTTTTAGATGCTGTAAATGGTGAGACACAATTAAATTTCAATACAGACCAATACTCTATCGAAGTTCAAATTGAGGATAATAGTCAGCTTTATGATTATTTTTCAATGGATTATTTTTTGTATTTTGATTTAAAATTAAGAAGTAAAAATTTGGGCCGCTCATACGTTATTAAAGATATTCCTTATTTTCTACGTGCTTTAAAAAATTATAGTCAGTATTCTTTGGGTTCTCTACACTATATTGACCTCTTTTTTGATAATTTTGATGAAGCAAGTCAAGAATTTTTAACTTTTCTTTTAAAAATTGATAGTAAATCCGATGAAGCACTTACCAAATCCTTATATATTAAAAATGGGCGTTATCTTAATATTCCATTTTTATTCCTTGAAGAAGCAATGGACTTAGTTTCAGCTTTAGAGAATTATCAACTTCAGATTACAGGTAGAACGGTCAATTATTTTACATTTATAGCCCTTGATAATGATTCGGAGATTTTTAAATTTAAGGTTGAAAGTCAGCAAGATTATATCGAGTTGAAACTCTACAGTGAGGATTATCATAATTTTTATGATTATTCACTTCTTTATGCCAATAATGTATTTTATAAACTCAATCAAGAACAACGGCGTCTGCTCCTTGTTTTAGATAAGCAATTTGCTAAAAAATCACAAATTAAATTTTCATATGCTGATAAGGATAAATTAGCTCAGGCTCTTCAACAATTATCAACTTTGGGAGAGATTGAAGCGCCAGACCATTTTGTTGTCAGACCTTTTGATGCTAAATTTACTTTTGATTTGTTGGAAGATCAGACCATTAGTTTGGCAATGACTTTTGATTATGGAAGTTTCTCAATAGATAGTTTCCACGATTTAGAAACCCTAGAATTTTCAAGAGATTTGCGTAAAGAGCAAAAGATTTTTGCACTGATGGAACGTTTGCAGTTTGCTAAGGCTTTTAATTCGTCATTAAATATTCCAGAAAATTTATCAGAGAATTTCTTTTTGAAAATCTTACCTGCTTTTCAAAAACTTGGTCAGATTGAACTATCGCCAACTTTAAGAAATATGAGAATGGATGAAGTTCCTGAAATTCATATTGATAGTCAGGGAGGACTCTTAGATATTTCCTTTGATATTCCTCAGGTTGAAGATGGTGAATTTGCAAATGTTATTGCAAAATTACAAGAAAATGCTGAATTTTATATCAGTGAAAGTGGGAAATTTTATCATTTTAATGAAAAATTTGACCGCTTGAAAGCTGCATTAAACGAACTTGACGACCAATTTGTTATTCAAGGAAGCAGTTTACATGTTAATATTAATCGAAGTTTCCAAATTTCTAAAATATTTGAAAATATTGGTGGAGCTTCCTTCTCTGAAAAATTTAAATCACTCTATCAACACTTGACGCATCCTGAAGAGTTTCCTTACGAGAAACCAGAACATATTAAGGCTTCCTTGCGTTCTTATCAGGAAACGGGTGTTCGCTGGATGAGTATGCTCTCTCATTATAATTTGGGAGGAATTCTTGCTGATGACATGGGATTAGGTAAAACGGTTCAAGCGATTACTTTTATTCTTTCTAATCTGAAAAAAGATGAGAGTGTTCTAATTACCGCACCAGCTAGTCTTACTTATAACTGGGCAAGTGAATTTGAAAAATTTACTGATGAGATTGATTTTGCTGTTATTGACGGGACAAAAGCCGAGCGAAGTAAAGAAATTCAAGAAAAACATCAAATATATATCACAAGTTATGGTAGCTTCTTGAAAGATTTTGAAGACTATCAGGATAAAAAATTGAATTACTTACTTTTGGATGAAGCTCAAGTTGTCAAAAATTATAGTAGTAAAACCAATAAATCACTATCTGCTCTGAATGTTGAACATACCTTTGCCCTTTCAGGAACACCACTAGAAAATCGAATTGAAGAAATTTGGGCCATTTTCCAAGTGGTGATGCCAGGCTTTTTACCAAAACGTGAAAAATTCAATAAGATGGAACCATCTGTTATCTCAAGATTGATTCAGCCTTTCATTATGCGTCGTAAAAAAGAAGATGTGCTTGAAGAACTTCCAGAAAAAATGGAAATTACGGTCTATAACCAATTAGCTGATGATCAAAAAGTAATCTATTTAGCACAACTCGAATTGATGCAAAAACAAGTTTTAGAAATGGATAGTGCGGCTTTATCACGTTCAAGAATTGAAATTCTGGCAGGAATTACACGACTTAGACAAATTTGTAATACACCAGCATTATTTATGGATGACTATAAAGGAAGTTCTGGGAAACTTGAACGTTTACGAGAATTATTGGCCCAAATTAAAGATTCAGGCCATCGTCCTTTGATTTTCTCTCAATTTACAAAAGTTTTTCCACATATTGAAAAATTGATGGAAGAACAAGAAATGACCGCTTATAAACTGACTGGTTCTACTCCAATTAAAGATCGACTTTCAATGGTTCAAGCCTTCAATGCTGGTAGTCGTGATGCTTTCTTAGTTTCACTAAAAGCTGGTGGAGTTGGGCTTAATTTAACCAGTGCTGATGTCGTCATTTTGGTTGATTTGTGGTGGAACCCAGCTGTTGAAGAACAGGCTATTGCGCGTGCCCATCGGATGGGACAAAAAAATACGGTAGAAGTCATTTGCTTGATTACCAAAGGTACAATTGAAGAAAAAATTATGGAAATCCAAGAGCGTAAAAAGGATTTAATTGCTAATGTTTTAGAAGGCGATACAGTGGATAAAGTCCTTAGTGAAGCAGAAATTCGTGAAATTCTTGGAGTATAGCTTTAAAAAACTTAGAAATTAAGCTATAATGGATATTGAAACGGTTATCTTAGAATCTAAATCTTGTTTTGATATTTTATCTAGTAGAAGAAAAATTTTATAAAAGCTAGGAAAGACAAGAGTTTTCAATATTCTTTGATAAACTTTCATCATCTTCATAAAGAATTAAAATGTAATTAATAGATTAAACAAACTATAAAAAAGTAGGGCAAAACATGGTAGAAAGAAGAGTGGTATTTCCAGTTATTGGTGATGACGAAGCACTTCAAAAAGATACTCGGGTAATTTTTACTAACCAGCAGTTGCTGACAAGAAATCCCAGCCTTCAGGATGAAGCTTCAATTGAAAATAATAAGCCAAAAACTGATGCCAAGAGACCTGAGAGTTTCAAACCTTATAAAGCTAAAACAAGCTTTAGCACACAGCATCGTCCGCTAAACTCTAATCATGACGGCGTAAGTTCCTATGATAAAATGCCTAAGAAAACTAGCGTTGACGAGTCAAAAGAACGGGCAAAACGTGCAGCAGCAACACTTCCAAAGCCTCCTAAACAGTATGTTTCACCATTGGAGCGGGACAAGGAGGATATCACAGTTCGTCGTTCAACATCAGCAATTTTGAATAAGCGACCTTCAGCTAATGATAACCCAATTCGGGATATGAAAAATCAAGGAATGATCGTTTCTGATGCAGTCGCTAAAGGCGGAATGAAGAAGGCAGTTCCACATGGAGCCGCTGCTAATGACACACAAAAAGGAAGTTATTTTGAAAATAAGCGGAAAAATATCTTTGACCGTGGAATCGTTTAATTTTCAAATTTAAATGAAAAAACTGACGGAAAAGTTAAATTTTATTATGGTAAAATTTACTTTGGAGATATCACTTGTCAGTTATTTTGTGTGTCTTTGAGCTCATAAAAATTTAAGTAAATAAAAAAATAATTGTAAGAAAAGAAGGGAAATTTCTGTCAGTGATTGATAAAGAAGTAGAATTACTGACAGAAAATTTTATCATGGAAAAAACATATCATTTTACCGGTATTAAAGGTTCAGGCATGAGTGCACTTGCGCTAATGTTACATCAAATGGGAAAGAAAGTTCAAGGTTCGGACTCAACAGATTACTTTTTCACACAACGTGGTCTTGAACAAGCTAACGTACCACTTTTGCCTTTTGACGAAAAAAATATTAAGCCCGAATTTGAATTGATTGCTGGAAATGCTTTTCGCGATGATAACAATGTTGAAATTGCATTTGCCCATAAAAATGGATTTCCATTCAAACGTTATCATGAATTTTTGGGACATTTCATGGAAGATTTTACTAGCATCGGGGTTGCAGGTGCACATGGTAAAACTTCAACAACTGGAATGTTAGCTCACGTGATGTCTAATATCGTGGACACTTCTTACTTGATTGGTGACGGAACTGGTCGTGGGATTGAGGGAAGTGAATATTTTGTCTTTGAATCTGATGAATATGAACGTCATTTCATGCCTTATCATCCTGAATATACAATTATGACAAATATTGACTTTGACCATCCTGACTACTTTGAAGGAATTGAAGATGTCACCTCAGCTTTCCAAGATTATGCAAATAATATTAAAAAAGGTATTTTTGCTTACGGGGAAGATGTTAACTTACGTAAATTGACTGCCAAAGCACCTATTTACTATTATGGTTTTGAGGCTAATGACGATTATCGTGCCGAAAATTTGGTCAGAAGTACACGTGGCTCATCTTTTGATGCTTATTTCCGCGGTGAAAAAATTGGTCATTTTGTCGTTCCAGCTTATGGTAAACACAATGTATTGAATGCCTTGTCAGTTGTAGCCGTTTGTCATAATCTTGGGTTGGATATGACGGAAGTTGCAGACCACTTATTGACTTTCCGTGGAGTGAAACGTCGTTTCACTGAGAAAAAAGTAGGTGAGACAGTCATTATTGATGATTTTGCTCATCATCCAACTGAAATCGAAGCAACATTGGATGCTGCTCGTCAAAAATATCCTGATCGTGAAATCGTTGCTGTTTTCCAACCTCATACTTTTACTAGAACAATTGCTTTTGCTGACGAATTTGCAGAGGTGCTTGACCATGCGGATACCGTTTACCTTGCTCAAATTTACGGTTCAGCACGTGAAGTAGACCATCATGAAATTACAGCACAAGATTTAGCTGACAAAGTTCGTAAACCAGCTAAAGTAATTGATCTTGACAATGTATCGCCATTGTTGGATCATGACCGTGGGGTTTACGTCTTTATGGGAGCAGGAAATATTCAAAAATATGAACTTGCTTTTGAAAAGTTACTTAGCCAAGTCTCAACTAACTTACAATAAATAAAAAAGTACTGACAGCTTTTTGGTCAGTACTTTTTTTGTTTTATTCAATTTTTGTTAGTAAAAAAAATTCAAGTCACGGGAGTGCGACTTGAATCAAAGGGGTTTATGAAGAAATTATTTAGGGAGTAATATGAGTATAAATGTAAACGCTTAAACGAACCTTAATTTGTTTAAAAATTATCCTAATAAAATATACTTTATTTCCGCAGTAAGAATATTTGCCGCTTTTTCGGACGCACAAATAACGAGCAGAGTATCTGCTCCGGCAATTGTACCTAAAATATCTGTCCGACTATCACGTTCGTCATCTAAAGCATTCGCCAACACATCGGCCTCACCCAATTTTGTCCGAATAACCACTAAAGCTCCGACAGATTTTGCTGAAATAACAAAATTATAAAAATACAACTGCAAATCAGAATTAATTTTGGAATTGCCAGAAGTCAAAAATGAGTAAAAACTCTCTCCTTTATCCCGTTTTTTTATAATATTTAATTTTCTGATATCTCTTGATAAAGTAGCTTGTGTTACCTCTACACCGCGTTCTAATAATAGAGATTGAAGCTCTTCTTGAGTCGATATTTTATTATTTGTCACAATTTCTTTAATAATTTCTAATCTTTTATCTCTTTTCATAGCATAATTATACCATATAATGGACTATATATTGACAAAATTAGTGTTTTTTCTGTATAATTAATGAATGGATGAAAAACAATTAGTAAGCCAAGCACTGTCTGCTGCAATCGATGGTGTTCTTGGAGTAGAACAAATCGCGGCTATTATCGAAAAACCTAAATCGTCAGATTTAGGAGATTTAGCATTCCCAGCTTTTCAATTGGCCAAAACTCTCCGAAAATCTCCACAAATCATTGCTGGAGAAATTGCTGAGAAGATAGATACAAAAGGCTTTGAGAAAGTTATCGCAGTAGGACCATATGTTAACTTTTTCCTTGATAAAAATGCAACTGCCTCAGAAGTAATTCGAGAAGTTTTGACTGAAGGTGAACATTACGGTGATGCAAATATTGGTCAAGGAGGAAATGTTCCGATTGATATGTCTGCGCCAAATATTGCTAAACCTTTTTCAATTGGACATTTACGTTCAACTGTTATCGGGGATTCAATCGCCAAAATTTACGAAAAATTGGGTTATCGGCCAATCAAAATCAATCACTTGGGCGACTGGGGTAAACAATTTGGTCTTTTGATTACAGCTTACAAGAAATATGGTGATGAAGCTACAATTACAGCTAATCCGATTGATGAACTCTTGAAACTTTATGTCAAAATCAATGCTGAAGCTAAAGAAGATCCAGAAGTCGATGAAGAAGGACGTCAATGGTTCCTTAAAATGGAACAAGGCGATGAGGAAGCACTTCGCATTTGGAAATGGTTCTCAGATGTTTCTTTGATTGAATTTAACCGTATTTACGGAAAACTTGGTGTAAGTTTTGACCACTTCATGGGTGAAAGTTTCTATAGTGATAAAATGGACGCCATTGTTGAAGATTTAGAAAGTAAAAATCTTTTACACGAATCAAAAGGTGCTTTGATTGTTGACCTTGAAAAATATAACCTCAATCCAGCTTTGATTAAGAAAACAGATGGTGCAACACTCTATATTACACGTGACCTTGCAACAGCAGCTTACCGTAAAAAAACTTTCAATTTTGTGAAATCTCTTTATGTTGTTGGTGGCGAACAAACCAATCACTTTAAACAATTAAAAGCAGTTTTGAAAGAAGCTGGTTATGATTGGTCTGACGATATGGTGCACGTTCCATTTGGTATGGTAACTCAAGGTGGGAAAAAATTCTCAACTCGTAAAGGGCATGTCGTGAAATTGGAAATGGCACTTGACGAAGCAGTTGATCGTGCTGAAAAACAAATTGAAGCCAAAAATCCTAATTTGGAAAATAAAGAAGAAGTTGCCAAACAAGTTGGGGTTGGTGCTGTTAAATTCTATGACTTAAAAACTGATAGAAATAACGGTTATGACTTTGACTTGGACGAAATGGTTTCATTTGAAGGGGAAACAGGCCCTTATGTTCAATATGCACATGCTCGTATTCAATCAATTTTACGTAAAGCAAACCGTAAGGTAGATATTAATAATATTTCTCTCGCAGTTTCTGACGCTGAAGCTTGGGAAATTGTTAAAGCATTAAAAGAATTCCCAAATGTTGTTAAACGTGCTGCAGATAATTATGAACCATCTGTTATTGCTAAATATGCAATTTCGCTTGCGCAAGCTTTTAACAAATATTATGCTCATGTTCGCATTTTAGAAGATGATGCTCAATTGGATGGCCGTTTGGCTTTGATTAGCGCTACTTCAATCGTCTTGAAAGAAGCATTGCGTCTTCTTGGGGTTGCTGCACCTGAAAATATGTAAAAAATAAATTTTTCATTTAATCTCTTATTCAAAAAGATTTAATTCTTTAGGATAAGAGATTTTTTTGTTGCCTTTTTAAAATACTTTTGTAAAATAAGCTTTTTTAATAAAAGCCTAAGAATCGCATGATAACAAAAGAAATGAATAAACGTGAAATTGTCAGAATATAAAAAAACATGTATAAATGAATAAACCTTTGTAAAGTGTAGCATAAGTGCTTGACAAAAAATATGCATAGATGTATAATTTCCTTGTAAACGATTCCAATAATACCGAATCGAAATCAGAAAGGATACTCCAAAATGAACAATGGAATTAATGTTAACTCAGAAATTGGGAAATTAAAATCAGTCCTCCTCCACCGCCCAGGTGCGGAAGTTGAAAATATTACCCCAGACACAATGAAACAACTTTTATTTGATGATATTCCATATCTCAAAATTGCTCAAAAAGAGCATGATTTCTTTGCTCAAACTTTGCGTGATAATGGTGCAGAAACTGTTTATATCGAAAATCTTGCAACAGAAGTTTTTGAAAAATCATCTGAAACAAAAGAAGAATTCTTAAGTCACTTATTACACGAAGCGGGTTACCGTCCAGGACGCACATATGATGGTTTGACTGAATATTTGACTTCAATGTCAACAAAAGATATGGTCGAAAAAATCTATGCTGGCGTTCGTAAAAATGAATTGGATATCAAACGTACAGCACTTAGCGATATGGCAGGATCTGATGCAGAAAATTATTTCTACCTCAATCCATTACCAAATGCCTACTTCACACGTGACCCACAAGCTTCAATGGGTGTCGGAATGACCATTAATAAAATGACCTTCCCAGCTCGTCAACCTGAAAGCTTGATTACAGAGTATGTTATGGCTAATCACCCACGTTTCAAAGATACTCCAATCTGGCGTGATCGTAACCATACCACTCGTATCGAAGGTGGTGATGAATTAATTCTTAACAAAACAACAGTAGCTATCGGGGTTTCAGAACGTACTTCATCTAAAACAATTCAAAATCTTGCTAAAGAGTTGTTTGCAAACCCACTTTCAACATTTGACACTGTACTTGCGGTTGAAATTCCTCATAACCATGCAATGATGCATTTGGATACAGTATTTACAATGATTAACCATGATCAATTTACTGTCTTCCCAGGAATTATGGATGGTGCTGGTAATATCAATGTCTTCATTCTTCGCCCTGGTAAAGATGACGAAGTTGAAATTGAACATTTGACTGACCTTAAAGCAGCACTCAAGAAAGTCTTGAATCTTTCAGAACTTGACTTAATTGAATGTGGTGCAGGTGATCCAATTGCAGCTCCTCGCGAACAATGGAATGATGGTTCAAATACACTTGCTATCGCACCCGGTGAAATCGTTACTTACGACCGTAACTATGTAACTGTTGAGTTATTGAAAGAACATGGAATCAAAGTTCATGAAATTCTTTCAAGCGAACTTGGTCGTGGCCGTGGTGGTGCACGTTGTATGTCACAACCACTTTGGCGTGAAGATTTGTAATCTTAAAGATTTAAAAATATCTTCGTAAGTTCATTGATAGCTTAGCTTAGGAAGAGATACTTTAAACTTATAATTTCATAGATTCACTTGATAATTAAATTATTTAGGAAAGAGTGAATCACTAGCTTATTAATGTAATTTAAAAAATTCATTAAATATAATAAAAATAGAAAAAGGAAGAAAAAATAATGACATCACCACTTATTACAAAAGCAGAAGTAAACTCAGTATTCCAAGGTCGCAGCTTACTTGCTGAAAAAGATTTCACACCAGCTGAAATTAACTACCTTGTTGATTTTGGTCTTCATTTGAAAGCATTGAAACAACAAAATATTCCTCACCACTACCTTGAAGGTAAAAATATTGCCTTGCTCTTTGCAAAAACTTCAACTCGTACACGTGCTGCCTTTACAACTGCTGCAATTGACCTTGGGGCTCATCCAGAATACCTTGGAGCTAACGATATTCAATTGGGAATTAAAGAATCAACAGAAGATACAGCTCGCGTGCTTGGTTCAATGTTTGATGCTATCGAACGTCGTGGATTTTCTCAAAAAGAAGTTGAAGATTTGGCAAAATACTCTGGTGTTCCAGTTTGGAATGGTTTGACAGATGATTGGCATCCAACACAAATGATTGCAGACTTTATGACTGTTAAAGAAAACTTTGGACATCTTAAAGGTTTGACATTAGTCTACGTAGGCGATGGTCGTAACAACATGGCAAACTCACTTATCGTAACTGGTTCTATGCTTGGTGTGAATGTTCATATTGTTGCTCCAGATTCACTTCATCCTACTAAAGAAGTTATGGATATTGCAAATAAATTTGCTGAAAAATCAGGTGCTAAACCCCTTGCAACTTCAAATATTGAAGAAGGTGTTAAAGGCGCAAACATTATTTACTCAGACGTTTGGGTATCAATGGGAGAATCTAACTGGGAAGAACGTGTTAAACTTTTGACTCCATATCGTATCACAATGGATATGCTTAAAATGACTGGAAATGCTGACAATGGTCAATTGATCTTTATGCACTGCTTACCAGCATTCCATGATACTGAAACTGAATATGGTAAAGAAATCAAAGAAAAATATGGTTTGACAGAAATGGAAGTGACTGACGAAGTATTCCGTTCTAAATATGCTCGACAATTTGAAGAAGCAGAAAATCGTATGCACTCTATCAAAGCAATCATGGCTGCAACTTTGGGTAATTTATTTATCCCAGCAGTTCCTGAAGATTTTAAATAATTAAAATAGATAATTTGTCAGTTTACTGACAGAGCTGTCAGTAAACTGATAGATTTTGATTTAAGTCGTTGAAAGCAGTCTAAGATAAAATTAGACTGTTTTGGCGGTTGAAATCACTGAAAGGATTGATATGGACGCAGAAAATAAAAAAGGAATTGGCCTTGCTGCTTTAGTTGCGATTATTGTTTCTGGAGCAATTGGTGGTGGGGTATTCAATCTCTCTAACGATTTAGCAACAAATGCATCACCTGGTGGTGTTATCATTTCATGGATCGTTATTGGTTTTGGTATTTTAATGTTGGTTTTATCACTAAATCATTTGGTGGTAAATAAACCTGAACTTTCAGGTGTATCAGATTATGCACGTGCTGGTTTTGGTAATATGGTTGGTTTCATCTCAGGTTGGGGTTATTGGTTATCTGCCTGGGCAGGTAACATTGCCTTTGCTGTTTTGATGATGACTTCCGTTGACTATTTCTTCCCCGGCGTATTTCAAGCTAAGAATGGTTCTTTGACCATTCTGTCAGTAATTGTTGTTTCAATTGTTTCGTGGGGATTGACCTTACTCGTTATGCGAGGTGTTGAAGGGGCTGCTGCTATTAATGCAATTGTCCTCGTTGCAAAATTGATTCCCTTGTTTGTTTTTGTAATTGCTGGAATAGTAACATTTAAAGCTGGAGTATTCAGCGCTCACTTCTGGCAAAATTTCGTTGCGAATACAAATGCTGATGGTGTCATCAAGAGTTTAACTTGGTCAAATATGACTGGCGGAGATTTATTCAGTCAAGTCAAAGGTTCACTTATGGTTATGATTTGGGTCTTTGTCGGTATTGAAGGTGCTGCTATGATGGGTGACCGTGCAAAACGTAAATCAGATGCCGGTAAAGCTTCAATTCTTGGTTTGATTGCCTTGTTAGTAATTTATATCTTGCTCTCATTATTACCATTTGGTTTTATGAGTCAACAAGAGTTAGCAAACACAGGACAACCTGGTTTAGTTCATATTTTGAACGCCATGGTTGGTGGTTGGGGTGGCTCACTAATGGCCATTGGTCTGGTGATTTCACTTCTTGGTGCTTGGTTATCATGGACAATGCTTCCAGTTGAGGCAACACAACAATTGTCAGAACAAAAATTACTTCCTAGTTGGTTTGGTAAACTTAATGACAAAGGTGCACCTAAAAACTCACTTTTGTTGACACAATTAATAGTTCAAATCTTCTTGATTGTTACTTATTTTGTAGCTGATGCTTACAATGTTTTTGTTTACCTTTGTACTGCTGTTATCATGATTTGTTACGCCTTAGTTGGTTTATACCTCTTTAAATTAGGGATTCAAGAAAAGAAAACAAGTAACATTATTATTGGTTTCATCGCAGCTGCTTTCCAAATTTTAGCATTGTACTATTCAGGTTGGCAATTTGTTTGGCTTTCATTAATTCTCTATGCTGTTGGTTTCATTCTTTATGCTTTGGGCAAAAAAGAATATGGCACTAAAATGTCCACAGCAGAATTAATTGCAACTTTTGTTTTAACAGTTTTAGGAATCCTTGCTGTTTTTGGAGTATATGGAAACTGGCTTGGCTTGCAAGATGCACTTGGAATTGATGGTAATACATTACTTGTTGCTGTTGTTCCACTGATTGTAGTGACATTTATTGTTTACTTTGTCGTTCGTAGCGATATTAACAAAAAATAAATAAAAAATTAAGCGAAGGGGTACAGAAATGGTAAAACGTATTGTTGTAGCCCTTGGTGGGAATGCTATTCTGTCGAAAGACCCATCAGCGAAGGCTCAAAAAGAAGCACTTGAAGTTACAGCTGAACAATTGATGCCATTAATTAAAGATAATGACCGGCAAATGGTTGTGACTCATGGAAATGGACCACAGGTTGGAAACTTACTTTTACAACAACTAGGTTCAGATAGTGAAAAAAATCCAGCTATGCCATTGGATACAGTTGGAGCAATGACCCAAGGTGAGATTGGTTTTTGGACCGTTCAAGCATTTACAAGAGCAATGGCAAATAATGGCTTGGAGCGTTATCCAGTTATTTCAGCAGTGACTCAAACATTGGTTGATGAAAATGATCCAGCTTTTAAAAATGCTAGTAAACCAATTGGTCCTTTTTACACAGAAGAACAATTGCCAGAAATTAAGAAGCAACTTCCTGATTGGGAATTAATGGAAGACGCTGGTCGCGGATATCGCCGAGTTGTTCCAAGTCCTAAACCACTTGAAATTATTGAAGCCAAAGCTTTTGGACCAATCTTAGAATCTGGTAGTCTATTGATTGCTTCTGGCGGTGGTGGAATTCCCGTCATTAAAGATGGTAATGGTTATAAAGGTGTTGAAGCCGTAATTGATAAAGATTTCTCTGCAGCTAAACTGGCTGAGATGGTTGGAGCAGACGAGCTTTTGATTTTAACAAGCGGTGGTGACGTATATTTGAACTATGGGAAAGAAAACCAAGTTCATTTGGAAACAGTCAAAGTTTCTGAAATGCGCAAATATGTTGACGAAGAACGCTTTGCAAAAGGTTCAATGGGACCAAAAGTCGAAGCAGCTGTTAGTTTTGTTGAACGAACAGGTAAGACTGCTACAATTACTAGCCTTGACAATGTTGAAAATTTTGTCAAATCTGGTAGTGGAACAAGAATTGTTCCTTAAATAAGAAAAAAGATAGAGGAGAAATAATTTCATGGTAAGACGTATGGTCGTAGCCCTAGGTGGTAACGCTATTTTAACAGATGACCCAACAGCAAAAGCGCAAGAAAAAGCACTTGAAACAACAGCAGAACAATTAATTCCTCTTATTAGAAATAATGATGTGGAAATGGTTGTCACTCATGGTAACGGACCACAAGTCGGAAATCTTTTATTGCAACAATTAGCGGCGGATAGTCCTAAAAATCCAGCTATGCCAATTGATACAGCTGTTGCAATGACTCAAGGACAAATTGGTTTCTGGATGGGGCAAGCTTTTACAAGAGCTTTGATAAAAAATAATATGGAACGTGTTCCAGTCATCTCTGTAGTGACTCGTACAGTTGTTGATAAGGATGACCAAGCTTTTGAAAAACCTACTAAACCAATTGGTCCATTCTACGATGAAAAAGGATTGGCAGAAATGAAAGCTCAATACCCCGACTGGGTATTTGTTGAAGATTCTGGCCGCGGCTATCGAAGAGTAGTTCCAAGTCCTAAACCAACACGTATCGTTGAAGCCGAAGCGATTAAGCCACTAATCTCATCAAGTGTTTTGGTGACTGTATCTGGTGGTGGTGGAATTCCTGTCATTGAAACTAAGGATGGTTATGAAGGGGTTGAAGCTGTTATTGATAAAGACTTTTCAGCAGCGAAAGTAGCTGAACTTGTTGAAGCAGATAATCTTTTGATTTTGACTGCGGTAGATAATGTTTTTGTTAATTTCAATAAACCTAATCAGAAAAAACTAGAAACAGTAACAATGGCAGAAATGAAAGCTTATATTGAAGAAGGTCAATTTGCTGCAGGTTCAATGCTTCCGAAAGTCGAAGCAGCAATGGAATTTGTTGCTCGTACAGGTCGTCCTGCAACAATTACTTCTTTGGAAAATCTTGAAGACTTCCTCAATAATGATTCAGGAACAAAGATTATTCCTTAAAGATAAAAATGCTACATTTTTGATGTAGCATTTTTTTATAAATGTAGTCTAAAAATCGTTAAACTTTCCGATATTTTATCAATAATTATTGTACAATTAACATGTAAACGATTTATATTGATAAAGTTACTGACAAGATGTAAGTATCGGCGATAAATATTAAGGTAAAATGATTACTAAATCTGTCAGTAAAAAAATAAAGAGAGGAAGACAAATTTAAATGATTTTTTTTAAAAGAATATTTAAATTTGCAAATAAAACTTATGGAACTTGTACAATTTGGTTGTGAAGACTGGCTCAATGTTTGGGAAAAATCTGCAACGATTGATATTGCTCAGTCAACCATTGATTCGTTATCTTTGGAAGAAGTTTTGGCCTTTGAAGAAGATAATGGCGAAGCTTTTATGTCACAGATGATGAAAGAAAAATTCAGTTATGGTTGGATTGAGGGTTCACCAGCCTTTAAATCAGAAGTGGCAAAACTTTATAAAAGAGTGCCAGAGGATAATATTTTATCTACAAATGGAGCTACCGGAGCAAATTTCCTTACAATTTTAGGATTAATTGGTCAAGGCGATCATGTGATTGCTCAATATCCTTCTTATCAACAACTGTATGATTGGCCTAAAACATTAGGTGCCCAAGTTGATTATTGGCATATTAAAGAAGAAAATAATTGGTTGCCACAAATTGAAGAATTACGTCGTTTAGTTAAAAGTAATACAAAACTCATTTGTTTAAACAATGCGGCCCAACCCACTGGAGCAATCATGAGTCCTAAATTTTTGTCAGAAGTGGTTGAAATTGCACGCAGTGTTGATGCTTATATTCTTTGTGATGAAGTTTATCTTCCACTAGATGAAGAAACGCCTTATTCACCTATTGCTGATTTATATGAAAAAGGAATATCAACTAACTCTATTTCTAAAACTTATTCTGTACCAGGAATTCGTGTGGGTTGGGTAGCCACTCAAGACCGTGACCTTTGTAATGAATTTAGAAAAATCCGGGATTATACCTTGATTTGTACCGGGGTATTTGATGACGCCGTAGCGGCTTTAGTATTGAAACATAAAGATAAAGTACTTGAACGCGCTCGTAAAATTGTCAAAGGTAATTTATCAATTTTGAAAGAATGGGTGGAAAATGAACCTTTAGTCTCAATGGTTTATCCCAATGCAGTCTCTGTAAGTTTTGTTAAATTTGAAGAACTTGATCCGACAAAAACTGAAGATTTTGCAATCCAACTTCTTCGTGAAAAAGGTGTCCTAATTATTCCTGGAAATCGTTTTGATTTACCAGGCTATGCTAGGATTGGATATTGTACAGATGAAACAACCTTACGTCAAGGCCTTAAACTCTTATCTGAATTTTTGAGAGAATATCAGGTTTGATATATTCTTTATAAAATACATTTCTGTTTTACTAAAGTGTATAAAAAGTGTATAATAAAGAACTGATAGTATAATTATAATTGAAGAATATAAAATAGTCTCTATATTCAAGAGACTCTTTTATATTTATAAATGATATTATACAAATTTAATTATAGGAAATTTATGATTAAATAGTAGAAAGTGAGTAAATGGAAAACAAGAAAACAAAAGGGATTAGCCTTTTTGCACTATTAGCAATTATTATTTCTGGAGCAATTGGAGGTGGAGTCTTCAATCTTGCTAATGACCTCGCCAATGGTTCAACACCCGGTGGAGTCATGATTTCATGGCTCTTTATCGGTTTTGGGATTTTCATGCTTGTCTTGAGTTTTAATCGACTGATTACAATTAGACCCAAACTTTCGGGAGTCTCTGATTATGCTCGAGAAGGTTTTGGAGACTTTATCGGTTTTCTATCAGGATGGGGTTACTGGATTTCAGCTTGGACTGGAACAATTGGTTTTGCAGTTTTAATGATGACATCTGCTGACTATTTCTTCCCTGGCAAATTTGCTAATTCCAATGGTTCGTTGACTGTTTTATCAGTAATTATTGTTTCAATAATCTCATGGATATTAATGTTTCTAGTTGACCGAGGAGTAGAAACTGCTGCCCTTGTAAATGCGGTTGTTATGATTGCAAAGCTCATTCCTTTAGTTGTATTTTCAATCACAGGGATTATCCTATTTAAAGCTGATGTATTCACTCAACATTTTTGGCAAACTTTCACAAGCAATCTAGCTGCGGATGGGTCAGTCAAAAGCCTAGTTTGGCATGCGATGACTGCTGGTGGACTCCTTGATCAAATTAAAGGCTCGCTGATGGTCATGGTCTGGGTATTTGTCGGGATTGAAGGCGCAGCGATGATGGGAAATCGGGCAAAGAAAAAATCGGATACAGCTAAAGCGACAATTATTGGTCTAGCAGTTTTGCTTGTCATTTATGTCCTTTTATCATTACTTCCTTATGGTTATATGGACCAGGCAAGTTTGGCAAATGTTAAAGCACCAGGCTTAGTTTATATTCTTAACGAGATGGTCGGTGGCTGGGGCGGAAGTCTGATGGCAATTGGACTAATGATTTCCTTATTAGGAGCTTGGCTTTCGTGGACAATGTTACCAGTTGAGGCGACACAACAATTGGCAGAGCAAAAACTATTGCCAAGTTGGTTTGGTAAGCTGAATAAATATCATGCGCCAAGTAATTCTTTGCTTATTACTCAGCTGATGATTCAAATCTTTATTATCATTACATATTTTGTAGCCAATGCTTATAATGTCTTTATTTATATGGCAACAGCTGTAATTATGATTTGTTATGCTTTGGTTGGAGCTTATCTTCTTAAAATTGGGATTAAAGAAGGTTCAATTAAAAATATATTAATAGGATTTTTCACCTTTGCTTTTCAAGCTCTGGCCCTTTATCTTTCAGGTTGGCAATATGTTTGGTTGGCGATGATTCTTTATACGATTGGTTTCATTTTATTTATTAAAGCGAAAAAAGAAAGTCGACAAGCAATATCAGTCAAGGAATGGGCAGGAATGTTCATTGTGGCCTTACTAGGAGTTTTAGCAATTCTGGTCTTGATTTGTGGCGCAAAATCAGGAACAGCTTTAGATCTTCGGGGATTACTAGGCTACTAAACAAAATATAAAAATAAGTTGTCTTATATAAATTAATTTTATCGGTATTTTTCTAAAAGTGAATAAAGGAGAGAATTGATGAGAACTTTTTCAGAAGTTAAGGAATTATTAGCTGAGCTTGAAATTCCTTATAATATAGTAGAACATCCAGCAAGTCATTCAACTGAGGAGTCGGATAACTACATTAAAGATTATGAAGGTTGTCGTTCCAAAACTTTAATCTTAGCCAATAAAAAGTCTACCCAGTTCTATATGATAATTATGGATGATGCTAAACAGGTTGATATGAATCGCTTGGGAGAAATTATTGGAGTGAAGAGACTTCACTTTGTCTCGGAAGAACGACTAGAAGATATGCTTGGATTAAACTCCGGAATTGTTTCTCTTTTTGGACTTGTTGGTAAACATTATAATAATATGCATATTTATTTTGACCAACAAATGCTAGATGACTATCAAATTCAAACTTTTCATCCTAATGATAATACCAAAACTATTTTCTTTGCGATGGATGCTTGTTTTACAATTTTTAAGTCGCAGGGTTATGAATATCAAATTATTGATTTATAAATTAAAACTCTTACTTGTTAAGAGTTTTTTTGTAATCAATCTATTGAGTCTGAAAACTAATTCTTGTATAATAGCAATATGTTAACTTTCCCACTCATCAATGACACTTCGCGAAAAATCATTCATATTGATATGGATGCCTTTTTTGCTTCTGTTGTAGTGCGTGATAATCCGAGTTTAAAAGGTAAGCCGGTTGTTATTGCCAGAAATCCATTACAGACAGGTGGACGTGGCGTGGTTTCAACTTGTTCTTATGAAGCGCGTGCTTTTGGAATACATTCGGCAATGAGTGCTAAAGAAGCTTATGATCTTTGCCCACAAGCTATTTTTATTTCAGGAAACTATGAAAAATACACAAAAGTAAGTAAACAAGTTCGTGAAATCTTTAAACGTTATACCGATGATATTGAAGCAGCTTCAATTGATGAGGCCTATTTAGATGTAACAGAAAATAAAATCGGTGCTCAATCAGCAATTAAAATTGCTAAGTTGATTCAGCATGATATATTTGTTGAGTTAGGTTTAACATGTTCTGCAGGAGTTTCTTATAATAAATTTTTAGCGAAAATTGCATCTGATTATGAAAAGCCCCATGGCTTAACCTTAATTATGCCAGAAGAAGCATTAGAATTTTTAGCAAAATTACCGGTGGAAAAATTTCATGGTGTTGGAAAAGCGACAGTTCCTAAATTGCACGCACTAGGTTTCTTTAATGGGGGAGATTTACAAAAAGCAGACCCAGTTGATTTAGCTGAAAGATTCGGAGTTTATGGTTGGGAGCTTTATCAAAAGGCCAATGGAATACATAACTCGAAAGTCAAAAATTATCGTGAGCGAAAGTCAGTTGGAAAAGAACGAACTTATGGTAAACTATTATATCTTCCGGATGATATTAAAGCAGAGTTGAGTAAAATTTCTGGCAAAGTTTCCGACTCATTAAAGAGTCATCAATTAAAAGGAAGTATTGTCATTTTAAAATTGAGATATTCTGATTTTACAACATTGACAAAAAGAAAATCTTTAGCAGAAAAGTTAGAAAGTCCCGAAGAAATTGCAGAAGTAGCACAAGAGATATTTGAAGAGCTTGAATATGATGAAAGTTTAGGAGTAAGGCTTTTAGGGGTTACGGTGACAGAATTTGGTGCCCAAAAAGCAACATTAGATATGCAATAGTTAGAAACGGGATGAAGGCAATTTCAACTCGTTTTTTTGTGATTAGATAATAAATGATACCAAGTGAACAAGCGATTTGAAGGAGCAGCATTTCGTTTAAGAAAGTTAGAGAAAATGAAGCGGTAAAAAACCATAAAAAATCACCGCTGCCAACTCTTAAATTGAATTTTTCAGCTAAGACGGCTAAAATAAGCCAAAAATAGAAAAGGGGAGAAAGAGGAAATATTAAAATAAAACTGAGTGCAAAAATAAACCAGATAACAAAAGGAAAACTGTGCTGACGATAATCAAAAGCAGATAAAATTAGTGAAAGAATAATCAGTAAAAATTGACTAGGTTTAAGATAATTTACCCAAGCTAAAACAAAAATTAAAGCTGATGAGAACTCCAAAAAAACATATAAATATGGAATTTCACTTTTACAATAACGGCAATGTGAGCCAGAGCTTATTTGAGAAAAAATAGGAATTAGATCACGATAGGCTAAAAGTTGCTGACAAGAATCACAATGTGAGCGTCCAAAAATAATTGATTTTCTTAGTGGAATACGGTCAACTATTAAGCCAAAAAAGGAGCCAAAAATACTTCCAATTACAAATATAAATAAAATGTCCATACTAATCTATACGAAATAAATGAAGAATTGTAACTTTAAATATAGCGAAAAAAGAAAATAAGTAAATCATTTGAGAAAAAAATCTCATTGGTTTATAATATATTTATAGAAAAGTTAATATTAAGTTTCTTTATGACATTTAATATTTAAAAAATGGAGGTTAGTTATGTCAAATGAACACACACAAGAAGTTTTAAATCAAACAGTTGCTGATTTATCAAAAGCATCAGCACTTGTTCATCAAATCCACTGGTATTTGCGTGGTCCGGGTTTTCTTTACCTACACCCAAAAATGGATGAATTGAAAGATCAATTGGATGAACATTTGGACGAATTTGCAGAACGTCTAATCACTATTGGTGGTTCTCCAGTTTCAACTTTAGCAGAATTTGATAAAAATTCTAAAATTGAAATGACTCCCGCCGTTTGGGGAAAATCTAATTCAGAACGTGTGAAAGAATTGATTGTTGCTTACAAATATTTGACTCAACTCTTCAAAGATGGCATTAAAATTGCTGGTGATGATGGTGATGATGTGACAGTTGACTTATATACGACTGCTCTTGGAGATATTGAAAAAACACTTTGGATGATTGAAGCTGAAGTAGGTTAATTACTTTATAAATAAAAAACTCTCTGTCAGTTAATGATAGAGAGTTTTTTTATTTGAAATTTACTACTAAGACGATTAGTAATTAGATACCAGATTTAGTTTTACCATTCCAAGAATTCAAACCACTTTTAAGGATATAAACTTCAGGAATGCCAGCTTTTTTTAGTTTTTTAGCAACTTTTGCTCCGCCAACAGGACGACCATTTTCATAAATGAGTACAGGTTTATGTTTACTTAAGGCATTTAAACTTTGGTCAATTTGTCCAGCAGGAAGATTACGTGCACCAAGAATATGTTTAATACGAAAATCTTTTGCTTCACGAATATCAATTAATTGAGAAGTAGGCATTAAACGAGCAAACTCAGCTTCTTCAACAAGTTTAGCATTACGACGAAGATTCCAACGAGGATAGACAAACATTCCGATAATTACTAAAACAAGAATGATATCAATGATAATAATAACCAAAATTATTCTCCTTTAAATTTAAGAGCAAGACTTGCGGCACCGATAATTCCAGCGTCATTTCCAAGGACAGCAAGTTTGATTTTACTTGAGTTACGAACAGTTGAAAAGGCATATTTAGTGAAATATTTTTCAACTTTTTCACGTAAGAATTCTCCAGCAGCAGAAACACCACCACCGATGACGATTGAAGCAGGGTTCAAAGTAGAACCAAGGTTTGCACAAGCAAAACCGAGATAATAAGCAAATTTATCAACAACGGATAAGCTGAAGTGATCTCCTTCTTGAGCTGCAAAGAAGATGTCTTTAGAAGTCACTTCATCACCATTGTCAATAGCTGCTTTAATAGTAGAATCACCTTCGTATTCTTCAGCGAATTTACGAGCTAAACGAACGATACCTGTTGCAGAAGTTACTGTTTCCAAGCAACCGCGATTTCCACAAGTACATTCAAAACCATCAGGGTCAACACAAATGTGGCCAATTTCGCCACCAGCTCCGGCAACACCATGAACGAGCTCACCTGAAGCGATAATTCCGCCACCAACACCAGTTCCAAGAGTAATGAAAACAACATCAGGATTGTTTTCACCTGCCCCTACCCAACGTTCACCAAGAGCAGCAACATTAGCATCGTTATCCAAAATGAAAGGAAGACCAACACCTTCAGAGATTGGTTTACCTACTTCTTGAGTATCTGACCAGTTCAAGTTAAAAGCAGCTTTGACAGTACTTTCAGAAATATTTACTGAACCCGGTGTTCCCATTCCAATTCCAAGAAATTCAGATTTGTCCAAGTTATAAAGGCTTAAACGGTGGTTGATTGATTCAATAATATCAGGAACGATATGTTTTCCATCTTCTAAAATATTTGTCGGGATAGACCATTTATCTTGAACCTCACCATCGAGTGTCAAAATTCCAAATTTAATTGAAGTTCCACCAAGGTCGATACCGATAATTTTACTTGCAGTCATGTTTTTTTCTCCAATCTGACAATAAAAAAGAATCATTTTTTATTGGTCGTAGATTTTTTCTTTTCAATTCTCTCTTCACGTGCTAAAATCAAGCGAGCAGTCAAATAGTCATGGTCGCTTTTTTGAAATATTCCTGATTCAAGCATTTTTCCTAATTCAATTTGCATAAAAGCAATCGCATCCAAACGATCTGGAAAAAGATTGATGTATCCATATTTTTTCAGCATTTCTTGCACGTCATAGAGAGTTTTCATTACTACATTTTACCGTATTTGATAAAGGCTTTCAAGTCCAAGCTATATGTAAAAGAGAGTGAATAGCGCAGAATTTGCTTATAAAATGGTATAATACAATATAATTTGAAAACGTAACTAAAAAGATATTTAATGGTAATGATACTTTTGGAATAAGATTATAGTTAAAATTTACTTGTTGAGGGTAAAAAATGAATAGAATTTTGATTGATGCGGACTTTTATGCAGTAAATCGCTTGGAGCGATTTGTTCTTGAAAATGAAAAAGAACTTGGGATAAAAGACGAGATCGATGCAACAATGGTATTCTATAATCATCAGCATGTCTATAAATTTCTTCAAATTTACCTTAATGAAGTTAAGACTTGTTTTATAAAAATTGCACAAAAAGAAGAGTTCGAAATACTGAAAAAAATACAGAAGTTAGAAAGTAAGGCATTTTTTCTTATCTATACTGATAATCCTGACTTAAAAGATGAATTATTGAACTTTACTACCTCTCCGTTATGGACTCAAATGACTGTGGCCAGTGACTCTGATACTGAAGTTAGAGAAATGATTAAGAAAGTGTTGCTCTACTGTTTTACAAATGAGCTAACTATTGTCGAAATCAGTGGTTATCCAATTTCGATAGATTCTCTTTTATATATTGAAGCGGACAAAACACATCGAAATTATCTTAGAGCCATCACAAAAGATAATGAATGTTTAGTTCGTGGTACGATTTCTGATGTAAAAAAGAAAATTCCCAATTTACTTGCACTTGGACGCGGTTTACTTGTTGATACAAATAAAATTCGTCGAATTGAAGAAGACGGATTGACGCTATGTTTCAAACAAAGCTTGAAAAAAGTCAAAGCACCGGCGGTTTGCAAAAAAGAGTTAAAAGAACTCAAAAAACATTCAAAACGAATAAAATAATCACTCTTTTTTAGGGTGATTTTTGTTTTTACCTGATAAAAACTCAATTTCATCACAGAAAATGCGATTTCGTCACAAAAATGATGAAATTATGCAAAAAAAGATTGTAAGCAAAAATGAAAAGGTTTACAATCGAAATATAGAAATTTAACATCAACTTAAAAATGTTAAACAAACGAATTCGACCAGAGGCTTGTACACCCTCAAAGTGAGGAAAGGAGGTACTAAAAATTTTGTTGTAGTAGAATTTTTAAAAAGTTCTACAAAAGATTAAAAATTTTTAGAAAGGAAGTAGAAAAATGCAAACTAAAAAATTACTTGTTTCAACACTTATCCTTGCGACTCTCGGCGGAACGCTCCTTCAAGTAAGCCCTGTATTCGCTATTAATCGTTCAACTTATTCTCAAGGCTCAACAAATGACAAAAAGTATGGTATGGGAGCTTACGCTGCCTACTGGAACAGCTATGGGAACCATTGGGCTGAAGTAACTTACGGGGATAAATATGGAGGTAGAGTTGTCAGTGTTCATGCGAATCAACAGGCCTATGCATGGTTAAATACGCGTTGGGCAGAACCTGCAACTTTCTATCACAGCAATGGCTGGGTAGGCACTAGAAGTTGGTAATAAATGCAGATGAAAAAACTAAAGTATGTTTTTCTGACTGTGGCTATTGTGTTAGTCACAGCCTTTTATGCTATAAGTATTGAGAATAAAAGTCAAGATATTATTGCAGACCGCCTTCCGCAAGGGGGCTCTTGTCATGAATAACATCAATCAAAAGTCAACGCAGATTCCGAAGAATGAGCAGGTTGTTGCGACGTTAGATAACTATGCAATGAGTCATCAGTCATTCATTGTTTCTACAGTTGTTAGACCTGAGGGAAACGGGAGTTTTAAGCCGAGCTATATGACTTTTGGAGATGGGAAGCTTGCGAGTAATATGCGTTTATTTCCTAAAGCTAATCGAGCTGAAAATGATTTACTGGGAATGGGAGCGACCTACCATATCATGACAGGTCATACGAGTTCTGAGGAACTGAGCAATTACTTGAGCAATAAATTTCACGTGATAGCTGTACCTGTTCAGCGATTGACAATCTTAGGAGAGTACTATAATATCTATGGTAATCCACAGGCTGTAACCTTATTGATAAGTATCTTTCTGGCTTTTGTCGGTTTAGCTATTTTTGTAAGAATCTCAGAGTTACGAAAATCAGGAATAGAGCTTTTGTCTGGAAAGACCTTGTTGAATACTGTATTTTCAGATAGTATTCGTGATATAAAGTTTATCTCAATTTTGACGATTATTGCTATGATAGGGACTTCTAGTTACTTGCTCATAACTGGTCTAAGCAACCTGTCGCTTCACATTTTTGCTTTATTTTCTATCCTCTTTTCTTCTTTGATATTTGTGCTACTGTCATGCTTAGTAAGTGCAATAATCATGCTTATCCTCTCTCGGAGTCAACTCAATTCACTTATTAAAGGAAAATTGCCGACAACAGTTTTGATGGTTCTTGTGGTTTTGATGCAATTTGTTGTGAGTATTGTCCTTGTCACAAGCCTATCAGGAATTCACTATAATCAAATCGAATTAAAAAAACAGGACGCTGATTTAGACAAATGGAAGCAACAAAAAGATTATGACACGATTTCTGGTGCACCAAATCTTAAGGTTAGCTCTCAGGAAGTAGAAGCATGGTGGAACTTTTATAATATTGAAGTAACGAAAGATGATGCGATATTCGTTAGACATAATTTGTTTGATGGACCAGAAGAAAGTAGCGACGAACAACTCATTGTCACACCAAGTTATCTGAAAGCACAACATATAAATGTTAAAGAAGACTTTTCTAATCTCAAACTTGGAGAATATGGACTCCTGATACCAAAAAATCAAATGAAAAATCGTCAAAAATTGATTGCTCAGTACGACAAACTATTGACGGAAACAACACAAAATGGCAAAAAAGAGACCAAGATGAAGGCGAAATACGTTGAAGAAGTACCAAATGGCGAAAAACGTTTTATTTACAATGTGGCTTATGAGAAAATGACAACGCAACAAGAAATCTCTGACCCAATTATTGTTGTGATAACACCGCAATCATCAGGAGAAGAAACGGGCATATCATGGGCAGGGGATAATGATTACTTTTTTGTGAAAGGTAAAGAACAAACGCTTAATAGGCTGAAAGAGTTGGGACTATACGATAAGGTTCATTATTTAGTTAATGCCTATGGACAGTATGAAGCACAGACAAATCTTGTAAAAGAGAGTTTAAGTATGGCAATCATATCAGCCATTATAACGATTATTGTCATTAGCTTTTTCTATATTTTACTCCATGTCCTTTACTTTACTCATTTCAGAAGAACAATCGTAATAAAATTTATTTCTGGAATGCCCAACTTGAGAATTCATTGTCGGTTCATTTTTGTAGAGTTGGGATTACTTTTGATTTTATTACCAACATTGACAATAATCAGCAATGAGTTTTTATATTCTCTTTTTGTTGTAAGTGCTTTGTGGTTTATTTCGCTCATTATCCTACTTGTTCAAATGAAGAATTTTGAAAATGGACAAATAAATAGTTTGAAAGGAGAATAGATGTTTGAATTAACTAATATTATAAAAGAATTTTTACATAGAAAGGTTTTTGATAACTTTAAATTAACCTTTGAAGCTGGGAAAGTTTATGCCATTATTGGTCAATCAGGTTCTGGTAAAACAACCTTACTGAATATGATTGCTAAACTTGAATCCTACGAAGGAAGTATTCTTTATGAGGGAAAAGAATTATCAAAAATCAAGAAACATTCCTATTTTCTAAATGATTTGTCTTATCTTTTTCAAAATTTTGGATTGATTGAAAATGAAACGATTGATAAAAATTTGGATTTGGGATTGATTAATCAAAAGTTATCCAAGAAAACTAAACAAGAAAAAAAGCTTGAAACTCTGGCACAAGTTAATGTAGCCTATTTAAAACTCAATCAAAAAATTTATGAATTGTCAGGTGGTGAGGCACAGCGTGTAGCACTTGCTAAAGCGATTTTGAAAGATTCACCGGTTATTTTGGCGGATGAACCAACAGCAGCACTAGATTCTGAGAATAGTGAAGAAGTGATGAAACTGCTTTTGAGTATGAAAAATGAAAAGCGGATTATTATTATCGCTACGCATAATCCTGTTATTTGGGAAATGGCAGATGAGGTTGTTGAATTGTCCAGATAGAGAGTGATAGATATGAAAAAATATATAGTATTTACATTTATTTTAGGGTTGCTCAGCTTCTTTCTTCCATTTCTTCTTGATTTTTAATATTTTGATTTATGTAGATGTTTATAAAATGCGAGTGTAGATATAGTAATGAATATGGAGGGCAGAAAAATGTTGATAAGAAAAATAAAAATCTGGCAAGTATCTCTTGCACTTGTCATTTGGATAGGAACCATGTTTCTTCCTGCAACGGTAAATCAGGCTAAATTGAATACGAATTTTGACTATAAAAAAAGTCGAGAAAATTTCTTTTATTTTCTTTTTCATCAAGTCCCTTTTTATAGTTTCATTTTGGGATTGGTGTTGCTTATATCATTTTTTCTCATTTATAGGAAAATAAATTTTAGTGTCTATTTTTCTTTTGCTAGTCTTATTTTTTACATTAGTTTCTTAGTTATAGCTTTTCCATCTATGATTATTTTTAATCATAGTTTATCTGGGAATACTTTTGGGGCTGAACTTTCTATCTTTCTAACCTTTTATGGAGCTGGATATATTATTGCTGTTCTATTAGGTTTAGTTGCTTTTCTTTTACTCTTTCTCTACAGTTTAAGAATAAAAGAATGTTAACAACATAATCATTTTTACTGATTTTATTAATTATAAAAAAATAAAGAACTCCTTAGAAATTTTTCTTTGGGGTTTTCATTTTGGAAGTAAAAAAATCTTTGTTAGGCTTGTAAACGTGTGCATTTACAGCTTTTAGAAAAGTGTGCTATAATGGGTTAGATATATACGAAAGTAAGGTATGATAAAATTGACTAAATTACGCGAAGATATTAGAAACGTCGCTATTATTGCCCACGTTGACCATGGTAAAACTACATTGGTTGACGAACTCTTAAAACAATCTCAAACGTTGGATGCTCGTAAAGAATTAGCTGAACGTGCGATGGACTCAAATGCACTTGAGCAAGAACGTGGGATTACTATCCTTGCCAAAAATACAGCAGTTGAATATAACGGAACTCGTATCAACATCTTGGACACACCAGGTCACGCGGACTTCGGTGGAGAAGTTGAACGTATTATGAAAATGGTTGATGGGGTTGTCCTCGTTGTCGATGCTTATGAAGGAACAATGCCTCAAACACGTTTTGTTTTGAAAAAAGCTTTGGAACAAAACTTGACTCCAATCGTTGTTGTTAATAAGATTGACAAACCATCTGCTCGTCCAGCTGAAGTTGTTGATGAAGTTCTTGAACTTTTCATCGAACTTGGTGCTGATGACGAACAATTGGATTTCCCAGTTGTTTATGCTTCAGCAATCAATGGTTCTTCATCAATGTCTGATAATCCAGCTGATCAAGAACACACAATGGCAAATATTTTTGATACAATCATCGACCATATCCCTGGCCCAGTTGATAACTCTGATGAACCTTTACAATTCCAAGTTTCACTTTTGGACTACAATGACTATGTTGGACGTATTGGTATTGGACGTGTTTTCCGTGGAACAATCAAAGTTGGGGACAGCGTTACTTTGTCTAAACTTGATGGTTCAACTAAAAACTTCCGCGTTACTAAACTTTTTGGTTTCTTCGGTCTTGACCGTCAAGAAATCCAAGAAGCAAAAGCTGGTGATTTGATTGCTTTGTCTGGTATGGAAGATATCTTTGTTGGGGAAACTGTTACACCTTCAGACCACGTTGAACCATTGCCAATCTTGCACATTGACGAACCTACTTTGCAAATGACTTTCCTTGCTAACAATTCACCTTTCGCTGGTCGCGAAGGAAAATGGGTAACATCACGTAAAGTTGAAGAACGTTTGGTTTCTGAATTGCAAACTGACGTTTCACTTCGTGTTGAAAACACTGAATCTCCTGATAAATGGGTTGTTTCTGGTCGTGGTGAATTGCACTTGTCAATTCTTATTGAAACAATGCGCCGTGAAGGATATGAACTTCAAGTTTCACGTCCTGAAGTTATCATCAAAGAAATTGATGGTGTTGCTTGCGAACCATTTGAACGTGTTCAAATCGACACTCCTGAAGAATACCAAGGTTCAATCATCCAAGCGCTCTCTGAACGTAAAGGTGATATGCTTGATATGCAAATCACTGGTAACGGTCAAGCACGTTTGATTTTCCTTGTTCCTGCACGTGGTTTGATTGGATTCACAACAGAATTCATGTCAATGACTCGTGGATACGGAATCATGAACCATACTTTCGACCAATATCTTCCAGCTGTTAAGGGAGAAATCGGTGGACGTCACCGTGGTTCTTTGATTTCTATGGATTCAGGTCAAGTTACTTCTTACGCAATGGGTTACGTTCAAGAACGTGGACAACTTTTTGTTGATGCAGGTACTGAAGTTTATGGTGGGATGATTGTTGGTGAACACAGTCGTGATAATGATTTGACTGTAAATATCACTAAAATGAAACAACAAACAAACGTTCGTTCTTCAAATAAAGACTCTACATCTGTTTTGAACACACCAAAAATTCTTTCACTTGAAGAATCTTTGGAATTCCTTGGAGATGATGATTACTTGGAAGTAACTCCAGAATCAATCCGCTTGCGTAAACAAATTTTGGATAAAGCAATGCGTGAAAAATCAACTAAGAAGAAAAAATAAGTTTAATCAAATAGAGAAACTTGATTTTCAATTATTGAAAGTTTGATGATGAATAAATTAATTTTTCGTTAGTTCTTGTCATAACTTGGAAAGGAGAAAAATGTTCTATATTATCTTGTTGATTTTAGTTGCCTTTGCGTATATTTTCATGATGCCCAAAGATGTTCGGCGGAGTATGGACATTTTCTTCTTTGCTGGTGTTGGAGTTCTAGTTCTTGCTTTTGCTGTGGCCCAGGCGGTAAGCCATCGGTCATTACTTTTAGAAATTATCGGTATTGTGGCGATGCTTGTTGTAACGGTCAGAGCTTGGATGGAATTGGAAAAGTTGGACAGTCGAAAAAGAAAAAAATAAATGATTGCTTGATTAATAATCAAGCAATGAATAAAACTGTCAAAGTTTGGCAGTTTTATTTTGATTTTGTAGAAATGGAGAAAAAACATGGATATGGAAAAAGTGGCTCAAGGTTTTGAGCTAGTTGTTGCAAATATTATGTTATTATCTGAGAAATTGGATACAGATTTTTATGATGCTTTTGTAGAACAAAATGCTGCTCTTTTAGATGATACTGACCAAGGAATTGTTGAATTGTCAGTAAATAATGACAAACTTCGTCAGTTAAATTTATCAAATAATGAGTGGCAAAAACTTTTTCAATTTGTTTTGTTGAAAGGGTCACAAGTCGCACCACTTCAGCCCAATCATGCAATGACTCCAGATGCAATTGGCTTAATTTTTAATTTCATTATTGAACATCTTAATAAAAATTCTGAACTTCGTTTAATTGAATTTGGGTCTGGTATGGGTAATCTTGCTGAAACGCTTTTGGTTAATCTTAATAAAAAGGTTGATTATGTAGGCTTTGAAGTTGATGATTTACTTTTAGATTTGTCTGCTTCAATGGCTGAAATTATGGGGAGTCAGGCTGAGTTCATGCAAATTGATGCAGTACAAAAGCGTTTGATGGAACCTGCAGACGTTGTTGTCAGTGATTTACCAATTGGTTTTTATCCGGATGATGAAGTTGCAAAGAATTTTGAAGTTGCGACTACTGACGGACATACTTTTGCTCATCATCTTTTGATTGAGCAATCATTTAATTATTTAAAAGAGGGTTCTTTTGCCATTTTCCTAGCTCCAGAAGATTTACTGACAAGTCCTCAAGGACCACTATTAAAGGAGTGGATTAGTAAACATGGAAGTGTGATGGCTGTCATCACTTTACCAAAATCACTTTTTAATGCTGATGCTAAGGCGATTTATGTTTTGAAAAAGGGGCCGGCTGCACATGCAACTTTTGCTCACCCTTTGTCTTCACTGACAGACAGAGAAAGTTTAGAAGTCTTTATGGAAGAATTTACAAAAATTGTAAAATTATAAGATTGAAATTACTGACAGATTCTGTCAGTAATTTTTTTGGTTAAAGTGTATGAAAATAATTGAATTTGAAAAGGTTTTTATTTTAAAAACTACATCTTGAATTAAGCTCGTGAATCATGACCGAAAAACACAAAAGGAATTGTAATTGTGTTATAATTTAACCGTATTTCAAATTCAAGGAAGGTTTATTAAACATGACCAAAACATTAGCAGTTAACGCTGGTTCATCATCTATGAAATGGCAAATGTATGAAATGCCAGAAGAAAAAGTTCTTGCCAAGGGATTAATCGAACGAATTGGTTTGAAAGATTCGATTGTGACCGTCAAATTTGGTGAGCAAAAAGAAGAACGCGTTTTTGACATTCCAAATCATACAGAAGCAGTAGAAGTTTTACTTGAAGATTTAAAACGATTGAAAATAGTAGAGGAATTTGCTGAAATTACAGGTGTAGGACATCGTGTGGTTGCTGGAGGTGAAATTTTCCAAAAATCAACAGTTGTTACACCAGAAGTTTTGCAACAAGTTAAAGATTTGTCAGCTCTTGCTCCTTTGCATAATCCAGCAAATGCTGCAGGAATTGAAGCTTTTTTGAACTTACTGCCTGATGCAACTTCAGTAGTAGTTTTTGATACAGCTTTCCATACAACGATGCCTGAAAAAGTATTCCGTTATCCATTGCCTAAAAAATATTATACAGATTATGCTGTCCGTAAATATGGGGCTCATGGAACTTCACACATGTATGTTTCACAAGAAGCTGCAAAATTACTTGGAAAACCAATTGAAGAAACTAAAATTATCACTGCTCATATCGGGAATGGCGCATCACTGACAGCAGTAAAAGGTGGGAAATCAATTGATACTTCGATGGGATTCACACCACTTGCTGGAGTAATGATGGGAACACGTACAGGTGAAATGGACCCTTCTGTTTTTCCATACCTTATTGAAAATGACTCTGAGTTAAAAGATGCTCAAGGTGTTGTTGATATGATGAACAAAGAATCTGGTCTCTATGGTGTATCTGGTATTTCATCAGATATGCGTGATATCATTGCTGCTAAAGATACAGATACTGATGCAAAACTTGCATTTGAGATGTATGTTGACCGAATTCAAAAATTTATTGGTCAATATTTGGCCGTTTTGAATGGGGCTGATGCTCTTGTCTTCACCGCTGGTATTGGTGAAAATTCGGTTCCTGTTCGTGAAGCAATTCTTTCTGGATTGACTTGGTTTGGAATTGAAGTTGACCCTGAGAAAAATGTCTTTGGCGTCGAGGGAGAAATTTCAACACCTCATTCACGCGTAAAAGTTTTTGTGATTCCAACTGACGAAGAGCTTGTAATTGCTCGTGATGTTGAAGCACTTAAAAAATAATTAATTAAAAGATTTTGTTCTAAAACAAAATCTTTTTTATTTTTAAAATGACATAAAATGATAAGTTCTGGGAATCCTTGAGGGAGGAGAAATGAAATCAGACATAAAATATGATATAATTTTAAGAATAAAACGCATACATTAAGGAGAGTAAGTATGGAAAAAACGCTCGCTGTCAATGCAGGCTCCTCGTCATTAAAATGGCAACTTTACGAAATGCCGGAAGAAACCGTGATTGCTAAAGGAATTTTTGAACGTATTGGTTTGTCTGGCTCAATCTCAACAACTAAATTTAACAATGAAGAACACGTTAGAAAACAAGAAATTGTTGACCATCGTCAAGCTGTTTTGTTATTAATGGATGAATTAATTCACTTTAAATTAATTCATGAATTCCGCCAAATCACAGGAATTGGCCATCGTGTTGTTGCAGGTGGGGAATTTTTCAAAACTTCTACGGTTATTAGTCCTGAGGTTTTGGCTGAGATTAAAAATCTTTCAACTTTGGCTCCTTTGCATAATCCTGCTAATGTTTTAGGGATTGAAGCTTTTCAACGTTTATTACCAGATGCACTTGCAGTTGCTGTTTTCGACACTGCTTTTCACAGTACTTTGCCAGAAAAGGCTTATCGTTATCCTATTCCAACAAAATATTATGAAGATTATTCAATCAGAAAATATGGAGCACATGGAACGTCACACATGTATGTCGCCCAAGAAGCGGCAAAAGTTTTAGGAAAACCATTGGAAGATTTGAAGCTAATTACGGCTCATATCGGAAATGGAGCTTCAATTACAGCAATTGAAGCTGGAAAATCTGTTGATACTTCAATGGGATTTACACCACTTGCTGGTGTAATGATGGGAACACGTGCAGGTGAAATGGACGCCTCAGTCATTCCTTATATGTTAGAGAGCGACCCAAGCCTTAGAAATGCTCAAGATGTGATTGACATTCTCAATAAAGAATCTGGAGTCCTTGGGGTGTCAGAACTCTCAAGTGATATGCGTGATCTTTCAGAAGCTGTGGCTAAAGGAAATCCTAAAGCGATTCTTGCTTATGAAATGTATGTTGACCGTCTCAAGAAATTTATTGCCCAATATTTTGGAGTATTAAATGGGGCTGATGCTCTTATTTTCACGGCTGGTGTTGGTGAAAATGATACAGCTGTTCGGACTGATGTAGTTAATGGACTTTCTTGGTTTGGCATGGAAATTGATGAAAGTAAAAATGTTCGTGGAGCATTTGGTATCATTTCTAAACCAGAGTCTAAAGTGAAAGTACTTGTTGTGCCAACAAACGAAGAATTGGTTATTGCTCGTGATGTTGAAGCTGCTAAATAATTAGATAAAATTTACTGACAGAAATTTGTCAGTAAATTTTTTTACTTATGAAAAAGCTGTCAGTAAAGTTTTGACAAATGGTTTGTCTTCTATAAAAGAAAGCGCTATAATTAGAGTAAATGGAGGGAAGGTTATGGAGGATTTACCAAAAGTTACAAAAGCTGAAATGTTGCCAGGAGTGAGTTTACGTTTAGAATTTGATAATGGACAAGTTCGATATTATCCTGTTCATGAGCAAATTGATTTGCTGATGAATCCTTTTGATGTGAGTAAGTTAAAAAAGACATATGGCGCAAATTTGTTTCTTGGGGGAATGGTTTCATGGATTGGAAATGAGATTAAGATTGAACCTAATGGAGATTTGTTACTTAATAAATCGGTGATTCCTGCTGAAATTCTTTGGAAACACAGTCTTAAACATGTTGACAGTCTGGACCCGGAAAAATTGAAAGAGTTAGAAGAAATCAAGCACCCAATTTGGCAAGGTTTTAAAAGTCTTAATTTAATCTTTTGGATTGCGGGGATTCTTTTTGTGATTTATTTACTTATTCAGTTGTTGGGACATCTGGGTTTATTGACATCATGATAGTTTCTAAAAAGGCTTTGATTAGTCTTTTTTTCGTGAGCATTTTATGGTAAAATAGAGAAAATATAATAGAATAGGTGCAATATGGCTGAAATTAAATATAAACGCGTACTGTTAAAACTTTCGGGAGAGGCCCTCTCAGGCGAAAAAGGTTTCGGATTTGACCCTGAAACAGCAAAAGCTGTCGCTGAAGAACTCAAAGAAGTCCATGATTTGGGCGCAGAACTTGCGATTGTTTGCGGTGGTGGTAATGTTTGGCGTGGAGTTACTGGTGAGAAAGCCGGAATGGAACGTGCTCAGGCAGATTACATGGGAATGCTTGCAACAATTCAAAATGGGTTGTTCATTCAAAGTGCTCTTGAAAATATTGGGGTTGACACACGAGTGATGACAGCCATTGAGATGAAAGCTGTTGCTGAACCTTATATTCGTCGTCGTGCTGAACGCCATTTAGAAAAGGGACGTGTTGTCATTTTTGCTGGGGGAACTGGTTCGCCTTACTTCTCAACTGATACAACTTCTGCATTACGTGCTGCGGAAATTAATGCTGATGTCATTTTAATGGCTAAAAATGGTGTTGATGGTGTTTATAATGCTGACCCTAAATTAGTTGCTGATGCTATTAAATTTGAACATTTGACACATATGGATGTTATTACCAAAGGCTTGCAAGTAATGGACAGTACGGCTTCAACAATGTCAATGGATAATCATATTCCACTTGTTGTTTTCAACATGAATGAAGCTGGAAATATTACACGTGTCGTTCGTGGTGAAGAAATCGGAACAACGGTCGAATAAGATTTACTTACAAAAAAAGCTGTCAGTAAATTTATTCATTAAAAAATTACTGATGGAAATACTAGCATATTCGTAAACGCTGAAGCGTCAACGACTATCCTATGATGGAAATATTAGCATAACTGTAATCATTAAAATACTAACACTTATCTCTGACAAAATTTCTGTCAGTAAAATAAATAGAAGAATTAAAAGTAGAAAAAGGAAATAAAATGGCAAACGAAATTGTTACAACAGCTCAAGACCGGATGAAACAATCATTAGGAAGTTTACAACGTGATTTAGGACATATCCGAGCTGGTCGTGCCAACGCAAGTCTTCTTGACCGTGTTCAAGTTGTTTACTACGGCGCACCAACACCACTCAATCAATTAGCGTCCATCACAATTCCAGAAGCACGAGTATTAATGGTTACTCCTTTTGATAAATCAATCTTGAAAGATATTGAAAAAGCATTGTATGAATCAGATCTTGGGATTACACCAGCAAATGATGGTTCTGTGATTCGTTTAGTTATCCCAATGTTGACAGAAGAACGCCGTCGCGAACTTGTCAAAGAAATGGGTAAATATATTGAATCAGCAAAAGTAGCAATCCGTAATATCCGTCGTGATGCAATGGACACTGCTAAGAAATCAGAAAAAGCAAAAGAAATCACTGAAGATGATCTTAAAGATCTTGAAAACAACATTCAAAAAGTGACTGATGACGCGGTTAAAGAAGCAGACCGTCTTGCATCAATTAAAGAAAAAGAATTGTTGGATATCTAAGTAGAACAATCTAACAAATAAAGTAATCTGTAAAAGCATTAACGGCTCCATTGAGCCGTTTTTACATCAAAAATCTGTCAGGATGGATAAATTTGAGAGAACTAATCAAACTTAGAGAGCAACCGTCTTATCTCAAAGAAACAATTCGATTTTTTCAGGAAAAATGGGGAAATACGGACAGTAACCCTGTATATGATGACTGTTTGAAGCATAGTTTAGAGAGTAACAAAAAGATTCCTCAGTGGTATCTGATTGTTGATGAAGGAAAAATTATTGCGGGTTGTGGACTGATTAACAATGATTTTATTAGTCGAATGGACTTATACCCTTGGCTTTGTACACTTTATGTTGAAGAAAAATTTCGAAATCAAGGTCTTGCTGGTCTGTTGATTGAAGCAGTAAAAGAAGATTGCAGAACTTTTGATATTGATAAACTTTATCTTGCAACGGATTTTGCTGATTTCTATGAGCACTTTGATTTTCATTATCTAGCTGACGGCTATCATCCTTGGGGTGAAAAATCACGGATTTACGAAGGAAATATCAATTAAACAGAGACAAATAGTCTCTCAATCACATTTTATAAAGAGGTACAAATGAGTATTATTGGACAAACAATCTCCGCGATAATCGTGGAAGAAAGTGAACGTTTCTATTTTCTCCAAAAGGGAGAAGATTTATTACGTTTAGATAAAACAGAAGGTGAACATACAGTTGGCGATGTGGTAACTGGTTTTGTTTATGCGGATAAAGATGACCATCGTCGTTTGACGACTTTGGAACAAAAAGCAACAAATGAGCATTATGGTTGGGGAACGGTAACAGCTGTACGTAAGGACCTTGGTGCCTTTGTTGACACAGGTTTACCAGGAAAAGATGTGGTCGTCTCTCTTGATGATTTGCCACTCGAAAAAGACCAATGGCCAAAAGTTGGTGACCAACTTTATGTGAAATTAATTATTGACAGAAAAGAGCGAATTTGGGGTCATTTAGCATGGCATGAAGATTTCTGGAATCTTGCAGGTCCTGGTTATGACAACATGCAAAACCAAGATTTACGAGCAATTGTTTATCGAAATAAAGAATCAGGAACATTTGTTTATTTGCCTGACAACAATATGCTAGGATTTATTCATCCAAATGAACGTTTCTCAGTTCCACGTGTCGGTCAAGAACTTCAAGTTCGTGTTATTGGTTTTAGAAAAGAAGACCGTAGTCTAAATCTGTCAGCAAAACCACGTGCTTATGAAATGCTTGATGCTGATAGCCAAATGATTTTAGCTTATCTTCAATCAATGGGCGGGAAAATGGCATTTAATGACAAATCAAATCCAGATGAAATAAAAGCAACTTTTGGAATCTCAAAAGGACAATTCAAAAAAGCGCTTGGTGGTTTGATGAAAGCTAAAAAAATCAAACAAAGTCCAGAGGGAACAGAATTAATCGGAGAATAATTTACTGACAGCTTCTTTAGAAATACTAAGCTTAATTTAAAAGCATTTGTCAGTAAATTCTGTCAGTCTTATGACTTATAAAAATTTCTGTCAGTAAAAAAGTAGCTTAATTGGCTACTTTTTTTTGAGCTATGCTATAATATTTCACAAGACAAACAAAGTGAAGGAGAAATAATGGCAACAGAAAGAGCAATATTTGCAGGTGGATGTTTTTGGTGTATGGTTCAACCTTTTGAAGAACGAGAAGGGATTTTATCTGTGATAAGTGGCTATACAGGTGGAAATGTTGAAAATCCAACTTATGAACAAGTAAAAAAACACTTGACTGGTCATACAGAAGCAGTAGAAATTATTTTTGATAATAGTAAAATTACCTATCAAAGTCTTGTTGAACTTTATTGGACACTCACGGACCCAACAGATGCTTTTGGTCAATTTGAAGACCGTGGGGATAACTATCGTCCAGTCATTTTTGTTGAAAACGAAGAACAAGAAAAAATTGCCAAAGAAAGCAAAGCGCAATTGCAAGCCAGCGGAAATTTTGATTCACCTATTGTGACAAGTATTGAAACCGTTCAAAAATTCTGGCCAGCAGAAGACTACCATCAAGGATTTTACAAAAAAAATCCAGAAGATTATGCCCAATCAAGTAAAATTCGTCATGATTTTTTGGAAAAACAATGGAAAAAATAATTAATTTTCCGACTTAATGATAATAGAAAGAGAAAATGACTTTTTATAATTACCTTATGCGCCATCGTGCACCAGTAGAAAAAGATGATGCAACTCGTCTTGCAAATTTAGTTTTTCAAGACCCGCTTTTTCCAAAACAGTCTAAAGATTTCGATGAAATTTCGACTTATTTAGAAACCCAAGCCCCATTTTACTTTAATCTTACCCTGTTTGATAATATTTGGGAAAGTTATTTAGAAGCTTAAATTAAAGTAATTTGGAAATATTTTCTAAAAAAATAGGGTTGACTCACTCTATTTTTTTTTGTAAAATTTTTAAGCAAAATCATCTTCTAATTTCTCCTTATCCAAAAGTTTAATCATTCGTCCTTGACGGCTAATAATTTTATTTTCTTCAAAAACCTTGATTTTACGTGAAATTGTTTCTGGACTGGTTCCGATATAATTGGCAAGCTCCTTGAGTTTCATTGGAATTTCAAAATAAATGCTATCAGAAGTGGCAGATAGATTCAAAAAGTAATGTGCAAGACGTGCTTCAACATCATCTAGTGCCAAAAATCCTGCTTGGTGCTCAGCAGCTAGATATTTTTTAGCATTAAGTTTTAAAAGTTGTAATGAAAGACTAGGATAAGTCGTTAATAATGTCTCAAAATCAGATTGACGCAAGAAACAAATCGTAGAATCAATCATGGCCTGACCATAAAGTTGTCCGTTGGTCACGCCAAGTAAGGCTCCTTCGCCTTCATAATCACCTGCTTCGATGATTCTTAAAAGTTGCTCTTTACCACTTTGTGAAAGTTGTGAAATTTTAAGTGCACCTTGAGCTACAATGACTAATAAAGGTTCTTTGTCAGGGCTAATAATAATTTCACCTTTTTTAATTTTTTTGTGTTCAACAATTTTTTCGACCTTAGTTAAATCTTGTTCAGCAAGTTTTTCAAAGAGTGGAACTAATTGGACGCAATGATGATTATCTAAAGTCATTTTATTCTCCTTATTTGAGTAGATATTTTTCCTGAAAGATTTTCTTTAATTATAACCTTATTTTTAGTCATTTGCGACAGTGAAATTTTTGGATAGTATTTTTTTATGAGGAATTAAACGCATTGCGTTGAGAATAACCAATAAAATACTTGCTTCATGGACAAACATTCCAGTCGCCATATTGACATATTGTCCAATAAATCCTGAACTATTCCCCAAGATTAATCCGGAAAGAAGAAAGATTACAACAAAGAGAGCAATTAAAATATTTTGTCTCATATTTTTCCTTGTACTTTTTGCAAGGGAATGAGCATAAGAAAGGTTATCAAAATTAGAACTCATAAGGACAATATCCGAAGTTTCAATGGCGATGTCAGTCCCAGATGACATTGCGATTCCCACATCGGCAAGGGCAATACTAGGGCTATCATTAATACCGTCGCCTATAAATGCCACTTTTTTACCAGCTAGTTTATAGTCTTGCATGATTTTTGCCTTGTCTTCAGGTAGGAGATTAGCGTAAACCTGACTGATTCCCACTTGTTGTGCAATTGATTGAGCGGTACTTTCATTGTCGCCTGTCAGCATTATCAGCTCTTTAATCCCTTGTTTTTTGAGTCTGGTCAATGTTTCTTTTACATTTGGTCGGATTTCGTCAGTAATTCCATAAAGTAAACGCACCTTATCATCAGCAATTAATACTGTTGAAAGTCCATGTTTTTGAAGTTTCATTAAATCATTTTTTTGTTGAGCGTTTAAAAAAATTTGATGATTCTCAAGGAGTTTTTCGTTTCCAATCAATAAATGGTCAGCAGAAATCCCCTGTCCTTTTATGACTTCGATATTTTGAAGAGGTACTTTAGTAAATTCACCGATTTCATCAATGATTGCTTTAGCTAAAGGATGATCTGATTGACTTTCAAGCATAGCGACCTGGTTGATAAGTTCGGTAGAAGCGCCATAATTTTTAGTAATGGAGACCTGAGTCTTTCCTTTGGTAAGTGTTCCCGTTTTGTCAAAAAGAAGCAGGTCAGTCTGACTAAAATTAGTCATGATATTTCCACCTTTAATTAAAATTCCCTTTTTGGCTCCATTCCCTATCCCTGCGACATTACTGACAGGAGGTCCAATGACAAGGGCACCCGGACAACCTAAAACTAATAAAGTAATTGCCAACTTGATATCTTGACTGACAATGAAAATTAAAAAAGAGAGAACTAAAACACTAGGAGTATAATATTTTGCGAAACGGTCAATAAATTTTTCAGCAGAGGATTTTGTATCTTGAGCTTCTTCCACTAATTCAATAATTTTACCAAAGGTGGTATCCTCTCCTACCTTTTCAGCTTGAATCAAAAGACTTCCATTTTCAAGAAGTGTTCCAGCAAAAACCTTATCTCCGACTCCTTTTTTTATTTCAGCGGACTCCCCACTAATACTTGATTCATTGACAAAACCAGCCCCCTCATAAATAGAGCCATCTACAGGAATTTGAGCGCCAGTTTTTACTAATAATTCGTCATTAATCTTGACATCATCAATATCAATGACTTCTCCAGAAATCCGAAGAGCGGTCGAGGGAGTAATTTCTGTCAAAGATTTAATGGAAGAACGTGTTTTTTCTAAAGTTTTCTTTTCCAAAAAAGCTCCGAATGCGAAAAGAAAAGTAACAATTGCTGACTCCTCATACTCTTGAATAAAAAGAGCAGCAATAACAGCAATTGATACCAATAATTCAATTGAAACTTGTTTGAATTTAAGTGCTTGGACTGCTTGAAAAGCAATTGGGACAAGACCAATAAATGTAGCTAATAAGAGTGCAAAGGCCCAAAGAAAATAAGAATTCAAAAGATATTTTCCACTATAAGCGATTAAAATTAATAAGGCTGAAAGACCAGTTAATTGATTACTATATTTTTTTAGTAAAGCTTGAAGTTTCATGAATTAACCTTTCTTGGTTTGATAGTTCTATTATAGATTACTTGTAACTTAAAAAAATTGATAGCCATCAAGAAAATTAACCTTTCGTAAACAAAGAAAAGTTGACATCAGTCCTTTTTTTTGATAGAATACTCAGGTATGTGAATTTTCACATGCAAGGCGTGGAAGCTGTAAAATACAGCATCATACCACATCACGAAAACAAAATATAAGGAGAATTTATCGTGGCTAAACAAGTAGAAAAACTCGTTAAATTACAAATCCCTGCCGGTAAAGCAACACCAGCTCCACCAGTTGGACCAGCTTTGGGTCAAGCAGGTGTTAACATCATGGGATTCACAAAAGAATTCAACGCTCGTACAGCTGACCAAGCTGGTATGATCATCCCAGTTGTTATCTCAGTTTATGATGACAAATCATTTACATTCATCACAAAAACTCCTCCAGCAGCAGTTCTTTTGAAAAAAGCAGCAGGCGTTCAAAAAGGTTCTGGTGAACCTAACAAAACAAAAGTTGCTTCAGTTACAAAAGCACAAATCAAAGAAATTGCAGAACTCAAAATGCCTGACCTTAACGCGTCATCAGTTGAAACTGCAATGTCAATGATTGAAGGTACTGCAAAATCTATGGGATTCACTGTTACTGACTAAAAATTTAGACGAATTACTTCGTTGACAGAACCCTCACCTACTTAGGTAGGCTTCGGAACCTGTCGCCTCGTACTTCGACTAAATTTTCGAGATTTACATTTTGTAAATTCAGAAAAAGTCACACATGCAATCCACACATTTAGTGGAAGGCTGTTACTCTTGTTGTTATAAAAGAACTATTAGTTCATCTGAGCGGCGCGGAGCGAGAAAATAGCTTCCGACGTTTAGTATAAAGACCGTGTTTGGAGGGAATATTTTCCTTTGAGCGCAGCAGAGCGAATTTTCAGACGCAACAAGGAAGACAGACAACCGATATTACCACAAGGAGAAAATAGAAATGGCTAAAAAAAGTAAAGCATTGCGCGCAGCGATTGAAAAAATCGACGCAACTAAATTATACAGCGTAGAAGAAGCTGTAGCACTTGCAAAAGAAACTTCATTTGCAAAATTTGATGCAACTGTAGAAGTTGCTTACAACCTTAACATCGATGTTAAAAAATCTGACCAACAAATCCGTGGAGCAATGGTATTGCCAAACGGTACTGGTAAAACTGCTCGTGTTCTCGTTTTCGCTAAAGGTGCGAAAGCTGAAGAAGCTACAGCAGCTGGTGCAGACTTCGTTGGTTCTGATGAACTCGTTGCTAAAATCAACGGTGGATGGTTGGACTTCGACGTTGTTATCGCAACACCTGATATGATGGCTGTTGTTGGACGTCTTGGACGTGTCCTCGGACCACGTAACTTGATGCCAAACCCTAAAACTGGTACAGTTACTATGGATGTAACTAAAGCAGTTGAAGAATCAAAAGCTGGTAAAGTTAACTACCGTGCTGACAAAGCTGGTAACGTTCATGTTCCAATCGGTAAAGTTTCATTCGATACAGAAAAACTTGTTGAAAACTTTAAAGCTTTGAACTCTGTAATTGCAGCTGCTAAACCTGCTGCATCTAAGGGAGCTTACATCACAAACCTTTCTGTTACAACTACAATGGGTCCTGGTGTTAAAGTTGATTCTGCATCATTCTAATAACAATAAAAAAAGAGAAAAATATTTTTCTCTCTTTTTATTTATTGTAGAATATAAAAAAACATGCTAGAATGAGGTATGCTATTATTTCTATGGGCTTATACAACAATTATCTTTGCAATTGCCTATCTTTTTCAAGTTCTAAACCTGACGCTGATTGGATTAGAGGTCGTTACCATTCTCATTCTTTTTATCAGTTTTTGGGAAAGTACCAAAGGAAGACATTGGCGAATTATTGGAATGAATATTATTAATATTATATTCATAAGTATTCTATATTTTTCACAACATACCTTTACTTACATTCAACATCATGATGTCGAAAAAATGCTGGTCATAGTTGTTAGTTTTGTCTTGTCCCAATTATTGGGGATTTTCTGGGGGAGACAGTTTTATAAACATCAAGAAAAATCAAAAAAATAAAAGGGTTGAAATTATTCAACCCTTTTATTTATTTGATTAACAAGTTCATTAATTTTTTCAACTCTAGGTTGGATGGAAATTTGAAATTCATCTACTTTTTTTTGAATATCTTTTCCAACTTTTTCTGCTTTGATACCTTCTTCTTGAACGCGTTCCACATTTACTTTCATCGTGTTGACTTCTTCTGACAACTCGCCAATGATATTTTTTAAGTCTTTAAATAATTCAATCATAGTAATGTCCTTTTATTGGCCATTGATTTCTTTAGCAATTTCAGCTAAATCATAATCATGAGCAGTGAATTTTCCAACGAAACCATCATTTTCATCAAAACGAGGAATAAGGTGAATATGAGTATGGAAAACAGTTTGACCAGCGATTTCTTCATTATTTTGTAAAATATTCATCCCTTTAGCATGAAGATTATTAACAATTTTGTTGGCAATAAAAGGGACTTTGCTGAAAAGTTCAGCTGATTGTTCGCCTGTCATTGAAAGAATGTTACGATAATGTTTTTTGGGAACCACTAATGTATGCCCTTTAGTTGTTTGAGTGATATCAAGGAAGGCAAGAACATCATCATCTTCATAAATTTTGGTGCTAGGAATTTCACCAGCGATAATTTTGCAAAAAATACAATCTTCCATTTGATAGGTCCTCCAGTAGTAATAATGACTCTTTACTCAAAGTCAAAACTTATAATATACTTAGATTATATTATAAATAAGCTAAAAATCCCAGTAATAATGCTGAAACTTACTAAATCGTAAGGGAATTGCCGAAAAAGGGAAATTCAAATATGTTATAATAAATAAAACTTTTATTTATTATAACTTAAATTTAAGCATTTTTTATTTTATAAATTTGATATAATGTAATGAAAATTATTCTTCTGTTTAGAGAAAGTGTGGGGGAGTTTAGGAGTATGGTGAGAAAAAAAGCTAAGAAGAAAAAGAATGCTAATTGGCCACTTGGTTTGATTTTTAAATATTTTCGAGAGTTTTCTAAGTTTTGGTTTGAATATCTTTCGATTTTTGTTGGGGCAACTATAGTCATCACACTTGTTATTATTCCACTTTTAGAATCCATTTCTGAGCTTATTATGCGAGTTAGTGGAATTCCTTATGTTTCTTATAATAATCTTGGAAACTTGCTTCAGCAGCATTTCTTAGGAGTTTTGGGGCTCGTAGTTGTCTTATTTGTGCTCATCTTTTTGGTTTATCTGCAATTCATCGTTCAGTTTCAAGGAATTCGTTTGATTCAGGCGAGAACTTTTAGTTTAAAAAGTTTATTTAGGCAAGTTATTTCGGATCTTAAAAATGTCAGAATTCAACAATTAGTCTTTTTCGTATTTTATTTTCTATTAATTATTCCTTTTGGACGTTATGTCTTTAGTACGCAACTTTTGTCGAAAATTAAAATTCCTGTTTTTACATTTGAATTTTTCTTTAAAAGTTGGCAAAATATGATAATTTTGTTCCTATTTTATGCTATAACATTTTGGATTAGTACCCGTTTAATTTTGACTCTTCCACTGATGATTTTAAAAGGTCAATCATTGAAAGTAGCAATAAAAGAAAGTTTAAAACGAACAAAAGGAGTTAGAAATTTTTTCAGACTATCTGTTTATTTTGGACTTATCGGTTTATTTAGTATAATAATGCAGGGGCTTCTTTTTATGGGCGGCTACTTTGCCCAAGATTATTTGGATAAAAATTCTTTTGCCCTTGTGGGAGCAGTGTCAATACTGGATTTGATTTGGTTGGGAAGCTCTATTATATCTACCTTGAGTTTGGTCATGCTTTTTAGTTACTTGATGAGAGAAGCTGACTTGGAAGCCTTTGAAATTTCAGAAGTAGTAAAAAAATCTCCGAAAGTTAGAAGAAAATATAAAATAATTTTTTCTACTTTAGCTGTTTTAATTTTTGCTTTAGTAAGCTGGACTTATGTTGAAGGATTTATGGATACTGTCCCTTTAACCATTTCACATCGGGGAGTTGATGAAGAAAATGGGGTGCAAAATACAATTCCAGCCATGGAAGCTACGGCTAAATCAAAACCAGATTATGTTGAAATGGATATTCAGGAAACAAAAGACCATCAATTTGTTGTTTTCCATGATCCAACTTTAAAAGATTTAGCTGGAATTGATATTCCGCCACAAAAACTTACCTTAGCAGAATTGACGAATACAGTTGTTTCGGAAAATGGGAAAAAGGCTTTAATCCCAAGTTTTGATGATTATTTAGCGGCTGCTGAAAAAGTTAACCAAAAATTACTGGTTGAGATTAAAGTTTCTCCATTTGATTCTCTAAAGATGGTTGAAAATTTTAGTAAAAAATATGGTGCACGTCTTTTAAAAGATAAGGCTATGATTCATTCTTTAGATTATAATGCTCTTTTAATTGAACAAAAAATTAATCCTAAGATTAAAGTGAGTTTCATCCTTCCCTTCAACTTACTTTTCCCACAAACTAAGATGTCGGCCTATACCATGGAGGCCACAACACTCAATAGTAGTTTTGTGGATAAAGCTCAGGCAAGAAAGCAGATGGTTTTTGCTTGGACGGTCAATGACGAAACGGATATGAGAGAACAGATGTTCAATGGAGTAGATGGAATTATTACAGATAATCTTGATGACTTAAAAGAAGTTATCGCCGAGGATGATGATAATCCGAGCTATGCGCAACGTATTTTAAGAATGACTTCAATAATAAATATAGAATAAGATTGAAAAGAGGAATGTATGTTAAAAGTAACAAATCTAACAGGTGGCTATTTGGGGCATCCTGTCTTAAAAGACCTTAATTTTGAAATTAAAGAAGGCGAGTTAGTTGGACTCATTGGTTTAAATGGTGCAGGAAAATCGACGACAATTCAAGAAATTATTGGACTTTTGACTCCTTATTCTGGACAAATTGAATTAGACGGCTTAACTTTACAACAAGATTTAGAAGGCTATCGTAGAAAAATTGGTTTCATTCCAGAAACACCAAGTTTGTATGAAGAATTGACTTTGCGTGAACATATTGAAGTGACAGCTTTAGCTTACGGGATTTCTGTTGACTTGGCTTTTGAACGTGCTGAAAAATTATTAGAAACTTTCCGCTTGAGTGATAAATTAGATTGGTTCCCTGTGAATTTTTCAAAAGGGATGAAACAAAAAGTGATGATTATCTGCGCATTCTTAGTGGAACCTTCGCTCTATATTGTTGATGAACCTTTTATGGGACTTGACCCGCTTGCGATTCAGGATTTGATTGACTTGATGATTGACATGAAAAAATCAGGAAGTTCGATTTTAATGAGTACACATATCTTGTCCACAGCTGAAAAATTCTGTGATAAATTTATTGTTTTGCATGAAGGTCAAGTTGTTGCTTTTGGAACAGTAGAAGAATTGCGTACTCAATTTAATCAGCCTAAGGCAAGTTTAGATGAAATTTATCTTGCCTTAACAAAAGGAAATATTCCAAACTCTAAAGAAGTTGTAGAGGCAGGAAAGTCAAATGAATGAAATTTTTAAAAAACGACGTAACCTTTGGTATAAGCAAAATATAAAATATCTTCGTTATGTTTTTAATGATCATTTTGTTTTGTTCCTGATGATTTTATTAGGAGCTTTGGTAGTTCAGTACATTAACTTTCTACAAATTCATCAGCTGAATTTATGGGGCAAAATTATTTTAGTTATTTTGATCAGTTTGGCTAGTCAAATTGTGGGACGTTTGGCAACATTTATTGAGAGTCCAGATAAAGTTTTTTTACTGACAAAAGAAATGGAAGTTCGGGCATATTTAGTAAAATGTTTAATCCGATCTTTGATTATTCCAGCAGTTGTGTCAGCACTTTTGGTTTTGATTGCTGCTCCATTATTAAGATTTAATCCTATTTTCTTAGTCCTTTGGTTCGTCTTACTTGTCGCAATCAAAGCGGCTTGGTTGGCTTACAAAATTTGGTCTTCTCAAAAAAGTGGACTTTTGGATTGGGCTTTCTTGATTGATTTAGAAGAAGGACGAAAAACAGGAACTTTAAGATTATTTTCACTGTTTACGAATGTTAAGGGACTTAAATCACACAGTCATCGTCGGAAATATCTTGATTTTCTACTGACGAAAACAAAAAGAACTTATGAGTATCTATTTACAAGAAGTTTTTTACGCTCAGGAGATTATCTTGGTTTAACGATTCGTTTACTTATTTTGTCAATTTTAGCGATGATTTTTATTAATAATGGAATTGTTGCCATTATTATGGTGGTTGTATTTAACTATTTGCTTATTTTTCAACTTTTATCATTACAAACGGCTTTTGATTATCAACTTTTAACAAGAATTTATCCACTGAAAAAAGCGGCTAAAACAGCTGGTTTACGGGTGCTTATTTTTAGAGTGATGATGTTTGTGACAATTGTTGAATTGATTCTGTCATTAATTTTTGTTCGACCATTTTTCTTGAGTTTGATTATATTACTTACGAACTTTTTACTGACAAAATTTTATGTTAGATTCCGACTTAAAAATAAATAAAAAAGTTACTGATAGAATATCTGTCAGTAACTTTTTTATTTATAATTTGATAATTTTTGTGCCATGAACATAATTTGTTCCGGTTAATTGAGCGAGGTTTTCAAAGTTTTCAGCATTGACACCCCCGCCAATAATAATGTTAATTTTTCCCTTAGCATAGTCAATGAGACTTTTAAGTTTGTCAGTATTTAAGGGTTGGTCAAGTGGCCCACCGTGCGTCAAAATTTTATCTACGCCAAATTCGACAAGTTGGTCAATTGCTTTTTCTTGATCAGTGACTTCATCAAAAGCCATGTGGAAAGTGATTGGGAGCCCTTGTGCGGCAATGCTCACTGTTTCAAGTGCGTCAGTATCTATTTCATTGTCAGGAGTAAGGGCACCAAATACAATGTTTTGGGCACCAGCTTCAACAGCTTTAAGGGTGTCAGTTTCAATAATTTTAAGTTCATGAGAATTATAAACAAAATTACCACCGCGAGGACGAATCATGACAGCAAGAGTTGTCTTACTTTCGGCAACATATTTGGCAGCTTCTTCAATGACACCATAAGAAGGAGTGGTTCCTCCAACGGCGAGGTTGTCGCAAAGTTCAATTCTCTCAACGCCGGCCTGAAGCGCTTGAGGAATTTTGGTAAAATTTTCAAGGCAAAGTTCTCGGATAATCATAATTTCTTCCTTTCATCTACTAAAATTATTATAACATGATTATCTTGTTTAACTTAAAAAAATTACAAGAATTATTTTAAATAAAAAGAATGAAAGTGATTATGCTAGAATAGAACTATGTTAAAATAGAGAGCTTAAATCCTTGATATATAAGGGTTGTAGAGATTATAAACACAAATTTTAACGCTTTTTACTACGTTCGACCAAAAAATCATAATGCTTTTAAGATACTGCTGAACTTTTCAGCGGTCTCTTTTTCTTTACTTTTGGCAAGGTGGCTATATGTATTCATTGTGATAGCATAATCTGCATGTCCTAATCGTCTTTGTATCTCTTTAGGGTTAACATCGTTGTTCATCAAAAGACTAGCGTGAGTATGACGGAAACCGTGAAAGCCAATGTTAGGTACTCCAGCATTTTTGAAGTGTCTCACTAATTTCTGTCTCTCTATTTCATAAGACCTCATTTTTTGATGATATGAGAAGACTAAAGAGTCATGCAAGGATATAGCACCGTCATTTTGATATTTCCGCCATTCTTTTAAACTTTCAAGAGTGTCGTTATCCAAAAACACAGAACGATTACTCTCTTTTGTCTTTGCGCTATCCTGTATCAAATTGCTTTGTTGAATTAGAGTTTTAGACACATTGAGATAATGGTTGTTAAAATCAATATCAGACCAAGAAAGAGCCATAGCCTCCCCTACACGTAAGCCAGTTGCAAGAAGTAGTTTGTATAAAGTCTTACTCTTTCGATTGTCCGTGCTTGGTTCTAAAGTATCAAGATACAACAAGAATTGTTTTAGCTCCTCATTATCAAAATACTTAATCTTTTTAACTGTCCTTGTCTTTAACTTAGGAGGGAAAACCTTTATAGCTGAATTGTCCTCGATAGCTCCTAATTGCATACCATAATCAAGGATACGTTTTATAAAGTTAAGAAGTAGCTTATAATCCTTACATTTTCCTCGCTCACGCTTACCGTTGATTATTTCGGCTGTATTTGCGTTATTAGCCCATTTATTGACAAGTTCCTGCAATAACATTGGCGTTATCTTAGAGAGCTTGTACGAGCCAATAGGAGGCAGTATATAATTACGTAAGTAATTATCAGCAACACTTATACTATTTTCCTTAACTGTCAGCTTATAACTCTCAAACCAACTCAAAGCCAAAGATTCAAAGTTATCAAAAACCACTTTTTCCCTTGCAATTGTAGACCCATTATTGATAAACTTATTTATAGCTTGGCGTGCTTTAATATCACACATTTTTCTACTATTGGCACTTACACTTGTTCGTACTTGCTTACCTGTGAGATTATCCACACCCAAATAAACGTTAGTTCGGTACACCTTTGTACCGTCTTTTTTTATATATTCTTTAATATTCATATTATTTCTTCCTTTCCATTTTGTACTAATGTCAGGCAAGGCATGTACGAGGATTGAGAAATATTTTTATTAGAGCTTATACGATTAATTAGTTAACTGGTTTATTAGTTTATAGAGTTATTGAATTCTCAACTGATATAGTATATTTTACGGTATCAACGGTAACAAAGTATTATAAAGCTATATAAATAAAGGGTTTATAGTGATACCATTCTCTAAAAGAAGAGTAATTATAAAGTATCAACGGTAACAACTATATAAGAGATTAGATATAGAAAATGATAGATAAACAGCTTAATATAGCCTTTTGTTGGATAAACTACTGACAGAATGGCATTCAGCTTTTAACGTGGTTCAGGTTTGCACGTATTAGGGTTAAGTAAAAAAGATTCAGTAATTTACTTATGGAATTGGTGGAAAAAGGGGGAATTTGTTATAAACGGCTATTATTTAAATGATTCCGCAAGCGTTAGAGTTTTTCTATCAACTACTCTTCTATCTTCATTTTCTAGGCGTACAATATAGCAATTATTCAAACTCGTTGATTCATCACTAGTAACAATTGTGGCTATTTGTCCGTCTGATAGTTTGATTACATCGTCTTTTTTCATGTAGAACCTCCTTTCTATAATTTATTTTATACCTGTCATCACAGACGATATGAACTTTCGTAAATTTCCGATAGTTGAGGTAAAGTGAAAAGTTCCTTGTCCTAATTGGATTGTGGCTATAGTCGTAAAATGCGACCTCAGGTAGTTTTACTAAAAAAAGAGTAAAACTATGTCTCTATTTATTAATTTAAAACTGAATACAAAAGGGTGTAAGATGAAAGTATAATGATTTTGAGATGTCATTACTTTCAAGTATTAAGCTACTCTTTGGAGTGGCTTTTTACTGTACAAATTATAGAATATGTTGTATAATCTATTTATTCCAAAAAATATACTTTTTCATAAGTTTATTCTAAGCGTCCTATTTCAAGCTAGGGCGCTTTTTTTATTTTCCAAATTAAACCTAATCGTCCGTGAATCGTCCGTAAAATCACGATAACCGTTTCTATAGAGCAGTTTAAACGTCCGTAGATTAGTACATCTTTATTTTCCAAATTAGATCCAACTAGTAAGAAATATTTACTTGTTCATTATTGCTAACGTGGGCAATATTGGTTATTATGCGTTTAGAGTAGTTTAGAGTGAACCTATAGAGATTAGTACAAAAATGTTCATATCCTATTATTGGTTTCAGAAAAAAGTGAAACCAAAAACATATAAATAAAATGAGATTATGGCTAGATAAAACTAACAAGGTTTAGACAAGGTTAATCACAAAATTGTGAGAAAGTATTCTTCGTTATCTGAGACCCTAAAAAAGGGGGCTCCGATTCGTTCCTCCCTAGCAAGTCGCGAATCACGACCCCCTTAATAACAACAACGAAATTTTCGTTTTTGCCACTTGTAGCAGAAAGCTATACCGACATCATGTAAGATATGAACAACATACAAAATTTACATGTAGTTATTCCCCAGGAGTGGGGAAGCCGTCAACCATTACGTAGGGTATGAACAACATACAAAATTTACATACTGTTATGACCTAATGCAAGGATTGGTTGCGTCAGCTCCCTTGCTAATTGTTGGCAAATGTTGGCAAAAATTGACTTGGTACGTCATTGTATTTATTGTTATTTGTGTTTCTATATCATTGAAAAGTAGGAATAATAAAGATATATGGTAGAGAATAGTACCAATAATAGAACAATCAACCCGATCGACTTTATAAAAATAGCAGGAGTTCCAGCATAGAACTGCTTAATTATTCCTTTTTTTGAAAAAAGTATTCCAATGATTAAAAACAATACTGGAAGAATAAACACAAATTCTTTTCTAAACCAGCTATATACGCCACCTATACCGATTTTACTAGGGATATAAGCAGGTAGTTTGTTATAAAGATATAGAGATAATAGTAGAAAAGGTATAGTGCAAATGCAGTAAGCAGTCACTATTTTTGAATAGATTTTATCAATGAATAATAAAAACTTCATGTCTCGTCTCCTACCAGTTTTAATGACTGGAAACACATAGCTTTACAAATATCATGCGCACAAGCGCTTTTTATTTTGCATTCCTAAAATTTAGGACTTGTTTTATAGACTTTAGCACTATTAAAGTTCTAATCTATTGCTTTTTTCATTTCATGAATAACTCTTCTTAATTTTGGCAAAGGTAATTCTATCAGGTCAGCAAACTGTTCTTGTGGTAGTCTGTAGTGTTCTCCAAACATTTTCTCATACCCAGCTATAATTACAGCCTTTTCCATTCTTTCATCTAAGTGATCAATACTCTTTAAGTAGTCCGATAGTTTCATGTTGCTAGACCTTTCCTTGACTGGTTATATTTGTAAATATTCATTTAGAGAAATGCAAAGTTCACCACTATATATTATGTAACTTATTCCGATTATGTTATAATATTAGTGAGAGCTAATGACTCTCTGGGGCTCGCGAGTTTGCGGGCGAACGTCCTTTTTAGGGCGTTTTTTTGTTATATGGAAACTTTTTGAAACCTTTCCCAATGTAATCGGGATAACAAATTATCTTTTCTTCACAGCACTGGAAAGTCTGGTCTTTTTCGTTTAGTTTTCCGAATTTAAAAAGCGGATAACAGTACAAATCAGCCATTTCCAATATCCAATATGATTTTAGATTGTTCGATTTTTCTTCCCATTTTCCATTAAAGTAAACACCTTCAATAAAAGAAAACTTTGACTTATTAATAAATCTTGTACCTTGGTCTATCATTTTCACGATATGTTTCAACAAAACTTTATCTTCTTTTTTACCCCTGGATTCCAATACTATCACAGCTTTCTTTTTGCCGATTTCATAAGAAAGTCTTTCAAAAATAAAAGTTAGTGAAAGCTCATAGGGGTTATAAGGGGTAGAATACTGTTTGATTAGTTCCAGCTTATTAATATGTGAAGAGAATAATTTTACATTCATATCAGACATAACTTTTCCTAATTCATTAATAAAAGTTTTGTGCTTATCTAAGCTATCAAAATTAAAGGCATTAGTTCTTCTACGAATTTCTGTAGAATGAAAGCAAACTCTCTTTTTATCCCCTTTTTTATAATTAGCACATCCTTCTGACCAAAACTTATTTTTTATTCCCATAACCATATCTTGAGATTCTATAAAATGAGAGGTCTCCATTAAACAAGCAGTTACATTAAAATGAATATCATTAAGTTCACAGTTATCTTCAGTATTTGAGGATAGCTTTTTTTGTAAATATTTTAAACTAGGACTACCACTCTCATCTATAGCAACAACATAAGGAATATCCGCCTTAAGTTCTGATATATGCTTTGGTCTATTTCGCCAACTTCCCATATTACTTCTTTCTCTTTTTAGTATTTTTTAAATTTAAGAACTACATTTCTTTAACCCACCAACTCAAACCAGCACAGCTCATACAGCAACACACGCGCTTCATCGTAAGCATTGTGATGATAGCCGTAGAAGTTTGAGTACGATTTTGCTAAGTGGGAATAAAATCATTGAATTTCTGTATAAGAAGTATCTTTAGCAAAAAAGCTTTCCCAATCTTCTACACCATTACGCTCTAAGCAAGCAATACTTAGAGCTGATTTTTTTATATAATCCCAACTCTCTTCAGAAAGCTCCGCAGCGTAGCCAGCAAGTGAGGCAATATCACTAATCCTTTCAGGTCTCTTAAGTTCATATAAAACCCCCAACATCAATTTTATTTCAACATTTTCTTTTATCATTTCATTGACTTCATCAAAAGGCAAATCAAATACATTTGATATACCTTCATCGTATCCACGTAAGTATGGCAGTGTTACATCGAATATTTCAGCGAGCGCCTCCCAGATATCTTCATTTCTAGGAGTTGTTCCTTTTTCATAACTAGAAATTTGGCTAGCATTAACTTTTATATTTTTTTGTTTTAACAGTTCTACCAAGTCCTTAAGTGTTAAATTTTGGGCTTTTCTTAATTCATTTATTCTATTTTTAGCCATGATTAGATGACCTCCTGGATAACATTATATAGCATTTGGATAATTAAGTAAATAAAAAATATTGTTTTTTAATAACTTTATACTTGATTTTTGAAGTTCAATAATTTATAATAGTTTTCAATCAGATAATTACTGATTTTCAATAATTCAATAAAAGGAGTTTTAAAATTGTACTTAACACCAGAAATCAAGACAGCTCTACGCAAAAAGCGCGGAGTATTGAACTTAACCAAAGGCGAAGCAGCCGATCAGCTTGGAATTAACCGCCTTACTTACGGACGTCTTGAAAGTCCTACACGTAATGAGAAAGTACGTCAGAGTACATACGAACGCATTACTGAATGGCTTGCTAAAGACTATTAATAATCATCAAAGAGAACAAGCGTTGATAGTTGTAAGTAATTTCTATCTAACGAACGTACACAAGGTATTCACGTCCCTGTAAGTATCTTTCCTGATTCTCACAACCTAAGCATGGCTCTAAACTATGACCGCGATGTCATAAAACTACGTAGAAATGAGGATAAATGAAAGACTTAGCATTTTTAACCAGTCCTGACATGAGTAAAGCGGAAGTTGTAACTAACCATGTCGTTATTGCTGAATATGCAGGACTTAATAAAATTTCAGTTCGTAAACTGATTGATAACAATAAACAAGACCTTGAAGAGCTAGGGATATTGTCATTTGAAATGACAAAACCTATTAAAGGTTCAACTGGTGGACGTCCAACAAAAATTTATCAACTCAATCGTAACCAAGCTATGTTACTTATTACATGGCTAGACAATACCGAACCAGTTCGAGCTTTTAAACTGGCTCTTGTAAAACGATTTAATGAAATGGAAAAAGAGCTTCAGGCATGAAAGATTGCAAGAGCAGTCGAGAAGCCAAAAGGTGTTACTCTTCATCAATCTATTTCAGAATGGGTACACTATCCACATCATGGAAATACATGGCACACCATTATTAGAAGTTTGCTTGCTACTACTGTGACAGGACTAACCAAGAAGCAAATTCAAGCTAGAGATACAGACTGGCGAAAAGAAAAAATGCTCCTTGACCTCTTAAATTCGGAGGAAATGGAACGTTATAAAATGCTTGAAAGTATCGCAATAGCAATGATTGAAGCTGGTTCTGATTATGAACCTATCAAAACAGCAATCAAATCCATAATGACAACAAAAAAAGCCGTAACTGATCCCCATCAAAACGACTTTTAAACTTAGTAAGGCAAGCTCTTTACGAGTTTTGCTTTACTCCATTCTAACAAAAAATATCAGCAAAATCAAAGCTGATTGACCTTTGAAAACCGAATAAGAGTGAACTTCTTGAAAAATGATTTATTTTTAATTAAGTAATACTTAATTATTGACATTAAGAAATACTTAATGTATAATATAGTATGTAAGGTTAATCAAGGGTTACGGCTTAGGCAAACGAGTACTGATTAACTTGCAAATTTAGTGAGAAAGGTATTCAATTTGACCGAGGAAGAAAAGAAAAAACTAGGGCGACCATTTTCAGAAAAGCCCAAAGTAACAGCTTTGTCTATCAAATTAGATAAAGAGACCCAAGACATACTAAACGACTATACCGAAAAGGAAAAGGTTAGCAAAAGCGAAGCCGTCCGTCGTGGTATTCACAAATTAAAATAAAAAAACTCTCAATGTACATCAGTTTGGCGACGTCGTACATTAAGAGTTGAGTACCGAGAGTTTCACTCGATAGATAAATTATATCAAAGCAGATAAAATATATCAACATATTAAGAAGTGAACTCTTTTTCAACACGCATTTTTTAAAATGCGAGAAATAGAGTTTTTTTGTACCCTAAAATACAAATTAGCCCTAGAAATTCAAAGGTAAAATCATGTTTGAAGAACTAGAAATTCATATCGAAGAAGTTGAGATGTATATACAAAACATCTACAAAGCCGTTAATGATTATGCAAGCGGAACTTATGAAAGTTTCATGAAATTAAACAATTTTTAAATTAAAAAGCCCTCGCAGGCAAATGGAGGTTCTAATGGAACAAGTAAAAACAATTAATCATCTTGGACAAGTAGTTTATCAAGAGTCAGTTGAATTTTATAAAGAAAAACTCTCAGTTCACTCAAAAGATTTTCTTCAAAATGTGCTCATCCCTCAGCTTTATGAATGGTCAAATGCTTATAAAGCAGCGGTTGAACTGACAAAATAAAAAAGCTCAAATGGCTGACAGTCGGTAAGATTGCCGAGGCATTGGGAGTTAGTTTAGATGAATTTAAATAAGCGTACAAAAAAAGCTGAAACCACCACAGAAACAGCTTTTAATCAAATTAGAGTAGCAAAACGTGAAAAACACGCGCTTTCTACCTCTAATTATAACAAATTGGAGAATAAAAACATAATGAATAACGCAATTGACGTAATTTACCCCACTCATGGCATACAATCAGGCGCACAAGTGCAGTTTGACCCAAGCACTCATACTTGGACGGTTTGGAACAAACGAGGCTTAGAACGCACGTTTAGAACCGTAACTTCATACGCTAGATACATGACGAAAGGTTAAGGGGTAAAGCATGAAATTTAAAACATTTGATTTAAATGCCTATAAAAGTAGGGCAGGAATAACACTTTCATTCGATAAGAAAGATAGAGCCTTAGGGATAATCACAAGCAAACTTTTTTACCTAGATTCTAAGCACCCTTTAAAACTTAAAATCACTAATAATCAAGCTGAAAGGTATCGCATTAAGCAAGAAATCAAGCAAACGCAAAAGAAAACAGACATCCCTAACGGGTTGTATCCAGTAATTAAAGCCATTGAAAAAGATGTTTCTCAATTGTTAAATAAACAAGATAAGGACGATTGGGAGAAATGGGAACGCGTTTTTGCTTACGAATGTCTGTATGATGTGGCGTTTAATCGTGGTATTCGCCATGAAAGACAACGTAGGAAAACCAAGCACAAGGCAATGACAGCATTTGATATTATCAGTTCCGAAGATGTTTTAGAGCTTTCTCATGAACTAGGAATTAGTGAAGATAAACTCACTTATGCAGTTATGGAAGTTATTTCTAAACGTAAGAACGGAGGCAAAAAATGAATGATGACACTTTAATAAACCTTGTTGCCCGTGGCTTAGTGGATAAAATCATTCATTTATTTAATAAGTATCTTGGTACACAGCTCAAAATCAGAAATGAAAAGCGAGTATTACCTTATATCTCTAAAAAGCGTGTTATGGAAGACTTAGATATATCAGACGGCACACTTGATAATTGGGAAAAGCACGGATTGAATCGCTATAAACCACGATACAAAACCTCACTTATCTACTATTTAATCGATGATATATGCAAGTTCATCATCATAGATACTTAGCAACTTGTCAGGCAAGGCAAATTTTATTAGAGGATTGAGAAAATGACAAATATTATTAGAGCTTGTTCTTATGTGGCTGGTATTGATAGCATAGGGTTGCGAAGTTTAAAAGCCTATCACACGGAACTTACAGACAAGCAGATTGAAAAATTAGACCCATTGAACGCAAATACAGGCACAGTTGATTATAGCTTTAAAGTTCGTAAATATAAGCACGGTGTCCGCTTTGAGGGCGAAAAAGAGGGCGGAGAAATCAGCTTATTTGATGAGGTAGCGAAATGATTGAACACCACCAAGGTTACACGGCTATAAAACGGTACGGACGGAATAGTTTTAGACCAGTAGGCAAACACCCGTTTAAGATGATTTACAACGCACGAGCGGTCAAATATGACTTGATACAGCAGTTTGAATCAAGTACAGGCATAATCTTACCCAGCGGAGTAAAAAGCAACTTATGCACGCAATCAGTACCCTTTTTAGGCAGAGAGCTGGCTGTCATGAAATTACAAATAAAGGAAAATAGAAAATGACATTAAAAAATTTGAGTGATGATGAACAAAAAGAACTTTCTGAATTTATGGAGAGTGGCGCAGCATATCAAATGTTGAAAGCTCAACCTGATATTGAAATAAAAAATCTGACCATTGAAACTTTATACAAAGGCGATGACCTGCTGGCAGTTACACGCCAGTTTGACGAAATCTCAGACCTTGAAGCAGTTAGTATTTTGCTGAATGTGTTAATTGCGGACGCTAGGGACTGTACAGACATAGATAGCTTTATCAAGACTATTATTTCTATGTGGGGGACTTATGACGAAGCGGAGGGGAAGCTATGAAACTTAAAAACTTACAGACGTTAGACCAAAATATTATTAAATTTCTTGCTGAACATCGAGGAATTGACCGAGCTGTCAAAGGTAGAATATTGGCACAAACACTTGATATTGATTTTCGTACTTTACAGAGTAGAATTGAGTACCTCCATAAGCAAGGTTGCGCTATTGGTTCAATTGATAACGGCTATTTTATTCCAACTAACGAAGACGAGCGCAGAGCTGGAATTATCAAAAAACAACGGACAGGCATTGCGATTAATAATGCAGTCAACGGCTATACACTTGCTGAACTTGATTGGATTGACCAACTTTTTAAGGAGGACTAACAAAGTGAATTGTTATTTATGTGGTAAACCTCTAAAAGAAAATGAAGTCATTCCCTATCAAGAGCGACAAATTTGTGATGAATGTGAGTATAGACTGGAGGTTGACCATTGACACCCAAAGAACAAGCCCTAAACTGTATTAGTCGTGGCTTTTCTGTCATTGCGGGCTTTCCGGCTGGGAAAAGTGAGAGAGCTGTTATCCGTGGTACTTCAAGTGGAACGCTTGACGAAATCACAGTAAGCGAATGGTTTGATGAAATACCGAACCGCAATATTATGATTAATCTTAGAAATAGCGGTTTGATTTGTATTGACTTAGACCAGCACCAAAACGGACAGAATGGGCGGAGTGTTTTCAGTCGATTGTGGAATGAACACAGCGAGGGCGAAATATTAAGTACCTATGTCGAGAAGACACCAACAGGCAACGGCTTGCATGTTTTCTTTAAAGTTCCCAAAGAGCTATTCAGTCAACCGATTGTCAGTGAATTGGCGGACGGCGTGGAGATAAAAACACACTTCACACCAATCTACCCAAGCAAACGCACAGACGGCGATTATATCCCTTTGAATGATACAGAAACTAACGAGCCTTTAACTTTCGATAATCTTTGCGATTGTCCTGACTGGTTACTTGAAATGATACAGCGACGACAAAAAAGACAGAACCCAACGTTAGGCAGTCGTACTTATGGCGCTGAAATGTGGGAGTTATTCAACCAAGGCGCAAGAAAAGGCAACCGAAACAACGATACAAATCGTATTCTCCACTACTGGAGAAAAATAGGCATTGATAACAATCATTGCATGGACTTATTGCGAACCTTTAACAATCGAACCAGTCCGCCCTTACCTGATGACGAGCTGGCGACCATTTGGAAAAGTGTATTCAAGATGAAATAGAAAGGAAGTCATGACAGACCAACTAGAAAAACTTGTGGCAGAAACGCCACAGGGAAACGTAAGAAGTCCGAAACCTAAAATAGAGGACTTCACAGATTATGGCGAAGACGGCAAAAAAGTCGTCAATATCGCAGGTTATCAAGACAGTTTGACAGACTGGTTAGAACAAGAAAAAGAAATCATTAATCAGCCTGATTATGTCAAAGCAAACACTCAAACGCTTAGAGCGGTTAGAAAACTATTCTTTGAACACCGTAACTTATTTTTAAGCACACCTAAAGAGGACGGAAAGCCACCGAAATCATTAAGCCCTTTAGAAACAGCAAGAATTATCTATAAGACGCTCAAAGTCATCAAATTAGACCACCAAAGCGGACTGTTAGGCGTTTATAATCCTGAACTAGGGATATATGAAACAAATGAGAACTTCTTTCATCGGCTCATTTATTGGCTAGAACCGTCATACAGTCAGGCACGGTCTAAAGAGGTTCTCTTTAAACTTGAAACCTTAGCAGAGGTTAAGCAACAAACCGCAGAAGCTCACTTGATACCAGTTGCTAACGGCATTTTTAATAAGAAAACACAGCAATTAGAGCCATTTAGTCCTAAGTACGTCTTTACCTCAACGATTGCGACCAAGTACAACGCTAAGGCTAAAGTACCCAATATTAACGGTTGGAACGTAGATGACTGGTTACTTGATTTAATGAGTGGAGATAAAGAACTTGTCAGACTTTTATGGCAGATTATTTCCGCAAGCACCAACGGCAACTACTCCTATCGCAAAGGCGTGTGGCTCGTCGGTAAAGGAAATGACGGCAAAGGTACATTTCAGAGCCTCATCATGAACTTAATCGGACGTGAGAACGTCGCAAGTGTCAAAGCTGAACAGTTTTCTGAACGCTTTTCTCTTTCCCAAGTCGTTGGGAAGACTTGCATTATTGGAGATGACAGCCAAGTCAGTTACTTAGACAATGCAGGGAATTACTTTTCTGTGGTTACTGGCGACCCAGTACCGATTGAAGCGAAAGGGAAACAACCAACCTTAGCAGTATTTAACAAGCTGGTTATTCAATCTACTAACTTTTTACCAAAGTTTAGAAACAAGTCAAATGGAACATACAGACGTTTGCTTATTGTTCCCTTTAACAAGTCTTTCACGTCAGATAATGACAACTGGAAAATCAAAGATGATTATATTAAACGCAAAGACGTTTTAGAGTACGTGCTTAAAATCGCTTTATCGCTTAACTTTGAGAAGTTTGACGAACCCAAAGCCACACAAGGTCTGTTAGATGATTTTAAAATCTCTAATGACAATGTACTGGCGTTTGTAAATGATATGTTTGAGGAATTTGTAAGTGATTTTCTACCGACCGCCTTTATAAGCGCCTTATATCGTGCATGGTGTGAAGATGAGGGTGTAAAGCCATTTACTAAGCGAGAGTTTGAGCTTAAATTACCTGACCACATTAAAAAGGAATGGGAAAAAACAAGTAAAAGACCTCATACGGCAGGCTTTAACAGAGCGATTGATTTACACCGAGCCGAGGAATATGAGCTTTTTAGACGGCTATTTCATTGGGACGAAGACAAACATAAAAGCATGACAAAAGGGTATCTACGTAAGAGAAAGCGAAAATGATACTGTACTTCGGTATCATGATACCGTTAGCGGTAGCAAGTTTATAAGCGTGGTTAAGCCATTTGCGGGACTTTGATACCGTGATACCGTACTTTTCCTACTTCGCTAGGAATTTATCAGAGGAAATAAAAACATGAAAAAAGTACGCTGTCCGACAAAATGAATTTACTGACAAAACCTGACTTAAAAATATAAATCGGAGAAAATAAAATGAGCAACGAAACAAAAAACTTAGAAATCCCAGTCGCTGAAAATGAGAGAAATAAAGCAGTTGAAAATCTTCTCTCATTAAAAGAATACTTTGATAACCAACTTCAATCAGACCAAGAAACTCATCAAGCGATCGCGACATTAGGCGATAAGTTGGGCGTTCTGTGGAATGCCGAAAAGTAATAAATAACGAAAATGGAGAAAATAACATGCAAGTAAAATATATTGAAGAAGCAAAGAACAAACTCGAAAAACAAGCTAAACCACTTACTCAAAAAGTGGATAAAACGAATCAATTAATTTCTGAATTAAAAAATAAAATTAAAAAAATGGAAAATCAATCTCGAAATGATGATATTGATGAATCACTCAAAGCCTTATCTGAATTGAATAACGCTAAGCAATTACTAGAGACATTAGAAAAACGGCTGACGGAGGAACAGAAAGAGCTAGATGTTTTCTGGAGTTCTCAAGAAGTTGATGATACTATCGGAGAAGCATTAAGCCGAGCAGATAGTTTAAGTAACATTCAACAAGATTTATTAAAAAGTACCTTATCTAAAGATACGAAGAAAAAACTAAAGGAATATAACAAGGAAGTTGATGACCAACGTTATCAACTTCAGGAATCAGGGGATTACTTACTAGAAAAATCAAATGTTTATTCTCGAGGCCCATTATATAAGTTAATTGCTCAAAAAAACGGAAGTCACAAAAATAACTGGTTCTTTGGAATTGTTAGATTAATGGCAAGCCAATATGAAAAAGAACTAATGGCATTTCTAAAATCTGAAAAAATCATGACTGATTTAGATTAGGGGATTAAATGACTAAAAAAACAGAAATTAATTTTGGGATTGATAGCAAACTAGAAATTAGAGACGCAAATAAAAAAGCAGGATTCATTGGACAAATTGCAGGGTATGCCGTTGTATTTAATAAGCCAAGTGTGCCTAATGCACCTTTTATTGAGTATATTTCTTCATCGGCGCTCAATAATGTTGACCTAAGCGATGTATTAGCTTTATATAACCATGATTACGCCAATGTGCTAGGCAGAGTTGATGCAGGAACTTTAAAGTTAAGCATTGATAAAGTCGGCTTGCATTTTGTTTTGGATATGCCAGATACAACAGTGGGCCATGATGTCTATAACAACATAAAGGCTGGAAACCTTAAAGGCATGAGTTTCGGCTTTGTCGTGGCAGACGGTGGCGATTCATGGCAACAAGGAGCAAGTAAACCTGTCCGAACAATCAACCAACTTCAAACATTAGGCGAAATAAGCGTAGTAAGTAAACCAGCTTATGATGATACTTCTATCAATGTCACTCGTTCTCTCAAACAATTTGAAGACGAGCGTACACGAAAGTATAAAGAAAAAGTAAGAGCTTATCTTGACGGATTGAGTGATTAGATTATAATAAAAAAACCTAGTCTATATTGGCTAGGTATTTATTGTTAATGTCAGAAAAAGCGAAAATGATACTGTACTACGGTATCATGATACCGTTAGCGGTAGCAAGTTTATAAGCGTGGTTAAGCCATTTGTGGGACTTTGATACCGTGGTACCGTACTTTTCCTACTTCGCTAGGAATTTATAATATAGCACGAAAGGATATAAAATAGATGGTTAGATATTATTGGGGGAGACCTCAAGATGTTGTAAGGTGGTATCTTAGAGGAACGCTATACCTAAGCGCTCAAAGCAGAAAATCTTATATTGAAAAGATAGGAGCTGAACCAGGTAACTTACCAAGGCTTCTTAAATTATTAGATAATCTTGATGAGCTATTTGATTCAGTCGATACTGACAGCATAGCATTACTATGTTTGAGATACGTTGAGTTATTAAGTATCGCAGAGACTACAAAGCGCACAGGACTATCAGCTTATCAGATTACAGCTAAGACAGGTAAGGTCATGAAGAAAGCTAAGGAAATTATATCTAAAGTATGATATAATAGTCTTATAAAAAAAAGACGCAGAAATGCGCATGGTATGATAATGCAGGAAAGTATCTCTAATTGTGGGGGTGCTTTTTTGTTTGGAGGATTGTATGATGAATGAGCTAGAGTTTAATATCAGATTATATCTCACAGGTACAATGAAGTCATGGACGGATAGGATAGACAGCTCAGACCAACTCACACCACAACGCTTTATATTCAAAGCAATGACAGAGGTGTTTGATTCATTGAGTGATGATGACCTAGAGTTAATCAGACTTAGATACATGGAACGCATGACACTATCAGAAGTTGCAAGCCGTTATCTGTTAAACGAACATACTATTAGAAACCACACGAACCCAACTATTAAGCAAGTGAAAAAGATTATAAAACAAGGTAATGAACTTTCAATAAAACAAAAAAGCCCGTGAATTTTCACGGACAAATATAAAGAAAAGTAGTAATAATTTACCTAACCCTATTATATCATTTTTTCTCTATAATTTTTAGATACCCCCCCTCATTGCTATTAGGAATACCGTATACCAATGGTTCCTCCCTGAGTAAAAAAGTGATTTTCTAAAATTTTTGCATAGGGGGGGTACAATCGGTAAATGGTATGGTTAAGGGATTTTTTGGTAATAGTTTCCCCTTTTTAGCCTTTTTTTAGAGTTTTTAGCCTATTTCCTCCTTTTTGGTGTGCAACTTTTGATGGTCAATTATCCTAGTTATCATTGCGGTTGAGCGATTTCGTTTCAGAAAAAAAGTTTTCAAAAATCACTTTTTTCGAAAGGGAGCCACCATTGGTATACGGTATTCCTAAAACAAATAGGGGCGGGGGTATTCATCTTTTAATAATTTTTTTACGTTTTTATAAAAAAAGTCAGCAAAATTAAAAGCCGTATATCATGGATATACAGCCCCTTGCCTGACAAAAATTTGTTCATTTTTTTAACGCTTTTTACTACGTTCGTGTTTTTTTACGTCTTTTACTACGTTTAAAAAGCTGTATATTATGGTCTAATGGGTCGTGTTTTTAGTGCATAATTGTATAAAACGTGTATTTTACCCTCTATTTGGCTCTAATGGGGAGCTGTGATAAAATAGAACTATGTTAAAAAAAATTGAAAAAGCTTATTTACTTTTAGAAGAAAATGTGGAAATGTTGAGATGTCCAATTTGTCATGGTAAATTTCAATTGGCAGCCTATGCCTTAAAATGTGAAAATAATCATACTTATAATTTAAACAAGAAAGGTTATGTTAATTTTTTACAAACAAAAGCTGACACAGAGCATTATACGCGTAAAATGTTTGAACCACGTAGACGCCTAATTCAAGCAGGGATGTATCAAAATTTACTGACAGAAATTCAAAAATCATTTGTCAGTGGAAATTTACTTGATGTTGGAACAGGTGAAGGTTCATTTTTAGAACTCCTAGAGGGTGCGGGGGCGAAGTTTGCTTTTGATATTGCTAAAGATGGAATTGAAATGGCAACCGAATTAGATACGAAAAGTTTTCTGTCCTTAGCTGATTTAACTAATCTCCCTTTTGCTGACGAAAGTCTGTCAGTAATTTTGAATATTTTTACGCCTTCAAATTATGCAGAATTTCATCGAGTTCTGACAGAAAATGGCCGGGTTATTAAAATTATTCCTGACAGAAATTATTTACGTGAGTTGCGAGAAGTTTATCAACTTCCAGTTGATTATGATAATCAAGCAGTTATTGAGCGTTTTAAAGAAGAATTTCCTAAGAATACTCAACAAACAATTGATTATACTTTTGAAGTTCCAGAAAATTTGCGTCAAGATTTCTTATTGATGAGTCCATTAGAATGGTCAGTTTCTGAGGAAAGAAAAAAATTTGCAAAGGAAAATCCGCCAAAAACAGCGAGAATTCATGTGCAAATTTTAATTGGAATAAAATAAAAAACTGTCTATTAGGCAGTTTTTATTTCATCATAAATTTAATCGCTTTAGCAATTCCTTTTTTCACGGAAATATAAAGAGCAAGCGAGAGAACAATAGAAACTGGAATAGCAATCCAGCTTGCCAATAAACTCACCAAAATGTAAGTAGTAAAAACAAGAAAAATTGAGAAAACAGCAATATTCGTGAAGAAGCTTAATTCTTCAATTCTTTTGTTGACTTGTCTTTGCTCAAAATTTTTACTTTCGTTATAATCGACATATTCTTGCTTCTCATAAAAATCTTTTAAATTCTTTAATTCCATAATTTTCTAGCACTTTCCTATATTATGTAATCAATTATAGTATAAAAAGCAAAGGTTTACGTTACTCGAAATTTAAATGCATTACTATTTAGTTTCGTTTGGGTTAAAATAAAATTAACCTATACTTTTTTATGAATAAATATCATTTTGAGTAGTAAATTTTAGTAAGAGGATGAATTAGAAAAAACGTGTAAGAGAACAATATGATATAATTATCACTATGATTACTATTACTTCTACGGCAGAAAGCCTAGAGCAAGCTAAAGCATTGCTCGAAGCTGGAGTCGACCGTTTATACATTGGTGAAAAAAATTATGGTTTACGCGTACCAACTGCCTTAACCAACGAAGAGATTCAAAAAATTACAGAACTTGCACATGATGCAGGAAAGACAGTGACTGTCGCGGTCAATGCTCTGATGCATACAGAGATGATGACAAAAATAAAAGATTTTTTAGATTTCTTAGTTGAAATTAAAGCTGACCGAATTGCAGTAGGTGATGCGGGTGTGATTTTTGTTTTGCAACGTGATAAATATGAGTTACCATTTACTTATGATGCCTCAACCATGGTTGCTTCTGCCCGCCAAGTTAATTTTTGGGCCAAACAAGGGGCAATTGAAGCTGTTCTTGCACGTGAATTGCCAAAAGAAGAACTTGCTGATATGACCGATGAACTAGTTGTACCAGGCGAAATTTTAGTTTATGGTGCAACAGTGATTCATCATAGCAAACGTCCATTGGTGCAAAACTATTATAATTTCATCAAGACTGAGGAAAAAGGCAAAGACAGAGAAAGAAATCTTTTTGTCTCTGAACCTAAGAAAGTTGATACACATTATTCAATCTTTGAAGATAATCACGGGACGCATATTTTTGCTAATGATGATTTAGATATGATGACAGAACTTTCAGATTTAGTAGCAATGGGTTATGACCATTGGAAATTGGATGGAATTTTTACTCGTGGTGAAGATTTTGTAGCGATAAGCAAACTTTTTGTAGAAGCTAAAAAGCTGATTGAAGCAGGCGAATTTACAGAACTTAAGGCTTTCCAACTAGATGAAGAAATCCGAAAAATACATCCAGCAGGACGGACACTATCACACGGTTTCTATGATTTGGACAAAGATGCCATTAAATAAAAAAAGAAAAGAAGTTGTTCATTTACTGACAGCTTTTTTTGATGAAAAACTATTGTCAAAGGTTCGTAAATCATTTATAATTAATTTTAAATAAAATTCATAAAAATTTAAATTAACTCTCTAGGAGAGAAAATAATGATTAAATTTCAAAAATATTTTTTTCCGTTGCTGATACTGATTGTCTGGCTCATTATTTTGTTCTTTGACCCAGGAACAAGAGAAAAAATAATTTTGACGCTCATATTGATTATTGGGGTACTTATTCTTTTCGTTATAAATGATATGAGAAAATCAGGAAAATAAAGTTGAAATAGAGGATTTACTGACAGAAATGTAAAAAGCTTTATCAATAATTCTGTCAGTAAAGATGAGAGATAAGCAGCATAATGTCAAAGAACTTTGTCACATTTGAAGGTTTAAATTTGGCAAGAAATCCTGTAAAATAAAGAAACAAAGAAGTTTTGGCTCGCAAATTTACTGACAATAAATTTGACTAAGATTTTTTCTTTTTGGAGCCTTTTCAAAATACTTACAATCTTGAAAATTGGAGAATTGAAACATGTCAATTACAAAAACACGTCCAGAGGTGCTTGCACCAGCAGGAACACTCGAAAAACTAAAAGTCGCTATTGATTATGGCGCAGACGCAGTATATATTGGTGGACAGGCCTATGGCTTACGTTCACGCGCAGGTAATTTTACTTTTGAAGAAATGGCTGAAGGGGTCGCTTATGCAAGTGCCCACAACGCTAAAGTTTATGTAGCAGCCAATATGGTGACACATGAAGGGAATGAAAAAGGGGCGGGCGAATGGTTCCGTACATTACGTGATTTAGGAATTTCAGCGGTTATCGTTTCTGACCCTGCTTTGATTGCCATCTGCGCTGCTGAAGCACCAGGTTTGGCCATTCACTTGTCAACACAAGCGTCTGCTACTAACTATGAAACCTTAGAATTCTGGAAAAATTTAGGACTTGAACGCGTTGTTTTAGCGCGTGAAGTTTCTGTAGAAGAGTTAAGAGAAATTCGTCAACATACTGATGTTGAAATTGAAGCTTTTGTTCACGGAGCCATGTGTATTTCGTACTCAGGACGTTGTGTCTTGTCAAATTATATGAGTATGCGTGATGCTAACCGCGGTGGATGTTCACAATCTTGCCGTTGGAAATATGATTTATATGATATGCCATTTGCTGGCGAGAGAAAATCGATTACTGGTGAAGTCACTGAAGAATTTTCAATGTCAGCCGTTGATATGTCAATGATTGAACATATTCCTGATATGATTGAAAATGGAGTTAATTCCCTCAAAATCGAAGGAAGAATGAAATCAATTCACTATGTTTCAACAGTTTCTAACGTTTATAAAGCAGCTATTGATGCCTATTTGGAATCACCAGAACGTTTTGAAGAAATAAAACCAGCCTTAGTTGATGAATTATGGAAAGTAGCTCAACGTGAATTAGACACTGGCTTTTATTATGGAACACCTGATGAAAATAAACAACTCTTTGGGGCTCGTCGTAAAATTCCTGAGTACAAATTCGTCGGAGAAGTCGTTGACTTTGATGCTGAAACAATGGTAGCTACGATTCGTCAAAGAAATGTTATCACAGAAGGTGACCAAATTGAATTTTACGGTCCAGGATTCCGCCACGTGGAAACAATGGTCAAAAATCTTCGTTTGGCAGAAACAGCTGAACATATTGACCGTGCACCAAACCCAATGACCCTTTTACATATTGATGTTCCTTTTGCGGTTAAAGCAGGGGATATGATTCGTAAAAACGGCTCAGGTTTGATTAATCTTTATGATAAAAAAACAGGTCTTGCTAAAACAGTACGAGCTTAATAAAAATAAAAAGAGAATTTTTGCTGAAATTCTCTTTTATGTCATTTTAGGACTGATAATTTCAGAATTGTCAAACTTCTATTTTTTATAAAATTAAGGCAAAGTGCTATAATCAAAGAAAGAAGATAAAGAAAACAAGGCTTGACTTTATTCTCTTTAAGTAGTCTTTAAAATTCATTTTATACAAAGGAGTCCCAATGATAAAAGCAATTGCCTTAGAAAATGTTTGGTTAAATTTTTCAGATGAAACAAAAGCGGCTTTCAAGAAAAATAAAGCTTACCAGTTTCAATTTAAAAAAGAAGAAGAGCTGACAGAATCAGATTTTCTGGAAACAGAAGTATTAGTTGGTCTGCCAAAGCCTGATTTATTAGCAAAATATAAAAATTTAAAATGGCTCCAACTTTTATCAGCTGGAACCAATGGTTATACTCAAGGAGCAAATTTTCCTCAAGAGGTAGTTTTGACAAATGCAACAGGAACTTATGGACTTACGATTTCTGAGCATTTACTAACAATGGCTTTCGTTCTTCTAAGAAAATTTGACCTTTATCAAAAACAACAAGAAAAAGAAATCTGGGAAAATATTGGTCAGATTCAATCTATTTATGGCTCAACAGTATTGGTTCATGGTTTAGGTGATATTGGAAGTCACTTTGCACAAAAGATTCAAGCTTTGGGAGGTCATGTCATTGCAGTCAAACGAACTGTTTATGGTGATGAAGAATTTGCTGATGAAGTCTATGCCGAAACTGACCTAGACAAAGTTTTACCGAGAGCTGATATTATTGCTTCAAGTGTCCCTGGGACCCATGAAACTTATAAATTATTTAATCAAGAAAAATTTGATTTAATGAAAGAAAATGCTATTTTCCTAAATGTTGGTCGGGGAACAAATGTCGATTTAGAAGCCTTGGGTGATGCTCTTGAGTCTAAAAAAATTGCTGGGGCAGGAATTGACGTGACCGACCCAGAACCATTGCCTAAAGGTCACCGGGCTTGGCATACAGAAAGACTATTAATCACTCCTCATGCTTCTGGCGGTTATACTCTTCCTGAAACATGGCGTCGCTTTATGAAAATATTGGAAAAAAATCTTGATGCCTATGCAAATGGTAAGGAATTGACAAATATTGTTGATATGAAAACAGGATATAAACGAAATGCTCACAAATAATATTTCAAAATCAAAATTAAGTGGAAAAAATATCGGTATTTATTTTGGAACTTTTGCTCCTCTACATACGGGGCATCAGCAACAAATCTATAAATGTGCGAGTTTGAATGACGGGGTCTTGCTTGTCGTTTCCGGTTATGATAATGACCGTGGTGCTCAAATTGGCTTACCTCTTGAGAAACGATTTCGTTATTTGCGTGAAGCTTTTAATGATGAAGAAAATATTAAAGTTTCGATGCTTAATGAAAATGATTTACCAGAAATGCCTAATGGTTGGGACGAATGGGCAAATCGTTTATTTGAATTGATTCATCATAATACATTGGAGAGAGATTTATCAGTCACTTTTTATGTCGGCGAATTAGAATACGCAGCAGAATTGAAGAAACGATTTCCAGCTGACGGGAATCAATATGCTGTTGAAATTGCTGACAGACATGATATTTCACTATCAGCCACACAAATTAGAGAAAATCCGCAAGAACACTGGACTCACATTAATCGCGTCTTTAGAAGACATTTTTCGAAAATTGTAACCGTCATGGGTTCAGCTTCAACAGGTAAATCAACCCTTGTTCGCCGTTTGGCACGTTCCATTAATGCTCCGTTTTCAGAAGAATACGCTAGAGAATATGAAGAAGCTTTTAATATTGATGATGATGAGTTGAAAATGGATGACTATGCTCGAATGATTACAGGTCAATATGATGCAAATTCTCGCGAAGTCAATTCGCCTGCTAACCAAGGAATTGTCTTTTTAGATACTGATGCCATTGTGACCAGAGTGTACGCTAAATTATACTTACCTAGAGAAGATTTCGAGCAGCTTGAACCTCTATTCAAGAAAACAATTGCCGATGAACGAATGGATTTAATTTTAGTCATTCCACCAATTACAGAATATATTGATGACGGCTTTCGTCATATGGAATGGGAAGAATCACGTCATGAATTCCATGAAGAATTGATGCGTCAATTAGCTGAGTTTGGTTTAATGGATAAAGTTGTTATTTTAGATGACGAAGGAGACCATAGAGACCAAGAAGGTTATTTAACACGTTATCATCATGCAATTGATGCTGTTCACGAATATACTGGTGTAAAAATTGACCGATTGAGCTATTAATTTTACTGACAGCTTTATTTAGAAAATAAAAAGTTACTGACAGATTTGTCAGTAACTTTTTTATTCTTTATAAGAGCTTTTCAATCTTAATTAATTCTTCGTCAGTAAATTTCAAATGTTCTAAAGCTGCCACATTTTCAATGATTTGTTGCGGACGGCTTGCGCCAATTAAAGCAGAAGTGATGCCTTGAACCTTGTCATCTCTTTCTCGTAAAACCCAGGCCAAGGCCATTTGAGCTAAAGATTGTCCACGACTTTGAGCCAAATCATTAAGCGCTTGGACTTGTTCCAATCTTTCTTTCGTAAGACTGTCATCATGCAAAGTTGCATAATGAGGATCACGCATTCGCGAATCTTCAGGAATACCATGTAAATATTTTTCGGTTAAGAGCCCTTGGTACAAAGGTTTAAAGGCGATTGTTCCTATCCCCGCCTCCGTCAAAGTTTCTTGCAAATCATCTTCAATCCATCGATCTAGCATTGAATAACGAGGTTGATGAATCAAGAGTTTAAAGCCTAACTTTTCAGCCGCTAAGACCGCAGCTTCGGTTTCTTTGGCGGAATAATTGGACAAACCTACATAAAGTGCTTTTCCGCTATCCAGAGCGCTCTTTAAAGCCCCCATTGTTTCTTCAATCGGTGTATTTGGGTCAGGACGATGTGAATAAAAAATATCAACATAGTCAAGTCCCAAGCGTTCCAAAGATTGATCAAGACTAGCCAGCAAACTTTTTTTGCTGCCCCAGTTTCCATAGGGTCCAGGCCACATTGGATAACCAGCTTTAGTTGAGATAATTAACTCATCACGCAGTTTTTGGAAATCTTCTTTCAAAATACGACCAAAATTACGTTCTGCTGAACCGGGTTCTGGCCCATAATTATTGGCCAAATCAAAATGAGTAATTCCTAAATCAAATGCCGTATGAATCATGTCCCTCGCATTTTCAAAATCATCTACCGAACCAAAATTATGCCAGAGTCCTAATGAAAGGGCAGGCAATAATAAACCAGAATTTCCAGCTGGGCGATAAATCATGTGGTCATAACGAGTGGGATTGGGAATATAAGTCATTACTTTCTCCTTAAAAATAGAAATAAAAACGATTTCAGGGAATTATAGCAAATGTAAGCGTCAAATGTTATAATTTTAGGATAGAAAACATTTTTTGATAACAACAAGTGAATCAATGGAGTAAAAATATGTCCAATTTAACCAATGCTGAATCCTATACTTGGCAAATTATTCAAGAAAACTATGAGAAAATTCCACAATTATCAATTTCAGAATTGGCAGAATTGGCTCATGTTTCTCTCTCAACTGTCAATCGAACAGTAAGAAAAAAAGGTTTTGAAGGTTATGGTGAATTTAGATATTCAATTCGTGAGAAAAAGCTTCCTGAAATCAATGGTTTTTCCAAAGAAGTCTTGGGGGCTATTGCTAAAAATCAAGAAGAACTTTTGAAAACATTAGAAAATATCTCTGCTGAAGAAATTGAAAAAGCTGTGGAGTTGATTCAAGAATCAGAGGAAATCTTAATTTTTTCACGAGGCTTATCAACAAACGTTGCTGACGAACTGATGAAAAAGTTGCAACTTTTCCGTAAGCCCGTCAGTTTGCATGATGATTCAAAATACATGGCTTACTATGCCCGTTTCGTTAATGAAAAAAGCCTAATCATCGTTTTATCACTTTCAGGAGAAACAGTAGAAATTTTAAATGCTCTAAATATTGCCAAAGGACAAAATCCCAAAATATTATCCTTAACTGTTAATGCTAATACCAGTCTGACCAATCTTTCGGATATAAGTTTGATTGGTTACAAGAGTAGTCTTGAGGTGAATTATTTTGATTTAGATGTTCATAGTAGACTCTCATTATCCATTTTATCAAGAGTTCTAATTGATGCTTACTCCATTTATACTTTAAAACAATAATGCTTCGATATCAAGTCATATCGAGCTTTTTTTTATAAAAAGAGCAAAATAGAAAGGGTTTCCAAAAGATAAGCTGAAATTGGAAACCCTTTCTTAAATCAAAGTGTTATACTCTAAATGTGAGCGATTTCAAAATGAAATTGAAGACTGTTTCGCTTTTAAAAACTTATCCAAAATAAAAGTTTTCCCAACCAAGGATTACTCGTTTCAAAAGGCAAAACAGTAGCTTTGTAGATTTACTTATGAATTAAGTAGATTTAGTATAAAGGAGGATTCCCATGAAAGAGGGAAAAATGAAACAACGTTTATCGTACGCTTTTGGTGCATTAGGACATGATGTTTACTATTATTCAATTAGTACATTCTTCATCGCCTTTGTAACGGCACAAATGTTTGCTGGAACACCACATGAGGATGCGATGATTGCTTTAGTCACTAGTTTAGTCGTTATTATTCGTTTAATCGAAATTATTTTTGACCCAATCATTGGTTCAATTATTGATAATACCCACACAAGATGGGGAAAATTTAAACCTTGGTTGGTTGTTGGTGGGATTATGTCATCTTTGATGATTATGCTCATGTTTTCAGACTTCTTCGGACTAGCAAAAAGTGATAATCGTACATTATTTGCCATTGTCTTCATCATTGCCTTTATTATTCTTGACGCCTTTTATTCATTCAAAGACATTGCCTTCTGGTCAATGATTCCAGCGCTATCAGAAAAAAATTCTGAACGTGAAACACTTGGAACTTTCGCCCGTTTTGGCTCAGCAATTGGTGCGCAAGGGGCAACTATTTTAGCGATTCCAATCACAATTTTCTTTACTAAAGGTGGACATGCTCAAGGAGCAAGAGGATTCTTTGCTTTTGGTGTTATTGCCGCTTTGGTCCAAGGAATTTCGGCTTTGGTAACCGCTTGGGGAACTAAAGAACAAAAATCAGTTATTCGTCAAGAAGGAACCAAAACAAATACATTGGATGTATTTAAAGCGCTCCTAAAAAATGACCAATTAATGTGGTTGTCACTTTCATATATTTTATTTGCCATTGCTTATGTGGCAACAACAGCAACTTTAATTTTGAACTTTACTTTTGTTATTGGAAATGCTAGTCTTTATTCAATTACAGGAATTGTCGGATTCATTGGTTCAATCATTCTCGTTCCAATGTTTCCGATTTTAGCTAAAAAATTTGGGCGACGCAAAGTTTTGACTGGAGCAATCATTTCAATGCTTCTTGGTTATCTCTTGTTCGTTTTAGGAAGTTCAGTAGCAATGACTGTTGCTGGATTAATCTTCTTAACTGCCCCCTATCAACTTGTTTTCTTGTCAGTATTAATGACAATTACTGACTCGGTAGAATATGGTCAATGGAAAAATGGAGTACGTAATGAAGCCGTAACGCTTGCCATGCGTCCATTGCTTGATAAAATTGCCGGCGCTTTCTCAAATGGTATCTATGGATTTGTGGCAATTTCAGCCGGAATGACAGGTTCAAAATATATCGCTGGTCACACTTACGGTGTGGCAACATTTAAACTCTACTCATTTGTAGTTCCAGCCATTTTGATGATTATCGCTTTAGCAGTTTATTTATTCAAAGTTAAATTGACTGAAAAACGTCACGAAGAAATTGTTGCAGAACTCGAAGAACGTTTAAAATAGGTAAATAATTTACTGACAGCTTTTGTAAGATAGAAAATAAAAAGATGAAATTTGTTTAAACTGTCATCAGTAAATCTGTCAGTAGAATTTTTAAAATTTGATTAAAGGTCATTATAGTTAGGAAATATCATGGAAATTAAAATAAGAGATTTTGGCTTAGGAAGTGACTTAATTAGTCTAACCAATAAAGCAGGTGTCACAATTTCTTTTACAAATCTGGGCGCTCGGATTGTTGACTGGCAAAAAGATGGAAAGCATCTGATTCTAGGCTTTGATTCAGCTAAAGAATATTTAGAAAAAGATGCCTATCCTGGTGCAACAGTTGGACCTACAGCAGGAAGAATTAAGGATGGTTTGGTCAAAATTTCTGGAAAAGATTATATCTTAAATCAAAATGAAGGCCCTCAAACCTTACATGGTGGGGAAGAAAGTATTCATACTAAACTTTGGACATATGAAGTTACCGATTTAGGAGCTGAAGTTCAAGTCAAATTTTCCTTAGTTACTAATGACGGAACAAATGGTTATCCTGGTAAAATAGAAATGTCAGTAACTCATTCTTTTGATGATGACAATAAGTGGAAAATTCATTATGAGGCCATTTCTGATAAAGACACTGTGTTTAATCCAACTGGGCATGTCTATTTTAATTTGAATGGTGATGCTAGTGAATCTGTTGAAAATCATGGACTTCGACTGGCCGCTTCAAGATTTGTTCCTTTAAAAGACCAAACAGAAATTGTTCGTGGTGATATCGTTGATATAAAAAATACAGACTTGGATTTCCGTCAGGAAAAACAATTATCAAATGCCTTCAATTCTAATATGGAACAAGTTCAATTAGTTAAAGGAATTGACCATCCTTTCTTGTTAGACCAGTTAGGACTTGATAAAGAACAAGCTCGTTTAACGCTTGATGATACTTCAATTTCAGTCTTTACCGACCAACCAAGTATTGTGATATTTACAGCAAATTTTGGTGATTTAGGAACTCTTTATCATGAGAAAAAGCAAGTGCACCATGGTGGAATTACTTTTGAATGTCAAGTATCACCTGGGTCTGAGCAAATTCCAGAGCTTGGAGATATCAGCCTAAAAGCGGGAGAAAAATATCAAGCAACCACAATTTACAGCTTGCATACAAAATAAAGAAATAAATTTAGAGGAGAGAAGAAATGTCTATAGTTGTAGAAAATAGTACCGTATTATCAGCATTAACAGAAAAATTTGCAGAAGTTTTTGGAGATACAAAAGAAGTTGAATACTTTTTTAGCCCAGGACGAATTAATTTGATTGGTGAACATACCGATTACAATGGGGGATATGTTTTCCCAGCATCAATCACAATTGGAACAACAGGACTAGCTCGTCTGAGAGAAGATAAAAAAGTCAAACTTTACTCAGAAAATTTTCCTAAATTAGGCGTCATTGAATTTGATTTAGATGAAGTTGAAAAGAAAGATGGTGAGCTTTGGTCTAATTATGTTAAAGGAATGATTGTCATGCTTAAAGGAGCAGGATATGAAATTGACAAAGGTTTTGAATTGTTGATAAAAGGAGAAATTCCTACAGCATCTGGCCTTTCATCATCAGCATCACTTGAGCTTTTAGTCGGCGTTGTTTTGGATGATTTATTTAACTTAAATGTTCCACGTCTTGAATTGGTTCAATTAGGACAAAAAACAGAAAATGATTATATTGGTGTTAATTCTGGAATTTTAGACCAATTCGCTATTGGTTTTGGTGAAGTCAAAAAAGCAATCCTATTGGACTGTAACACTCTAAAATATGAGATGGTTCCTGTTGAACTTCGTGATTATGATATTGTTATCATGAATACTAACAAACCGCGGGCTTTGACAGAATCAAAATACAACGAACGTTTTGCTGAAACACGTGAAGCGCTCAAAAGAATGCAAACGAGATTGGACATTCAATCACTTGGAGAATTATCAAATGAAGAATTTGATGCCAATACTGATTTGATTGGGGATGAAACATTAATTAAACGTGCACGTCATGCCGTTTATGAAAATAATCGAACTAAAATTGCTCAAAAAGCATTTGTTGCAGGTAATTTGACAAAATTTGGAGAACTTCTTAATGCTTCACATGCTTCTTTGAAAGATGATTATGAAGTCACAGGACTTGAACTTGATACCTTAGCAGAAACTGCTCAAAAACAAGCCGGTGTCTTGGGGGCCAGAATGACTGGAGCCGGATTTGGCGGTTGTGCAATCGCTCTTGTTGCTCATGACAATGTTTCAGCCTTTGAAAAAGCCGTCGGCCAAGTTTACGAAGAAGTTGTCGGTTATCCAGCAAGCTTTTACGTCGCTCAAATTGGTTCTGGTTCAACAAAGTTGGATGTTGAATAAATCAAATAATATTTAAAAAATTTTATGAGTGATTTAAGTGAGTTAACATTAAATTAGTGATAGCAAATTCAAGCACTCAAAAGTAAGTGCTTGAATTTTGTATTCATTTCCAAAACTCACTAATCAAGACAAAGCAAGAACTTTACTTACAGAAGTAAATTAGAAAGTATTTTATGCCAATTTATCAATCAATTCAAGATTTTATTAGTCTTGCTTTACAAAATGGAACGATTGAGCCACTTGATGAGCTCTATCACAGAAATCAACTTCTTCATTTTCTTGGTCTAAATGATTGGGCAGAAGTCGATAAAGAAGTTCACGAGAAAGATTCCTTGATTTTAATGGACCAACTTTTAGCGATTGCAAATGAAAATAATGTGATTGAAAAAGGACAAGATGAATTTTATGAAGCCGCTCTGATGAATTTTATTACACCACGCCCAAGTAAAATCAATCATGATTTCTGGGAAAAATATAAGACTTCTCCAGATGCAGCAACTCAATATTTTTATGAACTGGCACAGCAAGTGAACCAAGTAAAAACTCGAGATATTGCACGTAATATTGCCTTTAGTCATTTGACAAAATATGGAAAACTTGAAATAACGATTAATCTCTCAAAACCAGAAAAAGACCCCAAAGCCATTGCGGCAGCTAAATTAGTAAAGGCTTCCTCTTATCCAGCCTGTCAACTTTGTTTGGAAAACGAAGGATTTTATGGCATAGGAAATAAACCTGCTCGTTCTAATCATCGAATCATTCAAGTTTCAATTAACGGCGAAGACTGGGGCTTCCAATATTCTCCTTATGCCTATTTTAATGAACACTCGATTTTACTAAATGCTAAACATCAACCAATGGAAATTAATAAACGTGCTTTTGATAATTTATTGGGATTTCTAGATCAATTTCCTGATTATATGATTGGTTCTAATGCAGATTTACCAATTGTTGGAGGGTCAATTTTGACTCATGACCATTATCAAGCTGGACGCTATGAATTTCCGATGGCAAAAGCTGAACTTCGAGAAGAAATTAAACTTCAACAATTTCCAGAAGTTTCTTGCGGAATTGTGAATTGGCCAATGTCTGTTCTAAGATTATCAAGTAAAAACCAAGTAGAACTTTCAAAAGCTGCAGATGAACTTTTAAAAAAATGGCAAGTTTATAGTGATGAAAGTCTTCAAATCAAAGCTAAAAGTGCTGACGGAAAGCTTCATCATACAATTACTCCGATTGCTCGAATTCGAGAGGGGAAATATGAATTAGATTTAGTTTTACGAGATAATAATACAAGTGAAATTTATCCAGATGGAATTTTTCATCCACATCCAGCCCTACACCATATTAAAAAAGAAAATATTGGATTGATTGAAGTGATGGGACTTGCAATTTTACCAGCCAGGTTAAAGACAGAACTTTTGGAAGTTGAAAAATATCTCTTGAATCAAGAAAATGAAATATCAGAAATTCACAGACCATGGGCTGAAGAATTGAAAGAAACAGAATATTTTTCAAAAGAAACAGTTCATGAAACAGTTCAGGAAGCAGTTGGAGAAGTATTTGAACAGGTGTTAAAAGATGCCGGAGTGTTCAAAGATAATGAAGTAGGACAAAAAGGTTTTTATGAATTTATAAATTTCGTAAATAATTAATTTTCATAAATCAAGAGAGTTTTAAAAAGGAGTTGATAAAATGCCTAAATTAGAAAGCTACAAACGAGTTCACACAGAAGAACTCTACTTTCCTAACGATCAAAAATTATGGAAAGAGCAACAAGAAGCTTTAGTTTTACTGGAAAAGTTTAATCAAACTTCAGTGACTCAGCCAGAGCAACAAATGGAACTTCTAAAAAAAATGTTTTCAGAAATTGGGGAAAATTGTTTTATTCAACCCCCTTTTTATGCTAATTTTGGCGGAAAAAATGTTCATTTTGGGACAGGGATTTACGCTAATTTTAATCTAACATTGGTTGACGATACAGATATTTTTGTAGGAAATCATGTCATGTTTGGACCAAATGTTACGATTGACACGGCGACACATCCTGTCTCGCCTGACTTACGTAAACGAGGGGCTCAATATAATAAAAAAGTTTATATTGAAGAAAATGTTTGGCTAGGTGCTGGTGTAATTGTTTTACCTGGTGTTAGAATTGGGAAAAATAGTGTGATTGGCGCAGGGAGTGTTGTAACTAAAGATATTCCAGATAATGTGGTTGCTTTTGGAACTCCTTGTATGGTTAAAAGAAAAATCAATGATTCTGACTTTAAAACTTATGATCATGGAAAAAAGATTGATTTAGATGAGTTCATCTGAAAGGAATGGCTATGATGACAATGATTGATGTACTAGAGCGTAAAGATTGGGAAAATCCAGTAGTTTCAAATTGGAATAGGTTGCCAATGCATACACCTATGGACTTTTTAGAAAAGCAATCACTGAATGGTCTTTGGAATTTTGATCATTTTTCTAGAATTTCAGATGTACCTAAAAATTGGTTAGAACTGACGGAGAGTAAAACGGAAATTATCGTTCCAAGTAATTGGCAAATAGAATTTAAGGATAAAAGCGATGTTCCAATTTATACAAATGTGACTTATCCTATTCCAATTCAGCCTCCTTATGTACCAGAGGCTAACCCAGTTGGAGCTTATAGTCGCTATTTTGATATCACAAAAGAATGGCTTGAGAGCGGTCATGTTCACCTTACATTTGAAGGGGTTGGATCAGCTTTTCATTTTTGGTTGAATGGGGAATACGGAGGTTATTCAGAAGATAGCCGCTTGCCTGCTGAATTCGATATCAGCAACCTGGCCAAAGAAGGTCAAAATTGTTTAAAAGTTCTAGTTTTTCGTTGGTCAAAAGGCACCTATTTTGAAGATCAAGATATGTGGCGAATGTCAGGTATTTTTCGTTCGGTGAACTTACAATGGCTTCCAGATAACTACTTGTTAGACTTTTCTATAAAAACAGATTTGGATGAGGATTTAGATTTTGCAAATGTAAAACTTCAAGCATATGCTAAAAACATGGATGATGCTTGTTTAGAATTTAAGCTTTATGATGACGAACAATTAATTGGAGAGTGTCATGGTTTTGATGCAGAAATTGGAGTAGTCAATCCAAAATTATGGTCAGATGAAATTCCCTATCTTTATCGTTTAGAATTAACTTTAATGGACCGGAGTGGGGCGGTATTTCATAAAGAAACAAAAAAAATTGGTATTCGAAAAATTGCTATTGAAAAAGGACAGCTAAAAATAAACGGGAAAGCACTTCTTGTTCGTGGAGTGAATAAGCACGAATTTACACCTGAGCATGGTTATGTCGTTTCTGAAGAAGTGATGATTAAAGGCATCAAATTGATGAAAGAACATAATTTTAATGCGGTCCGCTGCTCTCATTATCCTAATGATTCACGCTGGTATGAATTGTGTGATGAATATGGATTGTATGTTATGGATGAAGCAAATATCGAAACGCATGGAATGACTCCGATGAATCGTTTGACAAATGATCCTACTTATTTACCATTAATGAGTGAACGTGTTACACGAATGGTTATACGTGACCGTAATCATCCATCAATTATTATTTGGTCTCTTGGTAATGAGTCAGGTTATGGAAGTAACCATCAAGCTTTATATGATTGGTGTAAATCATTTGATTCTAGCCGCCCTGTTCATTATGAGGGGGGAGATGACGCAAGTAGAGGAGCAACAGATGCCACTGATATCATTTGTCCGATGTATGCTAGAGTAGATAGTCCAAGTATTAATGCGCCTTATTCATTAAAAACCTGGATGGGGGTAGCTGGAGAGAATAGACCACTAATTCTTTGTGAATATGCTCATGATATGGGGAATTCATTAGGAGGATTCGGGAAGTACTGGCAAGCTTTTCGAGAAATTGACCGATTGCAAGGTGGATTCATCTGGGACTGGGTGGATCAAGGTTTATTAAAAGATGGAAATTATGCTTATGGAGGTGACTTTGGGGATAAGCCAAATGATCGTCAGTTTAGCCTTAATGGTCTTGTTTTTCCAAATCGTCAAGCAAAACCAGCTCTTCGTGAAGCAAAATATTGGCAACAATATTATCAGTTTGAATTGGAGAAAACTCCACTAGGTCAAGTTTTTGCCTTTACAGTTACAAATGAGTATCTATTTCGAAGTACTGACAATGAAAAATTATGTTACCAACTGACCAATGGCTTAGAAGTATTATGGGAAAATGAGCTTATATTGAATATGCCTGCTGGAGGGTCTATGAGAATAGACCTGTCTGAGTTGCCTATTGATGGAACAGATAATTTATTTTTGAACATTCAAGTTAAAACAATTGAGAAATATAATCTTCTTGAGTCTGATTTTGAAGTTGCTCATCAACAATTTGTTCTACAAGAAAAAATTAATTTTACTGACAAAATAGATAGTAATGAAGAAATTACACTTTTGGAGGATGAAGAGCTACTGACCGTACGATCAGCAAAACAGAAATTTATTTTTAATAAAAGCAATGGTAATCTCTCGCGCTGGCTTGATGAGAAAGGCAATGAAAAGTTACTGCATGAGCTCTCAGAACAATTTACAAGGGCTCCATTAGATAATGATATTGGTGTTAGTGAAGTTGAACATATTGATCCTAATGCTTGGTTAGAACGTTGGAAGGCTGTTGGCTTTTATGAGTTAAAAACGCTTTTGAAAAATATGATAATACAAGCAACAGAGAATGAAGTAATTATTTCTGTCCAAACAGACTATGAAGCAAAAGGAAAAATTGCATTTTCAACCATTCGAGAATATCATATTTTTAGAAACGGTGAACTTCTTTTAAAAGTTGATTTTAAAAGAAATATAGAGTTTCCAGAACCAGCTCGAATTGGCTTGAGTCTTCAACTAGCTGAAAAAGCAGAAAATGTTACATATTTTGGACTTGGCCCAGATGAAAATTATCCTGACCGAAGAGGGGCAAGTTTATTTGCCCAGTGGAATTTAAGGATTACTGATATGACAACCCCTTATATTTTTCCTAGTGAAAATGGGTTGAGGATGGAAACCAGAGAGTTAAATTATGGTCGTTTAAAAGTTCGGGCAATGGGTCAATCTTTTGCTTTTAATCTAAGTCCATATAGTCAAAACCAGCTTGCTAAAAAGGGACATTGGCATCTACTTGAAGAAGAAGCAGGAACATGGTTAAATATTGACGGATTCCATATGGGTGTAGGTGGAGATGATTCATGGAGTCCAAGTGTCGCTCAGGAATATTTATTGACAAAGGGAAATTATCATTATGAAGTTAGTTTTAAATTAACGTGATGATACAAATTTTCAAGAATTTGATATAATATAGAGAAAATGGAGGTTCTTATGACGGTTTTAGTTCTTGGTGGAGCAGGATACGTGGGAAGTCACGCGGTAGATATGCTTCTTAAACGTGGTTATGATGTGGCAGTGGCGGATAATTTAGTGACAGGCCACCGTGAATCTGTTCCAGCAAATGTACGCTTTTACGAGGGTGATGTGCGTGATCATGCTTTCTTAGCTAGTGTTTTTGAAAAAGAAAATATTGAAGGAATCATGCATTTTTGTGCTTACTCTTTAGTGGGTGAGTCAATGCAAAAACCTTTAATGTATTTTAATAATAATGTTGGTGGTGCTCAAGTAATTCTAGAAACGATGGAAGAATTCGGAGTAAAACATATTGTTTTCTCAAGTACAGCAGCTACATTTGGAATTCCAGAAAAAAGTCCAATTTCAGAAAAAACACCTCAAAAACCAATTAATCCTTATGGTGAAAGCAAATTAATCATGGAAAAAATGATGAAATGGCAATCGCAAGCAACTGATATGACTTATGTCGCTTTACGTTATTTCAATGTTGCAGGGGCTAAGGATGATGGTTCAATTGGTGAAGCTCATAAAAATGAAACACATTTGATTCCAATTATTTTGCAAACAGCACTTGGCCAAAGGGAATTCATTACTATTTATGGTGATGACTATCACACTCCTGATGGAACTTGTATTCGTGATTATATTGATATGGAAGATTTGATTGAAGCACACATCAAAGCACTAGAGTATCTTAAAGCGGGTGGTCAGTCTGACCAATTTAATCTCGGTTCAAGTAAAGGCTATTCAAATCTTGAAGTACTTGAAACAGCACGAAAAGTAACAGGTAAAGAAATTCCAAGCCAAATGGGTGAACGCCGTGCAGGAGACCCAGATGAACTAGTTGCTGATTCAACAAAAGCTGGTGAAATTTTGGGTTGGAAAGCACAAAATGATTTAGAGCACATTATTACGAACGCTTGGAAATGGCATAGCTCACATCCAAATGGATATTAAAATATAGCCCGGTATTTCAATATTACTGGGCTTTTTTTATATTTGATGAGTTATTTTTTCCCATATATTTTCCCACTTATAAATTAAAATTATGAAAAATGGTATAATTTATATTAGTAAACAGATAGGAATTTTAAATGGATAATAAGCAAAATGACTCTTCATCAGGAATTGGTTTAGTAGCTGCACTTATTGTAACAGGTGTAGCTATACCTTTATTATTTAGTAATTTTGTTACGATGTTAGTAGGAACATTTATTGTAGCAGTTGGAATTGCTGGATTTGGTATTGAATTGGATAAAATATATGGAGGTAAAGACTATACAAGTATGTTTTTAGGTGGAGCTTTTCTTTTAATTGGCATAGTCTCAACAATTTTATTTCCAAATATATTTACGAAATTAGTGCTTATAATATTGCTAGAAATAGGGGTATTTGGGTTGATATCAGGTATAGTTAAGTCAATCTCTCAAAATTCCGAAATAGATGACAAAAAAGCCAAACAGCCGAGAGAGATGAAAAAAAGTTCTTTTTTCCTAATAATTTCCATTATTGTAGGTATGACAGGGTTTATAGCTAATGTTTTTACTATATTAGCATTTTTCAAATAATAAATAAAAGTTCAGTAATTTTAAAATACTGAACTTATTTTTATTTTATCAATTCATAAGATTTTTAATACTTTCAATTTGCTTAGATATATTTTCATCAAGTGCATGACCGTACACACGTACCAGCATCATAATGTCTTTGTGTCCGAGTATCTTTGCGACTATATCCATGCTATAACCATTAGCAAGAAGTACGGAACCATAAGTATGCCGAGCGCCTTTTGATGTAATTACTGGCTCTATATTAAGTTGTTTTAATAATAAGGCTAAATGATTATTGATTGTTGTACTATGAGGAATACCGTGAATTAAAAATGGATGGTAAAATACCATATTATATTTATTTTCAAATCCAAGACTTTCGACTATAAATTCTTGTGTTTTCTTCAAGTCATTCAATATTGATATATCCGTAGAGCTCAAAGGAACACGTCTTATAGATGTTTCAGTCTTGGAAGGTACAAACTTATTAATATTTGTATTGTAACGTCTATACGTCTTTAAATAGCCATTTTCAAAGTCAATATCAGACCAAGTTAAGGCTACAAGTTCTCCATATCGTAGTCCTGTATGAAACAAGAAGTAGACAATATAATTATTAATTGATTTTTTATAATCTAAATTATCTTTTAAATACTCAATAATTTTATTGTAGTCTTCTAATGAATGTATATACTTTTCATCTGCTGTTTGCGGTTTAAATTTACTCTGAATCACAACACTTGTAGTGAAATCTTTAATAAAAACATCATCAGCTTTTACCATTTCAATTGTCTGCCTAATTACGGAATTAACACGAATAAGAGTATTATAGCTAATTTTGTCATCAGTACCTAGCTTATTCATTATTCTCTGGTACTGGGAGGATTTAATACTTGTTATAGGAATACCGTCAAAATTATTTTTGATGATTTTTCCAAAATAACGATATTTGTAGAGTGTTTGTTCAGAACGCCCACTATGAAGAACCTTTAGGTTATACCATTCTTGATAAAGTGTAGGTAAATCGGTATTTTTGTCAATAGTAAGCCCAGTTTTAAACTCTCTCAATATAGAAAGACCATCTATTGAAGCTTCCTTTTTTGTCTTGAAACCTGACTTGGATTTCAAAGTTTTATCACCTTGTCTAATTTCATAAGACCATGAAACACCACTTTTTCCTTTTCTCTGTCTGTATCTAATAGAAGCCATAAGCCATTTTTTATAACTCCATTCTTAAAATTTTGGAAACTACATCTCTTGGTACAACTCCTAATCGTTTATTTGCATACCAATCAAAGCCTTGCTTTACTAATTGTTCTTTTGCTAATCGGATTGCTTTCTGTGCAGTGGCGGGCTTAAGATGTAGTTCTTCGATTAAATCATTTGCAGTTATTCCTTTGTTATTTTTTACCATTTCATCAAATCCTTTCGTATCTTATTTTTCAGAGAAAATTCTAGGATAAACGTGCTGAGTAAGCAATTCATTTATAAATTTTTCTTTATCATCATAAGTAAATAATAACTTTGTCCCATAATTTAAAGTAATAAATTCATTCTTAGAAATTCTCATGTTTTCTGGCTCATTTAATTTTTTTGAAGCGGATAAACTATATATTCTATCAAAAGGGGGAATCCCAAAAGATTTCTCAGTAATTTTTGAGGAAAAGCTGATTCTTCTTATAAACTGATTAATATCCTCATTTTTGAAGTTAAAACTACCAAAGAACTGCTCTATACTCTGATAATTCGCTAAAATTACCAGCCTAGGCACTATCATTTTATTTCTATACCTAGCGCTCATTCGAGCTGTGTTAAGTGGGTCAAATAATTTCAACCAGTCGGACACTTTCAAGCTTTCCTGACGTAAGTCATCTAATATCAAGATGTCTTCTCCATAGTAATCATCAAAAGGGTTTGATGAACTAGCTGAGAACACATCACTCGCAAAACCGTGCTTATTGCCATATTCTCGTACTTTTTGAGCAACCTCACGTGCTAAAAAACTTTTTCCTATCCCTGGTGCACCTTGAATATAGAGAACAGTCAAGTCATATTTTCCTTGTTCTAATTCATCAAGTCTCAGCATAGCATTACGTAAGCCATAGAAATTAAAAGAATCGTTAAACTGATTCATGTGATTAGCATAAAGGAGCGCTAGATTTTCATCTCTCATGATTTCACGTAACTTCAATTTTCCTTGTTGCACCTCTTGTAGAGCCAAGTCAAGACCAATCTCTCCTTTTTTTCGTTTATCAGTTGCGTTATACTTTTTAAAATCTTCTAAATTGTCATCAATAAATTCCTCATAATCAAAAGTTTCAAACGTCTCCACCTCTTCAGGGGAATATTGATATTTGTCTAAATTCTTAGCGTGAATAAGATAGGCTAAGCAATTCAATCTTCCATATCTTCCTTTCTTAGGTGCTTCGACATACTGAGGCTCTATGGCTAAGACTGATGAGATGCTAGCAATAGTCTTTTGTTTTGAAAATTCAAGATAGCCGTGGATGTGTGCATCTTTCAATCCATTTTTATTTTCATCTTTATCGTGAACAATCAAAGCACAGATTTTTAAGCCTTCCAATTCATTTGCTCGGGCAAAAATCTCTTCAAATATCGCTTGCTTATTATTTATATAATCATCAAATAATTCATCATTCTCCCATTCCCAATATTTCGGATTTAGGTATTGAGTGAAAATGAAACTTCTCACACGTTTATCTAACATATTCCTCCCTTTTGCACTTATTAAAATGCATTTATTAAATAAAAAATTCTATAAATGCATTCTATAAATGCACGATTTTTGTTAATTTTTAACTTAATGGCTATAATTTTATTTTGCCGTCAATCCTTGATGTGACTATGTTTACACCATTCTTTCGACAAGCCCTAGAATGGTGCACGCATAGCAAATGTGCATTTATTAATTAAAAATCCAAAAACTCTTAAACTCAAACTTTGAAAAATAAAAACACTCTTAGCTTCTCCATTCCATTAGGAGAGCTCCGCTCTCCTTTCGCTAAGAGTGTTTTTATGCCCAAGGCAATGGTTAAAGCTTTTTTTCCTTTAGGCTAACGCGCTGACGCTTGTGGCTGGCTAAGTGAAGCTTGTGATTAATATTTCAAATCTTATAAAGCGATAATTCAAATGTTGAACTATTAATGTTCGCTCAGGCGCCTGAGCTCTTAGACGGTCAAGCCGTCCGTTTTGGTTATTTCAGTAATGTCTTTAGATAGTCCGCTGATATACGAAGGTCAAAACCAGCAATATAAGCGCCATTCTTACCTTGCTTCAAGGCCAGACTTTTAACTATTTGATTAGTTTCAATGTCTTGGAACATAAGTTTTGTTAAATTGAGCTTACTTTCGCCGAAGCCTGAAATCTTTAGCTCGTAGGGCGTTCCTTCAAGGTCCACTGCACCAACTTTTCCCCAGCTATTGCCTGAAAATTCCCCCATTTCTTTGGAAATAATCTTTAATTTGTCTGGTAATTCAATGATTTCATCAGCAAGCTCGCTGATTCTTGTAAAAAATAAATCACGTTTATTATCTGAAATTTTTACTGCCATTGTTTTTTTCCTTTCAGCAGTTTAGAGCCTTACTGGGCTTTAGTTTTAGTTAATTTTTTTCAACCACTCTCTCTTGGATTGGAGAACTCCGCGGAATCAAAACTTTCTATTAGGATTATTCTAAGTCATTGTCTATCAGACATTGATAAGCTCTCGATATAACCTTTGACAACGCAATGTAAGCGTCAGTTTCCTCTCTCAGCATTAAAGTTTCTTTATCCGAAAGTATAATTTCTAATTCTATTTCACCTTTAGTGAACTGTTGATATTTTTCTTCTTTTCTATGAAGCGAATAATTATAGAATCCTGATAAAAATAATTGAATGTCCTGATGTACAGCGAGTAAAGCATTAAAAATATTTGTATCATATTCACTATCACTCATATAAGAGCCGTTTACGTCAAACAACTTTACTTCAAATCTCATCTCATACATAATAAATCCCTCTTATTTTAGGTTTGGTAAAATATTTAAGATGACTTGTTTGAACTCCTGTTTGGTTTTTAAATCCACAAAAGGAGCAACTGTAATTTCAGGTTCTATCATATTTTCGCCATCAGCATAATAGAGAGCCTCTCCCTTTCTTCCGGTTACAGTAGGTACATTTTCAAGCTCGCACATTGCAAAAGCCATACGAACCCTATCAGCCGAGGGAGAACCCATGTATAGCACTGCCGAAATCTGATTCCTAAGCTCCACGGGGATATTTTCAGCGTTTGGGTCTTGAGTACTGATACATAGATGACACCCTGCTTGACGTCCTTTTCTAGCTATTAAACCTAAATTTTGTAGTATTTCATTCCAAAGAGCTTTTCCTTCTTTAGAGGAACCACAAGAATCTCTGATACTAGCTAATTCATCAACAAATAAAAAATTTGGAGTCATTTTTAAATCATAAGCATCAGCATTCAGGGTTTCACTATTTTTGATTAACTCAAATCGTTCATTCATAATCTGGCAAAATTCTCTAGAGAGTTTAGCGAGAGAATGTGGAGTTTGACCGATGTTAATTTGCTCTCCTAATGTCTCTTGTAATATCTCTCCTAAAGAATATAAATCAGCACATTTTCCGTCTACTATGCTTAAATAGGTGTCTGGATATAGACCACACCCTTTTGAAATTGCATTGTATAAAAGCCACTGAAGTGTAACGGTTTTACCACTGCCAGTGCGGCCGTAAAGCCCAATATTAGTGTTTCTTTTGAGAGAGAATTGCTGAGTATTTGACAATTTTATTATATCCTTTGGAATATTTTGGAAAAATTCTTTTGTTAGATTTTCTTTACTATCAGAATTAGCAAAAACATACTGCTGTATTTCTCGTTTATTCTTTTCAAAGACATACTCTACTCTGTCAGCAAAAATATTCTTTTTAGTTATATCCAAGGACAGGAGCCCACTGAGTTCAATATCAAGCCCGTCAGCTTTCTGATCTAAGAAACTCCCCATCTTATAAGCAGAGATAATGATGTCTTTTTCAGACTCTGAAATTTTGAAAATCGCTGAAAGAAAAATATCAGAAGTCTCTTTATAGAGCCCATTGTTTATGATAAACTCTTGAATCATTAAATAATCATTCCATACAGAAATATTATTTTTGAACTCTTTACGAATCCGAAATATTTTTCCCGCCAAGTAAAAGAGAAATAGCCACGAGGGTAAAATCAAAATGTTATGAATTGCAAAACTAAAGAAGAAGAGTAAAATGATAAAAAAAATGTATATAAGCGTCAAATTACTTAAACGTTTGCGAAAATTAGGCACAGTTTGATACAAAGAAATTTCCTGCGGAGGAGAGGGTAAGAAGATTGATATATACAAAGACACACAGTTATTAATGAATTTATTCATCTCCTCCCCTTATCTTAAATAAAATATATCTTACTGTATCTCTAAAATTCTTTATTTTTAGAGATAAGTATAATATTATTAATAAACAAACACTCAGGATTAGCAATGCTACAACTGGATAGAAAAATATGCTTCCCTTACTATTAAGGTACATAGAGAGGTATGCAAGAAATCCTGAGAGACAGAGCAATAAATAGAGGTTATATTTATTTATCATCAATGCTTAAGACCTTTCTATCTTTAATTAAAATAATGAGTTGAGGTAAATTGGCTAAAGTTAAAATCAAAGCTAATAGCAAGAAAGCCTTAATAGTAAGAAAAGCGTTATATCCACCAATAATAAATTTTACGTTGCCACTAAATCCAGTAGCAATGCTAATGATTAACAGTAAAACCCAAGTGCAATTACGGTAAAAGTTCATTTTCCTTCTCCTTTTTTTCTAACAAATAATTGTTAATTTCTAAAATCAAGTATATTACTGTACAAATGATGAATGCTATCAAGCAATTTTTAAAATCAAAACCGTCAATAAAAAATTTTATACGTTGCTGAGGGTTTGAAGTTAAGAGAAATTTAGGTTCTATTCTCACTCCACTAATAAGTGTTACGAGGATTAAAGAAAATAGAGTATAAATTTTAAAAACATTAATTTTCATTTTTTACCTTTTACTTTCTAAAAATAGAATAATTTTCCCAATGAATTTTTTTTCCATTTTTAAAATCATCAATCATTGAGTTATTAGTATTTACATGATAATGAGTACTTGCATGGTCATAGAACCCAATCAGTTGTTGTGCGTATAAATCTTGAACAGTAACATTTCCAGAAATATTTTCCGCCAAAGATTCAGAATCTGAACAAGTTCCAGAAGCAAGCCCATGAGTAATGGCTTTTTCAGAAGCTTTAGCTCGTTCTTGGGGAGTTGAAAGTTCTGAAAGAACTGTTTGTGCTTTGAGTGTGATAGACATAATGATGTCCTCCTTTATTGTTTATGTCCGCGGACATAATTGATTTATAAATATATAATAGCAATAAAAACTCTTAAAGTCAACTCTAAATGTCCATTGGACGTTTAAAAAATAATGTTATAAAAAAAAGCCCTAAAATTGGGCTTTAAATTAGCATTTTTTTATTTCTCTTTTAAATTGAAGCAATACGTTATGAAGGTCATCTAAATTGACCTCAGCTACTAACTTTTGAATTCTAAGTTCATATTTTTCAAATAATGTATCAATGCTGATATTTTCATCTAAGTTAGGATTTTTAAAATTAAAAATAGCACCTTTTAAGATATATTTTAATGTTACTCCTAAAGTAACGCTTCTAGTACCCACAAACTGTGGAAAAAATGATTTATAATTTTTAATCATCTCTTCGATATCAGGGTTTATTTGGATTCTTATTCTTAAATCTTTTTCATCCAATTTTATTTTGGGAAGATTATAATTAGCTAAGATTACTTTATCCCAATCTTGAATAGATGAAATATCATCTAAAGCTTTTACTATAACTTGTGCCTGAGTATAAGATATATTATCCTCTTTTTCATAAATTGTCTTTAATTCTCTAAAGTAAAGTGCAGTTTCTGCGGAAATTCTAGCTTGAAAATAGTTCATTTCAAATTCCTCCTTATACAATGTAATTATAACATGGACATTATAAATAACAAAGTGTACAACGCTAGTAAATATAACAGTAAGAAAAATTTTTTTACAATAAATAAATTCAAACATCCAAACTTATAATTACCCATATTTTTCCCACTTCAAAATAAAAGAAGATTTTTGTATAGAATCGTAATTTGAAATAAATTGAATATACTAATAAAGTCGATATAAAAAATTCAACTAAATATTAATTTTTTGCTTGGAAATGGCACCAAAGTCATCCAAAAGGTTACTAGTTAATTATCTAAAATTCGAAAAAAAAAGCTCAAATTTTTGAGCTTTTTTTGTATGTAATCGTCATGAAAATGTAATGGTAATTGTGATAATTATTAATAAAAAAATTGATATAATGAAGTGATGAAAAAAAGACAGTTAAGAAGAAATAAAAATAAATTTAAAAGAGTATCACTAGCTTTTTTTGGTTTAGTGATTATTTTAGCGGGAGCTCTTTTTCTTTTTGGGCCTAAGGGGACAACCTCTCATACAAAAGATAATGATACAATTAATAATAAGACATTCTCGCAGTCAAATAAACAAGTTATATATCCGACAATATATATTGGGGGATCTGGTGGTAATGTGACATCAATTGATTGGTTAGTTGAGCGTCTCCTACCTATTAAGAATATATCCTCTCAGAAATCACTAGTGATGACATCGAATATTACTAAAAATTACGAGTTAAAAGTTGAGGGGCAAATATCACAAGATAATAAGTATCCTATTATTGAATTTGCAACAGTTAAAGGAACTAACTCAGGTGAACTTTTCTCAAAGGGATTACAAAAAATAATTGTATACCTGACAGAGAATTATCAAGTGCCATGGATTAATTTAGTTGGTTACTCATCGGGAGCTACTGGTGCAGTTTATTATATGATGGATACAGGGAATAATCCAAACTTTCCCCCAGTCAATAAATATGTATCTTTAGATGGAGAATATAATAATGAAACGAATCTTCAGTTAGGGGAAAGTCTATCTAACGTTTTAAAAGAGGGCCCTATAGTTAAAACAGAAATGTATCAATATATCGCTGATAACTATCAAAAAGTATCGTCGAAAACTCAAATGTTATTGTTGGAAGGGAATTTCAATTCAGAAAAACAAACGGATAGTGCAATTCCTTGGGCAGATAGCTTTTCAATTTATCATCTTTTCAAGAAGAATGGAAATGAAATAACAACTATTTTATATCCAACTAAAACGAGCCATTCACAAGCACCAAAAAATCCAACTGTAGTAAAATATGTTAAAAAATTTTTATATGGAACACCATAAAAAACTCGGAATTAAGATTCCGAGTTTTTTTGAAGAGTTTCATAGTAATGATGTTTTTTTTGTAAAATAAAATCTAAGTGACCTTCTAAATCAGTAATTTGTTGGCGTAAAATTCGCTCTTGTTCAACTAAAAGTGAAATACGTTGAATAATTGTTGAATCGCCTTGTTCTCTTAAGCGAGAATAATCTTGGATTTTTGCAAGAGGCATTCCTGTTGCTTTAGCTCTTTTGATAAAGTAAATCCATTCAAGGTCAGTTTCTGTAAACTCTCGATAATTACTAGAGTTTCGAGCAGGTTTTAACAAATCAAGTTCTTCATAATAACGAAGAGTAGCGATTGGAAGTTCTGTCAGTAAAGCTATTTCTGAAATTTTATAAGTTTTAGTCATTTTTTTCTCTTTTTTGCTTGCCCTCAAGTTAACTTGAGGGTTTATAATGATTTTATCATAGAAAGCTGGTAAATAAAATGAATAAAAAAGAAATTGGTTTAAAAAATTTAGCGAAAATTGATGGAGCAGCTGCTGAAGTTGTTTTTGATTCACTCAAAGATCTTGCACCAGACTTGAATGATATGATGCTAGAATTCGCTTTTGGAACGATTTATGAGCGAGGAGTTCTCAATTTTAAAGACCGTGAAATGATTACTATCACCAGTTTGTTGACTCAAGGAGGCTGTGAAAATCAATTGCGCGTGCATATTCAAGCTTCGTTAAATGTTGGACTAACGCAAGAAGAAATTATTGAAACTTTTATTCACTGTGCTCCTTATGTCAATTTTCCAAGAGTTTTAAATGCTATCTTTGTTGCTAAGGAAATTTTTACTGACAGAAAGTAAAAAAGTTACTGATGAATTTTTGTCATAGGATAGCTGTTACTGCTTTAGCAGTTTACAGATATGCTAGTAGTTTCATCAGTAACTTTTTATTGCTCTTGTTCAATGGTTCCAGCATTAACATGGAAAATACTCAGATTTTCAGGTAAATTTTTAAGATGATCAAGAGTAGTTGTAGTTATAAAAGTTTGTGTTTTACCCAAACTTGTTTCAATCAAATCAAGTTGACGATGATTGTCTAATTCACTCATGACATCATCTAAAAGTAAAATCGGATACTCACCAGTCTCTTCAAAAATTAAATCAATTTCTGCTAATTTAATTGAGAGAGCAACGGTTCGTTGTTGTCCTTGACTACCAAAATCAGCAACATTAATCTCATTGATAAAAAATTGTAAATCGTCACGATGAGGGCCAACCGATGTTTGATGCCTAAAAATATCATGGTCTTGTCTGCTCAATAATTCTTTTGAAAAGTCAGTTTTCACATTTTGATTATAAATGATTTTTAAATTTTCTTTACCATGAGTAAGTTGCTCATGGATTTTTTTTGCATGAACTTCAAGTTTATCAACAAAATTTTGCCGCTCAAGCATGATTTTATTACCATGTTCAGCTAATTGTCCGTCAAGAACACTTAAAAAATTTTTATCAATTTTGTCTTTATCAAATTTTAAATAAGCATTCCGTTCTTTTAACGCACGATTATATCGCATGGAATCATAAAGGTAAACCGCATGGATTTGTCCCAGTTCAATATCCATAAATTTTCTGCGGGTAGCAGGAGAACCTTTGACCAATTCCAAATTTTCAGGTGCAAACATCAAGATTTTTAGTTGACCAATGTAGTCGGCTAAGCGATTTTCTTTGAGATGATTGGCTTTAGCAATTCTCCCTTTGGGACTTAATTGAACTTCAAGTGGAATAGTTGCATGAGCTTTTTCAACGACTCCTGAGACCTTCATTTCTTGTTGCGACCAAGAAATGAGCTCTTTATCGTGACTGGTTCTGTGACTACGAGTGAGTGCTAAAAAATGAATCGCCTCAAGAATATTTGTTTTCCCTTGAGCATTTTGTCCTAAAAAAATATTGAGATTAGGATGAAAATCAAGTTTTAATTCCTCATAATTACGAAAATTTTTGAGTTCAATTGCTTTGAGTTTCATTATTTTCTACCAGGAAAGCGTGGCGGAGCTTTTTTAGCTGGTTTTGTCGTCTTGTTTTCCGCGTTCATTTTTTTCACAATAGCTTTAACACGCGCTTCTTCAGCTTTTTCTGCTTCATGTTCTTTAATCGCATCGGCGTCAGCTTGCTCAAAAGTAACTTTTAAATCAAAAGTTGGAAATTCTAATAAATCTCCGTCACGGAGTTTTTTGCCACGACGATTTTCAGCTTCGCCATTATAGAAAATATTTCCTTCGTTTTCAGCAAGGAAAATTTTTGCTTGACCTCCTGTTGAAATTAATCCAAGTTCTTTCAAAACTTGTCCGAGTGTGATATATTCTTCAAATAAAATGTATTTTTTCATAGTCTTATTTTAACATAAATCTGAAATTTAGTTCATTGGAAATTTAGAAATTTATTGAATAAAATAAGGAAGCTTTAAGATAAAAATTATTCGTCATTTTCGTTAGGAAATCTCACAAAATTGCTTCAGTTTTTGGTATAATAAAGGTTGCCTTAATAACTAGAAAAAGCTTGATAAAATAGGAAAGTGATAGTCAATTGACAGAAATTAAAATGGCAGATGGAGTGATGCTTCATCTCATTAAAGAAAGCAAATTTAAAACAGTAAGACTAATGGTTCGTTTTCGTGAAGAAATGTCAGCTGACACCCTTGGGAAACGTGTCCTTATTTCTAATATGCTCGAAAGCACTAATGCGGTTTATCAAACTGGAAAAGATTTTAGTCGCAAATTATCTGAAATGTATGGTGCTTCGTTTACGACAGGAGTGGCTAAAAAAGGGAAACAACATTTACTTTCTCTTAATATGAGTATCGTAAATCCTAAACTTGTTGATTTTGATACTTTGGGAGCAGCAGTCGATTTCTTGAAAATTGCAATTTTTCAACCCGATGCTGCTAATGGTCAATTCAATCCCGAAATTTTCAAAAGAGAGCAAAGAAATTTATTGCATTATTTGGCCTCAATGAATGATGACCGTTCTTATTATGCCAGCCGTCAGTTGGCTAATTTATTCTTTGAAGATGAGAATCAAGCATTACCAAGTGTTGGAACGAGCGAATTGATTGCCAAAGAAAATCCAAAAGCCGTTTTTGAATATTATCAAAAAATGCTGACAGACAATGCCATTGATATCTTTGTCTTAGGTGATGTAGATGAAAAACGAATGATTGAACGATTCTCAGACTTCAATTTTACTGACAGAGCTGTCAGTAAAGAAATTTTTTATCAACAATCACTGACAGAAAGCTCAGTAGTGACAGATGAAAAAGAGGTTGCTCAATCTATTTTGCAATTCGCTTATCAAATGCCAATTGCTTATGGAGACAAAAACTACCTTGCTTTGCAAGTGATGAATGGACTTTTGGGAGGTTTTGCTCATTCAAAACTCTTTACCAATGTTCGGGAAAAAGCAAGTTTAGCCTATTCAATTTCTTCAACTTTTGATTCTTTCACAGGTTTTCTAAAAATTGCAGCTGGAATTGACGTTGAAAATTATGAAGAAGCCAAAAGTTTAATCTTTGAACAATTAGAAGCCATAAAATCAGGAGATTTTACAGAATTAGAAGTTGAGCAAACCAAAACAATGTTACGAAATGCTTATTTTGTGGGGCAGGATTCGCCGTCAAACACAATTGAGTTAGAGTATGTAAAAGCACTTATTCCAGATAAATTTTTACCGATGTCTGAATTTTTAAATGCCCTCGAATCTGTTTCAAAAGCCGATTTGATTAGCGTTGCAAAATCATTAAATCTGCAGGCAGAATACTTTATGAAAGGATTTACTGTGAATCAGGAAAAAATGGAGGTCAGCCTTGAAAAGTAAGTTTTATGAGAAAATAGGTGAGAGATTATTTACAGATATTTTGCCTAATGGCTTGACAGTTTATTATCTTCCAAAAGCAGATTACAATCGAACTTACGGCTTGTTCACTACAAATTTTGGTTCACTTGATACAAGTTTTGTCCCATTGGGAGAAAGTGAATTTCAGACTTTTCCAGAAGGAATCGCCCATTTCTTAGAGCATAAACTTTTTGAAAAAGAAGAGGGTGATGTCATGTATAAGTTTGGAGCTTTGGGGGCTCAAACTAATGCTTTTACAAGTTTTTCAAGGACTTCATACCTTTTTTCTACTCGTGAAAATTCTTATGAATGTACAGAACTTTTACTTGATTTTGTCCAAAAACCTTATTTTACAAAAGAAAATGTTGAAAAGGAACAAGGAATTATTCAACAAGAAATCCAAATGTATCAAGATGACAGCGATTGGCGTCTTTTTGCAGGGCTTTTGGAAAAAATGTACCCTGATTCTCCTTTAGCAGCTGATATTGCTGGGACACCGGCGACAATTAATGCCATTACGGCAGATGATTTGTATAAAAATTATGAAGTTTTTTATCATCCTAAAAATATGAATTTGTTCCTAACAGGTCCTTTTGATATTGAGATGATGTCAGACTTTGTAAGAAGTAATCAAGCTAGAAAAGACTTTGCTGATTTAGCAGAAATTCAAAGAAAAGAAATTAAAGCGAGCGAACCAATTTCGGGAGAGAGTTTGGAACTTGAAGTCGCCATGCCAAAATTTGCTTTGGGTCTGCGCGGTGAAGACCAACTTTCAAGTGACTCAAAGACCCTATTTAAATATAAATTAGCCAATCAACTTTTTCTCGATTTGCTTTTTGGTAGAACCAGTCAGCGCTATGAAGAGCTTTATAATTCAGGCCTAATCGACGATTCCTTTGGTTTCTCCTTCGATTTGGACAAGAGATTTCATTTTGCAGTGTTGACTGCTGACACAGAAAATCCGCAAATTTTAGGTCAAACTTTGCAAGAAGCCATAAAAAGTTATAAAATAGATAGAGATTTTAGTGAGGAGCATCTCGACTTACTCAAAAGAGAAATGTTGGGAGATTATTTTAGTTCATTAAATTCGCTTGAATATATTGCTAATCAATTTTCATCAGAAATTTATGGTGACTTAACTTTCTTTGATTTCCCTGAAATTTTGAAAGAATTAAGTCTGTCAGAAATTGAAAAATTTGCTGACCGATTTATTTCTGAGATGAAAAAATTAGAATTTACAATTTTACCTAAATAAATCCTTCTGTCAGTAAGACAGAAAAGCTAAAAATCTACTGACAGAAATTTAAGCATATCCGCAAGGGACTAAAGTCCCAACGGCTATCCTTTGACAGAAATTAAGCCTATTAAAATCTTTCTGTCAGTAAAATAAAAGTCGCTCAAAGTTTCAGTGAAACTTTGTCAGCGCAATTTCTAAGGCGAGATAGTAAAAATCTCCAAAATAAACAAAGAACAGTGATAATTAACAATCGATGTGCAGTACAAAAATGAAGGGAGGATATGTTGACAATCAAAACAATCGGACAAGTCTTAAAAGAAAAGCGGACATCGCTTGGACTTGATCTTTCTGAAGCAGAACAATTAACTCAAGTACAAAAATTATATATCGTAGCACTGGAGACAGATGACTATAAAGCCCTACCGGGTGACTTTTACATTAAAGCTTACCTCAAACAATATGCAGAAAAATTGGGGTTGAATGCAGATAGAATTATTCAAGCCTATGATGAAGGCAAAGGAATCACAGTTGAGGATAAAGAGGATATCCTAGAAAATTATCATTTTGTGAAACCGAGTGAGCGAGTAGAACCTGAGGAAGAAGTGCCAAAAACATGGCGTCATTATGTACCAATTATTTCTTTATCAGCAGCGGCATTATTAATTGTAGTAGGTGTTTTTGCAGCGGTAATTATGAATAAACCAGAAACACCAGATTTAATAACCAATGATTATTCTTATTCAAAGAGTGAAGTTAGTACTTCTAAGTCTTCTACAAGCTCTACAAAACCATCAGAAAGTAGTACACAAGCAAGTAGTAGTACACCTGAACCAACAATTGCTATCTCAGGCTCAAGTTCGGCAATGATTGCCACAATTTCTAATATTTCTGACCCTATAAAAGTTGATTTTTCAGTTGCAGCAGGACGAACAATTTGGGTTGGCATGACGAATTCCAATGTTCCAGCAACTGGTCAAACATTATCTGATGGAGCAAATAGTCTGTCTGCTTTAGTGACAACAGGCGCAGAAAATTCAGTAATTACACTTGGAAGTGTTCAAGGGCTTACCATTACGGTTAATGGAAAAGCTCTTGATTTATCATCACTAACCACAACTGGACCAAATAAAATTACTTTACAAATTAATCGAACGACAAGCAATTCAGCTGCTCAATAAATAAAAGTTGAGGCTTATTTTAAGCTGCAAAAGGAGAACTATGAAAGAGAAATTACCCAATCAATTGACAATGGCAAGGATTTTTATGATTCCAATCTTTGTGATTTTATTTTATTTACCAGAAGGTGCACATTTTAATGGTTTTGTTTCACAAGACCATAGTTCAGTGATGTGGGTCATCGCAGCAATTGTATTTGCCGTAGCCTCATTTACTGACTGGCTTGATGGATATCTCGCCCGTAAATGGCACGTTGTCAGCAATTTTGGTAAATTTGCGGACCCTTTGGCCGATAAAATGCTCAATATGGTTGCCTTTGTTGTTCTAGTTGGACTTCATGTTGTTCCAATGTGGGCTGTTGCGATTATTATTTGCCGTGAGCTTGCGGTTACAGGATTGCGCCTCTTACTCGTTGAACAAGGTGGAGTTGTTATGGCGGCTGCAATGCCTGGTAAAATCAAAACTGCCACACAAATGTTGAGCGTTATTTTCCTTTTCATTGGAAATCCCTTGTATATAGGAACAATCCTCTTTTATGTTTGTGTCTTCTTTACCATTTATAGTGGCTATGACTATTTTGCTAAAAATATGCAAGTTTTTAGAAATGCTGATTAATCATTTCCAAATAGAAAATAAAAAAATTCAAGTAGAAATACTTGGTTTTTTTATTTGGAGTGCCAGAAATGGGACGAATAAAAGAAGTCGAAAAATCAGCTGTTATAATGATTTTAGAAAGAATATAATGCTAATTTGAAACACTTGTAGTTCACAATAGAAAGGAGATTTTTGCACAAATGAACAGAAAATATTATTACAAAAAAAGTCTTGCACCCTGAGCCTAAAAAGGAAAAAACAAATGAAAAAATTTAAAATTGGAGGCCTCATCGCACTACTACTGGGACTGGTTCTGTTTACAGGACTAATCGTTAATGCTGATGAATTCACGGATGTTGGAGGTCTTTATGATAAAGCTGTCAACGAAAACATTATTGACCCCAATCTTTATCCAAAAGCAAAATGAAAGTAAGGATGATTATTTTGTTCATTATATTAATTGATTGGATAGGATACAGTTAAGAGAAGAATTTGCGGAAGCAGAAATGATTCAAAATGAAGCACACAAATATGCGAATAATCAAGAAATAAAAGTTAAGATACTTGAAGAAAATTTTGAAACTTTGAACTATAACAATGAGTGGCTTGAATTGCATTCGCAAGAAAGATTGACCAGACAATACACTGATTACCGTTTCTTAGAATTAACTGCTAAAGCTTGTCATCAAATATTAAATAAAGAAGAAGTAACAGAAATTAGTGATTTTTTATTTGGAATCGAGCTTTGGCTTGAATATAGTTTAGGAATTTTGGCTTTAAATGCTTGGCAACTCCCTTACTCTTTAGTTTATGCAATAATATCAGATATTAATTTACATGAGAAAGAATATAAAGGAAAATTAATTTATCGACGTCGTATTGTACAGACTGCCAGGCGATGTGCTATGACACTCATAAGTAGAGGGGAAACCCAAAAAGCAAGTGACTTATTATCAATGGTTCATCACTAGGCAGAAGCACTTGATACACATGTCCAAGGACTTTATCGCTTTGCTTGGGCTTATTTAGATTATAGGAATGGAAAAATAGAAGGTCAAAAAGAAATGATTAGAGTGATTGCTTTATTTGACTTTTTAGAAGTTCCTATTAGTCGTGATTTTGCTCAAAAATATTATAATCGCCATGTTCTTAATTTAGAAGAATCATAGAAGTTAAAATATTTTCTAAATCCTACAAAAGTTGCTTGCTTTGGCTCACTTTTTGCGTTACAATAATAGAAAAGAGAGTGAGTGTTGGTGAAAGCTCATAGGGTTTGTGACAGTGTTTATCGGTGATAACGTTATAATCAATCTGAGGCTCTGATTTTCTAGGAGCAAATTTAGGTGGTACCGTGCAATGATGCACCCTAGAGCGAGAAGCTTTGGGGTGCTTTCTTATGTAAACGGTATCTTTGAAATGAATGTTCAAACCCAATGAATAATCATAAAGATTTTTACTCCCAGTTAACCGAAAGGAAAAAAATGAAACTTCAAAAACCAAAAGGAACAGCAGATTTACTGCCTGCTGAAACTGCAAAATGGCAGTACATCGAAGAAATTGCTCGTGGCGTTTTCAATGATTATAATTTCAAAGAAATTCGGACACCAATGTTTGAAAGCTATGAACTTTTTAGTCGTGCAACAGGTGAAACAAGTGATATTGTTACCAAAGAAATGTATGATTTTGAGGATAAAGGGGGACGTCATATTGCGCTTCGTCCAGAAGGAACTGCCTCAGCTGTTCGGGCTTATATTGAGAATAAACTCTATGCCCCTGAAGTAGTAAAACCAGTGAAGCTATGGTATGACGCACCAATGTTTCGTTATGAACGTCCACAATCAGGACGTTTACGTCAATTTCATCAATTTGGTGTAGAGTGTTTAGGAGTGAAAAATCCAGCAGTTGATGTAGAAATTATTGCAATGGCTGACACACTTTTCCGCCAGTTAGGAATTACTGGTCTTAAACTAGCTCTAAATACACTTGGAGATATGGAAAGTCGCATGGCTTACCGTCAAGCATTGATTGATTATTTGACTCCTTTTGAGAATCAACTTTCAGAAGATAGCCGTCGTCGTCTCAATGAAAATCCTTTACGCGTTTTGGATAGTAAAGAAGCAGAAGACATCGCAATTGTTAAAAATGCTCCAGCTATTTTAGATTATCTCAATGAAGCTTCAAAGGCTTATTTTGAAGAAGTGAAAGCCTTACTTGAAGCTTTACATATTGAGTACACTATTGACCCAAATATGGTTCGTGGTTTGGATTATTATAATGATACAATTTTTGAATTTATTGTTGATTTTGATGGCAAAGATTTGACCGTATGTGGTGGTGGACGTTATGATGGGTTAGTTGAATATTTCGACGGACCAGCAACTCCTGCCTTTGGTTTTGGTTTAGGAATTGAAAGACTTTTGATGATTGCTCAAAAACAAGAAATTAATTTCATTCCTGAAGAAACTTTGGATGTTTATATTGCTGTAATGGGCGAAAAAGCAAATCTTGAAGCAACAAAATTAGCTGAAAGCCTACGTGAACAGGCCTTTAAAGTCGAACGTGATTTCTCAAATCGAAAACTAGGAGCGCAATTTAAAACGGCTGAAAAATTGGGTGCTGAGTTGATTATTACACTTGGAGAAGATGAGATTCGCACAGGTCAAATCAAAGTGAAACATAATCAAACACGTAAACAAGTAGAAACAACACTTAAAGCTGTTCACGAATCATTTGCACCGATTTTTGAAGAGATTTATGCGGATGAAGAACTTTAAGTGACTTAAAGCAGGGGTGAATTGATGACGGATTGTCCATTTTGTCAGATGAAAGATACAATCTTTGAAAATGAATTGGCACAGGCATTTTATGATGCCTATCCAGTCAGTGAAGGTCATATGTTGATTACGCCTAAAAGACATGTGTCTTCATATTTTGAGATGACCAAAGCTGAAAGAAAAGCAATTGAAGAACTTTTAGACTTATCAAAAGATAATTTAACTGAGAAATTTCATGCCGAGGCCTACAATATTGGCATTAATGTTGGTAAAGCAGCTGGACAAACTGTTTTTCATTGTCATGTTCATCTAATACCGCGGCATCAGGGAGATGTAAAGAATCCAACCGGTGGTGTTCGTGGTGTCATACCTGAAAAACAAAACTATAGATAATAAAAAGAAAGAGGAGTAAAATTTTACTTTGTGTACTAGAAGAGTAAAATTTACATTTATATGAAACGTACAAATTACGCGGGAAATATTACAGAAGAATACTTAAATCAAACGGTTACGGTTAAAGGCTGGGTAGCCAAACGTCGTAATCTTGGTGGATTAATTTTCATTGATTTACGTGACCGAGAAGGGATTGTCCAAATCGTTGTCAATCCTGAAACAGCAGCGGCTGATGTGGCAGAAGCAGCTGATAAAGCACGCAATGAATTTGTTCTTGAAGTGACAGGTAAAGTCGTTGAGCGCGCAAGCAAGAATGACAAAATTAAAACTGGTGGTATTGAAATTGAAGCGACTGCCATTGAAATTTTGTCTACTTCTAAAACAACACCTTTTGAAATTAAAGATGATGTTGAAGTTCTTGATGATACTCGTTTGAAATATCGTTACCTTGATTTACGTCGTCCAGAAATGCTTAAAAATATCACAATGCGTCATGCGACGACTCGTTCAATTCGTGAATATTTGGATGGAGCAGGATTCATTGATGTTGAAACACCATTTTTAAATAAATCAACACCAGAAGGGGCGCGTGATTATCTTGTTCCATCTCGGGTTAATAAAGGTGAATTTTATGCTCTTCCACAATCACCACAATTAATGAAACAGCTTTTAATGACTGCTGGACTTGATCGTTATTATCAAATTGTTAAATGTTTCCGTGATGAAGATTTACGTGGTGACCGTCAGCCAGAATTCACACAAGTCGATTTAGAAACATCATTTTTGTCAGAAGAAGAGATTCAAGATTTGACAGAAGAGTTAATTGCTAAAGTCATGAAAGATGTGAAAGGAATTGATGTCACTTTACCTTTCCCACGTATGAAATATGATGATGCCATGAACTTTTATGGTTCTGACAAACCTGATACTCGTTTTGAATTGTTACTGACAGACTTGTCAGCACTTGCTAAAACAATTGATTTCAAAGTTTTCCAAGAAGCAGAAGTTGTTAAAGCGATTGTTGTCAAAGATGCTGCTGACAAATATTCTCGTAAGTCAATTGATAAATTGACAGAACAAGCCAAACAAAATGGGGCCAAAGGCCTTGCATGGGTTAAATTTGAAAAAGGTGAATTTGCTGGTGGCGTTTCTAAATTCTTAGCAGAATCTACTGACAGCTTTGTTAATGAATTGAAATTGACTGATAATGACTTGGTACTCTTCGTTGCTGACAGTCTTGATGTAGCAAATTCAGCTCTTGGTGCGCTTCGTTTAACGATTGGTAAACAACAAGGATTGATTGATTTCCGTCAGTTCAATTTCCTTTGGGTCATTGATTGGCCTATGTTTGAGTGGTCAGATGAAGAAGAACGTTATATGTCTGCTCATCATCCGTTTACTTTACCAACGAAAGAAACACAAGCCTTTTTATCTGCTGACGGACATAGCAAAGATTCTGATTTGAAAAAAGTTCGTGCCCATGCTTATGATATTGTTTTAAATGGTTATGAACTTGGTGGAGGGTCATTAAGAATTAATACCCGCCAACTTCAAGAAGAAATGTTGAGCGCTCTTGGCTTTAAATTAGAAGATGCAAACGAACAATTTGGTTTCTTGCTTGAAGCACTTGATTATGGTTTCCCACCACATGGCGGTTTGGCACTCGGTCTTGACCGTTTCGTAATGTTGCTTGCTGGAAAAGACAATATCCGTGAAGTAATTGCTTTCCCTAAAAATAACAAAGCCTCTGACCCAATGACACAGGCTCCATCCATAGTTGCTGAAAAACAACTGGAAGAATTGAGTATTAAACTTGCAAACAAAGATCAATAAAATTCTCGGCGCCCTTCTAGATAGAATTGGACTTTATCAAGTTTTAAAATCTATTGGCGCTGAAAAAATGGCAAATAAATTTTCGGCAGCAGTTGTTTATGCTGTCTTCTCATCATTCGCATTGAACTTTTTCTATCAGCCAGGACATGTGTATGCTTCTGGTGCGACGGGTGCAGCTCAGGTTGTTACTGAATTAGTAGCCAGAATAAGTGGTCATAATATCTTACCTATTTCTGCTTCTTTGATATTAGTAAACGCGCCACTTTTCATTCTTGCTTGGCGAGGAATAGGCAAACAGTTCACCGTTTATACAGTGATTACAGTTGTTATGAGTTCAGTTTTCATCCATTTTATTCCAGTGACGCCCTTAACTCATGAGCCAGTTATTAATGCTGTCTTTGGTGGGGCAATTATGGGATTTGGTGTTGGGAATGCAATGAAATCTGGGATTTCTTCTGGAGGGACTGATATCGTCAGCCTCTATATGCGTAAGAAAACAGGAAGAAGTGTTGGAACTTTGGCATTTCTGGTCAATGGTGTGATTATTTTTACAGCCGGAGTTCTTTTTGGCTGGGAATACATGCTCTATAGTTTAATTGCTATTTTCGTTAACTCTCGTGTACAAGATGCAATCTTTACAAGACAAAAACGTCTTCAAGTAATGATTGTAACTAAAAATCCAGAATTACTGACAAAGAAATTAGTGAATCGTTTTAAACATGGAGTAACCATTTTACATGACGCGGAAGGTGGCTATACACATACCAGTCAGACCGTCCTCATGACTGTCATTACAATGTATGAATATCAGGAATTCAAGGATATTATTCAAAAATATGACGAACATGCTTTTGTATCAATATCGGAGAATGTTCGAGTGCTTGGAAAATTTGCAGAAGTAGAAGATTAACTGCTTAGGTTTTACATTGAAAAAAGAAAGATAAAAGGGAGAAAGCCAAAAGGAGGACTTTCTCCCCTTATTATCTAAAAAAATAAAGGAGGAAATAAAATGAAAAGATTTGCACGAGTACATTTTTTGTACTTGCTTGCCATCGCAATTGGTACTGGAATTTATGCTTTTGGCTTTGTCGCCTTTAATATGGCGAATCACTTAGCTCAAGGAGGGGTCGCCGGACTTTCTTTGATTTCTTATGCTTTATGGCATATTGACCCTTCTTATGTTCAACTTTTAATCAACATTCCTCTTCTGATGATAGGTTATCGTTTTTTAGGAAGAAGAACCTTTATTTATACAATTTGGGGAATTGTGAGTTTAGCTGTTTGGATTTGGATTTTCCAAAGGGTCAGTTTTACAATTAATATTGGAAATGATACTCTAATAGCCGCTTTACTCGCCGGAGTCTTTTCAGGTTCAGGAATCGGATTAGTCTTTCGCTTTGGTGGAACAACAGGTGGGACAGATATTCTTGCTAAGTTATTTCAAATAAAAAAAGGAATTCCTGTTGGGCGAATGCTTTTTATCTTTGACTCTTGTATCTTGGCTCTATCTTTAAGTTATGTTGACCTTAAACATATGATGTATACTTTGATTGCCAGTTTTATTTCAATGCAAATGATTAATTTGATTCAAAATGGTGGTTATACAGTTCGGGGAATGCTTATTATCACAAATCATCATGTAGAAGTTGCTAAAACAATTATTGAAGAAATTGGTCGAAGCGCAACATATTTACACGGTGAAGGAGCCTATTCAGGAACTGAAAAAGAAGTGCTTTACGTTGTTCTTAACCCAAGTGAAATACAAGAAGTAAAACAAATTCTATCGGTAATTGACCCGAATGCCTTCGCTTCAGTCATCAATGTTCATGAAGTTGTGGGAGATTTCGCTCCTAAACGGGGTAGATTTAAAGATTTAAAAAAATAAAATAGCTCATTGGGCTATTTTTTTTAAGATACTTAAGTTAAAAAGGGAGAAGTTTTCAAAAGTTGACTAAATTCTAAATTTAAACTACAATAGATTTAAACATCCTTGCCCTCGGCAAGGATATTTCATCGAAATTTTTGAGGAATATTATGAAAAAATTATCTAAGGTGCATTTTTTGCAACTTCTTGCTGTTACAATTGGTACAGCAATCTATGCCTTTGGTTTTGTTGAGTTCAACATGGGGAACCACTTGGCTGAAGGTGGAGTCGCTGGGCTTTCATTGATTGGTTATGCTTTATTGAATATTGACCCTTCCTACACCCAGCTTATCTTAAATATTCCACTTTTAATTCTTGGCTATCGCTTTCTTGGGCGCCGAACTTTTGTTTATACAATTTGGGGAATCGTGAGTCTTTCAATCTGGATGTGGATTTTCCAACGGATTCCAGTCGCAATTAATGTTGGACATGATTATTTAATCGCTGCCTTGCTCGCTGGTGTATTTGCCGGAACAGGAATTGGTTTAGTTTTCCGTTTTGGTGGAACGACTGGTGGGGCCGATATTATTGCCAAGCTTTTGCAGATTAAGGCTGGGGTTGCTGTTGGACGAACTTTCTTTATCTTTGATGCTTGTGTGATGTTACTTTCATTAAGCTATATTGATTTACGCCATATGATGTACACTTTGATTGCAAGTTTTGTGGCAGCACAAGTAATTAATGTGGTTCAATCTGGTGGTTATACGGTTCGAGGAATGCTTATTATCACGAATAATCATGCTGAAATTGCTAAAGCAATTATTGAAGAAATCGGTCGTAGCGCGACTTATTTACATGGAGAAGGGGCTTATTCAGGAAATTCTAAAGAAATTTTATATGTTGTTTTAAACCCTGGAGAAATTCAAGAAGTAAAACAAATTTTGTCTATTCTTGACCCGAATGCTTTCACATCAATTATAAATGTTCATGAAGTCATTGGTGATTTCACTTATCCACGCAGTCGTTATAAAGTGGCTAAAAAAGGAAAAAAATAGCTCAAGAGAGCTATTTTTTATTTTTGTCAGTGAAATTAATTATCTTGAAAGACGTGCGCCTTCAATTTCACCAGTAGATTTGACTCCTTCAACAGAAAAACTATCTGCATTGATTCCAGTTTTGATATTTTCCAACTGCTTAATTGTCTTATCTAACTGAATCAAGTTTTGAACATTGTATTCAAAAGTATAATTACTAATTTCTCGTTTTGCTTTCTTCAGGTGAATAATAGCTTTTTCGATTTCTTCAGTGGCTTTTGTAGTACGCATATAGAAAACCCTTTCTATTTTCGGAATTGTGTGAATATTTATTTCTATATTTATTATAACTAAAAAACCTGGAAATTTCCAGATTTCATATCGTTTTATTTGATTCCATTCACAAAATTATCGAGAATAGTGATAATTTCTGCTTGTGATTCTGCTTGATTGACAGCAACTTTTACTTTTGCTGCACGAGAAGCTCCTTTTAGGTAATATGCTGCGTGCTGACGAAATTCTCGGCTAGCAAGATTATCACCTTTTAATTCGACGAGACGTGCCAAGTGAAGTTTTGCAATTTCCATTTTTTCCGCAACTGTTGGTTCAGGCAATAGTTCACCTGTTCGTAGATAATGCTCGGTACGATGAAGAATCCAAGGGTTTCCAAGGGCTGCTCTTCCCATCATGACCGCAGTGACGCCTGTTTCATCAATCATGCGTTTCGCGTCTTCAGGAGTCTTGACATCGCCATTTCCGATGACCGGAATATTGACATTTTCGGTCAATTTTTTGAGCCAGTGCCAATTTTCTTGAGCATTTCCTGTATAAGCTTGTGCTTTGGTTCGTGCATGCATAGAAACAGCCGCTCCGCCTCCCGCTTCAATTGCTTTAGCATTTTCAACTGCAAAAAGGTGGTCGTCATCCCAACCAATTCGGATTTTCACTGTTAGTGGTCTTGAAATAGCTTTAGAAACAGCAGAGACCACATCATAAACTTTATCAGGATCAAGCAAAAGACGAGAACCGGCTTCGTTTTTAGTTACTTTGGGTACTGGGCAACCCATATTGATATCAATAATATCAGCAACAGTATTTGCTTCAACAAATTTGGCTGCTTCAACCAGAGTATCTACTTCACCCCCAAAAATTTGCATTGAGAGTGGATGAGGGACCCCTTCAAAATCCATCATTTCCAAAGTTTTTTTGTTGCGATGTTCAATTCCTTTATCAGAAATCATTTCAGTTACAACAAGTCCAGCTCCAAATTCTTTAGCAGTAGTCAGAAAAGCTTTATTCGTAATTCCGGCCATTGGTGCTAACACAATTTTATTTTTTATTTCGATATCGCCAATTTTCCACGATTCGTTGTAAATTTTGTCCATAGTCATAAAGAATATTATAGCAATTTTTTGAGATTTCACAAGGTTTTAAGGCTTAAAAAGTTACTGACAGCTCTGTCGGTGAATTCTGTCAGTAAGTTTTACTGACAAAAAATACTGACAAAATCGTCAGTATCTATTTTTTTACTAAATAATGTAATTCAACAAATTGTCCGTAGGTTTTTGTGTCAATCAGTTGAAGTTTCTCTTTGTAATTTCCTGACGGAAAAAGTGAAATTCCGTCTCCTAGTAAAACTGGGGCAATGGTAACTTGTAATTCATCAACCCAATGATTTTCAAGAAAAAGTTTGATGACTTCTCCGCCGCCAACAACCCAGATATTTTTGTCAGTATCCGCAAAATTTACTGACAGCTCTGTCAGTTTTTCTTTGTCAATAAAAACGATATTGTCAGTAGAAGAAATTTCTTGATGAGTTAAAATATAAGAAGTTTTGTCAGAATAAGGCCACTGACCGGCTTGCTCTTTTTCTAACCAATCATAAGTCTTTTTACCCATAATGATTGTATCAATATCACTATAAAAAGCACCATAGCCGTTATCACCCTCACCCTCAACATCAAAAAGCCATTGGAGACTTTCTTCTTTGGTGGCAATATAGCCGTCTAATGTAGAAGCAATAAAAAATTTTACAGTCATTTTTCTCAATTCTATTTACTGACAGAATTTCTGTCAGTAAAATAATTAGTTATTTTACTTAAGGAGTGCTTTTAATTCATCTTCAGAATACTCATATTTGTTTTCACAGAATTGACAAATAATTTCAGCACCGTGATCCTCGGCTATCATTTCCTCAATTGGTTCTCTTCCTAAAGATTTAATGCCTTCAAGGAAACGTTCCTTACTACAATCACATTTGAATTCCAAAGGAAATTCGCCAAGATTTTTGTATTCCATATCGCCATAAATATTGTCTAACATCGTTTTTAATGGTTCTTCACTGGTCAGCATTGTTGCAATTGAAGGCATACTTTTAATATTATGTTCAATTTCGGTAATTTCTTCGTCAGTAGCATCTGGCAAAGCTTGCAACATAAATCCACCAGCAATTTTGACTGTATCTGAGTCTTCATTAAGCAAAACATTCACACCAACAGAAGAAGGAGTTTGTTCTGAACTTAAAAAATACCAAGCTAAGTCTTCGCCAATTTCACCAGTAATTAAATCAACTTGACCACTATAAGGTTGTTTAAGTCCCATGTCTTTGACCACAACTAAAAAGCCATTACCAACAAAAGGAGCAACTAACACTTCACCAGTTGAAGCTTTTTTATAGTCGAGTTCACGATTTTTGACATAACCTTTGACATGGCCGCGGCTGTCAGCGACTGCGATGATTGGCCCCATTGTTCCATCACCCAGAACTTTAACTGTAATTTTAGTATCACCTTTTTCATTAGCTCCTAAAATTTGTCCAGCAATCAATGTACGACCTAAGGCAACCGTCGAAGTTGGCCATGTTTGATGGCGTTCCTGTGCTTCTTTCACAGTTAGGGTTGAATCCAAAGCAAAAGCTCTGAAATGCCCATTTTTTGAGATTGATTTGATAATTTTATCCATGAGTCTATTGTACCACAAGACCCCAACTGACCTCAATAGAGCACAAAAATTGTCAATCAATAAATGATATAAAAGCAAGAAAAAACCTCAGATTTTCCTTTGATGTTTGAGAAAGCTTAAAAGTGTTTGTTAAGAATAAAGGATTTTGATAAACTAATAGCAGTAAATAAATTTTTTGAACATATTATTACTAAAAACAACAAAAAAATGATAATGAAGATGAGAGAGGCCTGCTATGGAATTTGAAGATTATTTTAAAAATGATGAGTTAATGAACATTGTCAGAGAAACTGTAAAATTGGTCTTTCCTGAAGCACAAGAACGTATTTCCTCCGGAATGCCTGCATGGTTTAAGGATAAGAATGTCCTTATTTATGCAAGTCCTCAAAAAAAGCACATAGGAATTTATCCCAAACCAAACTTCATTGAAAATAATAGTGCGTCTCTTAAAGAACAATATGAATGCAGTAAAGGGACCATAAAAGTTCCTTATGATGTTGAAACCAATGAACTCAAACGCTTGGTTAGTGAGATTGTAAAATGGAACTTGGACCATTAAATTTAACTGGTGTTTTGATAATAAACTATAAAAATTATTTGTATTTGTAAATTTATGTATCCTGAAACCAATTATTAAAAGAAAGAATGTGAATTATGCGAACTGTACCACTTGGACCAATATTAATATTTATTGCTTTTTTATATTAATTTATATAGGATTATTCATAGCAATTATTTTAACTGCTTTTATCAATGCAGTTCGTAAAAATGAAAATGTAGATGAATCATTTTTAGATATATTTGAACGTCTTAATAAAGAATATTTTTATACGTTGTTTAAGAAAGGTTACAAGCCTAAAAAAGAAGCTTTGCCCGAATGGATTCGTTGGATAAGTAAACCCTGAGAATGGTATTTTAAAATAATCATATGTAAAAATTTAATATAAATTAATTGAACAAATACAGAAGTAAAGGATAATAACAATGGATATGAGAAGAGCTAAAAGACAGGTTACAGATATTGAGCTAATTAAAGAACTGGTTGAAGAAGTACAAGTCGTTCGTCTGGCCATAAATGGAGAAATTTACCCCTATGTAGTACCAGTAAATTTCGGCTATTCTTGGGATAATAATGATCAACTAACACTATATGTTCATGGAGCAAAAGAAGGAAAGAAAGTATCAATGCTAGAAAAAAATCCTTTAGTTGCTGTCGAAATGGATAGTCATCATAAGCTAATCGAAGGAAATAAAAATGCTTCAACTTATTCTTATGCTTATCAAAGTTTGATTGGTTTTGGAAAAGCAGAAATGATAGAAAATTTGGACGAAAAGAGGGTGGCATTGGAGCTTTTAATGGAGCATGCAGCAAAAGGAAAAGAATACGACCCCATGCCAGAAAAAATGTTAGAGCGAGTTGGAGTAATAAAAATTGAATTGGACTCATATACTGTAAAACAAAATATCCATCCTGAGAAAAAAAATTAGAAATTTTTGGGACTGATATTGTTAAGCTACATAAAAATGTTGTTTAAAAGAGAATGATTTTATATAAATTATGAAAATTTGGAGTAGAAAATGATTAGAAAAAAGGAGTGGGAGAAATCCTTTAAAAATGTAAATGGGCGTGAGCCTAATGAAGAAGACTATGAAAAGGCTCTTTCACTAGGCTTGGTACGCGAGGAGTCTAGTGTTCCAAACTCTAATAAAAAAACAGTGCTTGTTTTAGGAACTGTTATTGTGAGTCTTTTAATATTTGCGATAGGAATTTTATTAACGATCTTTTTCTATCCCAGTCCAAAGAGTTCACAAGCAAGTTTTGCTAGTAGCACTTCTCAATCTTCCAAAAAAGAAAGGGAGTCTACAGATACTGGTTCTTCAATTGATTACAAGGATTCATCAAAATTATCACAAGAAGATCAGGAGAAACTTGAAGAAGGATATAAATCTATTGAACTTGAGAAAGAGGCTTGGCATAGACAAATGTTGCGAGATATCATTACCATGTATGCTGAACCAAAAATAAGTTATAGTGACAGTCAGTTTCAAGAAAAATATGATAGCGATTATAAGCAGTGTACAGAAGCGATTGAAAACAAAGTAAAAGAAATACTCCCTGAACATTTAAGAGCTTATACTGAAGCTCATTATGAAAATGGAGGATTAGGACTTCCTACTTTTGATAATATAATAAATGAGGCAAGAACATATTATAATTCAACCACTAAAAATTGGACATTTCCTCAAGATTCATAATTTTTCAATCACAAAATAAAAAAACAAATTGACATGGAATAAGAGTTTAACAACTAGGAGTAGTTATGAAAAAAATTATCTTATGGGGTCTTACTTTTCTTGTAATATTAACATTATCGTCATGCTCAAAGAATAAAAATAGCAAGTACGATTCAGTAATTTCAGATTTAAAATCAGAACTTGCTGTTAAAGGGGATTCGAAGCTTACTTTTGATAATTATGAATGGAGCTATAAAGTCGTTCATAATGTGACAAATGCAGATATTTCTAAAGGAGATATGATTGAAGTTTATCCAAAAAAAGAAAGAGATTCAAAAAGGCTATTTAATATAAATATAGATTCACAAATGGGGGATTCTTATGCACAAAGTAAAATTATAGTCCTGCAAAAAATAGTTTCTAAAATTGCTAAGAAGCTGCCTAACGATAATTCTGAAATTACTCTAGGTTTTAAAAGTCAACAAAAAAGTAAAAGAATTGTCCCAGTTGCTCGTTCTCTAAAATCTATGGATGCATTTCCGATAAATGATTGAGAAAATAAAGTTTTCTAAGACAATTAGCACTAATAATTCGAAAAAATATAGCTTATTTTGCTAAAATATTAAAACTTGTATTAGGGTGCAAACTATAATCTCAAGATAAATGTAATCTATCATCCAACTGGATAAAATCCATTTTTATAAAATAGAAAGAATTTAGAACATGAAAAAAGGCGACATCATCATCTTAGCTGATGGACAGAAAGCTACCGTTATATTTGGTGATGAATCAAATTATCAACATAGCTGTATTTGTAAAATTGGAAAATGGTCAATTAAAAGTAGTTGAAGAAAAAAATATCTCGCTTCTTTCACTAAATTAATAACTCAAATGTCAGATAAGTGATAATAATTGTATAATGGATATTTTTCTAGCTCTTAACTGAAGAATATTGTCCTGTCTTTTATTCGTTTTCTAAAATTTAAAGAATCGAAACTTACAAGTTGTAACAAAAATAATAAATATCCATGGAAATTGTTCAAAGCATTTAAAGTTGTCAATCTTAAACCCTTTGCTTATAGCTTTTTATTTAGTAGAATAATGAAAAAGCTCATCCTCAATAGCTTTGAGAGGTTAGAAAATGGTTAATATGTTTTCAGTTATAATAAATTCAACGGTTATCTACTGGGCAACAGCCCTAGATTTACTTATATTACTAGCAATATTATATGTTCGTTTTGATAAAAAAAGTCATTTATCTATTACTTTGGGACAAATAATTGGTTCTTTTGCACTTGTATTGGTCAGTTTATTTTTTGCGGTCATCCTAAAACTTGTTCCAGAAGAGTGGATTTTAGGCTTACTGGGCCTGATTCCTTTAGGACTAGGAATAAAATATTTATTCTTTGGGGATGATGATGACGATGAAGAATTAGATGAATTGCTACAAAAAAGGAAAAATAAAAGCTTGCTTGGAACTGTTATTATCATTTCTTTTGCGAGTTGTGGAGCGGATAATATTGCTTTGTTTACTCCATTTTTTATGACACTGTCAGCTAATAATTTGCTATTATCAATAATAATTTTTGCCTTAAACATATTAATTTTAGGGCTTCTTGGAAAAACAATTGCAAAAAATCCTCACCTTCATGACGTTTTAGAAAAATACAGTCGTTGGATTCTTGCTTTTGTTTATATAATACTTGGAATAATGGTTTTACTAGAAAGTGGAACAGTCTCCAAAATTCTCAGTTTTTTGTAAAACATAATTTAAAGATTAAAAAAGTTCCGTATTTCCGAACGATAATTTAGATTTAATCAAAAGCATCAGGATTTTTTAAGTAAATCTTGATGTTTTTTGATAAAATAAAAAATAGTGCGATAGGAGCTTTCAAGAAATGGTTTATCTTTTACTTTTGATAAATTAGTTCAAAAGTTGAAGAAGTTTTTTAGAAATGCCAGCCAAGCGAACTTGGAGCGTGCAAAATATTTTAAGAAAAGTGGATAGTCAAAACTATCCAAAAGGAGAATATTATGCCATCAGTAGTAGTTGTCGGAACGCAATGGGGAGACGAAGGAAAAGGTAAAATTACAGATTTCCTAAGCTCAAATGCAGAAGTTATTGCCCGTTATCAAGGGGGAGACAATGCAGGTCATACCATCGTCATCGACGGCAAAAAGTTCAAACTTCACCTTATTCCATCAGGAATTTTCTTCCCTGAAAAGATTTCCGTTATTGGGAATGGTGTCGTTGTTAACCCAAAATCACTGATTGAAGAAATCGCTTATCTCGCTGAAAATGGAGTTTCTGCAGAGAGTTTACGTATTTCAGACCGTGCACATGTTATCTTGCCTTACCATAAAAAATTAGACTTCCTTCAAGAAGAAGCCAAAGGCGATAAGAAGATTGGGACAACCATTAAAGGGATTGGTCCAGCCTATATGGATAAAGCAGCTCGTGTCGGAATTCGTGTTGCAGACTTACTTGACAAAGAAATCTTTGAGGAACGTTTACGTACAAACCTTGAAGCTAAAAACCGTGAATTTGTAAAAATGTATGATTCAGAACCAATCGAATTTGAAGAAATATTTGAAGAATACTATGAATACGGTCAACAACTTAAAAAATATGTGACAGATACTTCAGTTATCTTGAATGATGCCCTTGATGCAGGAAAACGTGTCCTTTTTGAAGGTGCGCAAGGGGTAATGCTTGATATTGACCAAGGAACATACCCATTTGTAACTTCATCAAACCCAGTAGCTGGTGGGGTAACGATTGGCTCTGGTGTGGGTCCATCAAAAATTTCAAAAGTTGTTGGTGTTTGTAAAGCCTATACTTCACGTGTGGGTGATGGTCCATTCCCAACAGAACTTTTTGATGAAGTTGGACATCAAATTCGTGAAGTAGGACATGAATATGGAACAACAACAGGACGTCCACGTCGTGTTGGTTGGTTTGACTCAGTCGTAATGCGTCATGCAAAACGTGTTTCTGGCTTGACAAATCTTAGCTTGAATTCAATTGACGTTCTCTCAGGACTTGAAACAGTAAAAATTTGTGTTGCTTACGAACGTAGTAATGGTGAACAAATTACTCATTATCCAGCATCACTTAAGGAATTAGCAGATTGCAAACCAATCTATGAAGAATTGCCAGGATGGTCTGAAGATATTACTTCATGCCGAACTTTAGAAGAGTTACCAGAAGCTGCTCGTAACTATGTTCGTCGGGTTGGTGAACTAGTTGGCGTACGTATCTCGACTTTCTCAGTAGGTCCTGGTCGTGAACAAACTAATGTTTTAGAATCAGTTTGGGGCGTATAAAGTCAAAATAAAAAAGCCAGAGCATGCTCTGACTTTTTTTGTTTACAAGAAGGGTCCAAAGACTTGTGAACTAGAGTTTTTATTATTGACGTTGACATCAATTACATTATAAAAGGCATTAGAAGTATCAGCTACATCCCAGACAGCCAAAACAATGTGATATCCAGATCGATCAGTTGGAATGTTAATCGTATGTGAGAGATTATTTGTTGCAGGAGACCCATCGTGATTGATTGTCCCTATAAGTTCTAATTCTGAACGTTTTAAAGGTGCATTTTGGTCCCAACCTGTTTTGGTCATATAGTAGTGCCACTTAGTTGTTTTATGAGGTGCAGTGTATTTCCAAGTAAAGATGTTAGAACCTGTACTAATAGATGTTTTTTTCCATCGTGTACTAGTTTGATTATCTAGAACAAAGTCGCCTATTTGCCCTAAGCCTCCATTTGCAGAAGCAATCCGACCATCAGCGGGACCAGACACCGGGAAGCCTTTAGGTGCTTCTAAAGATTGTGGGTTACTAATAACATTTCCATAAATGTTAAAAGCGGCGGTCCACCCTAAACTTTGAGAATCTAATTGTCCTTGATAGCCTCTGGCTGGTGGTGATTGAACATAACCATGAGCTGATACAGTATCTGTTTTAATTAAAAGGGAGACACTGAGTAGACCTGCAGCGACTAATAAACCAGTAAGTAGTTTTTTCATAAATTTATTCCTCTCCTATTTATAGCTTTTTCCATGGACCAAAATCTCCTGATTGGTCAGGTTGTTGGCCAGTATTCCACCATTTTGCTTCATAATTTACTCCATTAAAAGTAACACGATCACCTTGAACATAAACTTTATCCTTTTGCCAAGTATTATTTTCCGCTGATGTGTCCAGTGTCATAAATGTAGCTCTGGCCGTATCAGAACGATTACCTGAAGGGTCAACTGCTACAATTTCAACATTGTATTCAGTTTTTTTGGATAATCCAGTCACATCTTGTAAGCCGGAAGTACTTTTAAATGATTGAGTACCAATCTTAATTTCATAGTGATCAATGCGAACATTGTCTGTAGATTTTCCTTGAATCGTGGCAGTAGAAGCAGTCACATTACTAATTGAAATTGTGGGCAAGGTTGGTTTTTCAGTATCTTCAATCGGTTGATTGTTAAAGAGCATTGGGGCGTATGTATTTACAAAAGTATTATTATATTTTTCGCCATTTGAATTGGTTCCAGCATCCCAATTTACTGACCAAGTCATTAAACCTTTTATTTCGTTACCGGAAGCTTTTAAGCGATTCAATGCATTTTTTACGGCATTGGGGTCTTTCACATAACCTGTTGCAGCAGCGTCATTATTAGATGGTAGACCAATAACGAATTTACTGGCTGGGATTTTAATAAACCCATCTGTTCCTGTTACGAGACGTTGAGTTAAACCATAGAGAAAATCTTCTTTTTTTTCGTCATTTGATTGAGAAATCCACATATTTAAATCACTATCCCAGAAACCATCTCCTCCTTGATTATAGTATTGAGGATTGATGAAATCATAGTACGAATCTAAATTGTTGATATATGGTGCATATTTTCCTGAACTTGTTAAATAAGGAAATTCTGGAGCCATCGTAATCATAAAGTTTTTACCATCTTTTCGATAATGGTCTTTAACTTTTTTTAAAGCGGATGGGATAACAGTTTGATTATCTGCTGCTTCAATTGCAGCCTGCTCTAAATCAATATCTAATCCATCAAAGCCGTAAGTATCTACAAGACGAATGATTTCATTAACAAAATCACTTTCCTGACTTTTCTTTAATTCAATATGAGCGTCAGCTCCTCCTAAAGCGATTAAGACGCTCTTACCTTCGGCATTTAATTTTGAAATTTCGGCTCTGAATTCAGTATCGGTTTTGTTATAAGGCTTGAAAGTGGGAAGGGTTTGTCCTTCAGGTGTTTTCATAAAGGAAACATTAATTACATTGTAGCCTTCTTGTGTACTTGAAAGATTGAAGTCAGCAGAACTTCCTCCTTTATAACCATCTTTTCCTGTTGATTTCCAATTGTGCCAATAACCTACAAGCACTTTATCTTTTGGATTGACCATTTCACTAGCTGCATCTGCTAAGACTTGTTGCCCTCCTAATACAACAATTCCTATAGATGCTGTTACCAAAAAAGCCTTAATTTCTCTACGTTTTTTCACTGAAATATAAATATCTCCTAAACAATAGTGATTTTAAAGATTCCGGAATCTTGTTCTGTAAGCGCTAACTTTATTTTAACAATTTTTTTCCTTAACTAAAAATAAAAAGGTTTATAAAATAATTATTTTTGAAGGATAAAAAAACACTAATATTCATAAAATATTAGTGTTTTTCTTATTTTAAATCTTTAAGTAAAGAATCTAACCATTCTTTTTTAAAAGTTTCTCTTTGAATAGCAAAATCTAAAACCAAATAGTGGCCACTTTTTTTATTTTTTTCATCTTCACCAAAGAGGTCTTTTTGACGTTTAATCAGATATTCCAGTTTTTTCTGGTGGACAATACTTTCTTCTTCAATTAGTTTTTGGAGATTTTCTTCATTTTTGTCATCAAGAAAATAAAGGCGGAGCATGAATTCATCTTTTTGAATTGGATAGCGGTCAACAGGGTGTTTTAACCACTCGTTAAATAGTTCGATTCCTTTTGGAGTAATTTGATAGGTTTTTTTCTCTAACTTTTCACCTACAATGTGTACATCAAAAGTAACGGCTTGATCGTTTAATAATACTCTAAGTGAAGGATAAATTTGCCCTGTGTTGGCTTGCCAAAATTCACCGACTTCACTTTCAAACTTTTTCTTAAGGTCATAACCACTTAATGGTTCGGTCTTTAAAAGTCCAAGTATAATATAAGATAATTTATCTCTATGGCTCATATTTTTTCTCCTTTATTTCCATGATACACAAAAAATAGTAAATTGTAAATTTTTGATGTAGAATTTAAACTTCATTTTTAAAAAACTGTCTATTCTATTATATATAACGAAATTTAAGGAAATCTAAATTGATAATTATTTAATGTTGATAAGCTGGTATTCTATTGATTTCTCAAATAAAGAAGAGACAAATTAAATATTATTTGTCTCTTTTTTATTATTTTTGACTTGAAAATTAATGCTTAATCATTTTATAATTTTGGTCAAAGTATTTTCCGTTACGAATATCATTTGTCATTTCTTTGTAAGGAGCTTGTGCGACGACATCGTCATTATCTTTACCTGCTTCAGCAGCATAAGTGATTTTTGCAAATTCTGGGACTAAATATTTAGGATAAGTTTCATATTTTTCGCGAGATTCATGCATTAAGTCAATAAAATCATTTTGGAAGCAGACAGTGATTTCTGGGTGTTCTTCTACCCATTTCGGGAAGAAAATCATGCCATGTAATTTTCCTTCATTTGGAAGAAAATCTAAGGCAACATCAGTACCAGTAGGTTCTGTCCATGTAATTTTATAAATCCCTTCGGTTAACATCACTAATGAAACTTCTTGGTCTTTGACCCAGCGGCCAGCGACCATTCCGCCATGGATACGGTAATCAATGGTATGGTCGTTTTTGACGTAAAGTTCATATTCCCAACCATTATCATAGGTATAGATAAAGTGTGTTCCGACAAAATCTTCTAAGCTTTTAAATGTTTTCATTAAATTCCTTCTTTCTAAACATGTTTTATAAACATGTTTTAAATATATATTTATTATAAAATACGTTTTTTGTTTTGTCAAGATAAAAAAATACACTTTCTTAAAGTTGACAAATCTTATGAAAGTGATAAAATTAAGCATAGATGTAAGAAGAGTAGATTGTCTATGAAATTTGAGGGAATTGTGGTCACCGACTGAAAGCCACAATATGGAATTGCAATTGAAGTTCACCTTACTAAAGAAAGCTATTTTTAATCTACCATTTAGAGTGATAGTCTAAAATGTAGGCTTTTGTGTGAATTAAATAATTAAATTAAGTGATAAAATAGGATGGTACCGCGGCTTTCGCTCCTTTGGAGATGAGAGTTGTGGTATTTTTATTTTCTATTAAATTTGGCTCAAATCTCTTTTTAATAACAAATATATATTTTTCATAAGTTGAAAGGATAAAAATGAACTTACAAGAAAAAATTGAAGACCTTCGCAAGCGGACTTTGTCTGACTTACTCTCTGTTGCTGATGAAAAAACACTGAATAATTTAAGAACTGTGATGCTCGGTAAAAAGGGTGAATTGACTGAAATTCTGAAAGGGATGAAAGACCTGACTAATGAAGAACGTCCAGTTATTGGCGCACTTGCCAATGCTTTTCGTGATGAGTTTGGGGCAAAATTTGAAGCTAAAAAAGTGGAAATTGAACAAGCAGTAATGAATGCCGCTTTAGAATCAGAAACTTTGGATGTGACTTTGCCAGGAAAAGCTCAGAAAAAAGGAAGTCGCCATATCTTAACTCAAACGCAAGAAGAAATTGAAGAAATTTTCCTTGGAATGGGTTATGAAATTGTTGATGGCTATGAAGTGGAAACGGACCATTATAATTTTGAGCGAATGAATCTTCCAAAAGATCATCCAGCTCGTGATATGCAAGATACCTTCTATATCACTAATGAAGTTTTACTTCGTACGCATACTTCACCTATGCAAGCTCGGACAATGGATGCTCATGATTTCTCTAAAGGGGGTTTACGCATGATTGCTCCTGGTCGTGTTTATCGTCGTGATACAGATGATGCCACTCACAGCCACCAATTTCATCAAATTGAAGGTTTGGTTGTAGATAAAAATATCACAATGGCAGACCTTAAAGGAACGCTTGACCTTGTCATGAAAAAAATGTTTGGTCAAGACCGTGAATTACGCTGGCGTCCAAGTTATTTCCCATTTACTGAACCTTCTGTTGAGGTTGATATTTCTTGTTTCAAATGTGGCGGAAAAGGCTGTAACGTCTGCAAACATACCGGCTGGATTGAAATTCTTGGTGCAGGTATGGTCCATCCCAATGTGCTTGAAATGTCTGGTTTAGATTCTTCAGTTTATTCTGGTTTTGCTTTCGGGCTTGGTCAAGAACGTATTGCGATGCTCCGTTATGGAATTAATGATATTCGTGGATTCTATCAAGGGGACGTACGATTCTTAGAGCAATTTGGAAAATAAAAAAGTCAAAAAACTGTGAATAGAAAGTGAAATAAAATGCAAGTATCATATAAATGGTTAAAAGAGTTGGTGCCTAATCTTAGAGCGACATCGGCTGAATTAGAACAAAAGATGTCAACGTCTGGGATTGAGGTTGAAGGCGTGACAAGTCCAATGGAAGGTTTGTCAAAACTTGTTGTGGGAGAAATTTTATCAAGTGAAGATATTCCTGACACACACTTACACATCACACAAGTGAATGTTGGAGCTGAAGAATCATTGCAAATTGTTTGTGGTGCGCCAAATGTTCGTGTGGGTATGAAAGTAATTGTAGCACTTGTGGGTGCTCGAATTGCTGATAATTATAAAATCAAAAAAGGTAAAATTCGAGGAGTTGAATCTCTCGGGATGCTCTGTGCGCTTGATGAAATTGGGATTGATGAAAAAATTAATCCAATGAAGCATGAGGATGGTATTTTTGAAATGCCAGCGGATGCTAAAGTTGGTGATAGTATTTTCTCTTATCTTGATATGGATGATGAAATCATTGAATTATCAATTACACCAAACCGTGCGGATGCTTTGTCAATGCATGGGGCAGCTTGGGAAGTTGGTGCTATTTATGGTTTACCAGTTCAATTAGAAAAGAAAGATTTAGTAGAAGCTTCTGAATCAGCAGCAAGTAAAATTGCAGTAAAAGTTGAAACAGATAAGGTTCCAACATATAAAATTCGTTTGATTGAAGGGGTTAAGATTGCTAAATCACCACAATGGTTGCAAAACCGTTTGATGAATGCTGGTGTGAAACCAATCAACAATGTAGTGGATGTGACGAATTATGTTTTGATGGCTTTTGGTCAACCTTTGCATAGTTTTGATTTTTCTAAATTTGGTTCTGATGAAATTTTGGTTCGTCAAGCTAAGGCTGGTGAAAAAATGACAACCTTAGACCATGTTGAACGTGAATTAGATGATTCTGATATTGTGGTTACCGCAAATGGACTTCCTGTAGCGCTTGGTGGTGTTATGGGTGGCGCTGATAGTGAAATTACTGACGAAACAACAAGTGTTGCCCTTGAAGCGGCTCTATTTGATGGGACTTCAATTCGTAAAACTTCTCAAAAATTTGCTTTGCGTTCGGAAGCATCAAGTCGTTTTGAAAAAGGAATTAATGAAGGAACGGTTCGTGAGGCACTTGATTTTGCAGCAGCAATGATAGTTGAATTGGCTGGTGGAAAAGTTCTTTCAGGTGTTGTTGAATCAAATGATTATCAACCTATTTTTCCAAAAGTATCAATTACTTTGAGTCGTGTTAATAGTGCTTTGGGAACAGATTTATCTCTTGAGACTGTGGAAAAAATTTTTGTTCAACTTGGCTTTGGGGTTGAAGTTGAGGGTGAAAAATTTACTTGTGAAATCCCATCACGTCGTTGGGATATTCATATTGAAGCTGATTTAGTTGAAGAAGTAGCTCGTATTTATGGCTATGATAATTTGCCAAGTACTTTGCCTTCCTCACAAAATGCTGGTGAATTGACTCAAATGCAAAAATTCCGTCGTACGGTGCGAACAGGTCTCGAAAGTTCAGGGCTTAATGAAGTTATTGGTTATTCGCTTGTAACTCCAGAAAAAGCAACTGAATTTGTGGGTCAGCTTGAAACAACAACGCTTATGATGCCAATGACCGAAGATCGTCAAACACTTCGTGCAAACATGATTCCAGGACTTTTGGATATTGTAAATTACAATCAGAATCGTAAAAATGCTGATGTGGCAATTTATGAAATTGGCAATATTTTCTTACCAAATCCAGATGATATTCGTCCGATAGAAGTACCAAACCTTGCTTTTGCTATTTCTGGAAATGTTGTGGATAAATCATATAATGGGCAAGCTGTTCCTGTTGATTTCTACTATGCTAAGGGAATTGTGGAAAACCTTCTCGAAGCATACAAAGAAGTAGAATTTATTCCAAGCAATAATCAAGCAGCGATGCACCCAGGACGGACTGCTGTCATTAAAATTAATGGTCGTGTGGCTGGTTTTGTAGGACAAATTCATCCGGCGACAGCTAAAAAATACGATATTGCAGAAACTTATGTTGCTGGTCTTGATATGCAAGTGATGCTTGAAGAATTACCAGCTCAAACTATCTTTACTGACATTCCGAAAGTTCAAGCTGTTCACCGTGATATCGCACTTTTGATTGATGCTGAAGTGACACATGCACAAATTGTTTCTGTCATTAAATCAAGTCGTGTCAAAACACTTAGCCAAGTTGAGTTATTTGATATTTATCAAGGCAAAAACTTACCGGCTGGTAAGAAATCAATGGCTTACAGTCTCACTTTCCAACCTGTTGAAAATACAATGACAGATGATGAAATTACGGCTGCGGTCAATAAAATTACAAAAAATCTTGTGGAAAAATTGGATATAGAAATCCGTTAATTTGAAAAAGTACTGACAAAAAAACTGTCAGTAAAAATCTCTATTGGTATTTTACTGATAGAGATTTTTTTGCAAATAAATAATAAAGAAGCGAATGAAAATTTGCTTTCAGTAAATCAAAAGGCTCTTGTGGAAGTGTCGTTTTGTATTTATTTTAAAATTATGTTAATCTTAGTAAAGATATTGCAATTAAAATCCTGAGGGGATATGTTAGAATAGACAAAGTATGAAGAATTTAATTCCTAAAAAAATAAAACAAGTTGGAATACTTGTGGGAGCTTTACTGATGATTTTGTCAGTACTACCATCTAATCTCTTAGGAGTAACAAAGGTAAATGCTGAGAGCTCTCAAACGGAAGTCAACCAAGAACTTACAAACTTCCAAACAGAACTCGATAGCAAATTAGCGCAGGCAAATAAGATTTATAGTCAAGCGCAAGAAGCTCAAGAAAAAGTTAAGCAGTCAAAGAGCAAAATCACAGAATATGAAGGCAAAATTGCTGAAACTGAAAATGATATTGTTCAACTCAAGGCTTCTGTCGCAAAACAAATGCGGGCAGTACAATCAAATGGTGGGCCACGTTCTCATATATTGATGTCGTTGCGTCATCAAAAAATCTCTCAGAGATGATTACACGTTTGACCAATCTGAATGTTGTTTTGACAGCCGAGGCTGACCAAGCTAAATCTTTGATAGAAAAAGAAGATTCACTTAAAACAATGAAAGTTAAATTGGAAGAAACGCAAGAATCTCTTGTGAAAAACCAAAATGACTATCAAGGACAAGTAGATAGCTTGCAAAGTAGTATTTCATCGCTTAAGGATAAAATTAGTTCTAATAAACAACTTTTGAGTGAAATGCAAGAGAAAGCAGCAGCAGAACAAAAAGCTCGCGATGAAGCATTGGCTAAATCGGTAGCTGAGGTTAAAGCTAAAGCGGAGCAAGAGAAGGCTAAGACTTCATCAAGTTCGTCAAGTACTCAAAACTCAAGCTCATCAAGTTCTCAAAGTTCACAGGCTTCAAGCGATAAAGGAACGGATGGTGCTAACAATGGCTCATCTACAACAACTTCTGGTGGTCGTACTTTAAATGTAGAAGCAACGGCTTATGCTTTGAATGGGATTACAGCAACGGGAATTGATTTAAGTAAAAATCCAATTTGTATTGCGGTTGACCCAAGTGTTATTCCTTTGAATTCTCTTGTTGAAGTTCCAGGATATGGAATTGCAATTGCTGGTGATACTGGGGGAGCAATTATTGGGAATATCATTGATGTCCATTTTCCAACTAATGACCAAGCAATTGCTTGGGGACGGAAAAATATTCAAATCACTGTTTTGAGTTAATAAACTTTAAAAAATAATGAAAGGCTTACAGTGAAGCCTTTTTTTGGTATAATGAGAACATGATAAAAAATGGACGTATTGTCAAATCTTTGGCAGGCTTTTATGATGTAGAATCAGAAGGTGAAGTTTATCAGACGCGTGCGCGTGGTAATTTCAGAAAAAAAGGAATGAAACCTGTTGTGGGAGATTTTGTTGAATTTTCTACTGAGGAAAATTCAGAAGGTTATATTTTAAAAATTGGTGAGCGAAAAAATTCTTTAATTCGACCATCTATTGCTAATATTGATCAAGCTGTGATTATTATGTCAACAGTGAGCCCAAATTTTAGTTTGAATTTATTAGACCGCTTTTTGGTTTTTTTAGAGCATAAAAATATTCACCCGATGATTTACATTTCTAAGTTGGATTTACTGACAGAGATGCAGGAAGGCTCAGATAAGAATAAAAAAACTTTTAATCAGCTGACAGATTATGAACAGATAAAAAGTGATTATGAACAAATTGGTTATGATGTTTTTTTTGATGCTGAGCATTTGGTCAGTAATTTAGCGGGAAAAGTAACTGTCTTTATGGGTCAAACTGGCGCTGGTAAGACTACTTTGCTAAATAAAATTGCACCAGAAATGCAACTGGCAACGGGAGAAACTTCAGAAAAACTGGGACGTGGGCGTCATACGACACGTCATGTTGAATTTTTTGAATTGGCTGGTGGCTTAATTGCTGACACACCGGGATTTTCTAGTCTAGACTATGAAGTGACGAATCAGCCGGATTTAAATGCTGCTTTTCCTGAAATTTTAAGAATCAGTCATGATTGCAAGTTTCGCGAATGTACACATACGCATGAACCCAGCTGTGCAGTCAAGCTGGCACTAGAAAATCATGAAATTTTAGAGAGCCGCTATGATAATTATTTACAGATTTTAGATGAAATTAATCACACGAGGGAAACTTATGAGAAAAAACGAAAAAAACAGGGCTAAAGATAATATTTGGTTAAAACAAGCTGGTTTTTTTGCCCTTGTTTTAGCATGGATTTTAGCGATTTATTTTAAAAATGATTTGTCAAAAACAATGATGATTATTGTATTTATCCTCTTGGTTATTGCAACTTTCTTTGTTATTTTTTGGTTAAACCGTGTCTTTTTTGGATTAACTAATCAGCCCAAAGAGGATAAAAAAGATTTAGAGAGTTCACAGGACAAAGAAAAATGAAAAAACGATTGAAAACAGAAGCCTTTTTAGCGGTTATTTTTGCGCTTATTTGCCAAATTTTAGAAATGTTTGTCTTCAAAAGTGGAAGTCTGGCCTTTGTGATGAATTTCTTGACAGTCATTGCTTTAGGCTTAGCAATTATGCTTGGAGTTCGTGCGGCAACAGTTGTAGAGCATAAACGTGAGGGTGAATCTTGGAAAACAATTATTAAAGAAGAACTTCATGATGATTCATCAGAAAATAGTGGTGAATAAGTGTTTTTAGTTTCAAAAGATAAATTACTAATTCAAGTTATTTAGAGAGAGGATAGAAATGAAAAATAAAATTGCTCCATCAATTTTGTCAGCAGACTTTGGAAATTTTGCAAGAGATGTGAAACGTTTAGAATCTGCTGGAGCTGACCTTGTACATATTGACGTAATGGACGGACATTTTGTGGATAATTTAACCTTTGGAGCTGGCGTTGTTTCGGCACTTCGCGCACAAACTCATTTATTTTTCGATGTTCACATGATGGTTGAAAATCCTGAAAAATATGTGGAGGATTTTGCAAAGGCAGGAGCTGATAGCATGAGTATTCATGTTGAAGCAACTCATCATATTCACGGAGCACTTCAAAAAATTAAGAATGCCGGCATGAAAGCTTCGGTAGTTATTAATCCTGGAACTCCTGTAGAGGCGATTAAAACTGTTTTACCACTTGTGGATATGGTCTTAGTAATGACAGTCAATCCTGGTTTTGGAGGTCAAAAATTTATTCCTGAAATGATGGATAAAGTTCGTGAAATCGCTCAAATTCGAGCTGATAAAAAGCTTGATTTTGAAATCGAAGTTGATGGTGGAATTGATGACCAAACAATTAAAGTTGCTAAAGCTGCCGGAGCTAATGTTTTTGTTGCAGGGTCATTTATTTTTAAAGGTGAAGTTGAAGTAAATATTAATAAATTAAAAGAAGAACTAATGGAAAAACTATGATTATTTGGTTAAATGGTGCATATGGTTCGGGAAAGACAACTATTGCTGAACTCTTGCATGAACGTATTTTTCCCTCATGGATTTATGATCCAGAGGAAATCGGAGATTTTTTTAGAAAAAATTTGCCAAAAGAAATTCAAAAAGATGATTTCCAAAAATATCAAGAATGGCGGACTTGGAATGTTCAGATTCTTGAAAAGTTAAATAGAGAATATTCAGGAACCATTATTGTACCAATGACCCTACATATGAAGTTTTGTTTTGAGGAGATTTTTAAATCACTAGAAGTGCGAAATATCGAAGTTCATCGGTTTTTACTTGAAGTTTCTAAAGAGGAACTAATAAGGCGTCTTAATTTAAGAAATGATGCTTTAAAAAAATGGGGCTTATCTCATTTAGAAGAAGAACTGACATTTTTTGATACACTACCAGATAGTGAAAAAATTAATAATCAACAAAATCTAGAACTTGTAGTTAAAGAAATTTTAGAAAAAGTAGGAAAATAAAAAATCAAGATGGAAGTCATAATTATTATATTACTTATACTTTTGATTTTACTGTCCCTTGCCAATTTTTTCAAAAAAACTGACAAAGGAAATACGAGTCATCAGTTAAATTATCTTAATCAAAATTTATCGGAAATGCGCTCAGATATTAACCAGCAACTTGCGCAAAATAGGCAGGAACTTTCTAGTAGTTTACGTTCAGTCAATAATGATTTTTCGGCACTGACAGAAAATATCAATAGTAAGTTTGATTGGCAGTTTAAAGATTTACAAAACTCAAATGAGCAAAAATTAGAAAAAATTTCTGTAAGTTTGGTAGAATCTACTGATAGAACGGTTAGTAAACTGTCAGAACTGACAGAGTCAATTACCGCCAAATTTGACCATAAATTTAAAGAATTACAAGATTCAAATGATAAAAGATTGAGTCAGATTCAAGAAACGGTCGATGAAAAATTGCAAGAAACATTAAATCGCAGAATTTCGCAATCCTTTGAACAGGTAACTTTACATTTGAAAAATGTGGAAGAGGGCTTGGGCGAAATGAGAAATCTTGCCAGCGATGTGGACAGCTTACAAAAGGTAATGACCGGTGTTAAAACACGTGGGATTGTTGGTGAAATTCAGTTAGGCCGAATTTTAGAGCAAATGTTTACAAGTAGTCAATACCGTGAACAAGTCAATATCCAAGGGGGCAATGCAGTTGATTATGCTTTGATTTTACCTGGAAAATCTGATGATTCAGAGCTTTTATTACCAATTGACTCAAAATTCCCGATGGAAGATTATCAACGCTTGCAAATGGCTTTAGAATCAAATGACAGTCTGGAAATTGATAAGACAAGAAAAGCATTGTTTAATGCCGTCAAAGCTCAAGCCAAATCAATCAGTGAAAAATATATTGTTCCACCAAAAACAACAGATTTTGCCATCATGTTTTTACCAACTGAAGGGCTGTTTATGGAAGTGGTCAATAACCCTGAACTTTATGAACAAATCAGTCGTGATTACAAGGTCAATGTGACAGGTCCAACGACAATGACAGCCGTCTTGAACAGTTTGCAAATGGGCTTTAAAACTTTGCAAATCGAACAAAAATCAGCTGAAGTTTATGAGCTACTAGGTGCTGTCAAAACAGAATTTGGTAAGTTTGAAGGTTCACTGAAAAAAGTTCAAGAACGTCTGCAACAATCTGAAAAAGAGATTAGCAATCTAATCACCACAAGAACAAATGTGATGAATCGGAAATTACGGAATATCAATGAAATTGATAATAGTAAAAGTAGTGAACTTCTAGGGATAGATAATGAATAAACTTCTCTTTCTAGTTTAGGTTCGATATCTAAGAAAGTCGCTCTTAAAAGCGGTAAAAAATTAACATATAAAAGTGGGACGTAAGAAAGAAAAACATTTATTTCTTTGGTGAAATGAAGCGCCCCTGCAAATTAATTTAACTGAGTTCGGGCTCGTAGAAGCGTGTGAAATAGGAACTGGATTATATTCAGAACCACAATTTTCATCACTTCTGAATGCTCGTTCTCACATCTTAAAGGAGAAAACATGGTGCTCATTAAAAACTTAGAAATTGGCGAATTTTTTGAAGGGTTTTATCTGATTAAATCAGTTGAATTACGTCAAACTCGTGCAGGAAAAGACTTTTTAGCTTTAAGTTTTCAAGACCGAACAGGAACAATCAACGGAAATATTTGGGATGCCAATCCTAAAGCGGTTGAACAATTTAGAGCTGGACGTGTCGTACATATGAAGGCTCTCAAAGAACTTTATAATGGAATGCCTCAAGTCAATAAAATACAATTACGTTTGGCGACAGATAGTGAACCTAATCAACCTCATGATTACCGAGAAAGTTCTCCTGTTCAAGAAAAAGATCTACGTGAATATGTTCAATCAATCGTCTTCCGTATTGAAAATGCGACTTTAAATCGAATTGTACGAACGATTTTGAAAAAATTTGATAAAGAATTTTATGAATTTCCTGCTGCAAAAACTAATCACCATGCTTTTGAAGGAGGTCTTGCTTTCCATACAACCACCATGCTTCAATTAGCAGAAAAAGTTTGCGAAGTTTATCCACAACTCAACGAAAATTTGATGTTTGCCGGTGTTTTACTGCATGATATGGCAAAATGTTTAGAGTTTACAGGTGCGGAAAATACTTCTTATACTTTGCGCGGAAATTTGCTTGGGCACATTGTTTTGATTGATGAAGAAGTGAGTAAAGCCGCCATTGAACTTGGCTTTGATGATGACAATGAAGATTTATTAATGCTTCGTCATTGTTTGTTGAGTCATCATGGTGAGTTGGAATATGGTAGCCCTGTTCGTCCGCAAATTATGGAAGCAGAAATGATTCATCAAATTGATGTTATGGATGCCAATATGATGATGATGACTACGGCGACTCAAACGCTTGACCCAGGTCAATTTAGTCAACGCGTTTGGGCTTTATCTAATCGTAATTTTTATAAACCAAGAAAAGATTAAACCGTGGCGCATGGTTCAAGTGAATAAAAAAGCTGTTTTGCACCTAAATTTGAACAATTTGGTGTGGAACAGCTTCGCACTTCATGCTAGGCTCTCCACTCTCGCAGTCGAGTGGATTGTTAAAAGGGGAGCCCAAGCGGCTCCTCTTTTGTCTATTTCCACAGACATTTGAGTCATAATTTAACTTTTTGATTTTTTGTGGAAAGTACTTTGTCAACATTCTGAAGTGTGGCGTACATTTTTTTACTGACAGAAATTTTTGTTAGTAAAAATGGTAAAATAGAGGAAGTTAAAAAAATATAAGGAGTTTTTTATGAATTACACTTTAAAAAATGACCACTTAAATGTTGTTGTGGATACTTTTGGAGCAGAAATGCATTCTATTCAACATGATGATATTGAATATTTGTGGCAAGCAGATGCAAAATTTTGGGGCCGTCATGCTCCAGTTCTCTTTCCAATCGTAGGGAAATTGAAAAATGGGGAATATCGCTATAATGACAAAACTTATAAAATGGGCGGACACGGTTTTGCACGTGATAATGACTTTGAATTAATTAAGAAATCAGCTGATGAACTTGTTTTTGAACTTCGTGACAATGAAGATAGCTTAAATCACTATCCCTTTCATTTTGTTTTCCGTGTTTCTTATAAACTAGTAGACAATAAAATTAGAGTTCGTTATGAAGTGAAAAATGAAGATGAAAAATTCATGTCTTTTGGCGTAGGGGCTCACCCAGCTTTCAATGTTCCTTTAAAAAATGGAACTTTTGAAGATTACCAATTAATAATTTCACCAGATGAAAAGCGGACATTTATTCCACTTGATCCACCGTCAGGAACTTTGAAACTAGACGAAAGAGTTGAAAGTCAAGTCAGTCAACTTCCGTTAACAAGAGCACTTTTTGATAAAGATGCTTTAGTTTATACCTCATCAAAGGAGATGAAAGTTTCATTGACCAATAAATTAGATGACCACGAAGTCAGCCTAACATGGAAAAATATGCCTTATTTTGGTTTATGGTCACCTTATCCAAATGAAGCACCCTTTGTTTGTATCGAACCTTGGTGTGGAATTGCAGATGATGAAAATACTGATGGAGATATTACCAACAAATTTGGAATCAATCAATTGGCACCAGAAGGAAAATTTTCTTGTGAATATACCATTGAAATTAAATAATCAAAAAAGACTCTCGTATTTTTACGGGAGTTTTTGCTTAAAAAAATGCTAGAATTAATTGAGATAGGCTGTCAGTAAACTTAGGAGTTACAAAATTACTGACAGAATAAAAAACGACTGACAGAAAGTAAAATAATGACTACAATTCTTCTCAACGCCTTGAGTATCATGCTTGTTTTATTTTTAGCTCTCCTACTAAAGAAAATTAGAATTCTTCATCAAAAAGACGGAGCATTAACTTCAAAAATGGTTGTTTATCTAACCTTGCCAGCAACAATTTTAATTGGAGTCAATCATACGAAACTCTCTAATATTTTTTTTATCTTGATGTTTATGGGACTTTTTTTCAATCTTCTTTTAGTTTTTCTAGGAAAATTTATTGGACGAAAAGCTACTGTTGAAGAACGTGGACTTTATATGTTTGATTTGTCAGGTTATAATATCGGAAATTTTTCAATTCCTTTTGTTTCTAGTTTTTTTCCAGCAGCAATTCCATTTCTTGCCATGTTTGACATGGGAAATTCATTAATGGTGACAGGGACTACTCAAGCAATTGTTGAACTTTCAAGTGGTAGAAAAAAACACGGCTTTATCTTACAAGAAATATTTGGCGTCTTATTTCGTAATCCACCCTTTGTTGTTTATATTTTTATGTTTATTTTAGCAATTTTCGGCCTATCTTTTCCGGATGAATGGCTGATTCCAATTCGCCCCTTAGCAAATGCTAATACTCTTTTATCTATCTTTACGATTGGGCTTTTTATGGAATTTCGTCTGCCAAAGGGAAAATTAAAACTTGTCTTAAAAATATTGACTTGGCGCTATTTACTAGCCTTTATTTTAGCTAGTTTGGTTTATTTTTTCCTTCCATTTCCAGCTATAATAAAAGAAATTCTTTTATTAATCTTCTTTTGCCCAATGTCCTTTTTACATATGATTCAGGCTATAGAACTTGGAAATGATAAGGCCTTAGCTGGATTGACAATAAGTTTATCCATGTTTATTTCTTTAATTTTAATGAGTATCATTGTAATAATTTTGTGAGGTGAAAAATGAAAAATCAAATAGAAAAATTATTAGAGAATTTTGTACCAGAAGGTCAGCAAGAAAAAACAGATTTTAAAGTTTTTCAAGATTTTGCAGCTGATGAAAAAAATTTGAATCGGTCTTCTATTGCACATTTTACAGCAAGTGCATTTGTTTTGAATGAAAGTCATGATAAAATTTTAGGAATTTATCATAAGATTTATCAAAGTTGGGGTTGGGTAGGCGGCCATGCTGATGGCAATGCTGACTTATTAGCTGTAGCGGTAAAAGAAGTTCAAGAAGAAACGGGACTGCGATCTTTCAAAAAACTTTCAGAAATGCCAATTTCAATTGAAGCCTTACCTGTTTTTGGACATCATCACAGAAAATATGGTTATGTCAGTGCTCATATTCATCTTAATGTTACTTTTTTATTTGAAGCAAAGGAAAGTGATTCACTTCAAAAGAATACGGATGAAACAGGGGGATTAGCCTGGATTCCCCTAGAAAAATTTTCCGAAAAATCCTCAGAAAAAGAAATGAGAGTAATCTATGATAAAATCATTGCTCGAATTATAAATAAATAAATAAAATACAAAACGAGACTTGCCATAGGCAAGTTTTATTATAAGATTAAAAATTTTAAATTAGACCATCACAGAATTAAAATGCGAGACTATTGCAAAAAAATCACGAAGGGCTATAATTGAGTCTAATTCTATTTGAAAGTTGAGTGATTTATGCCGGTAAAAGTGATTGAAGGTCTGCCCGCAATTGATGATTTGCGAGCGGATAATATTTTTGTTATGAATGATGAACGAGCGAAGAATCAAAATATTCGCCCTTTAAATTTGCTGGTGGTCAATCTCATGCCGCGTAAATTAATAACTGAAAGACAAATTTTACGATTACTATCGAACACTCCATTACAAATTAATGTTGAATTTTTATATATGACTTCTCATGATTTTAAAAATACGAAACAAGGGCATTTAGATTCCTTCTATAAATCTTTTTCTGAGATTAAGAGTCAATATTACGACGGATTAATTGTCACAGGAGCTCCGGTTGAGCAGTTAAACTTTGAAGAAGTGGACTATTGGAGTGAGCTTTTGAAAATTATTGACTGGTCTAAAAGCCATGTCTATTCAAGTCTGCATATTTGTTGGGGGGCACAAGCGGCACTTTATGCTCGCTATGGTGTAACTAAAGAAAATCTTCCGCAAAAATTGTGTGGTATTTACAAAAGCTCAGTAGAGCAACCTAAAAATCCATTATTTAGAGGATTTGATGATTTTTTTAATTATCCACAATCGCGATATACCCAATCAAATCCATCAGAAATAAAAAAAGTACCTGATTTGGAAGTCTTGTCAAGCTCCAAAGAAACCGGATTTTCAATTTTAGCGAAGAAAAATTTGCGTGAAATTTACCTTTTTGGCCATTTAGAATATGACCGTGAAACTTTAGCTTGGGAATATGAGAGAGATAAAGAAGAAGGACTGAAACCCAATCTTCCCCAAAATTATTTTCCAGAAAATGATGATAAAAATAAGCCAAAAAGTACTTGGGCTTCAGCAGCTTCCCTCTTTTTTTCAAATTGGTTGAATTATGCGGTTTATCAAGGAACGCCTTATCTAGGAGAACGTCTGAGTCAACATTTGAATGAAGAAAATTATGATTTTAATCAAAAAGAGTAAAAGTAAAAAATAATGAGTTAAAAAATGAGGAAATTTATGGATAAAAGATTAGATACTTTATTGGCGCAAGTCGGAATTCATCAAGATGAGGCAACGGGAGCTTTAGTTAGTCCTTTGCATTTTTCAACGACCTATCAACATCCAGAATTTGGTCAATCGACTGGCTTTGATTACACCAGAACCAAAAATCCAACAAGAGCAACCTTGGAAGAAGCACTTGCTTCAATTGAATCAGGACAATTTGCTCTAGCAACTTCGTCAGGAATGGCTGCAATTGTCTTGGCCTTTTCAGTTTTTCCAGTCGGTTCCAAAATCGTTGCCAGTCGAGATTTGTATGGAGGTTCATTTCGCTGGTTCGATGAACAAGAAAAAGAGGGGCGATTTTGCTTTTCCTATGCTAAAACTGAAAAAGAAATGCTTGAGCTAATAGATGAAAATACTGATATTGTTTATATTGAAACACCGACAAATCCAATGATGGTTAAATATAATATTGAAAAAATCGCCAATAAAGCACAGGCATATCATGCAAAAGTGATTGTTGACAATACTTTTTATACCCCAATTTATCAAAAACCATTAGAATTGGGTGCGGATTTAGTGATTCATTCGGCAACAAAATATTTATCAGGACATAATGACGTCTTGGCTGGAGCGGTCATTGTTTATGATGAAGATCTTTATGAAAGATTATTATATCAGCTCAATACTACAGGAGCAGTTCTTTCTCCGTTTGATAGCTATCTTGTCATGCGAGGCTTGAAAACTTTAAGCCTCAGAATGGAGAGGGCAACTAAAAATGCCCAAAAAATTGTGACTTTCCTAAAAAAACTTCCGTCAGTAAAAGAAGTACTTTACCCAGGATTAGGTGGCATGATTTCTCTAAAAGTTACTGACAAAAACAAAATTCCCGCTATTTAAAATCACTTGAGCGTTTTTACATTTGCTGAAAGCTTAGGAGGTGTTGAATCTTTAATCACTTATCCAACAGCGCAAACTCACCATGATATTCCACTTGAGATTAGAGAAAGTTATGGTTTAACAGATGATTTGCTTCGCCTTTCGATTGGGATAGAAGATGTTCGCGATTTAATAGAAGACCTCAAAGAAGCTTTAGAAAATTAAAAAATTACTGATGAACAAACTAGCATATCCGTAAAGGCTATCTACGCACTGCGTGCTATGCTGTCCGTTTTGTCTATCCGCTAAAGCGAAACGCCAACGGCTATCCTATGATGAGACTACCAGCGTATCCATAAGTGCTAAAATATGTTCTGTCAGTAAATTTTTTACTGATGGAACTACTAGCATATCTGTAAACTGTTAAAGCAGTGACAGTTATCCTATGATGAAAAGAAAAAAGAGAGTATAAAAATGACAAAATATGATTTTACAACCATTCCAAATCGACTTGACCACAATTCTGTAAAATGGCAAGAAATAAAAGAGAATCCTCATAAACTTCCATTGTGGGTGGCTGATATGGATTTTCTTGCCTTACCAGAAATAAAACAAAGTATCCATGATTACGCAGACTATGGAGTTTATGGATATGCTTATGTTGAAGAAGATTTAATTAAAAGCATTCAAAATTGGGAAAAAAATCAACATCAGTATGACTTTTCTAAAGAAGCTTTAATTTTGGTTGAAGGAGTTGTTCCAGGAATTGGTCTGGCCATTCAAGCATTGACCAAAGAAAATGATGCTGTTTTAATAAACACACCTGTTTATCCCCCGTTTGCCAGAACAGTTAAGCTAAATAATCGAAAGCTAATTGAAAATAAACTGATTGAAAAAAGTGGGGAATTTCTAATTGATTTTGAAGTTTTTGAAAAAGAAATTGTTGAAAATTCCGTGAAATTATATATTCTTTGTAACCCCCACAATCCTGGTGGGCGCGTGTGGACGAAAGAAGAACTGATAAAACTTGGCCAAATTTGTAAAAAGCATAATGTGATTGTCGTTTCTGATGAAATTCATCAAGATTTAACATTGTTTGGTCATCAGCATCAGACCTTTAACACTCTTTCAGAAGACTTCAAAGATTTTTCAGTTGTTTTATCTTCTGCCACTAAAAGTTTTAACATTGCTGGTGTGAAATGCGCTTATGCAATTATTGAAAACCAAGATTTACGTGAAAAATACTTGCAAAGAAGACTAGCAAATAATCAACAAGAAATTAGCACTTTAGGAATGCTAGCCACCAAAGTTGCTTATGAAAATGGAAGTGAATGGTTAAATGAACTCAAAAATGTGCTTGAAAAAAATATCACTTATATTGAGTCAGAACTTCATCAAAAAACAAAAATCAAAGTAATGAAACCTCAAGGAACCTATTTAATTTGGCTTGATTTTTCTGAATATCAATTAGAAGATAAGGTATTGGATGAAAAATTAGCAGAAGAGGCAGGTGTGATTCTAAATAAAGGAATAAGCTTTGGAAAAGCTGGACAAGCGCATGCCAGATTAAATGCTGCTGCACCTTTCTCATTGATTGAAGAAGCAAGCAAACGACTCGTAGAAACATTCAAAATTTAAGGATTTTAGTCGAAAATGTGTTTTTAAGAATGAAAAATATGTTAAAATCAACTTATGAATGATATTTTACAACTCACAATTGTTTTAATTGCCTCTTTAATTGCTACTCTTGTTTCAAGACGCCTTAAAATTCCAGCTGTCGTTGGACAAATGCTTGTTGGGATTTTGATTGCTCCATCAGTTTTAGGCTTGGTTCATAGCGGTCATGTTCTAGAAGTAATGTCTGAGATTGGGGTTATCTTACTCATGTTCTTAGCGGGAATTGAGAGTGATTTAACTGTTCTAAAGAAAAATTTTAAAGCATCAATGCTCGTTGCAGTTGGTGGTGTAATTGTGCCATTAATTGCCTTTGGACTTGTTGCTTTTGGCTTTGGTTACGGAATATCGACCAGTTTCTTTTATGGAATTGTTTTCGCTGCGACCTCAGTGTCGATTACGGTTGAAGTCTTACAAGAATATGGTAAACTCAGTACACGTGCAGGTTCGATTATTCTAGGAGCAGCAGTTGTTGATGATATTTTAGCTGTATTGATTTTATCAATTTTTACTAGTTTTAAAAATGGTGGTTCTGGTTCTCATCTTTTCATCCAATTTTTGCTTGAACTTCTCCTTTTTGCCTTTTTATTTCTTGTGCATAAGCTTATTCCAAGATTTTGGAAATTCGTCCAAAAACTACCCATTGCCAACAAAAATACGATTGTTGCCTTGATTATTTGTTTGGGCTTAAGTCTACTTGCTGATAGCGTAGGAATGTCAGCGGTAATAGGTAGTTTCTTTGCAGGACTTGCTATTTCACAAACAGAAGTAAGTCATAAGATTGAAGAATATACTTCAGCAATCGGTTATGTTATTTTTATCCCAGTATTCTTTGTACTTATCGCCATATCTGTTCAATTCGATAGTTTAATTCATCATCCTTGGATAATTTTACTCTTTACCTTCTTAGCAATTTTGACAAAATTTATCCCCGCCTATTTTGTTGGAAAAGCAAGTAAATTAAGTACTGGTGAGAGTATGTTGATTGGAACAGGAATGATTTCACGAGGAGAAATGGCCCTGATTGTGGCTCAAATTGGTCTGACGAGTGCCATTATTACAGATGAAGTTTATTCGGAGCTGGTTATCGTGATTATTTTAGCAACTGTATTAGCACCATTTTTAATTAAAATGGTCTTGAAAAAATATGATAATTAAGAAAAAATAAAGAATAAAAGACGAAAAATTTAAATTTTTTTAAATTTCATCTTATTCCTCCCAAAAAGACCAAAAAAGTGGTAAAATAGAAAAAATGCTTTTAGAGAATAGCGAACTTGCTAGGCTCTAAAAAATTTTGCCTAAAATTAGCAAAATTGCCTTTTAAAGGCAGTTTACAAATCTGAACTTTGCTTAGCAAAGGGATCTAGCGAAAGGAAAATCAAAATGTCAAAATTTCAAGTCGTAGAACATCCATTGATTCAACACAAACTCTCAATCTTGCGTCGTAAAGAGGCATCGACAAAAGAATTCCGTGAACTTGTTGATGAAATTGGAATGCTCATGGCCTACGAAGTATCAAGAGATTTACCCCTTGAAGATGTCGAAATCGAAACACCCGTTCAAAAAACGACGGTTAAACAAATCGCAGGTAAAAAATTAGCGATTGTACCAATCTTGCGTGCTGGTATTGGGATGGTAGACGGAATTTTGAAATTGATTCCAGCTGCTCGTGTAGGGCATATCGGAATGTATCGTGACGAAGAAACACTTAAACCAGTTGAATATTTAGTGAAACTTCCAGCCGACATTGCTGACCGTCAAATTTTCCTTGTTGACCCAATGCTTGCGACTGGTGGTTCAGCAATTTTAGCAGTTGATTCTCTTAAAAAACGAAATGCTAAAGCAGAAAATATTAAATTTGTTTGTCTTGTTGCTGCACCAGAAGGAGTGAAAGCTCTCCAAGAAGCACATCCAGATATTGAAATTTATACTGCAGCTTTGGATGAAAAACTTAATGAACATGGTTATATTGTCCCAGGTCTTGGTGATGCTGGAGACCGTTTGTTCGGTACTAAATAATAAATTTATCCCTATTTCAAATAGGGATTTTTTTATTTTATAAAAAAAGTAATTTTTTGAATCAAAATAGTTTACAAGTGTAAATTTATTTGATAAGATTACATATGTAAACAATAAAAACAAAAAAGGAAGTAATTATTATGTCATTCATTAAATCATTAGAAAACCGTCGCACAATCTACGCTCTTGGAAGAAACGTTCAAGATGAAGAAAAAGTGATTGAAACAATTAAAGAAGCTGTACGTTTTTCACCAACAGCTTTCAATTCACAAACTGGACGTCTTTTGATTCTCACAGGTGATGCCCAAGATAAACTTTGGAATGAAATTGTTGCCCCAGAACTTAAAGCAGCCATGGAAGCACAAGGTGTTCCTGAATCAGCTTGGGATAACACACGTGCAAAACTTGATGGATTTAAAGCTGCTTTTGGTACAATTCTTTTCTTTGAAGACCAAGCAGTTGTTAAAAATCTTCAAGAACAATTTGCTCTTTATGCAGATAACTTCCCAGTTTGGTCAGAACAAGGTTCAGGAATTATTTCTGTAAATGTATGGACTGCTCTTGCTGAACTAGGTTTAGGCGCTAACTTGCAACACTACAATCCATTGATTGACGAAGCTGTTGCTAAAGAATGGAATCTTCCAGAAAGCTGGAAACTTCGTGGACAACTTGTATTTGGTTCAATCGAAGCACCTCCTGGCGAAAAAACTTTCATGGATGATGCAGACCGTTTCATCGTTGCTAAATAATCAATCATTTTTAATGACCGTCAGTAAAATTTACTGACGGTTTTTTATTTTGTAAAGTTGAACTCTTAAAAGCTGCATGCTATAATTGTCCAAAAGGAAGTGAAAATGAAAAGGATAAAAATGAGGCGATTTTTACAAGATAAAAAATATCCAGCCCTTGATTTTTTGAAGTATGTTGGACCAGGATTGATTGTTGCGGTGGGATTTATAGATCCAGGAAATTGGGCTGCCAATCTTGCTGCGGGTTCTCAATTTGGTTATAAATTACTTTGGGTAATTACACTATCAACAATTATGTTGGCTTTTCTCCAGCATAATGTGGCCCACTTAGGGATTGTCACAGGAAAGTGTTTGTCAGAAAATGCGACCCAATACCTTAGACCCTGGCTCAGTAGAACAGTTTTGGGAACGGGAGTTTTAGCTTCTATTTCGACAGCAGTTGCTGAAATTTTGGGTGGAGCAATAGCTTTGCAAATGCTCTTTAAATTACCAATTGTGGTAGGAGCAATTTTAACAGCTGGTTTGGTTATCTGGTTTTTGTTTAGTAATTCATATCCTAAAATTGAAAAAGTTATTATTGGTTTTGTAAGTTTGATTGGGATTGCACTTTTACTAGAAATTTTTATTATTCCACATATTAATTGGGGACAAGCAGCAAAAGGAATGGTCATTCCTTTTGCTGATGCAAAATCAATGCCAATCATCATGTCAGCCCTAGGGGCTGTTGTCATGCCACATAATCTATTTTTACACTCGGAAGTTATTCAAAGTCGTCAGTGGAATTTAAAAGATGAAGCGGTGATGGAAAGACAATTGCGTTTTGAGTTCTTTGATACAATTTTTTCAATGTTTCTAGGCTGGGTGATTAATTCTGCAATTATTATCATTGCTGCGGCTTTATTTTTCCCTCGAATTGTAACAGAAATTAATCAAGCACAAGAAATGCTCGTTCCTCTCCTTGGTCCAGTGGCTGCAATTATTTTTGCGATTGCTTTTCTTTTTGCAGGAGTAGCCTCATCGGTAACAGCCGGAATGGCAGGTGGGTCAATTTTTGCAGGAATCTTTGCAGAACCTTATGATGCACAAGACCCACATAGTAAATTAGGTGTTTTAATCACAATAATTGGAGCAACGATTGCTATTTGCGCTTTAAGTTTTGTGACTTCGCCCTTTAATATTTTAATTTATTCACAGGTTTTCTTAAGTATCCAATTACCAATTACTATCTTTTTGCAAATTTATTTGACAAGTTCTAAAAGGGTAATGGGCAAATATAAAAATGTTTGGTTTACAAAGTGGCTCTTATTAGCAACAGGAGTTTTTGTAACTTTACTCAATATCGTATTAATCGTCGAAACTTTTAAATAATTCCGAAAAATTTGGTATAATAGTATTGTAAGAAGATTAAAAAATAAGGAGAAATTGATGCAAGCAAAATTAGTTAATAAAGTAGTTATCAAACGTAATGGACATGTCGTTGACTGGGATAGCTTCCGCATTCAAACGGCAGTATTCAAAGCTGCAATCAATGGTAAATACAAAGATAAACTGCTCCACGCCAATATGATTGCTAATAATGTAACAAAAGTCGTTGAAAAAGTAATTGCTGAGCTCTCTTTTGAAAAAATTGAGATTGAAACGATTCAAAACCAAGTGATAAAACAACTCAATGATTTTGATAAAGATGTGGCACGCGATTTTCTTGCTTACAAAACAAAGCAAAATATTGAGCAAAGACATTAATATAAAAAGAACTCATTGAGTTCTTTTTTACTCGTCAGTAAAAATTACTGACAGAACTTTTAATTTTGGGCTGTCAGTAATTTTATTTAGTATTATTTCCTTCTTGACAAATTTTAGGTCAAGCTTTACAATATAAAAAGAGACATGTTTTTAGTGAAAATTTCTAAGAAATCAGGCGGTTGATGCGAGCCTGAAAATGGCAGCTAAAAATACCACTCACTACTTACAGACTTTTTGTAAGTTAAATTCTTTTTTGGACAACAGAAAAGCGTCTCTGACACGTTACGTCAAAGAAGAGAAATTTACTGACAGCAATTTTATAGCTAGAAATTGAGCACTTTTGTAAGCAATAATTGCTAGAAAGAGCTTAACGAATTTTGTCAGCAAATAGAACAAAGGTGGTAACACGCAAGTAGCGTCCTTTATAGGATGAGATTTGCGTTTTTTTATTTCCATAAATTATTGACAAGACTTTAACAAGTAATTCATTGCTCCCAAGCAATTCGGATTTTTCTGTCAGTAATTTCCAACTAAAAAAAGATTAAAGAAAGGCACATAAAATGATTAAAATAACATTTCCAGACGGTAACGTAAAGGAATTTGAGGCGGGCGTAACAACATTTGAAATTGCTAAATCAATCTCACCTAGTCTTGCCAAAAAAACACTTGCAGGTAAGGTCAACGGAAAATTAATTGATGCCACTCGAGCAATCAATGAAGATAGCAACTTTGAAATTGTAACACCAGACCATGAAGATGCACTTGGAATTTTACGACATTCAGCTGCTCACCTTTTTGCTCAAGCAGCAAAACGCCATTTCCCTGATATTCACTTGGGTGTTGGACCAGCTATTCAAGATGGTTTCTATTACGATACAGATAACGAAGCCGGTCAAATTTCAAATGATGATTTGGCAACAATTGAAGCTGAAATGAAGAAAATTGTCAAAGAAAACTTCAAATCAGAACGTAAAGAAGTAAGCAAAGAAGAAGCAAAAGAAATTTTTGCAAATGATCCATACAAACTCGAACTCATTGAAGAACACAATGAAGATGAAGGTGGACTTACTATCTATACTCAAGGTGAATATACTGACCTTTGCCGCGGCCCACACGTTCCATCAACTGGTGTCATCAAATTTTTCCACCTTCTCAACGTTGCAGGTGCTTACTGGCGCGGTAATTCTGATAACAAGATGATGCAACGTATTTACGGTACAGCTTGGTTTACAAAAGAAGAATTAGAAGAAAATCTTAAACTTCGTGAAGAAGCAAAAGAACGTGACCACCGTAAACTCGGTCGCGAACTTGACTTGTTCTTTAATGACGCAGAACTTGGTGCGGGAACTGCTTACTGGCTCCCAGCTGGAGCAACAATTCGTCGAATTATTGAACGTTTTGTCGTTGACCAAGAAGTGAAAAACGGTTATCAACACGTTATCACACCAGTCATGATGAACCTTAATACTTATAAACAGTCAGGTCACTGGCAACATTACCATGAAGATATGTATCCACCAATGGATATGGGTGATGGCGAAGAAATGGAACTTCGTCCAATGAACTGTCCGAGCCATATAGCTATCTATAAACACCATGTCCATTCTTATCGTGAACTCCCAATTCGTATTGCCGAATTTGGTATGATGCACCGTTATGAAAAATCAGGAGCACTCTCAGGACTTCAACGTGTCCGCGAAATGACTTTGAATGATGGTCATACTTTCGTCATGTTAGAACAAGTTCAAGAAGAATTTAGTAAAATTCTTCAATTGATTATGGACATGTACCGTGACTTTGGAATCAATGATTACAGCTTCCGACTCAGCTACCGTGACCCTAAAGATACAGTGAAGTATTTCCCAGATGATGAAATGTGGGAAAAATCTCAAGCAATGCTCAAAGCGACAATGGATGACATGAATCTTGACTACGTTGAAGCAGAAGGAGAAGCAGCATTTTACGGTCCTAAACTTGACATTCAAGTTAAAACTGCGCTTGGTAATGAAGAAACACTTTCAACTATTCAGTTGGACTTCCTTAATCCTGAAAACTTTGACATTTCGTATATCGGTGCTGACGGGGAAAAACATCGCCCAGTAATGATTCACCGTGGCGTAATCTCAACACTTGAACGTTTCATTGCCTACCTTATCGAAGTTTATAAAGGTGCTTTCCCAACATGGCTTGCTCCAACTCAAGCAACCATTATTCCAGTAAATAATGAAATTCATGCCGATTATGCTTGGAAAATTCAACGTGAACTTCAAGATAAAGGCTTCCGCGTTGTTGTCGATGAAGCCAATGAAAAAATGGGCTGGAAGATTCGTCAATCACAAACACACAAAATTCCATATCAAATCGTTATTGGAGACCAAGAACAAGCTGATGGAAGTGTAAATATTCGTCGTTATGGCTCAAAAGAAACAAAAGTCATTCCGCTTGAAGAATTTATTGAAAATATCAGCGCAGATGTTGCTAATTTTAGCCGCGTTGATTAAAGAAAAAGAGACTGTTGAAAATCAGTCTCTTTTTTATTTATATTGGAGAATTATAGGGTATAATAAATTGTATTAAAAAGATTATTAAGGTGAAGTATAAAGGGATATGGAAGTGATTAGCAGTTTTTATTTATTTTTGGAAATTTTAGGAACCGTAGCATTCGCTATTTCGGGGACCGTGGTGGGGATCAATCATAAACTAGATATTTTTGGTATTCTTGTGATGTCAGTAATAACAGCAGTTGGTGGTGGGATATTTCGAGATTTACTCTTAGGAGCAACACCTCCTACAGCATTAAAATCGCCATTTTTTATAGTTATTTCGATTATTGCATCAATAGTAGCTATGCTTGTAGCACTAATAATTAAATCAAGAAGAGAAGCATTGAGTATTTTTAAAGCAGCACGTTTCTACAATAATCTTCTCTTAGTTTCTGATGCCATAGGTCTAGGAATTTTTACTGTATTAGGGATTGATGCTGGAATAGCACATGGTTATTCACAAAATATCTTCTTCATTGTATTCTTAGGAGTATTGACAGGTGTCGGTGGTGGAATGATACGCGATGTGATTGCAAATCAAGTTCCGATGATTTTTAGAGAAAACATCTATGCCCTACCATGTATTATTGGTGGAATTCTATATGTATACCTTCAATCGGTAATCAGCCATAACTTAGCTTTGTTTATTTCTGTCATCTTTATCGTTCTCATCAGAATCATTTCGGAACAGAGAAAACTAAATTTACCAAGAATCGAATATTAATGTATTTAATAAAACATGACAACCGTGGGATTTTCCGGATGTAAGATAAAAAAAGTCGTAAAAGTCACAGTTAATTCTTGACAAGTTTAGTTAGGTTTGATAGAATATAATAGTTGTCGCAAGAGACGAGAGTCTTGAAGCGATAAGCTAGACCATTGAAAACTGAATAAAGAAGAATGACTCATGTGATGTAGTAAGATACATCAAAAATCTGTCAATCAATAATGAAAGACAAGCCAGTCACTAAGGTGACTTAAATACTTTATTTGAGAGTTTGATCCTGGCTCAGGACGAACGCTGGCGGCGTGCCTAATACATGCAAGTTGAGCGCTGAAGGTTGGTACTTGTACCGACTGGATGAGCAGCGAACGGGTGAGTAACGCGTGGGGAATCTGCCTTTGAGCGGGGGACAACATTTGGAAACGAATGCTAATACCGCATAAAAACTTTAAACACAAGTTTTAAGTTTGAAAGATGCAATTGCATCACTCAAAGATGATCCCGCGTTGTATTAGCTAGTTGGTGAGGTAAAGGCTCACCAAGGCGATGATACATAGCCGACCTGAGAGGGTGATCGGCCACATTGGGACTGAGACACGGCCCAAACTCCTACGGGAGGCAGCAGTAGGGAATCTTCGGCAATGGACGAAAGTCTGACCGAGCAACGCCGCGTGAGTGAAGAAGGTTTTCGGATCGTAAAACTCTGTTGGTAGAGAAGAACGTTGGTGAGAGTGGAAAGCTCATCAAGTGACGGTAACTACCCAGAAAGGGACGGCTAACTACGTGCCAGCAGCCGCGGTAATACGTAGGTCCCGAGCGTTGTCCGGATTTATTGGGCGTAAAGCGAGCGCAGGTGGTTTATTAAGTCTGGTGTAAAAGGCAGTGGCTCAACCATTGTATGCATTGGAAACTGGTAGACTTGAGTGCAGGAGAGGAGAGTGGAATTCCATGTGTAGCGGTGAAATGCGTAGATATATGGAGGAACACCGGTGGCGAAAGCGGCTCTCTGGCCTGTAACTGACACTGAGGCTCGAAAGCGTGGGGAGCAAACAGGATTAGATACCCTGGTAGTCCACGCCGTAAACGATGAGTGCTAGATGTAGGGAGCTATAAGTTCTCTGTATCGCAGCTAACGCAATAAGCACTCCGCCTGGGGAGTACGACCGCAAGGTTGAAACTCAAAGGAATTGACGGGGGCCCGCACAAGCGGTGGAGCATGTGGTTTAATTCGAAGCAACGCGAAGAACCTTACCAGGTCTTGACATACTCGTGCTATTCCTAGAGATAGGAAGTTCCTTCGGGACACGGGATACAGGTGGTGCATGGTTGTCGTCAGCTCGTGTCGTGAGATGTTGGGTTAAGTCCCGCAACGAGCGCAACCCCTATTGTTAGTTGCCATCATTAAGTTGGGCACTCTAACGAGACTGCCGGTGATAAACCGGAGGAAGGTGGGGATGACGTCAAATCATCATGCCCCTTATGACCTGGGCTACACACGTGCTACAATGGATGGTACAACGAGTCGCGAGACAGTGATGTTTAGCTAATCTCTTAAAACCATTCTCAGTTCGGATTGTAGGCTGCAACTCGCCTACATGAAGTCGGAATCGCTAGTAATCGCGGATCAGCACGCCGCGGTGAATACGTTCCCGGGCCTTGTACACACCGCCCGTCACACCACGGGAGTTGGGAGTACCCGAAGTAGGTTGCCTAACCGCAAGGAGGGCGCTTCCTAAGGTAAGACCGATGACTGGGGTGAAGTCGTAACAAGGTAGCCGTATCGGAAGGTGCGGCTGGATCACCTCCTTTCTAAGGAATATATACAAAGACGTGAGCATTCAACTTTATTCAGTTTTGAGGGGTTTAGTCATAAACCTAAGCAAGAATCAAATTCTTGATTGTGGGGCCTTAGCTCAGCTGGGAGAGCGCCTGCTTTGCACGCAGGAGGTCAGCGGTTCGATCCCGCTAGGCTCCATTGTCAGACAAGACGTTAAAATCACTTGAACATTGAAAACTAAATAACAATATCTAATAACGATAAATAAACCAAAAGCTGTGAATTTTAAAGAATTTACAAACTTATACTTGAAAAACGATGATTATAAATCATCATGGCAAAGTTAATAAGGGCGCACGGTGGATGCCTTGGCACTAAGAGCCGATGAAGGACGTGACTAACGACGATATTCTAGGGGGAGCAGTAAGTACGCATTGATCCCTAGGTCTCCGAATGGGGAAACCCAGCTGCTACTAGCAGTTATTCATGAGTGAATACATAGCTCATGTAAAGGTAACGCAGAGAACTGAAACATCTAAGTACCTGCAGGAAGAGAAAGTAAAAACGATTTCGTAAGTAGCGGCGAGCGAACGCGAAGAAGGGCAAACCAAGAAGCTTGCTTCTTGGGGTTGTAGGACTGCAACGTGGACTTAAGCATTATAGTCGAATAACCTGGGAAGGTTAATCAAAGAGGGTAATAATCCCGTAGACGAAATAGCGCTTATACCTAGCAGTATCCTGAGTAGGGCTGGACACGCGAAATCCAGTTTGAATCCGGGAGGACCATCTCCCAACCCTAAATACTCCTTAGTGACCGATAGTGAACCAGTACCGTGAGGGAAAGGTGAAAAGAACCCCGAGAGGGGAGTGAAATAGCACCTGAAACCGTGTGCCTACAAGAAGTTCGAGCCCGTTAATGGGTGAGAGCGTGCCTTTTGTAGAATGAACCGGCGAGTTACGTTATGATGCGAGGTTAAGTTGAAGAGACGGAGCCGTAGGGAAACCGAGTCTGAATAGGGCGACTTAGTATCATGATGTAGACCCGAAACCTAGTGACCTATCCATGAGCAGGGTGAAGGTGTGGTAAGACGCACTGGAGGCCCGAACCAGGACACGTTGAAAAGTGTTTGGATGACTTGTGGATAGCGGAGAAATTCCAAACGAACTGGGAGATAGCTGGTTCTCTCCGAAATAGCTTTAGGGCTAGCGTCGAAATGTAAGTGTATTGGAGGTAGAGCACTGTTTGGGTGAGGGGTCCGTCTAGGATTACCAATCTCAGATAAACTCCGAATGCTAATACACATGTTCGGCAGTCAGACTGCGAGTGCTAAGATCCGTAGTCGAAAGGGAAACAGCCCAGACCAACAGCTAAGGTCCCAAAATATATGTTAAGTGGAAAAGGATGTGGGGTTGCACAGACAACTAGGATGTTAGCTCAGAAGCAGCTATCATTCAAAGAGTGCGTAATAGCTCACTAGTCGAGTGACCCTGCGCCGAAAATGTACCGGGGCTAAACATATTACCGAAGCTTTGGATTTAATTTAATTAAATGGTAGGAGAGCGTTCTTAACCGCGATGAAGGTATACCGTGAGGAGTGCTGGAGCGTTAAGAAGTGAGAATGCCGGTATGAGTAGCGCAAGATAAGTGAGAATCTTATCCACCGTAAGACTAAGGTTTCCAGGGGAAGGCTCGTCCGCCCTGGGTTAGTCGGGACCTAAGGCGAGGCCGAAAGGCGTAGTCGATGGACAACTGGTTGATATTCCAGTACTAGATATGATCGTGATGGAGGGACGCAGTAGGCTAAGAGATGCCAGTTAATGGATTCTGGTCTAAGCAGTGAGGTGTGAGATGTGTCAAATGCATTTCTCTTTAACATTGAGCTGTGATGGGGAAGCAACTACGGTTGCGAACTCTCTGATGTCACACTGCCAAGAAAAGCTTCTAGCGTAAAGTCATATCTACCCGTACCGCAAACCGACACAGGTAGTCGAGGCGAGTAGCCTCAGGTGATCGAGAGAACTCTCGTTAAGGAACTCGGCAAAATAGCCCCGTAACTTCGGGAGAAGGGGTGCTGGTGTAAAAGCCAGCCGCAGTGAATAGGCCCAAGCAACTGTTTATCAAAAACACAGCTCTCTGCTAAACCGCAAGGTGATGTATAGGGGGTGACGCCTGCCCGGTGCTGGAAGGTTAAGAGGAGTGCTTAGACGTAAGTCGAAGGTATGAATTGAAGCCCCAGTAAACGGCGGCCGTAACTATAACGGTCCTAAGGTAGCGAAATTCCTTGTCGGGTAAGTTCCGACCCGCACGAAAGGCGTAATGATTTGGGCACTGTCTCAACGAGAGACTCGGTGAAATTTTAGTACCTGTGAAGATGCAGGTTACCCGCGACAGGACGGAAAGACCCCATGGAGCTTTACTGTAGTTTGATATTGAGTACCTGTAAGTCATGTACAGGATAGGTAGGAGCCATTGAAATAGGGACGCTAGTTTCTATTGAGGCGTTGTTGGGATACTACCCTTGACTTATGGTTACTCTAACCCGCTGGCATAATCGGCCAGGGAGACAGTGTCTGACGGACAGTTTGACTGGGGCGGTCGCCTCCTAAAGAGTAACGGAGGCGCTCAAAGGTTGGCTCAGATTGGTTGGAAATCAATCGTAGAGTGTAAAGGTAAAAGCCAGCTTGACTGCGAGAGCTACAACTCGAGCAGGTAGGAAACTAGGACTTAGTGATCCGGTGGTACCGCATGGAAGGGCCATCGCTCAACGGATAAAAGCTACCCTGGGGATAACAGGCTTATCTCCCCCAAGAGTTCACATCGACGGGGAGGTTTGGCACCTCGATGTCGGCTCGTCGCATCCTGGGGCTGTAGTCGGTCCCAAGGGTTGGGCTGTTCGCCCATTAAAGCGGCACGCGAGCTGGGTTCAGAACGTCGTGAGACAGTTCGGTCCCTATCCGTCGCGGGCGTAGGTAATTTGAGAGGATCTGTCCTTAGTACGAGAGGACCGGGATGGACTTACCGCTGGTGTACCAGTTGTTCCGCCAGGAGCACGGCTGGATAGCTATGTAGGGAAGGGATAAGCGCTGAAAGCATCTAAGTGCGAAGCCCACCTCAAGATGAGATTACCCATTCGTAAGAATTAAGAGCCCAGAGAGATGATCTGGTAGATAGGCTGGAAGTGGAAGAGTTGCGAGACTTGGAGCGGACCAGTACTAATCGCTCGAGGACTTTACCAAAAGAGTCAAATATAATATGCTTATGGTTTAAAAGTTAGAAGAATTGTTATTTAGTTTTGAATGTTCAAGGTAACATTTAATGATTTGGTCATCATTGCGATGGAGATACACCTGTTCCCATGTCGAACACAGAAGTTAAGTCCATCTACGGCGGAAGTACTTGGGGGTTGCCCCCTGGGAGATAGGCGAGTGGCCAAGTTTTGGGAGTTTAGCTCAGCTGGGAGAGCATCTGCCTTACAAGCAGAGGGTCAGCGGTTCGATCCCGTTAACTCCCATTGGTTGTTTCAGCCATTAAGTGAATAAAGGTTCTGTAGTGTAGCGGTTATCACGTCGCCCTGTCACGGCGAAGATCGCGGGTTCGATTCCCGTCAGAACCGTTAGTAGAAATACTAATGACTCGTTAGCTCAGTTGGTAGAGCATTTGACTTTTAATCAAAGGGTCGCTGGTTCGAGCCCAGCACGGGTCATAATCCTAGCGGATGTGGCGGAATTGGCAGACGCACTAGATTTAGGATCTAGCGCTTAACGGCGTGGGGGTTCAAGTCCCTTCATCCGCATACTAGGTATTAGCCGACTTAGCTCAGTTGGTAGAGCATCTGATTTGTAATCAGAGGGTCGCGTGTTCGAATCATGTAGTCGGCATTGTCGTAAGACACAAAGTTTAAGTGCGAACGTAGTTCAGGGGTAGAACACAACCTTGCCATGGTTGGGGTCGCGAGTTCGAATCTCGTCGTTCGCTTGATAATTCTCCCCAGTGGGAGTTTTTGTATAATACCCGGGGTGGCGGAACTGGCAGACGCACAGGACTTAAAATCCTGCGAGGGGTAACCTTCGTACCGGTTCGAAACCGGTCCTCGGGATATGCTAAGATTAATAGTTATTAAACTATTAATCTTTTTTTATCTTTCTTTAAGAATGGCTTAATAAAGCGGTTACTTTGTATTTTTGCGAGCTTGGACTAGAAAAATACTTCACAAAATGCTATACTAGGTAAGTAATAAAATATTCGGAGGAATTTTGAAATGGCAATCGTTTCAGCAGAAAAATTCGTACAAGCCGCTCGTGATAACGGATACGCTATCGGTGGTTTCAACACAAACAACCTTGAATGGACTCAAGCTATCTTGCGTGCAGCAGAAGCTAAAAAGACTCCAGTATTGATCCAAACTTCTATGGGTGCGGCTAAATACATGGGTGGTTACAAAATGTGTAAACTCCTCATTGAAACTCTTGTAGAATCAATGGGAATCACAGTTCCAGTTGCTATTCACCTTGACCACGGTCATTTTGATGATGCTTTGGAATGTATCGAAGTTGGTTACTCATCATTGATGTTTGACGGTTCACATCTTCCAATCGAAGAAAACCTTAAACTTGCTGAAGAAGTAATCGCTAAAGCTCATGCTAAAGGCATCTCAGTTGAATGTGAAGTTGGTTCAATTGGTGGTGAAGAAGACGGTATCGTTGGTGAAGGTGAACTTGCTCCTATCGATGATGCAGTTGCAATGGCTAAACTTGGTGTTGACTTCCTTGCAGCAGGTATCGGTAACATTCACGGTCCTTACCCAGAAAACTGGAAAGGTCTTCACATCGATCACCTTGAAAAATTGAACAGAGCACTTGTTGAAGCTATGGGACACAATGTGCCAATCGTACTTCACGGTGGTTCTGGTATCCCTGATGATCAAATCAGAGAAGCTATCGCTAATGGTGTAGCTAAAGTTAACGTTAATACTGAATGCCAACTTGCTTTCGCAGCTGCTACTCGTAAATTCGTTAATGAATTTGATGCTAATGAAGCAGAATACATGAAGAAAAAACTTTTCGACCCACGTAAATTCTTGAAACCTGGTTTCGATGCAATTACTGCGTCTGTTGAAGAACGTATCGACGTATTCGGTTCAGCAAACAAAGCTTAATCAACTTTTAAAACATGATTAAATAAACGTTTGTCATTTATGATGGACGTTTTTTTATTTTTCAATTTGCTTTGATATAACATACTTAAGTATATAAGTTCAACAAGTATTTTCAATTTTATAGATTGGATGCTATTAAAAAAGTTTATCTGGTTGTTGGAAATCAATCATTGCTTACAGAATATTGAAAGAAAGAAAATTTGACTTTAACGAATTGGCACATTGAATTCCTGATTGCGCCAGAAGAATGCTTGTCTTACAAAAAAATTTTGTCTAATTTACGAATAATCTGGTATAAGCTTTATTGATTTGAACTATTATACAGCAAAAGAGTGTACTCTAGTAATTCCTTCATTAATTGTTCTTAGGATATTTGAAATTTCTCCTTTAAAAGACATTTGAGAGGGACTAAAAAAAAAATGAATATAAGAATCTATTTTATGCGAATGCTACCTTTTTAAAATATTACCTAGATGAAGATAAGAAGAGTTGTGAAATATGAGCGGACGATGTATAAGGTTTTTTTGACTGAATTTGATTTTTCTACATTATTAAATTTGTAATAAATATATTATTTTTTAGTAATTTGACTTAGAAATATAAGATAAAGAGAACAGAATATTTTTTAGGGACGATAGTAGTCCTTTGTTTTAGAGAGAGCACGGGTTAATTCAACTAAGTCATAAACAACTTATTATAAAATATGATTAAATATGGCTTTGTCACTTATGAAGGACATTTTTTATATGATTTTACTACTAGCTATATCGTATAATAATTTTTTCAAATAAAAATGGAAATGTGTTCAATAAATAAAAGTGATTAATTTGACTTGCTTGTTTTTAAATGTTACAATTGTGTAAAAGTAGATGTCTTGAAAGAAATGATGTTGAAATTATAATACATACCATGGAGGATTAACTAAAATTGACTAATAATGATAAAATTAAGCGCTTAAAAAAGGAAAAATTTATTGCGGGAACAGCGCTGATTTTAGGAATGACGACTTTTGGCGTGGCTGGCCATGCTGATGGAGTAACTGTTGGAAGTAGTTCAGATGCATCATCAAGCACAGGTAGCTCAAGTTCATCATCAAGTACGGGTAGTTCAAGTTCATCATCAAACACAGGTAGCTCAAGTTCATCATCAAGTACGGGTAGTTCAAGTTCATCATCAAGCACAGGTAGCTCAAGTTCATCATCAAGTACGGGTAGTTCAAGTTCATCATCAAGTACAGGTAGCTCAAGCTCATCATCAAATTCAAATGGTTCAAGTTCATCGTCAAGTACAGGTAATTCAAGTTCATCATCAAAACCAAGTACTTCAGGTTCGACATCAAAACCAAATAATCCAAGTTCATCAACAAATAATAATTCAACTAGTAATTCCTCTACAACAACTCAAGCACCATCAATTTCAGTTTCTACCACAGCTCCTTCAGCGTCAACTTCTACAGTTGCACCCTCTAATTATTCACAGGATAATGCCTACTATCAGACATCAACTGCAGCACAAATTCCTAATTCTTCAGCAGATTCAGCTCCTTCTATTTACGCTGGCCCTGTTTTGAAAACAATTGAAGCAGCTAAGTCAATTGATAAAATTGATACTTCTAGTACAGAAGCCTTTATTAAAAGTATTGCAGACCGCGTGAGAATTTTAGCTGGTAAGAATAATTTGTATGCGTCAATTATATTGGCACAGGCGATTTTAGAATCTGGTTCTGGTCAAAGTAATATGAGTCAGCAGTATTTTAATATTTTCAATATTACAGGTGCTTATTTAGGAAAATCAATTTCATTTAAGACGGAAGAATTTTCGGGAAATAATCCTTATTATATTGAACAAAGTTTTAGAGTTTATAGTAACTATGACCAAGCCTTGGATGATTATATTAATTTGATGATTAAAGGGACAACTTGGAACTCAGAAATTTATGCTGGCGCATGGAAGTCACACGCTAAGACTTACCAAGAAGCAGCTCAAGCTTTGCAAGGTATTTTTGCTACTGACCCAGCATATGCACAAAAATTAATTGAAATTATTCAAGAATATAAATTAGATGCTTATGATAATGTTGATAGTACAACACAAGTTGTAGATAGTAAAATTCCTGAAAGTCCATTGGTGGCATCAAAATTAGATAATTCAGCTTATCCAGAATATAATGGGGTAGAATATCCAGGTGCTGATAGTTATGCTTTTGGTAATTGTACACAGTATGTTTATAACCGTATCATTCAATTAGGTGGGCTCGTTGGAACACATATGGGAAATGGTGGAGAATGGGGAATTAATGCCCAAGCTCAAGGTTATTTCACAACAACTGTTCCAACTGAGGGTTATGCTGTTAGCTTCCCACCAGGAGTAGCTGGTTCAAGTTCAGAATATGGTCACGTAGCTTTTGTTGAAAAGGTTTATTCAGATAACTCTATTCTCGTTTCAGAGATGAATGTTAAAGGTAATAATATTGTCAGCGAACGCCATATTTCTGCTGGTGTAGCTGCTTTGGCAACTTATATTCAACCTAAATAATTACTGACAAAATTAATTAGTAGTTCTGTCAGTAAAATAGGAGTATTGAATCTTTTATTTAGCTAAAAAAAGAAGATGTTAAAAATCAGCCCAAAGGCTGATTTTTATTTGGTAAAAGTTTGAGATAATAAGTGTACGAGATAAAGATAATCTCAATAAAAAAAGTTTTTAAGATATTGAATGCTTGAATGAGCAGAGAAAGGATCTAAAAAAATGGCTAATAAAAAAGATAGAATTATGGATTTGATGCGTCGTGGAATTATCACGGAAGATGAAGCTTTAGAATTACTTGAAAAAAATGGTTCAGTGAATGGAGAAGCTTCTGATGATAAAACTGAGAACAAAGAATTCACATATACAGATAAAGAAGGATATGTTAATCACGATGTAGATTTTCCTGATGCAATGAAAAATGTTGCAGAAAGTTTGTTTGCTAGAGGTAAAGAAATTTTCCAAGGGGTTGCAAAATCTGTTGATGATAATATTGATTTTTCAAAAGGATTTCCTAAGGTTAAATCAATTTCTCACACTGTAGAAAAAGATATCAACGAAGATTTCAAAAATGTTAATCTTAATCTTAAGAGTGGTAAAGTAAATATTTTACCGGGTGAAAATGCCCATGTAAAAGTAGAATATAAAATTTACGGGGCAGTTGAAGATGGTGATGTAGAAGCTTATATTGCTGAAAAAACTAAACTTGAAGTTGAAGATGATGTGCTTGAAATTGAAGCAAATGGTCGAATTTCTGCGGATATTGAACTTTACTTACCAGTAAAAGAATATGAAAATATTGAGATTAATACACCTCATGCAGAACTTAAAGTTGAAAAAATTTCCAGTCAAAAAATGAATATTAATCTTATGAACGGAAATGCTGAAGTGCTTGAAGTAAACAGCGATGAGTTGAAGATTAACAATAAGAATGGTGAAATCAAAGTAATTGATGGCACGAATTCAGATTTAGAATTAACTGGAGTTAATGGTAATATCAGAATTACAACTGCTTTTGAATCTGGTGATGTCTCACTCGTAAACGGAAATATTTTGCTGACCGAAAAAACAGGAACGGCTCACAAATTAAATCTTAAAAATGTGAATGGCGATATCAAAGTTTCTGTACCAGAAAGTTTGGGCTTGGTTGGTCATGTTCGCACAATCTTTGGCGGATATAAGACACGTTTAAATCTTGATAGTCCTTTTGAAGCTGGCCGTAATGGAGCAGCGATTGTCCGTCAAGGTGCTGAGTCATTAACCTTTGAATTTGAAACAAAATCAGGAACGATTTGGCTTAAAGATACTGAAACTACTGACAAAGAAGAAACTGAATAAAATTTTACTGACAGAAATTTTATAAGAGTTCTGTCAGTAAATTTGAAAAGAAAGGTGAGAAATGGCTAAGAAAACTCTGAAAAGATCAAGTAGCAATCGAGTCATCGCAGGAACCGTCGGGGGACTTGGTGAATACTTTGGCTTGAGCCGTACAGTAATTAATGTAATTCGGGTTCTGATTGTGCTTGGTACTTTCGGAAGTTGGGGAACATTACTCATTGTTTATGTGATTGCGAGTCTATTGATGACACCGTCACAAGGTTAATTCAACGATTACGAAGAAAGGATAAATTATGTCTCAAAGACAATTAACAAAATCAGTGACAAATCGTAGAGTCAGTGGTGTCATTGCAGGTATTGCAGAATATTTTGGTCTGGGTCGTGATGTTGTGACGATTCTACGTATCCTATTTGTTGTTCTGGCTTTTGGAAGCTGGGGCGGATTGATTCCATTGTATTTCGTAGCAAGTTGGATTATTCCAAGTGCTAGACCACGAAATTACTATGATGATTCAGAAGATGATTATCAAGAAAAATGGAATCGTAAAGCGCAACATTTTGATGAAAAAATGGATCGTTGGTCAGAACGTTATTCAGATAAAATGAATAATTGGGCACGTCGTTATGAAGATAAAGGACGTCAAAATCAACAAGATTCAAACCAATGGGGAAATTCATGGGATGAACCAAAAAGTCGTAAGACTAAGGAAGCACAACCAGTTGAAAAAGAAAAAGAAGATGACTGGTCAGATTTCTAAAAAAGTTACTGACAGAAAGTTCTGTCAGTAAAATAATTCTGGTCCACCATGACCTAAAACTGGCCTCCTATATAATATAATAATAATAACTGAAAAAATGGACTGATTAAGTCCATTTTTTTAGTGAGATTTCGCCACTGGAAAGTATTTTTTGCTGACCATTATCTAAATTTACGATAAGCTCACCTTTAGAGGTTAAATCTGTGGCTCTTCCGGAAAAAGTTTGTCCAGATTGAACAAATTCAACTTGTTTGCCAAGAATAAATGAGTGAGATTTATAAATTTGGAAAAATGAACCCTCTGATAAACGATGAAATTCAGACCAGATTTCGGCAATTAATTCCGAACGACTGATGCTTGCTTGTTCATTATAAAATAAAGAAGTGGCTCTTTCTTCGATTTCAGTTGGAAATTGGGAAATAGAAAAATTAATTCCGACACCAATGATAACTTGAGCTTCTTGAGTTGGATTAAGTGAAGTTTCGGCAAGAATACCAACAAATTTTTTATCGTCTAGATAAATATCGTTAACCCATTTAATTTGAGGCCTTTTGTCAGTTAATTTTTCGATTGCTGACACAATGGCAGCTCCTGTCAGCAGAGTGAACTCTGGAAGTTTTTCTAGTTCAACTTTGGGCTTGAGTGACAAACTCATATAAATTCCGCCAGACGGCGCAGCAAAATACTGACGGCCAAAACGACCATAAGTTTTATTTTGTCTTTCAGTTAAATAAAGACAATTTTCTTGTCCGTCTAATTTAGCATCTTTTTGAGTTGATTCAGATTCAGCGACAATTTTTACATCAGTCAGCCAAGGATTTTTTTGTAAAATAATAGATTTTTCAAGTTTGTCGTTCATTTTTTTATTATACCATGTGAAGTCGACTGCAAGCGAGAGGGAAAATTAGGAAATTACGTTTCTGCACTTGCGCAAGTTCAAAGTTATCTATTTTCTAGAATCTAGGAGACTGACCTCGGTTATGGGCAAAATCTTTAGCAATTTACTGACAATGAAAATTTTCAGAAAAATCTAACGATAGTAAGTATTTGACTTTCAATAATCTACGGAGTATAGTTTTATTAGAACAATGTTAGGAAAGGGAAGAATAACTTGGTATTTGAAAAAACAGTTTTGAACAAAGCACTTGCAGTTGCTTTCGATATCCCCATTGCAGTAACTTATTGGGATGGAAAAACAGAAAAGTATGGTGAGGGAGAAACGCAAGTTCACATTACTTTTAATAAAAAATTCTCATTTAGTGAATTGAGCTCAATGCCAACCTTAGTATTGGCTGAAGCTTACATGAATGAAGAAATTGAAATTGAGGGGAGCATTCAAGAGCTTGTTACATCAGCATATCGTAAGGCTGGTAGCTTTTTAACAGACCAATCTGGTTTTGGGAAATCAATGATAAAACTTTTGGGAAATCATTCTCAAAAACAATCTCGTGAAGATATTCATAGTCATTATGATATTGGGAATGACTTTTATAACAAATGGCTTGACCCAACGATGACTTATTCATGTGCTTATTTTGAACATGAAGATATGACTTTGGAAGAAGCACAAATTGCTAAAGTTCATCATATTTTGGACAAACTCGATAGTAAACCTGGGGGACGTTTGCTTGATATTGGTTGTGGCTGGGGAACTTTGATGTTTAAGGCTGTTCAAGAATATGGCCTTTCAGCAGTCGGAGTGACACTCTCAGAAGAACAATATTATTATGTTCGCAAAAAAGCGGATGATTTGGGACTTTCTGATAAAGTGAAAGTTTATTTGGTTGATTATCGTGACCTCAAAGAAGAACCTTTTGATTACATTACATCTGTCGGAATGTTTGAACATGTTGGGAAAGAAAATTTGGAAATGTATTTCCAAAAAGTTTCTGATTATCTCAAACCAAACGGTCGTGCATTGATTCATGGTATTACTGGACAACATCGCGGTGCTGGTGTGGATCCATTTATTGAAAAATACATTTTCCCTGGAGGTTATATTCCAAATATTGCTGAAAATGTTGAACATATTATGACTGCTGGTTTGCAAATGGATGATCTTGAACCTCTTCGTCGTCATTATCAAAAAACGCTTGAAATTTGGAATGAAAATTATCTCGAAGTTTTTGATGAAGTAGAAAAAGAAATGGGTAGACCATTTGCAAGGATGTGGACACTTTATCTTCAAGCCTGCGCTGCAAGTTTTGAAGCTGGAAATATTGATGTTGTTCAATATCTTTTGACTAAAGGTGCTTCAGGTCAAGGTTTGCCAATGACCCGCGAATACATGTTTAAAAAACATTAAGTTTGACAATTGATAAGTTGAAAAACAAGACCATTCAGCATTTCGGGTTTGAATTATCATAAGGACAACTTATTTAAAATTTATCAGTAGATTTATTTTAGAATCATGTAAAGGAAAGAGTGCATTTTTTCCAAAAAAGAGGTAAAATAAGAGAGTTACGAGTCCCGAAAGGATTTGATTTATTTTAAAAATTACTGATGAAAATACTAGCATATCCGTAAGCGCTGAAGCGCCAACGGCTATCCTATGAAGGTTTTTCGTCAGCAAATATTAGATAAGTTTAAAGACGCCTTGTAACCAAAATTTAGATTGGGGGACATTTTTAATGTCAGAAAAACATTTATTTACATCAGAATCAGTATCAGAAGGCCATCCAGATAAGGTTGCAGACCAAATCTCAGATGCCATTCTTGATGCCATTCTCGCACAAGACCCACATGCACACGTTGCTTGTGAAACGGTCGTATATACAGGGACGGTCAATGTCTTTGGTGAAATCTCAACATCAGCTTATGTTGATATTGCTCATGTCGTTCGTGAAACAATCAAAAAAATTGGCTATACAGATAGCGAAAATGGATTTGATTATAAATCAGTGGGCGTTCACGTCTCACTTGTTGAGCAATCAAGCGATATTGCACAAGGGGTAAATGAAGCCGAAGAAGTTCGCGATAAAAATGGCCAATTAGTTGACCCGCTTGATTTGATTGGTGCTGGTGACCAAGGAATGATGTTCGGTTTTGCGACTAACGAAACTGCCGAATATATGCCACTCGCCATCTCACTTTCACATAAATTAGTTAAAAAATTAGCTGATTTACGTAAATCAGGTGAAATTTCATACTTGCGTCCTGATGCAAAATCACAAGTAACTGTAGAATATGATGATAATGGCAAAGCAAAACGCATTGACACAGTCGTTATTTCTACTCAACATGCTGCGTCAGCAACAAACGAAGAAATTCACGATGATGTGATTAATAAAGTCATCAAGGCTGTTATTCCAGCTGAACTTTTAGATGATGAAACTAAATACTTCATCAATCCAACAGGACGTTTTGTTATTGGTGGTCCTCAAGGGGATTCAGGCTTGACTGGACGTAAAATTATTGTTGATACTTATGGTGGGTATGCTCCCCACGGTGGTGGAGCTTTCTCTGGTAAGGATGCAACAAAAGTTGACCGTTCAGCTTCTTACGCAGCACGTTATGTAGCCAAAAATATTGTGGCAGCTGGACTTGCAGAAAAAGCGCAAATTCAACTTTCGTACGCTATTGGTGTTGCGACACCAACATCAATCAATGTTGATACTTTTGGCACAGGTAAAGTCTCAGATGATGAACTTTTAGCAGCAATTCGTAAAGTATTTGATCTTCGCCCAGCAGGAATTATTCAAATGCTTGACTTACTCCGTCCTATTTACGGACAAACAGCAGCTTACGGGCACTTCGGCCGTACAGATGTAGAATTACCATGGGAACAAACAGATAAAGTTGAAGAACTTAAATCCGTTTTAGGTAAATAATCGGCCTCGCCGACCTTCGTTCGGTCTACGTCGCCATTGTCTCCTCCGCTGTCCTTTCTCGCTAATGGGCTAAAGCCCAAAGTCGAAAGGCACTTCGGCCGTACAGATGTAGAATTACTATGGGAACAAACAGATAAAGTTGAAGAACTTAAATCCGTTTTAGGTAAATAATCGGCCTTGCCGACCTTCGTTCGGTCTACGTCGCCATTGTCTCCTCCGCTGTCCTTTCTCGCTAATGGGCTAAAGCCCAAAGTCGAAAGGCACTTCGGCCGTACAGATGTAGAATTACCATGGGAACAAGCAGATAAGGTTGAAGAACTTAAAATAGCTCTTAAAAAATAATAAAAAAAGCGGATTTCCGCTTTTTTTATTTTCAACGAGTAGAATTGCTTTAAATAGAATACTTAATCCTGTAAAATAGAAGTAACAAGAAAAAAGGAGCTCCTATGAAAAAAATAATCACTAAAGATTACGCCACAATGAGTGAACTTGCTGCAGCGATTGTTCTTGATAAGATGATGCTTTCAAAAAGGGTAAATCTTTCGCTTACAGCGGGAAATACCCCTCTTGGAATGTATGAAATTCTTATTGATAAACTCCAAAAAATGAATTTTGATCGCTCAAATATCCATTATTACAATTTTGATGAAGTACCACTTGCTGGTGAACGCTATGGATTAACAATGAGTGCTTTAAAGACAGCTTTCTATGATCGAGTACATATTGATGATGGTAATCTTCATGAATTAAATGCTCAAAATAATCAAGTTTTTGACCAAAAAATCTTACAGGACGGTGGGATTGATTTGATTGTTATGGGGATAGGAGAAGATGGTCATTTTTGTGCAAATATGCCAGGACATACAAGCTTTGAGCGAGAAATTTTTGCTGTTCCATTTGAAGAAGGGGATGAGATTTATCAGTCAATCAAAAATTTCACAGATAAAGAACCGGCTTCTCCTTATGTCACTTTTGGTCCACGAACAGTTCTAGCTAGCAAGCAACTTTTAGTTTTTGCTGACGGAAAAAAGAAAGCAGAGATTATGAAAAAAGTTCTTGAGGGCCCAATCACAGAAGAAATTCCAGCTTCTATTTTACGGACACATCCAAATATTACTTTTATTTTGGATGAAGAAGCAGCTGCTTTACTTGAAAATTAGTTGATGAAGACAGTTAGTAAAATAACTGTTTTTATTTATTCGTGAAGGAGGTCAATTTATGATGACATAATTGACTCTAAATTATTCTGAAAGCGTTACACTATCTTTCATTGAATTATGAGCCTTAAAATGATATAATAAATGAGTGTTTTACTATGTAAAATACATTAATTTATAATCAAACTGTGAGTAGAATTTATTGGAATTACTACTGACTTTAGAGGAGACTAATGGACATTATTTCTATCGTTCTCTTGGTCTTATTGGTTGTATTAGTTGTCGCATTTATTTTTTACGCTCAAAATATAAAGAAAAATAAGCAGGATGCTGAATCTCTTTTTAATGAAGCTGAAAATAAAGCAAATGAGGTGATGGCGAATGCTAAACGTGAGGCGGAGTCTTTGAAAATGGAGGCTGAAGCCTTCAAAAAAGAAGCCCGTTACACCCTTCGTGAAGAAGAACAAAAGCAACGTCGTGAAATCGAAGATGAATTTAAGCAAGAACGTCAGGAGTTAAAGGAGACTGAAAAGCGCCTAAAACAACGTGAAGAAATCTTAGACCGTAAGGATGATACCTTAACGAAAAAAGAAGAAAACTTAGATTCTAAAGAGGAGAACCTCGTTAGAAAAACTGATACGCTCAGTAAGCGAGAAGAACAATTAGCGCATATTGAAGAAAAGAAACGACTAGAATTGGAGCGTATTTCAAATTTGAGCATAGATGATGCTCGTGAAATTATTTTGAGTGAAACTCGAGATGGTTTGACAAAAGAAATGGCTCAAATTATTCGTCAAAGCGAAGAAAAAGCTCAAGTTGAAGCAGATAAGCGAGCTAAAAATATTATCTCACTTGCTATTCAACGCGTTTCATCTGATTCTGTAGCTGAACAAACTGTTTCGGTTGTCAATTTACCAGACGATGGTATGAAAGGTCGGATTATTGGTCGTGAAGGTCGTAATATTCGTACTTTTGAAGCTTTGACTGGGATTGATGTCATCATTGATGATACGCCAGAAGCAGTTGTACTTTCAGGATTTGACCCAATTCGTCGTGAAATTGCTCGTATGACTCTTGAACAATTAGTTCAAGATGGTCGAATTCATCCAGCGCGAATTGAAGAGTTGGTTGAGAAAAACCGCAAAGCACTTGATCATAAAATGCGTGAATATGGTGAACAAGCAGCCTTTGAAGTTGGGGCGCATAACTTGCATCCTGACTTGATGAAGATTATGGGACGTTTGCATTTCCGTACTTCATATGGACAAAACGTACTTGATCACTCAGTTGAAGTTGCTCATATTGCTGGTAATTTGGCTGGCGAAATGGGAGAAAATGTGGCACTTGCTAAACGTGCAGGTTTCTTGCATGATATTGGTAAAGCACTTGACCATGAAGTTGAGGGAAGCCACGTTGAAATTGGAACAGAACTTGCGCGTAAGTACAAGGAAAATCCAATTGTCATCAATACAATTGCGAGTCACCACGGTGATACAGAACCTTTGAGTAACATTGCGGTACTTGTTGCAGCGGCTGATGCTTTGTCAGCAGCACGTCCTGGAGCTCGTCGTGAATCAATTGAAAATTACATCAAACGTTTGAAAGACCTTGAAGCAATTTCAACAAGCTTTGAGGGTGTGGAAACAGCATTTGCCTTGCAAGCTGGACGCGAAATTCGTGTAATGGTTAAACCAGAAAAATTAACGGATGACCAAATTGTGATTTTGGCGCATGATGTGAAAAATCGAATTGAGGATGAAATGGATTATCCTGGTAATATCAAGATTACTGTTATCCGTGAAACTCGAGCGATTGACTATGCAAAATAAAAAACTGTCTTTTGACAGTTTTTTTGTGTCTTATTACGAAATTATATTTCTTTTTTGTTACAAAAGCTAGTTTTAAGAGCTAGCTTTTGATAGAATGAGTTTAATCGTTGATTAAGAGATGGAATTAGAGATATATCGGAGGAAAAAATGCGTGAGCGTGGTTTATTAATTGTTTTTTCTGGACCTTCTGGTGTTGGAAAAGGAACAGTTCGTGCTAAAATTTTTGAGAGTGAAAACAACTTTGAATATTCAGTGTCAATGACAACGCGTAAGCAACGTCCTGGCGAAGTAGATGGAAAAGATTATTATTTCCGGACACGTGATGAATTTGAAGAAATGATTCGCAATGGTCAGATGCTGGAATATGCTGAATATGTTGGAAATTATTATGGCACACCTTTAACTTATGTCAATCAAACATTGGACGAAGGAAAAGATGTTTTTCTAGAAATTGAAGTGCAAGGTGCGCTTCAAGTGAAGGAAAAAGTTCCAGATGGTGTTTTTGTCTTCTTGACTCCACCAGATTTGGAAGAATTGCGTGGACGTTTAGTTGGACGTGGGACAGATTCGGCTGAAGTCATTGCTTCACGACTTGAAAAAGCAAAAGAAGAAATTCGCTTGATGAGTGAATATGATTATGCCGTCGTTAATGACAAAGTTGAACTTGCTGCCGAACGTGTTAAGAAGATTATTGAAGCTGAACATTACCGTGTGGACCGCGTGATTGAACGCTACGTTCATATGATTGATGATGTGAAAGTTTGATTTAATTGGAAAAATTACTGACAGATTTGTCAGTTTAATGCGAAGGAGCTATCAATTCTACTGATAGTCCTGCCAGAAATGATAAAGTTGATAAATTTTACTGACAGAATTTTATTTTGACGATAACAAGTCTGTCAGTAAAAATAGAATGAAAAGTTTAGAAAATGAGGTAATGAATTATGATGTTAGAACCTTCAATTGACAAGTTATTGGACCAAGTTGATTCAAAATATTCTTTAGTAGTTTTGGAAGCAAAACGTGCGCATGAATTGCGTGATAAAGAACGTCCAACAAAAGAATTTAAAGCTGTAAAAAATACTTTGCGTGCTTTGGAAGAAATTGCTGATGGAACAGTTAAAATTCACCCATCACCTGAATTGAAACGTGAAACTTTAGTTGAAAAACGCGAATTGGAACGTTTGCAAGCTAAGATGAAAGAACAACTCATCAAAGAGCAAATTGCTAAAGAAGAAGCTGAAGAAGAAGCAAAACAAAAAAATAGCCGCGCCGCTAAAGCAGCTGCCGCAGAATAAATTTTTTAAGCGTCAATTGGCGCTTTTTTTATTTCTAAAAGTTACTGACAGCTTTGTCAGTAAGAAGCGGATAAGTCAAAAGCAGGAAAAATGCTTTTCTGTTATAATTAAAGATAAGAAAACGGAGGTCAAAAATAAATGAAAATTGCTAAAGTCATCGTTGATGTGCCTCTGATGCAGACGGATAAACCCTTTTCTTACAGCCTTTCAGCTGAATTTGAAAATTTGCTTGAAGTGGGCATGCGGGTTCATGTTCCTTTTGGAAGTGGAAACCGGCTTGTTCAAGGAATTGTCATTGGATTTGAAGATGAAGAACTTGAGCCGTCAGTAAATTTGAAAGGAATTTCTGAACTACTCGACGTTGAGCCAGTCCTAACGGATGAACAGCTTTGGTTGGCAGATGAAATGCGTCATTCAGTATTTTCTTATAAAATTTCATGTCTAAAAGCCATGTTACCTAATCTTTTGAATTCTAATTATGACAAGCTCCTGAAATCGACTGACGGAACTTCTGTCAAATGGTCACAACTGACAGAAGCAGAAAAAATCTCGTCAGCAAAGGCTGTGCGTTTGGGTCAGCTGTCAGTAGAATATTTAGCAAAATCTAAAGAAAATAGAAAAACAGAAAAATTCTTATCTATTCCAGATATCGAAAAACTAGCTGAATTTGAAATTGAAAAGAGAGCCAAAAAACGCTTAGAGTTGAAATATTTTCTATTAAGACTTCAAGAAGAAAAAATTGCAGTCAAATCATTAAATTTTTCTTCACAAATCATTAAATTTTTCGTTGAGCATGACCTAGTCAAAATTGAAGAGGTTGAAATTTCGAGGACGAAAGAAAAATTTGAAGATGTGGAAAATGACAGTGCTAAAATTCTCAACTCCGAACAAAATGCATCTTACGAAAAAATAATTGCATCTTCTGACAAACCATTTTTGTTGGAAGGAATTACTGGTTCAGGTAAAACAGAAGTTTACTTACAGACCATTGACCATTTTCTCAAACTCGGTAAAACAGCAATTATGCTTGTGCCAGAAATTTCTTTGACGCCACAGATTACTAATCGATTTATTGCTCGTTTTGGAGATAAAGTGGCGATTATGCATTCTGGTTTATCCGATGGTGAAAAATATGATGAATGGCGAAAAATTAAATCTGGCAAAGCTCAGGTAGTTGTCGGTGCACGTTCAGCTATTTTTGCACCTGTTGAAAATTTGGGAATTATCATCATTGATGAAGAACATGAAACTTCATATAAGCAAGATTCAAGTCCCCGTTATCATGCAAGAGATATTGCGCTTTTGCGTGCAAAATGGCATGGTGCAAGACTTGTTTTAGGTTCTGCAACGCCAAGTTTAGAAACGCGAGCACGTGCCATGCGCGGAGTTTATGAACTTTTATTACTGACAAAAAGGGCAAATGAAGCAGCAATCCTGCCAGAAATAAAAATCATTGATATGCGCAGTGAAATTTCTGACCAATCTGCTAATTTTTCACAATCTTTACTGACAAAAATAAAAGAAAAAATTGACAAAGATGAACAAGTCATTTTGATGTTGAATCGAAGGGGTTATTCTTCATTTGTCATGTGTCGTGAATGTGGTTTTGTTGTTGATTGTCCCAATTGCGATATTTCCTTGACCCTTCACATGGATACCCGAACTTTGAATTGTCATTATTGTGGTCATGTCGAAGGAATTCCGCAAACTTGTCCTAATTGTCATTCACGAAAAATTCGTTATTACGGTTCAGGAACGCAAAAAGTCGAAGAAGAACTTCGAGAAATCATGCCTGAAGCACGAGTTTTGCGAATGGATGTAGATACGACTCGGACAAAAAATGCTCACGAAAAAATTCTTGAAAAGTTTGGTAATCATGAAGCTGATATCCTCTTAGGAACTCAGATGATTGCCAAAGGTTTAGATTTTCCAAACGTAACCTTAGTGGGTGTCATTAACGCAGATACTGGCCTAAATCTACCTGATTTTAGAGCGAGTGAGCGTTCCTTTGAATTGTTGATGCAGGTGGCTGGACGAGCTGGACGAGCAGATAAAAAAGGTGAAGTATTAATTCAAACTTTCAATCCACATCATTATGCTATTGAAATGACCAAGGCTCAAGATTACGAAAAATTTTATGAAATGGAAATGAGATTTCGTCGTGAACTTTCCTATCCACCTTATTATTTCACCGTTCAAGTGCTTGTTTCTCATCAAGATGAAGAAGTTGCCATTCAAAAATCTTATGAGATCGCTCAATTACTCAAGCAAAATTTGACAGAAAAAGCTAAAATATTAGGGCCAACCGCCAGACCAATTGCCAGAACACATAACCTTTATCATTATCAAATCTTAGTTAAATATCGTTTTGAAGAAGAATTAGAATCAGCTTTAAATCAAGTGCTTGAATTAACCCAACTTCGGGATAACAAAAATTTACGAGTATTGATTGATAGTGAGCCACAAAATTTTGTATAAAAATTTCCACAGGTGGAAAAGTTAAGAATTTGAAAACAAAAGAAAGTTGGTGTGGAAAATGCAGAAAATAGAACTTTTTCAACAAACAATTGACGCATGGTTAAATAAAGACATCAAAAAGTTACTGATAGTTTTATCAGAAGATATTTTATGGACAGAATATTTCGGCGCTCAGTATCAAGGAAAAGCTGAAATTGAAAAATGGTTCTGTCAGTGGAATAATCCTGTGGAAAACAAAGTTAAGTCATGGACTGTGGATAAATATTATGTGGATAATGAGACTGCTTTATTCACATGGACTTTCCGGTGTTTTTATGAAGGTAAAGAAGGCATTCTTGATGGAATTTCTCTTGTTAAATTTTCCGGAAATAAAATTTGTGAAATTCAAGAATTTGAACAAAAATATGAAAAATTTCGGCCATTTTTGAAATGAAATGAGGTAAATATGTTTGAGAAATTCGATTTATTGAAGCATTTTGGAGTCTATGGTGTGGCAATTGACAATGAGAAATTACTTGTCATTGAAAAAAATTCAGGTCCCTATCAAAATCGCTATGATTTACCTGGCGGTTCGCAAGAAGTTGGTGAATCAATGTTTGACACATTAGAGCGAGAAGTTCTTGAAGAAACAGGCTTTACGGTTCTTGCAAGTACTAATAATCGCCTGTATTCCGCTTGGATTTATGAAAATGACCGTCGAGTCGTTGGGCACCACATTTTCAATCTTTTTGATGTAAAATTAAATAGTGTAGCCAAAAAATTACCACAATTTGTTGCTGACGGAAAAAATGACTCTGACAGAGCAGTCTGGAAGTCGATTAAAAACTTGTCAGTAGAAAATTCATCTCCACTTGTCCTAAAAGTAATTGCCGAAATCAATAATTATCCCCATGCGGATAAAGCTGAAATTTACAGAGATTGGAAGGTCAACTATGGAAGCAAAAATTATCCCAAGCCTTTGGTTTGATAACAATGCCAAAGAAGCAATGAACTATTATGTATCTGTATTTCCAAATTCAAAAATCAAAAACATCGAATATTATCCTGATGAAAAGCTAGATGAGCATTTCGTAGGAATGTCTGGAAAAGTATTAAATGGTGAATTTAGTCTGAATGGCCTTGACTTTATCTGCCTTGATGGCGGTCCAATTTTCAAATTTAATGAAGCAGTTAGTTTTACTGTGACTTGTAAAAATCAAGCCGAAATTGATGATTATTGGTCAAAACTTTCTCATGTTAAAGAAGCCGAACAATGCGGTTGGTGCAAAGATAAATTTGGTATTTCTTGGCAAATTATTCCAGAAAATCTTGGACAGTTAATGGCAAAAGGCGATAAGGCTGTTCAAGTATTAATGAAACAAAAGAAAATTATTATCGAGGAGTTTGAAAACTTATGACAAAAACAAAAATTATCTTTATGGGGACACCACAATTTGCTGCGACCGTTTTAAAAGGTTTGATTGATTCTAATCAATATGAAATTCTAGCAGTAGTGACTCAACCAGACCGTAAGGTTGGTCGGAAACAGGAATTAAGAATGACACCAGTTAAAGAACTTGCCTTAACGGTTAACTTGCCTGTTCTTCAACCAGAAAAACTTTCTGGCTCAGTAGAAATGACTCAAATCATGACGCTCCTTGAATCAGGAGAAGTTGGAATTGTGACTGCCGCCTTTGGACAATTTTTGCCAGGTAAATTATTAGATGTTGCTCAATTTGCAGTCAATACTCATGCTTCTTTACTACCAAAATATCGCGGTGGGGCACCTATTCATTATGCTATTATGAATGGCGAAAAAGAAGCTGGTGTAACCATCATGGAAATGATTCGTAAAATGGATGCCGGTGACATGATTGCTCAAGATTCTACTCCAATTCTTGAGGATGATAATGTTGGCACTATGTTTGAAAAGTTAGCCCTTGTTGGACGTGATTTGTTACTTGAAACATTGCCAAAATACCTGAGTGGCCAATTAAAAGCTCAAGCTCAAAACGAAGATGAAGTGACTTTTAGTCCTAATATTTCGCCAGAAGAAGAAAAAATCGACTGGAATAAATCTGCACGTGAAATTTTCAATAAAGTTCGTGGTATGAATCCATTCCCAGTTGCACATACCACATGGAATGGTGATCGTTTCAAGATTTATGAAACAAAAGTTGTTGATGATTCTGTCAGTAACTTACAAGCTGGTGAAATTGTGGAAAAAACGAAGAAATCATTAAAAGTTGCCACAGGTGAGGGCCTCCTTGAACTTCTTTTCGTTCAACCAGCCGGTAAACCCAAGATGGATATCGTTAGCTTTCTTAATGGCCTAGGTCAAAAAATACAGGTTGGGGATAAGTTTGGCGAATAAATTTGTCCACAATAATAAATTAAAAGTTCTATCAATTTTAATGATAGAACTTTTTTTACTTCAAAATTTAGCAAGTAAGTTAGGGTGTAATAAAAAGAAAGCGAATTACTTTAAAAGTTGCTTGAACTTTGATATATTAAAAATGTACAGGAACTGTACTAGAAAGAGGTATTTATGATTTGGTCATTAATCGTCGGAGCTATTATTGGTGTAATTGCAGGAGCAATTACAAATAAGGGCAAATCAATGGGATGGATTGCTAATATTTTAGCTGGTCTTGTTGGGTCTTTCGTCGGGCAAGCACTTTTAGGCTCTTGGGGTCCAAGTTTAGCTGGTATGGCACTTATCCCTTCTATTGTTGGTGCTGTCATCGTTGTTGCTGTCGTTTCATTCTTCTTAGGTAGAGCTAACAACTAGATAAAGCAGCAAAAGAGAGGAGGTATCGTGTCAAAAGGAAAAAAATTTATTTTTATTTTGGCTGATTTATTCTTTCTCACCATTCTTATCCCCATATTATGGGATTACTTTAATTATATGAATTTTCGTTGGGAGCTTATGCCCTCATCAGAAATTCCTTACATTGGGAATCATCTTTCCCAATATATATTTATCAGCTCTTCAATTTTAGGAGCATTATTGTTAATTTGTTTGCTGATTCTTATTTTTTATCCAAAAACTTATCAGGAAGTTCTACTAGATGATAAAACAGGAAATCTAACTTTAAAAGTTTCAGCAATCGAAGGATTGGTTAGAGAAATTGTTAGTAACAACGGTTATATCAGAAATCCAAAAATCAATGTGACTTTATATCAAGCCAAAATAAAAATTGATGTTAAAGGAGAAATTATTCCCAGAGTTGAGATTGTCGAAAAAACAAAAGAAATTGAGCAAGAAATTAAAGAAAGTATCCAAAATTTCTTTGGTATAAATTATGACTTAAAATTAAAAATAAAAGTTAGCTCACTTGCTGAAAATAAAAGTTCGACAAGTCGTCGTGTAGAATAAGGAGGTGGAAATGAATCTTTTAGAAAGATATCGCTATCCGATAATTGGAGGAATAGTAGGTTTAATTATAGCTATTTGTATCTTCACAATCGGATTTTGGAAAATGATTCTTCTCTTCTCTTCTTACTTATTGGCTTAGGAATTTTCGTTGGCCTTTATCTTCAACGTACGGGAATCATTGAACAACTATTAAAGAAAAAATAAGAAAATACTAGGAGGAAATTATGGTACAAGAAAACACAAAAACAGAAGTAACTGAAGTTAAAGGTAGCTTGACTTACGAAGATAAAGTGATTCAAAAAATTGTTGGACTTGCCCTTGAATCTGTCAATGGACTATTGTCTGTCGATGGAGGATTTTTCTCAAATCTGACAGGAAAACTAGTAAATACAGATGATGTTACAGCAGGTGTCGGTGTAGAAGTTGGTAAAAAACAAGTTGCAGTGGACCTAAAAGTAGTCACAGAATACAAGAAGAACGTTCCTGATATTTACCAAAAAATTAAGGATGTCATTCGTAAAGAAGTTTCTGATATGACTGATTTAGAAGTTGTTGAAGTTAATGTTACAGTTGTTGATATTAAGACAAAAGAACAACAAAAAGATGATGAAAAAAGTTTACAAGATCGTGTGGTTGGCGCAGCTCAAACAACAGGGAAATTTACATCTGATCAAGTAGATAAAGTAAAAGAAAAAGTTGATGACATGGGTGATGATGCTCGTGTAAAATAAGAATCAATTTAACAAAAAAACTGACAAGATGTCAGTTTTTTTGTTACTTTCAAGAAAATTTTACTTTAAATAGAAAACCGTTAAGTATTATATATAGTACAAAAGAATCATGAAAAGAGAGTATTTTTAAGAAATTTAAGGAAAATCATCTGACGAAAGTCATTGACAGTCATTGACTACTAAGGGTATAATAGCTCTGTATCACAACAAATGCCTAGAACCCCATATATAAAGGGATTTCAGTTGTCATTATATTAGTTAGTTACGTTTTTAGTTACGTTCGGGAAAAAACTCGAAAAATCATAGTGCTTTAAGTATATTAGCGAACTTTTCAGCAGTTTCTTTCTTTTTCTCTTTAGCAAGATGACTGTACAAATTCATTGTGATCGAATAGTCTGCATGTCCTAATCTCATTTGAATTTCTTTAGGATTTACATCATTGTTCATTAGTAGGCTTGCGTGAGTGTGACGGAAACCATGAAAACCTATGTTAGGAACTTTTGCTTTTTTAAAGTGTCGAACTAAGTGCTGTCTTTCGAGTTCGTAAGTTCTCATTTTTTGATGATATGAGAAAACTAGAGAATCATGCAAAGATATAGCACCATAATTTTGGTATTTTCTCCACTCTTTCAACATTGAAATTGTCTCGCTATCTACAGAAACTAAACGATTGCTTTCTTTTGTTTTTGCGCTGTCTTGTATCTCATTGCTGTATTGTATGAGTGTCTTAGATACACTAACGGTATTATTGACAAAATCAATATCAGACCATGATAAGGCTAAAGCCTCACAGATACGCAAACCAGTAGCAAGTAAAAGCTTGTATAGAGTAGTGCTTTTTATATTTGCTGTGGTTGATTGTAACGAGTCAAGGTAATCCAAGAAGCGTTTGAGTTCATCATTGTTAAAATACTTTATTTTTTTGACTGTTCTTGTCTTGAGTTTTGGAGAAAATACTTTTATAGCTGGATTGTCTGAGATAACACCTAATTGCATACCATAATCAAGAATGCGTTTGATGATATTGAGTAACAATTTATAATCTTTACTTTTTCCCTTTTCACGATTACCGTTAACTATTTCAGCAGTATTGGCATTTCTAGCCCAGTCATTAACAATATTTTGCAATAGTACAGTTGTAATTTTCTCAACTTTATAGTTTCCGAGTGCTGGCAAAATATAATTTTTTAAAAAATTACTATTGATTCTGATAGTGTTTGCTTTTACTGTCAATTTATAAGAATCAAACCAACTAGTGGCTAAGGCATTAAAATTGTCAAATGAAACTTTTTCTCTTGCAACAGTAGAGCCATTTTTGATAAACTTATTCATAGCTTGGTGAGCTTTGTTTTCGCACGTTTTACGGTTCTTGGCTGTAACCGTAGTGCGTACTTGCTTACCTGTTAGGCTATCTACACCAAGATAGACATTTACTTTATAGACGGTTGTACCGTCTTTTTTTTGAACTTCTTTAATATTCATTTTTTTCTCCTGTTCTATTGTCGGGCAAGACATGATTAAGGAGAAAGCAATAGTATCAAAGTTTTATTTATTCAAATTCCATATCATCAATACCATCAGTGAAATTTTCTAAAAACTCGTACTCGTTCATGAAGTTTATCCAGTAAGACACTTGCTCTTCATGATTATGAAAGCTAGGCTTGTTTTCTGCATTTTTAATTCCTTCGGATACGCTGATAAAAGCACCGCTTATATTCATATCCCACATCTTATTAGCTTCTTTTTCAATGCGAGAATCAGGCCATTTTGCAGATGATTGTCTGCTGACGTTTTTGTCTAATAAATATATTGTAGCTTTTTCCAAAAACTTACCTTGGGCACGAGTGTTTTCTTCAACATATTTTCTAAATTCTGTGTAATCCATTTTTCACCCCTTACTATAAACAGTGGCTATGTAGTTGAGGTTGACCGATTATTTCATCAAACACCTCAACAACCAATCCATAATGACGTTTTTCTAACTCAAAATATTCAATAAATTTATCATAATCAATAACATCCGGTTCCCAATCGAACTGAGCAAGCCATTCATCCGCTCTATGTTCAATCATATAGCGGTCGGCTTCTCTTTCCTGCCTTCTGTCCCAACCAGAAGAACGACAATCAAGATGTCTATGTCCAAAGGAAACGTGCCCTATTTCGTAAAGTAATATATTCTGAGTTACCTTTTCACTATTGAATATATCAATAAAAATATAAGCTGTTCCTCTAATATTAAATTTCATTCCATCTTTAAGATGAGGGTAATCTGAAGGATTATAGTATTTTATTTTTAGTCCGAGTTCTGAAAGCAACTCTTTTATAACTGACATATATTTTACCCCCTGCCATGGTCTTCTTCCCATGTTTCACGGAGCAAATGTTTATAAAGTTCTTTTTCTCTATCTGTCAGAGGTACACCATCAAAAGCTACAGCTTCGTCAACAGCCTCTTGAAGCTCTTCGTCAGTAAGCGGAGAATTTATATCAAAAAGAGGAGTAACTTTTGGTTTTGGTTTAACAGCTCTTTTAGCCTTTTCTTGCTCTTCCAATTGAGAAGAAGCAGTATCGAGGACTACTTTTTGCCTTGGCTCTTCCAATTTTTTCATAACTGTAATAGTTTCTTCTATAGTTTCAGAATCATTTTCTGATTCGCGCGGTTCAATCATTGGAACGTCATAGCCCATTAACCACGGCTCACTAACTCCCAAAGTTTGAGATAGTAATATCAATTTTTGTTGATCGGGGTTAGATTTTCCGTTTACATAATTAGATAAATGAGTTTTTGACATTTTTATACCCAATTTATCTTGAAAAGGTTTAGATTTTTCAAGTATATCAACTTGTCTTAATCCTCGATCGTTCATTATTTTCTTTAATCTTATTTGAGAGTTTTCTTTTTTCATGAACTTATTATAAAACATTTATAAAAAAAGTTCAAATTTTTTATACTTTTCCCTTGACAATTATTTCTCAAATGATATAATGAAATCATAAAGTTCAAAATATTTGGACTTAGTGTCAAACAAGCGAACAATCATGGAGCATTCAGTACGGCAGACGGAACAGGCTCAAATGACGGTACACGACGTATCCACCGCGACGTAAGTAGCAAGTTTGGCAAATAAAAAATATCAGGAGAAATTATGGAGAGTTTACAAATCCTAATTGGGTTGTTAAAGAATTAGAAACAGCAAGTATTGGTTCGCACGGTAATTGTCCTAGATTCCTTAGAGGATTTGACAGTTATTCTAAAGAATTTCAAAGTTTTTGGTTGAATAACTATGATATCTGTAATGCATGGTTAAATCCTTTGACACGAAAATTTGTAGAAGTTATTTAAAATAAAAAGCCCCAGAGGGGCAAGGAGGCGGTTATTATGTACAAAAATTATAATGGTAGCGGCGCATTAGCTGCGTTCATTCTATCGGTGATTGCGTTCATTATTGCGATTATAAATGCTTTTCTGTAATACAATTATTCTTTTTAAAAAAAGAATATCCAACTTTAACAAACAAGTTATTTCTAGTTTCGTATATCCCTCTTGGATCAACATCATAATAAAAATCTCCTTCTGAGGTTTCTATATACATTGTGAGATTTTCTGAGCGAGATGCAGCAATTACAGAATCAAAACCATTAAGTGAAAATCCTAAAAAATATGCTGAGTTAGTATAAGGTAACACAGTTACTGGAATCGTAGCACTTTTTTCTGGATATGTTATTTTATTTTCTCCATTGTTGAAGGTGACATTTTTAGAAAAAGGAATCGTTAAGCCTGGTTCTACTATATACTCATTAGAACTTTTATCTAACTTATCTGGAAATTTTTTCATATGTATATCGAAAAGTTCAATATATTCTATTGTGATGGGTTTAGAAGAATGGTTGAGAAAGTTCATCTTTACAAATAATATTTGTTGCTCTATATCTGGTGTAAAGTACTCAGCTTTAATCCCGAGATTCATTCTTGAAGATATAAAATCTTTAAAAAATACGATCGATGAAAAAATTAACGAAATACCCGACATTAATAGGGTAATGAAATCTTTTAAGTTCATAAGAACCTCCAATATAATTTTAGTTTGGTCACTTACATTATATCACGGAGTTATGATATCGCTCACAATGAGCAGGGAAGACTGGCGAACAGGTTCGATTCCTGAACTTCCCTTACTGCGTATGCAGAAATTTAATAAACAGAAAGGATGTATCATGACTATTGATTATTCTAAATTGAAAGGTCGCATTAAAGAAAAGTATGGTAGTCAGCAAGATTTTGCAAAGGCTATCGGTTTATCAGAAAAAATCATTTCTGATAAACTTAACAATAAATCATACTGGAAGCAATCAGATATCGATGCCGCTACAGAACTTCTTGGTATTAAAAAAGAAGACATTGGTATTTATTTTTTTAATAAAAAAGTCCAAAAAATTTGAACTTTATAAAAAAGAAAGGATTTAAACATGAACGAATTACAAAATTTCACAAATGGAATTTTCAATCTTGACGTTAAAGTCGAGGGAGAAGAAGTTCTATTTAGTGCAGAACAAGTCGCAAAATCGTTAGGTTTAACTCAAAAGCAAAATAAGAGTGGAAAGATTTACGAGAGCATTCGCTGGGAAACTATTAATAAATATCTTCCCCAACTTTCTGGGGAAATTGAAAAAGGCTCATTCATCAGTGAACCTATGGTATACAAACTTGCATTCAAAGCAAACAATGCTGTATCTGAAAAATTCACAGATTGGTTGGCTGTTGAAGTCCTCCCAACAATCCGCAAGCACGGAGCGTATATGACGGATGCGAAAGCACAAGATGTTATTTCTGGTAACGGTTTGGCTGATTTACTACTTCAAGCAGGTAATCAGATTAAGCAACTTGAACTAGAAAAAAGCCAAATGAAACCAAAAGCATTATTCGCTGATAGTGTTTCAGCTTCCGAAAACACGATTCTCATTCGAGATTTAGCGAAAATCCTGAAACAAAATGGAATTGATATCGGAGAGAAACGATTATTTACTTGGCTTAGAGATAACGGATACCTCGTTAAAAAAATTGGTAGCGATTATAACTCACCAACTCAACGTTCGATGAATTTAGGTATTTTAGAGTTTACCGAAAACACTCATGTTCATAATAGTGGGAAGATCACCGTAACCAAAACGCCCAAAGTAACAGGCAAAGGTCAAATCTATTTTGTAAACAAATTTTTACAAGATTTAGCTAGTTAGAAAGGAGAAGCTATGGGAGAACGATATGATCCAATGGCTGCGTATCTAGCCAATGGCGTCCTAGAAGAATTTCGTAAGATGACGAATGAATGGCTGAAATTCCAAAAGGAGCTGTTCAAATATGAAAGTAAGACCGGAGAAATCAGGCAGTCTGATTTGTTAAAAGAATTCCATATGTCATCAGATACGCTGAAAAAGTGGAGAGAAAACGGATTACCTTCGATAAATCGAGGTGGTTCAGTCTTCTATCTATTGGAAGATTTACATGATTTTTATTACTAAAATGTCGGGCAAGACATGATTAAGGAGAAAACGACTACCTCCACATACCAAGTTAATTTATTAAATGCGGTGCTCCGCTAGAAAGGCAGAAAATGCACTATATACCTAAATATTCAAGAGATAGACAAAATAAAAGACAGTCACAAAATTTTGTAACCGTCATTGATAAAGAGAAATTTGCTAAAAGTTTGGATGAAAACAAACTCATTGTTACTAATTTGCGAGTAGATACTTTAAAAAAAGTAAAGCTTACAGGGAATAAAACGAAAATGAATATTATCGAAGCAACAAAAAAAGCAGTAGATGAAAATAAAGCCATCTACCGCAAATCACTTCCGCATATTAAGTTTATTCCTACAAACTCAAAAAATGCTGCATTTATCCTGTTTTCAGACGACAATGACAGTCCAGCTGGAAGAATATGGAATCCTATGGCAAAAGACATATTATCTAATGATTGGGAAGTTCTTAATTAAGCCCAAGAGACTTAGTTATTACTGAAGAAGCGATTGTTGCCAACATCGATAAAGAAACACTACCAACCTTAGATGCAACTTCTTTTGTTTCACTCCAAACCTTAGAGTCTCTAACATTGTCTAGAAATTCATGGCCTTTCCAAGTTAGACTGCCTACAGAAACATAAAAAGGCCTTGCATTAACCCAATCAATTGTTGCAATGATAAATCCAGCTTCTTCTAGTCGAATAATAGTATATTCTATTTCCTCTTTAGAGAACTTAGAAGATTGACTTTCTTCAAAATCTTTCAGATGAAGGAAACTACCAAATTGATACTCATTCTCCACATCAAGAAGCACAGCACGGACACAGTCTTCATTTAATTTCAAATCAACTTCCCTCCTTTCCATAGAACTAAGCAAATACCGCAAATATCTGCTCACAGTAATTATAGCACTCGGAGGATTAAAACGCATACATAGAAAGGAAATTAAAAATGTTCGGATTTAAAACAGAAGAAGAAAAATTTAAACTTGCGGATTATGATCGCATAAAAAAAGAATTGGAAACAACTCAACAAAGTCTTTCTAATTGCGAAAAAAGTCGTCAAGATTGGATTAAATTTTCCAATGATTTGCAAGAAGAAAATAAAGAACTGTTTGCAGAAAACATGCAACATCATAAGAATGATATTGCCCGTCAGAAAATGACAAACAAGAATTTAACGATTGCAAAATAAAAAAGCCCTGCATGGCACGCAGAGCAAGTAGAAAATTTGCCAAAACTTCTACTTAAATTATACCACGAATGCCTAGAAATTTGAAATGGAGAATTTAAATGGACTTACAACTTATACCAGTAGATGGAGATGGACAAAGGGTTGACTTGAATCCATCAGCTATAAAAGATATGGATAATATCACACTTACAGAATTCTTAGCTCAGGCAAAGATTATAGCTGACCTTTATAAAAAGGGCGAAACTGAGGTTAAAAAACGGCTTGATGAAGGTCAACAATTCAATCGTTTGAGTTATGGCGAACCAGCCAAGCGAAGAGTGTTAAAAATGAATAATAAACAGAAGCGTGATTTAGTAATTTCTCGCGGTTGGGATTGTGTAGAACCAATTCCATTGGGCAAATTAATAGAAAAATTTGGGAACGACATCGAAAATGAATTACCAGTAGTAATTGTTGAAAATAAAGCCCCTCTTAAATGGGATGCGTGAGGTAAATCATGGCAGATAAAGAGAAGTCAGTTTTTGAACTGTTAAATTCAATAGATGTCAGTGACAAAGTCGAAAAAAAGAAATCGGGTAAAAATGAGCTAAGTTATCTTAGCTGGACTTGGGCTTGGTCTGAATTTAAAAAGAAATTTCCAAAAGCAACTTATGAAATCAAGAAGTTTGTTTCAAAAGATGGAAATGAGGTGCCGTATATGTATGATAGCACTACTGGTTTTATGGTTTTTACATCAGTAACCGTTGAAGATGTTACTCATGAAATGTGGTTGCCTGTCATGGATGGAGCAAACAAAGCTATGAAAGATAAGCCTTATAAATATATGACAAAATATAATGGCGAAAAATCAGTTGAACAAGCTTCAATGTTTGATGTAAATAAAACAATCATGCGTTGTTTGGTAAAAAATATAGCAATGTTTGGATTGGGGTTATATATCTATGCTGGAGAAGATTTACCAGAAGAACCACCTCAACCTCAATTAAGCGATGCTGAGTTAATTGAGAAATATTTAAAACAAAATCCAGAAAATAAACCTAATGTTGATGAATTTTTGAAAACAAAATCGGAACACGAAGTTGCTGAAATGATGAAAGCATATATAGATTGGAGTAAATAATGATTAACAACGTTGTATTAGTAGGTCGCTTAACTCGTGACCCTGAACTTAGATATACACCACAGAACTAAGCAGTAGGCACATTTGGATTAGCTGTAAATCGTCAGTTTAAGAACGCCAATGGAGAGCGAGAAGCTGACTTCATTAATTGTGTTATTTGGCGACAACAAGCCGAAAATTTAGCCAAATTTGCTAAAAAAGGCGCTTTGATTGGAATAACTGGACGAATTCAAACACGAAACTATGAGAACCAACAAGGACAAAAAGTTTATGTGACTGAAGTTGTTGCAGATACTTTCCAAATGCTAGAAAGCAATAAAACACAAGGTCAGCAAACAAGTAAACCGCAAGCTCAAAATAAAAAGCTACAAGCACCAGATCCTTTTAAAGCTCCTGCTGCTGATCCATTTGCTGGTGGTACTGAAATTTCAGACGACCAACTACCATTTTAATTAACAACCAGGTGCAGCGTGCGTAACAAATGCTTAAATTCGAGGGGATAGGCAATGTGCAACATCCCCCAGCCTTTAATTTTAAAAATAAAATTTGAAATAAATATAGAAGAAAGGAGTATTCGTGGCACAAAGAAGAATGTTCAGCAAAGAAGTAACAACGAGTGATTTATTCGTTGATATGCCGTCATCAAGTCAGCTTTTATACTTTCATTTAGGAATGGAAGCTGATGACGAAGGATTTATTGGTAATGCAAAAATGTTAAGCAGAGCATACGGTTCAAATAATGATGATTTGAAACTTTTGGAAGCCAAAGGATTTATTATTGCATTTCCGAGTGGAGTCACAGTTGTTAAAGATTGGAATTTGAACAACAAAATAAGAAAAGATAGACAAAAACCAACGATATATACAGAAGAAAAAACACTGTTATCTCTTGATAGCAAAGGGTCTTATCTACTTGGCAACCAAGTGTCAACCATTCCGCAACCAAATGACAACCAAATGTCCGCACAGGATAGGATAGGAGAGGTTAGGTTAGGTAAGGATAGTATAGGTAAGGATAGTATAGACGCTTCGCAACCAAATGCCTTTCAAGAAAAAAGTTCAGGAGAAGATATAAACTCACTTCTTTCTGAATATCTTGATTCGTTTATTGAATTCTCTAGTAAAAATATTGCAAAAAGAGCAATGGCACAAGTTGAATTCATGAAACTCTCATCAGAAGAAAAGAAACAAGCAGTAATCGGAGCTAAAAATTACTTTGAATGGTACAAACAAGAAAATCCAGAAGATAAAACTAAAAAATTTAGTATAAATTCCTATGCGTTTTTAGAAAGTGCAACTTTCAAATCGTTCCAGCAAAAAGTTAAAGTTAAAAAAGAAACTCTCGGAGGTCTTATCTAATGGCTTTTGATACATGGAGAGATGACGGAGAGTTTGCTATCAAAGCAACTGATGTTTTAAAAAACTATCAAGAAGGTGGGGAACTTGGAGCCTGTGAAGTCCACGGCTGTGAGATTATCGGATCTAAGAAACCTGTGCTTTCTTATCCTAAGAATGAAAAAGGTGAAGTGATTGGAGAACCTTACTTATATGATGCAAGAGTTTGCCCGATGTGTCATGCTGAAGGCATAAAGACAGTTGCTACTAAAGCTGTCAATGACTTCTTAGGAGAATTCAAAGCTAAAAAAGGTATTGATTTGACTAAAAATGTCATTGTTAAATATGATTTCGCTGATGAATTAAGTGTTGTATCTTGTGACAATATGGTCAAGTGGATTGTTACCAATGTTGGCAGACAGAAAAAAGTAAAACGATTAAAGGTCAGAAAGTACATACAGATTGCTGAAAATAGATTTTCTAGTGATGAAGCAAGAGAAAAATATTTGAAGATATTACATGATATTGAAGAAGCAGAAATTCTGATTTTCGATTCATTGGCAGACTTCACATCGAATCAAGCTGAAAAAGCATTGACTCCTTTATTAAGCGCAAGTGATAACTGCTCAATTATTATACTAACAATTCCAGAAAGTGATGAAAGGCTTGAACAATTGCCAGCAAGATTGAAATTTAAACTCAATAATGCGCAAGTAATGAATTTCTCAAGTACAGGACACCAAAGATGAAGTTTCAGCAAACTAAAAAGTCAAAATATGGAGCAAAGAAAACAACGGTAGATGGCATTGTATTTGATAGCAAAGCTGAATCAATCTACTATTTGCAACATAAAAATGATAAACGGATGACCATGCAAGAGAAGTTTGTTCTCATGGATAAATTTAGGTTGAACGGAAAACTTTATAGAGAAATAGCTTATAAAGCGGACTTTGTTTTTAGAAATGAAGCTAACGAGATTATCAAAGTTGTCGATGTAAAAGGCATGGTCCTACCTGAATTTAAAATGAAAGCAAAATTATTTGCTAACAGATATGGAATTCCAATAACAATCGCGAAGCAAGTAGCGAGAATGAATATGTTCGAGGAGAGCGAGATATGAGTATGATTAAAACAAATTTTAACACTTTGAAAAAGCTGAATGGATTGGCAATAAATAATAATTTAAACGTTAACCACAAAGAATTGTCTGTGAAAATCAGCGGTCGAACTAAGCACAATCACGAACTTTCTCAGCTTTACTTAGATATTTGCAATAAATACAACCATTCAAAGCAAATGAAATGGAAAGATTTATACAAAATACTTGAAGAATTGACCAAAGATAAACAAATAGACCTGTAATAGCTCTAATTCATGAAAATTACGGTTACATTGAGTGCTTAAACCGTTTCATGGATAATTTATCATGAACAAGCTAAAAGCGCTTAAAAGCTAAAATAAGAGGTGTTAATATGACAACGCAAAAAGAAAAAAATGTCCTAGATTTTAAAGACAAGGATATCTTGAAGAATCATAAAGTCGCTGACAAAGACGACGAATGGTTTCACGAACAATGGAAAAATAAACTAAGTGGATTGAAAGAGGCAGGAGATGGCAAGGTTAGAAAAAATTTATGATGTTTATTTCAATGGTATAAAAATGGGAACTGGTACGAAAAAAGAGCTTTCGAAAATGCTTCTTGTTTCACCTCATTCAGTCGCTGGATGGGTTAAAAATGGTATGGCTAATTCTCCAAAAAATAACGCAGTCAAAGTCGCCATTGTAAATGAAAAAGCGTTGATGGATAAATATCCCGGTTGGAAGCCTTATGGTGGTTCAAAGTCTAAGATTTCTGATGAAATAACCGATCGTGACCGTAGAAAGCACGAAACAAAAGAAGAACGTAGATTGCGAAGAAATATCAGAGCGCAAATTGCAATCGAAAACTCAAGAAAAGAAGAATTAGGATTATAGGAGCAGCTAGATGAAACCAAAATTAAGAGCTTGGGATAAACAAGATGAGCGTATGAGTTATGGAGAGGTTGAATATTTCGACGATAGCATTAATTATCGTTTTGACCATTTCTGTACTGGCGCTGATGAAGACGTTGAATTTATGCAGTCAACAGGAATAAAAGATAAAAATGGCGTTGAAATTTATGAAGGTGACATTTTAAAACTGCATGCTATATTCTTAGCTCCTGATGACAAAATCGGTTATCTTGAATATTCTCCAAAATATGGATATTCAATTATTTTTGAAGGAAATAGGTTATATCGGCAAGAATACTGGGCGAGTACAAATAAATTGAATTATGAAGTCATCGGAAATATCTATGAGAACCCTGAATTATTGGAAGGAGCAGCTAGATGATACTAAGCGAGATTGAATGCCCACAATGTGGTAGTGAAAATGTAGTAGAAAAATATTGTTGCGATTTTTGCGGATCAACTGGATTTTATTGTTCTGATTGCGCAAATGTCTGGACAGAGGAGTAAGAAATGACAGTTGAAAGTTTATTAAAAACAATTGCGGATCATACCGCAGTGATTTTAAAAGATACTATCGGTAACACTTTAATTAAATTTAATTATGGCGATGAGATTGAGGTATTTAGCCCAGTATTCCTCTATCGTAAAGTAAAGATTCTTGAAATAGACAATGCTAGAGAACTAATCGCAATATTGGAGGACACGAAAAATGACTAAGTTTGAAGAAGAATTAAGTAGTTTACCAGTTTCGAAAAGTACAAATTATGCAGAGTACTGGAATAAAGCTCAGCTACTAACGGCATTCAAAGATTGGCAACCACAGCAATCCCTGCCAGTCGTGCCTGAGTGTGTGGGTAGCTGGATTGAATGTGTAAAAGGAAAAAATAATAATGCGTTAGCTTTACTAGATGATGATAATATGCCAGACGATGTGAATGAGTGGCTTTTCTTTCAAAGAAATGATGAAAATATCAACTTGATTCTTCGTGCATGGCTAGACGGCTACACAGTCGAAAAACCGCAGCTGTTCTATTTGAAGAATAAACTGACAACAAGTTACTTGATATTAGACACAAGCACTGGATATTTTGAACACTGGGGTAGTACCGAAGCGACAGGTCGGTATAAATCATCCTTCACCCAGCAAGAAATCGACAGCATGCAAACTGGGAGCTATGAACAGATTGAGGTGGCGGAATGAGCGAAGTTTATAAAAATATGGTCATAGCAAATGCAGCTATTTCAAATGATATTTATTTAACAACAATAAATAAAGACGGGATGATGAGCCTTAAACGGAAAGTTATAACAGAAGATGTTCTCCGAGCGACTGTTCAAAACATGCAAAAAGATACTGAAAGAAATGGTCGTGCTATTTATTCTTGGGATGCTAGTGGTAAAATTGTGACCCTTGCCTTTATTCCAGATGAGCTAAGAGTTCAATTCTTAAAATGGTGTGATGAAGTAGGATATTCGAGAACTGATGTGCCTGTGGAGGATGGAGAATGAAAAGACAATTTGTAAAACTAAATAAAAATGCGACACTTCCAGAAAGAGCGACAGAATACAGCGCAGGTTATGATATTTCAGCAAGCGAAACAGTTACGATTCAACCTGATGAAATTAAATTGGTAAGCACTGGTCTAGCTGTTCAACTTGGACATGATGAAGTATTGAAATTATACGACCGTTCAAGTAATCCAGTTAAGCGTGGCATTGCATTGATTAATTCAGTAGGAATTATCGATTCAGATTATTATCCTAATGAATTTAAAGGCTTGTTTATGAACATCTCAAAAGAGCCTGTAACCATTTCTAAAGGTCAAAGAATAATGCAAGGGGTATTTGTCAAATACCTTACAACAGACGATTACAACGCAAATGGAAAGCGTACAGGTGGTTTTGGCTCAACTGATAAGCATTAAAAGCTAGAAAGCTAGTAAATGAAAGATTTAATTTATAAAAACATTAAGCATGGACTTTATGAAATAGATGAGTTCGGAAATGTTTATTCAAAATATAAAAATGGATTTTTAAAGCCAAAACGTGATAAAGATGGTTATTTATCGTTAGCATTATCTGGTGGTAAAAGAGGTAATAGCTGCTTTACAAGAGTTGCAACTTTAGTGATAGTAACATACGTAGGGCTTCCTGAAAAACATATCAAAGACCCAACGGTTAACCATATTGACGGTAACAAATTAAATAACCACTATTCAAACCTAGAATGGATAGGACGTTCTAAAAACAGTTCAATTAGAGAAAATAAAGGTGTGGGATCTAAAAATCCTGCTGCTATATTGAACGAAACAGATGTAGAAAAAATTTGCGAACTTTTATTAAAAAAAGAGCTTTCAATGTATGAAATATCATTGATGTTTGGAGTTACTAAAAGCGCAATAAATAATATAAAAAGGTGCAAAGTATGGAAAGAGATAACGAGTAAATACTTTGGTAGCACTGGGGAGGTGTGAGAATGACAGATATTTCAGGAAAAAGCATGGAAGAGATCTATAGAGAAGAAGCTAGAAGATATAAAGAGTCGATAGAAAAAGGCCGTGTGTATAGTGAACCAGAAGATATTTTAACTGGTAATTTTGATAAAAGCAAATCTTTGACTGTCACAATGCCTATGGAAGAATTTGACAAGCTTGAAAAGCTGGCACTTTCAGCTCACACTGGCAAACTTTCGGTTGAAAAACTCCAAGAACAGCTTAACAGTAAGGTTAAAGCACTGACAGAAATCAGAGCAAATATAGAAGAGCATAACCAAATTTATGATTTGAGCGTAGATACTGCATTACTTTTAGAAGTAATTGACGGAATAGCATTTGATGCACTCGCAGCGATTGGAGGGGATGATGATTGAATACGCAATATATAAAGGCGAAAAATTTATAGCAGAAGGAACAGCTGACGAACTTGCTAAATTACTAAATGTTAAACCTACAACTATTAAATGGTGGTCAAGACCAGTTAATTCAAGGCGCGATAAAGGTAATAGGAAGATAGCAGTTAAGTTATGACCGACAAACTAATATCGCTGGTCAATGACTGGTGGGGAGGGATTGAATGAATCCATATATAAGTGAGCTATTTGATAAGATAACCAAACTTGAATATTTTCAAGATGATTGCATTAAAAGTGGTTGCTTATCAACTGTTATCACAATAGGGACTCAAATTTTAGAACTAGAAAAAGAAGTTAAAAAAATCAGCAATATTATACACCCACTAATTCCAGAACCTTGGGCTAGTATGAGCGCTGATGAGATTATTAAAGGATTAGGAGTATATAAATGAAACTTTTGTGTAAGCTGTTCGGGCATAAGTGGGTATATCTAGGAACTTTAAGCAATGGAGAGTACCAAAGGTATAAAGAAAGGTGTGAAAGATGCGGTAAGGTTGTAAATGCAACATTTGCGACGAAAAACCCCTATTTTATCAACCGCTCAGACCTTGACGAGTCAGAGAACGTGTTCCCTGAAAAATGGCTTGATAAACATATGGATTGAGGTGGAAAGTGGATAGAATCGAAAGCATAACCTACGTTCCTATTGAAAAGAAAAATATAATTTTATCCAATCAAGAGATTTCTTACTCAGAATTTATAGAATTATTGGAACTTAATAATATTAAGATGAGCAAAATAATGTTTTTGAAATTCATGAGAGATCGAAGGATAACTATAGATGAAAAAGGTAAATTTTATAATTTCCCCACAGCATTTTCAATTGAAATGGGAATAATGTTATTATCTTCGACAACAAAAGAGAATGTACAAAAATATATTCCTAAGATAACCATTGAAGGGCAAAAATATTTTATAGAGAAATTCCATTACATGATTGAGGATAAAATTCCGAATGATTTTAGTTGGTATATGAATAATGATATTCGAGGTAATCCAACTTTTGATTATTTTGGTAATCAAGGAACATCTAAAAGTAAAATATATGCGTTCAGAACTGGAAGTAGTAGTCGGATTAAATATATTGAAGACAATATGGATTGAACGCAAAAAAAGCCCAAGCTGACCAAGCTTGAGCGAAATACTGAAGAATACTGCGATTTTTATTTTTGGTCATCAACATTATAGCACACAGACCAATAATTTATTCCAAAATAAAAATGCCCGAATTGACCAAATTCGAGCTTAATAGAACAATGTTTCATGGATAATTTTTATGGTCTAACAAATTATATCATACTGAGCTAGGAACTCGCTAAACTCAACTGGAGGAGAAAGAATGAAAGACAATAAACAAGTATCATTAATTCAAAGAACACTGCTAGAAGTTGCACATTTTAAAAAACATAATCTAAATGAATTTTTGATAGGGAAAACGGACTGGTGGTATTCTCCGCATTACGATAGGATTATGGCAATGAATACAGGGGAAAGACCATTACCTTTCAATAAAAAATATCCCGAAATTAACGATTGGTTATGGATTATGTCAACAATAGACGGAAATCTTGTATTGGATTGAACGCAAAAAAAGCCCAAGTTGACCAAATTCGAGCTTCGCATGTAAAAAATAATACTTTTTCATTTTATTTTGTGGTCACACATATTATATCATACTGAGCTAGGAACTCGCTAAACTCAACTGGAGGGAAAATAAAATGTTTTATATCACACCAACACCAACGTCATGGATTATCTGGACAATTATTTGGGTAATCGGAGTATTACTAGGTTTAGGATTGTTTATTCTAGGTTCAGTATTACGCGAAAACAGAAAAAATAATGTCGCTTATGGAGTTTTTGTTTTAGTAGCTTTAGTAGCGTTAACTTTAGTTGGACTATCCGGTTCATCATATTATCATAATTATACTAATTCATCGTCATATAACATGGCCAAGAAGAATCTCAAAATTGAATATGATATGAATCAACAGCGTACTATCATTATTAAAGATTATAAGGGAGATGTATTTTATGAATATACAGGTTCATTTTCTTATAAAATGTCTGGTCGTAAAGTTGATTTAACCGATAATAAAACCGGAAATAAGATTTCAGTCTATATGGGAGATAACGATACATTTATTGTTACTGACGCAGGGATTAAAGGAGAAAAGAAATGATTGCAAATATAATTATTATAGCCTACGTGTTACTAATGATTATCGGCCTGTTCATTACACCTTACGCAATTGGAAAGCCAAGAAGTCCAATAAGTGTTGGAACTGCAACCTTTAATATATTATTTGGAATTGCGTTTCTAATATCATTATATTTTAAATTAATTAATTAAACAAAAAAAGCCCACGGCAATGGGCTTCGGCAACTGAATTTCTAACTTAATTATACCACAAAAGGAGAATTTGATTAATGGCAGATAAGTTAGATAGAATTATTGGAGATTACGTTAATGGCAGACTTGAAGCCAGAATAAAATCAATTGAAAGCAGATATCTTTATAAGCAAAAAGTAGATAACTTAGGCATTCGTACGGCTTATTCTGGTGGTTCGGAACCTGAAAGTCATGTTTTAAATAAAGAAGCACTTGAAAATGATGAGGAATACATCAAACTCAAAGACCTGATGTACCAATTCAGCTTGTGGTACGAACCTTTAATTAAGGAGGAAAAAGAAATAATCAAGTTAAAACACTGTGGTTACGGTGGTTTTACATGGTACAGAGTAATGATGGAACTTGATAATGAAGGGATTGAGATTTCAGAAAAGAAAGCTAAGTTTATTTATTATCGCTTTAGAAAAGATATAAACCCTCATATTGGCTATTTCATTTGAAAGCATGGGTCAAATTGGGATAAAAACGACACGAAAAAGGCACGAAATTGGAGTGTTGCTCCTTGTTTTTGCTGATATACTTGTATTATGAAGTAAAAGGCAAAAGCACAAATATCATAAGTATAGGTTTGAATTTGCTTCATATTAGTGGCTGCATGGTCAAGGGGTTAAGACACTGCACTTTTAATGCAGAGGCGTGAGTTCGAATCTCACTCAGTCACATAATGGGTTGATAATAATATTCCCTTGGTTTGAATCCATAAAAACAGCAAGGTAACTTGCGACTGTACAGTGATGTCGTTACATTCACAACGGGGTTATTTAATGTTGTCTATCTCGTCATAGACGTTGCTGACTAACCCATAGGACTTTCTAGGAGTCAAGGGCTTACAGCGTAGCAAGTACGGAACGGAAACGTAGGCGCTCAGGGTTCGACTCCCTGACTTGCTATTATATTTTATTACAGGTTGTCCAATGGGCAGCCTTTTATTGTTGGAAAGGAGATTAAATGCCAGTATTAGAAAATGCAAGACACGAAAAATTTGTTCAATGCCTAATTTCTGGCATGAGCCAACGAAAAGCATACAGAGAAGCATTTAAGCAATCATCAAAGTGGAAAGACTCAACTGTAGATGTAAAAGCAAGCGAACTTTTTGGTAAGGTTTTGGTAAGGTATAAAGAACTTCAAGAAGAAGCTCAAGATGCCGCGATTATGACTCGTAAAGAGCGAATGGTCGCTTTATCGGAGATAGCTAAAAATGCTGAAAAAGAAGCTGACATGATTAAGGCAATTGACACTCTTAATAAAATGGATGGTGATTATACAAGCAAAGTTGAATTATCTGGTTCAGTCAAAACCAATCCTTATGTAGACTTATCGACAGAAGAGCTTAGAAAGTTGGCGAGTCGAGATGGATAAAATAGCGCTAGGGGCGAAAATCGAGCTGTCTAAGCGCTTTTTCTTTGATTACTGTAATCTCATCATGCCAAGCTTTTATAAACGAGATAGAGCTTATCTGGTGACAATGTGCGAAGAGTTTCAGTCGTTTCTAAATGATGATGAACACGATGTTTTAGTTTTGAATCTTCCGCCACGTCACGGGAAGTCGCTCACGCTCGGTAAATTTGTAGAGTGGGTGCTTGGTAATGACCACACGAAGAAAATCATGACTGGTTCATATAACGAAATTCTATCAACAGTTTTCTCTAAAAATGTTCGTAACACTATTCAACAAAATAAAGCGGATGTGGATAAGATTGTTTACTCCGATATTTTTGATTCCAAGATTAAAGACGGAGATGCTGCGAAAAACCTGTGGAGTTTGTCAGACGGTTATAACAACTATCTGGCGACTTCTCCAACAGGTACCGCAACAGGTTTTGGTGCTGATATTATTATCATTGATGATGTTATTAAGAATGCTGAGGAAGCCAACAATGCGACAGTCTTAGAGAAACACTGGGATTGGTTCGTAAATACCATGCTTTCACGTTTGGAGTCAGGCGGTAAAATCATAATCAATATGACTCGTTGGCATAGCGAAGATTTGGCTGGTCGCGCTTTGCGTGAATTACCTAAGAATGGCTATCGAGTAAAGCATATTAATTTCAAAGCTTACAATGAGCAAACGAATGAAATGCTTTGTGATGATGTTCTGACTCTTGAAGATTATAAGCGCAAAGTAAAAACAATGGGGGCTGATATTGCCAGCGCCAACTACCAACAAGAACCGATTGATGTCAAAGGTCGATTATATAGTGAGTTCCAAACCTACAACGCTCGCTCAGAGTACAAAAAGATTTGGAATTATTGCGATACCGCAGATACTGGGAAAGACTATCTCTGTTCAATTGTGTGGGGTGAAACCTCAGACGGTTTTGCGGATGTACTCGATATTATTTACACTCAAAAGCCAATGGAGTACACAGAAAACGCAGTGGCCAATCAGTTAATTAATAACAGAGTAAATGCATCAAGAATCGAGCGCAACAATGGCGGTCGGTCTTTTGCTCGTTCTGTCAGGGATAAGATTCAAGGTAAAGTTGCTTGTGCTGTGGAAGATTTCTTCCAAGGAAATAATAAAGAAGCTCGGATTTATTCCAATAGTTATTGGATAGAGCAGCACGTTCGATTTCCCAATGACTGGAGAACTCGTTTCCCTGAATACTATCAAGCAATGACAACTTATCAACGTGAAGGTAAAAATAAACATGATGATGCGCCCGATGCAACAACCGGCATTGCTGAGACAATGAGTGGTAAGCGAATAAAAGCCGGATTAAAATCATTTAAAATATAAAAGGAGATTTCTAATTGAAATACAAACCACCTAAATTAATGACATTTCCAAAAGATGAACCAATCACAGTTGAAGTGGTTAACAAGTTCATGGAAAAACATAAATTAGAAGTTGCTCGGTATGAGTACTTAAAAAATATGTATCTTGGAATTATGGCTATTGATGATGAACCGGCAAAAGACTCTTGGAAGCCTGACAATCGTTTAGCTGTTAATTTCACTAAATATATCGTTGATACTTTCACGGGTTACTTCAATGGGATTCCAGTTAAAAAGTCACATTCAGATAAAGAAATACTTACTAAATTACAAGAATTTGATAATTTGAATGATATGGAAGATGAAGAATCAGAACTTGCAAAAATGGCATGTATTTATGGTCGAGCTTTTGAGCTTTTGTATCAAGACGAGGACAAAAAACTTCATGGAGAAGTTTATACTCTACTTGAAACTATTAAAATCAGCGGAGAAAATGATGAGATTAGCTTTGGAGAAAAGACTTACAACCTATATCCAGATTTACCAGTTGTAGAGTTCTATTTCAACGAAGAACGGATGAGTATCTTTGAATCTGTTATTTCATTAGTCAACGCTTTTAACAAGGCTATTAGTGAAAAAGCAAATGATGTTGATTATTTCAGCGATCAGTATTTGGTTTTCATGGGAGCAGAAATAGACGAAGAAGATGCTAAAAATATCAAAGATAATCGTCTAATTAATTATTATGATAAGAATCAGAATAATCAAAGTGGTTCTGCTTCAAAAGTAGATGTTAAATTCTTAGAAAAGCCTGATAGTGATTCTCAAACAGAAAATCTATTGGACAGACTAACTAAATTAATTTTCCAAACAACAATGGTTGCGAATATCTCTGATGAATCTTTCGGGTCATCAAGTGGTGTCTCGTTAGCTTACAAGCTTCAAGCAATGAGTAACTTAGCTTTGTCATTTCAACGTAAGTTCCAATCTTCTTTGAATAGTCGATACAAACTATTTTGTGAGTTAAGTACGAATGTTTCGAACCGAGAAGCTTGGAAAGATATCGAGTATACCTTTACTCGTAATGAGCCTAAAGATATTAAAGAACAAGCTGAAACCGCTAGTATTCTTGCGGGAATTACAAGCCAAGAAACAGCTTTGAGTGTCATTTCTGTTATTCCAGATGTCCAAGCTGAAATGGAGAAAATCAAAAAAGAAGAAGCTTCTACAGCTATCTTTGACAAGGACAAGCAATCTAGTGAAAAGGGAACAGTAGTTCCTGAAACGAACGAGGAGGTAACCAATGCCCAAGATTAAAGTTGAAGCTGTAGTAAAGCAGCGCCTATTTTACAGATTCAGTATTATTAAAATAAGATTTATCTCTTTTTTCAATAAGCAACTTGCATCTAAGATGGCAGAGGAATTGATTAAAGATATTGAATCTAATTTCAAAAAATACTTTCTGTGTAAGGTCAAATCACCAAAGGAGTAACCTATGAGAACTCCCGACTATTGGATAAAACGTGAGCAAGCGTGGCAGGCGCAACAAATCAAAGATGATACCAAACGCATGAAGCAAATCATGGATAAGCTATTTGAAGCTCAAGAAGCCATTCAAAAAGAAATCAATGCCAACTGGCAGAACTTTGCGAATGGGCAAGGGATTTCTATCAGTGAAGCCATGAAACGTGCGGATAAAATGGATGTCAAAGCATTTGCCAATAAAGCTAAGAAATACGTAGAAGAAAAAGACTTTTCGCACCAAGCAAATCAAGTGTTGAAACTTTATAACTTGACCATGAGAGTGAATCGTTTAGAACTCCTGAAAGCAAATATTGGTCTGGAGCTTATTTCTGTATTTGACGATTTGGACAAATATTTCTCAAAGAATTTGACTGGTGCAGCTCTCACAGAATTTGAAAGACAAGCCGGAATTCTTGGTTTAAGCGTTCCTAAAGGTGGGTACACAATCTTAATTGAATCAGTGCTAAATGGAAGTTATAAAGTCGAAGGATTTGCCAGTTTCTCTGACAAGCTTTGGCAGTATCAATTTGAATTGAAAGCTGATATTGAAAAACTTCTCATTCGTTCAGTAACTGGTGGAATCAATCCAAAAGCACTAGCCCCACAACTAAAAAGGCTAATGACAGAAAAGGGAAAGCTCAATGCCACTTACAACGCCCAACGATTGCTAGTTTCAGAAACAACGAGAATTCAAACAGCTATTCAAGAAGAAAGCTATAAAAAAGCCGATATTGATAGCTATGAGTATATTGCTGAACCATCAGCTTGCCCTATCTGTGGAGCATTGAATGGTAAAATATTCAAACTTAAAGATATGTCGCCAGGAGTCAATGCTCCTAATATGCATCCGTTTTGTAGATGTAGCACCGCACCGCATGTTGATGATAAAGGTTTATGGGATGATTTACTTGATAGAAAAGTAATCAGTCAAGATGAATACAAGCAAGCTTTTGATGACAGGACAGAAGCTGACAAAGCGATTGAAGAATTGCGCAGAAAAAGAAAAGGATAGATTTCAATGAATAATGAACCAAAAAAGGCTGTAACTGGACAGCCTTTTAGTTATAAAGTCAAAGGGATTGATTCCCCAGAGACATTGTCGGGGATAATCAGTCGTCAGATGGAGCAGTTAAATCGCCATTTCCGCTGACACCTAAAACATCTTCCGCAAAAATTGTCAAGGTACCATAGGACTCAGAGTTATCAAGTGTCCTAACATTTTTCAAATGTATTAAGCTTATTTCTTCAGAAACTTTATCTGTTTTACTCTCTGAAAAAGTCATTTCCCAAGCTTGGTTTACAAAGTCTGTTTCAAGTTCGCTTGAAGATACAGGTTTGCCAATATACGTACCATTGGAAGTCAAAACCACTAATTCAGCATCTGAATCGTTTTTCTGATTAGCTACCAAAATCAATGTGTACCAGAACTTGATGTAAGCATTTTTTATAGAACTCAAATTATTTTTCCTTTCTACTAGATACTAGGCAAATGAGCCAGTAATTCAATTATAGCAAATAAACTTTTAAACCCGTCGAATCCCATGGGTTTTTCTTATGTCCGTTTCCGAACGTTGTGGACACTAAATAAAACACGAGAAAATCAGACTCCCAAGTCTTTAAATGCGAGTAGGAGGAACCAGAAATGGAACAAACAGAACTTTTACCCCTTAATTTGCAAACGTTCGCAGAAGAAGCAGCCGATGAGACGTCTGAAGCTGGTTCAGAAACTGAAACAGAAACGAATGAAGAAGAGCAACAAGAACAATCAACTGACAATGACAAAATTGTCGGAAAGCTTCAAAAACGAATCGGCAAAGAACAAGCTGAAAAAAATGAAACAAAAACACAGCTTGACCAAGCGCTGGCTCGTATCGAAGAACTTGAAAAAGGTGGCAAAAAGTCAGTCAAAGAAAAATCTGACGAAGAAAAAGCTGCCGAACTTCAAAAAGCTAAAGACGATGAAATCGCAAGCCTTAAAGCACAAATCAAAATTTCAAACATTACCAGCCAAGCTGATGAAGTATTGAAAGAAAGTGGAATTGCTTTGAGTGCTGCTGAATTAGGATTGTTAGTTGATGTTGACGAAGAAAAAACTTACAGTAATGTAAAAACTTTCCTCAATTTACTTGATAATCAACGCTCACAGTGGGAAAAAGCACGAAACACAGGGACAACGCCTAAACGTGTTCCTGGTAACACTGATGTCGATGTTTTTAAACAAGCGGCAGCCAAATATTAATAATAGGAGATCTAAATTATGGCAATTAAATATTTCACAAAACAATACGCTGGTATGTTACCAGACCTTTTCGCAAAAAAATCAGCTTTCTTGCGTGCTTTTGGTGGAGTTCTTCAAGTAAAAGATGGTGTCACTGAAAATGATACTTTTATGGAACTCAAAGTAAGCGACACTGATGTAGTTATCCAAGCATATTCAACTGATGCAAATGTTGGTTTTGGATCTGGAACAGGTAATACTTCACGCTTTGGTCAACGTAAAGAAGTTAAGTCAGTCAACAAACAAGTGAGTTACGATGCTCCTTTGGCAATTAATGAAGGAATTGATGATTTCACAGTCAACGATATCAAAGACCAAGTTGTAGCAGAACGTTTAGCACTCCATGGTGTGGCATGGGCCCAACATGTCGATAAATTGCTTGGTAAACTCTTATCAGATAGTGCCAGCGAAACGTTGACTGTAAAACTTGATGAAGATTCCGTGACTAAATTGTTCTCAGATGCTCATAAGAAATTTGTAAATAACAACGTTTCTACAGCCGTGCCTTGGGTTGCTTATGTTAATGCTGATATCTATGACTTGCTTATTGACTCTAAACTTGCAACAACTGCTAAAAATTCAAGTGCAAACGTTGATGAACAAACACTTTATAAATTTAAAGGTTTTATTTTATCTGAACTTCCTGATGAAAAATTCCAACTTAATGAAGGAGCTTACTTTGCTGCTGATAATGTTGGTGTAGCTGGTGTCGGAATTCAAGTGACTCGTGCAATGGATTCAGAAGACTTTGCAGGAACAGCACTTCAAGCCGCTGCAAAATATGGTAAATACTTGCCAGAGAAGAATAAAAAAGCAATTCTTAAAGCCACAGTAACAAAGTAATTGCCCCTAAGAGCGTAACGTTAAATAAAACAACGTTATCGCTTGCAGTTGGGGCAAACGAAACATTGACAGCAACTGTCTTACCAGTAGATGCAGATGATAAAACAGTAACCTTTGCTTCAAGTGAACCTACAATTGCTACGGTAACACCGAAACAAGGGAATGTAGTTGGTAAAGCTGAAGGTAAAACGAAAATTACTGGAACAACAGCTAACGGATTAACTGTTACATGCGATGTTACCGTAACTTCTGTATAATAAGGAGTAATTTATGGCTATCACTGATGATTTAAAAAAGCTTTTGGGCGGTTCATCGGATGAGCGCTTGGAAGTAATCGAAAAACGCACTCGTGAACGTCTATTGCTTATTCTTGGTTCTGACATTGAAGAAGTACCGCCAGAACTCGAATATGTTGTTTTGGACGTTTCCTTGAAGCGTTTTAACCGTATCGGACAAGAAGGCATGCAGTCCTACTCACAAGAAGGATTAAGCATGACATTTTCAGAATCTGATTTTGATGAGTATGCTGATGAAATTGAATCGTGGCGAAAATCTAAAGAAACAGAAGGAAATAAAAAAATTGGGAGGTTCAGATTGTATTGAGATATTTAGATGAAGTTACTTTTATCAAAGAATCGCCTGACTCCCATTATGACCCTGATTTAGGCGAATGGGTTGAAAAGGAGCCTACCAGAACTGTTTTTAGTGCAAATATCACTGATATTGGAACTGACAGAAGTGTAGAAGTTTTTGGAGATATTAAAAAAGGGGCAAAAGTCATGCGAATGATGCCCCTTTTTACTATGCCAGAATATGATTACATTGAGTTTGATAATAAAAAGTGGGCTTTAATGACTTACCGCAATCCAAGTGAGCGAAACACTTTTATTTTGCAGGAGGTCAATCAATGAAATCTAGCTTATCTATAAAAGGGATTGACCAGCTTGTAAAGCATTTGGATAAAGCAGCTTCTTTAAAGGATGTTCAACAAGTTGTAAAGTCTAACACTTCAAATATGACAGCGAATATGCAGAAACTCGCTCCAGTTGATACCGGATATATGAAACGATCCATAAAAATGGAGTTGACAGAAGGTGGATTCAGCGGACAAGCTGGACCACACACAGATTATTCCGCATACGTTGAATACGGAACACGTTTTCAATCTGCTCAACCCTTTGTAAAGCCTGCTTATAATGAGCAAAAAGGTCTTTTCATTAAAGATTTAGAAAGGTTGCTGAAATGATTAAAACTCGAGACCAATCTATTTTTGACGAATTGTTCAAACGAATACAAGCTTTGGGTTATACCGTTTATGATTATAAGCAAATGAATGAAGTGAGATATCCATTTGTTGAATTGGAGAATACTCAAACCATTCATGAACCAAATAAAACGGATATCAAGGGGACAGTAAGTCTCTCATTATCTGTTTGGGGCTTACAGAAAAAGCGCAAAGAAGTGTCTGATATGGCAAGCAATATATTTAATCAAGCATTGAATATAAGTTATACAGAGGGCTATTCTTGGGCTTTGAATTTACAAGCAAGTACCATTCAAATGCTGGACGATACAACAACAAAAACACCGCTCAAAAGAGCGTTGATTAACTTAGAATTTAGACTAAGATAGGAGATTTAATATGGCAGAATTAATAGCCAAACAGGGTAAAGATATTATCTTGCTCTATCGTTTGCTTAGTAAAGCAACAAAAGAAGCCGCTTGGAAACTTGCATTCCAAACAGAACACTCGAATGAAAAAACTCGAGATTACAACACTACAGCTACCAAAGATGGGACAATAGGTTCTCTTGCAGCAATTGAATACAGTTTATCTGCCACATCTATTGCAGCAAATGGTGACCCACATCTTGGCGAAATGGATGACGCCATGGATAATGGCGATATTATTGAAGTGTGGGAAATTGATAAAGCTGAAAAAGGATCTGATGGAAAGTACAAAGCGAAATATCTTCGTGCTTATCTCACAAGTTTCTCTTATGAACCTAACTCAGAAGATGCGCTTGAATTGAGTTTAGAATTTGGAGTGTTTGGTAAACCTCAAAAGGGCCAAGCCACACTAACTGAAGAACAAGCTAATGTTGTTCAGTATGTATTCAAAGATACTGTTGCGGGATAAAGCTGAAAATATTACTGACTCTGCCTGGAGTACAGTTGTAGAAGTGACAATTTAAATACTATAAACAAAAGGCTAGAGATTCGCTCTAGTCTTTATTTTTTAAGGAGAAATCAAAATGGAATTAACAATTAAAGGTAAACAAGTTCATTTTAAATTCGGAGTAAAGTTTGTACGTGAACTAGATAAAAATTTAGTAATTGAACAGAATGGCGTATCTTTTGGTCTGGCACTTGCTGTTAAAATCATTCCTGAACTAGAAATGGCTAACATTGCAACTTTATCGAATGTATTATTTTTAGGAAATCGAACAGAAACGCCTAAACTTTCTCAAGGCGATATTGATGATTTTATTGATGAATGCGAAGATATTGAAAAATTATTTGATGATGTTTTGAAAGAAATTACTGAAAGCAATACGGGGAAGTTAATCAAAGCAAAAATGACCAAATAGCCGAAAAGTTTGAAAGTTCGGAGGACACTTATGAGTCAATGATGATTAGATTCTTACGGTGTTTCGGCATCCAAGACTTATCTGTATTTGAACGCATGACAATTCGAGAATATTCAATCCGTTCAATCGCCTTTCAGTTGAGAACTTTGGACGAAGAAGAATTCATTTATGAACAAGCATGGGCCAATTGGCAAGTTCAAGCAACGAAACAACAAGGTAAAAAGCCACTTTATCCAACATTTAAAAAATTCTTTGACAAGAAAAAACTAGAAAATAAAATTTTAGGAATCGAAAGCCCAGAGAATAAGTTTAAAAAGGATAACAAATTAATTGACCTCATGAAAAAAGCAAATAACTAGGAAAGGAGGAAAATATGGAATCTTTTAGTGTACAAGCCTATTTGAAGGCTACCGATAATAATTTTGTTAGTACATTTAAAAACGCTGCTAAAGAAGTTCAAAATTTCCAAAATAATACTAATAGTACGATGTCTACAGTAGGGCAAGTTACTACATCAGCAGGTAAAACTTTGACTAAAGCAGTTACAGTTCCAATTATAGGAATTGGAGTTGCAGCCGCAAAAGTTGGTGGAGATTTTGAATCTCAAATGAGCCGTGTTAAAGCCATTTCTGGTGCAACAGGTTCGTCTTTTGAAGAACTTAGACAACAAGCGATTGACTTAGGAGCAAAAACAGCATTTAGTGCAAAAGAGTCAGCCACTGGCATGGAAAATTTAGCTTCTGCTGGTTTTAACACCAAAGAAATAATGGCAGCAATGCCGGGTCTTTTAGACTTAGCGGCTGTATCTGGTGGAGATGTTGCAATGGCATCTGAAAATGCTGCCACCGCTTTAAGAGGATTTAATCTTGATGCTAGTCAATCTGGCCATGTAGCTGATGTTTTTGCAAAAGCTGCCGCAGATACTAATGCAGAAGTTGGAGATATGGGAGAAGCGATGAAATATATCGCTCCCGTTGCTAATTCTATGGGTTTTTCAATTGAAGAAGTATCTGCAGCAATCGGTATAATGTCAGATGCAGGTATTAAAGGTTCTCAAGCTGGTACTTCACTTCGTGGAGCGCTTTCTAGGTTAGCAAAACCGACTGATGAAATGCAATCAAAAATGGATGAACTTGGTCTATCATTTTATGATTCAGAAGGTAAAATGAAACCTTTGAAAGACCAAATTGGCATGTTAAAAGATGCCTTTAAAGGTTTAACGCCCGAGCAACAACAAAACGCTTTAGTCACACTATACGGGCAAGAATCATTATCTGGAATGATGGCATTAATTGATAAAGGGCCAGATAAGCTAGGAAAATTAACTGATTCTCTTAAAAATTCAGACGGTGCTGCTGACAAAATGGCTAAAACTATGCAGGATAATATGAACTCATCATTAGAACAAATGATGGGAGCATTAGAATCTGCAGCTATTGTTGTTCAAAAGATTTTAGCTCCAGCAGTTAGGAAAGTTGCTGATTCAATTTCAGGATTAGTTGATAAATTTGTTTCTGCTCCTGAGCCTGTACAAAAAATGATAGTTACAATTGGGCTGATAGTAGCTGCAATTGGACCTTTATTGGTAATATTTGGGCAAGCTGTTCTTGTTCTACAAAGAGTAAAAGTCGGCTTTCTAGCCTTGCGTTCTGGACTTGCTCTAATTGGTAGTGGTTTTACTGCTATTTCTTTACCTGTTTTGGGAATAATCGCTGCCATAGCGGCTGTTATAGCTATAGGAATTTTAGTTTATAAAAATTGGGATAAAATTTCTAAATTCGGGAAAGAAGTATGGGCAAATGTGAAGAAATTTGCGTCCGATGCAGCCGAAGCAATCAAAGAGAAATGGGGAGACATTACTCAATGGTTCAGTAATACATGGAAAAGCATAAAAGAAGGCGCTAAAGGACTTTGGGATGGAACAATCCAAGGCGCAAAAGATGCCGTTGATAGTGTTAAAAACGCTTGGAATGGCATTAAGGAGTGGTTCGCTAATCTTTGGAAAGGTACGACAAGCGGGTTAACTAGCGCTTGGAATAGCGTTACAACAACCTTAGCTCCATTCGTTGAAACAATCAAAACAATCTTTCAACCAATGCTTGAATTTTTTAGTGGATTATGGGATCAAGTTAAAACTATCTTTGGTTCAGCTTGGGAGATTATTAAAACGGTTGTTATGGGCCCTGTTTTACTACTCATTGATTTAATCACTGGGGACTTTAACCAATTCAAAGAAGATTTTGGAATGCTTTGGCAAACACTAGCAACAGCGATTCAAACAATAGTCCAAACTTTTGTGAATATCGTAGTTGGATTTTACAGTTCATTTTTCCAAACTGTAGTTAATATCTGGACAACAATTGTAAACACAATCCAAAGTCTTTGGGGAGCTTTCACAACATGGGTCGTTAATATGGCTAAGTCTATTGTTGACGGAATTGTTAATGGTTGGAATTCATTTAAACAAGGTACCGTTGATTTATGGAACGCAACTGTTCAATGGGTCAAGGACACTTGGGCTTCATTTAAGCAGTGGGTTATTGATTCTGCTAATGCTATTGTGAACGGAGTCAAACAAGGTTGGGAAAACTTGAAACAAGGAACAATTGACTTGTGGAACGGAATGATTAACGGACTCAAAGGAATTTGGGATGGTTTGAAACAAAGTGTTAGTGATTTGATTGATAATGTAAAAACGACATTTAACAATCTAAAAAATATAAACTTGCTAGATATTGGTAAAGCCATCATTGATGGACTTGTAAAAGGTTTGAAGAAAAAGTGGGAAGATGGAATGAAATTTATCAGTGGAATTGGTAAGTGGATTCGTGAGCATAAAGGGCCAATCCGTAAGGATAGAAAACTTTTAACTCCTGCTGGTAATGCCATTATGACTGGTTTGAATTCTGGTTTAACTGGAGGTTTCCGTGATGTTCAATCTAATGTTTCGGGAATGGGGGATATGATTGCTAATGCAATTAATTCTGACTATTCTGTGGATATTGGGGCGAACGTTGCGGCTGCTAACCGCTCAATTAGTAGTCAAGTTTCTCATGATGTGAATCTTAACCAAGGCAAACAGCCAGCTTCATTCACTGTGAAGCTTGGGAATCAAATCTTTAAAGCCTTTGTGGATGACATTTCTAATGCACAGGGTCAAGCAATTAACTTAAATATGGGATTTTAGGAGGTAGAAATGTACAAGTTTAGAGATACGACAAAACAGGAGCATTATCGCAACCTTCCTTTTATTCCAACCAGCGCCATGAGTTATGATGGGACTTGGTTAGAGGAACTCATAGAAGGTTATCAGACATTGACTGTAGAGGGGCGAGAGATGTATTCTCTTAGCTTTGAATCACAAGAAATGCAAGTGGGAGGAGTGATAACCAATATTAAATATCCTCCTCGAGAGTTGACGATAAAATATAAGTTGGAGGATAGGGATCCTCGAGTATTACAAGAAAAGTTTGATACTTTAAAAGCGTTCTTGATTCGTCAAGAAGATGTTCCTATTATTTTTCATGATGATTTGGAATATACTTTTTATGGACGTTTCCAAACTGCTGATACTGTGGCGGGAGATACTAATTCAATTATTTCAAGTTTTACTGTACTTTGTAGTGATCCATTTAAACATGGAAAAATTCAAAGCGTTAAAAACAAAGTGATTGAAGTTTTGCCTTACCCAGTTAAACCTGATAAGCTATCATTCAAGTTATTGACAGATGGATTACTTGCAACTTATGGAAATTATCGCTTGAAGTCATCACAGGCTAAAAATGGCGACCTTTTGGAATTTGATTTCCAATCTGGCAATACTTTTATTAATGGAAAAGTAAATAACAACCTCTTAGACCTTGATTCTGATTTTAAAAATATCAGATTGACAACTGGAACAGATTTTTCAAGTTCAAACTATGAGTTAACGATTCAATATAGAAAGGCGGTGCTTTAGTGAGTATTATCTTATTTTTAGATAAGATGCAACAAGTCATCAAAAGTTATGATTCCAACGAGTTCATAGAATGTGTTCAGACAAAAGAAATCACAACCAACACTTCTGAATTAATGAATGACACACTTTCAGTTTCTTTACCTTTTAACGAAACAATTAAAGATGCCAGCTATATTGCAGTCAATGATACGAAAGAACAAGAGTTTTCTTTATATCGAATTTTAACCGCAAAAGATGAAGATAATTTATTATCATCTGAAGCGATAAATTTTGCAGTCGATGAATTGGATAATTTTATCATCAAAGATATAAGGCCTAAAAATAGGTCTTTTTCTTATGTGATTAATCAACTGTTATCTGATTCAGGTTGTGACTGGGTATTGGGTGTCTGTGAACCGATTAAAACAGTTTCAAGCATTTTTTACTATACTTCTATGCGTGAAGCGCTCAAAGCTTTGCAAGAACTAGGCGCAGAGTTCACATTTTCAATTGAAATTACAGGGAATAAGATTACGAAAAAAATCATTAACTGTTATAACCAAATTGGAAAAATTACCAATAAACGCTTTGAATATGGCGAGGAAGTTTTGAAAATTGTTCACCAACAAGACCGCACAAATATTGTCACTGCCCTAATTGGACGTGGAAAAGGTGAAGAAGTTGGGGACGGATACGGACGAAGACTTGAGTTTTCAGATGTCGAGTGGAGAAAGTCAAATGGAAAGCCCCTTGATAAGCCAAAAGGTCAAAATTGGATTGAATATCCAGAAATGACGAAAGAATATGGCATTCCATCAAACGGAAAAATGTTACCACGTAAAACGGTTGTTGTTTTTGATGATGTGGAAGATGCAAGCGAACTTTTACAAAAGACTTATGACCAACTGGCTTATTACTGCCGGCCACTTGTTCAGTTTAGTACTGAGATATTAGGCAGTGATTCAATTGGAAATACTGTTTCAATCCACAGAGGAGACCGAAATTATCACTATCAGACAAGAGTCTTTAAAGTAGTTACTGACCATGTAAATGGTCGTGTGCAAGCTAGTCTAGGCGATAATTTAAGTGGAAACTCAATTAATCGCCAGTTGTCACAAGTTCAAAGCAATATCTCTGACCTTGATAATAATAAAATGACATTTTATGACTCCACAGAAATTGGGAAGTATCAAGACGATATTATGCGCGGTGCTGGTGCGAACGGTGGCTCGATTTACATGGTCAACGGAATTGAAGCTGGTGTCTCTCAATCAAGAGAGACCTATGAGCAAGTTTTTATGGATGGTCCAAAGATTCAAGATTCACAGTATTTCATGATTCAAAATAATACTGGGATATCTTTTAAGCAATGTAAAAAAGGGCAATGGACGACAATCCAAGATGTCCACAATGGAGCAAGTACAACTGCTTGGACTTTAGACGGAACATTTAATGCTTCTTTCATTGCGGCAGGGATATTAGCAGGAGTTCTTATCCAAGGGGTTGTTGTTAAGTCAATCGGAACTAATTCTTTTTTTCAATCCGTATTATCTAATGGCGCTTTTTCGATTGAGCAATACAAAGAAACAAATAATGTTGATTATACAAATTCTGATTGGCAAAAATATATCCACGGTGGGAAAGTTGGAGAGTTTATCGGAACTTATGACGGGAACACAAGGAAGGCGAACGGATCAGCTTTAATTAATTACCCGGGTTATATTTTGTCAATTAACCAAGATAACGGAAAAGGGTCATCTACACCAGTTTTTCAAATTCCTTCAAATTCAGCTTTTGACAATCCAATGTATAAGTTATTTGGAAAAGGAACAATTTACGATGACCTTGAAATAAAGGGAAATCTCACAGCAAATAGTCTTAAAGTTAATGGGCGATTAGAAACAAAAGAATTGTATGTTAATGGTGTAAAAATCGATACCAACGGTGGAGGAAACTCTGGCGGCGGTGGCGCTGGTTGGAATGGGCAATATCCACCAGAAGTCACGAGTGATCGTGATAAACGTTACTGGCAAATCTGGGCAATGGCAATTGGGGCTGGTTTTTCTAAACAAGCTGCAGCCGCTTTACTCGGAAATGCACAGGGTGAATCTGATGCAAATCCAACGGCTGATGAGGGCGGCGGACGTCCTGGCTTTGGTTATGGTGTTTGGCAATGGACGGATAGTTCAGGCGCTAGCTCTGGACGTGTTTATATGATTAACCTCATGACACGGGCAGGAGTGATTGACAATCCTGACTCAATCACAGCCCAATTCAAGCTCTTGATGTGGCATTCACCAAACGGCCAATGGATTGCGAAAAGTTCTTATCCTTATTCTTGGACTCAATTCATGACATTAACGGATATTAACACTGCCACTCAAGCATTTGTAGCTAACTTTGAGCGTCCCTTAAACGGACACCCTGAACGTAGCACTTGGGCCCAAGAATGGTATAACAAATTTGTTAATCTTGAAATCCCAAGCGGTAGCGGAGGTTATATTGCTCCAATTTCAAGTCCTATTACCGTAACAAGTGAAATGGGTTGGAGAACTAGTCCAATCACCGGAGCGCAAGAATTTCACAATGCTATGGACTTGGTTAATGGCAATCCAACAACTCCAATCTTAGCTTCTGGCGATGGTCAAGTGGTACAAGCGGGAAGTAATTATTATGACTGGTATGGAAATTATACGGTCATCAAGCATGCGGATGGACTTTATACAGGGTACGCACATCAAAGCAGAATCGATGTTTCTGTGGGTCAAAATGTTAAAAAGGGCCAACAAATTGGACTTATGGGAGCGACTGGTCCGGTCACTGGACCACATTTGCACTTCCAATTTATGGACCAATATTGGCCATCATCAAGCGCTCACTTTAAGAATCCAAGGGATTATATCAAATTTTAGAAAGGGTCTATTATGACAGAACATTTTATAACACTGTCCACCACAGAGCCTAATAACAATGTCGGTATTGTTAAATTGAGACATGCGGACGTGAATAGTCAAGTGATTGTTGCTCAAATCGTAGAGAACGGTCAACCTAAGAACTTTGAAGGCTTACAGCCGTTCTTTTGTTTAATGGCGCAAGAAGTCACAGGGCAAGGTGTTTCAGAAGAAGCGGTGATTTCTTTCGATGCCAAAAATGGAACATTGAATTATATTGCCAGTGACAATGCGCTTCAAATGGTTGGACGAAATGAAGCTTATTTTAGCTTTAGAAAACAAGAAGGCGGGCGGTGGATTGAGCAATTCTCCACTCGGACTTTTCACTATATTGTTGAGAAATCCATTTATTCGCAACCTTTCAAAGACTCTAATTACTGGTGGACCTTTAAAGAACTTTACCGAATTTTTAGTCAAAATATCGAAGATGGGAAAAAGAGTTGGGAAGAATTTGTAGAATCGAACCGTGAAATCCTTGAATCCATTGATCCAGGAGGACGGTTACTTGCGGAAGTTTTAGACCTCAATAAAATTATTTATCGTAAAGTTCCAAGTGGATTTAATGTAGTAATTGAGCACGATTCAGAGTATCAACCGGATGTGAAAGTAACTTATTACAAAAATTCAATTGGAACCGAAGCCAATGGATTTGATACTGGTCCAGTATTTGGCGGAGAGCGAATTTATAACCTAGCTTCTTCATTAAGTTATATCAGAAATAAAGTCAATGTTGAGCTTCCGTCAGTTTATGCAATGGGCGGAGAAGTTGTAAATAATGGTAACGAACTGTTGTTAATCAACGGAACTGAGGTTATGCGTTTTGTTATTGAGGACGCAACAATCACCAAAGGCTATGTTGAAAAAGTGAAGCCACCAACTAATCTAATTGTTTATGATATCACTTCTTCAAGTGCAAAAATTTCGTGGGAAAACGGGGGATAATATGGCAGATAAAAATTATTTACATACCGCCTATGCCAACAGCGCAAACGGTACTGACGGTTTCACGACTGTTTATCCGAATTTGAATTTGTTGAAAAACACGAGAACTTTATCATCAACTTCAACTACAACAGTTTGGGATACTTTATTTAGTTCCAGCCAAATATATGATTCTGCAATTAAATCTAAATCTGGAGTTTCAGCAATGAACTTTAGTTTCGATATCCATGTGCCATTGAATGCTATAGTTGGAAGTGCAATTTCTATCCAGCTTAAAGGTCAAAGTTCTCAGGCTTATGGAAATATTGGAACTGATGATTACAACACAATTGTAGGTTCTTGCTGGTATCCTATTAAACAAAGCGATTTAGGTAAAATAATTCGTGTAAGTAGTCCAGTAGAATTAGGGGCTAAATATCAGTCTTTTGATAGTGCTTTAGCTGATACTGATAGCATTACCATTAGACAATCATCAAACATATCAGATTTTGTGTATTCTAGATTGAAACTTGAACCAGGTTCAACCGCTACTCCATACATGCCCTCATCTAGCGAAGTCACAACTGCTGACTGGCCAAAGTATGTAGGAACTTATGTTGATACGAATCCAACTTCTAGTACGGAACCCAGTAAGTATGATTGGGATGAAATGAAGTATCGGGTTTATTTAGATGGTACACCCGTAGGCGGAAGTAAACTTCTGTCATTTGATTTAGAAAATCTAAAGGCGGGCAAATCATACAACGTTCAGGTTAGTCAAATAAATGGCAATGTTGAAAGCGATAAGTCAGAAAGTGTTGCTTTTAAAACAACACTACCCAAATAATAGAAATAGGAGAAGAAAATGGCTGAATTAACTAAAATTTATCGTGGTATGCAAAATGGTGCTGAAACGATTAATGATAATTTTAATAAAGTAAATACTGAACTGGATAACGCAGTTCATAAAACAGGGGATGAGTCTATTTCTGGCAAAAAAACTTTTACGGATGATGCCAGTTTTAAAAACATTCAAGTTTCAGAAACAATAAAAATAAAAAACTTACAAGTAACAAGTTCTATTAACGCTTCATCAACAATTTATAAAGGGGATGGGCAGATTGTTTTTTATCGAGTTGGAAATATGGTGCAAGCAAATATCCGTTCTGTTCCAACTGTTCCATCCGCAACTAGCCTCCCTGGTGTTGTTCCTGCTGGTTATAGACCTCCGTATGATTTCAGTTCAGTAACCAAAGCAGGTAACCGACTTATTTTTTATGCAGATGGACATGCATTGCCAGACGGTAGCGGCCTAGCTTCTGCTGATGGCTATTACTCTTGTTCTTGGACCACAACATATGCAATGCCAACAACATAAACTAAACATAGAACCTAGCAACTTTTAGGTTCATTAACAACGTAAGGAAAAATAAAAATTGGAGTATCAATTATTAGAAAGTAGGGGTTATGGAATATCAATTATTAGGAGTTTCAGGCTTAATCTTAATCATCTTAGGATTGACATGGTTAAAGGATGGGGAGAAAATGGACCCACCTTTGAGAAAAAGAATCATTATTGATTTAACAACAATCGCTTTGTTTTGGATTGTCTTTGAGTTTTGGCATTTCTCAAGCTCAAGGGCTTATGAAAATGAAGTAAATTGGATTATTAATGGTTCACTTGCTTTCTTTGGGGCACGAATGATTCAATTGATTTGCCAAGTAAATCCAATGTTTCAAGAGTTGGTGAATTACTTGAAATCTAAGAATGGCAAAACAGATGTTATTGAAAATGAAAGTACAGAGGAAAATAAATGAAAAAGTTAATTAAAAAAGCTGCCATTGGAATGGTAGCTTTCTTTGTTGTTGCAGCAAGTGGACCAGTATTTGCGGCAGTTGGTGACCAAGGGGTAGACTGGTCAAAATATAACGGAACTTACGGTAATTTTGGCTATGCACATGATAAATTTGCTTTTAGCCAAATCGGAGGGACTTACGGTGGAACCTTTGTAGACCAAGCCACCTATGAAACGCAAGTAGCTTCAGCAATTGCTCAAGGTAAACGAGCGCACACTTATATTTGGTACCAAGTCGGAGGTTCGCAAGAAGTAGCAAAAGCAGCACTTGACCACTACTTGCCAAAAATTCAAATGCCAAAGAATTCTATTGTAGCTCTGGACTATGAAGGTGGAGCAAGTGGAAACAAACAGGCCAATACTGATGCGATTCTTTATGGAATGCGACGTGTAAAAGCTGCTGGATATACTCCAATGTATTATTCTTATAAGCCTTACACTTTGGCCAATGTTAATTATAAGCAAATCATCAAAGAATTCCCTAACTCACTATGGATTGCGGCATATCCAAATTATGAAGTGACACCAGTTCCAAACTATAGCTTCTTCCCAAGTATGGACGGAATTTCAGTATTCCAGTTCACATCAACTTATGTTGCTGGCGGACTTGATGGAAATGTTGATTTAACAGGAATCACAGATAATGGATACGGAAAACAGCAAGGCCAAGAAGTTAAACCCGATACTGCTACACCGGCCATTGAAAATGGTAAAGAAGCCAATGAAGTTAAAGGAAACGATGTAGAAGTTGGAATGACGGTTAAAGTAAACTTTGGCGCTAAGAATTATGCCACAGGAGAAACAATTCCTCAATGGGTAAAAGGTCAACCACATAAAATCATCCAGAAGAATGGAGATACTGTCTTGCTTGATGGTATTATGAGCTGGTTATCCGTTCATGATGTGGAAACTATTGATGCTTCTACAAGCCAGCCAACGACACCCGCAAAAAGTTATATTGTAAAACAAGGTGATACACTTAGTGGCATTGCTTCAAATTGGGGAACCAACTGGCAAGAATTAGCACGTCAGAACAGTTTATCTAATCCGAATATGATTTATTCTGGTCAGGTTATTCGCTTCACAGGCGGTCAATCTGGGGCTACATCACGATCTTACACTGTACGCTCTGGCGATAACCTTTCATCGATTGCCAGTCGTCTTGGAACGACAGTTCAAAGTCTGGTTTCAATGAATAGCATCTCAAACCCTAATTTGATTTATGCTGGTCAAACTTTAAATTATTAAAAAAAGCTCTGACATTTAGTCAGGGCTTTTTTTATTTACTATTAACACCTTTGATAGATGAGACTTTATAATACTTTGCCATCCACAAATTAAACCAAGATTTTGGATTATCGTCAAGATAAGCAGTTCCATTATAAGGATTGTACAATGAATGCGATGGGGTTAATAAGGGGACAATAATTTCTTTATTAGGATTTGATGTTTCTATTATTTTAATCTGATTGTCAACTTCTCGATAGTTTTTGTATATATCATTGAAAGCATAACAATATACTATAATACTTACAGTTATTAAAACAATCGAAAGATATTTTTTTAGTGAAATAAATCCAGATATGCAATTTAATAAATAGACAATAGCAATTATTAGTAAAATATTGGAACCAAAAAATGTACGAAGTGGTTGACCTGTCGAAAGTACAAGGCAATATATAGATGAAAAGTGTCCGATTAACATTATTGTAGTAAAAATAAAGTTAGATTTAGAGTATTTTTTTTGATATACCAATATAAAAATAAATAAAATCAGTATTAAATATTCGAAAAAGAAGTGACTAACACTTGCAGAATAGACATGAACAAGTCTATCTTTTAGAAGATCAAGACTAATTTGTTGTTGCCCTCTTTTTTGAGATCCGGGGGATGTAAACATAATAAGATATCCCACACAAGAACTTAATATCCCAAATATTCTCCATACGTCTAAAGTTTTAGAAGATAAGTACTTCCATAACACTAATAAAATAATAACAAGGATTATTGCGGGGCCAGAATTTTCATTTGTGGCACCCGATATAAATCCAAGAACTATAACTAATACATAAGTGAGTAAGTTTGATTTTTGAGTTTTTAAATTGAATAATAGAAATGAAGAATATATTATAGAGGTCCATAAGTAATTACCTGCTCCAGATAGCCAAAGGACACTTTTCCCAAACTCTGGTGTAAAAAGCCAAAGTAATGTGAAAATAAATATAAATGTTTCTATTTTGTTGTTTATGTTAGAAACTTTTTTTAGTATTGAGTATATAATGAAGCCCAATAATATAAATATTAAGGTATTAAAAACATCAAAAATAATCTTGTTATATTGCATAAAGAACTGGACGATAAAGTGAGCTACAAATCTTCCATTCCACAATTTATAATGAGATATTTGTGATTTAATGATGCTAAAAATACCATTAATTTTTTCTGGACTAGTACCTGGTAAATGAGATTTAAATACAAATCTATAAGCATAATCATCTGATGTATAGTGTGTCATATAATTTAAAATAAATATTAACACAAACATACTGATTATCATTAATATACCAAGTAAGTTATTTTTGTTTTTTCTTAACATTGTGATTCTTTCTACATTTTCTGTAAATATTATAACATAACTTAAGTTTAAAATTTTAAATGAATAAAAATATATGTTTAAATTTGCCATTTACATTAGAAATACTATATTAGTCTGTGCTATAATAAGTTTTGGAATTATAGTATTTTTATTTAAGATAATTGTATATAAAATTTTCGATTAACTTAGAACATACTTTATATAGAAGTTAATGGATGGAGAAATTGTGTTAAAGCTATCAATCGTAGTACCAGCATATAATGAAGAAGAAACTCTAGAATTATTTGTCAGTGAAGTCAACAAACAAACGGAAAAATTACCTTTAGAAAAAACTTTTTATTTTATTAATGATGGTTCAGTGGATAATACATTAGGTATTTTAAAAAAACTTTCTGTAAATAAAAATATTAAATATATTTCTTTTTCTAAGAATTTTGGTAAAGAAGCAGCATTATTAGCAGGATTAAGAGAAGCTGATGGTGATTATATAACAGTTATGGATGCAGACTTACAAGACCCACCAGTAATGTTGAATGAAATGTATACTAAGATACAAGAAGGTTTCGATATAGTGGGGACATGTAGGGTTTCACGAGACGGAGAACCACCAATTCGTTCTTTCTTTGCTAAAACCTTCTACAAGATTATCAATAAAATATCTGATACTGAAATGGTTGATGGAGTACGAGATTTTCGTTTAATGACTCGCCAAGTTGATAGCATTCTTAAGTTGAAAGAAAATAACCGTTTTTCTAAAGGCATTTTCAGCTGGGTGGGATTTAAAACGACTTATCTACCTTATGAAAACCGAGAACGAGTTGCTGGAACTACATCATGGAGCTTCTTCGGTTTGCTAAAATATTCTATTGATGGCATTGTAAATTTCTCAGAAGCACCTCTAAATATTGCAACGTTTGTTGGTTTTGTTAGCTTTTTAACCTCATGTTTACTTAGTCTTTTTTACCTTGTTAAAACCCTTATATTTGGTGATGCTGTACAAGGCTTTCCGACCCTAATTGTATTGATTTTATTATTGGGAGGATTGCAATTACTTTCAATCGGAATTATCGGAAAATATATCGCTAAGATATTCCTTGAAACAAAAAAAAGACCCAATTATATTATCAAAGAAAGCAATATAAAGTCAAATTGATTATTTGATAAATAAAATTTTCTTGAACATGGCTGCAGTAATTTGCTGCCATTTTTACTTGTGCCAAATTTTGTGCCAAAAGTTTTGATTACTTGCTTCAAAAGAGACAGTTTCGGTGTGATATCCAAGTAAGAAACGTTGATATTATCAGCTTATTTCAATAATGATAGGTGCGCCTTTCCCCCTCGGATCATGGTGCCAAACCTCGCCCCACCTTCGTAGTGGGGCATTTTTTTATACTTTTTTACGAAAAGCAATTTAAAAGAAACATATTAAAAAAGGATAAACCATTATAAAAAAAGAAAATAAAGTCCTAATAAAAATTGTGCTATAATAGAAAAATGACAAGATACAAAGCCACAATAGCCTATGATGGCACAGATTTTGCAGGTTTTCAAAGCCAAACAAATCAAAGAACAGTTCAAAAAGAAATTGAAAAAATACTGACGAAGTTAAATTCTTTTGAGCCAGTTATTTTACAAGGCTCAGGCCGAACAGATTCTGGAGTTCATGCTTTTGGTCAAGTCATTCATTTTGATTTAAAGGGCAAAGTTCGTGATTTGGAACGTCTGCGATTTGGTTTAGACACTCAAACCCCAGCAGATATTGCAGTAAAAAAAGTGGAACTTGTCCCAGATGATTGGCATGCAAGATATCAAAAGCATGAAAAAACCTATGAGTATTATCTAGAAAATTCAATTACACGAAGTCCATTTCAAAGACATTCTAAAGCCTATTTTCGCTATCCACTTAATTTTGAGCGGATGCAAGAAGCAATGTCAAAGTTGGTTGGAGAACATGATTTTACAGGTTTTACAGCATCGGGTTCATCAGTTGATGACAAAGTAAGAACGATTTATCAGGCAGAAATTATCCGTCTTGACGAAGAAAATTTCAAATTTATTTTTCGTGGCAATGGCTTTTTGTATAAACAAGTGCGAAACATGGTTGGAACAGTCATTAAAATTGGTAATGACCGAATGCCTGTCAGCCAAATAGATAAAATATTGACCTCTAAAAATAGAGATTTTGCAGGACCAACAGCGGCACCTGAAGGTTTATATTTGAAAGAAGTCAAATATGCGGAAAATACTGACATCTAAAAGCTACTGTCAGTAAAATTAATGGAGAGAAGATGCCAAAGAATTTAAATGAAAGCAAAAAAATTCTAACAATTGCAGGTTCAGATATCCTATCCGGAGGCGGGATGCAAGCTGATTTAGCGACTTTTGCAGCCAATGGGCTTTATGGCTTTTGCGCCTTAACAAGCATTGTAACTGTCAAAGAAGATAAATTTTTTGTTCATCCAGTAGAAAAAGAACTCTTTCAAGAAGAGTTGGAAAGTTTAAGCGATGTGGACTTTTCAGCCATAAAAATAGGACTATTACCCAATAAAGAAATACTTGAACTGACCAAAAACTGGCTGACAGCTCTGTCAGTGAAATCTGATACTCCAATTATATTAGACCCAGTCATTGTTTTTAAAGAAAATGCTGACTATTCGGTCAATGAAATGCGTGACCTTTTCATCAGCCAACTCTTTCCTTTGGCGACTGTAATTACCCCGAATCTCAAAGAAGCAGAAATACTGACAGGGCTGTCAGTAAAAAGTAAATCAGAGATGAAAGAAGCAGCCAAACTTTTGCATGATTTTGGAGCAAAAAATGTCGTCATCAAAGGAGGAAATCGATTTGACCAAAAACAAGCCATTGACCTTGCTTATGATGGAAAAGCTTTTTATGAATTATCAAGCCCGATTATAGAAAATAATAACAACGGAGCAGGTTGTACCTTTGCTTCATCGATTGCGGCTAATATGGCTTATAATCACCTCTTTAAAGATTCAGTCAAGAATGCAAAAGACTTCGTTTATCAAGCCATTCAAAATGCAAATGAATATGGTGTTTTTCAAAATAAAAAATAAATTTCCAAAAGTAAACCAAACTTCTAGGAAAAGTAGGAGATGAAACTCATGGACAACAGAAATATCAAAAAATTAACTTTACTTGCGATTTGGACAGCAGTCACTTTTGTTCTAGGTCGCCTATTTACCTTCCCTATTCCAGGTTCAGCCGGTAATATATTAACTCTTTTGGATGTCGGAATTTATACAGCAGTCTTTCTATTTGGTAAACGAGAGGCGGCAATAATTGGGGGCTTTGCAGCCTTTCTACTTGATTTGACTGCAGGCTACAGTAACTACATGTTTTTCAGCTTAATTATTCATGGCGGGCAAGGCTATCTCGCAGGATTGACAAGATACAAATGGCTTAACTTTTTGCTCAGTCTTGTCTTTATGGTTGGAGGATATTTTATTGTTGGTGGATTAATGTATGGCTGGGGTTCAGCCATTGCGGGACTTTGGGTAAATATTATTCAAGTTGTGGTTGGCTTTGCTTTAGCAAAAGTCTTGAGCCCGCTCATTGAAAGGACAGGTATTTTAAATGGATTTAGAAAAGCTTAAAAAAGACACACAAGTCATTATCGATGATGTCATAAAACAAACAGAAATTAAAGCTGGTCAAGTCTTTGTTCTTGGTTTATCTTCATCAGAAGTAAATGGTGGTTTAATTGGCCATGCCAGTTCTAGTGAAATCGGTCAGGTCATTGTTTCTGTCATACACAAGACCTTGTCAGACAAAGGAATTTATCTGGCGGTCCAAGCATGTGAACATCTTAATCGTGCCTTACTCATTGAAGAGGAATTAGCCGAAAAAAAAGACTGGGAAATCGTTTCTGTGATTCCGCAACTCCACGCTGGTGGAAGTGGTCAAGTTGCCGCCTACCAACTCTTTAAATCTCCAGTTGAGGTAGAACATATTGTTGCCAACGCCGGTTTAGATATTGGTGATACTAGTATTGGAATGCACGTAAAACACGTCCAAATTCCCGTTCGCCCAATTTTAAGAGAACTTGGTGGCGCTCATGTAACAGCTCTTAAATCACGTCCTAAACTCATTGGTGGAGAACGTGCGAGGTACAAATAAATGAAAGAGATGTTAATCATGACCCCAGGTCCAACTGAGGTGGCTGAAAATGTACGATTAGCAAGAGCAAAGGCAACAACGAATCCGGATATTGATTTAGCCTTTTATGACTTTTACAAAAAAACTTGTAGTAAACTTGCTCAATTTTTAAAAACCAAAAACGATGTCAGAGTTTTAGCTGGTGAAGGAATTTTAGGATTGGAAGCGGCTTGTGCTTCGTTAACCGAAAAAGGTGACCGCGTACTTGTGCTTGATAATGGTATTTTTGGTCATGGCTTTAGTGATTTCATTGAGCTTTACGGAGGTGAAGCAATTCTACTGGAGAGTTCAGGAAAAGAAGCATTTTCCTTAGAAATTCTAGAAAAATTTTTAGAAAAAGACCATGACTTTAAATATGCAACAGTCGTTCATTGTGATACACCCTCAGGCGTCTTAAATGACCTCTCAAGCATTTGTCCTCTCTTAAAAAAATATGGAATTCTAACCGTTGTTGATTCGGTTGCGGCAATGGGTGGTGAAGATTTACAAGTTGATAAGTGGCAAATTGACATCGCTCTTGGTGGCTCTCAAAAAGTGATTTCAGCTCCACCAGGCTTAACAATTGCATCTATTTCAACAGAGGCTTATCAAGTGATGACAGAGAGAAAAAGCTCCATCGCAAGTTTTTATTGTAATCTCCTTACTTTTAAAGATTATTATGAAAAAAAATGGTTTCCATATACCATGCCAATTTCTGATATCTATGGATTAGACCAAGCGATAGATAATCTTCTTGCCGACCAAGAAATTTTGAAACGTCATGCGATGATTGGTCATGCGACAAGACAAGCAATTGAAAATTCTCCTTTGGAACTTTATTTGCAGAATGGCTATTCAAACACCGTTTCTGTTATTAAAGTGCCAGAAGGTCTGAATGATCAAGAAATCTTAAGGAAAATGCGTGAGAACTATCGAGTGATGATCACAGGATCATTTGATCATTTAGCAGGTAAAGTTTTAAGAATTGGGCACATGGGAGAGAATGCGAGACCAAATAAAGTGGCTTACAGTCTATATGCGCTTCAAAAAGTATTAGAAGATTTTGGTATTGCATTTAAAAATAATTTACAAGAAGATTTTTTAGAAGCTCTGAATTGAAAAAGAAGTGAAGCTTATAGCTTCTAATACAAATAAAAAGAAAAAATCTGATATTACAATGGTTCATGAAAAATAAAAAAACAGACTTTTGACAAAAAAGGAAAAATCAGATATAATTATTTTCGGGCACTGGTTTTTTATTATAAAAAATCAGTAACGGTAGGCTCCCCTCTGGGGAGCTGTTTTTGTTTTTCCCAGTTATTTCTGTTTTGTAAAAAGATTAGAGGAGATTTAGATGTCAACTAAGTATATTTTCGTCACTGGTGGTGGTACTTCGTCAATGGGTAAAGGGATCGTAGCGGCATCGCTCGGTCGTTTGCTTAAAAATCGTGGGCTTAAAGTCACTGTCCAAAAATTTGACCCATACCTTAACATCGACCCAGGGACAATGAGCCCTTATCAACATGGTGAAGTCTTTGTTACTGATGATGGTGCTGAAACTGACCTTGACCTTGGTCACTATGAACGTTTCATTGACATCAATTTAAATAAATATTCAAATGTTACTTCCGGTAAAGTTTACAGTGAGATTCTTCGTAAAGAACGTAAGGGAGAATATCTCGGAGCAACTGTCCAAATGGTACCGCATGTGACTAACATGTTGAAAGAAAAAATTAAACGTGCAGCAACAACAACTGATGCAGATATCATTATCACAGAAGTTGGTGGAACGGTTGGCGATATGGAAAGCTTGCCATTTATTGAAGCTTTACGCCAAATGAAAGCCGAAGTTGGTGCGGACAACGTCATGTACATTCACACTGTTCCAATTCTTCACTTGCGTGCTGCTGGAGAATTGAAAACTAAAATCGCCCAAAATGCGACTAAGACACTTCGTGAATATGGTATCCAAGCTAACATGCTCGTATTACGTAGTGAAGTTCCAATCACGACAGAAATGCGTGATAAAATTGCGATGTTCTGTGACGTAGCACCAGAAGCAGTCATTCAATCGCTTGATGTTGAACACTTATACCAAATTCCATTGAACCTTCAAGCACAAAATATGGACCAAATCGTTTGTGACCATTTAAAACTTGATGCACCAAAAGCAGATATGACAGAATGGTCAGCAATGGTTGACCATGTCATGAACCTCAAGAAAAAAGTAAAAATTGCTTTGGTTGGTAAATACGTAGAATTACCAGATGCTTATATTTCAGTGACTGAAGCGCTTAAACATGCAGGTTATTCATCTGATGCCGAAGTTGATATTAACTGGGTTAATGCTAATGATGTAACTGATGAAAATGTTGCTGATCTTGTTGGTGATGCTGCAGGGATTATTGTTCCTGGAGGATTTGGTCATCGTGGCACAGAAGGTAAGATTGCAGCCATTAAATATGCGCGTGAAAATGACGTTCCAATGCTTGGAATCTGTCTTGGAATGCAATTGACAGCAGTTGAATTCGCTCGTAATGTTCTTGGACTTGAAGGAGCTCATTCATTTGAATTAGACCCTGAAACAAAATATCCAGTCATTGACATTATGCGTGACCAAGTTGATGTTGAAGACATGGGTGGAACACTACGTCTTGGACTTTACCCAGCTAAATTGAAAAATGGCTCACGCGCTAAAGCAGCCTACAATGACGCTGAAGTGGTTCAACGTCGCCACCGTCACCGTTATGAATTCAATAACAAATTCCGTGAAGACTTTGAAAAAGCTGGTTTCGTATTCTCAGGAGTTTCACCAGATAACCGTTTGGTTGAAATCGTTGAACTTTCTGATAAAAAATTCTTCGTGGCATGTCAATATCACCCAGAATTGCAATCACGTCCAAACCGTCCAGAAGAACTCTACACAGAATTCATTCGTGTAGCGGTTGAAAATAGTAAATAATATAGGCTAAAAAACCTCCGAGATTAGGAGGTTCTTTATTTGTTTTAAATAATCAGAATATTTAAAATATAGCTTGTTTTCCCATACTTTTTGTATTATAATAGATTCAATTTAAATCTGAAGAAAAAGGGGTGAAAAGATGCGTAAAGTAGGTCTAATTGGTTGTGGTCATGTTGGAGCAACGGTGGCTCTTGATATTGTTCAAGGAGGTCTTGTAGATGAGTTGGTCATTATTGATAAAAAAAGAGAAAAAGCTGAAGCAGAGGTTCTAGACCTGCTAGATGCCCTTTCTCTTTTGCCGTTCTATGTCAAAATTTATGTTGGAGAATATACTGATTTAGTAAATGCCGATATCATTTTATCGACCTTAGGCCATATTGAACTAATCAAACCTGGCGGAGACCGTTTTACAGAATTAAAAGCAAATATTCCAGAAATTAAAGAAGTTTCTGAGCAATTAAATAGAATTAATTTCAAAGGAATTCTGATTGCAACAACTAATCCAAATGATGTGATTGTCAATCTCTATTCTCAATTACTGAACCTCCCTCAAAGTCATATTATTGGAACGGGAACATATTTAGATACTGCAAGAATGAAAGCACAAGTAAGTAAAGCATTAAAGATTGATGGGCGGGCTATTGAAGGATATGTCCTTGGAGAACATGGAAACTCACAATTTACCGCTTGGTCAACGGTCAGAGTTGGGGGACAATCTTTTTTAGAGATTGCTAAAGAAAAAAATCTAGATTTAGAAGACCTAGAAGAAAAAGCGCGTCAAGGAGGCTTTGCTGTCTTTAATACGAAAGGTTATACTAATGTTGCCATAGCTGCAGCAACAGTATCTCTGATGAATCTGGTGCTTTCTGATGCTAAGAGTATTGCTATCTGTTCACATTATGATGAAAAGTTTAAATCCTATATCTCTACCCCTGCTTTGATTGGTAAAGAGGGAGTAGAGGCCCTTGTAAAATTTCCCTTAACTTTTGAAGAAGAAGTTAAGCTCAAACAATCAGTCTGTGAAATTCAGGAAAAAATAGATTATTTTAGTTAAAAAAAGAGCCTGTTCATTTGAACAGACTTTTTTAATCAGAATTAGCCATGCCTTCTTCTTCCTCATCGTCAGTATTTTCTTCAATACTGTCAAGAGTTTCTTCAAAACTATCAAAGGTTTCTTCAAAATCATCAAGTTGATCTTCGACATCATCCAAACGCTCACGAATATCTTGGTTTTGTTGATAAACTTCGTTAAGAAGAATTTGGATATCTCCAAGCATTTCGGTTTGAATTTTTTGAATTTGCATATTTGAAGCTTGATCATCCATCATCAAATGGTCAAGTTTTTCATGGAGGGCAGCTACCCCTTTTTCTGATTTAACATTGACTTGGAAGTCATTTTTAGCAGACAAGCGGTCATGGTGTGCAGCACGATTTTGACTCATCATAATCAAAGGGGCTTGCATTGCGGCCGTAATCGATAGAAAAAGGTTGAGGAGAATGAATGGATATTTATCCCACTCGACTCCGAAAATACCAGAAACATTAACAAACATCCAAACGACTAAAATTCCAAGATAAGTTAGAATGAAAGCCCACGAACCGACAAATTCAGTAACTTTATCAGCCACACGTTCACCGATAGTTTCTTGGGTTTGAAGTTGTTCTTCCACGTCATGAATCTCAAAATTTGCCTTAGTTAATTCTTCATTAAGTAAATCATTAACGGTAAAGTTTTTTTGCAGGTCAAGATGAAAAAGGGTATCTAAGACCTCCAAACGGAATTTAACCTGATGTTCATTACAGATGAAATCATGACTGGTTGCTTCTGGGTAATCGCGCATGATAACGGTTTGAAGGCTAGGGTCAAGATTCTCAAGGAAATCTCCTCCTGACCGGCGATGAACACGACCGTTAACAAGACAGACGACTTTATTTTTATTAATTGGAGTTGGAGCCATTTTATAGCATGGTTCAAGCTTGTAAAATCTAATTTCTTATTTTGTGAAATGGGTCAAGTTTTTTGAATTAAAATCAAAAAGTTGGCACAAGAAGAGCGCCAATCTACTCTTGGTCAATTTGACAGAATAAGTAATCATAATAATTGCGGGTTTGGGTCGACCTTTCAAAGCTTGAGCGCTCTCCTTTCATTTAGGTTTTTAAAGGACAGTTTAAATATGTCCATATTAAATTATAAGGTATTTTAAGAAATTTGCAAGCCTCAGGACTAAAATAAAAACTCCTGCAGAGCAAGAGTTTTTATTTTCAAACACTTTTTAGCGAAAGAACCTGATAAAATATCAGTAATTTAGTTTGCTTTAGCCTCTTTTTCCACAGCTACAGCTTGGAAAAGATATACAAAAAGACCAAAGATAAGCGAGATAATCGTTGTCCAAAGTTCAGGGTCTGGAACGCCAGCAAGAGCAGTTGCAACATAACCTACAACTTGTCCAAGAGCAAGCGACCAAAAAAGTGTGACAATAAGTTTCATATTTACGCTTCTTTCCATTATTTTCTATCCGCCTATAGTATAGTACAAATTATGACAAATTTCAAATTTTATATATAAAGGAGAAGATAAAAATAAGCAGGTACTTATCTCTTTACTATTGGTATTTTCCACTATATGGGATTAGTTTAGACTCTAAAAAATCATATTCTTCAACTTGTTCAATCTGGGTGAAGAAAGCTCTATTTCGCTCAGTGAGCATTATATTTGCTGGAATAGTATCTTCAAAACGAATAAGATAGGTTGGTTTTTCTAAAGCAATGGCGTAGCCAAGCTCCCAAGCTGTTCCAGAATCAGTATCTTGATGATCGAAATCAACAATTGCAACAATGATATCTGCTTTATTTACCTCATTTACATCATTTTCCATTGTCGCTTTGGCCCATTCAGGGGTAAAAGCTTCAACTTCTTGTGGTAAAGATTCAGGATGTTGACATCTCATTGGGCTAAAAAAGTTTGCTACTGTTTTATTTTTTGAAAGTGCATTTTCTAAAAGTTCAACTTTTTTTATTTGACTTTCACTAAAAAATGGTGCGGCAAGGTAAACGTTAACTGCTTGATTAAACAACTTGTTCAAGTTTCAAATCTCCTAATAATTCTATGGTTTCTTCGGCGGTATCAACAAGAGAAATGGCATCTATGACTTCTTTAGAAATCATTCCTTCCTTAAGTTGCAAGCGCAGTAGGTCAAAAAGAGGTTGATAAAATTTTCGACCAACAAAAATGACTGGGCGGACAGCGGTTTGGTTGATAGACATCTCAGTTAAAAGTTGAAAACTTTCTTCCATTGTCCCAAATCCACCAGCTAAAATGACAAAAGCTTCTCCTAAATCAATGAGTTTACGTTTGCGCTCATCCATTCCACTTGTTAAATAAAGTTGACTGGCATTTTGACGAGGTGGTTCTAAAGGGAGAATTCCATCAGGATAAACGGCAATAACTTTACCTTGATGACGAATGACTGCATCTGAGACCATTCCCATACATCCTTCTTCGGAACCACCATAGACGAGGGTATGGCCTGATTTAGCAAGTAATATTCCTAATTTTTCGCTTGTATCTTTATAGATTGGATTTTTTCCATCTCTTGAAGAAAGAAAGACGGTGACATTCATTAATTATTTTCTCCTTCAATTTCTTTTAATTTTTCTTTGATTTGTTGCAAAACATGAATTTTTGATTGTTCGTCCTCCACAAAATCATATTTATCGCCATCAATTTGGATTTTGGGACAAATATCAAAGTCTTCAAACCAAGTATCATATCTGCTATTTAATTCTTTATAGTAGTCATATAAACTTGGATCGTATTCCAATTGTTCAAATTGACGTCTTCTTTTTTTGATTCTTTCTAGCATTTTATCAAAAGAAACTTTGACATGAATGAGTAAATCAGGCCTTTTTTTGAAAGATAAACTATCAATTTCTTCCAACATATTGTTAAGTAAGTCATCATAAACCTCGACTTCCGTTTCATCTGCTCGTCCTAAATCGGCGTTCAAATGAAAAAGCAGACTATCTTCATAAATCGAGCGGTCTAATACATTATTATTATCAGACAAGGCTCTTTTGATTGAATCAAATCGCTTATTTAAAAAGTATATTTGTAATAAGAAGGCATATTTTTGAGGGTTCTCATAGAATAATGGCAAAACTTTATTATCGTCAACACTCTCATAAAAAGCTTGTGTTTTCAATTCCTCCGCCAACATCTCAGTTAAAGAGCTTTTTCCTGCTCCGATTGTTCCAGCTAATACTAGCACTGTCATTACACCTTTCCCATTCTATTTTTAGTTTTAGTGATTGTTTAATTAAAAATTAGTAATAAATAAACATGGCTTGCTCATTATAGTGCAAAAAAAAGTTCTCGTCAAATTGCTAAGTTATAACCTATAAATGCTGTTGTTAAAGGATTCTTTTAGTTTTTATAATTTTTTTATTACGATTAATAAAAAGGTGAAACATCTTAGTTTTTTGTAATAAAAACGAATTAAAAATAAGAATGAAAGCAGTTTTAAAATCAAAAAATGTCAAAAATGTTGGACGTTTTCAGCCGTTAAGTTGTTTTTTGATATCAATTTAGTTAAATTTAATTACTTTTGTTTGCGTTTAATAACTAAAATTTGATGCTTTTTTTGTTCTTAGTTTGTCTAAACTTATCCCAAGTTCAAGCTAAAATATAGTATAATAAAATTAATATCTTTTAATTAAGAAATACCAGTCGTTTTAGCAAGAAAGGAGGAAAATATGTTTGCACCCTTGAATACAAAAACTGAATATAGTTTTTTAGATAGTGTCGTTAAAGTTGATGACTATTTGGAAACGGCGCACCGTTTAGGTTATCAAACGGTTGGAATTTGCGATGTTGGGAATCTTCATGCTGCTTTTCGTTTTGTCAGAAAAGCTCAAAAATTTAATTTGCAACCCATTATTAGTATTGAGCTAAATTTTGAATGGCGGGGTTTACCAATTGCTTTTTCTTTTATTGCTAAAGATACTGAAGGTTATAAAAACTTACTTCGGATTTCGACGCTTCATAACTATGGACGCCGTCAATTTTCTGATATTCAAAATCATTTATCAGGAATCGCCTTGATTATTCCTGAAACTTACGGAAGTTTGAGCGAGCTGACAGAACTTTCGTCAGTAGCTGATGAAGCTTTTATTGGGATTGATCAACTGACAGATAAAGGGGCTAAATTTAATTTACCAACACTTCCTTTTCCTGCTATTCGCTATTTGAATTTTGCTGATAATGAAATTTTAGCAATTTTGCATGCAGTGCGTGATGGAGTTTCTTTCGATGAAAGTTTAACAATCAGTTCTAATGAACTTCTTCAAAGACCAGAAGCTTATGAGACTTACTTCCAGAAATATTTTCCACAGGCTTTGAAAAATCTGTCAGCATTAACAGCAAAGATTGCTTATCAGTTCGATGAAAAATTGGAGCTTCCTAGATTCGATAAGAAGAGACAGGCAGTTGAACATTTACGAGAAGAAGCGACTTTAGGTTTGTCAGCTCGACTTGAAGAAAAAAATTTACTGACAGAAGTCTCGTCAGTAAATTTGCAAGATTTGTCAGTTTATCAAGAACGTTTAGAAAAAGAGTTGTCAGTCATTCATCAAATGGGATTTGATGACTATTTCTTGATTGTCGCGGATTTGTTGCGTTATGCCCGTGAACAAGAAATTTATTGTGGAATGGGGCGTGGTTCAGCGGCCGGTTCTTTAGTTGCCTATGTTTTAGGAATTACACAAGTTGACCCTGTTCAACATAATCTTTTCTTCGAACGTTTTTTGAATCCAGAACGTGTTGCCATGCCCGATATTGATATTGACATGCCAGATGACCGTCGTGCTGAATTATTGGCCTATATGAAAAACAGATATGGTTCAGACCATGTCGCACAAATTGTTACTTTTTCAACCTTGGGTAAAAGACAGGCGCTTAGAGATGTTGGTAAAGCTTTTGGAATGACTGAAGCTGAATTATCCAATTTGACTCGGATGCTTGTGCGTCGTTTTGGAACTTTGGCTGATGAGTATGAAAATAATCAACGTTTTAAAGCTGAAGTGTTAAAAAATGGAAAATTGAAAAGAATTTATGAAGTCGCAAGACGAATTGAGGGAATGCCCCGTCAGACTTCAACACACGCTTCAGGTGTCGTTCTTTCTGAAGAATCTTTGGTGAATTATGTATCATTAAAACCGTCAGAAGATTTGGCTTTGACGCAATATGAGGCGCCAGATGTTGAAGCAATTGGACTTTTGAAAATTGACTTTTTGGGATTACGTAATTTAACAATAATTTCTAGATTACGTGATTTGGTGAAAAGACGTCAAAAAATTGATATTGATCCACTAAAAATAAATTTGGAAGATGAAGACACATTGGCCCTTTTTCGGGCTGGAAATACCATGGGAATTTTTCAGTTTGAAAATCCACAAATGCGACGTTTTTTAAGAAATCTTGCCCCAAGTAAATTTGATGATATTGTTGATGCAACTTCAATTTTCCGTCCTGGTCCATCACAGTTTATTCCACAATTTGTTGCTCGACGACATGGGAAAGAAATTGTGCCTACTGTGGATGATTCTATTAGTGAAATCTTAAAGCCAACATACGGAATTATGATTTATCAGGAGCAAATTATGCAGGTGGCTCAAGCTTTTGCTGGCTTTTCTCTTGGGAAAGCTGACCTTCTTAGACGAGCAATTTCTAAGAAAAAAGGGTCTGAGTTAGAAAAGTTGCGTGAAGATTTCTTAGATTCAGCAAGCCATAATGGCCATTCTAAAGAAAAAGCAGAAGAAATCTATGACTTAATTGAACGTTTTGCTAATTATGGTTTTAACCGTTCACACGGTTTTGCTTATGGGGCACTTGCTTTTCAAATTGCTTATTTTAAGGCACATTTTCCTGATGAATTTTATGAAATTCAATTACGTGATCGCAAACGTGAAGTAATGATTTTAGATGCGTTAGAAAATGGGTTTGAAATAGAAAAACCAAGCATCAATCTGATGAAAATTGGCGATTTTGTAAAAAATAAAAAGATTCGTTTAGGATTGGCTCACGTTCAAGGAATTTCTCGTGATTTAGCAAAATGGATTGTTGAAAATCAACCCTACAAAGATTTAGCAGACTTTGTCGAAAAATTACCTAATAATTTTCATAAAAAAGAAAACATTCTCCCTTTGATTCAGATTGGAGCCTTTGATTATGCAGATTCAAATCGAGGGAAATTAGCTTATAATTTGGCTGACCATGCTAATTTATTAAATTATTATAGTGATGATATTTTTATGGCAAGTTCTGGTGGGGGCTTTGCCTATCATGAGGCAGAAGATTATTCAGAAACTGAAAAATACGATTTTGAAAAAAATTTATTAGGAATTGGGGTAACACCACATCCTTTGCAAAATCTAGCTCGCAGATTTGAAGGTAATTTTACACCTCTTGCTCAACTTGTGAAAAATAGGCGAATGACTATCTTGGTTGAAATCAATTACATTAGAACGCATCGGGCTAAGACAGGGCAAACAATGGCCTTCTTAACAGTATCTGATAGTCGTGAAAATTTTGATGTGACACTTTTTCCAGAGATTTATCGTCAATTTTCAAGTGAACTTGAACAAGGAAAATTTTATCTCATCAGTGGAAAAGTAACAGAACGTAATGATGAATTACAGCTGGTTGCTGACCGAATAAGTCCAGCTTTAGAAACGGATAGAAAACTTTGGCTAAATTTAAAAGATGAGAAGTATAATCAAAAAATTTCACAAATTTTGCGTGAATTTCCGGGCTCTCATCAAGTGATTCTTCACTATTCAAATTTGAAAAAAACAATCCAAACAAAAATTTATGTGGAAGAATCGGAGATTTTACAAAAAAGGCTGGAAGGGTATGTTATTGGTATAGTATATAAATAAAATGGTTCTATCAAGGGCCTTTTTATTTATAGTTGTTTAGAAATAGGAAAAGTGGTAATATTAAAAAAAATGAGCAAGAGGGATGTGATGAGAAAAGTAACAATTAAGGATGTTGCGTTACAAACAGGTTTATCCGTGAGTACAATTTCTAGAGTATTTAATAATTATGGCGATATCAGTGATAAAACAATCAAAAAAGTTAATCTTGCAGCTAAGGAATTGGGCTATACTCCAAATAGTGCAGCAAAACAACTCTCGAGTAAGAAGAAAAAAATTATTGCTTTAATTTTAAATGAAATAAATGTTACACCTGGAGTAGCAATGCCTTTAGAGGTCTTAGGTGGAGTGGTTGATAATTTGGATAAGACGGATTATGAATTTGTTTTTTATGCCACAAATTCAACCAAACAAAAGCAAAAAAGTTTGAAGCAATTCTGCAATGAGCGTGATATTACGGGATTGATTATTCAGGGATTACGTATTTCTGACCCTTACTATCAGGAACTGGCAACTTTTGATTTGCCTACTGTTGCGATTGATCTGGATATAGAAAATGATAAAGTTGGAACAGTTTCAACTGATAATGTTAAGGCCGCCTTTGAAATGACTCGTTTATTGATAGATTCAGGTCATAAAAATATTATTTTTATTAATGGAACTAAAGTGGCAACCGTTGCCCAAGAACGTGAGACCGGATATCTTGCAGCAACTGATAATTCACAAATTTTTTATGCAAATTTTTCCGAAACTGAAGCGTATCAATGGGCAATTGATTATGCTAAAAACAAAGGATTTAAAAAGGAAGATGCAGTTTTTGCAGCTTCTGATATTATGGCAATTGGAATTATAAAGGCATTTAGAAAGTTGAATTTAGTCAATCAAGTCGCAGTCGCTGGTTTTGATGATATTACACTTGCGAGTTATATTACCCCTTCTTTAACGACAGTTCGGCAAGATGTTAGTAAAATCACGGAGTATGCAGTGAAGGATTTAATCTGTCAAATCGAGAGTGGAGAGGTTAAACATCGGTTTGTTCCTTTTCAAATCATTGAGCGCGAAAGTACGAATATGAATATGAGTTAATTTAGTAAAAAACTCATATTTTTTTATTGACAAATGAAAGCGATTACTATATAATATTTTTGTGAAACTAAAACGTTTTAGTTGGAGGCGGAAATGAGAATATTATTTTTTGTACAACGTTTCTTAGCAACCTTGATTGATTTAATCATTGTTTATTTGCCAGTTTTACTTCTTGTTCAGCTTATTTTTACCTATAAAGAAGTGGGTGGCATTGGGAATTTTTTGGCAGCTATTCTCTTTGTTTTGTACAATTTAATTTCAGAAAGTAGCTTTCAGGGAAAAACAATTAGAAAATTTTTTGCTAAATTAAAAGTGAAAACAATATCAACAGATTTATTGGAAGTGTGTCAGCGTGAGATGGCTAAGTTACTCTATTTTTTACCAATGGTTGGTTGGATTTTTGTCCTTTTTAGTGTGGTTATGTATTTCGTAAATGGTCAGTTTTTACATGATAAAATTGGAAGAAGTGAGGTGACAGTTAGTGATTAATCAGAACAATCTACCGGATTTTTTTAAAAGTCCAATTTTACCATTAGCTTCAGTTTTTATTTTGACAATCTTAGTTGCTTATTTACTTGCTTGGTTTTATCGAAATGATTATGACCCGATGAAAATGATCAGAGCCTATTTAATTTATGGTTTACCATTTTTCTTACTCGGATTTTTATTGCAGGTAAGATTAATATTAATATTTGGAACTTACATTTTTGGAGTAATCATTTTGATTTTTCGAAATCAACATTATTTTGATCAGTAAAGTTATTAAAAAATTTTAAGAATTCACTAAAACGTTTTAGTTAAGACATCAATAATTTAAGAAGGAGAATAAATTTGAGTTTTATGTATTACAACGAAAAAAATCTTTGGCAGGTTGAGCAAAAAGGATTTGATGAGCGTTATTTGGGAAAATCAGAAGCTACAATGGCTTTGGGGAATGGTTATTTTGGGAGTCGCTCTAGCGAAGAAGAAGCATACATTGGTGAGAAACGAGATACTTTTGTAGCAGGAACTTTTAATTCATTCGATGAAAATGAAGTCACTGAATTACCTAATGTTCCTGATATGTGGGGAATGGAATTTGTTATTAATGACCAACGATTTTCGCTGACACAAGGCCTTGTCAGAAATTATTCTAAACGTCTGAATCTTAAAAATGGCGAACTAAGTCGAGAATTTATTTGGGAATTAAACGATATAAAGTTAAAATTCATATTTCAAAGATTTATATCAAAAAAACGTCAGCACTTGCAGGTCAGTCATTTAGAACTTTCTAATCTTACTGACAGAGCCGTCAGTATAAAAATACACTCAGGAATTAACGGACAAGTTTCCAACGAGGGCAGTCAGCATTTTACTGACGGTGAAAAAGGGCTGATGAATGGCAAATTTATCCAAATGATGTCAATGACAACTCATTCCAAAATTCAATTTGTACAAACGGTCGAGCATAAATTTGACATAAGAGTATCAGAGAGACCAGAAACTGGACGGCGTGCTTTCTTTATGAATTATAATTTTGAACTTGCCGCAGATAGTTCATTCACTGTTGAAAAACGAGGGTCTGTTTATACTTCACTTGACAATGACCTTGAAAGTCAGGATTTGAATGTAATACGTAAACAAGCGGTTCATGAATTAGAGAATATAGAGAAGTTGACTTATCAGGAACTTCTAACAGAATCGCAACTTGCTTGGCAAAAAATTTGGGAAAAACATCCGATAAAAATTGAATCTGAAAATTTCCGTGACCAATTGGCTATTAGATTTGCCAAATATCATTTGCACGTCATGGCACCCGCACATAATGAGCATATGAATATTGGTGCAAAAGGACTTTCTGGGGAGGGTTACAAGGGACATACATTTTGGGATACTGAAGTTTTCATGTTGCCTTATTTTAATTTTACACACCCAGAAATTGCTAAAAATCTTGTCACTTATCGTTATTTGGGACTTGACGGTGCGCATAAAAAAGCAAAAGTCAATGGATATGAAGGTGCCCAATATCCCTGGGAAGCAGCTAATCCTGATGATGGGGAAGTCACTCCTGTTTGGGGAGCAGCCGATATTGTGAGTGGGCAGTCGATAAAAATTTGGTCAGGATTTATTGAGCAGCATATCACATCGGATGTAGCTTTTGGAATCAAGCAATACATTGATGTCACAGGGGATAAAGTTTTTGAAGTGGAAAAAGCTTACGAAATTTTAATTGATACTGCAAAATTTTGGGCCAGTAGACTGGAGTATATTCAGGAAGATGACTCTTATGAAATTCGGAATGTAATTGGACCTGACGAATATAAAGAACATGTCAACAACAACGCTTATACCAATTATACTGCCCATTGGAATGTTAATTTTGCCATAGATTTAATTCAGAAATTAAAAAGTCAAAAACCCGATATTTATGACAAATTAGACCAAAAATTTAATTTGAATTTACTGACAGAAAATCTGTCAGAAAAAGTTGATAAAATTTTTCTACCAAAAGCGACAGCTGATGGAATTATTCCACAAGATGATACTTATCTTAGTAAAAAAATATTAGATTTGCAGAAATATCGAGACTCTGATGGAGTTGATAGTCTTTTTCACGATTATAATTTGGAGCAAGTCAACCAAATGCAAATTACAAAACAAGCTGATGTCTTACTTTTGATGTTACTTTTTGAAGGATTATTTGATAAAGAACAAAAATTGAAAAATTTTGATTATTATGAGCCTAAAACTACTCATGATAGTAGTTTAAGCCTTTCTACACATGCTATTCTTTCGGCGGATTTGGGAAAATTAGAGCAATCTTATGATTTCTTTAACAAAGCCATAAATATTGACATGGGCGAATACATGAAGTCGTCAGACGCAGGCATTCACGCGGCAAGTCTTGGAGGAATTTGGCAAATGATAGTATTTGGATATGGTGGAGTGAGGATGATAGAAAGTCAATTACGCATTGAGCCTCATTTACCAAAGAAATGGAAAGTTCTGGAATATGGGTTTGACTATCATGGAGAGGCTATTCATGTAGAATTAACTAAAGATAAAATGAATTTGTCAAAAGAAAATAATGACCATGTTATTAGTTTTATGAATAAAGGTCAAAAGTATCTTCTAAAAAATCAGTTAACAATCAAAATGTGAGATAAAAATATAAATAATTTCACATCATAAAATTTCCACTAGGAGGAAAAAACATGAAAACTTGGAAAAAAGTTTCGCTCATCAGTCTGACTTTGGTTGGTGCAATAGGATTAGTCGCTTGCGGTAATTCTGCTTCTGGCTCGAAAAATACCCAAACGAAAACGCTGACAGTCGGTTATTGGAAAGGCTCTGATACCGAAAATGCCACTTTTGATAAATTGGTTAAAAATTTTGAAAAAGAAAATAAAGTCAATGTTAAACCCAAAGTCTATACGGATATTACAACCCAACTTCCGACTGATCTTTCTGGTGGAACTGCTCCCGATGTTTTTTACATTGACTCTTCTTTCTGTCCTTATTTGCAAAAGGAAGGTGTCTTAAATGACCTATCAAAAGTTGTCAATAAAGATGATTTTTATTCATCAATTGCTAAAGCATTTGAAAGTGATGGAAAAATTTACGCTGCACCAAAAGATGTATCAACTTTAGCAATTTATGTCAATAAAGACATTTTTGCTAAAGCAGGAATCGATGTAAATTCAATCCCAAAATCTTATGAAGAATTTATCAAATGGGCGCCAAGCGCTCAAGCGAAAATTGATGTAGCTTACGGCAAAGGCAAAATTTATTTGATGAATATGAATGCTGATTTGACCAGAAACTGGCAATTTATCACAGCTGATGGACAAAATCCAATTACAAAAGCTGGCAAAGCAGATTTATCAAATCCAACCATTTTGAAAAATCTGGGAACTGTCGTTGATATGTTCAATACTGGAGCAGTAGCGACGCCTCAACAAGTCGGTGTCGGTGATGAAGGTGCTGGTTTTGGAAATGGAAAATTTGCCATGGCGCTGACAGGAAACTGGAATTTCCAAGTTTTCAATACTCAATACAAAGATCTTCATTACACAATCATTCCTAACTTAACTTACCAAGGAAAAGAAATGACCATGCAATACACGGTCGGTTGGGGTGAATACAAAGATACTAAAGCAAAATCACTTGCTGACAAATGGATTCAATATGTCACAGGAAAAGATGGAATGTCAACTTGGACAAACGGTGTTGGGACACTTGCGACGCGTCCAGATGTTGCTGACAGCTCAACTTTCTTAAAAGCAAATCCTTTACTTCAAGTCCATCAAGATTCAATTAAATTTGCAACCCCTTGGCAAGATGGGACCAATCTGACAACTCTTGTTTCATCATACGGAAACTTTATTCCAAATGTTTTCAAGAAAGGGGCAACCGCTGCCGACTTGAAAGCCGCAATGAAACAGGCAGACCAAGATGCCAATAGCAAAATATCAAAATAAAAGTCATTCTGTCAGTAAAATTTAAGTCCTGTCAGTAAATTCGCTATAGTATAGAAAGCAAAATTTACTGACAGAAGCATGAAATTTACTGACTAAGCTCTATAAAGACAAAAAGAAAGGATTTGCTCACATCATATGGAAAAACAAAAATCGAGTAAAAGAGCCAGAGGTGAAATGATTCAAGCTTATGGATTTTTAGCTCCTGCCCTTCTTGTTATTCTCATATTCTTTGTGCTGTCAATTTTATTTGCAGTTTATTTGTCATTTAACAATGTCAATCTTATTGCGCACAATTATCAATGGAATAATTTTAAAAATTACACTAACCTTTTAGGGGATAAACAACTTCTTCGAGCATTAGAAAATACAGGTTTCTTTGCTTTAGTTGTGGTACCAGTTCAAACGATTATTGCTTTGGTCATCGCTTATATTTTGGCAAATAAAGGCATTAAAGGAAAAACTGTTTTTCGTTTAATTTATTTTTTACCGACATTGACAAGTTCAGCAGCTTTGACTTTAATCCTCATGTTTATTTTTAATCTAAATGGTCCAATCAATGGTCTCTTAGAAAGCCTTCATCTGATTAGCCAACCAATTAATTTTATAAATGACACCAATTGGACTTTAAAGGTAATCATGATAATGAATATTTGGTCAACAGTACCCTATTTTATGACCATTTATCTCGCTTCTTTGGTTGATTTACCAGATTCAATGTATGAAGCTGCTGAAATTGATGGGGCGAACGTTTTTGATAAATTACGTTATATCACCATTCCTTATCTTCGACCAATTACTACCTTTGTGTTACTGACAGGGATTATTGGAACTTTTCAAATGTTTGACCAAGCTTATATTTTTTCGGGTGGAACAGGTGGACCAGCTAATAGTACGCTGACCGTCAGCCTTTTAATTTTCCAATATGCTTTTGGTCAAAATAATCAAATGGGCTATGCAGCAGTTATTGCAATCATTTTGGCAATTATTATCTTTGTAGTCGCTCGAATTGCTGAGAAATTAAACGGAGGAAACGGTTTTGAAAAGAACTAGAAAACAGAGTCTGCTTCGAACGCTGCTCTATGTGATTTTAATTGTTTATGCTTTTATTACTTTTTATCCCTTCATGTGGGCTTTAGCCGCATCTTTTAAACCATTATCTGAGATAACGAGTGGAAGTTTATCACTATTTTCAAAACACTTTACGATTGAGCAATACCGATATCTCTTTAGTCCAGCTTCTGGTTCAATGTTTACGCAATGGTTAGTTAATTCAGTGATAGTTTCGGTTATTGGCACAGCAATCAATATTTTTCTAAATACAATGGCAGGATATAGTCTAGCAAGATTAACATTTCCAGGGCGTAAACAATTTTATTATGGAATTTTAGCCATGATGATGGTACCTGCTCAAGTACTCTTAATTCCCAATTATTTGATTATCAAAAACTTAGGAATGTTAGATACTTTTTGGGCGCTGATTTTACCAGCAGCGATTAATATTGGAAATATCTTTATGATGAGACAATTTTTCTTAAGCTTTCCAAAAGATGTTGAAGAAGCTGCCCGAATTGATGGATTATCTCGTGTTGGAACATTTTTTCGTATTGTAATGCCACTTGCAAAGCCTTCAATCGCAACGCAGGCAGTCTTTGTTTTTATGGGATTTTGGAATAACTTTCTTTCACCAATGTTATATTTACATACACCGAGCAAATTTACTTTAACAGTTGGTCTACAAATGCTCCAGTCAGCTGATCAAGGCGGACAGATGTGGAATCGCGTCATGGCTGCTTCAATCTTAACAATTATCCCAATTATCATTTTGTATATTATATTTAACCGTTATTTCTTACAAGGAGTTCGAATGGACGGAGAAAAATAAAAAAACGTTCATCCGAACGGTTTTTTATCTTATCCCACATAAAGGTAAACAGAGAAGAACATGAGCATTGCAGCCAGTAAAACAAAGAGGTGCCATACCACATGGGCAAAAGGAAATTTAAAGTGATAGATGAGTGCTCCAACAGAATAAACAACGCCACCAGCGACTAAAAGCCAGAAACCTACGGGATGCAGGGCGTTCCATAAAGGATAAATGACAATTAAAATCATCCAACCAAGAACGACGTATAAAACGGTTGATAATTTTGGTGTTTTACCCCATTTTGGTAAGTAGATTGATGTTAAAACAATCCCTAAAATAGAACATATCCAAATAACTGCTAGGACAATCCAACCTAGCCAATTGTTTAAAGCAACTAAACAGTAAGGGGTATAAGTTCCAGCAATCAAAAAGAAAATTCCGTTGTGGTCAAAAACTCGAAAGACTTTGACTGCTTTAGTAAAATGTAAACTGTGCGCTAAAGTTGAACATAGAAAAAGAATGACTAACGAAGCTCCATAGATTGTAAAAGCAACCACTTCAAGTGCAGAACCAGATGCGGCACCTTTAATGACAAGGAGAACTAATGCTGCAATTGCTAGACCAGTTCCTGCTCCATGAGTAACTGCATTGAAAATCTCATTGAGAATCTGATAGGTTTTTGAACCTTGTGTTTCTTCCATTTGGTCTCTCCAATTTATTGATTTATTCAGCTTTTGAGCAATTTTTAATTTCTTTTTGGAATCAAAAAAATAATATTATCAACCTTTTTTGCTCTTTCCAACTGAAAATTTGTTATAATATATGATAGCACAAATTGTATAGAAAAGGAATTGGACTGCCGACTTTCTCCTATGAGAAAAATGGGAGTTCAGATAGTAAATATGCCAATAAAAATTGTGACAGATTCATCCATTACGATTGAGCCAGGAATTGCTCGTGAACTTGACATTACTATTGTTCCGTTGTCAGTAACGATCGATGGAACAATGTATTCAGACGACGACTTGAAGTTTGAAGATTTCATGGTCAAAATGGCTGCATCAAAAAACTTGCCTAAAACAAGTCAGCCACCAGTTGGTGTTTTTGCCGAGGTTTATGAAAAAATTGCTGCTGAGGATGATGAGATTATCTCCATTCATTTAACAGAAGCATTGTCAGGAACAGTAGAAGCAGCACGCCAAGGGGGAATGCTTTCAGGTCGTAACGTAACGGTCATTGATAGTGACTTTACTGACCAAGCACAAAAATTCCAAGTGGTTGAAGCAGCGCGCCTAGCAAAAGCAGGAGCATCTAAAGAAGAAATTTTAGAAAAAATTAAATATATTCGAGAAAATACAGAGCTTTTTATCGGATTTTCAACATTAGAAAATTTGGTTAAAGGTGGTCGTGTTAGTCGAATGACAGGACTATTTGGAAGTCTTTTACAAGTTCGCGTTATTGGAACTTTGAAAGACCGTGAATTGAGTACTCTTTTACGTGGACGTGGAAGTAAAACTTTTTATAAATGGCTTGAAGAACTTTCAGATTCTATTAGTAGTTCTGGACGTAAAATCCGTGAAATTGGAATTTCTCATGCTCAAGGTTTAGAATTTTCACAAAAAGCGAAAGAAGTTTTGCAAAAATTTGTTGAAAAACCTATTTCAATTTTAGATACCAACACGACAATTGCCACACACACAGGTCCTGGAGCTTGGGCAATTATGATTGATTATGAATAATAAATCTAAAAATATGATGAAAAATTTTATACGTACATTTGCCGGCTTGTTGCTGGCAATTTTGCTAATTTTAGGATTCTTTTTGCTTGTTTTTCCAAAGGCAGGTGACCGATTTTCAGCTGACAAAAAAGTTTCAACTCTGTCAGAAAAAAATCTGACTTATGCAGCTTTAGGAGATTCACTGACAGAAGGAGTTGGAGATGCCACAGGACAAGGTGGTTTTGTCCCTTTATTTGCCAAAGATATTGAGAATAAGACAGATAGCTCTGTCAGTAGTCAAAATTTTGGGAAAGCTGGAGATACAAGTACTCAAATCTATAATCGTATGATGAAAAGTAAAAAAATTACTGACGGCTTAAAAAAGGCTGATATCATTACGATTACCATTGGAGGAAATGACGTCTTAAAGGTCATTCGTGATAATGTCAGCAAACTCTCATCAATGACAGAAAAAGATTTTACTAAGCCAGAGCAACTTTATCAAGCACGGGTGAAAAAATTATTAGATAAAATTCGCGAAGACAATCCCAAAGCGCAGATTTATGTCCTCGGAATTTACAATCCTTTTTATCTTAATTTTCCTGAGCTTACAGTCATGCAGAATGTGATTGATAGCTGGAATACAGCGACTGCTGGCGTTGTAAGTCAAGAAAAGAACACTTATTTTATTCCAATCAATGACTTACTTTATAAGGGTTCAGGAGATAAACAAGCGGTTGAATCTGGCAGTACATCCGATGCAGTTTCCAATAACTTACTTTATACAGAAGACCATTTCCACCCAAATAACGTAGGTTATCAACTTATGGCTGATGCAGTATTTGCAAGTTATAAGGAGGTCAACCAAAAATGACTAAGCGCTTAAAGAAAAAAGCAAAACCAGTTGTTTTTCTAGCTCTTGTTCTTGGTTGTGCATTAATTTTATCAGGAGTTCTTGGTTTGGCGGGGCATTTAAACGAACAAGAATCGTCTAAAACAAAAAAGAAAAGTCAATTGTCAGAAACTAAAAGGAGTTCAACTTCCCCAAAAAATATGGATAAAAATATTGAGCAGATGACTTTGGAACAAAAAGTTGGTCAGTTATTTATGACAGGAATGCCAGCAAATAACTATACTCAGGCAACTTTTGATGCGATTGAAAAGTATCAAGTAGGTAGTATTATTTTGACTGGTCGCTCTAATCTCAGTGTCCCAGAAATGAAAGATATTACTGACAAACTACAAGGCTTAGCACCGGCTAATCGCAAACTCTTGATATCCTGTGACCAAGAGGGAGGAAATGTTCAAGTTCTCCAAGGTCAGGGTTTTTCACAGATTCCTGATGGATTAACTCAAGGAAGTTGGACAGCTGATAAATTACAAAAGGAATCACAAACTTGGGGAAGTGAACTTTACGCAGCTGGAGTGAATTTTGACTTAGCACCAGTTGCTGACCAAGTTTTATCTGCCGACTTTGCTCCACAAAATGCTCCAATTGGCTATTGGAGTCGCCAATATGCTTATGATAAAGCAAGTATCATAAGCCATGCTCAAGCATTTACGGAAGGCATGAAAGCAGCCAAGGTTTTGACAACTGCTAAACATTTTCCAGGGCTTGGAGCGGTGACAGGCAATACAGATATCAGTGCAGGTGTTAGAGATGACCAAACGAATTCCAATAGCGAATCTGTTCAAATTTTCAAAGATTTAATCTCTTCTGGGACACCTTCGATTATGTCCGCAACCGCTATTTATGATAAAATTGACCCTAATCTTCCCGGTGCTTTTTCATCCAAAATGGTTGATGGTTTACTACGGAAACAATTAGGCTTTGATGGTTTGGTTATTACAGATGATTTATCAAATGCTGTCCAAGTACAATCATGGACGCCTGGTCAAAGGGCAGTTTTAGCATTGTCAGCAGGAAATGACCTTGTTTTAGCAAATGAGCCTACACAAATTCCAGAAATGATCTCAGAAGTTTTGCAAAAGGTAAAAGCAGACCCAGACTTTGCTAAAAAAATCAGTCAATCAGCCACAAGAGTGATTAAAGTAAAAGAAGAAATGAAACTTGTAGAATAGAGAAGCAAAATGGAAAATAACGAAAATCAAACAAGAAAATCAAAAACAAAAAATTCCACTAAGCCAAAAACTGAAAAAGAAGAAGGCCTTAAAAAACGTCCTATTTGGAAATGGCTCTTTATTATTCTTTTGGCTCTGAATATAGCTGGAGTTGTGTTTATTGCCATTCGCATGACTAGCCCAAGAGATCAAACGGTTCTCAATCAAAAATCAACTAATAGTTCAGACCAAAAGGTTGCTCAGATTACGAGCACAACTTCGCAGCTTAATGAATTGATAAATAGTTATTTAGAAACTTATCAAACTAAAGAAATGACTTATAAGTTTTATATTTCTAATCAACAAGCAGTTCTTGACGCATCTTATAAACTTTTTGGAACCAAAATTCCACTTTATATTTATTTTGAACCTCTGGCACTCTCAGATGGTTCAATTAGTCTATCTGTCCAAAATATTTCTGCTGGAAGTTTGAGTTTACCAACTTCAGAAGTTCTGCAAATTGTTAAGGCATACGACTTGCCAGACTTTGTTCAAGTTGAAAGTAAGAAAAATCAAGTGGTCATTAATTTGTCCAAAATAAATGTCTCAGGTAATCTTTATATTAAAGCGAATCAAATTGATTTAGCCAAAGGGAATTTTGTCTTTGATTTCATGAAAAAAGCCTGAAAAACGCATTAAAATGGCATTTTGACTTGCAAACTAGGCTAAGATTTGCTAAAATGAAAATTGCCTATGTTTAAGGTAAAAAACAAATGGAGGACATTTCTAAAATGGCTAACAAACAAGATCTTATCGCTGAAGTTGCAGCAAAAACAGGATTGACTAAAAAAGATTCAGAAAAAGCAGTTAATGCTTTTGGTGAAGTTGTAACTGAATTCCTTGCAAAAGGTGAAAAAGTTCAATTGATCGGTTTTGGTACTTTCGAAACTCGCGAACGCGCAGCTCGTGAAGGACGTAACCCACAAACTGGTGAAGCAATCAAAATCGCTGCTACAGTTGTTCCTGCATTCAAAGCTGGTAAAGCATTGAAAGACGCAGTTAAATAATTATAGCTATAAAACATCAAGTATCACGCTAGTTCGTGGTACTTTTTGTTTTTTTTAAAATGAAAAATGGGCACAAAAGGGGCATAAAATAAAAGAACTGTCAAAAGCTCAGTTCTTTTTATTTAGTATATCTATTATCGAAGATTTCATATTTTCGGTAACGTGAGTATATATAGCTGTTGTAGTCTTACCTCCGTCTTTATGTCCTACTCTATCGACAATTGCTTTGAGGGGAACATTGTTTTCTGCCAGATAGCTTATTAATGTATGACGGAAGATATGGCTTGATAGATTCTTGTTTATTGGCGATTTAAGGCGAGAATTTGCTCTTTTAATTGCAAGGTTAAAGGAGTTTGTCTGCAACGGAATACCACGCTTAGAAACGAAAATATAGCCCATTTCGTTATAATCGTTTCTTACAGATTTGGACAAATTATTTTGTTCAATTATTTCGTCTAATATCTCTATTTCTCGGTCACTCAAATCTACTGTTCTAAAACTAGATGCGGTTTTAGGAGTTGTTTTAACTCCTTTTGAATAACCAACCGTTTTATCTAAAGTACCGTGAATGTCTATTTTTCGTTCACTTCTTTTATAATTTTCTTTTTTTAAAGCTATCGCCTCTCCCATTCGACATCCATTCAATGACATGAACTCAGCAAGTAAAGCCAATCTACGAGTGTTTGGCCTGCTGTACAGTTCTGAAAGTAGGGCTTTTAATTCGTTTTGTTCAAGGTATTTATTTTGTATCTTCTCTAAATCCTTTACTGTCTGAATCTTTTTTGGAAGTTTAGCTTTTCGAGCTGGATTATATTCAATGTATTCTAAATCAACAGCATAATCAAATATAAGATTTAGGGTTGATTTTGAGCGTTCTAACTTGCTACGAGGACAGTCTGCATCATTTATAAATTTTTGTATAACTTTAGATGTAACATTTGATATTTTAATTTCCTTGTCAAAATAATCAATTATAAAATTAAAAGAACTTTGAAGAGCACTAATGGAGGATTGTTTTATTGATTTTTTATAAAAGCTCCACCATTCTTCAGCTATATCTGTAAATTTAGCATTGGAAGTAGAACTGTTATTAATTTTAGATTCTATTTTTTCAAGGAGTTCTGCCTGTGCAACTTTCTGTGCTCGTGGAGTTTTTTTATCAAGGGTAACAGAAACCTTTTTTAATTTTTCTGTCAATGGGTCTCTATATCTTTCAAAATATTTGTACTTACCATTCGCTAAATCTTCTATCCACATTTGATTTTTATACCTCATTTCTGATAAAATGGTATAGTAAAAAAGCTTCTTAAAAGCTTTTGTACTACTTTATAGTTTAAATCCGCCCGCTCCGTCCAAAGAAAGGGTGGATTTTTATCTATGTTATTTATTAATGTTTGCTATTGCATAGTCAGCTTCAGTTGAGGTGAATTGTTCATAAATTAATTGTTCCCTTAGACCAGCATCGGAAAAAGAATCATAGCTCAAATAATCTTGGGCTTTTTTTAATGCCTGAATATTCCAATCAGTCTTTATATTATCAATTGCGTATTGAGCAGCGGTATCAGGGTACCCTTCGTATAATAGTTGTTCTTTAAGACCCAATTTTGAAAATGCGGTATAGCTTAGATAGTCCTCTCCTTTGCTAAGTGCATCCTTATATTCCCTAGGAAGTGCGGCTTCTCGGGCTGCGGCTTCATCAGCCGCTTTTCTTGCTGCATCCTCTTTTGCTTTAGAGTCAGCCGTGGCTTTTTCTCTTGCTGCGGCATCCTCTTTTGCTTTAGAATCAGCTGTCGCCTTTTCTTTTGCCTTAGCATCAGCTTCGGCTTTAGCTTTAGCTTCTTCATCAGCTTTAGCCTTAGCTTCTGCGTCAGCCTTTGCTTTGGCATCGGCTTCTTTTTTCTTAATTACTTCAGGATTCTGTTTGATAGTAATTTCTTTAGTGGTTTTACCACCACCATTTTTTGCAGTTATTTCAACTATATCTTGATCATTTACTTCGTCTAGTTCATATTTTAAAGTAAAATTACCATCTTTATCAGAGGTCACTTTATCACCTATAATACCATATCCAATTTTTACTTTGGTATTTGGTGTTGTTTTACCAGTAATTTCAGCAGTTTTTGAATTATCTGCGACAACAGACCCAGGAATTTCAAGCGTAGGTTTATTACTTGATTCGGTTGTGCTTTTTTCGCTATTCTTTGACCCCGAATTACTACTCAGAGAACATGCAGCTAATGAAATAGCAGTAAGCATAGTTACTCCAATAAGTGCTATTTTTTTCATAATGTTTATGTTCCTAATCTAGCTTTTTATGAGAATCAAGATATTGCTCGTTTTTATATTTGCATTAAGCATCAAAAATTTTAAAAACTTATTTTATTTATGATTTTCTATAGCTTGTTTAATTTCGTTTTGATATAAAGCGATATCAATGGTGGTATCTATCTCAAATGTACCAGCATCACGAATTTCTATTAGGTTTTTTGTCGCTTTTTGATAAAATCTAAAAACCCATTTTCTATTATTATCATCAATTAAAATTCCAAAATAACTCTTTGTATCACGATAGTATAAACGTGAAGGATCTATGAAGTCTTTGGAAGCAACTTTAAATACGGTGAAAGCTTCAAGTTCTTCAGGAGTCGTAATGATTCCATCGTTAGGAGTATTTTCTGATAATTCTTCAGATTCATCAATTGTCTTTGTTTCTACACTTGTATTCAAAGCTGCCGAAAGTTTTTCATTTACCCTTTCAGTAATAAATTGGTTGAAGCCTTTTTTAATGATTGGAGAAAATTTTTCAAGAGTACTCTTGGTTTTTATTCCGTCGTATATTTGTGATACCAAATAAGCTACAAACCCTTCAGTTGGGTCGTTTAAGTTATCAGATAAGAAATTTTTCAAGTTATTAAGATACTTTAGCTCGGCAGCAGAAGAAGTAATTTTATCTACATCAAAATTTTCTTTATGAAATTTTGCTAATTCTAAAAATTGATTGTCTTTAATATTTGTGAGGTCGATGGTCAAAAAAGGAGTAGAATCCATTTTGTTTTGTTCGTCAAGATCTGTATAAAAGCGATATTCTCTACCATTTGTTAAAAGTCCAAATTTAGAGCTTGTAGTGCCAAAGTATCGGAATAATTGTGAATCATGATTTGTTAAATTTTCATTAATAGACTTACATTCAATTAAAATTTGTGGTGCACCATCAATTACCATAGCGTAATCTACTTTTTCACCTTTTTTAATACCAACATCTGCGGTGAACTCAGGGACAAATTCAAGAGGGTTAAATACATCATATCCCAATGTTTGAAAGAAAGGCATTATAAAGGCATTTTTTGTTTGCTCCTCATTGGTAATGTTTGGTGCAAGCGTCTCAATTCTTGTGCCAAGAGACTTAAGTGCATCTTTTAATTTGTTTATTTCCATGAGACTTCTCCTACCAGTTTAGTGATGGTGCACATTATTTACCTAGCTTTTATTGAGTTTCTGGGCATTGCTCATAAGTCCTATAAAATTAATTGTGATTGATTCTCAGCAGCGATTTGTTCCATCTCCTGAGAGGCCATATCATAAAATTCTTTTACAGATAGTTTAAATCTAGTTAAAAATCGTTCTGGAGTATAGTAGCAAGCGTTATAGTCGATTTCTTCTAAATAATCGACAGCCTTACAATGTATCATGAATCTATTTGCCTTAGCTTCATTAATGATATGCAATTGACTTGGACTTAGTTTAGAAAGTGTACGTCCTTTAATTTTATGTCCGCATTCGTGTAATATTACGCATTCAGTTTCATCTTCACTTAGACCTAGTCTAACAAATACAATTCCGTTTTCCGATTGACACTCTTCGGCATAAGGAACATAAAAACCCTTATCGTGCAACTCAGGAGCCCATATTAAGACTATTCCTGTTTCACGCAAAATATCGTGATAGTCCATATAAACTCCTTATTTTTTGTTCTTACCTGCAAAATAACCAGCTAGAAGGCCTTTTATTATTTCCTTATCATGATCATCCATTGGTTGACCTGAATAACCTTCTGCATTATCAATTGCTTCAAGAAGTTCAGGAGAAAACTGAGGCCCGTCAATTTCTTCTCTACCTAGCAAATAATCTACAGAAACATGGAAGTAATCCGCTATTTTAGCTAAATCCTCACCTTTTGGTTTACGAGTTTTCCAACCGTAAATAGCATTTTCGCTGAGACCGATATCTATTGCAACTTTTTGTAAGCTAATCTTTTGGTTATCAGCTAAATTTTTTATTCTTTCAAACGTAGTCATATCAAGCCTTTCAAGGTATCACAAAAAAATATTTTATAATTTTGAATAAAACACTTGACAATGTTTATGAATTTGTATAAAATAGTTTTTGTAAAGATAAATAGTTATTTTTATAAATGAAAGATAAAGAAAACCTAAATAAATACTAATGAACAACGCCGCCAAGCTAGTTTTATAAAGTGTTTTATAGGCTCTTTAACTATGCTCTTATTTTATGACATTGAATAAAAAAAGTCAAGAGTTAACTACGAAAAATAATAAAAATACTTTACTAATACTTTGAGAGGAGTAAAAAATGACGGAAATTGCATTAGAAAAAATGCGAACAGCAGTGAATAAATACCGTAAAGAATCTGGTATTTCAATTAAAACATTAGCGTTTGCACTTGATGGAATCAGCGAACAACAATTGAGAAATGCACTCAATAAAACTGATGGTGGTCCTAAGGCTATTGAAATGCTTGCAAAATTAATGGAAATTTATCCAATTAAATTTAAGTAAAGAAAGGAATAAAGCATGCCATACGCAAAAATAACATACCTACCTGTAGATAAAGAAGAAGACGCAGAATGGTGTGACAAAAAAGCATCTTATGCAGAAGTGGGAAGGCTTAACTAAAGGCACATTAACAGCTTGGCTCACAGAAATGAGAGATCAACCTGAATTTAAAAAAGGCGTACTCAATCCAACGCATGGTCTTGTCTTTATTAATAAAGAAGTATTTAAAGATTTTGTAGAGTGGAAAGAAGCAACTCGCTATAAAAGTTATAAAAAGTAGGAAGAAATATGCCTCTTGATACAGTAACTATTAAATCCATAATAACAACAAAAAAAGCCGAACATCTCCCCAGATAAACGACTTTAAACTATAAGTAAGGCAAGCCTTGTAGAGCTTTTCTTACTCTAATTATAACAAATTGGAGAATAAAAACAAAATGAATAATACAGCAAACAAAGAAACTTATATCCTTGACGATCCAATCGCTTTTGAACTTATGGACTTATTAAAAGCCAAAGCACGCCACTTTATCCAACTTAATGATTACGTATACCGGTTGTTTGACGGTCAATCAGTTGTGACTTTCACAACTTTAGAAAATGATATTCAAGTAGAAATGGTTAAGGGGTAAGAAAATGGCAACAATAGACGAAAAATTGAATGTACGTACAGAAATCGAGCAGGCAGTCGCAAAGCAATGCGATTATACAGAATTTAATCCATTGTTTGAGAATTTGTTTTTCTCTCTTAACTGGCTTGAAGAACGAGACGGTTTGAAATTAGAAAAAAACGACATCTACAAAGCGTTAATGACCGCTTACAGCGTAGGATTTAATCGTGGTAAAAAAGCTCACAAACCTACAAAATGGCTTGAAAAAGAAACCGAAGAATTTGAAAATTATTGGCAACTCTATGACACCGTAAAAAATCAGGCTATTAAAGATATATCAGGCGGAAGCGTTGCAAGACAATGCCGTGAATTTAATGCTTTAGTCACTCGTAGAATGTACGAAGCAGGAATGTCAGAAGAAAAGAAAAACTGGACTTCTTGGGATAAGTAAGGGGGCAAGACAGGCAAAAAGGATTGAGAAAATGACAAATATTATTAGAGCTTGTCCCTATGTGGCTGGTATTGATAGCTTAGGCGTGCGAAGTTTAAAAACCTATCATGCAGAACTTATAGACAAGCAGATTGAAAAGGTAGACCCATTAAACGCGAATACAGGCACCGTTGATTATTCTTTTAAAGTTCGCAAATATAAGCAAGGTGTCCGATTTGAGGGCGAAAAAGAGGGCGGAGAAATCAGTCTCTTTGATGAGGTGGATAAATGATAGAACACTACCAAGGCTACACGGCTATAAAACGGCACGGACGGAATAGTTTTAGACCGATAGGCAAACACCCGTTTAAGATAATTGACAACGCACGAGCGGTTAAATATGACTTAATACAGCAGTTCGAAGCAAGTACAGGTATTATCTTACCCAGCGGAGTGAAAAGCAACTTATGCACGCAACCAGTCCCCTTTTTAGGTAAAGAGCTGGCTATTATGAAATTACAAATAAAGGAAACTAAACCATGAAAATTACGATTGATGTCCTTGAAAATGAAGGCAATAAGGACAATTTAGAGTATCTTATCAGTGATACAAGCAACGAAGCTATGACTATCTTAATGTTTGCCTTGATTGGCGAAGCTAGACAGAGAGCAAGTTATGAGCAATTCTTAGAAACCATCACTAGAATTTGGGGGTATCTCAATGAAGATAACTGATTTACAGAAAATAGATCAAAACATTATTAAAATACTGGCAGACCATAAAGGGATTGATAAAGCAATTAACGGTAAAATGTTGGCTCAATCTCTAAATGTAGATTTACGGACGTTGCAATCAAGAATTGAATTTTTGCAAGGCAAGGGTTGCGCCATTGGCTCGATTGATAACATTGGCTATTTTTCCCCTACTAATGAAGAGGAGCGCACCAAAGGCATTACGAAAAAAGAAAATATGGCTTATAGCACTCTAAAAGCAGTCATGGGCGTTCGGAGTGCCTCACTTGACTGGTTAGATGAAATGATTGATTAGGGGAGATATGGAACTATTAACAATTCGCCTAAATAAAATAGTAGCTAAAAAATTGATGAAAGGGGCAGGAGAGACACTCATTTTGGAGAAAGAAGATTTCTATCAATATGTTTATCTTGTCCCTAATAATATGAGCTTTAGTGGTCATTTTGATTCAGTGCTTGATATCAGCGTGAGCCAACATTGGGAGATTTTTAACTTTCTAACCTCTAAATATCAAGAACAAGGCTACCAAAAAGTGCATTATAAACATCCAGCGCATCCATCCAATAAATTTATGAAGTTTCTTAATAAGCTGCAGCGTGATCAATTTGAAAAAGTCGCTACCGTTTATCGACAAAATACATTTGAGAAATTTAAAGATGAAATTGTGATGCATCAGGGCTTTTTAAATAGTAAGAACATGATGAAATTCATTATTTTAGGCAAAAAACACGGCTATAACTATAAATATCTCATGATGTGGGCCGTTTCAGAAATTGAAGCGACTTGTGAGGGAACTCAGAAAAAAGCCTTACTGGCTGATTTTATAGGTCTTGCGGATGAATATTTTGATGAAAAAGAAAGAGAGGTGTTGAGTGACTAATGTAGATGATGATTTTCAAACGATGATTAACAGCTACGAGGAAGAAAAAGCAAAAGCAGAGAGTAAGAAGTCAGAACAAAAATCACCTCAGAGCGATAAAATCGTTAAAGTTAAATTTGAAGCTGAAAATTTCGCCGTCAATCAGTATGGTAAACCCAAAGTAAATTCTTTAAAAAACATACGAATCGCCATAGAAAATGACAATATTTTAAAAAATCAATTTGTTTTTAATTCTTTTACACAAGAAATAGAAATCAGAACCCCTTTCAAGTTGAGAGGAGTAGAGATTGAGAATGATGGCTTAAAAGAGGTTTATATTACGGCTATTCTTGAACATTTTGAAGAAAAGTATGATGTTTTATTTGATAGTCGGCTTTTAGTCAATGTGATTAATAAAATTGCTTACGAAAATAAATACAATCCTGTTCAAGATTTCATGGAAGACTGTTACAAAAATTGGGATAAGGTCAAACGTGCAAGAAGTCTGTTTCCTGATTATTTGGGGGCGAAAGAAAGTGATTTAACCGAACGAATGACCAAACTGTTTTTTGTTGGGGCTGTCAGTAAGGTTTATCATCCTTATGATAAGTTTGACTTTGTTTTGGATTTGGTAGGAGGACAAGGCTCTGGGAAGACGACCTTTCTTACTAAAATGGGGCAAGGGTGGTACACAGATTCAATGAAAAACTTTGATGATAAAGACCAATTAGTTATGATGTTACGTGCTTTGATTGTGAATGATGATGAAATGGCAATCAGTAACAAAATACCCTTTGCGGATTTAAAGAAGTTTATCACTCAAACCGTGCTTTCTTTCAGGGCGCCCTATGGCACAAAGGTAGAAAATTATGCCAAAAACTTTGTCATTGCTCGAACAACTAACCATGAAGAATATCAAAAAGATAGAACAGGGGCAAGGCGATTTCTTCCCATTCATTGTTCAAAAGAGTTACAAAAATATCATCCTGTTTCTGATTTAGATGATGCCACCGTCCGCCAAGTTTGGGGTGAGATGGTTCACTACTACAAGGAAGGGTTCAGCTTTAAACTCTCAGAGGAAGAAGAAAAGCAACTCAATTTGGAACGGTCAGATTATGAATATTTTGATGAACAAGAAGAATTACTTGAACAGTACCTTGAAATTCCAATTCCTACAGATTTTTATAAAGTGCAAGGGAATAATACAAGAATGCATGAGCGGAGAGCCTATATTGGTTTTATTCTTCAATCCGGAGAGACTCCTAAACATGAGTTTAGAGGAGAAATCAAACCAAGAGAGTTTGTGACGGCTACATATTTCTATTGGGAAGCGATGGGGATTGAGACAGGGAAAGGAAGTTCAAAAGTAGTAGCCAAATTCAAAAATTCAATGAATAATAAAAATGGTTGGCAAAAAGCAAAAAGAATGGGAACAAGAGGCTATAAAAGAAAATAGGGGCATTTTAAAAGCCCCTAAAAGTTAAATGCCCCTAACAAATGCCCCTAGTTTAAACCATTGATATATAAGGTGTTAGATATACTAAGGGGCATTAGGGCATTTATATCTTAGTAAAATAATAGTTAGTGTTAATTATAAAAAGGGCTTGCTTATCACGGACACATAGTAAAGTTTTCAAAGTAAATGCCACTAATGAAAATATCGCTTTCAAAACTTGTCAAGCGTTGGTGCTATTGAGTTTTCCGAGGGGCATTACTAAATGCCCCCGTGGAATCAAATGCCCCTAAAAATAGGAGAAAAAACATGAATAACAGTTACCCCAAGACATGGTCAAGAATCATGACTCAAACAATCGCAGAGTTAAATAGAAAAAAGAATCTGACTCGGCTAGACTTAAAACGTGGAGCATTAGCCCTTGTAAAAGGCTTGAATGTACGAAACAAGAAAATCAATGCGGAAAGTGAAGCAGATTATATCAAAGCGGTTTGGGATAATTTCCAACTTTATGAAATGGCTTTGTCAGTCATTGGGATGCTCACGCCTAAAGAAATCATTGAAACCTTCCCGATTTACAAAAGATATGATGGCCATAAATACGAGACAAAAGATTACTTTAGTGTACAAAAATCTTTAGCAGCTTATGACCTGAATCAGCCCATCAATGCAGTGGATGATAAAGCTTTTGAATTTCTTTGGGATTATGACAACGATGATTTAGTAGAGTTCACTGTAGATTTCATGGGAGCCATGAGTCATATTAATCGCTTAGAAAAAGGCAAAGATTTGTTTTCTCAATTCTTAGAGGAAACGCAAGGGATAAAATCTCGTGTGATTGAAATTAAAGGGATTGAAGTCATTACTTTTGATAATGATGAGGAATTAGATTAAATAAAAAAGGCTGTCAATAAAACAGCCATAGGGAGGATAAAATGTTAAATTTTAAACCACATTCTAACATTCAGCGATTGAGATTAGAGAATCAAAAGAAGCTAGATAAAATAGATAAGACAATTAATCAATCTAATCACACAAAGCGCCACGGATTCAACGCTCTGTTTGGGGGAGGGATTCCAGTCAGGCATAACCGCTTGTCAAAGCCTGATTGGGTGAGTATCAAACAGACATTAAATCATGCTGCTCAATTACATCTAGAAGCTAAGCATTGCAATACAGTTGAACGTGAGGAATATATCCAGAAAGACATTGCAAAAGATTTAGATAAGATAATTAGAAACCTAGGGTTGTCATAGTACTCCTTTCGATATATCTATTATATCACGGAGGAAGCAATGTATATCAAGAAACCAAAGGCGAACTACTTGGGATTAAGTCATGAGCAATGGTTAAAGCTCAGGGACATCTTAGCTATCATCATGAGACATAAGCCACAGCCTTATCAATCCAATCTGATTATGTCAGCTCTTAATAGGATTGAAGATAAAGCACAACGAAGTATCTTTGAGTGCTACTACTTTAAACGTGAGGGGATTGTTTCTATTGCTAAGAGTAGAGGGCTAACGGAGCGAGTGGTTGGTCAGCTCCTTATACGAGCCGTACAAGCGTTCATTGAACAGTACGACGATGGACACTTACTCTTAATGTTTAAAGATTCCGAACTAGAAAACGAAGAAACAGAATAAATCTTATCTTTTCTGTCAAATATACCCCCGGGTCTAAAATAATTGGGTCTATTTCCAAATTTACCACAGACCGGTTGGGGTCTTTTAACCAAAAATAAAGCTATTTTTTTGATAGGGGGGGGTGTTAACTGAAAACAAAAATACAAATAAACGGCTCTGTTAAGCTATTTATAGTGTTTTTGTTGAAAAATGCGCTGAAAACGTTGAAAACACTCCAAAGTCAATAAAAATAACGATTGAGGAGATTTTGTAATTCTAAAAAATATAAGGGAAAAACCGCCCTAAAATGGTCAATATTGTTAAAATAACTGTTAAAAAACAGCTAAATGTTAACGAACTGAGAACAATTATTTAAAAATGAGGAGAACTAAAATGTTAGAAAACACACAAAAAATTTATCAATTAATTCTAGAGACAGAAAAGAAATTTAACGATGAAAAGGCGAAGCTGGTCAAAAGACGAGAAACGCTTCAGAAGAAAATTGATAGCAAGATTCCTTTTTCAAGTGCAGCCAAAAAACGTGAAGCAAGATATGAAATTGAGGAAATTGATAGTTCACTCGAGGAGCTAGAACGAGATAAAAAACAAGCCGTTCTTGATTTAGAGGTATTGCCTCAGTTGAAAAAAGCTCATGATGAAGATAGTAAGACATGGGAAAGCTCAAGTAATAAAAAGATTGATAAGCTTTTAAATGACCTCAATTCTAAAATTATTCCTCTCATGAACGCTGCTGAAAAAGAGACTAGCGAATACAGAAGTTCAGAACGTGAACTTAGTAGCAACTTAGAAAATAAATTGAAAGAATATGATTTAGAACTTTTACCCTTACAATCTTATAAAGAAGCTCATGGAGAGCGGCATGTATCTGAAAGACTAAAAGGTATTCTCCGTGTTATTCACAAAGATTTTGATCCGAGACTCATCACGATGCGAGAAGTGCAAAAATATTACGATGAGATGAATCAGTATCGTGAAGAATATCGTCAAAAGGAAATTGAAGAGACGGGAGCTTATCATGATGATGGGGGTGGTCTTATCATTCTAGAAGAAACTAAATATAGAGCATGGCTTCGTAAAGAATATGGAGAATAGACGAAAGAAAAATGATATAATAGGAGTGTACTTTTTAAATAAAAAAACCGCTGAGACAACTCTTGGCGGTTTTACTATTTGTACTCTCTCAAGTGGAGTTGAGTGGGTTATGATATAATGACTTTACTATTTTTATGAATGTTAGGAGAGATCGTTATGCTAGATCATATTGATATTACAGTAAAAGATTTGAATCGATCAAAGGAATTCTACAGACCGCTTTTATCAGCATTAGGAATTAATGGTTTTAGTAGTGATGTTAACGGTGTGAAATTCTATGATAAAAAAGATTATATTTGGATTGACCAAGGCATTCCGAAAAGATTTCATTTTGCTTTTTCAGCTCAAGATAAAAAACAAGTTGATGATTTCTATCAATTAGCTCTAAACATTGGTGGTAAAAGTATTGGAGAACCTAAGAATCAGAATGATAACTATTATTCATGTTACATCTTAGATTTAGATGGCTATTTATTAGAGGTAGTTTATAGAAATAAAGATTAAAAATAAAACTCAGTGACTTAAACCCATTGAGATATAGTCCGCACTTCCAAATACTCCCTCATGGATGATATGAACTTTAATAAATTTCTGATAGTTGAGGAGAATTAAAAATAAAAGTATCCATTACGGATACTTTTAACTGCTTTTATTCTCTGATAGTACTGCTTTTACAATCTTATCAACTACCCCATCCAACATTTCACTAACTCGTTTTTGAAACTGCTCACTTGTAGTATAATTTATAATCTGTTGAGAAATAATTTGAATAATTTTTTTCCCAATTTTTACTCCTAAGGTTTGAATATTCATTTATTCCCTCCTTTTGTAAGTTTGCTTATTTTTTCTTTCAAAATTTTTTTCATAAATTTATTTTTGGTTTTTGAAGATAAAAAATTATAAGCAGCTAACTTTAGTTCTTCTTCTGAAATATCAGGATTGAGAGCAGTCTCAGCTTTGAGTGTAAAATAAATCGAAGTAGGATTTAGATCAATGCTATTATTAAGTGCAGTTAATTTCTTTTCAACTTCTTTTTCGACTTCTAAAGATAATTCTTCGTCCCAAATTTCTTTTGAAAAAGAATTTTTAGTTTTAAGAATTTCTTGATTGATATTATCTTTTAAAATAATTTCATTATTTTTTTTGAAATTGTCAATTTGATTTTCAGAACGTGTTATCAAATCCTGCGTATCCATAAGTTTACCTCGCTAAATATTTTACTATTATTTTACCTTAAAACTATTTTAAATACTAGTATCTATTAGTAGATGATGATTTTTATATTAGGAAATAGAAAGTAAGTTCAAGGGATAAGGAATATCAATTACCAATTTTTATGTATGCAACAACGAAATTTTCGGTCTCGCCACTTATGGCAGAAAGCTATACCGACATCACGTAGGTTGTGAACAATATCCAAAATTTACATGTTGTGATTCTTAGAAATTAAGAAAATAATCTCTGACTTCGGTCAGGAATTTTTTTATTTTTCAGAATATGGTATACTTTTTAATAAAACTAAAAAATGGTGGTAGTAATATGAAATTTGAAGGAACTTGGCTTGTTGTTATTATACTAAGTATTGAGGTTTTAGCTTTCGGCGAATTTGAGCAGTCTGATCAAATTCTTTTGATAGGGGGAATTTCTTTTATATTATCTACACTATTCGAAGCTTCTATTTTAATTAGACACTTTATTCAAAAGCAAACTAAAACATAACCCCGCTTCGGCGGGCGTTTTTTGTTTTTTATGGTAATTGCAACGACGATTGAATGCGAATAAACTGTAGTGTTACTTATAAACAAGTTTTTTGTTATAATATAGTTATGTGTAGAATATAAGGAGGTATCCGATATGTTCGATGGTACAAGTTGGCTTTTCAAAATTCTTTATTTTTTGACAGCGATGTCTCCTGCTTATTTCCTTTTTATTTTTACTCAGGTAAAATTAGGTGTGTTAGGTTCTATAGGTTTGTTCCTTATAATATCTTTGTGCACGATTCCTTTGAAGATTATGATTGAAAAGAGTGCAGATGAGGGAGTTAAAACACCCAAATATGAAGTGACTAAAATCGAGACAAAAAATGGTGAAATCCCCTCATTCCTTTTAGGAGTTATTCTTCCTTCGGTAATAGGAGGTGCAGATAACTTCATCATGAATTTAATAATTTTTATTGTTTTGCAACTTTGTTTGTTTATACTCATGATAAAAAGTAGTTCAATCTTGCCAAATGTATTACTAATATTTATGGGTTTAAATATTTTTGAAATGGAAGATGGAAAGTATATTTTTAGTTCTAGAAAAAAACTAGTGGAAATAGATGAAACTACTATTTCAATTACTAGATTGGGCGATTCAAATACTTGTAATACATACGTTAGGAAGAAAGAATAATGGAAATTATTAACATTGGATTAGGAATTAGACAAAAAAATGGGAAAACTTATATTGCTAGTTTATCGAATAGCAAGAAAGTTGCAGAATCTATCGAATCAGAGATATCTGAAAGTTATTCTGAACTGAATTATCAGATTGTAGAACCATTTGACTCGACTTCTTTAATTGACGAAACGGAGTATTATTTGGATCTAGAGGTTATTGGGGAAGAAGACTTATTGTACAACGTGTCTAAATTATTAGGTAAGGAAAATTTGCTACAAGAAGCTGATGTATTGAAATTAGATGAAAGTAGACTTAAAAATTTAAAAAGTAATAAAGAAAGTGTTCGTTTTTTCGTAATTGAATTAGATGAAGAATATTTATTCCTGGCTGTAAACTCAAGAGCTACAATAAAGGGGAGAAATTTCTTAAACCTATCAGTAGGTTCTAAAAATAATACAATAGAGATTGATTATGGAGTTCATATACCTTGTGAAATTACTGCAGTTCTGGAAAAAGAAAACTCACGTCTGTACGTTATGAATGTATTAGGATTTGAGAACATGCTTGGATTAAAATATGCTAAGAAAGAGCAAGCAGAAGAAGTTCTTAAGAGTTTTCTTGCTGGAAATTTAACAATCGGAAAAGAAGAGTATAAAGTATCATTCCAAGAATATGATAAAATCCATAGTACTGATATGGTAAAAGCTAGAAATATAAATAGATTATCTTCATACAAAGATGGACAAGCAGATTTTGAAATAGAAAAAATAAAAAATGCTGTTAATAAACTTCAAGAAAACCAACGAGTGGAATTTAAGGATAAAGAAATCATAGTAAACTCTGAGAATTTCAGAACTTTTACGGCAATACTTCATAATTCGATAGTTCTTAGACTAATATCTGGGGATTATAATATAATTTAAGATATGTTATTTCTCGTCCTCCGGGGCGTTTTTCTTTTGCAAAAAAATCCTACTAGCAGCGGACTAGTAGGATGATTTTAATAATGAAGGAGGTGGGAATTGAACCCACTAAATAAAAATATTCTCCCAACCATTTCGGGTTTCCTTCTTAATTGATAGTTTAAGAATACCAATAAAAGATAGCGTTGTCAAAAGAAATGCTCTAAGCGTTATTGGTATTTTTTCTTTTGTTTGATTTAAGAAACAAGTTTTATAATATAATTATTCCAAATATAAAATTTTTCATAAAGTTTACTCCTAAGCGTCCCTCTCCTAACTGGGGCGCTTTTTTCTTGACAAAAAATAATGATAGCGCTATAATAAATCATCCTGATATTTTATTTCCTTGAGCTTTCTTCATCCATGAGAAGCTCGTTATAAAATTTTTCTTAAATGCCTCCTCCCCCTTATGAGGCATTTTTTGATATAAAAAAGCACTAGCATTAAGCCAGTGCCGAAAAGTGATTAGAGCAAGGTATGAATAATATAGTGCGGAACTAGATTAACTTGCAATAACTTTTATAATATTATCAATTTTATGAACAATTGTCAATAATAATATGCTACAATATAATCGGGATGATTGTGGGATTGCATCCTATTTCTAGAGTTAAGCTGCTCTTCGGAGTGGCTTTTTTATTTTGCTATTGTTTTTAAATTTTAAAGTGTTATGATTAGCATAGGAGCTTAGTAGACTCCTTACTATATATCAGAGCTGCCCTCCTGCGTTTGGGGCGGCCTTTTATTTGCTATTGTATTTAAATTTTAAAGTGTTATACTAAGCCTATAGAGAGTTACTCATCTCTCTTAGGCATATTCCGTCCTCCTGTCATATTGGGCGGTTTTTTATATCAGTTTGACTTTATCTAAGTGTAGTGCTACACTTGCGCTAGGGAGTCAGTCACTCCCAGCTTATTTCAGTCACCCTCCCACATTTGGGGTGACTTTTTATTTACTATTGTAATAACTGATCAAAGTGATATACTTAACGTAAGGTTGGTACTTCGAAAGCACCGCCTGTCATCTTTAGCCGCTCAATTGTGAGTGGCTTTTTATTTTTCAATTAGTAGTTAGTTTGACTTTAACTATGCTTAGTGTTATACTTGCTGGACGGAAAGATTAGTTGCTTTCCTTACAGTTCATAAAACCCATGTCGTAATGATGTGGGTTTTATTAATAAATAGGCAGTTTGACATTGAGTATAATTAGTGTTACTATGAGAAAGTAGATTTTGTCATGAGTAAAATGTTTTATCGATTCACTTTTCGCAAAATGAGATTTACAATTTTGTCGAAAGGAAATAAATATTATGGCAAATGGAACAGTAAAATGGTTTAACGCAGATAAAGGATTTGGCTTTATCACTTCAGAAGAAGGCAAAGATTTGTTCGCTCACTTCTCAGCAATCCAATCTGATGGATTCAAATCACTTGATGAAGGTCAAAAAGTTGAATTTGATGTTGAAGAAGGTCAACGTGGTCTTCAAGCAGTCAATATCACAAAAGCATAATTATATTTGAAAATCGTGCATAAACTGGAGCAGTAGCTTCAGTTTTTTTAATACGATGTTGTAATTCTAGGATAGTATGTTATACTTAGCCAGCAAGAGGAAACACACACTTCCCTTTGCGTAAATTAGGGCCACTCTTTTATAGAGTGGTTTTTAATTAAGGTAGTATGTTATAATGAAAGTCTTAAACATAGGCGGCAGTAATGCTGCCTAACAGTTCTTTAGCTTAGTTGGTTAAAGTCCCCCGCTCATAACGGGGTTAGCGCTGGTTCGAGTCCAGCAAGAACCATAAAATAAAAGGGGCACAAAAGGGGCATAAGTCTTAAACTTCTATATGAATATGACGTTTTTTTGAAAATGTTCTAAATCTATTAAGGCTTATGTATCAATGTTTTAGGATACTTTATGAAAATCAAATATATTTATATCAGAAAGACGCAGTTAAATAATTATAGCTATTAAGCATTAAACACCGTAATTTTACGGTGTTTTTTTCTTGTCTGTCATTAAAATAAAAAACATATCCCGGGATATACTTTTTTAGATTTCCTTTGTAAAAAAAGATTCAGTGATAATTTCCCCTAAATTTTCTTCCTTAACAATTCCTGTGTCAGAAAAACCAAGTTTCTTGTAAAAGTGAATGGCATTTTCATTGCTACTTAGTACCCACAGACCAACTTTTGGATAATTCTTTGTTGAAAGTTTTTCTAAGGCGAATTCAAGCATTTTTCGACCTATTTTATGTTTTTTATAGGAGTCGAGTAAGTATATGCCATGAATTTCACCAAAGTTTTCTTCAAAAGAATTATTCCGAAGAGGGCCCCAGCCGCAAAAACCAATAATTTTGCCTTCAACAATGGCAACCACTGTATTTGAACAAAGATTATTTTTAAAAATATTAATGCTTGATTCAAGCGTTCTGTTTTTTAAGAAACTTTCTGGGAGAAGTCCAGTGTATGTTTCTAACCAGGCTTTATAGTGAACAAAAGCAATTTGCTCATAATCATCTGGGAATGCTTTTCTTAGTATTACTTTCATTGTCAGACCCTTAATCTTTTTTTATATTATATCATTTATCAAGAATGATATTCAAAAAAATGAAAAAGCCAAATAGTGATGTTTTCTGCCTTATTTTTTTGTTATACTATTGAATATAAAAAAGTCGGAACGAAGAGGAGGGGAAAATGTTAACTAAAAAAAAATATCAGTCACCTTTAGGAGAAATAACGCTTTTAAGTGATGAAACTTATTTATTAGGAGTGTGGTTTAAAGAGCAAAAATACTTTGCGGCCAATTATGATTTAAATCAGGCAAAAGAGGATAAGAGTCTTCCAATTATTAATGCTATAGAATGGTTGGACGCTTATTTTAAAGGAGAAAACCCTGATTTTAAAAAAATAAAATTGAAACCAGAAGTAACGGAATTTAGAAAAAAAGTACTCAAAATATTAAGTGATGTCCCCTATGGTAGTCTAATTACTTATAAAGAAATATCAAATCTTCTTCAGGTTAATGAAGAGAAAAAAAGAAATATGTCACAGGCGGTTGGTGGAGCAGTTGGACATAATCCACTTTCAATCATTATCCCTTGTCACCGAGTTGTGGGGGCTGATGGTTCCTTGACAGGATACGCTGGTGGACTAGAGAAGAAAAAAGCTCTTTTGACACTTGAGCAAGCACATTTAAAAAAATAATTGGAGTTTTCATTTGGAAATTACTGACGAAACTTGGGAAATCATTAAAAATAATGATAAAAACTTTGATAATAAATTATGGTATGGCGTAGCAACAACTAAAATATTTTGTCGACCTTCCTGCGTCTCTAGACTACCAAAAAGAGAGAATGTAAGTATTTTTCAAGCAGCCGAGCAAGCCTTAGAAGAAGGTTATCGTCCTTGCAAAAGATGTCGACCAATGGATAAAATTGTACCAAATGAGGTTTGGGTAGAAGAGATTGATTTACTTTTAAAAAATCATTATGATGAGGACTTAAGTCTTGAGGAGCTTGGACAAAGACTTCATGGTTCTTCGTCTTATCTTCGGCATATTTATAAAAAAATAAAAGGGCTAACTCCACAGCAAGAACTAACAAGAATAAGACTTGAGCAAGCAAGAATACGATTGCTTAAAGGAAATGAAGCAATCTCTGAAATTGCGCGTGACGTTGGAATGATGAATACTCCTTATTTTATAAAATCTTTTAAAAAGCGCTATGGACTTGCTCCCAATCAATACCGTAAAGCTTATAATATAAATTCCAAAAAATAGGAGAAAAAACTCTTATTTTTTTATCCCTAAAATTGCTTAATTTATCCCAGACTTTTGGTCAGTACTTTTGATAGATTGAGTTAAAATAGCAATATGAAAATAAAAAATATAAAAAAATCCTATGGTAACAATCAAGTGCTAAATGATATCAGTTTTGAATTAAAAGCTGGTGATAAGGTTGCTTTATTAGGTAATAATGGTGCGGGAAAATCAACATTAATGAATATTATTAATGGAAATGTCAAGGCTTCTTCAGGAAAAATTGAATATGGCAAAATGAAACCGACTTCCAATAATACTGGTTATATCATGCAAAATATGACCTTACCTCCTGATGCTTTAGTCAGTGAAGTTTTAGCTTTGTTTTCAAATGATGAACAATCTAAAGAATATGGCTTAAAACTGGTCAAAGAATTTAAAATGGAATCCTATTTAAAGCAAAGATTTTCAAATTTATCTGGTGGTCAAAAACAAAAACTCTTTTTGGTATCTGCACTACAAAATAGTCCTGAATATTTCTTTTTGGATGAAATTACAACGGGTCTTGACAGTGAGAGCAGAGGAGAGCTTTTTAAATTTTTATCTTCAAATTTGAAAGTAAAAAATTCAACTTTACTTTTGGTAACCCATTATTTAGAAGAAGCATTGCAATTATGCGACAGATTTATCATTCTTAAAGATGGAAAAATTATTGCAGATTTACAAAAATCAGATTTAATTCAAGAAGAATTTTCTTTTGTTGAATTTTTAGTAGAAGTTCCAGAATTTGAAGCCTATAAACTAAAAGAAAAACAGTACAAATTACCAAAGGAATTGGCTGAACAAGCCATCATTAAATTCAATAAAGAACTTGTTTTATATCAAATGACTTACCGTATCAACTTGGAGGAACTATTATCATGAAATTTCTAAAATATTTTACATTTGAACTACGTTTACGCTATCGGAATCCTTCACAAATTTTCTTTGTATTTATCTTTCCCTTATTTTTAATGTTTGCTTTTTCATCAAGTTTTGGAAAAAGCATACCACATTATATTGAAAATAATATTGCATCAATATTATTATACAGTGTTCTATCAGCTAGTTTGACTTCACTGTCAGTACAAATTGCTGACTATCAGTCTAGAAAAATTTATCAATTATTTGTCCAAAGAGGAATAAAAAAATTATTTTATATTATTGCACAAATTGTTAGTTTTATGATTATTATCTTTTGCTCAACGCTTGTTATTCTAGTAGTTGCTCATTATGCTTATGATTATGAGTTTCCTAAGTTGAGTTTATTAATTCTTTTTTATCTAAAACTTTATTTATATTCAATTCCATTTTGTTTATTAGCAATGATTATTGGACTTCTTGCTAAAAACACGGCAACAGCAAGTGCGATTGCTATGCCTCTGATGTTTCTTTCCTTCTTCTTTTCAGGAATGATGATTCCGTTAGCACAACTTTCAGGAGGAATTCGTAAGATTGCTGACAATTTTTTCCTCACTCAGTTACTTTCTGATTTAAACCATACATTAACTTCCAACTATACAGTCGTTCCAAATTGGTCAAGAATATCTTTAAGTGTCGGATTGATTTGTCTCTTAGCCCTATTAGTTTATCGAAGAAAGGCATAAATACTTTAGCTTTTGTTAGTTAAATAATTGTTTAAGTGAGTATTTATTTATATAATGAAAAAGTGAAATTAAAAAAACAAATTGACCCTAATATAGAAGAAGCGGAAATTGTCATTGTTGCTCGAAGGCAAGAAGAATTTTCGGCTATTGTAAAAGAATATCATTTAGAAGATTTGTCTTCTATAGATAACGAAAAACTCTATTTGGCAACAAATAAAGGTTTTGAAATTGTTAATATCAGAGAAATTTTATATTTAAAATCAGAAAAAAATTATCTAGATTTCCATATGACGGATGGAGTGATAAGAGTAAGATCTCCTCTCTATTTTTATGAGAAAAAATTGGCTTTGAATTTTATTAAAATATCAAGAAATACTCTGGTTAATTTTGAACAAATAAGGCGCTTGGAAACAGACTTTGTTTACGGAGTATTGCTTTATCTCGGAGATGAAAAGTTGCCTGTCAGTCGTAGATACTTGGCAAATATCAACAAGAAGTTAGAAGAAGGAGCTAAAAAATGAAATATGTAATTTCGGGACTCAAAGGTGCCTTCATTGCTATAGTATGTGGAGTCTTGCTTACTTTGTATTTTGGTGGAGAAATTGATTTTGAATCAATGACTCTAATTCTTGTTTATGGTTTTGTTCAGGGGGCCATGTCTAAATTGATAGATGAATATGTCACAATTGCCTTGCTTGAATTTGTTAGTCAAGCTTTAGCAAGTTATTTGCTGGCTTGGGGTTACTTATTAGTTAATACTTGGCTTTTTGATAGCTCGTGGCAACATCATATTTGGAGTTTTACTATTACTTGGTTGCTCATTTTTATTTTGGTATATCTTTATTCAATCGTCAGAAATCGGAAAATTGTCAAAAGATTTAATAGACAGAAATAGCGAATGCCAAAAGTTTTTTATGGTAATTTAATCATCATTCTTATATTTTAGTCAAACTTTTCGGTATTTTTTGTGTTAAAATAAGATTGATTTTTAAATATTAAGGATAAAAAATGATATATTTTGATAATTCTGCTACGACAGCAGTTAATCCAATGGTTTTACGAACTTATACAGATGTTGCAACAAAAATTATGGGAAATCCGTCAAGTCTACATGGTTTGGGGACAACAGCGACGAGATTATTAGAGGCTTCTAGACGACAAATTGCTGAACTGTTGGGAGTCGATTCACAAGAAATATTTTTTACAAGTGGAGGGACTGAAGGAGATAATTGGATTTTAAAAGGTGTCGCTTTTGAAAAGCGTCCTTATGGTAATCACATCATTGTTTCTAATGTAGAGCATCCAGCTGTAAAAAATACAGCAGAATGGTTAAAAACGCAAGGTTTTGAAGTTGATTTTGCACCTGTTGATGGGGATGGTTTTGTTATTGTTTCTGAGCTTGAAAAATTGATTAGAGATGAAACGATTTTAGTTTCAATCATGGCAGTCAATAATGAGGTCGGAACCATTCAACCGATTGGTGAAATTTCTGACCTACTTGCTGATAAGCCAACAATTTCTTTTCATGTAGATGCAGTACAGGCCATTGGTAAAATTCCATTAGAGGCTTGGTTGACAGAGCGGGTAGATTTTGCGGTTTTATCTGCTCATAAATTTCATGGGCCACGTGGTGTGGGAATTGTTGTTGCAAAAAAAGGGAAAAGACTGACTCCGCTTTTACATGGGGGAGGTCAAGAGCATAATTGGCGTTCGACTACAGAAAATTTAGCTGGAATTGCTGCGACTTCTAAAGCCCTTCGTTTAGCTTTAGATGATGATGACTTTAAACGTCAAAAAGTACGAGCAATGAAGCAGGTGATTTTAGAAGAGTTAGAAAAGCATCGAAAAGTTCATGTTTTTAGTAAAGTGGAGAATTTTGCTCCTAACATTTTGACCTTTGGGATTCGTGGGGTTAGAGGTGAGGTTGTTGTTCACGCTTTTGAACAACATGAAATCTATATTTCGACAACCTCAGCTTGTTCTTCAAAGAAAAATGCGGCGGCTGGAACTTTAGTTGCGATGAATGTCCCTTCAAAATTAGCAACAAGTGCGGTCAGGATTTCTCTTGATTCAACAAATAATATGGCTGAAGTTGAACAATTTTTGACTGTTTTTCGACAAATTTATCAAGAATTAGAAAAAGTAAGTGGTTAAATATTTTATAAAAGTGATTTGAAGATAATTTCAAATCACTTTTCTTATCCAAATCTTAAATTGTTCTTATTAAGTTATCATTAAACTTGGAGTGGTATAACTAGATATGGAAAAAAGAACAAGAGATTATAAAAAAAATGGCTCTAAAAAAATGAGTAAACAAGGGAAAGTACTTATTCTAGCTTTATTAGCATTTCTAATTTTCTTTGTTGGCTTTAAAATATATCATAGTAAAGATGTTCAGGCCTCAACGATTAAATTGGTTAATAAATCAAATGAGACTTATGCTTACTCTGGGTCAAAAAAATTAACGGGTCTTCAAAAAATTAATGGGAATAATTATTATTTTGATTCAACAACAGGTGTGATGAAGACAGGTTTGATGACTTTGGATGGTGGAACGGTTTATTTCAGTCCACAAACGGGGAAAATGGTTTATGGATTACAAAAAATTAATGGTTATTATTACTATTTCACAAAAAAGACGGGTAAAGATGATGTGGTTAAAGCTTATGAAGCGGTGGCCAGCCAATTGAAATCTGATAATTCAGTGATTGAAAAAACAATTTCATCAGGAATGAAACTGGTTGGGAAAAGTCCATATGTTTATGGTGGAGGGCGCACCGATGATTCAGTAGCTGCTAATGAATTTGATTGTTCGAGTTTTATTGCTCAAATGTTCCGGTTAGGCGGTCAATCTTTGGTTTATCAATTTGCGGCTTCAACCTCCTTGCTAGCTCAAACTGGCGAGGCTGAAGATTGGTCAGATAAGGCGCGTGGTGATTTATTAATTACAGCTGACGATGCAAGTGAGGATGAGCAACATGCGGCTATCTATCTTGGCGGAGGATTTATTCTACATGACTCAACAAGTACTGATGGAGTGAGCATTAGTCGTTTAAATCAGGTCATCAATAAGAAAGTTTTAGGGACAATGACTTGGGGACAACTTTTTGAGCCAGGACATGTTCGTCGTGAAGTTTAAAATTTACTGACAGAATAAAAAAATTACTGACAAAAATTTGTCAGTAAATTTTTTTTATTATTTAGCGATTTCAGCATGACGTAAATCAAAAATCATGGCTGAGTTATAAGTTGAAATTCCTTTAAGTTTTGGATTTAATAATAAAGAAACAGATTCAGTGGCTAAGGGATTGACATTAGCGGCCTCATATAGTGCGTTCTCAGCATCTTTATAATGAGCATAACGTTTATCAGCTGACAGAACGTCAGGAGCTGTAGTCGCTGCTTGATAGGCTTTATCAAAGTTAGGGTTTTTGACTAATCCATGATTCATTGTACTTCCTGATACAAAATTCATCAAGAAATCAGAGGGTTCATTGTAATCTGCACCCCAACTTGTCAGCAGAATTTGGAAATTATTATTTTGAGCATCTTTTTGACGTTGAGCTGAAGAAACGAGTTTCTCATTAATGGTTAAACCTGGTAAATCTTTTTCGAGATTGCCTTTAAGATAGTCAACCGCTGCCTTGGCAAAGGAATTGTCATTTGCTCCTTCAAGTTCAAGAGTAATTGATGTTTTTCCTAATTCTTTTAGACCTTCTTTAAAAAGTTCAGCGGCTTTTGTGGCATCATATTTATAAGGTTGGGCAGCGTAAGTTGCGAAATCTTCTCCATTTGGTGCTTGATCTAATTTTTTAGGAGTCACTGTATTCGTAATTGAAAAACTTGGCGCCGCAATTTCTAACAAGTTTTTTCTATTTGTTGCTAAGTTTAAAGCTTGACGAATTTTTAAGTTTGAAAGTTCGGGAACTTTACCAGATTGATTGTATTCTAAAACATCAATTCTTGGTGAAGTTAGTGCTTTATAATCTTTATTTTTCTTATTTGCAGAAACTAATTCCGGAGTGGCCAAATTAGCGACATCAAGTTTTCCAGATTTGAAAAGATTAACAGCGGTGTTAGGATTATTTACAATTTGATAAGTTGCTCCAGAAAGCTTAACATTTTTGGCGTCATAGAATTGATCATTTTTTACAATTGAAAAAGTTTCATTTGAACCAGTCCAATTATTTTTTCCTTTGACAAATTTGAAAGCACCATTATAAAGACTGGTGTCTGAACTTGTTCCATATTTATTTCCCATTTTTTTAACGAAAGCTTCATTGACGGGATAATAAGCTGGAAGTGTCAGCAATTTATTGAAGTAAGGAGTAGGTGTTGCTAAAGTGATGACTAATTTCGTATCAGATTCAGCTTTAATTCCAAGGGTATCAACTGGTTTTTTGCCAGTCATTATTTCGCTGGCATTAGCAACAGGTGTTAAGGCATATGCGTATTGTGAACCAGTTTTTGGGTCAACGGTTCTTTGCCAACCATAAACAAAATCAGCAGCTCTTAATTTAGCACCGTTTGACCACTTTAAACCGTCACGCAAAGTTACATTATAAGTTTTGCCATCTTTTGAAATGTCAATTGATTTTGCCAAATCGTTGACAACTTGCGCTTTGGGATTCCAACGGACAAGTCCAGCATCAACATTGAGAAGAACATCAATGGAATTGACGTCAGCAGCCATGCTAGTGTCAAGGGTTAAAATATTGCTTGCAAAGCTGTATTTGGCTTCCTGAGCGGAATCTTCAGATTTACTGACAGAATTTCCACAAGCTGTCAGTAAAAGGGCAGCAGAAAGTGAAATTGCAGAGAAAGCAAAAATTTTTGATTTATTCATGAAATTGTTTTTTCCTTATTAAAATTTTCCAAGAGCAAAGCGCTCCCAAAATAACTTTACCCTAAAATAGTGAAATATAAAAATATGTTGTTTGGATTTTAGATAAAAATACTGACAGGAAAATCAGAAAATTTTGTCAACCTTTTTAGCTGATTTATCTTCTCAAATTTCTGTCAGTAACTTTTTTACTTTCTGTCAGTGAAAATTATTTATTTTTCAGACTCAAAATCATAAAGAGCCGTTGATAAGTAGCGTTCTCCATTATCAGGAGCAATCGCTAACACTTTTTTACCCTTACCTAATTTTTTAGCTACTTCAAGGGCAGCATAAATGGCTGCGCCCGAAGAAATTCCAACTAAAAATCCTTCTTTTCCTCCAAGATGACGAGCCGTTAAAATGGCATCATCTCCTTTGACCCGAATGATTTCATCATAAGATTTAGTGTCAAGATTCCCAGGAATAAAACCAGCAGAAATACCTTGGATTTTATGTGGGCCAGCAGCCTCACCCGAGAGAATAGCAGATTCATCAGCTTCGACAACATAAGTTTTGATAGTTGGATTTGCTTTTTTGAGGGCATGCGAAACTCCTGTTATCGTTCCACCAGTCCCTGCACCTGCCACAAAGGCATCAAGTCCAGTTGGCCCAAAAGCATCAATAATCTCAGCTCCTGTTGTTTTTTCATGAATTTCAGGATTTGCGGGATTTTCAAATTGCATGGCAAGAAAATAACCTTCTGTTTCTGAGAGTTCTTTTGCCTTAGCAATTGCAGCTTTCATTCCACCACTAGCGGGTGTTAAAACTAATTGAGCCCCGTAAGCTTGAATCAATTTGCGACGTTCAAGTGAGAATGACTCTGGCATGACAATGACAACTTTGTAACCCAAAGCAGAGCCAACGAAGGCGAGTCCAATTCCTGTATTTCCAGAAGTCGGTTCAACGATTGTTCCACCAGGTTTTAAACGTCCATCGGCCTCAGCCGCCCGAATCATTGCAAGGGCAATCCGATCTTTCACAGAACCACCAGGATTGAAAGCTTCAAGTTTGACATAGACATCAGCACTCTCTGCTGGAACATGTTGAAGTTTAACAATTGGAGTTTGTCCGATTAATTCAGTAATGTTATCATAAATTTTAGTCATTTTTTCGCTCCTTTTACTTTATTATAGCTCAAATAAAAAGATTTGCCTCCTAATATTATAATCATGGCTCTAAAAAAAATTTATGATGTGAAATTTAAAAAATAATAAAGAAAAGACTTTACAAATCGCCAGAAAATTTTTATACTAGTAAGTAACAATAAAAATACAATTGGCATATTTTAGTCAAAAAAATATCTAATATTAAAGAGGAGACTCGATGAAACAGAAACATAAATTAGCGCTTGGTGCGTCAATTGTTGCTTTGGCAAGTCTTGGTGGGATTAAAGCACAAGCTGCATCTGTTCAAGAAATTATTAACGCTGCGGTACCAGTGGCAAATGACTACGGACTTTATCCATCAGTAATGATTGCCCAAGGGATTTTAGAATCAAGTGGTGGACAAAGTGCCTTAGCAAGCAATTATAATAATATTTTTGGAGTTAAATACACTTCTGGTATACCTGTTTATCTACCAACACAAGAGTATTTGAATGGAACAATGACAAATGTTGTTGAACCCTTCCAAGCTTATAGCTCAGTTTATGACGCATGTGTTGCCCAAGCTAAAATGTTACGTGCTTCATCATATTATTCTGGGGCTTGGCGTGAAAATACAAGTTCTTACCTAGATGCGACAGCTTGGCTTGAAGGACGTTATGCCACAGATCCAACTTATGCTTCTAAATTGAATAGCATGATTTCTGAACTTGGTTTAAGTGTTTATGACCAAGGAGGAGAAATATCAGGAGGAACTGCTGTTACAACTAGTTCATCAGCCTCAACAAATTCAGCTGGCACATACAAAGTACAAGAGGGAGATTCATTATCAGCAATCGCTGCTCAATATGGTACAACTGTTGATGCACTTGTGTCAGCAAATAGTTTAGAAAATGCAAACGATATTCATGTAGGAGAAGTTTTGCAAGTTGCTGGTACTAGCACAACTACAACAAGTACCAATACAACTTCCAATGTATCGTCAAGTTCTACTTATACCGTCAAATCAGGAGATAGTTTATATTCGATTGCGGAACAATATGGAATGACTGTTTCATCACTGATGTCAGCCAATGGAATTTATGATGTTAATTCAATGCTTCAAGTAGGACAAGTATTGCAAGTAACTGTAAGTACTAGTGCAACAACTTCAAACACAACGACTTCAAACAGTTATACAATTCAAAATGGTGACAGCATTTATTCAATTGCCACAGCAAATGCTATGACAGCTGACCAATTAGCAGCCCTCAATGGATTTGGAATTAATGACATGATTCATCCAGGACAAACAATTAGAATCTAAATAAAAAAGTTACTGACAATAGAATCAGTAACTTCTTTTTATTGGAAAAAAGGATTATTTTGTTTTTCAGTACCAATACTTGTTTTGGGACCATGACCAGGAAAGACTTGAGTATTTTCATCAAGTGTGAAGAGCTGCTCACGAATTGATTTTAAAAGTTGCGCTTGATTTCCAGTAGGTAAATCCCAGCGTCCTATAGCATTCTTAAAAAGTGCGTCTCCACTAAATACAAAAGACTCATTTTCCAATTTAAAAAGCAGACTTACTCCACCAATAGAATGTCCCGGCGTTTCGAGCACTTGAAACTTGAAAGCATCAATATCGTAAAACTGATTAATTTCATAAAAATAATCAGCTTCAGGGCCAGTCACAGCAGTTCCTAGGAAAAAGAATGATGCATTTAATTTAGGATTTTTCATCCATTCTTTTTCAGCTGAATGAAGATAAATAGGAACATCAGGAAAATGTTTCCTTAGTTCATTCAGCCCTATAATGTGGTCGAAATGAGCGTGTGTCAGTAAAATAGCGGAGATTGTTTTGTCAGTAATTTTAAGACGTTCAAGAAGTGCTGACGAATCACTTCCAGGATCAATAATGAGATGTGAAGTAGAATTGCTCAGGAGATATGTATTCTCCTGAGCAATTTTATTAACAATTTTTTCAATTTTCATTTAACTACCATTAGCGGAGGATTGACTTATTGTTTGACCAGAACTATCTGTTTTAACAAGAGCAGTTCCTTCTTGACTAACACCCTCAGGCATTGTCCATGTCGCAACAGATGAAGGATCAGGAGTAAGTTGAGTCATCATAGCTGAGAAAACTTTGGTTGCAATCTGAGTACTTGTACCATAAATTGGCGTCATTCGATTTGAATAACCGGTCCAAACAGCCATTGAATACTGAGGAGTATAACCAACAAAGTTTTCGTCTGGAGAAACCATACCTGGAAGGGAACCGTATTTCTCAGTGATTTGATCCATTTCACTATCTGTATAGTTAGATGTACCAGTTTTACCAGCGGCTGCTAAGCCGGGAACAGCAGCGTAAGAACCAACAGATTCAGAAAGTGGCAATGTTAAAACACTTTGAAGAATATTGGTCATGATATAAGCGGTTGAGGCTTGCATTGCTCGTGAGCGGACCGGTTTGTATTCAACTGTACGACCATCGGGGAAGACAACTTTGGAAACATAATAAGGTTTAGTGTAAATCCCACCATTTGAGAAGGCAGCATAAGCAGCAGCCATTTTTTCAGAACTTGCTCCACCATTTTTAGAGTTACTAGAGATGGCATTAGAGTATTCCAGAGGATCTAAAGTAATTCCTAGACCATTAACAAATTTGCTAGAATTATCTAGTCCAACATTGATTAAAGTTTTAACAGCTGGGATGTTACGTGAAAGTGCTAAGGCACTTTTGACAGTCATTGAACCAAAATAAGTATTATCCCAGTTTTTTAAAGGCGTTCCATTTGGATAAGTAGTTGGGTAATCGGAAACATAATTATTAGTTGAAGTATAAATATTATTTTCAAAAGCTGGACCGTAGTCGACAATTGGCTTCATGGTCGAACCCCAATCTCGGTCTGTTTGCACGGCTTGGTTAAAGCCAAAAGTAACATTGCTTGGTTGATTACGACCACCAATTTGTGCAATTACAGCACCTGTTTTGACATCAGTAACAGTTGAAGCAACTTGCATTGTATCATCTGGATAAGTGATATAGTTGCCAGTGTTAACAATATTATATAGATTTTGTTGGGCTGTTGTATCAAGAGTAGTATAAATTTTAGCTCCCTCAGTCAAAATATCATCTCCAGCCAAAGTTTTAGCTTGAGCAATTGCCTGTTTGAGGAAATTCTCAGCATAACTTGGAATAGTTACACTTTGTTTTAAAGGTTGAAGTCCATCATCAATTGGGGTAGCCAGTGCTTTCTTTTCTTCTTCCGCTGTAATTTTATCATAGCGACGCATTGCACGGATAACCATATCTCGGCGCCATTTAGCAGAAGTAGGATTAGTATATGGATTGTAAGTATTAGGAGCTTGAGGCATTCCTGCAAGTAGGGCAAGTTGAGCGATTGAAAGCTGAGTTAAATCTTTACCATAATAGGCTTGGGAAGCGGTTCCCATTCCATAATAACCATTTGCCATATTAACCTTATTAACATAAGCTGTAAAAATTTGCTCCTTAGTCCATTTTTGGTCTAATTTTAAGGCCATCCAAGCTTCTTGAATTTTAACACTCAAAGTTTGATCTGATTCATCGGTTGAGAAGAATGAAAGCTTAATGAGCTGCATATCAAGTGTAGAACCACCGTTTAAAGAACCACCTTTTAAATTATTAACAAAAGCCCCAGCAATCCGAATGGGGTCAATTCCACGAGTATTGAAGAAACGATGGTCTTCAATAGAAGTAACCGCATTAACCAACATTACTGGAATATTATCAGTTTTAACCAGATTTCTTTGTTCAGCTCCTAAAGTTGCCACCACTTTTTCGCTAGAGTCATAAACTTTAGTAGAAGGTTTAGATTCAAGTTTGTCCAAAGTGAGTGCAGGTGCATCCTTAGCATAATAAACGAAAACGGCGCCCCCAGCGGCTAAGGCTAGGATAATTAAAGAAAAGAAAGCAATTAAAAATAATTTTACTGCCGTCCACATTTTAGATTTGGCGGAACCGCGTTTCGTACGTTTTTTTTGTTTATTTTTCTTAGAATTCGTAGAAATTTTACTGTACCTCACAAAGTTTATTCACAATTTCTAGATAAGGAATTCTAGGAATGTGGTTCGTTTCAATTTTATAGCCATTTTCGCGAATATGAGAAAGCGGAATTGACTTTAAACCGCCTTTTTCGTAATAAAAAGTAATCAAACACGAAGATGGAAGAAGATATGTTTCATTTAGCCTTGCAAAGTGCAAGAGGACAAAAGCAATTCCCCCTTGAGCGAGAACATTACTCATGTGAACAATTTGATGCTCATGGAAATTTTTTAGAGGGAAAACAGTTTTTTGCTGTGTTTCCTTTGCTTCAAAGTCGATGTAGTGACCTTTATAGACTCCAGAGTAGTCAGTAGTAGATGCTTGCCTGAAGTAAGCTTCTGTAATTTTTGCACGACTCCTTTGTGGATAATCTACTTTAACGATTTGAATTGGTGTTGGCTTTTTGTGGATAACTGCAAGTCCACGAGAAAGATAATACTCATTTGTTGCATTAATTTCAGCTTCAAAATTCATTCCCCGCTTCCCGAAGGCAACCATCCCTTTGGTTTTTGAAGTGCTTTTTTTAGTTACTGACAGCTCTGTCAGTGATTTTTTTTTCTTAGGAACAGTGCTGTAAGCTCGCGACCTTCCATTAGGATAATTAACCATTCTGTCTTCTACCTTTATAAAATTCTCAGTTAGTTATATAATGTCTATTATAACATAAATTTTACAAGGGGAAAATATTTATGAATTCACTACTAATCATGGGTTATACAAGTTTTGACCTAGGTATTTTCAATGAAAAAGACATAAAAGTATCAATAATAAAAAAAACAATTAGAAGAAAATTAATTAATTTTTTGGAGGAAGGCCTTCGTTGGATTATTTTTACAGGTAATTTGGGTTTTGAATACTGGGCGTTGGAAGTAGCAAAGGAACTTCAGACAGATTATGACTTTCAAATTGGGACAATTTTTTCTTTTGAAACATATGGCCAAAATTGGAACGAAAGTAATCAAGTTAAGTTGGCAGTTTTCAAGCAAGTAGATTTTGTGAAATATGCTTTTGAAACTTATGAAAGCCCAAGCCAATTCCGCCAGTACAATGATTTTATACTGGAAAATACCGAGGGAGCTTTTGTTTTTTACGATGAAGAAAATGAGACAAAATTAAAATATATGGTTGAAAAAATGAAACAAAACACTAATTATGAAGTTTATTTGCTTGATTTTGAAGATTTACAAGAAACTTTTGAAGAAATGAATGAGTGATTTCGTAATTTTTAGAAGAAAATAATTACTAAAAACCATAACGTCACTTTTTTTGCGATGTTAATTTTGATATAATACTTAGCAGATGTAAATTAGTTTTTATCCAATGAGGAGAAAAATAAACTTACTGATAATTTTAAAAGGATGGGAAATAGGACTGTGATTGATTTATATTTGTCGCCATCATGTACCAGTTGCCGTAAAGCGCGCGCTTGGTTGCAAAGCCATAAGGTTCCCTTTGTAGAGCACAACATTTTGACACAACCGATGACAACAAACGATTTGCGTCATATCTTGACGAAAACGGAAAATGGAACAGAAGATATTATTTCGACACGGTCAAAAGTTTTTCAAAAATTGGCTGTGGATGTTGATAATTTGACTATTAATGAATTATTAGACTTGGTAACAGAATTTCCAAATCTATTAAGACGTCCAATTATTACTGACTCAAAACACCTACAAATTGGCTTTAACGAGGATGAAATTCGTGCATTTTTGCCACGTGAATATCGTCGAGCAGAAATGTTAAGTACAATAGATTAAGATTTAGGCAGCAAAATTTACTGACAACAATTCTGTCAGTAAATTTTTGCTGAATTTTATAGATTTTTTAGCCTGAACGGGCAGGAGAAACATGAAAGAAAATTATAATTATCCTCTTGATTTAAGTTGGAGTACTACTGAAATGACAGAAGTGCTCTCTTTTTTCAATCAAGTTGAAAAATTTTATGAAAGCAAAGTTGAAAAAGAAGTTTTTTTAGAATCCTATAATGCTTTCAAAAAGATTGTTCCCTCAAAAATGCAAGAAAAACAGCTTGGACGTGATTTTGAACTAAGCAGTGGTTACTCACTTTATCATGCAGTCAAGGAGGTAAAAGCTAGTGGAAAACGATTTGTCAGTGCTGACAAGGCTTGAATTAGCTAAAGATTGGGTAAGAGATGCTGGAAATTTCTTAAAAGAAAATATAGCTGCTCCGTTGGAAATTACTGAAAAGACTCGCTATGATGACTTAGTGACAAATTTTGACAAAGAAGTCCAAGAGCAAATAGTAGCCAATATTCTCCATCATTTCCCGGAAGATAAAATTTTAGCCGAAGAAGACGAAGAAAAAATAAAGTTCGATTCAGAAATTCCGCATCTATGGGTCTTAGACCCCATTGATGGAACAACAAATTTTATTGTTCAAAAAGATAATTTTGCCGTGATGCTTGCTTATTATGAGTATGGTGTTGGTAAATTTGGTCTGATACTAGATGTAATGAAGGATAAACTTTATTGGTGTGATAGCCACAAAGCCTTTTGTAATCAAAAAGAATTGGAACTCAAAGAAAGACCTTTGGCTCAAAGTTTGCTTGGAGTGAATAGTTATATGTATAGATCCAATAGTGGAGGCTTGTTAGATTTAAGCCATCAAACTTTAGGAGTTCGTATCATTGGTAGTGCAGGTATCAGCTATGGTCAGCTTCTGGAAGGAAAGATAATTAGCTATTTCAGTAATCTTCAACCGTGGGATTATGCAGCTGGAAGTATTATTGCTGAAAGAATTGGCTATGTTACATTGACCATATCGGGTGAAAGTCCCCATTTTAACTGTAGAGAGCGAGTATTCACTGCTCCCTCATACTTAATTTTGCAAATACAAAAATACATCAAAAAATAAACAGAGTGAAATATTTCAGAAAAATGGAAGGTGCTTTTGTGTTATAATCTAAAAATATAAAATAAAATTTAGAGGAAAAATAGGATTTAAATGATGGATAAAATAATTGTAAAAGGTGGGCAAACAAAACTTCAAGGTGAAGTTGAAATTGAAGGAGCAAAGAACGCTGTTCTTCCTCTTCTTGCAGCGACATTACTCGCTAGTGAGGGTGAAGTTGTACTTACTAATGTCCCTATTTTAAGTGACGTTTTTATGATGAATAATTTGGTAAATCATCTTGGGACTGCGATTAGCTTTGACCAAGAAGCAAAGAAAATTATTGCTAAATCAAATTCAGAAATAAAAACAACTGCACCATATGAGTATGTCAGCAAAATGCGTGCCTCAATCGTTGTTATGGGACCAATCTTAGCCCGCAACGGACAAGCACGCGTATCAATGCCAGGTGGATGTTCCATTGGGTCTCGACCAATTGATTTACATTTACGCGGTTTTGAACAAATGGGAGCAACGATTACTCAAAACGCTGGTTATATTGAAGCTAAGGCTGATAAATTAAAAGGAGCTCATATTTATCTTGATTTTCCATCAGTAGGAGCTACTCAAAATCTTATTCTTGCTGCGACACTAGCTGACGGGACAACAACACTTGAAAATGCAGCACGTGAACCAGAAATTGTTGACTTAGCAAACCTCCTAAATAAAATGGGAGCAAATGTTAAGGGAGCCGGAACAGATACAATAATTATTAAAGGTGTTGAAAAAATGCGTGGGGCAAACCATTCAGTTGTTCAAGACCGAATTGAAGCAGGAACTTTCATGGTTGCGGCCGCAATGACACAAGGTGATGTTTTAATCAAAGATGCGATTGCTGAACATAACCGTCCATTGATTTCAAAACTTAGCGAAATGGGTGTTAATTTTACCCAAGAAGAATCTGGACTTCGAGTTGTTGGGCCTGAAAAACTAAAAGCAACAAGCGTTAAGACTTTACCACACCCAGGATTTCCTACAGATATGCAATCACAAATGACAGCTGCTCAGGCCGTTGCCGTGGGAGAATCAGTGATGGTAGAGACAGTATTTGAAAATCGTTTCCAACATTTGGAAGAAATGCGTCGTATGGGATTGGAAGTTGACATTACTAGAAATACAGCGCTTATTCAAGGAAATTCAAATTTACAAGGTGCTGCGGTAAAATCAACAGATTTACGTGCAAGTGCCGCATTGATTCTTTTGGGATTGGTTGCCAAAGGGCAAACAACTGTTAGAAGATTAAGTCATTTAGACCGAGGCTACTATAAATTCCATGAAAAATTAAAAGCTCTGGGAGCTGATATTATTCGTGTAGAAGACGAAGACGGAGAAGGAGAAGGCTAATGTTTAAGAAAACCATAAAATTTTTAGGACTAAGACTCTCTATTATTATTTTTGTTATAGTTCTACTAGTTCTTGCCGCCGTTTTAGGACTTATGGTTGGTTATGGTTTTCTAGGTGGAGGAAATCCCTCCAACGTTTTCAACCATAATTTATGGAAAGAAGTTATGGATAAACTTAGCCCTGCAAAATAATAAAAGACTTGATTCGGAAGAATCAGGCCTTTTGTTTTGTTAAAAAAATACGATTTATAAGTCAAAAAAGCTAGTCTTTCTTGAAATATAGCCGATTTTATGCTATTCTTGAAAGGTATGAATTTCTGAGCTCAGGCTCAAAATAAGGAGAAAAAAATGACTGTAAGTTTTGAAAAAACTAGTGATACTAAAGGTACACTCTCATTTTCAATTGACCAAGAAACAATTAAAACTGGGCTTGACAAAGCCTTTAATAAAGTAAAAGCTAACATTAGCGTTCCTGGTTTCCGTAAAGGTAAAATCAGCCGTCAAATGTTTAATAAAATGTACGGTGAAGAAGCACTTTTTGAAGAAGCTTTAAACGCTGTTCTTCCAACTGCTTATGATGCAGCTGTAAAAGAAGCTGGTATCGAACCAGTTGCACAACCAAAAATTGATGTTGCAAAAATGGAAAAAGGTTCTGACTGGGAATTGACTGCAGAAGTTGTTGTAAAACCAACAGTTTCACTTGGTGACTACAAAGACCTTACAGTTGAAGTAGAAGCAACAAAAGAAGTTTCTGACGAAGAAGTTGAAACACGCTTGACTAACTCTCAAAACAATTTAGCTGAACTTGTAGTAAAAGAAACTGCTGCTGAAAATGGTGATACTGTTGTTATTGACTTCGTTGGTTCAGTTGATGGTGTTGAATTTGAAGGTGGGAAAGGTTCTAACCACAGTCTTGAACTTGGCTCAGGTCAATTTATTCCAGGATTTGAAGAACAACTTGTTGGAACTAAAGCTGGTGAAACTGTAGAAGTTAAAGTTACATTCCCAGAAAACTATCAAGCTGAAGACCTTGCTGGTAAAGAAGCACTCTTTGTTACAACTGTTAATGAAGTAAAAGCAAAAGAATTACCAGAACTTGATGATGAACTTGCTAAAGATATTGACGAAGAAGTTGAAACTTTGGATGAGCTTAAAGCTAAATTCCGTAAAGAACTTGAAGAATCAAAAGCAGAAGCTTATAATGATGCTGTAGAAACTGCTGCAATCGAAGCTGCTGTTGCAAATGCTGAAATCAAAGAAATTCCAGAAGAAATGATTCACGAAGAAGTTCATCGCGCTATGAACGAATTTCTTGGTGGAATGCAACAACAAGGAATCTCTCCAGAAATGTACTTCCAAATTACTGGAACTTCTGAAGATGATCTTCATAAACAATATGAAGCAGACGCTGATAAACGCGTGCGTACAAACTTGGTAATCGAAGCAATCGCTGCTGCTGAAAACTTTACAACTTCAGATGAAGAAGTAAAAGCAGAAATTGAAGATCTTGCTGGTCAATACAACATGCCTGTTGAACAAGTTGAAAAACTTCTTCCAGTTGATATGCTTAAACACGATATTGCAATGAAAAAAGCAGTAGAAGTTATTGCTACAACTGCAAAAGTAAAATAATTTCATATAATAATGATAAAAAAATAAGTGTCAGTAACTACTGGTACTTATTTTTTTATCATTAATTCAAATTTTGAGTGAGATTTAGTTCATGGATTTATCATAATAAGTGAAAAATCGATCAAATTATGAATATAAGTTATAAAAACTGTACATCAGAGAACATGACAACCGTGGGGTTTTCCGGATGTAAGATAAAAAAAGTCGTAAAAGTCACAGTTAATTCTTGACAAGTTTAGTTAGGTTTGATAGAATATAATAGTTGTCGCAAGAGACGAGAGTCTTGAAGCGATAAGCTAGACCATTGAAAACTGAATAAAGAAGAATGACTCATGTGATGTAGTAAGATACATCAAAAATCTGTCAATCAATAATGAAAGACAAGCCAGTCACTAAGGTGACTTAAATACTTTATTTGAGAGTTTGATCCTGGCTCAGGACGAACGCTGGCGGCGTGCCTAATACATGCAAGTTGAGCGCTGAAGGTTGGTACTTGTACCGACTGGATGAGCAGCGAACGGGTGAGTAACGCGTGGGGAATCTGCCTTTGAGCGGGGGACAACATTTGGAAACGAATGCTAATACCGCATAAAAACTTTAAACACAAGTTTTAAGTTTGAAAGATGCAATTGCATCACTCAAAGATGATCCCGCGTTGTATTAGCTAGTTGGTGAGGTAAAGGCTCACCAAGGCGATGATACATAGCCGACCTGAGAGGGTGATCGGCCACATTGGGACTGAGACACGGCCCAAACTCCTACGGGAGGCAGCAGTAGGGAATCTTCGGCAATGGACGAAAGTCTGACCGAGCAACGCCGCGTGAGTGAAGAAGGTTTTCGGATCGTAAAACTCTGTTGGTAGAGAAGAACGTTGGTGAGAGTGGAAAGCTCATCAAGTGACGGTAACTACCCAGAAAGGGACGGCTAACTACGTGCCAGCAGCCGCGGTAATACGTAGGTCCCGAGCGTTGTCCGGATTTATTGGGCGTAAAGCGAGCGCAGGTGGTTTATTAAGTCTGGTGTAAAAGGCAGTGGCTCAACCATTGTATGCATTGGAAACTGGTAGACTTGAGTGCAGGAGAGGAGAGTGGAATTCCATGTGTAGCGGTGAAATGCGTAGATATATGGAGGAACACCGGTGGCGAAAGCGGCTCTCTGGCCTGTAACTGACACTGAGGCTCGAAAGCGTGGGGAGCAAACAGGATTAGATACCCTGGTAGTCCACGCCGTAAACGATGAGTGCTAGATGTAGGGAGCTATAAGTTCTCTGTATCGCAGCTAACGCAATAAGCACTCCGCCTGGGGAGTACGACCGCAAGGTTGAAACTCAAAGGAATTGACGGGGGCCCGCACAAGCGGTGGAGCATGTGGTTTAATTCGAAGCAACGCGAAGAACCTTACCAGGTCTTGACATACTCGTGCTATTCCTAGAGATAGGAAGTTCCTTCGGGACACGGGATACAGGTGGTGCATGGTTGTCGTCAGCTCGTGTCGTGAGATGTTGGGTTAAGTCCCGCAACGAGCGCAACCCCTATTGTTAGTTGCCATCATTAAGTTGGGCACTCTAACGAGACTGCCGGTGATAAACCGGAGGAAGGTGGGGATGACGTCAAATCATCATGCCCCTTATGACCTGGGCTACACACGTGCTACAATGGATGGTACAACGAGTCGCGAGACAGTGATGTTTAGCTAATCTCTTAAAACCATTCTCAGTTCGGATTGTAGGCTGCAACTCGCCTACATGAAGTCGGAATCGCTAGTAATCGCGGATCAGCACGCCGCGGTGAATACGTTCCCGGGCCTTGTACACACCGCCCGTCACACCACGGGAGTTGGGAGTACCCGAAGTAGGTTGCCTAACCGCAAGGAGGGCGCTTCCTAAGGTAAGACCGATGACTGGGGTGAAGTCGTAACAAGGTAGCCGTATCGGAAGGTGCGGCTGGATCACCTCCTTTCTAAGGAATATATACAAAGACGTGAGCATTCAACTTTATTCAGTTTTGAGGGGTTTAGTCATAAACCTAAGCAAGAATCAAATTCTTGATTGTGGGGCCTTAGCTCAGCTGGGAGAGCGCCTGCTTTGCACGCAGGAGGTCAGCGGTTCGATCCCGCTAGGCTCCATTGTCAGACAAGACGTTAAAATCACTTGAACATTGAAAACTAAATAACAATATCTAATAACGATAAATAAACCAAAAGCTGTGAATTTTAAAGAATTTACAAACTTATACTTGAAAAACGATGATTATAAATCATCATGGCAAAGTTAATAAGGGCGCACGGTGGATGCCTTGGCACTAAGAGCCGATGAAGGACGTGACTAACGACGATATTCTAGGGGGAGCAGTAAGTACGCATTGATCCCTAGGTCTCCGAATGGGGAAACCCAGCTGCTACTAGCAGTTATTCATGAGTGAATACATAGCTCATGTAAAGGTAACGCAGAGAACTGAAACATCTAAGTACCTGCAGGAAGAGAAAGTAAAAACGATTTCGTAAGTAGCGGCGAGCGAACGCGAAGAAGGGCAAACCAAGAAGCTTGCTTCTTGGGGTTGTAGGACTGCAACGTGGACTTAAGCATTATAGTCGAATAACCTGGGAAGGTTAATCAAAGAGGGTAATAATCCCGTAGACGAAATAGCGCTTATACCTAGCAGTATCCTGAGTAGGGCTGGACACGCGAAATCCAGTTTGAATCCGGGAGGACCATCTCCCAACCCTAAATACTCCTTAGTGACCGATAGTGAACCAGTACCGTGAGGGAAAGGTGAAAAGAACCCCGAGAGGGGAGTGAAATAGCACCTGAAACCGTGTGCCTACAAGAAGTTCGAGCCCGTTAATGGGTGAGAGCGTGCCTTTTGTAGAATGAACCGGCGAGTTACGTTATGATGCGAGGTTAAGTTGAAGAGACGGAGCCGTAGGGAAACCGAGTCTGAATAGGGCGACTTAGTATCATGATGTAGACCCGAAACCTAGTGACCTATCCATGAGCAGGGTGAAGGTGTGGTAAGACGCACTGGAGGCCCGAACCAGGACACGTTGAAAAGTGTTTGGATGACTTGTGGATAGCGGAGAAATTCCAAACGAACTGGGAGATAGCTGGTTCTCTCCGAAATAGCTTTAGGGCTAGCGTCGAAATGTAAGTGTATTGGAGGTAGAGCACTGTTTGGGTGAGGGGTCCGTCTAGGATTACCAATCTCAGATAAACTCCGAATGCTAATACACATGTTCGGCAGTCAGACTGCGAGTGCTAAGATCCGTAGTCGAAAGGGAAACAGCCCAGACCAACAGCTAAGGTCCCAAAATATATGTTAAGTGGAAAAGGATGTGGGGTTGCACAGACAACTAGGATGTTAGCTCAGAAGCAGCTATCATTCAAAGAGTGCGTAATAGCTCACTAGTCGAGTGACCCTGCGCCGAAAATGTACCGGGGCTAAACATATTACCGAAGCTTTGGATTTAATTTAATTAAATGGTAGGAGAGCGTTCTTAACCGCGATGAAGGTATACCGTGAGGAGTGCTGGAGCGTTAAGAAGTGAGAATGCCGGTATGAGTAGCGCAAGATAAGTGAGAATCTTATCCACCGTAAGACTAAGGTTTCCAGGGGAAGGCTCGTCCGCCCTGGGTTAGTCGGGACCTAAGGCGAGGCCGAAAGGCGTAGTCGATGGACAACTGGTTGATATTCCAGTACTAGATATGATCGTGATGGAGGGACGCAGTAGGCTAAGAGATGCCAGTTAATGGATTCTGGTCTAAGCAGTGAGGTGTGAGATGTGTCAAATGCATTTCTCTTTAACATTGAGCTGTGATGGGGAAGCAACTACGGTTGCGAACTCTCTGATGTCACACTGCCAAGAAAAGCTTCTAGCGTAAAGTCATATCTACCCGTACCGCAAACCGACACAGGTAGTCGAGGCGAGTAGCCTCAGGTGATCGAGAGAACTCTCGTTAAGGAACTCGGCAAAATAGCCCCGTAACTTCGGGAGAAGGGGTGCTGGTGTAAAAGCCAGCCGCAGTGAATAGGCCCAAGCAACTGTTTATCAAAAACACAGCTCTCTGCTAAACCGCAAGGTGATGTATAGGGGGTGACGCCTGCCCGGTGCTGGAAGGTTAAGAGGAGTGCTTAGACGTAAGTCGAAGGTATGAATTGAAGCCCCAGTAAACGGCGGCCGTAACTATAACGGTCCTAAGGTAGCGAAATTCCTTGTCGGGTAAGTTCCGACCCGCACGAAAGGCGTAATGATTTGGGCACTGTCTCAACGAGAGACTCGGTGAAATTTTAGTACCTGTGAAGATGCAGGTTACCCGCGACAGGACGGAAAGACCCCATGGAGCTTTACTGTAGTTTGATATTGAGTACCTGTAAGTCATGTACAGGATAGGTAGGAGCCATTGAAATAGGGACGCTAGTTTCTATTGAGGCGTTGTTGGGATACTACCCTTGACTTATGGTTACTCTAACCCGCTGGCATAATCGGCCAGGGAGACAGTGTCTGACGGACAGTTTGACTGGGGCGGTCGCCTCCTAAAGAGTAACGGAGGCGCTCAAAGGTTGGCTCAGATTGGTTGGAAATCAATCGTAGAGTGTAAAGGTAAAAGCCAGCTTGACTGCGAGAGCTACAACTCGAGCAGGTAGGAAACTAGGACTTAGTGATCCGGTGGTACCGCATGGAAGGGCCATCGCTCAACGGATAAAAGCTACCCTGGGGATAACAGGCTTATCTCCCCCAAGAGTTCACATCGACGGGGAGGTTTGGCACCTCGATGTCGGCTCGTCGCATCCTGGGGCTGTAGTCGGTCCCAAGGGTTGGGCTGTTCGCCCATTAAAGCGGCACGCGAGCTGGGTTCAGAACGTCGTGAGACAGTTCGGTCCCTATCCGTCGCGGGCGTAGGTAATTTGAGAGGATCTGTCCTTAGTACGAGAGGACCGGGATGGACTTACCGCTGGTGTACCAGTTGTTCCGCCAGGAGCACGGCTGGATAGCTATGTAGGGAAGGGATAAGCGCTGAAAGCATCTAAGTGCGAAGCCCACCTCAAGATGAGATTACCCATTCGTAAGAATTAAGAGCCCAGAGAGATGATCTGGTAGATAGGCTGGAAGTGGAAGAGTTGCGAGACTTGGAGCGGACCAGTACTAATCGCTCGAGGACTTTACCAAAAGAGTCAAATATAATATGCTTATGGTTTAAAAGTTAGAAGAATTGTTATTTAGTTTTGAATGTTCAAGGTAACATTTAATGATTTGGTCATCATTGCGATGGAGATACACCTGTTCCCATGTCGAACACAGAAGTTAAGTCCATCTACGGCGGAAGTACTTGGGGGTTGCCCCCTGGGAGATAGGCGAGTGGCCAAGTTTTGGGAGTTTAGCTCAGCTGGGAGAGCATCTGCCTTACAAGCAGAGGGTCAGCGGTTCGATCCCGTTAACTCCCATTGGTTGTTTCAGCCATTAAGTGAATAAAGGTTCTGTAGTGTAGCGGTTATCACGTCGCCCTGTCACGGCGAAGATCGCGGGTTCGATTCCCGTCAGAACCGTTAGTAGAAATACTAATGACTCGTTAGCTCAGTTGGTAGAGCATTTGACTTTTAATCAAAGGGTCGCTGGTTCGAGCCCAGCACGGGTCATAATCCTAGCGGATGTGGCGGAATTGGCAGACGCACTAGATTTAGGATCTAGCGCTTAACGGCGTGGGGGTTCAAGTCCCTTCATCCGCATACTAGGTATTAGCCGACTTAGCTCAGTTGGTAGAGCATCTGATTTGTAATCAGAGGGTCGCGTGTTCGAATCATGTAGTCGGCATTGTCGTAAGACACAAAGTTTAAGTGCGAACGTAGTTCAGGGGTAGAACACAACCTTGCCATGGTTGGGGTCGCGAGTTCGAATCTCGTCGTTCGCTTACTAGTATTATTACTAGTTATTTATAAAAATGTTATTTGCAGGCGTGGCTCAACTGGATAGAGTACCTGACTACGAATCAGGCGGTTGTAGGTTCGAATCCTACCGCTTGCATATAACGGGAAGTAGCTCAGCTTGGTAGAGTACTTGGTTTGGGACCAAGGTGTCGCAGGTTCGAATCCTGTCTTCCCGATTGATGTTTTTACATCAATTTGACTTATGTCAAAAATGGCGGTGTAGCTCAGCTGGCTAGAGCGTTCGGTTCATACCCGAGAGGTCGGGGGTTCGATCCCCTTCGCCGCTATATTTATCAGCTGGATCTTTAGCTCAGTTGGTTAGAGCTATCGGCTCATAACCGATCGGTCGCTGGTTCGAATCCAGCAAGATCCATATCTTTGGCTCGGTAGCTCAGTTGGTAGAGCAATGGATTGAAGCTCCATGTGTCGGCGGTTCGATTCCGTCTCGCGCCATTCTTTGTTAGCGGATGTAGTTTAATGGTAGAACCCCAGCCTTCCAAGCTGGCTACGCGAGTTCGATTCTCGTCATCCGCTTAGTTTTCAATTGAAAACAATAAATTGGGAGTTTAGCTCAGTTGGTTAGAGCACTGTGTTGATAACGCAGGGGTCCCAGGTTCGAATCCTGGAATTCCCATAATGGATATGTAAGGTATCTATTCATTGTTAATAAGCCTATGGGGGGTTACTCAAGAGGCTGAAGAGGACGGTTTGCTAAATCGTTAGGTCGGGAAACCGGCGCGAGGGTTCGAATCCCTTACCCCCCTTTGTTCGACGTCTATTCTTTAATAGGCGTCTTTTAGACTTTAAAGCCATAAAATCAGTAAGATTTCGTAAGTTATATTTATTTTAGAAAATGAATGATGATTAAGAACCTTTCTGAAGTGTTATACTTATTTTATGAGATTACTTTTATGATTAATCGTAGGGATGAAGGGGGAGATTATGGTTTCACTTGACACTGAGGTTGTTAATGATTTAAAGTCAAAAGTTAATATTGCTGATTTAATTTCACAGTATGTTGCTTTAAGTCGTACAGGTAAGAATTATATTGGTTTATGCCCTTTTCATGGTGAGAAAACTCCTTCCTTTAATGTAAATGCTGAAAAAGGTTTTTATCATTGTTTTGGTTGTGGGCGCTCTGGTGATGCGATTGAGTTTTTAAAAGAATACAATCAAGTTGGATTCGTTGATGCTGTTAAGGAACTGGCTGATTTTGCAGGAGTTACTCTTAACATTTCTGATGATAGAGAAGAAAAAAATAATCCAAATGCACCATTGTTTGAAATCAATAACCAGGCTGCTCGTTTATACAATATTCTATTGATGTCAACGGAGTTGGGTGAACGGGCTAGGAAATATCTTGAGGAGCGGGGGATTACTGATGATGTAATCAAGAGATTTAATATTGGTTTAGCTCCTGAAGAAAATGATTTTATTTTTAAAAATTTATCAAATAAGTTTGATGAAGAAATTATGGCAAAGTCTGGTTTATTTCATTTCTCAAATAATAAAGTTTTTGATGCTTTTACGAACCGAATCATGTTTCCAATCACCAACGAATATGGACAGACAATTGGTTTTTCTGGACGTAAATGGCAGGAAAATGATGATTCTAAAGCCAAATATATTAATACTTCAGCAACAACTATATTTGATAAATCTTATGAACTTTGGAATTTAGATAAAGCAAAACCAACAATTTCAAAGCAGCATGAAGTCTATTTAATGGAAGGTTTTATGGATGTTATTGCGTCTTATAAAGCTGGAATAAATAATGTTGTTGCCTCAATGGGGACGGCATTAACCGAAAAACACGTCCGCCGTTTGAAACAAATGGCAAAAAAATTCGTATTAGTTTATGATGGAGATTCTGCTGGGCAAAATGCAATTTATAAGGCCATTGATTTGATTGGTGAATCTGCTGTACAGATTGTAAAGGTTCCAGAAGGACTTGATCCAGATGAGTATTCTAAAAATTATGGTTTGAAGGGATTATCTGCCTTAATGGAAACGGGGCGTATTCAACCCATTGAATTTTTAATTGATTATTTGAGACCTGAAAACCTTGCTAATTTACAAACGCAACTTGATTTTATTGAACAGATTTCACCAATGATTGCAAAGCTTCCATCGATTACGGCTCAGGATGCCTATATAAGAAAATTAGTTGAGATTTTGCCTGATTTCGAGTATAATCAAGTGGAGCAGGCTGTAAATTTACGGCGTGAAAATATGAAAATTACTGACCATCCTGTCAGTAATTTAGATGCTTCAAGTTTGACCGAAAGTTTTACTGACGAAAATGATTATTCTAGTCTTGAATCGGTCATGCCTGTAGATTTTGAGGAGACTTATTATGAGAATAATGTTAAAACTCAACAAACTTACAGAAGAAGTGAATCGGCTCAAGTTGTTCAACCATCTGTTCAGGTTCCTAAGTTATCACGTTCGGAAAAAGCCGAAGAAATGCTACTCCATCGAATGATTTATCATTCATCAGTTTTGAAAAAATTTTCTCAAGATGAAAATTTTAGATTCGTCCATAAACGTTATCAAGATTTATTTGATAAAATCTTGCTTGAAGCAATGGTTTATGAACAAATTGATGAATCACACTTAGCAAGTGAGCTGTCAGACGAAGAACGTAGTCTGTTTTACCAGATTATAAGTTTAGATTTGCCTGATACAGCATCAAGTCAGGAAATCAATGACTTAGTTTCCATTTTTTCTAATGAAATGGAACAAATAAAATTTGAAGAACTCATTCAACAGTTGGCAACTGCTGAGAAAGCAGGAAACAAAGAACGTGTCTTAGAGTTAACCCTTCAGATTATTAACCAAAAGAAAAAATTATGATAATTTTTTACTGACAATTGGCTAGTCTATTTAATGACAGTTTTGTCAGTAGTTTTACCCAAAGAGGAGGAGCGAATTGGCAGCAAATAAAAAAAGAATAAGTCAAATTTCAAAAGAAACTGGCGTTCAAAACCGTGTTTTGGTTGAGAAGGCTCAAGAAATTGGCTTACTTGTAAAATCACATTCAAGTTCAGTTGGACCTGGTGAAGAACGTCGTCTTCTTGAAGCATTAAATGTTAAACCTGTTGTTGTTGAAAAGATGGATAGTCCTAAGACATTAGCAAGAGTTGAAGTCAAAGAAAATGGTGATACTTTTAACGTAAAAGCTTATGAAAAAGCAGTTAAAAGCTATATTACCAAACGTAAACCTTTGGGTGAAGCGCTTGATGAAGAAATCATGGATGAACTTTCTGTTAAATTTGGGATTGTTGATGATGCGCTTGAAGACTTGTTTAAACAAATTCAAGATGCAGGAATTTCAATTGTGGATAAAGATGGAAATCCAAGTCCTTTGGCTCTTGTCACTGATGAAATTGAAAAAGAAGAAGTTTCAGATACTGCAATGGATGAAATTGTTACGAATGTTCGTATCGATGATCCTGTTCGCATGTATCTTAAAGAAATCGGTCGTTATCCATTGATTTCTCTTGATGAAGAAACAAAACTTGCTGAAGCAATTATTGCTGGTGGTGAAGGGGCAGAATTTGCGAAACAAATGCTTGCCGAAGCCAACTTGCGTTTGGTTGTTTCAATTGCAAAACGTTATTCTGGACGTGGAATGCAATTTTTGGACTTGATTCAAGAAGGAAATATGGGCTTGATGAAGGCTGTGGATAAATTTGACCATACAAAAGGATTCAAGTTCTCGACTTATGCCACATGGTGGATTCGCCAAGCAATTACACGTGCGATTGCTGACCAAGCCCGCACGATTCGTATTCCAGTGCATATGGTTGAAACAATCAATAAATTGATTCGTGTTCAACGTAATCTTTTGCAAGAACTCGGACGCGATCCTTCACCAGAAGAAATTGGTAAAGAGTTGCACATGGCGCCAGATAAAGTTCGTGAAGTTCTGAAAATTGCTCAAGAACCAGTCTCACTCGAAACACCTATCGGTGAAGAAGATGATTCACATCTTGGTGACTTCATTGAAGATGATGTAATCGAATCACCTGTTGATTATACAAACCGTATTCTTTTACGTGAACAGTTAGATGAAGTCATGGATACTTTGACTGACCGTGAAGAAAATGTTTTGAGAATGCGTTTTGGTCTTGATGATGGACGCATGCATACTTTGGAAGATGTTGGTAAACAATTCAAAGTGACACGTGAACGTATTCGTCAGATTGAAGCAAAAGCAATCAAAAAACTTCGTCACCCACGTCGTTCTAAACCGTTGCGTGACTTTATGTAATTTAAAAACTTACTGATGAAACTGTCAGTAAGTTTTTTTATATTTTTTTAGAGATAGTATGTATTATGATTCAGTTTGTATTATATAAAATTATTTTTTATTCAGAGGAGTTTTATGAACCATTTAACTAGTGTCGAAATTTATATTTGGAATTATTTAGAAGAAAATAAAGCAAAAATAATTCAAATGACGGTTGCTCAAATTGCTGAATCTGCCCATGTCAGTCCTTCATCAATTATTCGAACTTTGAAAAAGAAAAATTTTTCTGGTTTTTCTGAATACAAAAATATGGAAAAACAAAAATTAAATAGACATGATTGGATTTATGGGCTGACAAAAGATGCAAATCAAGTTGTCTCTGAAAATATTGAAGAATTATTAATGACAGTAAGGCTGCTAGAGAGTGAAAACTTAGCTAAAGTTGTTGAAAATATTTTTCATGCAGCTTCAGTCGTGATTATTTCAAGAGGATTATCTGTTCGGATAGCTGACTCATTTGCGAGAGATTTGCAATTTTTAGATGTTAAAGCTGTCAGCTTATATCAAGATAATATGCAAGCATATCTTGAAAAATTGCCTAGAAATACATTTGTAATTGGTCTTAGTTTATCAGGTGAAACAGATTTGATTGTGGCAACAGCACAGAAGGCCAAAAGAGATGGAAAAAAGGTTTTAGCTATTACTGGTAACTATAAGAGTAGGCTGGTTGAACAAAGTGATTTGCTTTTGCTTGCTTATCAAAAGAACCTGTCAGGGAAAATCCTTGTTGATTATAATAATATGCTCCCCTTAGAATTAATTATTCACCTTTTAATCCAACTTTACAAACAGTATAAAGAATACGGTGCAATTGTTTGAGTGCTAGAGATTTACTGACAGATTGTAATGTAAGCTGACGATTATATTCTGTCAGTAAATTTTTTTGATTTAAAAATAAATTCCTGAAATTATGGCTTAATCAGGAATTTATTTCAAATGGGAGTGGGTTATAATTAATTCATCAAAATGAAAGGGGATTCAAAATGTTTGGATTCTTAAAACCCGCTCCAGATGCGGAGCAAAAAATATCAGAGGAAAAAGTTCCCCGGTTGTATAAAATGTGGCAAACTCGAGTTTTAATTTCGACAGTAATCGTTTATATTGGTTATTATATTATTCGATTGATCTTTACCGTTCAACAAAATGATATTTCCAAGGCTTATGGTTTTTCGATGGGACAAATTGGGACAATTCTCTCCATGTTTGGGATTGGCTATGGAATTTCAAAGCTGATTATGGGGACTTTAGCTGACCGGGCAATCCAAACCGTTATGTGGCGACAGGATTGATTGTGTCAGCGATTATCAATGCGCTTTATGGAGCAACCCAAAGTTTTGGGATGATTGTCTTTCTGATGTTGCTTAACTCGGTTATGCAAGGTATGGGAGCTGCGGCTTGTCAGCGTTTAGTCGGTTTATGGTTTGGCCGAAAAGCAAAAGGTTCGATTATGGCGCGTGGGACAGCATTTTCAATCTGGTCATCAGCTCATAATGCTGGAGCTTGCATGTGTGTGGCTGTTATTAATTTATCTGCTTTCTTTTTCGGCGCTTCGCTTCAATGGAGTTTTTGGACAGCATCAATTGTTTCGATTGTCATTGCTATTATCGTTTTATTTCTGGGTTCTGACCGTCCAACGACGAAAGGATTACCGACAATTGAAGAATATTCTGGCGACAAAGTGGTTATTAAAGACGGAGAAATTGTTGAAGGCGATGTTTCTAATGACAATGTTTTTAAAATATTTTTTGAATACATTGTCAAAAATAAACTCGTGTGGGCGATCATTTTGACCTCATTGTCAATCTATGTCGTTCGTTATGGAATTATGAGTTGGATTCCAAACTATCTGGTTAATGTCAAAGAATTTGATAATTCAACAGCAAAATGGCTGACAGGAATTTTTGAACTTGCAGCTGTACCTGGTGTTATTATCATCGGATTTATCACTGATTTACTTAAAGGCCGTCGGGCCATTATGGTTTTGGTTTCATTGATTGCCATGCTTGCCTGTCTGATTACTTATTTTGCAGCGACCAATCATACTTTGATTATTATTGTGTTATTAATTATGGGAACTTTCATTTATGCTCCAGCAACGATTGTCGGGCTGATGGTCAATGAAGCTGTCCCCAAATTTGCCAATGGAATGTCAACGGGTACGATGGGGTTCTGTCAGTACATTATTGGTGAAGTGACAGCAACTCTGGTTATTGGTTGGCTTGTTCAAGCATACGGCTGGTCAGCAGGAAATATCATTGTTTATATTTTTGCCGGCATTGCCATTCTTGCTTCAATTTATATCTTGGTTCATCAAAATCGATTATATAAGAAAATTGATGATGCAGGCTAACTGACAAAATAAAAAAATTACTGACAAATCTATGAAGGAAAAGCTAAATTTTTTATATTATATTTTGGCTCTACTGACAGCTTTGTCAGTATTTTTTATTAAAAATTTATTTATAAAGTTCAAAAGACTTGCTAAATTTTCCTAAAATGATTATAATAAATTTATCAATGGTCAAATATGGTCAAACTTTTTATTTTAAAAGGGAGAAATGATTTATTGATTTTTTAAATTTGATGTAAAATGAAAGTAACCGTTATCACTTAAATTATAAATAAGGAGAGAAAATGACGACTACTGTCTATTTTGAAAAAAATGGTGGCATTGATATTGAACTTAGAGGGGCAAGAAAAGTTCTTTCTTTAAGAAAACATATCAAGATTGACCCGGAAAATTTGGAATCTGTTCAACTTGTTTCTGATATGAAAAAACCAAAATTCTATAAAAAAGTAGCAGGAACTAACGCTTGGTACTATGGCGGTTGGTTCAGAGAAAACGGTGAAAATGAGTTTTGGGATGTCCGAAATAATGAGCGAGTTCTAGTCATCACCACAAGAAATTTCAAATATAAAAAACTTTACATCGAAGTTGGTCCTGATTTTAGATTAACTCCTTCCAAACCGTGAAGGGAAAATTAGTTTAAAATTAATTACTGAGAATTAAGAGGAGGAAAGCGATGCTTTGTCAAAATTGTAATATTAATGAAGCGACGATTCACCTTTACACAAGTGTAAATGGTCAGAAAAAACAAATTGATTTGTGCCAAAACTGTTATCAAATTATGAAATCTGGTGGTCAAGAAGCTTTATTTGGCGCAGGAAATGCCTCAAATGGAAATTCTGATGAACCATTTAATCCATTTAATGATATCTTTAGTGCTTTGCACGGTCAAGATTTTAATGGAGCAGCAAGCACTCAAACTCCACCAACACAAACAGGTGGACGTGGTCCGCGCGGTCCACAAAATCCTCGGGCAAAACAACCTAAAGGAATGTTAGAAGAATTTGGAATTAACATCACAGAGTCAGCTCGTCGTGGCGAAATTGACCCAGTGATTGGGCGTGATGAAGAAATTAAACGTGTCATTGAGATTTTAAATCGTAGGACTAAGAATAATCCTGTATTAATTGGTGAACCTGGTGTTGGTAAAACAGCAGTTGTTGAAGGTTTAGCGCAAAAAATTGTGGACGGAGATGTGCCGCAAAAACTACAAAATAAAGAAGTGATTCGTCTTGATGTTGTTTCTCTTGTTCAAGGAACAGGAATTCGTGGACAATTTGAAGAACGGATGCAAAAATTAATGGATGAAATCAGAAAACGTAATGATGTGATTATGTTTATTGATGAAATTCATGAAATTGTTGGTGCTGGTTCTGCCGGTGATGGCAATATGGATGCAGGAAATATCCTAAAACCTGCGCTTGCGCGTGGTGAGCTTCAATTGGTCGGAGCAACAACGCTCAATGAATATCGCATCATTGAAAAAGATGCTGCGCTTGAACGCCGGATGCAACCAGTTAAAGTCGATGAACCATCAGTTGATGAAACAATTACTATTTTGCGAGGCATTCAAGCACGTTATGAAGATTATCATCACGTGAAATACACTGATGAGGCTATTGAAGCAGCCGCTCATTTGTCAAATCGTTACATTCAAGACCGTTTCTTACCAGATAAAGCCATTGACCTTTTGGATGAGTCTGGTTCTAAGAAAAATCTAACCTTGAAATTTGTTGATCCTGAAGATATTAATCGTCGGATTGCGGATGCAGAAACGAAGAAAAATGAAGCAACACAGGCTGAAGATTTTGAAAAAGCCGCTCATTTCCGTGACCAAATCACTAAACTTCGTGAATTACAAAATCATGAAGTTTCAGATGATGAAATTCCTGTCATCACTGAAAAAGATATTGAACAAATTGTTGAGCAAAAAACACATATTCCAGTTGGTGATTTGAAAGAAAAAGAACAAACCCAATTGATTAATTTGGCTGATGATTTGAAAGCACATGTGATTGGTCAGGATGAAGCAGTGGATAAGATTGCTAAAGCTATCCGTCGTTCTCGTGTGGGACTTGGTAAACCTAATCGTCCAATTGGTTCTTTCCTTTTCGTTGGTCCAACAGGTGTTGGTAAAACAGAACTTGCTAAACAATTGGCTAAAGAATTATTTGGCTCAAGTGAAAGTATGATTCGTTTTGACATGTCGGAATACATGGAAAAACATTCGGTGGCCAAATTGATTGGAGCCCCTCCAGGATATGTGGGTTATGAAGAAGCTGGTCAATTGACTGAACGTGTTCGTCGTAATCCCTACAGTTTGATTTTATTAGATGAAATCGAAAAAGCACATCCAGATGTGATGCACATGTTCTTGCAAATTCTTGAAGATGGACGTCTGACAGACGCACAAGGACGGACAGTATCCTTTAAAGATAGTTTGATTATTATGACTTCTAATGCCGGAACTGGTAAAGTTGAAGCCTCTGTCGGATTTGGTGCTGCTCGTGAGGGACGAACTAAATCAGTGCTTGGTCAGCTTGGCGATTTCTTTAGCCCCGAATTCATGAACCGTTTTGACGGAATTATTGAATTCTCTGCTTTGAGCAAAGAAAATCTCCTTAAAATTGTTGATTTGATGCTTGATGAAGTCAACGAACAAATTGGACGTAATGATATTCATCTTAGTGTCACTCAAGCAGCAAAAGAAAAATTAGTTGATCTAGGTTACAATCCAGCAATGGGTGCAAGACCACTTCGTAGAACAATTCAAGAAAATATCGAAGATTCAATTGCTGACTTCTATATTGAACACCCTGAATACAAAGAATTGGTTGCTGATTTGATTGATGATAAAATTGTTATCTCTAATCAAGCTCAAGAAGCAGCAGAAACGACTGATGAAGAAGTTCCTGCTGAATAAAAAATGTCTGTCAGTAAAATTTTTAGTGATAGAAAAAATAAAATAATGAAATAATGAAATAATGAAATAATGAAAAATTGCTGACATGAATCTTGTCAGCAATTTTTCTATCTACAACTTCAATGCTCTCCTTGGTCGCATTGAACTGACATGAATCTTGTCAGCAATTTTTTTTATCCCCAACTTCATTGCTCCCCTTGGTCGCATTGAACTGACGTGAATCTCGTCAGTAATTTTTCTATTTGTAACTTCATTGTTCGTAATGAATTGCAGCTCTGTCAGAAAATCCTTTAATCCATTTCATCAATCCACTCATCAAGATAACCAAGATTATAATTATATTGAGTTTCGTCAGCAACTTGGGCTAGTGAAACATTTGATAGTGTTCTGACAAGCGTATTTTCAATTTCATCAAGAGCGCTTGTAATGGCACAACGCTTTGCTTTGCCAGACTCTGAACCAATAAAATTTTGCAAAAGACCTTGACTTTGAAAAATTCGACCCCGTCCTTCGATGGCCAAAAAGACATCGTAAAAACTAATATCATGAAGGTCTTTATTGAGTGAAAAACCGCCATTTTTCCCTGGAGTAGAGCGTAAAAGTCCCTCATCAACTAAAGATTTAATAATTTTTTTGAGATATGAAGGCGAAACTTTGAGACGATTTGCAAGTGCAATTGATGACATGGTCCGATTTTCAGGAAGTCTTGCCAAAATAAGTAATACATAAACAGATTGTTCCCAACCAGATGATAATTTCATGATGAAGCTCCTTAAACATTTTAAATTAAAAAAGATTGACACTAGGGTAAAAAAGTAGTATCATCTATATTAGAGATAAGAGATATCTCTAATAACTATAATTATTTATTTCTATTATAGCAAAAAAAGAGAAGAATCTCATCATCTAAATAAAAAAACGGAGGACTACATCATGGTAGTTAAAGTTGGTATTAACGGTTTTGGTCGTATTGGACGTTTGGCATTACGTCGAATTCAAGAAGTCGAAGGAGTTGAAGTTGCGCATATCAACGATTTGACAGACCCAGCAATGCTTGCACATTTGCTAAAATATGATACAACTCAAGGACGTTTTAAAGGGACTGTTGAAGTCAAAGAAGATGGTTTTGATGTCAACGGAAAATTTGTGAAAGTTACTGCCGAACGTAATCCGGAAGACATTCAATGGGCTGATTCTGGTGTTGAAATTGTGCTTGAAGCCACAGGTTTCTTTGCGACTAAAGAAAAAGCTGAAAAACATTTGCATCCTGGTGGAGCTAAGAAAGTTTTGATTACGGCACCTGGTGGAAATGATGTTAAAACTGTTGTCTTCAATACAAACCACACAATTCTTGATGGAACTGAAACAGTTATTTCTGCCGGTTCTTGTACTACAAATAGTTTAGCACCAATGGCGGATGCCTTAAATAAAAACTTTGGTGTTAAAGGTGGAACAATGACTACTGTTCACTCTTATACTGGTGACCAAATGACCCTTGATGGTCCACATCGTGGTGGAGACTTCCGTCGTGCGCGTGCTGCTGCCGAAAACATTGTTCCAGCATCAAGTGGAGCGGCTAAAGCAATTGGTCTTGTTTTGCCTGAACTTTCTGGTTTGATGAAAGGTCATGCTCAACGTGTTTCAACTCCAACAGGCTCAATTACCGAACTTGTTACTGTACTTGAAAAACACGTTACAGTTGACGAAATCAATGAAGCAATGAAAGCTGCCGCTGATGAAAGCTTTGGCTATAATGTTGATGAAATTGTTTCATCTGATATTATCGGTATGGCTCACGGTTCACTTTTTGATGCTACATTAACTGAAGTGACTGACCTAAAAGACGGTGGACAATTAGTTAAAACAGCTGCTTGGTATGATAATGAAATGAGTTTCACTGCTCAATTGATTCGTACTCTTGAATATTTTGCAAAAATTGCTAAATAATAATTTACCTTTATCATTTTCTAAAAACTTGTCAGTAACTTTTACTGACAAGAATTAAAAAGTAGAAAATGAAATAAAAAATTACTGACGGGAATTCTGTCAGTAATTTTTCTATTCATAAATTCATCAGTAAATTTGGCGATTATTTAACAATAATCATACCGTCTTTAATTTCCCAAGGGTCATTCATATTGATGTGGTCATAGAACATAACACCATTAGTGTGATCAATCTCATGTTGAACACAAATTGCTGGGAAATCTTTTAAGCGAATTTTTTTCTTTTCGCCTTCCTTGTTGTAGTATTCCACAGTTACACGAGCATGGCGAACGACGTAACCTGGAACTTCACGGTCAACAGAAAGACAACCTTCGCCACCTTCAACAGCCGCATCTTGAACAGAGTGACTAACCACTTTTGCATTATACATGATTTCGCGCATTTTGTAAGCTTCTTTAGGTGGAATTTCATTTCCATCTTCATCAACTTCAGGTTCATTTGGAATCAAAACGGCGATGACTTTTTTGAGCAAGCCAAGTTGGTTTGCTGCAAGTCCAACTCCACCACGGAGTCCCATTTTTTCAGCCATGACAGGATCTTGAGAATTATGTAAGAATTGCAACATTTTTTCTCCTAAGATAATGTCTTCATCTGACAATGGCAAGGTTACATCATTTGCCACTTCACGTAAAGTTGGATAACCTTCACGAATAATATCGTCCATGCTAATCATGTGACTTGCTTTGATTAAATTTGCTTGAATTTCATCACGATTCATTATTAATAAAACTTCCTTATCTTTTTTTGAATATAGATTAATTATAGCATATTTTTAGCGATGAAAATGGTAAAATTGTATTAGAAGATTAATAATAAGACAAATTTTACATCTATAGAATTCAGTAAACCTAATACTAAAAAGAGGATAAAAATGAAAGAATACAGACAAAATGTTGCAGCCATTATTCTCAATAAAGAAAACAAAATTTGGCTAGGTAAACGAGCAGACGGGATGAGCTGGGGCTTCCCACAAGGTGGAATTGAAGCTGGTGAAAAACCAGAGACAGCCATTATTCGAGAACTCTCAGAAGAAATTGGCACAAAAGAGTTTGAAATCATTGGACAATATCCAGGAACTTTAAAATATGATTTTCCTAAAGAGATGAAATTTCCAACTTGGACTTATGCTGGCCAAGAACAACATTATTTTCTTGTCCGATTGCATGAAGAAGCAAAAATTAATCTTGAAAGCCATCCTGAAGAAATTGAATTTTCAACTTATCAATTTTTAGGACTTTCTGAAATTCGTAAAATGGATTTTGGCTTTAAAAATGATGTTTATCATCAAGCATTAGATTATTTTTCAAAGATAATAGAAAAGAATTAAAGGAAAAAGAATGGCTATAGAAAGAATAACAGATAATAAATTTGAACTTGTTTCAAAATATGAGCCAGCCGGTGACCAAGGTGAGGCGATTGCTGAGTTAGTAGATAATATTGAGAATGGGGAAAAAGCTCAAATTTTACGTGGAGCAACAGGAACAGGGAAAACTTACACCATGAGTCAAGTGATTGCACGGACAGGTAAACCTACTCTTGTTATGGCTCATAATAAAACACTGGCTGGTCAATTATACAGTGAATTTAAAGAGTTTTTTCCAAATAATGCAGTTGAGTATTTCGTATCCTACTATGATTATTATCAACCCGAAGCCTATGTTCCAAGTTCTGACACCTATATTGAAAAAGACAGTTCGGTCAATGATGAAATTGATAAATTGCGTCATAGTGCGACCTCAAGCTTATTGGAACGTAATGATGTGATTGTTGTGGCCTCAGTTTCTTGTATTTATGGATTGGGTTCACCCAAAGAGTATCAAGATTCGGTGGTTTCATTGCGCCCAGGTCAAGAAATTTCTCGTGACCAACTTTTAAATGATTTGGTAGGAATTCAATTTGAGCGAAATGATATTGACTTTCAACGGGGCTGTTTCCGAGTTCGCGGGGATGTTGTAGAAGTTTTTCCAGCCTCTCGTGATGAACATGCCTTTCGTGTTGAATTTTTCGGTGATGAAATTGACCGTATCCGTGAAATTGAAGTTTTGACCGGACAAGTTTTAGGTGAAGTAGACCATTTGGCAATTTTCCCAGCGACACATTTCATGACAAATGATGACCGTATGGAAGAATCAATTGCCAAGATAGAAGCAGAATTAGAAGAACAATTAAAAGTTTTCCGCTCAGAAGGAAAACTTCTTGAGGCTCAACGTTTAGAACAAAGAACCAACTACGATATCGAAATGCTCCGTGAAATGGGTTATTGTAATGGGGTCGAAAACTATTCACGTCATATGGATGGGCGCGAGGAAGGCGAACCTCCATATACTTTGCTTGATTTCTTTCCTGATGATTTCATGATTATGATTGATGAATCACACATGACAATGGGGCAAGTAAAAGGGATGTATAACGGTGACAGAGCCCGTAAAGAAATGCTTTGTAATTACGGATTCCGCCTGCCTTCAGCCCTCGATAACCGTCCGTTAAAAAGAGAAGAATTTGAAAGTCATGTGCATCAAATTGTTTATGTTTCAGCAACCCCTGGGGATTATGAGATGGAGCAGACCGATACCATTGTTGAACAAATTATTCGTCCAACAGGTCTATTAGATCCTGTCGTAGAAGTTCGACCAATGATGGGACAAATCGATGATTTAGTTGGTGAAATTCATAAACGAGCTGAGAAAAACGAACGAGTATTTGTTACGACTTTGACTAAAAAGATGTCAGAAGATTTGACTGCCTATTTCAAGGAAATGGGGATAAAAGTTAAATATATGCACTCGGATATCAAAACATTAGAACGAACCGAAATTATTCGGGATTTGCGTTTAGGAGTCTTTGATGTTCTGGTGGGAATTAATTTGCTTCGTGAAGGGATAGACGTGCCAGAAGTTTCTTTAGTAGCAATTTTGGATGCTGATAAAGAAGGATTTTTACGTAATGAGCGTGGCTTGATTCAGACCATTGGTCGTGCAGCACGTAATAGTGAAGGCCATGTTATTCTTTATTCTGATATGGCTAAAGCCCTTGATGAAAATGATCCTGCGGATAAAGAAATCTTAGATAGTGGTTATTATACAGAATACGAGGGTCAAAAGTATAAAATAACGCGTTCAATGAAACATGCGATGGATGAAACGGCCCGCCGGCGTGAAATTCAAATGGCTTATAATGAAGAACATGGAATCACACCTCAAACGATCAAAAAAGAAATTCGTGATTTGATTGCCATTACTAAGAAAACTGATTCTGGTGAGATTGAAGAAGTCGATGCAAGTGCGATGACTAAGAAAGAACGTAAAGCATTAGTCAAAAAACTTGAAAAAGAAATGCAACAAGCGGCTAGCGCCCTCGACTTTGAAGGAGCTGCTCAGTTACGTGATATGGTATTAGAATTACGTGCAATGGATTGATTAATAATTAATAAAAATTCACTCAATGAGTGAATTTTTATTTTTACTTAAGTATAAAAGTACATTTTTTATCTGAAAATCTTTGTTTTTTAAATAATTATAATATAAATATGCAAAAATCCTTGACAAAATAATTTTAAAATGTATAATTATACTTATTCTATTTATAAAAGAGGTTTAAGGATGAACAAGAAGATGAAAAAATTAGCATTGGGAATGGTCGGTTTGGCCGCAGTAGCAACATTAGCAGCTTGCGGAAATGGAAAATCGGCTACTAATCAAGTGGATAAAGTAAAAAAAGCTGGCGTATTGAAAGTTGCTTTATCTCCAGATTATCCACCCTTTGAATTTCAAATTATTAAAGATGGCAAGAATACAATCGTGGGTTCTGATGTTGATTTGGCCAATGCTATTGGTAAAAAACTAGGGGTTAAAGTGAAAATTGAAAGCATGGACTTTAACAATGTTTTAGCTAGTTTAAATACAGGAAAAGCAGATATTGCGATTTCAGGAATTTCAAAAGAACCTAGTCGTGAAAAATCTGTCAATTTCTCAGATGTATATTATACAGCAAGTAATTATTTAGTTGTGAAAAAATCTGATTTAAGTAAATATCGTTCAGTAGAAGATTTCAAAGGTAAAAAAGTAGCGGCACAAAAAGGGTCAACTCAAGAAGGCATTGTAACCAGTCAATTCAAAGGAGCAACAGAGATTGCCTTGCCACAAATTGGCGATGAAATCAATGAAGTCAAAGGGGGGCAGGTTCAAGGAGCCGTGATTGAAAATCTTATTGCTAAGAGTTACGTCGCAGCTAATTCAGATTTAGCGATTGCTAATGTGGACGTAAAAACGCCAAAAGATAGTTATGGTTCAGCGGTTGCACTTCCTAAAGGTTCAGATGAATTAACAAAGGTTGTCAATTCTGTCATTAAAGAAGAATTGAAGAACGGACAAATTAATAAAGATATTCAAAAGAACTACACGCTTTCTGAAAATAATAAATAGTTTGGTGGAAATTTATGGAAAAAGCTGTAGACTTATTAAAAAGTTTGGTTAATATTCCGTCAAGTTCAGGAAATGAAGAAGAGATTTTAATATTTCTTGAAAAATGGTTTATTGAGAAGCAATTTGATTTTGTTATTCGCAAAGAAACTTTTGTCGCCGGACAAATTAAAGCAAAAGGTAAAAAAGAACAAAAAAAAGAAGCCATTATCTTAACTGGGCATGTTGATACTGTCGTTTCAGGTCATTTAGCTGACTGGAAATTTTCGCCTACCGATGCAAGAGTAGAAGAGGGAAAACTCTTTGGACTTGGTGCGAGTGATATGAAAGGTGGCGATGTTGGAAACTTACTTGCTGCTGCAAGTTTTATTGGTAAAGATTTAAGTCAAGATATTTGGGTCGTGGGGACGGCTAACGAAGAACTTGATGGTAAGGGTTCAGAAGATTTTGCTCGTTATTTTAGTGAAAATTGGAGCTATGACTCAGCTTGTTGCATTATTGCAGAACCAACTGATTTAGAGAAGATTTATATTGGGCAACGTGGAAATCATTTTATGAAGCTACATTTTTCTGGGAAGGCTGGTCATGCTTCGGTACAAGAACATTTTCAGCAAAGCGCTTTAGGGGCGGTTACTTATTTTCTAGAAAATATTGAGCAAATCGTTGAAGACTTGAAAATTTACAAAAATAGTCAGCTTGGTCTGCCAACTTTTGTAGTGACATCAATTCTCTCTGGGGATGAAAATTCTCCTAATAAAACAGCCGACTTCGCTGAACTTGTGGTTGACTGTCGTTTAACTCCTGAATTGGAAGAGGTATTTGAGCAAGTCATGAGTGAGTTAGCTGTGCAGTATCATTTTACTTATGAAGATATTGTGACACCTGTTTTATCAACTTTGACCGATAATCAAGCTCCATTCATTCAGTTACTGACAGACTTATCTGGCGCGAAAACAACGGCGGCTTCGGGTTCTAATGATCAAGGATTTTTTGAAAATGTTGGGATTAGAACGGTTGTTTTTGGACCAGGACAGCATGAACAATGCCACATTGCAAATGAATCTATTATTCTTGAAAAGTTGGAAGAACATATTGAAATTTTACAATCCTTTATTAAAAAAATGCAGGAGAGTTAAGATATTTACTGACAAATCCTGTATATAATAAAAAAATTTACTGACAAAGACTGTCAGTAAATTTTTTTTAGTTTGTTTGTTCAGCTGCTTCATCAACGATGAAAGTGAACTGACAAGTGGTTACTTTTTTACCATCAACATAAGCTGCGGCATCAGCAGTTCCTACTTTTCCACGGAATTTTGTAATTTCAAATTCAAGTTTCATTACATCACCAGGAGTGACTTTTTGACGGAATTTTGCTTTATCAATTCCACCAATATAAGCCATTTTTCCTTGAAATTCTTCTTTTTTGAGAATCAAAATTGAACCAGCTTGAGCGAGTGATTCAAGAATCAAAACACCAGGGAAAGTTGGATTACCAGGGAAATGTCCATTAAAAACTTCTTCGTTAATCGTTACATTTTTCGTTGCAACAATTTTATTTTCAGAAATTTCATCAACGTAGTCAATAAACATGATAGGATAGCGGTTCGGAATAACTTCCATCACTTCTGTAGCAGTCATAGCGTATTTTTTAGTCATTTTTTATTCCTTTTCTTATTAAAAATTAATGAAAAGCCCGAGTAATCAGGGAAAAAGAGCCATCACTCTAACTTGACAGTTCAACATTTTTAAGTTAAAATTTTATGTATCAAGTATTTTGATATACAAAACCTTTTACAATTAATATTATCAATTTCTTGTGAGAGTGTCAACTTTTTTATATGACTTGTAAAGGTAAAGTGATTAAATTTATTTTTTTTTATTTGCTAGTCGCTTAAACCTGATTATTTTAAAGAAAAGGACTTATTTTATTTATGTTTTTAGAAGGTAAAAAAATTGTTATCATGGGTGTTGCTAACAATAAATCTATTGCTCGGGGCTGTGCTAAAGCAATGAAAGATCAAGGTGCAACATTAATTTATACTTACCAAAATGAACGAATGGAAAAACAATTAGCTAAATTGGCTGAACCAGAAGATTTGCTCATTGAATGTGATGTAACTTCTGATGAATCTATTCGCCGTGCTTTTGGTACAATTGAGGCACGTGTCGGTAAAATTGACGGACTTGTTCATGCCATTGCTTACTCTAAAAAAGAAGAGCTTGGTGGGAATGTTACAGATATCTCTCGCGATGGTTATGCCCTTGCTCAAGATATTTCAGCTTACAGCTTGCTTGCTGTTGCTAAAGCAGCAAAACCATTGCTTAAAAAAGGTTCTGGTATCGTAACTTTGACTTACATGGGTTCAGTTCGTGCCATTCCTAACTACAATGTTATGGGAATTGCTAAAGCAGCTCTTGAATCTACAGTTCGTTATCTTGCTGCTGAAATGGCACATGTAGGTGTTCATGTGAACGGAATTTCTGCAGGAGCAATTAAAACACTTGCGGTTTCTGGAGTTTCAGGTTACAAAGATTTGATTAAAGAATCTGACAGCCGTACAGCTGATGGTGTTGGTGTAACAATTGATGAAGTTGGTCAAACTGCCGCTTTCCTTGTTAGCCCGCTTGCCTCAGGGGTCATTGGTGATATTGTTTATGTTGATAAAGGTGTTCATTTAACATAAGAATAAAGAGAAAAATACTGATTATTTTTATCGAGATTGATAAAAATAATCAGTATTTTTTTGACCTCAAGTAATACAAAAGAAACTTAATGTTAACAAAAAATATATTGAAGCAAATCAATTAAAGCGCTATCATTATCTTAACGAATGATTGTTATTATCCAGAATATTTTTGAATATAGTGGATTATCTCTTGCTTTTGTAGAAAAATTGGATTAAAGAAGAAATGTCAATTTAATTATTTAATATGGAGGTATAAATATGAAACTCATGAAGAAAACTCTTGTAACTCTCGCAGTCACCCTGGGAATATCAGGTGCTCTAAGTCCGGCTGTAAATGCGGCAACTAAAACAACTAATGCTTCTATTTCTGTTTTAAATATTATCACAATGGCGGATCGTGTCTATTTTCAGTATAATGGAAAAGCGATTAGTACAGCTACAGCTTTTCAGAGTGCTCATAGCTTTACTCCGACAAACTGGGTCACTCAAAATGGAATTTCACTTATTAATAAAAATGGTTCTTGGGGACGAATTTATCAAGGAAAATATACTGTGGGCTCAGGTATAAATGCTGGAAAATTTGGACATGTGGGAGTTAGTTTTAATAAGTATATACGGACAACTATTCTTGGAAATGGTCAATGGACCTATTCTACATTTAATTGATAATATTAGTGAAAATATGTACATGATTAAAATTTAGTTGTGTACATATTTTTTATAAAGGAGAATAAATGGAAATTGACATTCAAAATTTATCTTTTAATTTCAAAACACAAAATATTTTTGAGAATACAACGGTTTCTTTCACAGAGGGTAAAATCTCGTTTATTATGGCACCAAACGGTAGAGGGAAGACAACACTATTGAAACTTATTTTAGGAAGTCTGCATGCGAGCCAAGGCCTTATAAATAATTCAGCTAAAAATAATGATACATATGTCCTATTTGATAATTTAGAACTCTATAAAAATCTAACTGGAATGGACAATATTCTTTTTTTTACAAATTTTAGATATTCTAAATTGACAATTGAAAAGAGAGCTCAACGGTATCTTTCAGAAGAAAGACTGTCAAAACGGGTATCAACCTATTCTCTTGGTGAAGGGAAAAGATTATCATTGATTATATGGAACTTATTAGAACCTTCTTTAACGATGATGGATGAAGTGACAAATGGATTGGATTATGAGAGTTTAAATATTCTTAAGGAAGACCTTATCAGGTCAAAAAACGAGAAAATTATTTTATTAACAGGTCATCAATTTGAGTTTTATGAAGAGATTATTGATGATTTATATGTGATAAAAAATAAAAAAATTTTAAAGGTGGATAAAGGAGGTTTGAAAAAAATTTATGAAAATAACTTTAATTAAAGAGCTTTTCTATCTTACCAAATCCAAAATTTATCTAGTAATTTTTGGAATAATAATCGGCTTATTGATTTTAGGCACATTCCAAGCAATCCTTAATTTAAAAGGAGCTGAGAGTCTTTTTATGGAGGACAAACAATCAGATATTAATTTTCAAAAAAATATTCATAAAGATTATTCTATTTCTAATAATGGCAATCAATCTATACTTAATAATGCCACTCGCTATGATTATGAGCAATTAAATCAAGCCAACCAAGCAATCAGTTTTGTGGGATTTCCACAATTCATATTTAAAGCTTATGGTATGACAATTATTTCTTTACTTGCTGGTTTCTTTGGAGTACTTGTTGCAAACTATGATTATAAATTTGGAACCTTCAAAAGGAGACTTGGGCAACAGAGTTGGAAGATAATTTTATTAGGAAAATCTGTTGGATTAGTTGTATCATTAATTGTAATGTATTTGCTTATTTTTAGTTTGGCAGCTTGTTCTGGTGAAATTTTACACTTATTCTTTAAGTCTGAAAATGCTGGAGAATATGGGCAATCATTGTATCCCCTTATTAATTCAGATAGTTTTTATTTACTATTTTTTAGCTTTATGATTGGATTAGCATTAGCAATGATGTGTTTTGCGTTAACTTTAGCCAGTAAACGAGCAAACCTGATAGGGAGTGCTTTTATGATTTATTTATTTATCTTACCAAATACTGGTTGCTTCGATTGGAGTAATATGACATTAAATATTTTTGCACCATTTGGTAACCATCTAGGTGTGCCACCTCTTTCAATGACCCAAATCTCTCCTTTATTTATTTTAGTGCTATTTGTGACTTATCTTTTAATTATTCTTACTGGAGGAATGTTGATATTTTTTAAGCATACACGCTATAATATATAAGAAAAGTTACTGACAGAACTCTCATTTTAATCTGAACAAGAAATTATTGATTCAATAAATAAAAAAATCACTGACAGAAATTTTATCAGTGACTTTTTATTTTTTTATATCTTGTCAGTAAAAATTACTTACGATTTTGTTTACCAGCATTTCGTCCGCCAGATTTACGTTCCTTTTCATTGCGTTCACTTGTGATTTCTTTGAAATTTTCTTGAACAGAAGTAGGTGTAACATCTTTGAGACCTTCATTATTGATTTTTGGAGGATTTTTTGTAAATTCTTCATCAATACGACGGCGCATTCTTGGTTTCATGATGAAGGTAATGATGATTTGTTGGATAACAATAACAAAACCACCAACTGCCCAATAAAGTGCTACTCCAGCAGGTGACATGAATGAGAAGACAACAATCATTGCCGGACTCATAATCAACATTGCCATTCCTGATTTCTTTTGTTCAGGGGTCATTGACAAAGTTGAAATCCAGGTTTGGATGAAGTAAAGCACCCCAGAGATAATAACCAAGACCACACTTGGATGTCCTAAAGGAATCCCATAAAATGTTGAACTTGAAATTCCCGTTGTATAGGCTGCAGCATTATAAAGAGCGATAAAGAAAGGCCATTGAATCAACATTGGTAAGCAACCAATTGATGAAAGCATGTTAATTCCATTATCTTTTTGGGCTGCCATCAATGCTTGTTGAGCTGCCATTTTTTCTTCAGGAGTTTGTGCTTTTTTGAGTCGTTCTTGCAAAGGAGCAAATCCAGGAGCAAGATAAGCCATTTTTTCTTGCATATAAGTTGATTTGTAGGCTTGATTCAAACCTAAAGGCAAGATGAGAAAACGGATAATCAGAGTAACAAAAATAATTCCCCAACCATAACCCATGTGCAAGTTATTAGCGAATAAGTCAACAAAAGCAGACATTGGACGAACCAAAAAATTATAGGTAATTCCATGAGTAGCTGCTTCGGTTGGAACGCGGACTCCATCAACAACGTGTGTTTGAACACAGCCAGATAGGAATAACAATCCGGCTGTCATTAAACCAGTCAATGTTAATTTCTTTTTCAAATTTTTCAATATAAGTTCACCTTCTATAAATTAAACATACTCATCTATTTTACCTAAAATTCAGATGAATTTCAATAGGACTAAAGGATGAAAAGCCATTCTGTAGTTTAAAATCTTCAATAATATTTTCTGTCAGCAAAAGAAAAAAGCTGTCAGTAGTGACAGCTTTTTATCAGTGGAAAATTAAGCTTCTTCCATCGCAATAATTGCTTTTAGAATAGCTGCAGTTTCTTTCCAGTCACGAACAGTGATTGTTTCAATTCCCATTTGAACAACAGGGTAATCATTTCCGCCAGGTTGAGTCATGTCACCAAAGTAAAGAATTTCTTCTTTAGTAACATTAAGTTCTTCCATCAAATGATTCATCCCAAATTCTTTATTTTGACCTGGAACAAAACCGTTAATAGTTGTTGTTCCAGCAACTTCAAATTCAAATTCTGGAGCATATTGACTAGCCAATTTAGCAATTTCATTACGTTTTGTCATGTCTGGGTCCCAAGCTTGTTTAGCTTCAACACCAGCTTTTTGACCGATTGCTGAGTAAGCAATCATCGATTCACGATTTTCATTAATTTCATCACCAGGGGCAAGAACAGATTCATCCCAATGTCCAAGCTCTTTAGCAGCTTTTTCAAGTGCACCCATAATTGCGTTAGCTTGTTCATCAGTTAAAGCGTAATTGAAGACCTGTTTCCATTCGCCATCTTTGTGAGCATAATATTGAGTCCCTTGGGCAACAAACAAATGGAAATTATCCAGATTTGCAGATTCAGGCAAATTATTAATAATTTGAATCAAAAATTGATCATATTTTTGACCAGAAATTGGTGCAATGATATATTTTTGAGACAAAGTAGCCAACAATTCAGCCATCTCAGGGAAAATCGGCATTTTTGGTTCATTGAGTGTGTTGTCAATGTCGAAACTTAATATTTTTTTCATAAGTTTTCTCCTATTTTTTTCTTATCAACGCTTACATTATAACATTTTTTTAATAAAAAAAACAATCTAATAAAAATAGATTGTTTTTTTTTCAATTATGAATTGCCTCTTGCTTTACTTAAAGCAGGGACAATTGCCATTGTTAAAATCACAGCGATGATCACTTCTGCAATAGAATTTCCTGTGATAATTGAAGCAAGCAAAGCTCCGAAGGTTTGTTTGGTTACATCATGAAAGAAGAGGAAGATGAAACTTAAAACCAGAAGTGTATTAGTTGCTGTTCCAACAAAAGCGGCTAAACCAGCTCCAAAACGATTTTGTGCCAAACGATAAACGAGGGCAGGAAGAATTCCGACTAGAACACGCGGAACGATGGCAATAACCAATGCCCAGATAGAACCATGATTTGTTCCAGGAACAGGCTGTAAGGGACTAAACATAAAGCTAGAAGGTAGGGTTACGATTGTTGAATTAATAACACTAATCAATCCCATCACTAGACCCAGAAATGCTCCTTTACGAACTCCAAGAACAATTGAACCAATGATTACTGGAATATGGAGCAAAGTTGGAACGATTGGTAAAGGCCAAACGCTATAGATAATTTGACTCAAAAGTTGGACAACGACCATAATTGCAATAAAAATGGACAAGATTGCCACATCAGACGCTTTTGATTTTTTCATAAATACCTCATTTATTTTATAAAGAATTTTTTAAATCCGATAGAATATCAGGTAAGTCGGCGAGTGCTCCCTCACCAAAATCTCCACAAGCGAGCAAAGATTTTTTCGGTTGAATCATATTATAATCTATTTTCTTAAGAATCTCAATGTTTTTTTGCGTCAAAGGATGTTGATACATTTTAGTATTCATTGCAGGGGCAAAATATTTTGGTACAGAAGGTTCAAGAGCAAGGGCTACAGAAGTGACAATATCATCAGCTCGGCCCTGCGCCAAACGGCTAATTGTATCAGCAGTTGCAGGTGCCACAAGGAAAAGCTCAGTATTTTTAGCTAAATCAATATGATTAACCAATTCAGGACGTTCTTCGTCCATAATATCCAAGTGAACCTTATTTTTGGACAAAACTTGTAGAGTTAAAGGAGTGATGAACTGAGTAGCGCTTTTTGTCATTAAAACTGTCACATCATGTCCCTCTTTTGTCAGTAAAGAAGTTAAATCTGCTGCTTTGTAAGCTGCAATTGAACCTGTTACCGCAAGTGTAATTTTAGTCATTTTTTAATTCCTCCGAGGTTTTTAAAAGTCTGTCAGCAATTTCAGCCTTTGTTTTTAAAGTAATTTCATGATTTTTACTGACCAAAAATGCTTGATGATCATTTCCATGAATATTTTCTAAATCATTCGCTAAAATAAAATCAGCATGATTTGTCAGTAACTTTTCTCTGGCCACAGAAAGAAGCTCAGATTTTTCTACACCAACCAATAATTTAAAACCAAAAAGTAAAACATTTGGATTCCATTCTTTAATATAAGAAATAATTTTTGGTGTTTTTTCTAGGAGCATGATTTGATAATCAGATTTTGAAGAAATTTTCCCAACTTTTTCAGGACGAAAATTTAAAAGCTCCTCTTTAGAAAACTTGTCAGTAAAATTTTCAAGACCTGTCATATAAATAGGACGATAATCACTGACAGCCATACTATGGATAACAACATCCATGTCAGGGACTAAGTTTTTCATCTGTTCATAAAGGTCATGAGTTCCTTCAATCGGAATATAGGTCAGTCTGTCAGTAAATTCAGGAAGTTTAGCCTGAAGTCCAGCTAATAAATAGACTTCATGACCAGCATTTAAAAAATTTTCAGCAGTCACTTTTCCGAGACTTCCTGTTGCAAAATTACTGATGCCACGAACGTTGTCAATAGGTTCCGTTGTTCCACCAGAAGTAATCAAAACTTTCATTTTTCACCAGTTTCTTTTAGAGTTGCTTTCATTTTATCCTAATAAAAATATTTTTTCAAGAGAAGTTTATTTACTAAAAATTTACTGACAGCTTAAATAAAAAAGCCATCAATTACTGACAGCTTTGATTGGCTCAAATGAAAACTTATTTCTTCTTTTTCATTTCTCCGCCTTGATAGAGCATTCCTTCTGGAAGGTCATTAAAGATGACATGAATTGCTGAAGTAGGTGCTCCAGCATGTTTAGAAATTGATTCAGTAATTTCTTTAGCAATTATAGCTTTTTGCTCAACTGTACGACCTTCAAAAAGTTCAACATGGACATATGGCATAATAAATTCTCTTTTCTATATGATTATGAGCATATTTTATCATATTTAAATAGAAAAAAGTTTAACGAATCAAAAATAACATTTTTACCGTTTGCAGGACTTCTCAGAACTATGTTAAGATAGAACAAAGTATTCTTAAAAATACTATATAATTGAAATCAAAAATTGAAATTGAGAAGAAATAGAGAGTAAAAAATATGTCTTTAAAAGGATTAACAAGTTTTGAGGTTGAAGAACGGATTCGCCAAGGGAAGATAAATAAAAATATAGATGAGACGGATCGTCCTGTTTGGGAAATTGTAAAACGAAATACTTTTACATTTTTCAACTTAATATTTGCAGTCATTGCGATTCTAATCAGTTTAGTTCAAGCATGGAATCAGCTTATTTTCCTTCCAATAATTGTCATTAATACAATTGTCGGAATTTATCAAGAAATCAAAGCCAAACGATATTTGGACCAAATGACTCTCCTGCACGCTCCGCAATCCACAGTGATAAGGAATGGTCAACAAGAAAAAATTGCTTCAAATGATTTGGTTGAAGAAGATATTATTATTCTTAAAACAGGAAATCAAATTGTCGCTGACGCTCGCATTGTCGAAGGAAGTATTTTTGTCAATGAATCACTTTTGACAGGTGAAGCTGACGAAATTGAAAAAAATGTTGATAACAAACTTCTGTCAGGAAGTTTTGTTGTGTCAGGAGAAGCCAAAGTCATTTTGGAAAAAGTCGGAAAAGATTCCTACATTTCCAAATTAACAGAACAAGCCAAATTGGTTGACCATGGCGAAGACTCTGAGATGTTACGGGCCCTCAATAAATTATTAAAGTGGGTCAGCTTTATTATTCTTCCGATAGCAGTCATTTTATTTACCCAAAATTACTTTGTCAATCATAATACACTTCAAACCAGTGTTGTAGCAATGGTGGCAGCGGTTATCGGAATGATTCCAGAGGGGTTGTATCTTTTAACAACCATTGCCTTAACGCTCAGTAGTGTGAAATTGGCTCGTAATCAAGTGCTATTGCACAATATGAAAAGTATTGAGTCCTTAGCGCGTGTAGACGTTCTATGTGTTGATAAAACAGGAACAATCACAGAACCCAGAATGTCAGTTGAGCAAGTATTTGTTAGCCCAAGTAGTAACATAAGCGAAGCGAAATTTATGTCTCTTTTATCTGACTACATCTCAGCAAATACTGATGACAATGATACCATGAAGGCAATTCGAGAGTTTATGCTTGCAAAAGGTGACCTTCAAAATCAAATGACCGGCGTTAAAAAAATTATTCCATTTTCATCAAAAGTAAAATATAGTGCTGTTTGTTTTGAAAATGAAAGTTATCTTTTAGGAGCACCAGAAATTGTTTTAGGGAAAACTTATGAAAAAATTAGCTCTGAAATCAATCATCTCTTAGAAGAAGGCTTTCGTGTCCTAGTTTTAGCGGGAACAAAAGAAAAAATTTATGACCAACTTAATTTGGGGGCTTACGCACTTGGCTACGTTGTGTTAGCCAATCCCATCAGAGAAAATGCTAAATCGACCTTTAACTACTTTGCAGAGCAAGGAGTCAATATCAAAGTTATTTCAGGTGATAACCCTCAAACCGTGTCGGCAGTTGCAAAAAGAGCAGGAATTACTGGAGCTGAACGTTTCATTGATGCAAATTTATTGAAAACGAAAGAAGATTTAGACCAAGCGGTTGAATCATATACTGTTTTTGGGCGTGTGACACCTGACCAAAAACGCCGTCTCGTTCAAGCCCTCAAACGTAAAGATCATACTGTCGCAATGACCGGAGATGGTGTTAATGATATTTTAGCCATGAAAAGTGCTGATTGTAGCATTGCCATGGCTTCCGGAAGTGATGCCGCGACCCAAGTTGCACAAGTTGTCTTATTAGATTCAGATTTTGGGCATATGACACAAGTAGTCACAGAAGGACGTCGAGTCGTCAATAACGTCCAACGTTCAGCCATTCTTTTCCTTGTAAAAAATCTCTTTTCAATCATCTTGGCAATTATCTCAGCAATCTTTGTCTTCACCTATCCCTTACAAGCTTCACAACTTTCACTTATCAGTTTATTCACCATTGGGATTCCGGGATTCTTACTCTCTTTAGAAGAAAATGACAAACGAATTGAAAAAGATTTTATTAAAAATGTTATCTTAAAAGCATTACCAGCCAGCTTGACTGAAATTACGGCCGTTTTAGGAGTCGTTATTGCTGGAGCTGCCTTCAAATTGACGGCATCAGAAATTTCAACTTCAGCAGTTATCTTACTAGCTGTTGTTGGATTTATGATTTTAACTAAAATCAGTGCACCACTCAACCGTTTTAAAATGGGAATTATCATTTTTAATATTGTTGGGATAATTATCTCAGGTTTCATGTTCAATTCCCTCTTCTCTATCAGCAAAATTTCTTTGGATAGTTTTGTTCTGGTTGCCTTACTCTCACTATTTTCAGAATCACTATTTAGAAATTTTGATTCACTATTAAAAAAGTTTTTCAAATAAGAAAGGATTAAAATGAAAGAAATAAATAAAGATATGAGAAATAAAGAACTCATAGAAGAATTGATAAGTTTATGGGAAAATTCAGTTAAAGAAACACATTCTTTTCTGTCAGTTAAAGAAATTGAAGATATAAAACAATATGTCCCGCAAGCTCTTAAAGCTATCGAACATTTAATTGTGGAATTTGACGATAATGAAAAACCAATTGCTTTTATGGGAATTGTTGGTGAGAAACTTGAAATGTTGTTTATTAGCCCTAATCGCATGAAAAAAGGACTCGGTAGAAAGTTGCTTGAAGAAGCAATAAAAAACTATTCGGTAAATGAACTTGTAGTGAATGAGCAAAATCCGCAAGCCAAAGGATTTTATGAGCATTTAGGCTTTAAAGTTTATAAAAGAAATCCAATTGACGAACAAGGAAATCAATATCCAATTCTTTTTATGCATTTGGGTTAATAATCAAAAATCTCACATTTGAACAGTAGGATTTTTTTAATACACGTGAAGAGATTAGGATAGAAGGCTATGTTATAATAGAATAGATTAAACCCAAGGAGTTTGAATGGCTTTTTTAATAATTTCCCTGATTATCATGCTAATTGGCCTGCTAAGATTAAAAATCAATAAACGAAGTATAATAGGAGGAATTTTTTTAGCCTCAGGTTTGATATTGAGCCTAGCCTCTCTGTTTTTTGAATTATTATACCTTATTTATCTTTATCTTCCGTCGGGTGATTTTGCAACCTTGATCATTGCTTATGGAATCCTTCCCTTAATATTTTTATTGGTCTGTGGATATTTCATTTTTAACTCAAAAACAATGAGAACTAAAGAAGGTAAAAGTGCCACTGCAAAATTATCTGCTCTATTTGGCTTAAATTTGCTTATTGCCTTTCCAGCACTCTTTATGTTATTCACATTTTCAACAAAAACAATACCACAAATAATCTGGTACATTCTTCTTTATATTTTACTTATTGATATAATTCTCTGTTTTTTGTTTGCAGCCTATATTTTATATTCATGGATGAGCCAAATGATTCCTTTACAAAAAAAGATAGATTATATTATCATTTTGGGTTCAGGTGTTAGAAGTGAAGAAGTTCCACCCTTGTTAAAGAGTCGATTGGACAAAGGAATTGAATATTACCAGAAAAATCCTACAGCCAAATTTGTTGTTAGTGGCGGACAGGGGGCGGATGAGCCTGTATCAGAAGCCTTCGCCATGCGAAAATACCTCCACTCACAAAACATTCCTAATCATCAAATTCTTTTTGAAGATAAATCCACCACTACTTATGAGAACATGTTATTTTCTAAAAGGATAATTAATGAGGATTGGTCAGATAAAGAAATGCCCCCTTCAATCATTTTTTCAACCAATAATTATCATGTTCTCAGAGGAAGTTTATATGCGCAAAGAGTAAAATTAAAAGCCCAAGGAGTAGGGGCACCCACAGCACTTTATTTCTTACCTACGGCCTTAATTCGTGAATATATCGCATTACTTCTACATAGAAAAATTATTCTTTTTAGTGTATTGGGAGGTGTCTTACTATTCATCATTATTTCCCTTCTTCCTATTTAAAAAAGTTAGCAAACCTCAAGAAAGAATCTCTTTCTTGAGGTTTTTAGTACTCATTTTTTCATTACAAAAATGTAAGAAGGAGGCATCGGACTTGATGTTAGAATGAAGGAGTAGCTAAATTGTAAAAAGAAAAAAAGGAAAGATATAGAATGAAGAAAATACTAATAGCGCTAATTATCATAGTACCAATTGCCATTACCGGATTTCTCGGTTATGACTTTTTCAAAAAAAATTTTGCTCATGTTCACGGTATAATCATGTATAGTGATAATAAGGATGAAGCAGATACTATATTAGAGAATAATAAAAAATATATTGATAAAAGTTTAACTGTAGAAGGTAAATACAGTTCAAAATCAGATGTCTTAGTCTTGAATACTCAAGCTGCTAATAAATTAATAAATGAAAAAGTTTTTAATAACGTAACCAAAAAAGGAGACAAGTTTAAATTTAAGACAGTAGAAAACTTATCAGCCGAGCCAGCTTTGTGGACAGGAAAGGAAGATAAAACAATAACTGATGATAAAGGACAGTCAGTGAAACCTAAAAGTACAAAATATATTGTTCTAGGAGAATACAGTGCTACTTCTAAGCTATTGATTCTTAATGATGAAGATTATCAAAAATTTGATGCAAAAGCTAAATTTGTAAGTGTAATAAAAGAAAAACGAGATGCTGATAAAGTCCTTAAAAGCTACATTACGAGTGGTTCAATTCCCTCACAGATATTCCCTTACAAATAATAAAAACTACTAAAAATAACTCTTATAAAATGTTACTGGAAATTTTTCCAGTGACATTTTTATTTTTTAACAAATTAAAGATGATTATACTAAGTTATAAAGTTATCAAGCGAATAAGACAGCTTGACTCACTATTTATGTAATAATATAAGTATAGTAATCAAAAGAACTCATGTATATTAAAAGGGAGAGAAATTATGACTAGTAAAAAACTAAAAGCATTGGGACAACTAATATTATTTATTGTAGGAATTGAACTAATTGGTGGCCTATCTGGCCTCTTGGCGGGGGATATCAAGGGGATTTATAATAATCTTAAACTCCCACCCCTAGCTCCACCAGACTATCTTTTTGGGATTGTTTGGCCTGTATTATATGCTCTTATCGCCATTTCCGCCTATTTGATTTTTTATAAGCTGAAAACTCAAAGAAGTGAGGGACAAAATGCTTTATTCTATTTTGGAATACAACTTATCTTAAACTTTATTTGGAGTATTATTTTTTTCAAAGGCTATTTTTGGTTAGGAGTTATTATTATTCTCTTACTAGATTTTATTGTTTATCTCTGCGTCATTAAATTTTCAAAAATTAATAAGTGGTCTGCATTCCTTCTAATTCCTTATTTTATTTGGATTATTTTCGCAACATATTTGAGTATATCAGTTGCTATCTTGAACTAAATAATTTGAGGAGAATCTGATGGTTTGGGCAATAAATAATGATTATATAACATAAAAATTTTGATATTTATAAGTATATACATCTGTAAAACTGAAAGCTATAGATTGGAGAAGAATAATGAATTTTATTAAACCCTTTATTATAAGTGGAGTAATTTTTTTAATTTTAGATATTTGCTGGCTCTTTTTTGCAAATAAAAAAATCTATCAGCCAAATATTGGTAACTTGATGGGAGATTTTAAAGTTATTCCGGCCATTATCTTCTATATTATTTATCTAGGAGCACTAACATTTTTTGTATTAATGCCCGGACTTGAAAAAAATAGTATAACTTACGTCTTACTGAGTGGTGCTCTACTAGGATTAGTATGTTATTCTACATACGATTTAACAAATTTGGCATCAATTAAAGACTGGTCACTAATGGTAACAATAATTGATATTATTTGGGGGACTTTTGTAAGCTCTTTGAGTGCAAGTCTTTCATTTCTTGTGATTACAAAGTTTATGGAAGGATAAAGAATGGAAAAGGTAAAATCTGAAGACCGTCTACTAGAAAGTATCATAGCAGGAGCGCAAAAGGTTATTAACGGAAAGGATGAACTAAACAAAATAAATGTATTTCCAGTTGCCGATGGGGATACAGGGAGTAATTTAGCATCTTTAATGCAAACCATTATTGATAATTTATCTAATAATAATTATTCAACGAACCTTTTATTTGATGAAGTAGCTTCGGCAGCACTCATTGGGGCTCGGGGAAATTCTGGAATTATTTTTGCCCAGTACTTAAATGCCGTTTCAGATTATTATAGTGTATATGAAACTAACTTAGAGATACTTGTTTTAGCTTTCAACAGAGCAGTAAAGAGCGCCTATGATTCTTTGATTGAGCCCAAAGAAGGAACGATTTTATCAGTTATGAAAAGATGGGCAGAAGTATTACTGATTACTTTTAAAGAAAGTACATCTTTTGAAAAAGCCTTGCTAGAAGCAAAAGGAGAAGCTTGGAAAGCTCTTAAGGAAACACAATTTCAGATGTTAATTTTAAAAAAGAATAAACTCGTTGACTCTGGAGCGAAGGGTTTTTACTACTTTATATCTGGTTTTACTGACGCTTACTGTGGAGAAAAAGTAAGTAAGATACAAGAAGGACTTATCCCCAGCATAAAAGAATTAAATACAGAAGATATTAAAGAACACTTTATATCTGAAGCACCTAAAAATAGGTATTGTTCAGAATTTATTATCAAAGAACCCCTAAAACAAGAAAAGGACTTAAAAGAATCACTAAGGAAATGGGGAGATTCTTTAGTTATTGCTGGAAATAAAAAACAAATAAAGATTCATATCCATACTAACCATCCGGAAAATATATTAGCACTGTTAGAAAAAACAGGAACAATTATCTATCAAAAAGTTGATGATATGCAATTACAATATGAAATATCACAAAATAGAAAATCATCCATTGCTATTGTCACAGATTCTGTTGCCGATCTATCTGCTGATTTTATACTTGAAAATCAAATTTTTGTTTTACCTTTGAATGTTTCAGTAGGTGAGCAAGCCTTTTTAGATAAACTTACAATCAATCCTCAAATTTTTTCAGAAAAGTATAATAAGAATTTAAAAATGACAACTTCTCAACCAAGCATTCAATCTGTTGATTCGCTTTTCTCCTTTTTAGAAGGAAAATATGAACATATCATCGTGATTTCAGTTTCTTCAAAACTAAGTGGCACTTATCAACTTCTCAACCAAAGAATTACAGCAAAGAAATCCTTAGAAAACCGAGTACATCTTATAGATTCCAAATTAAATTCAGTGGCTCAAGGACTACTAGTTAAACAAGTTGCCAAATTGATTAGTGAAGAGCGTTCTATTGAATCAGTACTTAATGAAACAGAAAAAATAACTGACCGGATATTTATTTATGTGGCAGTAGAAGATTTATCGCCAATGATAAATTCGGGAAGAATTCCAAAAATTTTGGGAGAAACCGCACAAAAACTTTCAATGCATCCAATTATTAGTCTTGATAAAAGAGGAAACGGAAAGCTGATTGGTGCTTCTTTTAGTCAAAATAAGAGTATGGATAAAATTTTGAAAAAAATTAACCTATTGTCAAAAGAAGGACAAATCGAAGAATTAGCTTTGACACATGTTTTATCCAAAGAATCAGCCTTAAAGATAAATGAACTATTGAAAGAAAAAACTACTAAAAACTGTGAAATTATAGACAGTTCAGCAGCAATTGGAATTTCTGCAGGGATTGGAAGTTTAGCAATTGCCGGACTATTAAAGGAGGTCAAATGAATTATATAGCCGTTTTGGTAACTTTATTACTTTATTTCATCTGTTGGTTTCTTATTGCGACATCTAAGAAGAATTACGGATTGATAGATATTGCTTGGGGCGGAGGATTTGTTCTTACAGCTGTGGTCTCTTATTTATTTTCTCCGAGAATTACGATTCAAAATAGCCTAATCTTAGTATTAGTCATATTATGGGGAGTACGTTTAGCAATTCATTTAGGAAGACGAAATTGGAATAAACCCGAGGATTATCGCTATACAAATATGCGTAAAAGGTGGGGCAATAATTTTCCAAAATTGAAAGCTTTTCTAACGGTATTTATGGTGCAATATCTTTTGTTAATCATTATTTCACTCCCAATTATTCAAGTCAATTCAAATGTTAATTCTCAATTTTATTGGTGGCAAATTTTAGGTATAATAATTTGGATATTTGGCTTTATCTTTGAAGTTTTTGGAGATCGTCAGTTAGAAGTCTTTAAAAAACTACCCCAAAATAAAGGAAAACTATTGACTAGTGGCCTGTGGTCACTAACACGACATCCTAATTATTTTGGCGAGTCAATGTGTTGGTGGGGAATATTCTTAATCTCTTTGACGACTTTATCAACGCTTTGGTTGGTTATTAGTCCACTATTGATTACTAGTCTCCTTTTATTTGTATCTGGTGTACCAATTCTTGAAAAAAAATATAAGAATCGTGAAGATTTTAAAGAATATGCAAAAACTACCCCGAAGTTTGTTCCTTTTATTGGTAAAAAGGGCTTGTAGACTAAGTTCTCAATCATAAAGGCCCATAATTTTAGTAATTTCCTTTTTATTCTTATATAAAACAACATTCGTATGCTTTCAAAATTGTAAGCTTATTAATCCAGCTCCTTGATATAATAAGGGTATAAAATAAAGGAGAATATATTGTGAAGAAAGTATTAGTAGGATTGTTAGCTATTATGGTTATGATAATCGCTTCTGGATATACATATTATAAAATGAATTATGGTGGGGAAAGTTACTATGTTCAAATATTAGTTAATGGTGAGCGGGAAGAGACGACTGCTGATGATCATACACCAATGGTAATTTATCACTACAAACTTGATTCTTTCAATTCAAAAGGAGATAAAAAGTTAGTAAAGTTTATGGCTAGTCATAATTTAAGAAACCAAGCCTATTTAGAACTGACTTATAACAAGCATAAAGGTGTAACAAACTGGAATGAGGTCCAAGAGAAAGAAATACCAAAACCTGCATTAAAAGAGCTACAAAGCTTAGAAAACTAATTTCTATTTTCCTTATCTAGATAAAGAATTTGTAAGCTAGGGAGCTAAAAGAAGTTAGTGGATAGATTAAATATTTTAGCGATATAATGATAGTGTTAAAGGAAAAAAGGAAAATAAATATGGCTTTTAATATCTGTGTAAATCTTTATGTAAAAGAAGTAGAAAAAGAAGTAGATTTTTTCAGGTCAATCGGTTTTTTAGAAATTGAAAGACATAAGATGGAAAACTCAGATTCAGTTGTAATTGCACCGCTATCAGATGGCAATGCTTTTTTACAAATTTGGGATATCGAGTTTATAAAAAAAGTCTCACCCGAAGTTGCGAATGATAAACCTTCATTACTATTCACAGTAGATAATATAGAAGAGATGAATGAAAAATTAAAGAAAATTACTCCTACAACAAGCGACTTGATGGATGCTAACGGGAAAAAAGCATTTAATTTCCAAAGCCCTTCGGGTAACTATTATGCTTTTATGGAAATTTAATCATATCTAATTTTATAATAGTACTTAAAAACTGTCATTAAAGGCAGTTCTTTTTATTTAAATGAAAAAATAAAGAAATCATATAAATTTTTATTCTGTGTAATCTAAAATATTTGCAAAAACAAGTAAAATATTTTATTATATGACTTATCAATCATTGACTCGTCAAGTATTTATTTTTCCAAAAATTGAAAAATAAACATTAATAAATAAAAAGGAATAAAAATTATGATTATTGTAAATGCTAAATTTTATATTAAAGAAGATAAAAAATCTCAATTCTTAAAAGAGATAGAAGGTCTGATTTCAGCTTCCAAAAAGGATGAAGGATGTCTGGAATACTCTCTTTATGAATCTACGGATAATCAGCTAGAATTTGTGATGATAGAAAATTGGGAATCACAGGAAGCGATCGAAAAACATAACACTAATCCCCTTTTGCTAGCATTCGCTAAGAACTTAAGCACTTATAGTTCAAAGAAACCAGTTCTACAAATTGCGGAAACAAAGTAAAAAATAATTAACAATATAAAAAGATAGAGCAAGAAAAATATTGCTCTATCTTTTTATATTATAGGGAAAGAAATTAGTGAAGAATCTTCTAAGGTTTAGAAGGTAAAACTGGGAAAGGAAAAGTAATCGCTCAACTATATTTTAGATATGGAAATATTACTGGATTCCTTTATAACAATGCATTATAGAAACTAAAATAAAATTTAGTGGGCAAAATTTAAAATACATAAAACAACAAGATACCATTGAAAAATGAGGATTGTCGCCATCCCTACAGTTACATAAAGGCTTAACTTATTCAAAACCTCACGTTTCAAATCTAAAGCAATAAGATTTATTTGTTCATATTAGTTTGAATACTAGGATATAAGAGGTTAAGAAGTTCTGTGATGGTCAAAAAAGGTTCACCAATAGATGTATAATTGGTCAGAATATCCGTAACTTCAATTTTATAATCCAAATATAGCTCATTTTATGTATAACTATTTGACGTTAGTCTACTCATTTTGGAAACTTTGGAATAGAGCTAACTACTTTGATAAAGTTTGTTAATTGTTCTTTGAGTTCTGATCTTTTATCCTGATTATTTCTTCGGCTATCCAATTTGAAGTATTAAAGCATTTACAGAATTCTAAGGATTTTCGACAATCATTCATTACAGCAAGTGCACCTTCGTCGCCTATCTTATAATTATAGCGTGCAGTATTATAGACTAAAGTAAATTTTTCAAACATATAGTTATCGTTAATTTTAATGTTTTCAAGATATTTTATAAATTTTCTAGCTGGAGTGTATAACCCTGCATCTACAAAAATATTAATTATATTAAGAACAGTTTGAATTATAGCTTGCTTTACATAGGGAATGTTGATGGAATTTTGTGAAGGATTGATCATTCGATCGGATAGTTCTATAAGATGAATAAAATCTAAAAATTGTGCACATTGTCCCAAAATTGCTATATCATATTGTCCCCATTCTTTAAGATTATAAAGGTAGTTTTCTAAAAAAGTTATTTCACTTTTTGTAAGGAAATAAGATGAATTGATGTTATCCTTAAATCTTAGAGTCACTATTGTATAATTTAGACAAAGGACAAAAACATGCAAAAACGCTACTCAAAAGAATTTAAAGAAACCCTTATCGCCTTCTATCATTCTGGTCAATCCGTCACCCAGCTGTCTAAAGAATACGACGTGGCCCCTGCAACAATTTATAAATGGATAGACCTCTACTCTAAATCTAATGAAAGCTCCGTCTCTAAAGCTGATTTTCTAGAATTAAAAAGACAACTGGCTAAAGTTAAGGAAGAACGAGACATCTTAAAAAAAGTATTGACCATATTCGCCGAGAAAAAGAAGTGAGTGCTGCGGATATGGCTCTAACCATACAAACTTTAGCACTCAATGTCAGACTAAGCTGTCAACTCCTTGATGTTCCTGAATCAAGTTATTATGAACGAATTAACCGACATCCATCTAAAACTCAATTAAGGAGACAATACCTGTCACTCAAAATTTCTCAACTCTTCAATGCTAACCGAGGAATCTATGGTGCTCCTAAAATTCATCATCTTCTATTTAAACAAGGGGAAAAAGTCGGGTTAAAAATGGTACAGAAGCTAATGAAGCAACTTCAACTCAAGTCTGTAGTCATTAAGAAATTTAAGCCTGGATACTCACTAAGTGATCACATCAATCGAAAAAATCTCATACAGACTGAACCTACAAAGAAAAATAAGGTTTGGTCAACCGACATTACTTATATTCCTACTCAACAAGGATGGGCTTATCTCTCAACCATTATGGATCGTTATACTAAAAAAGTCATTGCTTGGGATTTGGGCAAGCGAATGACTGTAGAATTAGTGCAAAGAACTTTAAATAAGGCCATTAAATCACAAGACTATCCAGAAGCTGTTATTCTTCATTCTGACCAAGGAAGCCAGTATACGAGTCTAGAGTATGAAGAGTAGCTTAAGTATTATGGGATGACTCACTCTTTCAGTCGAAGGGGATACCCTTATCATAATGCCAGTCTTGAATCTTGGCATGGACATTTAAAAAGAGAGTGGGTGTATCAATTTAAATATAAGAACTTTGAAGAAGCCTATCAGAGTATTTTCTGGTACATCGAAGCCTTTTATAATTCAAAACGAATCCATCAAAGTTTAGGGTATCTTACACCTAATCAATTTGAAAAGGTAAGTGCTTAAAATAAATAGATTAAAATTCTACGTTTGTTACTCTAAAAACTTGACTTAACGTCAATGATTATTCAAAATCACTCGTAAATATGGGAATTACAACAATTTTTGAAGCTGTAACCGCTCTGATCCTATTTCCCTTCATCGGGTATACAGTTGATAGATTTAATTTAAAAAAAATACTAATTGTATCTGAGATAGTGCAGTTTATAACTCTTTTATTTTTTTGGTGGAATATTCAATACTTTGGAACTTACCAAATTGTTTATCTGGTAGCGATTCTAATATCAGGGACATCTCAGATTATTCGTAACTCAACCTTCAAATTGACTCCGATAATATTTCGAGATTTAAAGAAGGGTAATTCACAGATTTCTTTAATCTCTACAATAGGTGATTTTGGTGGTCCAGTTATAGCAACAGCACTAATTGCAGTTACCGGAGTTGACAGTTTAATTCTATTTTCTTCAGTATTTGCACTTGTTGTAACCATTTTATATTATGTGGTCTTTGATTTTCAAGCTAAAGATGGATTTATAAACAATAAAATCAATACTGTAGAAACCAAAACTGAGGATGTTTGGAGAGAGCTAATAAGCGGAATAAAGTATGTAAAAGAGAGTAAATTATTAATTAATTTAATGATTATCAGTGCGTTTTCGGCATTAGCAGATAATGGTCTAGTTAATATTTTAATTTATACAATGAGGAGCATTTATAAATTTTCGAATTCGTCTGTTAGTATGGTATTTATGTTAGCTTCCTTTGCTACCTTTCTAGGAAGTATTTATGTTAATAAATTAAAAATTGATGAAGGAAAAATTTATATAATGGCACTGCTTGCAAATAATATTGGAATAGTTTTATTACTAATAAAACTTCCTTTTATTATTCCATTAGCTTTAATAACTACAAGTTTTTTTGGAATAATGTTCTATATTATTCAGAACACTTTGATTCAACGGATAGTTCCTGCAAATATATTAGGAAGAGTTAATAGTTTTTTTAGAGTATCTACCTACTCACTGAGACCTTTCTCTATAATCATATTAACCTTCATGTCTGAAAAATTTGGATACTATTCATCATTTATTTTGAGTTCTATATTCGTTGGAATTGTTTCATTACTAGTATTAAAAATGAAACCATTTTTAAGCAGGTTATCAGAAGGATAAGGAGAAATTATATATAAAAGTCACTTTTAAGAAAACAAAAAGACACCCTCGCTATGATAAACTTGTTTACCAAGTTATAAAATCATATGGAGAATGTATAACTATTTTATAATTTTTGTCTTGAAATATTCAAATATGGTTAACGAACAAAATATTGCATAGACAAGTTAAAGAATATAAAGAATAGAACTAAGATTACCATAACTCAGCTTCATTTGTATCCCTTGCTATTATTCCTATATTTTATACTTAATTAGAGAATTATGAGGAGCTTTGCAACAGGATCTGAAAAGTGGTATTATTATAAAAAATTTTTTGAGTATGTTAGATCTAAAAAAGTACTATATAAAGAAAAAACATAAAGCAAGGAGCAAAGGAGATTTATAATGACAGTAAGCATCGAGTTGAATGACCAAATGAAAGTTAGGCGTGAAAAGATGGAAGAGTTGCGTGAAAAGGGGATTAGTCCTTTTGGGAAAAAGTTTATACGCACGACAGATTCAGGAGAATTACATCAAAATTTCGACGCAGACAGTAAAGAAGATTTGGAAGCAAAAGCTTTAACAGCAATGATTGCTGGGCGTATGATGACCAAGCGTGGCAAAGGTAAAGTTGGCTTTGCCAACCTTCAAGACCGAGAGGGGCAAATCCAGATTTACGTGCGTAAAGATATTGTGGGTGAGGAAAATTACGATATTTTTAAAAAATCGGATTTGGGAGACATTCTAGGTGTTGAAGGCGACGTTATGAAAACTGACACTGGTGAAGTCACTGTTAAAGCTACTCGTTTAACGCATCTATCAAAAGCTTTGCGCCCACTTCCTGAAAAATGGCACGGCCTCACTGATACAGAAACTCGTTATCGTAAACGCTACTTAGATTTGATTTCTAATCATGAAAGTTTAGAACGCTTTAGGATGAGAAGCAATATTATCAGCTCAGTGAGAAAGTATTTGGATGATAGAGGATACCTCGAAGTAGAAACTCCAGTTTTGGAAAATCAAGCTGGCGGCGCTTCAGCAAAACCATTTACTACTCATCATAATGCTTTAGATATAGATATGACACTTCGAATTGCTACGGAGTTGCATTTGAAGAGGTTAATTGTTGGTGGAATGGAAAAAGTATATGAAATAGGAAGAGACTTTCGTAATGAGGGGATGGATAATACTCATAATCCTGAATTTACCATGTTAGAATGTTATGAAGCTTATTCTGATCTTAGAGATATTATGAATTTAACAGAAGGTATTTTTAAAAGTGCAGCATTATCCGTTGCTTCAAGTACAGTAGTTGAGGTAGAGTTATCAGGAAAGAAAACCTCAATAGATTTATCTAAGAATTTTAAAAGATTACATATGGTTGATGCAATAAAAGAAAAAATAGGGATCGATTTTAGAAAACAGATGACCTTTGAAGAGGCAGTAAATATTGCTGTTAATCATGGTATTGAGGTACAAAGACATTTTACAATTGGGCATATCATTAATGAATTCTTTGAAAAATTTGTTGAGGAAACTTTGATTCAACCCACGTTTATTTTTGGCCACCCAAAAGAAATAACACCTCTTGCTAAAATGAGTAAAGAAGATCCAAGGTTTACTGAGAGATTCGAATTGTTTATCGGTGGGCATGAATATGCTAATGCATATTCTGAATTGAATGATCCGATAGATCAGTTAGAAAGATTTAAAAATCAAGCAAGAGATAAAGAATTAGGTGATGAAGAAGCGACTGGTATAGATTATGATTATGTAGAGGCTTTAGAGTATGGAATGCCCCCTACTGGAGGATTAGGGATTGGGATTGACCGACTTGTTATGCTCTTAACTAATACAACAACTATTAGAGATGTGCTCCTCTTTCCCACTATGAAGCCATAAAATGGTTCTATTTCGAAGTTTAAAACAGAGTAAGTTAGTCCGAAATTTGACTATGCTTTTATACCCAATTGAACTTAGATTTCCGTCGATATTTAAAAGTCCAAGAGGTTCCAAAGCTTTGGCTTTTCGGTCTCTACGAAAATCACAGTATTATTAGAAATACAAGCTTAAGATAATCAAGTGCCAGAAATTTTGTTTTTATTTATATTTTAGTTTATATAATGATATTTCAGTTCGTGGCATTTCAATAAATAAAAAGATTTGAATGTATTAGAATAACTAAAGAATGTTCAAAACCAATTTAAGATATAGAATTATTACTGAATGTTAGTGTAGCAATATACGATAGAAACTAAAATAAAATTTAGTGTGAAAATAGTGTGCAAAATTTAAAATACATAAAACAACAAGATATTATTGAAAAATAAGGAAATTTATAAAATAAAAAGCCACTAAAGTTTAGTGACTTTTTATTTATCCTTTACTTGGTATGAATGGAATGATTGACTGTGCGAGGGCTTCAACATTTCTACTTTGAATCAGGATTTTTCCCTTACCTCGAAATTTATTAACTAACCCTTCTCCTGTCTTAAAACCAAATGTTCCGGAAGCAACTTCAATTGAATAACTCAAAGATTCAGTCCATGCTAAAACATGTTGATTATCAACTACAAAATCTTCTGTTCCATCAAGAGCTATTTCTACAATATCCCCGTAACCGCTGATTAACATCTTTCCGCTGCCCTGTGTTTTCATCACAAAAAGACCACCAGTTCCTCCAAATAATGCTCCATCTAATTTTTGACGTTCCATTATGTAATGGACACCACCCTCACTAACGAGGAATGCCCCTGTGTTAAGATTCCACTGTTCTTGACCGACAAGAATTTCCTTGATTGAACCAAGGCTAGCAGGAGCAAGCGAAATTTTACCATTTGCACCTATTGCGCTTGCCTTAGTAATAAAGAAACTTTCTCCACTTGTAATTGAACGACCAAGAGCTTTTAAAGCACCTCCAAGTCCTCCTTTTCCATTGCTGTTCATTTTTCCTTCAAGTTTAACAGCAGCGTTATGATAGACCATCGCTCCAGACTCAATTTGAATCTCTTCATTATTGTCAAGACTAATCTCCACTAGTGGTGCCATTGATGTTGAACTTAGTTGATATTCCATAAATCTTCTCCTTTTGAACTTATTCTTTAAACAATTATATCATGAGATGTCATCTGAATAAATATTAAAAATTATTCTTATTTATGAAATTATTGTATTCAAAGAAGCTATAGTAATAAAAAAGCATGTTTGGACATAACATGCTTTTTTCATTAATTATGAAATATTTATAATTTTTTCGATAGATATGAGGTGAATTTTATCTGTGGATTTTATTCTAACTTGATTATTGATAAATTCTGATACAAAACCAAAAACTTCAGTTATTTTATCCTTAGATTGATATTTAATTTTGACTTGTACTTGATTAGTAAATGACTGGTTGAGAAGATGAAGTATAATGTGATGTGATAAAGGTTGTAAGATTTTATCACTATTTTGCTCTTTAACAAATGCATTTTGGGCCTCGGTCAACTCTCCGGTCGCAAATGATCCCCATTTCATCATTCCTCTATCCTGATATGCTCGAATGACTTCATAGGAACTATAAGAACGGTCAACTGACATCTTTATCCTCCTTATTTTGACTTGCTGCATGACCTCCAATAAGTTTATTTCGATAAATCACACGTGAACCTTCGGATAAACTACTTGCTTTTTGAATGGATAGAAAATCGAATTTTTCTCTGATTTCGTCAATGGCTTTTTGAAGGGATTCCTGCTTTTCGTTGGATTGATTTTCTTCAACAGTTTCAAATAAAGAAAGTTGTTTGACCGAATTATCAGAGAGTTGATTGCCACTTATTCCTATTTGCCTTACTGCTCCACCTTGATATTTTTCACGAAATAAACGAATTGCGAGGTCTTGCAGTTCCTTTGTATTTTGTGTTGCTTCAATATTGCGTGAAATTTTAATAGAAGAGTGTTCAGAGCTTTCTGCAGCACCCACATAAAGTGAAAGATTGCTTGCCATTCTTCCTCCCTTTCTTAGCCTTATCGCTAAGTTTTCAGCCATTTCTTTAATCACAAGTTCTATTTCTTTTTGTTTATGGTAGTCACGAGGTAGAATTTGAGAATTGCTGAAGCTAGAAGATTTAGGAATATATTTTTCCCTTACATTACTTTCATCAATTCCATTTGCATGGAAAAAATGTTGGAGTCCAATTGTGCCTAATTTTTGTTTAAGGAGAAGAGGGTCAGCATTTGCAAGCTCTTTAATAGAACTGATTCCTAACTTGTTCAAACGTTTCTCAGTTCGTTTTCCAATTCCCCAGAAGTCAGTCATCTTAGGAAGAGTCCAGAGTTTACTAGGCACATCTTCATACCGTATTAATGCTCTCATATTCTGATTATGTTTGGTATAGTTATCCATGGCAAGTTTTGCAAGTAGAGGATTATCACCCATCCCTACAGTTACATAAAGCCCTAACTTATCCAAAATCTCACGTTGTAAATCTAAAGCAATCAGATTCATTTGCTCATATCGGTTTCTAATATCAGGATAGAAGAAGTTAAGAGATTCTGTGATATCTAAAAATGATTCATCAATTGAGTAAGAGTGAATTTCTTCAATTGATGTGTAATTGGTTAGAATTTCAGTAACTTTGATTTTATAATCTACATAGAGCTGCATTTGAGGCGGAACAAGCCATGTTCGTTTTGCCCAGGATTCGATGAAAGCGACATGCTGCAAAGTTGGTTCAGTCCGTTGTCCGTAAATATCCGTATGTGTTCGATACCATTGTGGGAAATTGAATTTCCTTGTTTCAATAATAAAGGGTAAATCACTGGCACGACTTATGTTTTTCATTCCAAAGACTTTTTTAAAAGTAGGACTAGAGGCAAGCGTTAAACCTTTAGTGTTATCTGCACGACTCATGACGCAAAGAGAAGTTGTCAAAGGGTTAAGATTTCGTTGAACGCACTCAATAGAAGCGTAATTTGATTTGACATCTTCAAAAAGGATAGCTCTGCTAGGTTCAAGTGAGTAGTCAAAAAAGTTATTTAATTTATGTTTATCCATCTCTCCCCTTCAGTAACATATTTAATACAAAACATCTGTTTATCTGATATTATACTCTAAAAAAAACCATTAATCAATGGATAATATCAGAAAAAATAGTAAAAAGATAAAAAATATCTCAGTTTGTTCCTTCCCCCAAAAAAAGAGATTATTTTCTGCTATAGTTAGATTTAGAGAAGGGCAAAGAAGTTCTGTATTTGATTCATTATTTAAAAAATATCTATCAAAATTTTGAATATAGTAATGGTGACTTAAATATTGAAGCAAACGACCACAAACACCAGAAGATAAAAATATTTAAGAATAATTGATGTAAGTTTTAGGAAAACTCCAATTTTTAAGAAAGATATTTAATCAGTTCAAATATGCAAATATTACTGGTCCTCTTTGTAGCAATGAATTTAAAGAAATCATAATAAAATTTAATGGGTAGAATTTAAAATAAATTAAAAAATATTGTTAAAAAAGAAAATTTATAAAATAAAAAACCACTAAAAAAATAGTGGTTTTTACTTATTTTTATATTTTTAATTATTTAATACAAAATTCATAAAATACGCAATCGTCCCATCCTTTGTTAGCAAAGCTCTTGAGATTGGTTCTCCCGCGAAATACAAATTGATGTTTTTCATAAAGTTTCTGTGCAGGTGTATTTTTAAAATTAGTATCTAATCTAATAGTTACCATACTATTACTTTTGCCAAAATCTTTAATAAAGTTGATCATGGCACTTGCAATTCCTTGATTTAATTTTTTAGGATCTATAATTAAAGTATGGATTACCAATATTTGATTAGGATCAAGCTCTGGAGTGCTCCAGGTAATATTTTCATACTCTTTATCTGATTGATTATTTAGAATCACAGTCCCTGAAACAATATCATTTGAATCATAACAAACAAAGAGCTGAGATAAGTCAATTGCTTTTAGAGCTGTATCAATTGAGGGATAAATATTTTTTATCCAACTCGTTTGTTTTTCATCAATCAATGGTAAAGAATTATCATAGAATTTAGCAACTGCGGGTTTATCTTGCTCTGTAGCAAGGCGTACAAAGTATTTCATCTTACATTCTCCTATTTTAAGATTGAGAAATTATAGCATAAAAAAATAATCATAGCAAACACCAATTTTGCAATAGTCTTTAATGCGTGTATTGATATCAAATCATTAGCGGATAATTATTGGACAGGACAATGATCAAGCATTGCGAGAAGTTCAAGATATTCGAGCAAAATCTGATCAGGCTGTAAAAGATGTATAATAAATAAAAAATATTTAAATCTCTGTTTTCAAACTTTTATTTAAAGTAAGTAATTGCGAGAGAAGTAAGTCATAATTAATATTCTCGTTGCAAGAAACTAAACTGTCACCAATTTCAAGAGAGATAGAAGGTAATTCCTTTTTAACTTGTGCTCCCTTATCTGTGAGAAATAACTCAACACTTCTTTCATCTTTATCAGAACGTTTTCTTATAATGTATCCTTTTGCTTCCAATCTTTTTAGTAGAGGGCTTAATGTACCAGAATCTAAAGAGAGTTCATCGCCTAATTTATTTATTGTCATCTCGTTTTCAATTGCTAACATAGCGATAAATCCAGTATAAGTAAGCGAATATCTATTTAAATAAGAATTATATTTTTTTATAATTTCCTTTGAAGCAATGTATAATTGAAAGCATAATTCCTTACTAAGAATATTGTCTGTCATATTTTCTCCCATCATTTCATTATATCTGAATCTATATATTTGTCAAACGTGATTGTATTTAGTACAATTATATTGTAAACAATACAAAAGGGGGATTTCAATGAAAAAAATATTTTCTACAAAAATGATAAATACTGGCGGTCGAAATGGCGAAGTCCATTCTCCAGATAAAAGTTTTAATTTAGATATTATTGCACCAGGCAGAAAGGTTGAAGGAGCGACAAATCCAGAGCAATTATTTGCTGCAGGATATAGCGCTTGTTTTAATAGTGCTTTAGACTATATTAAAAAATCAAAAAATATAGAGGGTGAATCAACTATTGAAGTTACAGTTTCTCTCTATAATTTAAGTCAAAATGAAATTCCAGATGTAGTATTAGGAGTTGATATTACAGGACATATCGAAGGAGTGAGTGCTGAAGAAACAGAAGAACTCTTGAAACTAACACATAAAACTTGCCCATATTCCCGCGCTACTCAAGGTAATATTGAAGTAACGATAAAGGCTATCTAAAAGATTTTTCTAAAATCAGTTTTCCAAGATTAAACTTTTTACTAAGTTTAGGGAGCACAAAACTCTTATTATTTTTTGTTTTGATGATATACTGAAAATAAAAGATAACAATAGTTAATGCAGGATTTAAAATACAAAAATCAGCGAGGAGCTTATTAGAAATTTTAAAAGTAAAAAAGCCAATAACAAAAATATTGGTTTTTTTATTTTAAGAAATTCCAGAATAGGTGTTTTCATCTCGAGTGCAAGAAAAAAATAAAAAAATAGATAAAAGGACCTTATTGCTAAGAAATTATAAAGATATACATTAAATGAAGTAACCTTTCCAATCTTTGAAGGTTTAATAAAGCAGAGAGAAGGGTTAAAATATAAATGAAATATGATATAATTTAAGTTGTGTTTTAATTTGACCTCATTGAGTAAAAATTAGAGAAATCGAGAAAGTTTATGAAGTAATCTTTAAAGATTTTGAAGTACAGAACTTTTGATATCAATGGTATAGAAGCTAAAAAATAAAAGGAAAAGTAATGGCGCAATTATATTTCAAATATGGGACGATGAATTCAGGGAAATCAATTGAGATTTTGAAAGTGGCTTATAATTATGAGGAACAGGGTAAGCCTGTTTTATTAATGACTTCTAGTCTAGATACACGCGCAGGGGTTGGGACAGTTGCTAGTCGAATCGGGATGAAAGCTGAAGCTGTCGCAATTGATGAGGAAATGTCTGTTTTTGATTATGTGAACAGCCTGCCAGCTAAACCTTTTTGTGTGCTGATTGACGAGGCACAATTTTTAAATAAAAAACATGTCTATGATTTTGCGCGTGTTGTGGATGAACTAAATGTTCCAGTCATGGCTTTTGGTTTGAAAAATGATTTTCGTAATGAGCTTTTTGAAGGCTCAAAATATTTACTTTTGCTTGCGGACAAAATCGAAGAAATTAAAACAATTTGTTGGTATTGTAGTAAAAAGGCAACAATGGTGATTCGGACAATTGATGGAAAACCAGTTTATGAAGGTGAACAGTTGCAGATTGGTGGAAACGAAACCTATATTCCTGTTTGTCGTAAACATTATTTTAAGCCAGAAATTTAAAAAATAAGATTAGAATTTTACACGAACAGACTTTATATCAAGAGGGAGGAACTCGATGTTTTATCATTTTAAAGGAACGATTACTGGTGAGGATTATCAAAGAATTCTTGGTCAAATGACCAAGCGGATGATGCTTGTTTTTTCAGGAATTATGCTTATTTTTTTGGTTATTAATTTATTTATGAGTAAGGGGCAATGGCTTTGGCCGGTTGTTTCTGCTTTACTTGTTCTTGTTTTAGGAAATCTTTTTTTACATTGGCAATTGAAAAGTCGTTTTTTGAAAAATTTTAAGCCACAAGAACTTGATATGTATGTGACAGAGGAACAAATTAAAGCTCAAATGAATGTACGTAATGTCGAAATTTTTTCAGATCGTGTGCACTTTTTTCAAGGTAGAAATCAAGTGATGATTTTTAAAAAAGACATGCTGCAAGATGTGACACAATGGGATTCGTTTGTCAATATGGCCAAAAATTTACCATTACAAACTAAAAAATAATTAAAGGAAATAGAGAAATGTTTGATCAGTTAGAATCAATAGTTGGAAGATATGAAGAATTGGGTGAGTTATTGTCTGACCCTGAGGTGGTTTCGGATACAAAGCGTTTTATGGAATTATCGCGTGAAGAAGCAGATTTACGTGATAAAGTAGCGACTTATAATGAATACAAAAAAGTTCTTGAAACAATTTCTGATAGTGAAGAAATGCTTGGCGAAGGTGGACTTGATGATGATATGAAAGAAATGCTCAAAGAAGAACTTTCATCAGCAAAATCACAAAAAGAGCTTTTGGAAGAAGAAATCAAAATTTTGCTTTTGCCAAAAGACCCAAATGATGGAAAAAATATTATTTTAGAAATTCGTGGAGCTGCTGGTGGTGATGAAGCTGCACTTTTTGCTGGTGATTTGTTGAATATGTACCAACATTTTTCTGAATCACAAGGTTGGAAGTTTGAAATTATGGAAGCAAACATCACCGGAATTGGTGGATATAAAGAGGTTTCAGCTTTAATTTCTGGTCCATCTGTTTATTCAAAATTGAAATATGAATCTGGTGCTCACCGAGTACAACGTGTTCCTGTAACCGAAACACAAGGGCGGGTCCATACATCAACGGCTACTGTTCTTGTTATGCCTGAGGTTGAAGAATTTGAGATGACAATCGACCAAAAAGATTTACGTGTGGATATTTACCATGCCTCTGGTGCTGGTGGACAGAATGTCAATAAGGTTGCTACTGCGGTACGTATGGTCCATTTACCAACTGGGATTAAAGTGGAAATGCAAGAAGAACGGACGCAACAAAAAAATCGGGATAAAGCTATTAAATTGTTGAATACAAAAGTCTTTGATTACTATCAACAAATTGAATTGGATAAGCAAAATGCAGAACGTAAATCAACTGTCGGAACTGGGGATCGTTCTGAGCGGATTAGAACTTACAATTTCCCACAAAACCGTGTGACTGATCACCGGATTGGCTTAACTTTACAAAAGTTGGATAGTATTTTATCTGGGAAAATGGATGAAGTGATTGATGCTTTGATTGTCTATGACCAAACTAAAAAATTAGAAGAATTAAATAAATAATAAATTTTGAATTTGAAGATTTTGTTATTCGAGAAGTGGGACATGAAAATAGGAAAATGCAAACTTCGAAAAAGGTGAATAATGTTTCAACAGATGTGACTATTTTTAAGGTCAAAGGCTTTGATTTATCTTTTGATTTACTTTATTGTAGGGGGGGAAATGGAGATGTTTGGGTAGTTGCTGAAAAGATGGAGTCTCTTTCTAAGCATTTGCACCGAGCGCAAAGAACTCGGATGTCAATTGAAAATTATAAAGAAAAGCAATATTGTCGACTTTGGCAAGAAGTAAAAAAAGATGAAGACTGGAGTCGGACCAATAAAAGTTTACCTTTGTCTGAATTGGGAAAATATAGTAAAAATCCTTTACGTCAATCTTTCTCAGAACTTGGAGCAAAACTTGGAACTTTAGAAGAGTTGGTTTCCGAAACAAATCAAAATCGAAAGCAGTATGCTTTGCTTTTTCCAGCTCAAGAAGTAAAAATCCCTTTATGTGCTTATCTTTTAACTCGAATTTCACCTCTTATTTAGTAGAGAATCTTGTAAAATAATGATTATTTATAAAAATTATTAGTAGTGAGGAACTTATTTTGATGAATGATGAAACAATCATGAATCCAACGATTGAAAAAATGTTGCTCCACGCATCAGTTCGTGATTTTAAAGAGAAGCCTTTGTCAGCTGATGTCAAGGAGTTGTTGCTAAAAGCTGCACAGTCTGGAGCTTCATCTAATTTTCTACAAGCTTATTCAATCATTGAGATAGCGGATAATGAATTACGTCGTGAACTGGCTAGGATATCAGGTTCAGATGATTATGTGAATCAAACAGGTGTTTTTTATATATTTGTGGCTGACTGGTATCGACAAGCTCAGATTTTACAGACGGAAAATAAGGACGTGAAGGCTCTCCAGAATATGGAAGCATTGACGGTTGCCATTGTTGATACTACAATTGCTGCACAGAATATGGCGATAGCTGCAGAATCTATGGGGCTTGGAATCTGTTATATTGGTGGGATTCGTAATGATATTGCTAAAGTGGCAGAGTTACTGAATTTACCAGAATTGACTGTTCCACTTTTTGGTCTTACAATTGGGATGCCAAAAACACGAAATGAAGTTAAACCACGTTTACCAAGAGCAAATATTTTGTCAGTTAATGCTTATAATCGTGTGACAGTGAGTGATTTACAGGCTTATAATGAACAAACTTCAGATTACTATGCCAATCGGAGTCATCATCAAAAGTCTACTGATTGGACGCAGGAAATGAGCAATTTTCTGACAAAGCCACGGCGTGAGGATGTTGCCAAATTTTTGAAAAAGCAAGGATTTACATTAAACTGAAAGATTGATTAAGCCTGATTTTATTGGGCTTTTTTGCTATACTTGGAAGAGTAATTTAAAAAGATATTAGAAAAATAATTAATATTGGAAAGTAGAAAAAGAAAAATGCTTTGGATTGAAGCTGTGCGAACTTTGTCAGCAGATTTAGAAGACCCTTTTGAGTTGGAATTTGTCTGGCGAAATTTACATGAACTTGATAAATTATCTTGGTTGAATTTGATGCGAGAAAAAATTACTGACCAAGAATTAAAATTACTGACAGAAGTGTCAGAACGTCTTCATCAAAATGAGCCTCCACAATATATAGTGGGTTGGGCAGAATTCCGTGATTTGAAATTGAAGGTCGATAAGCGTGTTTTAATTCCTCGTCCTGAAACTGAAGAATTAGTGGAAATGATTTTGGCTGAAAATGAGAATGATTCCCTCAAAATTTTAGATATTGGAACAGGGTCAGGAGCGATTGCCATTTCTCTAGCTCAAGCGCGTGAAAATTGGACAGTAAAAGCTTCTGATATTTCTAAAGAGGCACTAACTTTAGCAGCTGAAAATGCTGAAATAAATCAGGCTAATTTGGAATTCGTTCAATCAGATGTACTAGATAAAATTACTGACAGCTTTGATATTATCGTTTCTAATCCGCCATATATTGCTTTTGATGAAACTTACGAAATGGATAATTCTGTCATTAAATATGAACCTGATTTAGCGCTTTTTGCGGAAAATCAGGGATTAGCAATTTATCAAAAAATTGCTGACCAAGCGGTCAATCATCTGACCGATAATGGAAAAATTTATTTGGAAATCGGCTATAAGCAAGGGCAAGCTGTGCAAGCTATTTTTCAAGAAAAATTTACTGACAAGCTTGTTAGTATTCATCAGGATATATTTGGAAAAGATCGAATGATTAGTGTCAAGTGATAAAAGCTACTGTTGCAATATTTAAGGAGAAAAATGAATTCTTTAATTTTTGAACAAGTATTTCAGCAAAAAGAAGATTTTTTACCAATATTATTATTAGCTGATGATGGACCACATTTAGAAAATTATCTGGAAAATGGAGATTTATTTACTCTGTCTTTAAAAAATGGCAAGACCGTTGCCTGTGCTGTAGTCATAAAAAAACAAAAAAATACTTTTGAAATTGAGAATTTCGCGGTAGAAACTAGTTTTCAAGGACAAGGATTCGGTCAGCAAATGATGAAACAACTCATCACATATTTGAAAGAAAATTTAGCAGCTGATGAGCTAATTCTTGGAACAGATGATGTTTCAAACAATGTAGCTTTCTATGAAAAATGCGGCTTCACAATTACTCATAAAATTTCCAATTATTTTCTTGATAATTATGATCATCCTATTTTTGAAGGAAAAGTTCAGTTAAAAGATAAAATATATTTAAGAAAGAAGTTAAAATGAAAGTTGAAAATGATTTACGAACAATGTCCTCTTTTTTGCAAGTGCAATTAAAAGATATCAAAACTTTGGTTGAGTCAAACAAGATAGACCAAGCTAAAGAAAATTTGAAGTTCGTGCAAGGGGGACTCAATAATTTTGCTAACGAACTTGAAAAAGTCGAAGGTGGATTTTATGGTATTATTGGCTTTCTTTTTCGTCGTCCCTACAAAGTACCAGATGATTTGAAAAATATTAGAGAAAATCTTTTTATTGAAGCAAAAACATTACAAAAAGAACTAGACAAGCAGTCAGAAAAAGAGAATAATAATAAAAACCGCTTATCAGCTAGAGCTATCAAAGCACTAAAATCTGGTCAGTTAGCTATTTTACCGACAGAAACAGTTTACGGTCTCTTTGCAGATGCGATGAATGAAGAAGCAGTCCAAAAACTCTATTCAGTCAAAGGACGTCCAACAGAAAAAGCTTTAAATATGAATATTTCAAGCTTTGAAGATATTTTAAAATATTCAATCAATCAACCAGTTTATCTTCAAAAAATTGTGGAAGCCTTTCTTCCTGGCCCTTTAACTATTATTTTAGAGGCATCTAAAGATGTTCCTGAATGGATTCATATTGGAAAAAGTACTGTTGGTTTTAGAATGCCAAATATTGCAGTAACTAAAAAAATTATCAAAGAGGTCGGTGTTTTGGTCGGACCTTCTGCCAATTTAAGTGGTTCTAAAAGTCCAAGTTTCTTTGCCGATTTAAGTCCTGAAATTTTAGAAAATGCCGCAGTCGCTGTTCAAGATGATAGCATCTATGGACTAGATACAACAATCATCGATTTGACGCAAGAAAAACCAAAATTACTGCGTCAAGGGGCTGTTACTAAAGAAGAATTACTTAAAAAAGTTCCTGAACTTGGTCAAATTGAATAAAATAAGCTGAAAAAAGTAATCTAAAAATTTCCGAACATTCTTTGGCAATGATGAGATTTACAAGCCAACTTATTTCAAAAAAGAGCCTTTAGCCGATATAATAGTTTTAGAGTTGAAAGTTTGCTTGCGAAAGTAAACTAAAATTAACTGATTAAGTTTATAGCGCCAATGACTATAAAATTCTACTTATATTTTTTAAAATATCCCAAAAGACATACAAGGAGAACCAATGATTTTTGATAAAGAAGATTTTGAAAGTTTTGACCCAGAATTGTGGGCAGCCATTCATGCTGAGGAAATTCGTCAGCAACAAAATATTGAATTAATTGCTTCAGAAAATATTGTTTCAAAAGCAGTTATGGCAGCACAAGGTTCTGTTTTGACAAATAAATATGCCGAAGGTTATCCTGGGAAACGTTATTATGGCGGAACAGAAGCGGTTGATGTTGTAGAAAATTTGGCTATTGAACGAGCAAAAGAACTTTTTGGTGCAAAATTTGCCAATGTTCAACCTCATTCAGGTTCTCAAGCCAATGCGGCAGCTTATATGGCATTAATTCAACCTGGAGACACAGTCTTAGGAATGGATTTAAATGCTGGCGGTCACTTGACTCATGGAGCTTCAGTCAATTTTTCAGGAAAAACTTATCATTTTGTTCCTTATGGAGTTAATTCTGAAACTGAGCTTTTAGATTATGATGAAATTTTAAAAATTGCTAAAGAAGTTCAACCTAAACTGATTGTTGCTGGCGCTTCTGCCTATTCACGCCTGATTGATTTTGCTAAGTTCCGTGAAATCGCTGATAGTGTTGGAGCAAAATTAATGGTTGATATGGCACATATTGCTGGATTGGTAGCGACTGGTGCGCATCCTAATCCACTTCCTTATGCTGATGTCGTTACAACAACAACTCATAAGACACTCCGTGGACCACGTGGTGGAATGATTTTGACTAATGATGAAGCTTTGGCCAAGAAAATTAACTCTGCAATCTTCCCTGGAACTCAAGGTGGGCCTTTAGAACATGTCATTGCAGCAAAAGCAGTAGCTTTTAAAGAAGCACTTGATCCAGAATTCACAACCTATATTGAACAAGTCATTAAAAATACGCAAGCAATGGCTGAGGAATTTGCTAAAGTGGAAGGCTTACGATTGATAGCTGGTGGTTCAGATAATCATTTGCTTAATCTTAAAGTTTTAGACTTAGGAATTAATGGGAAAGAAGCTCAAGATTTATTGGATAGTGTTCACATCACACTCAATAAAGAAGCAATTCCTGATGAAACATTATCACCATTTAAAACTTCAGGGGTGCGAATTGGAGCAGCAGCGATTACTTCAAGAGGATTTAAAGAAGTTGAAGCGAAAAAAGTTGCACAATTGGTCTCAGAAGCTTTGGTTAATCACGATAATCAAGAAAAACTTGCGGAAGTTAGGAAAGCAGCTTTAGAACTGACTCGTCAATTTCCCTTATAATATCAAAAAATTAGACAAAGAAAATTTGTCTAATTTTTTAATGTTAAGCTAAATTTAAAAGAGAAGTGTTATAATAGAACATATATAAAAAATGACTGCAAAAAATAATGATATGTGCTAGTAAAGAATAAGAGCAGTCAGAAAATTTAGGTAAGTGAAATGTTTAAAAAATTAATTGGATTAATAGTACTGATACTTCTTGTATTCAGTGGTTTTTATGTTTACCGTATGCATGAAAATGTGAAACACGTAATGTCTTATGAGGCAGAGGTCAAAAAAAGCCTTAAAGCACAAGGATTGAGTGGTGATACAAAGTTGGCTTTGGCAATTATTTATACAGAAACTAAAGGAAAACAAGTTGATATTATGCAATCAAGTGAAAGCTTGAATGGCACAACAAATACTTTCTCAACAGAACAAGAAAGTATTAAACAAGGTATTTCTAATTTGTCAAAAGTTTTAGAATACGCTTCACAAAAAAAGGTCGACGCTTGGGCAGGAGTTCAGGCTTATAACTATGGGAAAGCCTATGTTGATTACATAGCTGCCCATGGTGGAAAGAATACTATCGCTCTTTCTAAGGATTATTCTCGTGATGTCGTTGCGCCAAGTTTAGGAAATACAACGGGTGAAACTTATTATCATTTGACTCTGGATTCATTGATTTATAATAAAGGAAAACTCTACTCTAATGGTGGGAATATTTTCTATGCCAAAGAGGTTGAATGGAACATGCTCTTACTTGATTTATTAAATTGGTAAATTACTGTTAAGATAGAAAAACACAGTTGACTGTGCTTTTTTGTCGAACAGTATTTTTTTATATTTGAATTATCAGAAAATTATACTATAATAGTGATTAATAAATAATTTGAGGAAGTGAAATCGATGATTTATAATTTTGGCGCAGGACCCAGTGTACTTCCAAAGGAAGTCTTGAAGAAGGTTCAAGAAGAACTGTTAGACTTTGAAAAAAGTGGTATGTCAGTGATGGAAATTTCGCATCGCTCCAAGGCTTTCCAAAAAGTAATTGATGAGGCTGAGAACGATTTGCGTGATTTGATGTCGATTCCTCAAAACTATAAAATTTTGTTTTTACAAGGGGGAGCTTCCAGTCAATTTTCAATGGTTCCAATGAATTTGGCAATTGGCAAAAAGGCTTATTACAATATTTCGGGCGCCTTTGGTGAAAAGGCTTATGATGAAGCGGTGAAATTGAGTCATTTCCTTGATTTAATACCGATTAGTTTGGGCTCAACTAAAAAAGATAATTATAATCATCTATTGAAAATTGATAAATCTAAAATTGATGAAAAAAATGGGGCCTATCTCCATTTGACAACGAATAATACGATTGAAGGAACAAGTATTTTTCCTGAAAATTTGCCTGAGTTTGCAAGCCTTCCTTTGGTTGCTGATATGAGTTCAAATATTTTGGCGGTTGATTATGATGTGAGTAAATTTGGCTTAATTTACGCTGGAGCTCAGAAAAATTTAGGTATTGCTGGTTTAACCATTGTCATTATTCGTGAAGACTTATTGAATGAAGCTGAAAGCCTCTCATCAATGATGGATTATCAGATTTTGGTTGAAAATGGCTCGATGTACAATACCCCGCCGACTTTTGCTATTTATGTGGCCGGGCTGGTTTTCAAATGGGTAAAAGCGCAAGGTGGCGTAAAAAAACTCGAAGAAATGAATCAGAGAAAAGCTCAATTGTTGTATGATTTAATTGACCAATCTGACTTTTATCAGAACCCAATCAAAAATAAAGATGAGCGGTCGATTTGCAATGTTGTTTTTACAAGTCCAAGCCAAGAATTGGATGAGCTATTCACCCAAAAAGCTGAAGAAAAAGGTTTCAAATCACTCAAAGGTCATCGTTCCGTGGGAGGAATGAGAGCAAGTATTTACAACGCTTTTCCTTTAGAGGGGGTTGTTGAATTAGTGAAATTTATGAAAGAATTTGAAGAGGGATATAAATGACTTATCATATCAAAACAATTGGAAATAATATCGACCAAATTGCATTAGATGAAATTGGCGAAGGCTTTCTTGTTAATCAAGTGTCAGAAGCTGAATCTGACGCATTTATTTGTCGGGCTCAGCCTTTCCACGATTATGAATTTTCCAAAGCGCTTTTGGCGATTGGACGTGCTGGTGCTGGTTTTAATAATATTCCGATAGAAAAGTGTGCTAGTAAAGGGATTGTAGTCTTTAATGCGCCTGGTGGGAATGCCAATGCGGTTAAAGAATTAGTTTTGTCAATGATGATTTTTGGAACGCGTAATTTAAAACCAGCAAACAAATGGTTGACTGGTCAAAAAGGCGATGATAATACCATTGATGGGGCGGTTGAACATGGGAAAAAGGCGTTTTCTGGTTCTGAAATTTCAGGAAAAACTTTAGGGGTAATTGGCCTTGGGAATATTGGTTCAAAAGTTGCCAATGATGCACAGCGTTTAGGAATGAAAGTTATTGGTTATGACCCTTATCTTTCAATTGAGCACGCTTGGAACTTGTCACATCATGTTAAAAGAGTGAATGATTTGGCTGAGATTTTTGAGAAGGCAGATTATATCACGGTTCATACGCCAGCGACGGATGAAACGACGAAAATGCTCAATTGGAAAAATTTATCTAAGTGTAAAAAGGGAGTGATTTTGCTCAATTATGCACGAGATGAGATTACGGATAAAGAAGCAGTGCTTAAAGCGATTGATGAGGGAATTGTCCGCTTTTTTGGAACGGATTTTGGTTCTGAAAAATTTTATCATCATCCACAAGTTTTTTTAACTCCTCATTTAGGTGGTTCAACGGCGGAAGCCAGTTTAAATTGCACAAGAATGGCTCTGGATTCTGTTCAAACTTATTTGAAAACTGGCGAAATTATTAATTCAGTCAATTTTCCACGTGTTTTGCAAGAGTTGAATACGCTTTATCGTGTGACCTTAATCAATAAAAATGTGCCTAATGTTGTGGCTCAAATTTCACTTGCGGTGGCAGCAGAAAATATTAATATTGCTAATATTGTTAATCGTGGTCAAGGAGATTATGCCTATACTTTACTTGATTTGGATGAAAAAGATGAAGGAAAGTTGGCGGCTTTAGTTTCACGTTTTGAGGCTGCTGATAATATTATTCGTGTTCGCTTAATTGAAAATCAGAGTATAGTTTAAAAAACGAATGGAAAAGGAAGAAAATGGCTGCAAAAGGATTACTTGTGATGGATGTGGATAGCACATTGATTGAAGAAGAGGTCATTGATCTCTTAGGGGGAAAAGCGGGTATGGGTGATAAGATTTCAGAAATTACGGCTGCCGCCATGTCTGGCGAAATTGATTTTAAGGAATCTTTGAGAGAAAGGGTGGCTTTGCTTTCTGGTTTGCCCACAACTATTTTTGACGATGTTTACAAAGAAATTCATTTAACTAAGGGTGCAACGGGATTAATTGAAACTTTGCATGCGAAAGGCTGGAAAGTTGGCCTTGTTTCTGGTGGTTTTCATGAAATAGTGGATAAAATCGCAAGAGATTTAAAAATAGATTATGTTTTTGCTAATCGTTTGTCTGTGGAAAATGGCCATTTGACTGGAAAAACTCATGGGACAGTTGTGGATAAAGATTTCAAAGTTGATAGGCTTAAACAATGGGCAAATGAAAATAAGTTGAATTTATCTGAGGTTATTGCTGTAGGTGATGGCGCAAATGATATTCCAATGCTAAATACAGCTGGTATTGGGATTGCCTTTTGTGCAAAACCTGCGGTCAAAGCTGCTGTTTCCTATCATATTGATAAGCGAAATTTACTGACCGTTTTGGAATTTGTGGATAAACTTGCTGATAAAGAATAAAATGTAAATGTAAAAAATTACTGACGGAATTTCCGTCAGTAATTTTTCTTATCTGCCGCTTCAATGCTCGTTTCAGTCGCATTGAACTGACAAGCTTTTTGTTAGTATTTTTTAATTTCTAATATTTGATATTGAAGTCTGTGAAATCAGGAAAATTTGCAGGGATTGATTTGACATCAGTGACTTTAGCAAAGGGTGAAAGACGTCCTTTACTTGATTTTTCCCCACGAACAATGGCAGTGAATTCTTCTAATTTTTTTTCGTCCTCTGTTTGCGCGAGAATTTCAACTGTACCGTCATCATTATTCCAAACACGCCCTAAAATGCCCAGTTCACGCGCACTTATGATAACAAAATAACGAAATCCGACGCCCTGAACGCGCCCAGAAACAATCATTTTTACTTTGAACATCTTAAGACCTCCTAGCTTTATGTTGTTGAAATGATAATAATTGAAACGTTTTCTTTTATTATAACATAAGCACCAGCAAGATTGACAAAAATCTGATAAAAGTTTCACTGCTTATGCTTTGCTGTCCAAACCAAAGGGATCTATGTTTTTCATAAGTCACAATCACTCAGTGGGAAATTATCCTTTTTAGATGAAAGAACTAGCATATCTGTAAGCCAGTAAAGTGGCGACAGCTATCTTACACTTCATTTGATTATCAATGCAATGGGATACTGGCAATGTAAAACTTTGTTTCGCCTTACTGGCTATGATATAATTGGAGAATGGAAATCATCAGTTCAAAAGATAATAAAAAAATTAAAGAAGCAAGAAAATTGCTGACAAAAAAATACCGCAAAAATTCATATCTCATCGAAGGATTTCATTTGTTGGAGGAAGCGCTGAAAGCTGGTCGTTCAATAAAGCAAATTTTTGTTGAAGAAAATAAACTGACTAAACTGACAGAAATGATTGGGTCTGAAAAATCACTGACAGACTTATCTGTAAATCTGGTCAGTAAAGAAGTGTTGAAATCTTTAGCTGACAGCGAAAGTCCACAAGGACTGATTGCTGAAGTGACAAAAATTGAAGAAGTCATTGATTTTTCAGCAGCAAAATTTTTACTTTTAGAAAACGTACAAGACCCAGGAAATGTAGGGACAATGATTAGAACAGCTGATGCGGCTGGATTTTCGGCTGTTATATTACTTGGCGAAACCGCAGATATTTACAGTCCAAAGGTCATGCGGTCTATGCAAGGCTCAAATTTTCATTTGCCTCTTGTACGAATGGCTAAAGAAGATTGTTTTGCTCAACTTAAAAAAGCAGGCATTTCAATATTGACGACCACGCTGTCAGCAAATTCTGTGTCTTATAAAATAATCAATGAACCACGTTTTGCATTGATTATGGGAAATGAAGGGGCTGGAGTTTCTGACGAAGCCATTAAAGCTGCTGACAAACTCGTTCATATTGACATGCCAGGACAAACAGAATCTTTAAATGTGGCTGTAGCAGCTGGAATTTTGATGTTTTCATTATAAAATTACTGACAGAAACTCCTAGCATATTCGTAAGCGCTCAAGCGCTAACGACTATCCTATGACAGAAATTTTCTCGGTGCTGTCAGTAAAAATGGAGGTGGATATGAAGATTTACACTGCAAAAATGGACCGCCCAATGGGTTATGTTCATCATGGAACAACTTATCCAATAAATTACGGATACATTGAAGGAATAATTGCAGGAGACGGCGAAGAACAAGATGTTTATATTTTGTCAAATTTGCCCGAAAACCAAAAAGCCCTTCAGACATTCACTGGAAAACTTATTGCTATTGTCCACAGAAAAGATGATGTTGAGGACAAATGGGTACTGACCAGTCCAACTGAAAATTTCACAAAATCAGAAATTGAAAAAGCAGTTCATTTTCAAGAGCAATATTTTGACAGTGAGATTGAAATGGTCAAATAAATAAAAAATTACTGACAGACATCAAAAAAGTTACTGACGGAAATTCCATCAGTTCAATGCGACCAACGTGAGCATGGAATCGGTGGATAAGAAAAGCTACTGACGAGATTTTCGTCAATAGCTTTTTCATTCCCATTTTCTTTTTGTCAGTAGATTTTACGGATTTAATCTTAGCTCAATCAGTTAAAGTGAGCCGCCAAAGTTTCCGCAAAGGCTTCGAGATGAGCTTCGTCTTCATCTTCAGGAGACAAGTCAACACGAACAAGTTCAGCTCCTTTTGTTGCGCCAGTTTTTTCAAATTGCGCTTCAAACATATCGACACAGATACAGAAGTCATCATAGAAAGTATCACCTGACCCGAAACAACCGTAAATTTTACCAGATAAATCAACCTCAGCTAATTCTTCATAAAAATCGACAATTTCGTCAGGTAATTCACCGTCACCGTAAGTGTAAGTTCCAACGATACAAAGATCAGCATCAGCCATCTCATCGGCATCAACAGAAGAACATTCGTCAAGTTCTACTTCAAAACCTAATTCTTCAAGTTTATCAGCGACAATATCGGCACAAGCTTCAGTATTTCCTGTCATACTTGCATATACAATTTTTGCTAATGGCATTTTTTCACTCTCCTATAAGATGCAAGGAGCCATACAATTTAGCGCTCCAAGCTCAGTTAATTGATTAAAGTTCATCTATCTATTATTGAGATAATTCAATTCAATTATATCAAAAAACAAGTGAAATCAAAGCTAAAAACTACGAATTTTATTTGTTGACCTTCTTTTGTGAAAGGAACATGGCTGGAATAGCAATCACAATTAAAACAATCGAAGAGACAAGAAAGCCAAGTTGATAACCATTAAGCGTGACCGCTTTTTCAACAGAAGTTTTTGCTCTTGCAATGACAGTCGGTGTTAAATTGGTGTGCATCGCCGCTAATTGATGTAGTTTAGTTGTCATCTGTTCAGCAATTTCAGACGTCACAACCGCCGTCACAACTGCCGAGATGACGGCTGAACCAAAAGATGAACCAACGTTTTGAATGATTCTTTGTCCTACTGATGCACCAGGGATATCTTGTTTGTCTAAACCAATGAAAATATCAGTCATCATTGGCATTTGCAAACCACCAATTCCCATTCCACGAACAAATAAAACCAATCCCAACCAAATCAAATTTGTATTTTCGTGAACAAAAATGAAAGGAATTGTTCCAAGAAGGGAAATAGCCAGGGAAACAAGTACTACAGGACGAGCTCCCATACGGTCAATCATCTTCCCAATCAATGGTCGTGTCACCATCATACCAATCCCTTGAGGAATCAACATTAGACCTGCTTCAACGGCTGTAAAGCCTTTTATATTTTGAAAGAAAAGTGGCAGTAAAAGCATAGGTCCATTAGAAGCAATTCCAGCTAAAAAGATTCCAATATTCGCTGCAGTGAAGTTTTTAGATTTGAAAAATCTGAGCGGAAGAACAGTATTATTTTTGCGAATGCGATTATAAATTCCGTAAATAACAAACAAGGCTAAGCCAATGATGACAAAAGTAATCATTTGACTATTGAAAAAATTTTTAGCATTAGTTGAACCCTTCATCATTCCGTAAATTAATCCCACAGAACCGCCAGCCAAAAGGAGTGTTCCAAACCAATCTAGTTTAGCTTTAGGGTTGAAAGGTTTGAAAGAACTTAGATAAAAATGATTAAGGAGGACTGCAATAATTACTACCGGAATATTAACATAGAAAATCCAGTGCCAATTTGCTCCAGATACAATTGCACCACCAAGTACTGGCCCGATAATTGGTCCAAGAATAATAGGAGTTGAGACAACAGCCATCAATTGACCAAGTTTATCTGGAGGCGTAATTTGCATTAGCAGGGTTGTCATCAGTAAAGTGATAAAACCAGCTGAAAATCCTTGAACAGCTCGGAAAATGATAAAACTATCAATATTCCAAGCAATTCCAGATAAAAAGCTAAAAAGTCCAAAACTAAGGAGTGACCACTGCATTACTTTTTTTCCATCAATGTGATTGACAACATAACCACAGACAGGGACGGCTACAGCAAGTGCAAGAACGTAGCCTGTAATTGCCCACTGAATCATGTCTAGTGAAGTATGTAAGTCACTTTGAAGTTTGTTGATTGCGATATTGACCATGGTTGAATCAAGCATTGGAGCAATAGCACCAATGGCTAAAATCCAAGCATTTCGCGTCAATTCTTTTGGCAATTTTTCTTTTTCATTCTTTTTTGATTTTGCCATGTTAATCCTTTCTTTCGTCTGAGCGAAAACTAAGTTATCAAAACTTAGGAATTATAATTTAAAAATAACATACATTTTGTATCTTAAATACAAAATTATTATAAACCTAAGAATAAGTTTTGTCAACAATAAGATTCTTTTTGTATCTAATTTGATTTGTTGGTATTAGATAAAGATGATGTTATAATAGAATTAAGAAACACGAGGTCTCTTATGTTTGAAGAAAAAGAAAAAAAATCACCTAATCATTCTCGAAGAAGAGGGGATGAACTTAAGAAAGCAATTTATAAAGCTGCAGTTCATATTTTAGAAAATGAAGGCTATGAAAAAGTAACCTTTCAAAATGTTGCAAAAGAAGCCAAAACCACACGAAGCGTACTTTATCGTTATTGGGATGATGTTTTTGACTTAATTTTTGAAGCTGTCCGTTTCAATATTTCACAAAATCCTGAGTGGCGAGGAAATGTGATAGACCAAGAAATTAACAGTGGGAGCTTGCGGCAAGATTTAATTGAACTTTTAACCTTTATGAGAGAGAATTTTAAACTCTATCCCAAAGGATTTCTGGCCTTCGTTTCATTTATGCAGTCACAAGGAAAAAATGTTCTTGAATCGACTGTTGGCAATGTCCTTCCAAGTAATCTGATTATTATGGAACGCTTGCTTGCAAGGGCTCAGGAAAGAGGGGAAGCGCGTGAAAAAATTGGGCAAACAGCTAAGCTTTTACCTTTCCAGATGACCCGTTATCATATGCTCCTTGAAGGTCAATCCATGAATGATAAGCAAATTAATGAATTGGTAGATGAAGTTTTACTGCCAATTTATATAAAAAACACCTAGTTATAGGGAAATTTATGGTAAAATAAAGTGTATTTATACTAAATAGACTGTTTTGGATTACAAAAAAATCTGTTCAGTTGAATTAGCATTCAAAGTAATTTTGAAAAGGCTCATGATTGTCGAAGAAAATTCTTATAGATAAAGTCATAAATACTATCTTATAAGGATTCAGTAACCCCAGTAAATGAAAATTTATTTTTCGATGAAGTATGAGTCACTTCAAAACATTAATTTAAATAAAAAGAACTGAGTTTTTCTCAGAACTTTAGAAGGAAAGAATAAATTGATTACATTAAAATCGCAACGTGAAATCGAGCAAATGGAACGTAGTAGCAAAATTTTGGCAGATATCCACATTGGGCTTCGTGAGTTGATTAAACCAGGGATTGACATGTGGGAAATTGAAGAATATGTCCGCAAAGTTTGTAAAGAAAAAAATGTTTTACCTTTACAAATCGGAGTGGATGAAGGAAATTATAATCCATTCCCTTATGCTACTTGCTGCTGTTTGAATGATGAAGTGGCTCACGCATTTCCACGTCATCAAATTCTTAAAGATGGTGATTTGATTAAGGTTGACATGGTTCTCGGGTTGGTTGAAGATGGTTCTGTTGATGTTTCAAAACTTAATTTTGACGATGCTGAATCAATGGTTAAATATCAAGAAGAATTCCGCGGTGGCGTTGCTGACTCTTGCTGGGCTTATGCTGTAGGCCAAGTTTCTGACGAAGTAAAAAACTTGATGGATGTGACCCGCGAATGTCTCTATCTTGGAATTGAACAAGCCAAAGTAGGCAACCGCATTGGTGATATTGGGTCAGCTATTCAAGAGTACGCTGAAAGTCGTGGCTATGGTGTCGTTCGTGACCTTGTAGGACATGGCGTTGGACCAACAATGCATGAAGAACCAATGGTGCCCCACTACGGACGTGCTGGACGTGGACTTCGTTTACGCGAAGGAATGGTCTTAACCATTGAACCAATGATTAACACTGGGGGTTGGGAAATTGACCATGATGGTGAACGTGGTTACGTTACACTTGACGGAAGTTTATCATGTCAATACGAACACCAGTTTGTTATCACTAAAGATGGTCCTGTGATTTTGACTTCTCAAGGCGAAGAACGGACTTATTAATAAGTAAAAGGAAAAACAGATGAGAGGAAAGATGAAAAAAGTTATACAAAAAATTGCTGAGCTAACGACAACTTTTATGACTTTTTTCAAAAGTTCAGAAATGAGTCTGTCTTCAATTGCTGTTGCCTATTACCTTTTACTTGCAATCTTTCCTCTAGGATTGATTGTCGGAAATATTTTACCCTTCTTACATATCAATACAACAGCTTTATTGAGCTTTTTGTCTGAGCAACTCCCAAGTGATGTTTACAAAGGAATTGAACCAGTCATTAATAATCTCTTAAATCAAAGAAATACAGGTTTACTTTCACTCTCTGTCTTGGCAGGTTTTTGGACCTTTTCAAGAGCCTTATCTGCTCTACAAATGTCAATGAATAAAGCTTATGAAGTCTTTAATCATCGAGATTTTATTGTCAGTCGAATTATCGGTTTAGCTGCCGGATTTGCGATTTTACTCTTTCTTTACTTTTCAATTGTTCTCTCTACTTTTGGACAATTAATTCTTGAACAAGTTCATCGCTTATTTCCTTTTGATGATCATCTCTACCGAACTTTACACAATATGACTTTACCAGCGATTGCTGTAGCGACCTTTCTATCTTTGATGATGCTTTATTTTATCCTACCAAATGTTAAAATAAGAAAATTGAGATACACCATGCCTGGAACAATATTTTCAACCTTTGTTCTTGTTTTTCTAACCAACTGGATTGCAAAATATGTTAGCTTTGCACTTCAGCGATTAGATGACTTGAAATTGATTGGGTCATTGGTTGTCTTTGCACTGATGATTTGGTTTATTTTCATCGCCCGCGTTTTGATTATTGGCGCCATATTAAATGCTGTTTATCAAAAAACAAAAGTTGGTAAGATTGAAACACGACGTGGTGAAATTGTTGAATTCATCAAGGAAATTAGAAAATAAAAAATACTAATAAAAATGAAAAAAAATACTGACAGAAAATCTGTCAGTATTTTTTTCATCTTGTCAGTAATTTTCTATCAGTAAAAAATTAGTTTATTCTGTTAAATTTTTATCTTTTTTGAAGACAAAGAATTTTGAATAAAGATAGTTAATAACAATAATTAAAACTTGAACGACGAGGTTAAGAGCAGCAACCATATTATTTTTAGAAAGTCCAAAAAGATTCATCAAAATATCAGGATGTTGATCAATGAACCACCAGTTAATAAAGATGGATAGGAGTAAAAGAACAATTCGTCCTGAAGTAAAATTGATGAAATCACGTAATAAGTTTGATGATTCATGTTTGAAAACAAAAAGTTTATTGGTAAAAAATGCAAAAATAATACTTGAAGCTTGAGCGGCAGTTTCTGAACCCCAGCCAGAATGCCAAGCTTGCCAAGTTAACCATTTGACAAAGGCATAAACTGCTGTTGCTAGGACTCCAAAAATGAGATATCTAACAGTTTCAGACTTAAAAAGATTCATGAGTTTTTTCATGAGGTAATTATATCACACTCTTTTAATAGACTCCACTAAAAGTAGCAATTTAACAGATGTTTCAAATAAAAAGGGAAATAGGGTATAATAACAAAATATATATAATAAAATCAGTGACAAAGAAAAGGAAATAATTTTTGAATCAAATGATGAAGAAATTGGTTATTTTATTGCTCATCAGTGGCTTAGTTTTAGTCACACCTCATGCTTTTGCAACAGCAGGAGGATTTCGAGGGGGAGGAAATAGAAGTACAAGAACTGGCGGTAATTTTGGAGGTGGAAATACTAACAGCCATTATAGTAATACTGGTTCTAATAGCTATACTCCTAATTCGAGTACATCTAGAATGGGGAGCAGGTATAATAGAGGAAGGATTTGGAAATGGCTGATTGTGCTTGCCGGTCTCGGATTTTATTTTATAAGAAATAGAGTTAAACTTCCCTTTAAAAAAAGAGGTTATTTTCAAGAAAAGACATTAAATGATTCAGCTTTGTCAGCAGAAATAGAAGCAATTTTTCTAAAAGTTCAAGATGCTTGGGATAAACATGACTTACGAGCTTTGTCCGAATCTTATGGTGATAATTTATATGAAAAACATGAAAAAATTCTCCAAAAGATGAGTGACAAAGGTCAAATTAATCACACGCGTAGTGTGGTTTTGGATGGAATCACGCGTTATAAAGAAGTAAAAGATAATCAATTTGAAGTTGACCTCTATTTTGTAGCTATTGACTACCTTGTTTCTGTTAATTCTGGTCAAACTATTGCGGGAAATACTCAGGAAAGACGGGCGTTTAAACAACGTTGGACTTTTAGTGGTCAAAAAGGGGCTCTTCGAGTTGAGAAAATGAAAGAATTTAAAATCTAATGATATTTAGTATAGATGTGAAGGGAGAAAAATGATTCTTTATTTATTAGTTTTATTAGCAGTTTGGAATCTTATTGTTTTTGTTTTTTATGCGGTGGATAAGTACAAGGCCCAATATCATCTGTGGAGAATTCCTGAAAAATTTTTACTTGCACAAGCACTTTTAGGTGGAGGGATTGGAGCAATTTTGGCTGGGCATCTCTGTCATCATAAAACTAGAAAATGGTATTTCAATCTCTCATTGTACGTGGGACTATTGGTTGATGCTGGACTTATCTTTTTAATTATCAAATTCTTTGCTAAATAAATCATCAAATTGAAAATCTTTTTAGAAAATAAAAAGCTTTTTTTATTAAGTATTATTCAACACAATCCATTGACATTTCTGGCTTAAAAATGTCATAATAGAGGCATGCCTAAACAACGATTTTATTCTTTTATGATTGGAACGGTACTTGAAGCTTGGATTTTCAGCTGGTCCTTCCTATCTGCTTCGTGGTTTTTAGCCACGTTTTTCGGCTTTCTTTTATTACGCCGAATCTTCCTTGCTTATCGCTTGGATAAATTTATACGTGATATGAAAATGTGATTTTTATCACAATTTTTATTATAAAAGTACTGACAAAGTTTTATAACGAAAAAATATTCTCTGTCAGTTGTTCTTATTTATGAAATAATAGGGGAGACTTACAATGGCGGTTTCAGTTCAAGATTTACTTGACAAAATTCATTTTCATGTGATTTACTCAACAGAAACAGCATTACAAAAAGAAATTACAACTTCAGAAATTATGCGCCCAGGTTTAGAAATGGCTGGGTATTTTGATTATTTCACACCCGAACGAATTCAACTTTTTGGGATGAAAGAATGGTCATACATGATGACTGTAGTTGGGGATAATCGCTATGACCTCTTGAAAAAAGTCATGGCTAAAGAAACACCGGTTGTTATTGTTGCACGTAATTTAGAAATTCCTAGTGAAATGGTGGCAGCAGCTAAAAAGTCTGACATTGTTTTACTTCAATCGCGTGAAGCAACCAGCCGATTGAACTCAGTATTGACCTCATTTCTTGATGAACGTTTAGCTGAAAGAACGACTGTTCATGGTGTTTTGATGGATATTTTTGGGGTCGGCGTTCTTATTCAAGGGGCTAGTGGGATTGGTAAATCAGAAACTGGTCTTGAGTTAGTCAAACGTGGCCACCGATTAGTTGCTGATGACCGTGTAGATGTTTTTCAACGGGATGCATTCACACTTTCTGGGGAACCCGCAGAAATTTTGCGCAATATGATTGAAATTCGTGGCGTTGGGATTATTGACGTGATGAGTCTTTTTGGTGCTGGTGCTGTTAAAGATTCAACGGATATTGATATGGCTATATATTTAGAATACTACGATAAGGAAAAAGCTTTTGACCGTTTGGGAAATGCACCGACTATTGTTGAATTTTCTGATGTTGAAGTCCCACAAACCCGCATTCCTGTAAAAACTGGGCGGAATGTGTCAGTAATTGTTGAAGCTGCGGTTATGAATTTTAGAGCTAAGCAAATGGGTTTCGATGCCACAAAAACTTTTGAAGACCGTCTCACTGATTTAATCAGTCATAATAAAGAATCATAAGATAAAACTTAGAAATTACTGACCGAAAATTCTGTCAGTAAATTTAGAAAACTGATAAAAAATATGAATAATCTATTTCCCTTTTTAGCTTTAAATAAGATTGCACTCCAATTAGGGCCGCTAGCCATTCACTGGTATGCTATTTTTATTGTGGGCGGTGCCGCATTAGCCGTTTGGCTCGCATGTAAAGAAGCCCCAAAGCGTAATATAAAAACCGATGATATTATTGATTTTGTTCTCTTTGCCTTTCCTTTAGGAATTGTTGGAGCGAGACTTTATTATGTCATTTTCCAATGGTCTTACTATAGTCAACATCCTTCACAAATCATTGCCATGTGGGATGGTGGCGGAGCCATCTATGGAAGCTTAATCGCTGGAGCAATTGTCCTCTTTGTCTTTAGCTACTATCGAATGATTCATCCGCTAGATTTGCTTGATATTACTATCCCGGGTGTTTTTCTTGCTCAGGCAATGGGACGTTGGGGGAATTTTGTCAATCAAGAAGCCTATGGAAAAATTGTTTCAAATTTAGACTGGCTACCTGCTTTCATTAGAAATCAAATGTTTATTGATGGTCATTATCGAATGCCTACCTTCCTTTTTGAAAGTATTGGTACACTAAGCGGTTTTATTCTGGTCATGGTCTTTAGGCATCGAATTAAAGGATTAAAACGTGGGGATATTTTTAGTTTCTACCTCGTCTGGTATGGAGCCGTTCGTTTTATTGTTGAGGGAATGCGAACAGATAGCCTAATGTTAGGACCTGCTCGTGTGTCACAATGGCTTTCAGTTTTATTAGTAATTGTAGGACTTGTTCTCTTTATTTATCGCAGAATGAAAAAAAATGTAAGTTATATTAGAAAATAGCGAAACAATTTGTTATAATTAAGTCAAATAGAATCGCTTTCATCAAAATGAAAGAAGATTGAAAAAATGGGTGCTGATTTATACCCGAATAAAGAGGAGGAAACGTGGGAAATATTGCATTATTGATTATCGCGATAGCATTTGCTGTATTGGTGGTCTTCTTAGTTATTGTATTACATAAAGTTTCTAAGGTTGTTGAAGAAGCCAACCGTACGGTTAAATTAGTTTCTAGCGATGTAGATGTCTTACTTCATCAAGCTGATGGCATAATGACTAAAGCCAATACCTTGCTTGATGATGTTAATGGGAAAGTCGCCACGATTGACCCTTTGTTTACAGCGGTTGCTGACTTGTCTGAAAGTGTTTCAGACATCAATGCTTCAAGTCGTAAACTTGTGACACGTCTTAATAGAGGTTCAACAAAACGAAAAACAACCTCAGCTTCAGCAGTAGTTTTGGCAAAAACAGCCAAAAAATTCTTTGTTAAAAAAGATAAAACTGAAGCGGGTGTAAAAGTAAATTAAACTTGCTTACGAAAGAAAGGACTTAACCGATGTCAAAAAAAACAGGATTTCTAGTTGGTGCTTTAGTTGGTGCCGCAGCTGCTCTATTTTTAGCTCCTAAAAAAGGAAGCGAACTCCGCGAAGGGGCTGGAAAAATTTATGATGATTTAAAAGAAAATCCTCAAGAAACATTGACTGGAATGAGAGATACTGCTCTTGATTTCTCAGCTGAAAAATTTAATGAGATCAAAGAAAAATTTGATTCAGGTGAAATTTCAGCTGACAAGGCCAAAGAATTTTTGCTTTCAAAACGTGATTTAATTATGGAAAAAGTTGACTCAGGTGAACTGTCTAAAGATTCAGTTGTTGATTTCTTCAATGATACTAAAGATGCTGTCGTTGAAAAAATTAATTCAATGAAAGACAGTGGAGAAGAACTCTTTGATGAAAATGAATCAGACATCTCAGAAGAAGCCGCAGAAGTTGTGGCTAAGTTCAGTGATGCCAAAGATGAAGTGAAAGAAGATATTGATACTGAGTCTCTTGCTGAAGAAGCGAAAAAAATTGCTGACAAAGCCAAAGAATTAACAAATTTTCCTGACGAAAAAGAATAAAATTTAAAATCTGTCTTTAAGGCAGATTTTTTTGTCATGTAAAATATTTACATACTTAACTATGGTAATTGGAAATAAATTGCGTTATACTATATATTATAGAATATAAAGAAATACTCTGGAGGATTTCAAATGGCACAAGCAAACTTTGGTGTTGTCGGAATGGCTGTAATGGGGAAAAACCTTGCACTCAACGTAGAGTCACGTGGTTATACCGTTGCAATTTACAACCGTACGACTTCAAAAACTGAAGAAGTTTATAAAGAACATCAAGATAAGAATCTTGTTCTCACTAAAACACTTGAAGAATTTGTTGGAAGTCTTGAAAAACCACGTCGTATCATGCTCATGGTTCAAGCAGGAGCAGCGACAGATGCGACAATTAAATCACTTTTACCACTCTTGGATAAAGGCGATATCTTGATTGATGGTGGAAATACTCATTTCCCAGACACAATGCGTCGTAATGCTGAACTTGCAGACTCAGGTATTAACTTCATCGGTACAGGAGTTTCTGGTGGTGAAAAAGGTGCGCTTTTAGGCCCATCAATGATGCCTGGTGGTCAAAAAGAAGCCTACGATTTGGTTGCACCAATTTTTGAACAAATCGCAGCTAAAGCTCCTCAAGATGGTAAACCATGTGTGGCTTACATGGGAGCAAACGGTGCTGGACATTACGTTAAAATGGTTCACAACGGAATTGAGTACGGCGATATGCAATTGATTGCTGAATCTTATGATTTGTTGAAACGTGTTCTTGGTCTTAGCAATGCAGAAATTCAAGCCATTTTTGAAGAATGGAATGAAGGCGAACTTGATAGCTACCTCATTGAAATCACTAAAGAAGTATTGAAACGTAAAGATGATGAAGGCGAAGGCTACATCGTTGATAAAATTCTTGATAAAGCAGGAAACAAAGGAACTGGTAAATGGACTTCAGAGTCTGCCCTTGACCTTGGTGTACCACTTCCATTGATTACAGAATCAGTATTTGCTCGTTACATTTCAACTTATAAAGATGAACGTGTTAAAGCAAGCAAAGTTTTATCTGGACCAGCGGTTAATTTCTCAGGCGATAAAAAAGAAGTCATTGAAAAAATCCGCAAAGCGCTATATTTCTCAAAAATTATGAGTTATGCTCAAGGATTTGCTCAACTTCGTAAAGCTTCAGAAGAATTTGATTGGGACTTGCCTTACGGTACAATTGCACAAATTTGGCGTGCTGGATGTATCATTCGTGCAGAATTCCTCCAAAATATTACTGATGCTTTCGACAAAGATAGCGAACTTGAAAACCTCTTGCTTGATGACTACTTTGTAGACATCACAAAACGTTATCAAGAAGCTGTTCGTGATGTAGTTTCACTTGCTGTTCAAGCAGGAATTCCAATTCCAACATTCACATCAGCAATTAGCTACTACGATAGCTATCGTTCTGAAAATCTTCCAGCTAACTTGATTCAAGCCCAACGTGATTACTTCGGTGCTCACACTTATGAACGTACAGACAAAGCTGGAATCTTCCACTACGACTGGTACACGGAAGATTAAGTTGAAAAATAATTAATTAAAAGCTAGAATTTTCTAGCTTTTTTTCTTATAAATTTTGCAGTATTATTTAGACCATTTTTTAACAAAAAATCAAGAAATTGTTATATGATTTAGGTAATCGAATGTGAATTATTTACTTTGATAAATTTTATGGAACTAGAGAAAGTTGAGGAAATTAGAATGGGTTATGAATCTAATCGCTCATTTAATAAAGCAACAGGTGCCGGTTTCATCATCGCAATGGGAATTGTTTATGGCGACATCGGAACGAGCCCTCTTTACACAATGGAATCAATTGTCCAAGGCCAAGGGGGGCTTGAGCGAATCTCAGAAACGTCAATTATTGGGGCACTTTCGCTCATTATCTGGACGCTGACATTAATTACAACAGTCAAATATGTGTGGATTGCTTTAAAAGCGGATAATAATCATGAAGGCGGAATTTTTTCATTATTTACTCTCGTTCGCAAGTATGCAAAATGGTTAATTATTCCGGCAATGATTGGTGGTGCTGCTTTGCTTTCTGACGGAGCCTTAACACCTGCCGTAACGGTTACGTCAGCAATAGAAGGCTTGAGGTCAATTCCAGCTTTTCATGAAGCTTTTGGTCAGCAGAAATTACCGATTGTTATTATTACTTTAGCGATTTTAGCGGTCTTATTTTTAATTCAACGATTTGGAACTTCAATCGTTGGTAAAGTGTTTGGACCAGTCATGTTTATTTGGTTTAGTTTTCTTGGAATTACGGGTTTGATTAATCTCTTTGGTGATTTTTCTGTTCTTCAAGCAATTAATCCTTATTGGGCAATTCATTTACTTTTAAGCCCAGAAAATAAAGCTGGAATTTTTGTTTTAGGTTCAGTCTTTCTGGCAACGACGGGCGCAGAAGCTCTTTATTCCGATTTAGGACACGTTGGTCGGGGAAATATTCATGTCAGTTGGCCTTTTGTTAAAGTTTGTATCATCCTATCCTATTGTGGGCAAGGGGCTTGGCTTTTACAAAATCGCGGAAAATCATTAGGAGATATCAATCCATTTTTTGCTGTCCTTCCTCAAAATTTAATCATTTTTTCAGTAATTTTAGCAACCTTGGCGGCAATTATTGCCTCACAGGCATTGATTTCTGGTTCATTTACTCTTGTGTCAGAAGCTATTCGTCTTAAACTCCTTCCTCGATTAAGAATTTTTTATCCAGGAGAAACTTTCGGACAATTATATATTCCAGCCGTAAATTTGGGACTCTGGTTGGCAGCGAGTTTTATTGTTGTCTATTTCCAAAGTTCTGCTCACATGGAAGCGGCTTATGGTTTAGCAATCACAGTAACCATGCTTATGACAACAACATTGTTAACTGTCTATTTAAGTCACTATCAAAAAGTTAAAAAAGTATTGGTTGGCCTATTTTTCACCGTCTTTATCTTTATTGAAGGCTTGTTTTTTGCAGCTTCCGCTGTAAAATTTATGCATGGCGGTTATGTCGTTGTGATTATTGCTGCCATGATTCTATTTGTTATGGCAATCTGGCATAAATCTGATCAGCTTTTTTATAAATATCTTAATTCTTCAAATCTTAATGATTATAAAGAACAAATGGACAAACTCCGCAAAGATGAAACTTACGACCTTTATCATACGAATGTTGTTTATTTAACGGCTAAAATGGATAAAGAATGGATTGACCGTTCAATCTTGTATTCTATTTTGTATAAGCGTCCTAAAAAAGCTAAAGTTTACTGGTTTGTGAAGGTTAATGTTACAGATGAGCCTTATACTTCTGAATACGAAGTGGATATGCTAGGAACTGATTTTATTGTCTGTGTTAATCTATATCTCGGTTTTCATATGCGTCAAGAAATTCCTAGGTATTTACGGACGATTGTGACCAACTTGATGGAGTCAGGACGATTACCACAACAAAATCAAACTTATAGTATTACACCAGGACGAAAAGTTGGGGATTTCCGTTTTATTATTTTAGAAGAAAAACTAATTAATGCAAGACAAATGCCTGGATTTGAACGATTTGTTCTTCAAACAAAAGAGCAAATTAAAAAAATTACAGCTTCGCCAGCACGTTGGTTTGGTCTTCACTTTTCAGAAGTGACGGTTGAAACTGTTCCTTTGGTTCTCTCGGATGTTAAAAATTTGGAAATTCACGAACGAATTTCAGAAGAAAATCAAGGAGAAGCATAATAAAATAAAATCAATCAAAAGATAGCTTACTGTTGCTATCATCGCTTTTGTGATGATTACTGTATTATATATAAAACTGTGAGAAATAAATAAATATAATTTCCCGCAGTTTTTTTTGAATAAACAGGGGATAATCTGCTATAATAAAGCTATTAAAAAACGAGCTACGCTTCGTTTTATTTTATTTGACTATTTTCGTTGAAGAAAGTTGAGGAGTTACAAAAGTGGGTCAAGTACACTTACATAATCGGTCGTTTAATAAAGCGACATCTGCAGGGTTCCTGATTGCATTAGGGATTGTTTACGGTGATATCGGAACAAGTCCACTTTATGCCATGCAGGCCATTGTTCGAGGACAGGGAGGGTTAGCAAATCTTTCTGAAAGCTTTATTTTGGGGGCTGTTTCTCTTGTAATTTGGACTTTAACATTGATTACAACTGTTAAATATGTTCTGATTGCTTTGAAAGCAGATAACCATCATGAGGGGGGAATCTTTTCACTCTTTACCCTTGTGAGACGGATGAGAAAATGGCTGATTATTCCAGCGATGATTGGTGGGGCGACATTATTAGCGGATGGAGCATTGACTCCTGCGGTGACGGTCACGTCAGCCATCGAGGGTTTAAGAGGAGTAACACATGTTTACTCAAATCAGACGGCAGTCATGGTAACAACTTTGATAATCCTGGCCTTTCTCTTTTTGATTCAAAGGTTTGGAGCAAGTTTGGTTGGTCGTTTATTTGGACCAATTATGTTTATCTGGTTTGGCTTTTTGGGTGTAAGTGGATTGATTAATTCTTTTCTTGACTTATCAATTTTAAAAGCAATTAATCCATATTATGCAATTCACTTATTGTTTAGTCCAGAAAATAAAGCTGGTTTCTTTATCTTGGGTTCTATTTTCTTGGTAACGACAGGGGCAGAGGCACTTTATTCTGACTTAGGACACGTTGGGCGTGGAAATATTTATGTCAGCTGGCCATTTGTTAAGATTTGTATTATCTTATCTTACTGTGGACAAGGAGCTTGGCTTTTAGCTCACCGTGGTGAACACATTGAAAAACTTAATCCTTTCTTTGCTGTTTTACCTGATAATATGGTTATTTATGTCGTTATCTTATCAACATTGGCGGCGATTATCGCCTCTCAAGCACTGATTTCGGGTTCATTTACTTTGGTGTCTGAAGCGATTCGTTTGAAACTTTTGCCATTGTTCAAAATTTATTATCCAGGGCAAACTTTGGGACAACTTTATATCCCAGCAGTTAACTTTGCTCTTTGGGTAACGACTTCATTCTTTGTTTTGTATTTTAAAACTTCAGAACATATGGAAGCCGCTTATAGCTTGGCCATTACCATCACTATGTTGATGACAACAACACTTTTGACTTATTTCTTAATTCAAAAAGGAACGCCAAAAATTGCAATTGCAATTATTTCTATCGGTCTCTTTTGTATTGAAGGCTCATTCTTTGCTGCTTCTCTTGTCCAATTTATCAACGGAGCATATATTGTGGTTCTGATTGCCTTGGCAATTATCTTCGTGATGTTCATCTGGAACAAGTCACACAAGATTGTCATGAAATATATCAAATCATTGAATATTAATGAGTATAAAAATCAACTTAATGCTTTGCGTCATGATGAATCTTATGATTTATATCAAACAAATGTGGTTTATTTAACAAGCAAAATGGACCATGAATGGATTGACCGTTCAATCTTATATTCAATCTTGGATAAACGACCAAAACGTGCAGAATGTTATTGGTTTGTAAATGTAAAAGTTACTGACGAGCCTTATACTTCTGAGTATAAAGTAGACATGATGGATACTGACTTTATTGTTCGTGTGAATCTCTATCTTGGATTCCGTATGCGTCAAGAAGTTCCGCGTTATTTAAGAACAATTGTGACGGATTTGATGGAATCAGGACGCTTGCCACGTCAGCATCAACATTACAGTATCACTCCAGGACGTAAAGTTGGAGATTTCCGCTTTGTCGTTGTTGAAGAAAAGCTAATGAATGCACGTCAAATGCCAGGTTTCGAGCGTTTTGTTCTTCAAACTAAAGCACAAATCAAGAGAATTACGGCTTCCCCAATTCGTTGGTTTGGTCTTCAATTCTCGGAAGTAACTGTTGAAACAGTTCCCTTGGTTCTTTCAGATGTACGTAATTTGGAAATTCATGAACGATTGGAACAGGTGGATGAAGCAGAAGCTTCAGCAACTCATTAAAGAATATAAAAAAACTTACTGACAAAATTTCTGTCAGTAAGTTTTTATTTCTGTCAGTAAAATTTTTAACGAGCAAGTCGTTTTCTAGCGGCTTCTTTTCGTTTTTGAGCGATAAATTCGGCCTTGTCAGCAGAAGGAAGATAACCTTTTTTCTTGGCAATTAACAGGGCTGTACCTGCAACAAGAATTTCGACAGATTTTCCAATGAGATAGCCTTGTATAAATTTATTTTTCATTTAGTGGACTCCTTTATATTTTATTTAAAAATTGCTCTATCTTCATTATAAATCAAAAAATGTGAAAACGCTAACGAAGCACATTTTAAAAAGAAAGACTCTTTAATAATTAACTGGTTAAGGTTAAGATTAGGTGCATGTGATATATTAGTAGCAGTTGTAATAAATAAATGATAAAGAAAGAAGGTAAGAAATATGACAATTATAGGTGTAAAAATTGACAAAAAGTTTATGAGGGATTTACTCATACTTATTTTAGGTGTCGGACTTTATGTACTCTCAGTTCAGTTATTCGTCATCCCTAATCGTCTAGCAAGTAATGGTGTCGCTGGTTTTTCTGTACTTATGGATTTTGTTTTTGGCATCAACCCAGCCTTGACTTTCTTTTTGGTAAATGTACCACTTTTCATTTTCGGAGGACGTTCGCTTCCGCGGAGAATTTTACTACTGAGCATTCCTGGAGCGCTTGCCATGAGTGGTTGGTTAATGATTTATGAAGCATTAGGAGTTACTGGGTTCCAATTCTCACATGTTATTTTTGCTGGAATTTTCGATGGACTTCTTTCAGGATTCGGGGCAGGATTAGTTATTATTTCTGAAGGAACATTTGGAGGATCAATCTTATTGAGCCGAATTTTGGAGGAGCAATGGAACTTTAAAATTGACAAGGTTTTGTTTATGGTCGATGTGGTCGTTTTAAGTGTTTCCTTATTAACATTCTTGTCACTTCCAAACTTTGCGGTCACACTACTCTCATGCTATATCTTTAGTAAAATGACTCTGATTGTGGGACGTGAAGATTATCGGAAATCTTTAATGAATCGTGGAAAAAGAATTTATCAAAAAGTTTTTGCTGCATAAAAACTTTAAGAATAATAGAATAAAAATTACTGACAGAAATTGAGCTGTCAGTAATTTTTACTTGTCAGTGCTTGAATTTACAGGCTATTTCTGAAATAATAGAGAATGAAAATGGTGAGAGTGAGTCATAAAAAATAAATGAAAAATAATAAAGTTTTAGTGGTTGTCGGGCCTACAGCTGTGGGGAAAACAGCACTTGGCATTGATTTAGCAATCAAATTTAATGGTGAAATTATTTCTGGTGATTCTCAGCAAGTTTATCAAGGATTAGACATTGGAACTGCTAAGGTGACTATGGCTGAACAAGCTCAAGTTCCTCATCATTTGATTGATGTACGTAAATGGACAGAAAATTTTTCGGTTCATGATTTTGTCATTGAAGCTAATCAATTAATTAAAGAAATTCTTGACCAAGGAAAAGTGCCAATTATCGTCGGAGGAACTGGCTTATATATTCAATCTCTTATCGAAGGTTATCATCTTGGCGGACAGGAAAATCATGAGGAGATGATGAAACTTCGTGAAGAATTATCTCTTTTATCTGATGAGGAATTGTTTGCAAAAGTGATTAAAATAAATCCAGAAGTTCCTGAGTTAAATCGTAGACGGGCGATTCGTTTTTTGGAGCTGCAAGCTTTCGGCTCTCAAGATGAAAATTTGGGTTCTGATTATGATTTTTTGCTTATAGGATTAAATGCTGACAGAAAAGTGCTTTATGATCGAATTAATCAACGGGTTGATCAAATGATGCGTGAGGGCTTATTAGATGAAGCTAGAACTTTGTATGAGCAAGCACCAGAAGTTCAAGCGGCAAAAGGGATTGGTTATAAAGAATTTTTCCCTTATTTTTCAGGGGACATTAGTTTGGAAGAAGCTGTTGAGTTGGTCAAAAGAAATTCAAGACGCTATGCCAAGCGACAATTGACTTGGTTTAAAAATCGAATGTCTGTCGAATTTGAAGATGTTTTTTCAAAAAATTATCCTGACCCAGTTTTTGATAAAGTCAGTCAGTTTTTGAACTGACGCATTTCCTTAAAAATGTTATAATGAAAAAGATTGAAAAAAGGACTTTATAAGTAAATTTTATTAAAAATGGAGAGAAAAAATGACTGATAAAAAATGGATTGATTTGGGAATGAAATATGGTGGCTTCATGGCTCAAGACCATATCTTTTTAGAAAATAGATTAGCTGCCTTGACCAATGTAAAAGATAAAAGACTTTTGGTGACTCCACCAGCATCAGTTTTAAATGCTTATTTTGCTGAACTTTATCAAAAACGCTCACCGAAAGATGCAACAGATTATTTCTTTGAACTTTCTAAAGCTTTTGATATTTTTGAAGAAAATCCAGATTTTCAACTTGAAGGAAAAAATGGTTATGAAAATTTCAGATTTATTCGACTCAATCTTTCTGGAAAATCATTTGGTTTTTCATATAAAAATGACGCAGAAGAAGCAATTATTTTCAGTGAATTTCCGGTAAAAGTGACAGCCGAATTGATGTTTGAAATTGCACAGATTTTCCCGCATTATCTATTAGTGGAAGAAGACGGAAAATTGACAATGAAACCTGCTCAATTTCAAAGTGAATTTGAGAAAGTGAAAGACCTAACAGCACTAACAGAACAAGCAGAAAATGGGGAATATATTCGCTTAGCCGGCTATAATATTGAAGATTTATTAGAACAAGCCGAAGAAATTGGCTTCTTAAGTCCTTTATGCTTTGGGCGTGACGGACGTAAACACTTTATCTATATTACAAAAGGTTTTTAATCGTTAGTTAATAAACTATCAAAAAAATTGCATTTATCTTTGATAAGTGATAGACTATGTGAAAACGGTTACTGGCGATGCTGTCAGTAATTAATAAGACTGAATTTTTCATAATTACTGACAGAAAAGTTTGTCAGTAACTTTTGGTCAAATATAAGGAGGAACTTTTATGATTTTTATTCCACTCGTTGTTTTAGCAATTATCCTGCTCATTTTAATCTTTAGTTTGAGTACAATTGTATTTGTTGTTAAACAACAAACTGTTGCAATTGTTGAACGTTTTGGGAAGTATCAATTTACTGCAAACCCTGGTTTTCATTTGAAACTTCCTTGGGGAATTGATCGGATTGCTGCTCGAGTTCAATTGCGCTTATTACAAACAGAGATGACAGTTGAAACTAAAACTGCGGATAATGTTTTTGTTACGATGAATATTGCAACGCAATATCGAGTAAACGAACAATCCATCAAAGATGCATACTATAAGTTAATGAATCCAGGTGAACAAATTAAGGCTTATATTGAAGATGCCCTTCGTTCAGCAGTACCAAAATTGACTTTGGATGATGTTTTTGAGAAAAAAGATGAAATCGCTCTTGAAGTTCAAAAAACAGTTGCTGAAGAAATGCAAACTTACGGTTATATTATCGTAAAAACATTGATTACTAAAGTAGAACCTGATGCTGAAGTTAAGCAATCTATGAATGAAATCAATGCGGCACAACGTAAACAAGATGCCAGCCAAATGTTGGCAAATGCTAATAAAATTCAAGTTGTAACTGCCGCTGAAGCAGAAGCTGAAAAAGACCGTCTGCATGGGGTAGGGATTGCTGAACAACGTAAGGCTATTGTTGACGGTTTGGCTCAACAAATTACCGAAATCAAAAAGCTTGGTGTGGCGCTTGATGAAGAACAAATTATGGCGATTTTGTTAACTAACCAATATTTAGATACCTTGAATCAATTTGCTGCAGGTGGAAATTCAACCATTTTCCTTCCAAGCGGAGCTGAAGGAGCAGAAAGTTTAAGGACTCAGATTTTATCAGCCATTAAAGCAGGTAAATAAAGTAAAAATGGAAAGCTATCGATGGATAGCTTTTTTTATTATAGCAAGCTTCTTCTTGCAATTTTTTTTGAAATTAGGTAGAATAAAGTGATTGTAGCGCGTCCGTAGTGTAATGGATATCACGTAAGATTCCGGTTCTTGAGATGGGGGTTCGATTCCCTCCGGACGCATTTAATTAAGTAAATAAACCGCTCGGTTGAGCGGCTTTTATTGTTTTTGTGCTAAACATGTGCCAATGACTGCGTTTGATAGAATCCTAAATATGTTATAATAAGATATTGACTCGAAGGTAAAATGACTAGGTTTTAAATTTAAAAAATAGTTAGAATGAAACCGAGAGTTTTTTGATATTATCATTTTACAGGAGGGCTTTTATGAATCAAGAGAAATTTATTAAGTATTTAAGTTGGGTAGCGACTGGGATGTCGGTAATGATGTATGTGTCATATCTTCCGCAAATTGCTAACAATCTTAGTGGAATCAAAGGAAATCCTATTCAGCCCCTTGTTGCTGCAATTAATTGTACACTTTGGGTCACTTATGGAATTGGCAAAAAGCCTAGAGATTTAGCTTTGGCAACGGCAAACTTTCCAGGTATAATTTTTGGATTGGTCACATTTTTTACTGCCCTTTGATGATGAAAAAAATGATTAATTGGACATGTGTGTGGCCATTATCAGAGATAAATAAATAATAAATTTAAAAAAAATAAAAAAATTACAGCTGAGACTAGAAATTTCAGAAAGTCTGTGTTATAATATATTTCGTCGTGAAAATGACGCTTTAAGCATGACTCGTTAGCTCAGTTGGTAGAGCATTTGACTTTTAATCAAAGGGTCGCTGGTTCGAGCCCAGCACGGGTCACTAATTTATTGAAGAAAAGATTGTGGGGAAGTTTCACAATCTTTTCTTGTTTTGGAAAATAATTCTCATTTTTGAGAAAATAAAGTTTTAATTTGCCTTAAGGTGAGTTGAAACTGATGGAGGTTCAATGGAAATCCAATTTTTAGGGACTGGGGCTGGTCAGCCTTCTAAATCAAGAAACACTCAGGCAATTGCCTTGAAAATGCTTGATGAGCGCAATGAAATTTGGCTTTTTGACTGTGGTGAAGCAACGCAACATCAAATTTTAAATACGACAATTAAGCCACGAAAAATTACTAAGATTTTTATTACACATTTACATGGGGATCATATTTTTGGCTTGCCTGGTTTTTTGTCTAGTAGGAGTTTTCAAAGTTCAGATGAACAAACTGATTTGGAGCTTTATGGCCCTGTGGGAATTAAAGATTTTGTTTTGACCGCTCTTAGAATCTCGGGTTCACGCTTAGCTTATCGTATCAATTTTCATGAAATTGATTCGGCTGGAAAAATCTTTGAAGATGATAGTTTTGAAGTCCATACAGATTTGCTTGACCATACTATTTTCTGCTTGGGTTATCGCGTCGTAGAAAAAAATCTAATAGGTGAACTCGATGCCAATGCTTTAAAAGAAGCTGGGCTTCCTTTCGGACCCCTTTTTGGTAAAATAAAAAAAGGTGAGATTGTTCAGTACGAAGGAAAAACTTTCGATCCTAAAGATTATATCGGAGCGGATAAAGCTGGTAAAATAGTCACGATTTTAGGTGATACAAGAAAATCGAATGTTGCAGTACGCTTAGCTTATGGAGCAGACTTATTGGTTCATGAGGCAACTTATGAAGCAAATGAAAGTAAAATGGCAAAAGCACATGGTCATTCAACGACGAAACAAGCAGCAGACGTCGCCAAAGAAGCCGGAGTTAATCGATTGTTATTGACTCATATTAGTGCACGCTATGTTGGACCTTTGGTTGGACAATTGGTGCGTGAGGCACAAACTGTTCATTCCAACACTTTTGTGGTTAAGGATTTTTACGAGGAAAAAATTGGTTAGAAATATTGTAATTACAGGTGCAACTGGTGATATTGCTAAAGAAATTGTCAAATCTTTATCTAAAGAAAATGACCATTTAATTTTGGTTTCACGTAGCCGTAAGGCTCTGATTGAACGCTATGGTCAGCTTGAAAATGTTACATTACTGACCAATGATGAACTTTTGACTAATGAACAATCTTTTGTTGTGGATATTTTGATTAATAATGCTGGTTTTGGTATTTTTAAAGAATTCACTGAACTTACTGATGGGGAAATTACAGAACAGTTTGTCATTAATACGTTAATGCCAATCCAGTTGACCAGATTATTAGAACCGAAAGTTCAATTGATTAATATTGCTTCAATTGCTGGAAAGTTACCAACAGGTAAATCATCAATTTATGCTGCCTCTAAGGCGGCTTTGATTACATTTTCAGATGCTTTGCGTATGGAAAATCCACAATTAATTGTGACAACTGTGAATACTGGACCTGTAAAAACCAAATTTCACAAAGATAATGGAGATTATCTGGAAAAGGTGGGGAAAAATGCAATTTCAGCATCTAAAGTTGCTGACAAAGTTGTGAATAACTTGGGAAAAAGGAAAAGAGAAATCAATTTACCTTGGACTTTATCCACAGCGGCCAAATTGCGAGCTATTTTTCCTTCGCTTTTTGATTTTATCTCTGCCAAATTTTTTAATTTCAAATAGAATTTTTTACTGATAGAAGCTTAATGCTATTTCTGTCAGTAAATTATAGAAAAGTTTAGGATTTTATTAAATAAAAGAAAAATAATCTCTAAACTTAGCCATTTTTTTCGAGTAATTTATGCTAAAATAATTGAATTGAGCATAGAAAAGATAAAGAGAATTAAAATGATAAAAGCAAAATATGATTGGAAAGTGGCTGATACAGCCATTTCCGAAGATTTTCTAAAGATAGCGAAAAAACATAAATTAGATGAATTGACAAGTCGCGTGCTTTATCAAAGAGGAGTTCATGCAGAAGCTGAAATTGAGCAATTTTTAAAGCCAAGTTTAGAAAATTTACATGACCCTTTTCTACTTCATGATATGGAAAAAGCAACAGGGCGTATTTTATCAGCAATTGAGCAAGGTGAAAATATCTTAATTTATGGTGACTATGATGCTGACGGAATGACTGCAGCATCAGTCATGAAGTCCGCTCTGGATGAATTAGGAGCTGAGGCTCAAGTTTATTTACCCAATCGTTTTACTGACGGTTACGGGCCAAATCTTGACGTTTATCAGTACTATATTAAGAATGAAAATATCAATCTTATTATTACTGTAGATAATGGGGTTGCTGGCTTGGAGGCAATTACCTGGGCACAGGAAAATGGAGTGGATGTAATTGTTACCGACCATCACTCAATTCCTGACCAACTTCCCCCTGCTTATGCCATTGTCCACCCCGAACATCCTGACAGTCAATATCCTTTCAAATATTTGGCAGGAGTTGGTGTCGCCTTCAAAGTTGCCTGTGCTCTTTTAGAATATGCACCCAGTGAAATGCTTGATTTAGTTGCAATTGGTACAATTGCTGACATGGTCAGTTTGACTGATGAAAACCGAATTTTAGTGGCTCATGGTCTAAAAGTTTTGGCCCAAACAGAGCGTGCCGGCCTACAAGAATTAATGAAGTATGCTGGGGTTGATTTTGATAAAATCACTGAGGAAACGGTTGGTTTTCAAATTGCTCCCCGTTTAAACGCTTTGGGACGTCTCGATGACCCAAACCCAGCCATTGAATTGCTGACAGGTTGGGATGAAGATGAAGCGCATGAAATTGCCAAAATGATTGACCAAAAAAATTCAGAGCGAAAAGAAATTGTGGAAAAAATTCACAATGAAGCTCTGAGTATGCTGACAGATGAACCTGTTCAGATTTTATATCATAAGGACTGGCATAAAGGTGTCTTAGGAATTGTTGCGGGTCGCTTGCTAGAAGCCATACATAAGCCAGTAATCATGCTGGCCCAAGAAGATGGGATTTTGCGTGGGTCTGCTCGGTCAATCGAAAATTTTGATATTTTCAAGGCATTAAATGCCCATCGTGAACTTTTTATTGCTTTTGGTGGTCATAAACAAGCCGCAGGGATGACTTTAAGTCTGGAAAACGTAGAAGCAGTTAAAAAGGCGATGATTGATTATATCGTGGACAATCATTTAGATATGTCTAAAAAAAGTCCCTTAGAAATTGCTGACCGTTGCCACTTAGACGATATTTCGCTCTCAACAATCACTAATTTAGCAAAATTGGCTCCCTTTGGCATGGATAATCCTAAGCCTCGATTTTTAATCGAAGATTATAAGGTGATTCAAAGCCGAAGTATGGGGAAAGACAATGCTCATCTTAAATTAAAAATTCAGGAAGAAAAGCAACAAATTGATGCCGTTTATTTCCAACATGGTTCAGAAGAATTGGAATTCGAACAGGCACAAACAAAATTAGTCGCAACACTTTCAAGTAATAGTTGGAATGGAAATACGAGTCTTCAATTAATGATTGAAGATGCTGATTCAGTTGGTGTCGAACTTCTTGATATAAGAAGTAAACAACTTCCTATCCCAAAAGAGGCTAATATTTTTTCTCAAAATCAGCTAAAACATGGTATAATGGAAGATGTGCTTGTCATCGAAGAGACACCTGGAGATTTAGCAGGTTTGTCAGTATTAAAAGAAGCTGTCAGTAAAGCAGCGTCGGATGATTTTAAAATGATTTATTTTAAAAATAAAATCACTGATAGCTATTATTTAACAGGAAGTGGAACACGAGAAGAATTTGCAAGACTTTATAAAGCAATTTATCAATTTCCAGAATTTGATATTCGCTATAAATTAAAATCACTTGCGGATTATTTGAAAATCCCTCATCTCTTGCTTGTCAAGATGATAAAAATCTTTGAGGAACTTGAATTTGTCAGCATTGACAATGGCTTAATGACCGTTAATAAGACGGCCGATAAACGCGAAATTTCTGAGAGTACAATTTATCAAGAACTAGAAAAAATTGTAAAAATGCAAGAACTTTTTGCTTTAGCACCCGTCAAAGAAATTTATCAAAATTTATTAGAAAAATAATTTCGTTTTTATAAAAAGTTACTGACGAAATCAGCTATACTCATAATAATAAAGCTGTCAGTAAAAATAACGAACTTATGTTAGAAAAAAGGAGCACTGACAATTCTGTCAGTAACAAAAACATGGAATTAAAAGACTATATTGCAACAATTGAAAACTATCCTAAAGAAGGCGTAGTTTTTCGCGACATCAGCCCTTTGATGGCAGACGGAAATGCCTATAACTATGCTGCTACCGAAATTGTTCAGTATGCAAGAGATAAAGAAATAGATATGGTTGTAGGTCCAGAAGCACGTGGTTTCATCATTGGATGTCCAGTTGCTTTTGCACTTGGTGTAGGATTTGCCCCAGTTCGTAAGCCTGGTAAATTACCTCGTGAAGTCATTGAAGCAACTTACGAAAAAGAATACGGAACAGACACACTCACAATGCATTCAGATAGCATCAAACCAGGACAACGTGTCTTGATTGTTGATGATTTGCTTGCAACTGGTGGAACAATTGCTGCTACAATTGAACTTGTTGAAAAAATGGGTGGAATTGTTGTCGGATGTGCGTTCCTTATCGAACTTGATGAACTTAAAGGTCGCGAAAAAATCGGAGATTACGATTATAAAGTTCTAATGCACTATTAATTTCTTTACTGTCGGTAGCCAATAAATGTTATTAGTATTCTTTTGATAAAAACAAGAGAGTATAGTTAAGCTAAAAGCAAGTAAACAGAGGTTTTTTGGCGTAAAATATTGACAGCAAGCTAATTTTGATATACACTATAAAAAGAAAATCCACATAGCGTTCGTTTTTTAGGAAATGAGCCTATATTTTATATTAGGAAAAGAGAGAGTAAAAACTTGAAAATTACAGCCTTAGAAGGACAAAAAATCTCAGAACTTTCAATGATTGAAGTTGCTCATGCTTTATTGGAGCAAAATGGCAAAGAAATGCAATTCTCTGAAATCATCAGAGCGATTCAAGATTATTTGGAAAAATCAGATGATGAAATTAAAGCTAGTATTTCTCGTTTTTATACAGAAATCAATACAGACGGAAGTTTCATTCCATTAGGAAATAATATCTGGGCACTTCGTTCATGGTACGCCATTGATGAGATTGACGAAGAAGTTATCGCTCTTGATGAAATTGAAGACGAAGAAGAAGAAAAACCAGCTAAAAAACGTAAAAAAGTCAATGCTTTTGGTATCGAAGACGAAATCGATCCAGAAGATGAAGAAGGCGCAAAAGAAACAACTGAAGAAGACATGTCATACGATACTCAAGCAGAAGACGAAGATAAAGATGACGTCGCTGCTTATGACGCAGAACTTGCGGAAGTTGAACTTGATAATGTAGATGAAGAAGTTGACATCGATGTAGAAGACGATGAAGATGATTCAGACGATACTGATGAAGACTAAAACACATAAAAAGTGAGGCATCAGCCTCACTTTTATGAATATTCTCTTTTTATTTGTAAAAAATTAAAAGAACGGTTACAATTAGGAAAAGTAAAATTTTATTATTGAGCGAAAGCTAATCATAAGGAGAAAAAATTTGGTGGACAAAGAAACAACTGAATTTTCTCGAGGAAGTTTTAAAGAAAAAATACTTCGCCAACTTGAAGAAAATGCAGCGAAACAAGCAGAAACTAAGTTCCCAGACCCTGAAGATTTCGAACGTCCCAGCAGGAGTGACTCAGAAGAACCTGAGCGAAAAATCGAACCAAGGAAAGTTGATCTTGAGCCTTTCAAACTTCCCGTCTTTGATTTTCCAGCAGCGGATGAAAACGAAGAAGAACCTTTTGTAGAAAATGAAAACCTTTCAGAAGAAGGCGATTCATTGCGTCAAAATTTAGATGGAGTGGTTTCTGAGGAAATTCAAAACCAAGATATTCCTCCTCAATTTTCAAGAAGTGAATCAAAAGTTCAAGATGAAAAGGTTGAACAAGAACAATTTTCAGAAAAAAAAGAATCAGAAAAAATGGTTAAACATCAACCTTCAAGAAGAACCAACAGTTCTTCTAAAAAAACTTCTTCTAGCAAGAAAAATAAGAATAAGAACAAAAATAAGAAAAAGAAAAAAGTAACAGCAGGAAAAATCATTGCTGTGATTGTTGTTCTTTTAGTTTTAGTTGTTGGAGGAACTGGTTGGTATGGCTATAACTTTGTAAAATCTGGCATTCAACCTTTGGATTCTAAGAATGCAACAGCTAAGTCAATCAATATTCCTGCTGGTTCAAGTAGTAAGCAAATTGGTGAAATTTTGCAAAGACAATCCATTATTAAAAATGGAATGGTTTTTCAGTATTATACAAAATTTAAAAATTATTCAGAGTTTAAAAGCGGCTACTATAATCTTGCACCAAACATGAGCTTATCTACAATTGCTAGTAAACTTGAAGAAGGCGGAACAGAAAAACCTGTTGCTCCAACTTTAGGTAAAATTTTAGTTCCTGAAGGCTATACGCTAACACAAATTGCTAAAGCTGTGACAGTTAATAGTGGAAGCAATGAAAAGAATGCAAAAACGCCATTTTCTGAAGCAGACTTCATGAAAACCGTTCAAGACCCAACCTTTATCGCTAAAATGGTTAAGGCTTATCCTAAACTGTTCGCAAGCTTGCCAACAAAAGATTCAGGAATCAAATATCAGTTAGAAGGTTACTTGTTCCCAGCGACTTATGATTACACAAAATCATCGACAGTTGAATCAGTCATTGAAAATATGATTCAAGCAGCCAATACTCAACTCACTCCTTACTATGATACAATCGCTCAAAAGAATTTGACTGTCAATGAAGTTTTGAGTTTAGCAGCTTTGGTTGAAAAAGAAGCCAACAATGATGATGACCGACGCAACGTTGCTGGAACCTTCTATAATCGTATGAATGCTGGAATGACTTTGGGTTCTAATCTGTCAATTCTTTATGCCGAAGGTAAACTTGGTGAAAAAACAAGTCTTTCAGAGGATGCTAATATTGACACCAACCTAGATTCGCCATATAATTTGTACACAAATACTGGATTTGGCCCTGGCCCTGTTGATAGTCCAAGTTTGTCATCTATTAAAGCAGTACTTGATCCTGCTCAAAATGACTACTTCTATTTTGTTGCTGATGTGACAACAGGAAAAGTTTATTTTGCGAAAACATTAGCTGAACAAAATGCAAATGTTCAAAAATATGTGAATGATAAGATAAGTAGCTAAGCTATCATTAATTTAGATTTGATTAAAAAAGAAAAAAGTTTACAAAAAAGGAAAGAAATATAATGGAAAAAACATTCCCAATGACCCAAGAAGGGCTTGATAAATTAAAATTAGAACTTGAAAATTTAAAACTTGTGAAACGTCCAGAAGTCATTGACCGTATCAAAGTTGCTCGTAGCTATGGTGACCTTTCAGAAAACTCAGAGTACGAAGCAGCTAAAGATGAACAAGCCTTTATCGAAGGACGTATCTCAACTGTTGAAACAATGATTCGTTATGCTGAAATTGTTGATAACGCAAAAATTGCTAAAGACGAAGTAGCACTTGGTAAAAACGTAACTTTTGTTGAAGTTGGCGAAACTGACGAAGAATCTTATCAAATTGTTGGTACTGCTGAAGCTGATCCATTTTCAGGAAAAATTTCTAATGAATCACCAATTGCTCGAGTTTTGATTGGAAAAAAAGTTGGAGACATCGTAAATGTACCACTTCCAGTTGGCGAAATGACAGTTAAAATTGTAAAAGTTGACTAATTATTTTAGAATATAATAAGTAAAAAAGCCGTCAGTAACGGTTTTTTTATTTTTCAACGCTTAAGTCTGTCAGTAAGTTAAAATTGCTATTTTTGGTAAAAATAATATTTTTCAGGTATAATAGTCAGTAATAGTCAAAGATTATTTAGAAAATGGATGAAAGAAAGGATGGAGCGATGGCAGGTCAAAAAAATACATCAGATATTATCGAAGCTTATCTGAGAAAGCTTTTAGAAGAAGCACAAGTCATTGAAATTAAACGAGCGGACTTAGCCAATCAATTTGATGTCGTGCCGAGTCAGATTAATTATGTGATAAAAACACGATTTACGGCCTCAAAAGGCTTTGATGTGGAATCAAAACGTGGTGGCGGTGGATACATCAAAATTGTGAAGTATCAATATTCTGCTCGTCATGAATTCTTAACGGCTCTTTACCAGAAAGTTCCAGCTAATCTCTCAAGTAAAGCTGCCCATGATATCGTTCAACTTCTCTTTGATGAGAAAGTACTGACAGAACGTGAGGGAAATCTACTTTTGTTAGTCATTACTGACGGAGCCATTAGTCCCTTTACTCGTGGTATAATGATGAAAAGTATAATAAACAGATTGGACCGTGACGATGAAATTTGAAAATATAAAATATACACCAACGCTTGACCGAATTTTAGAAAAAGCGGAAGAGTATGCTCACCAATATCAATATGGCACCATTGAAAGTGCTCATTTACTAGCTGCAATGGCAACGACCTCAGGCTCAATTGCTTACAGCCTTCTTGCAGGAATGAATGTTGATTCTTCTGACTTACTGATTGATTTAGAGGATTTATCAAGTCATGTTAAGGTCAAACGTTCAACTTTACGTTTTTCACCTCGTGCAGAAGAAGTGATGACTGCGGCAAGTTTTTTAGCAATTCATAATAACTCAGAAGCCGTTGGAACAGAACACTTGCTTTATGCCCTACTTCAAGTAGAAGATGGATTTGGTCTTCAACTTCTGAAATTACAAAAAATCAATATTGTATCTTTGCGAAAAGAGCTTGAGAAAAGAACTGGACTCAAAGTTCCAGAAAGTAAAAAAGCTGTGACTCCAATGTCAAAACGTAAGATGGCAAAGGGAGTTGCAGAAAATTCAACGACGCCAACGTTAGACTCTGTATCCTCAGATTTAACCGAAGAAGCTCGCTTGGGTAAACTTGACCCAATGATTGGACGAGAAGCTGAAATTGACCGTTTGATTCATATTCTCAGCCGCAGAACAAAAAATAATCCTGTCTTAGTTGGAGAGCCCGGTGTTGGGAAATCAGCAATTATTGAAGGTTTGGCTCAAAGAATTGTCAATGGTCAAGTTCCAATTGGTTTGATGAATAGTCGAATTATGGCCTTGAATATGGCGACTGTTGTTGCTGGGACAAAATTTAGAGGTGAATTTGAGGATCGTTTGACAGCTATTGTTGAAGAAGTTAGCAGTGATCCAGATGTCATTATTTTCATTGATGAATTACACACAATCATCGGTGCTGGTGGCGGTATGGATTCTGTCAATGATGCCGCAAATATTTTGAAACCAGCGCTTGCTCGTGGTGATTTTCAAATGGTCGGAGCAACAACCTATCATGAATATCAAAAATATATTGAAAAAGATGAAGCTTTAGAACGCCGTTTGGCGAGAATAAATGTTGACGAGCCAAGTCCAGATGAAGCGATTGCTATCTTGCAAGGCTTACGTGAAAAATTTGAAGACTATCATCAAGTGGAATTTACTGACCAAGCCATTAAAAGTGCTGTAATGCTCAGTGTCCGTTATATGACTAGCCGAAAATTGCCTGACAAAGCCATTGATTTACTTGATGAAGCTGCAGCAGCAGTGAAAATTTCTGTCAAAAATCAACAAACAAAACGTCTTGATTTAGAAAAAGAATTAGCGGAAGCTCAAGAAGAATTATCAGAAGCTGTCATTAAACTTGATATCAAAGCGTCTCGTACAAAAGAAAAAGCAGTTGAAAAAATTGCTGACAAGATTTATAAATTCTCAGTAAAAGAAGATAAACGTCAAGAAGTTACTGACCAAGCTGTTGTTGCTGTTGCCTCAACACTGACAAGTGTTCCAATCACACAAATGACTAAGTCTGAAAGTGATCGTTTAATCAATCTTGAAAAAGAATTACACAAACGAGTTGTTGGACAAGAAGAAGCTATTTCTGCCGTTTCAAGAGCCATTCGTCGGGCACGTTCCGGTGTTGCTGACAGCCGTCGTCCAATGGGTTCTTTCATGTTCCTTGGACCAACAGGGGTCGGTAAAACCGAACTTGCTAAAGCACTGGCTGACAGTGTGTTTGGTAGTGAAGATAATATGATTCGTGTTGACATGAGTGAATTCATGGAAAAACATTCGACTTCACGCTTGATTGGAGCTCCTCCAGGGTATGTAGGTTATGATGAGGGTGGTCAATTGACAGAACGCGTTCGTAATAAACCTTATTCTGTTGTTCTTTTAGATGAAGTCGAAAAAGCTCATCCTGACGTTTTCAACATCATGTTGCAAATTCTAGATGATGGCTTTGTGACTGATACTAAAGGTCGTAAAGTTGATTTCAGAAATACAATTATTATCATGACTTCAAACTTGGGAGCGACTGCTCTTCGTGATGATAAGACAGTTGGTTTTGGCGCTAAAAATATCACAGCTGATTATTCAGCCATGAAATCAAGAATATTAGAAGAGCTTAAACGTCATTATCGTCCTGAGTTTCTTAATCGAATTGATGAAAATATTGTTTTCCACTCATTGGAAAGTCAAGAGATTGAACAAATTGTTAAAATTATGAGTAAATCTTTGATTAAACGTCTGGCAGAACAAAATATTCATGTTAAACTCACACCGTCAGCGGTGAAATTAATTGCTGAGGTAGGTTTTGACCCAGAATATGGTGCACGTCCGCTCCGCAAGGCTCTTCAAAAAGAAGTTGAAGACCTTTTAAGTGAACAATTGCTCTCTGGTGAAATCAAAGCAGGTAATCATGTTTCAATTGGGGCATCTAATAAAAAAATTAAAATCGCTCAAATTGTTTGAGATGAAAGCTGTTTCATGTTATAATTAAATTAGAAATAAAGGAAAGGACAGTTCGAAAAGATTCAGAAGTCCTGAAAATTCCAAAAGTTTAAGGGCTTCATTGAAACAAAAAGAACTGTTGAAGAGGTACTCTTATGATCAAATTTAATATCCGTGGCGAAAACGTCGAAGTGACTGATGCAATCCGCGCTTATGTTGAAGATAAAATCGGAAAACTTGATAAATATTTCAACGATGGTCATGAAGTAACAGCCTATGTTAATCTTAAAGTTTACAGCGAAAAACGAGCTAAAGTTGAAGTAACTCTTCCAGCTAAAAATGTCACTTTACGTGCAGAAGATACTTCACAAGATATGTATTCTTCAATTGATTTTGTAGAAGAAAAACTCGAACGTCAAATTCGTAAATATAAGACACGTATGAACCGTAAACCACGCAATGCTGTCCCAACAGGACAAGCTTTTGGCGATGAGTTTGCACCATTAGAAAAAGCCGATGAAGTTGCTGAGGATCACGTAGATATTGTACGTACTAAGCATGTTGCTTTAAAACCAATGGATGCCGAAGAAGCAGTGCTTCAGATGGATATGTTGGGACATGATTTCTACGTCTTTACAGATGCTGATAGTAACGGAACCCACGTCGTTTACCGTCGTACAGATGGTCGTTATGGTTTAATTGAAACAGAATAAAAAAATAAGGATAGATTTTTCTATCATTTTTTATGAATGTTCAGATAAAAAATCAAAATGTAAGCGCAAAACCTTTTGAAGTTTAGCTTTGCGAAGATTTTCACTTGAAAAATCTTTCAAAAAATAGTAAAATCAAAGATGTATTAAGAGTGCAGACGCACTTAAAAATAATAAGGAGACTAAAATGTCAATTATTACTGATATTTATGCTCGCGAAGTCCTTGACTCACGCGGTAACCCAACACTTGAAGTTGAAGTTTACACTGAAGACGGTGCATTCGGTCGCGGTATGGTACCTTCAGGTGCTTCTACTGGTGAACATGAAGCGGTTGAACTTCGTGATGGCGACAAATCTCGCTACAACGGACTTGGTACTCAAAAAGCTGTTGACAACGTAAACAACATCATCGCTGAAGCTATCATCGGTTATGAAGTTACTGACCAACAAGCTATTGACCGTGCAATGATCGCTCTTGACGGTACTGAAAACAAAGGTAAATTGGGAGCTAACGCTATCCTTGGTGTTTCTATCGCTGCTGCTCGTGCTGCTGCTGATGAACTTGGTGTTCCACTTTACAACTACCTTGGCGGATTCAACGCTAAAGTATTGCCAACTCCAATGATGAACATCATCAATGGTGGTTCTCACTCAGACGCTCCAATCGCTTTCCAAGAATTCATGATCGTACCAGTTGGTGCACCTACATTCAAAGAAGCGCTTCGTTGGGGTGCTGAAATCTTCCACGCTCTTAAGAAAATTCTTAAAGCTCGTGGACTTGAAACAGCTGTCGGTGACGAAGGTGGATTCGCTCCTAAATTCGACGGAACTGAAGACGGTGTAGAAACTATCCTTAAAGCAATCGAAGCAGCTGGTTACAAAGCTGGTGAAGATGGCGTTATGATCGGTTTCGACTGTGCATCATCAGAATTCTACGAAAACGGTGTTTACGACTACACTAAATTCGAAGGTGAAGGCGGTAAAAAACTTTCAGCTTCTGAACAAGTTGACTACCTTGAAGAGCTCGTTTCTAAATACCCAATCATCACTATTGAAGATGGTATGGACGAAAACGACTGGGATGGATGGAAAATCCTTACTGAACGTCTTGGTAAAAAAGTTCAACTCGTTGGTGACGATTTCTTCGTTACAAACACTAAATACCTTGAACGTGGTATCCGTGAAAATGCTTCAAACGCTATCTTGATCAAAGTTAACCAAATCGGTACTTTGACAGAAACTTTCGAAGCTATTGAAATGGCTAAAGAAGCTGGTTTCACAGCAATCGTTTCTCACCGTTCTGGTGAAACTGAAGATTCAACAATCTCAGATATCGCTGTTGCAACTAACGCTGGTCAAATCAAAACTGGTTCACTTTCACGTACAGACCGTATGGCTAAATACAACCAATTGCTTCGTATCGAAGACCAATTGGCTGAAGTGGCTCAATACAAAGGTCTTAAAGCATTCTACAACCTTAAAAAATAAGGTTTACCAACGAATGATTTAGATTTAATCCTTCTCTTTATTTAGAGAAGGATTATTTTTTATAAAAAATATTCTATGAAAAAACTACTAGTAAGCTAGTAGTTTTTATTTTATTTAGATTTTTGATAAGAGTCCATCTTCAATCTTATAAATACTGTCACTATTTTTAATCATTCTTTGGTCATGAGTGACCATGATTGTTGCTTTATTCTTCAAATGAGCTTCTTGTCTTAATAATTCAACAACCTGATAAGCATGCTCAGTGTCTAAACTTGCTGTTGGTTCATCGGCCAAAATTAAATTTGGTTCATTAAAGAGAGCACGAGCAATAGCTGCCCTTTGTCTTTCACCACCAGAAAGATCACTAGGATGTTTATCTTTTAAGTCTAAAATATCAAGTGATTTAAGAAGTTCAATCCCTTTTTTAGAAGTTAGTTTTTCGTGATTGATTTTATCAATAAGGAGAAATTGTTCTTCAATAGTCAAATAAGGAATCAAATTAGAACTTTGGAGGATGAAACCTATTTCTTTAAATCTAAGTTTAGAACGTTTTTTTTCTGACAATGGTGTAAAATCTAAGCCATTGATTGAAATGTTCCCAGAAGTTGGACTTTGTAAACCACCTGCAATTGTGAGAAATGTACTTTTGCCTGAACCGGAGGGACCAATAATTGAAACAAATTCTCCTTGATTGACTGCTAAATCGATTCCTTTGAGTGCCTGAATCTCATTATGACCACTACCAAAAGATTTTTTTACATTTTCCATTTTAAGAATTGTTTTCATTTTTAACCTCCAATTGCTTTCGTTGGGTCAATTTTACGGATAGTAATGATTGAAAAAAGTGACCCAATAATTGATACGATGATGAGAATTAAAGCATAGAGCAACCAGTTTGTAAGACTAATTTCAAATGGCATTGCATCGGGTAAGATAAAGCTAGTTCCATAACTTGCTATAAAAGCAACGAAGACGCCAACTAAACTAATGATAAAGCTTTGACCAAGTAAAGAGTTCATTATTATGCGATTTGAAATTCCTTGAGCTTTCATTATGCCAAAAATCGGAACTTTTTGAAGAGTTATAACATACATAAAGACTCCAATAATCAACAGTACAATCAGAAATAAGAAGTAAATCATTGCGCTGAGTGTCATATTTTGAGCAGAATAACCTGGAATATCGTTAATTAAATCAGAAATAGACAGGACTTTATATTGATTTGAAATAGAAGAATCAATCTTAACTTTTCCAGATTTTACAACGACAGCATTAACAGAAGAAGTTGAAGTGCTTTTTTCACCAAACTTTATCTGATTCAAAGCGGAAAACGAAGTATAGATAACAGGCGAGGCAGAATAAGAAGAGGATTTTGAAATTCCGACAATTTTTATTTTAATATTATTATTTCCCACGGAAACTTCTTGACCGATTTTATATCCTTGATTTGCCAGCTTTTTTGAGATAATCATTTCTAAATGATTGTCAGTAAATTTTTTTCCCTCAAGAACTTCTGGCATGATTTTAGACTTATCAGGCAGGGCAATAATAGCAATATTGTCTCGCTCGCTCTTTGATTTGCGCATAGAAGTAGAAAACAATGATAATTCTGAACCATTTTCTATATGAATATTACTTAAATCATCAGAAGTAATTTGTGAAGCAGAAATAATATTATTTGAACTTGTTGATAAAACGACTTTTTCGGCCTTCCAATCAAGGACGGCTTGTTTAAATTGACTGGCAAGTCCTACAGATAGTCCGGACAGTATAAAGACTACATAAGCGATTAAAAAAATAATAGCTCCGATTAAGGTGTAACGAGGTTTATTATAACGTATTTCTCTTAGTGCTAAAAACATAAAATCTCCTTTCAGTTTTTTCTGTCAGTAATATAATTAAGTAAACCTTCGGTGACTAATTTGATTTCTTTATCATAATTTTCAATAAAAGTTTTCTCAGTCCAATTTTCACTGAATAATCTATAAACGAGATTATGAACAACTGATTTTAATACTTGTGAAACTGGATTATTATTTTCACTAGCTGGGACGGTTGCTGAACTTTTAGGTTTCCAATCTCTTTCAAGTTCATAAGTCCAATCTAAAAAGCGATATTTATAAAGTTGGTATTGGGGAGAATCAATTAAATTTTCAAGAAGGAGATATTTGTATTTATCTAGAGCCTCTTCAATGGAATAATCTTTTAATAAATTAAAAAATAAATCATGGATTTCAAGGGTTTCTTGCGAGAGGACATAGAAATAGGCATCTTTTAAATCTTCAAAATACTGATAAAAACTCCCTCTCGGAATATCAAGAGCTTTTACGATGTGCATAATTTTTGCCTCGTGAAAAGAATGAGTCTGAAATTCATTTAAACAGGCATCATATACGCGATTGCGTTTTTCGTCAGATAGACTGAAATAGGTTGATTTAGGCATTTTTTCTCCAATTCATTCAATTTATGACACTGTGTCATTTATTAAATTCTAACAAATTAATTGATTAACATCAATTAATTAATTTTTTTAAGCAAAAAAACTACTGACAGTTTTGTCAGTAGTTTTGATAATAAATTTGCTGATGTATAAGTGGCTGACAGTTCTGTCAGTAAAATTAGGAACACTTATTTAGCCAATTCTCTTTCAAGAGCTAATCGTTGAACTTTCATTGTTGCTGTACGAGGAATTTCATCGTATGCCATAAGAATAGGTTCATTTAAAAATGGCAAATCAACAATTGAAGCCCACCAAGCTGACCAATCCATTTCCGCATTTTCAGCTAGAGCCAAAATAGGTTGTGGTTTACCAGATTTATCACGAATAATCACAACTTCATCTAAGAAGTCGTGTTGGTCTAACAGAAGATCTTCAATTGCCAAATTAGATTCAATTTTATCAATTAAATCAACTTGTCTGTCATGTAAAAAGAGAATTCCGTCTTCATTCATGAGACCCCAATCGCCAGTATCCCACCAGTCACCATAGACTTCTTTATTAAAACGTTCTTCTTCTTTATAGTAAGTCAAAGCTCTTCCTTTTGAGAGGAAGTGGATTCTTCCAGGCGTACCTGCAGGACATTCATTTCCATCTTCATCGGCAATACGTGCTTTAGATAATCCAGGCATACCAATCCCCATTTCACGGGCATTAGTGTCTGCTAAAGTTGATAAACGGTGCTTTTTCCAAATCATTGGGCCACATTCAGACTGTCCATAAATTTGTAGGAAAACTGGCTCTTTTTGTTTAGAGGCAGAAAGAAAAGTGTGCATTGTTTCTTTATTAATTGCATCAAAAGTTGAGTGAAGGTAACGAATTGAAGCAAAAATCTCAGGTTCTTGCTTTGCAAGATTCGCTAGACGAACAAAATCGTTTGGATGTGTTTCAAAAGCATAAGGCTGATGTTTAGCAAAAAGATTGACAAGATTATCTTTTGATAAATCATTGAGGGGCATAAGGCCAAACCCAAAGGTCATTGCTGATGAAACCCCTATATTGAAACGAGAATGAACAGGAGAAATATGGAAAGCTAAAATTTCTTCCTTATCAGGCATCCAATCCATTACAGTTCTTTGAAGCACCCAACGCCAACCCATTGAATTAGCAGAGTGAGCGATTAATTTTGGTACACCAGTTGTTCCAGAAGTATGAGTGAGATAAGCAATCTCATCACTGGCCAATTGCTGACTGTCAGCAATTTGAGTAGGTTTTTCCAAAGCAAATTTACTGACAGAAAGTTTTTTAGAATCTTCAAGATTCTTCATTTCATTTACAGTTTTGTCAGTAACTTGGTCATAAATGAGCCAAGGATTGCCTAAACGTCCAGCTAAAATATCCATTGTTTCGGCAGGAAGATGATAAGAAATCATTGCTGGAACAGCGCCTAGATAAGAAACAGCAACAGCTAAAAGATAGGTATCAAAAGCACTTGATTTAAAAATAATGACTTTATCCGATTTTTTGATTCCCAACTCAGATAAGAGACTTGCCTTATCAACAATTGCTTGATGAGTCTTTTGGTAAGTCGTTTCAAGAGCTAGTTCAGGGAAAGCTCCAACAGCCTCATCAAAGATAATTGGGCTATCAGGAAACTGTTCAGCTGATTTTTTAAAGTTTAGATACAAATTTAGGGGTTCGTGTTTGAATTTCAAAAAAAATCTCCTCAAGTTAATAAGTTTATTATATCACAAAGTATTCTTTAGACCAATAGTTAATGTAAATGTTTTCTTAAGTCGTAGAGAATAAAATACTCGGAAAAAAAGTCTAAAATCTGCTACAATTAAAGGGACACTAAGAGGATTCCAATCCTCTTTTATCAGGAAAAGAAGGGATAGATAGGAAAATGATTAAAAATTATGAACTATCCAACGAAAAAAAATTAATTTCAACCTCTGAAATGAAGAATTTCACCTATGTTCTCAATCCAACACGTGAAGAAATTGGGAATATTTCTGAATACTATGACTTCCCTTTTGACTATTTATCAGGAATTTTGGATGATTATGAAAATGCCCGTTTTGAAACAGATGATAATGATAATAATCTGATTCTCTTACAATATCCTGCACTTTCTAATTATGGAGAAGTTGCGACTTTTCCATATTCTTTGGTTTGGACTAAAAATGAATCGGTTATTTTAGCACTTAATCATGAGATTGATAATGGCTTAATTTTCGAGCGTGAATATGATTATAAACGCTACAAACATCAAGTTATTTTTCAAGTGATGTATCAAATGACACACACTTTCCATGATTATTTGAGAGATTTCCGAACAAGACGTCGCAGACTTGAACAGGGAATCAAAAATTCAACAAAGAACGACCAAATTGTTGATTTGATTGCCATTCAAGCAAGTTTAATTTATTTTGAAGATGCCTTGCACAATAATATGCAAGTACTTCAGGATTTTATTGATTACTTGAGAGAAGATGATGAAGACGGTTTTGCTGAAAAGATTTATGATATTTTTGTCGAAACAGACCAAGCTTATACAGAAACCAAGATTCAGCTCAAGTTACTAGAAAATCTCCGAGATTTGTTCTCAAACATTGTCTCTAATAACTTGAACATTGTCATGAAAATCATGACATCAGCTACTTTCGTTCTAGGGATTCCAGCAGTAATTGTTGGTTTTTACGGAATGAATGTTCCAATTCCTGGTCAAAATTTTAATTGGATGGTTTGGCTTATTTTAGTTCTAGGAATTTTATTATGTGTTTGGGTCACTTGGTGGTTACATAAAAAAGATATGTTATAAAATGGAGAAAAATCTCCATTTTTTTGCTCTTTGTGAAAAAATTAATTAGTGATTGTAGATTATGAAGTTAGCAATGTTTGTTAAAACTATTTTGTGAATTATTTATGAAAACGTTTTAAAAAAGTATAACAGATATTAAAATAATTGGAACTGTATTAGTAAAGAATCTGTAATTTCTCTTGAATTCTGTTTGCTATTCTCAAACTGTATGATATAATGAAGTTGTAATTTGAAACAGAAAGAACAAAGGAGATTTCAAAATGAAAACCGAAGTTACGGAAAATATCTTTGAACAAGCTTGGGATGGTTTTAAAGGAACCAACTGGCGTGATAAAGCAAGCGTTACTCGCTTTGTACAAGAAAACTACAAACCATATGATGGTGATGAAAGCTTTCTTGCTGGGCCAACAGAACGTACACTTAAAGTAAAGAAAATTATTGAAGATACAAAAGCTCACTATGAAGAAGTTGGTTTTCCCTTCGATACTGACCGCGTAACCTCTATTGATAAAATCCCTGCCGGATATATCGATGCTAATGATAAAGAACTTGAACTCATCTATGGGATGCAAAATAGCGAACTTTTCCGCTTAAACTTCATGCCAAAAGGTGGACTTCGTGTTGCTGAAAAGATTTTGACAGAACACGGTCTCTCAGTTGACCCAGGCTTGCATGATGTTTTGTCACAAACAATGACTTCTGTAAATGATGGAATCTTCCGTGCTTATACTTCAGCAATTCGTAAAGCACGTCATGCTCATACTGTAACAGGTTTGCCAGATGCCTACTCTCGTGGACGTATCATTGGTGTCTATGCACGTCTTGCCCTTTACGGTGCTGATTACCTTATGAAGGAAAAAGCAAAAGAATGGGATGCAATCACTGAAATTAACGAAGAAAACATTCGTCTTAAAGAAGAAATTAATATGCAATACCAAGCTTTGCAAGAAGTTATAAACTTTGGTGCTTTATATGGTCTTGATGTTTCACGTCCAGCTATGAACGTAAAAGAAGCAATCCAATGGGTTAACATCGCTTATATGGCAGTATGTCGTGTCATTAATGGAGCTGCAACTTCACTTGGACGTGTTCCAATCGTGCTTGATATCTTTGCAGAACGTGACCTTGCTCGTGGAACATTTACTGAACAAGAAATTCAAGAATTTGTTGATGATTTCGTTTTGAAACTCCGTACAATGAAATTTGCTCGTGCAGCTGCTTATGATGAACTTTATTCTGGCGACCCAACATTCATCACAACATCTATGGCTGGTATGGGTAATGACGGACGTCACCGTGTCACTAAAATGGACTACCGTTTCTTGAACACACTTGATACAATCGGAAATGCTCCAGAACCAAACTTGACAGTCCTTTGGGATTCTAAACTTCCTTACTCATTCAAACGTTATTCAATGTCTATGAGCCACAAGCATTCTTCTATTCAATATGAAGGTGTTGAAACAATGGCTAAAGATGGATATGGCGAAATGTCATGTATCTCTTGTTGTGTCTCACCACTTGATCCAGAAAATGAAGAAGGACGTCATAACCTCCAATACTTTGGTGCGCGTGTAAACGTCTTGAAAGCAATGTTGACTGGTTTGAACGGTGGTTATGATGACGTTCATAAAGATTATAAAGTATTCGACATCGAACCTGTTCGTGACGAAATTCTTGACTATGATACAGTTATGGAAAACTTTGACAAATCTCTCGACTGGTTGACTGATACTTATGTTGATGCAATGAATATCATTCATTACATGACTGATAAATATAACTATGAAGCAGTTCAAATGGCCTTCTTGCCTACTAAAGTTCGTGCTAACATGGGATTTGGTATCTGTGGATTCGCAAATACAGTTGATTCACTTTCAGCAATTAAATATGCTAAAGTTAAAACATTGCGTGATGAAAATGGCTATATCTACGATTACGAAGTAGAAGGTGATTTCCCTCGTTATGGTGAAGATGATGATCGTGCTGATGATATTGCTAAACTTGTCATGAAAATGTACCATGAAAAATTAGCTTCACACAAACTTTACAAAAATGCTGAAGCTACTGTTTCACTTTTGACAATTACATCTAACGTTGCTTACTCTAAACAAACTGGTAATTCTCCAGTGCATAAAGGAGTATTCCTTAATGAAGATGGTACAGTAAACAAATCTAAACTTGAATTCTTCTCACCAGGTGCTAACCCATCTAATAAAGCTAAGGGTGGTTGGTTGCAAAACCTTCGCTCACTGGCTAAATTGGAATTCAAAGATGCAAATGATGGTATTTCATTGACTACTCAAGTTTCACCTCGTGCACTTGGTAAAACTCGTGATGAACAAGTGGATAACTTGGTTCAAATTCTTGATGGATACTTCACACCAGGTGCTTTGATTAATGGTACTGAATATGCAGGTCAACACGTTAACTTGAACGTAATGGACCTTAAAGATGTTTACGATAAAATCATGCGTGGTGAAGATGTTATCGTTCGTATCTCTGGTTACTGTGTCAATACTAAATACCTCACACCAGAACAAAAACAAGAATTAACTGAACGTGTCTTCCATGAAGTTCTTTCAAACGATGATGAAGAAGTAATGCATACTTCAAACATTTAATTCTTAAAATTTAATGAATATTCGGTCTGTCAGTTTTACTGACAGACTTTTTTTACGAAAAAATTAATCATAATAGTTAAAAACTATTGTTTTTAGTTTAAGAAAGTTAAATTTTATGCTAAAATAGATGAATGAAAATGGTAATTGGATTGACAGGCGGAATTGCGAGTGGGAAATCAACGGTGGTTGATTTTTTGATTTCTGAGGGTTATCAAGTGATTGATGCTGACAAAGTTGTCCGTCAATTACAAGAACCTGGCGGAAAACTTTACAAGGCAATAGTAGAAACTTACGGTTTAGATTTTATTGCTGACAATGGACAGTTAAATCGTGAAAAATTAGGAGCTTTAGTTTTTTCTGATCCAAAAGAGCGCGAGAAATTATCAAACTTACAAGATGAAATTATTCGTACAGAATTATATGATAGACGTGATGACTTATTAAAAAAAATGACTGACAAGTCTGTCAGTAAAAATTTTGATTCAAAGAGTCAAGGAAAAAATCTGTCAGTAAATAAGCCAATATTTATGGATATTCCGTTATTAATTGAATACAATTATACCGGATTTGATGAAATATGGTTGGTCAGCTTACCTGAAAAAATACAATTAGAAAGACTGATGGCAAGAAATAAGTTTATGGAAAAAGAAGCTAAAAAACGAATTTCCTCACAAATGCCATTGTCAGAAAAACAAAAAGTCGCTGATGTCATTCTGGATAATTCTGGAACGATTGAAGCACTAAAAAAACAAATCCAGCGAGAACTAGCTAGGATAGAAGAACAGAAATAGAGGTGAATCGCACGAAAACAGTTAATTGGAAAAGGAATTTATTTATAACATGGATTGGCTGCTTTTTTGTAGGTTCATCATTTTCACTCGTCATGCCCTTTCTCCCCTTGTATATTCAAGGACTGGGCGTAAGCGGTGGAAATGTTGAACTTTACTCAGGGTTAGCTTTTTCTTTGCCAGCCTTAGCTTCAGGGTTAGTTGCCCCCATTTGGGGACGTTTAGCTGATGAACATGGGCGTAAAGTGATGATGGTACGTGCCAGTATCGTCATGACCCTAACAATGGGAGGAATAGCTTTTGTCCCTAATGTTTGGTGGTTACTTGGATTACGTTTGCTAATGGGATTTTTCTCAGGCTATATCCCTAACTCAACAGCAATGATTGCTTCACAAGCTCCAAAAGATAAATCAGGCTATGCCCTTGGAACATTAGCAACAGCAATGGTTTCTGGAACACTGATTGGTCCTTCACTTGGTGGGTTATTAGCTGAGTGGTTTGGCATGGCAAATGTCTTTTTGATTGTCGGCGCTCTATTAGCCCTAGCAACTTTACTAACCATTTTCTTTGTTCATGAAAACTTTGAACCAATTGCTAAGGGTGAAATGTTATCTAGTAAAGAAATTATTAATAAAGTCAGTAACAAACAAATTCTTTTTGGATTATTAGTGACAACATTTATTATTCAAATCACCTCGCAATCTATTGAACCATTTGTGACCTTGTATATCAAAACCCTGACGACAAGCACGAACAATTTGATGTTCATTTCAGGTTTAATTGTGTCAGCAGTTGGATTGTCGGCAATGTTATCATCAAGTTTTCTAGGACGTTTAGGAGATAAATACGGTTCGCATCGTTTAATTTTGATTGGACTTGTTTTTACATTTATTATTTATTTACCAATGGCCTTTGTGCAAAGCCCACTCCAACTTGGGATATTACGCTTCCTTCTTGGTTTTGGAACTGGTGCTTTGATGCCGTCAGTAAATTCGTTGCTTTCAAAAATTACTCCCAAAGAAGGTGTCAGCAGAATTTTTGCTTACGCACAAATGTGTTCTAATTTAGGAATGGTAACCGGTCCATTGGTTGGATCAGCAATTGCAGGTTATATTAGTTATCGAGCAGCAATTGTAGGGACAAGTCTTTTTGTCATTGTTAATATTATTTGGTCCTTTATTAATTTCCGAAAATATCTGCGGAAACGGAGTATTATGGAATGAGAGTAAAAATCACATTAATTTGTAGTTCTTGTGGGAATAAAAATTATATTAGTAGTAAAAATAAAGCAACCCATCCGGAAAAAGTTGAAACAATGAAGTTTTGTCCCAAAGAACGAATTGTTACACTTCATCGTGAAGGTTAGACAGCAAGAATTATCTTGCTGTTTTTTTATTTATAATAAGTTTTTACTATGTACACTTATTAAGAATTGTGATAATATTATATAATAAAGTAAACAATATTTCATTAGAGGTGTTTTATGCAAAAAAAGACATTATTTTTTCATTATAATAGCAGTTGATGGAGACAGATAAAAAATTTTAATCATAATTTTGTGGACTATTTATAAAAGAAAAAATTCAGTTTAAAAAATATATTCGGAAATACCTTATCTTTGGGTGGTAGAAACTTATAAGCACTTTGAAAATCTTTATAAATTATTCAACTCATGCTATAATAATATGAATGAGGAAAAAAAGATAATGAATTTAAATAAGAATAATTTTTTAAACTACTCTATATTGATTCCATACCTAATTCTTGCAGGAATTGGTATTGTGATGGTTTTTTCAACCACGGTTCCTGATCAGTTACAAAAAGGATTAAATCCTTATAAATTAGTAATTAACCAAACAGCATTCGTATTATTGAGTCTCATTATGATTGCAGTGATTTACCGTCTGAAACTTAGAGCCCTTAAGAATAGAAAAATGATAGGAACAATAATGGTTATTTTGATTCTGTCATTAATATTTTGTAGAATAATGCCTTCCAGTTTTGCTCTGACAGCACCCGTAAATGGAGCCAGAGGTTGGATTCATATTCCAGGAATCGGAACGGTGCAGCCAGCAGAATTTGCCAAAGTTTTTATTATCTGGTATTTAGCCTCAGTTTTTTCAACAAAACAAGAAGAAATTGAAAAACGTGATATAAATGAGATTTTTAAAGGAAAGACGCTCTTTCAGAAACTGTTTGGTGGTTGGCGATTACCCGTAGTTGCCATTTTATTGGTTGACCTTATCATGCCTGACCTAGGTAATACTTTGATTATTGCTGCAGTTGCTTTGATAATGATTGGAGCCAGCGGTATATCTTGGCGTTGGTATTCCGGCTATTCAAAATTAATTCTATCTTTGATGGCCATTTTCTTAGGATTTCTTTTCATTGTAGGTGGAAATATCATTCCAAGTTTCTTACCCATCGCTTATATCAATAAACGATTTGAAGCTTTTGTTAATCCTTTTACAGACTTAGCCAATTCTGGACACCAGCTAGCTAATTCATACTATGCTATAGTTAATGGCGGTTGGACAGGACGTGGCTTAGGAAATTCGATTCAAAAAAATGGTTTCTTACCAGAAGCTCAAACTGACTTTATCTTTCCAATTGTCGTGGAAGAATTAGGAATCATTGGCGGAATTATTATTCTAGCTATTCTCTTTTTCTTGATAAGCAGAATGTTAATTGTTGGAATTCGTGCTAAAAGTGCCTTTAACTCACTCATTATGATTGGGGTATCTGGTTTATTGTTAGTTCAAGTCTTTGTCAATGTGGGTGGAGCAATCGGAATTATTCCAGAAACAGGAGTAACCTTCCCCTTCCTATCACAAGGAGGGTCGTCCTTCCTTGTCTTATCGTTGGGAATTGCATTTGCATTAAATATTTCAGCTGATGAGAAACGAAGAGAAGTTTCTGAGCTCTCAAATCATTATAGTAGCAGTGTCCCAACTTATGAAAACGATTGACAATTGTCAGTCGTTTAAAAGTGTATAAAAGATTTTTATAATTTATGAAAGAGTGAAAGGTAATGACCAATTACCTTTCCAAGCAAGCCTCATTAAGGAGTCAAAATGAAAAAACTACTCGTCGCCAATCGTGGAGAAATCGCCGTTCGTGTCTTTCGTGCCTGTAATGAACTCGGACTTTCTACTGTAGCCGTCTATGCAAGAGAAGATGAATATTCTGTTCATCGCTTTAAAGCAGATGAATCTTATCTAATCGGTCAAGGAAAAAAACCAATTGATGCCTATTTGGATATTGATGATATCATTCGTGTTGCCCTTGAATCAGGAGCAGATGCTATTCACCCAGGTTATGGCCTCTTATCTGAAAATCTCGAATTTGCTACCAAAGTTCGCGCAGCAGGTTTAGTTTTTGTGGGTCCTGAACTTCATCATTTGGATATTTTCGGTGATAAAATTAAAGCTAAAGCAGCTGCCGACGAAGCGAAAGTTCCAGGAATTCCCGGAACAAATGGAGCAGTAGATATCGACGGCGCTTTAGAATTTGCTAAAACTTACGGTTATCCAGTTATGATTAAGGCCGCTTTAGGCGGTGGTGGTCGCGGAATGCGAGTTGCGCGTAATGATGCTGAAATGCATGATGGTTATGCTAGAGCAAAATCAGAAGCAATTGGAGCTTTTGGTTCTGGCGAAATCTATGTTGAAAAATATATTGAAAATCCAAAACATATTGAAGTCCAAATTCTTGGAGATAATCATGGAAATATTATTCACCTCCATGAGCGTGACTGTTCAGTACAACGACGTAATCAAAAAGTCATTGAAATTGCGCCAGCCGTGGGACTTTCACTGGACTTCCGTAACGAAATATGTGAAGCAGCAGTCAAACTTTGTAAAAATGTTGGCTATGTTAATGCTGGTACAGTTGAGTTTCTTGTTAAAGATGATAAATTTTATTTCATTGAAGTAAATCCACGTGTTCAAGTTGAACATACAATTACGGAACTTATCACAGGTGTAGATATTGTCCAAGCTCAAATTTTGATTGCTCAAGGTAAAGACTTACATAGAGAAATTGGACTTCCAGCACAGTCTGAAATTCCACTTTTGGGTTCAGCAATTCAATGTCGAATCACAACAGAAGATCCACAAAATGGATTCTTGCCAGACACAGGTAAAATTGATACTTACCGTTCACCAGGTGGTTTTGGTGTACGTTTAGATGTCGGAAATGCCTATGCTGGATATGAAGTAACTCCATATTTTGATTCACTTTTAGTAAAAGTTTGTACTTTTGCCAATGAATTTAGTGACAGCGTAAGAAAAATGGACCGCGTTCTCCATGAATTCCGTATTCGTGGTGTCAAAACAAATATTCCTTTCTTGATTAATGTTATTGCTAATGAAAACTTCACAAGTGGTCAAGCAACAACAACCTTTATTGATAATACACCAAGTCTGTTCAACTTCCCACACTTACGTGACCGTGGAACAAAGACGCTGCATTATTTATCAATGATTACAGTCAATGGCTTCCCAGGGATTGAAAATACTGAAAAACGTCATTTTGAAGAACCACGTCAACCCCTTCTTAATCTTGAAAAGAAAAAGACAGCCAAAAATATCTTAGATGAACAAGGTGCTGATGCTGTTGTTGATTATGTTAAAAATACAAAAGAAGTATTATTAACAGATACAACTTTACGTGATGCTCACCAATCCTTGCTTGCTACTCGCTTACGTTTACAAGATATGAAAGGAATTGCCCAAGCGATTGACCAAGGGCTACCAGAACTTTTCTCAGCTGAGATGTGGGGTGGTGCAACCTTTGATGTGGCTTACCGTTTCTTGAATGAATCACCGTGGTATCGTCTACGTAAACTACGTAAACTCATGCCAAATACCATGTTCCAAATGCTCTTCCGTGGTTCAAATGCAGTTGGTTACCAAAACTATCCAGATAATGTGATTGAAGAATTTATCCGAGTAGCGGCGCATGAAGGTATCGATGTTTTCCGTATCTTTGATAGTCTTAACTGGTTACCCCAAATGGAAAAATCCATTCAAGCCGTTCGAGATAATGGGAAAATTGCAGAAGCAACAATTTGTTATACGGGAGATATCCTAGACCCAAGCCGACCAAAATATAATATTCAATACTATAAAGACTTAGCAAAAGAATTAGAAGCAACAGGTGCTCATATCTTGGCAGTTAAAGATATGGCAGGTTTATTGAAACCTCAAGCTGCTTATCGTTTGATTTCAGAATTAAAAGATACCGTTGATTTGCCAATTCATTTGCATACACACGATACTTCAGGAAATGGAATTATTACATATTCTGGTGCAACTCAAGCAGGTGTAGACATTATTGACGTAGCAACAGCGAGTCTTGCTGGAGGAACATCTCAACCATCAATGCAATCTATTTACTATGCACTTGAACATGGTCCTCGCCATGCCTCAATTAATGTAAAAAATGCTGAACAAATTGACCATTATTGGGAAGATGTTCGTAAATATTATGCACCATTTGAAGCGGGTATTACAAGTCCTCAGACAGAAGTTTACATGCATGAAATGCCTGGTGGTCAATACACTAACCTAAAATCTCAGGCAGCAGCAGTTGGTCTTGGACATCGTTTTGATGAAATCAAACAAATGTATCGTAAAGTTAACATGATGTTTGGAGATATTATTAAAGTAACTCCTTCTTCAAAAGTAGTTGGAGATATGGCTCTCTTTATGATTCAAAATGATTTAACAGAAGAAGATGTTTATGCGCGTGGTAACGAACTTAATTTCCCAGAATCTGTAGTATCATTCTTCCGTGGAGATTTAGGACAACCAGTGGGTGGCTTCCCAGAAGAATTACAAAAAATTATCGTGAAAGATAAAGCCGTAATTACTGACCGTCCAGGCTTACACGCAGAAAAAGTTGATTTTGAAACTGTTAAAGCAGACCTAGAACAAAAAATTGGCTATGAACCAGGAGATCACGAAGTTATCTCATATATCATGTATCCACAAGTTTTCCTTGATTATCAAAAAATGCAAAGAGAATTTGGAGCAGTTACGCTACTTGACACTCCTACTTTCTTACATGGAATGCGTCTCAATGAAAAAATTGAAGTACAAATTGAAAAAGGTAAAACACTCAGCATTCGTTTAGATGAAATAGGAGAACCTGACCTAGCTGGAAATCGTGTTCTCTTCTTTAACCTAAATGGTCAACGTCGAGAAGTCGTAATTAATGACCAATCTGTACAAACTCAAGTTGTGGCTAAACGCAAAGCCGAAACAGGAAATCCAAACCAAATTGGAGCTACTATGCCAGGTTCTGTTCTTGAAATTTTAGTTAAAGCTGGTGACAAAGTTCAAAAAGGTCAAGCCTTGATGGTTACTGAAGCCATGAAAATGGAAACAACTATTGAAGCACCATTTGATGGCGAGATTGTTGACCTTCATGTGGTTAAAGGTGAGGCAATTCAAACTCAAGACTTGTTAATCGAAATTAATTAATATAAATTAAACCTACCTTTTGGGTAGGTTTTTTATTTTTCTTCAAAAAAATATTTAAATTTTCAGAAAATATATAATTTTCGGAATAAAAAGTGTATAATAATGAAATAGATGGAGGCGTTTATGAATTTATTAAGTAAAGAAGAAAAAATGATTAAAAATTCACAAATTCCTAGTGAATTTTACAAAAAGTACAATGTTAAAAAAGGTTTAAGAGACATTAATGGGAAAGGAGTTTTAGCGGGTTTAACCAATATTTCGGCGATACATTCTTTTGATAAAGAAGGAAACCAAATTCCCGGTATTTTAGAGTATAGAGCTTATAATATTAAAGATATTATTAATGATTTAAGAAAAGAAAATCGTTTTGGTTTTGAAGAGATGACTTATCTATTGTTATTTGGAGAACTTCCCACGGCAAATGAACTTCAGGAATTTCAAAACCTTTTAGCCAGTAGGAGAACTCTACCAGAATTTTTTGTCCGTGAAACTATTTTAACCAACCCTTCAAGTGACGTGATGAATTCGATGAGCCGTTGTATACTAGCTCTTGCTAGTTACGATGAGAAAGTTTCAGATATCTCGATTGAAAATGTTTTAGAACAATCTTTGGGACTTATTGCTGATTTTCCACTTCTTGCGATTTACAGTTACCAATCTTATGTTCATTATTTTAAAAAAGAAAGTCTTTATATTCATTATCCTGATCCAAAAATGACGACCGCTGAGAATATTTTACGAATGCTTCGCCCAGACTGCCATTACACAGAGGTAGAGGCTAAAGTATTAGATATTGCCTTGATTCTCCATATGGAACATGGTGGAGGTAACAATTCGACTTTTACGACTCATGTGGTCACCTCAAGTGGAACAGATACTTATGCTACAATTGCTGCTGCCCTTTCCAGTTTAAAAGGGCCTAAACACGGTGGGGCTAATATTAAGGCAGCAAAAATGTTAGAAAATATAAAAGAAAATATTTCTAATTATGAAGATGATGCTGAAATAGAAAAGTATCTCCATAAAATCTTAAATAAAGAAGTTTTTGATAAGCAAGGATTAATTTATGGTATTGGTCATGCCATTTATAGTGTAAGCGACCCACGGTTTGAGGTTTTTAAATCCTATGTCGAGACTTTAGTAAAAGAAAAAGGATTGGAAGAGGAATTCAAGTTATATGAAAAAGTTGCAAGGCTAGCTCCTAAAGTAATATCGGAAAATCGGAAAATATATAAAACGATTTGTCCAAATGTTGATTTCTACTCTGGCTTTGTCTATAGAATATTAGAAATTCCACAAGAATTATTTACTCCATTATTTGCGATTGCTAGAATTGTAGGTTGGTTAGCACATCGTATAGAAGAACTAATTAATATGAATAAGATTATCCGTCCAGCCTATGAAAGTGTCTTAGAATCAAAAAATTATATAAAGTTGGGGGAAAGATGAAAAAAATAAGTATTTCTAATAAAATATACCATTATTATGATATCTCAGAAACTGAAAGAATTGAAGACTTTCCATATAGTTTACGAGTTCTTTTAGAAAGTTTGCTTAGACAGAAAAATGATGAGAATATTAATCAGGCTCATATTCAATCCGTTAAAGACTATTTAAAAGGGGAAGTTGGTCAAGAAACAGTTTTCTTACCAAGCCGTGTTGTTCTTCAAGATTTCACAGGAGTTCCAGCTATTGTTGACCTTGCGGCAATGAGAGACGCAATGGTTGAATTAGGAAAGAATCCTGAACTAATTAACCCAGAAACTCCAGTGGATTTAGTAATTGATCATTCTGTTCAAGTAGATTTTCAAGGAAATGAAGAGGCTTTTCTGTTAAATTCAAAAAAAGAATTTGAACGTAATCGTGAACGTTACGAATTTTTAAAATGGGCAGAGCAATCTTTTGATAATTTTAGAGTAGTCCCTCCAGCAACAGGTATTATTCATCAAGTTAATATTGAATATTTAAGTGAAGTAATTACCGAAAAAAATGGCGTTTTATATCCAGATAGTGTTTTTGGTACAGATAGTCATACAACAATGATTAATGCCCTTGGTGTTCTTGGTTGGGGAGTAGGAGGAATTGAAGCAGAAGCAGTGATGCTAGGAGAGCCTAGCTCATTGCCTGTTCCAGAAGTAGTAGGAGTTAGATTAATAGGTAATTTAGGAGCATTTGCTACTGCAACAGATTTAGCTTTGACAATGACAAAAATTTTACGAGATGAAAAAGTGGTAGGAAAATTCGTTGAATTTTTTGGAGAAGGACTAAAAAATTTAAGTTTAGCAGATAGAGCAACAATTTCAAATATGGCTCCTGAGTATGGTGCCACCTGTGGATATTTTCCGATTGATAATGAAACTTTGAAATATCTTCGGGCGACAAATCGTTCTGAAGAAGTGGTTGCGCGAGTAGAAACCTATGCAAAGGCAAATAAGTTATTTTATGACGAAAAACGTGAACCATACTATAATAAGACGATTAATGTTGATTTAAGTGAAGTAGCAACACGATTATCAGGTCCCTCTCGTCCCCAAGATATGCTTGAATTGTCTGAGCTAGCAAATAACTTTGAAGACTTTGCTAAAAAACAAAAACCTCTGAAAGAAGAGGATGGAAAAATTGCAATTGCCGCTATTACAAGTTGTACCAATACGAGTAATCCACATGTTATGATGATGGCGGGATTACTTGCAAAAAATGCAGTAGAACAAGGCCTTACGGTTCCTAGCTGGGTTAAAACTTCATTAGCTCCTGGTTCAAAAGTTGTTACCTCTTATTTAGAGAAAGCGGGTCTCCTTCCTTATCTTGAAACGTTGGGATTTTATGTAGTAGGATATGGCTGTACAACCTGTATAGGTAACTCAGGGCCACTTTTAAGTGAAATGGAAACAGAGATTAGAAATAAAGAACTGATTGCAACGAGTGTTTTGAGTGGCAATCGAAATTTTGAAGGTCGAATTCATCCATTAGTGAAGGCGAACTATCTAGCAAGTCCTCCATTAGTAGTTGCGTATGCTTTAGCGGGTTCTGTTCGTAAAAATTTAACAACTGTTGCTCTGGGGACTAATCTAGAAGGTGAAAAGGTATATTTGAAAGATATTCTGCCAACTTCTGATGAAGTGAATGATTTAGTGCAAAAATACGTAACAAGTGATTTATATGCTGAAAGTTATGCTAAGGTTTTTGATGAAAATACAGTCTGGAATAATATCAAAACAAAGAAAAGTGAAGTTTATGACTGGAAATCTGAATCTACCTATATTTCTAATCCACCATATTTTGAAAACTTAACTATGATAAATAAACCGATAGCTTCACTGTCAAATTTACATGTTTTAGCAAAATTTGGTGATTCTATCACAACTGACCATATTAGTCCAGCAGGGAATATTCCTTTAAAATCCCCAGCTGGGGATTATCTAAGTTCTCGAGGACTTGCTTATAAGGATTTTAATAGTTTTGGTTCAAGACGCGGAAATGATAAAGTAATGACAAGGGGAACATTTGCTAATATCCGTATCAAAAATCAGCTTGTTGCTCCTCTTGAGGGAGGTTATTCTCTATTCAATAATGAAACATTACCTATTTATGAGGTAGCTAAAAAATATAAAGAACAAGGACAAGGATTAATTGTTCTTGCTGGTAAGGATTATGGAATGGGTTCCAGTCGAGACTGGGCGGCCAAGGGAACAAAATTACTTGGAGTCAAGGCTGTAATTGCTGAGAGTTTTGAACGTATTCATCGAAGTAATCTCGTCATGATGGGTGTTCTTCCCCTACAGTTTCTAGATAATGAAAATGCCGAAACTTTAGGATTAAGTGGTTATGAAAGTTTTTCTATAGAGCTACCAGAAAATCCCAAAATTCATGAAAAAATTACTGTAAGTACTTCCGAAAAAAACTTTAAGGTTCTTTTACGCTTTGATTCTCAGGCGGATTTAGATTACTATGCTAATGACGGTATAATGCCTTATGTGATTCGGAAAAAATAAAAAAATAGGTGAAAATTATTATGAAAATTGAGATGAAAAATGGAAAATTAGTTGTGCCAGATTATCCAGCAATTGGTTATATTAGAGGAGATGGTGTTGGCGAAGATATTTTTCCTCAGGCGCAAAAAGTTTTTGATGCTGCGGTTCTAAAAATTTATGGTCAAAAAAAGAAAATAGAATGGCAAAAATTATTGGCTGGAGGAGAAGCATTTGAGACTTGTGGAGAATATCTGCCCAAAGAAACTCTCGCTCATATTAATGAAAATTTAATTGCGATAAAGGGACCACTAATGACCCCGGTCGGTGAAAGCTTTCGTTCAATTAATGTTACTTTAAGACAAAAAATGGATTTATATGCTTGCGTAAGACCAGTTGAATATTTTAAAGGGATAAAATCCCCAGTTAAGGCGCCAGAAAAAGTTGACATGACAATTTTTCGAGAAAATACAGAAGATATTTATGCAGGTATTGAATTTGCTAGTGAAACAAATGAGTCTCACAACTTATTAAAATTTTTAGAAAAAGAATTGAATGTCCATTCTATTCGCTTTCCAAAAACTTCAGCACTAGGAATAAAACCTGTTAGTCCTGAAGGAAGTAAACGACTGGTTAATGCGGCTTTTGAGTACGCTCTGAAAATGAACAAAAAAAGAGTGACCTTTGTTCATAAGGGAAATATTATGAAATTTACTGAAGGAGGATTTAGAAATTGGGCCTATGAGGTTGCTAGGGAATATCCAACTTTTACAAAACTAGAATACGATGAAATCAAAAATGAAAGAGGAAGTTTACAAGCTGAAAATGAGAAAAAAGCAGCATTAAAATCAGGAAAAATTTATGTAGATGATGTAATTGCTGACAACTTCCTCCAACAGATTATTTTAAATCCTGAAAATTTTGAAGTAATTGCCACTCTTAATTTAAATGGTGATTATATTTCAGATGCACTTGCCGCACAGGTTGGAGGAATTGGAATTGCACCAGGTGCGAATATTAATTATAAAAGCGGTCATGCTATTTTTGAAGCAACTCATGGAACAGCTCCAGATATCGCTGGAAAAAATATAGCAAATCCTTCTAGTCTAATTTTATCTGGAGTGATGATGTTTGAGTATTTAGGCTGGCAAGAGGTAGCTGAATTAATCAAAATTGCTCTTTCATTTTCATTCAGGAATGGAAATTTGACAGCTGATTTAGGTGGAAAACTTTCAACTTCAAAATTTTCCGACGTTTTGATTGATTTTATAAAAACATATTAAAAAAATAGATTGATAATCAGAAAAATAAAAAAGCCCTGAAATCAGGGCCTTTAAGATTTACATCATTATTTTAAGGAATTATTTTCCATAATTTCATCGATGAAACCATATTCCAAAGTTTCTTTGGCATCCATCCAATGGTCACGTTCGGCATCTTTGTGAATTTGTTCAAGTGAACGGTTGGAATTATCAGCAAGAATTTGTTCCAAACGTTTACGAGTTTTCAAAAGTTGCTCAGCAACAATAGCCATATCAGTTTGTTGAGTGCCTTGACCTGTACCACCCATTGGTTGGTGAATAAGATATTCAGCATTTGGCAACATGAATCGTTTGCCTTTTGTTCCGCTTGAAGCAATGATTGTTCCCATAGAGGCAGCCATTCCCATAACGATAGTTTGAACATCTGATTTGATAAAATTCATTGTATCAACAATGGCAAGACCAGCAGATACAGAACCACCAGGTGTATTTACGTAGAGATAAATATCTTTAGTGTTATCTTGTGCATCCAAGAAAAGAAGTTGAGCAATGATAGAATTTGCCATTCCATCTTCAACAGGTCCTGTCAGCATGATAATGCGGTCTTTTAAAAGTCGTGAATAAATATCATAAGCACGTTCGCCACGGCTTGATTGTTCAATAACGGTAGGTACTAAATAACCCATAGATTGAATCTCCTTTATAAATAAGATATGAATTTAATTTTAGATAAAATTGAATTCATTTGTTTATTTTTCTATATTATAACTCATTGGTCAAAAAAGGTCAAAGAATATTGTCTTTTTTTATGACTTTTCCTAAACTTGATAAAAAAAGAGTTTAAACTTTCTTAACGCTTTCAAATTTGTTATAATTATGACATGAATACAGAACTTATTATTGCAATGATTTTTGGTCTGATTATTGGCGCGTGGCTAATGGTTGCAGGCATCTACATTTACAAAATTTATGATGAAAATCGTTATAAGAAACGATTAACAATTGAAAAATTACTTCGTGAAATTGAAGTTCGTAACACACTTAATCAAAAAGTGATTGAAATTCTTAATCGCCCAATTACTGGGAGTGATAAAGAATTAATTAATCCTCAAAGTGATGTGAAAGTTCCTTTTTACGATTATAATTTTTTGAAAAACTATACTTCAATGTATAATTTATACATTCCAACTTATTTTTTGAATACATTTTTCAAAAAGCTCTCTCACCATTTAGCTGTATTTGATGACGAGCAGGACTTGAAAAATGGGGGATACATTTTCAAAGAATCTCGTACAATTTTCGAGAATTTTTCTGTCGAAATTACTGATGATATTGAGGCAAAAAAACGAGAGTTACAAAAGGCTAAAAATGTTTATCCATCGATGTTGAAAAAACAACATTATAATATCTAATGCAGTGAAAAAAACTACTGATTTCAGTGGTTTTTTTATTGAAAAAATTTGTGAAAAAATTTTGAAAAGGTCTTTTTTTAAGTCTATAAATATGGTATAATTGTACAATCATTGATGTTTAATACTATTAGATAAATAAATATACACGAAGGAGAGACGATGATCACAATCTATACAGCACCCTCTTGTACGAGCTGTAAAAAAGCTAAAACTTGGCTTTCATATCACCACATCCCATTTAACGAAAGAAATCTCATCGCGGATCCTTTATCAACAACAGAGATTAGTCAAATTCTACAAAAATGTGACGATGGTGTTGAAGGATTAATTTCAAGTAGAAATCGCTTTGTGAAGACTTTGGGTGTTGATTTTGAAGATATTTCACTTTCACAAGCAATTAAAATTATTTCTGAAAATCCACAAATCATGCGTCGTCCAATTATTATGGATGAAAAACGTCTTCATGTTGGATATAATGAAGAAGAAATCCGTGCTTTTTTACCTCGTACAGTTCGTGTTTTAGAAAATGGTGGCGCTCGTTTGCGTTCAGCAATTTAATTCATAATTAAAATATTCATTTATTGGAATTTTTATAGACGCATTTGCGTCTTTTTTTTTATTGAAAAAAAACACTGCCAGAAAGGAACAATGGTTTTTTGTTGAGTGCATAGTAATTGTTATTGGATAATAAAAGAAAATGAATTAAAAAATTTTTTATGGTTATTGTTATCCTTCAAATTCAATATCATCAAGTGTTGTGGCTGAAATAAAAATTGTGGGTAAGTATGGATCAACTGCAGAAACTGCAGCAAGTGAAAGGAGCAGTAAACTTTTAAATTCCATGATGAACCTCCAACCAAAATGTATTTGTGAAGATATTATAACACAATTTTCTGAAAATTCAACCTTTTTGTTTTTCTTATCTGATGCTTGAGGTAATTATTTTTGAAGGAGCTTTACTTGCCATTCGTTTCCTTCTTGAATAATTCCCCTGAGTGAATTGATAAACATAACGAGCCAGGTAAAAGCTATAGCAAAAGCAATAATTTCAAAGACCGTTAATGAGAGATAGTGAATTCCCATAAAGGCAACGGCAGATAAAGTTAATGCTATCAAAGCAGTCCAAGATAATGCTAAAAATTCTTTAGAAATGGTGGGAACTAACCATTTAAGAAAGATAATCATAATAAGAACAACCGCAACCAGACCAAATGCAGAATTATTATGTATAGGCATTGTCCATGATTGGGCTGGAAAAATTCCGACGAAAGCGATCAAAAGTGCTATGAGAATATAAAAAACACGAATTATTTTAAATTTATAATTGTAAAGGCTGCTCTTAGAAAACTCAGCAAAGAGAAAATCAGTTATGGTAAGAAGAATAAGAGCAGAAAATATTAAGGTGATATTGAACTGCCAGTGCTGTGTGGCTTCACCAGTTCCTAAGAAGCTGAAGTTATGTTGCCACCAATCTTTTTGATTGTTTGTTGCCATTGAAACAAGAATACCCCCTATGAAAGTGGTAAAGAGGAGCAAAATAAGATTAGGTAAAGTGATGGAAAGAGCTGCTGAAATAAGAAAATAAAAGATGATTCCAACAAATACTAAGACAAGAAACCCTGCAGTAAAGGGGTCAAAAGTTACTCCGCTAAATGTTTTGCCAATTATGTACCAAAAAATGATTTGAACAGCAAAAGAAATACTTGTATAGGCTACCGATAGCGTTAAAGTTTCTCTAAAAATTTTAAATTTAGATTTGGATAAGTCACAACTTTTGCGAAGATAAGTCCATATGAAACCAAAAAAACCAAAAAGGGTTGATAGAATTATGCTCAAACTTGCAACAGAGAGGTGGCGGCTCCCCGTAAATGCGATTTGTGGATGATTGGTACTTAAAAAGATAAGCAATGCAATTATTCCAGATGCTAAACTAGGTACTATAAAATAGTGTAAAGCTAAATTTTGTTTATTGGTATGATTAATTTTCGGATTTTCTAATAATATCTGTTGATTTTCTAAACGGATTGATAGTTGGTCATTTTCTGCATAATCACTTAATTTATTATAAAGTTCTTCAGGGATTTCTAAGTAATTTTTAGTCATGATATTCTTTCTAGCTTTAAAATAATTGAAAATTCATTTATATAGTACATATTATAAATTCATACATTCTAATAATATTTTACCATTTAACTTACTAAAGGGGCTACTGGAACTTATTTGTTTTGGGAACGGAGGGATAATTTGAGTTTTAATATAAGTATATATTGTGTTGTAGTCAAAACAATATAAAATGGATTGACTTACGATATGGATAATGTTAAAATATAATTAATTAAATAAACGACTAGGTTGGGCGCAAGCTTCAAGACATATCTCCAAGGGTGAGGAGATTGTTTTGAGGTTTGCGTTCTTTTTTGTCGTTTTTTACTAGAAAGGGATGATATGAAATTTTATCAAAAATCCAAAGAAGAATTATTACATAGTTATGATGTTAAGATAGATAGAGGACTTTCGAGTACTCAGGTTACTGATAATCGAGAAAGATATGGTGAAAATAAACTTCCAGAAGAAAAGGAAGAAAGCTATTTAAAAGTATTTTTTAAAAGTTTTAAAGAACCAATAATCATTGTTTTATTAGGGGCAGTCGCTCTATCATTTTTTAGTTCATTTTATTCATTCCAAATAGTTGGAGATAAAAAACATGGTTTAGAATCCTTATATGAAGCGATTGCTATAGCTATTTTGATTATTATAAATGCATTTTTAGGTTTTTGGCAAGAAATTAGTGCTCGTAAAAATTTAAATTCACTAAAAGAAATGAACAATCGTTTTGCATCTGTACTAAGAAATGGAGCCTTAGAAAAAATTTCATCAAATGAGCTAGTTGTTGGTGATATCGTAAAAGTTACAGTAGGTGATTTTGTGGAGGCCGATATAAGATGGTTAGAGCTTGATGAACTTCAATTAATTGAGTCTCATTTAACGGGTGAAGCTGATGCTATAATAAAAAATATAGAGGTCATTAATGAAAACGTCGAAATTGGTGATCAAACGAATATGGGATTTTCTGGCTCTATCGTTTCAAATGGACAGGGAATTGGAATAGTTGTAGCCACGGGAGAAAACACAGAACTTGGGAAAATTTCTCAGTTGATGAAAGATGAGGGAATGAAATCATCTCCATTACAAGAAACCGTAAAAAAACTTACTAAAACACTGATGAAAATATCCGCTGGGATTGTTTTATTAACTTTTGTATTTGGATTAATAAGTTCTGGAGAATTTTCAATTAACTCAATTACTTCAGTATTTTCAACCTCAATCGCTCTCGCAGTTGCCTCTATTCCAGATGCTTTACCAGTTGTTCTCTCAATAGTATTGACAATCGGTGCAGTCAAAATGTCAAAAAATAAAGGTTTGATTAAAACACTAAGTAGTGTGGAAACTTTAGGGAGTACTTCTTACATCTGTTCTGATAAAACAGGTACATTGACCCAAAATGAGATGACCGTTACAAAATTTTACGCTAATGGTCAACTGTATAATGTGGATGGTCTGGGATATCGTTCCATTGGTGAAATTCACTTGGTATCAAAAGGTGAAAAAAATGTAAATTTTGCTCAATTTATGAAAAATATCGTTTTGTGTAATGATTCAAGTGTCAAAGAAGTTGAGGGGCAAGTAAAAACTTTTGGTAATCCTACAGAAGTTGCTCTTACCGTTCTTGGTAGTAAAGCCGGCTATAGCAAGAATAAGTTATTAAAAAACAATAAAATTATAAGAACTCTTCCTTTTAGTAGCAGTAGAAAAATGATGAGTGTCATTGTTCAAAATGATGAAGGATTTTACGTTTATACCAAAGGAGCACCAGATGTTTTAATGGAAAAAGCTTCGGGGATTTTGATTGGAGATATAGTTGACCAATCTGAGCAGTCAAAAGATAACTTTATTAAAGTGGTAGATGATTATGCGGATGAAGCACTAAGAACCTTGGCTGTGGCCTACAAAAAAGTTGATGAAGAAGAGGCATTATACGGAGCCACGGAAGACGTAGAAAAAGATTTTATATTAACGGGAGTTGCAGGAATAATTGATCCTCCACGAGAAGAAGTGAAAGAATCTATCAGACAACTTCATGATGCAAATATTAATGTGGTCATGATTACAGGGGATCATGAAAAAACAGCTCGTGCGATTGCCTATGATTTGGGGATTGTAAAAGAAAAAAATGCAACAGTTTTAAAGGGAATTGACCTTGAAGAAATGTCAGATCAGGAGCTTTATGCAGAAGTAAAAAATGTTAATGTTTATGCAAGAGTGACACCAGAGCATAAGCAACGTATTGTTAAACAGCTCCAAAATCATCAACAAGTTGTTGCTATGACCGGAGACGGAGTAAATGATGCTCCAGCTTTAAGAGCTGCTGATATTGGAGTGGCGATGGGAATTACTGGTACAGAAGTAACTAAAGATTCTGCAGATCTCATTTTATTAGATGATAAATTTACAACGATAGAAAAATCAGTTTATAGCGGTCGTACTATCTATGCTAATATAAAAAACTTTATGAGACACGAACTGACAACAAATGTTGCTGAAGTTTTGGCTCTTGTATTAGGTTTAGTTTTATTTAGAAGTAGTGTTGGAAATGTAGCAGCAATGACTCCGACATTGACTGCTTTAATGGTTCTTTGGGTTAATATGGTGAGTGATGCGATTCCATCTTTTTCTTTGGGTTATGATGTTGCCGAAACAGATTTGATGAAAGAAAAACCACGGAACCCTAATGAATCTATTCTTGCTAACCACACGTGGTCTAGGGTTTTGATTAGGGGAACAGTTATGGGAGCGATGGTTTATCTTGGATTTCTCCTGGCTGCTCAAAATGGATTGAACGCTAGTGAAGCACAAACAGTTGCTTTTCTGACTTTAGTTTATGGACAATTATGGCATGTATTTGATGCAAGAAGTTCAAGAACATTGTTTAGACGTAATCCTTTTGGGAATATTAGACTTGTTGGAGCAGTGTTATTTGCAGGAGTTTCTTCATTTTTAGTAACAATCATTCCGTTTTTCAATAGTGTGATCGGAACTGCTCAGTTAACATTACCTGTATATCTACTTGTGATTTTTATTCCTGCTCTACCTACATTAATATTGTCAGGAATAAAAGAAGTTTTTAAAATAAAAATATGGTAAATCAATGCAAAAAAGTACTTACTTGAGTAAGTACTTTTTTTGTATGTTACTAATTACAAACTGATGTTTGTTTTTGATTTCTAAATTTGCAATTTAGATTATTACCTAATATGCCTAAAACCATCATAAGTACCAGTTTATAAGGGTTGTACCGCTTTTTTTATTGATTGATATTTTACTTTATAGGGTTTAATAATAATTAAAAATGAATAATATGATGATATTAAGTAATTTTGTAAGCTTTATATTACAATGTTTCTTTTTGTTATGTTATACTGTGATAAATTGGTGGATTGCAATCAAAAATTAATGATTTTCGTTAGTTATAAATCCATACTAAATTAAAGTTAGGAGAATAACATGATTTCGAGACATCTTAGTGATGTAAAGGAAAAATAATTGTAAATTTTGAATTGAGCGGTTTATAACCCAAATTAGAGAAAGGATTTATAGGAGCAAAATTTTTCTGCTATAAATATAAAAAAATGAAACGTAATTCATCAATAGATTTAATGAAAAGTTGTGCAATATTCTTTGTCATTTCGGTCCACTTTTTATTAAATTCGGGCTTTTATGATATGACAATTCATTCCACTTTAGCAATTTTTTGGATTGGGATAAGAACGATTTTAATTACTTGTGTGCCCTTGTTTTTAGTGGCAACTGGATTTTTAATGAATCGAAAAGAATTAAGTGCTCAATATGTTCTGGGAATAGTTCCTGTCATCATTTCATATATAGGCATACCTTTATTAGTATGGGGAGTTCAATCTCTTGTCGGAAAAGGAAGCGACTTCTCCACAGCCATAAATGGAATTTTTGATTATTCAACCGATTCTTACTCTTGGTATGTTGAAATGTATTTAGGACTTTATCTTTTTATCCCTTTATTAAATATTATCTGGAATTATAAAAAAGAAATAAAAAATTATCATTTATATATTGTCTTTATCGCAAGTTTGCTAACATTCTTACCCTCTTTATTAAATAGTTTTGGAAAAGTTATTCCAGACTATTGGCAAATTTGTTATCCCGTTAGTTATTATTTTATTGGAGCTTACCTTTATACTTGTCAAAATGAAATAAAGAAAATTTCAATAGGAAAACTTGTTACAGCATTCTTAAGTGCACTTACGATTTTTACTTTGACGGACACTTTTGCAAGTTGGAATCAAGAATTTCAGTGGCTAGACCACAATGATTATTTTGGTTATCAAACAGCCATAATGACAGTATTAGTTATAGCAATCTTGTGGAGAACTCCCATTCCAAAATGGAGCGTTAGCTTGCTAAAGGCTCTATCTACCGCTACTTTGACTATCTATCTTATATCTGATTTAACGGATCAGTTTGTCTATGGATTTTTTAAGCATGAAATTCCAAACTTAAGTCAACGAGTGATAGCAGGACCGATTATTATTCCAGTAGCCTTTACTAGTGCGGCATTACTAGGAATTTTTGTGGGAAAAGTTTTAAATTTCCCTTTTAAGAGAAAAAAAGAAAGAAAGGAAAATTAAAACTATGATAATCTCAACAATGGTAGATGTTTATGTTGTTTATTATCCGATTATCTTGTCCTTCATTTGGGCAAGTGGTGCTTTTTTATCTCGGCGGAAAGAAAGAGATAAGAAAGCAATTGATGAAACAAAAGAATTTGAAAAAATTAGTATTGTTATTTCTGCGTACAATGAAGAAGAAACGATTGAGGAAGTTTTATTATCACTACGTAATCTAAATTACCCTTTCCTAGAGATCTTTATTGTTGATGATAAGAGTAGTGACCGCACTTTGGAGAAACTTTATGAAGTAAAAAAATCTTTCGACGATTGGGAAACATTAACTATTCTTGAGCAAAAGGAAAATAAGGGAAAAGCCACGGCTTTAAATGTTGCTTTGCAACAAGTTAACAGCAAGTATATGCTTGTTATTGATGCGGATTCATATCTTTCTAAAGATGCTCTATCTTATTTATTGGCCGAATTAACTTCTAGTTCAGATATTGGGGCTGTGACTGGACGACCTATTGTTAGAAACAGAACAACTCTATTGGGGAAATTACAAACCTTAGAGTATTTAAGTGTGATTGATGCGATTAAGAGAGCGCAAAGTCTTTTTCTAGGTGCAATAATGACCGTATCAGGTGTGATTGTTATGTATCGTGTAGAGGCTTTGAAAGAAATTGGGGGCTTTAATACCGAAGTGATGACGGAAGACATTGATGTCACTTGGCGACTTCATCGTAATCAATGGAAAGTCAAATATGTCCCTAAAGCCTTAAGCTATATTCTCGTTCCTGAAAATTTAAAATCTCTTTTAAAGCAACGGAGAAGATGGGCAGTTGGTGGAGTAGAAGTATTAATTACAAATTTATCATGGGTTTTTAAAAGAGGAGAATTTAAACATCGGTTTCTTTTGATTGAAATGATTTGTAGTCATATTTGGAGTTGGTTTTTCTTAATAGAATCTTATCAGTATTTTCTCCAAATGCTGTTAAATCAAGAATTCAAAGTATCGGGTCAAATTATCGTGATTTTTGTTCTTATTTCATTTTTTGTATTCTTTTTAGGACTTAATAATGATAAAGGGGAGAGCCGCTTATCCTTGACTGATAAATTAATATTTCCAGCTTATCTTGTTGCTTATTGGTTTCTAAATTTGATTAGTGCTCTTTCTGCTGAACTTGTTGTTTTAACTAATCGGACAAATAAAGGAAAATGGGAAAGTCCTGATAGAGGGGTGTAATAATGGAATTAGTAATACGTAAAAAAATGAAAAAACGACATTTTTTGGAATTCTTGGCTGTTTCACTATGTTGGCTGTTTATATTAATTGTTTTCGTTCTTTTATTAATCTCTTTGCTGGGGATATATAGTGATGGAATTATCTCTGTTTTTGTAATCATTGGGTTTCCAATAACAAATTGGGAAGATATAATTTATGATTTGTTTTGTCTTCTTTCAATATTAACGATTCCTAGTCTTTATATTTTAACGAAGGAGGCTTAGATTTATAATATGAAATTTAGTAAAAAGAATATTTTTTTGATATTGATGTTTGGTCTTATTGCTATCTTGGTGTTTATGTCCACACGTGAAACAAAAAAATATGTACAAGATGGAAAAAAGGAGCAGCCAGATTTTGCTTATGAGAGTTTGCTTAAAGACAATGATGGAATTATTGTTCTTTGTTATCACCGTGTGTTAAAAGATACGGTGGTTACAAATTTCGCTTATTCAATTTCGCATAATTCTCAACTCCATGAATATAATGTATTTTTGCAAGATTTTGAACAGCAAATGACATTTTTAAAGAAAAATCATATTAAAGTTTTGACTAGTTCAGAACTGATAGAGAAGCTTAATAAAAAAGAGGTGATCGGCAAAGCAGTAGTGATTACTTTTGATGACATTGATAAGTCTTTGCCAGAGAACGCTTATCCAATAATGAAAAAATTAGACTTACCCTTTACGCAATTCATTATCACGGGAAAAGTTGGACAAACCATTGATGGTTCACAAATGTCGACTTGGAAAGAAATAAAGAAAATGAATGAAAATCCGTTGGTTACTTCAGGACTACATACGAATGACTTACATTATCAAGAAAACTTTGAACCGATTTTATCTACTAATATTTCAAAAAAAGTAGTGCAAGAAGATTACCAAAAAAGTCAGAAAGCATTTGGTGAGAAGTTAGATCAAAAAGGAAAAGTTTTTGCTTATCCCTATGGAGCACAAAATAAAGACTTAGAAGATTATATGCTACAAGATGGAATTCAAGGAATATTCACACTATCTCCAGGTGTAGTGACTAATGAAACACTATATAGTAATATTCCTAGGTTGATTGTTACGAAGGATAATTGGAAAACTATCAAACATTGGCTCTTAAGTGAAGGGACACAATAATAAGAGAAAATAAGAAGGAGATATTCATGAAGGCGAAGAATAAGTCATTTAAATTATTAATGGTTCTGAGTTTATTGATGTGCTTGGTTGGAATTAATTTATTTAAACCTTCAAATGTATTTGCTGCTGACTATGGAAATAAATTTATAACGGGACATGAACTGACTGATGATTTGGGAAATCCGAAAACAGATTTTGGTATTTATGATGATGTTCAGGCTCATTGGGATTTTGATATTCCAGTGGGAAGCGTTTCTCAGGGGGATACAATGAGTGTCAATGTTCCTGATTTATTAACTTATCAAAAGATATTACTTTTGAAATAAAAGATGAAGCTGGAAATATTATCGGAACGGCGGTTGCTAATCATCTTACGGGGGTGGTAACTGTTACTTTTTCAAAACTTGTTGAAAATGCAACTTCAGACATTAAAGGTTCATTTTCCGTTTGGGTTAATTGGGATGAACAAAAAGTAGAGGAAAATACAAGGGTAGTAGTTGATTGGAAAGATGGAGGAACAACAGAGGTTAACATTGGTCCGGCAACAGGACCGGATAAAGATGAGGTACTTTATAAATGGGGATGGGTTGACGAGAATGATTCAACCTTAATTCATTGGCAGGTTCGGATCAATTATGCTAAAGAAAATATCCAGAAAGCTATTTATACTGATATTATTGGTGGGAATCAGAATTTAGTTTCTGGTTCGATTTCGGTAGCTAATGTGACTTATAGTAGTGATGGAGAGAATTATAATGTTGATAGCTATTATCCTCAGGCTAGTATTTTAGAAAATGGCGTGAACGGATTTACCGTGAATTTAGGTGATATTTCAAATACGATTATTGTCGATTATTCAACGAAGGCAACGGATGGAGGGCTTTCTCAACAGTATGAAAATAGAGGAGAATTGACGGGAGAAAATATTGAAAAACAGGTAGTGGAAGTTCACACTCCTAACAATGGTGGAAATGGAAATGCAAGTATGAAACTTTCTATTTCTGGAGAGAAAACTTGGATTGATGAAAATAATGCACGTGGTTTAAGACCAAGTTTTATTAGTATTGAGTTATATCGGAATGGAGAGAAAGTTGATTCACGAGATGTGACGGCTAAAGAAAATTGGAAATATTCGTTTACCGATTTGGATAAGTACGATGAAAGTGGGAAACTTTACGATTATGATGTAAAAGAGGTGCCTGTTAGTAATTACACGAGTCAACAGGAGGGGTATAATTTTATAAATACAATCATCCCTGTTAAAGAAGAAACTCCTGAAAAACCCGACCAATCAATTACTACTCCTAGTTCATCCTCACAAGTAATGTCGGTTTCGTCTTCTTCAATGGAATCAGAACCTTCTGAAGAGTTGCCTAAAACGGGGGATAGCCCAAGGGATTTTTTCAAAGTGTTGGGAATACTTCTATTGATTTCTGGGGGTCTTGGAATGATTTATATTAGGAGAAAATCAAAAATTTAATTATCTGAGATGATGTAAAAGAAAAGGAGTTATCAATTATTTGAAACTCCTTTTTATATATTGTAGGCTCTCAACTTTTATGAAAGTGTTTAAGACTTTTTATTTTTATATACAGTAATCGCAATTTGACATAAACATCCGATGATAAAGCCTAAAACCGCTGGAAGAATCCAACCCATTCCTAGGGAGAAAAAGGGTAGAAAGTCTTTAGCAAAATTAATTATTACTGATATGAAAGTAATTGTGTGAAGACTGGCTGGAAGAGCATTGAGTCCGTCGATAATAGCCGCTAAAAGTGTAAAAGCAGTTGTTATCTGATAAACGAGTCTAGAATATTTAAAAAGTGGGCTTAATAAAGCTAATAAAATAAGGATAATGGCTAAGGGATATAAAAACATGAGGACTGGAACCGAAAGTTCTATAATTTTTGTCAAACCAATATTTGCAAAGATGCAAGGAAGAATACTTACGATGAGGAGATAAAAACGATATTCTTTTTTAGGAAATAATTCGACAAAGGTTTCAGAAAAGGCAGACATTAAGCCAACGGCTGTTTTTAAGCAAGCGATGATGACAATGAGTGCTAAGATAATCATGCCGAAATTTCCTAAGTAGTGGTTGGAAATTTGAGCGAGAGCAATTCCACCATTTTCACTAATAGCAAATTGCCCAAGACTCATAGCACCTAGGTAAGAAAGGCAGGTGTAAATGATAGCCATTAGTCCTACACTGATGAGGCCAGCTTTTATGGTTTCTTTAGCAATAATTTTAGGATTTTTTACGCCACGTTGGCGAATAGTTGTGATGATAATGATTCCAAAAGCTAAGGCGGCCAAGGCATCAAGAGTATTGTAACCTTGTGTGAAACCCGTCAAAATAGGAGATGCTTGATAGGCTTTACCAATTTCTGCTTGGCTAACTTTTCCTAATGGATGAGTGAAAGCAATGACCAAAATAATACCTAACAAAACCAAAAAGAGGGGATTTAAAAATTTTCCGATATAATCTAAGAGTTTTGTTGGCTTTCTAGACAGAAACCAGGCGGTTCCAAAGAAAAGGATACTAAAAAGAGCCAATAGTGGAGCTTGGAGTTCATGACTTAAAAAAGGTGAAATTCCAATTTCAAAAGAAGTAGTTGCTAAGCGAGGAAGAGCGAAAAAGGGGCCAATAACGAGATAAAGTAAAATTGTAAAAATATAAGCATAAATACGATTGACTCGGGAAGCTAACTCAAAAACCCCGTTACTTTGAGAAATTCCCAGAGCGATAATTCCTAAAAAGGGAAAGCCGACTGCTGTAATTAAAAAACCAAAATTTGCTTGTGAAATAGCAGCACCGGCCTCTTGACCCATATGTATTGGAAAAATTAAATTTCCAGCACCAAAGAAAAGTCCAAATAACATTGACCCTATAAAGAGGTAATCTTTACCAGCTAATTTTTCCTCCATAAATACTCCTTATAATTGATTTGTTTGATAGATAAAATAATGAATTATTATAGCAAAAAAATTGTGAATTTACAACACAATTTTATAGAAAACATGACGATTGATTTTATTAAGCCTTTTAAATTACCAAGTAAATTCAGTGTTAAAGTAAAGTTTGAAGAAAATTTTTTCTATTGCTTAATTTAGAATACATAAAAAAGGCCCCGCTAAAAGGTCTTTTATATTTAAGGATTAGCTTATTTTAAAACATCAGTTAATTCTTCTTTGTGTTCTCTGAAATATTTGACGGCATAGGGGCAAGTGGCTCCTAATTTTAATTGTTCGCGTCTTGCTTTTTGGATTCCGGCAAGAACTAATTTTTCGGCTAGGCCTTGACCGCGATAGTCAAGTGAAACGCCAGTATGAGTGATTATTATTGAATTATTCATAGGCATATAGGCCATTTCGCCAATGACTTCTCCTTTATCTGACAGAAGTTCAAATAGATTTTCTCTTTCAATAATGTTCATTAGTTTTTCTCCTTCGCCAAATATTTTAGTGCTCCGGAAGGGCATCTATTGATTACTGATTGATTGGAAGCGACATCGCCATTATCGGGGATAATCCAAGGCTTACGGCCAACTTCAAATACTAAAGGATTTCCTCTAACACATTCACCTGCATGCTCACAAATTGCTACATTGTAATAAATATCCATGTTTTCACCACGATACTTACGATAATCATTTTTTCAATAGTTGTTCTTCATTCGCAGCTTCGCCAAATAATTTTGAATTATCCATTTTCTTCCTCCTGTTTACGATTGTATTTTTTTATATGACATTTGTCAAGCTGCTTTATCAGAATGATATCTATAGAAAGCATTGAAAAATAATATAGGGGTCTAGGAAGAGATGAAAGAGATATACAGATATGTTATAATATAAATGCTTATTGACTTTTTTGTCTTGGAAAAAAATGAAAATATGTTTTAGGGTTGATTAAATAAAAGTAAAATTAATTAATCAATGACAGATTAATAAAAAAGAGAAAAAACTCTAGTAATAAATTGGAAAATTTTTTGCTTAAAAAATTACGGAGAAGGAATTTCAAATAAGATAATGGAAATTTTTGATACCCATACACATCTAAATACTAGTGAATTTGAAGGACGAATTCAAGACGAATTAGTCCAAGCTCAAACATTTGGAGTGACAAGAATTAATAATGTTGGAAGTAATTATGAATTAAATGATGCAGCACTTTTGCTGGCTGATAAGTTTGAAGAATGTTACGCAACAATTGGCTGGCATCCTGATGATGCTGCTGAATTTGATGATCAAGCTGAAAATTATTTACTGACCAAGCTGTCAGCAAAAAAAGTTATTGCTCTTGGAGAAATTGGTTTGGATTATCACTGGATGGTCCGTCCGAAAGAAGAACAAGAACGAGTTTTTAGAAGACAAATTCAGATTTCTAAGGAAATGGGGCTGCCTTTTCAAGTTCATACACGTGATGCTCTTGATGATACTTATGAAATTATTAAATCAGAAGGTGTTGGTTCTGCTGGTGCGATTATGCATTCGTTTTCTGGGACAGCTGATGAGGCGTTGAAATTTGTGGAACTTGGAATGATGATTTCTTTTTCAGGTGTGGTCACTTTTAAGAAGGCTCTTGATGTTCAGGAGGCTGCGGCTACAGTTCCCTTGGATAAAATTTTAGTGGAAACTGATGCGCCTTATTTAACACCAACGCCATATCGTGGAAAAGAAAATAGACCAGCTTACACAAAATTTATTGTTGAGAAAATTGCTGAATTACGTGAAATTTCTGCTGATGAAGTGGCTAAAATGACAACAGAAAATGCCTTGAGGATTTTTGGCTTGAAAAAATAAATTCGTATTTATTTTGATTTGGATAGGAGCTATTTTTATGAAAATTATGATTATTGGTAGTTCAGGAAGTGGTAAATCAACTTTTGCAAGAGAACTAGGAAAAATTACAAATTATCCTATTTTGCATTTAGATAAGGTTTTTCATAAATATCCAAGTGAAATTGCCAGAGAAAAGTTACGTGAGGCGACAAGAATTTTTATTTTCCAAAATGAAAATGTGATTATTGATGGAAATTACGGTTCAACTTTAGATGAGCGATTACCTTTTGCTGATGAAGTAATCTGGTTGAAGACACCCCGTTTAAAAACAACGTTTCGGGTGATTAAGCGCTCGATTAAGAGTCGTGTTTTTGGTAAAAATCGCCCAGATATTGCTGAAGAGTTTAAAGAAAAATGGGACAAAGAATATCTGGAATTTTTGAAATTTGTTTGGACCTTTCCTGAAAAAGAGTTTCCACAGATTGAGCAAAAAATAAAAGAATTTAATGCTGAAAGTAAAGTGATTATCCTTAAAAATCGAAAAGATAAAGAGAAATATTTAGCAAATTATGGTAGAAAAGCAAAAAATTAATGAAGTAATTGTGGTAGAGGGACGAGATGACACAGCCAATCTTAAGCGTTATTTTGACTGTGAGACCTATGAAACAGGAGGTTCATCTATTGATGACAGAGATTTAGAACGACTAAAGAGGTTAGAAGATAAGCGAGGAATTATTGTTTTTACTGATCCAGATTTCCAAGGAGAAAGAATTCGTAAAATCATAATGCAAGCCGTTCCAAATGCTAAACATGCGTTTTTAAATCGTGATGAGGCAAGACCTAAAGGAAAAGGTTCTTTAGGAGTTGAGCATGCAAATTTTGAAGCACTGAATCAGGCTTTGTCAGAAGTATTTGGTGGAGAAAAAGTTACTGATGAATTTGGAAGTGCTAAAACGCAAGGACTATCCTCTGACAGAAGTTCTGTCAGTAAAAAAGAAGTGCTGACAGAACTGACACAAACTGATTTAATGAGCTTTGGCTTAGTTATGGCCGCTGACAGTAGAAAACGTCGAGAATTTCTTTGTGAGCAACTCAGAATTGGTTATGCGAATGGAAAACAAATTAAGAAACGACTTAACATGTTTAAAATTACAAAAGAACAAATTGAAAATGTAATGAAGAATTACTGACAGAAGATAAATATCGCCGATAGAATACATCAATGGTTTCTGTCAGTAAAATTTACTGACAAAAACTGAATATCAGTTTTAAAATACATAAAAAGTAAAAGAAAGAAAAAATGACAGAAAATAACATAGACCGCATTTCCAATATTATCCGTACTCAGGACATTTTACGTCGCCATGATTTTAATTTTAAGAAAAAATTTGGACAAAATTTCCTGACAGACCATAATATTCTGACAAAAATTACTCAAACCGCTGTACTTTCAAAAGAAGTAAATGTCATTGAAATTGGCCCAGGTATTGGTTCGTTGACCCAATATTTATTGGAAGAAGCAGCTGAAGTGATGGCTTTTGAAATTGACAAATCTTTGATTCCAATTTTAGAAGAAACGATGGCACCTTACGATAATTTTACCTTGGTTTCGGCAGATATTTTGAAAGTTGATTTACTTTCAGAAATTCAAAAATTTAAAAATCCAAATTTACCAATCAAAGTGGTTGCGAATTTACCTTATTACATCACAACACCGATTTTGATGCATTTGATTGAAAGCAAAATTCCATTTTCAGAATTTGTGGTGATGATGCAAAAAGAAGTGGCAGACCGAATTGCTGCAAGTCCTAAAACGAAAGCTTACGGCTCATTATCAATTGCTGTTCAATATTATATGGAAGCAAGTGTAGCCTTTATTGTACCTCGAACTGTCTTTATTCCAGCACCAAATGTTGATTCAGCTATTTTGAAAATGGTTCGTCGTGAAGCACCATTGGTTGAAGTAGAAGATGAAGAATGGTTCTTTAAAACGATGCACAGCAGTTTTGTTCATCGTCGTAAAACATTGATGAATAATTTACAAGCAGCTTTTGGTAAAGAAAGTAAACCTGAAATTGAAAAATTATTGGCACAAGCAGAAATATCGCCAACAATTCGTGGTGAAGCCTTATCTATTGAAGAATTTGCTAAATTAGCTGATGCCCTACTTCCGCTTAAAAAATAAATTAAAAGGAAACGTTAACTCATGTTAGCGTTTTTGTGTTATCATGTAAGAAAATGAAGAAATATTTTAAAGTTTAATTCTTAATTTAAAGGAGAATAAAATGAGAATTGAAAAATTAAAAGCAAAAATGCTGACAGAAAATATTGATAGTTTATTGATTACTGATATGAAGAATATCTTTTATCTGACAGGATTTTCTGGAACCGCGGGCACAGTTTTTTTGACAGCGAAGCGAAATATTTTTATGACAGACAGCCGTTATAGTGAAATGGCGCGTGGATTGATTAGTGATTTTGAAATTATCGAAACAAGAGATCCAATAAGTTTACTGACAGACCTGTCAGCAAGTGAATCAATTAAAAATATAGCTTTTGAAGAAACAGTTGACTATGCTTTCTTTAAAAGACTTTCTGACGCCACTCCAGGATTAGAACTTTTAGCCACAAGTAATTTTGTTTTGGAATTGCGCCAATTTAAAGATGACACAGAGATTGATTTGATAAAAAAAGCCTGTGCAATTGCTGATGAAGCGTTTATGTCAGCTTTAAAATTCATTGAGCCGGGCCGAACTGAAATTGAAGTTGCTAATTTTCTTGATTTCAAAATGCGTGATTTAGAGGCGAGCGGAATTTCCTTCGAAACCATTGTTGCCTCAGGCAAGAGAAGTAGCTTGCCTCATGGCGTTGCGACCAGTAAAATGATTCAATTTGGTGATCCAGTGACCATTGATTTTGGTTGTTATTATGAACATTATGCTAGCGATATGACCAGAACAATTTTCGTGGGTTCTGTAGACGACAAGATGCGAACAATTTATGAAACCGTGCGTAAGGCTAATGAAGCACTTATCAAAGAAGTCAAAGCGGGAATGACTTATGCCGAATATGATAAGGTTCCGCGTACCGTCATTGAAGAAGCCAATTTTGGTCAGTATTTTACGCATGGAATTGGACATGGACTTGGTTTAGATGTTCATGAAATTCCTTATTTTAATCAATCAATGACAGAAAATCACTTGGAAGCTGGGATGGTTATTACAGATGAGCCAGGAATTTATATTCCTGAATTTGGTGGAGTCAGAATTGAAGATGACTTATTAGTGACAGAAAATGGCTGTGAAGTCTTAACAAAAGCCCCAAAAGAGCTTATCGTTATTTGAAAAAAGCAATAACTTGTGATAAAATAAGATGTTAAATCCTGTCATTTCACTTCTTTTGTGTACAAAAAAATTGCTGACAAAAGAAAAATGACAGAATATCTAAATTTATAAATACTAGGAGAAACATAAACATGGTTTTAGCAAAAGACCTTAAATCAGGCATGACATTTTTGAATGGGGAAAAACTTCTCCGCGTTATGGAAGCAAGTCATCACAAACCAGGTAAAGGGAATACAATCATGCGTATGAAACTTAAAGACGTACGCTCAGGTTCAACTTTTGATGACACTTACCGTCCTGAAGATAAGTTTGAACAAGCTGTTATTGAAACTGTAACAGCACAATACCTCTACTCAATGGATGGTATTGCTAATTTCATGAACAATGAAACTTACGAACAATATGAAATTCCAGTAGAACAAGTTAAAGATGAACTTCTTTATGTTCTTGAAAATACAGATGTTAAAATTCAATTCTACGGTACAGAAGTAATTGGTATTCAACTTCCAACAACAGTTGTTCTTGAAGTTACTGAAACACAACCATCTATTAAAGGTGCAACAGTAACAGGTTCTGGTAAACCAGCAACTATGGAAACTGGTCTTGTTGTTAACGTTCCTGATTTCGTTGAAGCTGGAACAAAACTTGAAATCAACACACAAACAGGTGAATACTTGAAACGTGCTTAATTAAGTACGATTACTGAAAAAAGTTACTGACAGCCTTTTGTCAGTAACTTTATGAAGTTTAAAGACTTCGTCAGTAAAGAAAATTCATTTTGTAAGTGAAATTTTTCCAATTGGAAAAATTTGCAAAGACAAAAGGAGAAATCAAAATGGCAGAAAAAACTGTACATTCTGAAGAACTTGGGGATATCGTCATTGCCCCTGAAGTTCTTGAAGTAATTATCGGTATTACAACAGCCAAAATCGATGGGGTACACGCCCTTCGTAACAAACGTTTTTCAGACCGCCTTGGTAAGAAAAATGAAGGCCGTGGTGTTTATATTGACTCAAAAGATGATAAAGTAGCTGTTGATATATATGTGTACCTTACTTACGGTGTAAGCCTACCAGCCGTTGCTACAAAAATCCAAAAAGAAGTGAAAGAAGCAGTTGCCCAAGCTACTGAGATTATTGTTGATGAAGTCAATATCCACGTTGTCGGAATTATGACTGAAAAACAACCAAAACCAGCGCTTGAAGACTTGTTTGATGAGGGATTTTTTGATGCCTAAGACGCTCACTCAACACCAGATTCGTCAACGAGCGGTCCAGGTCTTATTTTCTTATGCTGTCCAAAAAGAAATGGCAACAAATGTCGTAAGCTCTTTTAGAGAAAACGTCGAGAAATTAGAAGAAGAACTTTCTCAAACTATTCGTTTTGATGTTGATTTTCGTGATGAACGAATTACTGTTCGTAAATTTCCAAAAGGACTTTCTCAACCTTTAGAAGCCATTTATGAAATTTATGAAATTCTTGGACTTAAAGATATCGAGAAAACAACGGTTGCTAAAGCTCTTGCTTTCATGCGAGATTTTGGTGGTTACGCTAAGAAAATGAATGAATATGAAGCAACAAATTTATTTGTTGGTGTCATGGCAAATTTGAAATTGATTCGTTTGTTCCAAATTGAACTTGATGAAGAACCTGTTGCGCCAAAAGTTCTAGAATTTTTCAAAAATCTTCCAGATAATGCGACAGCTGAACAATCTCTTGAAACTTTCCAAAAAACCTTCTCATTCCTTCATGAAAATGTTCTTGAAAAATATACAAGTGATTTATTCACTCCAAGCACTTTAAAAGAAGAACTTGATGAACAATTAGCACAAGCAGAAAATAATGCTCAATCACAATTGTCAGAGCTTTTGAAAAATACAAAACGCTTTGTTCTCAATTATGACAATGATCGTCCAGAAGATCTTGAAGCTCCTGAATACTTTACACAACTTGTTGATGGAGTTTTAGAAAAAAAAGAAGATTTGGAAGCAAATGTTTCTAAATATTTGGCAAAAACTTGGTCATTTTCACGTTTGACTCTTGTTGAACAAGCAATCCTTCAAGTTTCTAGTTATGAAATATTATATACAGAAACACCTGATGTTGTTGCGGTCAATGAAGCAGTTGAGCTTTCAAAAGACTTTAGTGATGAAAAATCAAGCCGATTCATTAATGGTGTATTAACTAACTTCTTAAAATAAAATTAATAAAAAAGTTACCGATAATTTTATCTGTAGCTTTTTTTTTTTATTACGTTTTTCTAGCTTTTGTAATTAATGAGTTATCTTATTTAACATTACTTATTAATTTTCTGAAAAATCACACTAAATATTGGTATATTTTTTTTAAAAGATATATAATAAAAGAAAACATTTTCTTTTGCGATTCTACACTATTTTTAGAGAATTAAGGAGTAAAAATGCTCACCAATAATTTTTCAATTGAACCTTACGGAAAAAAAGCTTACCATACAGGGATAGCAGTTCCAGTTTTTTCACTAAGAACTGAAAACTCAAGTGGGGTAGGGCAATTTTCAGATTTGAAAGAGTTAGCCGATTTTGCCCACCGTTCTGGGATGGACATCATTCAATTATTACCAATTAATGATACCAGTACTTTTATGGACTGGCGTGATTCATATCCTTATCGTGCCATTTCTGTTTTTGCATTGCATCCAATTTATTTAGATATTCACATCTTTTGGGATTCTTACACAAAAATTCAACAAGAAAAGCTTCTCATCGCGGAATTAGAATTAAATGCTTTAGAAAAAATAGATTATGAAAAAGCATTAGCCTTAAAATGGGAATATGCTGAAATTATTTATCAAAACTCAGCTCATAAATTTAAAGCAAGCAAAGATTATCAGCAATTTTATCAGCAAAATGAGGATTGGTTAAAGGCCTATGCGGCATTTTCGTATTTAAGAGATATCAATCAAAGTGCTAATTTTATGAATTGGGGAAAGTATGCCACTTATGGTGAAGATTTCTTTGAAAAGTTAACTTCAGAAAGTAATCAATTGGATTTGTATATCTTTGTGCAATACCTTTTGCATTATCAACTTTCAGAAGCCGTTGACTATTGTCATCAATTAGGAATTGCACTAAAAGGAGATATCGCAATTGGAATTGCTCATGATTCCGTAGACGCTTGGACTCATCCAGAACTTTTTCATCTTGATAAACAAGCTGGCGCTCCTCCTGATATTTTTGCTGTAAATGGACAAAATTGGGGCTTTCCAACCTACAATTGGAAAAAAATGGCCGAAGATGGTTATGCATGGTGGAAAAAACGGTTAACAGCCATGTCTAATTATTTTGATGCTTATCGGCTGGACCATATTCTTGGTTTCTTTAGAATATGGCAGATGCCAGAGGATTCCGTAAGAGGTTTATTGGGCCAATTTTCACCAGCTATTGCCTTGTCAGCAGAAGAAATTGAAAATAACTATGGTATTCCATTAAGGCAATGGGGCCTCGAGCGGTTTATTAATCCTTTCATCAAGGATTGGGTAATTGATGAAATTTTTGGCCGAGATAATCGAGATTGGATTATTCAAACATTTCTGGATTATATAGGTAATGGAAATTATACATTTCAAAATGAGTATAATAACCAGAAAAAAGTAGAAAAAGCTCAATTAGAAGATTGGGTGCGAGAAGGACTTTATAAATTACATGAAAATATAATATTATTAAAAGATGATGAGAATCCAGAGAAATATCATCCACGTATTTCTTTAATACAAACAATCAGCTTTCGAGAATTTGGTGATGACTATAAAGGACGGCTTGAAAAACTTTATAATGACTATTTTTATGGAAGGAATTATGAATTTTGGAAAGAAAAGGCCTATGAAAAATTACCAGTTTTAAAAGATGCTACGAATATGTTGGCTTGTGGTGAAGATTTAGGAATGGTTCCCGCCAATGTACCAGATGTCATGAATCATCTTAATATTCTACGTTTGATAATTGAGAGAATGCCTTCAGATAATCGATTTGTCAGTCCTTTAAACGAAGTTCCCTATTTATCGGTCCTAACGACTTCAAGTCACGATACAAGTCCACTAAGAGCTTGGTGGGAAGAAAATCATGAGGAAATTCAACGTTACTACAATGAAGTCATGGGTTGGTATGGCGAAGCTCCTTATTATGCAAGTGCAGAAATTATCCAAGAGATAGTTAAAAGGCATTTAAACTCCAATGCGATGATGGTTATCTTACCTATTCAAGATTGGTTAGCAATGAGTGAACAATTGCGAAAAGAAGATGCAAAATCCGAACAAATTAATATTCCAGCAAATCCATACCATTACTGGAATTACCGATTGCATTGTCAACTTGAAACATTGATTGATAATCAGGATTGGACTGAATTTTTAAAGAAATTTATCAAAGAAAGTAAAAGGGCCTATTAAATTTCAAAGTAAATCATTTTGAATTAGAAAGTGTAAATTATAAAATAATAATAAATATGTAAAAAAACAAAAATTTTGTGAAAAAAATGGAGGTTTCATTATGGCAATTGAAATGCTTGGTCTTATTCTTGCTGGTGGTCAAGGGACGCGTTTAGGTAAATTGACAAAAGATGTTGCAAAACCTGCTGTTCCTTTTGGAGGTCGTTATCGTATCATTGATTTTGCCTTATCAAATTGTGCAAATTCCAATGTAAAAAATGTTGGCGTCATTACTCAGTACCAACCTTTAACTCTAAATGCTCATATTGGAAATGGAGCACCATGGGGGTTAAATGGAGTCAATAGTGGAGTCACTATTCTCCAACCCTATTCTTCACAAGAAGGTTCTAAATGGTTTGAAGGAACCTCTCACGCTGTTTATCAAAATATCTCTTATATTGACCAGCAAAATCCAGAATATGTTCTCATTCTCTCGGGAGATCATATTTATAAAATGGATTATGAAGCCATGTTAGAAAGCCATAAAGAACGTGAAGCTAGTTTAACAGTTTCGGTGATGGAAGTTCCACTTGAAGAAGCAAGCCGTTTTGGAATCATGAACACCGATGATAATGACCGAATTATTGAATTTGAAGAAAAACCTAAAGAACCAAAATCAAATCTTGCTTCAATGGGAATCTATATTTTCAATTGGAAAAGGCTTCGTGAAGTTCTTGTGAATGGTTACTCGAAAGGAAATCCAATGGAAGATTTCGGTGGAGATGTTATCCCGGCTTATATTGAAGCTGGGGAAAATGTGTTCGCTTACCGCTTTAAGGGATATTGGAAAGACGTTGGAACCATTGATTCTCTTCATCAATCCAGTATGGAATTTCTTGATTTAAATAATGAACTAAATATTACAGATAAATCTTGGCGGATTTATTCACATAATGATATTTCAGCTCCACAGTTTATCACAGAAAAATCCAATGTAAAAAATGCACTTGTTGGTGATGGCTGTTACGTTGATGGAACAGTTGTTCATTCAATCCTTTCACAGAATGTCCATGTTCAAGAAGGAACAGTGATAGAGGACAGTTTCATTATGTCTGGGACATTTATTGGGGAAAACGTTACAATCAAAAATGCAATCATTGGTGAAAATGCAAAAATTGGTGATAATGTAGAAATAATCGGTGAAAATGAAGTCGCAGTGATTGGTCACGGAGAAATTAAAGGAGAAAATAAAAATGAACAATAGTAATAAAATGGCAGCAATCCTCTCAAATATTTCTTCAAGCAAACACTTAAGCCCCCTAACAGAGGTTCGTCCAATCGCTACTCTTCCTTTTGATTGTAAATATCGTTTGATTGATTTTCCATTGTCATCATTATCAAATGCCCATGTAGATAATATTTTTATGACCTTTAATGAAGGAGAAACGCAATCTGTTTTTGACCATCTAGGTTCAGGTGGCGAATGGGGCTTGGATGGCTTTAATAGTCGTTACTTTGTCTATATTCAACAAGATTTTGACCGTTTAAGGGAACAAGGTAAGGATTATTTTGCTCAACAGTTAAATTTTTTGCGTAAATCTAAAGCACCATATACAGTTCTTTTGGGCAGTAAATTTATTTGTAATGTCGATTTAACGGCTGTTCTTAAAATACATAAATTGGCAGGTAAGGAAATAACCACCGTTTATAAAAAAGTTTCTCCAGATTTAGCAAGTGAGTATGATACTATTCTTCGTTTTGATGAATCAGGGAAAATGAGTAACTGTTATGTTAATCAATTAGAAAATCCCCAAGAAAAAGAAGCCCTTTGTTTGAATCTCTTTATCTTGAACACCGATTGGTTGATTAATTTTATAAAAGAGATGCAAGATATAGGAGAATTGACTTCAATTGCCCGTCTCATTCGTGTTTATATGAAGAACTATGATGTGAATACTTATGAATACACAGGTTATATGAGTAATATCACTAATATTAAGTCATTTTATGATGCCAATATGGTCATGCTCGACCCCCAAAATTTTACCTCTCTTTTATATAGTAGCCAACCTGTTTATACTAAGATTAAAAATGAAGTTCCCACTTATTTTTCTGAGAATAGTAAAGTGGAGAATAGTCAATTAGGTTCTGGTTGTATTATCAATGGTAAAGTAAAAAATTCTCTCATTTCTCGTGGAGTTAAGATTCAAGATGATGCCTTAATTGAAGAATCATTAGTTTTTACCAACTCTGAAGTTAAAAGTGGCGCTCAAGTTAAATTTGCCATCATTGATAAAGGAGTGGTTGTCGAAAATAATGTCAAAATTATTGGTAGTTCAGAAAAACCAGTAGTGATTCCTAAAGGAACAGTTGTTACCGCAGATATCTTATAGAAGACAAATGACGCTGATAATATTTATCGGCGTTCTTGAATAAAATTCAAAAAAAGAATTATATTTTAAAGAGGAAATGAAAGAGAGAAAAATGAAAGTTTTATTTGCATCAAGTGAATGTGCCCCCTTTTTTAAGACGGGAGGACTTGGAGATGTAGCTGGAGCACTGCCCAAAGAATTGGCTAAAAAAAGTGAGATAGATTCAGTTGCTGTGATCCTTCCTTATTTTAAGAATGAAATGAAAGAAGAATATCGTTCACTTTTAAAAGATGAATTTTATGATTTTGTTGATGTTGGTTGGCGACACGAATATGTTGGAGTTAAAAGTCTAGAAAAAGAGGGTGTGAAGTATTATTTTCTAGATAATGAACATTATTTTGGTAGGGGACAACTCTATGGTTATGGCGATGATGGAGAGCGCTTTGCCTTTTTTGACTTGGCTCTTTGCCAACTCTTAGAAAAGTTAGATTTCATTCCAGATGTTTTGCATGTCAATGATTGGCAGACTGCAATGGTTCCCTTTTTACTTAAAGAAAAATACAACTGGATTAAGGCCTATGAAAAAATTAAAACAGTACTGACCATTCATAATATTGAATTTCAAGGCTTGATGCATGGAGATGCTTTAAGTGAGCTTTTTGGTATGGGAATGGAGCGCTATTTTGAAGGAGTGGTCCGTCATAATGGTATGCTAAATATGCTCAAAACAGGAATTTTATATGCGGATCGGGTTAATACAGTTTCGCCAACTTACGCTAAGGAAATCCAGACCTCAGAATTTGGTTGTGGTTTAGAATCGATTTTGCAATATGTAGATGGAAAAGTTTCTGGAATTTTAAATGGGATAGATTATGATATCTATAATCCTGAAAATGATATATTAATTCCTTACCATTTCAGCGAGGAAGAGCTTTCTGGTAAAGGTCAAATGAAAGCAGAACTCCAAAAGCGAACAGGATTACCATTGAATCCAAATGTTCCATTGATTGGGATGGTCTCCCGTTTAACGAATCAAAAAGGATTTGATTTAGTTTTGAGTCAGTTGGAAAAAGTATTGGAAGAAAATGTTCAAATTGTCCTACTAGGAACAGGTTTCCCTGAAATTGAAGAAGGTTTTAGAGATTTTTCTCAAAAATATCCAGATAAGTTGTCAGCAAATATTGCATTTGACCTTCAATTTGCTCAGGAAATTTATGCTGGTTCTGATTTCTTCTTGATGCCATCTGCTTTTGAACCTTGTGGCCTATCACAGATGATTGCAATGAGATATGGAACTTTACCAATCGTTCATGAAATTGGTGGTTTGAAAGATACTGTGATTCCATTTAATCCTATTAGCAAAGAAGGAACAGGATTTGGTTTTGTTGATTTTGAAGGACAGATTTTATTGGAGACGATTAATCGTGCACTTGAAGTTTATGGAAAAGAACCAGAAGTCTTAAATAAAATGGTTTTATCAGCAATGAGTAAAGATTTTTCTTGGGGAACGAAGGCTCAACAATACATTGAACTCTATCAAGAATTATAAAATCTCGCAAACGATTGCGCTTGCGATTAAATTGTGGTAGAATTCATTTTAAAATAAAAGATGTTTGAGAATAATAAAGGAGCGACGATTGAAACTTTCTAAAAAACAATTTAAGCAAGATTTCGAAGAGCGTCTAACTTCAAAATTTGCGACTGACCTGACAAAAGCAGGTTATCAAGAAATTTATGATGCATTGGCATCTGTTGTGAAACATTACTATGCTAATATTTGGGTAGCCGATAATCAATATAAGGATGAAACTGGAAAAAAACAAGCATATTATTTTTCGATTGAATTTTTACCAGGAAAAATGCTTAAATCAAATTTACTTAACTTAGGTATTTTAAATACCGTTCGAGAAGGGTTAAATGATTTTGGAATTGAACTGGATGAGGTTGCTAAGATAGAACCAGATATGGCCATTGGAAATGGAGGTTTGGGGCGCTTAGCTAGCTGTTTCATGGATTCTTTAGCTTCAACGGGGCTTCCAGGAAATGGAAATGGCATTCGCTATCGGTATGGATTATTCAAACAAAAAATAGTAGATGGTTACCAAGTAGAATTACCTGATTCTTGGCTAAATAATGGGAATCCTTGGGAAGTACGTAGAGCAGACAAAGCAGTTGAAGTAACATTTGGTGGTGAAGTTTGGTTAGAAGATGATGGAAAAGGAAATCTTATTCCTCATTATAAGGATCAGGAACGTGTTCTAGCTGTTCCATATGATACGCCCATGGTTGGTTTTGAAAATACAACGGTCAATAATATGTGTCTGTGGCGCTCAGAAGTGCCAGAGGAATTAGACCCTAAATTTCAAAATTTGGATTATATGCGACAAACTTCGATGCTCTCTGCTGAACTTTATCCAGATGATTCTAATTATGATGGGCGACTTTTACGTTTGAAGCAAGAATATTTCTTTGTTTCTGCTGGACTTCAACGAATTTTGCACCACTATAAAGGAACACAAAAAAAAGATATTCGAAAAATTGGGGATTATATTGCTGTCCATATTAATGATACGCATCCTGCACTTTGTGTTCCAGAATTCATGCGCCTTTTAGTTGATGAATATGGAGTGGGCTGGAATCGAGCTTGGGATACAACCCTTAAGGTAATGTCTTATACCAATCATACAATTTTATCGGAAGCTTTGGAAAAGTGGCCAGAAGAGATGATTAAACAACTTTTGCCCCGAATTTATCAAATTATTGTGGAGATTGACCGGAGACGTACGGCTGAGTTGCTTCCTAAGGTGGGTGCAACGCTGGTGCATAATACGAGAATTATCAAAGATGGACAAATTCATATGGCCAACTTGTCAATCATTGGTTCACATTCAACCAATGGCGTAGCCAAATTGCATTCTGATTTATTAAAGGATGTTGAACTTCATGATTTCTATGAAATTTATCCTGAACGTTTTAATAATAAGACAAATGGAATTGCTGACCGTCGTTGGATTCAGATTGCAAATGAACGCTTGTCTGGAATTATTGATGAAACAATTGGTAAAACATGGCGTCATGATTTAGATGAATTGAAGCTGCTGAAAAATTTTAAAAATGATGAAAAAACACTTGAACAACTTCAAAAAGCTAAATTTGATGACAAGCTACGATTGGCTGCGGTGATTAAAGAACAAAATGGAATTACGGTTAATCCTGATGCGATTTTTGATGTTCAAGTAAAACGGCTGCATGCTTATAAGCGACAATTGTTAAATGCTTTGCATATTCTAAAATTATATTTTGATTTGAAAGATAATCCGGAATTAGATATGGTTCCTCGAGTATTTATTTTCGGGGCAAAAGCGGCTCCTTCATATCATTATGCTAAATCTATCATTAAAGTAATTAACGAAATAGCAAATATGATTAATAATGATCAAACGATTAAAGATAAACTCAAAGTTGTCTTTATGGAAAATTATAATGTAAGTTTGGCGGAAGTGATTATCCCAGCAGCCAATGTTGGAGAACAAATTTCTTTGGCCTCTAAAGAGGCATCTGGAACTTCAAATATGAAGTTTATGCTAAATGGTGCTTTAACCATTGGAACACTTGATGGCGCAAATATTGAAATTTTTGAAGCGGCAGGGGATGGAAATAATTTTGTTTTTGGGCTGACTAAGGATGAAGTTTATGAATATTATCGCAATGGTAATTATAATGCGCATGATATTTATGAGCAAAATCCAGTAGTTAATCGAATTTTGAATGCCTTAATTGACGGAACGGTGCCAAATATTAAAAGTGAAGGTCGCGAAATTTTTGATTCGCTCACCGTTTATAATGATGAATATTTTGTACTTCGTGATTTTAATGATTATGTTCGGGCACAAGCTGAACTTGAAAAACTTTACCGTGACCAAAAAGCATGGACTCAAGCAAGTTTAATGAATATTGCCAATGTGGGACGTTTTAGTTCTGACCGAACAGTTAGGGAATATGCTGATGACATTTGGTATATAAAGGCTAAAAAAGAATGAAGAAATTTACTGACAGAAATTTTTGTTACTGACAGAGTAAATTTTAGGAGCCTTTAGCCTTAAGTGTTAATAAAGGAAATGAGAATTAGATGTATTATTATAATCCGTGGAATTTAGATTATAAACAACCTTTTGGGGCCATCAAGGTTGGAAACTCAATGAACTTGAGTTTTACAACTGACCGACCTTCTGTACTTGTGACATGTGTAATTCGACGTGATTTTGGAAAACGTTATGAATTTTCTATGACCAAAGATTCAGGCGGGAATTTTAGAGTTACCATTCCTTTTGATGAAGAGTCAGGACTTTACTTTTATCATTTTGAAATAGTCGAGTCTTCGGATTTGGGAGAAACTAGGCGATTTTATGGTTGTTCTGGCATAGGAGGAGAGGGACTTCTATATACTGATGAAAATGATGTTAAACCTTATCAGCTGACTGTATTTGAAAAAGAAGACCAAGCTCCCAGCTGGTATCGTGAAGCAGTTTTCTATCAAATTTTCCCAGATCGTTTCTATAATGGAAATGAAAATGGTCAAATCAATCATCCAAAACCCAATTCTTTTATCTATGGAAGAAAAACGGATAGTCCTTTTTATGTTAAAGAAGAAAATGGTGATATTGCACGTTGGGATTTTTTCGGTGGAAATTTAAGAGGAATTATTAAAAAAATTCCTTACTTAAAAGAACTGGGAATCAATGCGATTTATCTTAATCCCATTTTTTCCGGTATAAGTAACCATCGCTATGATACGAATGATTACCTAAAAATTGATTCAATGCTAGGTAGGCAGGAAGATTTTGAAGAATTGATTCAGTTGCTTCATCAAGAAAAAATGCATTTGATTTTGGATGGTGTTTTTTCTCATGTAGGAAAAAACTCGCTTTATTTCAATATTAATGGTGATTATGGCGATGATGAGGGAGCAGCTAAAAATCCTGATTCACCTTATTTTGATTGGTTTAAATTTGAAAATTATCCTTTTGAGTATAAATCTTGGTGGGGAATTAAAGATTTGCCTGAAATAGACAAAGATAATGATTCTTTTCGCAATTTTATTTATGGTGAGAAAAATTCTGTTTTAGCTAAATGGAATGACTTGGGTATTGATGGTTGGCGTCTGGATGTTGCTGATGAACTCCCTGATTCATTTATTAAAGGAATTCGAGAAAATCTTGACTCTTATTCAGATAAGATATTGATTGGTGAAATTTGGGAAGATGCTTCCAACAAAATTTCTTATGGAAAAAGAAGAAATTATATTCTGGGTGGAAGTTTGCAAGCTGCTATGAATTATCCGTTTCGTGATTTAATTATTAATTTATTAAATGGTCATCGTTCTAGTCAAGATGTCGCTCATCAATTGATGACTTTGCAAGAGAATTATCCTAAAGATATTTTTTATAATAATTTAAACAATCTAGGGACTCATGATACTGAACGAATTTTGACAATGATTGGAGAAAAGAATTTGTCAGTAGCGTTAGCAATGCTTTTTGTATTACCAGGAATTCCTTGTATTTACTATGGAGATGAAGCAGGATTGTCAGGTGGAAAAGACCCTGACAATCGTAAATATTTTCCTTGGGATAACATTTCACCCAATGTTTACAATGTTTATAAAAGTTGGACGCAAAAACGTCTGTCAGAAAATAGCTTGAAATATGGAGAGTTTTCAACTTTTTTTACTGACAGGTTGTTAGGAATATTGCGATATACAGATTCAGAAGTTTTTGTTGAACTCATTAATCCGAGTGAAGATGAGCTTAATATAGAAGTTCAAGAAATTACTTTTTTACAAAATCTGAAATTCTTACCAGAATTAAAAAAATTACTGACAGAAAAAGTGATTAGTGGAAAAACAAATTTAGAATTAAAGATGAAAATTTAAAACTTGCTAATGCAAGTTTTTTTACTGACAGATTTATTTGTCAGTAAAAAATGATAAAAACTATATTTTTTAGCTAAATCTTATTTTAGAAAAGAAGAAAATATAAATAAATATCTATGAAATTTTGTTATTGTCCCTCTTTTTCCCGCGTTTTTCAAAGAATCTGTATAGGCAAAATTGTTTGACAACTTGACAAGTTGTATAGAAAACTTTATAATATAATCTATGCAAAACTTAAACAAAACAGAAAAAACATTTTTCGGTCAACCTCGCGGCCTATTGACGCTTTTTCAGACTGAGTTCTGGGAGCGTTTTTCTTACTATGGGATGCGTGCCATTCTGGTTTATTACCTCTATGCATTGACAACTGCTGACAACGCAGGTTTAGGACTTCCTAAAGCTCAAGCAATGGCGATTGTAAGTATCTATGGTGCACTCTTGTCTATCTTTCAACAATTGTTGGAGGGTGGGTTGCTGACCGCTTGTTGGGCGCTTCGCGCACAATCTTCCTTGGTGGAATTTTAATCACTTTGGGACACATCGCTTTAGCAACACCATTTGGTTTATCTTCACTGTTCGTGGCATTATTCTTAATTATCTTGGGAACAGGGATGCTTAAACCGAATATTTCAAATATGGTTGGACATCTTTATTCTAAAGATGACTCACGTCGTGACACTGGATTCAATATCTTTGTTGTCGGAATTAACATGGGTTCTCTGATTGCTCCATTGATTGTTGGGACAGTTGGACAAGGCGTGAATTATCACTTAGGATTCTCACTTGCAGCTATCGGTATGATTTTTGCATTATTTGCTTATTGGTATGGACGTCTTCGTCACTTCCCAGAAATTGGACGCGAGCCTTCAAATCCAATGGATTCAAAAGCAACACGTAATTTTCTTATTACATTGACAATTGTTGTTATTGTCGCAATTATTGGTTTCTTCTTACTTTATCAAGCAAGTCCAGCTAATTTCATTAATAACTTCATTAATGTTTTATCAATTATCGGTATTGTTGTTCCAATTATTTATTTCGTAATGATGTTTACCTCTAAAAAGGTAGAATCAGATGAACGTCGTAAATTAACAGCATATATTCCTTTGTTCCTTTCTGCTATTGTCTTTTGGGCAATTGAAGAACAAAGTTCTACAATTATTGCGGTTTGGGGAGAATCACGTTCTAATTTGGACCCAACTTGGTTTGGAATTACTTTCCATATTGACCCTTCTTGGTATCAATTATTGAACCCGCTCTTCATCGTTCTCTTGTCACCTATCTTTGTTCGTCTTTGGAATAAATTGGGTGAACGTCAACCTTCAACAATTGTAAAATTTGGTCTTGGTTTGATGTTGACAGGGATTTCTTATTTGATTATGACACTTCCAGGTCTCTTGAACGGAACTTCTGGTCGTGCAAGTGCTCTTTGGTTAGTATTGATGTTTGCTGTCCAAATGGCAGGTGAATTACTTGTTTCACCAGTTGGATTATCAGTTTCAACAAAATTAGCTCCAGTTGCTTTCCAATCACAAATGATGGCGATGTGGTTCTTGGCAGATTCAACTTCACAAGCAATCAATGCTCAAATTACACCACTCTTTAAAGCAGCAACAGAAGTTCACTTCTTTGCGATTACTGGTATTATTGGTATTATCGTGGGAATTATCCTCCTTATTGTCAAAAAACCTATTTTGAAATTAATGGGAGATGTTCGTTAATTAGTAATTAATAAAACCTATCTTTAATGATAGGTTTTTTGTATTTTAAAAACTATAGAAGTGTCTGAAAAGTTACACTTGTTAAAAGTCTTTTACAAATCAATCGTTTTTATCTGCGCTTACATTATGATAAAATATAGTGTAACGTGATTTTAAATTATTTGCAGATGTTAGTGCCTTTGGTTAAAAGGCCAAAGACATTCACAAATGCTAAAATAAAGTATGAAATCACTTATTTACAAATAAAACTTATAGAGGATAGAGGTGAGAAGCAAAGCTATTTTTATTCGAAAACTCGCAGTTACTCTGTTATTAAAAATATAAAATTCAAAGTAAGGATACTCAAGCACGGTCATCCATTAAAAGTGGTTGACTAAGAAATATGAGTTTACTAAAAACTTTGAACATTTTGTGTTTGAAAAGATACTGAGAAGAGGCCTGTAGAAAAAATAATTATTGTTTTTCTGTTGCTAAATTAATAAATAAATTGATAAGAAATAGTGAAAAGTTATAGATTTACGATTAGAACTGATATTTTTAATTATTAATTATTATTGAAAAATCTTGTTAACTTTAAAAATTCTCTTATTTTATTTATTAATAAAATAAATATTTTTATTAAACCAAGGACAAAATTAGTCTTAGATAAAAATATTTTTAAAATTAGTCTATATCTATTTGATATATAGTAAATAAAAAATAAGGAGATAAACAATGTTTACCATTGAAACTCTCGCACGCTTTCAGTTTGCGATGACGACAATCTTCCACTTTTTCTTTGTACCACTTTCTGTCGGAATGGTTCTCATGACAGCGATCATGGAAACTATCTATGTGAAAACTGGTGATGAAAAATGGAAAAAACGGACGAAATTTTTTGGATCAATTATGCTCTTATCCTTTGCAGTAGGGGTCGTAACTGGTATTATCCAAGAATTTCAATTTGGAATGAACTGGTCAGATTATTCCCGCTATGTTGGTGATATATTTGGCGCACCTTTAGCCGTTGAGGCCTTACTTGCCTTCTTCTTGGAATCTACATTCCTTGGAGTATGGATGTTTGGTTGGGATAAATTGGGTAAGAAATTGCACAATGCAACACTTTGGATTGTATTTGTTGGGACCTTCTTATCATCTTTATGGATTTTAGCGGCAAACTCATGGATGCAAAATCCAGTGGGATATGAAGTTAAAGGTGGACGAGCAACATTAACAAGTTTCTCTGCCCTTTTGACAAATCCTCAAACTATTTTGGAATTTAGCCACGTGGCAACAGGTTTCCTTGTAACTGGTGGTTTTGTGGTTGCTGGTATTTCAGCTTATCAAATTCTTAAAAATCGTGAAATTGATATGTTTAAACCAGTTTTACGTTTAGGACTTTTAGTAGCTCTAATCGGTGCAGTTGGTAACTTTGTTGCTGGTGACCAACAAATGATTGAAGTTAAAAACTCTCAACCTATGAAATTTGCTGCAACTGAAGGGGTTTATGAAACAACACCTGACCCTGCGGCTTGGGATATGGTTGCCTTCTTTAATGAAGCTGACCACAAAGAAGTATTTGGAATTCAAATTCCTTATATGCTTTCAATTCTGACTTATCACCGTCCAAGCGGTTCGGTTGAAGGGATGAATGAAATTAACGCTCAACTTCAAAAGAAATATCCTGATGTAGCTAAAGAAATTGGCGGAAATTTCTTCCCACCAGTAACGGTTCTCTTCTGGACTTTCCGGATTATGGCCGGTCTATCAATGTTAATGATTTTACTTTCTGCTCTGGGGCTATTTTGGACTAGAAAGAAAAAACCAAGTCTATATGAAAATAAATTTGGCTTACAAGTTTATCGTTGGATGCTATTTGCACCTTTCCTTGCGATTACCTCAGGTTGGTTAGTTACTGAACTTGGTCGTTATCCTTGGACAGTTTATGGTTTATTTACAATCAAAGATTCAGTTTCACCAAATGTTTCTGTCGGTTCACTTTTATTCTCAAATATCGTCTATTTCTTCCTGTTCTGTTTCCTTGGTGCTGTAATGGTTTACTTTACGCTTCAAAGAATGAAACAAGGAGTAGAAGGAGCGGAAACAGCTTATGTTTCTTTAGATTCATTTAGTCAAGAAAATTTTGCTTCTTCATCAAAAGAAGATAGTGAAATTCAAAAAGAAACTGATGAGAAAGGGGTGGATAAATAATGACTGGATTACAACTTTTTTGGTTTATTATTGTTGGAGTATTATTTAGTGGCTTTTTCTTCCTCGAAGGTTTTGACTACGGTGTAGGAATGAGTGCAATCACAATTGCCAAGGACAAACGTGAGGTTGAACAAGCTATCGGATCAATTGGCCCAGTTTGGGATTTGAATGAAGTTTGGTTATTAACTGCCGGTGGGGCAATGTTTGCTTCATTCCCTTATTGGTATGCTTCATTGTTCTCTGGTTTCTATCTTATTCTATTTTTGATTTTAGTAGGTTTGATTTTCCGGGGAGTAACATTTGAATTTCGTCATCACTCACATACGGAAAAAGGAAAAATGCTCTGGACAAAAGTTTTGGGCGTTGCAAGTTTTGCTATTCCATTTCTCTTTGGATTGATGTTTACAAGTATGATTCAAGGCGTTCCAATGGATGCTAAAGGAAATGTGACTGCTACTTTTACTACTTACGTTAACTTTTTGTCAGTCGTTGGTGGTGTTGCTGTAACGCTCTTAGCTTGGCTTCATGGCTTAAATTATTTAGCTTTGAAAACAGAGGGAGCTTTGCGTGAGAGAGCTGCAAAGATAGCTAATATCCTCTATTTTGTTCTTTATGCTGGTGAAGTTGTATTTGCTGTATTGCTAGCTATTTTCACTGATTTCTTTGAAAAACATTTTATTGGAACTTTAGTTTTACTTGCTTTGATTGTTATTCTAACTCTTGTGGCACATTTATCTGTTCGTGCAGGAAAAGAAATGTCTGCTTTCTTGGCTTCAGGTTTGACTTTCATTGCCCTTGTTGCATTGATTTTCCAAGGGATTTTCCCACGTGTAATGATTGCAACTAACCCTGCTCACAGTATTTTGATTAAAAATGCTAGTTCAACAGGCTATACTTTGAAAACAATGACGATCATTACTCTGGTTATCTTACCATTTGTACTCATCTATATGGGCTGGACCTATTTCATTTTCAGAAAAAGAATTAAAAAATAAAACATGAAAATAACTGGTTGAACCAGTTATTTTCAGATTAGTTTGTAAATTGATATAATTAATTAAGACAACTACATATTATGGTCAGGAAAATTTTTCTGACCTAAATTTTTTAGAAAGGAACTGAGGAATTTTATTTTACTGACAGAAATTCTATGAGCAGATTTTAGGAACTGTCAGCTTTGTTGGTAAGTTCTGTCAGTAAAATATTATCTCATCAGTAACTTTAAACATGATTGATAAATCTCTTTTTGAACTGCCAGGTGTAAGAAGAATGTTTCCGATATTGGGGATTCTGGCAGTTTTTCAATTCATTGCAATTGCTGGTCAAGCTTTATTTCTAGCTACTGCGATTACTAAGCTTTGGCAAGGACAATTATTTTCTCATACCATTCCTTGGGTTTTGGGCTTTTTTGCTTGCTTTTTGAGCCGTGAAATTATTAATTTTGGTCGTTCAAAGGCTCTGGATAAACTTGCTTACCAATTAGCAACAAAATTGCGGGGGGATATGTTGGATAAATTTTTCCGACTTGGTCCAGTTGCTATTGCTAATTTAGGTTCGGGCTCAGCTGCAACAACAGTAATCACAGGAATTGATCAGGTTAAAAATTATATTAAATTGGTCCTATCCAAAGTCTTAAATATGATGATCATCCCAATGTTAATTTTGATTCCAGTGTATTTTCTTGATTGGCAAAGTGGAATTGTGTTAACTTTGACATTTCCTTTTGCAATTATTTTTATGATTCTATTGGGATACGCAGCACAAGGACGTGCTGAACGTCAATATAAAACTTTCCAATATTTATCAAATCACTTTTTAGATTCATTGCGTGGAATTTCTACATTGAAATATTTTGGATTGTCTAAAGATTACTCAAATTCAATTTATAAAACTTCTGAAGACTTTCGTAAAGAAACGATGGGCGCATTGAGAATTGCTATGCTTTCAACCTTTGCCCTTGATTTTTTTGCAAGTCTTTCGGTTGCTGTTGTCGCACTTTTTTTGGGACTTCGGTTAATGAGCGGTGATATTTTACTTTTTCCAGCTTTAGCGGCTCTAATTTTAGCGCCAGAATATTTCCTTCCACTGCGTGATTTTGCAAGTGATTATCATGCGACGCTTAATGGAAAAAATGCTTTGGCAGCTGTTAATGAAGTTCTATCAACTGAGGAAAATACTTTGTCAGTACTTACAGAAAAAGTAACTTGGAGTGCAAATTCACAACTTCAACTGACAGAGTTAGGAAAAATTTATGACACAGGGCGTGGAATCTCAAATGTTAATCTGTCAGTAAATGGCTTTAAAAAAATTGCCATTGTCGGAAATTCAGGTTCTGGTAAATCAACATTGCTTTCAATGCTGGCTGGATTTCTAAAACCAACAGCTGGTGAAATTAAACTAAATGAGCAAAGTTTGACTTCTTTAACTGACGAAAACTATCGTCAGTCAGTTCAATTCATTCCACAAAAGACTTATATTTTTGCAGGAACTTTTCGTGAAAATTTAGCTTTTTACGAACCTGATTCTACTGATGACGAAATCAAAGCAGCAGCAAAACTTGCTGGTTTAGAAAGTCTTATCGATGAAATTGGTCTTGATGGACAAATTGGGGCCAGTGGCCGTACAATTTCAGGGGGACAGGCTCAACGTGTTGCATTAGCCAGAGCATTTTTAAGTCATACCCGCAATATTTTGTTTCTTGATGAACCGACAGCTCATCTGGACATTGAAACCGAATTAGAAATTAAAGCAAATATTTTACCTTTACTTGAAAATAAACTTGTTTTCATTGCTACTCATCGTCTTCATTGGCTTTCATCAATGGATTTGGTCATTGTATTAAACGAGGGACAGGTCGCAGGAATTGGAACTCCTGAACAACTATTATCTGAAAATACTTACTATCAAAAATTACTTAGTCAGATGCGTGGGGTTGATGATGACAAAAATTTATTAGACAATGAAACGAGCGAATCAGTAAAGGACCAAGAAGAAAAAGAATCTGAGAGGTCAAACTTTTCGTCAGTAAATGATAAATCTACTGACAGCTCTGTCAGCCAAGCTTCGTCAGATAATGGGGGTCAGAAATAATGAAATTAAAAAATATTTTGTTCGGTAATGACTGGATTTCTCCATTTTTGAAAAAAAATCGTTCAGGCTTTATTCTATCTATTTTCTTAGGAACGATTACAATTTCGATGGCGGGACTTTTGATGTTCAGCTCAGGATATGTCATTTCTAAATCAGCAACAAAACCAGAAAATATTTTAATGATTTATGTTCCAGTTCTCTTTGTACGTATTTTTGGGATTGGACGACCAGTGATGCATTATGTCGAAAGATTAACTTCTCATAATTGGATTTTAAAAATCACAAGTCTCTTACGAAAAAAACTCTATTTGCGACTGGAAAAAACGGCCGTTACATTAGCAGATCGTTACCGTTTAGGTGACTTATTGGGTGTTCTTAATGAAGATATTGGAAATCTACAAGACCTCTTTTTGAGAACATTATTTCCAGTTTTAATTGCTGGAAGTTTATCGATTGCTCTAATTATTGCTGGAGGATTTTTCTCACTTTGGTTTGCTTTAGGTTTAGCGCTCTTCTTAGGATTTTTGATTGTTATCTTGCCATTAATTTCTTTGAAATTCACAGTAAAATTAGATGAAGAACTCAAAATTTATCGCAATCAACTTTTTTCTCATTTGACAGATGATATTTTAGGATTACAAGATTGGGTGCTTTCAGGACGAAAAGAAGATTTTCTGACAGCTTATCGAGGTTCTGAATTATCTGCTAGAAAAATTCAAGCCAAACTATTAGCTTTCGGACGTAGAAGAAATTTATTTTTACAAGTTGTCTATGGCGCATTAGTGATCTATTTGATGATTTGGTCTTCTGGTGCCTTAAGATTGGGAGACGCGCCTAATTATATTGCGGCAGTTAGTCTTGCTGCCTTCCCTTTATTTGATGCTTTTTCTCCTTTGTCTGATGCGGTGGTTGAAACGCAACGTTATGGCGATTCAATCAATCGTTTAAATGACTTACCAGACCAAGACGAAGAAGTAAGGACTGAGGAAATTGTTTCTACAGATTTAGTCATCAATAATCTCCAATTTTCATTTGAAGAAAATAAAAAAATCTTTGATAATTTTAATTTAGAAGTTAAACAAGGAGAACATATCGCTCTATTGGGACGTTCAGGTGTGGGTAAATCAACACTTGCCGGATTAATCAGAGGAGATTTAGTTCCCCAAAGTGGAAGTATTCAATTTTCTGGTGTTGAGCCATCTAAAGCTAAAAATGTTGAAGAAAAAATTGGTGTCATTAATCAATCCCCTTATCTTTTTGCGACAAGCCTTCGTTCTAATTTGACTTTGGCGAAACTCAATGCCAGTGATGCTGAAATTTGGGAAGCTCTTGAATTAGTTGGCCTCCGTAAAATGGTTGAATCATTACCTCAAAAACTTCTGACACCAGTAGATGAAGCGGGAGAACGATTCTCTGGTGGAGAACGTCAACGCTTAGCCTTGGCACGGGTTCTTTTATCAGATGTTGATGTTGTAATTCTTGATGAACCAACTGTATCACTTGACCCAATCACAGAAAATCAACTCTTAAGTCTCTTTTTTGAACAGCTCCGTGATAAATCAATTATTTTTATTACTCATCATTTATTAGGTGTTCATCATATGGACCGAGTTCTATTTTTAGAAAATGGCTCGATTAAATTTGATGGGAAACCCGCGTCATTACTGGAGAATAATCCAACATTTAAGGAACTTTATCAACTTGATTTAGGAAATGAATAATATAAAAAATCAGTCTGTGGGCTGATTTTTTTAATTTAGTTAGTTTTTGTGTTGACAAAACTAATTAAATGTTTTATAATCTTTTTTGTTAGGTAAATAAAAAATAAACTAACTAATTAATTTAAACTTTTCAAGAAATTAAAAGATAGTAAAGGAGAACCAATGATTAAGATGATAAAAATAATAATTCAAAAATTGAATTGGTTCATCAGACTTATTGAAGGCCCAGATGAACGACTAATCTATGCTTTTGATGACGAATTACAAAGAATTTGATATAAGGAGAATACATAATGTCAGAACAAACAAATAACTTATTGAATCTATTTTCAAAACTATTGCACAATCCAAACATCCTTTTTGCTTTAAGAGCAGATGGGATTTCAAAACAAATGAAAAATCGCGGTAACCGCAATGGAGCTCAAGGTTTACTCGTTGAATTATGGAATAAAGATGGTCTAACCAATGCAGAAATTGCCGAACTTCTTGATATTAAACCTTCAAGTGTAACAGCTCAGGTTAAACAATTAGAAGAAGCGGAAATGGTTATTCGTAAACAAGATGAGAATGATAAACGTGTCAGCCGCATTTTCTTGACTGATAAAGGTCGTGAAGCTCAAGAAACACGTGATACAATGCATAATGATATTTCAGAAACAATTTTTGGCAATCTAACAGATGAAGAACAAGAACAATTAGCCTTTCTAATGGAAAAATTAGTAGAAAATAACGACGCACGTAATGATCAAGATTTCCAACGAATGGCACAATTTTTCGGAAATCCATTTATGGAAAATATGATGAATGCTCATGACCGTCATGCATTTGGGAATCACATGCGCCGTGAAATGCAAAATTGGCAACGTGAAATGCGTCGTTCATCTCAAGAAATGAAACGTGGACAAAATCGTATGCGTCGTGACGAACGCTCACAAGCTCCGTTTGGTGAAGATTGGAAAGCCTTTGGTAAGCAGCTCAAAGATAGCTTTAAAAATAATTTTGGTGGGAGAGATCAAGCCGATTTTAATGAACATTGGGATCACTTTTCAGATGAAATGAAAAATCGTTTTGGTGATTTTGACGGAAACCGTCGTCCAGATTTTGATTCTAAACCAAAGACAGACAAAAATAAAGAACCTAAAAAACCAGAAAACTGGGATGATTTCTAAGGATTGAATAGATAAGGAGCGGAAAATGAGAACACTCATCGCTTACGCTGGTAAGACAGGAAATACTGCCAAGTGCGCTAGAAAGCTAGCGATACATTTAAATCAGGTCACACTTGTGGATTTAAATGCTGAAGTAGTAAATCCTAAAGATTTTGATGCTGTGATTGTTGCCAGCCCTGTTTATAGTCATAAATTTGAACGTTCAGTAGGCAGTCTCTTAAAAAAATATCAAGAAATTTTGCAAACGAAACCTTTTGCGGCATTCGTTACAATGGTTGAATATGATAGTTTTACGAAAGTGATTAAAAAAGAAATCGCCGAACCTTTGCGCAAAAAAGCTGTAGCTATCGCAAACTTTGGAGGGGAGGTAAATAATTTGACCCCTTTTAACTGGCACGATAAAATTATTGCAAAATCAATGATAAAGCTAGAGTCTAAAAAACACCCGATTGAGTTTTTACCAGAAGCTGAGAAACAGTTTGTGGCTCAATTAAACAAAGTAGAGTGGATTTAAAATAGCTAAATTTATAGGAGAAGATAATGTCAAAAGAAACCAAAGCTCTTACGATAAACCCTCAGCTTGCAGCTTTTCAAGAAGAACTTCTTAAAAACTATGACAAGGCAAACCTATCAGCAAAAAAGGGACAAACTTTATTTATTGGCTCATCATTAATGGAGATATTTCCTATTGAGAAGTGGGAGGAAGCTGGAGAAGTTACTTTTTCACACTATATCTACAATCGGGCGGTTAGAGCCACGACGACCTCATTTTTATTAGAACACATAGAGAGTCAAATTTTTAATTTGGAACCTTCAAAAATCTTTATTAATATTGGAACGAATGATACCGGTTTTGAGATTCCAGAAGAAGAGTTTTTGAATAACTATGATCAAATTCTTTCTCAAATAGAAAGTAAATTACCTCAAACGCAAGTTTATGTGATGCGCTACTATCCGATTAATACGGTTGATTTTGGTCAAGACTCAGATGAAAAAACTTTATTTGAAACGAGAAGTAATGAAAAGTTTCAAAAAGCTTCAGATAAAATAAAAAAACTTGCAGATAACCATCATTTTCACTTTATTGATGTTAATGATGGTTTATCTGATGAAAATGGCAATTTGAAAAAAGAATTAACTTTTGATGGAGCGCATCTAAATCCAGCGGGCTATCAACTTGTCTTAGAAAACCTCAAAGTTTATTTGGAAGAATAAAAAATAATTCAAGACGAAAAGTAATTGAAATCATTTCTTTTCGTCTTGAAATTCAATAATTAGAAAAAGGAAGTAAGCAAACAATGGAAAGAGGTCCACAAATGGCCAATCGTATCGAAGGAAAAGCGGTTGACAAAACATCCATTAAACATTTCGTCAAATTGATTCGTGCTGCAAAGCCACGTTATCTTTTCTTTATCATTGGGATTCTAGCAGGAATCGTTGGAACACTAATTCAATTACAAGTCCCCAAAATGGTTCAACCACTTGTTAATAGTTTTGGACATGGAGTAAACGGTGGCAAAGTTGCCTTAGTTATCGCTCTTTATATTGGTTCAGCTGCTGTTTCGGCTATTGCAGCAATTGTCCTTGGGATATTTGGTGAATCAGTTGTAAAAAATCTAAGGACGCGTGTCTGGGATAAAATGATTCATCTGCCAGTAAAATATTTTGATGAAGTTAAAACAGGAGAAATGAGTTCTCGTTTAGCCAACGATACCACCCAAGTTAAAAATTTAATTGCAAACAGTATTCCACAAGCTTTTACGTCTATTTTACTTTTGGTTGGTTCAATTGTCTTCATGCTTCAGATGCAATGGCGTTTGACCCTTGCCATGATTATTGCTGTTCCAGTAGTTATGCTCATTATGTTCCCGATTATGACTTTTGGCCAAAAAATTGGGCGAACTAGACAAGATTCTTTAGCAAATTTCCAAGGGATTGCTAGTGAATCATTATCAGAAATTCGCTTAGTAAAATCTTCAAATGCTGAAAAACAAGCCTCTAAAAAAGCAGAAAATGATGTCAATGCCCTTTATAAAATTGGGGTAAAAGAAGCCATCTTTGATGGTTTGATGTCACCAGTTATGATGTTATCAATGATGCTGATGATCTTTGGACTTCTTGCTTACGGAATTTATCTCATCTCAACAGGAGTCATGAGTCTTGGAACTTTGCTTGGAATGATGATGTATTTGATGAACTTAATCGGAGCCGTACCAACTGTGGCGACTTTCTTTACAGAACTTGCTAAAGCTTCAGGATCAACAGGTCGTTTGACCGAATTACTTGATGAAGAACAAGAAGTACTTCATCAAGGAGAAAGTCTTGATTTGGAAGGAAAAACCCTCTCAGCTCGCCATGTTGACTTTGCTTATGATGATTCTGAACAAATTTTACGTGATATCTCTTTTGAAGCTCAACCTAATTCAATTATTGCCTTTGCCGGACCTTCAGGTGGTGGTAAATCAACAATTTTCTCTCTTTTAGAACGTTTTTATCAACCAACGGCAGGAGAAATTACAATTGATGGTCAACCGATTGATAATATTTCTTTGGAAAATTGGCGGAGTCAAATTGGTTTTGTCAGTCAAGATTCAGCAATTATGGCTGGAACCATTCGTGAAAATTTAACTTATGGACTTGAAGGAGACTATACAGATGAAGACCTTTGGCAAGTTCTTGACTTAGCTTTTGCAAGAAGCTTTGTTGAAAATATGCCTGATCAACTTAATACGGAAGTTGGTGAACGAGGTGTGAAAATATCTGGTGGTCAAAGACAACGTTTAGCAATTGCTCGTGCTTTCTTGAGAAATCCAAAAATCCTGATGCTTGATGAAGCAACGGCTAGTTTGGATAGTGAATCAGAATCAATGGTTCAAAAGGCTTTAGATAGTTTGATGAAAGGTCGCACAACGCTCGTAATTGCGCATAGACTTTCAACAATTGTTGATGCGGATAAGATTTACTTCATTGAAAAAGGTCAAATCACAGGGAGTGGCAAACATAATGAACTTGTTGCCACACATCCACTCTATGCTAAGTATGTTTCAGAACAATTGACTGTTGGTCAATAAACTAAAAAGCTCAACGATTTAAGTTGAGCTTTTTTTATTTTGACTTCTTATTGTTGCAATAATCATTTCTCCTGCTGTATAAATGAATACAAAAGGGGGATAGAAGAAAGTGATAATGAAGCTAATGACCATTCCAATCTTCCAAAAAGGATTCCGTAAATAGTGATAAACTTCCATTTGAGCGATTAGTTCAGCCTTTTCTTTAGGATTGTCAGCAATAAAACAATCGGTCATATAACTATATGCAAATCCCCAAATATAAATCATCACGATAAAGAGTAGGGCAGGTGCTTTTGGTGAGTGGATTCCGAAATCATGAAAGAAGTCCATTGTGCGTCCAGCCCAAGCAGAAAGTACAGGAAGCATTGATAATGAGAGTACCCAAATCATGCAACTATGATAGATTCGACGAGTGATTTTCTCAGCCTGTGAAAGCATATATTGTTGATTAAACCAAGAAGTTGTAACATAGATAAAACTCAAAAGGTAAGCAATCAGATAGACGAGATTATCTTTCAAAAAATCAAGAATTCCACCTGTTTTAGGTAATTCGAATTCTAATAACATAATAGTCATTATTACTGCAATAATTGCATCAATAAAACCGGCTAAACGCCCTTTAGATACCATAAAATCTCCTTTGTATTACCAATTATAACAAAAGTTAATGAAATTTTATAAAAAAAATAAGCATTAAAGCTTATTCTTCTGTATCAGATGAATAGTTTTTATTTTTGGGGAAAAATCGTTTCTTGACAAAGATAAGAATCGCAAGGATGAAAATAATCCCTAAAATCACAACCACAACTGAAGAGTAAGAATCAAGAATTCCAGCAATCATCTCCCAGTTATCACCAAGAGCGGCTCCAAGGCACACTAGAACAATGTTCCAAATAAGTGTTCCCAAGGTTGTTAAAATAAGAAAACTTGGGAGTTTCATTTTAGCAGAACCAGCAGGGATTGAAATTAGACTTCTAATTAAAGGAATGAATCGACAGAAGAAGATTGTTGCATATCCTCTCTTTAAAAACCATTTTTCAGCTTTTGTGATGTCCTCTGGTTTAAGACGAAGTACTTTTCCTAAACGTCCAGAAACTAATTTTTCTAAGCGTTCAACGCTTAAAAGACGACCGACGAAGTAGAGTATCAATGCACCAAGCACAGAACCAATAGTGGCTGCGATAATCATGCCGATAATCCCCAGTTCGCTATAAGTAGTCATGAAACCACCGAAAGTTAAGATTACTTCGGAAGGAATTGGTGGGAAGATGTTCTCAATCATAATGAGAAAGGCAACACCAAAGTAGCCAAATTGGTTCATGACTTGGATAATTATTTCTTGCATTAATACTCCTTTTATTTGTCTATTACTTTAATTCTAACATAAGGCTGGAAGGCCACCAAACAATATAAAGTACAAAAAATAGGCTTTGTCTTTTGGCAAGGTCTATTTTTTGAAATCATAGGTTTACTGACAGAGGCTGTCAGTAGATAAACTTCATCTACAAGTTCTGTCAGTCATTTGAAATTACTGACAGAAGAATTTGTATGTTATTCAGAAGCGAGGGCTTCAATTGTGTTCAAACGTGCTGCACGTCCACTTGGAGCTAAACTTGCGAGGAGAGCAATTAATACAGCAACGATAATCGCAAAGATAATGTGTCCACCAGAAATTTGAACGATACTTGCCCCGTCAAGGAAACTACTTAGAGCTTTATTGATGAGGAATTGTCCGAGGTAGGCAAATCCAATAGCGATAGCGGCTGATGACAGACCAAGAATCAAGCTTTCAGCGGTGAAGAGACGAGAAATATCTTTCTTACGTCCACCGAGTGCGCGGATAACACCAATTTCTTTTGTCCGTTCAGCAACAGACATGTAAGTAGTAACAACAATCATAAAGATTGAGACAATCAAACTGATTCCGGCAATAGCGGCAAGAACATAGCTGACGATATTTGTAATATTAGTGATGACATCGAGGAATGAAGTAACACTATATGTAACAAATGCTTTTGTTCCATCAATTTTCAAGTTTTGAATGTCAGAAGTTGTTGATTTGACATTATCTACTTTATTAACTGTAACTACTGCATAAGTGGCATCACTATCTGCATTAGCAGATTCAAGAGCAGCTTTGACAGTATTGTAAGTGGCAATTAGGCTGCTAGAAGAGCTTGCTGGGCCTTGAGGATTTTTCAAAATACCAGATACAGTGAATTCTTTTGTAACTTCAACACTTGCTCCAGCAGCTGTTTTAGCTGGAATTTTTAAAGTAATTTTCTTACCAACTAATGATTTATAATCTTTATTTAATTCTTTAGCATCACTAGCATAGATTGCGATTTCGCCATCAACAGGTTTTGAACCGGCAACGTAATCATCATTGATATTTGATTGAGTCCAAGTATCAAGAGTCATTAAACCAGATTTAGATTTATCACTGGCAGTAAGTGTTCCTAAGCCAGAAATTGAATAAGTTGGCTCAACTTTTTTGACGTTATCAACTTTTTTCAATTTTGAAAGATGAGTACTGTCAAGGTTAGTAGCAGCATTTCCAAGTTCTTGTTGCGTTTGTTGGAGTGCTTGCTCATTTCCTAATTTATTATCAGTTGTTGTCCGCTTGAAGATGGTAACCACATTCGGATTGACACTTGAAGTAATGGTGTCATTCATATATTTGGTTGCACCATTTCCTAGTCCTAAGAAAAAGATGACTGAGAACAGGCCGATTGCTGTTCCGATTGCAATTAATAAATTAATTTTCCAAGAGTGAGTAAAGTGTTTAAAGGCTGTTCTGAAAGTATCACGATATGACAATGCTTTTGAGTTCATCCGTTGATGTGATTCAACAGGATAGGGTTCTTTTAGACGTTCGTCACCTGTGATTTGTCCATCGGCCAAACGGATAATTCTTGTACCGTAATCAGCAACTTCTTGTGAGTGAGTAACGACGATTACTGTTTTACCAGATTGAGCAATTTGACGTAAGAGCGCTAAAACTTCTTTCGTGTTTTGTGAGTCAAGAGCACCAGTAGGTTCATCAGCAAGAATAATTTCAGGGTCAGAAGCTAGGGCACGCGCGATTGCGACTCTTTGTTTTTGTCCTCCAGAAAGTTGTGATGGATTTTTCTTACGGTGTTCATAAAGACCAACTTGTTTTGTGAGCTCAATCGCTCTTTCATGACGCTCTTTATCAGATAAGCTTGTCATTTTAAGGCTGATTAAAATGTTATCTAATACACTCAAATAGCTAACAAGATTGAAAGATTGGAAGATGAAACCGATAGTATCTCGACGGTAAGCATCCATATCTTTTTCTTTTTTTGTTTTTTGAGCAAGGCCGTCAACGATGACATCCCCCTCATATTTACGGTCAAGTCCTCCGATGATATTCATCAAAGTTGACTTACCTCCCCCGGATTCTCCTAGGAGACTGACGAAATCACCACGTTCAAACTCGAGGTTGATTCCTTTGAGGACAGGAAATTCTTCTTTTCCAAGAAAATAGGATTTCCTAATATTTTTTAATTCCAAAACGGCCATAAAGACTCTCTTCCTTTTCTTAAAGTATGTACTTTACATTATAACTTAATTTTCTTAAATAAAAATAAGACCTAAGTCTTATTTTCAAATTTATTGACTACCTAAGCTAACCGTTCAGTAAAAAATCTAAAATATTCATTCCCGTACTCGTTTGTGCTTTGTAGAGTTCTGTATAACCACATTGAGAACAAGAAATAGTAATAAATTTCTTATTTTGAACATCAAAAATCTTTGAAAAATTTCCACCGGTTGCTTGAAGTTGATCTTCTTCAAAATTATGATTGCCACATTTGATACAAGTGTATTGTTGTTGATAGCCGTTCATTTTAACTCCTCCTCGTTAGTAAAGTGAAAAAACGCTTGTCTTCTTAATTATTTAAATCCATTATAACTCAAAAAAGTTGATTCTTTTAGTCTTTTGAATCCGCTTCACTATTTAATATATTACTTAAATCTAGAATAATAAATAAAAAAGTGAAATTCAAACCATTATTGAAAAACAATGAAAATAATCTTTGTGATATAATTCTAATTATGGATAGACAAGTTAAAGAAAAACTGCGTATTGCATTAATTTTTGCATTAAATGCAGGTTTTATGGATGGTTTCTCATTCTTTCATTTTAATGACCGTTTTATTGGTGCACAATCAGGGAATGTTATTCAGGCGGGGATTAATATTGCTAAAGGAGATTTTGCTAGGTTTTGGGATTTTGCAATTCCGATTATCTTCTTTATATTAGGAGTAATGACTCGGGGCTTTTATTCTCACTATTTGATGAAACGTCGCCGTTTTGATGCCTCTTATTTGTTATTGGTTCAATGGTCAGGGGTGACAATTTTTGCCTTGGCTTATGGTTTGGGCTTGAAGATTCCTGTTTCCTTTTATGTTGGGATTTTCTCTTACTTTATGGCGATTCAATATGATACTTTTACAAAAGTTCATGGTCGTGCTTACGGAAGTATCTTTATGACAGGAAATATGAAGTCCATGTCGGCAAATCTTGCTCAGTATATCATTACCAAAGATAAACAAAAACTCCGGTCAGTTGGTATATATGCCGCGCTTATCAGTATTTTCTTTGCTGGAGCAGCTATTGCAACACTTGCTGGAAATTGGTTTGGAAGTTGGACGATGATGGGCTCTACTTTCATGATAGGGGTCGTTTATCTAATTGTTCGTTTTGATGAAATATAAAAATCCTCAAATAAGAGGATTTTTTTAAGCGTTAAGATAGGATAATTTTCCCTATTGTATGATTTTCTTCAATGAGTTCATGAGCTTTTTTCACATTCTCAGCAGTAATTGGTCCGAGATTCTGAGTCATTGTACTTTTTAGAACGTCATTATCTAGCCATTCAGAAACTTTATTTAAAATATCATGTTGACTTTGTAAATCAGATGTATTTGAGACGACTTTTGTAAACATCCATTCAAAGTTAAAACGTGCAGATTTATGAGCTAGTTGATCTAAATTAATAGCTTGCCCTGGTTCAACAATATTTGCAATCGAACCTTGTGGCGCAATTAACTCATTTACTGCTGGCATATGTTCAACAACGGCATTTAAAATTAAAATATAATCTACAAACTTAAAGCCAAGTTCATGAACTTGAGGAACCAAATTTTCATGATGATTGACGGTATAATCGGCGCCAAAATTTTTGACCCATTCAATGGCTTGGGGATTTGATGCCGTAGCAATTACTGTCAATCCAGCATTTTTGGCCATTTGGATTGCTACTGAGCCAACACCACCTGCACCATTAATAATGAGGAGTGATTTTCCTTTAGATTTATCAGTCACTTCTAGTTTTTCAAAGAGAAGTTCATAGGCAGTCAAACTTGTTAGAGGCATAGCGACTGCTTTTTCTTTGGTCAAATTTTTGGGAGCAAAACCAACAATTCGTTCATCAACGGCTTGAAATTCAGCATTTGAACCTGAACGAGTAACATCACCGGCCCAAAACACTTTATCCCCAACCTTAAAAAGCTTAGTTTCACTCCCAAGTTCGACGACAGTTCCTAAACCATCCCAACCTAGAATTTTTGGTTCTGCTAAATTTCCTTTAATCCCTTTTCTAACCTTTGTATCAACTGGATTGATTGAGATTGCCTCGACTTATATCAATAAATCATGGGGTCTTAAGATTGGCTTTTCTATTTCAAAGTCAATAAAATTTTTGCTAGAATCAATAGTTCCAATTGCTTTCATCTCTCTACCTCTCTTATAAGTAAAAGTTTATACCAGTCTGACTCCTAAGTCAATCACTTGAATTTAATATTAAATATTTACATCATGTCATTAAAAATTTCTAAGACCAAAGAAATGATGCTTTGCTACAATGGAATGAGTTAAACTAATAGAATTTAGGTAATTTCATGACAAAAACTTATAAGCATTATCATTTTGACCACGTTGGAAGTTTTCTCCGTCCCCAAACTTTAAAAGAAGCACGTTTGGCTTATTCAGAAGGGCAACTTCCATTAAGTGACTTTAAAAAAATTCAAGAATCTGAAATTAAGAGATTAGTGAAAGAAGAAGTGAACGTTGGCCTTAAAGCGGTGACAGATGGAGAATTTAATCGTTCGTGGTGGCACTTAGATTTCCTCTGGGGGCTTAATGGAGTTGGGACTTATGAACAAGAGGATTCTTATAAATTCCATGGTGCAAAAACAAGGACAACTAATATTGAATTGACTGGTAAAGTAGCTTTTAACCCAGAACATCCCTTTTTTGCGGATTTTAACTATTTAAAAAGTCTTTTACCAGAAGGAGTTGAACCTAAAGTTACTATTCCTTCACCTTCGTTAATTCCTAATCGTGATGGTCGTTCAGACCGTTGGCCAGAATTTTATGGAAGTTGGGAAGAATTCTTAGATGATTTGGCTCAAGCTTATCATGAAACTTTGCTCCATTTTTATGAATTGGGTGCGCGTTATATTCAACTGGACGATACGACTTGGGCTTATCTTATTGCCAGATTATTAGATGATCCAGAAAACCATGAAAAGTATGTTAAGATGTGTGAAGACATTGTCTATCTTGTTAATAAGCTCTTGAAGGATTTGCCTGAGGACTTGAGAGTTTCAACTCATATTTGTCGAGGAAATTTCAAATCAACTTATTTATTTGAGGGTTCTTATGAGCCTGTGGCAAAATACTTAGGTCAGCTTAATTATGATACTTTCTTTTTAGAATACGATGATGCTCGCTCAGGTTCTTTTGCTCCCTTAGCAGAAATTTGGAATCAAAGAAAAGATGTCTTGCTTGTGTTAGGACTTTTCACTTCTAAACATCCAGAACTTGAAAAGTATGAAGACATTAAAGCTCGCTTAGACGAGGCGCTTGAATCGATTCCACTTGAAAATTTGGCACTTTCAACACAATGTGGATTTGCTTCTACAGAAGAAGGAAACGATTTGACTGAGGAAGAAGAATGGGCTAAATTAGCACATATTAAAAAGATTGTGGATAAAATTTGGAAATAAAGTAAAAGTGGTGGATTCTACCACTTTTTTTGTTTGTCAGTAAAGATTAAATGGCGCATAAGCTAAATTAGCTTTGCTTTGTTATAATAGACTTAAGCAAAAAATAAAGAAAGCGAGAAAAAAATATGAAATTAACAGCACTAGGTGTTTGGGGCGGATATCCTACGCGCGATGCCGGAACAACCTCTTATCTTTTACAATCAGAATCAGGCTTTAACATGCTTTTAGATTGTGGTTCACGCGCGGTGACAGAACTTGAACATGAATTGCAACCAACTCAACTTGATGCAGTTATTTTGAGTCATTATCATGAAGACCATATTGCAGATTTGGGTGCTCTTCGCCAATATCGTCAGCTTTATCCATTGGGTCAAGATGGTTGGGATGGAATGATGTTGCCTATTTATGGCCATGGGGAAAATGAATATGAATTTTCTAAATTAACTTTGGATAAGGTTTCGGAAGGTCATCTTTATGATGTCGAAAATGGAACAAAAGTTGGTCCTTTTGATATTACTTTTCTAAAAACAGTTCATCCTGTGGTGAATTATGCCATGCGCATTGTTGAACGCAGAACGGGACAAGTTTTGATTTATACTGGAGATACGGGTTATTTTGATGAATTGACTGACTTTGCCAAAGAGGCTGACCTTCTTCTTGCTGATGTTTATTTCTTTAAAGATAAAGCAAAAATGCCTAATCACTTATCATCAATTGAAGCCGGTCAAATTGCTAAGGATGCAAAGGTTAAAAAATTAATTTTGACTCATCTGCCACAATTTGGTGATTTGGATATTTTACTGACAGAAGCAAAAGAAGCAGCAGGGGATGCTGTCATTACTGATTTAGCAGTTCCGCATAAAAAATGGCAACTTTGATAAGCCCTTTTAAAAAGCTAATTTTCCTCATTTCATTTATCATTTTACTGACAGGAATTTTCTTTGGTTTTGTCAGTATCCAAAATTGTGTGCTTAATTACAATCCACCAAAAACGAAAAGTCAGATTGAACAATTGGTTAAAAAAAGTGCTGACAGTTCTAAAACGAGGTTTGTCAGTGATGATAAGCACTATCAGCGTAATTTATTTGTTTCTGACATTCATGGACGCTTATCTGGCTTGAAAAAAGCGCTGACAGAGATTCATTTTAGTAAAAATGACCGGCTTTTTGTCTTGGGAGATAGCATTGATCATGGCCGTTTTGGCTTTGATGCTTTACTTTATTTGTTGAAAACTTTGCCAGATGCTGGTTATCATGTGACAGTCATGATGGGAAATCATGAGCAAATGTGGTCAGAGCTTGCAAGTGACGGTAAAACGGATGAAGAGCAACTTTCAAATGCAATTGGAACGATTTATATTTATGAAGGGGCTCCACCAAATGGCTGGCAGTATTCAATTGAAAACTGGAAAAAGCTGTCAGTTACTGACAGACAATTTTTACTGACAGAAATGAAAAATAACTTTGGTCAGCCAGAACAGTTGATTGAAAAAATTGGAAATAAGTGGGTGGTACTCTCTCATAGTGCAAAAATGTGCCTTTCTTATGAAAAAGAGAAGACAAAAGATTTGTTTTGGGAACATTTGCCAGGTGATTCTTTTGAACGGCGAAATAGTGTTGCTAAAGCTGTGGGCGTACCAAACACTGATGTTCAGGTCTTTGTTGGTCATGTGAGTGGTTTTTTATTTGGGAAACATCGAAACTATATTTGTTTAGATAATACAGTTGTCAATGGGACATTAGAACAATTTGAAGCAGTTCCAGTCAAAATATATTGTCTTGAACAAGAGAAATTTTTAGGATAAATGAATTTTACAGAAGAAGAAAAAGAATTTTTTATGAAGGAAGCACTCAAAGAAGCGCAGAAAGCAGCTGAAAATGAGGAAGTTCCGATTGGAGTTGTCATCGTCAAAGACGGCGAAATTATTGCGCGTGATTTCAATAGGCGAGAGCTTGATGGTCGGGCGACACATCATGCTGAAGTTTGCGCGATTGAAGCGGCAAATCAGGCAGTGGGAAATTGGAGACTTCTTGATTGCGCCCTCTTTGTCACCATTGAACCTTGTGTCATGTGTGCCGGAGCAATTGGGTTAGCGCGGATTCCACAAGTTTACTTTGGAGCGACAAATCCTAAATTTGGAGGAACGGTCAGTCTTTATCAGATTTTAGAAGACAAGCGACTGAACCATCGAGTCCAAGTAGAATCGGGGATTTTAGAAGACGAGTGTGCAAAAATCATGCAAGATTTCTTTAAAAATAGACGAAAAAAATAAATTGTGTTATAATAGTTTTCGGAGCAATAAGTTTCTTACGAAGCGTGTCAGGACCTGACGGTAGCAGCACTAAGTATGGAGCTTATGTGCTCTTTTTTTGTATCCTTATTTATGGTAAAGTATCATTATAAAGATGACAAAGGAGGAGTTTATGAAAAATGAAAATTGGAAAAATATGAAATGGGTAATTTTAGTTTTAGTGGTAATTTTGATTCCTTTAGTAATTTTTAAATCTTGTCAGAGTTTGACTAAAAGTCAAAATGAGAAGAAAAATAAAAAAGATTCAATTCATTTTTTGCATGGCGCTTGGATTTCAGATGTAAGATTACCAATGTCTAAAGAGCTCAAGGTACAATTTTATCGAGCCAATTTGGATAATGAGTCTCATTTTAAATATGGTAAAGAACAAGTGGAGTTAATATTTAGAGAATTGAAAAATGGTCGAGGGAATATTGATGGGGAATTTGTAAGAGAAAATTCTGTTTATCGCCCATTGAATGAACTCGACAAAGATGGTTTTCGACCAGTGAAAATAAATATTAATAAAAGAGGAGAAGAAGCTTTTTTCCGTTATAAAGTTATTAATAAAAATAAAGTAAAAACGAGAATTCTTCCTTCAGGAAGTGATAAGGTTGCTGATGAATTTGAGGTTTATTTTATAAGAGAAAATGGTTAACTTACGCCGTCTAAAAAAACTCTGACTATTTGTCAGAGTTTTTTTGTGGTACCAAAGCATTGACCACTGTGATTTGAGAAATGAGCGTTTCATTTTCGTCAGTGATTTTGATTTCCCAGACATGGTTGCGTTTGCCATTTTTGAGGAGAAGACCGCGGGCATTTACGAAACCTTCGCATTTTTTTGGATTGAGATGGTTGGCGTTAATGCTTTGACCAAAGGCAAAGTATTGACCGGAGCCGATTGCATTACTTGCCATACCAGCTGTGATTTCAGCGAGAGCAAGACTTGCACCTCCATTTAAAAAGCCTTGTGGTTGAGCATGAAAATCGCTGAGAATCATTTTACTTGAGAATTTATAAATTTTACTGACAAACTTGTCAGAATTCTCGTCAGTAAAAACTTGAAAATCTGTGATATTGAGTTGGTCAATCATGTTCATTGGAAAATCTCCTTAATAAGATGTGAGACCGCCCTAGGGCCTTAGCACTTTAGTGCACGAGCTTCGGGGACAGCGACAAGCAAGTTTGTCGCTGACTGTCTTGAAATGATGAAAAATGCCTTTTTGGCTGACGCTTGCCCTGCCAGCAAGTACTTGCGATTCTCGTTGCGCTTTAGCATGGACATTCGAGCGTAGCGAAGAACAGTACTTAGCTGGAACCGATAACGTAGCTAGCGACATTGCCAAAAGAGACAACGGAGCGGATGTAGGAAAAAAGTGGTTCTGCTTGAAGCAGAGCTTCAAGGTTGTGGATGAAATTTGCGAAGTAAAATTCACCTGTAAGTAGAGGTTCCAGTTTTTTTCTTTTTCGTTCATCTAAAGTAGGTCATAATTAATTTATTTACAGTATAACCTTTGAGTAGCGTTTCATTAACTGACAGACCGATACCAATTCCAGTCGGGACGGTCATCCAACCGTTTGGAAATGCAATTTCTGGTTGAATGAGGTCTATGTCAAAATAATGCTTAGAATCGGATAAATCACCGGCCATAGCATTTCCAGAAAGCGCAGCGAGTTGGACATGGAGTATTTTTGAGATACCAGACTCAACCATACTGCCAATCCAAAAGCCAATCTGATGCTGTCTGCAAAATTCGATAGCTTTTTGCGTTTGATAAAGTCCACCTAAACGACCTATTTTTACATTGAGCATCGTTTGAAAAGGAAGTTCTGTCAGTATTTTTAGACTTTCTAAATCTTGAACGGATTCGTCAAAGCAAATTGGTGTTAAGAAGTTTTCTGTCAGTAATTTTAATTCGGATAAATCTTTGATATCAAAAGGTTCTTCGATACAAGCCAGACCAAGTTCGTCTAGCTCTTTGATGACTGGCCAGTCTGTCAGTTGAAAACTTCGATTGGCATCAAGAGCAAATGTAATTTGTGGATATCTTTTTACCAGCTTTTTAATCAAGTCAGTCCCAATTTGTGGACTAATTTTTAATTTAATTCTTTTGACGCCACTGTTAATAAGTTGGCCAATTTCCTTAATGGTTTGCTCGTCAGACATTTGTCCAAGCACCGCACCACGTGGGATTTTATCAGCTAATTTTTCTTGGAAAAGACCAGCAATCAAATTTTTATTTCTTTCTTTAAAATACAAATCTAGAAGTGCATTTTCTAGTCCGGCCAGTGCCATTGGTAAGGGATTTCTAAAAAATTCATGTATTTCAAAAGGGTGTGAGAATTCTTTTTGCAAAATTTCTGGCAGGTAAGTTTCTTCCAAGATTTTCCAAGAATCAGCAAAAGTTTCTGAAGTATAAAAAGGAGTCGTGAAAGCAACAACTTCACCAAATCCCGAAAGTCCGTTAGGACTTTCAACTTTTATAATAATTGTATCTCGGAGATTTAAGGAACCTTTGGCGGTCTTAAAATTAAATTTCATAGGGAGTTGAACATGAAACATTGTAATTTTTTCAATTATCATCCTTTAAGCTCTTTTCTCAAGATTTTTCCAGAAGCATTTTTGGGCAATTCATCCATGAAAGTGATGGATTGTGGTCGTTTGTATTTTGCCAGTTTTTCAGTGAGAAAGTTTTCTAATTTTTCTTGGGAAATATTGCCTGAAACGAAGAGAATTGGCACTTGTCCCCACTTGGCATCTGGCTTAGCAACAAGTGCACATTCCTTGATTTCAGGAAGAGAATAAACTAAATCTTCGATTTCTTTGGGGTAAATATTTTCACCGCCAGAAATAATGATATCTTTTCTGCGATTGAGCAGATAGAGAAAACCGTCCGCGTCAAGATAACCAATATCGCCTGTTTCAAAAGCTGTGCCGTAAGGCTTTTGGCCTAGGTAAGCTTTCATCAACATCGGAGATTTTAACCAAATTTCACCAACGCCAGCAAGGTCAGCTTGACGAATCTCAATTTCAACACCTGGTAAAGGCCGCCCGACAGAGCTTGTTTTATCAGGGAAATCTAAAATATTAAAAGTGACAGATTGTGAAAAACTTTCAGTCATTCCATAAGTTTTGTAAATAGGAAGCCCTAATTCTTGGCATTTTTTGATTAAAGGTTGGGGAATAAATTCACCACCAAGTAGAATTAAACGTAAGTTATTGCTATGCAATTTGTCAGCAATTCTTGTAAGGAGGGTTGGGACGAGTGAAACCATGTTGATTTTCCCAGAATTGATCATTTCAAGAAGTTGGTTTTCATCAAATTTATCAACAACGGTCGCTGATGTTGCATTATATAAAGTACGCATAATAATGGAAAGCCCAGAGACATGAAACATGGGTAAGATGACAAGCCAATTATCATTGTCATAAGCGCCAAGCGTTTCCTTTGAGGCTTTGACGTGATTTGAAATCATGCCCCAAGTAATAGGGACAGATTTAAATTTTCCGGTAGTAGCGGAAGTGTTCATGATGACCGCAATTTTTTCATCAGAAAAATCTGCTGACAGACTTACAGGGCAAGGGTTACTAGTCCAAATTTCTGAAAAAGAAATGCTGTCAGTAATTTTTTCTGTCAGTGAATCCGATGTGAAGACTGTCTCAATCTCGAGTTCCTTGATTTGGTCAGCTAGTTCATATTCGGTCAAGTGTGTATTTAATAGAAGAACTTCTTTTGACAAACCGAGCAAGGCAAACAAAACGACTGCCATTTCAACAGAGTTTTCTGAAAGGAGCGCAACCCGTGATTGATTGTCAATAAGAGGAGCCAAATGTTCAGCCATCTTATTGACTTCCTGATTGATTTGGGCAAAAGTATAGTCATTTAAAAATTGTTTTTGAGGATAAAGTTCCGCCTGTTTTTTTAACCATTTCATATTTTAAGATGTGAGCGAACTCGATTTTCTCCTTTCTGTGTATTTTTTACTGACAGAAATCCTGTCAGTAACTTTTAAATCACAAAAAGCGTCAAAAAGACGCTTTGTCAGCAATTTTGGAAATTTTTATGGGAATTTTGGAAATTGGTCAAAATCAGGTTTGCGTTTTTCTTTGAAAGCATCGCGTCCTTCTTTGGCTTCATCCGTAGTATAGAACATAAGTGTTGCATCTCCTGCAAATTGTTGCAGTCCAGCAAGTCCGTCAGTTGCAGCATTCATTGAACCTTTGAGCATACGAAGCGCCATTGGTGAGAGGGCAAGCATTTCTTGGGCCCATTGAACGGTTTCTTCTTCCAGACGGTCAAATGGAACAACAGTATTAACCATTCCCATGTCCATTGCTTCTTGGGCAGTATATTGACGGCAGAGGAACCATATTTCACGTGCTTTCTTTTGCCCAACCATAGCGGCAAGTAAACCAGCACCATAACCAGCATCAAAAGAACCAACACGCGGACCAGTTTGCCCAAATTTTGCGTTTTCAGAAGCGATAGTCAAATCACAAACGATATGTAACACGTGACCTCCACCAATGGCAAAACCATTCACCATGGCAATGACAGGTTTTGGTGTAATCCGAATCAAATGTTGCAAATCTAAAACGTTCAAACGAGGAATTTGGTCTTCACCAACATATCCACCATTTCCACGTACTTTTTGGTCACCACCAGAACAAAAGGCTTCTTTATCTTCACCTTTTCCATGATTTGCACCAGTCAAAATAATCACGCCGACATTGGTATCATCACGAGCGACACTAAAAGCATCAATCATTTCAACGACAGTTTTGGGACGGAAAGCATTGCGGACTTCAGGACGATTGATCGTGATTTTGGCAATCCCATTGTAAGTTTCATAAATAATATCTTCGTAGTTACGGTTGAGAGCAACCCAGTTAAATTTTGACATGATTCTCCTTTAAGATGTGAGGACGAGCGCTAGAAGTTGTGGAAATTAGAAAAATGCGGTTCTGGGCATAGCCCAAGTTCCATTTTATCTATTTTCATCAACTTCTGCGAGTCCGAACTCAATTAAAATTAAGATGTGAGGGGCCCTAGGGTCTTTACACTTTAGCGCTTAGACTTCAGGGTCAGCAACAAACTGATATTTTTGATGTCAGATTGTCGTTGAGTGTTTAGAAGTTATGAAATTCTATTATTTTCATTAACCTTCATAAGTCCACTTAGAAAAAATACTTTTATTGTATTTATTTCTGTCAGTAAAACTAATTCATCAGTTTTACTGACAGAAGTGATATAGTCATTACTTTTCAATTATATCATAAAGCATTTTGACTAAGGTAAAAATTCCTCTAGTATTTTTTGATAGGTGACCGGATTTTCTAGATGAATATTATGACCAGAAGCAGCAACAGAAATCCAAGTGACATTCGGATTTGGAGCAAAAATTTCTTTAGCAATTTTTGAATATTTTTCGTCTAAATCCCCAGATAAATAGAGAATGTTGGATTTTATTAAAGAAATTTTATCGCCAACATAGAAAAGCTGGCCTTGACCTGTTCCATTCAAAGTTTGGGCAAGAGCTAAGGGTGAATTGCTTGCACGGCTTTCCCAAATTTCCTGTTGAATTTTTACTGACAGCTTTTTTTGTGATTCAAAAAGTGAAATATTAGCCCAAAAGTCAGCAAACCAAGCAGACCCATTTAACAAAATCTTCTGTCCTAATTCTTCGTCAGCCAGTCGTCTTTTTTTGCGGTCTTCACTAGATAAAAGCCCAGGACCAGTTGACTCTAAAATTAAATATTTAACAGGAGCTGACGGATAAGCAAGGCAATAACGAAGCGCCAATCGTCCGCCCATTGAATAACCAAGAAGTGAAAAAGTATTTCCGTCAGTAAATTGCGCAAATAGCAAGTGCAGATTTTTCAAAATCGCCTCAAGTTTATAAGGGGCAAGTTCCTTTGGTTTTGCTGATGAACCGTGACCTAACAAATCGATAGCAACAATTTTGTAGCCGGTCAAATGAAGATTTCGCCAGGTATTAGAACTTTCAGAAAAACCATGCAGTGCAAATAGGACCTCTCCAGTCCCCCAAATACGGACAGCATAATCAAAACCATCAATAGTAATTATTTTTTTATCAATTTTCATAAGTTGTATATTTTTGATGTAAAGCAAGACTTAAATCTTTATCCGTTTTAATTTCCAAAAGATGAATGCCAGATTGATGAAGAGAAGCTTCAAATTGCTGACCAAAATCAGCATAGCCACTGATCAAATGATAATCTAAACCAGTCAACTCAGCCAGTCCAGCAAAATTTAAACCATGAGGAGTTGAAAAAAGATAATCAAAATTCGGTACGCCTTTTTGAGCTAAATGATGAAAAATCCCACCACCGTCATTATTAAATAATACAATAGTTAGATTAAGTTCATGTGTTTTACCAACAATTAAACCATTTAAATCGTGTAGCATTGACAAATCCCCAGTCAATAAAACTGTCGGTTTACCCGTTGTAGCAATTCCGAGTGCAGTTGATTCAGTCCCGTCAATGCCATTCACACCACGATTTCCTAGAATTCTAACTTTGGCATCCGCTTTTTTCCACCAATAGTCAATATCTCTGATTTCCATACTATTTGAAACAAGAAGTTGAGCATCCAGTACTTCCAAATGTTTTTGTAGTTCTTGGACATAACGTCCTTCAAAAGGACTTTCTTCATAAGTCACTTTTTCAAGAAGTTGTCTCATTTTTTCTTGAGCATTTTGCCATTTTTCCAAATAAGAACTATCAGAATTTACTTTTTTAATTGAAGAAGCAAAAGGGAGAACATCAGACTGAACCATCGTTGTCGTTGTCAAACTAGGGTTGCGATAATCAAGAGCAGGGTCAACTTGAATAAATTCAGCTTCGTTATTGAAAGCAACGAATTGTTGCAAACGTTTAGAAACAGGCATTTGTCCAAAAAGCAGAATAGCATCCGCTTTTAATTGAGTTTTTAAATCATTATTTGCTAAAAAAGCATCATAAGAGTCTATGACCAAAGGATGATTATGATTACGCAGATTAGAAAGTGGATCCGCTAAAATTGGAGCTTTTAATTGTTCCGCAAGTTTTAAAAGTGCTTCAGAATAATCTTTGTCAAAATTGGCACCGGCTAAAATTAATGTTTTTCCAGAAAGCAATGCTTCATCAAATGGAAGTATTACTTGTGCTTGTCCCTTATAGAATTTAAAGGCATGTTTAGAACGTCCTTTTTCATAATTTTCACTTTTTAATTCTGGAACTAAAGGATCACGCAAGGGAACATTGATTTGCACAGGACCCGAAAGAGGGGAAATAGCTGATAAGACAGCTCGTTGTGCGACTTTACGTGGATAGGTCCAAAAGTTTTCTGTTTGAGACTGCTTTTGAATATGTGGAGCTTCAAGATTTTCAAAATGATTAACAAAATTTCCAAAAAATCTGGTCTGGTCGACTGTTTGAGGAGCTCCAACGAATTGAAGCTCAGCCGGTCTGTCCGCCGTTAAAATAATAAGGGGAACTCGACTCATTTTTGCTTCAAGGACAGCTGGGAAATGATGAGCCGCAGCAGAACCTGAAGTACAAACTAAAACAACAGGACGTTTTTTCGCTTTAGCAATTCCCAGAGCAAAAAAAGCAGCCGAACGTTCATCAATGTTGACATAAGTATCGTATTTTTTGTATTCCTCAAAGAGCATGGCTAAAGCCGTTGAACGTGAACCTGGACTAAAAACAGCTTCACGTACCCCTAAATTGAAAAGTTCATCAACAAAGGGAGCTAAATATTCATTGGTCATGACTATCTCCATTTCTAATTTAAAAATCTAAAATCGTAAAATATTTTAAAAAGTTACAAAGCTTCTAAAATGGTTTTTAATTTTACCTTGGTTTCTCTAAATTCTTCTAAAGCATCGGAAGAAGGGATAATTCCACACCCTGCATAAGCATAAAGTTTCTTGTCCACAATCAAAGCCGAACGAATCCCGACAATCATTGTGCCATTTCCTTTGCTGTCAATTAAGCCAAGAGGTGCAGCATATAGTCCTCGCTTATGATTTTCATGCTTTCTGAGGAATTCGAGGGCCTCATGACGAGGCTCTCCTCCAAGAGCAGGTGTTGGATGAAGCTGTTTTGTCCAATCAATAAGTGAAAGCTCAGAATTTTTAGCACTTAAAATTGTCCGAAGATGATAAACATTTTTCAACTCCATTAATTCGGTTGTTCCAACCGTTACTGTCTCAGCTTTTTCAAGCAGATTTCTTTTTATTTTTTGGACAACAATATCATGCTCTAAAAGATTTTTGGGGTCTGTCAGCAATTTTTGCCCCGCATTTTCCATTGTTTTTGGAAAAGTTCCAGCTAAGGCATAACTAAGGAGTTGGTCATTTTCTTTTTGAACTAAAATTTCGGGCGATGCTCCAAGGAAAATTCTTTTTCCTTTTTGATAAGCAAAAATAAAAGCATTTGGATTATTATCTAATAAATTTTGGATGATACTTTCGAGTTCAAAAGAGGTTTGACTTGTAAATTCAAGTTCTCTTGAAGCGACAATTTTTCGACTTTTTCCGTCAGCAAAATTTTTTTGAATGGCATAAAAAAGTTCTTGCCAAGCCGAAAAATCAGAAGCTTTTTCAGTGAGTTGATGCTTAAATTTTGGAATAGTGATTTCAGGAATTTCTCGTGGGCTATCACAAGTGAGGGTGTAAGAATTTTCCTTATTGACAACGAAATAATGTTTAAAAGCAATGGTTTCGCCACCGAAATTTTCCCAAAGTTCTCCTTTAATGTCATCAAAAAAAGTCTGACTATGAAAGAGATAGGGATAGTCAGAAAACTTATCATGTTCAAGGTCAATGGCTTTCAAACGCTCACAGCCAATAACAAAAGTTTCTTTTTGAGGTTCAAACCAAAAGAAACGCTCACTTTCTGAAAAGTTTGCCCAGAAAGCTAAGGGGTTATTTAATTTTAAATTGATTTTTATATAATTCATTTTTTCTACCAAAAAAATTATAACATAGCTCAGCATAGTAGAGGAATAATGAGCCCTAAAATTACAAATCTTCATTCATTTTTCATAGACTTTCTGATATAAGTATCACTGCTTATAACACGCTAAAGCGTGAACGCGCAGACAGAAGCCACTATGGTGCCCTTCCTAGATACCTTATTACTCACTCAGCGGAAAATTATCGTTCCCGCTTCGTTCGGTCATAATCCTCATTGTTCGTATCTTCACTGCCGTGCCAGCGATGTAGTTGCGAAGACTCGCTTCGTCAAAGCGTAGCTGTTGGCGCTTTAGCACTTACAGATAGGCTTGTATTTTTATCAGGTCTTAATGATTAAATTTAGTGTTAAAAACTATGATATAATTAAAATCATGAAAACATTCAAAAAGGAGTGCCATGAATATTTATGTCAAATTAGCTGAGTTTAGCATTATTGAAACAAAGCGATTGCTTTTGCGTCCCTTTGATTTAAAAGACGCTGAGGACATGTTTGACTATTCAGGTAATCCTGAAAATCTAAAATTTGTTTTTGCCCCGCATCTGTCACTTTCAGAAACACGTTTTTCAATTGCTAACGATTATATGAAAAGTCCTTTAGGGAAATGGGCAATTGAGTTGAAATCTGAACATCGGCTGATTGGAGATATTCATTTTGTGAAAATTTCTGATAAAAATCAGTCTGCGGAAATTGGTTATGTTTTAAATCAAAATTATTGGAATCAAGGGTTACTGACAGAAGCATTAAAAGTACTGACAGAATTTTCTTTTGAACAATTTGGACTTAAAAAGTTGATTTTATTGATTGATAAAGAAAATGTTCCGTCTAAAAAAGTTGCCCTTAAATCAGGCTATCACTTAGTTAAAAAATTTAAAGGGACGAATCAATACAGCAAAAAAATTAGAGATTTTGAACAATATGAACTTGGAAAAAGTGACGATGAAATTTATCAAAAAAATTCAGAGATTGGGGAAATTTGAAGTTTTATGTCAAAGCACGAAGAAATATTAAATTATATTGAAGGTTTGGAAATTGGTAAACAAGTCAGTGTACGTGGGATTGCCAATCGAATGAAAGTCGCTGACGGAACGGCATATCGCGCAATCAAAGAAGCAGAAATACTAGGTTTGGTAGCCGTAAATGACCGTTCTGGAACCGTTAGAGTGGCAGTTAAAGGACAAAAAGTAGCCAATCGATTAACCTTTGGTAAACTTGCAGAAATAGCTAATGCTGATGTTTTAGGTGGACTTGCTGGATTAGAAGTCGAATTCAGCAAATTTGTCATTTCAGCCATGCAAAGAGAATCCTTCAAGCGCTACCTCTCGCCCAATGGTCTAGTTATCGTTGGTGACCGAAAAGAGATTCAAAATCTAGCCCTCAGAGAGCAGAATGCTGTTTTAGTTACTGGGGGCTTTGACGTGGACCAAGAAGTTGTCAACTATGCTAATCAATTAGGAATTCCTCTTTTACGGACATCCTATGATACCTTTACCGTTGCCAATCGTATTAGTCACGCTTTGGCCAATGAACTTATCAAAAAAGATATTATTACGATCGGAGATGTCTTTCATCAAAAAAGGGCAACCTTACGGGAAGAAGATACAGTCAAAGATTTTTTAGATTTAGTTAAAAAAACGAATGACAGTCGTTTTGCCGTCGTCAACACTTACAATGTTGTTGTGGGTGTAGTTGCCATGCGGGATGTTACAAATAAGAAAAACGATACTCCGCTCAATAAAGTAATGACAAGAGCTAATGTTGCAAGAGCGAGTATGACAGTGGCGAGCGTTTCACAAAAGATGATTTATGAAGGCTATGATATGATGCCTGTCGTTTACGAAAATTATACTTACGCAGGAATTATTACCAAATCAGACCTTCTCCAAAGCTTACAAAAAGCACAGGAAGAAAGTCAGGTGGCTCACACTTTCAGTGATAATATTGCTAATTCTTTGGTAGAAAAAGGCTCAGCCTACACCGTGACGGTCGAACCATTTATGATAAATAGCGTGGGAACAATCGCTAATGGTGTTTTTGCAGAACTTATTACGCAAGTTGTTCAACGTGTTTTTGCCAAAAAAAGACGACGGAATATCATCATTGAAGCATTAAATATGCATATGATGGGAGCTGCCGCTATTGACAATGTGCTAGAGATTTATCCAAAGGTGATTGGAGAAACACGAATTGGTGCAATGGTTGATTGTGAAATTTATCATGTCAATAACATCGTAGCTAAAGTTCTAGTCAATGTACAATTAACATAAAAAATAGAAGAGGAAAAAATGAACGAAATTTTAGAAAAAATAAAAGCCTATGAGCTTATTCTCATTCACAGACATAAAAATCCAGACCCAGACGCCATTGGTTCTCAAGCAGGACTTCGAGCAATTTTGAGAGAAAATTTCCCCGAAAAAAGAATTTATGCAGTTGGTTATGACGAACCAACCTTAACCTATTTAGCTGAAATGGATTTGGTCGAACTTAGAGAAGATGAAAAATATCTTTCTATTGTTTGTGACACAGCAAACACACCACGAATTGACGATGACCGCTACAAAAATGCTGATTTTCTAATTAAAATTGACCACCATCCAAATGATGATGCTTATGGAGATTTGTTGCTAGTGGAGCCTGAACGTAGCTCAGCATCAGAAATTGTTGCCGATTTTGCCTTTGAAACAGGTCTTAAATTGAATGCAGAAGCCGCCCGCCTCCTTTATGCGGGAATTATTGGAGATACTGGACGTTTCTTGTATCCAGCCACTTCGCCGAATACCTTAAAAGTAGCTTCAAAATTAGCAGAATTTCCATTTGACCGTCCAGCTTTAGGACGAGAAATGTCGTCATTTGATATGAAAGTTGCTCGCTTACAAGGATTTGTTTATGAAAATATGGAAGTTTCAGAAAAAGGAGCTGCACGTGTTTTATTAACTCAAGAAATTTTGAAAAAATTTGATTTACGTGACGCAGAAACTTCAAGTATTGTTTCTACACCGGGAAATATTCGAGGAATTGAATCTTGGGCAATATTTGTGGAACAAGCCGATGGACATTTCCGAGTAAGAATGCGTTCAAAAGTAAAGCCAATTAATGAAATTGCTAAAAGACATGATGGCGGAGGCCATGCACTAGCTTCCGGAGCTAATTCTTATTCTTTAGAAGAAAATCAACAAATTTGGCAAGAATTGCAAGATAATTTAAAATAAATTTACTGACGAAAATAATTTCTCAGTCAAAAACAAAAAATACCGACAGTTTAAAGCGATTGTCTAATGAGCTTTAAATCGGTAAATAAAGGAATTGTCAGTCAGCTGATAATTCTGTCAGTAGCGATTGATTAATGAGCTTTAAATCAGTAAAAGAAAGAATCATCAGTCAGCTGATGATTCTTTTTTGTCAGTAATTTTTTTTAATTCTCCAAGAAAGGTCGTAATTCTGATAAATCTTTCAAGCCAGCATTCAATGCAATAATCAATTTAATACGCGCTTTTTGAGAATTGACTTCATCAGCAAACATCACGCCTGCTTCATAAAGTTGTGAACCACCGCCTTGATAGGAATAGACAGGTTCAGCAATTCCGTTAAAACAACGAGAAACAAGAACGACAGGAACCTTAGCATCTAGTAATCTTTGAAGCGATTGACTAGCAATAGGTGGGAGATTTCCCGCACCTAATGCTTCAATGACAAGACCGTCTAGTTGTTCCAAATTGAGTAAATCTAAAATTTCCCCAGTCATCCCAGCAAATGCTTTGACAATTGGCACTTTTCCATGAACAGTTGCAACATCTAAATGTTGATTTTCACTATCTTTATGGAAATAAATAATTTTATTTTTTGTCAGTAAACCGACAGGACCATGTGTAGGTGTTTGAAAAGTTGAAACATTAGTCGTGTGTGTTTTAGTGACATAACGAGCAGAATGAATCTCGTCATTCATAACAACAAGTACGCCACGGTCACTTGAATTACTGTCAGCAGCGACGCGAATAGCTATCAGTAAATTATAAATTCCGTCAGTTCCTAATTCATTACTTGAGCGCATGGCACCAGTTAAAACAATTGGTTTACCACGCGAAAGAGTAGTGTCAAGGAAAAAAGCTGTTTCTTCAAGTGTGTCAGTTCCATGTGTAATGACCACTCCATCAAAATCCTCAGCAATAAAAGCTGTTTTGATTCGATTTTTCAAAACCAACATATCTGATAAAGTGACATGTGGACTAGGTAAGTTAAAAATATCCTCTGTCACTAAGTTTACTTCATCAAACTGCATGCTCACAGCATTCATTGGATTGACTGCATTTGGGGAAACATGACCATTTTCATCTTCCGCCATCGAAATTGTTCCACCAGTGTGGAGAATTAAGATTTTTTTCATCATTATTTCCTTATCTATCTATAATAAACAATAATTAAATATTTAAATTTAAAGACTCCGAATAAAAGCCAGCATTAGCATTATATCAAAATTTAGTCCAGAAAAAAATAACTAATAAATGAAATAGAATTAAAATTACTGTATAATTTAGTTAATAAATGAAAGCTTTGCCAAAGCTAGAAAAGATTTGAGAGATGGATATAAAAGCAGTATTTTTTGATTTAGATGGAACCCTGTTTACTTCAACACGAGGAGTAGCAACAAGTACTCGTAAAGCAATACAAGAGCTACGTCAAAAAGATATTTTTGTCGGGATTGCCACCGGGCGAGGCCCAGCTTTTGTCATGCCATTATTAGAAGATTTAGATTTAGACTTTGCTGTAAGTTACAACGGTCAGTATATTTTCACACCAAAAGAAGTGATTTTCCAAAATCCTTTAGAACAAAAATCCTTAAAAAACCTGATAAATTATGCCACTGAAAACCATTCTGACATCTCTTTGGGAACAGCCCACGGTGTAAATGGCTCTGGCCTTTTAAAATTTGGCGAGACACGTTTAGCCAGTTTTTTGTCAGGCGTTTTGCCCTCAGGTACTTCCGGGGTGGCAAGAAACAGTTTTAAACACATTATTCGCAGAGTTTTACCGCAAAATTCAAATTTAGCTGATAATGAAGAAGAAGTAATTTATCAGGCGATGATGGTTGCAACAAGAAACGAAACGGCTCGCCTACAGGAGGCATTTCCAGAATTACTGGTGACACGAAGCAATCCTTATTCTGTTGACTTAATTTCAAAATCAGGAGGAAAATTACCAGGAATTCAAAGATTAGGAGAACACTATGGCTTTACTTTAGACCAAGTCATGTGTTTTGGCGATTCGGAAAATGATTTGACGATGATTTCTGGAGTTGGTTATGGGATTGCGATGGGCAATGCTGTACCAGAAGTGAAAAAGATTGCGACTTATATTACAGATACCAATAATCAAGATGGAATCGCCAAAGCATTAGCTTACTATGGCTTAATTCATTATTCTGTTGAAAAGGACTTTGTTTCTAAAGACCAAAACTTCAATAAAGTAAAAGATTTCCACCGATTAATGGACGGAAAAACACAAGAAATTCCTAAAGCCTTTTCGCCAACAGAAGCAAGTTTCCGGGCTGATTTCAAAGTCGAAGAAATTGTCGAATTTCTTTACGCCTCTGCCGACGGTAACCAAGAGAAATTTACAGAACTTGTGAATAATTTACACCAAGCCGTCGATAAGGCAGCAAATAAAGTGACTTTAAAAGAGCATAATGAAGACAGCTTGACTGGCCAAGTAGATGCTATGATTGATTTGCTCTATTTCACTTATGGCTCGCTTGTCCTTTCAGGAATTGATCCTTATGAAATTTTCAATGCTGTTCATCGAGCAAATATGGGGAAAATTTTTCCAGATGGACGTCCACACTTTGACCCGATTACACACAAAGTCTTAAAACCAGAAGATTGGGAAGAAAAATTTGCTCCAGAAGGAAAAATAAAAAAAGAACTAGAACGACAAAAAAGAGTAGCCGCTAAAAAACACGAAAATAAATAAGAAAATAACAATTTTTTACTGATAAGCTTCTTCATAAAATGGTATAATATTAAGAAAGCGTAACAAAAGGCTTTCAAGGAGAATAAGGGATGCTATTTATTATCATTACTTTGATTATCATTGTACTCATCATCTTTTTAACAATCTTATTACTCCCAGGAATGGCATTTTTTAACAAAATGTCCGATCAAAAGTATAATGCGGATGAAAAAGATTTATTGACAGGAATTTTGACAACAGCCATCAGTTCAAAAGAGGCGACTGGTGAAGTTATGACGACCTTTGTCAATGAATCACGTAAAACAATGCCTGCAAAAATTTATCTACCAAATAAGGACAATATCGAGCAAATTGAATCAGGAGCACAAGTTCTGATTATTGAGAGTAAAGCAGGAATTGCTTACGTTATTCCTTATCAACAAACGATTTATTAGCAATAGAGAACCTAAAAATTGCTCAAATAAATAAAATTTATTATACAAAGGAGACATTATGCCACTACTTTATATTTTGGCAATTGTGGTGATTGTTATCATCTTAATTCTATTAGGAATTATCGCTGCAAACTACAAAAAATCAGGACCTCAAGCGGCCCTTATCGTTTATGGTTCAGGCCTAGGTTCAAAAGGTGTCAATAAAGACTCACAAGGGAATCGATTAAAAGTGGTTCGTGGTTCTGGTACCTTTGTTTTACCAATCTTCCAAAATGCGAGATACCTCAGCTTACAATCTGCTGCAATCGATATTAAAACGGAAAAAGTTCTCTCGAAAGATAAAATTCCAGTAACGGTTGAAGCCACAGCTATGATTAAAGTAGGTTCTACTTTGCAAGATATTGCGACAGCTGCTGAGCAATTTTTAGGTAAAAGAGATGAACAACGTGACGCAATGGCTGACCAAGTGCTTCGTGGACATCTTCGGGCGATTGTTGGAACAATGACAGTATCTGAACTAATCGAAGACCGTAATAAGTTTTCAGCTGAAGTTCAAGGTCAAGCAGGGACTGACCTCTCAAAAATGGGACTTTCAATCGTTTCATTCGTTATTAATGACATTCGTGATGACCAAAACTACATCAAAGCATTAGGTGCTAAAGAAGTAGCGCGTGTTCAACAAGAAGCAGCGATTGCTGTTGCAAATGCCGACAAGGAAACACGTATTCAAAAAGCAGCGGCTGATCAAGATGCCCAAAAAGCTGAAGCACTTGCCGCAACTCAAGTTGCCAATGCCCAAAAGGAAAAAGCAATCAGTTTAGCTCACTATGAGCAAGAACAATCAATTGCTGCTGCTGAAGCAAAAGCTCAAGCTGACCAAGCCCAAGCCTCTGCTGACCAAGCTTACGCGATTCAAGAAGCAATTTCTAAAAAAGAAACAACTGAAGCTGAAATGCAAGTTGAATTGATTAAAAAGCAAAGAGAAACTGACTTAGAAACCCAAGAAGTTCTCCGTAAAGCACAAGAAAATGAAGCCAATGTCGTAAAAGCTGCTGAAGCTGCCAAGGCTGCACAAATTGCTAAAGCCGAAGCCGATGCGCGTGAACGCGAAGTGAGAGCACAGGCTGAAGCAGCCGCTATTGAAGCTACAGCCAAAGCCACTGCTAAACAACGTGAAGTAACAGCAATGGCCGAAGCTACAGCTATTGAAGCAACTGGTAAAGCTGAAGCCGAAGCGATTCGCCTTAAAGGGCTTGCCGAAGCCGAAGCAATTGATAAAAAAGCCGAAGCAATGCAAAAAATGAATGATGCGGCTAAATTGAACATGGCACTTGAAATTCTGCCAGAAGTTGTTGCTAGTGTATCAAGTAATCTTCAAGCTGTTGATTCTATTAATATTTATGGTGGAGAAGGCTCGTCAAAAATTCTCGGAATGTCACAAGAAAGCCTTAAACAAGGCCTTGATGTCTTAGGAACAATGGGAATTGACGTCCCTGACTTATTAAATAATTTTAGCAGTCGTGGTAATTCCAATGAGACACTTGAAAAAGTCGAAAAAATAGAAGAATAAAAAACAGCTCTTAGAGCTGTTTTTTATTAACATATTTTAGTCAAAAAAGGCTGAATAAATCGCTTTTAGAGCTTCTTTTTCGTATTTTTCTTTGACAATAAACATGACGGAAACTTCGCTTGAACCTTGCGAAAGCATAGCGATTGAAATGCCCTGTTTAGAAAGTGCTGCCGTTGCTCTAGCGGTAACCCCAACGTGTTCTTTCATATCTTCACCAACAATGGTGATAATAGAGAAATCACGGTCAATATAGACTTCATCCGGATGGAGCGATTCTGTAAGATTAGAAATAAGGGCTTTTGAAATAGGTTGAGTTAGATAGCGGCTGCGAATAATGATAGACATGTCATCAATACCAGTTGGCATATGCTCAAAACGAACTCCTAAATTTTCCAATACAGAAAGGACTTTTCGGCCGAATCCAACTTCACGGTTCATCAGATATTTACTGACATAAAGAGAAGAGAAGGCACTAGATGAAGCAATTCCAACGACAGGTGAGCCTTTAGTCTCTCTTTGAACAACAATTTTTGTTCCGGGATGATCAGGGTTATTTGTATTCTTGATGACCAAAGGAACATGGGCACGATAGGCAGGAACGAGTGCTTCGTCATGTAAAACAGAAAAACCAGAATAAGCAAGTTCTCGCATTTCACGGTAAGTTAATTCAGAGATATAAGCTGGATTCTTAACGATGCCAGGGTGAGCAGCGAAAATTCCATTCACATCAGTAAAGTTTTCATAGAGTTCAGCTCGCACACCAGCAGCAATAATTGAGCCAGTAATATCAGAACCACCACGGGAAAAAGTGCAAACCTCCCCCTCTTTTGTGATTCCAAAAAAACCAGGGATGATTAATGTTTCTTCAAGTTCATTAAGATATTTAATATGTTCATAAGCTCCACCAAGCAATCGAGCATTTCCAGGATCAGATGAAACCATAATTCCAGCATCTGAGGGATGAACATAGCGACTTGGTAAGCCAGAATGATTGAAAAAATCTGCGACTAATTTAGCATTATTATTTTCACCAGCGGCTAAAAAGGTATCATAAGTAAAAACATTATCTAAATCTAACTGGGCTAAATGGTTGATATTTTCTGCGATTTGATTAATGACTGGACTTTTTAAGCCAAGTTCATCATAGATTTCTCGAAATCTTTCAATAATCCAATTCTGATAATAGTGAATTCCTTTTTCATCAGCTGATTTATAAGCTTTATAATAAGCAATCAAAGCATCGGTAACTTTAGTATCAGCCCCCGAACGTTTGCCTGGTGCAGAAACCACAATAAATTTTCTTTGTTTATCGGCTTGAACAATATCAAAAACTTTTTTGATTTGCGAAGCTGATGCGAGAGACGAACCTCCAAATTTTGCAACTTTCACTAAATATTACCTTCCTTCAAGATTAAATTAAATTATAAATTGATTTATTATAGCTAATTTTCAGATAATTTTCAATAAATAACTCATTTATAGCCTATTTTCTTTCTGCAGTATTCAATAACTAATTATTTTGATGATAATACTTAAAAAACTTACATTAAAAGTAGTTAATGTAAGTTTTGATTTGATAAGAGACAATTTGAAAGTTAGTGTCTTCAAAAGAAATGAATTATAACCAGCGTTCTTTTATCAGAGCAGCCTCAGCTTGTCCTTGTTCACGACCTGCTTGAGCAACAAAGGGACGAATTTTTGCTTCCACCGTATTATAGTTAAAATCTTTTAAAATATTCATTGTTTTTTCAGAGGGAAGAACCAGGCTGGTTTCTGTCCCTTTTTTCTCTAATTGAGCGAGTAAATCTTCTAATTTATATGGAACATCGACAGGCAGTCCAGTTGAAAGAACAAGCATCTTGTCGGCATCAACAACGACATCTGGATTTTCCATTGAAAAAGAACCACCATCAAAAAAATGTTTTCCATTGATTTCAACTGAAGGCCAGACGCCTTGAAGGGCTCCACTTGCTTGTAAAGCCACTAGAATATCAACATTTGAATTTTCATCAAAAACTTGACGCTCAATATCCTCAATATTGGTTGCAACGATTCGTAATTTGCTGTTCCAGCGGGCTTGACCTGAACCATAACGTTCTTTAAGCATAGCTAATCGTTCCTCCTTAGAGATAAAAGGTTGGGTTTTCTTAGAAATTTCAGCTTCCGCCGCAATCCAGTCTTTGGCTGAATGAGAATTTTTAGCAATGTTTTCAAATGTTTTGAAAAGCTCTCCCATTTTTTCATCGGAGATGGGAGTGATTTCACTAATCTCTTTTTCAATCTGTTCCTTCCAGATTAAATCCCAATCTTTATCTGAGCTAACAATTACGCTTGCTTGTGAACCAGCAGAAGTTCCAACAAAAATATCGGCCTCTCTAATGGGCAGCCCAGCTTCTTCTAGACCTCTAAGATATCCAAGTTCCCAAGCGATACCAAAATGTCCGCCACCGCCTAATACAACCGCTCTTTTTAAATTATTTGTCATTTTTCTTCTTTTCCTCTTCATAAATTTGATTTGCATTTTGAGTCATTTGATTCAATACTTTAAATGCAATTGCTTTTTCTTGGGGATCAATTCCGTCTGATAGCAAGTTTTCTCTCTCTTTTGTCATTTCTTCAATTTGAGTTTGGATGTCTCTTGCTTTTTGAGTCAATGAGACACGATAAACGCGTTTATCTTTTTCATCGCGGACTCTGCTAACGTATTCTTTTTCAATCAGGCCTTTAATTGCTCGATGAACACTAGATTTATCGATACTTAAATCATCAGTAATTTGCTCTTGGCTTTGATTGTCTTTGATATATAAAGAAATCAAACAAAGCAATTGAATATAATTGATGTCAAAAGGCACTAAGCGTTTTGTGAAATAAATATAACCTCTTCTATAAATTTCAGAAGAAAGCTTCCCAATAAATTGGATTCCTTGATATTCATATTGATTGTCTTCCATAAATTCCTCCGTCGAATATAATATATCTCAAATTAGTTGTCTTATCAACTAATTTTCATGGAAAATAAAAATACTTTTATAATGAAGTCTATTGAACCATGCTTAGATACTGTGCTATAATGGTTCTATGAAATTTAAAGCAGTGATTTTTGATATGGATGGTGTTCTTGTTGACACCGAACGTTATTATTTACAAAGAAGAGAAGAATTTTTTGGCGGTCATGGAATTTCTATTAGCCACTTGACGCCTAGTGATTTTATTGGTGGAAATATGAAAGATATTTGGCCACGAATTTTGCAAGGGTCTTTTGATGAAGAAAAAGCGAGTGAATTGCAAGAAGACTATGAGCAATTCAAAGAAAATCATCCGATGCCTTATGCAGAACTTTTATTTTCTGATGTGCCTGATATTTTAGAATTTTTGCGTCAAAAAGAAGTAAAAATTGCACTTGCTTCAAGTTCGTCAATGTTTGATATCAAACAAATGTTAGATATTCATCAATTGAATTCTTATTTTGAAGTAGTGGTTTCAGGAAATGACTTTAAACAAACGAAACCAAATCCAGAAATTTATCAATCAACAATGAAGAAATTGGGCATAACACCTTCTGAAACTTTAATTATTGAGGATTCTGAAAAAGGAATTCAAGCTGGAGAAGCAGCTGGTGCGACCGTTTGGGCAATTGAAGACAAACGCTTTGGCATGAATCAAGAGAAGGCTGACTTAAAGGTAGATTCACTGACAGCTATTCAAAAATTACTGACAGAATCATCACTATAGATGATAAAGGCTTAATAAACATTTTAAAAGAAAAAATCACTGACAAATCGGTGATTCTTTAAGTTTTTTCTGTCCTATGTTAAAATAGAGGAATATAGGAGTAATATTATGAATTTTGTCCGTCGGTTTTCACCGCTTGCTATTATTATCATAATGGTTATTGTTCAAATCATTGAGACTGTTGTTGTTCATGTTTCAGCAACACGTTGGTCAATTTGGATTTATTTGTTGATTTTGAACATAGCGATTACACTCATTTTACTATCACAAACTCAAAACTATCAATTGCGTCGTCAAGATTTTATTCGTAAAATTAATGATGAAGCAGAAAATTCGCTCAATGCTACCTTGGATAATATGCCAATTGGGGTCATCCGTTTTAATAGTGAAACCTTTGAACCTGAATGGTTTAATCCATTCATTGATATGATTTTTAAGGGAAATGACAAAGTTATCAATCGTGACGATATTAAAAAGATATTGAAAAATGCGAGCGATGACCAATATATCACCCTTGGTAAGCAAAAATATGTCGCAGAACTTGATTCTGATAAGAATCTTATTTATTTAATTGATGCCACAAAAGAAGTTGCTTTTAAATCAGAATTTAATGACAGTCGTGCGGTTATTGGTGCGATTTCTGTTGACAATTATGATGATGCTACAGATTTAATTACTGACAGTGGTCGAACAGCTATTAATAGTTTTATCGCTTCATTTTTAGAAGAATTTGCTGACAAATATGGAGTTTATCTTCGCCGTATTAATAGCAGTCGCCATTATTTTTTCTGTGATTATCGTATTCTTGAAAAAATGATTAACGATAAATTTTCTGTTCTAAAAGAATTTCGAGAACTTTCATCTCAAAAAGAAATTCCTTTGACTCTTTCAGTTGGTGTGGCTTATGGTTGGAATGATTTTCCAGTTATTGGTAAAGTTGCTCTAAATAATCTTGAATTAGCCCAAGTCCGTGGTGGAGATCAAGTTGTACTGAGAGAAAATACTCCTCAAGCTCGTCCTGTTTATTTCGGCGGTAATTCCGAAAGTAGAACGCAAAAAAGCAGAACAAGAGCACGGGCCATTTCAACAGCACTTCGGACAATTATTGCCGAAGCAGAAGATGTCTTTATTGTAGGACATCGCTTTACAGATATGGATGCGCTTGGAGCAGCGGTGGCTATGAAGGCATTTGCTAATATGTCTGGAAAAGAAGCCTTTGTCGTTTATGATCCTGAACAGTTATTGCCAGATGTTGAGCGTGCAATTAATAAAATGAATGAGTCTTCTGATGGTTTTACGCATATTGTCCAGTTAGAAACTGCCCAAAAACTGAAGAAAAAAGATTCATTACTTATCATGGTTGACCATTCAAAAACAAGTCAAACCTTAAATCTTGAATTCTATAAATCATTTGAGAAATTAGTAGTCATTGACCACCACAGACGTGATGATGATTTTCCAGAACATGCACTTCTGTCATATATTGAATCATCAGCAAGCTCTGCTAGTGAATTAACTGTCGAAATTCTTCAATTCCATGATAACAATCAAAGAAAAATGTCAACCATTGAAGCTAGTATTGTTCTTGCGGGTATTGAATTAGACACTAAAAACTTTACAAAAACAACGACCGAAAGAACATTTGAAGCAGCAGCTTATCTACGCTCTCGTGGAGCTGATAACGATTTAATTAAAATGATTATGGCTACTGACTTTGATAAATATAAGAAGGCCAATGAAATTGTTCTTAATGCAAAAATGGTTTTACCAGGAATTGCTTTAGGAGTTGGACTTAAACATCAAAAATATGATAATATAGCAACAGCAAAAGCTGCTGACACTCTCCTAGATATGGCAGGGATTACTGCTGCATTTGCAATTACACAACATACTAATGGCTATATTTCTATTTCTGCTCGTTCTCGAAATGGTTTTAATGTTCAAACGATTATGGAGCAAATGGGTGGGGGTGGACATTTTAATAATGCTGCAACCCAAATATATGAAAAATATATCGATGAAGTGCAAGAAGATTTAATTGAAATACTAAAAGAAAGAGAAAACGAAAAATGAAAGTTGTATTCTTAGAAGACGTTAAAGGACAAGGAAAAAAAGGTCAAATTAAAGAAGTACCAACAGGTTATGCTCAAAACTTTTTAATTAAGAAAAATTTGGCAAAAGTTGCTACAGCAGCTGCTCTTTCTGAAGTGAAAGGTCAAGCCAAAGCTAAGGAAAAAGAAGAAGCAGAACTTTTAGCAGAAGCAAAAGCCCTTAAAGAAGTTCTTGAAAAAGAAGACACTGTTGTTGAAATCAAAATGAAAGTTGGACAAACAGGTCACACTTTTGGTGCTGTAGATAAAGCAGATATCGCAAAAGCCCTTAAAAGTCAATTTAATCTCAAGTTAGATAAACGCAAAATTCAATTGATTAACAAAATTCAAGCTTTGGGAACAAAAGATGTACCAGTTAAACTTCACCGTGATGTGACAGCCGTGGTTAAAGTCAAAATTAGCGAGGCCTAAACTAAATGCCCGAAATTGATTTAATAAAAGCCCCGCCTCAAGACCTAGCCGCTGAGCAGGCCGTTCTTGGGGCTGTTTTTTTAGATAGCGAACGCTTAGTCGAAATTAAAGAATTTTTAAGTTCAGATGATTTCTATAAAAATGCTCATAAGATAATTTTTCGGACAATGGAAAAATTATCTGATGCTCGTGAAGCAATTGACGTCTTAACCATTCGTTCACATCTTGAAAATCAAGGGGAGCTGGAGGCAATTGGGGGGATTGCTTATATTGCAGAACTTGCCACCGCAACCCCCACCGCAGCAAATGCGGCCTATTATGCCAAGATTGTTGCTGAAAAATCATTACTCCGTCAACTGATAAATCGTCTAACTGAATCAGTCGAAAAAGCTTATGAACAAGATTCACCAGCGGACGATATTTTAGCTCAAGCAGAAAAAAGTTTAATTGACGTCCAACAAGGACGTAATACAAATGGCTTTAAGAAAATTTCTGATGTCCTAGCGATTCATATGGATGACCTTGAGCAAAAAGCTCAACAAAAGTCTAATATTACAGGTATCGCAACAGGTTATCCCGCTTTAGATAACATGACAACAGGTCTTCATGAAGAAGAATTGATTATTCTTGCGGCTCGTCCAGCGGTTGGTAAAACAGCTTTTGCCTTAAATATTGCTCAAAATATTGGGACAAAGCAAGACCGGACCGTTGCAATTTTCTCTCTTGAAATGGGGGCAGAAAGTCTTGTCAGCCGGATGATTGCTGCCGAAGGTTCAATTGATTCACACAGCTTACGTACTGGACAATTAAATGACCAAGAATGGAATGATTATTTCATGGCAACAGGGACTTTATCAAGAGCAAGTATTTATATTGATGACACACCAGGGATAAAGATTTCTGAAATTCGGGCGCGTTCAAGAAAATTAGCCCAAGAAACAGGAAATCTTGGTTTGATTGTTATTGACTACTTACAATTGATTTCTGGAACTGGTCGAGAAAATCGTCAACAAGAAGTTTCTGAAATTTCTCGTCAGTTAAAAATTTTAGCTAAAGAATTAAAAGTTCCTGTTATTGCCCTTTCACAGCTCTCACGTGGAGTGGAACAACGTCAAGATAAACGACCAGTTTTGTCTGATATCCGTGAATCTGGGTCAATCGAGCAAGATGCCGATATTGTCGCATTTCTTTATCGAGATGACTATTATGAACGTGGAACTGGTGAAGATGAAGACGGTGAAGAGATTCTGGAAGATAATAAAGTTGAAGTTATTATTGAAAAAAACCGTTCAGGAAGCCGTGGAACAGTCGAATTACTCTTTATTAAAGAGCATAATAAATTCGCAAGTATTGATAACCGATATGGCGACTAGATTTTTTTGACTAATTCGTGTTATAATATGAGTAATTGTCTAATTCTCTTTATTAATAAAAATGAACGATAAAGAATACATTATAAAATTTGATTCTTTTAATCAAAAAAGAGAGATATAATCAAGGATAAAATTAGATTTATAAGGTAAGCGTTCGGAGAAATCCGACTTTTACGTCTTATTTGGAGGAAAAAATGGATAACCAAAATCAAGAAATAGGAAAAATCGTTGACATTCGTGAAAAAGTTCAAGCACACTTGGGTGAAACGATTGAAATTACTTCACAATTTGGTCGTAAACGCGAAAATCGTCATAAAGTGAACTTGATTGAAGCCTATGCAACACATTTCATTATTGAAAATATTCCGGCTCGTGGTCCTAAAACAACTGAGTCATATCAATATGCTGACATTTTGACTCAAACTATTTTAATTCACTATCCAAACGCATAAGTTTGAGGAATAAAGTAAATGGTTCAAATAATGATTAATAGATTTTTAAAGGAAAGGAGGAGATAAGGATGATGAAAGCCGATTGGGATATGACGCCTGTTAAAGGTGGCTCTGGCAATGCATTTTTTGGGAAAAGTGATCAGGAACGCGTTTTTATTAAAAAAAACGGCAGTCCATTTTTGCCGAGTATTTATCTTGAGGGAATCACGCCAAAAGTCTTATGGACAAAACGTACGGCTGAAGGCGATACCTTATCTGCTCAACCTTGGATTGACGGTCATACACTAAGTCCTGAGGATATGGAAGACCGCCAAATTAATCATATTTTAGCACATTTGCATGACTCAAAAAAATTGGTTGAATCTTATAAGAAGTTGGGAAGTCAAATTATTCTTCCTGAACAATTATTAGAGGATTGTGTCCAAAATACTGAGGCTTTACGAACAAATCATTTTTTGTCAGGAATCATTGAAGAAATGCGTCAACAAGTTCCCGAAATCAAAAATGAAGAGGTCGTAGTCGTTCATGGCGATGTCAATCATAAAAATTGGTTAGTGGATGATAATTCAGGAAAAATTTATTTAGTAGATTGGGATACCGTCTTTTTATCAGATTCAATGGTTGATATGGCACATGTTTTATCACATTATATTAAACCAAATAACTGGTCTTTGTGGTTGATGACATCTGGTGTTAGACCTCGTTCAGATATTATGGATAAAGTGGCTTGGTATGGAAAACTTTCTTTTCTTCGCCAAATCTCTGAATATCTTTCTAGAGGAAAAATGAAAGAAGTGAATCAAGAAATCTTGGGACTTCGTAAATTTTGTGAATTATTTTAGTAAAAATAGGCTAGGGTTTGGACCTTCCTATTTTTTGGCTTATAATTGAATAATAAAAATAAAGAAATAGAAGATCACTTTTGCTGATTTTCTATCAAAAATTAAAAAATTGAGGTAAAAATTGCGCGTCAGAAATCGTAAAGGGGCAGGCGAAATGCTTGCTGAAAACGCACATATCGTAGTTGAAAATCCAGCGGACTTTAAAGGACGTTGGTCAGAACGTTTTGGAAATGATCATCCGATTCATATTGAAGTGGGTTGTGGAAAAGGAGCTTTCATCACAGGAATGGCAGCTCTTCATCCAGAAATAAATTACATTGCAATTGATATGCAATTATCAGTTTTATCTTATGCTTTAGATAAAGTAATTGAAGCAGATTTGCCAAACGTACAAATGATGCTTGTTGATGGAGCTGCTTTGAGTGAATATTTTGCTGATGGTGAAATTGACCAAGTCTATTTGAACTTTTCTGACCCTTGGCCAAAAGGACGTCATGAAAAACGTCGTTTGACTTATAAATCTTTTCTTGCAACTTATGAAAAGATTTTACGTCCTGAAGGTGAAATTCATTTCAAAACTGATAATCGTGGATTGTTTGAATATTCTTTAGTTTCTTTAGCTAACTATGGCATGGAACTTAAAAAAGTTTGGTTAGATTTACACCAAGACGAAGAATTTGCACCTCAAAATGTAATGACCGAGTATGAGCAAAAATTCTCACAAAAAGGTCAAGTAATTTATAGATTAGAAGCAAAATTTTTGCCTAAGAAGTAAATAAGTTGCTTTCTGTCATTAAAACTAATGAAAAAAATTACTGACAGAATAAGAAAGTCTAAACCAATTTTCTGTCAGTAAAATTAATAAGAATTTATTATCTATTAAGGAGAATAAAATGAGATGTCCAAAGTGTTCTTCTGAAGAATCAAAAGTTGTTGATTCAAGACAAGCCGAAGATGCTATTCGCCGTCGTCGTGTTTGTGAATCATGTGGTTTTCGCTTCACAACCTTTGAACGTATCGAAGAAATGCCCCTTTTAGTCATCAAAAAAGATGACAAACGTGAACCCTTTAATCGTGAAAAAATTGTTCGTGGTTTAGTTCGTTCAGCATACAAACGCCCAGTATCAAGTGAAGATATTGAAACAACAGTTGCAAATGTTGAAAGAAAAATCCGTCAACTAGACAGTAATGAAGTTGAATCAGATGTCATTGGTGAATTTGTGATGCAAGAATTAGCTGAATTGGATGATATCACCTATATCAGATTTGCCAGCGTCTATCGTTCATTCAAAGATGTCAGTGAATTAGAAGAGCTCCTTAAAAATATTACCAAAAAATAAATCCGTCAGTAAAAAGCGACTGAATAGGGAGCATTTTATCGGCAGATAAAAGAAAGATCAGCTCGCTGAACTTTCTGTCAGTAAAAAGCGACTGAATAGGGAGCATTTTATCGGCAAATAAAAGAAAGATCAGCTCGCTGAACTTTCTGTCAGTAAAAAGTGACTGAATAAGGAACATTTTATCGGCAGATAAAAGAAAGATCAGCTTGCTGAACTTTCTGTCAGTAAAAAGTGACTGAATAAGGAGCATTTTATCGGCAAATAAAAGAAAGATCAGCTTGCTGAACTTTCTGTCAGTAAAAAGTGAGGAAAAAAATGAGAGCGGGAGATTCATTTACAATGCTTAATCGAGGAAAGACCAGCTTTGACGCTGAGGCTTTTCGTCTGCTCTATTTACCAATCATTGGCACGGATGCCTTTGCGCTTTATCAGTTAATGCTAAGCTTCTCTACTGGAAGAATTTCTCACTTTTTGGAATATCTAAATCTCGGCCTCAATCCTTTTATTGAAGCATTAGATAAATTATCTGGCTTATCATTAGTTCGTGTTTATGATGATCATACCAGTCTTTATTTTGAAGTAAAAAGTCCGCTAAATTTTGAAAATTTCCTTGCAGATGATTTTTATAGACAACTTTTGATTTCAAGAATTGGTGAAAATCGAGTAGCTGCTTTAGCTAAAAGAATGGAACCAAAAGGAAAAGAAATTTCCAAGAAATTTCATGAAGTTTATAAAGTTAGTTTTGACTCACAAGCTCAACAAAACCCTTCAAATACAAATGAACGTTTTGAAATGGGGGCCTTTAAAAGTATTATGGAACGTCAAGGCTATCATTTAAACAATGAAAATCAAGACTCCTTAACGCTCTATTCACTAGCAGAAAAATTTGAACTCAATTGGTACGAATTATTCAAGCAAGCAGAAAAAACAGCCAATGCTGATAAAACTTTGAACATGAATAATTTGATGAGAAGTCTTTCAGGAGCTAGCCAACCGCAACCAGCACTTTCAGCTTTTCCTAAAGCATTTGCCGATTTGATTGTCATCAGTAAATCTCATGAACCAGATGATTTCATCCGACAGATAAAAGCGCAAGCTGGAGGATTTGTCAGTTCGGAAGAACATAAGCTTTTAACTAATTTAAGTCGCCAAAATTTGCCAGCAGAAGTCCAAAATATTTTGATTCACTATGTTTTAGTACAGCAAAAAAATGCGTCGTTAAATCCAAATTTTGTAAATGCATTAGCCAACGACTGGATGAGAAATGAAGTATTTACAGCTGAAACAGCGGTAAAACGAATTTTGGAACGAGAAGAATTAGCTGCTGCTAAAGCAAAAACTGGAGCAGAAAAACGACCAATGAAAATCAAAAAAGAAGCACCAAAATGGTCAAATCCAGATTATGAAAATAAGACAAGCCAAGAAGAACTTGCAAAACTTGAGAAAATAAGGCTTGACTCTCTCAAAAAACTGAAAGGAGAGCAAAATTAATGGAATCTATCGGAGACATCTTAGGGAAACGTCAAGACATCCGTGAAAATTTTGAAAAATTAGTCGCAGAAGTATTAAAAAATGCTGATGTGCAAGCTTTTATTGCCCAACATCAAATGACTTCTGACGAAATTCAACGCTCTTACTCCAAGTTTTATGAATACGTTCGTGAGCATGAAAAATTTGAAAAAGGTGAAAAACGGGCAGCTGATGGTTATGAACCTGTTTTAATCATGAATCACGGCTATGCTGATGTTTCATATCAAACGACAAATGAATTGGCGCAGCAACAAGCAGCTCAAAACCTTTTGCGACGTGTGAATATTATTGGACTTCCAAAAGATTTAAAACAAGTCACTTTGGCAGATATTGCCCTTGATGATGTTCAAAGAATCAAACCATACCAAGCCCTAGTTGATTTTATTACTAATTTTCCCAAGAAAAAAGGACTTTATCTTTATGGAGATTTTGGTGTTGGGAAATCTTTCATGCTTGCGGCAATGGCAAACGAATTAGCCAAAAAAGGAATTTCAACAACTTTACTTCATTATCCCACTTTCATTTCTGATTTAGATTTTGACAATGCCAAAGTCTGGGTCAATGAAATAAAAGCCAGCCAAGTTTTAGTTTTGGATGATATTGGGGCAGAGCAAAACAACGCTTGGGTTCGTGACAGTATTTTACAAGTCATTTTACAACATCGCATGCAAGAAAATCTCCCGACTTTCTTCACTTCAAATTTAAGAATGGAAGAATTAGAACAGCATTTAGCCGAAACCAAGCGAGCTGATGAAATTTGGCCAGCAAAACGTGTTATGGAACGCGTGAAATATTTGGCAGAAGAAATGCGATTAGAGGGGACGAATAGACGTCATGACTGAAACAAATGAAACGATTGATTTAATGATGAATCACACTTCGGTCAGAAATTTTACAGAAGAAGCAATTGAGCCTAAAGATTTGGAAAAAATCTTAAAAGCTGCTCAAATGGCATCAACATGGAAAAATTTCCAATCATATTCTGTGATTGTTGTAGAATCACAAGCTCAAAAAGATGCGATTTATGAATTTCAACCACAAAAATCAATCAAAAATTGTGCAGCATATTTAGTTTTTGTTGGCGATTTAAATCGTGCTCAAAAGGCAGTCGAATTGCATCAAGGTAATTTCCAACCGCAAGGAATTGAAAGCTTATTGATTACATCAGTTGATGCCGCAACAGCTGGACAAAATGCGCTTCTTGCAGCGGAATCTTTAGGCTACAACGGGGTGATGGTTGGCTTAATTCGAGACCAATCCTCAGAAATTTCTAAAGTCTTGAACTTGCCAGATTATACTTATCCTATTTTTGGCATTGCACTCGGTAAAGCCGCACGTTTGAACAAAGTAAAACCACGTCTTCCTTTGGAAGCAACAGCTTTTAAAGAAAAATATGTTAAGCAAACGTCTGAAACCATTGAAAAATATGACCAAGTTCAAGAAGAATATGCTGGAAATAGACGCTTAAACAAATGGTCTGAACGGATTGTTGACCAGTGGGGCCAACCAGAAATTTCAGCTTCAACAGAAAATTTAAAGGCGAAAAAATTACTGTGAAATTAAAGAAAATCTTAGAACCAAAACTTCCAGCCACCTATCAAGTAGCCACAAGTCAAGATTTTATTGATGGAGAAATTTATCAAGCAGAATTTATAGATAAAACTTTGACAATCAATCAAAGAACTATTTTTTCAGGTTGTTCTTTCAAAAACACAACCTTTGAATTTACTGACAATACGATCAGTGAATTTACAGATTGCCTTTTTGAAAAATGTGATTTTTCCAATTTAAACTTCAATAAAATTGGCATTTATCGCTCAATCTTTAAATCCTGCAAATTGCTAGGAACTGATTTTACTGAAAGTCACTTACAAGACCTTCAGTTTACAGAAAATCTAATGACTTATGCAAATTTTTCAGGTTCTACCTTAAAGTCAGTCCGCTTTTTAGAAAATGAAGCTAAAGAAACCTTCTTTACTGCCTGTAATTTTAAGAATGTGGAGCTTTTAAAAAATCAATTAGAAGCAGCAAATTTTTGGGAAACAGCACTTGCAGGAATTGATTTTTCTACGAATCAATTTGAACACATGGAAGTTACACCTCAACTCGCTAAAAATATGAAGATAAGTCTTAGTCAAGCCCCATTTTTTACTAGCCTGTTTGGCATTGAAATTATCTAAAATGAACCTCGAAACCCAAATCTAAAATTATATAGTCTATGGATTACAACCTCCTTCACTATTATAATTTTTTATCCAATAAGTAAACAAAGAAAGAAATAAAAATATGAGCTTACCTACAGTAGCCATCGTTGGCCGTCCAAATGTCGGAAAATCAACGATATTCAACCGTATTGCAGGAGAACGCATCTCAATTGTCGAAGACATTCCAGGTGTAACTCGTGACCGTATCTATGCCACAGGAGAATGGTTAACCCGTAAATTCAATATCATCGATACAGGTGGGATTGAACTTTCAGACGAACCTTTCATGACTGAAATTCGTGCGCAAGCTGAAATTGCCATGACCGAAGCAGATGTTATCATCGCTGTTGTTGACGGAGAAACAGGTATTACAGATGCCGATGAAGCCGTTGCTAATATTCTTTATCGTACAGACAAACCAGTTATTCTTGTTGTCAATAAAGTCGATAACCCAGAACGTCGAATGGAAATCTTTGATTTCTACTCACTTGGACTTGGCGATCCTTATCCTGTTTCAGCCGTTCACGGGATTGGGACAGGGGATGTCCTTGATGCAATCGTTCAAAATCTTCCTAATGAAATTGAAGAAGAAAATGAGAATGTCATCAAGTTCAGCTTGATTGGCCGCCCAAACGTTGGGAAATCATCTCTTATTAATGCTATTCTTGGCGAAGACCGCGTAATTGCAAGTCCAATTGCAGGAACAACTCGTGATGCGATTGACACACACTTTGTCGATTCTGAAGACCAAGAATTTGTCATGATTGATACCGCCGGAATGCGTAAATCAGGAAAAATTTACGAAAATACTGAAAAATACTCAGTCATGCGTGCCATGCGTGCCATTGACCGTTCAGATATCGTTTTGATGGTGATTAACGCTGAGGAAGGAATTCGCGAATATGATATGCGTATCGCTGGATTTGCTCACGAAGCTGGTAAAGGAATTTTGATTGTTGTCAATAAATGGGATACTCTTGAGAAAGATAACGATACAATGAAAAACTTTGAATTAGAAATTCGGACAAAGTTCAAATTCCTTGATTATGCACCAATCGTTTATGTATCTGCTAAGACAGGACAACGTCTGAATAAACTCCCAGATATGATTAAAGAAATTCATCATGCACAAAACTTACGTATTTCAAGTTCTGTTTTGAATGATGTCGTTATGGATGCTGTAGCGATTAATCCAACTCCGACGGACAAAGGAAAACGTTTGAAGATTTTCTATGCAACACAAGTAGCGATTAAACCACCAACTTTTGTTGTTTTTGTCAATGAAGAAGAACTCATGCACTTCTCATATCTTCGTTTCCTTGAAAATCAAATCCGTAAAGCCTTTGTTTTTGAAGGAACACCAGTTCATTTGATTGCACGTAAACGTAAATAAAAAAAATTCACTGATTTTATCAGTGTTTTTTTATGCAAAATAATTGAAAAAATATTAAATTTGAAATATACTATTAAAAAAATTAATTTAATTGAAATAAGATTAAATGGTATATTTTAAATACGGGAAAGCCTTCCATGACCTTAGAATTCAACATGGGTTTTCGCTTTCAGCCTTTGAAGAACTGGGGATTGCAAAGTCAACCCTCTCAAATTTTGAAAATGGTAAAAGCATGCTCTCTTTTGACCGACTTGATTTTGCACTTCAAAAAATGAATGTTTCTCCATTAGACTATAGTTTAATGATTAATAATGGCGAGCAGGATAATTAGATTTCGATTTTTGATGAAATTGAGCATGCTTATTATCAAAGAAATATTAAACAACTTCAATATATATACGAAATCAATAAAGAGGGCTCAAACGAGCAAAAGTTAATCGCATTTTCTGCAAGAGGACTATACCGACGGTTGACTATTGAGGAGCTTAACGAAATAGAATTTTATCTAAAAGGAGTTCAATTTTGGGGATTTTTCGAGCTTTCTATTCTGGCAAATATAGGAGATAAGCTCGACAATTCCATAATTGATAATATCATAGAGGACCTCCGCTATGATAAAGCCTACTATGAAAATAATCTCTATTATCGTGTACTGATCTATCGTTTTTTTTATAAAATAATTTTTAAATTTATTGATAGCGAAAAAAGGAAAAGGCTCAAGAAATTCTGATGATTTCCAAACAATTTTTTATGCCTGGTGATGTGATGAGTCATGTCATTATAAATTTTGCTGAATCTTTTTATTGTTATTATTATACGGATAAAAAACAGGGGAAAATGCAGCTTCAGGAAACACTAAAGTTTCTAAAAAAAATAGGAGCAGAAGATTTTCGAAAAACCTTAAAGCTACAGTATGATAAAAGAATACTAAGAGAAAATCGTTCTGAAAAATGAACTTTTTATTTAAATATTTATTAAAGCAAAAATTTAATACAAATAATGATAGCACTAAAATCATAATGTACTTATAAAAAATAATTATCTAAAAAAATATAGCTAAAGTAATATTACGAAAAGATTACTTGCAAAAAAAGACATATAAAAACCGTTCTTTTAAATGAACGGTTTTTATTTTATTTTTAAAGTCTATGGAATACGTGATTTACAAGCTATTGATTTACAAAGAGTCAGAGGATAATTTAAATTTAGTTCTAAAAAAAACAATATTACATTGCAAGAAAGTTTTTAATTACATTAAAAAGCTTGCTTCTGTTTTACTTGATGAAATAAAAGTGCAATGTTAAAATGAGGTCAAGACAAAAAGAAATGAGATGTTTTCTCAGTAAAAAAAGAAATTCTACTCAGTAAGAGATGAATAACTAGAAAGTGAGGTATAAAGCATGTATCGTTCTAAGCATCAAAAAGGTTATACAACCAGTCATGAAGTAAAAACAACTCGCTTTCGTACTTGGAAATCAGGGAAAAAATGGCTATATGGTGCCACCGTTTTGACTCTCACAGCTTCAACTCTACTTCCTATTGGAAACCTAGCTTTCCAACCTAAAACAGAGAAAGCGCAAGCAGCATCTGTTTCATCCGGAACACTTGTTCCAGGAAATACAAGTTATGACACAGGAGGACATACCTACTCTGGAACTGAATTTGCTAATTCTTCAAACTATGCTTTATATGGTAAAGCAGTTGTAGCAAGTAATTGGATTAATCTTGTTTCATCAACAGCTAATAGTGTTGGTTTAGGAATATTTAATGGATCAGTTTCAGCTATTTCAGCAACAACAGGTTTTACCTTGAAGTCAACAATTAAAGTTGATTCAGGAAGTTCTCTGACTGATTTCACAAAATCAGGAGATGCCATCGGGGTTATTTTAACAGGGGCATCAAAGGCACAGTTAGCAGCAAATGCTCAATCTTCTCAGGCGACAAATGATGGGCTTGGAATTAGAGGTCTGCCTAACACAGTTTTCCTCGGCCGCGATCTTTATTCTAACTTATCCAACGTCTCAACCGGTTCGTTGACAGGAATTGACGGATCTGCAACTGTAAATGGTTGGACAGATGGTCCAGGAGTTGTAATGGCAATTCGCAATACGGATAGTAGTGGAACTTTACAAGCTGCTAATTATCCTTCATTAGGTAGTGCTGCTCCCTATAGTCCCGTGACCAACACTCAAAATGGGACAGCCTACACCTTTGCAACCGACACAAGCTATGCATTAGGTGTCGCCTCTCCTATTACATCGTCCGTACAAGAACCTATTACAGTCACTTGGACTCCTGATGCAACAAATACTGCAAGCACAGGCTATACTTCAGGGACTTTAACATTTAATTTGATTGCTCAAACAACAAGTAATGGAGCATTAATTGGAGCAAGTGCTGTCAATGGAGGAACGGGTGGTTATACCTTAACAACTCATACTAATCTACAAAATTCATTAACAGTTGGTTTTGTTGGCGGGACAGGGGGGAATTATGGTAATCTTTCTGTTTCTTTAAATGGAGCAACGATTACTGGCTCAAAAGGAACAGAACCTGTGCCTATAAACTATCTCAATAAAGTTACAGGGAAGCCGATTCCATCTATGGCACAAAGTTCAATTACGGCAAATGTCAATGATACGATTGGTGCGGCTTTAACTGCTCCAAGTTCAACAAGCCCAGATAATAATACTTATACCTACGTTGTTCCAGCAGCTCCAACAGGTTATCAAGCTAATTCTGCAACAACAACGACAGTTCTTGCAGCAAACCCAGCATCCACAACGAATACTTCAGCCACAACTGTTTCTAACTTTATTGTAGGAACAACCAACCCCAATGCCTTAAATGTAAGCTATACACCAAGTCAGCAAACTGTTTTATTCAACTGGGCGAAGGCAAGTGGAACAACCCTTGCAAATCTCCCAAATCAGATTGCTTACGGAGCAACTGGTATAACAGACGCATCAGTTGTAACCGACAATCCTTTTTCAAACACCACTTTGTTATCTAGCTATGCAACAGCTCTTTCAAATGCTGTTCCTACAGGCTACAACATTACGCAAATATCAAATGGGACAACAACAGTTTCCGGTGCTACAACGGCAGCGACCCTAGCTGCTTTTACAAGCCAAAATCCGACTGTTGGTGCTACAAGTACCCTGAATACTTATACAGTTACTTTGACTGCAGTATCACAAACCGCAACTTACACCTATGGATACACTAGTACAGCATTAAATACTCCGGCAATTCCCGCAATTTTAACTTCAACTGGAACAACAGGAGGAAGTGTTACTACACCGACAGGATATAATACTAGCCCACAAATTCCTTCAGGTTATTACATCTCAGCTATTTATGCCGGAACATCTGCATCAGGTATATTAATTAGTAGCTCAACAACTAATGGAACAAATGCCGCTTGGCCAAGTGGACAAGTCTATGCACCTACTGGTAACCAGTATTATATTCAATTGGCACCTAACACTGTAAATGTAACTTGGTTTATTTCGATTGACCCTAATCCTGATAATGATCCTCTAAATGTTGCACAAGGAGGTTTTACTCCAACTGTAGGTTCAATTTTGGGAGGTTCGACAACAACTAATTATCAGAGTCAAGTCATTGATAATATGAATTCTCTTACTGGTAATACTTTAAGTACAACAGATAATGTCACATATACTGATGGTGCAACAGGTATTAAATATATCGTTACCGGCTATCAGTATCAAGAGGGGACAACAACTACAGCCACAAATTCAGCTCCAACAACAACTTATAAAACCTTTTCTGATTTATTAGCTGCTCATCCTTATGTTTTAGCTGGGACAAAGAGTAATAGAACACAATTGGTTCATTTGTTGATGACAGTTGACCAGACTACAATTACAAGCAATTCCACTTCAGGTCAGCATGTTAATCCTGCAACAAATTATATTCCAAGTAGTGAAATTACATCAAGTACCGATATAGATGGTGCGGACGATGATGGCTTAAGTTATGCAATCAATGGCTATAACGCGATTGTAAATATCACTGGAGGACAAACAGACTATTGGGGTGATGCAACAAATTCACTGCAACTTTCAATTGGAACTTATACCGAGAATTACTATGCTCTCAATTACCTTGGTGTTCAAGCCTATACTAACTGGCTTCCTAGTCATTCTGGTGGGACAGTATCACAGTTTTTGCAAACATTAGATGCGACAAGTTTGGCAAATGATACAGTAACAAGTCAGACTACTCTAGAAGTGCAAGATGCAACAGCAATTACAACAAATAATCATCATATCATTCCACGCGCCGCTTCTTACAATCCATCTTCTGATCTAGTAGGGGCCAGTAATGCTGATGGAAGCTCAGTAGAAAATATTGGAACAAATCCAATAGTTAACGGAGATGCAATCGGTGTTCTTATCACTGATAGCTCGGGGAACATACTTTGGGTAAATAATTCTGATATCACCCTACCGACAAATAAACTTCAAGAAGGAGCCTATATAGAAAATTATTATGCTTTAACTGCCCAAGGTTTAGTTGATTATACAAATTGGCAAACAACTACAGCTTCAGGTGGACATACAGTTGGCGATTTTATAAATTCTGGCCAAGCGACCACAAGCGACTATGTTAAATCAACAACAGAGTTGACAGTTACTAATTTTGTACTTCCTTTTGCAGGTGGAGCTGGTAATCAATTCCTATATTTGATGATAGGATTGGCGGCCTTTGGGGCACTTGGATTCTACTTTAGTCAACGACGTAAAGCAGAAATGGATCTTGAAGTTATTAACAAGGAGATTTTAGGAAAAAATGATAATAAACGATCAAATATTTACCTAACTTCTCGACACACTCGTCCTTACGCAAAAATATTCCATACAAAAAATCGGACTCATTTAGCACAAGCACAGCGAAAGGGGACAAACGAATGATAAAAAAATAAGAGGAAATTCTAGTTAAGAAATCCCTATTTCACATAAAATAAAAGACCGTTCCAAAAGCTTGAGTATATTTTTAACTTAATTACTCACAACTCAATCAAATAAAAATGGAGATAAACAAATGAAACTTAACTCACTTAATAAAAACTTTGCTTTGGCAAGCGTTAGCTTACTTGCTTTGAGTACTCTTGCAGGATTTAGTGGACTTGCAACTGTCAATGCGAAAACAACTAATGTAGCGGACCAAGTCTCAAATGGCGAAGTGGCTATCTATGCTCAATCAGCAGCTGGGAATCAAAATCCTACGCAAAATAACGGACTTGTAGATTCCGATGGCAATCCTGTTAATGATAGTGGGATTGCTAATAATCAAACAGGAGGACAAGCAGGAAATACTGGAAGCACCAAAAACGACGGTAGCCAACAAACAACTCTTGAAGGTTCAACTCCAAGCACAATGGCAAATGTGACTTTTTCAGCAACAAAATATGTAGGGACGGGTGTTCCGACTGGTGTGACTGATCCTTCATTTACAGATACAACTTCTGTAGCTCCAGTCACTACAGATGCATCTGGTCTTGCTGATTTCACTGGCTTGACCGATGGTTATTATCTGTTTCATCAAGTGACAACAGTCAACGGGATTACAACTGTTGGAGATTTTATCGTCCAAGTCAGCCACGAAGACAGCCAAGCGGGTATTGTTAACGTTTATCCAAAACTAGATATGTCAAGTTCAGCAGGTTTAGGAACGAGTGCGACAACAAATGCGGATGATAATTTCAATGGTCAAACACCAAATCAAATTGCTAATCCAAATGCGACGGGAAATTCTGACCAAACGCTCACAAATACGGACAACAATGCCGGAAATGAAAATCTGGCTAATGGAACATGGACAAATGGGTCTGATAATCAAAATACGACAACTGCGGCAGCTGGAAATACTGTGAATTGGAATGTGAATACAGTTTTTGATTCTTCACAAACAAACAACGGAAACGGGACTACAGGGGGCACAGGTACATATATTGTTACCGATCAATTGCCTAATAATCTGGTCAACAGCTCAACAGTAACAGTAAGTACGGTAATTGTAAATGTTACAAATGGAAGTGGAACAAAAGTGGGTACTTTGACTCCGACAACTGACTATACAATCACAAACGATGGCAATGGAAAAATCGTGGTTACTTTGACAATGGCTGGTCAACAACACGCAGCAAGCTTGCTTGGTAACGCAGATGGTGCTTTGAATATTATCATTCCATCAACGGTTAAAAGCGCCATTGGTAGTGCGACAGATTCAGCTACCACGACAATCACTAACGCTTATGGAGCAGATCTTTCAACGACGGCAGCAGTTAAATCAACACTTAACGTGGGTGGCCTTGAAATGACTAAAACAGATGCTTCAACTAAAGCAGTTTTGGCAGGAGCAACTTTTACTGTTGTACGTGCTGATAATAAAGAGGATGCCCAAGATTTTGTTGAAGCGAATGCAGCTTATTTTAATAACTCAGCCTCAGGTGGAACAGTAACAAATCTAACTTCAAGTAAAGCGGCTTTTGTCACTGGGGATACTTCAGGAAATGCAAATACAAGTGCAACTGCACCAGTAACATTCACTACGGGTAAAGATGGGATTGCAACCTTTAACGGCTTGAACTTGGTTGATAATAACACAGATGGCAGTAACACAACGAATTACTATCTTGTCGAAGTTGCCGCTCCAACAGGTTATCAACTTCCTAGTGTTACCACAGCAGCTAACCTGACTGGTGCCGTCACCGCAAGCACAGCACCAGCTGCTACTGATACTACAATTACCAATAATAAACCATTTGCATTACCATTTACAGGTGGACAAGGTTTAGCGGGAATCATTGCTATTGCAACTGTTTCAGGGGTGATTGCTTTTGCTATTAAACGTCGTAAAGATAACGAAGAAGAAGTTGTGAAATAAAAAACTTTATCTTTAATGGAAGTGGTAAACTAGCCAAATTGATATTGTAGATTAGGAGGGGATGATGGCAAAGAAAAAACCAAAAACCTCCCGTAAAAAGGGCTTCAGTTTCCGAAATTTACTGAGTATTATTCTTGGGATAATTGCTATTGGATTGTTGTTCTACCCGATTGTTGTTAACTATTTGGCAGGACAGCAAAATATCAAATCTGTTCAGAAATACGATGAAAAAAATCTTTCAAATATAGGAAGTGCTAAAGTAAAGGAATTGCTTAGTCAAGCACAGCTTTATAACGCGCAACTTTACAATGAATATATCTATGATGCAAGTCAGCATATTGCTTGGAATAAGCCAATTCCTAACTATAACAATGTCTTAAAAATTGATACTACGGGAATGATGGATTTCATCACGATTCCTCAGATTAAAGTCAATGATATTCCAATCTATCCTGGAGATTCTGAAAAAATTTTGGGACTAGGGGTTGGACATGTGCCTCAATCCTCTTTGCCAATTGGAGGAATCAATAGTCATGCTGTCTTACCTGCTCATTCTGGGCGAGTGAATGATACTTTATTTACTAATCTAGATAAACTCAAAAATGGTGATATCTTTTATCTTCATGTTTTGAATCTCACTCTAAAATACAAGATTAATGATATTCGCATCGTTGCTCCCAATCAAGTTTCATCTTTGAGTATTGAAAAAGGACGAGATTTGGTGACTTTAGTCACTTGTTATCCAACAGGTATTAATAACAAAAGATTACTAGTTACTGGTGAAAGAACAGCATTATCAAAGGTTACGCCACAAGAAGATATTCAACGCAATCAGTTTGGTTATAATTTTTGGGTGATGTTTGGGTCTGCTTTCTTAATGTTTCTTGGATTAGTCTATCTTTTATGGTTACTCTTTGGGAGAAAGCGGAACTTATACCATGTTGCTGCTAGAAAAATTGAAAAACCTGTTCTTTCTGATGGACAATTGGTAGGAGATTTTGGTGAAGGTTTTTATTTAACTGATTCTAAGAAACTAGCGTTTCAGTGGTTAGATGAATTTGCTCAAAAAGAAAAGCTGAACTCAGAAGAGCTTTTCTTAAATGTTTATCGATTAAAAAGAATTAAAAAGTTGTCCCGCTGGATATTTAAAGATAAAACGGAAAACTGGCAAAATTATATTAATGAGAAACAAGGTTATGGGGATGAAAAACATGCGCTTGTCGTAGGCCCTGCTTTTACTAGTGATAAGAAAATAATGCAGTATGTTTTGAAAACAGAAGAAGCATTGGGATATATAAAGTATATTAAATGCTTGAATATTAATAAATTAAAGAAAGGGGGAGGGATAATTGACAAAAAGTAGCAAGTTAATGGGGTTCTTAATAGTCACTTTGCTTTTGTTTTTGGGACTTGTCAGTCAAAAAGCTTTTGCTGATAGTCGCTTAATTATTGTAAAATATGGCCTAAGCCCTGGAGCGACAGGTTTTAGCGAGAATCAGACGACAAATGATGGACTACAGATTAATAACCTCCCCTTGGATAATTTAGGAAACGAACTGTCAGTTCTTTCTGGAATTCATTATTTAGTTTATGAAATTTCACCTACTGGGGATGGTTCAGAACTTAAGGCAACAAATCCACCGCCATCAAGTTATACAGTTTTAAAAGAGGTTGCTGATTTGGCGACTGACTCTAATGGAGTAGCTAGTTTATCTGTGTCTGATGGTTATTATTTGATTGAAGAACAAACTAACCCTCAGAAAGGTTTGCTGAAAGCAGCTTTACCCTTGGTAATCAAGGCTCCAGTTTCAGGATTAAATGAAGTTTATATTTATCCTAAATCTAGTGTTGATAAGGAAAAAACCGGACCTCCAAACAAACCTAAGCCTGCTCCTAAACCAATTGAAGTTCCTAAAGCTCCTAAAAGTAAGGATGATTCATCAAAAAAAGTTTTTGGATTATTACCAAAAACTGGTGTAGCTAGTTCTCTTTTATTAACTTCTTATGGTTTTGTCTTATTTCTGATTATTATCTGCTTAAAAAAACGCAGAAAAAAAGAAGAAGAAGTTAAATAAAATGATTAAATTTAGCTAAATAAATAAGGTTGGACAATTAAATGTTCAACCTTATTTATTTATATAGGAGTTTTTTAATAGCCAAGAATGATTTTGGCAATGATTGGAGCAAATATCACATACATAATACCAGTCACTCCGATACTAAGAGCTGCCATTGCACCTTGGGTTTTTCCAAGTTCAATCGCTGTTCCGGTTCCGACAGCATGTCCAGTTCCTCCGAGGGCAATCCCTTGTGCAACTGGGTCAGTAATTCTAAAGAGTTTTAAGAGAGGGCCGCCCAGCACGCTTGTGAGGATTCCTGTAGCAACAACGACAACAACGGTAATTTGTTCAACACCATGCATTTTATCTGAAATTCCCATAGCCATTGCAGTGGTTACTGATTTAGGGAAAATTGAAAGAGAAGCGAGTTTACTAAGGCTGAAAAACTTAGCACAAAGGGCGGTAAAAATACAGTTGACTAGAGCCGCAATAGCAATTGAGCTAACAATTGAGCGCGCGTGATGTTTCATCAAGTGGAAAGTTTTATAGAGAGGAATTCCAAGAGCAACGGTACTAGGTCCAATAAGGTCATTGATAATTGAACCCCCGATATAATAGTTTTTATAAGGGATATGAGCTAGTGAGAGAATTAGGATTATTACGACAGTCGCAAAAAGAAGTGGGTTTGTCCAAGGCTTACGAAAGTTTTCATTAATTCGTACTCCAATCATAAAGACAAGAACGGTAAGGACAAAGCCAAAGAGAGGGTCGGTAGTGATAATATTCATGATTTTATATGCTCCAAATTATTGGTCTTCAGTGGAAGAAGTGACGGTAGTATCTGGTTTTAAAGCGACATAATCGCCTTCAAATTTAACTTTAATCCATTCAACTAATTTTCCTAAGATGAGCATATTTATAACGAGTGCTCCAACAACAATCAAGAGGATTTGTGCCCAAAAGTGGCTAATCAAATTCCATTTGGCCATAATTCCAACACCGGCTGGCAAAAATAAAATGGTCATATTATTGATAAGAAAGCTGCCGGCTTCATCAACATGACGAAATTCAAGAATTTTGAATTGTAATGCGAGGAAAAGTAGTATCATTCCTAGAATAGAGCCTGGAACTGGTAAACGAAAGACGTTTGAAATGACATTTCCAATAAAAGAAAAGCCAAAAATGATTAATAATTGCAGGTAAATTTTCATATTTGTTAACTCCCTAAGTTAATTACGGATAATTTTTACAACAATTTTTATTGTACTCTTCGAGATAGGCTTTTTCAAGGATAAACTGGCTTTAGACTAATGAAAATGGCTTAATAAAAAATTTAAAATGTGTGCTTGACTTTTACTTGAAACGTGTTATAATAAATATAAATAAACTATTAGAAAGGAGCGTTCGTAAGGGCGCTCCTTCTCTTGTGTTTTTAAAATAGAAGTTGACTTTAACTTTGTATTTTATGAAAGGAGAATTGCCTATGAATGATGTTGTTAAAATTGTAGAAGATTTCATTAGACCTCATATTCCTCAACCTTTTGAACTGTTTGCAGTTGAATGGGAAAAATTTGGTGGAGATATGATGCTTTCAATTCTGGTGGATAAAGAAGGCGGAATCGAAATTGATGAGACGGCTGAGTTGAGTGAAATCATTTCACCTTTGCTTGATACCATTAGTCCAGACCCGTTTCCAACAGAAGGTTATCTACTAGAGGTTGCAAGTCCAGGAGCTGAACGTCCTTTGCGTAAAGCTGAGCATTTTGCGGGTGCAGTTGGTGAGTATATTTTCGTTAAACTTTATCAAAAAATCAATAATGAAAAAGAAATTACTGGTGATTTGGTAAGCTTTGATGGAGAAACTTTAGTGGTAGATGTCTTGGATAAGACCCGTCATAAAAATATTGAAATTCCTTTATCTGCTGTTGCAAAAGCACAAACGATGGTTAAATTTTAAAGATATGACAGGATTTATTGATTTTTCTAAAGAGAATCAATAATTAGAAGCTGAGTTCGATTTCCTTGAGTTAGGCGAAAATGTAGAACTTCCTTGATTCAAGGTAGTCGAACTTAGCTTATATTAAAAATGAAATTTTCTTATAAAAAGAAAGAGAGAAAAAAATGAGCAAAGAAATGCTGAACGCCTTTGCAATGTTAGAAGAGCAAAAAGGAATCAAATCTGAGATTGTTATTGAAGCGATTGAGCAAGCTATCACAGCAGCTTACAAGCGTCAATATGGTCAAGCACAAAATGTTAAAGTTATCTTTGATGAAAAGAAAGGAAACTTCAATGTTTATTCGACTCGTGAAGTCGTGGATGAAGTTTTCGATAGTCGTCTTGAAATTTCACTTGAGGATGCGCATGAATTAAATCCTCACTATGAAATTGGCGACAAAATTATGTTTGAAGAAAAACCAAAAGATTTTGCTCGTACTGCTGCTGGAGCTGCTAAACAAGTTATCATGCAAAAAATGCGTGAAGAAGAACGCACAATTATTTATAACGAATATAGCCGTTACAAAGATGAAATCATCCAAGGAACAGTTGAAAAAGTTGATGCTCGTGCCGTTTATGTAAATCTTGGCCGTGTTGATGCTCTTTTGACTAAGAAAGACCAAATTCCACAAGAAAACTTCCATGTGGGAGACCGTGTAAAAGTTTATGTTACTGATGTTGTCTTGACTCCAAAAGGAACTCGTGTCTTCATTTCACGTACTGCGCCTGATATGCTCAAACGTATGTTTGAAAAAGAAATTCCTGAAGTTTTTGATGGAACTGTTGAAATCAAATCAATTGCTCGTGATGCTGGTGACCGTGCTAAAGTCATCGTTCAAAGTCATGATGAAAATGTTGATGCAATTGGTACAATGGTTGGGGCTAAAGGTTCACGTATCCAAGGAATCATTCGCGAACTTGCGGGTGAAAAAATGGATATCATTGAATGGTCAGAAGATAAAGCGACACTTGTTGCCAATGCTTTAAAACCTGCTCGTATTGAACAAGTTTTGATTACTGCTGACGGTTCAAGTTTAGCAGTTGTTGCGCGCGACCAATTGTCACTTGCCATTGGTAAACGTGGTCAAAATGTTCGTCTTGCTGCACATGTTACAAACAGTAAAATTGATATTAAAGCGGCTGATGAATTCAATCTGGATGATTATGAATTCGTGGGTGAAGATGGGGAAGAAATTCCAACAACTAAAGTTGACGAAACTCTTGTAGTTGAAGAAGTTGTTGAAACACCTGAAGTTAGCGAAAGTGAAGAATAAATTTTAAAAGCTTGAAAATTTACTGACAGAAAATAATATTTTAGAAAAAGCACAAAGGTGCTGAAAATTTCTTTTTTATAGGTCCGTCAGTAAAATGGCTGATATTCTAGTGGTCAAGAAATTGGCTGTCAGTCATTTTTTCAACAGAAATTTTGAGGATTTTCGATGAAACAGAAAAAAACTCCAATGAGAAAATCTTTAGTCTCGAATGAACAATTTCCCAAAAAGGATTTGTTACGGATTGCTTATAATAAAGAGGGAGAAATTTCAATTGACCCTTCTGGTAAAGCACATGGACGCGGAGCTTATATTGCCATTTTGAATAAAGAAGCAAGAGAAGCTAAGAAAAAACGTGTTTTTGACCGAGCTTTTCAAACTAAAATTGCTGATGAGTTCTATGATGAGTTAATCACTTATGTTGAACACCTTGTTGCTCGACGAGAACTTGAATCTGCAACCTATTCCGCTGATTTAGCGCCGGACTACGACTAAAGATGGATAAAAAACAACAAATTTCAAATTTACTAGGAATTGCAAAACGAGCTGGAAAAATTATTAGTGGTGAAGAATTGGTGATTAAATCAATTCAAAGCAGTAAAGCTACATTAGTTTTTCTTGCCAATGATGCCGCAGCAAATTTGAGTAAAAGAATTACTGATAAATCAAATTATTATGAGATTGCTGTCTCAACACTCTTTACAGAAATAGAATTATCGCACGCCATAGGACAAAATCGCAAGGTTATTGCACTTGTGGACGATGGATTTGCAAAGAAAATGGAGAGCCTCATGAACAATTGATGATATAAGGAGGACAAAGATTGTCTGATAAAAAACGTATAAACCAAATTGCTAAGGAAACTGGATTAACAAATGCTGAACTTGTTTCGGCAGCACAAACTCTCGGTTTTGAAGTGAAATCACATTCAAGTTCTGTAACAGCAGAACAAGCAGAAAAAATCATTCAAAGTGCAAAAACAGGCACTGACCAAACTGCTAAAGTTGCTGAAAAACCTGTTAAAAAAAGTCAACCAAAAGCTGCTGAGTCAGCAAAGAAAAACAAGGAAGACCATCCACGCACATTTGCTGGAAAAGCAGTTGTTGAGGACCCAGCAATTTTAGCAAGAATTAAAGCTAAAGAAGAAGCTGAAAAAGCAGCAAAAGTAGAAGTTGCATCAACTGAACATCCTGTTGTTACAGAAAAACCTAAAGCTAGTGAACCAGTTAAAAAAGCTGAACCAAAAGTTGAAGCTAAATCTGAGCCAAAAGTTGAAAAAGTAGAAACAAAAGATAACACAGCAACGTCAAAAGCTGAAGTAAAACCAGAAAATGTTGCTGATAAAAAAGAACCAGTTGTTACTGAAGAAAAGAAAAAATCATTGACTCAAAAACCAAGAATTCAAATCAAAGTTATTAAACGTGCCGAAGATATCAAAAAAGAACAAGCGGCAGCTCGTCCTGAAAAGAAAAAATTCGACAAAAATCGTAATGACCGAAATAATCGTAATGATAATCGCCGTCCTAACCAAAATGGGAATGGTCAAGGTGGAAACCATTATGATAAGAACCGTTCATCTGGTCAAGGACAAAATCAAGGTCAAAAACGTGACAAATTCGCTTCATCAGGTAGTGCACCAGCAACAGATTCGTTTACACCAGCTACTTCTGGTAAAACAAACCGTCGTGACCGTGACCGTAAAAAATCTGATAATAACCGCGATAATACAAAAGATGGTAACCGTAAAGGTGGTCCACTTCGCGTAAATGATAATCGTAATCAAGTTCGTAATGCGCGTAATTCAAACTGGAATCAAAAAGGTGGTCGTGGTCGTCACCAAAACAACCAATCTTCAAGTGTTCCAGCAACTCAACGTAAATTCCATGAATTACCAGAAAGTCTTGAATATGAAGTAGGAATGAATGTTCAAGATATTGCTAAATCAATCAAACGCGAACCAGCTGAAATTATCAAAAAACTCTTCATGATGGGAACAATGGTCAATCAAAACCAATCACTTGATGAAGATACAATTGAGTTGATTCTCATGGATTATGGTGTAACACCAGTCAAAAAAGTTGAAGAAGATAAATCAGATATTGAACGTTTGTTTGTTGAAGATGGTTATCTTAAAGAAGAAAGCATGGTTGAACGCCCAGCTGTTGTTACAATTATGGGACACGTTGACCATGGTAAAACAACTTTGCTTGACCGTTTCCGTGAATCTCGTGTGACTGAGGGTGAAGCAGGTGGTATCACTCAACATATTGGGGCTTACCAAATCAAATCGAATGGTAAGAAAATTACTTTCCTTGATACGCCAGGTCACGAAGCCTTCACTTCTATGCGTGCTCGTGGTGCTTCTGTCACAGATATTACAATCCTTGTAGTTGCTGCTGATGATGGTGTAATGCCACAAACAATTGAAGCAATCAATCACTCTAAAGCCGCTGGGGTGCCAATTATTGTTGCAATTAACAAAATTGATAAACCAGGTGCAAATCCACAACGTGTAACACAAGAATTGACTGAACATGGTGTGTTCCCAGTCGCTTGGGATCCAGAAAATGGTTCAGAATTTGTTGAAATTTCGGCTAAATTTAACCAAAATCTTGATGAATTGTTAGATACAGTTCTTCTTGTGGCAGAAGTGCAAGAACTTAAGGCTGACCCAACTGTTCGTGCCATTGGTACTGTTGTTGAAGCACGTCTTGACCAAGGTAAAGGGGCAATTGCAACTCTCTTGGTACAACAAGGAACACTTCATGTTCAAGATCCAATTGTTGTCGGAAACACATATGGTCGTGTTCGTACAATGACAAATGACCTCGGACGTCGTATTAAAGAAGCTGGTCCGTCAACTCCAATTGAATTAACTGGACTTTCTGACGTACCACAAGCTGGTGATCACTTCGCAGTATTTGAAGATGAAAAAGCAGCTCGTGCGGCTGGGGAAGAACGTGCTAAACGTGCTCAATTGATCAAACGTCAAAATACACGTCGTGTTAACTTGGACAATCTCTTTGATACTCTTAAAGAAGGTCAAACTAAATCTGTTAACATTATCATCAAAGCGGATGTTCAAGGTTCTGCAGAAGCGCTTGCTGCTTCACTTCAAAAAATTGAAGTTGAAGGTGTGAAAGTAGATATCGTCCATTCAGCTGTTGGGGCAATTTCAGAGTCTGATATTTCACTTGCAGCAGCATCAAATGCGATTATCATTGGATTCAATGTTCGTCCAACTGGTCTTGCACGTGAACAAGCGGCTCAAGAAGAAGTTGATATTCGTTTGCACAGCATCATTTATAAAGTAATTGAAGAAGTTGAAACAGCGATGCGTGGAATGCTTGATCCTGAGTTCAAAGAAGAAATCATTGGTGAAGCAATTGTTCGCGAAACATTCAACGTTTCTAAAGTTGGTACAATTGCCGGATTTATGGTTATTCGTGGTAAAGTTGCCCGTGATGCTTCTGTCCGTGTCATTCGTGAAGGTGTCGTGATTCATGATGGAGCTATTGCCAGTCTTAAACATTTCAAAGATGACGTTAAAGAAGTCGGAAATGCTCAAGAAGGTGGTTTGATGGTTGAAGACTTCAACGATGTTGAAATTGATGATACATTTGAAGTTTACAAAATGGTTGAAATCGAACGTAAATAATAAGGTGTGAGCTCGACTGTCCAGAAGTTATGATAATTGCTACTTCGACTAACTGCTTTAGCAGTTTAGCGAGAATGGACAGCGTAGATAGAGAAATATGGTTATACGCGTAGTGTAGATTCTATTTTGTCTATTTTCACAGACTTCTAAGAAGGTGAACTCAGTTAAATAAAAGGTGAGGGCGACTGGTTAAAAATGATGAATTTTATTTAAGTTTATTGTTTCTGGGAGCTTTTACTCATTTTAAATGTGGGTGTGGAAAAGTGATTTAAAAATCATTTATCTACATTTTTAAACGAAAAAATAGGAGGAGAAAATGGGAAATTCTTTTCGTAGCGACCGTGTCGCTGTAGAAATTCAACGCGAAATCAATGATATTTTACGAAATAAAGTACGTGATCCACGTGTTCAAGATGTAAATATCACTGATGTTCAATTGACTGGTGATTTGAGTCAAGCGACTGTTTATTATAGCCTCTTGTCAAATCTTGCCTCTGATAATGAAAAAGCCGCAACTGCTTTGAAAAAAGCAACCGGTCTTTTCAAAAGTGAATTGGCAAAACGCATGACCATTTTCAAAATTCCAGATTTAACTTTTGCAAAAGATGAATCTGTTGAATATGGTTCAAAAATTGATGAGCTTCTTCGTGGGCTTAACAATAAATCAGAATATTAATTAAAAAAGTTACTGACGAAAAAATTGAGTGTATTCTTTAGGTTGAATACATTCTGACAGTTCTGTCAGTAACTTTTTTTGTCATAAAAATACTGACAGAATTGTTCTAGATAAATTTTGTGATATAATAGACATTGTGAAATGAAAGCGAATAAAATCTGCTCATTTGGAGGAAATTATGAAAGAACCATTGTTTTTGAACTCAGTTTTGCAAGAAAAAATCTGGGGCGGCGACCATTTGAAAGAGTTTGGCTATGATTTGCCATCAGACAAAGTTGGTGAATATTGGGCTATTTCTGCTCATCCACATGGTGTGTCAACAATTGCTAATGGCGAATTTAAAGGTCAAAAACTTGACCAATTATACGCAAGTCACCGCGAATTGTTTGGTGATAGTAAAAAAGAAGTTTTTCCCTTACTAACTAAAATTTTAGATGCCAATGACTGGCTTTCTGTGCAAGTTCATCCAGATGATGAATATGGACAAAAACATGAAGGTGAACTTGGAAAAACTGAATGTTGGTACATTATTTCAGCTGAACCAGGTGCTGAAATTATCTATGGACATAATGCTAAATCACGTGAAGAATTAGCAGAAATGATTAAATCTGGTGATTGGGATCATTTGTTACGTAAGGTAAAAGTGAAAACAGGAGATTTCTTCCATGTTCCGTCAGGAACAATGCACGCAATCGGTGCTGGAATTGTTATTCTTGAAACACAACAATCTTCTGATACAACTTACCGTGTTTATGATTTCGACCGTAAAGATGACCAAGGAAATCTACGTGAATTACATATTCAACAATCAATTGATGTATTGAATATTCCGGGCGACAAAGTTCCTGAAAATCAAGTTAAAACTGAAAAATTTGCTGATGCAGAAATTACAACTCTTGTGAAATCAGATTTCTTTGATGTTTATAAATGGCAAATTCATGGTGACCATGAATTTACCAAAGTTGTAGATTACACTTTAGTTTCTGTACTTGATGGTCAAGGAAAATTAATAGTTGATGGAAATGAATATCCAGTTGAAAAAGGAGCTCATTTCATCTTACCAAGCAACATTGAAAAATGGAATTTGTCTGGTCAATTAGAAATTATTGCCAGCAATCCTGCCTAATGTATTCAAAAGTTACTGATGAAAACTTTAAATTTTCTGTCAGTAACTTTTTTTGTTGAAATTATTTCTGTCAGTAGTTTGGGAAGGCAAATTTTACTGACAGAAACTAATATTTTTTATAAAAATTGAGCAATGATGATGTTTTCTAAAAATTATTACTTGCAAATCATTCTAAAAAATAATATAATTTGATACAGAAAACCATTTGCAATATAAAAACAAATTGAGTTCATCTTGCGAGAAAGAAAAAATAGAATAATAAATCAGGGGGTAAGTTGATGATGTTTTTTTGCATCAGTTTATCCCCTATCTAAATGTAATAATAAAATTTCATAAGGGGGTTTTATTGATTTCAATTTCTTTTTTTTCGTAATGTCTAAAGTCGGACTCACATCTAAATAATGAAGAGGATGACAGATGAAAACAGATTTTGATAAGGTGAATGAATGGCTGATTCAACTCTTTCATGATTTTATGATATTAGAGGAGCAATTTTTAAAGGACTCAGCTTATTCAGATGTAACAGTAAAAGAATTACAAATTTTGACACTGGTTCATACGCTAGGAACTTGTCGTGCGACAGATATTGCCAAAAATCAAAAATTGGCCTTGTCAACAATTACAATTACCCTCAATCGATTAGAAGATAAGGGATATATTGAACGCAAGCGTTCTACAGCGGACAGACGAGTGACTCACATTATACTGACATCGAAGGGTGATGAGCTTTGTGCAACTCACCGTGAATTTTTCCATACGATTACAGATAATCTATTTGATAGCGTTTATGGAACTACTGAAAATAAATTGGCTGGTGAACTTGCAACCTTACACGATTCTTTGGAGAATATGAAATAATGACTTTTGCGAAAATTACGCAAGTGGCACACTATGTGCCTGAAAATGTGGTATCTAATGATGACTTGTCCAAAATAATGGATACTAATGATGAATGGATTTACAGTCGGACAGGAATTAAAAATCGCCATATTTCAACTGGAGAGAACACCTCAGACTTAGCAGCTAAAGTTGCTAAGCAGTTGATTAGCGATTCAAACTTAAGCCCAGAAACGATTGACTTCATCATTGTTGCTACAGTAACTCCGGACTCATTGATGCCTTCAACCGCGGCACGGGTTCAAGCTCAAGTAGGAGCAGTTAATGCTTTTGCTTACGATTTGACTGCGGCTTGTTCAGGCTTTGTCTTTGCTCTATCAACAGCGGAAAAATTAATTTCCTCAGGAGCATATCAACGAGGGCTTGTCATTGGCGCAGAAGTCTTTTCAAAAGTAATTGATTGGTCAGACCGATCAACTGCTGTTCTTTTCGGAGATGGAGCTGCTGGTGTGCTTATTGAAGCTGGCGCGAGTCAACCTCTGATTCTTGCTGAAAAAATGCAAACAGATGGAAGTCGTGGGAACAGTTTACTTTCTAGTTATGCTGACATCCAAACTCCATTTGCCTCTGTCTCATACGAAAGTTCAAACTTGAGTATGGAAGGGCGAGCAATTTTTGATTTTGCCGTACGTGATGTTCCTAAAAATATCCAGGCAACTTTAGAAAAAGCTAATTTGTCTGCTGAAGAAGCAGATTATTATCTCCTTCATCAAGCGAATTCAAGAATCCTTGATAAAATGGCTAAAAAGCTTGGTGTGACGCGCCAAAAGTTCCTTCAAAATATGCAAGAATATGGTAACACATCGGCAGCAAGTATCCCTATATTGTTGTCAGAATCCGTAAAAAATGGTATATTTAGTTTGGACGGTCAAACTAAAGTCGTCTTGACAGGATTTGGCGGTGGACTCACTTGGGGTACAGCAATTATTAATTTATAAGAGCTTCAAAGTTTAGCAAGTTTTTCTTAAGTTGTCTATATAAGAAAACATTATCAGCTAACTTTGACTCACAAAAAGATTTTAAAAAATCTTCACTAACTAATGGTTATAAACCGCTTTGCGGATATAATATAAATATTTTCACTCAATTAAAGGAGAAAAAATTATGGCAGTATTTGAAAAAGTACAAGATATTATCGTTGACGAACTCGGTAAAGAAAAAGAAGAAGTAACACTCGAAACTTCATTTGAAGAGCTCGACGCTGATTCACTTGACCTTTTCCAAATCATCAATGACATCGAAGACGAATTCGACGTTGAAGTTGATACAGAAGCAGATATGAAAACAGTTGCTGACCTCGTTAAATACGTAGAAAACAACAAATAATTCGGGATGGGGGTGAAGCGAGCAAAGGAGTTGATTCTTTTGCGAATTTCGCCCCTTCTTTTCGTTGGACTAGTTCTATTTTCAAAATAGTATTCTAGTATAGGGGGCTCAGTAATGATATACTGAGCTTGTCCTATAATTTTCATATTGAAGAATGTCATTTTTTTTAAGATAAAAAACATTTTACAATACTAATAATTAACTTTATAAAAGAAAATACGAGGAATTCTAATTGACTGATTTTGAATCATTGATTCAAAAGGTTGATTACTATATATTATGACTAAAACAGCATTTTTATTCTCAGGTCAAGGGGCACAAAAGCTTGGAATGGCACGTGACTTATATGACCAATATGAAACAGTTAAAGCAACTTTTGATGAAGCAAGTCAAGCTTTAGGATATGATTTGCGAGCTTTGATTGATAATGATGAAGAAAAACTAAATGAAACAAAGTACACTCAACCTGCAATTTTAACAACCTCTGTTGCTATTTTACGTTTGTTAAGTGAGAATGGGATTAAACCTGACCTTGTTGCTGGTCTTAGTCTTGGTGAATATTCTGCCTTGGTAGCATCAGGAATCATTGATTTTCAAGAAGCAGTTAAGCTTGTAGCTAAACGTGGTCAATATATGACAGAAGCTGCACCGACTGGTTCTGGTAAAATGGTCGCTGTAATGAACACAGACCCAGCCTTGATTGAAGAAATTTGCCAGAAAGCGGCCGAATTTAAAGGCGGTATTGTGAGTCCAGCAAATTATAACACGCCCGCACAAATTGTTATTGGTGGTGAAGTTGAGGCGGTTGATTATGCTGTTGAGTTGCTAAAAGAAGCCGGAGTTCGTAAACTTATTGAATTAAAAGTTTCAGGACCTTTCCATACAGCAATTTTAAAACCAGCATCTGAAAAATTGGCTTTGGAACTTGATAAAATTGATTTTAGACCTTTTGAATTACCATTAATCTCAAATACGAGTGCTAAAGTAATGGAAAATGATGAAGTCAAAGGACTTTTGACGCGTCAAGTCATGGAACCAGTTCGTTTTTATGAATCTGTTGAAACAATGCAAAAACTAGGGGCGACTCGTTTTATTGAAGTTGGTCCTGGGAGAGTACTTTCAGGTTTCATTAAAAAAATTGATAAAAATGCAGAAATTGCTAATGTTGAAAATTTAGCTTCATTTGAAGCTTTGATTAATCAGTAAAATTGAAGAAAGGAATTGAGTTTGTCCTTTTGAAATCTTAGTACTAAAGTGCTAAAACTTCTTAGGCAGGCTCATATCTTAAATAATGGAAATTAAAAATAAAAATGTCTTTGTGACTGGTTCAACACGTGGAATTGGTAAAGCAATTGCGCTTCAATTTGCTAAAGCGGGTTCTAATCTAATTATTAATGGTCGTTCAGCAATTTCAGAAGAATTATTAGCTGAATTTACAGCCTATGGTGTTAAAGCAGTTGGTATTTCTGGTGATATTTCAAAATCAGAAGATGCAAAACGAATGGTTGCAGAAGCGATTGAAACTCTTGGTTCGGTAGATATTTTGGTAAACAATGCAGGGATTACTCGTGATGGATTATCTTTGAAAATGTCAGAAGAAGATTTTGAGTCTGTTCTTAAAATCAACTTGACTGGGGCTTTCAATATGACACAGGCTGTATTGAAACCGATGACCAGAGCTCGTTCTGGAGCAATTATTAATATCTCATCAGTTGTTGGACTTATGGGAAATGCTGGGCAAGCAAATTATGCCGCTTCAAAAGCAGGACTTATTGGTTTGACAAAATCAATTGCTAGAGAAGTTGCGGCACGAAATGTTCGTGTCAATGCTGTGGCTCCAGGATTTATTGAATCAGATATGACTGAAGTTCTTTCTGATAAAGTTAAAGATGCAATGAAGGGGCAAATTCCAATGAAACGTTTTGGAATGCCTGAAGAAATTGCAACAGCAACTCAATTCTTGGCTGAACAAGAATATATGACTGGACAAGTACTTACCATTGATGGTGGAGTTTCAATGTAAATTATTCATTGATAAATTTTAAAATTAAGAGGATAAAAATATGACAAATAGAGTTGTTATCACTGGTTATGGTGTAGTTAGTGCAATTGGAAATAGCCCAGAAGAATTTTGGAACAATCTTAAAGCTGGTAAAACTGGAATTGGTCCAATCACTCACTTTGATGCTGAAGCAACAGGGATTTCTGTTGCAGCAGAAGTAAAAGAATTTCCATTTGATAAATATTTCCAGAAAAAAGATGCACGACGCATGGATACTTTCTCACTTTATGCGGTTTATGCAGCACTTGATGCCATGGAAATGTCTGGTATTACAGAAGAAAATACTAATTTTGACCGTTTGGGCTGTATCATGGCTTCTGGGATTGGTGGACTTGAACAATCACAAAAAAATTCACAAGCCATTGTCGCTAAAGGCCCTCGTAAAGGGGTAGCACCACTCTACGTTCCACTTGCTATTGCTAATATGGCAACTGGTAACGTTGCTTTACGTACAGGTGCTCGTGGGGTTTCGCGTGCTGAAGTAACGGCTTGTGCGGCTGGTGCTAATTCAATTGGTTCAGCTTTCCGTGAAATTAAACATGGTTATGCTGATGCAATGATTGCTGGTGGTGCTGAAGCGGCTATTTGTGAACTTGGAATTGCAGGTTTTGCTAACTTGACTGCTTTGACTAAAGAAACTGACCCTGAAAAAGCATGTATTCCATTTGATAAAAATCGTTCTGGATTTGTAATGGGTGAAGGTTCTGGTGTATTGATTTTGGAAAGCCTTGAACATGCACAAGCTCGTGGCGCTAATATCTTGGCTGAGATTGTTGGATACGGAAATACAAATGATGCTTTCCATATGACAACTCCTTCAGGAGTGGGTGCTGAAAATGCGATTAAATTGGCTTTGGAAGAAGCTGGTGCAAGTCCAGCTGATGTTGATTACGTTAATGCACACGGAACTTCAACACATGCCAATGAAGAAACTGAAAGCAAAGCAATTCACAATGTAATTGGCGATAAAGCTTATGTTTCATCTACAAAAGCATTGCACGGTCATGCACTTGGTGCAACAGGTGCAATTGAAGCAGTGGCAACTGTTCAAGCACTTTTGAATCAATATGCACCAGTAAATGCTGGAACAACTGAACTTGATGAAGGAATGACAATTAATGTTGTTCTTGGTGAAGGTAAACCTGCTGATATTAATCTTGCATTGTCGCAAGACTTTGGTTTCGGTGGACACAATGCTGTATTGGCATTCAAGAAATGGACTGGAGAGTAAATAAAAATGAACATTTCAGAAGTAAAAGATTTGATGAACCAATTCAATGGTTCTACTTTACGTGAATTTTCTTGGAAAAATGCTGATGGTGAATTATCATTTTCTAAAAATGAAGGTCAAGCCCTTGTTGGAGCTCAAAGTGCTGCACCTACTGCACCTGCATTTACAGCTCAACAAGCAACGCCAGTTGCAGAAAGTACAGAAGCGCCCGTAGCAAGTGAAGCGGCTGTTGAAGCTGAGGGGGAAGCAGTTACTTCTCCATTAGTGGGTGTAGCCTATCTTAAACCTTCACCAGATAAGGCTGAATTTGCCAAAGTTGGTGATTCAGTTAAAAAAGGTCAAACTTTGCTTATTATTGAAGCAATGAAAGTAATGAATGAAATTCCTGCACCAAAAGATGGAGTTATCACGGAAATTATGGTTTCTGGAGAAGATGTCGTTGAATTTGGTCAAGATTTGATGAGAATCAAATAAAAAAATTACTGACAAAGCTCTGTCAGTTTATCTTTGATGTAAAAGTTACTGACAGCTCTGGTTTAGGTGCCAGAGAATTTACTGACAAGTTCTGTCAGTGAATCTCTAAAAGAAAAGTGAGAATAAATGACAGAAGTAAACATTAATGTAACTGAAATTATGGAGGCTTTGCCTCATCGTTATCCATTTCTATTAGTCGATCGTGTGATTGATATTGCTGAGGATGAAATTACAGCAATTAAAAATGTGACGATTAATGAAGAATTTTTCCAAGGACATTTTCCACAATATCCAGTAATGCCAGGGGTTTTGATTATGGAAGCTCTCGCACAAGCGGCTGGTGTTTTAGAATTATCTAAACCTGAAAACAAAGGAAAACTTGTTTTTTATGCGGGAATGGACAATGTTAAGTACAAAAAACAAGTCACTCCCGGAGATCAATTGGTCTTACATGCTAAATTTATCAAACGTCGTGGTCCAATTGCGGTTGTTGAAGCAGAAGCAACTGTTGATGGAAAATTGGCGGCTAAAGGAACTTTGACTTTTGCCTTAGGGCGTTAGTGCTTTAGTACTTGCCTTTTTATCACTTGCTTTAGCAAGTAGAGAAAACGGACAGCGAAACGAAGTGGAGATAGGCTTATAACCATTACGACTAATCGCTTTAGCGATGTAGCGAGTATGGATTAAAGACGGTCAAGGTGACCTGATATCGAAGATGTCAGGTTGTGTCCTGCCTTAGGTAAATAGCTCATCTTCATTTAAAAATAATCATATTTTTTATGATTAAGAAACAAAAATTTATTTTAACCATAAGATTTTTTACTTATGGTAAATTCGGAGTTATTTTTATTTATCAAAAAATTGTTTTGTTGGGAATGACTTTCTTTTTTATCATTCCTTTCAAAACACCCATTGAGCAAAAGCTCGGGGTATTTTCCCATATGGAGAACATCTATGTTTAATAAAATTTTGATTGCCAATCGTGGCGAAATTGCTGTAAGAATTATTCGTGCAGCTCGTGAATTAGGAGTGGGTACAGTTGCCATTTATTCAACTGCAGACCGCGATGCTTTACATGTTCATTTAGCTGACGAAGTAATTTGTGTGGGCCCAGCTAGAAGTACTGAGTCTTATCTTAATATGAATAATATTCTGTCAGCTGCTGTGGCAACAGGCGCACAAGCGATTCACCCAGGTTTTGGATTCCTTTCTGAGAATTCAAAATTTGCTCGTCTTTGTGAAGAAATGAATATTAAATTTATCGGTCCGTCAGCAAAAGTTATGGATATGATGGGTGATAAAATCAATGCTCGTGCAGAAATGATTAAAGCTGGTGTTCCTGTAACACCGGGTTCTGAGGGCGAAGTTCATACCACTGATGAAGCAGTAAAAATTGCTGAAGAAATTGGCTATCCAATCATGCTTAAAGCATCAGCTGGTGGTGGTGGTAAAGGAATTCGTAAGGTTAATAATGTTGAGGAACTTGTTCCAGCATTTGAGGCAGCACAAGCGGAAGCACAAGCAGCTTTTGGTAATGGAGCCATGTTCATCGAACGAATGATTTTCCCAGCGCGTCATATTGAGGTTCAAATCTTAGGAGATAGTCAAGGAAATGTGATTCATCTTGGTGAACGTGATTGTTCATTGCAAAGAAATAATCAAAAAGTTCTTGAAGAATCTCCGTCAGTTGCAATTGGACACACTTTACGAAATGAAATAACAGCTGCGGCTGTTAAAGCTGCTCAGCATGTTTCTTATGAAAATGCGGGAACCATTGAGTTCTTACTTGATGAATCTTCTGGTAAGTTTTATTTCATGGAAATGAACACACGTGTTCAAGTTGAACATCCGGTCACAGAGTTTGTATCAGGTGTTGATATTGTAAAAGAACAAATTCGTGTAGCCAATGGCAATGAATTGTCTGTCAAGCAAGAAGATGTGACTTTTAGTGGACATGCGATTGAATGTCGAATTAATGCGGAAAATCCTAAATTTAATTTTGCACCAAGTCCAGGAAAAATTACTAATCTTTTCTTGCCAAGTGGTGGAGTTGGTTTGCGGGTTGATAGCGCTATGTACAGTGGTTACAGCATTCCGCCATATTATGATAGTATGATTGCTAAAGTCATTGTTCATGGTGAAAATCGTTTTGAAGCACTGATGAAAATGCAACGCGCCCTTCTTGAATTTGACGTTGAAGGGGTCATTACAAATGTTGATTTCCAACTAGAATTAATTTCTGACCCACATGTTGTGGCAGGAGATTATGATACAAGCTTCTTAGGAAATATTTTCTTACCAGAATATCAAAAAGAAGATTAATCAATAGATTAGTGACGGAATTGTCAGATGGCTTACAATTCATCTGTCAGTAAAATTTATAAAAAAATGAGAAAAGGATGCAAAGATGGCTCTTTTCCAAAAGAAAAAATACATTAAAATTAATCCAAATCGTTCCATTATTGAAAAGCAAGCCGAGCAGCCAGAAGTTCCTGATGAACTTTTTGCCAAATGTCCTGCTTGTAAACATACGATTTATCAAAAAGATTTAGGAAAAAATAAAGTTTGTCCTAATTGTGATTACAATTTCCGAATTACAGCCAAAGAACGGTTAGCAATTGTTGCTGACAAAGATTCTTTTGTTGAAATGTTCACTGGAATCGAAAGCAAAAATCCCTTGGATTTTCCAGGTTATCCTGAAAAATTGGCGGCAACAAAAGCACGGACTGGTCTTGATGAGGCAGTTATGACTGGGACGGCCACAATTAAAGGGAAAAAAACGGCTTTGGCAATTATGGATTCGACTTTTATCATGGCTTCAATGGGAACTGTTGTTGGTGAAAAATTGACACGCTTATTTGAATATGCAACTACCGAAAAATTGCCGATTATTGTTTTTACGGCATCAGGTGGTGCAAGAATGCAAGAAGGAATTATGTCATTGATGCAAATGGCCAAAACTTCGGCTGCTGTGAAACGTCATTCAAATGCAGGACTTTTTTATATTACAGTTTTAACTGACCCAACAACTGGAGGAGTGACAGCTTCATTCGCCAGTCTGGGAGATATTATTTTAGCTGAACCCCAATCTTTAATTGGTTTTGCTGGACGTCGTGTCATCGAACAAACCGTCCGTCAAACTTTACCTGATGATTTCCAAAAAGCTGAATTTCTTTTGAATCACGGTTTTGTTGATGCAATTGTTAAGCGGACTGAATTACGTCAAAAATTGGCACTTCTTTTAGAACTTCATACGGAGGTGGAAAATGTCTGAAACAACTGATTCACTGACAGGTGAAGTTTCACAAAAAAATATTGCTGACATTATTAATGAAGCACGAGCGGCTGACAGAATTTCGGCAAGAGATATTATTGACAAAGTTTTCACTGATTTCTTTGAATTACACGGCGACCGTCAGTTAACAGATGACGAAGCGATCGTCGGCGGAATTGCTCGCTTCAATAATCAAGCTGTGACCGTTATTGGAATTCAAAAAGGACGTAACCTTGCTGAAAATTTAGCTACTAACTTTGGACAACCAAGTCCGAATGGCTATCGTAAAGTGTTAAGACTGATGAAGCAAGCTGAAAAGTTTGGTCGTCCAGTCATTACGTTTATCAATACAGCTGGTGCTTATCCAGGAATTGAAGCAGAAGAACGTGGACAAGGTGAAGCAATTGCTAGAAACCTTTTGGAAATGTCTGACCTTAAAGTTCCAATTATTGCTTTCATCACAGGTGAAGGTGGTTCAGGAGGAGCATTAGCTCTTGCACTTGCCAATAAAGTATATATTTTAGAAAATGCTGTTTATTCAGTACTTTCTCCAGAAAGTTTTGCGACGATTCTCTGGAAAGATGGTTCACGTCGTGATGAAGCGGCTGAATTGATGAAAATTACAGCGCCACATCTTTTAGAAATGGGTCTTGTTGATGCTATTATTTCTGAGGAAAATCTGATTGATAACCTCAAGAGACAACTGACAGAATCACTTGGTGAATTGTCATTACTGACAGAAATAGAATTGGCAGAACAACGCTACGAAAGATTTAGAAAATATTAAAAAACGAAGGATGTCCTTCGTTTTTTTATACATAAAAAAAGTTAATTCTGCTATAAAAAAATCTTATAGCACTGGGCACACTTTCGTGATATCTTTATATTAGATTGAAAATAGAAAGAAAAGGGCCAATGACAAGTATAAAAACGAAAGTAATTCATGGTGGTATTTCAACAGACAAGACAACAGGAGCAGTATCTGTTCCGATTTATCAAACGTCAACTTATAAACAAAACGGACTTGGACAACCTAAAGAATACGAATATTCACGTTCTGGAAATCCAACGCGTCATGCTTTGGAAGAATTAATTGCAGATTTAGAAGGTGGTGTTCAAGGATTTGCATTTAGTTCAGGACTTGCTGGAATTCATGCGGTTCTTTCGCTATTTTCTGCAGGAGATCATATCATTTTAGCTGATGATGTTTATGGTGGAACTTTCCGTTTGATGGATAAAGTGCTGACAAAGACAGGGATTATTTATGATTTAGTTGATTTGAGTAATCTTGATGACTTGAAAGCGGCTTTTAAAGAAGAAACGAAAGCTATTTATTTTGAAACTCCTTCAAATCCTTTATTAAAAGTTTTGGACATTAAGGAAATTTCAGCAATTGCTAAAGCTCATGATGCCTTAACACTGGTGGATAATACCTTTGCGACACCGTATTTACAACAACCAATTGCTTTAGGAGCTGATATTGTTTTGCATTCCGCAACGAAATATTTAGGTGGACATTCAGATGTAGTGGCAGGACTAGTTACAACCAATTCAAAAGAACTCGCCAGCGAAATTGGCTTTTTACAAAATTCAATTGGGGCGGTTCTTGGACCACAAGACAGCTGGTTAGTGCAAAGAGGTATTAAAACACTTGCGCTTCGGATGGAGGCTCATTCGGCAAATGCTCAAAAAATTGCTGAGTTTTTAGAAACTTCTAAAGCCGTCTCAAAAGTTTATTATCCAGGTCTTAATAGCCATCCAGGGCATGAAATTGCTAAAAAACAAATGTCTGCCTTTGGAGGGATGATTTCATTTGAATTAACGGATGAAAATGCCGTCAAAGATTTTGTTGAAAACTTGAGCTATTTTACGTTGGCTGAATCACTAGGTGGCGTTGAATCTTTAATTGAAGTGCCAGCAGTGATGACTCATGCTTCTATTCCAAAAGAACTTCGTGAAGAAATTGGGATTAAGGATGGCCTAATTCGTCTATCAGTAGGGGTTGAAGCAATTGAAGATTTACTGACAGATATCAAAGAAGCACTTGAAAAAAAATAATTTTACTGACAGACTTGTAAGCAAAGCTTACGACTCCTTTCTCCCTCGCTTTAACAGCTCACATTGGTCCTGTTGAACTGACAGAAAAATTAGACAGTAGAAATTGAAAGTAATTTACTGACAGAAGTGCATACAATTCATCTATCTCCCGCCTCAAGCGCTCATTTGGTTGACTTGAACTGACACAAAGCTGTCAGTAATTTAGGAATTAATTATGGTAAAAATTGTTGAAAATATTACTGAATTAGTTGGAAATAGTCCAATTATCAAATTAAAAAATGGTCCAGAAAATGGAGCAGAAATTTATTTAAAACTTGAATATTTTAATCCTGGAGGTTCAGTTAAAGACCGGATTGCTTTACAAATGCTTCGGCAAGCCGAAGCAGATGGTCGCTTAAAAAAGGGAGGAACGATTGTTGAACCTACCTCTGGGAACACAGGAATTGGACTTGCCATGGCTGGTGCAGCTTTAGGCTATAATGTGGTTATTATCATGCCTGATAGTTACTCAAAAGAGCGTCGTCAGCTTATTCAAGCTTATGGAGCAGAATTGATTTTGACTCCAGCAGCTGATGGCATCAAAGCTGCCATTGATTTAGGCCAAAAATTAGTTGAAGAAAATGGTTGGTTTATGCCAATGCAATTTGAAAATCCAGCTAATCTAAAAGCCCATGAATTAACGACTGGTCCAGAAATAATTGAAGCATTTGGTGAAAATGGCCTGGACGCATTTGTTGCTTGTGCAGGCACTGGGGGTACAATTTCTGGCGTTTCTCACTATCTTAAAAGTCAAAATTCTAAAATCAAAACTTTTGTTGTCGAACCGGCAGAATCACCAATTTTAACAGGAGGTGAGAGTGGTCCACACCGCATTCAAGGAATTGGTATTCCATTTATGTCACCAAATTTAGATACGAAAGCTTATGATGGTGTAATTGATGTAACAAGTGATGAGGCTTTAGAGACCGCACGAAAAATAGGCAAAAATGAAGGATTTTTAGTAGGTATATCTTCTGGTGCAGCAATTTGGGCAGCTTATGAATTGGCAAAAAAACTTGGCAAAGGTCAAAAAGTTCTCGCTCTTTGTGCTGACAATGGTGAGCGTTATCTTTCAACAGAACTCTATGATTATTAAAACTTGGAATTTTCCAAGTTTTTTTTGTCTTATGAGCAGTTTTCTGTACTTTTTGAGCTACGGATGTTAGAATGAGAATAGATTAAGAAGATTAAAGGAGGGGAAATCGTAAATTATTGGTTGTCAGTCAATGATTGACAAATTTAACTGATTTAGTTTTTCTAACAAATTATTATGAAACTTTCATGATAATAAAAGAAAAAATCGCAATTACTAGGAGGATTTAAAATGGCTTTAAATGACAAACTTGATGCAACAAAAGATAAAGTAAGTGGAAAAGTTAAAGAAACCACAGGTAAAGTAACTGGTGATGAAAAACTAGAAGCTAAAGGTAAAACAGAAGGACTTATGGGAAAAGCTAAAGAAGGCTTGGAAAATATCAAAGACAAAGCTTCTGACCTAGCTGAAGATGTTGCAGAAAAATTTAATGATACGGTTGACTCTGTCAAACATAAAAACGAGAAATAATTGAATTTCTCAAAATTAAGCAAAACCTAAGTTATTTAAAACTTAGGTTTTTTCATTTGGAAATATTAAACTTGACTTATATACCCTTGGGGGTATATAATTATTATAAATCGAATAATCAAGAGGTGAAAAATGCAAACAATTGACATAAGTGAATTAGAATTACTGACAGAAAGTGAAAATCCAGTAATTGTAGATGTAAGAGAAGATTTTGAGTATAACAGTGGTCATGTTCCTAATGCCAAAAATATTCCATTGAGTCAACTAGAAGAAAGATATGCAGAAATTACTGACGGAACTTATCTTATCTGTCAGTCAGGTGCTCGTTCAGCTAGGGCCTGTCAGTATCTTTCGACAAAAGGAATTGATACTATAAATATTTCAGGCGGTACCATTGCTTGGAATGGCCCCTTAGTATTTACTGACAGACTTTAGAGAGAGAACGATGTTTGAATTATTTAAGAAAATAAAAAGTATCAGTCCAGCAGAAGTAAGTACTGAATTAAAAAAAGGAACACAATTAATTGATGTAAGAGAAGCTCATGAATTTCAAAATGGACATATAAAAGGCGCTCGAAATATCCCTTTAAGTAAATTGGGAGAACATGTTCTAGCCAAAAACAAAAAGTATTTATTAATTTGTCAGTCGGGAATGCGGTCAAAAAAAGCCTACAAAATATTAAACAAAGCTAATTATGATGTGACAAACGTAAATGGAGGAATACGAGCTTGGAGAGGAAAAATTAAAAAATGACAGAAAAAATATTAATTGTTGGCGGAGTTGCGGGTGGAATGTCAGCTGCAACCCGTTTGCGACGTCTTAACGAAAATGCAGAAATCATCGTTTTTGAAAAAGGCCCTTACGTTTCGTTTGCCAATTGTGGCTTACCTTACTATGTGGGGGGAGAAATTGCAGAGCGAGAAAAGTTAATTGTTCAATCTGCTAAAGCTCTAAAAAACCGTTTTAACCTAGAGGTGCGCGAAAATTCTGAAGTTATTGCGATTGATAGTGAAGGAAAGAAAGTGACTGTAGTTTCAAACGGCGAAAGCTATGTTGAAAGCTATGATAAATTGATTCTTTCACCAGGGGCTAAACCCTTAATTCCACAAATCAAAGGTTTGAACCAAGCGACAAATGTTTTTAGCTTACGAAATATTCCTGATGTGGATAAAATAATGACCTATTTGAAAGCCAAAGCTCCTAAAAGTGCAACAATTATTGGTGCTGGTTTTATCGGCTTAGAAATGGCTGAAAATCTTGCTAAACGAGGGTTAAGTGTCACAATCGTCGAAAAAGCACCACATGTTTTACCAACCATTGATCGCGAAATGGCAGCTTTTGTCAATGAAGAATTAATTAAAAATAATCTTTCAGTAATGACAAATAGAGGAGTTGTCGAATTTAAAAATGATGAAATTTTGCTAGATAATGGTGAAAGTCTGCAATCGGATTTAACGATTCTTTCTGTGGGAATTCAGCCAGAAACGAGTCTAGCTAAAAGTGCGGGCATCAAATTAGGACTAAGAAATGCAATTCTTGTTGACGAACATTATGAAACATCGGTTAAGGATATTTACGCAGTAGGCGATGCCATTGTTGTCAAAAATCAATTAGGGCAGGATGCTTTAATTTCATTGGCTTCTCCAGCTAATCGTCAAGGGCGTCAGGTAGCTGATATCATTAGTGGATTACCAATTAAAAATCGCGGTTCACTTGGAACGGCCATTGTCCGTGTTTTTGATTTGCAAGTGGCAAGTACAGGCCTTTCTGAGTTTCAGCTTAGAGGTTTAAAGATTAATCATAAAATTGTTCATGTCACGGCAAATAATCACGCGGGATATTATCCAGATGCGACTTCAATTGTTTTGAAATTAATTTTTGAACCAGAAAGTGGACAAATATTTGGTGCGCAAGCAATTGGTAAAGAAGGAGTAGATAAAAGAATTGATATTTTATCTACGGCTATCAAAGCAAAACTAACCGTTTTTGATTTACCAGAATTGGAATTGACCTATGCCCCTCCTTTTGGTTCAGCCAAAGACCCAGTAAATATGGCTGGCTATGCCGCAATAAACCTTCTCTTGGGGCAATCAGAAAATATTCAGTGGCATGAACTTGCGGCTGAATTAGCAAAAGGGAAAGTCTTACTTGATGTGAGAAATCCAAATGAGTTGGCAAAAGGGAAATTTAAAAATTCTCAAAATATTCCGCTTGATGACTTACGTGAGCGGCTAAATGAACTCGATAAAAAGACTGAATATATTGTTAGCTGCCAGTCAGGACTTCGCTCTTACAATGCAGAACGTATTCTAAAACAAGAGGGCTATAAAGTGAAAAATTTGGATGGTGCCTTTGGATTATACAGCAAAGTTACCAAGGAATTACTTGATTAGGGAGCGAAACAAGAAAAGGATGACTGATGAAAAAATATGACAAAAAAATGGAAAATCGCTTGAAACGAGCGACAGGACAACTCGCAGGAATACTTAAGATGATGGAATCTGGAGAGGAATGTATTGATGTTGTGACTCAATTAACTGCTGTTCGCTCTAGCTTAGATAGCCTGATTGGTCTAATCGTAGCTGAGAATCTCAAAGAACTTTTACTGGATAAAGAAGTGACTGACAAGGAAGAAAAACTCGAACAAGCTATAAAATTAATCATTAAAAAATAGATTTTTCATAGAAAATTGGACCAAAAAATCCTTTTTTAATATGCTATAATAAAATTAAAGCATAAGGAGGATAAGATGTACGATTTTTATTGGTATCCAAAGTGTTCAACTTGTAGAAAAGCTAAAGCAAAGTTAGATGAACTTGGAATAGATTATCAAGCGATTGATTTGAAGGAAACACCACCGAGTCAAAAAAACTTTGAGAAATGGTTTAAAGAAGCAGATTTTCCCATCAAAAAGTTTTTCAATACAAGTGGTTTAGTTTATCGTGACTTAAATCTTAAAGATAAGTTAGCAACATTATCTGAAAAAGAAATGGCAGAACTTCTTTCGTCAAATGGAATGCTTATCAAACGTCCATTACTAGTGAAAAATGGTCAAGTTCAACAGATTGGTTTTAAAGAATCATCTTATGAAAAAATATAAAAAAATGAGTTGGTTAGACTCATTTTTTTATGTAATAATATTTAAATCTTAGGAGATTCCAAAAAAAGCAAAACTTTCAAACGAAAGTATAATTCTTTCTTATGAAGAAAATATATCATATTTTAGAAAATCTGTCAATAAAAAAATGGACATTGTCCATTTTTAATTAGATAGTAGTAACCTTTATTTTTTTCAAATCGAGAATTTTTTGACTTTCTGCATTGATTGACTTGTCAGTAAAAACTTGGGAAATTTCAGGGAATGAAAAACAGGTGACAGTTCCATTTTGGTTGAATTTAGAAGCATCAGTTAAAATAATCACTTCCTTAGCCGCAGCAGCCATGACATGAATGGCTTCACTACGAGCGAGATCATTACTTCTAAAACCGCGGACGGGGTCAAAACCATCAATACCGATAAATAATTTATCAACGTAAAATTCATCAACCACCTTTTTTATCAGGGGTCCAACGTTGACCTGTGAATTATTTTGATATTCTCCTCCTAATAAAATTACCTTTACCGAGTCGGATTTACGAATATAATTGGCAATAAAAACAGAGTTAGTGATGATAGTGACATTTTTTCGATTAAAGGCTAACTCTTCGGCAAGCAAAGCGCAAGTAGAACCAGATTCAATCATTACTGTATCCCCATCAAGAATATTTTCAGCAGCTTTGACAGCAATTTTTCGCTTTAAATCATAGTTTTTAGCTAAACGAAAATTGATATCATCTGTATTATTAATCAAAGCAAAACCGTGCTGGCGATTAATAATTCCTTTCTCTTCAAGTTTATCAAGGTCTTTTCTAATCGTTACGTTTGAAACATTAAGGAGTTGTGAAAGTTGATTGACTTCAATTTTTTTATAATCACTCACAATGCGAATGATTTCGTCAGAACGGGACATTTAGTAGCCTTTCGTCATCTTTTTTTATATTTTAAGACTACCACAAAAATCTAAAAAAATAAACCTTTTTATTAGAAAACCTTTCGTTCGTAAGTCAATGAAGTAAGTCATACTCATCTCTAGTAATTGCCCAATAGTCTGTAAGAAGAGGATTTTCAAACTTAGGAAAGTAAGAATAAACCTTTCCTAAGTGTTTCATTCCTAACTTCTCCATGACCCGTCCAGACTTTGCATTTTCTGTAAAATGTTTAGCTTGAATAACTTTAACTTCTAATTTATCGAAAGAAAGCGCCAAAAGACATTCAGCAGCTTCTGGCATAATCCCTTTTCCCCAATGGTCTTGATTTAAAATCCAACCCAGTTCGACTGTTTTTTCATTGATAGGATTAAGAAAAATTTCACCAATGAGCTGACCTGAAGTTTTTTCAACAATCCCCCAATGATAGAGGCTGTTAGGCAGAAAAAACTTGGCAATTGTGGCTTTAGTTGTTTCTATGGAATCATGTGGTTCAAAGCTAGTAAAACGAGCAACTTCAGGATTAGAAGCATAGTTAAACATTTCTTGGGCATCCTCAAGTTGTAATTTTCTAAGTATCAAGCGTTCAGTTTCTAAGGTCTGATGCTCTGCTAAAACTAAATTTTTATTAACCATAAACATGTTCTCCTCAACTATTTTTACTCAATTATAGTCTCTATTTGTTTTATTGACAATAAAAAAGAACCTTTAAGGTTCTTTTATTTTAGAGTTCAAATTCTAAGAGAATGGGGACGTGGTCTAAACGTTCACCAGAATCAAGGGGTTCAGAAACTTTAACTGCTTGGGCAAGACGATTGGAAACCAGCCAGTAGTCAATTCTCCAACCTGAATTATTTAGTTTTGAAGTTTTTGCACGTTGGGCAAACCAAGTATAAATACTACGTCCTTCTTCATAAAATTTCTCAACTTGACCATGGAGTTGACGAAATGTATCAGTAAATCCAGCCTCTAAAAGTTGACCAAATTTTTCACGTTCTTGATCAGTAAATCCAGCTGAGTTGTGATTACCACGGGGATTGGCTAAGTCGATTTCTGTATAGGCTGCATTGAAATCTCCACAAGCAAAGACTGGTTTTTGAGCATCAAGGCTTGTGAGATAGTCACGATAGTTATCATCCCAAATTCCACGTAAATCAAGTCGTGTCAGACCTTCTTGCGCATTTGGTGTATAAACCGTAGTGACAAAGAAGTCAGGAAATTCAAGGGTGATGATTCGACCTTCGGCATCCATAGGTTCAGGAGCATCAATTTCAGGAAAAGTGATAGCTGGTTCTGGTAGAGTTTCTTTATAAAGAATCATTGTTCCAGAATATCCTTTACGAGCGGGTTCTACTGATGAACGCCAGACGATTTTATAACCTTTAAACAGTTCTTCCAAAACTTCCAAATGAGCTTTTTTAGGTCCAGTAGAAGGAAGTTTGGTTTCTTGAATGGCTAAAACGTCTGGTTGTGCTTGGGCAAGATTTTTAACAACAGCAAGAGAAAGGGCAGCACGTTCTGAGGTTCCAGTCAATGCAGCATTGAGTGAGTCAATATTCCATGAGATAAATTTATAGTTCATAATCGTTCCTTTATTTTTTAAAAGAATTTCCAAAGAGCTGTGACTTAAAGGAATTCTTAACTTTTCTATGATAATTATAACAAACTTAATCAGACAATGCGATTTTAGAGGTTTTTTGGTATAATATTTAGATGAGAATCTTCTCAAATATCGAGCCTCATTTGCTCGGAAAGAGGAAAATATGACAGAAAACAAAACTTTTTACATTACAACCCCAATTTATTATCCATCAGGTAAGTTGCATCTTGGTAGTTCTTACACAACTATTGCTTGCGACGTGCTTGCTCGTTACAAACGTTTGATGGGCTTTGATACTTTTTATTTAACAGGGCTTGATGAACACGGAATGAAAATTCAACGAAAAGCCGAAGAATTGGGAATGACTCCTAAAGAATACTTGGACCCAATGGCGGCTGATGTTCAAGAATTATGGAAAAAATTGGATATTTCTTATGATAAATTTATCCGTACTACAGACACTTATCATGAAGAAGCCGTAGCGAAGGCTTTTGAACAGTTATTGGAACAAGATGATATTTATTTGGGAAAATATGCGGGTTGGTATTCTGTTTCTGATGAAGAGTTTTTCACTGAAACACAACTTGAAGAAATTTTCCGAGATGAATCTGGAAATATTACTGGTGGCATTGCACCTTCTGGTCATGAAGTGGAATGGGTTGAAGAAGAAACTTATTTCTTCCGCATGGGAAAATATGCTGACTGGCTTTTACAATATTATGATGAACATCCAGATTTTATTCAACCTGAGGTTCGTAAAAATGAAATGGTCAATAATTTCATCAAGCCAGGTCTAGAAGATTTGGCTTTGACACGGACAAGTTTTACTTGGGGAATCCCTGTCCCTTCTAATCCTAAGCATGTGGTCTACGTGTGGTTTGATGCTTTATTGAACTATATTACAGCGCTCGGCTATAATTCTGACAATGACAGTAATTTAAAAAAATACTGGCCTGGAATTAATATGGTTGGTAAAGAAATTGTTCGTTTCCATACGATTTACTGGCCAATTATGCTTCATGCTCTAGGTTTACCTGCTCCTAAAAAGATTTTCGGACATGGATGGCTCTTGATGAAAGACGGAAAAATGTCTAAATCAAAAGGGAATGTTGTTTATCCTGAGATGTTGATTGAACGTTATGGCCTTGATGCGGTTCGTTATTATTTGATGCGTGCGATTTCTTTTGGACAAGATGGAATTTTCACTCCAGAAGACTTTGTTGGACGTATTAATTTTGATTTGGCCAATGATTTGGGGAATTTGTTGAATCGTACCGTGTCAATGATTAACAAATATAATGACGGAAAAATCGAAGCAACTGGAGTTTCGACTGAATTTGATGCAAGTTTGGAAGAAGTGGTTGAAGAAACAATCAGTCATTTCCATAAAGCAATGGATAAATTTGAATTCAACGTAGCTTTGGCTGATGTTTGGACATTGATTTCAAGAACAAATAAATATATTGATGAAACAGCACCTTGGGTCCTTGCAAAATCAGAAGATGACAAAGCAAAATTGAATAATGTTTTGTATCATTTGGCAGAAAATTTACGGATTGCAGGTGCACTATTACAACCATTTATGCGTGCAACATCAGGTAAAATCTTTGAGCAATTGGGAATGGATGAAAGATCATTTTCACTTGAAAATCTTTCTTTTGGCTATTCATTTACTCATCCTGTAGTAGCAAAAGGTCAACCTATTTTCCCACGTCTTGATGTGGAAGAAGAGGTTGCTTATATCCAATTACAAATGGCTGGCGGCGTATTGCCAGAAAAAGAGTGGGTCCCTGAAGAAGTTGAATTGAATTTAACTTTACCACAAATTAAATTTGATGATTTTGAAAAAATTGAACTAAAAGTTGCCGAAGTTCTTGAAGTGGAATCTGTTGAAGGTTCTGATAAATTGTTGAGATTTAAATTGGATGCTGGTGATTCTGAACCACGTCAAATCTTGTCAGGAATTGCACAATTTTATCCAAATGAACAAGAATTAGTAGGTAAAAAATTACAAATCGTAGCCAATTTGAAACCACGTAAAATGATGAAAAAATACGTTTCACAAGGAATGATTTTGTCAGCCGAATTTGATGGAAAATTGCGTGTCTTGACCGTTGATGATGATGTTCCTGCTGGTTCATTGATTGGGTAAAATTAATTAGACAATAAAAAATGTGAAAGATTTGTTATCTTTCACGTTTTTTTACGTATAGTATATCAGGAGAGAAAGCTCTTAGTGTTCACTTGGTTTCATGCGCCCTGACAAATTCTAGATGGAGAAGGTGCCTATGAAGACAAAGTGTTTCCTTGGTTATGGAGAGGATTTCATGCTAGCGGTACTTGGGATGATTATCGAAGTTTTGAACTTCGTAATTAATCTAGTTAGGCTCTGGCTTGAAATTAAAAAAACTAATCGCAATTAGCGACTAGTCCCACCATAACCAAGTTTGAACACGCGGCCTGTTAGAGCAGACCGTTTTTTTTTTCGCGTGTTGCACTTTGTTGAACTTATTATAGCACAAAATTTTAAGGGGAACAAATAGAGTATAATTTTTGAGGACTATTTATTAGTTGAATCTATCGGATAGTTAAAACTGGTTTTCATTTATCAAAAACCTCTCGAACTTTGTTATAATAAATTCAGTATGTTTTAAACAATATGGAGGAAAAAATGACTTTTGAAGAAGCATTAGCTTTACTTAAAGCTGGGAAAAAAGTAGTCAGAACACAAGGCTGGTCTGGTGCCGAAAATTATGTTAAACTCTATGATTCGATTGTTTTAGAATCTGGTGAGAAGTTGGAAGTTACCCCTTATTTCTTGATTAATGTCTCGGGAGAGGGTGAAGGTTTTTCAATGTGGGCCCCAACGCCTTGCGATGTTTTGGCTGATGATTGGGCCTTGGTTGAATAGATAGATAGGCTACAAAATGAAATTTTCTGGGAAAAAAGTGCTAATTACAGGTGCTGCCAGTGGTATTGGCTTGGCTCAAACAAAAGTATTTTTAGCCAAAGGCGCAGAGGTTGTTGCTGTGGACTTACAAGAATTTACTGACGAATCTGTCATTAATTCAAAAAATCTGTCAGTAAAAATTCTTGATGTTTCCGATGCTCAATCAGTTGAAAAATTGGCTGACGAAGTGGGAAGTATTGATGTTTTACTCAATACAGCGGGCGTTTTGGATGCTTATAAAACTTTGGAAGAAACTGACTTTGCAGAATGGCAACGAATTTTATCAACGAATCTCAATTCGATGTATTTGATGATTTCAGCATTCTTGCCAAAAATGAAAGCTCAAAAATCAGGCGTAATTATCAATATGGCTTCGGTTGCTGGCTTGGTTGCCGGTGGTGGTGGCGTCGCTTATACGGCCAGTAAACATGCCATTGTTGGGTTGACAAAACAGTTAGCTTTGGATGAAGCGCAACACGGGATTCAAGTAGCAGCCATCGCTCCAGGTGCCATCAATACACCGATGAATGCGGCTGATTTCACTGAAAATAATGGTCAGATGGCTCAATGGGTAGCTGATGAGACACCAGCTAAACGATGGGCTAGTCCTCGCGAAGTGGCTGATTTGACCCTCTTTTTAGCAAGTCCACAAGCCTCTTATATGTCAGGAGCAATTGTCCCGATTGATGGTGGCTGGACAATCAAATAAAAGATATTGAAAGACTTATCAGCATGTTGGTAAGTCTTTTATTTATTGTGGGAAAGTCTGTATTAACTACAAAAGTACTGACAGACTTGTTGATTTTTACTGATAAGTTGTTCAATTGCTTGTTTTCTGTGAAAAAATTTCTGTCAGTAATTTTTTTGCTTTTTTGTTGGCAGGATATTCCGATGCTCCTGTTAGAATTTCTATCGAGTACAAAGAATGATTCCTTCGTTAGTAAAAATAATGACCAAATAATAATTAGATGAAAGCAAATATTTGTCAATCCTTTTCATTTCGCAAAAAATCTGCTAAAATAAAAACGTTGCTCAATAGTGAGTTAACCCTTGAGCCTTCATCCCTTTGCTCAAGCATATTATAGGCGAATTTTGTCGCCAAAGGAGAACCTTTTGAAAAAATCAAAAACTTATGATATTGTTACAATCGCAATTGTTGCGGCCCTGTATGTTATTCTAACGATGACACCAGGTTTGAGCGCAATTTCTTACGGACCTATTCAATTTCGAGTGTCAGAAATGTTGAATTTTACAGCCTTCTTCAATAAAAAATATATTATTGCGGTGACAATTGGTTGTATGATTTCAAACTTTTTATCTTTCACTTGGGTAGATGTGATTGTCGGTGGTTTGTCAACTTTAGTATTCTTAAGTCTTGGTGTCCTTTTGTTTGACCGCTTTAAAAAAGATTATTTTTGGAATGGTCAGTTAAATAAAGCATTTTTCTTTTTTGCAATTTTCTTTTCGATAAGTATGTTCACCATTGCTCTTGAATTAAAATTTGTCGCAGGAACACCATTTTTGCTGACCTGGGGGACATTAGCTCTAGGTGAATTTGCCAGCTTATTTATCGGGGCATTTGTCATGGATAAATTAGGTAAAAGAGTTGATTTGAGTCGTTAAATAAATGAAAAGCAGCTCAGGCTGTTTTTTTTGAACCATTTTTAGAAGTCAGAATTACTTAATTTGTTATAATTAAAATAAATAAGAGATTGGAGAGCTTTTTATGAAAAAAATCGCTGTAATTGCTGCTTCTGGTAAGGCAGGAAGTTTAATCGCTCAAAAAGCATTTGGGCGCGGTCATGAAGTGACTGCCATTGTTAGAAATAAAGCACGATTAAAAGTTGAAGTGACTACTATTCTTGAAAAAGATATTTTTGAATTAACTTCTGAAGACTTAGCAGGATTCGATGCAATCGTTTTAGCGCATCGGGCACCGGCAGGTCATGAGGAAGATTATTCAAAAGTAGCCCATGTGATGATAAAACTTCTTGAAAATATAGATAGTCGTTTAATTGTTGTTGGGGGAGCAAGCTCTCTCTATCTTGATGAAAGTCACGAAAAACGCTTGCTTGATGTGACACCAACAGATTTACCTTACTATCCAACTCTTTTAGAGATGGCAAAAGCAAGCTTGATTTATGAAGCTTCAAAACTTAATGTGACCTTCTTCTCTCCTGCAGAATTTTTTGACCCAGAAGGAGCACAAACAAATAATTATACAATTACCGGCGATGTTTTAGAACATAATAAAGCGGGTAAAAGTCGAATTTCATATGCTGATTACGCCGAGGCTGTGCTTAATATGATTGAGGATGGAAGCCATCAACATGAGCATATCGGAATTTATGAAAACTAAAAATTAATGAATTATCAAAGAGAAAGAAATTAATTCTTTCTCTTTTTTTGTTTAAAAAAGTATAATAATACATAAAATTCTTGACAAATAAAAAATAGAGTAGTATAGTGTATAAAAATACATAGAAAGTGTGTAAATATGAAAAAAGTAGCAATTGTCGGAATTAGAGGTTATAGCGGCTTAGAACTGTTCCGAATTTTCTATTATCATCCAGAAGTAGAAGTAACAAAAATATATGCAACAAGTCATTATGGAGAAAAATTATCAGAGTGCTTTCCGCAACTTGAAGGCTTGACTGACTTGACTATCAGTGAATTTAATGAAGAAGAAATTATGGCAGAATGTGATGCGGTTTTCTTTGCAACCTCAGCGGGTGTTAGTCAAAAATTAGCTTTAACTTTTATTGATAATAATTTTCCTGTCATTGATTTATCAGGAGATTTTCGATTAGCTGATTTAGAAATATACAATAAATGGTATAAAAATACAAATTTAAAAAATGAATATTTATTAAGCGCTCAATATAATCTGGCAGACATTGGTCAAGCAAAAGCTAACTATATAGCGAATCCAGGTTGCTATGCAACAGCCACACTACTTGCACTTTATCCGTTAGTTAAAAATAAGATGATTGATTTAGACTCAATCATTGTGGATGCCAAGTCAGGACTTTCGGGAGCCGGAAAAGGTCTGTCTGACGCGAGTCATTTTGTGAATGTTGTCGATAATATGTCCATGTATAAAATCAATAGTCATCAACATATTCCAGAAATTGCTCAACAATTGAAGATTTGGAATTCAAATTTTCAAGCCTTGCAATTTTCAACTTCTTTAATTCCTGTGAGTCGAGGGATTTTTGTTAGTAGCTATGCAAAAGTTGCAGCTGATTTTGATTTTGAAACGATAAAAAATGCTTATGAACAGGTCTATGCGACAAAAAACTTTGTCAGAATTCGACGACAAATGCCCCAACTCTCAGATGTGATTGGGACCAATTTTTGCGATATTGGATTAGCTTATAATCCAGTGACAAATGTTTTGTCAGTTGTTTCGGTGATTGACAATCTTATGAAAGGGGCTGCCGGACAAGCAGTACAAAATTTTAATCAGTTATTTGGCTACGATGAAAGTTTAGGCTTGAAATTTATGCCAAGTCTTTAGAAGAGGAAGAAATGAAAGAAATAAAAGGGACAATTGCAAGTCCAAAGGGATTTTTGGCAGATGCTGTTCATGCACAATTAAAATATAAAAACTTAGATTTAGGGTTAATACTAAGTCAAGTTCCAGCTGCGATTGCTGGCGTTTTTACAACCAATAAGGTTTGTGCAGCGCCAGTATTGATTGACCGTCAAATTGTCAAAAAAGGACAAGCACGGGCCATTATTTGTAATTCGGCGGTTGCCAATGCAGTAACAGGCGAGCAGGGTTATGCAAATGCTTTGAAAACACAAAAATTGCTTGCTGAAAAATTTGAACTCAAAGCTGAGGAAGTGGCGGTTTGCTCAACAGGGGTCATTGGAGTACAGCTTCCGATGGAAAAAATTGCCACAGGGATTTCAAAGTTATCCAAAAATGAAGGGACAGCAGCATATTTTGCCAAAGCCATTTTAACAACAGATACCCAAACTAAAACAATTAACTTTGAAGCTGAAATTGGGGGTCAAATCGTGAATATGGCCGGGGTTTGTAAGGGATCGGGGATGATTCATCCAAATATGGCAACCATGCTTGCTTTTATTACGACGGATGCAAAAATTGCTCAAGCTTTACTACAAAAAACATTATCAGAAATTATTGAAACGACATTTAATCAGATTACAGTGGATGGAGATACTTCAACGAATGATACTGTTTTGTTGATGGCAAATGGCCAAGCTAAAAATAATGAAATTTTAGAAGGAAGTTCAGACTATCTTTTGTTTAAAGAAATGCTGGCAAAGGTTTGTCAGTCCTTAGCCAAACAAATCGCCGCTGATGGTGAAGGTGCAACTAAACTGATTGAAGTGACCGTCAAAGGAGCGCCAAATGATTTAACAGCGCGATTTATTGCCAAAAAAATTGTGGGTTCAAGTTTAGTTAAAACGGCAATTTTTGGTGCACACCCTAACTGGGGGCGGATTATTTCGTCAATTGGTCAGGTGGCTAATTTTGAAGTTTCTGATATTGAATTAAAACTTCAAGATGAACTTGTGCTTTATCATTCAACACCAGTTGACTTTGATGCAGCTTTTCTTTCTGAGAAATTAAAAGAAGATAAAATTGAAATTATTGCTGACTTGAATGCTGGAAGTGGCTTGGGTCAGGCTTGGGGCTGTGATTTGACTTATAAATATGTCGAAATTAATGCTTTATATACAAGTTAAGAAGGAGAAAAAATGACAAATTTATTTGAAAATTATGGTCGCCTACCGTTTAGCTTAATCAAAGGAGAAAATCAATATTTATTTGATGACAGGGGAAATAAGTATTTAGATTTCACAAGTGGGATTGGGGTCATGAATTTAGGATATAGTTTTGAAAAGGGAAAAGTGGCGGTGAAAGCTCAATTAGACAGCCTGTCTCATCTTTCAAATCTTTATCAAAATCCTTTGCAAGAAGATGTGGCTGAAAAGTTAAGTCAAAATCATTCTTATAAAGCTTTTTTTTGTAATTCTGGGACTGAAGCTAATGAAGCAGCTTTAAAATTAACTCATCTCATCAAAAAAGATCAGAAAATTTTGGCGTTTACAGATGGCTTTCATGGTCGTACTTTTGGTGCTATGAGTGCTACCATGCAAGAAAAAATCCAAGCAGGATTTTCGCCTTTATTACCAAATTTTGTGGCTAGTCCTTTTAATGATGTGGTAGCACTTGAGCAAATTCTTGAAAAAGAAAAAATTGGCGCGATTATTTTTGAAATTATTCAGGGTGAGGGTGGCGTTTTACCAATTTCTCCAGATTTTGTTGAAGCTCTAAAAACTTGTCAGCAAAAAGGAATTTTACTGATTATTGATGAAGTTCAAACTGGAATTGGTCGAACTGGAAAATTATTTGCTTTTGAACATTTTGATTTTGAGCCGGATATTTTTACTTCGGCAAAAGCATTGGCGAATGGGATTCCTACAGGTGCGATGCTCGCTAAGAATAAATATGCCAGTTATTTTTCAGCAGGAAAGCATGGCTCAACATTTGGTGGGAATCCTTTAGCCATGGCTTCGGCTAATGAAGTTTTAAAAGAAATTGACAGTGAGTTTTTAGAAAAAGTGACTGTCAAAGGCATTTTTTTCTTAAAATTACTGACAGAAAAGCTGTCAGTAAAAGCGACGGTTAAGTCCATCAGAGGTTTGGGATTGATGATTGGAATTCAATTAACTGACGAGAAAAAAGTTCCAGAAGTTCTTGCTTTACTGCGTGAAAATGGTCTCTTAGCCTTGTCAGCTGGTCATGATGTCATTCGCTTACTCCCACCGCTTGTCATGACGAAAGAAGAACTGCAAAAAGGAGCAGAACTATTGGAGAAAATTTTATGAGAGATTCACAAAACACAGCTCAAACTTTGACCGAAAGTCTCAAATATTTTCTGAAATATCGTGACCAAACGGTTGTCATTAAATATGGTGGGAATGCGATGATTGATGAAAAAGTGAAAGAAAGTATTCTAAAAGATATTTTATTACTTAAAACGGTGGGAATTAAAGTAGTTTTGGTTCATGGCGGTGGACCTGCGATTGGAGAATTACTTGAAAAATATGAGCAAAAAAGCCAATTTGTTCAAGGTTTGCGCGTGACAGATAAGAAAACAGCTCAATTAGCACTGACAGCTTTAGCTGGAAAAGTAAATAAAAGTTTGGTTCAAGATATCATTCGTTTAGGTGGCAATGCGATTGGCGTTTCAGGAATTGATGGTAAATTGATAGAAGCCAAACCTATTTCTGAAGATTTAGGCTATGTTGGAGAAATTACAGCGATTCATCCGGAAATCATTGAGCGTATCAATCAAACGGATGCTGTTCCCGTCATTGCTTCGGCCGGCATTGGTCTTGATGGTGAAATTTATAATGTTAATGCTGATACCGCAGCCAGTCGAATTGCCGGTGCATTGAGTGCTGAACAATTTATTTTATTAAGCGATGTTCGTGGCTTATATGGCAATTTTCCTGACGAGGAGTCATTTATTGATGAAATCAATCTGACCAATCTAGAAAAGTTAGTCAAAGAGAAAAAAATTACTGACGGAATGATTCCAAAGATTGAAGCCATTAAATATGCCATGTTTGAAGGATTGGGTCAGGCTGTTTTATTAGACGGTCGTGTTCCTCACGCCTTGTTATTGGAATTATTTACTGACAAAGGGCAAGGGACAATGATAAATCATTGATAATTTAAGCAAATAAGAGGAGAGAGAATGTTTCAAGGAAGAAGTTTTTTAAAAGAAACAGATTTTAGTAAAGATGAATTGTTATATCTGATTGATTTTGCAATTCATCTTAAAAAGTTAAAAAAAGAACATATTCAACATAAATATTTATTAGATAAAAATATTGCCCTTATTTTTGAAAAAACATCTACAAGAACAAGAGCAGCTTTTACAACGGCCGCTGTAGATTTGGGAGCACATCCTGAATTTTTAGGGCCAAATGATATTCAGTTGGGCAAAAAAGAATCTATTTCAGATACGGCGAAAGTTTTGGGTTCAATGTTTGATGGCATTGAGTTTCGTGGGTTTAAGCAAAGTGATGTGGAAATTCTAGCCAAAGATTCAGGTAGACCCGTTTGGAATGGATTGACTGATGATTGGCATCCGACACAGATGCTGGCAGATTTTATGACAATCAAGGAGCATTTTGGCCATTTGCAAGATTTAACCCTCGCTTATGTTGGTGATGGACGAAATAATGTGGCAAATTCTCTATTAGTGACTGGAGCAATTTTAGGCGTAAATATCACAATTATTTCGCCCGAGTCCTTGCAACCCGCTTTAGAAATACAAAAACTGGCACGTAAATATGCCATGAAAAGTCGCAGTAAAATAAGTATCCGAACAGATTTAAATGGACTTGAAAATGCTGATATTGTTTATACTGATGTTTGGGTCAGTATGGGTGAGGAAGCTCAAACAGCCAAGCGAATTAAATTATTGAAATCCTATCAAATTAATCAAAAAGTTGTTGAAAAAATTATTAATAAAAACTTTATTTTTATGCATTGTTTACCCAGCTTTCATGATTTAAACACAGAAGTGATGAAAGAAATTAAGGAAAATTATAACCTTAATGAATTAGAGGTTACTGATGAAGTTTTTAATTCAAATAATTCGGTCGTTTTTGAACAAGCTGAAAATCGAATGCATACCATAAAAGCAGTCATGGCGGCTACTTTAGGGGATTTATTTATTCCTAAAATATAAAAAAGAGAAAAAACGTTAATTAAGGGGGAATAGCCCAGATTTAATGTTTTTTCTCTTTTTTATGGCGCAAAAGTCCCGTTCCACAGGGAAAGGCATACAAAAAACGTTTTTTTTGGTATAATAAGGGATAAAACTAAAAATTAAGAGAAGTTTTAAGTGAAGGAGATTTTTATGCTCAAGCTTCAAAAAAAATTAAAAAATGATTACGGATTAGTCTTCAATGATGAAGATTTATTAAAAACAGCTTTTACACACTCTTCATTTACAAATGAAGAACGGCTCCCAAAGATTGCAAACAATGAACGTTTGGAATTTTTGGGAGACGTTGCCCTATCTTTGGTTATTTCTGATTATCTTTATCGGACTTATCCTGAGAAATTAGAGGGAGAACTTTCCAAAATGCGCTCAAGCATTGTTCGGACAGAATCACTTGCTAATTTTTCACGCTCATGCGGTTTTGGTGAGTTCTTGCGATTAGGTCATGGTGAAGAAAAAATGGGCGGTCGTGACCGCGAAACAACACTAGAGAACCTTTTTGAGGCTTTTTTAGGTGCGCTTTTTATTGACCAAGGAATGGCTGAAGTTCGTAAATTTATCCAACATGTAGTCATTCCTCACGTTAAAAATGATGACTATGTTAAAGTGATTGACTATAAAACAGAACTTCAAGAAGTGTTACAAATTGGTGGAGAAACAACGATTAGCTACAAGATTCTGAAAGAAGAAGGGCCAGCTCATGACCGTTCCTTTGTGGCCGCGGTTTTTAACAATGGTAAAGAACTCGGACGAGGGCTTGGAAAATCTAAAAAAGTTGCAGAACAAAAAGCAGCAGAAAATGCAATAAAAGGGCAAAACCATGTATCTTAAAAAAATGGAAATTGTCGGCTTCAAATCTTTTGCCGATAAGACTAAAGTTGAATTTGATAAAGGGATAACCGCAGTTGTCGGTCCAAATGGTTCTGGGAAATCAAATATTGTTGAAGCATTGCGCTGGGTTTTGGGCGAGCAATCGGCTAAAGCACTTCGTGGTGGGAAAATGCCCGATGTTATTTTTGCTGGAACTGAAAAAAGACGTGCTCTTAATTATGCTGAGGTTATTGCTCATTTTGACAACTCTGATCATTACTTGCAAGGACAAGATGAGAATGAAGAAGTTGTTATTACCCGACGTTTATATCGAAATGGCGATTCCGAATTTTTGATGAATGGTCGTAAATGTCGTTTGCGTGATATTCATGATTTATTTACAGATACTGGGCTTGGTCGTGACTCTTTATCGATTATTTCCCAAGGACGAATTGAATCTGTTTTTAATTCTAAACCGGAAGAAAGACGTGCCATTTTTGAAGAAGCGGCAGGTGTTTTAAAATACAAAAATCGACGAAATGAAACTGAATCAAAATTAAATTCAACCCAAGATAATCTTGACCGTTTAGAAGATATCATTTTTGAATTAAATAGTCAGCTCGTGCCCTTACAATCGCAAAGAGATACTGCACTCCGTTTTCAAGAACTAGAAGCAGAACGTTCAGACTTGTCACTTTCTGTACTGGTTGGTCAGTTGGAATCTAAAAAAGCCAAATATGATCAAACAGAACTTGATTTGGCGCAAGTGGCACAGGAATTAGCGAGTTTATCAACTCGTAAAAAAGTTTACGATGAGCAAGTCAGTCAATTACGTACAGAACGCCAAAAAGTAGAAGCCGAGCAAGAAAAATTGCAAGCTGACCAACTTAATTTTTCTAATCTAAAATCAGATTTAACAAGAAAAATTGAATTATTTGATGTTCAAAAAGATTCATCAGAAAAATCAGCTGCGGAACGCGAAGAACGTTTAGAAAACTTAAAAAGTCGTTTAGAAATCACTCAACAAAATTTGGCAGAAGTTCAAAAAAAATCAGAACTTTTACTGACAGAAAAAAATGACTTAGATAAATTACTGACAGAGCTGTCAGCAGATTTAGCGACCTTATCTGAATCACCAGAAGTGGTCATGGAACGGTTACGTGATGAATTTGTTCAATTAGTTGAAGAAGAAGCCCAAATCTCAAATGAAATCGTTAGAAATAAAGCTGAAATTACAGATTTGAGCCGTAGGCAATCTGAACAGGATGAGTCTGTCAGAGAAAATTTGACTAAATTTGAAAAAATCAGTCAAGATTTATCTGAAGCACAGGAAAATTTAAATACTGTTAAAAAAGAAATCGAGACCCTTTTAGCGAAATTTGAAGAAGGAAATCAAGCAGAGAAAAAACAGGCAGAATTAGAACGTTTAGCCCAAAATAAAATGTATGATTATCTGCAAGAACTTAACCAACATAAGGCCCGTTTGACTTCCTTGCAAAATATCCGTGAGAGTCATAGTAATTTATTTGCTGGTGTCCGTGCCGTGATGCAAAATGCTTCGCAAATTGGTGGCGTGATTGGGGTTGTTTCTGATTTATTGACCTTCGACCCTAAATATACAACAGCCATTGATATTGCTCTAGGTGGCGGGAGCCAAAATGTAGTCACAGAAGACGAAAATGCTGCTAAAAGAGCAATTGCTTTTCTACGTGAAAAAAGATTAGGACGGGCGACTTTTCTACCGTTGACAACGATTAAAGGACGAGACTTTAATGGTTTAAATCGTATTCAAAATATGACAGGATTTGTTGATTTAGCAATCAATCTTGTAAGCTTTGAAAGTCGTTTGCATAAGGCGATGAGCTCACTTTTAGGAACAACGGTGATTGTTGATTCTGGAGAAAATGCAACTGCTATCGCTCGAGCAATGAATTATAATGTTCGGATTGTTACGCTTGACGGAACACAGATTAACCCTGGCGGTTCTTATGCAGGAGGAGCTGGGAAACGTAATTCAACAACTTTTACTTCTGTTGAAATAAGTAATTTAGAAAAACAAATTAAGTTATCAGAAGAGCAGTTAAAAATTTCAGAAAAAGAAGTTCAAAAAGCCCAAAGTGCTCGTCAAGAATTGCTAAAAGAAATTGAACTTTTGAAAACTCAAGGGGAAGAAAAACGTTTTGTTGAACAATCTTTGAATTTGAAAATTGAACAATTAACAGAACAAAAAGTTGCGCTAGAACAATTAACTAATCTGTCAGCAAATCAAGAAGCAACAGGTAATTTGCTTGAATTAACTAAAGAAAATGAACATAAAGTAGAAGTTCTTGCAAAAATTACAGAGCGAAAAGCTGAAATTGAAAAGCAACTTGAAGAAGTTAAAACGAATAGTCAAGCGCATAAAGCCTTGCAATCAGAGAAAACAAGTGCTTTAAATCAGGCTCAACTTCGTCAATCAGAAGTGGCCAGTGAATTGAAATTCACCAAAGCAGATGAAAAACGTTTACTGACAGACTTGTCAGCCTTGACAGAAGAAAAAAATCAACTGACAGCACTTTTAAACCCTGTCCAATTTGATGAAACAGAAAGAAATAATTTCTCAAAACAACTGACAGAAGTAGAAGAACGCTTGAGTCAAATTAATGTCCGAATGGTTAGTTTAAAATTTGAACGTGAAGATTTAGCAGCTCAAATGGAAGATTTAGAACATCACAATCAAGATTTTATCCAGCAAACACAAGAACTTAACACGAAAAAAACGCGTTATGAAATGCAATTGGAACAAATTGAAGGACAATTGATGACACTTCAAGAAACGTTGAATAGTGAACATCAAATCAGTTTTGAAGAGGCGCAAGCCACTGCAAAAATAGTGGATGATTTAGCGGAGGCTGAGCAAAAACTCAAAAATCTAGAACGTCAAATCAAGGCATTAGGACCAATTAACTTGGATGCCATTGCTCAATTTTATGAAGTCAATGAACGCTTTACTTTCCTTTCAAGTCAAAAAGATGATTTATTAGAAGCTAAAAATCTTTTATTGAGTACAATCGATGACATGAATGATGAAGTTAAAATTCGGTTTAAAACAAGTTTTGATGCGATTCGTGAAAGTTTCAAAACGACCTTTGCTCAAATGTTTGTTGGTGGGCTTGCTGATTTAGAATTAACAAGCGACAACCTTTTAGAAGCTGGGGTTGAAATTAAAGTACAACCGCCAGGTAAAAAATTATCAAGTTTAAATTTGATGAGTGGTGGAGAAAAAGCGCTGACAGCTTTAGCTTTAATTTTTGCAATCTTAAGAGTACGAACAGTACCTTTCGTGGTTCTTGATGAGGTTGAAGCGGCACTTGATGAAGCCAATGTTAAACGTTTTGGTGATTACATGAATCACTTTGATAATAGTAATCAATTTATTGTTGTAACACACCGTCGTGGAACTATGGCGGCAGCAGGTTCAATGTATGGCGTTACAATGGCTGATGCTGGGGTTTCTAAGATGATTTCGGTGAAACTTGATTCGGCTATTAATTGAAATTTAAGATAGTTTTAATCTATAAATGCTACACTATAAATTGATTTTTGAAGGACTGCCTAATTTATGGCTTGGTATATGATTTGCCTAAAAATAAGGAAAGTCGTATAATTTAAGCAACAAAAACATGAATTTAAAAAATTTCATTATTAAAAAAATAATGAAATTGGCGTTTTTCGTATTCATTAATAAGTTTTATATTAATGAATTGACTGCAGTTTTTCTTTAAATTAAGGAAGAATGAGTATATTTTCTGGGGATAATAAATTGAAAAAATTACTATCTGCTTTCAACACACGTGTTGGTTTGCTTAGTTTTATTGTATTTTTTGTATGGGTAAAATCGATGATTGCCTACTTTGGAGTTTTTAATCTTCGCGGAGTTGGTCCAGCAGAATTATTGCTGATGATTATTAACCCAATTGGTTTTACAGCTATTTGTTTTGCTGTTTTACTCTTTATTAGAAGAACTTCGCTTTTCTATTTAGCGACACTGGTCTTAACGATAGCTGCAAACTTTTTGCTCTATCTTAATATTCTCTATTATCGAGAATTCACCGATTTCATCACGATTGATACGATGACTGGTGGGGCCGGAATGTTCCAACATGGTTTTGATTTTGGCTCGGTGCCTGTTCATTTGATGGACTGGGTTTATTGGATTGACCTTGTAGTCATTATTGTTTTATTGATTGCTAAAAAAATGAAATTCGACCAACGACCGGTTGGTGCGAAAAGAGCATTTACTTATCTTTCAATCGGCTTGGCTTTGTTTGGTTTGAATTTCTGGTTTGGAGATTTTAATAAACACCAATTGATTTTGCGTAAGGCCCAATCAGATAAAACTTATATTGTTCGATATCTTGGCTTAGGCCCATGGATGTTAACAGACGGTTATTATACGAATTTAGCAAATACGCAACGCAAAGATGCCAGCAAAGAAAGCTTGCAAGAAATTCAAAAATACATTGCTTCAAATCGTTATTTAGCACCGAACTTGAAAATGTATGGAATTGCTAAAAACCGCAATGTTATTGAGATTCACTTGGAATCTTTCCAACAAGCATTGATTGATTTGAAAATTAAAGGAACAGACGGAAAAGAACATGTTGTTACGCCTTTCCTAAATTCAATCTATCATTCAAATTCGACTTACTCATTCAGTAATTTCTTCAATCAGGTTGGACAAGGAAAAACTTCTGATGCCGAAAATCTATTGGAAACATCAACATTTGGTTTACCAGCTGGCTCACTTTTTGCCAAATATGGTTCAACCCAAACTTTCCAAGCAATGCCGGCTATCTTGAATCAAACCGATGGTTATAGTTCAGCTGTGGTTCATGGGAACGTTGGTGCTTTCTATAATCGATTGAATACATACAAACAAATGGGTTATCAAAACTTCTTTGACCAAAGTTTCTTTGATAATTCCGCATCAAATATGAGTCCTTGGGGAATTAAAGATAAATTACTCTTCCGTGATTCTGTACCATTGCTTGAACAAATGCAACAACCTTTCTATGTTAAGTATTTGACAGTTACAAATCACTTAACATATACAATGGATGATGAAGACAAAGATCCGAACTTTGCAACTGTTGATTCAGGGAATAAATTAGTTGACGGTTACTTTGAAACGGCTCATTACTTAGACCAAGCAGTTCAACAATTTTATGATTATTTGAAGAAATCTGGCTTATACGATAAATCAATTATTGTGTTATATGGTGACCACTACGGAATTTCTGGTAGTGATAATAAGGCATTTGCGCCTTATGTTGGCTATAATGCTGATACTTTCAATAGTTACGATAGTACAATGTTACAAAGAACACCATTCATGGTAGATATTCCTGGACATACAAATGGTCATATTATCAATACTTATGTTGGTCAACTTGATGTTATGCCAACGCTTGAGCATTTACTTGGGATTGATACGAAAAAATATGTACAGTTTGGTCAAGATATGTTTGCTTCTGGTCGTCAAGATTTTGTTGCTCTAAGAAATGGTGGATTTGTTACTCCAACCATTACTCAACCAAGTTTGAATGGAAACTATTATGATACTCAAACGGGCTTGCAGATTGAAAAACTTAATGCTCAGCAAGAACAATATGTTAAAGAAACCAAGCAAAAAGTTTCTGATCTCTTAAAAGCATCTGATAAATTAAATAATCAAAATCTCCTCAGGTTCTATACGCCAGAAGGCTTTAAAGCTGTTGACCCTAAAGATTACAACTATACGGTCAAGGCAACCGAGAAGAGACTGAAGAAAGAAAATGAAGATTTAGCAGCTAGATCAAATAGTTTACTTAGTCAAAATCAAGGAAAATCAACTTTACCAGATTATTCGGTTGAAATTCCAGAAGTTGAAAAAGGACAAGATTCACCAAAGGTGAAAGATTAATAAAAATAAGATAAGTTACTGACAAAATGTTTCAAAATGAGTTAATCTAATTTTGAGGCTGGTCAGCACTTTATATTAAGAGAGGAACCAATGAAAACAGGATATTTTCTGCCAGTGTCACTTAATCATCGATTAGTTTTGCTCTGGGGCATCATCATTTTAAGCTTTGAGCGAACACTTTTTTATGAATTTAATAAAGAAGGCAACTGGTTTTTGACTATTTTGGCGATTGTTTCATATATTATCTTTATCACTTTGATTTGGCCACACCGTTTCTTCATTGCTGATGACGAGCTTCACTTTACAACTTTCCCCCGAGTGCGAATGAAAACAATTGAATTGAAATATATCACAGCCGTAAAAACAACTAAATTTGGTTTTGGATTTTCTTATGCTGGCAAACGTTATCAATTCTTCACTTTTGGAAAGTCTAAAGAAGCTTTAGCAACTTTGCATGATACGATAGAACATTCTGATAAAGTCAGTGATTTAAAAGCCTAATAAAAAAGACGGCAGTTTTGTCGTCTTTTGATTTGTCATAAAAAAATAGGACTAAAATTCATTGTTTTAGTCGATGAAAAAAGGAAAGTTATGAATATAAAATGGATATTCAAGAAAATGCTACTTCCCATAATCTTTGCTATTGTTGCATTTTTTCTTGTGAGTCATGACCAATTTTTGTACGAGGCGCCAGTTGGCAAAATTACGGTTGCCAAAACGGTAAGTAGTCACGAAGTGAGTGATGATTTTCAAAATAAAGACCGTCAAGTCACGCAAGAATTGTCAATAAAAGTCCTCAATGCAAAAGGAGCAGAGCCTGGCAATTTAAATTTAAAAAACACGACAACTCTCTCTCAAACAACAGGACAAATTTATCGTGTTGGTCAGCAAGTAATCTTAAAGAAAATATCGGGAAATTATCAAATTGTGACCTTAAAAAGGGATGCACTAATTGTTGGACTACTCGTTTTATTTATTGGTTTTGTCATTAGTTTTGAACGATTTAGGGCTTCAATTTTTCTTTTCTTATCTCTAGTCTTAAACCTTCTTTACTTTGTGATTGTCATCGCCCTTAACGTTGAATTTAATCCACCTGTCATTTTGCTATTTGGGATTCTGTCAGTAATTTTTGCAGCTTCCTCCCTTTTATTTGTCTTGGGACCCACAAAACAGATGCTCTATACTTTTATAACTACCGTATTAACCACTGCTTTAACTTTTTCAGTTGTTTTATTCGTTCTAAAAATGACAGGGAATTCGGGTATTCATTTTGAATATTTGGACTATGTCACCCAAAATCCATCAGAGTTTTTCTTTGTTGGGACAATGATTTCAGTTTTAGGGGCAATCATGGATGGTACAGGTGATATTGTTGCAGGGCTTTTTGGTATGGCTAGACAAAATAAATTGAACAAAATAAATATGGTCAGAAAAGATTACATTAAATCAGGAATTTCAATTGGGCAAGAGCTCATTGGAACTTTGACAAATGTTTTGTTCATGATTTTCATGGCGGAAACTTTGCCGATGACGCTTTTATTATTGAGAAATGGAAATTCTTGGTCTTATATTGCAACGGTTGGTCTTAATCTTGGGTTATTACAAACAATTATTTCGGCCATTGGAATCGTGTTAGCTGTGCCAATTACCGCTGTTTTCACAAGTTTTGCTTTGACTAGAAGTCATCAAGGAAAGGAGAGTTCTTTATGAATGCACTCTTGATCCTATTAATTTTACTGATTGTGTTGATGCTTATCGTTGCCAAAAAAGATGGCTTACGAAATTTAATTGGTTTGACCTTTAATTTTATTGCTATTTTTGTGTTAATTACTTTAATTTCTTGGGGATTTAATGCAATAGCAGTTCTGATAGTTCTGTCAGTAATTATTTTGGCAATAGCTATCTTTATGTCTGCTGATGAAAGTGAAGTCACGTTGATTGCTTTTAAAACGAGTATCATTGTTGTTTTATCTTTGCTCATTCTTGCTTTAATCATTCAACATTTTGGTCAATTTCAGGGATTTGCTACAGAAGATGTTGATGAATTGGAAAATCTGTCATTAAATGTGGGGCTTAATTTTTCAAATGTAGCCATTGTAGTCATGGTTATTTCCATGCTTGGAGCGGTAGCAGAATCAGCGATGGCTTTAGCAGCTAGCCTTTCGGAAGTTGTTGAGCAGGACGAAAACATGAGTCTTGACCAATTTAAAAATCAAAGAGAAATTATATCTCAACAAATTTTGGGAACGGCTGTCAATACCCTCTTTTTTGGAGTTTTGGGGGCAACTGTCGGTCTAATTCTCTGGTTTGTACGATTAAACTATCGCTTGGCGGATATTTTTAATTCAAAATTGCTGATGGCTGAAGTTGCCGCCATGCTTTTAGGAATGTTAGGGATTCTATTTGCAATTTGGCTTTCTGGTTATTTTGTTCAAAAATCTTTTGAGCAAAAAAATACTGACAGATAATTCTGTCAGTAAAAACAAAAAGACTTGATTAATTATCAAGTCTTTTTTATTAGTTTAAATTACTGACAGAATCATTCTTTTTTCGATAACTGATAAAGATGATGAAATAAAGAATTGCTGTGAAGACAGTCACACCGATTGGATTAGTAAATAAAATACCAATCAGAATGAGAAAGAGAGCAATAAGTGCTAAGAGACTCATTGTTCTACCGGATAATGATTTTGTTTTAAGAGAGAGACCAAAACCAGCGAGACTAATTAAAATCCAAACGGCTAAAACAGTGTAAGAAAGGGAACCAGCCAAGTAATTAAACAAACGATCACCGACAAAATAAGAAAGAACAACACCGATATAAAGTGTACCTGAACAGAAAATAACTGCTCTTTGAGGAACGTGATGTTTATTTAAATGAGCCATTCTTTGAGCCATTTTACCTTGACGATTTTTTAAACGGAAATACAAAAGGCGAGATGAAGCATAGATTCCAGAATTAATTGATGAGAAGAGGGCAAGAATGATAATCAAGTTGACAATATCGCCAGCAAAAGGAATATGCATTTTATTAAAGACCATAACAAAAGGGCTCATTGAAGAAGTAGCCAACGTTTGCCAATTATAAATTACAAGAAGTAAGAACATCGGAATAATATAAAATGAAATAATTCGACCGATTACACCGCGGATGGCTTTAGGAATGGCTCTTTTAGGATCTTCTGTTTCACTAACTGTAATAGCAATTAATTCAGAACCACCATACGAATAGATAACAATTAATAAAGAATTAATGACCCCTTTAAAGCCATGAGGAGCAAAGCCACCATGAGCGGTCATTCCAGAGAAAGTAGTCACTAGATTAGTATCAAAAATTTGTTTTGCCACAAGAAAAACACCAAAAATAATCAACAAAATAACAACACTAATTTTAATAAATGCCAACCAGTATTCTGTCTCAGCAAAAAGAGCAACTGAGAATAAGTTAATAAGGGAAGTTAAAAGGGCAATAATCAAGACAAAAACCCAAGTGGGAACATTAGCAAACCAGAGCTGCAAAAAACTTGCAGCAGCAACAGCCTCAGCAATGATATTAATCATCCACATTGACCAATAAACCCAGTCCGTAAAATCAGCCGTATGATTACCCAGATAAGGCTGAACAAGTCCGGACAAGCCGTGTGGATCTTTTGAACTTAGAACAAGCTTTTCTAAACTCTTCATTACAAAATAAAGAACGATTCCTCCGATAAAATAAGCGATTAAGACAGAGGGACCAGCGGCAGCAATGGCTGATGAGCTTCCTTTGAAAAGACCAGCACCAATTGCTCCACCAAGAGCAATCATAGTAATATGGCGTGCGGCCATTTTTTTCTTTAAGGATTGATTAGTTTCCAACGATAATTCCTAGCTTTCTAAATCAATAAGCAGAGACGTCTCTCTTTTATTGACTAATAAATTGATAATAAAACATTAAAAAAAGACGTCCTGAGGACGTCTCTTCGTCCTCGTTAATGACAAACGTCAAAGAGGACTCACACATTTAGCTTAAATTAGCTAGTGTGAGCCCTCCTTCAACAACAAGTTAAGAGAAGCTTGTAAATAAGTCATTTATTGGACCTCGTTTTTTTAATTATTCTAAGTGTAATCAAAAGATTTAGATTTGTCAAACATTTTTATGAATAATCTAAAAATATTAGTAAATGTTTAATTCTCAATCTGACTTTAGTGAGCATTATTGAACCTGACTGATACAGTGTGCTATAATTAAACAATGAATAAAGAAATTAAACTCATTGCCCTAGATTTGGATGGAACCTTACTCAACTCTTCAAAAGAAATTTCAAAAGAAAATCGTCTGGCTATTAATGCAGCAAGACAAAAAGGGGTCCATGTTGTTTTAACAACGGGGCGTCCTTTGATTGCAATTCAACCCTTTCTCAAAACGTTAGAAATGCTTGATTTTGAAGATTTTTCAATTACCTTTAATGGTGGTCTGGTCCAAAGAAATACGGGTCAAATCTTATCTAAAAAAAGTTTTTCACATGATGAAATTTTAGAAATTAAAGAATTGACTTCAAATCTTGGCATTCCTTGCGATGTTTTGAGTGAAGAAAAAGTTTATATGACGAAAAGTAAAATTGACTCGCAATATGACACTTTAAATAAGCTTTTAACTTTTATCAAAGTTGATTTTGATCAAGTTCCACTTGATGTGGTTTATAATAAGATTGTTTCTTGTACAGAAAAAGAATTGTTGGACGCTAGTCTTGATAAAATTCCTGAATCTTATTTTGACCAATTTGAGATTTTTAAAACTCAAGCGAAGCTTTTAGAATTTATGCCAAAAGGAATTAATAAAGCTTATGGTTTGACACAATTGATTAATCAGTTAAACTTAAAACCAGAAAATGTAATGGCCATGGGAGATGAAGCAAACGATTTATCAATGATTTCTTGGGCAGGATATGGTGTTGCTATGGCAAATGCTGTCCCAGCAGTTAAAGAAGAAGCAAGAATTATTTCTGATTTAACTAATGACCAACACGCTGTTGCTCATATTATTGAAAAATATGTACTCTAAGGACTAATAATGAAAGATGAAGTTCAACTAAAAAAGTATTTGCCGAGTTTAATTTTTGCGATTATTTTACCAGTTATTGCCTATTTGTTTTTAAAAATGCTTGGGAATTCAGACACTTTAGCTTTAGGAATTGCAACAGCCTTTCCAGTTGTTCATATGCTCTGGTCTTTAATTAGAAAAAAAGAGTTAAATCCTGTTTCTTTAGTGGCAATTATTGGTTTTTTAATTTCACTCTTAGCTGTTTATCTGACGCATGGAAATAATCTTGCTTTCAAGCTCTGGCACCCGATTTTAACGGCTGCTATTGGAACGATTTTTTTACTGTCAGTCCTTCTAAATCGACCGCTTTTAGAGCTTGCTAGCGAGGGTGAAAATCACAGAAAAATGTTAATAATGACTCTTTTTATGGGCTTGGTTTTTATTTTTCATGCTTTGTCAGTCATTTTATTAGCCTTTTTTGTAGAGACCACGGCTTTCGTTTTGCTTTCAAAGGTAATCGATTTTTCAGCCGTTGGAGTCCTTGTTTTAGGGCTTGCATTTTTAAGAAAAAAATTAAATTAAAATCTTTCATTATATGAATGAACTTTATCATCAAAATGTGATATTTTATTAAGGAGAAAAAATGGGACTTTTTGACCGACTCTTCGGAAAGAAGAAACAAGAGGACACTAATCATGATGTGCCTGTCAGTGAAAATCACTCTAGTGAAATCACTGAAGCAGTCAAGAATGAAAAAGAAAATGAAACTGCTAAACGGCCTGAAGTAACTGAAGAGCCAGCAAAAGTAGAAAAAGTTACTGACGAGTCTGTCAGTAAAATGATCGATGTTGAGCCAGAAATTACGGATGAACCTGTCAGTGAAAATGAACCTATTATTTCTGAAAAGGTTGAAGTAGAAGTTACTGACGAAAAAATTGTTAAACCAGAAAATGATGAAAAATTAGAAAAAATTACTGACGAAAAAGTAATCTCTGAAACTACAGAAGTGACTGAGAAAAAAGTTACTGACGAAGATGAGGAAGAAGAGATTGTCATTGATATTGATGCTCTGGCTAATATTTTCACTCAATCACGTGAGGAAACTGAGAAAAAATATGAACAGTCATTAACTTTAACTCGTAAGACTTTTTCTGACGGCTTTAATGAACTTTTTGCCAACTTCCGGACAGTTGATGAAGAATTCTTTGAAGAACTTGAAGAAACTTTAATTATGTCAGATGTCGGTGTGGATTTGGCAATGGAAGTGACTGAAGAATTGCGCAAGGAAGCAAAATTAGTTAATGCTAAATCAACAGATGACTTGCGTCAATTGATTATTGAAAAAATTGTTGATAAGTTTGACGGTGAAAAATTACCGACAAAATTGGATATCCAAACGGATGGATTAAGTGTTTTCCTTTTTGTTGGGGTAAATGGTGTTGGTAAAACAACGACCATTGGTAAATTAGCTGCTCGTTATAAAAATGAAGGCAAAAAAGTACTCTTAGCAGCTGCGGATACTTTCCGGGCAGGTGCTATTGACCAATTAGTTGAATGGGGAAATCGTTCAGGCGTTGAAGTAGTCACAAAACCAGCTGGTTCAGATCCAGCGGCAGTCGTTTTTGACGCTCTCGCAAAAGCTAAAGCTGAAAATTATGATATTTTACTTGTGGATACTGCAGGACGTTTGCAAAATAAAGATAATTTGATGAAAGAGCTGGAAAAAATTGGTAAAGTGATTAAACGAGAAATTCCAGATGCTCCGCATGAAACGATTTTGGCACTTGATGCAACAACAGGCCAAAATGCCATTCAACAAGCCAAAGAATTTTCAGCAGTTACTCCAATTACAGGAATTGCTCTGACTAAACTTGACGGTTCGGCCAAAGGTGGGATTGTCTTGTCAATCGTTCAAAGTCTTAAAATTCCAGTTAAATTGATTGGTTTAGGTGAAAAGCTTAATGATTTACAAGATTTTGATGAAGAATTTTTCGTCAGAGGGCTTTTCAAAGAGCTTTTATAAAATATAAAATAAGAAGTAAAAAAAGTTTTGTTCAGTTTAGGCAATGCTTTTTTACTTGTCAACGGTTCCATTAAAATAAAGCCGATGAGCGTTTGAAAAAATTGAGAATTTAATGTAAAATAGAATTACATAAAATAGAACTGCTATGTTCTGTAGGAATTAAAGAAAGGCTCTTCATGTCGTATTCAAATTTGAAGTTGTTTTCGCTCTCTTCTAACCACGAATTAGCCCAAAAAGTGGCTAAAGAAATTGGAATTGAGCTTGGAAAAGTAAGTGTTGGTGCACATTCGGATGGCGAAACTGTCGTTCATATTGACGAATCAGTTCGTGGTGATCATGTGTTTATCCTTCAATCAACAAGTGACCCTGTCAATGATAACTTGATGGAACTCTTGATTATGATGGATGCATTGCGTCGTGCCTCTGCTGCATCAATTAACATTGTCTTACCTTACTATGGTTATGCTCGTCAAGACCGTAAAGCTCGTGCTCGTGAACCAATCACATCAAAACTCGTAGCAAACATGCTTCAAATTGCTGGTGCCGACCGTTTAATTACTTTCGACCTTCACGCACCACAAATTCAAGGATTCTTCAACATTCCAGTTGACCACCTTATGGGTTCACCATTGATTGCTGAATATTTCCGTCGTCAATTGGTTTCTGCTGGTGATGATATCGTTGTCGTTTCGCCTGACCATGGTGGAGTAGGACGTGCGCGCAAGTTAGCAAACTTCTTGAAAGCACCACTTGCTATCATTGATAAACGTCGTCCTCGTGCCAATGTGGCAGAAATTATGAATATCATCGGTGATGTTCAAGGGAAAAAATGTATCTTGATTGATGACATGATTGATACGGCTGGAACAATTACTTTAGCGGCCAATGCCCTTAAAGAACTTGGTGCAACAGAAGTCTACGCTTCATGTACTCATGCCGTACTTTCAGGACCAGCTATCGAGAGAATTAATAATTCAGCAATTACTAAACTCGTTGTTTTGGATACTATTGAAATGCCAGAAGAACGTCAAAGTGAAAAAATTGTTCAACTTTCAATTGCTCACTTGCTTGCTGATGCGATTATTCGTATTCACGAACGCCGTCCATTGTCACCACTCTTTGAATTACATCTTCCTTCAGAACAAATCTAAACTAGTAATTGTTGGAATTCAAAGTGGATTTAGGATAAGACTTCAAGCGACCAGAGGTCGCTTTTTTAAAAAATGGAACTAGAAAAAATTAGAAAACTTTACGAGAAAGTTGACCCCAGTCAACTGACAGAGCGAGAAAAGTTACTGACAGAATTGATTTTTACTGACAGAAAATTGAAGACTGATAAACTTCCTAATGGCCGCTATCGTATTTTACAATTTTCAGGAAATAATTTTGAAGAATTGGAAAATACTTTAAAGCTACTTTTACCTGATTTTGTAAAAAGCATTGGGGAAGAAAAAATTGTGATAGAAGCATTTTCAACTGATAGTCCCACAAACTCAGAACTTTTTGATATTTTTCAAACGCTTTCGCAAGATATGGGTGAAGAGGTGACGGCTTATGTTGGCCGTTTTGTCGAGAAAAATAAACTCTCTGAAGCATACTCTGAAGAATACAAAATTTTTGAAAGTCAGCAAACTTTTAGTGAATACATTTTATCAGAAAGTCTAAATCTATCAGAAAATAGAATTTTACAAGAAATCCGTAAAGATTTATTAGAAAATCCTGAAGACCAAAAACTAGTTGAAGCAATGTATAAAGCAAGTAGCAATCAAACGAAAGCAGCAAAAATACTTTATGTTCATCGAAATACGCTGATTAATAAAATCAAAAAATATGAGCAAAAATATGGCTTACAGCTTTCGGGAAGTGACCTAACTCTCGCTTATAATTTATTATAAAAGACAATTTACATTAGCAATATTATGAGAAAGGAACTGAGTTTAATAAAATTGAACTCAAATCTTTAATATGGAATACAATCATCAAGAAATAGAAGCCAAATGGCAAAAATACTGGGCGGATAACAAAACTTTCCGTACAGGAACAGATAAAAATAAACCAAAATTTTATGCTCTAGACATGTTCCCTTATCCATCTGGTGCAGGACTTCACGTTGGACACCCCGAAGGTTATACTGCAACTGATATTTTGAGCCGTTACAAACGCGCTCAAGGGTTCAATGTTCTTCATCCAATGGGCTGGGATGCCTTTGGTTTACCTGCTGAACAATATGCAATGGATACAGGAAATGACCCAGCAGAATTTACAGCTGAAAATATTGCTAACTTTAAACGTCAAATCAATAGCTTAGGTTTTAGTTATGACTGGGAACGTGAAGTTAATACAACTGACCCAAATTTTTATAAATGGACACAGTGGATTTTTACTAAACTTTATGAAAAAGGGTTAGCTTATGAAGCAGAAGTAGCTGTTAACTGGGTTGAAGAACTTGGAACGGCTATTGCCAATGAAGAAGTGCTTCCAGACGGAACTTCTGAACGCGGGGGTTATCCTGTTGTTCGTAAACCAATGCGCCAATGGATGCTTAAAATTACAGCTTATGCGGAACGTTTACTTGAAGACCTTGAAGAAGTCGATTGGCCTGAATCAATCAAAGAAATGCAGCGGAATTGGATTGGGAAATCAGTAGGAGCAGATGTGACTTTTGAAGTTGCAGGAACCGACAAATCATTTGAAGTCTTTACGACTCGTCCTGATACCCTTTTTGGGGCAACTTATGCTGTGCTTGCACCTGAACATGATTTAGTTGATGCTATTACGACACCTGAGCAAAAAGAAGCTGTTGCTGAATACCGTCGCAAAGCGAGCTTGAAATCTGATTTAGCCCGTACAGACCTTTCTAAAGAAAAAACTGGAGCATTTACCGGAGCTTACGCGATTAACCCAATTAATGGCCGTAAAATGCCAATTTGGGTTGCAGATTATGTTCTTGCTTCTTATGGACATGGTGCTGTTATGGCAGTTCCTGCTCACGACGAACGTGACTGGGAATTTGCTAAGGTCTATGGACTTGAAATTTTGCCTGTTGTTGAAGGTGGAAATGTAGAAGAAGCTGTTTATACAGAAGATGGCCCTCATATTAATTCAGAATTTTTGAATGGACTTGACAAGGCACAAGCGATTGAAAAAGCCATTGAATTTTTAGAAGAAAAGAAAATTGGGAAAAAGAAAATCACTTACCGCTTGCGTGACTGGCTCTTTAGTCGTCAACGTTATTGGGGTGAACCAATTCCAATTATTCATTGGGAAGATGGCACATCAACAGCGCTCTCAGAAGATGAACTTCCTCTTGTTTTACCAGTAACCTCTGATATCAAACCGTCAGGAACTGGTGAGTCTCCTTTGGCTAACTTGACAGATTGGTTGGAAGTCACACGCGCAGATGGCCTAAAAGGTCGCCGTGAAACTAATACAATGCCACAATGGGCAGGTTCAAGTTGGTATTACCTTCGCTATATTGACCCAAATAATAGCGAAGCTTTGGCAGACCCAGAACTTCTCAAAGAATGGTTGCCAGTTGATATCTATGTGGGAGGGGCTGAACATGCTGTTCTTCACTTACTTTACGCTCGTTTCTGGCATAAAGTGCTTTATGATTTAGGAGTTGTTCCAACTAAAGAACCTTTCCAAAAACTCTTTAACCAAGGAATGATTCTCGGAACCTCTTATCGTGATCATCGTGGGGCCTTAGTTGCAACTGATAAGGTTGAAAAACGTGATAGTGGCTTTTACCATATGGAAACAGGTGAAGCCCTTGAACAAGCTCCAGCTAAAATGTCTAAATCTCTTAAAAATGTTGTTAATCCTGATGATGTTGTTGAACATTATGGAGCTGATACTTTACGTGTTTATGAAATGTTCATGGGTCCACTTGATGCAAGTATTCCATGGTCAGAAGAAGGCCTTGAAGGGGCTCGTAAATTCCTAGACCGAGCTGTTCGAATGATTGAAAATTCAGAGATTAAAGCTGAAAATAATGGAGAGTTGGACAAAGTTTACAATGAAACAGTGAAAAATGTTACTGAGCGTTTGGACTTGATGTACTTTAACACTGCAATTTCCCAATTAATGATTTTTGTTAATGCAGTTAATAAAGCAAAAGCTTTACCGTTAGAATACGCTAATGGCTTTGTCCAACTTTTGGCGCCATTTGCACCACATATTGCTGAAGAACTTTGGGTAAAATTAGGTAATGAAGCTGGAATTTCTTATGTTGCTTGGCCAACATTTGACGAAAGCAAATTAATTGAATCAGAAGTTGAAATTGTTGTTCAAATTAATGGTAAATTAAAAGCAAAAATTAAAATTGCTAAAGATTTAGCGCGTGAAGAACTTGAAAAAATTGGTCGTGAATCAGTTGCTGAGGCTCTTGAAGGTAAAAACGTGGTCAAAGTAATTGCTGTTCCAAATAAATTAGTTAATATTGTTGTAAAATAAAGATGACAATCTGAACATTTATCAGTTAAATCTTATAATAATTAGCTGTCAGTAAAAAAAATGAGAGCTAAAGAAAAAAAAGTAAAATAAGCTGGTTGACAATTTGTCGACTAGCTTATTTTATTTTGGAAGTCACAGAAGAGTTTAGAGTTGACCCTCAAAATTCTGTCAGTAATTTATTTATTAAATAAAAATCGCTACTGATGAGTTCGCTCAGGATAACAAATAAATAATCAACAACATAAGAAAGGTTGGGTCAGTAAAAATGATTGATTTCTTGCCCGAACAAGTTCGAACGCTCAATGAACTAGAAACTGCGACATTTAATTTTATCTTATCTAATTTATCAAGTATTGATAAAATGTCAGTCAGACAGCTTGCACAAGCTGTCCATGTTTCCACAGCAACAGTTATGCGCATGACCAGAAAACTTGGTTTTGAGGGCTGGGTAGAACTAAAATATTATCTTAAAAACCAAAATCAACTGACAGAAATTCCAGTGAATTACTATGAAAATTTATTACAACTCGACCTATTTTTACGAAAAATAACCTCTAAGGAAGCGGGAAGAAAATTAGAAGAAGCTGTCAAATTAATTCGAGAAGCTCGTTATATTATTTTTATTGGAGTAGGTTCTTCAGGAGCTTTAGCTGAATATGGTGCCCGCTATTTTACAAATATTGGCTTAGAATCTTATGCCATTTCTGATCCTTATCAGGCCGTTAAGGGCAAAGGTGCACCAGACGTTTTAAGCATTGTCTTATCCGCTTCGGGTGAAACAGATAAGATTATTGAACGAGTTGTCAAGCTAAGAGAGGAAGCGCCAGCAAAGATTATTTCAATTACAAATCATCCAGAAACGACCTTATCCAAACTTTCAAATATAAATTTAACTTATGGATTCCAAACGGAATATTCCGCCTATGACCCACTTGAAAATTTGACTTCTCAGCTCCCAGTCATTGCTTTTATTGAAATACTAGCTCATCAGGCAATGGAAAAAGCTGATAAATGTAACTAATCCTGTAACAGGTAACAAAGATAGAAAAGCCCCTTGCAAAAAAAATTGTAAGGGGTATTATTATATTGTAAGCGGTTTAATTAAAAGAGTACAGTATTCAAAGTATCTGAACTGTCTTAACAAATTGAGTTCGACCTTCTTGAAATAAGTGAAAATGCGATTCGCCTTGCAACTTTGCCTTTTTATCACTTGCTTTAGCAAGTAGAGAAAACGGACAGCGTAGCTGATGAAATCAGCAAAGATAGTCGCTTAGAGCGAATGGATTGTGTAGCAGCTTGCTGCGTAGATAGATAAAATACGTTGAGCATTCCAGCTAAGTGTTAAAGCACTTGTTGGTGGGGCAAAACGCCAGCACAAAAGACAATTTTCCTCATTTCAGAACCGTCGGGCTCACATCTTAAAGGAGGTTTATTTATGAACGGCTTCATAAATAATAAAGTCTTACCGCCAATTATGAAATTCGTGAATACACGAGCGATGACTGCTTTGAAAAATGGAATGCTTTTTGCCATGCCATTTATCATTGTTGGGTCAATTTTCTTAATTCTGGCGAATATTCCAATTCCACCTGTGGCAAAATGGTTATCAGACAATGGCTGGTCAGCAATTTTTACCCAAGCATTTAACGTATCATTCGGTATTTTAGCGATTTGGGCAGCAGTCGGTATTGGCTATTCTTATGTCAAAGAAGCTGGATTTGGTGATGTTGCTTTACAAGGAGGATTAACTTCTCTCTCTGCATTTTTCATTGTTCAATCTCTAAGTATTGCAAATCCAATCACAGCGGCACTAGCTACTGGGAAAGAAGCCTCAGGCATTGGGAATCTCACAGGAACACAAGCAACGGCTGCTTTTGAAAAGCTTCCTCATGCCATGCAAGTCTTTATAAATAATCCAGTGACAGGAGTGCTCAATTTAACTTGGAACGGTGGTCAAGGGATGATTGCGGCCATTATTATTGGTATTCTATCAGGCTGGGCTTATTCAGCAATGATGAAAGCAGGCTGGAAGATTACACTTCCTGAACAAGTCCCATCAAATGTTGCTAATCAATTCACTTCAATGATTCCAACAGGAGTAATTGTCGTCGCTGCTACGGTTGTCTATGCTTTATTTGATAAAATTGGTCATACCGATGCAGTAACCTTTATTTATCATTGGTTATCTGTCCCTCTACAAGGTTTAGGCGGCTCATTTGGTGGAATTATTATTATCTCACTCTTAGTTCCATTCTTCTGGTTCTTTGGGGTTCATGGTGGAATTATTATGGGAGCAATTACCTCTGCCTTTCTGATTCCAAATACCTTTGCCAATGCATCCCTTTATCAATCTCACAAATTGAGTTTAGCTAATGGTGCTCATATTGTGACCAATGAATTCTATAATAACTTTATTAATCTTTCGGGGTCAGGAATTACTTTTGGATTAATTATCTTTACGATTTTCTTTGCTCGTTCAGAACAGATGAAGTCAATTGGTAAAGTAGAGTTAGTCCCAGGTTTATTTAATATCAATGAACCTTTCTTATTTGGATTGCCACTTGTTTTAAATCCAGTTCTTGCTCTGCCATTCTTTCTTGTTCCAGTAGTCGTTTCGGCTACGGTTTACGGAGCGATTTATTTTCACATTGTTCCGCCAATGAATGGTGTTGCCGCTCCTTGGACCACTCCACCAATTATTTCTGGCTTTTTAATCGGAGGCTGGCAATATGCAGTGCTGCAAGTTATTGCGCTTTTAGAATCAATTTTGATTTATCTTCCATTTGCTAAAAAATATGACAAAATGTTGTTAGAACAAGAAGCAAATGCTGAAGTTGAAGAAGTTATTGCTTAGTAATTGAATAAGGAGATTAGAAACTCCGGAGAAACTTTTTCTTCGGGATTTCTTTTTATAAAATTAAAGATAAAAGGGGACAAAATGGAAAATAAAATGCCAAAAGATTTTTTCTGGGGGAATTCAACTTCGTCAATGCAAACCGAAGGCGGCTGGAATGAAGGAGGAAAAGGACCCTCTGTCTATGATGTGAATACCGCTGGACGTTCTGCCAAAGATTGGCAAGTAACAAATGATAATTATCATCATTATTCCCAAGATCTAGATCTTATGAAAGAAATGAATATGAATATGTATCGTTTCCAAATTTCTTGGTCACGAATTGTTCCTGACGGCGATGGTGAATTTAATGAGGAAGGAATTGCCTTTTATAATCGTCTGATTGATGATTTGCTTGCTCGTGGAATTGAGCCTATGATATGTCTCTATCATTTCGATATGCCATTAAATCTGGCTGAAAAGTACAATGGTTTTTTGAGCCGAAAAGTGAAAGAAGCATTTGTAAGATTTGGGCAAGAAATGATGAAAAGATTTGCTGACAAAGTCAAATATTGGATTGTTTTTAATGAGCATAATCTTTATTTTGCTGACGGTTTTGAGCATTATTCGGGAGTTTTGAAAAAAGAGCTGACACTCTCTGATATGTATACTGTTTTTCATCACACCATGCTTGCTCATTGTGAATTGACCCAATTTTTGCATGAAAATTTTGAAGCAAAAATAGGAGGAATGTTGGCGACTACGGAAATATATCCCGCAACTTTTTCACCAAAAGATAATCTATATCTTAGAAAATTTGATGAATTTTATAATCGAAATCTCTGTGATGTTTATGCTTTTGGTCATTATTCGCATGAGGTTATGACCTATGTTAAAAATCAGAACATCCAAATGGATTTTCAAAAAGGAGATGAAGAAATTTTAAAAAATGGAATTTCTGACTTTATTTCTTTTTCTTATTATCGCTCAATTTTACTTGATGCAAGTCAGCTGACAGAAAATGATGCACCAAATTCTTATTTGACTAAAGGAATGGAATTAAATCCGTTGCTTGAACATAATCAATGGGATTGGTCCATTGACCCAGAAGGCTTTAGAAGAATTCTAAGTAGATTATATAATGAATTTGGATTGCCTGTTTTTCCTATTGAAAATGGCATTGGTCAGTCAGAAATCTGGGATGGGAAAACAAAAATTGCTGATGACTTGAGAATTTCTTATCATCAGAAACATCTTGAAGCCATGAAAAAGGCAATATTTACTGACGGGGTAGAAGTTATGGGTTATCTTGGTTGGGGATTGATTGATATTCCTGCTTCATCTGGTGCTATTGATAAACGTTACGGTGCTGTTTATGTGGATCCAAAAAGTCATAAACGTATTCCAAAAAAATCATTTCATTGGTTTAAAAATGTATTTGCTTCAAATGGTGATCATTTGGATTAGAATAATAAGTGATAAAGATGAAATAATGATAGAAAACTTATGATTTACTCATATCTCTTAATTAAACTGATAGCTAGGCTGTCAGTTTTTAAATTCATCATTAAAAAATTTTACTGACAGAATTTTTTTACTTATTGTCAGTATTTTTATCTGGCTGAAGAATAATCAGTTACTAGAAATCATAATTGGTCAGTGCTGACAGAATTTTTGTTACAATGAAAACATTGGAAAAAGCTTGAGAGGAAACAAAAATGTCTTTTTTTACAACAAATGATTTAGTAAAAATAAATTTTCATGATTATGGCAATCAGTTAAATCAACCTCTGATTCTAATTGGTGGCTATTCGTCCAGTGAAGTTACATGGTTTGCCCAAATAGAAACATTTGTAAATGCTGGTTATCGGGTGATTACTTATGATCATCGCTCACATGGAGATTCACAACAAGTTGATTATGGCTTGACTTTACACCGTTTGGCAATGGACCTAAAAGAATTAATTGACTATTTACAATTAAAAAATGTTGTCTTAATTGGCCATTCGATGGGTGCGGCAACAATTATGGCTTATGAAGAATTATTTACTGACGAAAATGTATCAGCAATAATTACAGAAGATCAGGCCCCAACTTTCTTCAAATCGGCAGATTGGCTCAATGGTCAATATGGGAAAACACTGACAGAGCTGTCAGTATTTATTGATGATTTTCCAAAAACTCGTTTGACACAAAAAAAGTTGTCAGATAGTGTAAAACGAACACTGGGACATGGAATGAAACCTTTTGATTTCAAACGCTATCGTCCTTTACTGCAAAATGTTATTTTGCAAGATTGGCGTCCTGAGCTTGGGCAAGAAAAAAAACCACATTTATTTTTTGCCGGCGAGAAATCTCCGATTTTTCCAGCAATTCATGCTCAAGCAGCGCGTGAATTACAAAACAATCCAAATTCAGAAGTTCAAATTTTTGAAGGATGTGGGCATATCTTACATTTGGAAGAAATTGAGAAATTCAACCAAGCAGTCATTGTTTTTCTCAACAAAATAAAAAAAGACTGATGTGGTCAGTCTTTTTTGCTGACCGTCAGTAAAATTTAAACTAGTAAGAAAGGCAGTATTATAGTCTTAAAAGTATTAAATAAATTTTATTTTCATATCATTTTTTTCTCATAATAAAACTTGATAAAATAGAATTAAGAAATGGAAAGGAGCTAAACCATGAAAAATAATAACATGGAGCTTGCCCAAGATTCAAAAACTGATGATCAGCAAAAACCAAAGCATTTTAAAATTGAAACAACCGTAATGAAATTAGTAGTAGATAGCTATCTCCATGGCGCTCAAACCTGTGAAGTTCAAAAAGGAAAAATTTTAGGCGTCAGTATTCATCAAGGAGCATGTGATAGTATTCACCTTTTTATTAACGACGACCATAAAGTCACAGTAGAAATTAGTCAAGGCATTAGCCGAATTTCACTGATGCAAAAGAAAAATATTGAAGATATTGATTATATACTTCCTTTCATGAAATGTTTAGGTGTATCTGAGGGGCAAGTCTTAAAAAATTATTCAATTATTTAAAAAAGCCGTATACTGCGGTTTTTTATTTTAAAAATTACAGAAAGTAAATTTATAAACAGAAAAATATATATTTATTTCGATAAGAGGTATAATATTTTTTGGAATTATTATTAGTAGGAGGCCAAGAGAAATGGCTAAGAAAAAAATCGTTATTGTAGGTGCTGGATTTGCTGGAGTTTCAGCCACACGCTTACTTGCAAAAAATTTGAAAAATGATGCAGAAATTACAGTTATAGATAAACATGATTTTCAAACTTCAATGACCCAACTTCATGAAGTTGCAGCGAGTCGTGTTGAGGCAGATGCTGTTCAATATCATTTGAATCGAACAATTGGAAAATTTAATAACGTTAAAGTGGTAAAAGAGTCACTTGTTGAACTTGATAAAGCTAACAAAAAAGTGATTACAGATAAAAATAGCTATGACTATGATTATTTAGTCGTTTCAATGGGTGGAGAACCCAATGATTTTGGTGTACCAGGTGTTAACGAATATGGCTTCACACTTTGGTCACTTGAAGATGCTTTGAAAATAAAAGCACATTTGAAAGAAATGGTTCAAGCAGCAGCTAAAGAAGCTGATTCAGAAAAACGCAAAAAATTGTTAACCTTTAGCGTGGCTGGTTCAGGATTCACTGGAATTGAAATGGCCGGAGAATTGATTGATTGGCGTAAAAAAGCATCTAAAAAATACGGCATTCCAGAATCTGAATTTACAATCAATATTGTTGAAATGATGCCAACAATTATGAATATTTTAGACCGTAGTTTAGCAGATAAAGCACTCGTTTACCTTCAAAATAAAAACATCAATGTCCTTGTAAATCATGGAATTACAGCTGTAGCACAAGATCATATCACTGTTAATGTTGGTGGGCGTGACGAGGAAAAAGTTGTTAAAGAAATTCCAGGAAATACCTTAATTTGGACAACAGGGGTACAAGGAAATACAGAAGCAGAAGCTTGTCAACTTTCCGAAACAGAACGTGGTCATCGTCTTCAAGCAAATGAATACATGGAAGCGATTGGCGAAGAAAATCATGGCATCTATGTTGCAGGAGATGTATCAGGTTATATTGTTCCCGAAAATGGTCGCCCAACTCCTCAAATTGTAGAAGCAGCAGAACAAACAGGGAGCACGGCCGCTAAAAATATCATTGCAGATATTAAAGGTGGCGAAAAAACCAAATTTGTTGGAAATTATCGTGGAACACTGGTTTCTATTGGTTCAGGCTATGCGGTTGGGACAGTTGGAAAAACAAAATTAAGTGGTTTTTCTGCAACATTCATGAAACACATGGTTTATCTTGTTTATACCTTTGAAATTCGTTCTGGTCATTATTTCTTCAAATATATCAATGACCAACTTTTCCACAAAGGGGCAATTTAAGTTAAAATAAAATATAAATATAAAACTTTTCCATAAAAAAATTTGGAAAAGTTTTTCTTGTGTAACAGTTTACAAATTGCTCTAAAAAGGATATAATAGTGCCTGACGTTATTATTATATTACTAGTAGGAGAACCATTCTAAATGACTAAGAAACAAATCGTAGTCATCGGTGGTGGTGTTGCAGGAGTACATGCGACGCGTGAGCTTTCTAAAAAGCTCAAAGCAGATGCTGACATCACACTGATTGACAAACATAGTTACCACACAACCATGACTCAACTTCACGAAGTTGCAGCAGGACGTGTTCCATTCACAACTGTACAATATGATTTCCAAAAGCTTTTAGGAAAACGTAAAAACGTTAGTCTTGTCACTGACTCTGTCGTCAGTCTTGACAAAGAAAACAAACAAGTAATCACAAAACATGGTCGTTATAGCTATGATTATGTCATTGTTGCCCTTGGTGGCGAACCAAATGACTTTGGAGTTCCTGGTGTTAAAGAACACGGGTTTACACTTTGGTCACTTGAAGATGCAATGCGAATCAAACGTCATTTGGAAAAAATCGTCCAATATGCATCAACAGAAGTTGATGATGAAAAACGCCGTGCTCTTTTAACAATTTCAGTTGCCGGATCAGGATTTACTGGGATTGAAATGGCAGGTGAATTGATTGATTGGCGTAAAAAAGTTTCAACAGATTGGAAAATACCTGAAGAAGAAATCACAATCAACGTTGTTGAAATGATGCCAACAATCCTTAATACTTTAGACCGTAAACAAGCAGATAAAGCTCATGCATATCTTGAAAAGAAAAATGTTCACGTTTTAACAAATCACGGTATTGTTGAAGTAGCAAAAGATCATATCAAAGTAAATGTTGGTGGGCGTGACGAAGAAAAAGTTGCCAAAGAACTTCCAACTCACACATTAATCTGGACAACTGGTGTTCAAGGAAATACAGCTGCAAAAACAGACCTTAATGAAACAGAACGTGGACATCGTCTTCAAGCAAATGAATACATGGAAGCTGTTGGTTTTGAAGGAAAAGGGATTTATGTTGCTGGTGACGTTTCAGGATATATTGAACCAGATACTGGTCGTCCAACACCACAAATCGTTGAAGCTGCGGAACAAACAGCACACACAGCAGCGGCAAATATTCTTGCAGACATCAATGGTGGAAGCAAACATAAACATGAAAGTAAATACCAAGGAACAATGGTTTCAATTGGTTCAACTTGGGGAGTTGCCAAAATCGGTAGCATGCGTCTAACTGGTTTCTGGGCAATGTTGATGAAGAATATTGTTTACTTTATCTATACTTTACAAATTCGTTCAGCACATTATTTCTGGCGTTATGCCTTGGATGAAGTCTTCCGCGTAAAAGATAATCGTAACTTTATGCGTGGTCATACTTCACGTCAAGGAAATGTACTTTGGGCTGTTCCACTTCGTATTTTCTATGGTGTGGTTTGGTTTACCGAAGCAATTAAGAAAATTGTCGGTGATGGTCAATACTTCAACCCAACGACTTGGTTTGGTAAAGGTTCTTGGTTTACAAATGACCTTAAATTCCCATTCTCATGGTTGCAAGAAGCACCAAAAGCAGCTGACGCAGCCGCAGGCGCTTCAACAGCTGCTTCATCAAGTTCTAGTGTAGCCGATGCAGCCGCAGGTGCTACAGGCGCAGCAACAACGGCCGCTTCAAGTGGTGGTGGCGAAGCTGCTCATAAAGCAACTGAATGGGGTCTCTCATACGCTTACGGTTCTGACCCAATGACTGTTTTTGACAAAGTGCCACATTGGATGGAACCTATCTTTAAGTTTATGATTCCAAACCGTGAAGTCGCATTGTTTATGCAAAAATTCATGTCAATTGTTGAAATCTTCCTTGCACTTGCCCTTATTTTTGGATTGTTCACTTGGATTGCAGCAGCAGCAACAGCCGCATTGACTGTTATGTTCTCACTTTCAGGAATGTTCTACTGGGTTAACATTTGGTTTATTCCAGTGGCAATTGCACTTATGAATGGTTCAGGTCGTTCATTTGGTTTAGATAAATGGGTTCAACCTTGGATTCAAAGATGGCTAACCAAAATATGGTATGGTCAATCGCGTTCAATTTACAAAGGACGTCAATAGAAAATAGCTCTGCGGAGCTATTTTTTTTGCCTGAAAAAGCTTGAAAATTATGTTATGATATTTGAAGATAAAAGATAGTTTAAAAACTATCTTTGTAAGAACTGAGGTTTAAATGGATAATTTAAGATATAAAAGTGTCTTTGACATCATTGGTCCAGTGATGATTGGACCTTCAAGCTCGCACACAGCTGGTGCTGCTCGAATTGGTAAAATTGTACGTTCTATTTTCGGTGAACTTCCAGAAAAATTGGAGATTCATCTTTATGAATCTTTTGCTAAAACCTATCGGGGTCATGGAACAGATGTTGCTCTTGTTGCAGGTGTTTTAGGAATGGATACAGATGATGAACGTCTGCCAATGGCGCCTCAGCTTGCTTTTGAACAAGGAATGGAAATTTCTTATGTTCCACATCCAGAAGAAAAAGCAGAACATCCCAATACCGCACGTTTAATCGCCAAAAAAGGGGATCGAACAATGACCGTGACTGGAATTTCAATCGGTGGTGGAATGATTCAAGTGACAGAATTGAATGGATTTGATATCGCAATTTCGGCTGGTGTTCCGACATTTGTGGTCATTCATGAAGACGTTCCAGGGATGATTGCTAGAGTTTCTAGTGTCCTTTCAGAACATCAAATTAATATCGCACAAATGAATGTAACCAGAGAAGCTAAGGGTGAAAAAGCGATTATGATTTTAGAAGTTGATACACCAAATGTTAAGGAAGTAATTGAGGAAATGAAACTTATTCCTCGTTTGCACGCCGTTAATTTCTTTAATTAAAAGCAGTATAGGAATAAATATGTTTAAAAATATAGAAGAATTGATCGAGGATTCTAAAAATTATTCCTCGGTCACAGAGTTAATGATTGCCATTGAAATGGAACAAACTGGACGAAATCGTGAACAAATTTGGGAAATGATGGAACATAACCTAGAAACGATGCTTGATTCTGTTAAAAAGGGGCTTGCTGGTAAAAAATCACTTACAGGTCTTACTGGTGGCGATGCAAAATTGATGGATGATTATATTAAATCAGGCAAAGCACTTTCGGGTGAGCTCATCTTAGGAGCAGCTCGTGATGCGGTTGCCGTCAATGAAGTGAATGCACAAATGGGGCTCATTTGTGCGACACCAACTGCCGGATCAGCCGGCTGTTTGCCAGGTGTTTTAACTTCGGCTATTAAAACTTTAGACTTGAGTCATGAACAGCAAGTGGAATTTTTATTTGTAGCAGGAGCCTTTGGACTTGCGATTGCAAATAATGCAACGATTTCTGGAGCAGAGGGTGGTTGCCAAGCAGAGGTCGGTTCTGCTTCGGCAATGGCATCAGCTGCACTCGTTTTAGCTGCTGGTGGTTCTGCAGAACAAGCAGGCTATGCGATTGCTATTGTCTTGCAAAACATGTTAGGCTTAATTTGTGACCCTGTTGCTGGTTTGGTTGAAATCCCTTGTGTTCACCGTAATGCAATGGGGGCGTCACAAGCAATGATTTCAGCTGATATGGCTTTGGCTGGGGTTAAAACAGTGATTCCAGTTGACGAGGTGGTCAATACCATGTATAATGTGGGACGTTCTCTACCAGCTGCTTTTAGAGAAACAGCTGAGGGTGGTTTGGCCCAAACACCCACTGGACGTAAAATTATGGAAGAATTATTTGGTTAAGATTAAACTTAAGAATTCGAATGATAAAATTCGAATTTTATTTTTTAGGTTGAATACTTGACTTTTAGTGTTTACACGTGTAAACTTATCTTATGAAAATGAATAGGGAAAGGAGAAAAAATGAACGAAGTAGAATTTAATGTATCAAATGCCGAATTAATCGTTATGCGTGTAATTTGGTCTCTGGGAGAAGCGCGAGTTGATGAAATTTATGCGCAAATCCCCCAAGAATTAGAATGGTCATTGGCCACTGTTAAGACTTTACTTGGTCGACTGGTAAAAAAAGAAATGCTTTCTACCGAAAAAGAAGGAAGAAAATTTGTTTATCGTCCATTGATGGAAGAATGTACGGCTATTAATTTAATGGCCGATGGTCTAATCCAAAAAGTTTGTGAAACGAAACATGTCAATGTTTTGCAAGAGATGATTGAAAAATCGACTTTGACGGCAAAGGATATTGAACTTTTGCAAGAATCACTTAATGCCAAAGAAGTGGTAGGACAAAAACATTGTAATTGCTTAGAAACAAGTGGACTTTGTGCTTGCAAACATGAACATGAGCAGATTTCTGCTTAAAAAGGAGAATATAAAATGAAAGAAACTTTAAAAATTGAGGGAATGACTTGTGACCACTGTGTAATGCATGTGACAAATGCTTTGGAAGCTATTGAGGGTGTTGAAAAAGCGAAAGTCTCTTTGAAAAAAAATGAAGCACTAGTTAAATTTTCTGCCCCAGCAGATATGGATAAAATGGCTGTTGCCGTTGCAGAGGCTGGTTATAAAGTAATTTAAAAAACACTTCGTTTGTGAATTGAATTTAAATTTGCTAGAATGAAATTGGTAAAGCAAACCCCAAATATTGTTTTACTAAATAATAACAGGTCATCTTCATTCCCCAAATGGAGATGATTTTTTCTTGACTTTTTTCGTTTACAGTTGTAAACTATATTTAGAGATAAAATATAGAAGAGGTAAAAATGCGGAGTCAATCATTTGTAATTACAGGAATGACCTGTGCAAATTGTGTAAATACAGTTTCAAAAACATTGAATCAGTCAGATAAAATTATGGAAGCAACGGTAAATTTGGCGACTGAGAAAGCCAAAATTGTTGCTGACGATAATATTTCTGACCAAGAAATTATTAACTTAGTGGAAAAAGCGGGTTATGGAGCCATTGTTAATGACAAAGCTCATCAGGAAAAAATTGCACGTCAAGCTGCAAAAAAAGCAAGAAATTTGGCTTTGTCTTTTTGGATTGCTTTAATTTTGACTTTACCTTTAGTAGTTGCAATGTTTGCTGATATCTTCGGAGTACATGCAAATTGGGTCATGTTTTTACATGAACCAATCGTACAATTGATTTTGGCAACTCCAGTACAATTCGTTATTGGTTGGCGCTTTTATGTTGGCGCTTATCATGCTTTGCGAAATAAATCGGCAAATATGGATGTTTTAGTGGCTTTAGGAACTTCGGTTGCTTACTTTTCGAGTTTGATTTTGGCTGTTTTTATGAGCCAAGCGAATGCTTTGAATTTTGAATCATCGATGGTAATTATCACTTTGGTGGTCATGGGTAAACTTTTAGAACATAATGCAAAAGAGAAAACAACGCAAGCAATTACTGGATTAATGTCTAGTCGAGCAACTTTTGTTCATACGGAATCGACTGATTTAGCGATTGAAGAAGTTCAAATGGGACAAGTGATTCGCATTTTGCCAGGAGAGAAAGTGCCTTTGGATGCGATGATTCTTTCTGGCAAAGCATCTTTTGATGAATCTATTTTGACAGGTGAAGCCTTACCTGTTGTAAAAATGGATGATGAAGTCATTTTTGAAGGAACAATTAATTTAGATGGTGAAGTTAAAGCGGTTGTTGTTCATGATTTAAATGATTCAACAATTTCAAGAATGGTTGAAATGATGAGTGAAGCACAAGGCTCAAAACCAAACATTCAAAAATTAGCTGACAAGATTTCAGGGATTTTTGTGCCAGTTGTGTTAGTTATTGCTCTGATAACTTTCATTGCGACTTGGGCTGTCAGTGGAATTTTACTGACAGCAATCATGCATTCAGTAGCAGTTTTGGTCATTGCTTGTCCTTGTGCGCTTGGTTTAGCTACACCAACTGCCATTATTTCTGGGACTGGTTTGGCTGCTAAAAATGGTTTGTTGATTAAAAATGCCAATGCTTTGGAACTTGCCGGATTAGTTAAAACAGTATTTTTTGATAAAACTGGGACAATTACAACAGGTGAATTTGAACTGACAGATTTTAAATTGCTGACAGAAAGTGAAAAAGTTACTGACAGCTTTAATTCTATTGAAGAAAAACTAGCAAGTGATAAGTTTAAATTATTGGCTAGTCTAGAAGCTCACTCTAATCACCCTTTGGCTAAATCTCTTAAATTTCAAGGTGATTTATATGAACTGACAGATTTATCAGAACTTGCGGGTCGTGGACTTTCTGCTAAAATTAATGGTCAGGAATATTTTGCGGGCAATGATAAATTAATGACAGACTTAAACCTGTCAGTCCCAGAAACAGATGATACGGTCATTTATTTGGCAAATAAAGAAAAATTATTAGCGATGGCTGTTTTTAGTTCAAGTCTCAAAGATGATGCGCTTAAGACAATTCAGACCTTGCAAAAACGTGGTCTAAAGACTGTTATGTTGACAGGAGATAATCAAAATTCGGCAGCAAAAATTCAAAAACTTGTTCATTTAGATGAAGTTAAAAGTGGTTTAAGACCTGAAGAAAAAGCAGAAATTGTGCAAAATAGCTCAAATTCAATGATGGTTGGTGATGGAATCAATGATGCTATTGCTTTAGCGTCAGCAACCGTCGGGCTGGCAATGGCAACTGGGTCAGATATAGCTATGGAAGCTGGTGATGTGACTGTTACTAGCGGTCAGCTTCATAAAATTTCCACTTTCTTTGAAGTAGCTAAAAAAACAATTTCCAAAATTAAGCAAAATTATTTTTGGGCTTTCGTTTATAATGTCATTGGCATTCCGCTTGCAGCTTTTGGATTACTCAATCCAATGCTCGCTGCAGCAGCAATGAGTTTATCATCAGTTTCTGTTATTTTGAATTCCTTACTTTTGACAAAAACAAAAATAAAAAACGTTGAATAATCAACGTTTTTTGTTTAGAATTTACTGACAGAATTTTTTAAAGACAATCTGCCTTATTTTTTATACAATTCTGGGTCAAGCAAGCCACCTTTTTTGAAATTGACTTCAAAATGTTTGGTCTTTAAAGAATAGGAAACAGGGATGCTGACAGCAACTAGGATTCCGAGCGTAAAGGGGACAATTGATTTAGCTTTCATTTTTTGTTCCTCCAGATTTTTTAGGTTTATTAGTAAAATAGTTGTAACCAATAAATAACAGAATTCCTAAAATAAAGCAAATGATTCCTTCTTTTAGTCCATTAGGGAAGAATTTTAGTTCAAGACGATGACTGCCAGCAGGAACGCTAACTTTCATAAAACCAGATTGAGCTTTACTGACAGCCACTTTTTTTCCATCAACTTTTGCTGACCAGCCTTTATCATAAGGAATTGTCAAGAAAATATCGCCCTTTTCTTTTTCCGTATAAGTCATGCGAACCCCGTTTTTAATCATTTCTGTTTTAGGACTACGAGATTTTAGAAGTGCCATTTCTTTTTGATAAGCTTCAGTGTCCAGACGCCAGAATGAAGTGGTATCAAAAGTAACTTGTGAATTTTCCGGAAATGCTAAGGTCACTTTTAGATTAGTTTCCTTACTGAAACTTCCTAAATTCAAGAAGGAGCCAGTATCATTTGTACCAACGTAATAACTATTGAGAGAGCGTGTCATTTTTGGATTGGAAACATCAGAAATAGTAATCAATGTATTCTCAGCATTACTATTTAGATAAGTAATATTGGGAACAGATAAATAAATTTGACTATTTGCCGCCACGGTAATTCCGTAGGTGACTGAAACATCAGTAGCTGTAGAAGTTTTTGGCCGAGTCAGAGTAACAGAATTGCCAGCACCCGTGATTTTATCAGCAGTTTCTTCACTGGTCGTGTAAAATGGAGTAAAGAATGTAGTTTTCGATTTTGTCAAAGCGTTAACTAAAGCTGTTTGATTATTAATAAAGCTGCTAGCTTGAGCTTTATCAGTGAATTTAGCATCTTCAAATCCATTGGGAACGAAGACACCAAGACCCATCGCATTTGAGTTTTTGCTCAAATTACTGAGAGCATTGGAAACTGGTGAAAATCCAAATTTTGGAGGTTGAGCTTGGCTTATATTATATTTAATTCCAAAAATCGAATCCATCAGTAATGTATTCCCAGGATAACGTAAATTCAAATAAGTACTGTCAGTGTGAAAACCTAATTGACGCATGATTGAACTGGCGTTGCTGTTACGAACAGATGAAAATTGGGAAAGTGCATTAAAATTGTACTTCATGCCATCATTTGCTGTATCAGGAACAGTGTTATCCATTCTGGCAAAACCAGAACCAGTAAGCTCATTCACCTTATTGGCAATCGGTTCTATAGAATTCACTTGGGTATTATAGTAATCACGACTAGCAAAATTCCACTCTTTTTGTATTCCTTGAACCTGATAAAGGGCATTAACACCAGCTTCAACAGTCATGAAAACAAAGAGAATAATGACAAATAGGTGAGCTGAAATCCATTTCCTAACAGAATTAATAGACAAGATTAAATAAGCAAGACCAAACAAGAAAGTCAACATAACTTGAGAAGTCATTATATATTTATAGTGTCCAAAAATTAAAGTAGCAAGAAAACCTGTAATTAGAAAAAGACTAATAGTCAAAATATGCCAAGTCTTTATTTCCTCCCAGCGAGATAGAGTTTCCAAAGCCATTAAAACAAGAAGCAAACTAAATAAGAAAGCATAGCGGTGCAAGAACATATTTGGTGAATGCATCCCTTGCCATAGTAAATCTAAAGCTTGAAGATAAAATGAAGCAACAAAGAAAGCAATGATTCCTAGAAAGGCAAATTTACTTCTGAGACGAATACTTTTAGTGAAAAAGAAGAGAATAGCCAAAGCTAAAGGCATCATTCCAACATAAATCATTGGAATGGCATTGAATTGAGTAGTATCATAAGTGCCAACAAAATTCTTAGCGAAAAGGTCAAAAAGATGAGAATTTTCTGTAAAGACACCTGACAAAGTTGAAAGAGCATCGGAATTATTATACTTCAAATCAAGATACATGGGTAAGAGCATGATTAGGCTGGACAGACCAGCTAAAGCAGAAGAAACCACAAAATCAAGCACTTTTGTCCAAGACCATTTTTCGTAAGTCATCCGTGCCAAGAAATAGAGCACTAAGAAAATAGCCACCATAAAGCCAAAATAATAATTTTGGATAAATAGAATCAATAAACTAACGAAATAAAGCCAGCGTTTTCGTTCATTCATTAAGCGATGAAGTCCCCAAATAATTAGAGGCAAGAGAATGAAAACATCTAACCACATCGTAATTTCAAGCTGTGAGGTTAAAAAACTCATCAGTGCGAAAGCTGTACTTATTGACAAAACAATCAATTTAGAAAGCTTTTGATACAAGTTTTTGAAACTGACAAATGCTGATAGACCAATCAAGCCAAATTTTAGTATGGTCAGTAAATATAAAGCATCAGGCATTGATTTTACATCAAAGAAAAATGTAAGTGGCATGAGAAAACTTCCCATGTAGTAAGCTGAAAAAGCATAAAGATTGAGGCCGAGACCACTGGTAAAAGTATATAAGAAACCAGAAGAACCGCCCGAATGTAAAATATTACGATAGAGAGAATGAATGGCGACATACTGATGATATGCATCCCCAGCCAAAATTGACCGTGAACTCCCCCAATAAATCCCAGTCATTGCAAGAACGATAACCATTAATAATAATGGAATAAAAAAACTTGCAAGAAGTGCCCATTTATTTTTCTTGATAAATTTCATATTTCTATTATACCAAAGATACAAAAATCAAACTTATATTAAGTGTATTAAAAAAATACTGACAAACCTGTCAGTACTTTTTATCTAAACGATTTCTAATCTCGTCAGCAATTCCTTCTAATGCTTCAATTCCATTGACTTGCGGGATTTTATAACCAATAAAATAAGGAGAAGTAATAAAGCGAGGAACAATTTTACAAATATATTTATCATCGAAATGATGGAAAAAGAGATTATAAGAATCACAACGCCCATTCATATAGTCTGTCATTAAATAAGAGGTAATCCCGTGAACATTGTCAGCCAATTTTTCAACATTTTCAAGTTCAGAAATAATAACATTAAATTCCACAAAGCCCATAATAGGTCGGGTAGACAAAGTGACAGTCAGACCGTTCTTTCTGATTTCGACTCCTTCAAAATTTTCTTTTGCAATTTGAGCATAGCCGTCAGTTTCTTCTAAGCCAACGACTTGCAAATGAGGGTGGCGCAATGTTCCACCAGAGCGAGGTCCAAAATTTTTGAACATCAAAACGGATTGATATTTGCCAGATTGAATCATTTCATCCCAACATTCAAAAGCAAAAGAAAAAACCTCACGATTTTCTTCCACACCATAAGTAGAAATATCACCTAGATGTTCATCAGACTCAATAATCACAGTCATCATTGAATTTTTAAGTGTTGGAAATTTATTTTTTAACCAAATTTTATGGTCAGAAGTTTTTAAAATACCTGTCAGATTTTCCACATCACAAAAAGGACAAAGAACTTCCTTAGGTACAACTGTTTCATTACGTTTTTTTGTTCCAATAGCTGTATTGAAAACTAAAGGATTTTCACTATGTTTAATCATTATGACATTATACCACTTTTTTTGACTACTTTTTTTATTCAAAGGCTAGTTTTTACTTAGGCAATGTGTTATAATATTCCAGTTACCTATTAATGTTCAGCCTTCAACTGCAACATTTACAAAAGTCAGCCTTCAACTGATATTTTGTCTAACTTGAAAAGAAAAAATTTACTGACGAAATCGTCTAGTTTTTTTCGTCAGCAATTTTATTTCTTTTCAAAATCAAAATAGAAAGAGATGGTGAAAAATTAATGGATAACACAAATACTCAACTTATGTCTGGTAAGAGTCCAGCACAAACACGTGTCGTTGTCGGAATGTCCGGTGGTGTCGATAGCTCAGTCACAGCTTTGCTTCTTAAAGAACAAGGTTATGATGTTATTGGTGTCTTCATGAAAAACTGGGATGATACCGACGAAAATGGTGTCTGTACAGCCACTGAAGACTACAAAGATGTAGCTGCAGTAGCTGATCAAATTGGCGTTCCTTATTACTCAGTCAATTTTGAAAAAGAATACTGGGACCGTGTTTTTGAATACTTCCTCGCTGAATATCGCGCTGGACGTACCCCAAATCCTGATGTCATGTGTAATAAGGAAATTAAATTTAAAGCTTTCCTAGATTATGCTATGGAATTAGGAGCAGACTACGTCGCAACAGGTCATTATGCCCAAGTTCGTACAGATGAAAATGGTATCGTTCATATGTTACGTGGTGTGGACAACAACAAAGACCAAACTTATTTCTTAAGTCAATTGACCCAAGAACAACTCAAGAAAACAATGTTCCCATTGGGACATTTGGAAAAGCCTGAAGTACGGAAGATTGCTGAAAAAGCGGGACTTGCAACTGCTAAGAAGAAAGATTCAACAGGAATCTGCTTCATTGGTGAAAAGAATTTCAAAAAGTTCCTTGGAGAATATTTACCAGCTCAACCAGGTAAAATGATGACACTTGACGGTATCGAAATGGGAAATCACGCCGGTTTGATGTATTATACAATCGGTCAACGTGGTGGTCTTGGTATCGGTGGACAACACGGTCAATTAACAAGTGACCCATGGTTTGTTGTTGGTAAAGACTTAACTACTAATACCCTTTATGTTGGACAAGGTTTCCATCATGAACACCTTTATTCAACAAGTCTTGACGCAAGCGATTTGAGCTTTACCAGAGAAATGCCAGAAACTTTTGTCCTTCACTGTACAGCAAAATTCCGTTATCGCCAAGAAGATACAGGAGTAACTATTCACGTTAATGGTGATAAAGTAACCGTTGATTTCGACGAACCTGTTCGAGCAATTACTCCCGGACAAGCTGTTGTTTTCTATGATGGAGAAGAATGTCTTGGTGGTGCGATGATTGACGTAGCCTACAAAGCACAAAAAGTAATGCAATATCAATAAAATATTGACCTGTCAAAGTTTTGACAGGTTTTTTTGAACAAAAAAAGAAACGGTTTTCATAACTTGTCGATAATATTTCTGTACATAATAAAATACTTATAACTTTTTTAATATAAATCAAGAAAAAAGCTTTCCCTAAGCGATTTTTTATGGTATAATGTTTTGTAAGGCTGTGTACCAGCCAAATTGTTGGAGGAATTTTTTTTACAAATGAACGAATTTGAAACATTATTAAACAGCGTTGAAGACGTTAAAGTACGTGACGTCGTTAAGGGTGAAATCCTTTCAGTTGAAAACGGGCAAGCAACTGTTGCCATCGTAGGAACTGGTGTTGAGGGTGTCCTTACACTTCGCGAAATCACTAACGATAAAGATGCTGATATCAATACATTCGTTAAACCTGGAGATGTTCTTGATTTGCTTGTTATCAAACAAATCGTTGGTAAAGAAGCCGAAGGTGCAAACGTATATCTCCTTTCATTGAAACGTCTTGAAGCTCGTAAAGCTTGGACTCAATTGGAAGGCAAAGAAGGCGAAATCGTAACAGTTAAAGTTACTAAAGACGTTAAAGGCGGACTTTCAGTAGACTATAACGGTGTTCGTGGATTTATCCCTGCATCTATGATTGACACTTACTTTGTTAAAGATACTAAGAAATTTGTTGGCGAAGAAATCGAAGCTAAAATTATCGAAGTTAACGCTTCAGAAAACCGCTTCATCCTTAGCCGTCGTGCAGTTGTTGAAGCTGAAGCAATCGAAATGCGTAAAGAAGCTTTTGCACAACTTCAAGAAGGCGATATCGTTGAAGGTACAGTTTCACGCGTAACTAACTTCGGTGCATTCGTTGACCTTGGTGGTATCGACGGATTGGTTCACGTTTCTGAACTTTCACATAGCCGTATCAAACGTCCATCAGACGCAGTAAAACCTGGCGATGTTGTTAACGTTAAGATTTTGAAACTCGACCCAGAAGCTGGACGTCTTTCACTTTCACTTAAAGCTACACAACCTGGACCATGGGAACAAGTTGAAGAAAAAGCACCAGTTGGATCAACTGTTGAAGGAACTGTTAAACGTTTGACAGACTTCGGTGCCTTTGTTGAACTTTATCCAGGTGTTGAAGGACTTGTTCACGTTTCACAAATTTCATGGGAACGTGTTGAAAATCCAAAAGATGTTCTTAAAGTTGGTCAAGTTGTGAACGTAAAAGTTCTTGACGTGAAACCTGCTGAAGAACGTATCTCACTTTCAATCAAAGCGCTTGAAGAAGCTCCAGCTCGTCCAGCTCGTAACAACGACAACGACGGTGAAAAACGTGATCGCAAACCACGCGCACCACGTAAAGCAGCTAAACCTTCATACGATTTGCCTGAAACACAAGAAGGCTTCTCACTTGCTGATTTCCTCGGTGAAGACTTCGATATTAACGATTTGTAAGAAAAATTCAAAAATATCCTCTAAAAGACCCGCTGGGTCTTTTTTTGTACATAAAGGCAGTCAAATCGACTTTGAATTGTCTGAAATATTTGCTATAATTTAATTGTTTAATAGTTAAGGATTATTTGTTTATTAAAAAGAGAGGGAAAAATGGAAGAAGGACAAGCGCATATTCAATTAAAGAAGACTGATGCTAGACTTGATGCAATTATTGTAGGTGATCCAGCTCGAATAGATCAGGTCGCAAAATTTTTGACCGATGTAAAAAACTTAAAATACAATCGAGAATTTCGCTCAATCTGTGGAACTTATAAAGGTAAGGAACTATTAGTTTTGTCAACAGGTGTAGGTGCACCGTCAGCTGCTATTGCGATTGAAGAGCTTCATAATATTGGAGTTAAGAGAATTATCAGAGTAGGTTCTGCGGGTGCTTTGCAATTAGGGATCGATTTAGGAAGTCCAATTATTGGAGAAGGAGCAGTACGAGATGACGGTTTGACAAAAATGTATGTACCCGAACAATATCCAGCAGTTCCATCTACTGATTTGTTAAATAAAGCAAAAGAAATTGCTCCTGATGCTTTTTATGGAATTATTCGTTCTCATGATGGTTTTTATATGGATAATCATGAAGAAACTCAAGCATATTGGTCTAAATGTGGAATTGTGGGCGAAGATATGGAATCTGGTGCATTGTTTACAGTCGGACGTTTACGAGGAATAGAAACTTTATCCATTTTGAATAATGTTGTTGCTTACGGAGGAGATTTACAAGCGGGAGTCAATGATTTAGTTTCAGGAAATGATAAAGTTAATAAAGGTGAGCTTCGGACAATTGAGATTGCTCTAGAAATTTTAAATCGCTAATATAAATATTACTTGTAAATTGATTAAAGTTGAAAAATAGAACTGAAATTACCATCATATTTTAAATTAATAAAGCGGTAAGCGTTATTCTTGACTGCTTTTAAGCGTTAGGATAAAAAGGAGAAAAAATGACAAAAGATTCTTGGCTTTTTAAGCAACTTTTTGCAAATTGGAAGAAATTTGAAATCACATATATCTTAATTTTATTGTTCTTACAAGTGATTGTCTATATCATTGCCCCTGATTCTTTCATTGGAATGATATCTGGTGTATTTGGTGTACTTTGTCTCATTTATGGGATGAAAGGCCGTAAAATTAATTTTGCATTTGGTTTAGTTCAGACCTTAGCGATGACTTTAATTGCTTATCAGACTCACTCATGGATGAGTTTTGTTATGGGAATTTTTTATGTCTTATCTCAACCTGTGGGGTGGTTTTTTTGGGGACAGGATGATGCTATCCATGAATTTAGACCAAAAACTCGTCGTCTAATTTTTCTAGGTGCTTTTATTGCTTGGTTGGTCGTTTGGGGCATAGATGCCCTATTAAATGGGCAACTTCCTTATTTTGATGCTCTAAATTTAATTATTCCACTCATTGCACAAGTATTGTATATTTTGAAATATAAAGAAAATTGGTCGCTGTGGATTGTGGTTAACACGGCAGCAGTAATTTATTGGACAATTTTAACGGTACAATTTATTATGGGAGTAAACACCCAAGGGCAGTTAGGAATGTATTTATCGCAGGTTGCCTTACAAGGAGCCCTGCTCTTCAATGCAATCTACGCTAATCGAGTTTGGGCAAGTGGTGAAGCTGATAATGAAGGCGGAACTAAATAACAAGTGAAAATGACTCAAGTAAATGGGTCATTTTTTGTTTTATAAACGTCCAAAAGAAGAGCAGCTCCTACATTTTTTTGCTATAATAAACAATATGAATCAAACGATAAAAGCAAAGTTAGAACTATTACCAGATAGTCCTGGCTGTTATTTACATAAAGATAAAAATGGGACAGTTATTTATGTCGGAAAGGCAAAGAATCTTAAAAATCGAGTGCGCTCTTATTTTCATGGTTCTCATAATACCAAGACAGAATTACTAGTTTCTGAAATTGAAGATTTGGAATGGATTGTTGTAGGTTCAAATATTGAATCTTTAGTTTTGGAAATCAATCTCATTCAACGTTATAAGCCTAAATATAATATTATGCTTAAGGATGATAAATATTATCCTTTCCTAAAAATAACAAATGAAAAATATCCTCGTTTGTTGGTCGTCCGTAAAGTTCAAAAAGATGGTGCGACTTATTTTGGACCTTATCCAGATGTCAAAGCTGCCAATGAAGTTAAACGCCTTTTAGACCGAATTTTTCCATTTAGAAAATGTGGCTTACACGAGAAAAAAGTATGTTTCTATTTTCATATTCATCAGTGCTTATGTCCAGTAGTTAATCATGTTGATCCTCAAGTTTATAAGGATATGACTCAAGAAGTGAAGGAATTTCTGACAGGTTCTGATAAAAAAATTGTTAAAGAACTTGAAGCAAAAATGATGATTTCTTCTGATAATATGGAATTTGAGCAAGCTGCTGAATATCGGGATGTGATTAAGGCAATTGGAACTTTAAGAACAAAACAACGGGTCATGAATCAAGATTTGAAAGACCGCGATGTTTTTGGATATTATGTTGATAAAGGCTGGATGTGTGTCCAAGTATTTTTTGTACGCCAAGGAAAATTGATTCAGCGTGATGTGAATATGTTTCCGTACTATAATGATGCTGAAGAGGATTTTTTAACTTATATTGGACAATTCTATCAAGATAATAATCATATGATGCCAAGGGAAATTTTTATTCCGCAAGACATCGATAAGGAATCTGTGGAAGCAGTAGTTGCAGCTAGCCAAGAGGGAAATTTATTAACTAAAGCTCAAGCTAAAGAAGTGGATGCAAAAGTTTTTACGGCCAAGACGCTTAAATTTTCTGATCAAAAAGATGTTGAGCAATCAATTGTTAAACTTGATAAAGAATTATCAGCCGAAAAACGTTTATCATCACTTTTAGCTAAAACACAGATTGTTCAACCAAGCCGTGGTGAGAAAAAACAATTGGTTAATATGGCAACTAAGAATGCTCAAAGTCAATTACAATTGAAATTTGATGTGGCTGAGCGTGATATTTTGAAAACGACTAAAGCAGTTGAAAACTTGGGTAAAATTTTGGGAATACCAAAACCTGTAAGAATTGAGTCATTTGATAATTCAAATATTATGGGGACTTCACCAGTATCTGCAATGGTTGTTTTTATTGATGGAAAACCTTCAAAAAAAGATTATCGGAAATATAAAATTAAAACAGTGGTTGGTGCTGATGACTATGCTTCAATGCGCGAGGTGATGACGAGACGTTATTCACGAGCTTTAAAAGAAGAAACGGCTCTTCCTGATTTGATTGCAATGGATGGTGGGGCTGGTCAAGTTAACATTGCCAAGCAAGTTTTAAAAGAGCTTGGGCTATCGATTCCGGTTGCTGGGATGCAAAAAAATGATAAGCACCAAACGTCAGAATTACTTTTTGGTGACCCTTTAGATGTAGTTCCCTTGTCAAGACAATCTCAAGAATTCTTTTTGCTGACCAGAATTCAAGATGAGGTTCACCGTTTTGCGATTACATTCCATAGACAACTACGTGGTAAAAATACATTTTCAAGTAAATTGGACGGTATTGTTGGACTTGGTCCAAAACGAAAACAAAAGTTACTGACAACTTTCAAAAATTTGAAAGCAATTGAAGAGGCAAGTGTACAAGAAGTGGCAGAAGCTGGCATTCCTTATGAAGTAGCAGAACGTGTGAAAACAACTTTGTCTGGACCAATTCAAGAAAATGAAAATTGGGAATCACTCAAGGATAATGTTCCTCTTTTAGAAGGTAAAAAATAAAGTAATCAAAAGAATTGTCAGTAAATCTGTCAGTTCTTTTGATTCTTGAAAAAACATAAAAATTACTGACAGAAATTCTGTCAGTAAAATAAAGTAGTTATTGCAAATCTGTCAGTAAATATTTACTGACAAACTAGGAATTAAGAAAGTAATTGGAGAATCGATGGACTGGTCTAAGAATCAAATAAAGGAATTTCAGCAAGATTTACTTTCTTGGTATGATGATAATAAAAAGCCACTCCCTTGGCGAAAAACAACTGAACCTTACAAAATATGGATTTCAGAAATCATGTCCCAACAAACACAGGTTGAAACTGTCATGCCATATTATGAACGTTTCGTGAAAAAATATCCGACGATTGAAACTTTAGCTCAAGCTGATGATGCTGAACTTCTAAAACTTTGGGAAGGCTTGGGCTATTATTCTCGCGCTCGTAATCTAAAAATCGCAGCGCAAGAAGTTGTTGATAAATATAATGGAAAATTTCCTGACAATCTAGCCGATATATTATCATTAAAAGGAATTGGACCTTATACAGCCGCTGCAATTGCTTCAATTTCTTTTGGACTCGCTGAGCCTGCAATTGATGGAAATCTAATGCGCGTGACCAGCAGGCTGTTTGAATTAGATTGTGATATTTCTAAAAGCAGTTCAAGGAAAATTTTTGATGACTACCTAAGAAAGCTCATCAGTAAAAAAAGACCAGGTGATTTCAATCAGGCGTTGATGGATTTAGGTTCTTTAGTTTGTAGCCCAAAGAGTCCTAAATGTGAAGTTTGTCCCTTACTAAACTATTGTGCAGCAGCAGCGTCAGGAAAACAATTAAATTATCCAGTAAAAACAAAAAAGATAAAACAAAAAGATTTGTATTTTACAGCCTTTGCCTTAGAAAATTCATTAGGAGAATATTATTTAGAAAAGCGTCCATCGAAAGGCCTGTTAGCAGACATGTGGACATTTCCACTGACAGAATTACCAGCAGCAGATTTTGAAAAAATGGTTACTGACGGCTCTGTCAGTAAAAATATTGTCATTCCAGAACTTCCGGAAAGTATTTCAAAAATGGAATATATAGCTAATTTTACTCACATTTTTTCTCATCAAAAATGGCATTTGGCAATCATTAAATTAAAATCAGAAGAGACCTTTGAAGTTGCTGACGAATTATTATCAGAAGACAAAATGTGGGTTCATTTTGATTCAAAAGTACTGACAGAAAATGGTCAACCAAAAGTAAGTCGTTCACAAATTCCACTTGCTGGGCCACAAGTGAAGATGTTTGAGATTTTAGATAATAAGAATAAGAAAATTGATCTGCTAAAATAGTGGAGTAACCATCGAAACCAAATTTTTGGTATAATAGATAAATATACTACTTCAAGGAGAAGATTATGACAACTATTGATTTTAAAGCCGAAGTTGAAAAGCGTAAAGACGCTTTGATGGAAGATTTATTTAGCCTTTTGCGCATTGATTCTGCAATGGATATGGAACATGCAGATGCTGAAAATCCATTTGGTCCTGGTCCAAGAAAAGCATTGGATGCATTCTTGAAGATTGCTGAACGTGATGGTTATACAACTAAAAATTATGATAATTATGTTGGACATTTTGAATACGAAAATGGTGCAAGTGATGATGCAGAAGTTCTTGGAATTATCGGTCACTTAGACGTTGTTCCTGCAGGTTCTGGTTGGGATTCAAATCCATTTGAACCAGAAATTCGTAATGGAAATCTTTATGCTCGTGGAGCATCTGATGATAAAGGTCCAACTGTTGCATGTTACTATGCTCTTAAAATCTTGAAAGAACTCAATCTTCCATTAAGCAAAAAAATCCGTTTTATCGTTGGAACAAACGAAGAAACTGGTTGGGCAGATATGGATTACTATTTTGAACATTGTGAATTGCCATTGCCTGACTTTGGTTTCTCACCTGATGCTGAATTCCCAATTATCAATGGTGAAAAAGGAAATATTACAGAATATCTCCATTTTGTAGGCAAAAATGATGGAGAAGTTGTTCTTCACAGCTTTAAAGCTGGTCTTGCCGAAAATATGGTTCCAGAATCTGCAACTGCAGTAATTTCAGGTGCTAAAGATTTACAAGCTGCACTTGAAAAATTCGTAGCTGAACATGCAAGCAAAAATCTTCGTTTTGACCTTGAAGAAAGTGCTGGAAAAGCGACAATTACACTTTATGGTAAATCAGCACATGGTGCGATGCCAGAAAAAGGTGTAAATGGAGCAACTTACCTTACTTTATTCTTGAACCAATTTAATTTTGCTGATGGTGCTGCTGCTTTCATTAAAGTTGGAGCTGAAAAACTTCTTGAAGACCATGAAGGTGAAAAATTGGGAACAGCTTATGTTGATGAATTAATGGGTAATACTTCAATGAACGCTGGTGTTTGGTCATTTGATGAGAATTCTGAAGGTAAAATCGCGCTTAACTTCCGTTTCCCACAAGGAAATAGTCCAGAACGTATGCAAGAAATTCTTGCTAAACTTGATGGTGTTGTTGAAGTTGAACTTTCAAAACATCTTCATGTTCCACATTATGTTCCAATGTCAGACCCACTTGTATCAACATTAATTGATGTTTATGAAAAACACACAGGCCTCAAAGGTTATGAAACAATCATTGGTGGTGGAACTTTTGGTCGTCTTTTAGAACGTGGTGTTGCTTATGGTGCGATGTTTGAAGGGGAACCTGATTCAATGCACCAAGCTAATGAAATGAAACCTGTCGAAAATATTTATAAAGCTGCAGTAATTTATGCTGAAGCAATTTATGAACTTACAAAGTAATTTATAAAATTAAAGAGTTTAGTGACTAAACTTTTAAGGGTTTAAAAATCTGGCATAATTTGCCAGATTTTAACCTTTTATTCCATAAATAGAGGTGGAAAAATGGTTTTTGGAACAGGTGTTGATAATGTAGAGCTTTCTCGAATTCAAAAAGCACTGACACGTTCTGAACGTTTTGTGGAACAGGTTCTTACGGCAGTGGAGTTAGAAAAATATAATAGTTTTCAATCTACAGCTCGTAAAACTGAATTTCTTGCGGGACGTTGGGCAGCAAAGGAAGCTTTTTCTAAAGCTTACGGTACGGGATTTGGTAAGGCTTTGGGCATGCATGACCTTGAAATCAAAAATGATGAATTAGGAAAACCCTATTTTACTAAACATCCTTTTGATGGACAGGTTCATTTATCTATCTCGCATAGTAATTTAGAAGCTGTTGCTTTTGTTGTTTTGGAAAAGAATTAAGAAGTAATAAAAATTTTTGCTTAAACTAGAGGAAGGTTTAAAAGATGAAAACTTCTCCACATCGCAATACGTCAGCCATTGTTGATTTAAAGGCGATTAGAAATAATATTGAAAAATTTAAAAAGCATATTCACCCTAACGCGGAGATTTGGCCAGCAGTGAAAGCAGATGCTTATGGTCATGGCTCGGTTGAGGTTTCTAAAGCGGTGAGCGATTTGGTAGGCGGTTTTTGTGTATCAAACCTTGATGAGGCAATTGAATTACGGAATCATTTGGTAACTAAACCGATTTTAGTTTTATCAGGAATTGTTCCAGAAGATGTTGATATTGCAGCTGCTCTTAATATCAGTCTTACTGCCCCAAGTTTAGAATGGTTAAAATTGGTTGTTCAAGAAGAAGCAGAACTTTCAGATTTAAAAATTCATATTGGTGTAGATTCTGGTATGGGTCGGATTGGGATTCGGGATGTTGAAGAAGCAAATCAGATGATTGAACTTGCTGATAAATATGCGATTAATTTTGAAGGGATTTTCACTCACTTTGCGACCGCCGATATGGCTGATGATACAAAATTTAAAGATCAACAGGCAAGATTTAACAAAATTATGGCCGGCTTATCACGTAAACCAAAATTTGTTCACTCAACTAATACGGCCGCCGCTTTATGGCATAAGGAACAGGTTCAAGCTATTGAACGCTTAGGTATTTCAATGTACGGCTTGAATCCAAGTGGTAAAACTTTGGAACTTCCTTTTGAAATCGAACCTGCTCTCTCTTTAGTTTCTGAATTGACTCATATTAAAAAAATAGCCGCAGGCGAAACAGTTGGTTACGGTGCAACTTATGAAACAAGTGAAGAAACATGGATTGGAACTGTTCCAATTGGTTATGCTGATGGTTGGACTCGTCAAATGCAAGGCTTCAAAGTGTTGGTAAATGGAGAATTTTGTGAGATTGTTGGTCGAGTTTGTATGGATCAAATGATGATAAAACTTGATAAATCTTATCCTCTAGGAACAAAAGTTACCCTGATTGGTCGTGATAAGACTAATGAAATCACGACGACAGATGTTGCTGATTGGCGTGGAACGATAAATTATGAAGTGCTTTGTTTACTTTCTGATAGAATCAAACGAATTTATAAATAAAATGAAAAAAACTGTATTTTTGCAGTTTTTTTCATTTAGGTTAAAAATTAATTAATTCCTAATCTTTTCCTCATGATACCCTTTACAAATTGTCTTTTTATGGTAAAATATAATTAAGATATAAATGAGAAAGCCATAAGAAAAAAATGAGGTGAACACTATGATAAAAATATACACAGTAGCATCTTGTAGCTCTTGTAAAAAAGCAAAAGAATGGTTGGAGAAACAAAATCTTGCTTACCAAGAAATAAATTTGGTTACGAGTCGAATTTGTAAGGAAGATATATTAGAGATTTTAGCATTGACTGAGGAAGGAACTGGAGATATCATTTCTAGAAGAAGTCAAGCTTATCAACGATTAAATATTGATTTTGAAACGATTAAATTAAATGATTTGATTCAAATAATTGAAGAAAATCCAACGCTCTTACGTCGACCTTTAATTGTCGATCATAAGCGACTACAAGTTGGTTACAATGATGATGAGATTAGAAAATTTTTACCAAGAAAAAAGAGAGAGATTCAAATTAAAGTCGCAACAGAAGCTCCTTATAATTTGGATATTGAAGAACAATTTCATGAAGGATAATTCAGTAGTTAGGCTACTGAATTTTTTCTATATAAAGCAAAATAGTTTATTATTTTAGAGAAAAAAAGTAGAATTAAGCTAAAGTGTTGTATCATGAGTACATTTTAAAGATCTATTAATAATTAGGAGGCTAGAGAATGTTTGATTATATTATTATTGGTGCCGGACCTGGTGGACTAGGATTAGCTTATCGTTTAAAAACTAAAGATAACAAAATCGGAATTATTGAGAATGATAAATGGGGAGGAACTTGTCCAAACTATGGTTGTGACCCAACAAAAATGATGATGGCAGTTGTCGAAGCCAAAAGTCGTGTCGAACAGTTAAAAGGGCAGGGTATTTCTGGTGAATTAAACATTGATTGGAAAGGGCTGAAAAGTCGTAAACTAAATATTACTGATCCTTATGAAAAATCAACTTTTGCTGGTTTGAAAAATGCTGGGATAGAAACAATATATGGCAGTGCCGCTTTTAATGACCAAGCAGAGCTTGAAGTTGAAGGGAAAACTTATCAAGCTAAAACTTACATTATCGCAACTGGAAGCCGTCCATGTCTTTTAGATATTGAAGGAAAAGAATTTTTAAAAACAAGTAATGATTTTTTAGCGCTTGAAGAATTTCCCGCTCAAATCAGCTTTTTAGGGAGTGGGCCAATTTCATTAGAACTGGCTCAAATTGCTAAAGCGGCTGGAAGCGATGTTACTATTATTTCACGTAAAAAAGCGAGAGTTGCTCATTTTGATGAAGAAATGGGGCAAGAATTTATTAATTACCTTAAAGCTCAAGGTATTAAATTTATCGAGGATATTTCTGTAGATAAAGTCGAAAAAGTTGCTGACGGATTTTTACTGACTGACGGGACTGATTTTGAACATAAAACAGATTTAGTGATTGCGGGAGTAGGCCGTCAGCCAAATAGTGATAAGCTAAATTTAGAAAAAGTAGGTGTCGAAACGGATGCTAAAGGTATCAAGGTAAACGAATATTTACAAACAAGCAATTCTAAAATTTATGCGATGGGAGATGTACTTTCTAAAAATCAACCTCATTTGACGCCTGTTTCTTCTTTTGAAGGAGCTTATTTAGGTGAAAATTTAGTTAAGGATGAACCGCAAAAAATTGCTTATCCAGCAATTCCTACAATCATTTTTGGAACGGCAAAACTGGCTGAGGTTGGCCATTTGGCAGGTGAGGGGATTCATACCAAGACTTTAGATTTAAGTTCTTGGTATACTTATAAAAGAATTAATGACCCCTTGGCAAAATTAAAAGTTGCACTCAATGAAAAGCGAGAAATCGTGGGGGCATCAACGGTAAGTTCAGTGGCTGATGAAGTGATTAATTTAATTAATATTTTAATTCAACAAAAAATGACTTTGGCGGATGTTGAAAAAATGATTTTCACTTATCCAACAGTGGCTAGTGACTTAGAATATTTTTACTGACAGAAAATAAATTACTACCGACATTATAATAGTAGAAACAATAAGTTACGGCAGAATAAATTTTTTACTGACAGACTTTATTTTCAAGCTGTCAGTAAATTTTACTGATAGAAATGAGGACATTCATGATTGAATTCCAGAATGTGTCCAAGGCTTTTGCTAACAAAAAAATTCTTGATCATGCTAATTTTACAATTAAAGACCAAGAGTTTTTTGTGTTAGTGGGGCCGAGTGGAAGTGGGAAAACGACTACTTTAAAAATGATTAATCAATTAGTCACTCACAGTGAGGGAAAAATATTAATCAATAATGAAGAAATATCAACGGTAAATTTACGAAAATTGCGCTTATCTGTAGGCTATGTGCTGCAGCAAATCGCTCTCTTTCCTAATTTGACTGTCTCAGAAAATATTGCTTTAATTCCTGAAATGAAGGGGTGGGATAAAGCAAAAATTGCTGATAGAACCAATGAGCTACTTGATTTAGTTGGTTTGAATCCTAAAGATTACGCTCAACGCCAACCTAGTGAATTATCAGGGGGTGAGCAACAGAGGGTAGGAATTTTACGGGCCATTGCCGCAAATCCCAAAATTGTCTTAATGGATGAACCTTTTTCAGCACTTGACCCAATTTCACGACGTCAGTTACAAATATTTATCAAAGACTTACAGAAAAAAATGAATTTAACAGTGGTCTTTGTGACACATGACTTAGATGAAGCACTCTATTTAGCTGACAGAGTCGCTGTAATGAATGATGGATTAATCCAACAAATTTCTGAACCAGCAGATATCTATCAACATCCGGCAAATGATTTCGTTAAAACATTTTTTAAAGAATACCGTCAGAATTTATCAACGGTTTCTGTTGAAAATTTATTACTGACAGAGCTGTCAGTAAATCCAGAAGCGCAAGAAGTCGCTGAGAATACAGCTATTTCGGAAATAATTAATCGTCTTTCTGATAAGGAAGTTTTAAAATACAAGGGCAAGTCAATTTCCTCAGATGATATTATATGCTATATCGCAGGAGGTGACAAATGAATCAGCTAATTTCAACTTTTCAAAGCCAGCAAGGCCAATTTTGGCAGGCGCTTTTAGAACATATCCAGATTTCATTAATTTCAATTTTTATTGCAATTCTGATTTCGATTCCTTTAGCTTTATTGTTACGACGTCTTCCCAAAATTGCTGAACCAGTTTTGCAAGTCACCGGAATTTTTCAAACTATACCTAGTTTGGCACTGCTAGGACTCTTGATTCCATTCATCGGAATCGGAAGTTTACCAGCAATTGTCGCTCTTGTTGTTTATGCGATTTTCCCTATTGTTCAAAATACTTATACTGGTTTAGAGCAAATTGAACCTTCTTTAATCGAAGCTGCAACAGCATTTGGGATGAATCGAAGAGAACGATTGATGAAATTTGAGCTCTCATTAGCGATGCCCTTTATCATGGCAGGAATTCGGACGAGTACAGTTATGGTCATTGGTACCGCAACACTAGCTGCTTTGATTGGTGCTGGAGGCTTAGGGAACTTTATTCTGCTCGGAATCAATATGAATGATGTTTCATTGATTTTAATTGGAGCAATTTCATCAGCACTTTTAGCGATTATTTTCAGTAGTCTTTTAAAATTTTTAGAAAAAGCCAAGATAAAAACAATTCTCATCAGTTTTTTCATTGGCTTACTCGTTCTTGGAGGCTCTTATTATCGACCTCAAACTTCTAATCATCCACAAATTACAATTGCTGGTAAATTGGGAGCAGAACCTGATGTTTTGATTAACATGTATAAACTAATGATTGAAAAAGATAGTAATATTCGCGTGAACTTAAAATCTAATTTTGGTGATACCACTTTCTTATATAATGCTTTGAAAGCTGGAAAAATTGATTTATATCCTGAATTCACAGGAACCATTACTTCAACATTTTTGAAAGATCCAGTGAGTTCAACTGATCCTAATGTCGTTTGGCAAAAGGCAGAAGAAGGAATAAAAAAACTTAATCAATTTACATATCTGTCCCCAATGAAATTTCAAGATACATATGCAATTGCCGTCAAATCTGATTTTGCTAAAGAGCATCAGCTCACCAAAATTTCTGATTTAGCGAATGTTTCAGGTTTAACTGCAGGCTTTGACGTTGAGTTTGCTAATCGTTCAGATGGAAATATTGGTTTGAGAAAGCTTTATGGTCTTGATTTAAATGTCAAAACCATGCAAAATAGTTTAATTTATAAAGCACTAAATTCTGGTGCTGTGAATGTCGCTGAGGTTTATTCTACTGATAGTCAAATCAAGCAATATAATCTGACTGTCCTGAAAGATGATAAAAATCTTTTCCCACCTTACCAAGCAGCACCATTGATGAAAGAAAGTTTATTAAAAAAATATCCTGAACTCAAAAAGATTCTCAATAAACTGTCAGGAAAAATTACTGACCAAGAGATGATTGAGATGAATTATGATGTTAATGTCAAACAAGAAGATGCTGCGAAAGTAGTAGAAAGATATTTGAAAGCTAAAGGATTGATTTAAAAGAAAAAGTCATTTTATAATGGCTTTTTTTGCTTTAGATGATAAGAAAATCTAAAAGCGCATGTAAAAGTGCAAGAATATGATGTTTTGGTGCTTTAGTAAAATAGCAGCCTACCACTTTTGGTGGGGTTTTTTGTATTCTAAAAGTCTTGTTTTTAAATTAAGTTAAAACAATTAATTTATTTTTACTAAAATTTCTAATTAAGCGTATAATGTTAAATAATCAGAAAACAAAAAATATTCACTAAAAGGAGGTTTTGCATTGGAAAATCAGAAAAAGCACTTTCAGATGAGGTCATCAAGTAAATTTTGGTTACTTAGCACTGGAATTCTTTTAAGTTTGTTAGTGACTAGTCACCCTTTAGCAGTAAAGGCTGATGAAATTTGACTGTTACATCACCAAACCAAACTGAAGCTGTCACCAAACCAACTGTAAATTCTTCTCTTGCCGCGTCTGATTCGACAACCGAAGGAAATACAGGAAGTTCACAGGCAGAAATGCAAACTAAAGCGGCAAGCTCAATCACTTCACAGGCAAGCACCGCTCCAAATGCCAGTTCAGATTTATCATCTTCAACCAGTTCGGCTCAGACTTCAAGTGGAGAAGCAAGCTCTAATTCTTCAGAGGTTTCAGCTTCATTGAGTTCAAAGGCCTCAACTTCAAAAGCCCCAAGTGTTCCTCTTGATTCATCAAAAGCAAATGTCACAATTGCTTCAAGCCTGTCGGCGAGCGGAACAATCATAAGTCCTGCTCTCACAAATGGTTCAATTGCCAGCCAAGCCAATGGTCAAGACCCTGTAATCAGCACTATTGAAGCAACCGGTTCAGTCGCCAATGACATTACAGGACCAGCCACGCTAGATGGTATCAATATTACAATCAAGGCTAATAATCTTGTGTCCAATAACTTTTTAACGCCTGATGGTCTTCATTGGTCGGCAAATACGCAGGTTATTCCAATCACAGGTCAGGTAACAGGTCAAATCAGTACTGAAAACTTTGGACAAACGGATGGCCCGACCATACCTGCGACCACTTATACTATGAACGCAGGAGATTCTGGACGAATTACTAATGTTGGAAGGACCCTAGCCGGAACCAATCTAGATTTGATTTACAAAGTCATCTCAACAGATGAATCAAGCTGGCAAGCCCCCAAAGAAAGTACGTCCGATTGTCCGATTGGCCTCGCTTTTACAGGCGAACAAAATATTGCCAACTCCGACGGAAACTCGATTGTCGCCCTCTACTACGGGGCAAATAATGTCAACCTCAATTATCAAATCGTCGTACATAATACGAATTTTCAAGTGCCAGTCCTTGCTTCGTTTATCACGACCGATATTGATATGGCCCAAGGAGTCAAGACCAATCTTGCCAACCTTTTAACGGTCATTCCAAAGACCACTAATCTTGCGACCGATTCAAGTGGTGTTATTTATGATACGACGGGCCCTGATACGGATTTGAATGGTCAAGCTAGTCTCCCTTATGGCGGTTATCTGGGTGTCGGTTTTCTGTCAAACTTTGACTATGATTTTTACAGCCCAGCACCAGTACGTAGTGGAGATTCTTATCAATATTCGCAAGGGGTTCGCTATGACCTCTTTGGTTCAGCGCTTCAAGCACATTTGACGACACAAGTCCGGGATATTGTTTATCTTAACTATTATGATGCGGACGAAAACAATCAGCTTATCGTTCCCCAACATCAATTTATCTGGTTTCCAAATGTTTCTTGGAATGTTCCAGCCAGTAAATTCCCACATTATGCATATGGACAAGAAAGTCAGCACAGAAATGGGAACACAATAATAGTTGGTGATTATTATCATATCCAAAGTACCGTCACTTATGATTACTATGGTACGGACGGTATTTATCTAGGACAACAATCAATCACGGGGCTTTATAACAAACCTTATTCGGTGAATGTGCCTTATAAATTTGGCAATTACTACATCGAAGGAAGCACCACGCAGTCAGGGACTTATCCAAAACATGATGAAATACTTGATGTGTACTACAAATATGTGCCACCGATTGTTTACTATAACACGAGTAATCCTTATGCGACGACTTATTATGCCAATGGTTATGAATATGTTCCGAATTATATTGCACCTGTGATTTATTATGCACTAACTTATGGCTATTACGATGGAGGCACTTCTTACTCTGGTGGTTATGGTTATTCATCAGGAGGAGAGGATGGTTCTACAAGCGTAGCTTCTAGTGGAGGCTATTCTCTTTATGTACCACAATCTGCTTATTATTCTAAAGAAGCTCAGCTTGTAGCAGAAGAAAATGGTACATACAAGACCAGTGAAAGAAAGACTTCAAGTGTAGAAAATGTTGATGACGGCTATGAATACATACAAAATGGGAAATTGTACGTAAATTGGGGAACAGTTAACTCTAAAATTCTAGGTGGAATTTCGGTTAGTATTGCTTCAGTGGGGGTTGCATCGGCAGGGATGAACTTTAATGATGATGACGGTAGCCCTCTCTCCTGAAAGTGGGGAGGAGCCTGAATGGGATGGATTAGGAGATAGTATTGGGGAGTTCGGAGAATATGAGGAAGAAAGAGAAGAAGATGATTTATATGAAGGAGGTGGAGCGAATGACCCTCAATAATAACTCTGAGAATTTAGATGATATCTTTTTGACCAAAGATAAATTTGAAAAAAATAATGGAAAAACAAGTGAAGAAAAAGCAAGGGAAACCGAGCAAATTGTGACAAATCTTAAAGAAATGCAAGAACATGGGAAGAAATGGGGTAAAGAAAATAAAAATGAAGTTTATTATACTAGGCGAGGCTTAGTCAGATTTAAAAGTCTTACTAAGCAAAAGCCCAGAAGCATAAAAAGAGGAAAAGAATATCAAAAAATAATGGAGGATATTGATACCTATCTCGCTGTCGAAGAGATAAGTCCGGAAATCAAAAAATTACTTCAAGATACTAAGGATTATTTGCTTCAAGGGATATTTGATGTTTTTGATGCTAAACGTTATCTTACGATTAGTTTTGCTTTACTTATTCAGCATGGTAAGCAGTTAAATGAGTCTGAGAAACAGGCTGTTAAATCATTTAAAAATAGAAGATTTGTAAAAAATATTATAACAATCATAGTCATTTGTCTTGGTACATATTTGATAATCAGATTCATAAGATAGAAGGGGAGGATAAAATGTCAAATTCAAAAAAATTTGTATTTATAGCAAATATTATTAGTAGCCTAATGGCTGTGATAATTGGGGGACCGCAAATTTGGAAAAATATTATCCAACCGTTTATCGCAACTTTAAATAACCCACAGATTAATTGGGCTTATTCTTCCAATATTATTAAATTGATTTTAGTAAACCTTGTATTATTACTTTCATGGCTTATTGGTTGGTTAATTTTTCCATTATTATCATGGATTGCTTTTTCTAAAATGGATAAAAAATACAATAAAAAATGGAAAAGAGTTTTGCTTATCGTAGGAATTCTAAGTCTTTTAAGTGCTTTTATTAATATCTATAGTATCCTAATTTTTGTTTTTAAATTTATAGTTGGAGCACTTTTGGTTTCTAGTTTTTATATTGGAAAGGAAAAATCTTAGACTAAGTTACTCGTTTTTATGGATAAATACTAGGAGGCACCAAATGACCCAGAATAAAGAAGCTGAAAGAAAGCCGATAGACCCAAAAGATGTGAATCAATTTGTTAATGGGCTTAATGATTATCGGGATAACTGGATGGCTGAAATTCATAGTAAAGACTATCTAACACCAAATCGAAAAATTGAGGGAAATAAAAAAAGTAAAAAAGAACAAAAAAATAGTACGAAAGTTTTACAAAAAATTGAGGAGCTTTTAAATGACTCGAATAAATCTGTTGATTCAGAGATGATTCTGCAAATAGCTAAAAAGAAACTAGAAAGTGCGGAGTTTAATTCAGAGGATGCAGAGAGTTTCATTGTACATGATTTATTATTATTGACAACGACACCAGGAAAACAAGGAATAACGAATAAGGAAAGAGATTATATTAATAGTCAGCGAAAAATAGGTGGTATGAGAACAGCCTTGATTTCTGTAATAGGCACTATCATAATTTTTCTGGCATGGGCAATTAAAATGGGTATATTTAAATAGGTGGAGAAAATGAAATCAATTACTTCCAAAAAAACAGCTTTAATAGGAAACGTCTTAACGACTATTCTGGTAGCTATTATGGGCACAATAAATATCATAAATAATTTGTATTCTTTTACTGGGTATTCTCCTTTTGTAATAGCACTAGTGGGGATAGTTGCAATGTCAGTCTATCCAGTATTAGAGTGGGTGGCATATAGTCGTATTGGTAAAAGGGGAGGGAAATGGTGGAAATTATTTCTATTCGTGATGGGAATATTGTCTATATATCATAGTTATAGTAGTTTGGGAAACCTTTTAGTATTTTTACTTAGAATTATTATAGGAATTTGCTACATCTTTACTTTTTTTCTAAAAGATATCAACCTTTTAAGTAATAGTAATTAGAAAAGGAAGAGAACTAATGAGTCAAAATAAAGAGGCAGAAAATTTAGACGATATATTTTTAATCAAAGATAAGAATAAACCTAAAACAAACAAATAAAGAAAGAAGCAGTGAAGAAAAAGCAAGGGAAACTAAGCAAATTGTGGATAATCTTAAAAAGATGCAAGGTCCTGGAAAGAGATGGAACGAAGAACAGAAGAATGAAGTTCACTATGAAAAAAATGGACTCGTTAGATTTGAAAGCCTTACTAAACAAAAGCCAAGAAAAATTAAAAGAGGAAAAAGCTATCAAGTGTTTATGGAAAATATAGATATTTATCTTGATACTAATGAGGTTAGATTAGAAATAAAAAAACTGCTTCAAGATACTAAAGATTATTTACTTCAAGGAATCTTTGATGTTCTTGATGCTAATCGTTATCTTAGAGGTAATATTTATTTTCTAGTTCATCAAGGGAGTCAATTAAATGATTATGAACGAAAGTTTCTAAAATCATTTAAAAATATCATTACAATCATTAGTATTTGTGTGATATCATGCTTAATCTTTAAGTATATTTAAGTGATAAAAGTTTCATAATTAGTATGAAAAAAACAGAAGAGCATGTGCTCTTCTATTTTTTATCATACCTCAATCCCATCGCGTTGATTGAGACAATCACGGTTGAGATTGACATCAGGACTGCTGCAATGAGAGGGTCAATATAAATCCCTGTAAATGGATAAAGAATACCCGCTGCAACAGGAATAGCAATAATGTTATAGCCTGCTCCAAACCAGAGGTTTTGTTTCATTTTTCTAAGCATGCGTTTGGAGATATTAATCATATCCAGGACGTCACTTGGATTGGAGTTAACTAGGACGACATCAGCGGTACTGATAGCAACCGAAGTTCCTGCTCCAATCGCAAAACCAATCGTAGCAGTTGCAAGAGCTGGGGAATCATTGACACCATCACCAATGAAAAGCACGCCGGCTTTCTTTTGGTACTCTTTCACAATTTCTGCTTTATCTTCAGGTTTTAATTCCGCTCTAAATTCGGGAATATTTAGTGCACTAGCAATTTTTTGAGCAGTTTCTTTATTATCACCCGTGAGCATAACAGGGGTAATTCCTTGGGCTAATAAACCATTAATAAAGGCTTTCGCGTCTGCTTTAGGAGAATCTCCTAAGGCAATAAATCCTAAAACATCTTGTTGTTCATTGATTAGGAAAGATACAGTTAAACCTAAATCTAAATATTGAGCAATCTTTTGTTCATCATAAGAAAGTTGATTTTCACGAAGATATTTATAGTTAACAATTTGATAAAAGTTTTGATTAACTTGCCCTTTAATCCCAACTCCTGGAATATTTTCAACCGCTTCAACTTTTAGATTTTCAAGAGGTTTAGCAGCTGCAACGATTGATTGAGCAATCGGGTGAGTGGAACTTCCTTCAAGTGCTGCCATGATTTGGAGAATGTCTGTTTCATCAGTAAAATCAATAACATTACGAACAATAAACTTACCGTCAGTTAATGTTCCCGTTTTATCCATTAAGGCATATTTAATTGTATTTATTTTTTCTAGAGAAGTTCTGTTTTGAATTAATAAACCATTTTTAGCAGAAATACTGGTTAGGCGAGAAACAACAAGTGGAACCGCAAGACCTAAAGCGTGTGGACATGCAATTACAAAAACAGAAACCGCAAGAAGTAGAGCAAAACTAAAGTTAGAACTAATTGTCCAAAAAACTAATGAGAAGATACCAACAATAAGTGCGGCATAGAAAAGGTAACCAGCCACTCTATCTGCCATATTTTCCAAATTAGATTTTTGAGCTTGGGCTTTCTTGACTAATTCGGCCACTTGATTGAGAAATGAATCTTTTCCAAGGGTTGTGACTTTCATCTCAAATGGTTGGTTTTGATTGAGGGAACCACCATAAACAAGATCATTTGTTTTTTTATTGACTGCTCGGCTTTCACCAGTAATCATTGACTCATCAACGAGCGCTTGACTTAATATAAGGCCATCTGCAGGTATTTTCTCATTTTCTTTCACTAAAAGTAAATCGCCAATTTTTAGTTCTGAAAGCTCCACATCCTTCCCACTTTTTAAGTGAGCTTTTTTGGGAACAAGGCTTGCTAAATCTTTCAATGCATCGCCAGCACCCATGATTGCTTTCATCTCAATCAGGTGACCAATCAACATAATGACAATTAAAGTTGCCAGTTCAAACCAGAAGTTCATGCCCATATGTCCGTTAAGACTCATGATTGTGGCGTAAACAGAATAAGCATAGGCAACGGTAATTCCCATTGTAATCAGCATCATCATGGCTGGCTTACGGCTTTTTAATTCACCTTTTGCTCCGCTAAAAAAAGGAGTCCCAGAGTAAAAGAAGATAATTGTACCAAGGATAAGTTGCAAAATTTCACTTCCGGGGAATTTAAGGATAGTAAAGCCAGCGATTGGTGAAATGAGTAGTAGCGGAATCATAAGAATGATAGCCACTTTGAGCTTTTTACTCATATCACCCATATGCATCATGTGTCTCCCATGATTCATCATATCCATATTGTCCATATCATGCATATCATGCATATTATCCATATTGTGCATGTTGTGCATCTCATGGTTTTCGTGCTCCATATCCATCATTTCATGATTATGATGATGCTCAGACATCATTTCATCGTGATTAGACGAATGAGTTTTATTTGACATATTTTCCTCCTAAATGAATGCTTTGAAATTTCTATCTATATATAGTTTACAATTGTAAACTATCAAAGTCAAGGAAAAAAGTTGTATTCTATAAATGTTACAAATCAATAACCATAAGGTTTCTTTTGTGACCTAAATGTGATATTATAATATATATTCATAGCGATACTCAATAAAAAAGTATCGGCAAGGAGAGAATAAATGATAAAAATACGGCCAGAAGTGACTACTGTTACCTCCAAGTCTCATTTTCGAACTTGGAAATCAGGGAAAAGTTGGTTATTTGCTACTTCAGCATTAGCTATAATTATCGTTTCAGGAACGATTACTGACCAAAATGTAAAAGCGGACACAGCAATTGATGGTAGTCAGCAAATTAGTGGTATTACTGAGGTAACAAGTTATTCAGCACTAGCTTCATCGACAAATAGTGATGTAGCTGCTAGTCAAAATCAAGTTGCTTATGAACAAGCTAGTGACCAAAGTTTTAATAATTCACTGGCTAACACAGTAGAAACTGATACTGAGGGAATAACTTCAAATGTGTCAGATAGTAGCAATTCAATTAATGAAAGTCAAAATACGACAAGTACAGCGGTTATTCAAACTCCTACAAACAATATCGTATCGCTTGCAGATTCAAGCTCATCAAATGATAATGGCAGCAATTCTATATTAAGTTCTTCTAATGCTGCAGACAGCGTTGATTCGGCAGCTGTCTCTCAAAGTTCAACAAGTTCATCAGTAATTTTGAGTGAAAGTTCAGCAATTGATAGTGGTATTGGATCAACTTCTCAAAGTTCGGAAATGAATCTTGCGGGAAATAGTAGTACTAATGCTTCAAGTGCTGCTGTCGCTTCTTTTACGGCTATTCTAGCGACTAATTCGTCTATGGTACTACCAATACTTACTCAGGCACTAGCTACAACAGCGCCTGCTACAACAAGTGGTTCAGCTACTCTTAACACAACACTCGGAGATCTTGTAAATCAAGCAATTTCGACAGTAGGAATTAGTGGTTTAGAAAATATTTTTAGCACACTTGGAACTTTTAATATTCCAGGAATGACTACAGCCGCGTCAGCTCTTAATGGTGTTGAACAAATCGTCAATATTGTTGGAAATATCCAGGAAGCAGCTGCTAATCCTGGAGCCTTTCTATTAAATGGAATGAAATCTGCAGGTTTAGATGTTAGCCAAATTCCATTAGTTGGAGGGCAAATTGCGGCGTCATTTAATGCTATCCCATCAATGAGCCCTGCTGCTATGCTTACTTTTCTTGAAAATCCAACAATTCCAGGACTTTCAAGTATTCCGGGGGCAAGTCTAGTACTAAGCCCAGTACTTAGCGCAATAAGTACTGTAACAAGTGGGATTGTTAATCAACTTAATACGACAACTTCCAATGCCTTGGGTGGTGTTAATTTTGATTTAGACACACTTGTCTCTCTTCAAGGAAATGATCTTGTCAACTACTTGGCTGGTTTAGTAGTTAATTCAGCGATTAATCGAGTAGGTCAAATTGCTTGGAGTCAATTATCTCCAACTATTAGTAATATTCCTCTTGTAGGTACTACAGTTAATAATGTTTTAAGCCCAATATTAAATAATCTTACTGGTGCATCTTTGGGTGAAGTTGCGAATTTAACGGGAGTTTCCAGCCTTCTTGACCAAGTAAATAATAGTTTGGGTAATCTTGCAAGCCTTGGTTCAACAGCCTTAGCCACGATTGAGAACACGCTCCAAAATAGTCTAAACTCACTTGGTAAGCTTCCTGCTGGTGCTTCGAATATTCTTAACCAAGTGCTCGATCAGTTGCAAAATGCTATCAATAATATTGTTGTAAGTGCGACGGGGATTGTAAATAATTTACCAGGTCTTGGAGCTATCGAAAATGGTCTTTCGAACACTATTAGTCAAATACAAAATAATATTAATAATTTCGTTAATAATGCACTTAATGGAATAACGACAATTATCAATTCTTTAACTCCAAGTGTTGGTGCTTCAACAGTTAATCCAAATTCTAGTGCTAATAGTAGCCAATCAAGCAGTAGTGCCAGTTCTTCATCAAGTGCAGCTAGTAGTTCAACTTCATCTTCAAATGTATCAAGCAACACGAGTTCTAATTCTAGTGAAGCAAATACTTCAAGTTCGACTTCTAATGCTTCAAGTTCAAGCTCAAGCTCAGAGGGTTCAAGTGCTTCAAGTTCAAATTCCAGTGAAGGTAGTGCCACAAGTTCATCCTCGGTAGACTCAAGTCAATCGAGTTCAGCCGGGGTAAATGGCTCAAGTTCAAGCTCAGAGGGTTCAAGCATTTCGAGTTCAAATTCCAGTGAAAGTAGTATTGCTAGTTCATCTTCGGTAGACTCAAGTCAGTCAAGTTCAGCTGGAGTAAATGGCTCAAGTTCAAGCTCAGAGGGTTCGAGTGCTTCAAGTTCAAATTCCAGCGAAAGTAGTATTGCCAGTTCATCTTCTGTGGGCTCAAGTCAGTCAAGTTCTACTGGGGTAAGTAGCTCAAGTTCAAGCGCAGAAGGTTCAAGTGCTTCAAGTTCAAATTCCAGCGAAAGTAGTATTGCCAGTTCATCTTCGGTGGGCTCAAGTCAGTCAAGTTCTACTGGGGTAAGTAGCTCAAGTTCAAGCGCAGAAGGTTCAAGTGCTTCAAGTTCAAATTCCAGTGAAAGTAGTGTTGCCAGTTCATCTTCGGTAGACTCGAGTCAGTCAAGTTCAGCTGGGGTAAATAGCTCAAGTTCAAGCGCAGAAGGTTCAAGTGCTTCAAGTTCAAATTCCAGTGAAAGTAGTGTTGCCAGTTCATCTTCGGTAGACTCGAGTCAGTCAAGTTCAGCTGGAGTAAATGGCTCAAGTTCAAGCTCAGAGAGTTCAAGTGCTTCAAGTTCAAATTCCAGTGAAGGTAGTGTTGCCAGTTCATCTTCGGTGGACTCGAGTCAGTCAAGTTCAGCTGGGGTAAATAGTTCAAGTTCAAGCTCAGAAGGTTCGAGTGCTTCAAGTTCAAATTCCAGCGAAAGTAGTATTGCCAGTTCATCTTCGGTAGACTCAAGTCAGTCAAGTTCAGCTGGAGTAAATAGCTCAAGTTCAAGCTCAGAAGGTTCAAGTGCTTCAAGTTCAAATTCCATTGAAAGTAGTGTTGCCAGTTCATCTTCGGTAGACTCGAGTCAGTCAAGTTCAGCTGGGGTAAATAGCTCAAGTTCAAGCTCAGAAGGTTCAAGTGCTTCAAGTTCAAATTCCAGTGAAAGTAGTATTGGCAGTTCATCTTCGGTAGACTCAAGTCAATCGAGTTCAGCTGGAGTAAATAGCTCAAGTTCAAGCTCAGAAGGTTCAAGTGCTTCAAGCTTAAGTTCAAGCGAAAGTAGTATGACAAGTTCTGGTGGGACAAGTGATTCAAATTCAAACACTGGTCAAACTAGTACTACAAGTTCATCTTCTGAAAATTCAAGTCATTCGAGTCTGAGTTCAAATGAATCAAGTAGTGCAAGTTTGACTTCATCTGAGTCAAGTGGTTCAACAACATCTTCAAGTATGTTGACTAATCCAAATTTACAATCTAATGATAAAAATGGCTCAAGTCTAACTTCAAATAGTTCGTATACTTCAAAAGTGAAACTAAATAACTTGAGTCACTCAAATTTATCTTCAAATGAAGCAAAAGTTTCGACTTTAATTTCTAAGGTATCAAGTAGTCCAAGTCTTTCAAGTTCATTAAGCGCAATGAGCTTGCAACTTGTACCAACTGTAACGAAAGAAGAGCTTCCCAAAACAGGTGCTGATGATGATTTAAGTTTAGTATTAGCAGAATTGGGATTGGGATTAGTGGCAACGTTAACTATTGGAAAAGTTAAATATAAAAAAAGGTTTTGAGTAGTATATTTTAATTAAGGACTTCTTTTCTTTGGAAAGAAGTTTCTTTTTAATTTGGAATTATTCCTTTATTAAAAATTACGAACAATTTAAAATAAAGAAAGAAAAAGGAATGATGATGATTAGAGGATGAATGTTAGCTTATGGTATAATAGTTCTATGAACTTGATAGATGGAAAAGCACTTGCTGCTAAAATGCAAGCTGAGTTGAAAGTTAAAGTCGATAAATTAAAAGAAGCGGACAATGTTCCAGGTCTTGCCGTTATTCTTGTGGGCGAAGATCCTGCGAGTCAAATTTATGTCCGAAATAAAGCACGACAAGCCACAGCAATTGGTTTAAATTCTAGTGTGGTTCGTCTACCAGAAACTGTGTCAGAACAAGAACTGTTAGATTTAATTGAACAGTATAACCAGTCAGAACAATGGCATGGTATTTTGGTACAATTGCCATTGCCAGAACATATTTCTGAAGAAAAGGTTTTACTAGCTATTGATCCAGAAAAAGATGTGGATGGTTTTCACCCAATGAATATGGGACGTTTGTGGTCTGGAAATCCTTTGATGATTCCTTCAACTCCAGCCGGTATAATGGAAATGTTCCGAGAATATGATGTGGAACTTTCTGGTAAACGTGCAGTTGTGATTGGTCGTTCAAATATCGTCGGAAAACCAATGGCGCAATTATTAATGATGGCTGATGCTACTGTGACAATTGCTCATTCAAAAACAGAAAACTTGCGCGAATTGACTAAGGAAGCGGATATTTTGGTGGTTGCTATTGGCCGTGACCGGATGATTAAAGCTGAGGATGTCAAAAAAGGGGCAGTTGTAATTGATGTTGGGATGAACCGTGATGAAGATGGAAAACTTCATGGCGATGTTGATTTTGATGAAGTAAAAGATGTTGCAAGTTTGATTACTCCCGTTCCTGGTGGAGTTGGTCCGATGACGATTACAATGCTTATGGAACAGACAGTTCGTGCAGCAAGTAGAAAAATGAATGAAAATAAATAGTTAATTAATAAAAGAGTAACTAAGTTTATAGTAATTTCTAAAGACTTATTTTTAAGTTAGAAGTTTTTTGAAGATAAACTTTTTACTTTTTTTCGATTTTAGCAGTAGAAATTTTACTAACAGAATGATTAGTAAAAGATTAATTGAGAACTAAAGAGTGAGGGAATGACAGAATATTTATCAGTATCAACCTTAACAAAATATTTAAAAGCGAAATTTGACCGTGATCCATATCTTGAACGGGTTTATTTGACAGGAGAAATTTCAAATTTTAGAAGAAGACCAAATCATCAATATTTTGCACTTAAAGATGAGGGCGCTGTGATTCAAGCTACGATGTGGGCGGGACAATTTCGCAAATTAGACTTTGAATTAGAAGAGGGGATGAAAGTTTTGGCTGTCGGTCGAATCAGTATTTATCCACCTTCTGGCTCTTATTCTATAAATATTGAAAGTTTAGTTCCAGATGGCGTTGGAGCTCTTGCGGTTAAGTTTGAACAGTTGAAGAAAAAGCTGACTGCTGAAGGGCTATTTGAACAACGTTGGAAACAAACTTTGCCACAATTTTCTAAGAAAATAGCTGTGGTAACTAGCCCGTCAGGAGCGGTCATTCGGGATATTATTACGACGGTTCAACGTCGTTTTCCGATGAGTCAAATCGTTCTTTATCCGACAAAAGTTCAAGGACAAGGTTCGGCTGAAGAAATTGCTGGAAATATCCGTCGAGCTAATCAACGTGGTGATTTTGATGTCATGATTATTGGTCGTGGTGGTGGGTCTATCGAAGATTTATGGGGATTTAATGAAGAAATTGTGGTTCGAGCAATTTTTGAATCACGTATTCCAATTATTTCATCGGTTGGACATGAAACAGATGTGACTTTAGCTGATTTTGTTGCTGATAGTCGTGCAGCGACTCCAACAGCGGCAGCCGAATTAGCAACACCAAATACGAAGGTTGATTTAATAAATTGGGCGAATGAGCAGGAAAAACGACTTTTTAACCGCTTAACACATTTAATTAAAATAAGGCGTGAACGAGTAGATAAATTAAGCCAGTCAATCGTTTTTAGACAGCCAGAACGCTTGTACGATGGACACTTACAAAAACTTGACCGTCTGTGTGAACGTTTGTCAGTGCTGACGGAAAATAAAGTTGCAAATATGAAACACCGTTATGAGCTGTCAGCTGGGAAATTAATTCCGACTTACGGAAAGATAGTTGAAGCTAAAAAGAATAAGACGGAGCAACTTTATCAGTCTTTACTTTTATTAGATATCTCGAAAATAAAAGCGCGTGGTTTTTCCCTCGTTACTGACGAAAAGGGAAAGATTATTAAATCCGTAAGTGATGTGAAAAAAGGTCAGACTTTAGATGTTGAATTGACTGACGGAAAAGTAATAGTGGAGGTAAAATAATGGCAACCAAAAAAGAAGATGTAAAATTTGAAGATAATTTGGCAGAGTTAGAAAATATTGTTCGTAAGTTGGAATCTGGTGATGTAGCGTTGGAAGATGCTATTGCTGAATTTCAAAAAGGAATGAAAATTTCGGAAACTTTGAAAAAAACACTCAATGAAGCGGAAGAAACATTAGTAAAAATAGTTGGAAAAAATGATCAGGAGAGTGATTTCTCTCCGGAACAGAAAGACTATTAAAATAAAAAACCTTTGATTTTTCAAGGTTTTTTATTTTAAACAAAATTTTACTGACAAAAAAGCCTATTATTCTAATATCAATCTTATTTATATACTAATAGTAGATAGAGTTATGGTCAAGTCTTTTATAGAAAGAGTAGATTAAATGAAGAAAAAATTTGTATTAGCGCCAGATTCTTTCAAAGAAAGTTTGAGTGCGCTGGAAGTTTGTCAAGCAATGGAAAAAGGAATTAAAAAAGTTTTTCCTAAAGCTGAAATAATTTCTATGCCAATGGCTGACGGTGGTGAGGGGACAACAGATGCTTTGATTGATGCAACGGGTGGACGACGGGTATATAAAAAAGTACAAGGTTCATTTGCAAATACAAATGTAGAGGCCTATTTTGGTATTTTGGGAAACTCAAATACGGCGGTCATTGAGATGGCAAAGGCAAATGGTCTGGAATTGGTTGCTTTGGAAGATAGAAATCCATTGATTACATCAACCTATGGAACAGGGCAATTAATTAAGGCTGCAATGGATGAAGGAGTAGATAAAATCATCATTGGCATTGGTGGAAGTGCGACTAATGATGGTGGCTCTGGAATGGCTCGTGCTTTGGGAGCTAGGTTTTTAAATAAGGACCAAGAAGAAATTCCACTTGGTGGAGCTTTCCTTAAAGAAGTCAGAACAATTGATATGAGTGATTTTGACCCAAGAGTAGATGAAATTGAAATATTAATTGCTACTGATGTCACCAATCCTTTAACCGGAAATAATGGCGCTTCTTATGTTTTTGGACCACAAAAGGGAGCAACTGAGGAAATGGTCAAAATATTGGATGAAAACTTGAAGCATTATGCAGAAATTGTTCATAATGATCTGGGAATAAATGTTAAAAATAAACCGGGATCCGGCGCAGCAGGTGGTTTGGGAGCAGGTTTGCTTGCTTTTACCAATGCAAAAATGCAATTAGGAATTGAGCTTGTTGCACAAACAATATACTTAGAAGATAAAATTAAAGAAACTGATTATGTATTTACAGGTGAAGGTGGAATGAATTATCAGACAAAATTTGGTAAAGCACCTTATGGCGTCTGTAAAATTGCTAAAAAATACAAGAAACCTTGCTTTGCTTTGGCAGGATATATTGGGGATGGAGCAGAGGTTCTTTATGACGAAGGAATGACCGCTATTTTTGGTGTTTTGAGTCAAGCACAATCTTTGTCAGATGCCTTGGCTGACGGCGCAAAGAACGTTGAGCGAACGAGTGAAAATATTACAAGAGTATTAGCAATGAATGAGCAAAAGGCTCACTTATAAAAATGGAGTGGATTTAAAAAATAAAAAAATTTCCTCAAATCATCACGGTTTTTAGCCGTGAATTTTGGTATAATTAGGGTAATGGATACGAAAATACTAAAGTTAGAAGACTTTTTAACTGAATTTTATGAAAGCGCTGAATTTCCAACTGGCTTAGCCGAATCAGCAAAATATTCTTTATTGGCAGGCGGTAAACGAATTCGCCCCCTCCTTTTTTTAAACCTATTAGAGGCTTTTGATTTAGAATTGAGTAAGGCTCATTATCATGTGGCAGCCGCACTTGAGATGATTCATACGGGTTCTTTAATCCATGATGACTTACCAGCAATGGATAATGATGATTATCGTCGAGGGCAGTTAACTAATCACAAGAAATTTGACGAGGCAACTGCAATTTTAGCTGGTGATACTTTATTTTTTGACCCTTTCTTTATCCTTTCAACTGCTGATTTATCCGCAGAAATAATAGTAGCGTTGACGCGTGAATTGGCCTTTGCTTCAGGTTCTTATGGAATGGTTGCGGGTCAAATCTTGGATATGGCTGGTGAAGGAAAAGAGTTGACATTGGCTGAAATTGAGCAGATTCATCGCTTGAAAACTGGGCGACTTTTAACTTTTCCTTTTGTAGCTGCTGGAATTGTTGCTCAAAAATCAACGGATGAAGTTGAAAAACTTCGTCAAGTGGGACAAATTTTAGGATTGGCTTTTCAAATTCGAGATGATATTTTAGATGTCACAGAAACTTTTGCTGAGCTTGGAAAAACACCAGGTAAGGATATTTTAGAGGAAAAATCAACATATGTTGCTCATTTAGGACTTGAGGGAGCAAAAAAATCACTGACAGGAAATTTGTCAGAAGTTAAAAAATTACTGACAGACTTATCAGTTACTGACAGCTCTGAAATTTTTAAAATTATTGAGCAATTGGAAGTGAAATAAAAAAATAGAAATATAAAAAGAAATTATTAGTTACATTTCTAAGAAAAATACGTATAATTACTATAAAGAAAGATCTACATGAAAGAAAGAATTGACGTACTTGCCACGAATCAAGGTTTGTTTGAAACACGAGAGCAGGCCAAAAGAGGAGTAATGGCTGGTCTAGTTGTTGATAGTAAATCAGGAGAGCGTTACGATAAACCTGGTCAGAAAATTGATGATGGAACAGAACTTCGTCTTAAAGGTGAAAAGTTAAGATATGTTAGTCGAGGAGGGTTAAAATTAGAAAAGGCTCTTAAAGAATTCCATTTAGAAATTAATGGAAAAACTTGTCTTGATATTGGTTCTTCAACTGGTGGTTTTACTGATGTAATGCTTCAAAATGGTGCCAAATTAGTCTATGCTTTAGATGTTGGAACCAATCAATTGGCTTGGAAAATTCGTTCAGATGAACGCGTTGTCGTTATGGAACAATTTAATTTCCGAAATGCTGTTTTAGCTGACTTTGAACAAGGAAGACCGTCATTTACTAGTATAGATGTTAGTTTTATTTCTTTAGATTTAATTCTACCGCCACTTTATGAAATTTTGGAAGAAAATGGCGAAGTAGCAGCTCTTATTAAACCGCAGTTTGAAGCGGGACGTGAACAAGTCGGAAAAAATGGAATTATTCGTGACCCTAAAGTTCACCAAATGACTATTGAAAAAGTTTTAAAAACAGCCACTCAACTTGGTTTTTCAGTAAAAGGTTTGACCTTTTCGCCAATCAAGGGTGGGGCTGGAAACGTTGAATTTCTTGTCCATTTACTTAAAGATGGAAAAGCAGAAATTGCTCAGCAGGTTAATATTGAATCAGTTTTACAAAAAGAAAGTGAAGAACTATGAAAAGAGAAGACCGATTAAACTTTATTGCTCAATTTATCCGTGAAAACGAAATTAAAACGCAAGAAGAACTTGTGAATATCCTCTTAACTCATGGAATTGACGTTACTCAAGCGACCGTTTCCCGCGATATTAAATCACTTGCCCTAATCAAGGTGCCAGCTGAATCTGGTGGTTATCGTTATGATTTACCAAAAAACAAGGAAGTTTTACAGTCAAGCCTTCATAAAGCCTTAGCTTTTGATGCAATTACGGGAACAAAAATCAAAGATAATATGCTCTGGATTCTTGCTAATCCAGGGACAACAAGTCTTGTGAAAAATTATCTTTTGGAAGAATATAGCGATGATATTTTTTCAATCATTATTGATGATGATAGTGCTTTAGTTATTTTTGAAACAGAAGAAGATGCTAAAAATCTTTATAATTTACTGACAGAATTTTAAATTTACTGACAAGAATATTGTGACAAAATTCTGCTGAATATTTTGAGCGAATTAATAGCTGTCAGTAAAAAAAGAATATAAGTAGGAAAGATAAGGTTATTAGGTTACTGATAGCCTTGTCATTTATTTTTGAGAAAGGAAATTTTGATGTTACAAGAGATTTCAATCAAAAATTTTGCAATTATTGAAGAAATTCATCTATCCTTTGAGAGCGGAATGACGATTTTAACTGGGGAAACTGGTGCGGGAAAATCAATAATTATTGATGCAATGTCTTTATTATTAGGTGGCCGTGCTTCGAGTGATTTTGTGCGACATGGGGCAAACAAAGCCGAAATAGAAGGTCTCTTTTTCTTTGATAAAACTCCAGAATTGAAGACGGTATTATTAGAACTTGGCTTTGAAGAAGTAGATTCTGAAATTATTTTAAGACGTGAGATTTTTGCTAATGGTCGTTCCGTTTGTCGAATCAATGGTCAAATGGTTAATTTAGCTACGCTAAGACAAGTGGGTGAATTATTAGTTGATATTCATGGTCAACACGATAGCCAAGAATTGATGAATCCGAAAAGCCATCTTCGTTTACTTGATGAATTTGGTGACGAAGCCTTTGATCAGATAAAAAATAATTACAAACTCAAATTTGAAAACTTCAAAAATTTGCGTCAACAGCTCAATTTACGACAAAAAAATGAGCAAGAATTTGCTCAAAGAATTGAAATTCTTCAATTTCAGGCTGAAGAAATTGAAGCGGCGGAAATTAATCTTGAAGAAGATGAACAATTAGTTAATCGCCGAGAAAAGTTAAATAATATTAAAAATATTGCTGATTCGCTTAGTAGTGCTTATCTAGCGCTTGATGATGAAGATAATGATTATTCAAGTCTTAATAATATCCGAACAACAATGACAGAATTGGATAAAATTAGTAACTTTGATAATGACTATCAAGAACTTGCTGACAAGACAGCTGAAAGTTATTATGTATTAGAAGAAGTTGCTAATCAAATTCAAAGAATCATGAGTGATTTAGAATTTAATCCAGCTGAGCTTTTACAAATTGAAGACCGGATTATGACCTTGACCACTTTGAAGAAAAAATATGGCCCAGAACTGTCCGATGTGATGAACTATTTAGAGAAAGTCCAACTTGAACTCTCAGAACTGACGGGTTCGGAAAATGACTCAGAAAATCTAGAAAATTCAGTTAAAGTTGCACAAGTTCAACTCATTGAAGCAAGTAAAAAACTTAATGAAGCGCGCCATAAAATTGCCAAAGAAGTTGAAAAAGATATTAAACACGAACTTTCTGAGCTTTATATGGAAAAAGCTGATTTCAAAGTTAGTTTTGAAGGGGCAAAGTTTTCGGCAAACGGGAATGAGCATGTTGAATTTTTTATTCAAACCAATCCGGGAGAAGGATTTAAACCGCTGGCAAAAACAGCTTCGGGTGGTGAACTTTCACGTTTAATGCTCGCTATAAAATCAAGCTTTTCAAGACGTGAAAATAAAACAGCCATTGTTTTTGATGAGGTCGATACTGGTGTTTCTGGTCGTGTTGCTCAAGCGATTGCTAATAAAATATATAAAATTGCTAGACATGGGCAAGTTCTTGCAATTTCTCACCTTCCACAAGTTGTGGCCATTGCCGATAGACAATTTTATATTGAAAAAGCTTCAACCGATGACATTACTACTTCCACAGTTAGAAAATTAAACGCTGAAGAAAGAGTAAATGAAATTGCGAAAATGCTTGCTGGTGAAGATTTAACTAAAGAAGCCTTAGCTCAGGCTAAACGTTTATTGAGCAAATAAATCGAATATTATTAAGAAAAAGTCTTGATTTTTAATCAGGGCTTTTTATCTTTTAAATGACAAAATCGTAATTAGTGTAAAATTGCAACCACAAATGTGTATAAACCGAAAATAATAAATGTTAAAATTAAATTGTAGTTACACTATTAAAAATATTGGAGTATATGTGAAAGTAAATAAAATTTGGGTTTTAATCATTTTGGTCTGTTTGTTTTTTTCAATTTATGGGCATTATAATCAAAATTATTTTTTCTTGTTCGTAGGTATTGTTGGTGCCTGTGCGGGAATAATCTGTATGTTATGCGAAATGCTGATCCAAATTCTTAGAAATCAAAAGATAAAAAAATAAATTAAAAAAACTAATTATAGATAAATTTCTTTGATTTGTTAGCAAATGTTACTGACAAGCCTTTTGAAAAAGACTAAAATATCTTTATATACTATGTGCCAACTTCCAAGTCAGAGAGCCATAGATAAAAACGCCTTCTCCTATATAAGATAAGGGCGTTTTTATTATAAATTTGAAGCCTCAATTTATTGGGGCTTTTTATCTCCAAAGGAGATATTATGAAGTAAAATTAGATTTTTTACCATTAAGAACTTCTGTTAAAGTTCTTTTATGAATTAAACTCAATATGTTATAATGAGATATCAACCATAGTACTGAAAGGAGAGGTTTGTAATTTAAAAACTGAAGTCGTATTTTATAATTTAGGAGTTAAAAATGAGTAAAACACGTTTAGAAGCATTTACGGATGCTGTCATCGCAATTATCATGACTGTCTTAGTTTTAGAATTGGTCCGTCCAGATTCAGATAGCTTGCAAAGTTTTATTGCTTTACTTCCGCATCTGGGTGTCTATTTTGTAAGTTTTTTTATACTGGCTATTTACTGGGTCAATCACCATCATCTTTTTCAAAGCATCAAAAGAATTATTGGAAAAGTTCTATGGATAAATATTAGTTTTCTTTTTGTCTTATCACTTATTCCTATTTTTTCTAACTGGGTATCAATCTATCCTAATTCATTTATCCCAGAAGTAGGCTATGTGATTATCTTTTTCTTCGGGAATTTTATTTATCTACTTTTGACAAGAGAATTATTGAAAATCAATGGACATCGTAAAACGTCTGAGACAACGATTAGAAAAAATATCCTAAGTGTTGTGCTCAATATTGTCAGCATTTTATTAGGTTATTTTATAGCTCCAGTAATCATGCTTGTTGGTTCAGCCTTAATTTTTTCAATGTGGGTGATTCCAGATAAAAATATTGAAAAAATGTTTAAATAATCTTTTAATAAAAATATGAGTTTACTTAATAAAAAAGTTTGGAATAAATAACTGACCTTCTGTCAGTAAATAATATTATAAGTAAAGAGGAATAACAATGATTAAAGCATACATCAAATATTGGAAAAAAGCAGGAGATTTAAAATCTTATTCAAATCGTTCGGATTATTGGTGGGTTTTCTTGACTAATTCAATCATATTTGCGATTCTCAGCATTTTAAACTTTATGGTGACAATCCCTAAAGCTGGGAAAATAATGAGCCAATCTGCAACTTTATCACAAAAAGAAATTATTCAACAGGTGACAGACTTATATGCCAACCCCACGGGTGGAGCATTAGTAATAGTTATTGTTACAGCTCTCATTGGTCTAGCTATTCTTGTTCCTAATATCAGTTTGACAGCTCGTCGTTTACGTGATGCTAGGTTTCCTTGGTGGATTGCTCTTGTTTTTGGAGTAGCTGCAATTTATGGGCTGGTTACAATGTTTATTCATCAAGATCTTCTAGCAAAAATGGGTTATTTTGTTGGATTTATCAATTTCATTATTTATATTCTTTGCCTTTTTCCAACCAAATATGGCATTGACGAAGAAGATGATTCAAGAACTTATGAATAATTAAAAAAATAGAGAGGTAAAATATGGTTCAAGCTTATAAAAAATTTTGGCTGGGAGCTTTCACTTTCAATAAAAAAACTAGTCGTAAAGATTTTTGGTCAGCCTTATTAACTCATATCATAATATTTGTCATCTTGTTTAAAGCTTATCATTTCTTTAATCTACTAGATTTTTATCAATTAACGACTTTATGGCAAACTTTTGCTTCATTCTTTCAATTAATATTTAATCTATATTTCTTTGGAAGTTTATTGTCCTTCATTGCTCTAACTGTTCGGAGATTGAATGATGCAGATTTACCTTGGGGACTTATTTTTCTTAATTTTATCCTTGGTTTAGGAACTCTTGTGCTCTTGATACTTAACCTATTTCCAAGTTCGCCTAGAGCTTTAAAATTCAAGGAATATGAGATTAATTCTTCTCAAGAATTTAATAATTTACCAGAGACAAAGACATTATCAGGTATATTCAAGGACTATTTTAAAAATTACTTTGAATTTCGCGGAAGAACGACAAGAAGAAATTTTTGGTGGATACAACTGTTTTGGGGGCTGACCGTTATTCTTTTTCTGTTTTTAATCTATCTTTTCAATCAATTTGAACAAATAATGTTTGGCTATAATTTTATTGGTAGTATGGTCTTGCGTTTATTCTTTTTCCTATTTATCTTAGGAACATTTTTCCCACAACTTACGATTCATGTAAGACGCTTAAGAGATGCTGGTTTGAGTAATTTAGGATTATCACTTTTGTTAGGTGGAACAAGTGGAATATTAATTTTCTATCAAATGTTCACGAAGACATTAAAAATAACATATACAACCGGTCACTATCAATTAGTTCAATATCTCTTATTTTTACTAGTAATGATTGCAGTATTGAGTTTAATTCTTGTAGAAGTAATGGCGACAGGAGAATTAAAAACGAATAAAAAAAATTCTTTATTTGAAAAAATAGACTGATTAATTTCAGTCTATTTTTAGTATTAATTGTTAAAATATAAAAAGTCATGTTTACACAACTTGTAAATTGAATTGACATCAAAGAAGCCAGTAATAGATGCAAATGCAGTTCATGTAAGCCTTTTTATTAAAAAAATCTTTACATAATCATGTAAACTACTACAAAAATAGAAAAAAAGTGATATAATAAACTGTAAGTATACAAGTAGGACGGCGCTCTTGCCAAAAACAATAGCATTTAAGCATGATACAGTCTTACTACATGAAACCGTAGATATGCTTGAAGTAAAGCCAAATGGAATTTATGTTGATGCGACACTAGGTGGCGCAGGACATAGTGAGTATCTTCTTAGTAAACTGACTAATGGTCATCTTTATTCATTTGACCAGGATGAAACTGCTCATGAAAACGCAAAAGTACGCTTAAGTGAGCAACTTGCAGAAGATAAAGTAACATTGATTAAAAGTAATTTTCGCTATCTTAAATCAGCTTTAGCTGAATTAGGAGTCACGAAAATTGATGGAATTCTTTATGATTTAGGAGTTTCCAGCCCACAATTCGATGATAGTCAACGAGGTTTCTCTTATAAAAAAGAGGCAAGATTAGACATGCGGATGGACCAAAATCAAACTCTTTCTGCTTATGAAGTTGTAAATGATTATCCTTACGAAGCATTAGTTCGCATTTTTTTCCGCTACGGCGAAGATAAATTCTCTAAACAAATTGCTCGTAAGATTGAACAAGCAAGAAAAATTAAACCTATTGAGACAACAATTGAGCTTGCAGATTTAATAAAATCTGCATTGCCTCAAAAAGAACTCAAGAAAAAAGGGCATCCAGCCAAACGCATTTTCCAAGCGATTCGTATTGAAGTAAATGATGAACTTGGAGCAGCGGAAGAATCAATCGAACAAGCCATTGATTTATTAAAAGTTGATGGTCGAATCTCGGTAATTACTTTCCATTCTTTAGAAGATCGTTTAACAAAAACAATTTTCAAAGAATATAGTACAGTTAATGTTCCCAAGGGATTACCGATGCTTCCTAAAGATATGGAAGCTAAACTAAAATTGATTAATCGCAAACCAGTTCTTGCAAGCGAAGAAGAACTCGAATTTAATAATCGAGCTCACAGTGCAAAATTAAGAGTAGCGCAAAAACAAAGAGATTAATCAAATAACAAGTTGGTCTAATAAAGAGGGTTTTCCCACTTGAGGATTGTTTTTGGATGTCTTATATAAATGAAATAACAATATTCAGCTTTTCTCTTTTCAATAGTGAAGAGAGTAAGTTGAATTTCTTTAGTAAGATAAACGAGTGGAGGCAAAGATGGCAGCACAGCCTAAAGAATACTTCGATATAGAAACTGCGGCGAAAAAAGATAGTTATCTCATTGATACGGAAACTTTAGCGCCAGAAGTTCTGGCAAGTAAGTTTAAAAAGTTTTCTGGTGTTGAAAAGGTATTCTATCTGACAATGGTAGTTGCTGCTTTAGTGTTGGCTGTTGGTCTACTTTATGTTAAAACTAAGACACTTGAAGTTCAAGGGAATACAATGGACTTACGTTCAAAAATTTCTCAAGAAACAACCCGAAAAACTGAGTATGATCAACAAATTTTAGATTTAACATCAGGTACTAAAGTGCTTGATACGGCGAATAAAGCTGATTTAAAACAAAATCCTTCTAATGTATTGAAAGCAACGAAATGATAAAATTTTTAAAAAAACTAATTTTCTTTCCTTTTAGAAAAGTATCACGAAATGCCCGAAAAACGAATTGGAGTACAGAAAGAAATCGTAAACGAGTAGGTAAGAGCCTGTTTTTCCTAGCTATTGCGCTGTTTACGGTTTTTATATTTCGTTTTGTCTGGCTAATTACCGTCAATCATGTCGGTGGAACCAATCTTACAACGATGGCCAAGAGCAACTATCAAAGCACAGTAACGGTTCAGGCGAAGCGTGGAACAATATATGACCGTACAGGTGCGGCCATTGCGGTGGACTCAAGTACCTATACAATTTATGCTGTAATTGATAAAACACAGGTTGATTCAAATGGAAATCCTCTTTATATTGATAAGAAAGATTTTACCAAAGTTGAAGATTTCTTAAATAGTAAACTTGGAATTGACCGCGATTTAATTAAAAAGCAGCTCAATTCTAAATTGAAACAAGTTCAATTTGGCCCTAAAGGTAGTGATATCTCTCTTGAAAAAATGAAAGAGATTCAAAAAGCGGCTGAGAATGAAAAAATTGTTGGACTTGGTTTCACGGCAAATATTTCTCGTTCTTATCCTTTTGGAAATTTTGCTTCTCAATTTATTGGTATTGCTCGTCCTAAAGATGAAAATGGTACTCAAGCTCTCAAGGGTGATATGGGCTTGGAAAAAGCCTTCAATAATGTTTTGAGTGGTGAAAATGGTAAAGAAACTTATCAAAAAGATATCTATGGTCGCCCAATTCCAGGAACAACTAAAGTCATTGAACCTGTTAAAAATGGTCAAGACGTTTATACTACACTTGATGCACAACTTCAAAGAAATCTTGAAGGATATATGGACAAAGCGGCTACGGATACTGGAGCACAACAACTTTCAGGAACTTTAGTTGATGCTCATACCGGTGAGATTTTAGCAACAAGTCAACGTCCAACCTATACGGCAACAACGATCAATGCTGCTGAGAAACAAAAGTATTTCACTTGGAACAGTTTACTCTCACAATCAGCCTTTGAACCGGGTTCAACATTTAAAACTTTCTTGATGGCTGGAGCGCTTGATAGTGGAAAAGTAAATCTTAATGAAACTTACCAACGGAAACTTCAAGTTTATGATACAACGATTAATGACTGGGATGTAACAGAAAATAAAAGTTATACTTTGCCAGAAACAGTAACCTATGCTCAAGGTTTTGCTTTATCTTCAAATATTGGGATGAGTAAAATTGAAATGAACATGGGAGATGCTTTATGGGGAAGTTATCTTAATAAATTTAAATTTGGTCTTAAAGTAAGAGCCGGTTTAGATGGTGAAAATCCGGGAGCCCTTCCTTCATCAAATGCCGTTTCGCAAATTCAATCTTCATTTGGTCAAGGGGTTGCGGTTACTCCACTTCAATTGATTAGAGGTTGGACGGCTATTGCTGGAAATGGAACAATGCTTGAGCCACATATTGTCAGCAAAGTAGTAGATCCGAATACAAAAACAAGTTTGACTTCTAAAGCAGAAGTTGTTGGACATCCGGTCTCTAATGATGCAGCAAGTGGTGTGCGTGATTTGATGTTAACAGTAAATACTGACCCTGTTTATGGAACATCTTATTCAACAAGTGGCGATTCTGAGCAAAATCTTGCTGCTGGTCCTTTATTTATGGTCAATGGTGAACCGGCTGCGGTTAAAACGGGGACGGCCCAAATTGCCTCAACAACGGGTGGTTATATGACAGGTTCTCAAGATTACCTTTACTCTGCTGTTGTGATGTATCCTGCTAAGAATCCTGATTTTATTTTCTATATGAATGTAAAAATTCCTACAGAAAGTTGGACGCTTAAATATATTGCTCGAGTGGCAAATCCATTGTTAACAAGTGCTGAAGCAATGAAAAATGATTTATCAGTTAGTGCTGATACTGATACTAAAGCTGGCAAAGTGACCATTGAGAATTATAAAGGCAAAGATTCAGGAGATACTGCTGATAGCTTACGCCGTACTGTCCTTAGTCCGGTTATTATCGGGACAGGGGCAAAAGTAACTGCTCAATCGATTGCTGAAGGTGAAAAAGTTTCAGCAAATTCACGAATTTTACTTTTGACGAATGATAAAGATCAGGTGATGCCTGTTATGTATGATTGGTCGAAAAAAGAAGTTGAGCAATTGGCTAATTGGTTTGGAATTAAAGTAACTTATGAAGGGTCAGGAAATAAAGTCTTGACTCAAAGTATCGAAACTTCTACCAATGTTAAAAAAGGTCAAACTCTAACTGTTAAAATGGGAAATTAAAAATTATTAATTGAGGCTCCACAGACACTAGTCTATGTGGATCTTCAAAAATTAGGAGAAGAAAATGTTATTGAATGGGATAGTGGCGGCGGTAATTACAATGATTATAACAATCATTGGTATTCCTCGCTTCATTATGTTCTTCCACAAGAAAAAATTGGGTGGGCAACCAACCCTTGAAGATGTAAAACAGCATGCTAGTAAAGCTGGGACTCCTACAATGGGCGGTTTTGTCTTCGTTGTTGTGAGTTTAGTAGTTTCATTAATTGCCGCTTTGGTTTTTGGCAAATTTAGTCCAGCTTTCATTACTGCGTGGTGGGTCTTTGCCATGTATGCTGTCATTGGCTTCTTAGATGATTTTTTGAAAGTATTCAAACAAATTAATGAAGGTTTGACTGCCAAACAAAAAATGTTGGCTCAAATTTTAATTGGGATTGTTTCCTATTTCATTTACAGTCATGGGGAAAAATCTCATATTATTCATCTTTTAAGTTGGGAATTTAATATTGGGATTTTCTTTTCAATTTTCATTATTATTTGGCTTGTGGGTTGGTCAAATGCGGTCAATCTTACTGACGGAATCGACGGTCTTGCTTCAATCACTGTTGCGATTTCACTGACAGCTTATGCAGTTATCGCAGTAGCACATCAACAGTACGATGTTTTGTTGATTATCTTGTCAGTCATTGGTGGTTTGCTTGGATTCTTTGTCTTCAATCACAAACCAGCAAAAATTTTCATGGGTGATGTTGGTTCCTTGGCTTTGGGTGGTTTTCTTGCAATTGTTTCAATCTTACTTCATGCCGAATGGACTTTGCTTTTAATTGGTGCGGTTTATGTCATTGAAACACTTTCAGTGATGCTACAAGTTGCTTATTTCAAGAAAACAGGTGGTAAACGTATTTTTAGAATGACTCCTATTCATCATCATTTTGAACTGGGTGGATTTTCTGGAAAAGCAGCTGGTTGGTCAGAATGGAAAATTGACATTGTCTTCTGGTTATTTACAGCAGTGCTGTCAGTAATTGCGCTTTGTATTTACTTTGCTTTTTAATTAATAAATTTACTGACAGAATGGTCAGTGAAAAGTCGCTCTTGTGAGCGACTTTTTTTATTTTTTAAAGTTAATATTTTACTGACAGAATACTCAAGAAAATATTATTTAGCTTTTAGAAAAGCTTAAGTTTTACTTGGGTTGAAATTAAGTTTTAACAATTATAATCAATTTATCAAGAAAAGAAAGGATTCCAAAATGAAAAATGTTCTTAAACTTTTAAAGGGGAAAGAAATTATTTTTGTTTCATTACTAACATTAATTGTTGGTGGAGTAGGTGGCTTTTTCATTGGTAAGGGTCAAAGTAATCAATCGCAGCAAAATAATTTTCAAGAACAAATGCAAAATCGCTTTGGACAAAATGGACGTAGTCCAGACACTAATAGCGGTGCGACTACGGGTGGTTCTAACAGTCAGTCAGGTAATTCAGGAACGACACAAGAAAGTAGTGACGAAAGTGGAACTGCATCAGCATAAAGGACCAAGTGGTTTTTAAGGACGTTGAGCCAATCATTCTTTCCGTCTTTATTTTTAATAAATTGACTGACGTGCTTAAAATCGACTTACAAAAAAGAGTCTATCAGAAGAAGACTAAGAAATGAGGAAAATATGGATTTTATAAGACGTGCATGGCTTTTCACTAAAGCCAAAATTGGACGGACAATACTTTTAATTGTTGCCTTTTCAGCAATTTTAATTTTTGTACTTTCAGGATTAATTATTAATAGTGCAGCTAATGTTTCTATTGATAATGCTAAAAAATCAGCTGGAGCAACCGTATCACTCTCTGTTAACATGCAAAATGTTATCAAAGAAGCACAAAATAGTGCAACATCAAGTTCAAGTAGTAGCAGTTCAAGTGATACTGCTGAAGCAGGTAAACGGTTTAATATTGATTTACCAACGATTTCAGAAACAACTGCTGAAAAAATTGCCAAACTTGATGGTGTAAAATCAGCAAGTTTCACTTATCAGGCTCAAGCATCAGCAAGTTCTGGTATCGAAAAAGTTTCAACAAGTAGTAGTTCTTCAAGTTCATCAACAGATACGCAAGCAGCTGGTGGATTTGGTGGACGTGAAGGAGGAATGGGCGGAGCTTCCCAAGAGGATTTCACAATCAGTGGGACAAATGATTTAGCAGCAAGTACAAGCTTCACAGATTCTTATAAGATTAGTTCTGGACGCGCAATTAAGGCTTCAGATGAGGGGACGAACAATGTTGTCATTGAATCAACCCTTGCTAGCCAAAACTCATTAAAAGTGAGTTCAACTTTCACAATCAAAGATAGTAATGACAAAACATATAAAATGACTGTTGTTGGTATCTATACAACAACAAGTAGCTCGACAGAAAGCTCAATTCAATACATGAATACAATGTATACTGCACTTTCTGTAGCAAATTCTATCAAAGGTACGACTGGCAAAGTATCAAATGCAACTTACAGCATGGAAAATCCTGCACAAGCAGATACTTTTGTAAAAGCTGCTAATAAATTAGTTAATGACAGTAATTTCCAAGTTTCTAAAAATGACCAAGCTTATCAAAATGTAAAATCATCATTGAATAATGTTGCAAGTTTTGCTAGAAATATTGTACTCATTGTAGCAATTGCTGGAGCAATTATCTTAGCGCTTATCGTGATGCTCATGGTTCGCGAACGTCGTTTTGAAATTGGTGTTCTGATGAGTCTTGGAGAATCAAAACTCAAAATTATTGGTCAATTTTTCTTTGAACTCTTCATGGTTATGATTGTTTCGGTTGGTATTGCATCAGCTGCTGGAAATGTAGTAGGAAATGTCGTTGGACAACAACTTTTAAAACAAGAAACAACGCAGACAACGGCAAGCACAAGCAACATGCAAGGAGCTCCAGGAGCAAATGGAGGCAAAACCGAAGGTCAAAGACCATCAGGAAATGCTGGCGGATTTATGGGGCGTGCAGGTGGAGCAATTGGCTTTGGACAATCAGCTTCTGAAGCAAAAGCACTTGAAAAATTGAATATTAAAACTTCTGTCAGTGAAATTTTACTTCTTGTTGCTATTGCGATTTTGATTACACTAATCGCTGTCGGTCTAGCAAGTATTGGAATTCTCAGATTGAATCCTAAACAAGTTTTAACAAATTGATTTCTAAGAAGAACCAGTCTAATAATTTACTGACAGCCTTCATTTTTTATCAAAAATTAATCACCAGATTCTGTCAGTAAATTTTTAAAATGAGAGGAGCAAAGATGACTCTAAAAGTTGAAAATTTAACTTATTATTATAGCAACCCCGATGACTATCTATTTAAAGATGTCACAGAAAGTTTTGAAAAAGGCACGATGTATGCCATTCTAGGACAATCCGGCTCAGGAAAAACTACTTTTCTTTCCCTGCTTGCCGGACTTGATACACCAAAATCTGGAAGTATGTCTTTTGATAATAAAGCAATTAAATCAAGTAATTTAACAAATTATCGCAAAAAAACAGTAAGTACCGTTTTTCAAGCTTATAACTTACTGACCTACATGAGTGCTTATGACAACGTCAAAACAGCCGTAAAAATCTCGTCAGTAAAATTTGAAAATGAAAAAGCAGCAATAGAAGAAGCGTTGAATAAAGTAGGATTGAGCACAGACCTAATTTATAAACCTGTCAGTAAACTTTCAGGTGGTCAGCAACAAAGAGTGGCCATCGCTAGAGCATTAGTTTTAAATCATGAGATAATTATTGCTGACGAACCCACAGGGAATCTCGATGAAGAAACAACAGCCCAAATTGTTGAACTCTTTAAAGAAATTGCTAATAAAGATAATAAAATTGTGATTCTGGTTACTCACGAAAATGAAGTTGCCAAAGCATCAGATGTTGTATTTACCCTTAAACATCGTAAATTTGAAAAGACAGCATAGAATATAAAAACCATTACAATAATTGTAATGGTTTTTTATCCAGCCAAAACAGATAAACTCAAGGTTTATGGACAATTAAACTAGAGTTGCTCAATAATACTTATGGCACTAAGAATAATTACAAAATTATGTTAAAATAGCTTCTAGGAGTATAGCCATGAGTTTAAATTTAAGAGATCTTGAATATTTTTATCAATTGTCAAAATTGCGTTCGTTCACCAATGTTGCCAAGCATTTCAGGGTTAGTCAACCCACTATTTCTTACGCAATCAAACGTTTAGAAACCTACTATGACTGTGATTTATTTTATAAAGATTCCTCGCATCAGGTAGTTGATTTAACTCCTGAGGGCGAACTTTTGGCAATGAGAACCAATGAAATTCTCTCTGAATTAAATCACACGAAAAAAGCTATTCATCGTTCGAGTATGAAAGATTTTAAAGTTGGTTTTCCGCCAATTATAAGTTCATATCTTCTATCAAAGCAAGATAATTTGAACTTTTTGAATGCCTTACATATGATTTATGGTGGTTCTAATGAACTCTTGAGCCTACTTTTAAATGAAGAAATAGATTCGAGCCTTTTAGGAAGTCTAGAAAAGATTAAGCATCCCCAATTAGAAATAGAAGAACTCTTTCAAAAAGAATTTTTTATCATTATGTCGGATAGTCATCCACTAGCCAATGAAAAAGAATTAGGATTTAAAGACTTACTTAATGAAGACTTTATCTTATTGGGAGAGCATAATATCCACTTTAATGCCTTTAATCGTTTAAATGAAAAATATAATCAATCAGCTAATGTAGTTTTGAAATTAGATGATGCTCATACCATAAAAGAACTTGTCAGGAAAAATTTAGGGATCAGTCTTATGGCAGATATCCGCTTATCAGAAGACTTTAAAAATCTAGTTAAAGTACCATTTATTGAAGAAGATAAACAATTCTTTCATATTAATTATGCCTATCAAAAAAATTCTATTCTCTCTGAAAGTGAAAAAAACTTTTTAGAAATATTGAAAACATTAAAATAAATATTGCTTAAGAGCATCAATGATTTGGTGCTTTTTTGATAGTAATTATTTACAGTAGAAAGCGCACAAAAAACTTTCAGGAAATGTTATAATTAGAAGTATGATGTGAATCGTTTTTAGAGCAAATAGCATTATCCAGTCAAAGAAAAATATAAGGAAATTATATTATAATTTATTAATCACTAAATATTTGAGAAGAAATTAATAAGAAGATAAGACTAGATAGGAATTAAAGTAAAATGGAAAAAGATTATTTAAAAACAAGATTTGAACCAGAAGAATTTGAAAAATTAAAAAAGAAACTTGTCAGATATGAGTGTGCTTTAGATGTTGTCAGAACTCAACTTTCTAATCTAAATACCTATTATAATAATTTTGAGGCAATCAACCCAATTGAGCATATCAAACATCGTTTAAAATCACCGGAAAGTATTGCAGGAAAGCTGAAAAAGAAAGATTTGCCTGTGACCGCCGATGCTGCTGATGAACATTTATCAGATATTGCAGGAATTCGTATTATTTGTTCTTATGCTAAAAATATCTATGAGATTGTTGAAATTATCAAAAGCCAAGAAGCTTTTACAGTTGTTAGCGAAAAAGATTATTTAAGAAACGTTAAAAAAACAGGTTATCGTAGTTATCATATGATTGTCGAAGTTAATTTAGGACATCTATTTAGTGAACAAACTTGTCGAGTTGAAATTCAGTTACGAACTTCGGCAATGGATTTTTGGGCAACGTTGGAACATAAAGTTCGTTATAAATATGATGGACAAATTCCTGAGCAACTCAGTGGTGAACTACAAAATTGTGCAGAGCAAATTCATGCGCTTGATGAGAGAATGTATCTTATTCATAAAGTTGTGGACATGATTAATCAGTCTGAAGTTGATATTGAACAAATTGGTTACTGATAAAACTAAAAATAAGAACTTGTCAAAGGATGGATAATCTGTTATACTTATTGAGTATGTTTTTGCATACTAATAAAACTGTTCATCCGCTGAGCTTAATTTGCTAGATGCTGCTTAATGATGGGCAAGAGGAGAAAAAAATGAACCTTATCGAATCTATCAACGCTGCGCAACTCCGCACTGATATTCCTGACTTCCGTCCTGGTGACACTGTACGTGTTCACGCAAAAGTTGTCGAAGGAACTCGCGAACGTATCCAAATGTTCGAAGGCGTTGTTATCGCTCGTAAAAACTCAGGAATTAACGAAACTTACACTGTTCGTAAAATTTCAAACGGTGTTGGTGTAGAACGTATCTTCCCAGTTCACACTCCACGTGTTGAACAAATCGAAGTTATCCGTCACGGTAAAGTACGTCGTGCGAAACTTTACTACCTCCGTGCACTCACAGGTAAAAAAGCTCGTATCGCTGAACGTCGTCGTTAAGATACACCAGTTTAACCGCTCTATTGAGCGGTTTTTTATTTGGAAAGATTTATGGTTATGCTCAAAGATTTAAGGATATTGTTTTATTGAATCTACTGTGCTAGGTTAATGAAGTAGTTCATAATTTAAAATAGAAGAAGTTGAATAATAAGAGCCGTTTGGTAATTTATCAAGACGACTTTTTTTGTAGTTAAATAATGACATTGGTGATGGATTTTAAGGAAAAAAAATGCGATAATTGTTTAAATGTACTTTATGGAGTACAGTGCAATTAAAAAAGATCAGAAAGGACTGAAATGAAAAAAAATATCAGTCGAGAAGAAGCAAAGAAATCTTTAGTCTATGACCCTTATTTTGAAAAAGGCCATTATGGGAGTAAAATTTTTCAAACTATAATTGCTCTTTTAGGATGGTGTGGTGTTATCATTCCATTTTTATGGATTATCTTTCCTTTTGTTTTTCCAAATCGAGCACGTTTTGATCATATCATAATTTATAGAGAAGAAAAATCTACACTTTTATTTCTTTTCATTTTTCTTTTTATATCTTTTATTTTCCTATCTATCTTGTATATTATCCTAACTTTTTGGAATAATTATCGTTTTAAACATTTTCTACAAAAAGAAAAGCAGTACGATGCTGAACGTGTCGATGTAAGACGAAAGTTAATTAATCAAGCTTATGATGAACGATTTGGCACAAAAGATTTTCGCCATAATGTTTGTTTTTATTCGGTCAAAGAAGAGCAAAATTTGGAAACAGATTTTGTGAAAAAGCTTTATCAGAAGGGAGAAAACAATGATTAGTTTTGTTCAAACGGGAAATGGCATTGTTGACTTTATTCTGACACTGATATTTCTGGTGTTAATTACTTACCCAATTTTAGGCGGATTCGCCTGGTTTATTGGAGTCTTATGTTATAGCTTTTTGTTCAAATATAAGCAAAAGAATTGGGATGATATTCCAGTAGAAGTTGAACCTTTTGTTACTATAATGCTTCCAGCTCATAATGAAGAAATAGTCATTGAAGATACACTTAATTATTTAATGACAAAAATTAATTATGAAAATTATGAGGTTCTAGTTACTGATGATGGTTCAACTGATAGAACTCCCGAAATTTTAAAAGAATTACAAGAAAAATATGATAAATTGCGCGTGATTAGAATTGAAAAAAAATAAAGGAAAAGCGCATGCCTTTAATATTGGTTTAGGATTTGCAAAAGGAGAACTAGTTTTAAGCAACGATGCAGATACTGTTCCAGAACCTGACTCTTTAAATCGCTATATCAATTATTTTATTCGACAAGATTCTACTAACATCTCAGCAGTAACAGCTAATATGGATGTTCAGAATCGTGCAAAATTGATTGCGAAATCTCAAACAGTTGAATTTTCTAGTATTGTAGGAATTATTAAACGGACTCAACTTGGTGTGCTAGGGAGTATTTATGCCTACAGTGGTGCAAATACGATGTATCGAAAAGATGCCTTAATTGATGTAGGTTTGTTTCGACAAGATAGAGCTACAGAAGATATTAGTATTGCTTGGGATCATCAAATGGACGGTTGGTTATCATTGTTTGCGCCTCGTATTATGTTCTTTATGGAGGTTCCAGAATCTCTGAAAATGCTCTATCGTCAAAGGAAACGGTGGGCCAAAGGTGGAACAGAGGTTTGGTTGACTAATTTTAAAAAAGTATTTTTACACCCTTTTGACAACGTTGGTCGAACAATTATGTTTATTGACCAAAGTTTCAGCATTATCTGGTCATTCTTTTTCTGGATTTCGTCAGCAATTTTTATCTGGTCTTTATTTCAATTTGCCATTACCGGAAACTTAGAACGGATTTATCACATGTTAACGATGGCCTTTCTCTTTGTTTGCTTTGAAATGATTTCGGGAACTTTTCAATTAGTCGCTTCATTAATAGTTGATGACCGTGGAAGAAAAGTAAAATATCTATTATTTGCTCCACTTTATATGCTTTTTTACTGGGTAATGAATGCATTAACCATTGTAACGACTTTTATTCCAGCAGTAAAAACTATTCTAGGTTTAGGGTCTGGAACCTGGAAAAGTCCGGAGCGTAAAGGGATAAAAGTGACAAATAAAAAAGATAATTGAAATTACTAACGATAAAAGTTTGATTTTATATCTTATCATTTGAAAATTTTTGAGGAGTTAAAGTACTCCTTTTTTTGAATTAACTTTTTTTAAGAAGACTAATAATAAAAATAATGACTTGTATAAAGACAACTAAGCGTAATTTTTAATCATCATAAATAAAATATTGTATTCATTATGTTATAATTAAATGAGAATTGAAGAACATTTTTTGGAGGTAAAGTTATGTTAACAGATTTTGAAAAACTTCGACGCGGAGTCGGATTTAGTGGGATAATTTCAATTATTATTGGTTTATTGATATTATTCTTACCTACAAAAACAGCAGCTATTGTCGCCGCTCTTGTAGGGGTAGCACTCGTAATTATGGGTGTCATTTATATTGGAGCAAATCTAGTCAAAAGAAGTGAAGAAAAAGGAAATTTCTGGAGAATTTCTCATCTCTTGTTGGGATTTATCTACCTATTTGCAGGAATTTTTGTTTTTTCAGATTTGAATGCAGCCGCAGAATCCCTTTTTGTCCTTATTGGTATTTTTGTAGGGATTAGTTGGATTGTAGATGGAATTGTAACTCTTACAGTTTTGACTAATTTCAATAGTAAATTTTGGGGGATTTTCTTAAGTGTAATTAGTATCATTGCTGGTTTTACTTTAGTATTTTCTCCGCTTTGGGGAGGGGTAACTTTGTGGTTACTTCTTGGAATCGAATTTTTAATTGTTGGGTTCATCAAAATGATTCACTATTACAGATGGGATAAATAGAAACGAAAAGGCCGATGAATATCGGCTTTTTTATTTATGCAACTTTATTAGAGATAAATAAAATTTTTATGGAACAAAATTGATAATGATTGGTCTCAAAAAAAAACTAAAGAATATATTTGGAAGCGTCTGACAATTTTTTATTCGTGATATAATTTTTAGTGGACGTTTTTTGACGTTCTTAGATTGGGGATGAGAATGAAAAATTATCTCAAATGGCTCAAAGATGAGCTAAAATCAATTAATACAGCCGGAAGCATCATGCTTTCGTTTATCATAGGAGTACAGTTGGCTTTCTTTTTAACGTCAACAATTACGGTCTTATCAATTATCACTTTGATTGCTACCTTAATGGGGTCGGCATGTACAGTTTACATGATGATTGGAAAACCAATTAATGGTCTTTTGGGGCTGATTAGTGCTTTTGGTTATATCTATATTAACTGGACTGCTGGTCACTATGCCTCTGTTTTAGATCAAATTGTTTTTGTTTTGCTGATTGACTTGCCATTGATTTTCACTTGGAAAACTTGGGGACATCGAATTGAAAATGGGGTCAAATTCATGAAGACAAAAGGATGGATTTTGACAATCAGCAGTATGTTGGTTCTTTGGTGGCCAATTACAGTCATTTATACAAAACTTGGAGACACCAATCCTTTATGGGATGCTATTACTTTAATTATTGGAGCTGCGGCTTCAATCTTGGTTGTTAGAGGTTATGGGGATAGTTACTCACTTTGGCTCTTATCTGATGTGGTCATGATTATTTTATGGGCAACAGCACTTATGGATGGCTATTCTGCAAGTTCTTTAGCAATGCTTCTAACTATTACTTTCTATTTGGTTACTTCTTTATATGGAAAATTCTTTTCTATTTGGAAGAATGACAAGAAGGCAAGTGGAGAAGTAGTAACTGAGAGAAACTAAAAAGGGAGTTGCTCATTGAGCAACTTTTTTTATTTAAAGTATAACAAAAGCACCTACTCTCAAAATTAAAGTAGATGCCTTTATCGATTGGGATACTCGCCCATTTTTTTCTCCTTAAACTAATTGTTCTAAGTTTTGTACAGCTTCTTCAATAGTATCTCCAGCACCATAAATATTTGAATCATTTACAAGTGATGCTCTGAAGATATTATGAGAAGTATCTAGAGTTACTGTATATTGGAAAAATTTATTTTTGTTAGTGAATGTCATAGTGCATTCTCCTTTCTTTATTTATTATACGAAAGGGAACCAAATTGGTTCATAACGAAATTCTAACTAAATTGTAGCATAAAGAAATCAGAATATCAAAAAAAGTGATTTAATATTTTCATAAAATTATATTTTTACTTCTAAGTAAAATTGGAAAAAAAGTCTTAAAAATAAACGTTTCTTCTAAAAATATAGTGAGTGTTTAGTTGGACTTCTTAAATATTTTATCATAGAATATAGTAAAGGAGGCGTTTACAATGAGAGATGAATACAAGAAAATTTTAGTTGCAGTTGATGGCTCTGACCAATCGAAAGAAGCAATTCACGAAGCAGTCGCCATTGCCAAAAGAAATAAAACTTCATTATTTGTTTTACATGTTAAAGACGAAACAAGACTTCGGGGAACTCCGTATGCCTTGGCAATTAATTTGGATGATTTAGAAACAGAATCTAAAGAAATTATTGCTGAAGTTGAGGTTCTGATTAATGATGAAGTTGAGTTTGAAGTCCATGCCTTTACAGGAAATCCAAAGAAAGAAATCATTAATTTTGCAAAGCAATTTGAATTGGATTTGATTGTAGTCGGTTCAAATGGTAAGGGATTATTAGACAGGATGCTAGTAGGTTCGACGACAAGTTATGTTGTTAATCATGCGCCTTGCAATGTTATGGTTGTAAAATAACCAAAAAATCTTGGCGTAAGCTAGGATTTTTTATGAAGATTTATATGATGACAAAAGAATTCACTAGAGTTAGTGAAGAAAAGGATGATAGGGGAATGTAGAAAATAAGAGGAATGAGTTAATGGCGTCGAAACAGGAGTTAATTGATTATGTAGCAGACCGTACAGAACTTTCAAAAGTAAATGCAGCAAAGGCAATCAATGCCTTTGTCGAGGCAATCACTTACTATATTTCTGAAGGGACTCCCGTACATATTTCAAATTTTGGAACTTTTGAGGTTCGTAAACGTGCAGCCAGAGTCAGTCATGATGTTCATTCAAGAGAAAAAATTTTAGTAGGCGAACAAAATATTCCGGTATTTAGAGCTGAAAAAGCTTTAAAATTGGCTACGAAACAAGAACTATCTGATGAAGATATGGTGATTGAAACATTGAGCAATATGATTTTGGAAGTTCAACATCATGATTAACACCTGTTAATGGCTATTATTTTCCAAATAGAATTAAAAAAAACGATTCTTCTAAAAGAACCGTTTTTTTTAATTTATGAGCTCAACTAATAGATTAGCAATTTGAGTAGGTGTTTCCTTTTGTTTTCGACGAATCCATGATTGAGTAGTTCCAAAAATAGCATTAGCATAGTAGGTTGTCGCATAAATTTCCCCTAATTTTCCTAATTTAAGATGTTTAGACTGAGGGAAAAAGGAACTTTGAATAAGTTCTTTGAGTTTTTGCAACATAAACTGGTGGATTTCTTTGCTACCATTTTCCGAAAGAAGAGCGGCATATATTTGATTTCCTTTTAGAAATTCAAAAGTTTCAAGCATTGTTGCATGAATATTTCCGTTATTTTTTTCAAAGACATATTGAATAGTCTCAAAAAGTCGACGTTGATAGGCTTCAATCATGTCATATTTATCTTGATAATGAGTATAAAAACTACTACGACTAACTTTAGCTAATTTCACAAGTTCAGTCGTTGAAATTTGGTCAAAAGATTTCTCGCCTAAAAGTTGAATCATGGCATCTCGTAATTGAAGTTTTGTACGATCTTTTCTGCTGTCATTAGACATTTAAAGGGGGGACCTCCGTCCTTTTTAGAATGTAAGTGCTTCATTTAGACAAATTTAAAAATATGTCCAAAACTGAATGGATAATAATTGTCAAATTTTCTAAAAAGTTTATAATACGTATTGTAACAGTTTTTGGACGTGTTGTCCATAAAGAAAGGGGAAAAGATGTTAAAAAAAGAATGGCAAGCCATTTTAAAGCACAAATTTTTTATTATTGTTATTATCGCTTTGGCACTTGTACCAGCAATTTATAACTATATTTTCTTAGGTTCTATGTGGGATCCTTACGGTAAATTGAATGACTTACCAGTAGCGGTTGTAAATTTGGACAAGACGTCTGAATTGAACGGAAAAAAATTCAAACTTGGTGATGATGTCATTGCTGAAATGAAAAAATCAAAGGATTTAGATTATCATTTTGTTTCGGAGGATAAAGCTTCTAAAGGGATAAAAAAAGGTGATTATTACATGGTTATCACTTTTCCAGAAAACTTTTCAGAAAATGCAACAACCTTAATGAATAAGAAACCAAAAACGGTTCAGTTAGATTATCAAACGACACGTGGTCATAACTATATTTCATCAAAAATGAGCGAAAGTGCGATGAATCAGCTGAAATCAGAGGTTTCAAAAAATATCACAGAGACTTACACCAAAGAAATTTTCGCTAAGCTTGGTGATATGAAGTCAGGAATGAAAGAAACTTCTGACGGTTCAAATAAATTGGCTGATGGAACTTCGTCAGCATTGAATGGTTCAAAAGAATTAAGTAGTAATTTGAATACTTTATCTTCATCAAGTTTAACTTTCACTGACGGCGCAAATAATTTGAATTCAGGCTTAAATAAATATGTATCAGGAGTGAATCAAGCTGCCAATGGGGGACAACAACTTTCTTCTGGTGCTGACCAATTTGTCAGTGGAACGCAACAATTGGCAGCAGGTACACAAACACTGGCTGATAAATCAAAAGAGCTGTCAGCAGGTTTAACAGAATTGACACAAAAAACAGCTTTGTCAGCAGAACAACAGGCTCAAATTAGCCAGCTTCAAAATGGCCTGACTGATTTAAATAATGCTATCCAAAATGGTGCTAATGATACGGGTTCAGCAGATTCCGTGAAAAATGATTTAGCTTCTGTGAAAAAAAGTTTAGAAGATACGCAAACGATATTAAGTGATATTGTTCCTAATCAAATCAAAGCGATGGCTCAAACAAAGGCTTATAATAGTTTGAAAACTGACCAACAAAACGAACTAAATGCAGCTATTTTAAACTCTGCTCAGTCAACTTTATCTCCTATTCAAACAAGTATGACTTCAGTTGCGGATAGTTTAACTGATGTGGGCAATCAATTGATGGGAATTCAAAATCAAACCAAAGAACTTGTCCAAAATTCTAATGTTGCTCTTCCTGGTGCAAATGCCATAATTTCACAATTGTCAACAGGGCTTTCTGACGTAAATAGTGCCCTAGCAAATCAAGTCACACCTGGTTTTGCCCAATATGCTGACGGAGTTAATCAAGCAAACGCTGGCGCTCAACAATTAGCAAGTAAATCAAAAGATTTACAAAGCGGGACAATGCAATTAGTTTCTGGATTGTCACAATTACAAGCGAATGGTTCAACTTTAACTTCAGGTTCAAATCAATTGGCAGGGGGTGCTCAACAAATTTCCTCTGGTTCACAACAATTGGCAAATGGAGGTTCAAGTTTAACAAGTGGTTTGGGCACGCTAAATACAGGGGCTAATAACTTGTCAACAGCGTTAACCAAAGCAGATGATACTCTCTCAGCAACTAATAATTCTAATGAAAATGCTAAAAAAGTAGCTGCACCGTTGAAACTTAAACATACTGACCATGACAATGTACCAGAAAATGGTGCAGGAATGACACCATACATGATTAATGTTGCTCTCTTTATTGGTGCCCTTGCGACAAATGTTGTGATTGGAATTGGTTTCTCAGGTGAAAAATGGAAATCTGGTCGCGAATTTATGTTGGCGAAAATTGGTACAAATGGTTTGGTAGCACTTTTACAAGGAATCATCGTCTGGGGAGCAGTTGCTCTTCTTGGATTGAGACCAAATCATTTGTGGGAAATGTTGTTGTCAGTACTTTTAATCAGCTTCGCTTACATGGCAATCAATACTTTCTTCTTAACGGCTCTAGGTAAGATTGGTGAATTCCTTATGATTGTAGTCTTAGTTCTACAACTGGCGACGAGTGCAGGAACTTACCCCTTACAACTTGCGCCTAAAATATATCAAGTCATCAGTCCTTGGTTACCAATGACTTATGGTTTAAAAATGTTACGTGAAACCATTGGTTTGAATGGAGCAATTTTACCAGAAGCAATTCTATTTGTGGTTATTATCGCTCTCTTTACTTTCATGTTGAGTTTCTTCAAGAAATTCTCGCGTTTTGCATAAAATAAATTACTGACAGAAAATTTTATGAATAAATTTTTTCTGTCAGTAATTTTTTATCTAGAAATTTTAAAATAAATTTGGTAAAATAAAGCTGTAAAAAGAATTTGACAATTTGGATTTGTCCTAGAAAGCACATTCGTTCAACTTTTAAAGTTTTGCTTTTTATGACAGCCTAAGGAGATAAAATGGCAGATAAATACACAGAAGAGCAAGTGAATGAAATCAAGGACAAAATTCTCTCTGCCCTTGAAAACGTCATTGACCCAGAGCTTGGGATTGATATTATCAACCTCGGATTAGTTTATGAAATTAGCTTTGAAGATAACGGATTTACAGAAATTAAAATGACATTGACAACAATGGGTTGCCCTTTGGCGGACCTTTTGACTGAACAAATTCATGATGCTTTGAAAGAAGTGCCAGAAGTTGGTGAAATCAAGGTGAACTTGGTTTGGTATCCAGCATGGACAGTTGATAAAATGAGTCGTTATGCCCGTATTGCTTTGGGAATTCGATAAATATAATAAAAAACTCCTTAGTCAGCATTGACAGGGAGTTTTTTATTTATTAACGAAATTCATTATTCAATTATAAGCTTTTTGTCTGTATATTTTAATCTTTGGTATTTTATTTTAAAAAATAATATTTTTGTCTTAGTTCTAATTTCTAAAAAATTTAGTCATAACAAGAGGTTTAATCCAATAAAAAAACATTTAATTTAGGTAATACATTTGTTATTTGACTAAAAGTATAGGTCGTGTTATGATTTTTTTGCTTAGGAATATTTTGAAAATTTAATTTAAGCAATTTTGGTTAGAGATTTTCTAACCATCGGTAGGTGAGGCTACCACAGGGATACGGGTTGCTGCCGCAGAGTCGTGGAGACACGATGAGAGGGCCAACAGTTCACGTCGAAAAAAGAAGGCGTGAAATAGTGCAACAACATCGCCCTGCGGAGCTAAAGCTTGAACGATACTTGGTACTTTAGTTCACTTGATAGTGTATCTTTTTGAAATCATACCTTGTCTACGTTCAACCGACGTAGGCAATTTTTTTATAAAAAAGGAGGTGGTGAAAATGGAAGCACAGAATAACAGTGGCTCAGACCCTGAGAGTTATAGGAAGAAAGATAGCTTAAAAGTGGACAAGCATTTTTATCACTTCAATCTAATCTAGTTCTCTGAGTTGGAGCTGTACAATCAAAATCTACTATAAATCAGAAATTGAGGTACAAGCCGATGACAAAAATATTAATTCATACAACAATAAAAAATAAAAAAATAAGAAAGAAAAAGTTATTCATTGATTTGCAACTAGAAATACTCTTTTCGTTCATTTGGAAAATTAACGAAGGGGGATTCATTTATGGATAAAAAAATTACAAAAAATAGTTTTTTAGATTTATCTATTTTGATTCCTTATTTGATTCTTTCAGCTGTTGGCTTACTCATGGTGTTTTCAGCAACTGTCCCCTATCAAATTAACCGAGGACTATCTCCTTATCGATTGGCAATTTCTCAAGGAGTCTTTATAATTATAAGTTTTGTGGCTTTAATTATTATTTATCGAGTAAAATTGAGAATTATAAAAAATGAAAAGATTTTAAAAATAATTTTTCTAATTATTATCTTGCTGATGATTTATTCAAGGGTGGGTCCTAATACATCAGCGAATGGAGCGCATGGATGGATTCCCTTACCAGGGATTGGAACTATTCAGCCGGTTGAATTTGCAAAACTTTTTACAGTTTGGTTTCTTGCTTCTATCTTTTCTAACAGACAAGAAGAGATTGAGAAAAATGATATTCAAGCAATTTTTAAGGGTAACAATCTCATAAAAAAAGTTGTAGGGGGATGGCGATTTCCGATTATCTTACTAATGATAGTGGAACTCAGTATGCCTAATTTAGGAAATACAGCAATTATTGGGCTCTTAGCCTTGATAATGATTGGTGCAAGTGGAATTTCTTGGCGATGGTTTTCAGGTTATGGGAAGATGTTGCTTACGATTAGTCTTAGTTTTTTGCTCTTTCTTTTTATCAGTGGAGGCGATTTGATTCCAGGATCTTATATTAATGCTCGATTTAAAGCATTTGTTAATCCTTTTACTGACTTGGCTTCTTCGGGTCATCAACTTGCTAATTCATATTATGCGATTGTAGATGGTGGCTGGTTTGGAAGAGGGCTGGGGAATTCGATTGAAAAACAAGGATTTTTGCCTGAAGCTCATACAGATTTTATATTTTCAGTAATAGTAGAAGAATTGGGAATCATTGGTGGAATTATAATCCTAGCTGTCATTTTTTTCATGATTACCCGAATGCTTTTGGTGGGGATGCGGGCAAAAGATCCATTTAATTCAATGATTTCAATTGGTTGTTCATCTTTTTTGTTGATACAAGTTTTTGTCAATTTAGGTGGAGCAATTGGTTTGGTTCCAGAAACAGGTGTCACCTTTCCCTTTTTATCACAAGGTGGATCATCATTTTTAATTTCAACTTTGGCAGTAGGACTGGTTTTGAATAGCTAGGCTGACGAAAAATTAAAGAGTTTAAGTAAGTTATAATTTTTAATAAAAGAAAGAAGTATTCTTGATATGAAAAGAAAAGAAATTAGACAAAAGAAAAAAATAAAAAGGTCTAAAAAAGTATATTTTGTTCGTTTTATGTCCCTTTTTGTTATTTTAGTCGTGGCAGTTAGTGCGGTTATCTATGTTCAAGCAGAGAAAACATTAACGAAAACTCATGTAAATACAAAAATAAAAAGTTCTAGTATATCTGCAAAAAAACCACTAACTATTTTGCTTATGGGAGTGGATACTGGTGATAATAGTCGGGGTGGTGCAGATTCATGGAATGGAAATTCAGATTCTCAAATTATTTTAACATTGAATCCTCGGACAAAAACAACCACTATTATTTCAGTGGAACGAGATACGATGACGAATATTGAAGATGCATCTGGAAAAATTCAATCTACTCAAAAAATTAATGCTGCTTATCCTTTAGGATTTAATAATGGTGGGTTATCATCTGCTGTCACTTATGCCATGAAAACGATTGGTAATCAAGTAGGGCTGAATCTTAATAATTTTATGATTGTTAATATGGACGGTTTAGTAAATCTTGTGAATGACGTTGGAGGAGTAGAAGTTGTCAATGATACAAATGGCTCAGATGTCTATCAAGGGACTGATTCAGGTAAAATAACTTTGCCTGGTTCAGATAAAACTGTAGATAGTGGAGCGATTTATATCTCAAATACAGAACCTGAATATAAAGCTTATGTTCCTTATCTTTCAGGAAATCCTAAGCAGCTCATCAACGGAGAACAAGCTTTAGTTTTTGCCCGAGATAGAGATACGTTAGCTAATGGGAATTATGGACGCGCCGCTCATCAACGAGAAGTTATGACTGAATTAATGAACAAGATGCTTAGTCTTAATAGTGTTTTTAAATATTAATCATTTTTTAATGATATTTCATCAGATTTTAAAACGAACATTTCGATAAATCTTGCTAATTTGACCGCACTTATGGCTTATAAAGATTGTCTTAACAAGGTAGTTTCTATTCAATATCAAGGGGTAAGTCAAATGGTGGATGGTGGAAGTTATGAATTCATACCAGAAAATGTGGATTTGGCTATTCAAAATATAATGAGACAAGCAAATGATGAGTCTGTCACTGATAAGCTTGATCAAAGTGTCATTACTTATGAAAACTATTTTGGAAGTGAAACTGACCAATATTATATGCCTTCTGCGACGGTAACTATCAAAGGTGAAAAAAGTGAAACTTATGGAGTGGATACTAAAGGGAGTCTGGTAAAAATAAATAAGGAGAATGCTCAAGACTATGTTTCAAGTCAAGGAGGAGCTTTAGTCGCTAATTAAAATAGAGAAAATAAAATAATGTTAACCAGTTGACATTGTTTTATTTATAGGATATACTTAACTGGTTAACTAAATTAATAAATGAAAGGATAATATTTTGGCGAAGAAATCAAAAATTGCTAAATTTAAAAAGCAACAAAAATTAGTTGCTCAATATCAAGAGCTTAGACAGGAACTTAAGAAAGAAAAAAATTATGAAGCTCTCCGAAAACTGCCTAAAGATTCTCATCCCAATCGAATGAAAATGCGAGATCGAATTGACGGAAGACCCAGAGCCTACATGCGAAAATTTGGTATGTCACGAGTTAATTTTAGAAAATTGGCGCATGAAGGTAAGATTCCAGGGGTTAAGAAGTCAAGCTGGTAGAAATCTTTTTGAAAAATTTTATGGGATATGATAAAAATATTTTTATTATGTAATTTAAAGAATACTTCGTCTTAATGAATGGAGTATTTTTTCTCTATCTTGCTTAAGTAAAATTTAAGTCTTAAGTCCGAGAAAAAGTAAGCTTTTTTTTGGTACAATAGATTTATGAATAAAAAATTGAAAGCAATCTTTATTATAGAAATTTTTATTGTATTAGGATTGATTTTTCATGTGATTAGTACACCGCGTATGTGGGTAGTTCTAGCTTTAGCTATTCTCTTTACTATCTTGGCGACTCGTTCGCGTGCGCGTGTATTACGTATCATCAGTTTCATTTTTTGGGCAATATCGGTAATGATTCTCTTCACAGTTGGATGGTTCTGGTTAGCAATTATCTTCCCTACGATTGCTTGCATCGTTTTTTGGAAAAATAATCCACGAGAAGGAGGAGTAAGAAATTTTTCTTACGAAGATATTTCTCAAGATGAATCTGAGTCAATCATGAATGAAAATCAAAATGATATCATTGATCTTGATGATGTTACTTTTAAACCTTCGGGAAATAGTCTTTCTATTAAAAAAATGACAGGTAATACAAAAATTATTGTTCCTGAGGATGTAGGAGTTTCGCTTGATTTAACAACAAATGCTGGGCTTGTAAAGATTTTCAATGAGGCAGCACAAATTAATGCGGGAAATGTTCGTTATTTTAGTGAAAATTTAGATCAGGCGGAAAAACGAATTAAAATCAATATCCGTGTTGATTCAGGAAATATTGAGGTGATTAGAGGATGAAAAAATCACTTTTCACAACCTTTTTAGCAGTTTTTAGTATCATCCTTATTATGTATCTTCTTCTATTTATAATGATGAATAGTGGTCAACCTTTAGGGGGACTAAATACCGCTAATATTATTAGGGAACTTCGAGATAATTTCTATGGTTTATGGATATTTATATCAGTTGCAGGATTACTTGCGCTGATTTTTACCCTTTTTAATCATATTGAAAATATGGCTATTCAACAAAAATTTCAAGATGATATTAAACTTTTAGAAGAAAATCAACAACCTGAATCTCCTGAATTACAAGCTGTTCATGATAAAATTATGAATATGTCAGCTGAACTCCAAGAATTATCTAAGCAAAAATCTGCTGACAAAGCTGAAATTATTGAATTAGAGCGTAAAAGAATTTCACGGGAACTTCATGATTCTGTCAGTCAAGAACTTTTTGCAGCGACAATGATTTTATCTTCTGTTGCTGGTTCGACACAAAATTTGACTAAAGAACAAATCGAAACACAGACACAATTGGTTTTAAAAGTGCTCCATTCTGCACAAAATGAAATGCGAGCACTCTTACTACATCTTAGACCAGTAGAATTAGATGGTAAGAGTCTAGCAGAAGGTCTGTCAGCACTGACAGACGAGCTCCAAGCGAAAATTTCAGCAAATATTACAGTTAAATTGGCTGACATTGAAGCGACGAGTAATGTTGAGGACAATTTATTTCGAATGGCTCAAGAGATTTTATCGAATACTTTGCGTCATTCGCAAGCCGAGCACATTGAAGTTTCTTTAAGAGAATCACTTGGAAACATTTTCTTGAAAATTGCTGATGATGGAGTTGGTTTTGATGTTTCTACTAGTGATAAGACGGCCAGTTACGGTTTAGCCAATATCAAAGAACGTGCTTTATTAATCGGCGGAGATGCCAAAGTAATCTCGGCACCAGGTGCGGGGACAACTGTTGAAATCATTATACCTAAGGCGAAGCCGAGCCTTTAAAAATGATGCGTATTTAGAAAGAACAAAATGGAAAAAATTAAACTTTTAATTGTTGATGACCACCAGATGGTGCGACTAGGTTTATCAAGTTTCATGAATATTCAACCCGATATCGAAGTGGTTGGTGAAGCTGCCGATGGCGAGTCAGGCTTTTTAAAAACTGAAATGCTTGACCCTGATGTTATTCTCATGGATTTAGTGATGGATCGACTTGATGGAATTGGAGCAACGCAAAAGATTTTAGCTAAAAATCCAGAACGAAAAATTTTAATTCTAACGAGTTTTATTGATGACGAAAAAGTTTTTCCGGCTTTAGCTGCTGGAGCTAAAGGTTATATTCTTAAAACATCACAAGCCGCTGATATCGCATCTGCAATCAGAAAAGTTGCCAATGGAGAAGATGTCCTTTCCGATGCTGTCAAGGAAAAGATTGCTCAACAAAAACATCGAAAACATGAATTATATGATGATTTATCAAAAAGAGAATTAGAAGTATTAAAAGTACTTGCGACGGGACTTTCTAATCAAGAAATTGCTGATGAACTTTTTATCAGTTTAAAAACAGTCAAAACTCATGTTTCTAATATTTTTAATAAGCTTGAAGTGTCAGACCGAACTCAAGCAACAATTTATGCCATTCAACATCACTTAGTTTAAACCTGAGGAAAAACAAGTTAGAAATATGATATAATTAAGTTTGTACAAATAAAATTAAAGTGAAAAAAAGATGGAAAAAATATTAGAAAAAGCCCAAAAAATAAAAATCATTTTTTTTGATATTGATGATACTTTGAGGGTCAAAGATTCAGCTTTCATGCCTGAATCAATTACTGAAGTTTTTTATAAACTTCGTGAAAAAGGAATTATGACAGGAATTGCAACGGGAAGAAATCTTTTCGGAGTTGTTCCAGAAGTTAGGGCATTAAAACCAGATTTCTATGTAGCAATCAATGGTGCCTATGTTGAAAATGCACAAACAGGAGAAGTATTATATAAAAATACTTTTTCTAAGGAATTAATTGAAGAAATTATCACTTGGCTGAAAAATGAACAAAGTGGATATTCTTTTGTAGCTGCGGATAGTTTGAAAATTTCAAAATGGGATAAAATTGCTAGTGATGCAATTGGTCCAGTTTATTCGGAATTGGAAGAAAATCCCAATTATTATAAAACAAATGAAATTTATCAAATGTTGACAATTTCTGACCATGATGACCAATTAGAATTACCAGAAGCTTTGTCCGATAAAATTCGTTTGGTTCGTTGGCATCCAAACAGTTCAGATATTGTTCCAATGGAAGGTTCTAAAGCAATCGGCTGTCAAAAAGTTTTACAAGAACTTGGTCTGAAAGCTGAGAACATGATGAACTTTGGTGATGGACTTAATGACCGTGAACTCTTTGATTTTGCCGGTCTGTCAGTAGCTATGAAGGTTTCACATCTTGAAATTTTAGAAAAAGCAGATTACATTACTGATTCTGTTGAAAATGATGGAATTCTAAAAGCCTTACAAGCCTTAAAAATTATTGATTAAAGCTATCAGTAAAAACTGTCAGTAAAAATTACTGACAGAAATTTATTAATTTATAAAAAGAAAGGAAGGTATTTTTAGAAATAAAAATACTAACTAAAAAATATGACTTACCCACAACTTGAACTTGAAAACTACAAAGGTACTACAGCAATTATCAATACAAATCATGGAAAAATGACTGTAAAATTATTTGATAGTCTTACTCCAAAAACCGTAAAAAACTTTATTGAACTTAGCAAAGAGGGTTATTATGATGGAGTAATTTTCCACCGTATCATCAAAGATTTCATGGTTCAAGGAGGAGACCCAACAGGAACTGGGATGGGAGGTTCTTCAATCTACGGAGAAAAATTTGAAGATGAGTTCTCAATGGACCTCTTTAATCTTCGGGGAGCTTTGTCAATGGCCAATGCTGGATCTAATACAAACGGAAGTCAATTTTTCATTGTTCAAAATAAAAACTTGCCTTATCCTAAAGATTCACTTATCCAAGGAGGGTGGCCTGAAGAAGTAGCTGAAACATATACTGGCGGTGGAACTCCTCATCTTGATGGCCGTCACACTGTCTTTGGTCAATTGGTTGATGAAGAAAGCTATAAAGTTCTCGATGAAATTGCCGCTGTTCGTGTAGGTGCGCAAGATAAACCAGTCGATGATGTCGTTATTGAATCAGTTGAGATTATCGAGCCATAATATGGAGAAGAAAAGTCCTAAAATCGGTGATATTGTTGAGGTTGAAATTATTGGAATGCAAGATTATGGTGCATTTGTAAAATTTTACCTGGATAATTCATCAAATAAAGAAAAAATTGAACAAAAAGGATTGATTCATATTTCTGAAATTCAATCTGGTTATGTCAAAAGTATTCATGATATTGCTAAAATTGGCCAAAAAGTGATGGCACAAATTATTGATATTGACGAATATAATGGCAAAATTAGCCTGTCAATTCGCAGTCTGGAAAAAAATCCGCAAGTTCACCATATTTACCGAAAAAAACATTTTACTGATTCTCGGGATAAAATTGGCTTTAAAACCCTTGCTAATTATTTGCCAGGTTGGATTGAAGAAAATGAAGCCTACCTTAAAGCCAAAAAAAATGCCCAAAGTGAGGATTTTCTTTGAATGATAACGTATTAAGATATATCAAACGAGTTTTTAATTTAATTACTATTCTTGGCTTTGTTGCGACAATTGTTGGTGGCATTTATTTATGGCGCCTAGGTGCATTTCAAAATCAAGCAGTCTTACAACAATTGATTGTGGCACATCGTTTTTTAGGACCATTAATCTTCCTTTGTATGCAAATTTTGCAAGTCATTGTTCCAATCATACCAGGTGGGATTACAATGGCAGCAGGGGTCATGATTTTTGGACCAGTTTGGGGTTTTATTTATAATTACTTTGGAATTGTTGCGGGCTCTTTTTTACTTTTTCACTTTGGTAAAAAATATGGTTCTTCATTAGCCAAAACTTTTGTCAAAGAAAAAACATATAATAAATACATGGCTTGGTTGGATAAGGGGCAAAAACGCTTTAATATTGTTTTCGCGCTCCTCATTTTATCTCCTATTGCCCCAGATGATGCCCTTGTTTTAATAGCAAGTCAAACAAAAATGAGTTGGAAATTCTTCACTTGGAGTATCTTATTATGTAAACCATTGCCAATTCTCCTCTATTCTTATCTTCTGATTTTTGGAGGAGACCTTCTTGGGCACATTTTATAAAATGCTGAAAGTGCTTTCAGTGTTTTTTTATTGGAATTTTTGAGAAAGAATGCCCAAATCATCCAAAAAAATTGTATAATAGAATGGATTTATGATTTTAAACAGAAGTCACCTCAATAATAAAATTGTTTTTGTAAATTTGAAGCAAAAGTTAGAACTAAGTGATAGCAAATTGCCCCAAATGAATTGCCAAAACAAGATTAAACTGACTGGAGCTAGTTTTGAAAAACAAGAAAGCAAATAGATTTACATTTGATTCACGAATTGATTATGGGCTAATTTTACCAGCCTTTATGTTAATATTGATTGGTCTTTACGCACTTTATGTTGCAGTAAGTCATGACCACCCCACACAAGCAACGAATCTAGTTGTTCAACAAGGAACTTGGGTTATTGTCGGACTCTTTGTTGCTTTAATTGTCATGCATATGGATTCAAGGTTTTTATGGAATTTAACACCATTTTTTTACCTATTAGGTCTTATATTAATGGTTCTACCGATCTTTTTCTACGATAAAGCAACCTATGCTTCAACAGGTGCAAAAAACTGGCTCGCTTTTGGAGGACGAAATCTTTTTCAACCGTCGGAGTTTATGAAACTTTCCTATATTTTATTTTCGGCTAGGATTGTGGTTACCTTCCAAAATAATCTAAAAAAACGAGTACTCAAAGATGATTTCCGCTTAATCGGACTTCTGATACTTGAAACAATCCCAGTTGCCATTTTATCAGTCTTTCAAAAAGACTTCGGAACTTTCTTGGTCTTTGCAGCTATCTTTGCTGGAATTATTTTAGTTGCTGGTATTTCTTGGAAAATACTTGCGCCAGCTTTTCTTTTCGTAGCAGCAGTAGCTGTAGGAATTGTTGCTCTAGTTGCTTCACCAGAAGGACAAAAATTTCTTGAAAGTACCAGTTTTGCTCAGTATCAGGTCAATCGTTTTATCGCATGGTTACATCCTTTTGAATATTCTCAGACTTTCAGTCTTCAACAAGCACGCTCATTGATTTCAGTTGGTGTTGGTGGTCTTTGGGGTAAAGGAATTGGTGTAGCTAATGTCAATGTTCCCGTTCGAGAATCAGATATGATTTTCACTGTCATTGCTGAAGATTTCGGATTTGTTGGATCAGCCTTTTTGATTTTCCTTTACTTTATGCTGATTTATCGAATGATTCGAGTAACTTTCAAATCAAATAATCAGTTTTATACCTATATTTCAACGGGTATTATTATGATGATTCTCTTCCATGTCTTTGAAAATATTGGAGCAGCGATTGGTGTTGTTCCTTTAACAGGTATTCCCCTACCCTTCATTTCTCAAGGGGGATCGGCCTTAATGGCAAATATCATCGGCTTAGGGCTCGTTTTATCAATGAAATATAATCAATTACCAGAATTTGTCAAGGAACAAAGACAAATTCCAGTTAAGGGTGATAGTCGAAAAAATCGTCGAAGAAATAGACATTAACAATTAATAAGAATACAAAAAGTAAAAGTTACTGACAGAAAATTCAGTAGCTTTTTTATTACGATAAAATATTTAAAAGTCTATATATACCAAGGAAGAAAACGCTTTAAATTTTTGTAAATTATTAGAAATAATGATAGAATAAACTCGTGAGAGAAATCTCAAATACTAAATTTAATTGATTGCCTGAAACGACAACCATCCTATATAGAGGAGGCGTTTTTATGCGCGCAGCACGTTTTTACGACCGCGGGGACATCCGCGTTGATGAAATTAATGAACCAATAGTAAAAGCTGGCCAAGTTGGCATTGATGTGGCTTGGTGTGGAATTTGTGGAACAGATCTTCATGAATTTTTAGATGGCCCAATTTTTTGTCCGTCAGCAGAACATCCTAATCCAATTACTGGAGAAGTACCACCAGTCACTCTTGGACATGAAATGTCTGGGGTTGTAAATTTTATAGGTGAAGGAGTAAGCGGACTTAAAGTAGGTGACCATGTCGTTGTCGAACCTTATATCGTTCCCGAAGGGACTGATACAAGTGAAACTGGACATTATAACCTCTCAGAAGGCTCAAACTTTATTGGTTTGGGCGGAAATGGTGGAGGTTTGGCTGAAAAAAATTCTGTTGATGAACGTTGGGTTCACAAAATTCCTGATAACTTACCATTGGATGAAGCTGCTCTAATTGAGCCACTATCAGTCGGCTATCACGCTGTTGAACGAGCAAATTTAAGTGAAAAGAGTACGGTATTAGTTGTTGGTGCTGAACCAATTGGACTATTAACTGCTGCCGTTGCAAAAGCGCAAGGACATACTGTTATCATCAGTGAACCTAGTGGACTTCGTCGTAAAAAAGCACAAGAAGCACAAGTTGCTGATTATTTCTTCAATCCAATTGAAGATGACATTCAAGCTAAAGTTCATGAAATTAATGAAAAAGGAGTGGACGCAGCCTTTGAATGTACCTCTGTCCAACCGGGATTTGACGCTTGTCTAGATGCGATTCGTATGGGTGGAACAGTTGTCATTGTTGCAATTTGGGGCAAGCCTGCTAGTGTTGATATGGCAAAATTAGTAATCAAAGAAGCTAACCTTTTAGGAACGATTGCTTATAATAACACTCATCCAAAAACAATTGATTTAGTATCAACAGGTAAAATAAAATTGGACCAATTCATCACAGCTAAAATCGGTTTGGATGATTTGATTGATAAAGGATTCGATACGCTGATTCATCATAATGAAACAGCTGTTAAAATTTTAGTTTCACCCACTGGTAAAGGTTTATAAAATAATTAAATAAAGGAGAAATAAGATGTCTAAAATTGCAGCAGTTACTGGAGCAGGTCAAGGAATAGGTTTTGCAATCGCAAAACGTCTCTATAATGATGGTTTTAAAGTAGCTATTATTGATTACAACGAAGAAACAGCTCAAAAAGCAGCAAAAGAACTTGGAGAAAACTCATTTGCGGTTAAAGCTGATGTTTCCGACCGTGAACAAGTTATTTCAGCTTTGAATGCTGTTGTCGACAAATTTGGTGATTTAAATGTTGTAGTTAATAATGCCGGAATTGCCCCAACAACACCAATTGAAACAATTACACCTGAACAATTTCATCAAGTCTATAATATTAATGTTGGTGGAGTTTTATGGGGGACACAAACAGCAACAGCACTTTTTAGAAAATTAGGTCATGGAGGTAAAATTATCAACGCAACCTCACAAGCTGGAGTTGTTGGAAATCCAAATCTAATGCTCTATTCTTCTTCAAAATTTGCTGTTCGTGGGATGACTCAAATTGCTGCTCGTGATTTAGCAGAAGAAGGAATCACAGTTAATGCTTATGCACCAGGGATTGTAAAAACACCAATGATGTTTGATATTGCGCATCAAGTTGGTAAAAATGCCGGTAAAGATGATGAATGGGGAATGCAAACTTTCGCAAAAGATATTGCCATGAAACGTTTATCTGAGCCTGAAGATGTGGCAAATGTTGTTTCATTCTTAGCTGGCCCTGATTCAAACTATATTACCGGTCAAACAATTATTGTTGATGGAGGAATGCAATTCCATTAATCTAAAAATGAACTGTCAAGTTTTTATCTTGACAGTTTATTTTATTTTGTGCTATAATTGTCTTAAATAAATGAACGAGGTAAGGTCTATTGAAAATCTAAGTTTTGAACTTTAAAAATATTCGTAAAAATCGAGTGTTTTTGTTGTCTTCATAACTTAGAGAGAATAGACTTTTATTATGTTTACAGATTGGGCAATTTGTCAGAATTTGTATCTTTTAAAGCTCTTTTCACCTAAGTTGTGAAAAGAGTTTTTTAATTTAAGGAGAAAATAATGAATCAAAAACAAAAAGAAATGCAAGCTAAACTAGAACAAATTAAGAAGAATAAACCGCAATTTGCTGGGAAAAATACTAATGGGATGACAGCAGTAAAAGCAACCAAGCAAAATCAACACGGAGCAAAAATTAATTCTCCAAGAAAAGCGGGAATTTGAGATTTATGTACATTCAGAGGAACTCACTCTGAGTTTTTCTACTCAAATTAGATTTCTTAATTCTCACAAATGAGAGGAGAATTAAATGTCAAATATTGAATTTAAAGACTTAACCTTTGGCTACGGGGATAATCTGATTTTCAATCATGCCCAAATAAATATTGATGACCGTTGGAAATTAGGATTAGTAGGGCGAAATGGCCGTGGAAAATCAACCCTTTTAAACTTACTACAAGGTAAAATAACTACTGACAGCTCGATAATTACTGACAAAAACTTTGTTTACTTCCCCCAATTACTGACAGAAGAAGATTTTAATGATAAAGATAAATCTAAAAAACAAAATACTGCTGATAAATATTCTGTAGAAAGTCTGTCAGTAAAAATTACTGACAGAAATTCACAATTAACTTATTATGTGCTAAATGAATTAGCCGAATTTGAACAATGGAAATTAGAACGTGAATTATCTTTATTGAAAGTTGATTTAGAAATTCTTTGGCGTCCTTTTGGAAGTTTATCGGGTGGGGAACAAACCAAGTGTCTCTTGGCAATTTTATTTTTAGATGAGGACAATTTTCCACTAATTGATGAACCAACAAATCATTTGGATATGGAAAGCAGAAAAATAGTTGCTGACTATCTTCAAAAGAAATCAGGATTTATCGTTGTATCACATGACCGAAATTTTCTTGACGAAGTCTGTGACCACACCTTGGCAATTGAACGTCAGCAAATAGTTCTCTATCAGGGAAATTTCTCAACCTATGAACGAGAGAAACAGTTGCGTGATGACTTTGAACTTGCTGAAGATGAAAAATTACGTAAAGATATTTCAAGACTGAAAAAGACTTCGTTAGAAAAAAGAGATTGGTCTAATCAACGAGAAAATGTTGCCGGAGCAACCTTTGTGGATAAAAAAGTTGCCAAAAAACAGAATCAACGAGCAAAATCAATTGAAAAACGAATGGGACAGGAAGTTGAGAATAAAGAGAAATTACTCAAAAATATCGAAAAAACTGAACCTCTTATCATGAATTTTCAACCTTCACATCATAAAAGACTGATTCAGTTTGAAAATTTTTCTCTTGGATTTACCGAAAAATTACTTTTCCAGCCGATTGATTTTTCTTTGAAAGTGGGAGAGATTGCAGCAATTGTCGGACCAAATGGTCAAGGGAAATCAAGTATTATTAAATATTTATCTCGTGATTTTTCTGGTGAGCACAGTGGATTTGTTCAATTTCCCCAGGGGATAAGGCTATCATTTGTTCGTCAGATTTATGATAATCGTGGTTATCTGAAAGACTTTGCTACCGAATATCAATTAGATTATGAATTATTTTTAGCTAATCTCAGAAAACTGGGGATGGAGCGCAAGCAATTTAGCCAAAAGATAGAAACGATGAGTCAAGGACAACAAAAAAAGGTTGAATTAGCTCGTAGTTTATCACAAGAAGCAGAGCTTTATCTCTGGGATGAGCCGCTTAATTATCTTGACGTGTTTAATCGTGAACAAATAATTCAACTTCTAGAAACTTATCATCCAACAATGCTTCTGGTCGAACATGATCAAGCTTTTGTTGAAAAAATTTCTAATCAAATTATTAACCTAAAAGATACATAAATTTAAAAAATAAAAGTAGAGTGATTTTACTCTACTTTTTTAGAATACTTTCATATAATAGAAAATATGAATAAAGCAAAGCGCACAATTTTGTTTTTATTTAAAAAAATGTATACTTTAGATACACAACCACCATTGACAAAAAATCTTAATCTTAAATTGTTTGAAAGCCTGATAAATTAGGAATAGTAATAGGAGAAGAACAGTTCATCATTTAATAGTTATAAGCTAATTATTAGTATTATTTCTTTGATTAATATCATCTATTTTTATATCAAGCCTTTTAGATAAACATTGACATTATTTATGCGTTATAAATAAAATTTATCAACACCAAAGGATTTGACTATAACGATAAAAGAAGTTTATAGTAATAAAGTAATAACATTAATTATAATTTTTATGGAGGTTGTACGATGCGTGCACATGAAATTTTAAACAATCCTTTTTTAAATAAAGGAACAGCTTTTACTATGAAAGAACGTCAAGAATTGGGGTTGATTGGTCTTCTTCCACCAACTGTTCAAACAATTGAAGAACAAGCTGAACAAACTTACGAACAATATTTGACAAAACCATCTGATTTAGAAAAACGTCATTTCTTGATGGAAATTTTTAATACAAACCGTACTTTGTTTTACTACTTATTTAACAAACATATTGTAGAATTTAATCCAGTTGTTTATGATCCAACAATTGCTGATACAATTGAAAACTACAGTCATTTGTTCGTAGATCCACAATATGCTGCTTATCTTGATATTAACCACCCTGAAAACATTACTGAAACATTAAAAAATGCAGCAGGTGACAGAGAAATTCGTCTTATTGTTGTAACTGATGCTGAAGGAATCCTTGGTATCGGAGATTGGGGAACTCAAGGTGTTGATATCTCAGTTGGTAAATTAATGATTTATACAGCCGCAGCAGGTATTGATCCAGCGTCTGTACTTCCAGTTGTTATTGATGCAGGAACAAATAGAAAAGAACTTTTAGAAGATCATTTGTATCTTGGAAACCATCAAGAACGTATTTACGGTGACCAATACTACAGTTTCGTCGATCAATTTGTAGAAACTGCAGAATCAATTTTCCCTAAATTGTACCTTCACTGGGAAGATTTCGGACGTTCAAATGCTGCAACAATTTTAAATAACTACAAAACAAAAATCCCAACATTTAATGATGACATTCAAGGAACTGGTATTGTTGTTTTAGGTGGTATTTTCGGATCACTTGACATTACAGGTGAAAAATTAACTGATCAAGTATACCTTTGCTATGGTGGTGGTTCAGCCGGTGCAGGGATTGCTGGTCGTGTTCATGCTGAAATGGTTAGTGAAGGTCTTTCTGAAGAAGAAGCTTACAAACATTTCTTCATGATTGATCAACAAGGTTTACTTTTTGATGATATGGAAGACCTTACACCAGCTCAAAAACCATTTGCTAAAAAACGTGCTGATTATAAAGATGCTGGAGATATGACTGACCTTCTTAACGTTGTTAAGACAGTAAAACCAACTATTTTAGTAGGAACTTCAACTAATCCAGGTGCCTTTACAAAAGAAGTTGTTGAAGCAATGTGTGCTAATACAGAACGCCCAGTAATCTTCCCTATCTCAAATCCAACTAAAAAAATGGAAGCTACAGCTGAACAAGTTATTGAGTGGTCTGATGGAAAAGCTTTTGTCGCTACTGGTGTTCCTTCAGGAACAATCAACTACAAAGGTGTTGATTATCAAATTGGTCAAGCAAACAACTCACTTATCTACCCAGGTTTGGGCTTAGGGATGTTGGCATCTGAAGCAAAACTTTTGACAGATGAAATGATCGGTGCAGCTGCACATTCATTGAGCGGTTTAGTAGATCCAGGTAAACCAGGTGCTCCTGTTCTTCCTCCATTTGAATTTGTTGCTGATGTATCAATTAAAGTTGCAGAAGCAGTTGCTAAGAAAGCTCAAGAACAAGGTCTTACTGAATCTAAAGAAACTGATATGGCTAAAGCAGTTCGTGATCTTAAATGGTATCCAGAGTACTAAGGGGAATATCTTAAATGAAAAAACTTAAAGAAACGAAAATATCGGGAATTAGTCTTCCCTTATATGCCTTTTTCGTAGCTGTCATCATAGTTGTAACACTATTAGGAAAACTTCCACTTGATATGGTAGGGTTAACTCTCCTACTTGTAACATTAGGTCACCTATTATACTTCATAGGAGAAAAACTCCCTATTATGAATTCATACTTAGGTGGGGGATCTGTTTTCACTTTAATTGGTGCTACTCTATTATCTTTTTTCCACATTGTTCCTTCAAATGTTATTGGAGCAGTTTCCAATTTTATGGGAGGGAAATTTGGATTTCTTGATTTTTATATAGCTGCACTTATCTGTGGATCTATTTTAGGAATGAACAGAAATCTTTTGGTTAAAGCTTCCAAGAAATTTATTCCGATTGCTTTAATCACTATGGTTATTGGTTTCTTCTCAGTAGGTCTTGTAGGAATGCTTATTGGTAATGGATTTGCTGATTCTGTAATGTATGTTTCTATGCCAATGATGTCAGGTGGTATGGGAGCCGGAATTACTCCACTCTCTCAAATCTATGCAGCCGGATTGGCTCATGGAAACCAAGCAGCTATCTTCTCTCAACTTGCTCCAGCAGTTACTTTTGGTAATATTCTTGCGATTATTGGTGCCTTATCTATCGCTAAAGTATTCAACAAATCTAAATATAATGGACATGGGACTCTTGTTGCAGCAACTAAAGAAGAGTTGGCTAAACCTAAAATAAAATTAGATGCTCAACAAATCGGAACAGGAATGCTCTTTGCCTTTGCTCTTTTGATGGCTGGTGACATCTTGAACAAATTCTTCCCTAATATTCATCAATATGCATTTATGATTATTATTGTATTTATCTTGAAAGCAACAAATACTGTTCCTAAAGATTTAGAAGAATCTGTTGTAATGTTTAACCAAGTGATTATGACAAACCTTACTCATGCTGTTTTGGCAGGTATTGGTCTTGCTTTGATTGACTTGAATACTCTTGCTTCAGCATTTACATGGCAATTTGTTGTACTTTGCTTGACAAGTGTTGTTGTAATGGGACTTGCTAGTTGGTTCTTGGCTCACCTCTTTGGCCTTTATCCAGTCGAAACTGCCATTGGTGCAGGGATGATCAATAATTCTATGGGTGGAACAGGTAACATTGCTGTCTTGTCTGCATCAGATAGAATGGAAATGATTGCTTTTGCACAGATGGCTAATAGACTCTGTGGTGCAATTGTTCTTATCTTCGGTGGAATTCTTATCCGATTCTTTTATTAAAATAACCAAAAAAACATTTTATATAAAATGTTTTTTTTTTACAAAATTAACTGATTAAGGAAATAAAATAGTTGGGACTATATCGCCTCTCGCATGAAGTGGTTCAAGTAAATATAAAAGTTTGGAGCCATATTGATAGTAAAATAATGTAAAGATTTAACAAATTTTCTGCTAATCTTTAAGATACACACTCCTTGTTTGATAAAATATTAAGCTATTCTTTTAACTCCATTATGTCTTAAACTCACTAATAATCGAGAACGTAATATATAAAAATATAATGATGATTGAACCCTAATGAACCCTCTTGATGTATGGTATAATATAAAAATGAATGTAAAAAAACAAATTTTTAAAGGCACACTTTATGCAGTAGTTGCCGGTTGTATGTGGGGAATTTCTGGCATTTTTGGTCAGCTTTTTTTCCGTGATTATCATGGTAGCCCGCTTTGGATTACATCAACACGTTTAACGATTGCTGGTGTTATTTTATTGGCCATGTCTTTTTCGCGAGACCATAAGCGTTTTTTTGATGTCTGGAAATCAAAAAAGAATATGCCAACCCTCTTTTTGTATGTTTTTGGTGGGGTATTTTCTGTTCAATATTTTTATTATGTGGCCATTCAACTTTCAAATAGTGCTACAGCGACAATTTTACAATATACAGCACCCGTTTTTATTATGCTTTATTTACTCATTTTTCAACGTCAAGTCCCAAAACCCAAATCGGTCTTATTCGTCATTTTAGCAATGATAGGTGTTTTTTTGTTGATTACGGACGGAAATATCAAACATTTATCAATCAGTCCCCTAGCTCTTGTAACAGGCCTTCTCGCTGGTGTAGCTGTTGTTATTTATTCAATCATCCCTCGGCCATTATTAGATAAATATGGCGCACTTAATATGACAGGTTGGGGAATGATGCTTGCGGGGATTGCCTGTAATATCTTCTATCCAGTTTGGCGTATTGATTTTCGAATTGAACCCTTGTCAATTTTTTATGTTTTAACAATTTCTATTGTTGGAACAGCACTGGCTTTTTTATTGCTTTTAAGAGCCTTTCAATTGATTTCACCGCTTGTTGTTTCAGTTGCAACAGCTACTGAACCATTGACTTCTGTTTTTTTAAGTATTCCATTATTTGGCTTGAAATTAACCCCACTTGAATTACTAGGAATTGTTATGGTCATCGTTTCTGTTATTCTTCTATCGAAATCAGAACAAGCTTAAAAGAAACCTAGGGGTTTCTTTTTTTAAAACTGTTTTATTAGAAAATTCTGATATAATATTTTTATTAGGAGAGAATTTTTATGGAAGAGTATTATTTACCATTGGAACTTAAAACAGACGTTTGGAAGTTAGCATTTCTTTGGTCAATTTTTATATTTTTGTCTTTTTTCGAGAATTTTTTTATTCAGGAATCTATCAATTCTGAAAGTTTGCGCCATATTATTTTAAGTTTATTAATTGGACTATTACTTATATATTTTTTGATATTTCTCATCAATCATTCTCGACGAAAGTTGGTCATCATCAACGAAGAAGGAATTCAATTACGGCTATTATTTCGTGAAGTTAAGATTGAGTGGAGAGACATCCGAGGAATGTATGTTCGTTCAGGTGTACTATATATTTGTGAACAAACTTCATTTAATCCTGTCTATATTGAAAAGAAAATTTGGTATAAACGGCTAAAGTTTTATCAAAATTATTTTGACCCAGGTCACAATTTAAAAATTGTATTGTCGATACAGGGCTCTATCATATCTATGGATATTAATGAACTTTCTATTATTTGTGAAGAAGTATGGTTAAAACAGAGTGGTTTTGAACAAAGGGATTTATTTACAGAAAATCCTTTTGAAAAAATTGATGAGGCCACTAGAGCAAGAAAATTAAATCCTTGGAAAAGGATTCTACTTTATGCTGTATTTTTTATTATTGCTCTGGGAGGTTTAATATTTAAAGATAAAATTAAAGAAACCTACAGTTTAGTGGATAATCAAGTTTATTATGTTGTAGATTCAAAAACAAATAATGTACAATTTGCCTTTGAAACTTCAACTTTTGAAAAAAAACAAGAAGCGAGTATTGTTACTGACAGAGCTATGAGAGAGCTTAGTTACTATTCAGAGGATTATTTCAATGATATTGAGAGAAAATATTATGATCATCAATTATTAACGGGAGAAAATTTTGCAATTGTAGCTGCAAGTCATCCAACTTGGTGGAAACAAACCTTTGATTTCAGTAGATATGTTAAGAAAAATCAACTTCAAAAAATTACATTAACGAGTATAAAAAAACCACTTTTAAAGAATTATTTAACAGCACAGATGGAACTAACTCAGAATCAATTTAAAGGTAAAAAATTTCCAGTTAAAATTTTGAAAGCAAACTAAAAATATCCATTTCTGACAAAATGTTAGCTACTAAAGTGTGTTATAATATTAACATGGACTACGAAAATTATATCTGGGATTTAGGCGGAACTTTATTGGACAATTATGAAAGTTCTAGTCATGCATTTGCTGCAACGCTTTGGTCAATGGCAGAGCGTGTTGTTTTGCGCACTGATGTATATGATGCGCTAAAAGTTTCAACGGCTTACGCTGTTGAAAAATATGCCAGTGATTTGCCAGGCTTTTTGGAAGAATACAAAAAGCTAGAAGCAGAGGAATTAGAAAAACCAATTCTCTTTTCCGGTGCTAAAAAAGTACTGACAGACCTATCAGTAAAAGGAAATAAGAATTTTATGATTTCACATCGCAATCATCAAGTTCTGACAATTCTGTCAGCAGCTGAAATTGATTCATATTTTACAGAGGTTGTCACGTCTGATAATGGCTTCAAACGAAAACCAGCACCAGAATCAATTAACTATTTGTTAAATAAATATAAACTCAATCCAAAGAAGACAGTGATGATTGGCGATCGTCCTTTAGATATTGAAGCAGGAAATGCTGCTGGGATATCAACAATTTATTTTGATAGCTCAACAGATTCAACTCTGTCAGGACAAGCGATTAACACTGTAAGTGATGGTTCGCTTAATAGCAAGCCAACTCACATTATTCATCAGCTGACAGAGATTATTTTGTAATCTTAAAAAAATGAATTAATGATAAGCAGATTTTTAGTCAAAATTGCTTATTTTTTTTACAAGTTTGAGTGACAAAATACCATGCACTAGAGCTAAAATCGCTGATTTATGGTATAATAGTAGTAAGTTTTTCATAGAAATGAGAGTTAACTTTGAACGAAGAAAATAAAAATTTAGAAATGCTTGCAGACGAATATGACGCCAGTCAAATTCAAGTACTTGAAGGTCTTGAAGCAGTACGTATGCGTCCAGGGATGTATATTGGTTCAACCTCAAAAGAAGGTTTGCACCATTTAGTCTGGGAAATTGTTGACAATTCAATTGATGAAGCACTTGCAGGATTTGCAAGCCATATTGAGGTTTTTATTGAGCCTGATAATTCAATTACTGTTGTTGATGATGGACGTGGAATTCCGGTTGATATTCAAGAAAAAACGGGTCGTCCAGCCGTGGAAACAGTCTTCACAGTGTTGCATGCTGGAGGTAAATTTGGTGGAGGCGGCTATAAAGTTTCTGGTGGATTGCACGGTGTTGGTTCATCTGTTGTTAATGCTTTGTCAACAGTACTAGATGTTACTGTTCATAAAGATGGCCAAAAATATTATCAAGAATATCATCGTGGTCTCGTTGGAGATGATTTAAAAATTATTGGTGAAACTGACCGTAGAGGGACAACTGTTCACTTTGTACCAGACCCAGAAATTTTTACAGAAACTGTTGAATTTGATTTTGATAAGCTTGCAACACGTGTTCGTGAGTTAGCCTTTTTGAATCGCGGTCTTCGCATTTCCTTAACAGACAAACGTGAAGGAAATGAAAAAAATGAAGTTCACTTCCATTATGAAGGTGGAATTCAGTCTTATGTTGAATATTTAAATGAAAATAAGACAGTCATTTTTGAACCAGCAATTTTTACTGAAGGTGAAATGGATGGAATTGCTGTTGAAGTAGCAATGCAATATACTGATACTTATCATTCAGTAGTGATGTCCTTTGCTAACAACATCAACACTCATGAAGGTGGAACACATGAGCAAGGTTTTAGAACAGCCCTTACTCGTGTTATTAATAATTACGCAAAACAAAATAAAATTCTTAAAGAAAACGAAGATAATTTAACTGGGGATGATGTCCGCGAAGGATTGACAGCAGTTATTTCGGTTAAGCATCCTAATCCACAATTTGAAGGGCAAACCAAAACAAAACTTGGGAACTCAGAAGTAACAGGAATTGTTAACAAACTCTTTGCGGAAGCTTTGACAACATTTATGTTAGAAAATCCACAAGTTGCTCGTAAAATCGTTGAAAAAGGGATTTTGGCAAGTAAAGCAAGGATTGCAGCAAAACGTGCGCGTGAAGTGACACGTAAAAAATCAGGGCTTGAAATTTCCAACCTTCCTGGTAAATTAGCTGACTGTTCATCAAATAATCCAGAACAAACAGAATTATTCATCGTCGAAGGAGATTCGGCTGGAGGTTCGGCTAAATCAGGACGTAATCGTGAATTCCAAGCAATTTTACCTATTCGTGGTAAGATTTTGAATGTGGAAAAAGCAACGATGGATAAAATTTTGGCCAATGAAGAAATTCGTTCTCTATTCACTGCAATGGGAACTGGTTTTGGAGCAGATTATGATTTGTCGAAAGCACGTTATCACAAACTTGTTATCATGACCGATGCCGATGTCGACGGAGCACACATCCGTACGCTTTTACTAACACTCTTCTACCGTTATATGCGCCCAGTTGTTGAAGCAGGGTATGTTTATATTGCTCAGCCACCAATTTACGGTATCAAAGTTGGTTCAGAAACAAAAGAATACATTCAACCAGGTGAAAATCAAGAAAAAGATTTACAAGAAGCTTTAGCACGTTGGGCACAAGGAAGAACAAAGCCTACTGTACAACGTTATAAAGGTTTAGGGGAAATGGATGACCATCAACTTTGGGATACAACAATGGATCCTGAGCACCGTTTAATGGCACGTGTATCTGTTGAAGACGCAGCAGAAGCTGACAAAATCTTTGATATGCTCATGGGAGACAGAGTTGAACCTCGTCGTGAATTTATCGAAAATAATGCTCAGTACTCGACAATTGATGCATAATATAGTAAAAACAACTCATTTTTGTTTGAGTTGTTTTTTTATTGAACGAAATGTTAGCGCTTTATCGAAAAGTGTAATATAATGAAGTCAAGAAGGAGGTGGATTATGCCTGAAATAAACCCCAAATTAAGCAATGAGCAAATGAAGGAACTTGAAGATGAAGCACTCCGAAATGCAACAGTTGGTACGCAAACAGGAATTCAAGATACCTTTGAAAAAGACCACAAGTAAAGCTGAGGAGCTGTTTAGTGAGGCTTCAAAAGCGCTCAAAGAAGTTGAAGATAAAGAAAAGTAGGTTCTCCTACTTTTTATTATTAAGATGTATTTATTTATCTACTTAATGATTATTTAAAGTGCTTATGATAGAATATGACTATAAAATACATAAAAAATAATTAATCGAATATGAAAGAAGATAGATGAACAAAGGAATTATTGCTCAAAAAATTGTAGTTTCCATGTAAATATTTATAAAATGATGAACTATATTTACATGGAGAATAAAAAATGAAACAAAATAAATATGATAATGAACGTTTTTTCAAAAATTATGCATCAATGTCAAGGTCCCAAAAGGGATTGAAGGCCGCTGGTGAATGGTCTGAATTAGAAAAACTACTCCCAAATTTTCAGGATAAAAAAGTTTTGGATTTAGGGTGTGGATGTGGATGGCACTGTAAATATGCAGTCAATCATGGAGCTAAAGAAGTAGTAGGAATAGACCTTTCACACAAGATGCTTGAAGTTGCTCTTGATATTAATAATGATAAAAAAATTACCTATCAACAATCCGCAATAGAGGATATTAACTTTCCTGCAGATACTTTTGATGTTGTGTTTAGTTCATTAGCTTTTCACTACATTTCAAATTTTGAAGACCTGGTTTGCAAAATTTCAAAGTGTCTTAAAAAGAATGGTGAATTTATTTTCTCTGTTGAACATCCTCTCTATACCTCATCAGGGAAACAATATTGGTGTTATGATGCAGAGGGTAAAATTCTTCATTTTCCAGTTGATAATTATTATTATGAAGGAAAACGTGAAGTCAATTTCTTAGGTGAGCCAATTATTAAGTATCATCGGACATTAACAGGCTATATAAATTCTTTGTTAAGTTCTGGTTTTGAACTTACTAATGTAATTGAACCCAAACCTCCTATAGAAATGAGAGAGCTTGAAGAAATGAAAAATGAGATGAGACGTCCAATGATGTTGCTTATTTCTACAAGAAATAAAAAATCATAGTCATAAAGTAACTATAATAAGAGTTTCTATTTGAATAAAGTATGGGACTCTTATTTTTATTTAGTTCGTTTAATGATATTAGTAGTTTTTTAATTACTTTTGAAGTAAAATTGTAGTTAGGAGAAGAAAAGATGAAAAAAATATATCTTGTTGCAATTTTTTTAGTAGCAACACTTGGAATGTCAGCCTGTAGTTCAAAACAAAATTCTCAAACAACAAAAGAAAGTTCTAAAAGTAGCCAAAGCTCACGAAGCTCTTCAATAACTGAGAGCACTTCGAGTACTACCCAGTCATCAAGTATTACTAAAGAGTCCTCTTCATCAATAGAAAAATCAATTTCTCCCTCAACTTCTACACAAATAAGAAAATGGAACCCAGAGAAAAATCAACGTCTTGCAGAGTTTATGTCAGCTTGGGGGATAGAAATGGGACAATCTTACAGTCAGTATGATCCTAATCACAATCTTAATTTATATGGTCTCTCTATTCCTTGGTCAGTTATAGATAATAATTCAACTTGGAAAGCAGCAATAAATAATCAGCCTATCGAATTAAAATGGTCAGAAACAGGAGAAGATTCAGGAGGATATCAATTAGTTGATGTTTATTCAGATATGAATGAGAAAAACTCTGGTGTTAATCATGTTTATCTCTTTGTTATTAAATCAGGAAATCCCATGGTGCTTTATACCGCACAAAATCAAGGAAATACAAATAATTATTTATATCTAAAAGAAACAGAAAATAATGAATTAAAAAATGCCTTCGCACGAATTGTTGGATAATTTTAAAAATAAAAAAGCCTATTTTGGAATAGGTTTTTTTATTTTTTTAAAAAATTAAAAACTAAAATTTTTATTCTTGACAAAAGATAGTGAACGGATTATAATAGTTAACGTCGTTAGTAAATACCACCGTTAGGGAGGAGTGAAAATGGATTACAATAAGGCAGCGGAGGTTTTCCTCACAACTGTTATCAAAAGAGGAAAAGCAGAGATGATGCACCGCTTTAATACCTACTCCCAAGGGGAGCATTTGGTATTGGGCTATCTTTATAAGGAAGCTGGTAAGCAAATTGTTCCAAGTAAGATTGCAAAATTTACGCATACAAGTACTGCAAGAATTGCGACAATCTTGAATAATCTTGAGAGTAAAAATTTAGTTACCCGTGAGATTTCAAGAACAGACCGTCGAAAAATTTTAGTAGCCATTACTGATAAAGGACGTCATGTTGCAGAAGAGATTCGAGTAGAAGCTTGCTCAAATTTAGCACGCGTTTTTGAAGAAATGGGTGAAGAACGAACAGAAAGTTTCATTGAAAATTTCAAATTATTTTTAGAAATTGGAATGAAGCTAGCTAAAGAAGATAAAGAAAAAGAGGAGGAAAAAAATGCCTGATACATACGAAAAAGATTACCATTTAGATATACATGGTAAACATTATAGCCGAATCGGAATGCTTATTTTGATTCTGGTTGGTACATTTGGAGCCATGTTGATGCAAACATCACTCGGGACAGCAATTCCAACATTGATGAATGACTTCAACATCTCCATGTCAACAGCACAACAAGCAACAACATGGTTTTTATTAGCCAATGGGATTATGGTTCCTATTTCAGCATATTTAGCAACAAAATTCCCTACACGTTGGCTTTACGTTACAGCATACGCAATTTTATTTATCGGAATGTTTGTTGCTTACTCGGCTCCAACATCAAGCTGGTGGGTTTTCCTAGCAGGTCGGATTCTGCAAGCTATTGCAGTTGGGATTACAATGCCTTTGATGCAAGTTGCCCTTGTTAACATGTTTCCAGCTAAACAAATGGGAGCAATCATGGGGGTTGCCGGAGTTGTTCTTGTCCTTGCGCCAGCCTTAGGTCCAACATTTGCAGGTTGGTTAATTACTCATAAATTTAACCTTATCTTTTGGACATTTGCAGCAAGTTGGAGAACAATTTTCCTTATTCCAATGATTGTTGTCGGAGTTGTTTTCCTTATTTCAATCTTTGCTATGCGTGATGTTATTCCGAACCGTCCAATGAAATTAGACTTCTTGTCAGTTTTACTTTCAGTTGTTGGTTTTGATGCTTTCCTTTGGGGATTTACTAATGTTGCAACTGACGGATGGGGCAAATTTAATACCGTTATCGCCCCAATTGTTGGAGGGTTGATTATTATCTTCCTCTTTGGTTTACGTCAACTTAAAATGGACGATCCATTCCTTGATATTCGCGTCTTTAAAATTAGACAGTTTACTTTGGTAACTCTTGCACTTGCTTTAAGTACAATGGCAATGATGGGTGTTGAAATGATGCTTCCTCTTTACCTTCAAGATGTTCATGGACTTTCTGCCTTTAATTCAGGTTTGGTTCTCTTACCTGGGTCATTAATGATGGCTGTTGTTGCCCCACTTGCTGGTGGAGTTTATGACCGAATTGGTTCAAAACGTCTTGCGGTGATTGGTTTCCTCGTTTTAGCACTGGGAACTATACCATTTATGTTCTTTACAGCTACGACTCCTGACCACTTTGTTACTCTTCTTTATGGATTACGTATGGTTGGTGTTGGTATGGTAATGATGCCATTAACAACTAGTGCCATGAATGCAGTTCCAGTTAATGAAGTCGCTCAAGCAACAGCTTCAAACAATACAGCGCGTCAAGTCGCGTCATCAGTTGTTGTTGCCCTCCTTTCTTCAGTCGCTCAAAATGTAATTACTAACAATATGCCTGCTTCATCATTAAAATCAACAAATCCATTGCAATTTGCAAATAAAGCAATCGAAGCAATGTTACAAGGTTACCACGCTTCATTCGCAATTGGACTCGTCTTTGCCATTATTGGTATCGGAGTTGCTCTCTTCTTGAAGAGTGGTCGAATGATTTCTGGTGTCCCTGTTGAAGAACAAGATTTGAAAGGAGAAAATAAATAATGCTAATTATATTATTATTGGTAGTGTTTATGATTGGAACTTTCTTTGGTTTCATGTTTATAAAAAACACAATCGCTCATTGGTTAGTTGGTGGAATTTCCTTTCTCTTATTAGCTGGTTCTGTGGCCATGCTAACTATGCATATCAGAGATAACTGGGGAATGAAAGAAGTAACAACTTCAACTACTCACCAAATTTATACTGCTGGAGATAAATCAGCTCCTTATGGAATGATGATTAAAGCAGAAATCGGTAAAAACACTGATAATTATGTCTTTGTTTACCGAAATAATGAAAAATCGGAAAAAGCCGACACTAATTTTAAACCTGATGTAAAACACATTTCAGAAGCTGTTAAAAAATCAGCGACTTATAAATTAGTGGATTATACTAAAGCAACAGTTACGACTAAAACGACAAGACGCGTTTGGTCATCTGACTTTTATAAATTACTATTTAGTGTAGGTGGTGAACAAAATGAATTAGTTAAACAAAATTCAGTTGTTTCAGTACCTAAAGATACATGGTTAGTTTTGACTCAAGATCAAGTAAAAAAATTGAGTCAAGAAGCTCCAGCAATGCAAAAACAAATGGAAGCTCAACTTAAAGCTGATCCACAAAAGGCGGCTCAACTTGCTGCACTTCAAAAATCAAATCCAACAGAATATGCTAAAATGCAAGTAAAACAAATTAAGCAACTTCTTGGAATTACTGAATAAATAATAAAAAGACTTCAAAATTATTTGAGGTCTTTTTATTACGTTAAAGTTAAGTGAATATAAATAACGCAAAGAAAGTTACTTTGCGTTATTTTTCTTGACAATAAATGAAACTAATAATACAATTTATAAATAAAAAGAGTCTGATTTTTATACATCACAAAATATCCTTCAGAAGATAACAAAACGATAACCCTGAGATGTATTAGATATGTTTCGGGTTAATATTTTAATCATTAATAGACATTTAAAAATTGTAGTAATATAATTAAAAGGATTTAGTTATAGTTAAGTTTTTATTTACTATAGAAGAAAGAGGGACGAATGGTAAAAAAATCTTTATCCAAGAAACTAATAATTATACCACTCATTATCATTTTGCTTTTATTATCAGTTGGCGTAGGTAAATATTTTTATGACAAAACTACTGCTATTCCTCTATCAGCATCAACAGAGCAAAGGGTAATAAAAACGTCAAAATCAAATGGATATAGTTCTCCAAGTTCAAGCACAACTGAAAGCTCTAAAAGCCAATCTGAAGCAACAATAAGTGTGGAAAATACTGGAGAAGCAGGTTGGGGAAACGTAAAATCTCAAGGATATTCAGATAAATTTACAGATCTCTCAACTGGAAGCTTCAAAATTTATAAAGCTCACAGTCCACAAATATTGAAGACAGCAACCTCTGCCGATAGTCCCGTGATGAGTATGTCAGAAGTTGTAAGTAAATATCCCAACAGTTTAATTATGAACGCTTCGGGTTTTAATATGAGTACAGGTAAAGTTACAGGATTTCAAATTAACAATGGAAAGTTATTTAAAGATTGGAATTCCGATAAAAGAGCCAAAAATGCTTTTGTTTTTAACAAAGATGGTTCAGTGAAGGTATATGATTCATCAACGCCAGCAAGTAAAATTTTGAAAAATGGTGCTGAGACGAGCTTTAGCTTTGGTTCAATCTTGATAAAAGATGGTAAAAGTTTACCTAGTGACGGAACAGTGAATTGGGAAATTCATTCTTTTTTAGGGAATGATAAAAATAATAACATCTATTTAATCATCTCAGACACCAGTACAGGGTACCAAGCGATTATGTCGGAGCTTCAGTCACTTCATTTAGAAAACGTAATAGTAATGGATGGAGGAGGATCCAGTCAAATGTCATTGAATGGGCAAATGATTTATGCGAGTCAAGATAATCGGTCAGTAAATGACTATATTGTTTTGAAATAATAAAACTTAAGAACGGTTAAATAGTTTAGTTATTGACTGGATAAAGTAGATTGGGAACTAGAAGTAAATGATAAATAGTGAAAGTAAAAATATAAAGGTAAAAGCAACCAATTTAACCAAAAGGTTTGAAATGCTTGAGACAACAAGCAATAAGATGAAGACTTTATTTGGCTTAAATCGAAATAAAGGACAAGAATTTTGGGCTTTAAGAAATGTAAGCTTTGAAGTCCATGATGGTGAAACTATTGGAATCATAGGACTCAACGGTTCTGGAAAATCAACAATTTCAACTTTAATCAGTGAATCAATGACTCCTACAACTGGAACATTAGAAGTTAATGGAGAGGTTAGCATTATTGCTCTGGGAACAGGTCTTATCCCAAACCTTACAGGAAGAGAAAATATTCATGTAGTTGGTCTTATGATGGGAATGACTAAAAAAGAGATAGCGGATAAGCTTGACGATATTATTAGTTTTTCAGAACTCGGACCATTTATTGATCAACCCTTAAAAACTTACTCTTCTGGTATGAGAGCTAAATTAAGCTTTTCAATTGCTGCTTATCAAGATCCAGATATTCTTATTATAGATGAAGTGCTTTCGGTCGGCGATGGAACCTTTGGACAAAAGTCAGCAGATAAAATGTTTGAATTTCGTGAACAAGGTAAAACAATTCTACTTATTTCTCACGATATGGTGGCAATTGAAAAATGGTGTGATAAGGTACTATGGTTACATTATGGTGAAGTTAAAGCCTACGGTCCAACAAAAGAAGTACTTCCTCAATACATCAACTTTGTTCAATGGTTTATCCATCTGAAACCAGAAGAACAAGATGAATATAAACATCGCGTACGTGATGAACAGTTGACTTATACAGTTGAACAACTTCGAGAGGAAATAGTTGACGAACATGGTGAGGCAACCTCACGTACAATTCGTACTAAAATTGATGAACAATTAAATAGTATCAAGAATAATAAGCTCTCTATTTTTTCAAAGGGTCTTTTGATTGTGCTTGCAACAATTTGTATCCTAGGTGCATTGTACTACACTAGTAGCGCCCAATCTCCAAAAGCCTTGGCAGATCCTGTTTATTTTTTCCGACATCAAGCTTTTAGTACAAATACATCATTTTCTGAGATGATTGATTCGGAATTAGCTGTTAAAACAGAAAAAACACGAGAAAATGCTTCCGAAACAACAACAACTGAGCAACCAAACATTTCAGAGAAGGCAGCGACCTCTGAAACAACGGAAACTCCCCCCAAAAGTACGTCCGATGTGACAATTACCTCAACATATATAGTTCAAGAAGGTGATACCTTGGAAGGAATTGCCATAGCAGAGGGAATTACTCTTGAAGCGTTACAGGCATCGAATCCAAATGTATCGGGCAATACGATTTATACAGGAGAGGTACTTAAAATTCCAAAAAGTCAAACCACAGATAAAACCACTACAGCAAATACTACAACGACAGAGGGACAATAAAATTGAAAGATTTATATCAATATCTGAAAGAGCAGATTGTAAATTTGCCGATTACTTGGCGGATATCACGCTATCATAATAAAGGAATAGCTTTAGGTAACAAACTTGGTTCGTTGTGGGAATTCATCGATCCTATGGTTAGAGCATTGATTTATTATTTTGTATTTATTGTAATGTTCCATCGAAAAGTAGCGAGTAATATTCCTCCAGCTCCTTGGTTAGTCATAGGACTTGGAGTTTGGTTTTTTTATTCATCATCAATTATGATGGGATCAAATAGTGTCCAAGCTCAAATTTCTTTGTTTAGTAAAGCAAAATTTCCGTTGAGTGTTCTACCCACTATTGAAATGTTTAAAAATTTTGAAAATTTATTTGGAATGGGAATTGTAGGGGCTTTGGTTGCTATTTATCGTGGCTATTATCCAACATTGTACTATTTGCAACTTCCTTATTATATCCTTGCCCTTTTTATGGTAACATTGGCATTTTCTTTATTGTTTTCAACACTTGTAGTAATTTTTAGAGATTTTTCACATATTATTAATTACATATTTCGTTTTGCACTTTATGTTTCTGGCGGTGCTATTGATTTAACAATAATGGATGCTTTGCCAATGCCAATTCGTCAAGCTTTGCTTGTTAATCCCTTTATTTATTGTATGGAAAGAATTCGTGATTCTATTTTTCATCGTGCTTGGTTTTGGGATAAACCAGGCTATACACTCGTCTTTTGGTGCTTCACACTAGGGCTTTTAACTGTTGCAAGTCATTTGCACATGAAATTAAGAAATCAATTTATGGATTATGTATAAAAATTTAAAAGAAGAATTTACGTCCTTTAATTATTTTAATGATGATAAATGGAAAACCGAACTTCCTAACTTTACGTTGGAAACGTCTGAACGTATAGTAAAAAAACCTAAAGTTTCTGTCGTTATTGCCAATTATAACAATGGACCATATTTATCAAAAATGTTAGATTCTTTGATTTATCAGACAATTGGTCTTGAAAAGCTGCAAATTTTGTTTGTGGATGATAAATCAACGGATAATTCCTCAGAAATAATTTTAGATTATTTGGAAAAGTATTCTAGCATTGAATATTATCAATTTGATGAAAATACGGGTGGTGCTCATGGACCGAGAAATTTGGGATTACAATATATTCGTGGTGAATATGTTGTGATTTTAGATGCTGATGATTGGTATGGATTGACAGCGCTTGAAAATCTATCAAATTTGATGGATGATTCGCAGGATAATTTTGCAGTTGGTGGCATCGTGCAGGTCAATGACAAAAACGTATCGGCAAAAAGTAAGGCTTATTATATGGACGGTTTGCAGAAAAATCGAGAAATACAGGATTTGCCTTATGAATTTTACGAATTTTTGGGTCCGCAAGGCATTATGCTTCGAACCAAACTAGTATTAGAAAATAATCTTCATTTTGTCAATCAACGTGTTGCAGATGATGTGACCTTTTTCTATCAAGCACTTCGCCTATCTAGAACGATTTCACAGTTGCCTGAAAAAACGACTTACCTCAATAGAGCATCTGATAATGAGAGTTTGAGTAAAAATATTAACGAAAGTTTCATGATTTCATGGTTGCGTGCTTTGGCATTTATCAATGAAACTATACCAAATGATAGGTCAAAAGAATTATTTTTGGCGCGACGATTAGATTGGCTAGTATTAGATTTTGGATTAAGGCGAAATATCGGTTATAAATTTGGATTGAGTAGATTAAAAAATTTTAAAAAAATGGTGGGTGATTACTTACCTAACTTAAGATTTTATCCATCAAATTATTTCCGCGCTGAAGCCCGCAAAATTGCATGGTCAGATTTGATGAAAAATAGATTGCTTCATTTATATCTGTTTGTTAACTGGCATTCGCATCGTGAGAGTTTGAAAATACAGAAAAAAATTGATAATTTGTATTATTTTGTTTTTCCGTTTATGCCAAAAATACTAATTAATGTTAAATCTTTTGTTAAACAGGTAGTTAAAGACGATGAAACGGTAACGTTTGAAATTGAGTTTTTCAGTAATGAGAGTTTAAACGGGTTCGAATTTCATGCGATTGACGATCCTTTTGATGTGATTTTACCTTTTGAAATTTTTGAAAAAAATGGGAATTATTTGGTCAAATTTGACCGCAAGGATTTGATAAAAAATAAAACTTTGCACGTGATTACTAATAAATATCACGATACAATCGTTGAACAAAAAGCGATAGAAAGGAAATTATGAGCAATCCGACAGAAGAATTTCAGCAATTTAACTATGATTTAACAGATTTTTCTTGGAAGAAAAACTTACCATCTGTGACGATTGAATGCTCAGAAAAAATCAATCCAGAGCCAAAAATTTCGGTTATTATCGCAAACTTCAATAATTCAGATTATTTGGAAAGGATGATGGATTCATTAGTAAACCAGACGATTGGTATTAATCATCTACAAATATTATTTTGCGATGACCGTTCGACCGATGACTCACTATCTAAAATCAAACCTTTCATTATAGAATATCCCAATATAGAGATTTATCTGCTGGATAAAAATACTGGTGGTGCACATGGTCCACGTAATATTGGTTTATTGCATGCACGCGGAAAATATTTAGTGGTTCTTGATGCGGATGATTGGTATGCGTTGGATGGACTTGAAAATATGTATAACGTATTGGAAAAGTCTGGTGATAATATTGCTTTTGGCGGTGTTGTTCGAAGTAAAAATGGAAAAATTGAGCTCATGTCGCCGGCTTATATTGAGAAAAAAGCGATTCATCGTCCAATTTTAGATTTACCATATGATTTTTATAATTGGCTCGGACCACAAGGAATTATGATTCGAAATGAGCTAATCAAAGTACAAAATTTACATTTTATTGATCAGCGTGTCGCAGATGATGTGGATTTTTTCTATCAAATCCTTAAAATTTCTGGGCGAATTTCACAAATCACAGATATTACAACGTATGTCAATCGTGATGATGACAATATTTCGCTTTCCAAAAACATCAATGAGACCTTCTTAAGATCATGGTTACGAAACCTTTCTTATCTGTTATCCAAATATGAACATTCTGAGGATTTTCAAAAGTTTTTCACACGACGATTAGAATGGATTTTAATTGATTTTACATTACGGTGGGATACGGCTTTTGGATTGAATTTGGGAAGTATCGAGCAGTTAAAAAATATGTTGGATAATTATTTGAGAAATCTTGATTTTAATCCATCTGAATATTTTAGTTTGGATGTTTACGATTATATTTGGGATTTCTTGCAAACTGAAGAATATGAAAAGTTGTTGAAATTTGTAGCTTGGAATACTTTACCTAAACAGTATAAATCGTTGATTAAAGTTGAGAAATACTATTATTTTGTATCAGGTGATAAGAGTTTACCAAAGGTCAATTATCCAGTAATTAAAGGAGTAGAAGCTTCTGTTGATGATAAACAAATAGTGATTTCTTTTGACTATTTTATACCGAAACCATTGAAATATATTGAATTTCGAAACCCTGAAGCATTGAATCATATTTTCAGAGTTAATGCTGAGCATGTCTCGAATGATCGTTATAAAGTAAAAATTTCACGTACTGATTACGACAAGTTCAAGTCTGGAATTTATACAGCTTATGTGATTTTGGAAGACCACTTGGAATATCTGATTGCAATTGACCATCTGCAAATTTATTGTGGTTCTGAAACCTTGATTACGGATCAAAATGGTGTTTTAAATCTTTATAAGCCTGTTATAAATGATCAACAAATCTTATCATTTAAAACTTTTGATGAAAAAAATTTAGGTAAGTTTGTGAAGGTATCAACTAACTTAACTAATGATGGGAGCTTTGATTTTATTTTAGAAAATCAAACCAAAATATCTGAGTACAATTACAAAATCGGAATGATTCAATTTCCAAGAAATTTTGACCAAAAAAAAGCTTCGAAATATGCCTTCAAAGCTGGGATTTACCGACTGATAAAGCCTGTTAAAATTTATAATGAAGCATCGAGTACAGCACTTTTTCTCAAAAAAGGAAGGGTTTTAACAGTAACAAACCTTTGGTTCAATCAGCATAATGAAGTTCTGATTACAACCTCGGCAGGTTCTGTCTACTTTGAAAGTTCGGCATTTGAGCGAATTACAGAGCCAATTGAAGTAGTGGTTTTGAAAAATATCTATTCCTACGGAAAGACTGAATTCGAAAAGAATTCACGCAAAAAACATTTACTTCGAGGAAAAACAATTCTCATTAAAAATATGACATTTGACCAAAAAGGAACTCCGAGATTCATAACTGAAAGTGGTGATTTCATAACTGAAAAACCAGAATATGTCACTTTTACATCAAATTTAAGTAAAAAAGAAATACCAAAAACTAAGTTAATTGGAAATATTTTGAGGAGGGGTTAACATGAAAAAAATAATTGATATTTTATATGTTAAATCTTTCAAATTCTCTCCTGAATCACTCTCTATTGAATTTGAAAATCCTGTAGAGCTTGAAAAACTTTATTTTGAAAATGTAGAAATTCAAGATAAAAATATTCAATTTGATGGAAGAAATCTTATAATCAAAGTATTTGAAAAAGATTTTGAAGCTTACTTGATTTACCACTTGACGGGTAAAAAAGGTGAAATCATCCAGCACATTATAGTGAAAAATCATGAAGAAAAGTTGCGATTTGAACGCTTTTATGATTTAGGAAAAATCAAAAAAAATGACTTGCATAAAATTGGAATCTTGGATGATTTTGGAAGTTTAGGTATCAAATTTGTACCAAAATTCATATTGGATACTTATGACCGACGATTACCGCTAAATGTTGAATTATCAGATTTGACGAGAATCAATCAAGAACTTTTTGTGACATATACCATTGAATGGGATGAAAATCAGCTGAATATTTCTGAAAAAATTCAACCATTTTTGGTCAATATGAATAATTTGAAAATCCAACGTATTTCAGCTACTGATACTTCTATCACATTTGGTAAAAATAAAGCAGAAATCGTTGCAAAATTTGATAGATTTGAACGCTTGAAATTTGAAGAAGATTATGTTTTTGGACTTGAAATCGGAACTTACGATATACTGGTGAAACGGACGAGTTTCAAATTATACAAGCAATTCTATCCATTTTATAGTGGCCTAAGGTTGATTCCAGAACAGTTTATCGAATTCACCTTCACATCAAATGCAGGAATTTTAATCAATCGAAAGCTTCATGTACAATCGAAAGCAAAATTTCCACTTTTAAATGGTGAATATGAGAGTAAAAAATTCTTCAATACTGTCGAAAATAGCTGGTTAAAATCTAGCTATAAAGTACTTGAAGAATCGTGGATTAATGAAAGTACGTATCGTAATTTTTTGAAAAAGGGTGAAGATAATGACTGAATATTTTCAAGTTTTACCAGAAAAAGATTTAAAAAGCATGGATACCTTTCTTGAAAATTGGGACTATTACGAAGCGTTAAAAAAAATAGCTTTGGATAACAAAACTATAGTTGGTTACAAAAATCACAAATACAGCGTACAAAGCTGGGAAGTAGCTGATTTAGGTATGTCAAAATTTAATGGAGTTCATTATTTTCTCGAAAAACCATTGGAAAACGAACAATATTTGACTAATAAGTTGATTGTGTTCTTCATGCCGGCTGATAAGATGAATGCAACAGATACCAAATTGAGAACTTTTGGAAATTCACATTGGGATTCATTATCAGGTTCAGTTGCGAAAAATACTTATATTTTAAGGATTGCGGATAGTAATTTAATTTCAGGATCCTATTACCAAAGCACCAAAAATTTCCCTGATTTTGAAGAGAAAATTCAACAACTCATAAAAAAAATCGCACAGGAGCACGACATTATAACAGATAATATCGTTTGTTATGGAAATTCACGTGGGGCAACAGGTGCATTATATCACGGGCTTTTAGGTAATTATAAGGTCCTTGCTGCAGACCCAGTGATTGATCGCCGCGCTTGGGTAGAAGTTAAAGATATGCAACATATGTTTGACTTAGTAGATTATAACTTTGCTCCCAAAATCAATCGATTATTGGAAAATACTGCTCTGAAACCCAATAAAATCAAAATCTTGACGTCAGATTCAGCATTCATCACATATCCTTTTATTAAGCAACTTAACTTGTCAAAAGTGACTGTGATGAATCTGCAAATGAGCAATCCTTACATGACCGATTTATTTCTTAGCCATGCGATTGTTATCGGAAAAACAATCCCCTTGCAATTGTCAATTATAAACGAAATGCTTTATGAAACGGACATCATAGTGGAACAAAATCAATACTTGATCAATACGGATGATTGGGATGCCTTCCTTCCATGGAATTCAGCTTATTTCGATTTGCATTTGACCTGTGAAGGACTTATAATTCAAAGAAACTCAAATCAAATTGGAGAAGAGAATGTATTGTTAAATTTTATGCTCAAAAGTCCAATGAATGTGAATGATCAGTATAAAATCAACATTCAAACTGACGAATTACAGAAACAATTTGTTTATTTTCATGATAATATCATATTTGAGGAGATCAAAGTTGACAAGAACATCAAATTTTCTCCTAAAAAACAAGTCCAATATTTAGGATTCAATGCATTATTTTGGAAAAGTAACGAAAAACTCACCATAAAATCAATAAAAATAATAAAAAAAAAGTAAAATGAAAGTTCCAAATCGAATCAAAAAAGTAGTAAAAAGAACGGTGAAATCACCAAATACAAAAACAAAAGTATACAACAAAGAGCTGAGTAGCCAACTTATTGGGACACGTTTTTCATTTGGTAAACCTAATCAATCTGTTTTTACGAATGATTTTACGTTGGGTGAAGATTTCAAAATCACAGGATATCAAGATGATAATGAATACTCATGGAACGTTTATCAAACGACACTTGAAATTTCAGATATTAAGGGAAATGTAACTAGTAAGTTTGATTTATCATCTGGCAATTTGGATTTTATTAAAGGTCAGTCAACAAAATGGGATGATGTGAAGTTTGAGTTAATAAAACAATCACGAATGGTATATAAGTTTGACAAGGCGGTCAAAGATAATAATGAAAAAATCAAAATTAAAGCAACTGAAAGCGAATATTTAACAGAAATTAAGAATGAATTTCGTATTCAAAATATTGTTTTTCCGCAGTCGTCAGATGAAAAAGGGCAAAAACGTGAATTGTTCTATCGTGGTGATGAAGTCGTAAGCTTTGGAAATTTCAATATTGTTGACGGATATAGTGATTTTAATACTTATATTAATAGCCTTTCATTGTCTAAATGGACTAAATATACAACGGCAAATGAATTTTTCTTGAAACTTTCTGTAAAAGGACAATTTGAACTTGAAGTGATTCAAAATTATTTGACCTACAATGATAAGAATATACAAGAAAAGGGGATTGAGTCGGTATTTGAAGAACTTCATCAATCAGATGTTGATGATGTGTTTGCTCGCAATGTCATGAATTTTCAATCTGGAAATTCTCGAATTACTAATTCAATCACACGATACAATTTTAATTTTGATAAAGTCACAGAACTTATACTACCTGTAACAACAAACATCAAAAATGCGATGATTGGATTTACAGTAATTGGTAATGCAGAAATTCATGATGCTGGATGGTACACAAGTGTGTCTAAAACTAGTCCCGTTGATATCGTCATCAATACGACAACTTTTCAAAAAGAAAAATATATCCTAAAAAATCTTAGCAATATCAAAGAAAAAATCATTGATTTTGAAAATAAATCAACAGGATTGAACCAGCTCGGAGAAGGGCATTTGTTCATCAACGTTGTAGACAATGGACGGACATTAGATGCCGAGCATATTAATAACGAATTCATTCGGGTTTATGGAAATCCAAATGTTGGTGGTGCTGGAGGCTTCTCTCGTGGTATGATTGAAACCCTTAATCTTCAGAAAAATGGAGAATATCATCCAACGCATGTGATTTTCATGGATGATGATATTGAAGTATTACCCGAATCGTTCAAACGGGTCTTTGCGCTTCTGAGACTTGTTAAGGAAGAATACAAAGATTATTTCATTGAGGGAGCAATGTTGGATAGCCTTGATGGAATCACTCAATATGAAGATACAGGATTTATTACAAAAAATAAAAATACAGTTTATATGCCAGTAAAAGATAATTATGACCTTCGTAATTTACATCACGTGATGAGAAATGATATCGAGTATCCAGTTGATAATGAATATGGAGCTTGGTGGTATTGTACTGTTCCGATAAAATATATTCACGAAAATTCAATGTCATTACCAATCTTTTATCGTGGTGACGATGTAGAATTTTCGATACGTAATAAAGCAAAAATTATCACGTTGAATGGATTAGCGGTTTGGCACTTGCCATTTTATACTAAAAAATCAAAAGCACTTGAAAATTATCTTGTAGTTCGCAATACAATCATTGACCAAGCTGTAAATGACTTTATCAAAGAAGTTGATTTTTTTGAAACATCTATTGAATTGTATAAAAAAGAAATCCGTATGTTTAACTATGGTGCAGCAGATCAAGTCTTGGATGCCTTGGATGATTTCCTTAAAGGACCCGAACATCTATTCAGCCTTAAAGGAATTGAACCAATAATACGTGAAGGAAAGAAAAATGAAATCTTTTCAGATGATATCCCTAAAGAAATCAAATGTAATCTTCACACAGTTGATGACTATTGGCTATTAAATCCAGCAGATTTAGATTTGTTTATCAAAACGGATAATGGGCATGGTTTGCCAGAAATTGCTTTTAATGCTGACGACGATAAACTGGAAAATGTTGCTATCGTTAATCAAGAAATACTTGAAAATCCAGGGAAGCAATTTATGCGTAAACGGGTCGTTGTTTATGACACATACAATAAAAAATATGTGATTCGTGAACGTAATCAGCAAAAATATGAGTCGGTTAAAAAACGTTATCAAGAAATCTCAACTAAATTTAGCAAATCTGGAAAAGAAATAACAGAACAATATCGTCAATATGCAAAAACATTCCATTCGCAAGATTTCTGGAATGATTACTTGGAACAACAAAAAGGATAAAACATGAAAAATAATAAAAAATATGATGTTGCGATATTAGGGTGGTGGCACAATAGTAATTATGGTTCAATGTTGACTTATTATGCATTGAAAAAAGCAATTGAAAACTTGGATTATTCAACTTTGATGGTTAATGAAAGTATGGGGTATCCAAACGTCATAAATTGCCTAATGATGCACCAGGAATGACATTTGCTCGTCGTCAAAATTACGCTTATACTGAACAAGAACATTTCTTAGAAAATGAGAAATATAATGAATTAGCAGATACCTTTGTTGTAGGTTCGGATCAATTGTGGAATCCGTACATAGGTCGTATCAATGATGATTTATTTTTGAACTTTACAGCGGATGATAAAAAACGCATTGCTTATGGAACTTCAATCGGAAACTTTAGTCGTCCAAAATTTTCTTCTGAGCATTTTGGAGAAGATTTTGAGCAAGTTGAACGTCAAAATTTGAGTCGCTTTGATTGGGTCTCAATGAGAGAATCGGATGGAATTTCATATTTTAAAGAAAATTTAGATATTGATGCACCACAAGTGGTTGACCCTGTTTTCCTTATTGATCCTAAGGAATATTGGAAATTGGCTGATGAAGCCACGATCAACTTTGAAGAAGAATATATGTTAGCATTTATCTTAGATCCTGATGAAGATAAAAAACGCAACATTGAAGCAGTAGCTGATAAACTTGGTTTTAATAAAATTGTGGTTTTCACAGATGCAAATGGTCCCCGCATTAATTATGCACGTTCAATTTTTAATTCTGAACGTTATGAGGTGATTGATGATATTCGTCCTGAAAATTTTTTATATGCATATAAAAATGCCGAATATGTTGTAACTGACAGTTTCCATGGTTCATGCTTCTCATACATTGCTCAAAAACCATTTTCTGTTTTCTACAACACAATTCGCGGAGCCAATCGTTTTGCAAGTTTGATGACCTTATTCAAACTTGGAGATACACGTCGCATTTATCCTGAGAATACAGCTGAAGACATTAATGCAAATATAAATGTTTCGAAAGTAATTGACTTTACAGATGGAAATGCAAATCTTAAAATTGAACGTGAAAAATCTTATAATTGGTTAGAAAAGGCACTATCTGTTGATAAAGCTACTGATAAAATTTTACCAGGTGCGACAATGAAACGTAATTTTGATAATTTGAAATCGGTTAAACTTTCATTGCGTAATGTACTTTTGACCAATAAATTTGTATTTTATCGCCAAGGGCAACATGGTGAAACTCTTCGCCAAGATGTAGGGTTTAATGCCGATGGAACGTTATCAGGGACTAATCCAATAAACGAAAAAAGCTGGAAACTTGAAGAGAATCGCTTGATTTTTTATGGAGAAAGTAACCAAGAAACAACCGTTTGGGATAATCTGAATGAAGGATATCGTGCAGATGATTTTCGTATTGTTGGTGAATTTATTCCAAATAAAGCAGTTCATCATGTCTTAGAAAGTGTTCCGGCAGCTATCAAACGGGATAATTCAAATCCTGATTTTTATAAAACAAAAATTTTGCTTTCACGTTTGAAAGCTTATGGTATCAAGCACGTTGTGATGGCTCCTGGTGGACGTGATGTTGTTTTGGTTCGTGCATTTGAGAATCATAGAGATTTTTTTGATATTCATTATGTGATTGATGAACGCAGTGCAGGATATTATGCGCTTGGATTAGCAAATAAGACAAAAGAACCCGTTGTGATTATGGTAACGAGCGGAACGGCGGTATCAAATCTGGCACCAGCAGTTACCGAAGCTTATTATATGGATTTGCCACTGATTGTTATTACAGCAGACCGCTACCCCGAGTTTCATGAAATAGGGGAAGATCAAACAATTGAGCAAGCGAATATTTTTGAACCAATGATTAAAAAATCAGTGAACCTACCTGTAACGAAAGAAGGACGAACAGATTGGTATACAAATCGCTTGATTTCGGAAGCAATCTTGGAAGCACGTCACAATGGAACGGGACCGATTCACATTAACTTGTCATTTGATATTTTACCAAATATGGCACCGATTCATGCCTCTTATGAATTACCAAGAATGAAGCATGTTTTGCGGGTTACAAAACAAGACAGTTTGGCGCGTTGGGAAGATTATGTTCAAACGTTATTGAAAACTCGCAAGATTTTGTTGGTCTATGGTCAAGATTACAAACCTACAAACACGCAAAAATCAAATATTGAAAAGTTTGCCTCACGTTATAATGTTGTGATCTTAGCAGATTGGTTGTCAAATATTCAAGGTGATAAAGTAGTTTATCCGTTTAATACTTTGCAACGAATGACACAAAGACAATTTAATGAAAAACTCCTTCCAGACATTGTGCTTTCTGTCGGTGGTAAAAATGTTATGAATCATCCAATTAACTTTAAACTTCGAGGTGCACCAATGAGTGTAAGACATTGGAGAATCGCTGCGGATGGAAAATTCAAAGATTTATTTTTCCATTTGACTTCAATTTTGGAAACCAACCCAGATTGGTTCTTTGAATATTTTTCTAATAAAGCTGAAAACCATATAAATGATGAGCAATATTTGAATTCTTGGAAAGAAGAAGTCAAAAAATATCCGGCCACTATTCATGAAAATTATAATAATCATTATGCAACGCAACAATTAATGGAAAAGATGCCTGAAGGTTCATTATTCCATATTGGAGTTGGTTCAGCATTTATGTTAACACATTCTGAAAATACTGTTCCTGGCAAAGATTTAGAAGTTTTCTTAAATATGGGAACAAATGGAATTGATGGTTCAGCTTCTGCTTATATGGGACAAGTTGCAGCGGATACTTCAGAAAGACTTAAATTTTTATTGATTGGTGATGTTAGTTTCTTCTACGATATGAATTCACTTTGGAATAAAAAATTAAAGAAAAACATCAGAATCATGATGGTCAACAACAGTGGTTCACAACTACTTCGTCACTATGAAGCAAAAGGTTCAGCGGCTACACACAATACTGTTGCTGAAGGCTGGGTTAAATCACTTGGCTTTGACTACATTGCTTCACATGATAAAGAAGGATTTGATGAAGGGTTAAAACGTTTTACATCGAATGATGAGGGGCCTATTTTCTTTGAGGTCTTTCTATGAAAAAAATCCTGTTAATGGGTGGTACAGGGGCTATGGGTATGTACCTGACCCCGCTACTCCTTGATAAAAATTATGAAGTTTGGATTACGTCCAGAAGTCAACGTGATAGTTATCATCAAAATTTGAAATATTTGATTGGAAACGCTAAAAATACAAACTGGCTTTTTTCAGAAGTTGAAAATGAAAAATTTGATGCTATTTTTGATTTTATGATGTATTCCAATCAAGAATTTGAGAAGGTGTATCAAAAACTTCTTTCTTTGACAACACAGTATTTTTACTTTTCTTCCTATCGGGCTTACGCACATGAAGATGGTATTCTGACTGAGGATACTGCCTTGAAAGTTGATGTTTTGGATAAATATCCAGAGTATCGTGTGGATAGATATGGTATTAATAAAGGTTTTCAAGAGAATATCTTGCGAAAATCAGAACTAAAAAATTGGACAATCATAAGACCCGCTATGACTTATGGAAAAAATAGAATTCAATGGTTTGCGGGAGATAACTTCGACGTGGTTCGTGCTGTTCGTGGAGTTTTGACAGCTTTACCTCGAAGCATGTGGAATATCGAAAATAATATTGCATATGGTCGAGATGTTGCGCTCATGCTTGAAAGATTGATTGGGAAAAAAAGAGCGTTCGCTCAAGCTTTTCATACAACAACAGAAACGATGAGTTGGGGACAAATGGCTGATGTTTACAATCAGGTCTTTGATATGAAAATTGATCTTGTTTCTGACGAAGAGTATATTGAAAGCATTGACTATCAAGACGGAAGGATTGTCGATCGTTTCCGCAGAAAAAAATTTTTAAACGAGAAAATTCTAAGCGTGACAGGATTATCAAATGATGATTTTCATGATTTGAAATCAGGATTGACAGAAGCTTTTCAAGCTTCCAATATTAAAAATTTTCAATTCAACGGCAATGCTGCAGTATATCAAGCAAAGTTCGATGCTCTTACGGGAAGTTTGACTGATTTGGCTTTTATTCCAGAAACGATGAGAATACAATTTGAAAGTATTCGAAAAAATGCATTGTTCAGAGAAAAAATCACGATGGAACAATTTCGTATACGAGTGATTAATGACTATTGGAGTGCCAAACAATTTGAAGAGGGCGTTAAACTTACTCGAACTTCACGCCCTTGTGATGGGCCAATTATGGATAACCGATGGATAAATTTTGAACTTGATCCAACAGATTATCTTAAAAAAGGGAAAATATACACTTTATCATTAAAGATTGATTCGGATGTAGCAACAACTTTTACACCATTTGTTCATCATTATGGGATAGGTATACAAAGATTCACACCCCTTCAATTAAAGGTTGGAGCTAATCAGTTTGATATTGAGTTTGTAGCTGCTACTGACAATTTAACAGATTTTTCTTTGACGGCAACGGATTTTACAATTCAAACTAGCTTTTTCATTAAAGAGATGCAATTAAAAAAGTAGAAACGAAGTTAGATTATTATGGAAGATACTACTAGTGACTTTAAGGGTCAAAAATGGTTGATTTGTCAGCCTATGTTTTCAGAAATAATTGGGTCAACAATTCTTTCTCTTGAACTTGCTGAATATTTACAAGATGAAGGGGCAGAAGTTAGGCTTTATTCTTACTACATTGGTAGTCCTATGGAAAAGATTGCCCAGAGTAAAGGAATAAAATTTATTGAGCATTCAAATTTTAAAGCACAAGATTTTGATTATATTTGGAGTAATTCACAGTGCTTACCTCGATTTATTATGGATAATTTAAGAGGACTCAAAGGGAAAACAAGCCCAGTTTTTCTATTTGCACATCTCTCGTCTTTGAAATTTATAGCACCAGACGAATTTCCTATATCCCTTTTTTTGGAAGAAAGGTTAGCAAGTATGAATCTATTTGTTTCTAAAGAGGCTTTAGGTGTTCAAAAACCATTTTTCAATGAAAAACTTAACCCAGAACTTTTTGAAAATCCTGCCCCTGTAAAATTCGGAATTTACATCCATGAACGCCGAAAAAACTTAAAAAGAATTTTAATGGTAAGTAACCATCTCCCAAAAGAACTTGATGAAGCCAAAGAAATACTAGAAGAAAGTGGTGTTCTTATCACTCAATTAGGATGGTTGAAAAATGATTATAAGTTGATTGAACCGGAATTTTTGGCACAGTTTGATGTGGTTATTACAATAGGAAAAACTGTTCAATATTATTTATGTGAAGGGATTCCTGTTTATGTTTATGATCATTTCTCTGGAGATGGTTATCTGACAGAGGAAAATTTTGATGAAAATCGTCAAAATAATTTTTCAGGAAGAAAAAGGGGGAACGAGTGGGCATTTACTCCAAGAAAGAAAAAAAGTGGTAAGGAGATTGTAGAAGAATTATTCACAGGCTATCAGTCCGCCGTGGATTTTCATACGAGTAAACGCAAGGAAATGATTGAAAATTTTTCTATTTCAAATGTTTTACCAAAAATCATCAAATCAATTCGATCGTTTGAATTTGGAGAATTTACAGTTTCAGAAGTTCTAAACTTGATTGAAATGCAAGTGTTTAGTAAAAGAGCTTTTAGAAATCAGGTGCTGCTAGGAAAATACAAAAAAGCTATTTCACAGTTACAAGAGCAACTTAAAAATTTAAAATAAAAAGTGAGGGAAATAAACGGATACTATGCAAAGAAAAAATAAAAATAGTAAAAAAATATTTATCCCGATTATTATCGTTGTTTTAGCTTTAGTTATTGGAGGGAGCATCTATTTTGTAAGAAAGCTACATCCGAACACTGCCAGAGATAAAGTACAGACAACTCAAACGAGACAAGTAGTCCAGACAATGATAGCTTCAGGGGAGTACACTGTTAATGCGCCATGGGAGTGGAAAACGTTAAAAATTGACGGTAACACGGCGGTGGCTGATAATAATCCCAAGCGTACTTACATATTGAAGTCAGCAAGTAATAATAAAATACAATTTATGCAAAACGGGAAAATAGCAGCAAGTTATGCTGTGGTAAAAAAAGATACTAACTACTCACTTACACGACTTGATACAACAAAATATAAAGGAAAAATTGTAATCTTTACGCGTAAATAAAGGATTATGGAGAAAAATAATGAAATATAATACAAAAAATTATGATTATCTTATCGTCGGGAGCGGTCCTTATGGCTCAATCTTTGCTTATGAAGCTGCCAAACGTGGTAAACGTTCGCTCATTATTGAAAAACGTGCGCACATTGGTGGAAATATGTACACGCACAAGGAAAATGGTATTAATGTCCATGATTTCGGTGCACATATCTTTCATACCGATAACAAAGAGGTTTGGGATTATGTTAATCAATTTACTGAATTTAATGGTTACATCAATCAAGTCGTCGCTAACTACAAAGGTGAGCTCTATAATTTACCTTTCAATATGAACACTTTTTATCAGATGTGGGGCGTTAAAACACCTGGGGAGGCAGCTGCAAAAATTGCGGAGCAAAAAGTTACTGCTGGGATTTCAGGCGCACCAAAAAATTTGGAAGAACAAGCGATTTCATTGATTGGGACGGATATTTATAGCAAACTCATCAAAGGCTACACAGAGAAACAATGGGGACGCAAGGCAACAGAACTCCCTGCCTTTATCATTGGGCGATTGCCTGTGCGTTATACCTTTGATAATAATTATTTCAATCATCGCTATCAAGGTGTGCCAGTTGACGGATACACTGCGATTTTTGACAAATTGCTTGCGTCAGATTTGATAGATGTTCAAGTCAATACCGACTTCATGGCGAATAAAGAAACTTATCTGTCAGAATTTCCCAAAACTATTTATACAGGGATGATTGACGCATTCTTTGACTATAAATATGGTGAGTTGGAATATCGTTCTGTCCGTTTTGAGAGTGAAGTACATGAGTCTGACAATGTTCAAGGTAATGCAGTCATTAACTATACGGATGCTGAAACGCCTTATACCCGTGTCATGGAATGGCGACATTTTGACAATCATGCAGATGATGGAAAATCAATCATCAGTAAAGAATTTCCACAGGATTGGGATAGAAGTAAAGAAGCCTATTATCCAGTAAATGATGAAAAGAACTCAGAGCTTTTCAAAAAATATCGCAAAGAATCAAATAATCTTAAAAATGTTATCTTTGGTGGTCGTCTTGGAAATTATCAATATTATGATATGGACCAAGTATTTGGTGCAGCACTAAAGGCAGTGGAGAAAGAGTTCAATGAATAATAGAGTAAGAAAAAGAAAAAGTCGGCAACCAAGAATTTTTAAATTTGGGTTTGGACTGATTCTTGTCGTCATAGTGGTACTCATTGGTCTGCTGGCTTATGAAAAAATTCATTCGTCAGTACCTTCTGGTAAAGTTACCTCGCTCAATGCAGTGAAACATGATAAGACTAGTTCTTGGGTATCTACTTGGGCGGCTTCGCCTGTTGATATGGGAAATCATAAATATACTGGGACCATCCGAAATATGCTCGTGACAACCGTTGCAGGTGATAGCCTCCGCGTCAACTTTACAAATGCTTTTGGTGATTCTGATTTGCAAGTCGAAGATGCTTATATTGCTATTGCGGACGCAAAAGGAAATGTCATTGGTCAAAGTGTACCAATAACTTTTAATGGAAAGTCGACAACAACGATTTCCCAAGGAAAGGAATTGCTAAGCGACACAATTAAGCTAACTGTTCCTGCTAGAACACGCCTCGCTGTGACTTTCTACACTCCAAAGGCAATTGAACAAACGGGACATTGGTTGGCAAATGAAACGTCTTATATTACTATAGGAACAAAGAAAACAAGATCTCCAGATACAAAAGGTTGGATTGATACGCCAGGTTGGTGGTTTATTGATAGCATTGATGTGCAAGCTTCTGAGGGAGGGGCGACAAAAACTATTGTTGCACTGGGAGATTCGCTTACAGATGGTTTTTACTCTACGAATGAGGGAAGATATACAGATACTCTGATGAATAGATTAAATTCGCAAAATGGTAATGAATGGAGTCTTGTCAATGAGGGGATTACAGGAAATCAAGTTTTAACAGATTCACCGACGAATGTGGCAAAAAATGCTTATTTTGGGCAATCTGCCTTATCACGGCTTGATAGAGATGTTTTCAATCGCCCTGGACTCAAGGATATTCTCCTTTTAGAAGGGATTAATGATATCAATACTGGGGCTTCTGCTAATAAGATTATTGAGGGTTATAAGAAAATAATCAATCAAGCACATATATCGGGAGTACAGATTATTGCTGGAACACTTCCCCCTTTTAAAGGGTATCCTACTTGGACAGCGAAAAAAGATAAAGTTCGTCAAAAAGTAAATCATTGGATTTTAACGAGTGGTGCATTTGATGGAACAGTTGATTTTGCTAAAGTATTAGCGACCTCTGGTAATTCGGAAGAACTTAATCCGATTTATGATAGTGGCGATCACCTGCACCCAAATAATGCTGGTTATAAGGCGATGGGAGATGCGGTTAACCTGAGTCTGTTTAAATAATGCTTACTTCATCAAATAAAATGAAAATTTTAAAAATTATCACACGTATTGTGCTGGTTTTGGGATTATTGTTTCTAATTGGTTTCTTTTTTACACATGAACAAGAGGAACCAGTCAATCTTGCGACAGATAATTTTCCAGATCCAACAGGTATTTATAAACAAGGAACTTACTATGCTTATGCGACATCGACAGATGGTTTTAATATTCCACTTGCAAAGTCAAAGTCAGGGGGGAATTATCAGATTGTTGGAGAGGCGTTGCCAAATTTACCAGTCTGGGCGCAAGGGAGTATCTGGGCGCCTCACATCAGTCAAGTGAGCAAACGTTATTTACTTTACTTCTCAGTTATTGATAAGAAATCGAAAAAACGTTCTATTGGACTGGCTTTGGCAAATAATCCACAAGGGCCTTTTAAGGCGGACGAAAAGCCCGTAGTAACAGATGATAATGCGGGGGGACTTATTGATCCAGATCTTTTTCAGGATAGCGATGGGCAGAACTATCTTCTCTATAAAAATGATGGGAATGCAATTGGTAAAACAAGTTCCTTATGGCTTCAGAAAATAAGTAAAAATGGTTTGGTGGTTACAGGGAAAGCAGCAAGGCTTTTGACAAATACAGAGGTTAAAAATCCGGATGATAATGGAAAATCAGGAACTGTATTAACGATCGAAGCGCCTTATTTGACCCAAGCACCTGACGGAACTTATGTTTTGTTATTTTCAGCAGGTTCATATGCGACTGCCGATTATTTTACTGGATATGCAATAAGTAAAAAATTATCAGGACCTTATCATTATCAAGGGGCTTTGGCTACAACTGCATTATTGAAAAATCAAATTGTGGGGCCTGGAGGTGCAGAGCTTGTACAAGGAAAAAATGATGTAGAAACTTTACTTTTGCATGGTTGGATTAATGGTGTTAATAAAACAAAAAGCAGTCGTCAACTCTATGAATTGTCATTTTTGTGGGAAGAGGGCCATATTCCAAAAGTAACAAAATAAAAAGTTAATAAGCATCGTGAGACATCAGTGGTTTTCGAAATCATTGAAGAGAAGTGAATGTGTAAAGAGATGATGAATGATTTAGAAAAAGGAAGAAATTAAGGATGAAAAAGCGGGTTGCTATTATTGGTTCAAATTTATCGCGAGAACTGTTCGATAAGAATAAACAAAAAAGTGAAGAGGATTTTGAAATTGTACTTTATCGAAAAAATTTATCTTTTATTTCCTTAATGTCAAAGGCAGTTGAGTATGATTATAGAAAGTTGGATAAAGAATTAAGTCTTGATGATGCTCGGCAAATGTTAGATGAGTTAGACAAAGATAGTTTGAGTGCTTTAATTGCGGTGCAGCCGGATATTTTAATATTAGATTTCTATGGAGACGTTTTTAACGGTGTGATTGAAACTCAAGAAGGAAGCTTTTTAACAAATAGTTTTAAAAAGCTAAAAGGGGCTTATCCTTTATCTGATATTAAAATTAAAAGGCAAATGAGCTCAAATCAATCTGTTCAAGAATTTTTGGCTTATTCTTCTATTTGGTGCCAATCTCTCAATAGATTCATTGAATTTACTCAACGCTTTTTACCAAAAACACTCGTTTTAGTTAATACAATTAATTTTTTAGAAGAAACAAAAAGAAAAAATAATGCCAGCCAAGTTTGGCAAAGATTTAATGAATATGCTCAAAAAATCGGTATTCCAGTCATTAATGATAGCCTCCTAGAACTTTATCAATATGTCTTTGGAAATTTTAAGATTAATCAATTAGAACATTTTTCTCAACCCAAAAATAAAATTGAAAAAACAAAAGAGATTTCAGAAACTTCTTTTAGTTATAATTTAATCAGTAATGCTGATTTCAGTGAAGGAAAAAAATATTGGCAAGATGATTCTGGAGAATACTTTGTTAATAATAGGATTTTAGAGATTAATCGGGAAACAATGGAGGGCTTTACGATTTTGCATAGTTCGCCGGTTCAAATCTCAAATGATGAAAATTCAGTGCATAAATTTGTATTGTCTATGGAAGTTTGGGTCGAAAATCTCTTTGCTCTTCACTTAAACGATGCATTTTTCTACGTTTGGACTTATGATGATAAAGTGACTAGGAATATTAAAGAGAGCAAGATTTACTCTGCCAAACTTGAAAATCTAAGTTCTGGAAAATGGAAACATATTAATATTGAATTAAAATGCAAAGGGAAATATTTGGAATTAGGGCCACATATGGTTGGGGCAGGACATTTTCGTTATCGGAATTTGTCATTATCTTTGAAAAGTTAAATCTTTTCAAAAATTATTATAGACAAAGTTTAAATAAAAAGAGAGATAAACATGGATAAAGAAAAATAGTCTTAGTTGCGGGAACTTTTGATATTTTACATGAGAGTCATGTCAATATGTTACGAAATGCTAAAAATCTGGGCAGTAAGTTGATTGTGATGCTTTCGACAGATGAATTTAATGGCGAAAAGGGCAATAAGTTCTTTCAAGATTATGATACAAGAAAGTACGTTTTAGAATCAATTCGCTATGTGGATTTGGTAGTTCCAGAGCAATTTTGGGATGATAAGAGCCTTTATATTGATATGTTTGATGTTGATGTTTTTGCGATGGGTGATGACTGGAAAGGGAAATTTGATTTTCTAAAAGAAGAATTTCCTAATTTAAAAATTATGTATTTTCCACGTGGTAAAGTTTCTTCTTCAAATATAAAAAAGGAAATTGGAAAACTTTATTCAAAAAAGGAAAGCAGTGATAATACTACCAAATGAATAAGTGGTAAGAGCTAATTAATAGAAAATGAGTTTATGAGCGATTTAAGTCTGATTTTTTCTAAATTTTCTTTTTTAGGAAATCCAACTAAACTAATCAAAATATTTTTGCAACTTGAAAATTTGATAAAAAAACAAAAATCAAATTATCCTAAGCCAGATGTCAGTGATGTGTTATACGTTAAAGTCGAAGATGATATCTATCGATTGCATAAGAAAAAGTTTATTAAAGAAGTGATTTTACCAAATGGAGCAAACGTGATTATTCTTTCAAAATTAGCGCTTGCCAATTCTTTAAAAATTGTAGGTAAACCGGAAGATGGTGATCTTAATCAAATTTTAAAAGCTTTGCGTAAAGAAAAGGATTTGAAAAAGTGTCAAGAAATTATTAATGAAATTTCAGATTCGTTTTTAACAAATTTATCAATTAAAGAGTTGATAAAAATTATTCGAAAACAAATGAGCTAAAATCATTTGAAAGGGGAAAAATGCTAAATTTATTAGTCAAAATGCGATTATTAATACTTAGAAAAATGTTATCTCTTTTCCTTTTGATTTTAGGGAAATTTGTAAAAACAGATGATAAATTGGTTATTTTCGCTTCTTTTAATGGAAAGGCTTATTCAGATAATCCAAGATATCTTTTTGAATATTTAAGAGATCATGAGGAATTTGCTAGTTATCATTTTGTCTGGGCTTTTAAAGTAAAACGGTCCGTTAATAGGGCTAAGGTAGTTAAATTTAACTCATTTAGTTATTATTATTTACTTTCCAAAGCAAAGTATTGGGTATTTAATTCAAAAATGGCTCCTTATTATCATAAAAAGGGGGAGCAGGTTTATTTACAAACTTGGCATGGAACGCCTTTGAAACGTTTGGGACATGATATTTTAGATAATGGTATTACTTATTATCGAAGTCGTTTATCTTATCAGCAGATGCTTAGGAGTTATGACGAAGATAGTCGGCATTGGGATTATTTGATTTCGCCTAATCCTTTTTCAAGTCAAGCTTTTACTAGCGCTTTTAATTTAGATAAAGAGAAACTATTGGAAGTTGGGTATCCGAGGGTTGATTGTTTGGTAAATGTTGATTCTAGTAAATGTATGGAACTAAAACAGCGCTATGGTTTGCCAATTGATAAAAAAGTTGTTCTCTATGCTCCAACTTGGCGTGATGATTCTTTTGGAATAAAAGGATATAGATTTGAATTGGCTGTTGATTTTTATAAGTGGAAGAATCACTTAGGTGATGACACAGTTATTTTGTTTAAACCTCATTATTTGATTTCTAATGTTTATCAGGTTCCGAATGATTTGAGTGATTTTGTGTATCTTATGGCAGCAAGTGCGGATATTAATGATGCTTATTTAATGAGTGATGTTCTAATTACAGATTATTCTAGTGTATTTTTTGATTATGCGAATTTAAACCGTCCAATTTATTTTTATATGTATGACTTTGAACAATATGAGCAAGAATTAAGGGGGTTTTACTTAAAGGTTCCTGACGATCTGCCTAATGATGTGATTAGAACAGAAAAAGAATTGTTGAGAAGACTTAAAGAAGGGGTTTTTGATTATGAACGTTTGAGAACATTTAATCAAGTCTTTAATTCATGGAATGATGGTGATGTTAGTTCTAAGGTTGCTAAGAGGATTTTTTATGAAAACTAAATCAATTATTTTGACAATAATTCTTGGGATTTTTTATCCTTTTGCCTTTATTTCTAGGGTGAAACAAAATCGGATTACTTTTATTTCTTTAGAACATGATAATTTATCAAAAGATTTTAAGTTGATTTATGATCGGTTGAACGAAAAAAATAAATATGAATTGCGGACAGTTTTGTTCAAATTTGAATCATCACTTTGGGGAAATATAAAATATGGTTATGCTTGTATTCGCCAATTATTTTTGATTGAAAGTTCACGTTTAGTCATTATTGATTATAATAATTTTGTTATTTCTAAGTTTCCACACCGTAAGAATGTTAAAGTTTTGCAGTTGTGGCATGCGACAGGCGCTTTGAAAAAATTTGGAAATGATGTGGAGCGAGACTATATCGTTAATCATTATGACTATACGATTGTTAACTCCGACTTCTTAAAACCAATTTTTGCGCGTGCATTTAATGTTATAGAGGATCAGGTTTTTGTTACTGGAATTCCAAATAATGATAAGATTTTCGACCAAAATTTTGTTGACTTGACTTATCAGAGATTGCTAGGAAAATATCCTCTTTTAAAAGGAAAGAAAATTATCACATATGCTCCAACATTTAGAGGACGGATTAGTACGCATTTTAAGGAAGCACTGATTGATTTAGAAAAGATTCATCAGGCAATTGGAAATGATTATATAGTCATTTATAAAAGTCACCCACTTATTCAGCATTCAAATTATGAAAAAAATGAACATGTTTTATATATTCAAGATGAGTTGATTTCCTCACTTTTTTGTGTGACAGATATTTTAGTGACAGATTATTCGGCAATTGCAATTGATTGGATGGTCTTTAATAAACCAATTATTGCTTATAGTCCTGATTTAATGACATATTCACATAAGCCTGGATTTACGATTGATTATGAAAATGAATTTCCAGGGCAAGTCACTAAAAATGAAGATGAGTTAATTAAAGCAATAATAGCTGTTAATGGTGAAACAGAGAGTGATGATTTGAAACGGCAATTATTTACTGATAAAATATATAAATTTAGAGATGGAAAATCAACGGACCGAGTCTTAGATTTGATTGAGTCAATTATAAGAGGTTAAGGAGAATAAAATGGTTAAATCTAGAGTGGCAGAAGATGGAAGGCAAATAAAACGTGGAAACAAAAAGAAGAAGAGAAAAGTTTTAAAAATATTTTTATTTGTACTTTTGTTTTTTATCATAATTTTAGGAGCTGTTGGTGGAAAAGTTTATTTTGATTTGAAAACAGCCGTAACGAAGGCTTATGTGAATCCGCCAACGCAAATGACCTCTATTTCCTTAAAAAAGAAAGAGCCATTTACGACGGCAATTCTTGGAATAAGTAAAATTGATGGGAAAGATGTATTGGTGTCGGCAAATTTGGCAGCAACAAACCCTCGTTTACAACAAACAACCGTTATCAATCTTTCTACAAGTGCCATACTTCCAGACAAACAAACCTTATTAACTCTCTATAATTCTAAGGGAGAAGCTGCGGTTATTAAAGAAATGGAAAAACTACTTCAGGTTAAAATTAATAAATTTGTAGGAATGAATTTCGATCAAATGGGAGAATTAGTTCAAGCGATTGGTGGCGTATCCATTCAAAATGCTAATGAATTTTCGGCACAAGGATTTAAATTTCCTCAAGGGACAGTTGCTTTAAATAAAGCAGAGGAAGTGGCAGCATATTTTACTTTGTTAAATGCTGGAGATACTAAAAAAGCTTTTGCACGTCAGCAAGAAGTAGTGATGGCAGTCGTTAGCAAACTCAAAAGTCCACGTGTTTTAATTAGACATTATGGTCAAATTTTGACGGCATTCCCTAAGGTTTTTAAAACAAGTTTTAACTTTGGAAATGTTAAGGCTTTAGCATTAAATTACCATGGAGCAATAAGGATTAAAAAAATTAATATCCATAGCGATAAAGTGGAGGGACAGTCAGAAGTGACGACAATTTCACAAGCTAATCTTGATTTGGCGAAAATACAATTTCAAGAAAGTTTAAAATAAAAAGAAAAAAATCATTGGACAAACATCTAATGATTTTTTTATGACATCTATTTAGTAGAAAATGCAATTTTTGACAAAAAAATTGTATTTTTTTAACAGCTTTGACTGCCCTTTTTGGAAGAGTTTATGTATAATAGAATTAGTTAGTTTTGCTATTGATATAGCAGCAGAAATGGAGAGATATAATGCCTAAAAAATTTGGTCGTATTCATCTTGTTGTAATGGACTCTGTCGGAATTGGTGCTGCACCAGATGCTGACAAATTCTTTAATCATGACGTTGAAACGCATGAAGCAATTAATGATGTGAACTCAGACACGATTGGTCATATTTCAGAAATTCGTGGGCTTGATGTGCCTAACCTTCAAAAATTGGGTTGGGGAAATATCCCGCGCGAAAGTCCGCTCAAAACGGTTCCAAAAGCTGATAAACCAGCAGCATATGTCACTAAACTAGAAGAAATTTCAAAAGGTAAGGATACAATGACTGGGCACTGGGAAATTATGGGCTTAAATATTCAAACGCCATTCCCAACTTATCCAGAAGGTTATCCAGAGGATTTACTTGAAAAAATTGAAGAATTTTCTGGCCGTAAAATCATTCGTGAAGCAAATAAACCTTATTCTGGAACAGCAGTCATTGAAGATTTTGGTCCTCGTCAATTGGAAACTGGTGAGTTGATTATTTATACTTCAGCAGACCCTGTTTTGCAAATTGCGGCACATGAAGATGTCATTTCTCGTGAAGAACTTTATAAAATTTGTGAATATGTTCGTTCAATTACCCTTGAAGGGTCTGGAATCATGATTGGCCGAATCATCGCTCGCCCTTATGTTGGAGAAGCTGGAAACTTTGAACGAACTGATGGACGTCGTGACTATGCTTTGTCACCATTTGCTGAAACAGTTTTGGAAAAACTTTATAAGGCTGGAATTGATACTTATTCAGTTGGGAAAATTTCAGATATTTTCAACACAGTAGGTGTGAAATATGATATGGGGCATAATCATAACGATATGGACGGGGTTGACCGTCTGCTTAAAGCAATGACAAAAGCTGAGTTTACCGAAGGATTTTCTTTCACAAACTTAGTTGACTTCGATGCTAAATATGGACATCGTCGCGATGTTGAAGGTTACGGAAAAGCAATTGAAGACTTTGACGGTCGTTTGCCAGAAATCATTGATGCAATGAAAGAAGATGATTTGTTGATGATTACTGCTGACCACGGAAATGACCCTTCATACGTAGGAACTGACCATACTCGTGAATATATTCCACTCGTGATTTTCTCTAAATCATTGAAAGACCCTAAAGTTTTACCAGTGGGACATTTTGCTGATATTTCAGCAACTGTTGCCGAAAACTTCTCTGTTAAGAAGGCTCAAACTGGTGAATCATTCTTGGATGCTTTGGTTTAATAGGAAAAAATTTCTGTCAGTAAATTTTACTGACAGAGTTTAGAAAGATTTATTTATGGCTAAGAAAGCATTTTGTCAGTCGTGTGGAATGCCAATTGCTGATGATTCTTATAAGGGAACGCAAGCAAATGGAGAGTTTTCAACAGACTATTGTATCTATTGCTATATGCAAGGACGATTTGTCCAACCAGAACTTACTTTTGCTGAAATGGTTGAAATTGGGCGAAAAGGTTTAGATAATAATTCAATGCCCAAAATGCAAAAATGGCTTTTCAAAAAGCTTTATCCAATGCAACTCAAAGGTTTGAAACGCTGGAAAAATTAAGTTCTTAACTTACTGATGGAAATTCTGTCAGTAAATTTGATAATTATATTAAAAGAAAAGGAAATTAAAAATGCCAACACCACATATCGAAGCTCAAAAAGGCGAAATCGCAGATAAAATTCTCTTACCAGGAGATCCACTTCGCGCAAAATTTATCGCAGAAAACTTCCTTGAAGATGCTGTGCAATTTAACCAAGTTCGCGGAATGCTTGGCTTTACTGGAACTTACAAGGGCCATCGTGTTTCTGTTATGGGAACAGGAATGGGAATTCCTTCAATCTCAATCTATGCTAATGAATTAATTACAGAATACGGTGTAAAAAGATTAATTCGTGTTGGGACTGCTGGTTCTGTAAATGAAGATGTTCATATTCGTGACCTTGTCATTGGGCAAGCAGCTGCGACAACTTCAGCGATTATTCGTAATGATTTCCCTGATTTTGATTTCCCCCAAATTGCTGATTTTGATTTGCTTGATAAAGCATATCATATTGCAAAAGACCTTGGAATTACAACTCACGTTGGAAATATTCTCAGCTCTGATTTGTTCTACGGTGGACCAGATGCAGTTAAAGTTGGAAAACTTGGTGTGAAGGCTGTTGAAATGGAAGCTGCTGGCCTTTATTATCTTGGGGCAAAATATAAAGTTCAAACTTTGGGAATTATGACAATCTCTGACCATATTTTGACTGGAGAATCAACAACTTCTGAAGAGCGTCAATTGACTTTCACAGATATGATGAAAGTTGGTTTGGAAACTTTGATTTCTGAATAATTAGTTAAAGTTCTGTCTTAATGACAGGACTTTTTTATTTATTATCAATAAAAATGCATTTAATCATCTGTGCTTAAAAAATTTTGATATGATGGAATAAACTAGGAAATTAAATTTTCCTTCAAACAAAGGAGAAAAGATGACTTACGAAGATTTTATCAAAGAAGCAGGATTGGCAAGAGAAAATTTTAGGTGGGCTTGGGCATTTTGTAATGAGGTTGATGGTCCAATAACTGAGCCAGAATTGGCTGATAAACTTTTAGATTTAGTATTAGAAGGAAAGAAAAGTGCGACGGCTAGCGCTGTAGCTGAATATGGTGAAGATGAACCATTCCCTTCAGTTGATGGAAAATTTGATATTTTACTAGATGGAAAAGGTCAACCAAGAGCTGCTATTACAACTTCTAAAGTTTATGTGCGAAATTTTTTTGATGTCAGCGCTGAGCATGCTTTTAAAGAAGGAGAAGGGGATCAAAGTTTAGACTACTGGCGGAAAGTGCATAAAGACTTTTGGAGTGACTTAAAAGTATATAGTCCTAATATGGAAGTGCTTTGCGAAGAATTTGAAGTTCTTTACCAAAACTAAAAGTAGTAAATAAAAATTGTTGACTATTTTTTTAGTCATGCTATAATTATTTTAAAATTATGCTTTATGAAAAGAGAAATAAAATGGAAGAAATACTTATTGTGACTACAAATGAAGTGGCTGGTTATCGAATTACTGAAGTATATGGTGAAGTTTTCGGATTAACAACGCGTTCAAGAAATTTATTTTCAAGTGCCGGTCAACAGATGAAAACTGTTGTAGGTGGCGAAATAAATGGTTATACAAAACTTCAACATGAAACCCGTGAAACTTCGATTGATCGTATGAGAGAGGAAGCTAAAGCCAAAGGAGCAAATGCAATTGTTGCGATGCGTTTTGACTCATCGACTTTCCAAAATATTGATTCTGTCGCTGCTTATGGAACAGCTGTTAAAATTGAAAAAATCTAAAGGCTAGCGAAAGCTAGTTTTTTTATTTCCGAACAATTTTTAGTTAAGCCTGCCAAAAGAAATACTATTAAGGGAAAATTCCTTCATTTTTTGTTAGAATAATATTAAAATTAGTATAATTAAACTCAAATATGAGAAGCCTTTAGAGGAGAATTATGAAAACGGATATTGAAATTGCTCAAGCTGCTGACATTCAACCTATTACCAAAATTGCTGAAAAGATTGGACTATCATTTGATGATATCGAACTTTATGGTAAATACAAAGCTAAAATTCCTTTAGAGGTTTTAGATAAATTTGACCAACAGTCTGAAGGAAAACTTGTTTTGGTGACATCAATTAATCCCACACCTGCTGGTGAAGGAAAATCGACAGTTACTGTCGGTTTGGCTGATGCATTTGCAAGACAAGGTGAAAATGTAATGGTGGCCTTGCGTGAACCTTCTTTAGGGCCCGTTATGGGAATTAAGGGTGGAGCTGCTGGTGGTGGTTTTGCACAGGTATTACCAATGGAAGATATTAATCTTCATTTTACAGGGGATATTCATGCGATTACAACTGCCAATAATGCTATTTCGGCATTTCTTGATAATTCGCTTCATCAAGGAAATCCGTTAAATATCGACCCAAGAAGAATCATTTGGAAACGTGTTGTTGATTTGAATGACCGTGCCCTTCGTCATGTCACTGTTGGACTTGGTGGCCCTTTAAATGGTGTGCCCCGTGAAGATGGTTTTGATATTACAGTAGCCAGTGAAATTATGGCGGTTTTATGTTTGGCAACTTCAATCAGCGATTTGAAAGAACGTTTAGGAAAAATTGTTCTGGCTCAGTCTTATGACCGTAAACCTGTAACCCTTGGTGATTTAGGGGTTCAAGGGGCTATTGCGATGCTCCTGAAAGATGCACTGAAACCAAACCTTGTTCAGACAATTGAGGGAACGCCAGCTTTGATTCACGGTGGGCCTTTTGCCAATATTGCACATGGTTGTAATTCTGTTTTGGCAACGAAAACAGCCTTAAAACTATCGGATATTGTCATTACAGAAGCTGGGTTTGGAGCTGACCTTGGTGGTGAGAAATTTTTAGATATCAAAACTCGTCAGCTCGGAAAACAACCTGATGCGGTAGTAATTGTGGCTACACTTCGTGCACTTAAAATGCATGGTGGCCTTGATAAAAAAGAATTGACTAAGGAAAACGTAGAGGCTGTTAAAAAGGGCTTTGCTAATTTAGAACGTCATATTAAAAATATGCAGAGTTACGGTTTGCCAGTAATTGTGGCAATTAATGAGTTTGCATCAGATACTAAATCTGAAATTTCAGCATTAAAAGAGCTGACAGAAGCATTGGGAGTTCCAGTTTCATTGACCCAAGTCTTTGCTAAGGGTGGTGAAGGTGGTTTAGATTTGGCCGAAAAACTGTCAGGAATGTTACAAGAAAAATCTGATTTTAGCTATCTTTATGACCTAAAAGAGCCATTATCAGCTAAAATTGACAAAGTTGTGACAGAAATTTATGGCGGTTCCAAAGTCAATTATTCACCAAAGGCTAAGCGTCAGATGAGAGAAATTGAAGAAAATGGTTGGAATGATTTGCCAGTATGCATGGCTAAAACTCAATATTCATTTTCAGACCAACCAAATCTTTTAGCGGCGCCAGAAGGCTTTGAAGTTACAGTTCGTGAACTACTTCCAAAAATTGGAGCTGGATTTATCGTTGCTCTTTTGGGGGACGTGATGACAATGCCAGGGCTTCCTAAAAATCCAGCAGCTTTAAAAATGGATGTCACTGATGATGGAAAAATCTCAGGATTATTTTAGAAATGAGTTTAAGTGGTTTTGTTACGTAAAGATTAAATGTAAATTTTTTCGGTAACAAATTTACAAAAAATTAAAAGCTTGTAAAACCGCTTGTCAGGCGGTTTTTTTGTGTTATACTTGCTAACAATGTTGAAAAAAATAATTATTTCTGCAGCGCTTCTTACAAGTTTTAGTGCTGCCCTGATTGCGAATCCTGCAAAAGCAGATTCAGTATTTGATGATAATAAGGCACAAAGTTCACTGACAGATTTGGCAGCAGCAACAAATTCACTTGATGTTTTAACAAAAACAATGAATGATACTGTCAGTGCCGTTTCAAAAGTAGAAAAAACACAAAGTGCTGCTAAAGAAGTTCAGACACGAGCTGACAAACTTGTCAGTACAGCCAAAAAATATTTAGGTGTTCCCTATGTTTGGGGTGGAACTACACCAGCTGGCTTTGACTGTTCAGGATTCACAAGTTACGTCTACAGAGAAGTTTTAGGTAAAGAAATTGGTCGTACAACTTGGGACCAAATTGCAAGTGGAAAACAAGTCGGACTTGACCAAGCCAAAATTGGAGATTTGATTATCTTTTATGGTGGAGACCATGTGGGAATTTATCTTGGAAATGGCCAAGTGATTCATGCACCACAACCTGGTGAGTCAGTTAAAATCAGTTCAGTTACTGATATGTCGGCTGATTTTGCATTAGAGTATTAAATATAATAGAAGGAAATAGCATTTATTGCTATTTTTTTGTTATTCTTATAGCTAAATCTGGCTATAAGTTTTTTTTATGGCAAAGGACTTAAGTTCGTGTTAAGATAGGTCTATCAAATTTTTAAAGGGGAACTTTTATGAGAACATCACTAAAGGTCACATTTGCCGCTCTTTCACTTATCGCTGCTGGAACTTTGGTTGCATGCTCATCAGGTTCAAAAGATTCATCAGATAAAGCAACATCTGTTGTGATTGCGACAGATGGGGCAACAAAGCCATTTACTTATTCAGATAGTCAAGGAAATTTAACGGGTTACGATATTGAGGTTGCTCGTGCGGTTTTCAAGAAATTGCCACAGTATAAAGTGAAATTTCAAGTGACAGATTTTTCTGGGATTTCACCAGGGATTGATTCTGGCCGTTACCAAATGGGTGCTAATGATTTTGGTTGGGAAAAAAGTAGAGCTGAAAAATATTATTTCTCATCACCACTTTCAAAATCAAACAATGCAGTTCTTGTGAAATCTGGGACTTATAAAACTTTGGCAGATTTGGCTGGGAAATCGACAATTGGTAATCCAGCATCAAATTATACAAAGTCAATTCAAGATTGGAACAAAGCCAATCCAGATAAAGAAATCAAAATTAGTTACTCAGCAGATTCTACTTCAATTAACACAAGATTCACGCAAGTTGAATCAGGAAAAATTGATTTCATGCTTTATGATAAGATTTCTTTAGAGTCTGCAGTTAAAGAACAAGGTTTTGACAATCTAAAAATTGAAGATATCAGTATGGATACTGGTGATGCTGAACATGACGGTTATGAATATTTCCTCTTTGGCAAAGATTCGCAAGGTAAAAAACTTCAAAAAGATGTGAATGGAGTTTTGGCAAAAATGCAGGCTGATGGTAGTTTGGCGAAAATTTCCAAGAAATATCTTGGTGGGGATTTCGTGCCAAAAGCAGAAATGTTTAAGTAAATTTTACTGACAAGAAATTTAACCTAAAATCGAAGAGCTGTCAGTAAAATATTTGTCTCTTGACCAATCAAAATTTACTGACAGTTCAGTTCGTAAAAAATAGGAGAAAAAAAGACCAAAATTTTGTATAATAGTAGAAGTGATGGTCAGGTAAAAAATCGAACTTATAAGTAAATGTAAAAATATTAAATAATAAGTTCAATAAATCCGAATAAACTCTGTCACTTTTTTACTGACAGAGTTTTCCCTATTAGAAAAATAAAAAATATGAAAAAAAATAAAAAAATAATTCTTGGGATTGTCTTGCTTTTGGCTTTAATTATTTTGCCAGCTCTTCCCTTTCTCTTAATCAAAGGTCAGTATAATTTTCATGACTTTTGGACCATGTTTTTCACAAAGATTTTTAGTTGGTCAGCATTTGTAGATGCCTTTTTACCAATTATAAAAATGATTTTGTCGTCTCTTGAAATGACAATAATTGCCATGGTCTTTGGGTTACTTTTAGGACTCATTCTTGCTTTGGTTCGTATTAATAAAATTCCAATTTTGAATCAATTGCGTGCTTTGTTTGTTAGTTTCATTCGTGGAACCCCTATTTTGGTACAATTATACCTTTCATATACAGGGATTCCATTGATTTTAAAAGCAATCAATATGAATTATGGAACGAATTTTAATGTCAATACAATTCCAGCTATGCTTTTTGTCATTGTTGCTTTCGCACTCAATGAAGGAGCTTATAACTCGGAAACAATTCGTGCTGCAATTCAATCCGTTGATAAAGGACAAATCGAAGCAGCCAAATCACTCGGAATGACAAACTTCCAAGTTTTTATGCGTGTGACTTTACCTGAAGCAGCAACCGTTGCAACGGCTCCTTTAGGAAACGCTCTGATTGGACTTTTGAAATCAACTTCACTTGCCTTCGTTGCAGGTGTGGTAGAAATGACAGCTCGTGCTCAAATTATTGGGGGCTCAACCTTCCGTTTATTTGAAACTTATTTAGCCTTAGCTTTAGTTTACTGGCCAATTTGTATTATTTTTGAACTCTTAATTCGTGGATTAGAGCGTAAATTAGACGTAAGAATGCCAAATGACAAACGTAAAAATCGTGCACAAATTTCATTGAGCAAAAACCCATTTAACCAAGCCTAAGGAGGACGATAATGATTAAAATTACAAATATAAGTAAAACATTTTCGGGTAATCAAGTTCTCAATGACATTAGCTTGGAAATTGAAGAAGGAGATGTTGTTGCCCTTATTGGCGCTTCTGGTGCTGGTAAATCAACCTTTCTCCGGGCTTTAAATGATCTTGAAAGACCAGATAGTGGTCAAATTGAAATTGATGACTTAAAGATTGATTATTCGATAATCACAAAGCAAGAAGTACTTGAACTTCGCAGAAAGACTGGAATGGTTTTTCAACAATTTAATCTTTTTGAACGTCGGACTGCCCTTGAAAATGTAATGGAAGGGTTGATTCAGGTTAAAAAATTATCTAAGGCGCAAGCAAAAGAGATTGCCGAAGCTGAATTAGATAAGGTTGGTCTAACTGACCGGAAAGATTACTATCCAAAATTTTTATCAGGTGGTCAAAAACAAAGGGTTGGAATCGCTCGTGCTTTAGCGATGCAACCAAAACTTTTACTTTTAGATGAACCGACATCTGCCCTTGACCCTGAATTAGTTGGTGAAGTTCAAGAAGTAATTTTAAATGCAGCTCAAAATAAACAAACAATGGTTCTTGTCAGTCATGAAATGGACTTTGTTTATAATGTTGCAACAAAAGTGCTTTTTCTTGAACAAGGGAAAATCATTGAAGCGGGAACTCCTCAAGAAGTTTTCTACTCACCAAAAAATCCTCGTACACGAGAGTTTTTATCACGTCATGTCAAGAATTTAGAGGTTAATAACTAAAATGATGATTTTACAGTTTTATTTAAAAGGTCTATTAATTTCAGCTATCTTTGTTTTATTGGTAGGTGGATTATATGCGTTCACTTACCTTGTGCGAAATACGAAAAAACCGTGGACTGAAAGAAGAAATCGAATTTTTGATTTAATTTTAGTTGGTATTTTAACGACGCCTATCCTGAGTTTTGCTGTTTTAGGAGTACTTGTAATACTAAGAATTCGTGGACTTTGATTTTTATTTATGCTTTAAATAAATCTAATTAATGGAAAAATATCGTTTGACAATGTAAAATGGTGCTATAAGATTTTAGATATTAGAAAAAAGAGTTTTTAGAACTAATAAAAAAGGGCTCAAGTTTGCTGAAATGCTAGCTTGAGTTTATGAATTTAAGGGGAGTTCTTTAGCTCTTAGAAAAGGGATTAAAAATGACAGAAAAGAAATATGATGTTGTCATCATTGGTTCAGGCCCTGCGGGAATGACTGCAGCGATGTATACTGCACGTTCTGAAATGAAAACTTTGCTTTTAGAACGTGGTGTTCCTGGTGGTCAAATGAATAACACAGCTGAGATTGAAAATTATCCTGGCTATGAAACAATCATGGGTCCTGAACTTTCAATGAAAATGGCTGAACCTTTGGAAGGTTTAGGCGTAGAAAATGCTTATGGTTTTGTGACGGCTATTGAAGACCATGGGGATTACAAAAAAATTATCACAGAAGATGATGAGTTTGTCACTAAATCAATTATTATTGCGACAGGAGCTAATCACCGTAAGCTTGAAATTCCCGGTGAGGAAGAATATGGAGCTCGCGGAGTTTCCTACTGTGCCGTTTGTGATGGTGCTTTCTTTAGAAACCAAGAAATTTTAGTTATTGGTGGTGGTGACTCTGCTGTTGAAGAAGCTCTCTACTTGACTCGTTTTGGTCAATCAGTAACAATTATGCATCGTCGTGATAAATTGCGTGCACAAGAAATTATCCAACAAAGAGCTTTCAAAGAAGAAAAAATCAACTTTATTTGGGATTCTGTTCCTATGGAAATTAAAGGGGATTACAAAAAAGTTCAATCCGTTGTTTATAAAAACGTTAAAACGGGTGAAGTAACTGAAAAAGCTTTTGGTGGAATCTTCATTTATGTGGGACTTGACCCAGTTGCTGAATTTGCTGGTAATCTTGGAATTACTGATGAAGCCGGTTGGATTATTACCGATGACCATATGAGAACAAGTCTACCTGGTATTTTTGCCGTAGGTGATGTTCGTCAAAAAGATTTCCGTCAAATCACTACAGCTATTGGTGATGGAGCGCAAGCAGCTCAAGAAGCTTATAAATTTGTAGCTGAACTTGATTAAAATAAAAAAATTACTGACAAAATCGTCAGTAATTTTTTATTAAAGGATTCGGAATGACTTTTAATCGAAAATATGGTAAAATGTAAGTAACGCAATTTTGAAAAAGGAGATTAGGTTTATCGCCTAAGTAATTTATAAGACTATGGAAAAAGTAATTTATGACATTTTGCTTGTTGCAATGCTTGTAGTTTCAGCATTTATTATTGTAGCGATTTTCATGCAACCTTCAAAACAAGATGGAGCAGCAGATGCTTTTTCGGGTGGAACAGGTGAATTGTTTGAACGTCGTAAAGCGCGCGGTTTTGAGGCAGTGATGCAGCGTTTTACAGCAATCATGATTGGCTTATGGCTAGTTATTGGATTTGCTCTTGTTGTTTTATCAACACGTTAAAATTGCGGGCTGAAAACAGTCCGTATTTTATTTTCTTATAAATGTTTTTCTAATTGCGTCAAATGTTTAGTTGTCCAAATTGTCAGTGGTAGAATTGATTCTATCAGTCAAAAATGTCTGATAAAATGATTAATACCACTGATAATCTCTTAAAATATTAGCTAAAAAATCAAGTTAATATTTGAAACAAAAAAAGAAAGGGGCTTTTTGTCCAATTTTTGTGGTCAAAAAGTTCATTGAGAGAATATAATGAGTATTAGAGAAGTAATCATGGACTATCTTGAGAATAGTTCAAAAAAAGCACTGTCAGTAGAAGAATTGTCAGTTGCGTTACATATGAATAAGGCTAAAGATTACAAAGTATTTGTCAAAACTTTAGCTTCACTAGAAGCCAAGCATTTGCTTAATTTTACTGCAAAAGGTAAAGTTGAACTAGCCAAAAAAGAAGAGGCAAAAGTTGTAATCAGCGGAATTTTCCGGGCCAATGCAGCTGGCTTTGGTTTTGTCAGCATTGATGCTGAAGAACCAGACGTTTTTGTCGCAAGAGGCCAAACGGCTTTCGCCCTTGATGGTGACGAAGTTTTTATTGAAATTGATAAAAATGCCAATGCGCTCAAAGGAACTTCTGCTGAAGGGCATGTTGTCGAAATCATTCGCCATGACGTCCATCAGGTTGTTGGAACTTTTGTAGCTTTGAATTATGATGAAAAAGAGCAAACAGGACTGATTGGTTTTGTTAAATCTCGGAATAAAAAAATCCCTTATCGTGTTTATTTAGGAAATGAAGGATTAATTCCTGAAAATAAAGCGATTGTTCGTGTTGAAATCACTCATTATCCAGATAAGGAATTTCCACAGACAATGCAAGGATTAGTCACTGAAATTATTGGTCAAGCAGATGACCAAGGAATTGACGTTTTGGAAGTTTTGGCTTCAATGGATATTGTTTCTGAATTTCCAAAAGAAGTTTTAGACCAAGCTGAAGCTGTTCCAGAAGAAGTTCCAGAAAATGAAATTGTGGGACGGGTCGATTATCGTAATGAAATCACTTTTACAATTGATGGAGCAGACGCAAAAGACCTTGATGATGCTGTGCATGCTAAACGTTTGGAAAATGGAAACTATGAATTAGGAGTACATATTGCGGACGTTTCACACTACGTCACTGAAAATTCTCCATTAGATAAAGAAGCTTACGAACGTGGAACTTCTGTTTATGTGACGGATCGAGTAGTTCCAATGCTGCCCGAACGTCTCTCTAATGGAATTTGTTCATTGAATCCTCGAATCAATCGTCTAACACAGTCTTGTGTCATGGAAATTAGTCCTGAAGGTCGAGTGATCAACTATCAAATTTCTCAATCAATTATTAAAACGACAGAAAGAATGACTTATGATGCCGTTAATCAAATGATTGCAGGAGATGAGGCAGCACTTGAAAAATATGCTAAAATTGCAGATTCTGTAAAAATAATGGTTGAACTTCACCATATTTTAGAAGCCATGCGTAAAAGACGCGGGGCCATTGATTTTGATACAGTAGAAGCTAAAATCATTGTCAATGAAAAAGGACTGCCAATTGAAATTAGAAAACGAACACGTGGCATTGCTGAGCGAATGATTGAATCATTCATGCTTGAAGCGAATGAAACAGTCGCGACACATTTTGAAGCGCATGGTCTGCCTTTTATCTATCGGATTCATGAACAACCAAAAGCTGATAGATTGCAACGTTTTATTGATTTTGCAGCAACTTTTGGAATGCAGATTGAAGGAACTTCAAATGGTATTGATCAGAAGGTTTTACAAGCTTTCATGAAGAAAATTAAAGGTCAGCCTGGAGAAATGGTCTTGTCAACTATGTTGTTACGGAGTATGCAACAAGCGCGTTATTCAGAAAACAATGAGGGGCACTTTGGTTTAGCTGCGGAAAATTATACGCACTTTACTTCACCAATTCGTCGTTATCCCGATTTGTTGGTTCATCGATTGATTCGTGAAATTGGTGAGGGAAAAACATCAGCTAATATTTTACAAAAATGGGAAGATAAAATTCCTGAAATTGCAGAACATTCTAGTCATCGTGAACGCCGGGCGGTTGATGCTGAACGTGAAGTTGAAAAAATGAAAAAAGCCGAATTCATGGAAGAACATGTGGGTGAAGAGTATGAAGGGATTATTGCTTCAGTTACCCGTTTTGGAATGTTTATTGAACTTGAAAATACGATTGAAGGTTTAGTTCATATTTCAACCCTTAAAGGTGATTATTTTAATTATCAAGAAAGAATGTTGGCGCTTATTGGCGAACGAAGTGGACTTACCTTTAAAATTGGTCAGCCTATTAAAATAAAAGTTGTCAAAGCTGATAGAATGACTGGGGAGATTGATTTTGAATATCTACCCTCAGAATTAGATTTGATTGATAAAGCAGCGAAAGCGAAGAAAAAACCTGATCATAAAGGTCGCAAAAAATCAAATCAATCTCTTAAGGTTAAATCAGTAGCGCCAAAATCTACTGACAAATCTGCTAATAAATCAAAAAATGGCAGAAGAGCTGACGAGAAATCTGAATTTGATAAAAAGAAAAAGAAATTAGCCAAGAAACCATTTTACAGTAAAGCTGCTAAGGGCAAATTTACTGACAAAAAAGATAATGGCAAAAAATTTACTGACGGAAGAAAAAAGCCACATAAAAGAGGCTAAAATTTGAGAGAAAAAAATATGACAACTTTGAATTTAGAAAAAACAGCCTTGGTTATTATTGACCTACAAAAAGGAATTGCAGGGCGTGAGGGATTTGCTCCTTATTCTGCACAAGAGGTTTTAGCTAAAAATAAAGAACTTGTAACAAGTTTAAAAAATACAGGCGCTTTAATTGTTTTTGTTCACGTCAAAAACTACGGTGGCGAAACTTTAAAACCAAAAACTGACAATCCAGCTGTTGCACAAGGACAAATTCCGACAGATTTTGCTGATTTTGTCATGCCTGAAGCTTATGATAAAGAATATAATAATGTCATTCATGTCGCTAAACATAACTGGGGCGCATTTTACGGCACGGATTTAGATGTCCAATTACGTCATCGTGGAATTGATGAAATCCTCTTGACTGGAATTGCTACAACGATCGGTTGTGATACTACGGCCCGTGAAGCTTTCCAGCATGGTTATCAAGTTATTGCTATTGAAGATGCAATGACAGATTTTAATGGGCAACTCCATCAAGGAATTGTTGAGGGAATTTTCCCACGCCTTGGACGAGTTCGCTCAACACAAGAAGTTTTAAAAATGATTGAAGAAAGTAAATAAGTTTGGGACAAATATTTTACTGACAGACTGTTTAGGAGTGGCTGTCAGTAAATTTTCCTAGAATTATTTAGTGAATAATATGAAAAATCGCTTAAAGTTAATTGGAAAAATCCTTGTCAGCATTATTTTAGTATTTGCTCTGATTATTGGGTCTTATATCATCTATGTTTATGCACAATATCATCGCCTTCCTAATGATATGAAGCAGACAATTAAAAATCCTCAAACTCAGCAAGTTGAGCTGGGGCAAACCTATAAAATGATGACTTTTAATATCGGTTATGGGTCTTACCCTCCTTCTTTCAATTTTTTCATGGATGGTGGGGATGATGTGCGAGCTTATAGTAAATCTGCTGTCAAATCTGCAATTCAAGAAGATATCAGACTTATTAATAAAGAGAAGCCAGACTTTGGAAATATTCAAGAAATTGATTGGCAAGGAGATCGCAGCCAACAAGTAAATGAACCTCAAATGGTTCGTGCTGTCCTTCCCGATTATACCAGTGTTCTGACACAGAATTACGATTCAGCCTTTCTTTTTTATCCGGTGACCAAGCCAATTGGAAAAGCTAAATCTGGAATTATGACTTATTCTAAATATGAAATTGAAAGTTCAACAAGATATAAGTTGCCTATCGAAACTAATTTTAATAAATTTTTTGATTTAGACCGAGCTTTTTCTGTCAGTATTTTGCCAATTAAGAATTCAGATAAAAAATTCGTCATCTTTAATACACATCTGTCAGCATTTATCACTGACCAAAAAATTCAAAAACAACAATTATTGACTTTATTTGATGAGATGAAAAAGTATGTTTCTAAAGGAGATTATGTCATTTGTGGGGCTGATTATAACCATGCCCTAGCTGGTAAAGCTCATCCAGAATTAACATGGATGAAGGAATTTCCCACGGAAAATTTGACAAAAGGAATGCGAGTGGTCGCACCAACCAATGCCCCAACTGTTCGTTCACTTGATTATGCCTATGATAAGAAAAATCCCAAAAATACATTTGGAATTATTGACGGATTTCTTGTTTCAAATAATATAAAAGACTTAAAAATACAAACCATTGATAACCAATTCAAATCATCGGACCACCAGCCGGTCGTCATGGATTTCTCTTTGGAAAAGTAAAAAAAGCGCTAAGCGCTTTTTTATTTTACTTAAACATAATTCCCAGTAACAACGTAAGGGCAAGAGAAGCATTAAATAACATCAGATTGTCAATTTGAAGGTGGAAAGTCTCTGATTTACTTTGTTTGGCTCTAAATTTTTTAATATTAGGAATAACTTTCAGGGCAATGACGCTCATTAATAATGACCAAATTGGTAAAATTCCCAAAGCAATGGCAATTAAAATACAAAGTCCAGCAAATAAATATAGTCCAGTAAATACTTTTAAACTGAGTGGAATCTTTAGATAATAAGGTAAAGTATAACGCTCATTGCGAATGTCCTGTTCTAAATCGCAAATATTATCAGAAAACATAATATTAAAATTTTGAACGAAACACATCAGACCGACTAGAAGGATTGGTAAAAGAATTTTAAAGTCCCAAGTCCATGTCATGGACCAATTCCTGTCAAAATTAATGAAAAAATAGCCTTTATCATAAGAATTAATATAGACAGCAAGGAAAAAACCAAAGAACCCTTCGCAAAGACCCGCTAAAATTTCGCCCAAAGGAAAACGAGAAAAAGCAAAAGGACCATAAGTATAGAAAATAGCAATTAAGAAACAAAGTCCACCAATTGGTAAAATCGCAAGATTAGTCAAGGAAAGAACAATGAGTCCAACGACTACATCAATCGCTAAAAGTGCCAAACAAATGTTTAAAGCAAGTTTAGGATTAATCGATTTAGCAACGATAATATTCCATTTCTTATACTCAGGATCAAGTGCTTTTTGATAATCCATCAGATTATTCCAAGCCGAAACAAAAAGATTAATGCTTGCTAAACCAATAAAAAATAGAAGCGTAGGCCAAAAATGAAAACTTCCAAAGTACCAAAAGGCAAAAAGACAGCCAGCAATCGGTGATAATAATGCTGCGGGTAAGGTTTGAATACGTGTAAAATTAAAAAAAGTTTTTAAAGTCATGATAAGCTGATTATAGCAAAAACTAGCCAATAAATCATGAATGATTTTGACTGACAGAGCTGTCAGCAAAAGTTTATTTTACTGACAAGAAAATTGACTGAAAATTTAAATAAAAATGTTATAATAGGATAAAAATTTGAATGGAGAAACAAAATGCGCGCAGTTGTAACAGTAGTAGGAGCAGATAAAATTGGGATTGTTGCTGGAGTCACAGCAACATTGGCAGAACTTGAAGCAAATATCATTGAAATTTCACAAACCTTGATGAGTGGAGCTTTTACCATGATGATGGTAGTTGAAACACAAAATAGTGATTTTTCAGCCTTTCAAGCAGAACTTTCAAGAAAAGGTGAAGCCTTGGGTGTCAATATTCATGTTCAAAATGAAGCAATTTTTAACGCCATGCACAAATTATAATTTACTGACAGAAAAAAATTAGCCAATAAATGACTTTTATTTAAAAGTATTTTTACTGACAGCACGAAAAAAATTTCTGTCAGTAAAATTTTAATCAAAACTAAGGAAATTAAATAATGGATATTCAAAATATCAAAGAAACAATTGCGATGATTGAAGAACAAAATTTCGACATTCGCACAATAACAATGGGAATCAGTCTTCTTGATTGTATCGATGCTGATATTGATAAAGCAGCTGAAAAAATCTATCAAAAAATTGTCAAAAAAGCAGGAAAACTTGTTGAAGTAGGTAACGAGATTGGACATGAACTCGGTATTAAAATTGTTAATAAACGTGTTTCTGTAACACCCATTGCAATTATTGGAGCAGCAACAGCTGCTGATGATTACACACCACTTGCTCTTGCGATGGACCGTGCAGCAAAAGAGATTGGCATTGACTTTATTGGTGGCTATTCTGCTCTTGTGCAAAAAGGTTATCAAAAAGGTGATGAAATTTTGATTAAATCAATGCCTAAAGCCCTAGCAGCAACTGAGCGCGTCTGTGCTTCGGTAAATGTTGGTTCAACTAAAACAGGTATTAATATGACAGCAGTTCGAGATATGGGTGAAACCATTAAAATCATGTCTAAAGGTGATAAATGGCTCAATGCCAAACTTGTTGTCTTTGCTAATGCCGTTGAAGACAATCCATTTATGGCAGGAGCTTTTCATGGAGTTGGGGAAGCAGATACGATTATCAATGTTGGAGTTTCAGGACCTGGTGTAGTTAAACGTGCTCTTGAAAAAGTCCGCGGAGAATCTTTTGATATTTTAGCTGAAACCATTAAAAAGACAGCTTTTAAAATTACAAGAATTGGTCAACTTGTTGGTCAAATGACTTCAGAAAGACTTAATGTTGAATTTGGAATAGTTGATTTATCACTTGCACCTACACCAGCAATTGGCGATTCGGTTGCACGCGTTTTGGAAGAAATGGGACTTGAAACTGTTGGGACTCATGGAACAACAGCCGCCCTAGCCATGCTTAATGACGCTGTGAAAAAAGGCGGAGTTATGGCAGCTGAACGTGTTGGTGGACTTTCAGGCGCCTTTATCCCAGTTTCAGAAGACGAAGGAATGATTGCCGCTGTCAATTCTGGGGCATTGAATATTGAAAAATTAGAGGCCATGACTTGTGTTTGTTCAGTTGGCTTGGATATGATTGCAATTCCTGAAGAAACACCGGCATCTACCATTGCAGCAATGATTGCTGACGAAGCCGCCATCGGGGTCATTAATCAAAAAACGACAGCAGTACGGATTATTCCAATGGGCAAAGAAGGCGAACAAATTGAATTTGGTGGACTTTTCGGTGTAGCACCAGTTATGAAAGTAAACAAAGCGTCGTCAGCAGATTTTATTGCTCGTGGCGGTCAAATTCCAGCACCAATTCATTCATTTAAAAACTAAAAATACTTTTAAAATTTAGCTCCTAAACATTTCTAAAAAATGATGAGCGCTTCCAAAAATGATATAATGGAAGAAGTGAAAAAATACGGAGGTTATTTTATGGCTTACAAAGTGAATTTTAAAGATTTAGAAACAGTTGGCTTGGAAACTTCGCCGGTAGCCGATTCTTTAGCAGGTTTACGAGCTAATGAAGCACGTTATTTTTGGAATAAGTATAAATTTGAGTATCTCACATATCCAGCTCATGAAAAAGCCGACGAAGTCGCTTTGTTTGAGAAAATTTTACTTGAAGAACGTAATTTAAAATTTTCAGCAAAAATACTCGAAGTTGCTATCTATGAAAATGATGAACTCTATTGGCCTGAATTCTATTACGAAGACGGTATGGTTTTAAATCTGCTCTATGAAAAAGTTGGACAAGAGGGCAAGAAACCAAAACGGGCAGTTGGAATAAAGTTGTCAGTGGGTATGGAAATCCCCAAAGAACTTGAGGGAAAATTCAAATTTGCACGCCAACGTTCAAAACTCGCAGGTGAGATAAGAGGTTCCTACTTTACAATTAAACAGGAATGGCTGTAATTTTCTATATAGATAGAAATATCCTATCGTAATTTTTTTGTTAGAATCAATAAAAAGGGAGTAGAAATGGTAAATATTTATTTAGTTCGACATGGGAAGACAATGTTTAATACAATTGGCAGAGCGCAAGGTTGGTCTGATACACCTTTAACTGCGGCAGGAGAACAAGGAATTATTGAACTTGGTCTAGGCTTCAAAGAAAAAGGCATTAAATTTGACCGAGCTTATTCATCTGATTCTGGACGTACAATCCAGACAATGGGTTTTATCTTGGCTAATTCTGATAATGAAGGAATTCCATACACTTATGATAAAAGAATCCGTGAGTGGTGTTTTGGTTCATTTGATGGTGGCTATGACGGAGAACTTTTTGATGGCGTTTTACCAAGAATATTTACCGAAACTGGAAATCATCATACCGACGAATTTCCTCCAGATGAAGTAATTGCTAATGCGATTTTTGAAGTTGATACTGCTGGCTGGGCTGAACCATGGGAAAAACTTTCAGGACGTATCATGGATGGTTTTACAGATATTGCCAAGGAATCTGAAGCAAAAGGGGCTAAAAATATTGTTATTGTCAGCCATGGAATGACCATTGGAACTTTTGTAAAACTCGCTCACCCAGAACTCCCTCGTCCACATGGTCTTGATAATGGTTCTGTCACTCATTTAAGTTTTGAGGATGGAAAATTTACCATTGGAAAAGTTGGAGACATGTCTTATCGAGAAATAGGGAGTGAAAAGTTAGCTAAAAAATGAAAAGAAGAATAACATTTAGTTTAATCGTGCTTGTTCTTTTGATCGTTTGTGCTTTGGGATTTATTTTTATCACCAATGATAAGTCAAATTCAACAAACGAATCATCTAAAAAAACAAGTATTTCGTCATCTAAAGAGGCGGCAAAGAAAAAGGATTTACCTGACGCTAAACAATCAGATTGGGATTTAGTATTGGTGAGTCGAAAATCACCTAAAGATGAAATGAACCCAACACTGGCAACCGTAAATGGGATTCAAGTTGATCAAAGGATAGCATCAGCGGTTCAACAATTTTTAGCAGCAGCCCAACAAATATCACCAGCTGAACATTTAATCTCAGGTTATCGGTCAGTCTCATATCAAGAAGGGCTTTATCAATCTTATGTCCAAGCAGAAATGAATGGTCAAGGAACAGTAAATTCAAGTGGAAATCCAATTTCAGAAGAAGAAGCGATAAAAAATGTACAAACTTATTCTCAGCCGCCAAGAAGTTCAGAACATCAAACAGGATTAGCGATTGATATGAGTAATATTGATAGCCTAAATGAGAGTCAATATGCAAAACAAGTTGCAGCAATTGCTCCCAAATATGGATTTGTTCTTCGTTTTCCAGAAGGGAAAAAGGCAGAGACAGGAATTGGTTATGAAGACTGGCATTTTAGATATGTTGGTTTAGAAAATGCTAAATATATGACCGAACACAATCTTACTTTAGAAGAATATCTAAAACTATTACCAGCATAAAGGAAATGAAATCATGCTAAACCGAACCAGACTTCTACTCTATGTTAATGTTGCTCTATTTATTTACAGTGTCTCGGAAATGATTAAAGTTCTCCTTGTTCATAATAATTTCTTTAGTCAATTTTTTAATAACTTATCGACAAATATAAAAACATTAACGACTAAAATTTCGTCAACAATTACGAGTTGGCAAAGTTTAATCTATTTATTGATTTTTGCTTTATTAATCTTTCTATTATTGAAATTTTGGCGTTTTACTTTTATACTTTTAGAAATTATTTCGGCACTTTTGATTATAGATTATGCCATACTTTTCATTCAACATGAAGTAAAGTATGAAAGCCTCTTTGTCATTGCTGTAATGGTAATTACAGTCATGAATATTTGGCAAACATCCAAAGATTCCAATCTTTTATAAATGAAATTAGCACTCTAATAAAAAGAGTGCTAATTTTTATGTCTTTTTGCTTGACAAGGTATAAACAAAGGGTTATAATAAATTTGTTAGCACTTAGAGATGAAGAGTGCTAAAACAGAAAAAAGCTTGTAGATACTAAACAGAAGTCAAAGGCTCAAGAAATTTTTGAGCTTGCGAAAGAAGTTTTGCCGAACTTCTTATCTGTGGAGAAAGGAGTAGTCATGATTACAGAACGTCAAAGACAAATTTTAAATTTGATTGTTTCTCTTTATGCCAAAGAGCATACGCCAATCGGTTCAAAGTCGCTCCTTGATAGTATTCAAGCTTCTAGCGCTACAATCCGAAACGACATGAAAGTTTTGGAAAAACTAGGCTTGATTCAAAAAGAACACACCTCAAGTGGACGTGTTCCAAGTGTTTCAGGTTATAAGTATTTTGTAGAAAATGTCATCCAGTTAGATGAATTTAGTCAAAATGACTTATTTAAAGTGATGAAAGCTTTTGATGGTGATTTTTATCGCCTATCTGACCTGTTTAAAACAGCAGCTAAAAGTTTATCAGGACTCACTGGTTTGACAAGCTTTGTTCTTAATGCTCCCCAACGTGACCAACAATTAGTTTCATTTGAAATGGTCATGCTGGATAGTCATTCAGTACTTTCAGTTATAACATTAGGGACTGGTGAAGTAAGAACAAATCAATTTATTCTTCCAAAATCGATGACCGAAGCTGATTTAGCAGTCTTTAGTAATCTAGTTAAAGAACGTCTGGTTGGTAAAAAAGTGATTGATATTCACTATACTTTACGAACAGAGATTCCACAGATTGTTCAACGTTATTTCAAAGTTACGAGTGAAGTTCTCCAACTCTTTGTATCAATTTTTGATGATTTGTTCAAAGAACGGCTGACCGTCGCTGGGCGTAAAAATATCTTTGATTATGCAACTGACAATCTTGCAGAATTATATAAACTCTTTAGCGATGATGAACGGATGCTTCATGAAATTCGCGAGATCACTAATAACGATGAAATGCGTGCCGTTAAATTTGACAATGACGAAAAATACATGAAAAATTTAACGATTATTTCGCAAAAATTTGTTATTCCATATCGCGGTTTTGGTACTCTAACAGTCGTTGGACCTGTAGAAATGGATTATCAAAGGACGTTATCAGTTCTTGACTTAGTTGCTAAAGTTTTAACTATGAAGCTGAGTGACTATTATCGTTATCTTGATGGTAACCATTATGAAATTAGTAAATGATAAAAAAGTTATTTAAAAAAGGAGGGCCTATGTCCGAAGAAACTAAAGAAGAAATCAAAAATGAAAAAGTTGATGAAGAAGTGACTGAGGAGTTAACAGAGGAAGCACTTGAGGATATTGTTGAAGAAGAAATCAACGAACTTGATGAAGCACAAAAGTTAGCGACTGAGTGGGAAAATAAATTCCTTCGCGTTTCTGCAGAAATGCAAAACGTACAACGTCGTGGAAATGAAGAACGTTTGCAACTTATCAAATATCGTTCACAAGATTTAGCAAAAAAAATCTTATCTTCACTAGATAATCTTGAACGTGCACTTGCTGTTGAAGGATTAACGGATGATGTAAAAAAAGGCCTTGAAATGGTCCAAGAAAGCTTGATTTCAGCGCTTAAAGAAGAAGGCGTTGAAGAAGTTTCTTATGAAAGTTTCGACCATAATCTTCATATGGCTGTTCAAACTGTTCCAGCTGATGATGAACATCCAGCTGACAGCATCGTGCAAGTTTTCCAAAAAGGTTACCAACTTCACGAACGTTTACTTCGTCCAGCAATGGTTGTCGTAGCACAGTAAATTAAAAAATAAATTGACCGCAAAGTCTTTAAACTATTCATAAGTAATAAGAAATAAAGGAGATTTAATAATATGTCTAAAATTATCGGTATTGACCTTGGTACAACAAACTCAGCAGTAGCAGTTCTTGAAGGAACTGAATCAAAAATTATTCCAAATCCAGAAGGAAATCGTACAACACCTTCAGTTGTAGCTTTCAAAAATGGTGAAATCATTGTCGGTGACGCTGCAAAACGTCAAGCGGTAACTAACCCAGAAACAATTATTTCTATTAAATCAAAAATGGGAACATCTGAAAAAGTTTCTGCAAATGGTAAAGAATATACACCACAAGAAATTTCAGCAATGATTCTTCAAAACTTGAAAGCTACAGCAGAAGCTTATCTTGGAGAAAAAGTAGAAAAAGCAGTTATCACTGTACCTGCATACTTTAATGACGCTCAACGTCAAGCAACTAAAGATGCTGGTAAAATTGCTGGTCTTGAAGTAGAACGTATCGTTAACGAACCAACAGCAGCAGCTCTTGCTTATGGTCTTGATAAAACAGATAAAGATGAAAAGATTCTTGTATTTGACCTTGGTGGTGGTACATTCGACGTTTCAATTCTTGAACTAGGTGATGGTGTCTTTGATGTTCTTGCAACTGCTGGTAACAACAAACTCGGTGGTGATGATTTTGACCAAAAAATCATTGATTGGATGGTTGCCGAATTCAAGAAAGAAAACGGAATTGACCTTGCCCAAGATAAAATGGCTTTGCAACGTTTGAAAGATGCCGCTGAAAAAGCGAAAAAAGACCTTTCAGGTGTAACAACTACTCAAATCAGCTTGCCATTCATCACAGCTGGTGCTGCTGGCCCTCTTCACTTGGAAATGGCTTTGACTCGTGCTAAATTTGATGAATTGACACATGATCTTGTTGAAGCGACACGTCAACCAGTTCGCCAAGCCCTTTCTGATGCTGGCTTGTCAACTTCTGATATTGACGAAGTTCTCTTGGTTGGTGGTTCAACTCGTATCCCTGCTGTTGTTGAACTTGTTCGTCACGAAACAAACAAAGAACCAAATAAATCAGTAAACCCTGATGAAGTTGTTGCTATGGGTGCAGCAATTCAGGGTGGTGTGATTACTGGTGACGTTAAAGATGTTGTTCTCCTTGACGTTACTCCACTTTCACTTGGTATTGAAACAATGGGTGGTGTCTTCACAAAATTGATTGACCGTAACACAACTATCCCAACTTCTAAATCACAAGTCTTCTCAACTGCTGCTGATAATCAACCTGCTGTAGATATTCATGTCCTTCAAGGTGAACGTCCAATGGCAGCTGATAACAAAACTTTGGGTCGTTTCCAATTAACAGATATCCCTGCAGCACCACGTGGTATTCCACAAATCGAAGTAACATTTGATATTGATAAAAATGGTATTGTTTCTGTTAAAGCTAAAGACCTTGGTACACAAAAAGAACAAACAATCGTTATCAAATCAAACTCAGGTCTTTCTGATGAAGAAATTGATAAAATGATGAAAGATGCTGAAGCAAATGCTGACGCTGATGCAAAACGTAAAGAAGAAGTTGATACACGTAATGAAGCTGATGCTTTAGTTTTCCAAACTGAAAAAACTTTGAAAGACCTTGAAGGAAAAGTAGAAGAAGCTGAAGTTAAAAAAGCTGAAGAAGCTAAAGAAGAACTCAAAAAAGCGCTTGAAGGTGAAGATATTGATGATATCAAAGCTAAATCAGAAGCACTTTCTGAAATCGCTCAAAACCTCGCTGTAAAACTTTATGAACAAGCAAATGCAGCTCAAGGTGAAGCTGGACAAGCAACTGATGCTCAAGAAGCTCCAAAAGATGATAATACATTTGATGGTGACTTTGAAGAAAGCAAATAATAATTTATAAAAGCACTGATTCTTTTTTCAGTGCTTTTTTTTATAAAAATTGGACAAAATAGACATGTTGTCTAAAAACTATTTCAGATTCTTGCAATCATTTTCTTCTTGTACTATGATGAAATTAGTAAGAGATTGGAGGAGAATTAGAAGTAAAGAGACTAAAAAATTTAGTCAAACTGATGTTGTTTAGATTAGAGGAGGTTAATTATTATGCGTTATACAAATGGAAATTATGAAGCTTTCGTTCACCCAAGAAAACCAGAAAATGTTGATCAAAAATCAGCTTATATTATTGGGGCAGGCCTTGCAGGGCTTGCAACAGCAGTATTTTTAATTCGTGACGGTCAAATGTCAGGGGACCGTATTCATATTTTAGAAGAGTTACCGTTGTCAGGAGGTTCTCTTGACGGTTCCTTTATTCCACATGATGGTTTCGTTGTTCGTGGTGGACGTGAAATGGAAAACCATTTTGAATGTCTTTGGGACTTATTCCGAACAATTCCGTCATTAGAAGTGGACAATGCATCTGTTTTAGATGAATTTTATCGAATTGACCGGGATGACCCAAATTCATCTAACTGTCGTATTATCCATAATCGTGGTGAACGGGTTGATGATGATGGAAAATTTACCCTAAGTCCAAAAGCTCAAGAAGAAATAATCAAATTATTCATGACTAAAGAAGAACTACTTGTAGGTAAAACAATAGAAGTTTGCTTTACTGATGAGTTCTTCGAATCAAATTTTTGGCTTTATTGGTGTTCAATGTTTGCTTTTGAAAAATGGCATTCAGCTATTGAAATGCGTCGTTACATTATGCGTTTCATCCACCATATTGAGGGGTTACCTGATTTTTCTGCCCTAAAATTTACAAAATATAATCAATATGAATCGCTAGTAAAACCATTAATTTCATACTTAAAAGATCATGGAGTTGATTTTAAATATGGAGCACAGGTTGAAAATGTTGAAGTTGACTTTTCAAATGGCAAAAAGGTAGCAAAAGCTATTGTATTTGCTGACAAAAAAATAAAAGAACTGACAGAAAATGACTTAGTTTTTGTCACAAATGGTTCAATTACAGAAAGTTCAACTCAAGGTTCACCAACACAAGCCGCTCCGAAAACTAGTGAACTTGGTGGCTCTTGGAAACTTTGGCAAAATTTAGCTAAACAATCAGAAGAATTTGGACATCCAGATGTTTTTTGTAAGGACATTCCAAAAGAAGCTTGGGTTGTATCAGCAACTGTCACTTGGAAAAATTTAAAGATTCAACCTTATTTTGAAAAATTAACACATCGTCAATTGCGTTCAGGAAAAGTTGTCACAGGAGGAATTATTACTGTTAAAGATTCAAATTGGCTCCTTTCATTTACAACTCACCGCCAACCTCATTTTAAAGAACAAAATGACCAAGAAACAGTAACTTGGGTTTATGGTCTTCTTTCAAATACACCTGGGAACTATATCAAAAAACCAATTGAAGATTGTACAGGTGAAGAAATCACTCAAGAATTACTTTATCATTTAGGAATGCCAGAAGAAGAAATTGAAGTATTTGTTAAAGAAAATACTAATACAATCCCAGTATATATGCCCTTCATTACTTCTTATTTCATGCTTCGTGAACCAGGGGATCGCCCTCTTGTAGTACCTGAACAATCAATCAATTTAGCGTTTTTAGGAAATTTTGCGGAAACTGAGCGTGATACAGTCTTTACAACCGAGTATTCAGTCAGAACTGCGATGGAAGCTGTTTATCAATTATTAAATGTTGATCGCGGTGTTCCGGAAGTCTATGCTTCGGCTTATGATTTACGAACTTTAGCAAGTTCAGCCTACTATCTATCAGATAAGCAAAAATTAGAAGATTTAGAGCTCTCATTTATTAAAAAACAAGCGCTCAAAGTTGGACTTAAGAAAATCAAAGGAACATATATTGAAGAACTTCTAGAAGATGCGGGTCTGATTTAAAAATTAAATGAAGTCACAAGAAATAGCGAAGGAGCAACCTTCGCTATTTTTGATACAATTATTCTTATGATTGAAGAAAATTTATACCAAGAGCTTGTTGAAATTAGACATTATCTTCATGCCCATCCCGAAATATCAGAAAAAGAAGTTGAAACGACAAAATTTATTCGTCAAAAATTAGCAGATTGGCAAATTGAAATAATAGATAGTCAGCTTAAAACAGGACTTGTTGCAAAAATTGGCTCAGGAAAACCGATTATTGCGCTAAGAGCAGATATTGACGCCTTACCTATTCTAGAAGAAACAGGATTAGAATTTTCCTCTGTAAACAAAGGAGCAATGCGTGCTTGTGGTCATGACTTACATATGACTAGTCTTTTAGGAGCTGCTAAAATTCTAAAAGAGAAGGAAAGTCAGTTTAGTGGGACAATCAAACTTATATTTCAACCTGCCGAAGAAATTGGCGAAGGAGCCAAAGAAGTTCTAAAAACAGGATTAGTTTCAGATGTTCAAGCTTTCATTGGCTACCATAATATGCCTACTTTGTCAGCTGGAGTAATTGGCTTACGTGAGGGTGGAGTAATGGCAGCCGTTGAACGTTTTGAAATTTTAATAAGAGGTCAAGGAAGTCTTGCGGCATATCCGCAAGAAGGTCAAGATTTGATTTTAGCTAGTGCTGCGATCGTTCAAAATCTACAACAAATTGTTTCTAGAAATATTTCACCACTGAGAGCTGCTGTTGTATCTGTCACACACATTGAAGCCGGAAATACTTGGAATGTTTTACCAAACAATGCCCGCTTAGAAGGGACAATAAGAACTTTTGACAATGAAGTACGTTCCTTAACAAAGAGAAGATTCAGTCAAATTATCGAGGCCACTGCAAAAGCTTATGATGTTGAACTAGAGATTAAATGGTTAATGGAAGCGGACCTCACGTTCAACGATTTCGAGTTGACAGATGTTATCAGGAAAAGAACCGAGCAATGGCATGATAAAGTGGTATATCCAGAGCCATCAAGTGCGGGGGAAGACTTTGCTAATTATCAAAAGCGAGCTCCAAGTGTCTTTGCTTTTATAGGTTCAAATGAACAAGGGGCCTCTGGACTTCATTTTGCTGATATGGTCGTTCAAGATGAAACTCTAAAAGTTGCTGTTGACTACTATTTGGAAAGCGCTCATCAATTACTTGAACATTTTAAATAAAAACTATTATTAGATAGTTTTTTATTTTTGAGTTTTTTTGGAAGAAAATGATAGTTAATGATTGATTTTGAAAGATAAAGGTGTTATAATGATTTTTGTAAACGAATTCAGGAGATGGAAATGTTAGCAAATGAAAGAAAAAGACGGATTGTTGACTATCTAAAATTAAAAAGAAGAGCAACGATTGAAGAACTTCTTACGTTAATGGATTGCTCTATATCGACGCTTAGGCGAGATTTGAATGAATTGGAAAAAGAAAAATCTTTAAGACGAGTTCATGGTGGTGCAGAACTTACACAAGACTTATCGGAAGAATTAAGTATTTCCGAAAAAACTTCCAAAAACATTCAAGAAAAAGAAGAAATCGCTCAAAAAGCATTATCGAAAATTAAAGATGGGGATATTATTTTTTTAGATGCTGGGACTACAACTGGTATCTTAGCTGAACTTATCAATCAATCTCATCTTTATTTAACGATTGTAACCAACTCTGTCAGTCATTTGGCAAAATTAACAGATGACCGATTAATCGTCTATCTGCTCGGTGGACGAGTGAAAAAGGTAACAGATGCAATAATTGGGAGTCAGGCTTTAGAACAACTTTCTGCTTATCAATTCAATAGTGCTTTTGTTGGAGCTAACGGCTTTGACAATGAACACGGAGCAATGACGCCAGACCATGAAGAAGCAGCAATAAAAGGACTAGCAGTCAAACAAAGCCAGAATGCTTTCATATTAGCCGATTCTTCTAAATTAGGACAAATGAGTTTTGTCAAATTTGCTAATTCTGAAGAAGTTGAATTAATTACCGAGAACAATTAGCGTTTGTTTTTAAATGAATCGTGTGAAAAAAATTTCACTAAAAGTTAGTATTTGCAAACCTACGTCTTACATAAAGGAGAATTATGATTTATACAGTAACACTCAACCCAGCACTTGACTACTTCATGAATTATGAAGAGTTAGCACTTGGTGAGGTGAACCGAACAGGGAAAACACAGATTTCAGCAGGTGGTAAAGGAATTATGGAAAGTCGCATGCTAAGTCTTGTAGGTGCCAAAAGCAAGGCACTAGGCTTTCTAGGTGGATTTTCTGGTCAATATATTAAAGATTTCTTAAATGAGAATCAGATTGATTCGGATTTCACAGAAATAGAAGATTTGACAAGAATTAATGTCAAGCTGAAAAGTCAGGAAAACGAAACAAGTCTTGATGCGGCTGGACCAAAACTTCAAGAAAGTGAAATTAATCATTTTCTTGAAAAATTTGATCATTTGAAAGAAGATGATATCGTTGTCTTTGCAGGTACAATCCCTAAAAGTCTTGGTGAAGATTTCTATGAGCGTTTGATTGCTAAAGTCCAAAAGCAAAAAGCAACTTTTGTCATGGATGTTGATGGTCAAAAATTACTTGATTCGCTTCCTGCTCATCCCCTACTCATTAAACCAAACCGAGAAGAACTAGAAGCAATCTTTGAAACAAGCTTCAAAAATAATGAGCAAATCATTCCTTATGGTCAAAAACTTTTAGAAATGGGTGCTCAAAATGTTATCGTATCAATGGCTGGTGATGGAGCACTCCTCTTTACAAATGAGAAAGTTTATTTTGCTCAAGGGATTAAAGGAGAGTTAAAAAATTCTATTGGTGCTGGTGATTCGACCGTTGCAGGATTTTTAGCTGAATATAGCCAGTCTAAAGACCCGCTATTAGCATTTAGACAAGCAATCGCTTGTGGAACTTCAAAGGCATTCTCAGATGATATGCCAAGCCGAGCATTTTTGGAAGAAATTTATAAAAAAGTTAATATTTCAGAGGTGAAATGATGGAAATAAAAGATTTACTTAAAACAGAGGTTATGATTCTTGACCTCCAAGCAACTAGCAAAGAAGCCGTTATTGATGAAATGGTCAATAAATTAGTTTCTGAAGGTTATGTCAATGATTTCGCAACTTTTAAAGCAGGAATTATGGCCCGTGAGGCACAGACTTCAACCGGACTTGGCGACGGAATTGCAATGCCTCACAGTAAAAATACAGCGGTAAATGAGCCAGTCGTTCTTTTCGCAAAATCAAAAGTTGGTGTTGACTATGCCGCATTAGATGGACAACCTGTCAATCTTTTCTTCATGATAGCAGCACCAGATGGTGCTAATGATACTCACTTGGAAGCTTTAGCACAACTTTCAACTTATCTTCTTAAAGACGGTTTCCAAGATCGTTTGAGAAAAGTTGAGTATCCAAGAGAGGTCATTCAGCTTTTTTCTGAAAAACAAGAAGAAATTAAGACTGTTGAAAATGCTGAACATTATATTGTAGCTGTAACGGCTTGTACAACGGGTATTGCTCATACTTATATGGCTGAAGAAGCGCTTAAAAAACAAGCCTTGGAAATGGGCGTTGGAATTAAAGTTGAAACCAATGGTGCGCGTGGAATTGATAATAAATTAAGTGCAGCTGATATCCAAAAAGCAGATGCTGTTATTGTGGCTGCGGATAAGAAAGTTGAAATGAATCGTTTTGCTGGTAAAGAAATGGTTCAAGTTCCAGTTGCACATGCCATCCGAGATACGGAAGAATTAATTAATCGTGCACTTTCAGGTAAAGCACCAATCTATGAAGCAGACGGATCTGATGAAGTAAAAGAAGAATCATCTGGTGGATTAGGAAAAGCATTCTATAAACACTTAATGGGTGGGGTTTCTGCAATGCTTCCATTCGTTGTTGGTGGTGGGATACTTATTGCTCTTGCTTTCTTGATTGACCAAGCAATGGGAGTTCCTCAAAGTCAATTGGCTAATCTAGGAGTTTATCATCCTTTAGCAGCTTACTTTAAAAATGTTGGTGGTGCAGCTTTTGCCTTTATGTTACCTGTTCTAGCTGGTTTCATTGCCAACTCTATTGCTGATAAACCTGGTTTAGTTGCTGGTTTTGTCGCTGGTTCTATGGCATCTTCTGGTCTTGCATTTGGTCATTTAGATCCTGCTAAAATGATTCCGTCTGGTTTCTTAGGAGCCCTAGTTGGTGGTTTCCTTGCCGGTGGTGTCATTATCCTTTTACGTAAAGCTTTTGCAAAACTTCCTCGTTCACTTGATGGAATTAAAGCTATCTTGATTTATCCATTAGTTGGAACATTTATTACAGGTTTCCTAATGCTCTTTGTCAATATCCCAATGGCAGCAATTAATACCGGTCTCTCTAACTTCTTAGCGAGTCTATCAGGAGCATCTGCCCTTGTACTTGGTTTAGTTGTTGGTGGAATGATGGCTATTGACCTTGGGGGTCCAATTAACAAAGCTGCTTATATCTTTGCAACTGGTACTTTAGCAGCAACAGTTTCAACTGGTGGTTCAGTAACAATGGCTGCCGTTATGGCTGGTGGGATGGTTCCACCACTCGCAACTACAGTCGCTGTTATCTTGTTTAAAAATAAATTTACTAAAGAAGAACGCAATGCTGGTTTGACAAATATCGTTATGGGACTTTCATTCATCACTGAAGGGTCAATTCCGTTTGGTGCATCTGACCCCGCACGCGCAATTCCATCATTTATGATTGGAGCAGCAGTAGCCGGTGGTTTGACTGGTATGGCAAACATTAAATTGATGGCACCACATGGTGGAGTCTTCGTTCTCGCTTTGACAAACAATCCTTTACTTTATCTCTTGTTCATCTTGATTGGCGCAATTGTTTCAGGCCTATTATTTGGTGCATTGAAAAAAGCAAAATAAAAATGAATGAGAATAATAAGAGCGGTTTAATACCGCTTTTTTTGATATAATAGAGGAAGTAAACTGGGGGATTGGGAGAGATTATTTTGAGTTTTATTGCACTTTTTGAGCTGGCGCTTTTTTTCCTTAATGTTATATTATCCTTTGTCATTATTTTTAGGGAAAGAAAATCAACAGCGGCAACTTGGTCATGGCTCTTTGTAGTTAATTTACTGCCTATCATAGGCTTTATTTTATATTTACTCATTGGACGTGGCATTTCGCATTATCGTATTTTTAAAGACCGAAAAAGGTTTCAGTTGGGTTTTGAAAAACAATTAGAACATGCTGAAAAATCTTACACAGATCGATTATTTATTAAAAAAATGAGACAAAATCATGTAATTGGTCAGTTGATTCATATGCTTTATGTTGAAGAAAAATCAATTATTTCAACAAATACTGGTGTGAAAATCTTCAATGATGGACGTCAGAAATTTAATGCTCTGATTGAGGATATTAATAAAGCAAAACATCATGTTCATATGGAATATTATATTTTTCGGATGGATCGAATGGGTCATGAAATCTATGATGCTTTACTTGCAGCTGCAAAACGAGGAGTCGAAGTTAAACTTTTAATTGACGCTTGGGGTTCAAATAAATCAAAAATGTCTAATTTTAAAGAACTTCAGGAGGCTGGTGGGCATGTAGCGCAATTTTTTCCATTAATTATGCCTTTAGTTAATCCACGAACAAACTATCGTTTATACCGTAAAATTGTAGTTATTGATGGAATTATTGGATACACGGGTGGATTTAATGTTGGTGATGAATATGCTTCAATTACAAAGAAATTTGGCTATTGGCGTGACAATCATTTACGTTTGACTGGTGATATTGTTTATAGCCTACAACATCGTTTTATTTTAGACTGGAATTCTCAACATCATTTTGAAGTGACCGAGGGAGAGCCTTATTTCCCAGATTCGATTGTTGAAGGTCATGTAGCGACTCAACTTGTGACTTCGGGACCAGATGAGGACAAGGAGCAAATCAAATTAACTTACATGAAGATGATTTCGGGTGCAGAGCGAGAAATTATCATTCAAACCCCTTATTATATTCCGTCTGATGCTTTACATGAATCTATAAAATTAGCATTGTTATCGGGTGTACAGGTTAAATTATTGATTCCAAATAAGCCGGACCATCCACTGGTTTATTGGGCGACTTATTTCCATGCTGCTGATTTAGTTAAATATGGCGCGAAAGTTTATACTTACGAAAATGGATTTGTTCACTCTAAAACATTAATTATTGATGGAGAGTATGCCTCAGTTGGGTCAGCTAATTTAGATTATCGAAGTTTGCAATTATGTTTTGAAGCTAATGTTGTTATCTATGATTATGACATTTCTCAAAAATTACGAAATGATTTTATGAAGGATTTGAAATTGAGTCGTCCATTAACTTTAGAGCGTTATGAAGAACGTTCTAAGTTAGTTCGTTTTAAAGAAGGTTTAGCTCGTTTAATTGCACCAATGCTCTGATACCTATTATTAAAAATTGAAGTAGTAAGATTTATTGAAGAAAAAATTTAAAAGAGTAAGATGAAAATGGAGGAGAGAAATGGAGAATAAACTCAATATTGTGATTATTACAGGGATGTCTGGGGCAGGTAAAACGGTTGCCATTCAATCCTTTGAGGACATGGGTTATTTCACGGTAGATAATATGCCACCAAATTTAATTGAAAAATTTGTGGGCCTTTTGAATACACCAGATAATAAGATTGATAAAGTTGCCTTGGTTGTCGATATGCGTTCACGCGCTTTCTTTGAAGATATTCAAAGTATTGTGACTGAATTGACTGATAACGGGTCTGTTAATTTCAAACTTTTATTTTTAGATGCAAATGATACTGAATTGGTTTCAAGATATAAGGAAACTAGAAGAAGTCATCCTCTTGCTATTGATGGTAGAACGCTTGATGGAATTACTAAAGAACGTGAAATTTTAGCTGATTTAAAAAATCTTTCAGAAGTGGTTATTGATACAAGCGAATTGACTCCAAGAAATCTTCGAGCAAGAATTTTACAAAAATTTGCTTCTAGTACGGAATCTACATTTAGAATTGAAGTTATGTCATTTGGATTTAAGTATGGCTTGCCTTTAGATGCCGATTTAGTCTTTGACGTCCGTTTCTTGCCAAATCCGCATTATATTGCTGAATTACGTGATAAAAACGGAACAGATAAAGAAGTTTATGACTATGTTATGGAACATCCACAGTCGGAAGAATTTTATGAAAATTTGATGAAAATGTTAGTTCCAATTCTTCCAGCTTATAAAAAAGAAGGTAAATCAGTTTTAACAATCGCTTTTGGTTGTACGGGTGGTCAACACCGGTCGGTTGCTTTTGCTGAAAGAGTCTCTGCGGCTTTGAAGGATAAATGGCATCTCAATGTCAGTCATAGAGATAAAGACCGTAGAAAGGAAACGGTAAATCGTTCATGAGCAATCCAAAAGTTGTAGTTATTGGTGGAGGAACTGGAATTCCAGTTGTCTTAAAAGCACTTCGTAAAGAAAAAATTGATTTAACGGCTATTGTAACTGTGGCAGACGATGGTGGGTCTTCTGGGCGAATTCGTTCAGCGGTGAATATTGCACCGCCAGGTGATTTGCGTAATGTATTGATTGCCATGTCAGATATGCCCAAGTTTTATGCTGATATTTTACAATATCGTTTTGATAAATCTGATGGTGAATTAGCTGGTCATCCTCTGGGTAATCTAATTATTGCAGCAGTTTCTGAAATGCAGGGTTCAACTTATCGTGCAATTCAAACATTAGCTCAATTTTTTCATGTGGAAGGGAAAATTTATCCTTCGTCTGATGCCGCGTTGACCTTACATGCTGTTTTTAAGGATGGTCATGAGGTCTTAGGTGAAAGTCATATTGCTAGCTATAAGGGATTGATTGACCATGTTTATTTAACTCAAACAGCTAGTGGTGATAGTCCAGTTGCGTCCAAAAATGTAGTGAAATCAATTATGGAAGCAGATACCATTGTCTTGGGACCTGGCTCACTTTTTACTTCGATTTTACCTAATATCGTTATTCCAGAAATCTGCGAGGCTCTTTGGAAAACCTCGGCTAAAATTGTCTATGTTTGTAATATCATGACTCAGCGTGGGGAAACAGAACGTTTTTCAGATGCTGACCATGTTCGAGTATTAAATGAACATATTGGGGCAAAAGTGATTGATACTGTCTTGGTGAATATTCAAGAAGTTCCTGAAGAATACATGAATACGAATAAATTTGATGAATATCTGGTTCAAGTTGACCATGATTTTGAGGCATTAAAAGCAGAAGAGGTCAACGTTATCTCTAATAACTTCCTTGAACTTCGTGACGGCGGAGCCTTTCATAATGGTGAAGCTGTTGCTAAAGAAATTGTCGCAATTTCACAAAGGCAAGAGTTTAGACATTAAAAAATTTACTGACAGAGTGTTTGTCAGTAAATTTTTATAAGAAAAAAGTCTGACAGAAAGAATAGAGCAGGGAAAAAATATCCTGTCCTGTATAGAAAGAATTATGAGTTTCACAAGTGATGTAAAAAAAGAATTAACAAGTAATTTAGCAACAACTGGAGCACTTTTGGCACTTGTCAGAATGAATGGCTCTGTGGGTATTTTTAATGGATTAACTTTATCGATTACGACTGAAAATGCTGGAACTGCTAAATATATTTATCAAATGTTAAGAGAACTCTACGATGTTCATGCTGAAATTCGTGTTCATCAAAAGACTACGCTCTCTAAAAATCGGGTTTATACGGTTTTTATAACTGAGGGTGCGAGTGAATTATTAGATGAATTAAGTTTAGCAGATTCGTTGATGTTGGATAATGGTGTGCCAGAATTTGTTAAAAATGATGAATTTATCAAAAAGGACTATTTACGAGGAGCTTTTTTATCGGCAGGCTCTCTCCATAATCCTGAAAAAGGTGAGTATCAGTTATCAATTGCTAGTGTATATCAGGAACATGCGGAAGATTTACAAGAAATTTTTCGAGATTTTGGTTTAAATGCGCGCGTTATTGAAAGGAAAAATCGCTGGATACTCTATTTATCAAAAGCTGAAGAAATAATGGATTTCTTGACTTTAATTGGAGCGATGAAAGCAAGATTGAAATTTGAAGAGGCGAAGATTATGCGTGAAATGCGTGGTTTAGCTAATCGGCAGTCCAATTTTGAAAATGCTAATATTGCTAAATCAGTTATGGCGGCTCAAGAAGCAATTAATGCTATTCAATTTCTTAATGAGAGAAAAGAATTAGAACAACTTCCAGAGAATTTAAAGGAAATTGCTCGTGTACGTCTAGAAAATCCTGAAGCAACAATTAAAGAGTTGGGAGAGTTGCTTGAACCCCCTTTAGGGAAGTCTGGAGTAAATCACCGACTTAGAAAACTTGTTGAACAAGCTAATGAGTTAAGAAAAATTGAGAATTAAAAAAACTAGCTAGATATTCTTGCTAGTTTTTTTATACTTTGTCTTATTTCCACCCATTGAGGAAAAAACGAGAAACGATTTCAGCTTTTTCTATAAGTAAATTCATTGATAAACCTTTCATTCCTGAATTGAAAATACTTAAAATCAGAAGAAAATCTTCTTGGCTATAATCACTAGAAATTTTTCCTTCCGCCTGGCCTTTTTGAAAAAGTAATAGATAAATCTGCTTCTGTAAAGAAAGGGCATCATCATCTAGTAATTCAGGACGATTTGTATATTGAGTCATCATGTTTTCTGAAAAAATCGGCTGATAATGTTCAAGTTGCTGAATTTTTAATTGAAGAATTGCTTGATAAGTCTGATTAAAATCTAAATTACTTTCAATAAGAGTTTTAATTTCCATAGACAATTGATTGAGATTTTGCCTAATAACCTGGTTAATCAATTGATTTTTGCTATGAAAATATTTAAAGAGTGTCACTTTTGAAACGTCTGCTTTGTGGGCAATTTCGTCAACGGTAATTTCTCTAATTGTTTTTTGGTTTAATAAGTGAAAAGTGGTTTCTAGAATCGCTTTTTTCTTTTTTTCTGTTTGATTCATAAAAGTTCCTTTCAACTTGATTGGATTGGGTATTTACTATCAAAAATTATAGCTTTTTTCTTGAACTATTTCAAATGTAAGCGTACAATATGAACTATAAGTAATAATTCAGTACATTTTATGATAATAGAGGATAAAATTCAGGAGGAAGAAAGATGGATAAGTTAGTTGAGGTAAAAGGACTTCAAAAAAACTTTGGTCAATTTCAAGCCTTAAAAGATGTTTCTTTTGAGGTAAATGCTGGAGAAGTTCTTGGCTATATTGGCCCTAATGGTGCTGGGAAATCAACAACAATTAGAATTTTGCTTGGAATCATTCGAGCGACCCAAGGAAAAGTTCAAATTTTTGGTAAGGATGTCTGGCAAGATTCAATTGAGATTCATAAAAAAATTGCTTATGTTCCAGGGGATGTTTACCTTTGGCCAAATTTATCTGGCGGAGAAACGATTGATTTATTTTTAAAACTTCATGGAGCAATCAATCAAGAAAAACGAGACCAATTAATTAAAAAGTTTGATTTAAATCCTAAGAAAAAAGTTCGTTCTTATTCTAAAGGAAATCGACAAAAGATTGCGCTCATTGCTGCTTTAGCAACTGAGGCTGAGCTCTATATTTTTGATGAGCCAACGAGTGGTTTGGATCCACTTATGGAAGCCGTTTTTCAAGAAGAAGTAAAAGCACTAAAAGCTGCTGGCAAAGCAATTATTTTATCAAGTCATATTTTATCAGAAGTTGAAAAATTAGCTGATAGGGTAGCGGTGATCCGAAAAGGAGAGATTGTTGAAACAGGCACACTTGATGACTTGCGACATTTGACCAGATATCAGTATAAAGTTGAAACGGAGCAAGAAGCAGTTGGCTTAAAAGAATTATCTTCTGTTCATGATTTATAAATTAAAGAGAATGAAGCGACATTTCAAGCCGATTCAGATGCAATAGATGAAATTCTAAAAACACTCTTACTTTATGGAGTAAAGAAACTTGAAGCTACACCGCCAACACTTGAAGACCTGTTTATGCGACATTATCAATAGGGGGCTTACTATGAAACAACCACTTTATAATACAGGAGTTTTATTTAAGACTTTGATAAAAAGGGATTGGCTTAAGTTAGTTTTCTGGATTTTAGGCATGCTTGCTTTTGCTGCTTCAGGGGCAGGGAAAATGGAAGTTGCCTCGAATCCGGCGACGGCTAGTACTCTTTATACAATGTTTGTCAAAAATCCAGCAATGGTCGGATTATTTGGACCAACTCCAATAAATAATCCAACTAATTATAGTCTGGGGCCGATTTTTGGTCAAACCATGACTTTAATTACGGGGCTGACTTTCGCTATCATTTCGATTATTTATGTTGTTAAGCGAAGCAGAAAAGAAGAAGATGATGGGATTACAGAACTTTTTCGGTCTTACTCTATTGGAAAATTGGCAAATACGACTGCTTTGGTCATGGAACTTTTGCTCTTACATTTAATAATGGCTGTCTTATTAGCTCTTTCAATAGAGGCCCAAAACGTGGCTGGCTTGAATCATTTAGAAAGTAATTTTCTATTTGCTTTCACAACAAGTGCTCAGGGTTTCCTTTGGGGAATGTTTGCTTTACTTTTCGGTCAATTTTTCTCTGAAGCAAGTACAACTAAAGGGATGACATTCGGTTTACTGGGTTTGTTATATATTGTTCGAATGCTAACAGATGTAACAAATCTTTCCATAGGTTGGTTCAATCCTCTGTCTTGGTCTTATCTAGCTTTTCCTTATGTTAAAGGTCATGAAAATTGGTTAGCTGTCTTTTTGACTTTTCTCTTAGCTTTTCTAATTTTAGGAATATCCTATATTCTAGAGCTTAAAAGAGATGTGGGAGTGGGGTATTTTCCCGAAAGAAAGGCGCGACTTCATGGGAAAAAGGGACATTTCGGATTTCCGGGTCTCGTTTTGAATCTTGAAAAAAAGATGATTATCGGTTGGCTTTTGGCAAGTTTTGTTCTGGGCTTAGTTTATGGTTCAATGTTTGGACAAATGGACCAATTTATTTCAAGTAATAAAACCGTTAAGGAGCTTTTTGTTGGGAATGAAACGGCAGCGAGTGCGATTAGAGGAAACTTCATGGTCACTCTGTTTTCGATATTGTCAATCTTAATCGCAGCGTTTGGTGTAATTTTACTGACAAAAATGGTGAGCGAGGAAAGAAAAAATCGTCTGGAAGCTCTTTATGCTTTACCACTTTCACGACTAAAAGTGTATTCCACTTATTTACTGACAGCTATTCTGTCAGTAATTTTAGCTCAGTTTTTAGCGCTTTTTGGAATATTTATTGAACTGTTGGGTAATAAAAATGCTTTGAGCTTCTTAGAAATTATGAAATCTGGCATGATTTGGCTTGTTGCTGTCATATTTGTTTTAGCAATACTTAGTCTGTTACTTGGGCTTGTGCCTCGTTTGGCAGAATTAATTTGGGTATATCTTGCTTTCTTACTTTTTATGACTTATCTTGGAAAATTATTATCTTTGCCAAAATGGCTTGAAAATTTAAGCATTTATAACTATATTACTAAATTGCCAGTTGAGAAAATGAATCTTCCTACCGTTTTATTCATATTAATTTTATCTGTCTTATTAATTTTACTTGGCTTTGGAGCTTATAGAAGACGCGATTTAATCACGGGGTAAAATAAATAAAAAAGCTATCATAATTGATAGCTTTTTTTTATGAAAATTGATATTTTATAGATTACTTTCAAAAGTGTAAGAATAGTACTTACTAAGTATAGTAAAATAAATATATATAAATTAAGATTTAGGGGAGAATTATGAAAAAAATTATTATTTTTGCTGCTCTTGCAAGTGTATTTACATTTGGCGCTTTTAATTATCTAAAAAAAACGGGGAGTGAGCTGGGAGTCTTGGCCACTAAAGCAGTCACACCTAAAATATTGAATCCTAAAAACAATGAAGTAAATGAGAAAAGTTTAAATAATTTTGCGAAGAATACCCATATAATTATATCGTCACCTGATAAAGAGAAGGCGATTGATGAGGTGGTAGAAGAAGAGTTAAATAAGAAAGATAATAAACTGAATAAGGGTGAATTATACGCTCTATATAATAATTCAACTGAAGCATTGGAAAATACTAGCCGTTCAGTTGCAGATTTTATGAATGATATATTAGGAAGTAAATAGCGAATAGCTTGACTTTTAAATTGTAAAATGAACAACAAAATATCGTATAAGCCTGATTTTACAGTATTTCTTAGTATTAATAAGAAATTTATGATAGAATGAATGAGTTATTTTATAAATACGCTTTCAGGAGAAAAATTATCATGATGAATCCGGCAGAAATTTTATCTGCGACCATTCACCACGGTCAGGAAAAAATTAAACGTCCATTTTTAGAAAAAGCTGTGCTTGGTTTTATTGGCGGAGCAATGATTTCCTTTGGTTATTTACTTTATATTAGAGTAGTAGCTTCCGTTGCTGAGGAATTAGGAAGTCTTGCGAGCTTAATTGGAGCAAGTGTCTTTCCAATTGGCTTAATTGTTATCTTATTGGGAGGTGGTGAGTTAATCACTTCAAATATGACAGCTGTATCAACTTCATTATTTGCTAAAAAGGTAAGTTTGAGTGATTTGCTTAAAAATTGGTTGATTATTACTTTGTTTAATGTGATTGGAGCAATTTTTGTCGCTTTCGTCTTTGGGCATCTCGTAGGATTGACTGGTACAGGAGATTATAAGACGGAACTTTTGAGTTTGGCTCAAGCAAAGATTAATGCGAGTTGGTCACAAGAATTTCTATCAGGGATTGGTTGTAATTGGTTTGTTGGTTTAGCTATGTGGATGTGTTATGGAGCTAAGGATGCGGCAGGGAAAATATTGGCTGTTTGGTTTCCAGTGATGGCTTTTGTTGCGATTGGTTTCAACATAGTATTGCAAATGCTTTTGTTATTCCTGCAGCAATTTTTGAAAATGGAGCGAGCTGGCTAGATTTTGCTCATAATTTCTTGTTTGTTTATCTTGGAAATCTCTTAGGTGGATCAATTTTTGTAGCTGGTTTTTACAGTTTAGGGTATCGTAGACAGGCTAGAGAACAAGAAGAACTTAAAAATCAAGAATAAATAAAAAAAGTTACTGACAGAAAGTCAGTAACTTTTTTTTTAACTGATGATAACGATTGTACCAAATCTCGACGTACTCTTTAGAAAAAGGTCCTTTTTCATTGTTAATCCAGTCAACAAGAATTTTGACATTTTCTTTTAGAATATGATCAATTTCTTTTGGATAGTGCATTTTGCGGCGGTGGCGTTCATATTCTTCAACATCGAGTAATTTTTTTTCTCCATCTTTGAAGACCTTCACGTCAAGGTCGTAATCAATATATTTCAGCGCTTCGTTATCGAGGACGAAGGGGCTCGCTAGATTGCAGTAGTAGCTAACGCCTTCCTCACGAATCATAGCAATGATGTTAAACCAAAACTTTTTGTGGAAGTAAACAATAGCAGGTTCGCGTGTCACCCAACGACGGTCGTCAGATTCTGTCACTAATGTGTGATCGTTTACTCCAATAATTGAATTTTCATTTGTTTTTAGAACCATCGTATCGCGCCAAGTGCGATGAAGATTCCCATCATGTTTATAGCTTTGAATCGTGATGAAGTCGCCTTCTTTCGGAATTTTCAAGGCTATTCTCTCTTTCTCAATTCAAAGTTCTCATCTATTAATATACCATTTTTTAAATGAAATTTACAGTAAAAATGTTTAGTTTAAGCAATAAATTACTAATAATTGTTCGGATTTTTTTATTTTTATGTAGTAGAACTGTGTTTTTATACTATCAAGAAATATTAGTCATCCAAGTCAAAAATTGTCAAGGCAGACTGAAATTCTTCCCGCAAATGGGCTTTACGAAATTTTAACCAATCGGAACTTTTGCGGATCGCATTGTATCTTTTGCGCAAATGCCAGTTTTCGGCAATTTGATACTGCGGATATTCTTCTAAAAAGTGATTAATCATCTGCCACTCATAAGGATAGCCTAGTGGATGAGCGTGATAGAGGACTTTATCAAAAGTTAATGGCAGGCGTCTTTGATGAAGATGACCAAAAACAACATCACTGATTTTGGGAAATTTCTTAAAGGTTTCATGAAAATGTTGCGAACCTAAGTAGGCATTAAATCGAGCAAATTTTTCATAACGAGTATTAATGATAAATTGCTGATGAGGAACGAAATGAGTACTGACAATAATTCTATCAATCTTAGGATTTGCTGATAGTTCTGTCAGTAACTTTTCTAATTTCTGTAATTCAAGATTTGTTATCTTGATATCATCAAATTGACGATGAATTTTTCTATCAAAATAAAATGAATTTTTAAAAGCTATGATTTTTTTTATATCAATTTTTCCAGTCATGAAAGAATAATCATACCAACCGTGGAAACTGACAAAAGCAGTAGAAGCAAAATTTTTTACTTGAAAATTACTGACAGAAATTTCTTCTTCAGAAAGACCAACCATATCGTGATTTCCAAGATTGTAAGTGACTGACAGCTCTGTCAGTAATTCTATTTGCTTGAAAAATGGTTCGGAAATTCCGTGAAAATCATTTGAAATATCACCAGCAAAATGTAAATCTGTAATCTTTAAATCCTTTAAAAGAGACAGAAAAATATCAATTTCTTCTTGAGAAAAATGATTAGAATCCATATGAAAATCAGAAATCACAGCCAAGCGTCTTTTTTTAGTCATAATAAAATTATAGCATGTGATAGAAGTTCTATCTAATAAATAAATTTTTGATGAATCATTATCTATTGAATAGCTTACTTTAGGCTTATAAGTAGTGAATATGGTATAATGCTACTATGGAATTATCAGAAATTAGAAATTTACTTGAAGGATATGCTGAGAAGATTAATGGCTTTCGGGAATCATTAGATCTTGAGCGTTTGGAAGAAGAAATAGCTCTTTTAGAAAACGATATGGCACAACCTGAATTTTGGAATGATCAAGCAGCGGCTCAAAAAGTGATTGATGAATCAAATGCTTTGAAAGCCAAGTATGACAATTATCAAGCGATGAATAATATGCTTGAGGAAGCGCAAACGATGCTTGAGATGCTTCAAGAAGAAGCTGACGAAGAGATGCAAGCTGAGTTAGAGGAAATGACAATTGCGCTCGGTCAAAAAATTGAATCTTATGAGCTTGAAATTATGCTCAATCAACCTTATGACCATATGAATGCTGTTCTTGAAATTCACCCAGGTTCTGGGGGAACAGAGTCGCAGGACTGGGGCTCAATGTTGATGCGGATGTACACTCGTTGGGGCGAAGCACATGGATTTAAGGTTGAAATTCTCGACTATCAAGACGGAGATGTTGCCGGATTGAAATCAGTTGCCCTTCGATTTGTTGGACGAAATGCTTATGGTTTTTTGCGAGGAGAAAAAGGAGTACATCGTTTAGTACGTATTTCACCTTTTGATTCAGCCAATCGTCGTCATACTTCATTTACCTCAGTTGATGTGATGCCTGAGTGGGACGATTCTATTGAAGTAGATGTTCGTGATGCCGATGTTAAAATGGATACTTTCCGTTCGGGTGGAGCTGGTGGACAAAATGTCAATAAAGTCTCTACTGGTGTGCGTTTGACTCACATCCCAACGGGAATTGTTGTGCAATCTACAATGGATAGAACGCAATATGGTAACCGGGATAAAGCGATGGCTATGCTGAAATCGAAACTCTATCAATTAGAAATGGATAAAAAGCAAGCTGAAGTTGATGAACTTCGTGGTGACCAATCAGAAATTTCTTGGGGAAGTCAAATTCGTTCATACGTATTCATGCCTTATCAATTAGTTAAAGATACGCGTACTGGTTATGAAACTGGACAAATTTCAAATGTGATGGACGGAGAATTGGACGGGTTTATAAATGCCTATCTCCGTTGGAACTTGTAGATTATAAATTAAAGTTTCGTATGTTTGAAATGTTTACGAAACATTAAAGTTATTAATGAAAAGGTTATAAAATAAAAGTGCCACCTAAAGCACTTTTATTTTGATATAATTATAAGAGTTCAATTGATGGATTCATTCTATGAAGTTGTCAGTAGGGCTAAAAGTTCTGTTATTTTAGAAAAAAGAAAAGGTACGTGTGTGCCCGTTTTCTTGTTTTTTGAGAGCAGAATTTAAAAACATCCATAGTGATTAAAAAAATGGATTTTACGGACGAGTCCTAACGTTTGTTAGGACTTGGAAGAAAAATCTAGCATAGGAAAGGTACTATGAGTATTATAAAATTAAGCAATGTTTCCAAGAAATATTCTAATGGAACAACGGCTTTGCGTAATATCTCGCTTGAAATTGAGCCGGGAGAATTTACCTATATCGTTGGTCCATCAGGAGCCGGGAAATCGACCTTTATCAAACTACTTTATCGTGAATTAAAGATTGACCGTGGTTCTGGAACAGTTGCGCAATATGATTTATCTAAATTAAAACGTCGTGATGTGCCAATGCTTCGTCGCTCTGTTGGAGTTGTTTTCCAAGACTATAAACTTTTGCCAAAGAAAACTGTTTTTGAAAATATCTCTTACGCCATGGAAGTTATTGGGAAAAGTCCTCGTGAAATTAAAAAACGAGTGAATGAAGTGCTTGACCTTGTTGGTCTGAAACACAAAATTCGTTCATTTCCAAATGAACTCTCAGGTGGGGAACAGCAGCGTGTAGCAATTGCTCGTTCAATTGCCAATGCACCAAAAGTATTGATTGCTGATGAACCTACAGGGAACTTAGACCCTGAAAACTCTTGGGAAATCATGAATCTGCTTGAAAAAATTAATCTTCAAGGGACAACCATTTTGATGGCAACCCACAATAGCCAAATCGTTAACACTTTAAAACATCGTGTTATCGCAATTGAAAACGGACGAATTGTCCGCGACCAAGAGGAAGGAGTTTACGGCTACGATGATTAGAAATTTCTTCAAACACCTTTTGGAGTCGCTCAAAAACTTAAAACGTAATGGTTGGATGACAGTTGCGGCTGTTTCATCAGTAACAATTACTTTAGTTTTAGTTGGACTTTTCCTTTCAGTTATCTTGAATACTTCAAAAATATCTAATGGGATTGAAAACAATGTTCGGATTGTTGCCTACATGAAATTAGATGTTCATGATCAAGAGACAAAAATTCAAGATCCAAAAGATAATAAAAAAACAATCAATAATCCTGACCACCTGAAGATTTACGATTCAATCAAAAAAGTTCCTAATGTAAAAACTGTTACTTTTTCAAGTAAAGAAGCTCAGTTGAAAGGACTAACAAAGGCCTTAGGAAATAACTGGAATCTCTTTAAAGGTGATGCCAATCCACTTTACGATGCTTATATTGTTGAAGCTGATAAACCAGCAAATGTAAAATCAGTCACTTCAAAAATATCAAAACTTTCAGGAATTGAAAAAGCTACTTATGGTGGTGCAAATACTGCAAAACTTTTCCAAATTGCTCAGGGAATTCGAACTTGGGGAACTGCAGCGGCTATTCTGTTAATTTTCGTTGCTGTCTTCTTGATTTCTAACACCATTCGAATTACTATCCTATCAAGACAACGTGAAATTCAAATTATGCGTCTGGTTGGGGCTAAAAATGGTTATATCCGTTGGCCTTTCTTCTTGGAAGGCGCTTGGGTTGGACTTTTAGGTTCAATTATTCCAGGACTTATTGTTGCTTGGGCTTACCGCCTTGCTTTTGTTAGCTTGACACCAAGTCTTCAATCACAAAAGCTTGAAATGTATGCGACAAATCAATTCATTCCTGCAATAGTTGGATTGATGGCCGTGATTGGTATTTTGATTGGTTCATTTGGAGCCCTCTTATCAATGCGTCGTTTCCTTAAAATTTAATAAAAATAAAAGAGAAGTTAAATCTTCTCTTTTTTTTGCTAAAAAAAGCTGTCAGTCAATAAGTTTTTACTTATTTACTGACAGACTCTTAAATTTGTTTAATTAGATCTCATAATCTTCATCAGACATGGCTTCCACTTCACCAAGAAGGTATGAATTACCAACTTGTGAGAAGAAGTCGTGGTTTGATGACGAAGTTGAAATTCCATTCATAACCACTGGGTTAACGTCTGCTGCGGTATCAGGGAAAAGTGGATCTTGTCCAAGATTCATCAAAGCTTTATTGGCATTATAACGCAAGAAAGTTAAAGCTTCATCAGTCCAACCGACTTTGTCATAAAGTAAATGCGAATATTTTTCTTCATTTTCATAAAGTTGATAAAGCAATTCATACATCCAATCACGGAATTCACCTTGCTCATCTTCAGATAACTCATTAAAACCAAGTTGGAATTTGTAACCAATATAAGTACCGTGAACTGACTCATCACGAATAATTAATTTAATAATTTCCGCTGAGTTAATCATTTTGTTATTTCCAAGATAGCGCAAAGGGGTATAGAAACCAGAGTAGAAGAGGCAAGTTTCAAGGAAAACAGAAGCCACTTTCTTTTGCAAAGGAGTACCAGATTCATAAATTTTATTGATGATTTCGGCTTTTGTTTGCATATAAACATTGGTATCTACCCAATTAAAAAGTTCTTCAATTTCTTTTTTCGTGTTTAGAGTTGAAAAAATTGTTGAATAAGACTTTGCATGAACAGATTCCATAAATTGAATATTGTTGAAACAGGCAATTTCTTGAGGTGTTCTTGCATCATGTTTGAGCACTTCAGCACCATCAACAGATTGCAAAGTATCAAGCAATGTCAAACCAGCAAAGGCCTTAGCAAAGGTATCACGTTCCAATTGAGGAAGTTTACGCCAATCATCTAAATCGTTAGATACAGGAACACGAGTATCTAACCAAAATTGACTTGTTAATTTTTCCCAAGTATATTTGTCAATAGAATCCTCAATAGAATTCCAGTCAATGGCACTGTAATAAGTGGGGACAGTAAGATTTTCAGTTTCAGACATATTTTAAGATATGAGCCTGCTTTAAAAAGGGCAAACTCAATTCCTTTCTCTCATTTATTTACTGACAGAAAATACTGTCAGTATTTTTAGCTTAGTCATAAATTCTGTCAGTAAATTTTCACTTACCAACGAAGCTGTCAGTAAAAATAGGGACTCATTAGACCAAAAACTTTCGATAATTTATCAAAAGTTAATGTCAATAATCGTTTTAGAACATTTCGCAAATGCTTACCCCATTTTCATTCATTGACGATACTTTAATGAATGAAAACAAGTAAGAAAATAGAAAGTCCGTCTTAGCGGCTTCCGTAGAAGCAATAGATGCTTTAGCACCAATGCTTCTGTTGTATTAAATAACGCAACTTTCACATTGGTTAGCACCGACTTCTTCTTGGTCGTCAGTAAATGTACGAATGTAGTAAATTGTTTTGATTCCTTTTTTGTAAGCATAGTTACGCAAAATAGACAAGTCACGAGTTGTCATTTTATTATTTGCCACTTTCCATTCATAGAGACCTTCAGGTAAAGTTGAACGCATAAATAAAGTGAGTGACAAACCTTGGTCAACATGTTCTGTAGCAGCTGCATAAACGTCAATTACTGCACGCATATCTGTATCATAAGCTGATTTGTAATAAGGAATTGTTTCAGTGGCAAGTCCAGCAGCTGGATAATAAATTTTCCCAACTTTCTTTTCTTGACGTTCTTCGATGCGATTGACAATTGGGTGAATAGAAGAAGAACAGTCATTGATATAAGAAATAGAACCATTTGGAGCCACTGCCATACGATATGAATTATAGAGTCCAGAAGTTTTTACTGTGTCACGTAAAGCAGTCCAATCCTCGATTGTTGGAACAGCAATCCCTTTGAAAAGTTCTTGAACTTTAGGAGAGACAGCTGCAAAATAATCATGTGTTAAATATTTATCAAAATAAGAACCATCAGCATAGGCAGATTTTTCAAAATTCTTGAAGCTAGACCCTTTTTCAACAGCTAATTTATTTGAAGCCACTAAAGTATAATAGTTTAACAACATGAAATAAACACTAGTAAATTCAACGGCTTCTTTGCTGTCATAATGAATTTGATTTTGTGCTAAGAAAGAATGTAAGCCCATTGCTCCAAGCCCAATCGCATGCATTTCATCATTACCTTTACGAACAGTTGGAACAGTATCGAGATTTGAAGTTTCGGAGATGAAAGTTAAAGCGCGAACCATTGCTTCGATAGAAGTTCCAAATTCATTGCTAGAAGTCATCATATTCAAAACATTAGTTGAACCCAAGTTACAAGCGACGTCAGTTCCAACAACCTTATAAGTTTGGTCATCGTTCAAAACAGAAGGCGTTTGGACTTGCAAAATTTCAGAACAAAGGTTAGACATTGAAATTACACCATCAACAGGGTTAGCTTGATTGACTGTGTCAACATTTACGATGTAAGGATAACCAGATTCTTGTTGAAGTTTTGAAAGTTCTTGTTCAAGTTCACGGGCATTAATCGGTGTTTTACGAATTTCTGGATTGGCTACCATTTTGTCATATTCAGCTGTAATATCGACTTCGGCAAAAGGTTTACCATAATATTTTTCAACAAAATATGGCTCAAAGAGATACATTGTTTCTCCCTTTTTAACCAATTCATAGAATTTATCAGGAACAGTAACCCCAAGAGAGAGTGTTTTAACACGAATTTTTTCATCCGCATTTTCTTTTTTAGTGGACAAGAATTCCATAATATCTGGATGGAATAGTGATAAATAAACAACACCAGCACCTTGACGTTGTCCCAATTGATTGGCATAAGAAAAGGCGTCTTCAAAAAGTTTCATGACAGGAACGACACCAGCTGCCACTCCATCGTAACCTTTGATAGGTGCACCAGCAGCACGTAAATTAGTCAGGTTCAGACCAACACCACCACCATTTTTAGAAAGTTGCAAGGCAGAGTTAATTGTTCGTCCAATTGAATTCATATCATCAGTTAATTGTAGAAGGAAACAAGAAACAAATTCACCACGACGCTTACGTCCAGCATTTAGAAAAGTCGGAGTCGCAGGTTGATAACGACGATTAATCATTGCAAAAGCAAGATTATTAGCTAATTTTTCATCGCCGTCAGCCATGTATAAAGCATTCATTAACACACGATCTTCAAAATCTTCAAGATAGAGAGAACCGTCATTGTTTTTCATGGCATATTGATTATAAAATTTGTAAGCAGCCATAAATGAATCAAAATGAAATTCAAATTTACTCAATTCTTTCCGAAGATTGGTAATGAATTCGGGTTTATATTTTTCAAGAAACTCAGCTTCTAGATATTCTTCTTTAACGAGCCAATTGAGTTTATCGATATATGTATCGGCTTCATAACGATTAGGTTCGACATTTTCTTTAAAAAAAGCAGTAATTGCTTCTTTATCTTTAGCAAGAGGAATGCTACCATTAACGGGAATATTAATCTCGTTATTAAGCTTGAAATAAGTTACATCTTTAAGTTGTTTTAGAGACATAAGTGACCTTTCTTAAAGCGTTCAACCATAAAGAACAGAGGGATGAACTCTAATATTATAATAAGTTCAAACTAATTAATAGAAATAAAAAGTTAAAAATAAAGAGGCTTCACTCATTAAGGTGAAGCCATAAAATCACAGCGGATTTTTGAAGGTGACTTTCGCTCCTTTGTCAAGCTGTGTAGTGAGTTTTTCGACAGCAGCAACATCGGCTGGTGTACCATTAAACTCAAAATCATATAAAAGCGGAATTTGGTATTTTGCAGAGAGTTCTTTAGCAGTAAAAATATAAATACCTGCGAAATTACGATTTCCTGTACCAATAATTCCTAGACAATGTTTATAATTATCATTATAAGCCATAAAGTCAAAAACAGGGTCCATAACATCTATTGATTTAGAAACAGTTGGAGATTCTTCGGCATAACTTGGCGTTATCAAAAGAAAAGGTTCATTCATTTCTATATCATGGTCAGGACTGATTTCGACATTTGGTAAGTTTGTTTTGGAAACAAAGCGACGTGTTTGCCCAGTCACACTGAAATAAGCAAGTTTCATATTAAGCCAACTTTGCTAATTCGCTAGGACGGAAACCAGAGAAGGCAAAGTCATCTTTAGTAATGACAGGTGCAGCACGAAATCCCATTTCAATCACTTTTTCAACAAATTCAGGTTGTTCATCGATATTGATTTCATCGAAGGCAATTTCATGTTCTGAGAGCCATTTTTTGACCATTTTGCATTGCATACAATTGTTTTTAGAATAGACTGTAACCATTTTAAATCTCCTTTGAGGACAAACGTATTTTATTAGTGAGAGTAAAAAGTCTTTGACTTTTTCTCAACTTTTTATAGTCTTATTTTATCGTAAAAAAAATATCTAGTCAAATTAAAGATACTAGATATTGTGTTGAATTATGTAAAATTATAAAAATAACACAACATATTGTGCTATTTTTCTTTTTGTTTTGATAAGTTTAAACCAAATGGGACAAGGGATTCGCAATGATTTTTGATTCTTTTGAGATTTGTTCTATGTCGTAAAATAATAATAATTGCTAAAACAAAAATAATAATTGAGAATAAAAGGTCGTAGGAAGTAAGAATAAATCCGATGCTAGGGAAAATAAGAATTCCCAATAAAGCAAATACAGCACCTATCACACTAGAGAGACTAATCATGCTAAAAAGCCATAGGACAATGATAAAGACAACAAGAAGGTAAATTAAGAAGAGCGGACTAAATCCAAGAATCACACCAGCAGAAGTTGCAACAGCTTTACCACCTTTAAAGCGGTCGAATATTGAAAAAGTATGTCCAATGACAGCAAGAAAACCGAAAATTAGAGGTGAAACACCATTGATATGGAAGAAAAGGGGTAAAAGAGTAGCAAGTGTCCCCTTTAGTAAGTCAAAAGCAAAAACTGAAATTCCTGCCTTTACACCTAGAATTCTAAAAGTATTGGTTGTTCCAGTATTTCCTGAGCCATAGTCATGGAGATTTTTTTTGAAAAAAATCTTGCCAATCCATAAGCCGAATGGAATTGCCCCTAAAAGATAGCTGGCAATGAGAAGAAGAATAATAGTAAGCATAAGTTCTCCGAAGTTTATTTCGTTTAAAATCGATAATCTCTTTTAACTGTACAATTATATCATATTTTTAATAAAGATTACTGACAATATTGAAACATCTTCACTTACTTTTGGAAAAATTCTTACTATTAGATGAAAAAATTGTCAGCAGTCCTTTGACAAAGCTTTCTGAACAAGGTACAATAATCAAGATGAATATTTTTTATTAGCTCATTGTGGATAAAAAAATAGTGATTTAGATAGAAGATATAGGCTTTCGATGAGAGGAAAATAAATGGTAATAGATATTAATAACTATGATGACAGTGCGATTCAGGTTCTTGAAGGATTGGATGCTGTCAGAAAACGTCCAGGAATGTATATTGGATCAACTGACGGAACTGGTTTGCACCATTTGGTTTGGGAAATTGTAGATAATGCGGTTGATGAAGCTTTATCTGGCTTTGGTAACAGAATTTCAGTGACCATTAATGCTGATGGTTCTTTATCAGTAGAAGATGAAGGACGGGGAATGCCAGTTGGGAAACACGCCATGGGTATTCCAACTGTGGAAGTAATTTTTACTATTTTGCACGCAGGTGGTAAATTTGGTCAAGGGGGTTATAAAACTTCTGGTGGACTCCATGGTGTTGGATCTTCAGTCGTAAATGCCCTCTCGACTTGGTTAGAAGTTGAAATTACTCGTGACGGGACTGTTTATCGTCAACGTTTTGAAAATGGTGGACATCCAGCGACAACTTTAGAAAAAATTGGGAAAGCACCAAAGTCTAAAACAGGAACTAAAGTTACCTTCATGCCGGATTCTAGCATTTTTTCGACAACAGAATTTAAATATAATATCATTTCAGAACGACTAAATGAGTCTGCTTTTCTTTTAAAAGAAGTGACGATTAGTCTTGAAGATAAACGAACAGATGAAAAAGAAGAATTTCATTATGAAAATGGGGTTCAAGATTTCGTTTCTTATCTTAATGAAGATAAAGACAGTTTGACTCCAGTTCTTTATTTTGAAGGAAAACAAGATGGTTTTGAAGTTGAAGTTGCCCTTCAATATAATGATGGCTATTCAGAAAACATTCTTTCATTCGTCAATAATGTCCGAACAAAAGATGGCGGAACGCACGAAGCAGGTTTGAAGACGGCAATTACGAAAGCAATGAATGAATATGCTCGTAAAGTAAATTTACTCAAAGAGAAAGATAAAAATCTCGAAGGTTCGGATTATCGTGAAGGTTTGACAGCCGTCTTGTCAGTTTTAATTCCTGAGGAACATCTCCAATTTGAAGGACAAACCAAAGATAAATTGGGTTCTCCTTTAGCTCGTCCAGTTGTTGATTCTTTGGTTTCTGAGAAACTAAGTTTCTATTTGATGGAAAATGGCGAATTGGCGCAAAATTTGATTCGTAAAGCAATCAAAGCCCGTGAGGCTCGTGAAGCGGCTCGTAAAGCGCGTGAAGATTCACGAAATGGAAAGAAATCTAAAAAAGACAAAGGACTTTTGTCTGGTAAATTAACCCCTGCTCAAACAAAAAATCCAAATAAAAATGAACTTTATTTGGTCGAAGGAGATTCTGCCGGAGGGTCCGCTAAACAAGGACGAGATCGTAAATTCCAAGCCATTTTGCCTTTGCGTGGTAAAGTCATTAACACCGAAAAAGCTAAGATGCAAGATATTCTCAAAAATGAGGAAATCAATACAATGATTTATACCATTGGTGCAGGCGTTGGGGCAGATTTTACCTTGACCGACCGTAATTATGACAAAATCATTATTATGACCGATGCCGATACTGATGGAGCACACATTCAAACGCTCTTATTGACTTTCTTCTATCGCTATATGAAACCATTGGTTGAAGCGGGTCATGTCTATATTGCCCTTCCACCACTTTATAAAATGAGTGAAGGAAAAGGCAAAAAAGAAAAAATTGAGTATGCTTGGACAGATGGTGAGTTAGCAGAACTTCGCAAGCAATTTGGTAAAAATGCTAATTTGCAACGTTATAAAGGACTTGGAGAAATGAATGCTGACCAACTTTGGGAGACAACAATGGACCCAGAAACTCGGACATTGATTCAAGTGACCATTGATGATGCAGCTCAAGCAGAGAAACGTGTTTCAGTACTGATGGGGGATAAAGTTGAACCTCGTCGTAAATGGATTGAAAATAATGTGAAATTTACAATGGAAGAAGAAACAGTATTCTAAGTTACTTTCTTTAATAATTAACCTCGATTTTTCGAGGTTTTTTACTTTAATTTATGATGTAAGTATCACTATTGCTCACTTTAGGTGTAACAACAAGCCTATTCGTAAGCCAGCAAAGCTAGCAAGAGAAACTTTGTTTCATTTTGTTAGCTATGATATAATGGAAGAAATTCTAAAAGAAGATAAAAAACGAAAAGAGAAAAAATGCAAAAATCAGCTTTAATTATTATTGATTTGCAAGCATTCATTAAAAAATTAGCGAAAGATGCTGTTCCTTATGGCTGGGATAAAATTATTGAAAATAATCGAGCTTTAATTTCTGCATTTGACCAAAAAAATCAGCCAGTTTATATGGTGACTGTTGAACCAAAAATACTTTGGCAATCAGCTAAAAAAGCTTTTTCACGGATGATTTTGCAAGATGAATTGGATAAAAATCCAAGATTACATCAATTAGTAAAATATGGGCCGTCAGCATTTAAACAATCTGATTATGGCTTAGCTGACGAGTTGAAAAATAATTCTGTCAGTAAAATTTATGTTTCTGGTGTGTCTATGAGTAATGGAGTATTAAAAATAGCCAGAGATGGGGCGGATTTGGGATTTGAAGCGATGATAATTGAAGACGCCTGTGCTGACAGAAAGTTAAAAAACTTCCAGAAAACAAAAACTGACGAAATACCAAAATTTGGGAAATTAATTAAAACAAGAGAAATTATCGAGGAACTGAATAAAAATGTCTGAGAAATATGTCGTATTTGACTTTGAAACTACAGGATTTTCTGCACAAAAAAATGAAATTATTCAAATTGGAGCGGTAAAATATGATGAGAATAATCAAGAGCAAGCTAGATTTAATCAGTTAGTAAAAAATCAACGCTCTTATGTCTCAACTGAAATCACACAATTGACTGGCATAAAACCAGCTGATTTGTTAAATCAACCAACGATTGAAGAAATTTTACCTGAATTTTTAGACTTCATCAAAGGCCATTTATTAGTGGCTCATAATGCTCCTTTTGATATTTCTTTTCTTTATCAGGCCATTATTGATTGTGCCATTACTGATGTTGAGGCTTTTCGTGTCTATGATACTTTGGCAGAAAGTAAAAAGTTATTAACTATGTCTTCTTATGCTCTAGAAAATTTTAAAGACCTACTAGAAATGAATGATTTACGTTCGCATGACGCGCTCAACGACTGCTTAATCACGGCAAAACTTTATCAATATTTACAGAAAATTGAAGAAGTTGAGCTGTCAGTAGAATCAGAAGTTACTGACGAACTCGGTCAGTTAGATTTATTTGGTGACAGCTCTGATGAAATTACTGACAGCCTTCGCAGAAAGTTAAATTTACCAATCACCAAAGCTTTAGTCTATTATCAGCAAAATCTTGAGCGAAAATGGGAACGATTTGAAGTTCTTGGAATTTCGATTGAACGAGAGTACTCCGTAGGTTCGAGTTTAAATATTCGTTTACATAATTCAGAGAAAGTGAAAATTCATTCTGATTTTCTAAAAGAAATGCAAAAAGCCAATTTCGTGACGATTATGGAGGAAGAAAAATGACAGCAATTTGGAAAGAAAAAAGTTTTAATCAACTTACATTAGATGAAATGTATCAACTTTTAAGCCTGCGTACTGCTGTCTTTGTTGTGGAGCAAAACTGTCCTTATCAAGAGCTTGATGGCAAAGACCAAGTAGCCAAACACCTCTGGTTAGAAAATGAAAATGGTCAACTGATGGCCCTTTGTCGCCTACTTCCCAAAGGGATTTCATTTGCAGAGGCTTCAATTGGGCGTGTCCTTGTCAATCCTGAATTTCGTGGACAAAATTTGGGAAGAGGACTCATTGAAAAAGCCTTAGAAGTCCTTAAAGAAGATGGGGAAGAAGCAGTAACAATTGAAGCACAATATTATTTGCGTGATTTTTATGCTTCATTTGGTTTTGTTGAAAATTCTGAACCCTTTTACGAAGATGATATTAAACATGTCAATATGATTTTGAAATTCTAAGATGAAATAATTTACTGACAGCTTTGTCAGTAATTTTTTCACTTCAAATTAAGCTGTCAGTAGATTTTAAAGAGATAAACAATCTTATCAATTTTGACCAATAAATAATTTGTAAGTTTTTTTCGTTTTGATTTTGTGGTAGAATAGAAAAAGTGATTTTATATTGTAGAATGCCAAAAGCAGAGAACTGTCAGTAAAAAATCAAAGATTTATTTATAAATTAGCAAATAATTAATTAAAAAAGTAAACAAATTTTCTAAAAAGAAAGTTAAAATATGTCAAACATTCAAACCTTACCATTAGAAGATATAATGGGTGACCGATTTGGTCGATATTCAAAATATATCATTCAGGAGCGGGCCCTTCCCGATATCCGTGATGGTTTAAAACCGGTACAACGCCGTATTCTTTATTCAATGAATAAAGACGGAAACACATTTGATAAGTCTTATCGTAAATCAGCGAAATCAGTCGGAAATGTCATGGGTAATTTCCACCCACATGGAGATAGCTCAATTTATGAAGCAATGATTCGGATGAGTCAAGACTGGAAGATGGGCGAACCTTTAATCGAAATGCATGGTAATAATGGTTCAATGGATGGTGACCCACCAGCCGCTATGCGTTATACTGAAGCCCGTCTTTCAGAAATTTCAGGCTATCTTTTAGCAGATATTGAGAAAGATACAGTAAGTCAAGCTTGGAACTTTGATGATACTGAGAAAGAACCAACGGTTTTACCAGCAGCTTTCCCAAATCTTTTAGTCAATGGATCAACCGGGATTTCAGCTGGTTATGCGACAGATATTCCACCTCACAATTTGGGGGAAGTCATTGATGCAACCATTCATATGATTGACCATCCTAAAGCTGATGTAGAAAAAATCATGGAATTCTTACCAGGACCAGATTTTCCTACTGGTGGGATTATTCAAGGAAAAGGCGAAATCAGAAAAGCTTACGAAAAAGGAAAAGGCCGCATCGTTGTTCGTTCAAAAGTCGATATTGAACCAATGAAAGGCGGTCGTGAGCAACTTATTGTTACTGAAATTCCTTTTGAGCTCAATAAAGCAAACTTAGTCAAGAAAATTGATGATGTTCGTGTCAATGCTAAAGTGCCCGGAATTGCAGAAGTCAGAGATGAGTCAGACCGTGAAGGGCTTCGGATTGCAATTGAATTAAAGAAAGAAGCTGATAGCCAGCTTGTTTTGAATTACTTGTTTAAAAATACTGATTTACAAGTGAATTATAACTTCAACATGGTCGCAATTGATAATATGACTCCTGTTCAAACCGGTGTCTTACAAATGCTCCGTTCTTATGTCAAACACCGTGAAGATGTTATCGTTAAACGTTCACAATTTGATTTAAATAAAGCAGAAAAAAGACTTCATATTGTTGAAGGGTTGATTCGCATGGTTTCTATTTTAGATGAAGTGGTCGCAACGATTCGTGCTTCAGAAAATAAAGCAGATGCCAAAGAAAATATCAAAGTTTCATTTGGATTTACCGAAGAGCAAGCCGAAGCCATTGTTACTTTACAACTTTATCGTTTGACCAACACCGATATTGTCACTCTACAAAATGAACAAGCTGAATTAGAGCAAAAAATTCTCGAACTTAAAGCGATTATTAACGATGAACGTACCTTGTTTAATTTAATGAAACGCGAACTTCGTGAAGTTAAGAAAAAATTTGCCAAACCACGCCGTAGCGAATTACAAGATGAAGTTCAAACCATTGAAATTGAAGCGAGCGAATTGATTGTGGCAGAGGATACTGTAGTTTCAGTAACTCGTTCAGGTTACATCAAACGTACTTCACCACGTTCATTTGCTTCCTCAGCACTTGAAGAAATTGGTAAACGTGATGATGACGAGCTCCTTTATTATGCCAATGCTAAAACAACTCAACATCTCTTACTTTTCACAAATCTTGGCAATGTCATTTATCGCCCAATCCATGAACTTTCTGATATCCGTTGGAAAGATATTGGTGAGCATCTATCTCAAAGTCTCTCTAATTTCTCAGCTGATGAGAAAGTAATTTTTGTTCAGATTGTGGACGAATTTGCTGGTGAAAATCTACTGGTTGTCACAAGAAATGGACAAATAAAACAAATTGAACGTGAAAGTTTCTCCCCTTGGCGGACCTATCGTTCAAAATCTACTCCATATGCTAAACTTAAAGGAGAAGATGATGAAATTGTTCTAATCACTCCAGTTCAATTTGCAGACCTCATGCTTATTTCTGAAAATGGTTATGCCCTTCGCTTTAATCTTGATGACGTTCCAGTTTTGGGTGCTAGAGCTGCAGGAGTCAAGGCCATGAATCTCAAAAATGGCGATAAAATTAAGTCCGCCTTCTTTGTTAACTCAAATAGTTGGTACCTTTTGACTCAACGGGCATTTATCAAACGTGTTAAGACGGATGATATTCCGGCCACCTCACGTGCTAACCGTGGCCTTCAAGTACTACGAACATTGAAGACAAATAATCATACCGTCTTTGCAGCCGGCTTAATCAATTCAACTGCTGATTTATCAGCATTGACCGAAGAATTAGATTTGTTCAGTCAAGCTAAAGCACCAGCGACAAAAGAAACTGATGAACAAGTATTAGAAGTTATCAGTGAGACTGGCAAGAAATACGATATCAATTTGTGCGATTTATCATTATCAGATCGAACAAGCAATGGACATCCAATTGCTGATGATCTTGAAAAAATTGCAAGCGTAAAAATAAAATAAAAAAAATCAGCTTTGGCTGATTTTTTTATTGTCTTCGACCAATAATATAACGAAAGAGTGCCGCGTAAAGTAGCCAAAGAATAATACAAGCACCAATAATCCAAACCCAAGCATCTTTTTGGTTAGTAAGTGGAAGTGGTACATTCATTCCAAAAAAACCAGTGATGACTGCTAATCCTGCCAAAAGTACAGAAACAATTGTCAAAGTTGTCATATTATCATTCAAATTATTATTAAGGACATTATTATAAGTTCCTGCTAATTGTTCAAGAATTTGAGCATTAAGGTGTGTCATACTGGCAAGCTGTTGTGCTTCGATAATTGCATCTTCAAGCTGCTCTTTTTCAGTTTCATTGAACTGTCTGTAAATACTTTTTGTTTTAAGTTGTTCAAGTAGTAGAGTATTTTGGTTGGCACTAGATACAATATACAGCATTCCCGTTTCAATATCAGAAAGGGCCAACAAATTTTTCTTTGTTGTTTTTTCACGCAACTTTTGATTAATTTCTTCTTTTGATTTATCAATTTGTTCTAAGTAAGGAAAGAAAGCCTCTGAAATCAAAAATAAACTGATGAAAAGAAGATGATAAACTGTTTCTGGTTCATTTTGAAAACAATATTTTTTAATTTGATTAATTAAATATTCATTTTCTGGATGATAAAGAGTAATTAATCGATTTTTTTGTGCTACAAAAGTAATGGGAACCGTCTTATAATGAACTTCTGAATTGAGTAAATCCAGACTATTGAAAATCAGTACAAAGTCTTGACTATCAGGGATGAACTCCGTGTGAGGACGTTCATTTTTATCTTCGGCATATTGAAGCGTTTCTAAGTCAATACCATAAGTAGCAAGTTCAGAAGTATTTCTAAGGTCTTCGACATTAAAAGAAAGCCAAGTGAGTTGAGGGTTTATTTTTATTTCTTGCATGATAAGATATCCTATGTTCTAATAGAGCCATTTTAGCAAAATTGTAATTTTTGAGCAAATAAATAAAAACAAAATTTGATTAATAACTTCTATAATCTGCGCGTGATTTTATTTGATTACAAAAACATTTCTTGATTTTACAATTTGTTTTTCTTGTGATATACTGTTTGAATAGTCAGAATAGTAACATAATTAAAAGTGGGAGATTTTAGCATTGGAAAACAAAAACATCATTTCCGTACGTGGAAGTCAGGTAAAATCTGGCTTTTTAGTAGCGGAATACTTTTAATTTTTGTTATTGGAAGTATAGGATTGACTGCTCAAGCAGACGAAGTCCCTTCTAATACAGAAACAATGACACAAAGTAGTGATGTGACGACTCAAAGCAGTCCTGTAAGTCCAACTGTGAATTCTTCTCTTGCCGCTTCTGACTCGACAACTGAAGAACCAGCAGTAGTATCAAATATGGAAAATACAGCTCAAGTTTCAAGTTCCACAAATATTTTAACTACTGAAAGTTCAACCGTTGATACAAATTCGCCTACTCAATCGAACCAAAACTCAATCGCTATATCATTAACAAAAGCAAGTAGAGAAAGTTCGATAAATGAACCTGCGTCAACGATTGCAAATGAAACTACTACAACAGCAGATGTCACTACTCAAACCACAGCGACACAAGCTCAAACTAGTGATCCAACGACGAGCTTATCATCAGAAAGTCAGTGAAAACCAACAAATCCCTCACAATCAAAAAGTCCAGAAATTACAAATATTCAAGTTACAGGAGCAGTAGATAACAATGCCACAGGTTCTGCTGTTTTTGATGGTGTTAATATCACGCTTCAGGGAAAAGACATTACCGATGATAATCTTCTTGATCCTAGTGGGCTACATTGGTCAGAACAAACCCAAGTCATTGCCATAAAAGGCACAGCTACTGGACAACTCAATCAAGAAAATTTTGGAGTACAAGATGGTCCAATCATTCCCGCTACCACCTATACCATGAATGACGGAGATAGTGGGCGTATTACCTATGTCGGAAAATCGCTCTCTGGTCTTGACCTTGATATGATTTATACAGTAGCATCAAGTGATAAAGACAGTTGGTAAGCCAATGAAGGAGCAGAAGGAATTCCGCAAGGACTTACTTTTACTGGCGAACAAAATATCGCGGAGTCAGGCGGAAATTCTATTGTTTGTCTATACAATGGGGCAAATGCGCTTAGTTTGATTTACCAGATTGTCAAACATGATACGACGACAGAAGTTCCGGTTGTTGCTTCATTTATCACGACAGATATTGACAATGCACAAGGCGTCCAAACAAACCTAGCGAATTTCGTGACCATTTTACCTCAAACGACCAATCTCAAACAAGATGGAGATACTATCTACGACGCTTCGCCGAATTATCCAGGGTTAGATGGTGTGGCTAGTCTTCCTTATGGTGGTTATTTGGGTGCTGGATTTGTTTCAGAGTTCTATTACAATTACTATGCACCAGCACCCGAACGGGCCGATGACAGCTATTTCTTTGCACAAGGTGTTCGTTATGACTTGTTTGGCCCAGCGCTACAAGCTCACATGAACACTCAAATTCGCCAAAATTTCACAGTAAATTATTACGATGAGTTTGGACATAAAATCCAAGAGACTGACCATTATCTTGGATTTACAGGACAAGATTACAATCTTCCTATCCCAACGATTAAGGGTTTTGGCTTTGTGAATTTAACCGAGAATGATGCTAGTAAGAACAACCCTGTCATCAACCTCATCTATAATCATAATTTGCCCACTTATTATGGGAACCACAATAATAATATTTATTATCAAGGGACAGCTTATACGCCTAGTTTCACAATTGGTTACCAGAACATAGGAAACCCTGAGGCAAGTATTACTTACACGCCAGTTAATAATGGTAAGGCAAGTTCTGTCACTCTTCCTCTGATTATGGCTGGCGGAAAAACGGATATTATCTATCCAAACTATAATAGTGTAGCCAATAATAAGACCGTTCCTAATGTCGTATCAGGCGTAGATTACTATTACATGGCAAAGAATTTGGGCATCACAGTAGATCAGGCAAAAGAATTATACTCTGATTTATATGTGGCCTCTACCAGCCTTGAAAAAAATCCTAATGACGGTTTTGCGGATTATTTGGCTGGAGTACACTATGGAGGGTCAGATTTTGGGAGTTTACTTCAAAAACCATTGAATGCACTACCCAATGGACTAAATTATAGTTCTGGAACTAATTATCAGTTCAAGGAAATAGTCGAAAAAGTTTCGACAGTAGATTTATCACACTTAGGCACCTCCATTGCCTCTTATAATCAGAATGGATTAACAGGCATACTAGGAGATGGATTAGCAGGGCTCCCCGTTGGATGGGTAGGAAATCCATATGCTGGAGTGTTTGGTGGAATTTCATTTTTTGAAGCAAAGAATACCAAGCTGATGAGTAATAGTTTGATTGGTGATGTTCTTACTAATATGGGTAACTTTACCACGAAATCAGGAAGCGCAGATGTCAATGCAGATATGGATGCTTATATTTTAACTCACTATCCAGGTTTTGCGAGTCTTTCACAAGCCGCTGCGATGGCTAAGTATTATAGCATGGCTAACCTTAACATGGAAACTCGTGAAACGATTTACCTTCAATCAATGTCAGGTACGAAAGGAAATTCTGGAATACTTTTAGGAAGTGCAGCTCTGGTATTCTTGAGTCTGAGTTCAATGGCTTCTGTGTACGGGCTGGCAGGTCTAGCCAAAGGTTTGAAAGATGGATTTACTGGCAAAGGCGGGGGAATCATTAACAATGGCAAAATGACAGGACAGCTAGTAGGGCAGTTGGTTAAGATAAATATCAAAGCAGCCCAAGGGCTTATGAAATCCACGGCTACTGTTATTATTAAAAATGCAAGTTCTCATGCGATAACCGCAGTGAAAAATGCAGCCTCAGCATTAAAAAATCAAGCGATTTCTCATTATCAAAATGCGACAAAGACAGTTGCACAAGTTTTCAATAGTTTCAAGGCAAAGGCAATCGCAGTAGGACAAAGCGTAAAAACTTTTATCAACCAAGGTGTAAAAACGGCTCAAAAAGCACTCAATACTGCAATACAAGTTGCTAAGCAAGCGGCTCAAAAAGCTGCACAGCTCGCTTCGTGGGTCAGTCAACAAGCAAGCAATGCTTGGCACGGAGTTCAAACGGCCTATCGAACTGTAAGCTCATGGGTGGGAAATGTCTATAATAATTATGTTGCTCCTACTGTCAATTATGTGACCAATGCAGTTTCAAACGTCTATAATCGCTATGTTGCACCCGTTGTTAATACCGTGGTAAATGCAGGTAAGTCATTGATTCACACGGTTGGTGGATGGATCAATTCAGGAGTACATACGGTTGTAAATATTGCTTCCAATATAGGAAAAACGGTTTCCAAAGTGACCAAAACCATAGGAAGTTGGTTCCACTGATGATGAAAAGAAAAAAAGTCATACTGATTTTAACCGTCTCATTTTCATGTCTAGCACTTTTCATTGGTACATTATCATTTGTTGGAGGAAACCTAGGGAAATATTCCATATACTATGCCCAAAATCTTCCTCATGAAACAGGAACAAACTCCGTAATGACTGCTGTATTTAAGCATTTAGGAGATGTTTATATTCCGTACAATTCTTTGGATAATGATGGAAATAAAATGCTAGAAACCGAGGACAAAACCATTCATTATCAAGCAGGAGGAATGTTCAGTCCTACTATGATAACTGTAAAATCTACAAAGGATGGCGATGTCTTGTTATCTTTGCAAAGTGATTCCCAATTTCCATATTGTATTTATGATTTTACAGAAAATACTTATTATGGTTTTAACCGAGCAGGAACTCTCGTTGCTGAATTTATTGATAGCAATACCAATGTTCTAAGTAGTCATCGGGTTTCAGCTTTAAATACGGTTAATAAGTTGCAAAATGAAATGTATGGCCCAATTATTTCTCATAGAAAAGTTCCAAAAATAAACCTTCAATTTATCTATAATTTTGTGAATGAAGGCAAATTCAAATAGGAAAATGGTTCAAGAGCCTATGGTAAAAATAAAAAAGAAGCGTAAAGTTCTAATTATTACGTTTAGCGTTTGTTTCACCGTGAATTTATCCTTGGTTGTGCTATTCCAAGGATGGGTGAATCTTGGAAAATATTCTGTTTATTATGCCCAGCATTTGCCTCATAAGGTAGGGACGAACCGTGTGATGGTTGCGGTATTTAATAATCTGGATGCCATATACATTCCGAATGCTAACTACAATGTTCCATTTGGAGGAGTGCGAGTGAAAACTAGCGAGGGGGATATTGATTATCGCTTTGAAGGATTAAAAATTAATGATATTTCGGTTTTCAAGAAAGGAGAATTATCTTTTAGTTTAAAACCTGAGGCAGGTGGTCTCGATTTAATTGACTTTGTAACTCCATATACATACAATTTTAATTCAAAGGGTGAATTTATTTCTGTGACTTATTCTGAAGAAACGACACCTAAGACAATAAAACCTACGCTACAATATATCATCATTGTTAAAGAAAAATTGAATGAAATGTACGGTTTTATTGTTTCTCATCGGTAACCACCAAAAATAAATTTGCAGTGGATATATAATTTATTCAATTATTGGAGGTTTAATTCATGAATACAGTAAAAAAAGTTGCTAAATCAGTTGGTAATTGGTTTAAGAGTCTATGGTAAGACGTAAAAAGATTGTATTATTTTTGGTTTTCCCACTTGTTTTACTTATTTTATTATTATGGACCTTTCTTTCAATAGAGAAGAATCTCCACGCTTACTCTATTTATTATGCTCAACATGTCCCACATAGAACTGGTACTGACCCTGTTATGTGTGCGGTAATAGATAACTTGGATAATATTTATATTCCGGAACTAAATAAAAAAAGCCATGTGGAGAGGTGGAGAGATGTAGTAAATTTTGTAAGTAATAAAAAGGGCGATATTACATATGATTTTATACAAACTGTAATAAATGTTGAGTTATCCAAAACTGCTCAACTTTCTGTCGGATTCCCTCAGTATAATCCTATTGGACCTAAGGTAAAGTACCAAATAATTTACTCTACTGGAAAGGCTGGAACAAGTTTTTATAACTTTGAACACTCTGAAAGTCAATGTCTATCTTTTGACTTTTCTGGGAGATTGATGTACATATCAAACTTAGATAACAAAGGATTTTATAATTTAAGGAAAAAAACAACAGATTTGAGTTTAAAAAATATAGAAAATTGGAAAAGGGATGCTTATTCAATTATCGTTAAAAAAAGGAAAGTTCCGTCGATAAAGCTTCAATTTCTTTATAACTGGTTGGTTTAATTCATGAATACAGTAAAAAAAGTTGCTAAATCAGTTGGTAATTGGTTTAAAAATCTATGGTGAAAAAAAGAAAAGGGAGGTTTTTAAAAGTATTTTTGTCTATCATCATTTTTATTGTTTTTGTATTATTAATTAGTGGATATGGATACCGAAATTTAAGGGTTTATTCAATATATTATGCACAAAATATTCCTCATAAGTCAGGAACAGACCCTGTTATGTGTGCAGTTATCTTTAATTTATCAAGCGTCTATCTTCCACATGCGGATTGGAGCACAGAAATAGACAGATTCAAAGATAATCAACATTGGGTTCAGTCATATAATAGGTATTTCACATACAATTTTTCTCAATTTGATATAGAATATCACAGGGCAAATCAAGATTTTGTGAGTTTCAGTTGGTATTTTTTTGAGAATACATATAATTTAGTCATTTCTGATAAAAACGATAATATTTACAGGGCCTATGAATTTAATCGTTCGGGTAGATTGTTATCGATTGATATAGGAGATAAGAGTCGAACGATTCCTACAAATAAGGATAAAGAGATTTTATCCTATTGGAAAAATAAACTTTATGGTGATATCGTTCAAAAGAGAAAAAAGCCAATAATCAATCTTCAGTGGCTCTATAATCGGTTAAATTATAAGAGGTTTAATTCATGAGTATGGTGAAAAAAAGAAGAGGTAAGTTTAGAAAAGTATTTTTGCCTATCCTAATATTTATTGTTTCTGTATTAATCATTATTGGATACGGGCACCATAATTTTAGGGTCTATTCAATTTATTATGCGCAGAATATTCCTCATAAATCAGGGACAGCCCCTGTTATGTGCGCCGTAATAGATAATCTGAATAGTATTTATATTCCTAATCTTAATGAAAAAAGTCGTTATGATAATTGGAGAGATGTAGTGAACACTGTAAGTGATAGGACAGGTGTGATTGAATATGATTTTGTGAACAATAGTATTCTGATAGGAAAAACTTTTGAGGATTTAGAGGGGATATCTCCTTTGAATCAGGATAAATTTATCTCAGGTATAAATATGTATACTAGAAAGAAAATTGGATACGTTTTAAATTTCAATATCACAAAAAATAAATTAATAAAAGAATATAAGGTCTATTATAGTAATCAAGGGAGATTTGAAAAAATATTCATTATTGAAAATAACACCGAAAAAGGATTTAGTGTCACGGAGTATAAAAATAATTTAGCAACGATATCCAAACTTCAACAAAAATTATATGGTTCAATTATTCAAAAAAGCCAAGTTCCGTTGATAAATCTTCAAATGCTTTATAACTGGCTGAATTATAAGAGATTTAATTCATGAGAACAAAGGATGAAAATGATGAACAAAAATACACAGAAAACAGATACTACTCCGAAAAAGAAAAGAATTTTGCCATGGTTAATTCCTTTGATTGTGGGGATGATATTTTTATCTCTTGTGATTACCCTTTTTAGTGTTTCCAAAGTAGCGAAAATTTATCATCAGGTAGAAAAACAAGAGTTACTAGACGAGGTAACTCACACGATAAATAATGGGAAAAAGCAACTTGTAACTTCTCAAGGTTCAAATCCATTTTATATAGATATTAAAGCAAGTGAAAGTTGCACAGATACCATTGTTGTAACTTTGATAGTCGAAAATGATTATGTTTCTTATATCAAAAATGATATGCCTATGATAAAAAAATGGATAATAGAGGGAATGGAGAGTGCAGAAGGAATAAAACTTACAAAATCAGAACATCAATGGGTTAAAGAGATGAATTTTAAAATGAGATTTGTTTTAAAGGACAAGACAGGAAAAATTCTTGGGGGCTTTGATTATAAAATTAAATAATATTTAACTATAGTGGACTTTAATAAAGTAGGGTGATGTTCGCTTGTACTATCTGTCTGTGAACTTTTAATGTTTGATTTTAATTTGTTAACTTAAAGAATACGTTTTTATTTCTTGACAATCTTTAAATTTAAATGCTATACTTTAGCTACAATTGAATAAATCTTCAGGGCAGGGTGTAATTCCCTACCGGCGGTATAGCCCGCGAGCTGCTTGCAGCATGATTCGGTGAAACTCCGAGGCCGACAGTATAGTCTGGATGAAAGAAGATAATAAAACCATAATACTCTAGTCAGTATTATGTCTATTTAGCCTAAAACTCTGGAGTGAATTGATACAATTCACTCCATTTTTGGTTTTTTGAGCTGCTTTTTTGCTCAAAAAAAAATAGAAAATTTATCAAAAGACCCTGAAATTTTATTTTAGGGTCTTATTTTTTATTAGAAAGGATGAATAGATGAAAAAAGACGAATACTACATGGATTTAGCAATTGTACTTGCAAAAAAAGGAGGTGGTAATGTCAACCCTAACCCTCAAGTAGGAGCCCTTATTGTCAAAGAAGGGAGAATTATTGGTCAAGGTTATCATGAAAAATATGGGAAAGCTCACGCGGAAATCAATGCTTTTAAGGATTGTAACGAATCTCCCGAAGGAGCCACGCTTTATGTGACCTTAGAGCCTTGTGCGCATCAGGGAAAACAACCCCCTTGTTTTGAAGCGATTATAAAAAATGGAATTAAGCGTGTTGTTATCGGGCATTTAGACCCCAATCCCTTGGTTTCAGGAAAAGGAATTAAAGTAATGAGAGAAGCTGGAATTGAAGTTTCTCTCAATGTTTTAGAAAAAGAATGTGAAGAATTAAATAAAATTTTCTTTTATTATGTTAGTCAAGGGCTTCCCTATGTCATGATGAAGTATGCAATGACTTTAGACGGAAAAATTGTGACATCAGCAGGTCAATCAAAATGGATTACAGGTGAAATTGCAAGACAGAAAGTACATCAAGACCGTTCACGTTTTATGGCAATTATGATTGGTGTTGAAACGCTTATTTTAGATGATCCACAACTCTCTGTCAGGTTGGAAAATGGAAAAAATCCGATAAGAATCATTTGTGATACTCATTTAAGAAGTCCTTTGGCTTCCAAGATTGTTTCCACAGCTACTGAAATTCCAACGATTATTGCTACAGCTGAGTCTGACCCCGAAAAACAAGCTCCCTTTCTTAAAGCGGGTTGTGAAATTATCTTAGTTTCTTGCCTAGAAGGAAGATTGAATTTGAAAGAATTGACCAAAAAGTTAGGAGAAAAGGGGATTGACAGTATCATCTTGGAAGGTGGAGGAACATTAAATGCTTCGGCATTAAAAGCAGGGATAGTCCAAAAAGTTCAAACTTATATTGCCCTTAAAATATTTGGTGGAAAAGAAGCACCAAGTCCAGTTGAAGGACATGGAATCGAGCAACCCAATCAAGCCTATCTCCTAGAAGGGGCTCAAATAACCTATCTAGGAGAAGATATTTTATTAGAAAGTGAGCTTCTTTAATGTTTACAGGAATAATTGAAGAATTAGGGGAAGTGAGTCGCCTGCAAAAAAGAGAAAAATCCTTCAAAATTAGTATCCGTGCTTCCTTGATTTTAGAGGATATGAAACTTGGAGATTCTATTTCAACAAATGGTTTATGCCTGACCGTTTCTGAATTTAATCAAAAAGAATTTACGGCTGATATTATGCCTGAAAGTCTAAATCGCTCAAATCTTGGGACCTTAAATGTGGGTGCCAAAGTTAACTTAGAACGAGCGATGCCATTAAATGGCCGATTTGGTGGGCATATTGTGTCAGGGCATATTGATGGAGTTGGCCAGATTTTAGAAGTAAAAAAAGAAGAAAATGCCATCTGGTTTGAAATCAAAACGAGCTTAAATTTAATGAGATACACCGTCGAAAAAGGCTCGATTACGATTGATGGGATTAGTCTTACAGTTGCTCAGGTTAAGTCGAAATCTTTTAGTGTTTCCATTATTCCACATACGCTCAAAGAAACGATAATGGCAGATAAAAAAGTGGGTGATACTGTTAATTTAGAAAATGATATTTTGGGGAAATATATAGAAAAATTATGGGGCGATAGTAGTTCTTCGATGAAAGAATCTTCAGTAACTAAAGAAAAGCTATTTAACAACGGATTTTTATAGGAGATAAAATGTTCCAATATAATAAAGTAGAAGAAGCACTTGCTGCACTTAAAGCAGGGGAAATGATTATCGTTAGTGACGATGAAAATAGAGAAAATGAGGGCGACCTTATCTGTGCGGCCGAATTTATCAGTCCAGAAATAATTAATTTTATGGCAAGTGAGGCCAAAGGATTGATATGCGCACCACTCAGTGAAACTTATGCTAAGAATTTACAATTAGAAGCAATGGTAGAGAAAAATACAGATAATCATGGAACAGCTTTTACAGTTTCGGTTGATCATATTGAAACTAGCACAGGAATTTCGGCTTTTGAACGGGCCTTAACCATAAAAAAACTTGTTGATGCCGAGAGTTTACCAAGTGATTTTCGTAGACCAGGTCATGTATTTCCACTTATTGCCAAGAAAAATGGTCTTTTTGAGCGAAATGGTCATACTGAGGCTACGGTTGACTTGTTGCGTCTGGCTGGTTTAAAAGAAGTAGGTGTCTGCGTTGAAATAATGGACGAAGATGGAACAATGATGCATAAGGAGAAACTGAAGGAAAAAGCGCAAGAGTGGGGCTTGAAATATATCACAATTAAAGCTATTCAAGAGTATCTTAAGCAAAATGAACTACAAGTAGAACAGGTGACTAGAGCTAAACTACCGACGAAATATGGTATGTTTGATATTTTAGGATTTGTCAATAAAATAAATGGTGAGCACCATGTTGCTTTAGTTAAAGGAGATATTGGTGACGGTCAAGCTATTCTTTGCCGCGTTCACTCAGAATGCTTAACTGGTGATGCTTTTGGTTCTTTGAAATGTGACTGCGGTGGACAATTAGAAGAAGCATTAAAAAAAATAAATGATGAGGGGCGTGGCGTGCTTTTATATCTTCGACAAGAAGGACGTGGAATTGGTTTGATTAATAAACTTCGTGCCTACTCACTTCAAGATGAAGGACTTGATACGGTTGAAGCTAATTTAGCTTTGGGGTTTGAAGAAGATGAGCGAGAATATTCTATTGGAGCACAAATTTTAAAAATAATTGGGGTGAAATCATTGAAATTAATGACTAATAATCCGCAAAAGATTAATGATTTTCAAAAATATGGTCTAGTAGTTGAAGAAAGAGTAGCTCTCCAAATCAAAGATAACCCCTTTGACCTTGATTATTTAAAAGTAAAACAAAATAAAATGGGACATTTGTTTGACTAAAGTAAAATAGAAAGTAAGGATAGAAATATGACAATTATTGAAGGAAATTTAAGAACAAAGAATGCAAAATATGGGATTGTAGTTGCTCGATTTAATGAATTTATCAATGCAAAACTTTTGTCAGGAGCATTAGATGCACTCAAAAGACATGGAGTCCAGGAAGAAGAAATTGATATAGCATGGGTTCCAGGTGCATTTGAAATTCCCATTATTGCCCAAAAAATGGCGACTTCCAATAAATATGAAGCAATTATATGTTTAGGGACTGTCATCAGAGGCTCAACTTCTCATTATGATTTTGTTTGTAATGAAGTTTCTAAGGGGATTGCTCATGTTTCCTTAAACTCTAATATTCCGGTCATGTTTGGTGTACTAACAACTGAAAATAGAGAACAAGCCATTGAGCGTGCAGGCACAAAAGCTGGAAATAAAGGTTTTGAAGTAGCGGTTGGAGCAATTGAAATGGTTGATTTAATGAGAAAGATTGGCTAATTTATCTATAAGTGCATTTATTTAAATGCGCTTTTTATTTTGAAATAGGATAAAAACTGTTCTAGCGAGCTATCAGATTGCGAAATATGCTATAATTAAAGCATGAAAAAACTACTGTCACTTGTTATTATCGTTGTCGGAATTGTTGCTGACCAAATTTTTAAAAATTGGATTGTTGCTAATATTCAGCTTGGAGATACAGAAAAAATTTGGCCTAATGTTCTTAGTTTAACTTATATCAAAAATGATGGAGCAGCTTGGTCTTCATTTTCAGGTCAACAATGGTTTTTCCTTATCTTAACACCGATCGTCTTAGTTGTTGCCCTTTGGTTTTTATGGAAAAAAATGGCACAAAACTGGTATTTTATTGGATTAACTTTAATTATTACGGGTGCTTTGGGAAATTTTATTGACCGAATTCGTCAAGGATTTGTTGTTGATATGTTCCAAACTGAATTTATTAATTTTCCAATTTTTAATATTGCGGATATCTTATTATCTGTTGGTTTTGTTCTTCTTTTCATTGCAATTTTGACAGACAAAGAAACAAAATAAATTGATTAAAAAATCACTGACAGAAAGTTTTATTTAACATTTATAAAAAGGAAAACACACTTGCCTATCATAAAAATTAACGAAGAAAACAAAGGCTTACGTCTTGACAAGGCGCTTGCCAATCAAACAGAATACTCACGGAGCTTACTGACAGAACTTATCAAAAATGATAAAGTATTTGTTAACAGTGAAGCAAAAAAAGCAAAGTATAAAGTAAAAGTAGGGGACAGGATTGAATTTGAAATTCCAGAAGCGGAAGTTCTTGATATTGTTGCTGAAGATTTGCCACTAGAAATCATTTATGAAGATTCAGATGTTGCAGTAGTAAATAAACCTCAAGGAATGGTAGTTCATCCTGCAGCCGGTCATGCTTCAGGGACATTGGTTAATGCAATCATGTATCATATCAAAGATCTTTCAAGCATTAATGGTGTAATTCGTCCAGGAATTGTGCATCGTATTGATAAGGATACGAGTGGTCTTTTGATGATTGCCAAAAATGATAAAGCACACGAAAGTTTGGCAGCACAATTAAAAGATAAGACTAGCAAACGTCGTTATTTAGCGATTGTCCACGGTGAAATTGCTAATGATAAAGGAACCATTGAAGCGCCAATTGGTCGTAATCTTAAAGATCGCAAAAAACAAGCCGTAGTTTCTGGCGGAAAACCAGCCGTGACTCATTTTGAGGTTTTAGAACGATTTTATGGCTATACTTTGATTGCATTACGCTTGGAAACTGGGCGTACACATCAGATTCGTGTACATATGAATTACATTGGTCATCCTGTGGCTGGTGATCCACTCTATGGGCCAAATAAAACATTGACACCTAATAAAGGGCAATTTTTGCATGCTGAAACATTAGGTTTTGACCATCCAACAACTGGTGAGTTTATGGAATTCCAAGTTGATGCCCCTGAAATATTCAATGAACAATTAGAAAAGCTTAGAGAACAAGTTTAAACTTGTTCTTTTTTGTATTTAAAAAAGAACTATATTTACTGACAGACTTTCTGTATTTGTCAGCAAATCAGACTTCAATAAAAGATAGATGATGTATAATAGAGTTACTGATAGTTAGTAGGTTTTTATTAGTAAAAGGAGACTATTATGAACTTTTTTAATCAGATTTTTCATAATCAAATTTTAATGACAGCCATTGTGAGTTGGGCTCTGGCTCAGTTAATTAAAATAATTATCGAACTTATTCGGACACATCGTATTAATTGGCAATTAATTTTTGCAACAGGTGGAATGCCCAGCTCTCATAGTTCATTGGTTGTTGCTTTGGCAACGGCTACTGGATTGAGACAAGGATTTGATTCATCGCTTTTTGCTATTGCTACTGTTTTAGCCTTCGTTGTTTTATATGATGCCCAAGGTATTAGAAGACAGGCAGGAAATCAAGCCAGAATTATTAATCGAATGTTACAAAATGTCGAAAATGCCGGAATCAAAGTAGATAAAAATTTAAAAGAATTATTGGGGCATACACCAATTCAAGTGATGGGTGGAACAATTTTAGGAATAATTGTTGCTTTAGTAATGAATTAAGAAAAAATTCTGTTGCAATCAGAGTCGTAAGCGTTAACTATAGTGTAGTTTATAAATGCGAAGTAAAAAATGAGAAATTATCATCTAAAAATTAAGGTTATTGTAAGAAACAAAAGCCAAGCTATGGTAAAATGGCAATATGAATAATATAGTATTTATTAAGTATAAAAAAGGATTCTGTCTTGCATTAATGATAGGAATCTTTCTTTTAATTAACGGGATTGCTATTTCTTTGACGCAAGTGTGGAACGCAGATCACATCATTGCGCTTTTGTTAGGAAATATTCTTTTAATAGCAGCCTATTTTTATTTTGTTGGAATTTATAAATTATCGAAAAAACTTTTTGACTCGAAGAATAAAAATGAAACTACTGACAAGTCTGTCAGTAAAATTGAGTTACTTACAGACTTGTCAGTAACAAAATATTATCGAATAAGCTTTTGGTTAGTAGCTTTGTTAACTTTTATCTTGCCGTTTCTTTTTATGATTCATGTGCCTGATAGTAAGCATGCTTGGGACTATTTCGTTATATTTAATTCTACGACAGAACTCCATGGTCAATCTTTTGGACTGTTACCTGAAACTGCTTCGCGTTTAGGATATTTTCTTCGTTATCCAAATAATCAATTTTTAGGGATTTTATTTAATCAAGTTTTCTCACCATTTGCAGGAAGTGTTGAACTAAAAATGTGGGTTGTGACAGCAGTGTCTGCACTGTTGACAAGTCTCGGAGTTTTAGCTGGAACCTTAAGTGTTAAGGCTTTGAGCGGGAAAAGACATGCGCTCTTATACAATGTTTGTGCTCTCGGGTTCTTACCTTTTTACGTTTATGGTGCACAACTCTATAGTGATACGATTACACTTCCTTTTGTATCCTTTAGTTTGTTGTTCTTTATATATGCCATTAAATCACAAAAAATAACTCAACAAGTTCTATGGTATTTTTTGGCAACAGTATTGGCAGTTATAGGTTATGAATTTAAGCCAACAGTATTAATTGTGCTTATTGCTGTTTTGATTTTCCTTGGACTTAATAAAAAATGGAAACAACTTTTGCTTTTACTCCCAATGTTTGCTATTTTATTTGTTGGGGGACATTTCATGGTTAAAGCAACTATTGCGACCGAGCCAGCTTTTTCTCAAGAGGCTAATGAACGTCGTAATCTTCCGATGATGCACTGGATTGCTATGTCTTGGTCGCCAACTAATAAAACGGGTGGATTCAATAAGAAAGTGAGGCTTTATTCTGAATCTTTCCCAACTTATGAAGCGAAAAAAGAGGCTGATAAACAACTCTTCATAGACAATCTTAAGAAGATGGGACCTGTCGGAGTTGTGCGACAAATTGGACGTAAGTTGACCTATACTTGGTTATATGGTGATTTGAACAGTTCGTTTTATACTTATCATCATGAAAATAAATTTATTAATCGTTACTTTGATTATTTATCAGGAACCTCATTTTCTTTGGATGGCCCTGGTAATATAACAGGTTGGTTTATGCTAAAGGCTGTTCAAACCCTTTATTGGATTGGCCTAGTTGTTTTGCTGTGGCGTCAAATCTGGCGAATTTTAATCAGCAAGAGAAATTGGTCAAATCCCTGGTTTATTCCAGCTTTGGTCTTTGTTGGATTGAGTTTTTTCCTTATTCTATGGGAAACAAATTCACGTTACCTTTATCAATTTGCCCCCGTTATGATTGCTTTAGCAAGTTTAGGTTTAATAGATAAGCAGTTTAAAAAGAAAAAAATTAAGGAGTGAATATGACTAAGATTCTTTATATGGTCCTGCCATGTTACAATGAAGAACTAGTACTTGATGAAACTTCCGAACGTCTCAAGGCTAAATATGAACAATTGATTTCAAATAATATTATTAGTCCAAAAAGTAGAGTTGTCTATGTTAATGATGGCTCAAAAGATAAGACTTGGGAAAAAATTCAAGGAAAACATAATGAAAATCCGATGTTTAGTGGGATTAATCTCTCAAGAAATCGCGGACATCAAAATGCTTTGCTCGCTGGTTTAATGACCGTGAGAAATTTAGCAGATTGCGTTATTTCAATGGATGCAGATTTGCAAGATGATATTAATGCAATTGATGAAATGCTTGAAAAATTTGAAAATGAGAACTGTGATATCGTTTATGGTGTACGGGATAATCGGGACACTGATACAGTTTTCAAAAGAAGAACCGCTGGAGCTTTTTATAAATTAATGCAAGGTTTGGGGAGCCAAAGTGTTCCTAATCATGCTGATTTTCGTTTAATGAGTCGCCGTGCCCTTGACGGTTTAGCTCAATTTCCTGAACAAAATCTCTTCTTAAGAGGAATGGTTCCTTTGGTTGGCTATAAATCTGATATCGTTTACTATAAACGTGGAGAACGTTTTGCTGGTGAAAGTAAGTATCCTTTGAAAAAAATGATTAGTTTTGCGCTGGATGGAATTACTTCAACATCAGCTGCACCGATGCGTTTGATTTTTTGGATTGGTTTAATTTGGTTTTTGCTAGCTATTGTAGGAGCAATTTATATTATTGCTCGCCATTTTATTAATGGTTCTGACGTTGCAGGTTGGGCTTCGACAATGCTGGCTATTGTTGGATTTGGAGGGGCTAATCTATTAGCTCTAGGTGTAATTGGTGAATATATTGGAAAAATCTTCTTGGAAGTTAAACAACGTCCTCGTTATCTGATTGAAGACTTCATTAACGAAGATTAAAAATGATAAATTATCATTAATTATTCAGAAAAACCGTATGGTTTTTTTGTTTTAAGCTTGTTATAATGAGCAAGTAAATAAAAATTTTTGATTACATTTGCAATTAAAGAAAGGCGAGGTGCCAAATGAGCTACCATGTTTTGATTGTTGAAGACGAACCGAGTCTATCTGATTATGTCAAAAAAGAGTTGATTTTTGAAGATTATCAAGTTTCAACCGCTTTTGATGGCCTTTCTGCTTTGGAAATATTTGAAACTGCTAAGCCTGCTATTGATGTTGTTTTGCTTGATTGGATGATTCCAAAATTAGATGGCTTGACAGTGTTACGTCGAATGAAAAAAATTCAGCCTGATACACCAATTATCTTCTTGACAGCGCGTGATTATATTGGAGATAAAGTCGCCGGTCTTGATGCGGGAGCAGATGATTATATTACTAAACCTTTTGAAATTGAGGAGCTATTGGCTCGGCTGAGGTTGATTTTTAGGAAATGGTCAAATTCTTCTTCCAAGGTCTATGAACTTGATTACTTAAAAGTTGATTTAAGTGCTCATACAACAGAAGTGGCTGGTAAAACAGTCAATTTGACCCAAAGAGAATTTTCTTTGTTAAGCTATTTTTTAGAACATCGTGGTATAGTGGTAAGTCGAGCAGATATTTTGGATGATGTATGGGGCATGGATTTTGACGGTCAGGAAAATACCGTGGATGCTTATGTTCGCTACCTTCGTGCTAAAATTGATTTGCCAAATCATAAATCTCTCATTGAAACCGTTCGTGGTATAGGTTATCGTTTAAATAACGAAAACTGAGAGAGGAAAAGAGGTAGCCATGAATAAAGTGAAAAATAAAGAAGAATTATTAGATGTTAGTTTTAACACAATGCTTCTGGGTAAAAGTATTTTTGCTTTTGTTGAATTTATATCAGGTTTACTTTTAATCTTTGTTCCACTTGATTTAATTAAAGCAACTATTCACCATCTTGCACTGGCTATTTCTCTAAGCTCGTTCTCTACGATGATTACAAATGCAGGAGAAAGGCTGACCAATGATGCTACTTTATTTGCTATTGTATATTTACTTTTACATGGTGCACTAAAGTTGGTGACGTTGGCTCTGCTCTGGAAAAAGATTCTATGGTCATACCCCTTATCAATATTACTTTTAGTTGGTTTTATTCTTTATCAAATCTTTGAATTTTTTAATCATGGGTCAATTTCAATGCTCGTTTTATGTGCGGTTGACGTATTGATGATTATTTTAACCTTATTAGAATACCGTAAGTTAAAAGCACATATTTCAAAAGAGGGCTCATACTCTTCCTTAAAAAATAGTAAAGTAAATTAGCGAATGAAAGAAATAGAATCAAAAACAAGTGCCAAAATTATTACCGATACTTTTGTCCGTATTTTCTTAATTTTTAGTCTGTTGATTACAATCATTGTTTCCGGAATTGTTGCATTTACAAGTTTACAAATCCGTAAGAGTGAGGGAGCGGCACTTTTAAATTCCGTTCAAACGGCAGCAACTAATGGGCAAGTGAATTGGGATGAATTTAAACTTGATAGTGAAAAAGACGAAAAAGCTACATTTGTTCGACTGACAAGTCCTTCAGGTCAAAGAGAAGAGAGTCAAGGAACAACAAATTTTTTAAAATCACGAAAATCTTGGGGAAATTTTAGTCTATTAAGAGATGATATCTTTTTATATAGTTCAAAAACTTCTAAAAATGGAACCAAAGCCGAATTATGGTTGAATATAAATGTTGTAGTTAAATCGATGATTAGAGCTATATTAGTTATTATTGCTGTCATGATTTCCCTCTTTTTCCTTGCTTTGATTTTAATTCAAAAAGCAGCCAGAACGATTAGTCAGCCTTTGACAGATATTGTGGTGGCAACTGATGGAAAGGATGTTAAACAAGTTCCTGTCAGTAAAAATCCTCTTGAAGTTCATCAGTTAAGTCAAAGTTTCAATCGTTTGCTCAATCGACTGAATCAAAAAATTGAAAATGAGCAACAATTTGTCTCGGATGCTTCACATGAGCTAAGAACGCCAGTTGCTGCAATTCGCGGACATGTGAATTTACTCAAAAGACGTTGGCATGAACATCCGGAAATTGTTGATGAGTCACTTTCTTATATTGATGAAGAATCAATGAGAATGAAAGTTTTAATCGAAAATTTACTGACCATTTCTAGAGGAAATCATTTAGAAATAAAAAAAGAAAGAATTAACTTAAGTAAATTTACTGACAAAGTGGTCAGTGAAATTCAACTCGCGCTAAGACAAAAAATAAACTTTGATATCCAAACAGATTTATTTGTCAGCATGGATAAAATGGCGCTATACAAAATTATTATTATCTTTCTTGAAAATGCTGGAAAATATTCACCTTCCAACTCAGAAATTAAAATAAATATTACTTTGGAAAATCATCAAGTTGATTTTCAGGTTGCTGACGAAGGTATTGGCGTTCCAGAAGAAGAAAAAGATAATATTTTTGAACGATTTTATCGAATTGATAAATCTCGTTCAAGTGAAATTCCTGGAACAGGACTTGGTTTGGCAGTTGCGAAGGAATATGCACAATTGAATGATGCCAAAGTCTTTGTTTCAAATAATTCTCCGAAAGGGTCAATTTTTCATCTCCTAATGGAGTCTATAGAAAACTAATTAATTATGAATAAAAAAATCTATTATATTTCGGGTGCTGTTACCACCCTTGCCTTTTTAATTTTAGCGCTCTTTGTTAAAATTGATTTTACTCATGGTCCATTTCCTTTTGATCGACCAATTCAAACTTGGGCTTTTCATTTACAAGGCTCTTCGGGACTCACTTACTTTTTCTCTCATATGACAAATATTTTTGGAGATAAAGGTGGAATAATTGTCGCAGCTCTACTTGCTTTGGTTTTATATCTTCTCTTTAAACAGAAAGAAGCAACAATCTGGTTTGCGGCAACAGTTGTTTTAAGCCTTGCTTTAAATACTGTTATTAAAGTAATTATTGGTCGAGAACGTCCTGATATTCATCGGTTAGCGGCTTTTGCCAATGAAGCTGGGAAAAGTTTTCCAAGCGGACATTCCATTTTTGCAACAATTATTTTTGGAAGTATTTTCTTTATCTGTCTAGGAAAACTTAAAAATCGTTCTTCTAAAATTTTATTAGGCATTTTATGTATTATATTAATTGCATTAGTAATGTTTTCAAGAATTTTTGTAGGGGTACATTATCCAAGTGATACAATCGGCGGATTTCTCGAAGGAATTAGTATTCTATTACTTACTTACCCCACATATATTAAGTATCAAGAAAAATCTAAAAAAACCAATTGATATCAATTGGTTTTTATTAATGTTGAAAATAAATTATACCAATTATCGTCTTTTTGAGTTTTATTAGAAGTTTTATACTTGACAACGACAAATAAGTGTAATATAATGCTATTTATAAATAAATATTAGAAAAATAATTAACTATACCAATTTTAAAGGTGAGTTAAATGGAGCTTTATTATGTGTGGGATTGTTGGTGTTGTAGGTAGTAAAAATGCAACTGATATTTTGATGCAAGGACTAGAAAAACTTGAATATCGTGGTTATGATTCAGCAGGTATTTTTGTAAATGGTCAAGAAACAGCAGCAAAATTAGTTAAATCTGTCGGACGTATTGCAGACTTAAGAGGAAAGTTAGGGATTGATGTTTCAGGAACAGCCGGCATTGGTCACACACGTTGGGCTACTCATGGTAAACCAACGGAAGACAATGCTCATCCACATACTTCAACATCAGGTCGCTTTATTTTAGTACATAATGGTGTGATTGAAAATTTTGTTGAACTTAAAAACGAATTTTTGATGAATGATACTTTTAAAGGACAAACCGATACTGAAATTGCGGTTCATTTAATTGCTAAATTTGCTGAAGAAGAAGGACTATCAACACTTGAAGCATTCAAAAAAGCTCTAAGCTTAATTAAAGGTTCTTATGCCTTTGCTCTTATGGATAGCGAAGATGCAGAAGTGATTTATGTTGCCAAAAATAAATCACCATTATTAATCGGCCTTGGCGAAGGCTACAACATGGTCTGCTCAGATGCTATGGCGATGATTCGTGAAACGTCTGAATTTATGGAAATTCACGATAAAGAGCTTGTTGTGTTAATAAAAGATAATGTTACAGTTATGGATTACGAAGGTAATGTACTTTCACGTGAGTCATACACAGCTGAACTTGATTTATCTGACATTGGAAAAGGAACTTATCCTTTCTACATGCTCAAAGAAATTGATGAGCAACCCGCAGTTATGCGTAAACTCATTGCGACTTATGCAAATGAAGATGGAACAATGAAAGTTGATCAAGACATTATCAAAGGAATTCAAGAGGCTGATCGTATTTATATTATTGCCGCCGGAACGTCTTATCATGCAGGTTTTGGGGCAAAAATGATGCTTGAGTCTTTGACAAATACACCGGTTGAACTTGGTCTTGCTTCAGAATGGGGCTATGATATGCCTTTGCTGAGCCAAAAACCATTCTTTATTTTCCTTTCACAGTCTGGTGAAACGGCTGACAGCCGTCAGGTTTTAGTAAAAGTAAATGAATTAGGACTTCCAAGCTTAACAGTTACAAATGTTCCCGGTTCTACTTTGTCACGCGAAGCAACTTATACAATGTTAATCGGTGCTGGACCAGAAATTGCAGTTGCTTCAACCAAAGCATATACAGGACAAATTGCAACTTTGGCTTTTCTTGCAAAGGCAGTTGGTGAGGCTGAAGGGGAAGTTAAAGCAAAAGAATTTGATTTAGTTAAAGAATTGTCTTTAGTTGCTCAATCAATTGAAGCCACTTTATCTGAAAAGGATGAAATTGCAGCAATTGTAGCTGACTTATTGCCAACTACTCGCAATGCCTTCTATATTGGTCGAAAACAAGATTATTATGTAGCAATGGAAGCTTCTCTCAAATTAAAAGAAATTTCTTATATTCAATGTGAAGGATTTGCTGCTGGAGAATTAAAACATGGAACGATTTCATTGATTGAAAAAGGAACTCCAGTACTTGCTTTAATTTCTAATAATGAAGAAGTAGCAGCTCATACTCGTGGAAATGTAATGGAAACAGTGGCTCGTGGAGCCTCAGCTATCACAATTGTTGAAGAAGGAGTGGCTCGTGAAGATGATACAATTGTTGTCAACCAAGTTCATCCTTATTTGTCAGCAATTTCAATGGTTATTCCAACACAGTTAATTGCTTATTATGCGTCAATGCAACGTGGACTTGATGTTGATAAACCACGTAATTTAGCTAAAGCAGTAACAGTTGAATAAAAGTTACTGACAGAAATTTCTGTCAGTAAAATGATAACTAAAAATAAAAAGTTCTGAGATTCATCAGAACTTTTTTGGTTAATTAATCTTTTGTCAGTTACAAAGACCAGATTTTTCCGTATATAATAGTATGTATGAACTAAGAGAAAATCCGTATCCGATGCAACCTAGGGAACGCTTAGAATTTTTAGGAGAAGAGTGCTTGTCTGATGTTGAGCTGTTAGCGATATTATTGCGAACAGGGACAAAAAAATACTCATCATTAAATTTGGCCTTGGAAATTCTTCAACATTTTGAAACTTTGGATAATTTGCGCAAAGCTTCGATTAATGAACTCAGAGAAATTTCAGGCATTGGACTGGCAAAATCCATTGAAATTCGAGCAATGATTGAATTTGGAAAAAGGATACAAACCACTAATAGAAAACGTTACGGTCAAGTTTTGAGTTCCAGAGAGTATGGCCTGAGTCTTGCTTTTGAAATGCAAAATTTTGAGCAAGAGCATCTTGTAGCGACTTATTTAGATGGTCAAAATCGAATTATTGAAAAAAAGACAATTTTTATAGGGGCGGTTAATCAGGCAACTGCAAGCCCTAGAGAGATTCTTTATCATGCAATAAAAAATCTCTCAGTAGGACTGTTAGTTGCACATAATCATCCCTCAGGAAATTTACGACCCAGTCAGGCTGATAAAATATTTACTGACAAAATAAAAAAATCTTGTGAGGATGTGGGGATCAATTTTATTGACCATATTATTGTAGGGGCTGGTAATTATTTTAGTTTTCGGGAAGAAGAGATCAGAAAGTGAAGGATTATATAACAAACAATCACTTCTCAACTATAAAGAAAAGAAAAAGAACAGTCAATAAAAACTGTTCTTTTATTTTGTACTAATTTAGTTTTCTTGAGCTCCCATGAAAAACTACATAGTAAAGGATAGATGTGCTTTAGATAATGGCTTTATTCTTGATTTTTAATGATTTGTTGTATTTTTGTTGTAAGAAAATTATAACTCCATTAGTAGCTCAATTATTTTATCCTTATCTTTATTTTCTAGCTCTTTTATAATATGGATATAGGTTTGCTGTGTGATAGCCACACTTGCGTGTCCTAGGCGTTTTGAAACAGTCATGATATCAACTCCATGATAGAGGAGAACAGAAGCATGAGTGTGCCTTAAACCGTGTACAGTAAGTGGAGTAGAAATCTTTAGTTTTTCCAATGCATGATCTAATGTATTTTGCAAAGCTGAGAGAGTTATTATTTTTCTATAAGGATGATAACAAACAAAGTCATGTATCGGTTTTATACCCAAACTTTCAAATAATGTTTTTTGCTGTTCTCTAAAATCTTTTAGCAATTGCATACTTTCATCATCTATAACAATATCTCTTATTCCAGCATCTGTTTTGGGCTTTTTGAAACCACCGACTTTGTTTCTGTAATTCCAAGTTCTGTGGCACTTAATGACATTATTATCAAAATTAATATCATCCCATACTAATCCAAAAACTTCACTGGCTCTCATTCCAGTAATTGAAATTATAAACAGCATAGTGGGAGATGAATAGTTTGGATTAAGCCTATTTCTGAAATAATCAACTAATTGCTTGTATTCATCAAAATTTACAAACTTGTCTTGCTCGGCTTTATCATTTCCATTACCTTTAACTACTGCACGAGTGGTAAAATCTTTTTGCAGTCGTCCCTCTTCAATGAGTTGTTGAATAGATGCTCTAACTCTAGTATGAAACCCTTTTGTAGATGCTTTGGCGTGTGTTTCAGCAAATTTATTTAGCACTCTTTGATAAGAAGATGCTGTTATTTCGGAAATTAAAACATTTGGCATATAGGTTTTTAAATATTTTAACGTTTGCTCATAACCTTTATAAGTCATTTCATCAATTGCATTTTTCTTATAAAGTTCCATCCATTCTTTAAAATATTCGGAAATTTCTTGCTTAATGGGGTCAACAATAAATCCTTTTTTTAGTTTGCTTTCAATATCCATTGCTTCAGCTTGTGCATCGGACTTTGTAGAAAAACCACCCTTTGTTAGACGAGGAAGTCCTTGTTTTGTTCTTGATATTGAATACTGCCAAGTTTTCCCACGTTTTTGATATGTAGCCATATTTGCTTTTTACTCCATTTCTATGATAAAATGAGTACAGTAAAAAAGCTTATTAAAAGCTTTTGTACTACTTTATAGTTTAAATCCGCCCTAGCCGTCCAAAGTTTGGGTGGATTTTTATTTATTATGAATTAAATTTAGATTTGCTTGTTATTTGTCCTGTAGCTTTATCATATTGGATAGTGATACTTTGAGTCTCACCTTTGAGCCATGAGATAGAAGTCCAGTTTACTGTAACTATAGTTTGATTACCTATACTTGATTCTGAAGTAGTATCTGGTTTACCAACTTTTGCTTCAATTTCAGCATAAGGAGTACCACCAGAGTAAGACATAGTTCCATCATCGTTGATGTTGGTTTGTGCAGATGTAATAGAATCATAAATTTCTTGTGTCCATCCTGATTTTGGTTTTTCAGAAGAACTAGAAGAACTAGAAGAAATTTTAGCTTGGCTAGAAGATTTAGATGTTGCAGTAGACTTAGAATCTGATGAATCTTTATCTTTGTCTTTCCCGCCTCCTCCAAGTGCGCTACCTATAACAGCTACTACGATTACTACAACAATCCAGAACCAAATTCTTTTATAAATTGGTTTTTTAGCTTTAGGATTTTTTCCATTTTTCATGTGTATTACTTCCTAACCTAGCTTTTAACGAGATTCGAGATATTGCTCGTAGTTTTTATTTAAATAACTTCATGATATTCAGCAGTATACTCTTCAATAACTGATTCGCATATCCACTTAAGTTTATTATTGAGTTCATACGCATCCATGAACTGACTGATATTAATTTCATTTGGTTCTGGTGCAAAATCCCATTTAGAAAGCCATTCATTGAATCTGTAAACTACCATGAATCGGTCAGCTTGTGCCTCTTGCTTACTCCCAAACATTTTAGAATGGCAATTATAATGGGTGTGTCCACAATAACAGTGGCCTAATTCATGAAGAATAACGTTTTCTTGTTCTATTATCGTCAAATCATCTCTGATATAGATAATATTATATTCAGGAAGATACAATCCCTTAATATCATCAATTAATACAACATCATTTTCTGATGGAATGAAATATATAATTTCAGCACCAAGCTCTCGAGAAAGTTCTCTAAGTTTACTCATAAATCGCCTTTATCAATTTTTTCTTTAAGAGTATTTTTCAACAAACGTTTGAAGAATTCTTTATCATTGTCGTTAAGCTGTCCACCGCCATAGGCACTAGCTTTACTTATTTGTTCTTCAAGATATTCATCGGTCAGACGATAATCTTCTATTTGTTTAACTTTATTCTGTTCTTCTTGTTCTTTTAGTTGAACATTTGCAGTCTCTAAAACTATTTTTTGTCTTGGCTCTTCGAGTTGTGAACTAATTTTATTTATTTCTTCTACTATAGGAGACTGTTTTTTTGTTTTATTAGGCATTTCATCTTTAGATATACCTAACAGATACTCTGTAGATATTCCTAGGGCTCTAGCAAAATCATCAGCACGATTCAACGGGAATTCTCTACTAAAATTAAAATATCTAGATATAGCAGATTTCGCCATATCAACTCTTCTAGCTAATTCAGATATGGAAAGATTTTGTTTATTTTTTTCATCTATTAGTATTCTTACAATTTCTTCATTTGTTCGCATGATTTTCTCTCTATAAACTTGATAAAAACATTATACCACTGTTCCCGAAAAAGCACAAGATGTAAACAAAAAAAGTTTTTTTGTTTTTTTTTATAACTTTTCTGTTGACAAAAGAGAACGATAGTGATATTATTGATTTGTTCCCGAAAAAGAACGAAAGGAGAAATGAATATGACTATTGATTTAAACAGAATCAAAGCAGAACGAATCGCAAATGATTTGACACAAGACGAAGTTGCTAAGCGAATGGGATGGAAAACACGAGCCGCTTACGCAAAACGAGAAAACGGCATTGTGTCTATTGGGGCTAATGAGCTTATCAAATTGGCTTCAATTTTTGGATACGATAAAGAAGATTTAGGCATTTTTTTTAAAGCGAATGTTCCCGAAAAAGAACGAAAATAGAAAGGATTCAAAAATGAACGAATTACAGATTACAGAATTAAATGGTCAACGAGTTTTGACTACACAACAAATTGCTGATGGTTATGGAACAACAAATAAAGTTATTAGCAATAATTTTAATAATAACCGGACGAGATTTGAAGAAGGGAAGCATTTTATTTTATTGGTAGTCGCATTAACCAACGTGTTGCGGAAGTAGCTAGAGGATATGGAAAAATCACTCGAGAACAGCGCGGCAAGTTGTTTAAAGATATCAATCAAGGAGTCAAGGTAGTTACAGGAGTATCTACACGAACTCAATTAAGAGCAAAGCATTTTGATACAGTTGTTGATTTCACTAATAACTGGGAGCCTTCCACAGCTACGAAAATGCAACTCAGACAAATGAGTTTCGATTTTGAAGCTTAGAAAGGAAAATCCATGGAACAAACACTTGAAGTACAAGCGACTATTTCAGTTTTAATTCCAGAAGATAAGATTCTTGTAGATAAAGTTGAATATCAAGAGCTTAAAGAAAAAGACTTTGACGGTTGGGTTGGTATGGATGTATTCATAAAAAAATCAAACCGTAGTATTCCAACAGTTTCCAAAGTTTTAAGAAAACCTGATTTAAGAAAAAGAATATCAGTTGAAAACGGAGGTTGGGTATATTACCCAAATGGTAAAGGAGATAACTGGTCGTTTAGGTTTAAAGAAATGATGGATTTTATAAACAAAGAATTTTATCAAAAGTTTTCAGGAGGGAGTAAATAAAATGTTCGGATTTAAAACAGAAGAAGAAAAAGAAATTCTTGCTGATTACAATAATGTAGTCCGTGATATGAAAGAGTTGAAGGACCTGGTAGACCAAATGTCAACTACAATCGCAACACAAGCTCAAATGATTGATACAAGAGATCAATTGCTCGATGAAGCATATTTAAAACTTGAATCAGCCGAAACAGAATTAATTATTCGTCGCAAAAATGATGAATTTCGTCAAAAGTTGGCGGTGATGAAATGAAAAATCAAGTAAAAACAATTAATCATCTTGGACAAGTAGTTTATCAAGAGTCAGTCGAATTTTATAAAGAAAAACTCTCAGTTTACTCAAAAGATTTTCTTCAAAATTCGCTCATCCCTCAGCTTTATGAATGGTCAAATGCTTATAAAGCAGCGGTTGAACTGACAAAATAAAAAAGCCCGCACTGGCATGCGGACTAAGACGTGATGTGTCTTTATATATTTTTATATCTAGATTATATCACGTTTCAACAAAAATAAGAAACGGAGAATTTAAAAATGGCAAATGAATTAGGAATCTTTAGTGTTGATAATTTAAATATGACCACAATTAAGCAATATTTAGATGGTGGTGGCAAAGCAAGTGATGCGGAACTTGTTTTACTTATTAATCTTTGCAAACAAAACAACATGAATCCATTTATGAAAGAAGTTTATTTCATCAAATATGGTAATCAACCAGCTCAAATCGTTGTATCTCGTGACTTTTATCGAAAACGTGCATTTCAAAATCCTAATTTTGCGGGAATCGAAGTAGGAGTAATTGTTCTAAATAAAGATGGAGTTCTGGAACATAATGAAGGAACATTCAAAACTCATGAACAAGAATTAGTTGGTGCATGGGCTAGAGTTCATTTAAAAAACACAGAAATCCCAGTATATGTTGCGGTATCTTATGATGAATACGTTCAAATGAAAGATGGACACCCTAATAAGATGTGGACTAATAAACCATGTACAATGCTTGGAAAAGTAGCTGAAAGCCAAGCGCTGAGAATGGCATTTCCTGCCGAGTTTTCAGGAACTTATGGCGAAGAAGAGTTTCCTGAGCCAGAAAAAGAACCTCGTGAAGTGAATGGTGTAAAAGAACCTGACCGTGCACAAATCGAATCTTTTGATAAGGAAGACTACGCAGCAAGGAAGATTGAAGAGTTGAAAGAAAAAGCTCAATCTCAAAAAGAAGTTGTTGAAGAAACTGGCGAAGTTATTGATGAAATAACAGCGGAGGATTTCTAAAATGAATGAATTTAATGTAACGTTTGAACCAGCAAAAATTGAAGTCTTAGACCGTGAAAAGTTTGAAGAGCAAATTAATTCAATTGCTCAAGCAAACTCTAACCGGCTTGTAACTGTTGAATCAATGGCAGATGATAAAAAAACTCGTGCAGAGCTACGGAAACTTTCAAAATCCTTGAATGATGAAAAGATTCGTATCAAAAAGGAGTATAACCAACCTTTAACAGAGTTTGAAGTTTGGTTCAAAAAGGCTGTAGAAGTATTAGAGAATGCGATTTCTCAAATTGATTCTGGGATAAAAGAAGTTGAAGCAGAACAAAAAGAAGAAAGAAAAAAAATTGTTCATGAATTGTTAATTGAACTGACGGCAGACACAGAAGTAGATTCACGAATCTTTGAAAGCTTTGTGGATGACTGGGCCAAATCTTCAAATTTCAATGACACTAAACCTAAAAAGCAACTTATTGATTCTATTACTTATGTCATTGATGGCGAAAAGCAAAAGATTGCTGAATATAAAGCAAATAAAGATACGATTTCAAACTTTTGTTTTGGAAATAATGTCAGTGATACACCATATATTCGGATGCTTGATAGTGGAAAATCTGTCAGTGAAGTAATGTCAGCAATTTCTGAGGATGTTCTTTTTGAAAAGCAACGTAAGGAAGCTGAGGAAAAACGCAAAGAAGCAGAAAAACAAAGACAAGCTGAACTTGAAAAACAGCAGCAAGAATTTGAAACAAGAAAGCTTGAAGCGTCGTTTAACAACGCTGCTTCGGTATCAACTGAAATCATTCAGAGCGAACCAGAAAAAACAAAATCTAGTCCTGATGAAGAAATTGCTGAAGTTTCTGGAACTGAAATCGTTCAGAAGTATAGAGCGGTAATTGAAATTTGTTTTTCAAGTCTTGAAGAAAAAAATAAATGGAAGCAAGTTATGGTTGATAACGGTTTCGGAGATTTCAAAGCGAAAGAGTTTGGGAAAATTTAACCTATGAGCAAACTGCAGTCCTCACTAATCCTGAGCAGTAGAATTAGAAATAATTCAACTTTAAGCAAGACTACCTTGGGCGGGTAGTTTCGTATTTAGTCAAAGCTGGAGGGTGGCGGAACGAGCCGTAAAGTCAATGAGTATTTAGTGTTTACACATAACCACTCATCGCCAGCTTTTAATTTGAAAAATAAAACTTGAAATAAATCTATAGGAAGGAGAGGGTGTGGCAGATAACAAGAAGTATTACTACATGAGATTAAAAGAAAACTTCTTTGATTCTGATGAAATGATTATCTTAGAAAACATGGATAACGGAGATGGGATTATTTACAGTAACATCTTACTGAAACTTTATTTAAGAAGTTTAAAGTATGAAGGAAGGCTAATGTTCAATGAAAGAATACCTTTCAACCCTCAAATGCTTTCTACAATTGTACGTCATCCAGTCGGTGTAGTTGAAAGAGCTCTTAAAGCGTTTGTTGATTTAGGCCTAGTTGAAGTTATGGATAATGGAGCAATTTATATGCTAGATATTCAAAACTTTATCGGAAAAACAACAACAGAGGCTGATAGGATAAAGGCTTATCGATCTAAAATCAATAAAGAAAAAGGTCTAGTTTCAAATGATACACCAAAGTTAGTACAAATGTACGACAAAAGTACACCAGAGTTAGAGCTAGAGATAGAGAGAGAGTTAAAGATAGAGAAAGAAGTAGAAGCAAGCACAGCTACTTCAACAAATTCTGATTTTCAATACTTAATTGAACTTTATCAAGCAAACTTTGGAATAGTAAAACCAATTCTTTATGATGACTTGAAAGCTGATTTAGAAGATTATGGCCTTGAGCTAATTATTGAAGCAGTCAAACGAGCAGTAAAAAGACAACGAGAATACGGATATGCACAAGGCATTCTAAAATCTTGGAATCGGTCAGGAATAAAAACACTTGAGCAAGCAAAAGCTGAGGAAGTGAGTTTTCAAAATAAGTCTCAAAACAATCAGAATAAATTTCAGCAGCAAAAGCCAGTCAAAAAAGCTCCTGAATGGACTGATGAGGGTAGATTAATTAAAGCTGGTGTCGATACAACTGGAATGACTCAAAACGAAATGTACAAATTAGTTGGAGAAATGGGGTTGCGTAATGGATGACCTCAGAAAGTATTATCTTGAACTTGCTAGTAGAGTCTGTGAGGGAATCACTCCAGACCATTACGACAGATGGCTTAAATGGGCTAAGGAAAATGGATTACTGATAAGCCCATGGATGTTTATTTCATCGATAACTAGTTTGAGTGTTGTAGAAGTATCAAAACGCATCTCTCCTTGGCACATGGAACATGGGAAGCGTGTTGAGGATGAGTACGAAAAAATAAAAATCGTTTAAAAAGGTCAATATATGAAGTTTGAATTTAACTTTCTCAGAAAAGAAATGATAAATGAGAATGATAACAAAGGCACAACTTATGGTTCAAGAATTGCTGCCAATAACACTAAACAGCGTTTAAGACGGATTGCATGTCGAACTGCTCATGAATGGCTAGACCAGTCAGATGAAGTATTTGAGCAATTCCATGAGAAGCACCGTTGCGATGTGTTTGTTGTGCTATATCCTCCTAAAAATTATAGTTATGATCCACCAAACTATTCGCCAACTTCAAAGGCGATTATAGATGGATTGACAGATGCTGGAATATAGAGTGATGATAATAAAAATATTATTCGCAGAACAAGTTTTGAGCATGGTGGACTTTCTGGAGATACAAAGATGTGGAAAGTTGAGTTAGTAGTGAAAGAACTGACAGAATAGCATTTAATCATGAAAATTGCGGTTACATTGAGCGCTTAAAACGTTTCATGGATAATTTATCACGAACTAGACAAAAGCGCTTAGAAGCTAAAATATGAGGTAGGTTATGGAAGTAATCAACTTATCAGATAAAAAACTGGAATCTAAAAAAGACGGAAGATTTAAAGTAACAATTAAGACAATTGAACCTACTGATTCAATCTTGGTGACTTATGACATAGAAGTTAAAGATTATAGTGATGAAGGCGAAGAAGATGGATACGTTTCTATTTATCAGAAATCATACTCTGGAAGTAATCCTGAAAAAATAGCCCAACAGATGGTTGATGGAATAAAAAGAAAAAAAGTAACTAAAATAAAAGTCTATTATTTGGATTGACTAAAATATGAGGTGTTAGTATGACAACGCAAAAAGAAAAAAATGTCCTAGATTTTAAAGACAAGGATATCTTGAAGAATCATAAAGTCGCTGACAAAGACGACGAATGGTTTCACGAACAATGGAAAAATAAACTAAGCGGATTGAAAGAGGCAGGAGATGGCAAGGTTAGAAAAAAATTTATGATGTATATTTCAAAGAGATAAAAATGGGAACTGGTACAAAAAAAGAGCTTTCGAAAATGCTTCTTGTTTCACCTCATTCAGTCGCTGGATGGGTTAAAAATGGAAGAGACAATTCTCCAAAAAAGAACGCAGTCAAAATCGCAGTCGTAAATGAAAAAGCGATGATGGAGAAATATCCCGGTTGGAAGCCCTATGGTGGTTCAAAATCTAAGATTTCTGATGAAATAACCGATCGCGACCGTAGAAAGCACGAAACAAAAGAAGAACGTAGATTGCGAAGAAATATCAGAGCGCAAATGGCAATCGAAGCAGCACGCAAAGAAGAATTAGGATTATAGGAGCAGCTAGATGAAACCAAAATTAAGAGCTTGGGATAAACAAGATGAGCGTATGAGTTATGGAGAGGTTGAATATTTCGACGATAGCATTAATTATCGTTTTGACCATTTCTGTACTGGCGCTGATGAAGACGTTGAATTTATGCAGTCAACAGGATTAAAAGATAAAAATGGCGTTGAAATTTATGAAGGTGATGTAATAAATTATAGGAATTCTTTTAGAAATCCAATGACTGGTTCTGGGTCACTTTCCATAAATAGAGACTTTAAAATAATTTTCAAAGATGGAGAATTTAAGGCAAAAGGATTTGATATACGATTAAAAAATATCCTAAGCTATAGCGAAGTCATCGGAAATATCTATGAGAACCCTGAATTATTGGAAGGAGATAAGAAATGACAGTTGAAAGTTTATTAAAAGTGATTGAAGAAGGGATGACAGTTATTTTAAAAACTGAAAAAAATCGAATCATAGTCCAATTTGAATGTGGTAATGATATTGAAGCTTTCAGTTGCGGTTTCCTTTACAGAAAAATAAAAATTATCAAAATAAAAAATGGTAGAGAACTAATCGCAATCTTGGAGGACACGAAAAATGATTAAAAAAATAAATGTAACATGCGCAAAATGCAAAGAGAATTTCATATTTACAACTGATAGTTCAGTCGTTGATAAGGTTTTAGATGAAGGGCATTATATTTGCTTCACTTGTGAAGATGAAAAAAGTGAGGACACGAAAAATGACTAAGTTTGAAGAAGAATTTAACTACTTGATTGAATTATCAGGAAAAGTATTACTTGGACAAGTAGATGCTGAAACATTTGAAAAAAACAGAATTGCATTTTTTGAAAAGTATGAAACAGACCAACAGCAAGACCTACCAGTCGTGCCTGAAGATGTTGATAAAGCTATTAAATACTTGAAAACTCAGAATAATTTTGCCACATTGAGTGACTTCGATGATATTTTGACAGAAAAAGGCTTTTGGTGGCTGAATCATTTCCAATTTAAAGATAGACGGTTCGGTTTTGGTGGTCTAAACAATAAACTATTTATCCTTTCGCATTTAGCTATTACAGGCTACACAGTCGAAAAACCGCAGATCGAAAAACCGCAGCTGTTCTATATTGCATTACCAAAAGTTTTTGGATTAAGCGATTCAACCAGCGATTCAACCTTCGTATCAAAAGCGGAAAGTGGAATAATCTCAGAATTTACAAAAGGAAAAGATTATGCATTAAAATTAACAGAACAAGAAATCAAGTCAATTGATGAGCGTTACTGGCAGTTTGCTGTGCCTGTGGAGGATGGAGAATGAGTTATTTTATGAGTTGCCAAAAATGTGGCAAAGAAACAATAGGAAGATATGCAACTGAAGATAGCTTGTGTGGTGAGTGCATTTCAGACACTGACAAACTTTCGGTTGAAAAACTCCAAGAAGAATTAGAGAGCTGCATTCAAACGTTGATTGAAGCGAGCGTTGCAGCAACCATCACTCAAGATATTGTTGTTGGAAACCTTGTAGACAGAAAGCTTGCGGACCTAGCTAAAACTCATAAACTTGCAGTTGATTACATCGAAAAAGTAACTGGAAAGAAAATCGATGTTGTACTAGCTGAGAATGCGGCGCTTGAAGCGGAGGAAGATGAATGAGCGATTTACCTAAAATGTTAAGTAAACGAGAAATTGAACTCGAAGAACTTGAAGAGGCAAAATATGTACAGTCTTTACGTGATAATATTGAAAAACTCCAAGAACAGCTTAACACTGCGAAAAAGGCACTGACAGAAATAGACCGTTCAAGGCGTGGTATGCAGTTTAGGAGAGATAGAAATCCTGACGTAGCTAGACAAGCACTCAGAGAGATTGGAGGGACTGATGAGTAAAATATTTTGTATGCACACTCACAAATATATGGATGGTAAAATTCATTTACAAAAGTATACTTGTGCCGACTGTGGAAAAGTTTCTTATGTTAAGTATGAGGAAGTTGAAAAACCTATTTCAAATAAAGAAGCTATGAAGCTTTTGAAAGAACTAGAGGGTGATGAAAATGAGTAGATTAAAGCATGAAGTACGTATCTTGCGAGACGAAAATAATAGATTGCGTGATGATATCAAAAAGATGCGAGAGGACTACGCTTTATATCATAGTTCATTGGTAGAAATTGTTAACTTATCATCATTATCTCCTATGATAAATGATGTTGCTCGAAAGGCACTAGAGAGTACTGGGACTACAGGGTGTCCAGCTGGTCCAATAGGTGTGGATGGATTGACAAAATATGTTCAACCCACAATATGGCATAACACAACTGAACTTGAAGGGAGTGGCGATGAGTGAATTAGAGGAATTTAAAAAAGTCGTAAGTCCTATTGCATACGGATTAGCGTACAAATCGGAGCTTGGAACTACAGAGTATCAACAACTTTATGCTGAGGAAGATGTTGTTAGATATTTTAATAATAAACCACAACTCACGATTCCGAAAAGCATTGCAGATAAACTAGATGATATTTTTATTACATTCATCAGAGAACGACATAATTCTAGTGTTTGGCATTTACTGTGGCGAGCAGAGGAAATAGACTGCGAAATCGGTGAACAGTTATCGGCATTACTACCAGATGAAAATCAAGTTAATGTCGCTATCGCCCACCTTGCAGGCAAAGCCCTCGGAGTTGATTTAGTGAAAGTGGTGGAGGGGATAGATGACAATTACTGAGCAACAATTCTATGACATGCTCAATGTTGATGAACATATGAATTTCACAAATCGAATTCAAGAACTTGTTTTTGATAAAAAAGGACGTGAAGAATTTTACTCTAAAATCTTAAATATCCACCATGACATGAGTGTTGATTTTTTCAGAGATTATTTTATGACTCACTCGGCTGTTTCGTCAAAAGGGCAGCATTATACACCAGATGCAATTGGTAAACTCACAGCATTGCTTGTAGGTGGTTCTGGAGGGGCTGATTTAACTGGAGCAGGAACAGGAACTCTAATTATTCAAAAATGGCAAGATGACCGAATGAATGCAGACTTTTTTAACTATTTGCCGAGTAACTATTGGTACCAGGCATTAGAATTATCAGATGAAGCTGTATCGTTCTTAATCCACGCTTTTGCAATTCGAGGAATGAATGGTGTAATCATTCATGGTGATGCATTGGAAATGGCCGCGAAACAAGTTTATTTCATTCAAAACAGTGCTAATAATCCGATTGGTTTCTCAGAGATAAATGTTATCCCTCACAGCAAAGATGCAATGGAATTTTTAGGGATTCATGAATGGACGGAACAGGCAATTGAACATATTGAAAGTAAATTTCCTGACTGGATTCCACTCATAGAATAAAATAAGGAAAAATAAAATGAAAGTATATGTTTTAACCGCAGATACCTGTGATGAAAATTGGGGTTCATCAATAGAACTTTTCGGAGTATTCTCAACCGAAAAGAAAGCTAATAAACGAGCTAGTGAAATGAAATTAGATTATACTACCATATCTGTTATGGATATTGATGAAAATGAAGAACCAAGCTACTTAGGAGGATATATTGAATGACAGACAAACTAATATCGCTGGTCAATGACTGGTGGGGAGGGATTGAATGAATCCAAGAATAAGTGAACTGTTTGACGAGCTAGACTTTATAACAAGTATAGCCAATAATATACATGCTGGTAGTCTATTTGCTTCTGAAAGTATAAGAAAGAAACTTCTAAGAAAAGCAATTGATAACCTGCGTGAAATAGATGTTATTAGACACTCATTAAACCCACAGATTCCAGAACCTTGGGCTAGTATGAGCGCTGATGAGATTATTAAAGGATTAGGAGTATATAAATGAAACTTTTGTGTAAGCTGTTCGGGCATAAGTGGGAAAATGCACTATATATTCGAGTGTGCAAGCGATGTGAAAAGATTGAGTGGGTTTCAAGTAATTCAGGGCTTGAAGTATATGATAGGAAACTAAACCGCTCAGACCTTGACGAGTCAGAGAACGTGTTCGGGGAGGAAAATGAATGAATTTACTAGATTATGTATTTTTTACGCTTGTAGCTTTAATAGGTGGCGCATTCATGAAGCTGGCTTTAGATTTACTTGTAGCTAAAAAAATTGAAGATATTCAAAATATCAATGACACTGATGAAATTTACAAGAATTTGCATAAAGAAGTTTATAGAATAGTCAAAGGTAAAACTTTAGGGGGTGAAACAAAATATTTTGTAGAAAAAAAGAATGATAATAAATGGATGGCTTTTGAAGGTCTCGGCAAAGAAACAATCGATGAAGCAAGAGAATTGAAAGACTGGCTGATTTCCGAGGATGAACAAAAAATAAATAACACAGTTTTAGAAAAGAAAGTAATAGAATGACAGAAGCTGAAAAATGGCTTGATAAACATATGGATTGAGGTGGAAAGTGGATAGAATCGAAAGCATAACCTACGTTCCTATTGAAAAGAAAAATATAATTTTATCCAATCAAGAGATTTCTTACTCAGAATTTATAGAATTATTGGAACTTAATAATATTAAGATGAGCAAAATAATGTTTTTGAAATTCATGAGAGATCGAAGGATAACTATAGATGAAAAAGGTAAATTTTATAATTTCCCCACAGCATTTTCAATTGAAATGGGAATAATGTTATTATCTTCGACAACAAAAGAGAATGTACAAAAATATATTCCTAAGATAACCATTGAAGGGCAAAAATATTTTATAGAGAAATTCCATTACATGATTGAGGATAAAATTCCGAATGATTTTAGTTGGTATATGAATAATGATATTCGAGGTAATCCAACTTTTGATTATTTTGGTAATCAAGGAACATCTAAAAGTAAAATATATGCGTTCAGAACTGGAAGTAGTAGTCGGATTAAATATATTGAAGACAATATGGATTGAACGCAAAAAAAGCCCAAGCTGACCAAGCTTGAGCGAAATACTGAAGAATACTGCGATTTTTATTTTTGGTCATCAACATTATAGCACACAGACCAATAATTTATTCCAAAATAAAAATGCCCGAATTGACCAAATTCGAGCTTAATAGAACAATGTTTCATGGATAATTTTTATGGTCTAACAAATTATATCATACTGAGCTAGGAACTCGCTAAACTCAACTGGAGGGAAAATAAAATGTTTTATATCACACCAACACCAACGTCATGGATTATCTGGACAATTATTTGGGTAATCGGAGTATTACTAGGTTTAGGATTGTTTATTCTAGGTTCAGTATTACGCGAAAACAGAAAAAATAATGTCGCTTATGGAGTTTTTGTTTTAGTAGCTTTAGTAGCGTTAACTTTAGTTGGACTATCCGGTTCATCATATTATCATAATTATACTAATTCATCGTCATATAACATGGCCAAGAAGAATCTCAAAATTGAATATGATATGAATCAACAGCGTACTATCATTATTAAAGATTATAAGGGAGATGTATTTTATGAATATACAGGTTCATTTTCTTATAAAATGTCTGGTCGTAAAGTTGATTTAACCGATAATAAAACTGGAAATAAGATTTCAGTCTATATGGGAGATAACGATACATTTATTGTTACTGACGCAGGGATTAAAGGAGAAAAGAAATGATTGCAAATATAATTATTTTAGCCTACGTGCTATTCCTGATTCTTGGAATGTTCATTACACCTTACGCAATTGGAAAGCCAAGAAGTCCAATAAGTATTGGGACTGCAACCTTTAATATATTATTTGGGATTGCGTTTCTAATCTCGTTATATTTTAAATTAATTAATTAAACAAAAAAGCCCACTGGGAACGGGCTTCGGCAAGAAGTTTTCTAACTTAATTATACCACAAAAGGAGAATTTGATTAATGGCAGATAAGTTAGATAGAATTATTGGAGATTACGTTAATGGCAGACTTGAAGCCAGAATAAAATCAATTGAAAGCAGATATCTTTATAAGCAAAAAGTAGATAACTTAGGTATTCGTACGGCTTATTCTGGCGGTTCGGAGCCTGAAAGTCATGTTATAAATCAAGAAAAGCTTGAAAATGATGAGGAATTAATCAGATTAAGAGAATTGATAAGACAAATCGACATCTGGTATCTACCTTTGATTCAAGTTGAAAAGGAGGTAATAAGACTAAAATGTGAAGGATATAATGGCAGATACTGGTATCAAGTAATGCAAGAATTGGATGCCCAAGGCTTTGAAGTTCCACAGAAGAAAGCCAAAGCTGCTTACTATAAATTTAGAAATGACATCTACTCTTTTGTTATTCACTTGATTTGAGAGGGACAAAATAGACAAAAAAAGAATCGAAATTGCCCAAAATTGGCACCTCGACCCTTGTTTTTGCTGTTATACTTGTATTATGAAGTAAAAGGCAAAAGCACAAAATATCATAAGTATCGGTTTGAATTTGCTTCATAAGCTTGTTAGGGTTCGACTCCCTTACTTGCTATTATATTTTATTACAGGTTGTCCATTGGGCAGCCTTTTATTGTTGGAAAGGAGTATCAATCGATGTGGCAAAAGGTAAATATGAAGAGTGGCTGACCGCAGAAGGCTTGATACTCCTCGAAGGTTGGGCAAGAGATGGCTTAACTGATGAACAAATTGCAAAAAATATAGGGATAAAGCGGCCTACTCTTTATGAGTGGAAAAAGAGTCATCCTGACATTTCTGACGCCCTAAAAAAAGGGAAAGCAGTTATTGATTACGAAGTAGAAAACGCTTTGCTCAAAAATGCTCTTGAAGGAGATACAACAGCTCAAATATTTTGGCTTAAAAACAGACGTGCTGATATGTGGAGAAATAAAGTTGAAACTAATCAGAAACAACAAAACAGACTGTTGGAAGCCCAAGCTGATGCTGCTGTTGCTAAAGCTAAAATACTCGCTGATAGTGCAAACAAACTTAGTGGTAATATAAAAAATAATGAGTTGCTTAAAGCGTTGGTTGAAGTTCCAATTGTTGAGAAAGATGAAGGTGATTCATTATGATTTCTTTCAGCCCAAAGCAAGCGGAAAACATCAAAGCTGACATCACTGGAATTGAGTTTGAAATGAACGAGGGAACAATTCGTTCAGGAAAGACAAACAGCGATATATTCAAAATGGCTCGTATCTATGCGCAATCGCCTGACCGTGACCATTTAGTCCTTGCCTATAATCAAGAACAAGCTTACCGCATGTTCATTGACGGTGAGGGATTTGGTTTAATGTACATATTTGCTGACAACTCAGAAATTCGTCATAACGAAAACGGAGACCATTTATGGATAAACTTCGGTAAAGGTAATGAAAAACGCATTTATTATAAGGGTGGAGGAAAAGTAAATGCAGTTGGTTCTATTACGGGGATGTCATTTGGAACTGTTGCTTTTCTTGAGTTTAACCTGCTTAATAAAGAAGTGATAGCCGAATCTTTTAGGCGGACGCTAGCAAGTAAGCTGAGGTTTCACCTTGGAGAACAGAATCCACCAGCTCCCAATCATCCAAATCTTGAGTTATTGAATCAGTTTGAAAAGACTGGCACTTATCGCTTTAGACATTGGAGACCGACTGACAATCCTATTCTTACTGGTCAACGTTTAAAAATGTGGGAAGAACAATCTAAAACATCAGATTATCTTTATAAGCGTGACTGGCTAGGACAACGGGTAATGCCAGAAGGTGTTATTTATTCCATGTTTGATGAAGATAAACATATGACCAACCAACTTAAAGGCAGAGTCATTGAAACATTCTTCACAGCCGATGGTGGTCAAGCCGATGCGACGACTTGTGCGTTCAATGTAGTGACCTTTCATGAAGGACAATATTATTTGTACCGCATGGCGAATTACTATCACAGTGGAACAGATACAGGGCAGACTAAAGCAATGTCGGTTTATGCCAAGGAGATAAAACAGTTTGTATCTTGGTGCTATGATAAATGGCAAGATATGCCACATTGGAACCATTTCTTTGTTGACCCTGCTTGTAAGACTTTAAGAGAAGAACTTAATTTAATTGGTATTTCAACAGATAAAGCAAATAACAACAGCAGAGATAAAGTTTCAAGTAATGGTTTAAAAATAGAAGTTGGTATCGAAAGAGTACAGAATGCTTTTGAAAAAGGGATTCTTTTTTTGTATTCGTTAGATGGTAAATATGATCACTATAACTTAATAAAAGAAATAGGTTTATATATAAGAACTCCTAACGGATTACCAGTAGATAAAAATAACCATGCATGCGATGAATTACGCTATGCGGTCAATTATTTCACTGTAGAATACTTAATTTAGGAGGTGGCCAGTGTTTGATTGGTTTAAAAATATGATAAGAAAAGGGGGCGCAAAGGTAGGAATGGTTGAGTCATTAAATAATATTACAGATCATCCGAAAATTTCAGTTAATTCGGCTGAATATCTTCGCATCCAAGAAAACAAAAAAATCTATAAAAATAAATTTGGTGAAGTCAGATATTTAAGTAGCGAAGGTAATTATGAAAAAAGAGACTTCCATTCGTTGAATGTATCGAAAGTTGTTTCTCACAAATTGGCAAAGCTTGTTTTTAACGATGGTTGTTCAATAAGTATTGATAATAAAGATGCGGACAGATTTTTACAAGAAGTTTTTAATAACAATAAATTTCGTAAGAACTTCGGGGAAGAATTAGAAGCAGGTTATGCAATTGGTGGTCTTGTGCTTCGTCCATATTATGATGAAGCAAACAAGACGATTAAAATTGCTTATTGCCGGGCTGATACTTTTTATCCATTAGAATCTAATACAAATGATATTAGTGAAGCAGCAATTGCAACCGTCACTCAAGTCTCAGAAGGTAAGAAAAATATTCGTTATACCTTGTTAGAATTTCATGAGTGGGAAAATGGTAGTTATTTCATTCGAAACGAACTATATCGTTCTGAAAATGAACAGGAAGTCGGAATTAGAGTACCTCTTAATTCATTAGCTAAGTATGAAAACTTACAAGATGAAGTATATATGGAACATTTCACTCGTCCTATTTTTGTTTATATCAAACTCGCTGGGAAAAACAACATTGATGTTTCTAGCCCTCTCAGTCTTGGAATTATTGACAATGCCAAGCGTCAACTACTTGATATAAATGACAAATACGACCAATTCATGAGGGAAATCGAAGAAGCAGGGCGCAAAATATTGGCATCAGATGACTTTTTCAAAGTGCGATATAACGAAGAAGGAATGCCAATTAAACGCTTTGATTCTAAGACTGGAGTATTCCAAAGAATGCGTTCAGATGAACCGTTTATTGATGAGTTTGCCCCTTCTTTGAGGTCCAGCGAGTTCATTTCATCAATCAATTTCATTTTAAGAATTATAGAACTTGAAACTGGTTTTAGCTCCGGAACATTTTCATTTGATGGACAGACCGTGAAGACAGCTACTGAAATTATCAGTGAAAACTCTGAAACTTTCTCAACTCGTTCGGACAATGTTTTGATTGTTGAAGAAGCTTTGAAGGAATTAGTAATTACTATCTTTGAGCTTGCGGATTCTTACGAATTATTTAGTTCTCCTAAAGAATATGGCATTAACATTGATTTTGATGATGGGGTTTTTGAGTCACAAGATTCTAAAGCTGATTACTACGGGAAATTAACTACCTTGCAATTAACATCTCGCAAACGAGCCATTCAAAAAGTGCTTGGTGTGACTGAAGCTGAAGCAAATACAATCATGAAAGAAATCCAAAACGAAGCGGAAGGATTAGATACCGAAACGATTGAAGAAGATAAGCTTGATAGCGGAAGTGATGTTCCAGGATTTGATTAAGGGAGGTGATTTAATTGGCTGTTACACCTTATCAATTAGACTTGTGGAGCAGTAACATGTCTAGCCTTTATCAGTCGCTAGAAGGCGAAATATTGCGTCTAATAATCAAAAGATTAAACGACGGCTCAAGTAACATCGCTGACTGGCAACTCCAAAAGCTAAGAGAGCTTCATTTATTCAATTCTGAAACTGCTGAAATGATTTCTAAAATAACAGGAATATCGGAAAAGAACATCAAGCAAATGTTTAATGATTTAGGCAATTCAACAATTGAAGATATTGACAATTTAGTTGCTTCAGGGCTTCATTTAACACCTTTACCAAGCAATATTGATGAAATAATGAGAGCTTATTATAACCAAGCTTGGGGTGATTTGAATAACTATGTTAATCAGACACTTCTTTCAACTAATTATGGTTATGGCTCAATATTATCTCGCCTTTATACTGACATCATTAATAAAACAGCCGCTGCTTTTAATACTGGAATCTTTACTTTTGAAGAAGCATTAGAAAGAACTGTTAGGCAATGGGCTCAACAAGGTATTAAATCAACTTTTATTGATAAAGGAGGGCATACTTGGTCGATTGAACGCTATGTCAGAACTGTTTTAAAGTCTACAATGGGAAATACTTACAACGAGCTTAGAACTTCAAGAATGAGTGAATATGGAGTAAATACAGTAGTAGTTACAAGCCATATGGGCTCAAGGTTAGCTTGTTCGCTTATTCAAGGGCATGTAGTGGATTTAAGGCAAAATGTTCCTGATAATGCTGAATATAAAAGTATTTATGATCCATATTGGAGAGCTGATTATGGAGAAGCAGGTGGTCATCGTGGCGTTAACTGTCGTCATGCATGGATTCCTTTTATACCTGGAGTAAATACAAATAATCAACCACTATTTGATAAAGCTGAAAATGATAAAGTTGCAGCACTACAAAAGCGGCAAAGAGAGCTTGAACGAAGAATAATAAAGTTCAAAAAAAATAAAATGGTTTCGGAAGCTATGGGAAATAAAGAAGGTGTTCAATCATGGCAAAGAAGTATTACAGCAACTCAAAAAGCAATTAGACAGCTTGTTGATAGCAATGAGTATTTATCAAGGAATTATAAGCGAGAGAAGGTTTATACTCCTTTAAATATTTTGTTGAAAGATTTTAATTATAAAAATTAAGCGTTTGTTACTGACAGACGCTTTTCTTATGCCCTTAGTGGAAAACAAACGTTTATTCCTTTTTCGTTTAGTTTGTAGGTTCGACTCCTACATGGGGCTTAGCTCGCCTAGCTATAAAAGGCAAACAAATCCAAAGCGGGAAGTGTCCGCTATAAAAGACTATGGAGGGAAAGCAATGGATATTAAAGCCATTATCGCAAAGCACACAAAAGAAGATGGAAGTTTTGATTCTGAAGCATTTGCTACAGAAATTAATGCAACTATTCCAAAAGAATTTGTGAGCAAAGAACAATACAGTAAGAAAACAGAAGAAATTGAACAACTCACTACTGACTTAGAGAGCGCTCAAAAATCTAATCTAAGCACAGAAGAGCTTCAAAAACAACTTGAAAAAGCTGTGAATGATGCTAAAGAACGTGAAACTCAATTTAATGCTGACCTTGCTAGTATGCAAAAAACAAATGCAGTAAAACTCGCTTTGAAAGACTCAGGCACTGTGAACAGTGATTTGTTATTTGGTCAAGTCAACATGGATAACGTCATTATTCAAGACGATGGCAAAATTTCAGGACTTGATGAACAAGTAACAATATTCAAAGAATCAATGCCCTATTTGTTTCAAGAAGGAGAAGCTGCAGATAAAACAGAACCAACAATCGTGGCTACCGGTAATCCAAATAGTGGTGGATCTGGTGGAAAAACGATGGTTCAAAAAATTCAAGAAAGATTAGGTGAATAATATGCCAGTAGTATTAGACTCAAAAGACTTAGCAACAATCGACAAAGAATTCAAAGCAGAATTTCAAGTTTGGGATATCTTATCACAGGGTGCAAAATCTATTACTGCAGCTGATTTTGTAGGTACAAAAGAAGTTCGTATTAATAAAATGTCTGGATTCAAAGATGCAACATCTTATAAACGTAACGGAGAAAATGCTCGTAACCAAATCAGCATTGACAAAGAAACTGTAAAATTAACCCATGAAGATTGGTTCGGTTATGATGTAGATCAGTTGGATCAATCAGAATCGGCAGCACTTACCATCAATAATATTGTCACTGAGCATAAACGTTTAGTTACAGTTCCACATCGTGATAAAGTTGCGATTCAAGCACTTTATGACAATGCAGGAACAAAAGTATCTGAGGCATTGACACAAGCTACTATTCTAGATTCATATGATGCAGCAGAAGAGTATATGACTGACCATGAAGTACCTGGCGGTTATGTAATGTTTGTTTCAGCAAAAGTTTATCGTCTATTGAAAAATGCCGATGGAGTATCTAAAACTTTCTCTACAAATACAATGTCAATTGCTGGTATTGACCGAACAGTAGCACAACTTGATGGCGGTGTTCCAATCCTTAAAGTTTCAAAAGACCGTATTCAAGGAATTAATATTTCTAATACAATTAACTTTATTGTGGTTCCTTTAACAGCAATTGCGCCAATTGTTAAGTTTGGTACAGTCGATACAGTACCAGCTTCACAAGACCGCAGCGGATATCGTGATACAATCAAAGGCCTTGATTATTATGATGCAATTGTATTTGATAATGCTCAAGAAGCTATTTATATTTCCGAAACAATTCCACCCGTTGCAGTAGTTGGAGTAACGTTGAATAAAACAACGCTATCTCTCGCAGTTGGGGCAAATGAAACACTGACAGCGACTGTTACACCTACTGGTGCAACTGACAAATCAGTAACTTATAGTTCTGATGATTCAACAATCGCTACAGTAACACCAGTTCAAGGTAAAGTAGTCGGAGTAAAAGCTGGAACAGCACACATCACAGCTACTACAGCAAACGGTAAATCTGCTACTTGTGCGGTAACAGTTACAGCACTATAAGAGAGAGGAGCAAAGACTCCTCTTTTATTTTTAAGGAGGTAAACAATGGCTTATTTAACGTTTGATGAATACACCAACTTTGGATATAAAGCTGTTACTTCTGATGAATTTGACCGTTTAGTTGTTCGAGCTTCTGATGTTGTTGATGTTTATTCTCGACAATTTTATAAATTTCATGACTTGAATACTGATGTAGATTTTAGAAAGTACCAATTTAAAAAAGCTGTTGCAGTTCAACTCGAATATATGGCAACAATCGGGGCTGTTTCAACGGCTGAAATTAACAATCCAACATCTTGGTCATTAGATGGAATAAGTGTTTCAAATGGCAATAATAAGCTTACTGATGATGGAACTTCTATTTCATTAATCTCACAGGATGCTTTAGAAATGTTGAGTGAAACAGGTTTGCTTTATCGTGGGGTATGCTCATGAGTTACTATCAATTACCACCCAAAAGCGCCTTTCCTAATACTATCGAGTATAAGAATAAATCTGGTGAAGATAACTATCATAAGCCGATTTATGACCCATCAAAAATAATTGAAAACGTTTGGTTTAATCTAGCTTCAACTTTTTCTCGTAGTGGCAATAATTCTACTGAGAAAGCTCCTAATTCATCAATTACTTTAGTTAAAAGATACTGTGGTCCATTGCCTAATTTCACTAATGATTCTCTAGTTATTTTTGAAGGTAAGGAGTACAGAATAGTTTTAGCTAAAGAACTCATCTTGAACGGAGAATCAATTGGCTGGAGATTGGAGGTGGTTTAATGGCTATTAAGGTTGATTTGAAGGGAGTAAACCAGAAGCTGTCAAAAGCCAATTTAGACCGTGGACTTTATGCTATGACGAATCAAGCAATGGCAGACATGAACCCTTTTGTACCATTCAAAGAAGGGGATTTGAGACAAAAAGTTCATGCGTCTAAAAATGGTGTGACCTATGAATCTAAATATGCCAAGAGACAATTCTATCTTCAAGGAAGGAAATACTCGACTCCTGGAACTGGTCCTAGATGGGATTTAAAAGCTAAAGCAAAATTTAAAGGTTCTTTGCCAAGAGCATTTAAGAAAGGAGCAGGTATTTAATGGATTTTATAGACCGGCTTTGTGATAGTGTTAATTCTATTCAAAATTTGCCTATTAACTGTTCGCTTGGATATTTGTTATCTAAGGAATGCCTTGTGCTTTATCCTCTGCCAGGAGGACAAGTTGAAAGAGAATTCTATGATGGCATCAAAGACCAAGTGTTAAATTATGAGTTTTCAATGAAGTCGCAAGACCAGCAAGCGATTCAAAGGACACTTTGGTTAATTCAATCTCATTTAGAAGAGCTTTCATTGCTAAACAGTGATGATGGCTCTTTTGATTTTGGAGAAATAAGAATTTCAAATAAGCCCTATATTAACAACGAAGATGAGCAAGGTTACTACATTTTCATACTTGATATACAGGCTGCAATTACAACATTTCCACGAAAGGATAAATAAATGACAAGATTAAAAAACGCACTGCGAGGTCACTTTATTGCACCAGTTAAAACTGCTGGAGAAGAACCAACAGATAAAGATTACTTAGAACTCGCAAAATGGATTTCGGGAGTCACTGATGATACAGACGAAGAAACCGATGATACAGGGTTCTACGATGGCGATGGTACAAAAGAAACAACAGTAACTGGAGTTTCTGGAGCTTATACATTTGAGGGGTTTTATGATTCAGAAGACCCGGCACAAGCTTTAGTGGCAGCAAAAAAATATAAAATTGGTGAAGACCGCAAGGTATGGCATAAAGTTGTATCTGCTGATCGTAAGAAACAATGGATAGGATTAGCAACAATTTCAGATATTAAAGCTGGCGATGGAGATGCGACCGATTATGAAGCCTTTGGTTGCAAACTTACATTCAATCAACTTCCAAAAGAAAAACCGTTCCCCTGATGCTCCCCAGGTGGTAACTGGGGTTATTAATTCAGATGGCTCTATAAAATTAGATTGGAATGCAGTTCTTAAAGCCAAAGCGTATTTGATTCATTATGCGGATGCGAATAAAACTGATCCACATGATGCAAAATATATGGGCTATACTGAAACTAACTCATGGACATTAGCAACCGCACATGTTCCAACACTCGTAACTGGAGATAAGATTTATTTCTATGTCCAAACTTATAACGTAGTTGCACCAAGTGGAACAACAGAAGTTGAAAAAGCTGCAGCTTTACATGATGCAGATAACATTACTGGTTCAGCTTGGAGTACACCAACAATTTTGACTAAAAACTAATTAAGAAGGCTAGGAGCATATTTCCTAGCCTTTATTTTTTAAGGAGAAAACATGAAACCAATTCAATTACGTAGCAATTTTATCGAAGTAGATTTTAAAGATGCTGATGGGACTGTTGCTTTTACAATTCGATTTGACCGTAAAGACGAAAATATTGAACGTTTGTTGAATTTTGAGAAAGAATTTGAAGAACTCAATAAAGATTTTAACGAAGAGACTGCAACGCTGGGCGAAAAGAAAACATATGTCAAAACAGTCGTTGATTCATTTTTGGAACCAGGTTCTTTTGAAAAACTCTATACTTCAAATCCTTCACTTGAAATTGTGATGGTTTATTTATTCCAAATTATTATCGGAATCAAAGAAGAACTCGAAGCAGAAGACCTTAAAGCTCTGGAAAATAAATATCTGAAATAAGGAGACGCTTATGTTTTCTCTTTATGAAGAATTAAATGATGAACACGATGTAAATGGTACAAAATATCCAATAAACGTGTCATTTGACAATATTCTCAACTTGATTGACATGTTAAAAGAGAAAAAACTATCTGACAGATTAAAACTAGATTTCGCTATTAGAATGCTATTTGGCAAAGATACAGAGTTAGTTAAATTGAGCGGAGAAGAACAGCTTGAAATATTTAATTGTATTTTTGAAAAATACGTTATGCAAGGTCAAGTTGAAAAATCTGTAAAGTATGACCGACAAGGCAATGAAATGCCCAGTTATGAAGCTGATACTAAGCAAAACTATTCTCTTAAATACGATGCTGAATATATTTACGCTTCATTTGTTCAAGCTTATGGTATTGATTTAAACGAATATCAAGGTAAGCTTCATTGGTTCAAATTCAAAGCTTTGCTTGGTGGGCTTCCTGAAGAAACGAAGTTCAGACAAGTTCTTGCAATTAGAACGTGGGAAAAACCTTCTAGTGAGAAAAATGCTCATGAAAAAGAAATGAAGAAACTGCAAGAAATTTATGCTCTGCCAGAAGATGAAGAAGAAAGTGAGGTGGATTAATGGCTGATGGAACAATTACTATTGACATCATAATGGATGATGGTTCAGTCAAAAAAGGTCTTGCTAGTATTAATGGGCTTGAAGGAGCAACTAACAAAGCAGGCACAAGCATTAAATCAATGGTTGCTGCTATGGGCCTTGTTAAAATCGCAAGCGCTGCTTTTGATGTTCTTAAAAGTTCTGTTGGAGATGCTGTTTCTCGTTTTGACACTATGCAAAAATTTCCAAAAGTTATGCAAGCTTTGGGATTTAGCGCAGGAGATTCTACAAAATCAATAAAAAAACTTTCTGATGGAATCGAAGGACTTCCAACAAAACTTGATGATGTCGTTTCTCAAACTCAACAATTGACCTCTATTACTGGTGATTTAAATAAATCAACTGATACTGTTTTAGCCCTTAATAATGCGTTTCTAGCAAGTGGTGCTAGTACTGAAGATGCAAACCGAGGGATGATTCAGTATAATCAAATGCTTGCAAAAGGAACCGTCGATTTGCAATCTTGGCGGAGTTTACAAGAAACAATGCCTTTAGGGTTACAAAAGACCGCTGAAGCGATGGGTTTTACTGGTAAAACTGCGCAAAAAGATTTATATGCTGCTTTGCAAGATGGGAAAGTTACGTTCGACCAATTCAATGACCAATTAATTAAATTAGGCACAGGTACAGGTCAGTTAGCTACTTTAGCTAAACAAAATAGTTCAGGTATTGCGACTTCCTTTGGAAACTTACGAAACGCTGTTTCCAAAGGGCTGGCAAATACTTTAACGGTAATTGATAAAGTTGTTCAAGCATTGACAGGAAAATCAATCGCTCAAAATATTGATAGCTTAAAAGGTATCATTAATTCTGCTTTTGGTTCAATAAATAAGTCAATTGAAGGTTCAGTTGGCTTTTTTAATAGTTTAAAAACAAATGTTACAAAAGTTTTTGGAGATATTCAAAAAGCTATTGCTGGTTCGAGTATTGGAGAAGCGCTGAATATTCTCAAAAGTGATTTCTCTGATTTTATTAAATCATTCAATTTCAATGGATTATCCGGAGCTTTTAATTCAATTGGGACTACAATAAGCACCTTGTTTAAATCAATAGATTTTTCAGGTTTAGCAGCCAGTTTTGGAGCAGCTTTGATTGGTCTTCAACAACCCTTAACACAATATGGTTCGACACTAGCAAATTATTGGAAAACAATTTTTGCGAAACTTGGACCAATAGTTTCAAGCACCTTAGGGACTGTTTTAACGCAAATTCCAGCACTATTTCAAGCTTTAGTTAGTGCTGTTGCTCCAATAATTACTCAGATATCTAGCATGATTTCTAAATTAGACTTCAGCGGAATCCAAGCAGTGCTTCAAGCGATAATCCCAGCAGTTGTTAGTGGTTTTCAAACAATGATGGCTATTGTCGGCCCATCAATTCAACAAGTAATTACATCATTTGGAAATTTGTGGAATGCAATTCAGCCTTTACTTACAGTTTTAGCCGGTGCATTAATGCCAGCATTTCAAGTTATTGGCTCATTTTTAGGTGGAGTATTCAAAGGTATTCTTGATGGAGTTTCGTTCGCTTTTGATGCAATAAAGGTAGTAGTTGAAATATTAACTCCGGTCATTTCTTTCTTGGTAGATGTTTTCAAGGCATGTGCCCCAGCATTAAGTACAGTTGGGCAATGGGTAGGTTATGTAATAGGTATGTTCTCTAGTTTAGGAGGTTCTGGCGGATCGCTTAAATCAATACTTTCAAGTGCTTGGGATGGCATTAAGTCAGCTATATCAGCTGCAGGTAATGTTATAGGTTCCGTGATTAACGTTATAAAAGCAGTATTCAGCGCAGTTGGGGCGGCTGGCGGAGGACTAAAAGGAATTCTAAGTGCAGCATGGAGCGGAATCCAATCTGCTATATCAGTCGCAGGTGGAGTGATAAGCGGAATAATTAATACTATAAAGGGAGTATTTAGTGCTTTATCTGGAGCAGGTAATTCTTTGAAAAGTGGTATTTCTTCAGCATGGAGTGCTATTACTGGAGCTATTTCTAAAGCATCCGGAACCATCGGAGGAATTATCGATAATATCAAAGGATTCTTTACAGGATTGACAAATATAGATATTTCTGGTGCTGGTACAGCGATTATGAATGGTTTTCTTGGAGGTCTTAAAGGAGCTTATGAGAATGTGAAAGACTTCATTGGTGGTATTGGTAATTGGATTAAAGATCACAAAGGGCCAATCAGCTATGACCGTAAATTATTGATTCCAGCTGGTAATTCAATTATGGATGGACTGAACGAAGGATTAGGTGATAGTTTTAAAAATGTCCAACGGAATGTCTCTGGCATGGCTGATAAGTTAGCTAGTGGATTTAATTTAAATCTTCCTAAAGTTACTGCTGAATATGCAGTTAGTTCAGCTGGCTTAAATGCTGGAGAGCAATTAGCAGTAAGTCAGCTGAACTCAATTCGTTCGAATATCCAAAGACAGCTTGATAATCAACCGAGCCAATCAGAGTCAAATAATATTGTGTCTCAAGCTTTATCAGCTGTTAAATCACTTGGCGAACACGAAACTGTTCTTGTTATCAATGATAAAGAGCTTGCTAGAACAACAGCTAAAGCAAACCAAGAAGCGCAAAATAACTTAGCAAAAATTCAGACAATACTTTGGGGAGGGACTTCATGACATTTACAGTTAAATTTGGTAATAACTTTCTCACAGATTATATGCGGATCATTGAGGTTCACAGAAATTTAGGCGCAGGAATTGAAAGTACTACAGAAGATAAGATATCTGGTGGTGCTAATTTCATTCGTTCTAGAAGAAATAAATCGACAATTGAAGTAGAATTTAGAACTTTTTGGAAAGATGATATCGCTAATACTCGTAGAAAATTAGCAGAAATAACGAGTACTGAAGTGCCTTTGGAACTTATATTTTCTGATGAACCAAACCTTTACTATCAAGCAATTCGGAGCGGAGAAGTTACCCTAACAGAAAACAAATCAAAGCTTTTTGCTACCGGTACTCTCACGTTTTTAGTACCTAAAGGCTACGCAGAATCAGTCGATACTAAAGTATTGAATAATGATAACTCAGGCGGAGAAAATGGAACCATCATAAATAATGCTGATAACTCAGTTTCGGTATTGATTAATAACAATGGAACCTTGCCTATCTATCCCACAATTAAAGTCACTCCAACATCTGAAACAGGCTATTTAGCCTTTGTTGGGCAAAACGGAATCCTTGAAATTGGTAATCCAGATGAAGCAGATACAACCACCGCTAAAAGTCAAAAGCTAGTCTGTGATTTTAAAACTAAGTCTGATTTTGAAACTAACTTTGTTCCAGATACAAGCTGGACGACTTCATGGCCAACAAATCTTGATGGTATGCCATTAAATAGTACGATTGCTTGGAAAGATGATGGAATTCGAATTGGAGCAATGGCACAATCTTCGCTTTGGAACGCAGGAGTTTTAAGATATGAAGTACCTAAAGATGATTTGGGTAATTATGTTAAAGATTGGCATGCTAATTTCAATACACTATATATTCAGAAAAATCTTGAACAATGCGGCCGATTTCAAATTCATTTTGCGGATGAAAACAAACAGCCTCTTGCTTGCTTTGAAATCTATAAAGGAGGTGTTGGTGAAAATGCAAGTTTGAACTTTTGGCGGATTGGTGGAGATAAAAAATTAAAACATTTCAAAAACCATACATTCTCAGCGACTACTGGAAAACCAGATAAAAATGGGTCTCCACTTTTTGCTGCAAGTCATGGCGGACAGGCTATTGTTAAACAAGGTAATAAGATTTCTTTCTACTGGCGAGCGATGGCTGAAACTTATCTCATGGACGATGTGCCAGCATCTACCAAACTTGCTTATGTTTATGTTGTGATCGGGAAAAGACGATATTATCAAATGGTTGCAGATACAAGTCTTCGCTCATTTAAACTCATGAATCTAAACAATGAGTACACTGTGGATATTCCTAATAAGTACCAACCAGAAGATGAAGTAAAGGTTGATATGGAAAAATCAAAAATCACAGTTAATGACTTAGGGGCGAACTCAGACTATATCACGGGTTCAGAATTCTTTACAATTCCTCCAGGAGCAAGCCAAAGGCTAGATATTGTGTATTCAAATTTCACAACAAGCCCGCCTAAAGTTGAAATCAAGTGGAAGGAGCGAATCTTATAATGTTAATTTCAATTCATGACCATACATTGAAACGAGTTGGTTTTCTTAGTAATGATGACTCTGAAACGCCCGATTTTAAAGATGATAATTTTCATCGCTACTTAGCACAGGGAACCTCTACTTTTGACTTTACTGTAAACAAAATAAAAAATGGAGTGGTTCAAGATTATGTTCAACTGTTAAATGAACGAGCTTATTTCAGCTTTCAGTATGAGGGAGAGGATTTCCTTTTTGATTCTGTCATTGTCGAAGAAGATGATGACAAAATCACTTTCAATTGTCTAAGCCTAAACCTTGAAATGCGAAATGAAGAAGTGAAAGCCTTAAAAAATACAGTAAGCCATAACATTAAATGGTACTTTGACCAATTAGGCCTAATCAATTTTGCAAAAATCTCACTTGGTATTAATCAGGTTAAAAATGATACAAGGGTCATTAATTATGATTCAGAAGACACCAAACTTGCTCGTTTAATTTCAGTCATTCAGAACTTTGATGCCGAATTTGAATTTGTCACAAAATTAAAAAGAGATGGAACGCTTGATAATATCACACTCAATATTTACAAGAAAAATGATGGTGGCGATATTCAAGGAGTTGGTCAAAATAGGAATGATGTGCTTTTATCCTTTGGCGAAAATGTAATGGGGGTTAATCGAAAAGTTGAAAAGTCTCAGATATTTAATTCACTTTATGTCACTGGGAAAGATGGGCTAAGTTGGAAAGACTCCGCTTGGTCAGTCACGAATTCAGAAGGACAAGAAGAATTCTATAAAAGAGCTGGTGAAAGTTACGCTAAAGCCCCACTGTCTGCTCAAATGTTCCCCTCACAGCTTCAATCGTCAACTGGCGATATATTTACCAATAAAAATGCATCAACCGAATATACCACAGTAAATGCCATGTGGGGCTACGCTTTAAGTCAGCTGAAACAATATGCTTATCCATTAGTGACTTATGAAGTGACAGCCACAAGTAACTTGACTGTTTCAAGTACTGGAGACGGTATGCCGCTTCATATTGGAGATACAGTCAGAATTCAAGATAAGAATTTCATTGATTCAGATGGAAATGTTGGATTATTCTTGTCAGCACGAGTGAGTGAACTAGAAATAAGTTTCACTAATCCTACAAGTAACAAAATTATGTTTTCTAATTACATCAAGCTGAAAAGTGAAGTATCTGATGATCTAACTGCTAGAATGCAAGAAATTATCAATGCTAATACTCCTTACCGTCCTGATATCACTTCTACCAATGGCTTGCAATTTAAAAATGGAACAGGAACGACTACATTAGGCGCTCACATCTATTTCGGTTCGGATGATAAAGAAACAATTGCGGATAGTTATTCATGGTCGAAAGACGGAACGGTTGTTGCGAACGCTCAGACTATCACAGTTGATGCCAGCGGAGTTGCGGATAAGGCAGTTTATAGCTTTAAAGCAACGGTTGGCGGTAAAGTAGTCGCAAATCAGTCGGTTACCATCACTAATGTAGATGATGGAACAAATGGACGTTCTGTTACAAACGTTTCTCAAAAGTGGCGTTTGACAACGACTACTGCAACACCAACGCAAGCTTGGTCAGACGCAGGTTGGCTCACTACTCAACCAACAACGACAGCTACTAATAAATATCTATGGTCTATCACTCGAACAACTTTCAATTTAGCACCTTTAACGCAAGATGTTATTGAACAAAAAGCAGTTTATGGTGATAAAGGCGATAAGGGAGATACTGGAAATGATGGGAGAGCAGGTAAGGACGGTGTTGGAATTAATTCAACTACAATTACATACGCTATATCTTCAAGCGGAACAGTTACCCCAACGGCTGGCTGGACTTCACAAGTCCCTACTCTAGTCAAAGGGCAATATCTCTGGACGAAAACAGTTTGGAATTACTCAGACGGAACGAGTGAATCGGGATATACAGTCTCTTACATTGCAAAAGACGGAAACAACGGTAATGACGGAATTGCTGGTAAAGATGGTACTGGAATTAAGAAAACCACAATCACTTACGCAGTCGGAACATCAGGAACAACTGCTCCAGCAAGCGGTTGGAATAGCCAAGTGCCTAACGTGCCAGCGGGGCAATACCTATGGACTAAGACTGTTTGGGATTATACGGATAAGACCAGCGAGACAGGTTATTCAGTTTCTAAATTCGGTGAAAAGGGCGATAAAGGAGACCAAGGCGTCCAAGGTATTCAAGGTGTTGATGGACGTCAAGGGATTCCTGGACCTAAAGGTGCTGATGGAAAAACACAATATACTCATATAGCATATGCAAATAGTGCCGATGGTGTAACAGACTTTTCAACTTCTGATTCTAATCGTACCTATATCGGGATGTATGTTGATTTTAACATCAATGATTCAACTACTCCGAGCGATTACTCATGGACGCTTGTTAAAGGAGCGGATGGAACGCAAGGGACACCGGGCAAACCTGGAGCTGACGGTAAGACTCCATATTTTCACACAGCATGGTCTTACAGCGCAGACGGTACTGATGGTTTCACCACTGTTTATCCGAATTTGAATTTGTTTGAAGGAAGTAAAAAATACACTAAAGATAATCCCAAAATATTATCTTCTAGTGCTACTGATGGTTGGACTACTGTTGATGATGTTATTGTAAAAAATTTAAAAGCAGGAACATATACCATGAGTGCTAAAGCTGATGCACCTTGGACCGTTCATGACACAAGTGGTGCCAAACAAGGTAAGGTTGGACTATGGTTGGTATCGTCAACTTGGGAATTTATATCTTTAGGTGACACAGTTCCTAAAACAATCGAAATTCATAAAGATGGAGATTATTTCGTTAGGATTAATACCTATTCAAATGGAAAGGATATAGAAACTCATAAATTTTGGGATTTTAAACTAGAACCAGGTTCAACAGCTACTCCACACATGCCATCAGCTAGCGAAGCAAAAACTAGCGACTGGCCTAGCTACATCGGTCAGTATTCAGACTTTACGCAAGCTGACAGCACTAATCCATCCGCCTACACTTGGAGTCTGATACGAGGGAATGACGGGGAAAGAGGTCCTCAAGGATTAAAAGGCGACCCTGGAGCAACTGGTATCCCCGGACAACCCGGAGCTGACGGAAAAACAAGCTATCTTCATATTGCCTATGCCACAAACTCAACTGGTACGGTTGGATTTGATGTATCAAATGCGACTGGTAAAACTTATATCGGACAATATACAGACTTTACGAGCGCTGACTCTACAGACCCAAGTAAGTATACATGGAGCTTGATTAAAGGTGATAAAGGAGACCGAGGTAATACTGGACCAGAAGGTCCTGCTGGAAGTAATGGTAACCCTGGTAAAATCGTTTCTGATACTGAGCCAACCACACGATTTAAAGGATTAACTTGGAAGTATTTAGGTACGTCTGACCTTACAGCGAGTGACGGAACAGTTATATTATCTGGCACTGAATATTATTGGTCAGGAACTAACTGGATATTAAGCGAAATAAATGCACATAATATCAATGGTGATAATCTAAATGTTACAAACGGAACTTTTACCGACGGAGTTATTGAAACAAGTTGGAAAAATGGCCCCGTTGCTGGGAGCACGAATATTGAAAAGGACCATTTAATAATTACCCGAACAGATTCCTCTATTAACACAACAAATTCTATTGGTTTGGATAGCACCCAGGGGCTTATCATGGTCTACACCGAGAATTCAACAGGACGAACAATATCAGTCGGTACGAATTTTCAAGGCATGTCCTTAACTGACAGCACGGGAATTTCTGCGAGTATCTCACCAGCCGGTGTCAAGTTGTCCTCCGATGTAAACTGGACTCAAATCGGAAATATCGGTGGACGTAGAGCTGAGTGGAAACGTGAAAACAATCGAGTTACGATGAATATCCACGGCGGTAACGGTGATAGGTTCCCTGTCGTCACGAGCGGCGGAACGCTTTTGGGAATACTTCCAACAAACGCTAGACCTCCAAGCGATATTTCCATGCCTGCTACTGCTCAGGGAGCTGGTGCAACCGCTCAAATTTCAATTAATTCCACGGGAGAAGTGAGGTGTTATCGCTGGGGCGGAGATTCTGTTTATTTTGGTGCTTATATTAGTTATTACGTTGAATAAAGGAGAAACAATGAAAATACTAAAATCAAACATCTTGCAGTATGTAGGAGAGACTGGAACAGCTGATATTCCAACAGGTAATATTAAAGGAAATGTTAATGAAGATGGGTCTTTCAAATTGGAAGTAACTGTTTTTAACGCAAATGAATTTTTCAGTGAGGAAACCCAAAGGATTGAACTAACAGAATTTTTCAATCAAATTTTGGATAAGTCCAAAGAAATAAGTGGTGGAGCAAGTAAAGAATAGAAAGTAGGGGTTATGGAATTAGAACAACTTGTGGAGCAGCACGAGGACAAGCTCAAGCAACATGACAAAGAATTATCTCGACTTAATGATATGTCGGTTGAAATGCAAAAGCAAATGAATGACGGTCTGACTCGTGTGGATGAATCCAATCGCTTTTTAAGAGAACAGAACACTCGTCAATCTGAACAAAATGCTCAAATATTGCAAGCTGTTATTAAAGGTAATGAAAGCTCAGATGAACATCAGTTTCAGTTGAAGCTGCTTGATAAAACAAACTTTTGGAAGTTGGCGCTTGGAATCGGCGGTTCTGCAGCAGCAATTTTTGCAGCATTAACTGAAATAATCAAAGTATTTTTTAAATAAAGGAGAAAGAACATGAAAACAATTGATAAAGGAACGCTTACACGTACAGTTTTGCTTTGGTTAGCTATCATTAACCAAATTCTAACAGCATTGGGTATTAATCCATTGCCGCTTGACGATAATACTGTCAGCACAGTTATCACAACAGTTTTTGCACTTTGGGCTTGGTGGAAGAATAACGACTTCACTCATGCAGCTAAAAAAGGAACTGAACTTACAAAAAGTTTGAAAAATGGAGATAGCGTTCAAGTAGTTAAGGCATCTGATGCTGACCATGAATTCACAGAAGGAGGCGAATAATGTCAAGTATTGAAAATATGATAGCTTGGATGCAAGCACGAAAGGGTAAGGTAACTTACTCAATGACTTCACGAATGGGGCCAAACTCTTATGATTGTAGCTCGTCAGTATTCTTTGCCATGATTGCTGGTGGATTTCTGTCGGTTGGCTCAATGGGTAATACTGAAACTTTGTTTGGAATGTCAGGAACAAAACTGGAAGAAATCAGTCGTGGAGAAGTGCAACGTGGGGATATTTTTATCTCAGGCACTCCAGGCGGTTCGGCTGGTTCAGACGGGCACACAGGTATTTTCTTAAGTAACGGTTCATTCATTCACTGTTCTTACACTCACAATGGAATTGCGGTTGATACGAATGATGCATACATGAGCACTCGCTTGCCACATCACTTTTATCGAATTGTTGGTTCAGGTTCAGGGAACACTGACAACAAGCCACAAATGGTTAAATTAAATGTTGATGGTCAGTTTGGTAATGCGACCGCTAAACGATTACAAGAATACTTTGATACGGCTGGTAAAGACGGAGTAATCAGTCACCAGTACAAACAAACCTTTAATCAAAATATCTATGCGGCACAGTTTGATTCATCACTGACAGGTTCAAACGTGGTCAAAGCATTGCAAAGGTTCTTAGGAATCGGACAAGATGGGTTGTTTGGCCAAGGGACTATTAAGGAATTGCAAAAACATCTTGGAACGACGCAAGACGGAACTATCAGCCCAGTTTCTGATTCTGTGAGAGAATTACAACGTCGATTGAATGCGAATAAACTATAAAAATTATGCCTGACTTCGGTCAGGGCTTTTTTTGTTAATAAATGTTACTTCGTCATTTTATTGATATTGTTATAATGATGGAATCATGAATGCTATTCCAATTACAAATACAAATAGCTAAGTGTTTATGAAGAGATAAAGCGCCCTTTTCCAAAGCGAGGGCGTTTTTTCTTTACAACGGAAACAGTAAATTGTATAATAATTTTATCCTTTTACATAAGGTTATAAATAACTCCGAGAACATCGTTTTGACTAAGTGACGGTGTTTTTTATTTGAAAACGAATACAAAAAGTAGTAGAATGAATTCATCTTACCTATATAAGATAACGTCTGCCCTTAAACAGGGCTTTTTGTTCTAGTTAAGGAAGTAGATATATACTATATTTACCCAAAAATATATAATTTTTCATAAATTTACTCCGAGCGTCCCTCTCCTAACTGGGGCGCTTTTTTTTATGCTATAATATAGTCGGGATGTTTGTGAGATTTCATCCTATTCCTAGAGTCAAGCCATTCTTCGGAGTGGCTTTTTTCAAATAAAAAAACTCTAGCTGGATGACTTCAAGGAGTCCAACTAGAGGATAATGAGTGTTAGTACAAATTCAGAAAAAGATTTACTATATACAAAACATAAGAGGTACTAACAATTTAAATATTAACAATTTTTCAGACAATTGTCAATTATTTATAGTAGTGTGTTATAATAGTTTTAGTGGATGAGAAAAACATTCAATTACACACACTTGATAATCTGCAGTTCCATCCACCCAGATCTTATATAATAACCAAGATAAGTGCTACAGATTATCATACTAGGTTCTTTAGCTCAGTTGGTAGCTAACCGTTCGGTCGCTGGTTCGAGTCCAGCAAGAACCATAAATAAATGGAGAGTGAAAAAAAGAGGGGGGAAATCTTGCTAACTCTTTTATAATAGCGTTTTAGAAACTCCCCTCGCCTCCATTGAATGGATTTTATAGAATCCAAAAGTATTAGTAATCGTTCAATAGAGCGGTTTTTGTTTTTTGAAAATAGTTGTAGATAGTTAAAATACAAAAAAAGGCAGACCCAAAAGCAGACCCAAAAAATATAAAAAACTAGCTATTTTTAGCTAGTTAAAAGTCAATGTATGCAGAGAATTTATCTCCGATATTATCTTTAGTGAATTCTGTGATATGCGTATAAACATTCATAGTAGTTTTTTAATCATCTATATTAAACTTGTTTAAAAGTCATACCTGAATCAAATAGTAAGCTAGCATGGATGTGTCTAAATGCGTCAATTCTGATAGGTTCAATGTTTTTTCTTTGAATATCTTAAACCGAAATTTGATGAATTAAAACAAATGGAAAAGATTACTTTAAAAGTAACGAGTATAGTTTTTATCGTGATATTATTTTGGTTCTTATAAAAAAAATCTATAAAGAATTTATTCAAAAGAAATTCTTTCAGAAATACTTCCAAGCACCACCTGTGGTGCTTTTTATGTACGGCTTTTGAGTCTTTGTATTGGTTTGGTTACGAAATGGGTTTGTTTTTGTAATGCTTAGCTTAAAGTGATATACTCTAATCGTTGAATTATTAAAGGACTCACAATATTTTTGAGGATTCTTGTTTTATTTATATATATAAATGTGATGTCTAGGAGGATATTATGAAAAAAATAGGTTTAGTAATTTTAGCAGCAATGGCATTTATAATGGGAGGGGTTATTAATGCACACCAAGTTTCTGCAGATACAGATCCACTTCACGAAAGATTATATAGAGTTTATAATCCAAATTCAGGTGAACATTTACTTACACCTGCTGGTTGGGAGATTCTAACTTTAGAAAAAGCGGGATGGAAATCTGAAGGAGTCGCATTTTATATCCCATTAACTGAACCTCCATACTCAGGATATCCAGTTGTGCAACGTTTATATAACCCGAATGCAGGTGGCCACCATTATACAACAAGTGATTTTGAAGCTGCTAGCCTTGTTTCTATTGGGTGGAATAATGATGGAACAGCATTTAGATTCCCAGTTGCTAAAGCGAATACTGGAGTCCCTGTTTATCGTCTTTATAATCCAAATGCAAAAGTAGGTTCGCATCACTTTACAATGAGCTCTTTTGAAAGAGATTCTTTGATAAAAGCCGGCTGGAAAAATGAAGGAATAGCATTTAACGCTTATACTAAATAAAAAAATTATTAAAAATAACCCTGACTTTGGTCAGGGTTTTATTTTATTTTTTTTATAACAATGTGGCGAAAGCAATAACTAATATTCAAATGATTGTGCAAGTTAAGTTATCTAGCGATTTATTAGATATCATCGTGTAAACAAAAAGTACGAGAATAATTGGGCTTATACTTGCTATAATCAAATATAGCTGCTGTACTTCACCAATATTTCTGTGCAGTTTATTCCGTGTTACCTATGAAATACACTAATTCATATTAAAACAACAATAAATAAGTAATAATGAACAGATAAAATTATACCTACAAAGTTTGATTTAATCTAAATAAAATTAAAATTCTGAATATAATGTCAGTCATCTGCTGCCATTTTTATTTTTATAATCGACCATTTTACTTGAAAATATCTATACAACTTCATATAATTGAATTATCTATACACCAATTTCTGTCTTATAAAGTAATTTATTCTATAAGATATTTCAGTGTGTAGCAAGACGTTTAAATTAATTAGACGTCTTTTTATTATTCATTAAGAAAAGAAGTGTGTAATGAATTTATTCCAGTCGCCTATCACTTTAGACGCTTTTTTATAAAAAAACCGCTAGAATTTTAAAAACTAGTGGAATTGATGTGTACCAGATCTTTTAAGTTAAAAATAAATCATGATTTCTATATTTTAGAATGGTACATTATAATTCTATCAATTTTAGCTTAAACGAATAATAAGTTTTATAAAATTAGTATGATATGATACATCTTCTTAGACACTATTTCTAATTTATTGATTGAGATTTTTTAAGCATTGTAATTACAAAATAATTGGAATTATAAGAAGGATAGGGAAATTCAAATACTAGTCATCAAAATATAAATTTAGTTCACAATATATTGATGAAGAAAATAAAAAACCTCTACTAGACAACAAAATAGTAGAAGAAATTATTTCAAAATTGGCCGGATTCTGATTATAAAAAGATAATGTGTAAATAGCAAATATAGTCAATAAAATAGTTTTCTTTGGCCATGATTATTATAACACTAGATAAAATATTTTGTCGTTAACAAAAGCTAACAAAAAAACTTAAATTTACTAAGAATGAGAGGCCAGTAAATGAGTAACAATAAAACTAACTCGACTAGCTTTATTAAACTAAAAAATATTTTAGCACTAATATTATTACCTATTATTAACTAATAATAGCATTCCTTACGCTCATAATTTGATATTAGGGTTCCACAGTGAACGAATGATAAACTTAAAATAAAAAATTATCTCGATTAGTAAAAACTGGTTCATGGGAAAAGCTGATATGATAGAAGAGGAGCCTAAGAATTTGATAGTAAAAATTTACAGAGTATTAGATAAATATATTAAAAACTCCTCATTACAATAAGGAGTTTTATTTTTTTTGAATTAAATATATCTTTAATCACAAAATTTAGAAGTAGCTATTTTATGCTGGAAAATTATTTACTGCATATTGAGCTTCTTTAGCCGTAAATTTTCGCCAGCTGCAGAATATTAGCTAAAGGTTTACCGATTGAAAATAGGAAGTCAAAAGATTTTTATGTACAGATAAAATTTCTTTGTATTGTATTGGGTGCCTACTTGGTTTGTTTTTGTAACAATAGATAAAAACGATATACTTTATTAATCAATGGAGGATTACCCAAGCCTGGCTGAAGGGAACGGTCTTGAAAACCGTCAGGCGTGTAAAAGCGTGCGTGGGTTCGAATCCCACATCCTCCTTAGACAGCCAATGTATATTGGTTATCTTATCCATCATCTTCCTATATGAAGATTTCTTTAAATGGCCCGCCAATGGTGGGTTTTTCATGTTATTATCGCCCCTCGCCTTCTCATCGTTGAAAGGTGGAATAGTCAACTGTCAACTAAGAGAAAAAATATAAATTATTATATAATATGTTAATAAAAATAAGTGGAGTATTATTATGAAAAAAGTATATTTTCTTTGTACAGGTAACTCTTGTCGTTCTCAAATTGCCGAAGGTTATGGGCATAAAAATTTGGAAGGGTGGGAGGTTCGGTCCGCAGGGATAGAAACGCATGGTTTAAATCCCCGTGCAGTTAAAGTAATGGCAGAAGAGGGAATAGATATTTCTTCTCAGAAATCTGAGCTAATTGATTTAGATTATTTTAATGAATGTGATTTGATAATTACTTTATGTGGAGATGCTCTTGATAAATATCCGATGATTCCTAAAGGAGTTAATCACGAACACTGGGACTTACAAGACCCTGCTTGTGCGACAGGGACAGAAACAGAAATTTTGGCTGAGTTTAGAAAAACAAGAGATTTAATAAAAGAAAAAGTTAAAATGATTGAAAAATGATTTATTTTATCTATTAAAAAGGAGTAAAAATGAAGTATAAAATCGGACAATTAGTAAATTTACCAGAAACAAGATATAAAGGAATTATCGGTACAGTAATCGCTGAAAACAAAGCAGGAATCTTAGTTAGGTTTAACGGAAGTCAACAATTGTATTTTAAAGAAGAAGAACTTAAAGCATATAAAAAATAAATAAGTTTTAACTGATTTCGGTCAGCTTTTTATTTTCATTTATTATATAATGTTTATCGCTTTCATTTTGTTAGTGATAGTATTATAATAAAATTATAAGAATAGGTGGAGGTATTATTATGGCGAAACAGTATAAAAAAATATTAGTTCCTGTCGATGGTTCTGACCAAGCTTATAATGCGGTTCGAGAAGGAGTGATGTTAGCGCAATGGTCTGAAGCGGAGTTAATTGTATTGACCGTTAAAGATTTAGTGCGATATTATGGCATTGCTAACTATGGTATTGTTGAGACTCCAGGATTGGATAAGTTGGCAAATGATATTTTACTCAAAGTAGGCTCTATTATTCCAGCAGAATCTAAATTCAAAACGCAAATTTTATCGGGTTCTCCAAAACGAGAAATTGTTCAATATGCTAAGGAAAACGATATTGATTTAATTGTCATGGGGGCAACAGGAGCAGGAGCGTTTGATAGATTACTTGCAGGATCTACGACGAATTATGTTGTCAATCATGCACCTTGTGGTGTAACTATCGTTCAAGGATAAGAATCAGTTTATAATAAAAAGACCTATCATTAGTGATAGTTCTTTTTATTTTTTATATCTAATTTATACTGATATAATCTAGTTGAGGAGAAATTTATGATATCACTTATTTTAATAATTATTGTAGGAATAGAGCATTTATTGTTTGGATTTATTGAGATGTTTGGAGGAACAAAGTTACAAGCTGACGCTTTTGGTTTTGATGAATCTGAATTAAAAAATAAGACATTACAGGTTGCGCTCTCCAACCAAGGGATTTATAACCTTGGTTTTGGTTTGATGATTATAGTACTAGCCATAATGAATGCAGCTACTTCCGTTTTTATTATTGCGATGCTTTTTGTCATCTTAGTTGGAATCTATGGTGCTTTGACAGTGACGAAAAAAATATTATTTGTTCAAGCTTTACCGGCACTTGTAACTTTAATAGTTCTTTTGCTATCGCTTTGAACCTAAAATTAACTTCTTTAAGGATAAAAAAACGCTGCGATTAGCGTTTTTTTATTTCAAATTTATTTAGTGGTTTAGTAAGTGACCAATAATAAATAAAATCCAGATATGTATTGGATAAAAACCATAGAAAAAATATTTTTCAAAGGTTGAAGAGCGACCACCCTTTTTGCCATTGTATAGGTAAATAAAAGGAAGAACGGTGATGATTAGGAATTCTGGGTTAAGAGAAATACTTTGCCAAAGCGACATGGAAGTGTCAAAAGAAAAGGCCTGTAGAAGAAATAAGATTGATAAAAGTAGTGTACCAATATAAAGAATCCAATCTTTTCCACTTTTACGTGATGCGTACATTAAATATGGAAGGATTAGAGCAACTAAACTTGCTTCTGTAAATATTGAAAGAGCTGAAACGAAAATGAGCGGAAAAATCAGCAATATTTTCTTCTTTTCTATAATAGTATCAAGGAGCCATACAGCACCAAAACCACAGGCTAAACTCAGAAAGATATTTGGATTAAGGATAGTAAAAAAACTTATGGAGACATTCATGAGATAATGTATGACTAAATTTCCGAGAGCCATGACTGCTCCAGCAACTAGAAGGCGTGTTAGATATTTTTTTCGACTTCGGGTATAAAAGAACCCTTCAATCATTAGAAAAAAGAAGAGAGGAGAGACAAATCGGGATGCCATATCTAAGATAGAAAAATCGGGTATCCCAGGAAGTCCTAGAAGAACTTCTAGGTAAATATGGTCAAGTAGCATGAAGATGATTGCTATTATTTTAAGTTGATAGCCAGATAAACCAAAACGTTGTTTCAAAAAAGTACCTCACAAAAATATATTTTACTTATCTATTTTAATATGGAAAATAGAAGGCATAACTTACGTTTATGTAAGGTCAGTTTTGAGGAAATACTCATTTATATTTCAGAAATAAATTGTTTGGAGTCAAGAAATCTATAAATCGCAAAACGGTAATAAAAAAAGCGTTGTTTAGACGCTTAATCAAAATTGCTATGTCTTCCCCAATTTATTGCCATTAAAATAGTCACTATTGGCAGAGCGTACAACCAAACAAGTGATATCAGAGCTCCAGGTAGTAAAAAGACTAGAAAGATTTTAATTCTTTCCAGATTTCTCTTTCGAAGAGTAGCACTCCCATTGTATTGTTTATAAATTATTTGACTGAAAACAATCAAACTAATCCAAGGAATTAAATAGGTTGAAACATAGGCTAAACTTGCAGTCAAAGAGTTTGGATGTTCTGCGTGTGCAACAGTTGAAAAGGGGAAGAGACAAACAATAAGTAGAATCCAATGATTAGACCAGAGAATTAACTCATCAATTTTATTTGATTTGATAAATGTCATTACATGGTGCAGTGAGTTCCAAATGGAAGCAAGAGCAACAAAAGTAGTGACATAAATAAGGAGCATAAGTAATACATTGGGTGAAAAAAGATTTCCGTCTTCTGGGACTTTAAATTCTAAAACTGTTAGGGTCATTACTACGGCAAATATTCCGTCAGTAAGCGCCTCTATTCTGCTTTTATTCATACTTATAATTATAGCAAAAAAAGCTAATAAACTCTGTTATAGAAAGAGCTTATTAGCTTTTTATTAATATCTTATATAGGTGTTGTTAGTTGAATCACGAGTGACTAGATAGAAAGACCCATCTGGCAAAACTTGATAAAATCCCACTGTTCCACTTCCACCACTTGCAAGTATTTTATTGGAAATTACACTAATTATGCAAGTATCTCCATCTTTATCAGGAAGGAAACTATAGTTTTCTGCGTCTGCACCAAAGAAAGCTTTAAAATAGGTGAGTACAGATGATTCTGTAAAGTTATTTGGATCTAATTTGGCTATAAACGAGATGTGCTATTAGTGTCAATTATACGAATGTCATTAATTTTATTTGCTTCATTATTAAAATTAAAGATAATTTTCCTTGATTGAATTCATAAGTTTGGCTAAATGGAGCAGATTCTGTTTTAGATTATGAAAAGAATACAAAGAAATATATCTAAATAATAGATATTTAGATTAATTTAAGCTAGAATGATTTTAGGAGGAGTATCAGATGAAAAAGTTAACAAAAAGGCAATTTGCTGCTATTGGAGCGGTGGCAGTTTTACTTATTGGTGGAGTAAGCTTTGCATTAGTAAAACATAATGAAACTGGTGGAGTAAAGACAAATACTTCTAGTTTAAAAAGTAGCTCAAAAAAGGAAATGACTTCAAAAACTAGTGAAATAAAAGAAAGTCAGAAAAGTTCAAGCAGCCAATCATCAAGTAGCAGTCAAGAAGAAACAACTCAAAGTCAGTTGAGTGTGGACACAAAGAATTTAACTGAAAATCAATTTGAGCAATGGGTAGCAATCACGCAGAGCAATCAAATGCAAGATACTCATCCTCTTCGAATTACTGTTTCTAAAAGTGATAATAATTTGTATCAAGCAAAAATAGATTACACTGCGACACGAATTGATTCCGTTAACTCTTATAAAGTTAATAGCTCAGGAGAACTTGAAGCGATTGACTTTGAACATTATCCGGGAATGAAAGTTGTATCACAAAGTTTTCCAGAAATTAAACAGAATCAATTAACAACGAATCAAATAAATATGTGGGTAGTAGCTGTTCAAGATGTTTTATTTGAACAAAAGGGGTTGAAACCTGGGATTGATGTGGTTTATGATTTAGAAACGGTTACTGATGGTAGTATCGCAAATGTGAAGGCTTTTAAAATCGATTATACACCTTCCGCTAATGGGGGTGCCGATAATGCTAACAAAACATTAATTAACGAATTTAGAATTAATTCTGATGGTAATTTAGAGATTAAAGAGGTAAATTGTGAGACTGGTTACAGAATTATATCTAAAGTTTATATGGATACTTCCATGGTTCAATAAATGACAGTTTTTAAAATGATCTAAACAATTTTTGATCTTATCAGGAATTTGTTTAAGGTCATTTTTTTATGAAAATCATTCAAAAGTTTGAGAATCATTTTGAATTTTATAATATAATATAGAATGCAGAAGGAGTATTTATGTTAAAAATTGGATCTTATATCCTATTATTTTATTTGACTTTTAGGTTATCAAAACATTCGTTCGAATTTGAAAAAGTTAGCAGGCTTGAATTAATTATTTTGCCTTTGTATTCAACGCTGATGTTTTTTATCACGATGACTTGGGGTGAAGAAAATATAATGGTGGCTATTATATTACTCTTTTTATCATTTTTGGTGGGATGGCTGCAAGCTTCAAAAGTTGAATTTAAAGATGAGGGAAAAGAGGATAAATATCAACGTCCGATTGTTTTGATGAAAAAGAATTGGTCTTATATAATTGGTTGGGGTATTTTGTTTTTATTAATAATTGGTGCTCATTTTTATTCAAATTCACACATGGAAGTGGAAGAAGTAGTGACGGAATTCTGGAAAGAAATAGTTAAAGAAATTTCAATATTTGCTAGATTTAATGCTAAAGATGGTTGGGAAACTTGGTTAATAACAGGGGTTTCAAGTTTAACTTTTACGGCTTTTATAAAAAGTAAAAATAAAAAATTGGAAAAAAGTTTAGCGAGAAAAAGAAAAAATAGTTCTTTTAGTGAGTAGATATTTTTGTGATTAACAAAAGTTACCAATAAATGGTATTGAAAGCGAACTCGAAAATGGGTAGAATTATCTTATCCAATATCTCTTAGATTTTTCAAATTTCCAAGAATTTGATTTAACAGATATAATAACCAATAGTGACCTCTTGAAAGAGGTCATTTTTTATTTCAAAATGTGATATAATAATTGACAGAAATAGAGAGAATTTAAGGATATAATGATGGAAAATAGTTTAAATATCATTGAAAAAATGAATCCTAATCAAAAAATAAATTATGATCGTGTTTTTCAAAAAGTTCGTGAAAGTTGGGAAAGAGATTCTGTTCGTCCCAAAATTTTGCTTCATTCTTGTTGTGCCCCTTGTAGTACTTATTCATTAGAATACCTTACGCAATCAGCCGATGTGACGATTTATTTTGCTAATTCAAATATTCATCCGTCAACTGAATATACAAGAAGAAAAATGGTTCAAGAACAATTTGTAAAAGATTTTAATGAACGGACAGGAAATAATGTTCAATTTATTGCTGCCGAATATGAACCAAATGTCTTTTTACAAATGGTTCGTCAAAAACATTTAGAAAATGAACCTGAGGGTGGGAAACGTTGCACCTCTTGTTTTGAAATGCGATTGGATATAGTTGCTGAGAAGGCTTTAGAACTTGGTTTTGATTATTTTGGTAGTGCTTTGACTTTATCACCAAAGAAGAATAGCCAATTAATTAATGAAATTGGTCTTGATATTCAAAAGATTTATGATGTGAATTATCTTCCAAGTGATTTTAAGAAGAATAATGGTTATAAACGTTCAGTAGAGATGTGTAAAGAATACGATGTTTATCGTCAATGTTATTGTGGATGTATTTTTGCGGCTAAAGCACAAGGAATTGATTTAAAAGAACAGAATCGAGAAGCTATTAAATTTATTAGAAATCAATCATAATCATAGATTTGTATTTAAAAAATAAGAAAATAACTTGACAAAAAAGCCCATTTTTAATAAAATGAGGGTAACTTAAATATTCCAAAGGGGAGTAGCGTCGGTAAGACCGAAACAAAGTCGTCAATTCGTGAGATTCTCACCGGCTTTGTTGACATACTTATGTATGTTTAGCAAGACCTTTGCCAGTTTTGATATCTGGCAGAGGTCTTTTTTTGTAAAACCTCTCATGATATCAGTTAGAAATAAAGGAGAATCATTATGCAGCCTTACAATCAATCCGTCAATGAAGTTTTAGAGGAAACTAAAAGTCAATTCGAAGGTTTGAGCCCAAAAGAAGTTGAAAATCGTCAAGCTAAAGATGGTTTCAATGAATTGAAAGAAAAGAAAAAAACTTCAACTTGGGAACTTTTTATTGATACTTTGAAAGACCCAATGGTTATCATCTTACTTTTAGTTGCTTTTGTCCAACTTTTCTTGGGGGAATTTGTTGAATCACTTGTTATTTTCATTGTTTTGATGATTAATTCAGTGGTTGCGGTCGTGCAAACTAAACGAGCAGAAAGTTCTTTAGATGCTTTGAGACAGATGTCGGCACCCTCAGCTAAAGTTTTACGTAATGGAGAGAAAACATCAATTCCTGCGCGTGAGCTTGTTGTTGGCGATATTGTTTCACTTGAGGCCGGTGATTTTATTCCAGCAGATGGACGTTTAATTGATGTTCAAAACTTACGTGTCGAAGAAGGAATGCTGACAGGTGAGTCTGAACCGGTTGAAAAATTTTCAGATGTCATTGAGGGAGAAGTTGCACTTGGTGACCGCAAGAATATGGTCTTCAGTTCAAGTCTTGTTGTTTATGGACGAGCAGATTTTCTTGTAACAGCAATTGCTGAGCAAACTGAGATTGGTAAAATTGCTCAAATGTTGGAAACTGCGGAAGCTAAACAAACGCCACTTCAACAAAAATTGGAAAAATTTGGGAAACAATTAGGTTGGGCAATTTTAGCGCTCTGTGCTTTAATTTTTGCTGTTCAAATTTTGAGACTCTTTACGACAAATCAAACGGCTGATATGCAAAAGGCTGTTCTTGATTCATTCATGTTTGCAGTTGCGGTTGCGGTTGCTGCAATTCCTGAAGCTCTTTCATCTGTTGTTACAATCGTTTTATCTGTTGGAACAAATAAAATGGCAAAACAGCATGCGATTATGCGTAATTTGCCAGCTGTAGAAACATTGGGTTCAACTTCAGTCATTTGTACTGACAAAACCGGAACTTTGACTCAAAACAAAATGACCGTTGTTGATTCTTTCTTGCCAACGCAAGGCAGTAAAGAACTGACAGATTTAACACAGGCAGACCAAAAATTGTTACTTAATGCAATGGTGCTTTGTAATGATTCATCATTTTCACAAGAAGGTCAGCTACTTGGTGACCCTACTGAAGTGGCTTTAATTGCTTACAGTGATAAAATCGGTTATCCATATCAAGATTTAAGAGAAAAATCACCACGTCTGGCTGAATTTCCATTTGATTCAGAACGTAAATTGATGAGTACAATCAATGATTTTGAAGGTCAGAAAACAATTTTTGTTAAAGGTGGCCCAGATGTACTCTTTAATCGCTGTAATCAAGTTTTCTTGGATGGAAAAGTGCAAGAATTTACTCCTGAATTGAAAGAGAAATTTCAAGCTCAAAATGAAGCTTTCAGTCAAAAAGCGCTTCGTGTATTAGCTTATGCTTACAAACCTGTCAGTGATAATAAGACTGAACTCACACTTACTGACGAAAATGATTTGATTCTGATTGGTCTGTCAGCAATGATTGACCCACCTCGTGAGGCTGTTTATGATTCTATTGCTGAAGCAAAAAAAGCCGGCATTAAAACGATTATGATTACGGGTGACCACAAAACGACAGCACAAGCCATTGCCAAAGATATTGGTTTGATGAACGAAGGAGATATGGCGCTCACTGGTCAAGAACTTGACGCACTGACTGAGGATGAACTTCGTGAAAATTTAGAAAAGATTTCGGTTTATGCTCGTGTGTCTCCTGAAAATAAAATTCGGATTGTTCGTGCTTGGCAAAATGAGCATCAAGTAACCGCGATGACTGGTGATGGTGTAAATGATGCTCCAGCCCTGAAACAAGCTAATATTGGGATTGCAATGGGTTCAGGAACAGATGTAGCAAAAGATGCGTCAAGTATGATTTTGACTGATGATAATTTCGTATCAATTGTTTCTGCTGTATCAATTGGTCGTGTGGTTTATGATAATATCAAAAAATCAATTAGTTACCTTTTCTCTGGAAACTTAGGAGCGATTATTGCGATTGTCTTTGCTTTGGTCGTGGGCTGGGTCAATCCATTTACTGCTTTGCAACTTTTATTTATTAACTTGGTCAATGACTCTGTCCCAGCAATTGCCTTAGGGATGGAAAAAGCAGAACCAGATGTTATGGAAAAAGCTCCTCGTCAGTTAAATGAAGGAATCTTTGCCAATGGGTTAATGCGGGTTATTTTGATTCGGGGTTCATTGATTGGGATTGCGGCGATTATTTCACAATATGTTGGACAAAAAACATCACCTGAAATGGGTGTGGCTATGGCCTTTACAACTTTGATTTTGGCACGTACTTTGCAAACTTTTGCTGCACGTTCAAATTCACAAAATATTTTAAAACTTGGTTTTACAACGAATAAGTACGTTTTGATGGCTGTGACTTTCTGTCTTGCTTTATACAGCTTGACTACTCTTCCATTCCTCAGAGAAATTTTCTCAATTCCAGCTGCTTTTGGTTGGTCTCAATGGATTGTAGCAGCAGGGCTTGCCGTAATTGCTGTAATCTGTATGGAAATTCTCAAGTCAATTAAAGGCGTTTTTGAAAAACATTAAAATTTTAAAAAAATCACTGACAAAAATCTGTCAGTGATTTTTAAATACTTGAACTTTTATCATATTGATTTAAATGATAAGTTTCAATCATATTGATAAGTTTGTCAGCATAAGTGGGGTCTGTTGCATAGCCAGAATTTTGAACGGCTTTAGCAGCAGTTTTATAATCAGTTGCACTAAGAACCGAAGCGTATTGTTTAGAATTCCAAGTTGTTCCGTAAAGGAAAAGCTGGGTGTGTGCCGAAACTGAGTCAGCAAAATTTGGATAAACACGGAAAACACCTTGGACAGTGACCCACTGACCATTTTCATATTCTTGCGTAGCAAGCGAAACCTTTGGCACATCACCAGATGCTTTGACACCAAAAAGATTATGATATTTGCTTGCAAGTTCGCTTTTGCCAAAATTAGACTCAAGACAGGCCTGAGCGATGGTGATAGAAGCGAGTACCTGACTTTCTTTTTGTGATTTTTGAGCGAGTGGAGCAATTTCTTTGATGAATTTATGTTCATTAATTTCTTGAAGTTGTGCTTCAGACGGCTTTTGTGCTTGGTTATTAAAAATTTTATTATAGACTAAGATTCCTAAAATAACTAGGAAAATAAAGATGAGCTGTTTTAACAAGGATTGACGTCGATTTGGTTTTCTTCGTCGAGTTTTATATTTCATAAAAATAGTTTAACATAAAATTCAAGTTCTTGGCTTAAAAATCAATATTTGTTATACTAAAATTAGTTAAGAAGTAAGCGATAAAATTTCTGTCAGTAAAATTTTACTGACAGCCATAAATTTTTACTGACAGAATCGGTATTGTCAATAAATAATTAAATAAAAGTCATGGAGGCAATCAAATGAATTTTTATGATTTTAGTGCCGTTAAAATGAACGGCGAAACTGTTTCAATGTCTAATTTTAAAGGCAAAGTTGTAATTGTGGTCAACACTGCAAGTAAATGTGGCTTTACACCGCAATTTGAAGGACTTGAAAAGTTGTATGAAAACTATAAAGACCAAGGATTGGAAATTTTAGGTTTTCCCTGTAATCAATTTGCTAATCAAGACGCTGGCGAAAATTCGGAGATCAATGAATTTTGTCAGTTAAATTATGGAGTCACTTTCCCCATGTTTCAAAAAATTAAAGTCAATGGTAAAGAAGCACATCCCCTTTATCAATTTTTGAAAAAAGAAGCAAAAGGGGCACTTAGCGGGACCATTAAATGGAATTTCACAAAATTTTTAATTGACCGAGAAGGAAATGTTATTGAACGTTTTGCGCCAAAAACGGAACCTAAAGAAATGGAAGAAGAAATCCAAAAATTACTTTAATTAATTTCTTAAGGAAAAGTGTTTTAAAACTTGTAAAAGCTCAATTATTTTGCTAAACTAATAAACAATAAAACTTTTAATCTAGTCCAGAGAGGCTAGCAAGGTTGTGAACAAGAAATATTATCCTTAAAAGTTACTGACAGAACTGTCAGTAAGTTGCTAAGGCATTTTAGGACACATCTGCTAGGTTTCTGGCAGATGTTTTTGCTTTATTTATGACATTTTAATGTTGAAAATAAAGTGCGCAAGGAGCGAAGCGGGTTGTGAATCATTTGCAACGAAGTTATGCTTTACTACAAAGGAGAAAACAAATGCCAAAACGCAATGATATCAAAAAAATCATGATTATCGGTTCTGGACCAATCATTATTGGTCAAGCCGCAGAATTTGATTATGCAGGAACACAAGCCTGTCTTGCACTTAAAGAAGAAGGCTACGAAGTTGTTTTAGTCAATTCAAATCCGGCAACAATCATGACTGACAGAGAAATAGCTGACACTGTCTATATTGAACCAATTACTTTAGAGTTTGTCAGTAAAATTTTGCGTAAGGAACGTCCTGATGCCTTATTGCCAACACTTGGTGGACAAACAGGACTTAACATGGCAATGGAATTATCCAAAACAGGAATTCTTGAAGAGCTTAATGTTGAACTTCTTGGAACAAAATTAAGCGCCATTGACCAAGCAGAAGACCGTGAGCTCTTTAAAGAATTATGTGAAAGAATTGGTGAGCCACTCTGTGCCAGTGATATTGCAACAACGGTTGATGAAGCTGTTGAAATTGCTGACAAAATTGGTTATCCTATCATCGTCCGTCCAGCATTTACCATGGGTGGAACAGGTGGAGGAATTTGTGATACCGAAGAAGAACTTCGTGAGATTGTGGCAAATGGACTAAAACTTTCTCCAGTAACACAATGCCTAATTGAAGAATCAATTGCTGGTTATAAAGAAATCGAATATGAAGTTATGCGTGATTCTGCTGACAATGCGATTGTTGTCTGCAATATGGAAAATTTTGACCCAGTTGGAGTCCACACAGGTGACTCAATCGTTTTCGCACCAAGTCAAACGCTCTCAGATAACGAATATCAAATGCTTCGTGACGCTTCACTAAATATTATTCGTGCCCTAAAAATTGAAGGGGGATGTAATGTTCAACTTGCCCTTGACCCACACTCTTATGAATATCGTGTAATCGAAGTTAACCCACGGGTAAGTCGTTCATCAGCTTTAGCTTCTAAAGCAACAGGATATCCAATTGCAAAAATGTCTGCTAAAATTGCGATTGGGATGACGCTAGATGAAATCATTAATCCAGTCACTAATAAAACTTATGCCATGTTTGAACCAGCACTTGACTACGTTGTAGCAAAAATCGCTCGCTTCCCATTTGATAAATTTGAAAATGGTGACCGCCACCTAGGAACACAAATGAAAGCAACAGGCGAAGTCATGGCAATTGGACGTAACATCGAAGAAAGTCTACTAAAAGCTGTACGCTCACTTGAAATTGGTGTTTTTCATAATGATTTACAAGAAGCACAAGAAGCAGATGATGAAATCCTCTATGAAAAAATGGTTAAAACACAAGATGACCGACTTTTCTATGTTTCAGAAGCGATTCGTCGTGGAATTCCGATTGAAGAAATTGCTGATTTAACCAAGATTGATATTTTCTTTCTTGATAAATTACTCCATATCGTCGAAATTGAAGACCAATTAAAAGTAAATATATTTGAACCAGAACTCTTAAAAACGGCTAAGAAAAATGGATTTTCTGACCGTCAGATTGCCAAATTATGGAACGTTAGTCCAGAAGAAGTAAGACGTCGTAGACAAGAAAATCAAATTATTCCAGATTACAAAATGGTTGATACTTGCGCGGCTGAATTTGAAAGCTCAACACCTTACTTCTATTCAACTTATGAATGGGAAAATGAATCTAAACGTTCAAGCAAAGAGAAAATAATTGTACTCGGCTCAGGTCCCATCCGAATTGGACAAGGAGTTGAATTTGATTATGCGACAGTTCACTGTGTAAAAGCACTTCAAGCCCTTGGAAAAGAAGCAATTGTCATCAACTCTAATCCAGAAACCGTTTCGACAGATTTCTCAATTTCAGATAAGCTCTATTTTGAACCACTAACTTTTGAAGATGTGATGAATATCATTGACTTAGAACAACCAGAAGGCGTGATTGTTCAATTTGGCGGACAAACAGCTATCAATTTAGCGGAACCTCTCTCTAAAGCTGGGGTTAAAATTTTAGGAACACAAGTTGAAGATTTAGACCGTGCTGAGGACAGAGATTTATTTGAAAAAGCATTACAAGATTTAGAGATTCCACAACCACCAGGAGCTACAGCAACAAATGAAGAAGAAGCTGTTGCTAACGCCAATAAAATTGGTTATCCAGTCCTTATTCGCCCATCTTTTGTTTTAGGCGGTCGAGCAATGGAAATCATTAATAATGAAAAAGACCTGCGTGATTACATGAATCGTGCGGTAAAAGCTTCACCTGAACATCCAGTACTCGTTGATTCTTATTTACAAGGACGTGAATGTGAAGTCGATGCAATCTGTGATGGCACAGAAGTTCTTCTTCCAGGAATTATGGAACATATTGAACGAGCAGGGGTTCACTCAGGTGACTCAATGGCTGTCTATCCACCACAAACTTTTTCACAAGAAATTATTGATACAATTGTTGATTACACTAAACGATTAGCAATTGGTTTGAACTGCATCGGAATGATGAACATTCAATTTGTTATTTTTGAAGAACAAGTTTATGTCATTGAGGTAAATCCACGCGCGTCACGGACTGTTCCCTTTTTATCTAAAGTGACAAACATTCCAATGGCACAATTGGCGACACAAATGATTTTAGGGAAAAACTTGAAGGATTTAGGCTACACAGAGGGCTTAGCAGAAACTCCTGATATGGTTCACGTGAAAGCACCAGTCTTTAGCTTTACAAAACTAGCAAAAGTTGACAGCTTACTTGGTCCAGAAATGAAATCAACAGGTGAAGCAATGGGTTCAGATGTGACCCTTGAAAAAGCACTTTATAAATCATTTGAAGCCGCTAAACTGCACATGGCAGATTATGGTTCGGTCTTATTCACAGTTGCTGATGAAGATAAAGAAGAAACGCTAGCACTTGCTAAAGATTTCGCAGAAATAGGTTATTCATTAGTTGCAACTCAAGGAACTGCAGCATTCTTTAAGCAAAATGGACTTTATGTCCGTGAAGTTGAAAAACTAGCTGGTGGAGAAGATGAAGAAGGAACATTAGTTGAAGATATCCGTCATGGACGCGTTCAAGCAGTTGTGAATACAATGGGAAATACTCGTGCCTCATTAACAACGGCTACCGATGGTTTCCGTATTCGCCAAGAAGCAATTAGTCGCGGTATTCCACTTTTCACATCACTAGATACTGTTGCTGCAATTTTAAAAGTAATGCAAAGTCGTAGTTTTACAACTAAAAATATTTAAAAAATAAAAAGTTTCAAAATTTAATTTGTCTATAACAAAACCATTATAAGAAAGAATGTTCTAAGGATTACTATCCCTGAACAAGGATATTATAAGTCGTCAGTTTGTTACTACTTGTCTTATTTTCATTATTTTGTTGTGGAAACATAAAAAACTCAAAAAGAGAAGAAACGAATGCTTAGTAAAAAAACTTCCTTTTACTCTAAAATAAAAAACTTTCATTTTAAACGGGAGTTTTTTATTATTTTATTAGGGGCTTATACTAATATTAAATATTCTAATATTTTATTCTATTATTGGTCTTAAAGCAGTAAATCAATTAAAATTCCTCCATCAGTCTTAGCTATGACTCTGTTTGTAAGCTAATAATTATTTTTTTTGGTAAAATAATTAATAGAAATAGATTTGAGAAAGATGAACTTTTGCAAAAAAATTATGATTATATTATTTAATAAACCTTATGATGTACTAACAAAATTTACTGACGGAGAGGGGCGGAAAACTTTAAAAGATTATATTAAAATACCAAATGTTTATGCTGCTGGAAGATTGGATAAAGATAGTGAAGGTTTACTTTTACTGACAGATGATGGAAAGCTCAATCATTTACTGACAGATCCAAAATCAAAATCTTACAAGACTTATTTGGTTCAAGTAGAGGGAGAATTTTCGTCAGAAGCAGCGCAAAAGTTGCAAAAAGGTCTTCTATTAAAAGATGGAAAAACATTGCCTGCGAAAGTAAAATTAATTGATGAACCGGATTGGCTTTGGGAACGGACTCCACCAATTCGTGAACGAAAGGCAATTCCGACTAGCTGGGTTGAAATTTCAATCAAAGAAGGAAAAAATCGGCAAATTAGAAGAATGACGGCAGCGGTCGGTTTCCCAACGCTTCGATTAATTCGTTGGTCAATTGGTCAATATTCACTGGGTAATCTAAAATCTGGGGAATATAAAATTATTCAAAAATAAAAAGGAATCATTTTGTGATTCCTTTTTATTTAGAAAGAACGCCCGCCACCAGAACCGTCACTGAAATTATTGTTATCAGAAGAAGGACGAGGGATAATTCTTGTAGTTATAAATGTATTGACTAAAATATCTTCACGTTGATGGAGTTCTAAATTACCATTTCGGCCGTAATCGTAACGCCATACGGCATGAGCGTCTTTCATTTGATAACGACGATAGATGGTCCAAACGAAGCCACCAGCTGCAATCAAAGAAATGATAAGAGCAATCAAAATTGATAAGGGTTGAAAGCTGCGATGGAAAGTTACAGCTCCTGTTTCGGAATTGATAGAATACTTTCTTGATGTTGGAATTCCTGCTTGGTAATATTTAGAAACTTGGTCAAAAAATCCACTGACAGCCTGATAATAATTATTGTCAGTCAATTCGGGTTGGACAATGTCTAAGGTTTTTTCAATTCGACTCGAAGGCAAGTAGTATTTAAGATTTCCTGTTGCCCAAATATAAACTTTACGTAAGTTCATATTAATGACCAAAACGACACCGTTGTTTTTAGCGCCTACTTTATCAGCTAGATAAGTTTTTGCCATTTGACTAGCAGGGGTAGAGCTATCTGTCGTGACAACATAGACACCCGCTTTTGTTTCATTAGCCAATTTCTGAGCTTCTTGTTCAAGGAGGGTTACATTTCCACCTAAAAGCTGAAGATTATCTTCAAGACCTGACGAGAACGTCGCCGCTGATGTTTTTGGTGCAATGAGTAAAAAGAAGATGCTTAAGAAAAATAAAGAAAGAAATACTAATTTTTTTCTCATGATAGCAAATACCCCACAATAATTCCAAGAAGAAGCACTAGAATAAAGATTCCAATGGCAACTGTCCAAAGTTTTTTCTTATCAATGGGTAGAAGTCCGGCTACTTTACCAGTTTGACCATTCATCGCGTAATAAAAGAGACGGTCATTGCCAACTTCTTTATAAGTAACCAGCCAGATTGGGAGTAAAACGTAATCTTCATCGATATTTTTAATCTGCTGATTACTTTGTAAATTACTGACAGAAGTATAACCGACAATTGTTGATTCCATTAATCCGTCAGCATATTGACGAAATTCCCGCTCAACATTTTCTTTCATATCAGGGAATTCAATATCTCGTTTTTCAGTTAAAAAGCCAGAAAGATATTGATTTTTAAAAGGAATAGCAGCAGTCATATCAAAAGGCTGAACGGCGCCAACCATCTTGTCTGACAGATTTTTTTTCAAGGCATTTTTGATTAAATCTTTAAATTTTGTCTCTCCGCCCCGCTGAATCTCATATTGAGAATGCTCAGTGTACTCGGTATCGCCAACCATCCAAACGCGTAAATTGGTGGCTTGCGCCGAAATACCGCCAGATAATTCAGCATCAACAGCCCAATAGGGGAAATAAACGCCTGATAGATTTTGAATTTGTTTTTTGTCAAAAAAGGCCTTGGGAACAAATTTTTTCTTGCCCACCCAGTCTAAAAATTGTTCTTCAGCCGCTTTTCTCTCAATTTGAAAAGGGAGAATTTTTTCGGGAAGAAATTTACCCGACAATCGCTCGGTCAAAACAACTGGATTATGACAATAATAGCACCAAGTTGAAGCAGTTGTTGCATCAGTGACGATTTCTGCACCACAAGATGGACAGAGAAATAGTCCAATTTCTTCGTCAGTGTTTTCGTCAGCTCTTTTTTGGTCGCTGTCAGTAATTTTTTCCTTTTCGTCAGTCGTTTCAGCGTTACTGACAGAGCTGATAGGACTGTCAGTAACTTTTGCTGGCTCTTGCTTGGCCTCGAAATCAGAAACTTCTTGTTCCGTAAATGTTGAACCACAATATTCACAGTGAAATTTTTGATTTTTGGGTTCAAAAAGCAGTGGACCTCCACAATTGGGACATTTATGTGTAAGAACTTTGCTTTCGCTCATCGTTACTCCTTACTTTTAAGTTATGAAACCTGCTTATTTAGCAGGGGAAATTCAGTTAGAAACTAAAAGAATTTTCATCAGAAATAAATTCTTAAAAATACGCAAAGACAAGCAGCCCTAAGTTAGAACTACTTTATCTTAAATCATTATTTACATGATTTACATGTCTTAGAGCGCTTTGGCCACAAAAGGCTTACCACATTCAGGACAGAATTTAGGAACACCATTCGCCAAATTAACGACTGCTCCACACTCGTTACAAGCCATATTTAATTCAGGCATAACAGGAGTTGCTGAGGGTTTCGCTTGCCCACAATTTGAGCAGAACTTACCGGTATTTTTAGTATTACATTCAGGACAAGTCCAAGTATCGGCCTTGTTCTCTGCTTGGGCTTGCATTTGAGCTTGGTTAGTTTGTGAAAAACCAGCTAGATTTTGTCCACCCATATTCATTCCCATAAAGGCATTTGTCGCACCACCAGTGTTTGAACCAGCGGCTTCAAGACCACGAGCAACAGCTCCTTGGACAAAACCTTCACGGATAGAAGGGTCACCAAGCATTGCGCCTTGATTACGCATGTTAATCAATTTTTGACTGTCATCAGTGTAAGAAATACTAGCGACAGCAACGGAAACAATTTCCATTCCTCGCAACTGTTTCCAATCTTCATCAAGAACAGAGGCCATGTATTTGCTGAGCTCCATACTTTTTGAAGTTAAGAATGAAACCCGTTCGCCTTGAGCAGAATATTGGTTAATTGACGTATTTAAAGCCGTTAAAAATTCAGCCAAATATTGGTCATTAATTTCTTGAATTTCGACATGGTCAGCATTTTTAGGAATGACGTTTGCGTAAAAAGCAAGAGGGTCAGTGATTTTTATTGAATAAGTTCCATGTGTACGCAAGAAAAGCTCTGCATTATAAAAATTATCAAAGTATTGAAGAGGTGTCGCTGTTCCAAATTTAATGCCTTTAATTTCTTGAAGATTGACATAATAAACTTCTTGTTTTTGAGGAGTTGTTCCACCAAATTTGAAACGGAAGAAGCTTTCTTGAATTGAATCACGCAAATCACCATTAAAAAGACTTGGCGCAGTGTCGTTTTTGACAGTATAATATCCAGGTTCAGCGGTGTAATCAATAATTTTACCACCATCCACAAGAATCATCATCATGTTTTCATAAACGTGAACGATAGAACCGTCAGTAATTACGTCTTCGGTTCCTTTACGATTAGAACCACGTTTTGCATCTTTTCTTACTTTAATTCCCTTAGTGAAAACCGTTTGGTCTGACATTTCATTTGGCTCAATGACCTCAAGCCATTGGTCAGCCAACGCCCCACCGAGTGAACCTGTTGCAGCTTTAATAATTCCCATGTATTCTTTTACAAACAAATTCAATTCAAAACAAAATTTTAGAGAATGAATTTGCCTTCCTTTCCTTTAGTGAATAGCTCAGCTATTTGACTTAATTATATCAAATTTCTCTGACGAAACCTATCAATTATTTGAAAATTTACTAAAATCAGACTAAAGTCGGAATTTATTGATTCTCTCCTGTTTCTTTAAATAAATTCTTGTATCATAGGATTAACAAGTTAAGGCTTGCATTTTATCAGATTTATAGATATAATAGATAAGTTATAACTTTCGTACAGATAACATAAATTATGTTGAATTATACAGAGGCGAAATTATTATTTTAGGATAATAATTTCGTCTCTTTTTGTTTAGTTTTAGGAGATTTTATTGCATGAATAAAAACAACCATTTCCACTTATTGGGGGCAGTGATTGCTACAGGGATTTTGTCATTTTCTGGCGTTTTGATTGAAACGGCGATGAATGTGACTTTCCCAACGCTGATTAATGAGTTTGGACTTTCTACTTCAAAAATACAATGGGTAACGACGATTTATCTGCTTGTGATTGCGATTACGATTCCGCTCTCTTCTTATTTTAATGAGCGATTTTCAGCAAGAAAACTTTTCTTGGTCGCTAATCTTATCTTTTTAGTTGGGGTTTTAACCAACTGTTTCTCACCAAATTTTGCCATGCTATTATTTGGCCGACTTTTACAAGGGGTGGGAACCGGGATTGGTTTACCTCTGATGTTCCACCTGATTTTGACTAAAGCACCACTTCATAAAAGAGGAATGATGATGGGGATTGGGACTTTAACGACTTCCATCGCTCCGGCTATTGGCCCAACTTATGGAGGAATTATTTCTAATTCGCTTGATTGGCGTTATATCTATATTTTCCTTTTACCTTTGGTGGTAATTTCTTTAGTGCTTGGTTTGGCTTGTCTTCCAAGAGAAGGGGCAAAAACGCCTAAGAAATTGGCGCTTCGTCCAGTTATTGCATTATCAATCATGTTCTTTGCTTTCATTTCGGCTCTAAGTGCAGAGCATTTAATGACTTTCGCCTTACTCTTTATTGTAGGATTGGTTGGAGCTTTCTTGTTTGTTCAATTCAACCGCAAAGAAAGTTTAATTGATTTAGGAATTTTGCAAAATCACCGATTTGTGGCGCTGATTTTTAGCCTTTTGGTATATCAAGCTTTGCTATTAGGTCTATCTTTTGTTTTACCAAGTTTTATTCAAGTTTCTGCGGGATTTAGTTCATCAGTGGCGGGACTATTTATGTTTCCTGGAGCTTTGATTGGCGCAGTTTTAGCACCAATTTCTGGGAATGTTTTGGACCAAATTGGTGCCAGAAAACCAATTACGACTGGTTTGATTTTAGCAGCCCTTGGTCTTGCATTGCTCTTCGCCTTTTTACCAACAAAAAGCCTTGCTTTACTCTTGGTGGCACACATTGTCGTGATGTTAGGTCTTGGGATTTCATATAGTAACTTAATGACTTGTAGCTTGAGCACTTTAGCTACTGACCAACTTTCTGATGGAAATGCTTTGGTCAATACTTTGCAACAATTTATTGGTGCAGTAGCAACAGCAGTTGTCGCAACGACACTTTCAATTTTCCAAGGACTCAATGGCTTCAAAGTTGGAACGAGTCATGGAACTTCAATTATTTTAGCTCTATTTTTCATCTTAATTATCGTGAGTTTAATTGTCAGTTTCCCAAATTTGAAAAAAATTAGGGCCAATCATTAAAAAAATCTTTGACGAATGACACTTTTTTCGTTATAATATTTTAAAACCTTTAACTAAGTCCAGAGAGGCTTGCAAGGATACGGAAAATTTAATTTGGTTTACTGACAGCTTAAAGATGAACTTTTTTAGCCCATTTATTCTGTCAGTAAATTACCAGTTTTTTAGTACACTTGTAAGTTCTCTTACAAGTGTTTTTTTGTGTCAATTAAGGAGTTGTCAGTAAATCTGATCTTTCTGTCAGTAATGCGATTAACATGAGTATTTTATCGATAAATAAAAGAAGGTTCAGCAAGCTGTAGCTTCTGTCCGAATAAAGAATGGAGAAATAATGCCTAAGTTACAAGAGATGATGACGATTGTCAGCCAACGTGAGGTTGCTTCTAATATTTTCGAGATAGTTTTTAAAGGAGAGCTAGTAGAAGAGATGGATTTGCCGGGACAATTTTTACATCTTGCGGTGCCTAATGCTAGTATGCTTTTACGTCGCCCAATCTCTATTTCCAGTTGGGATAAAGTCGCAAAAACTTGTACGATTCTTTATCGAATTGGGGACGAAACAAGTGGAACTTATGAAATTTCAAAATTACAAACAGGTGCAAAAATTGATGTAATGGGCCCACTGGGAAATGGTTTTCCAGTAGATGAAGTAGTTTCGACTGATAAAATTTTAATTGTCGGCGGAGGAATTGGGGTCCCCCCTCTCTATGAATTGGCTAAACAACTTGAAGAAAAAAACTGCCAAATGACCATTTTGCTAGGTTTCGCTTCTGAAAAGGTCAAGATTTTAGAGAAGGAATTTGCTGAACTAAAAAATGTAAGCTTGAAAATTGCAACTGACGATGGCTCTTATGGAACAAAAGGTCATATTGGGATGTTACTGGAAGAAGTTGATTTTGAAGTTGACGCTCTTTATACTTGTGGTGCGCCAGCCATGCTCAAAGCTGTTGCAAAAAAATATGACCAGTTGGAACGACTTTATATTTCAATGGAAAGCCGGATGGCTTGTGGAATCGGAGCATGTTATGCTTGCGTTGAACATGATAAAGAAGATGAGAATCATGCCCTTAAAGTCTGTGAAGATGGCCCTGTATTTTTAGGAAAACAACTATTACTATAATTGGACTACTCTATCAGCATAAAAAAATCATCAGTAGAGCTGATGATTGCCACAAAAAAATTAGGAGAAAAAATGACCAAAAATAATCGTCTGTCAGTAAAATTACCCGGACTTGATTTAAAAAATCCAATCATTCCAGCTTCAGGTTGTTTTGCCTTTGGTGAAGAATATGCCAAATATTATGATTTGAACAAATTAGGGTCAATCATGGTCAAAGCAACAACCCTTCATCCTCGTTTTGGCAATCCGACACCCCGTGTGGCTGAAACAGCGAGTGGCATGCTTAATGCAATTGGACTACAAAATCCAGGATTAGAAGTTATAATGGCCGAAAAATTGCCTTGGCTCAATGAAAATTTTCCAGACCTTCCGATTATTGCTAATGTAGCTGGTTCTGAAGAAGATGATTATGTGGCTGTTTGTGCAAAAATTGGAGATGCACCCAATGTGAAAGCCATTGAATTAAATATCTCATGCCCTAATGTTAAACACGGCGGACAAGCTTTTGGGACAGATCCAGATGTTGCAGCTGCGCTAGTCAAAGCTTGTAAAGCGGTCAGTAAGGTGCCTTTGTATGTGAAACTTTCACCCAACGTGACCGACATTGTTCCGATTGCAAAAGCAGTTGAGCATGCTTGCGCAGATGGATTGACAATGATAAATACACTGATGGGTGTACGTTTTGATTTGAAAACACGAAAACCTGTTTTAGCAAATATCACAGGTGGATTGTCGGGTCCTGCAATTAAACCAGTTGCACTCAAACTCATTCATCAAGTGGCTCAAGTAGTTGACATTCCAATCATTGGAATGGGCGGGGTTGAAAGTGCTCAAGACGTTTTAGAAATGTATATGGCAGGAGCTTCAGCCGTTGCCGTTGGCACTGCCAATTTTGCTGACCCATTTGTCTGTCCAAAAATCATTGAAAAATTACCAGAGGTAATGGATCAATATGGAATTGATAGCTTAGAAAACTTGATTCAAGAAGTTAAAAACTCAAAAAAATGATTTTATTATTAGCTAAAATTACTGACAGCCTGTTTAATCATTCTGTCAGTAAAATGCGACCAAAGCGAGCATTTTATCCATAGCTAAAAGAACTGTCAGCGGAGCTGATAATTCTCTCGTTCGTTAGCGACCAAAGCGAGCATTTTATCGATAGTTAAAAGAATTGTCAGTGGAACTGATAATTTTCTCGTTCGTTAGCGACCAAAGCGAGCATTTTATGGATAGCTAAAAGAATTGTCAGCGGAGCTGATAATTCTGTCATTAAATATTTAGAAAAAGGAAGTAGAAAAAATGCAAGAAAATAGACCTGTCATTGCCCTTGATTTCCCTGAATTCTCAGACGTAAAAGATTTTCTCGAAAAATTTGATCCGTCAGAACAATTGTATATTAAACTAGGAATGGAACTTTTTTACACGGCTGGACCCCAAGTTGTTTACTATGTAAAATCGCTCGGTCACAGTGTATTCCTTGATTTAAAACTCCATGATATTCCAAATACTGTTGAATCCTCAATGCGTGTTTTAGCACGTTTAGGAGTGGATATGGTTAATGTTCACGCCGCTGGTGGTGTTGAAATGATGGTCGCGGCTAAACGTGGTTTAGAGGCTGGAACGCCAGTTGGACGGCAAAGACCAAAATTAATTGCGGTCACACAATTAACCTCAACTTCTGAGGAAATTATGCAAAATGACCAAAAAATTATGACTAGTCTTGAAGAATCGGTTATTAATTACGCACAAAAAACCGCTCAAGCAGGACTTGACGGTGTCGTTTGTTCGGCACATGAAGTTGAAAAAATTAAAGCAGCGACATCGAAAGAATTCATTTGTCTCACACCAGGAATCCGCCCAGAAGGTGCAAGTAAAGGCGACCAAAAACGAGTAATGACACCTAAAGAAGCAAGAACAATTGGTTCAGATTATATTGTTGTCGGCCGTCCAATTACCCAAGCAAAAGATCCAGTAGCTAGCTATCATGCGATAAAAGCAGAATGGAATCAATAAAATGAAAAAATTACTTCACTTTTTGGTTGTGTTACTTGGAATATTTGTAGCTTTTATACTGGCTCGATTATTCATAGAGATTTATACGATTGTTGGTGATGTTTATTTACAAGTTGATAATAAAACAATCACTCTTTATAAAGTTTTAGCCGAGATTGATTATTTATCAGTTGGGATTACTTTTGCGATGGTTTTTGCTTACATGCTCCTATTAGACTTAATTGTTGTTGTCGTCGTAAGGTCATGGTTTAAAATTCAAAATAAAAGTCAAAAACAAAGTCAAAAAGTGTGGAAGAATAAATTTACTAAATTTTGGTTTCGCTATCGGTCAATACATATTACTTTTATCTTACTCTCAATCTTTACTAGCCTTTCACTGACGGCACCTGCAATGGTCATGAATAGTTTTACTGCGATTGTTTCTATTTCAGTATTGGTGATTAATCTCAGCAAAAAAATCGGCTAAAAATGGCCGATTTTTTTATTTTATTGGATTTTTTGCAGGAGTTCCGGCTTTGCGTGGGTATTTTTTAGGGGTTTCTTTTTTCTTTTCAATCAGAGCAATGTGACGCTCATCACCGTTAGGCAATTCATAAGCGACTTCTTTGATAAATTTTCCGCCAAGTGTAGCAATTGCCTTTTTAGCGTCATTCAATTCTTCTTCAAATTGAGCTGCTTTTAATGACAATAAAATACCATTTTTCTTGAGAAAGGGAATCGTAAATTCAGTTAAAACAGAAAGTCTAGCAACCGCACGGGCAGTAACAAAATCAAAAGTTCCACGATAATTAGCATCCTGACCAAAATCTTCAGCTCGTCCGTGAAGTAAAGTCACATTTTCGAGGCCTAATTCCTCTGTCAGTAAACTTAAAAAATTAATTCGCTTATTGAGAGAATCAATGATAGTCACTTTTAATTCAGGGAAAATAATTTTCATTGGTAAGCTAGGAAAACCAGCTCCAGCACCAATATCTAAAATGCTGACAGGTTGGTCAGTAATCAATCCATATAAAATTGGTGCAATAGAATCATAAAAATGTTTTAAATAGACTTCATTTTTTTCAGTAATTGCTGTCAGGTTAATTTTTTCATTCCATTCAACCAAAAGTTCAAAATAGCGTTCAAACTGTTTGATTTGTTTATCAGAGAGTTGAATATCAAATTCTGTCAGTGCTGACAAAAATTCATCAGGGGTCATAAAGTTCGCTCCAAAAGTTTTCTAGTAATTTCAGCAATTAGCTCACGATTTTTACCTTTTGGTAATTTATCAATTAAATTTAATGCTGAAAGAGTATAAGATTTTGCAAGTGCTTTGGTTTTTTCAAGGGCATCAGAAGTTTTGATAAAATCATAAACTTCATCAAATTTTTCATTTTTAATTAATTCAGAAACAAGAGCATTGTTTTCTTGTAAAGCAAAGAGAACAGGAGCAGAATAAATGCCTTGTTTAATGTCTTCAAATACCGGTTTTCCAAGCGTTTGAGCAGTCGATGCATAATCTAAACAATCATCCATAATTTGGAAAGAAATTCCAATATTCATTCCAATTTTATAAGCTCGTTTGGTCAATGTATTATTTTTAGAAATTAAAGGAGCAACAGAAGCAGAAAGTGCAAAAAGTTCTCCCGTTTTTCCTGAAATATTTTCAATATAATCATCTAAAGTTTGTTGAAGATTAAAATGATGATTAAGTTGACCAAGCTCACCACCTAATAAACGCTCAATTGAACCAATATTTTTGGTTAAATTTGATAATTCTAATGAGTGTTCAGACATTAGACGAAAGACAGCAATAAATAAATAGTCCCCAGCATAGACGGCAATTTCTGGTCCGTATTTTGCTGACAAAGTAGCTACGCCACGCCGTGTGTCTGCGTGGTCAATGACATCATCGTGAACCAAAGTCGCTGTATGCATCATTTCGACAGAAGCCGCAAGTGCCAATCTTTCATTTTCAGAAAGATCAGTAAATCTTGAAAATAAAAGTAAATAAGCTGGACGCAACATTTTTCCGCCCGCATCAAATATATCAAAAATAGCCGATTTAACATCTGAATTTTTGATGGTAACGTGGCTTTTCATTAATTGTTGAACTTGAACCAATTCTTTTTCAAGCTCTGGATAGTCTTTCCAAAAGTTATTTTTTAAGTCCATTGTTTACTTTCTTTAATAAATAGTTCTTGAATAGGTTTAACACGTGTAATTAATTGATTCCCAGCAATGCCAATTGCAAAACCAGCAAGTATTCCAAAAAAGGCAAGCCAAGGCAAATAAAGCATAACAGAAGTTGTTTTAGCTAAAAGAGAAGCCATTGCTAATTGGCCAAAATTATGAAAAAATCCACCAACTGTCGAAATTCCAATCATTGAAACCAGTTTTGGTCCAAATTGCTTCATCAAATACATGGCTAACAGAGATAAGATTCCGCCTGCAAAAGAGTATAGAAAAACGGAAAAACCAGTAAAAAGTGCTGTAATTAATAGACGAAGAATTTGCATGACCCAAACTTGTCGCCATCTTAAAGTGAAAACTGCAATAATCATCACCAAATTGGCAAGGCCCACTTTAGCTCCAGGTGCAAAAGCAAAAAAAGGAGGTAAAGAGCTTTCAATAATTCCCATAACTACCGCAGCAGCTGTCAATAGAGAAACATAAACGTATTCTTTAATATTCATACTTTATAATCTACCTGTTCATCCTTTTGACCACTCATAACTTCAATCACTAAATTATGAGGTAAACAGACGATAGTTTCCCCAGTCTTAGAAATATAGCCCCTTTGGACGTCAATTTGGTCTTTACAATTGGCTTCGACAACCGCAATTTCACCATTTTTAACTTGTATTTTATTATAATCGCCATCTTTATCACGGTAGGTCCAAGTTTGATTTTTATTTAAATCAAAAGTTTTAATCACCTTACCACTAATTCTTAGTTCGGCCTGAGCTCCTTTGGAACCAGTAGCGAAGAAGAACAAAGTTGAAAAAGAAGCGATGAACAGTAGAAAAATAATAACAAAATCAAGCGGTTTTGTCTTTATGCTTTTAAAAAAATTAACCGTGTTTTTAAAGAAGTTCATTAAGGTTAATTATAGCAGAATTAATGAAAAAATTCACGAAATCAAAAAGAAAAAGCCTTTCGGCTCTTTCTTATTTTTTAGTGATATTTTTTGAGTCATCTTTAGAAAGCTCTTTTGCTTTTTCAATGATGTAGTTTTTCAAATTCGCCCCGATTTGTGGGTGTTCTAAACCATATTCAATTGTTGTTTCAACAAAACCAAGTTTATCACCAACATCATAACGTTTTCCAGTAAATTCATGAGCAAAAACGCGTTGTGTTTTATTCAAACGTTCGATAGCATCAGTCAATTGGATTTCATTTCCAGCACCGGGAACTTGTGTTTCTAAAACATCAAAAATTTCAGGAGTTAAGAGGTAACGACCGATAATTGCAAGGTCAGAAGGAGCTTCATCAACATTTGGTTTTTCGACAAAACGTTCAACATTGTAAAGGCCTTTAGAAACTTCACCGTTAGGGTCAATGACACCATATTTATCAACATCATCATGAGGAACTTTCATAACCGCGATTGTTGAAGCGTGAGTTTTTTCATAATCATTGATTAGGTCTTTAGTTAAAGGAGTTTCATTCCCAGTAATATTCATCAAGTCATCGCCAAGCATGACTACAAAAGGCTCATTTCCAACAAAAGCTTTAGCTTGAAGAACGGCATGTCCCAATCCTTTTGGATGAGATTGACGGATAAAGTGAAGATTAATATCTGTCGTTTCTTCAACAAGTTTAAGTAATTCTGTTTTTCCTTTTTCAAGCAAATTTTGTTCAAGCTCAATGTTTGAGTCAAAATGGTCTTCAATAGGACGTTTTGCTTTACCAGTAACAATCAAAATATCTTCGATTCCTGATTTCAAGGCTTCTTCAACGATAAATTGAATAGTAGGTTTGTCAACGATTGGCAACATTTCTTTGGCAATCGCTTTAGTTGCTGGCAAAAAGCGAGTTCCGAGACCAGCGGCAGGAATAACAGCTTTACGTACTTTTCTGGCTTTAGTTGGAATAGCGTTTTGTTTCATGGATAATAACTCCTTTATAGTTAGATAAATCGTATTTACTTTTTATTTATTATTAATGAATTCATTTTCGGCACGAGTTTCGCGGCGCATGATATCAAGAATTCCAGTTTTTGCATCTAGATTTTCATAGAGAACTTTGTAGATTGTTTCGGTAATTGGCATATCGATATCTAGCTGTTGAGCAAGCTCAAAAGCAGCTTTAGTGGTTGAAACACCTTCAATAACCATTCCCATATTTTTTTCAATATCAGCTAACTTTTCGCCGCGACCAAGAGCATCACCCGCACGCCAGTTTCGTGAGTGAATTGAAGTACCTGTTACAATTAAGTCACCAACACCAGACAAACCGCTATAAGTTAAAGGTTCAGCTCCCATAGCCACACCTAAACGAGTAATTTCGGCAAGACCACGTGTAATAATTGCTGCTTTAGCATTATCACCAAAACCAAGACCGTGAAGAGCACCCGCGCCTACGGCAATAATATTTTTAAGGGCACCGGCTGTTTCAACACCAACAACATCAGTATTAGTATAAAGACGGAAGTAGTCGTTGCTAAAGATTGCTTGAGCGTATTTCGCTTCATCATGGTCTTTAGAAGCTGCAGAAATTAAAGTAATATCACGAACAATTGTTTCTTCAGCATGAGAAGGGCCAGAAACTACCACGATTTCTCCTCGCAATTGAGCGGGGATTTCTTCTTCAAGAATAGTAGAAATTCGCTCATGTGTCCCTTGTTCAAGCCCTTTAGAAGCGTGAAGGATGTGTACTTTGTGTTTGAGGACTTCGGCTACTTGTTTTGCGACCAAACGTGTTACTTTTGTTGGTACAACAAATAAAATGGCATCAACATCTTCTAAAGCTAAATCTAAACGATCAAATGCTTTTATTTTTTCATCCAAAACAACATCTTTAAAATAGCGTGTATTTGTATGCTTTTCATTAATTTCAGCCATCTGTTCTGGGTTATTTCCCCAGATACGAACTTCATGACCATTATCATTAAGAACTTGTGAAAGTGCAGTTCCCCACGAACCTGGGCCTAAAACTGCAATTTTTTGTGGATTCATAGAAATGATCCTTTCTTTCGTTTTGGTTTCCTTTACATTTTAACATAAGCAAGAATAAAAATCAGCCCTAAGTATGATTTAGGGTTCAAATATTATGATAAAATAGAGATATATCCGAAAGGTTATTCTTAAAAATGAAATTTAAAAATTAGAAACTTGTGAGAACAGGACGCAAGCGGGAGGAAAAAAATATGCCAGTCAGTTTATTTATGAATCATCAGGACATGATGTTCGGTTATGGTCATCTAGGAATCGTGAATGTGATTTTTGGATTAGTTCTCTTTTTCTTAATTATAAAAATGATTATCGGAATTAGTTTTATGCGAAAAAACCCCGATGAAAGAGAAGAAGGATATAAGGATAAAGGAATGAGCAAAAAAGAAAATATTGAACGTTACCACGAAGCAGGACTCTCAGATACGGATATTAAAATTTTCCGTGAAAACTTGTCAGAAGCAAAAGAAAATATCAAAACTTGGGAAAAATTATTGAAAAAAGAAGATGATTTACAAGTTGTTGAATCAGTGACAGGTGGTTTAGAAGCCAGCAAACAAACGTTTAAATATATTGTTCAAAATCCACAAGAACTCACAAAACAAAATGAGTTTCTATATAAAGACTTGCCAAACATGGTCAAATTGTCAGAGAAATTTATTGAGATGAAGAAACAGTCAGTAAGAACAGAAGAAATCAATCGTGATTTAGATGAAACCTTACTTTTGATAAAAACACTCTCACATTCAATTTCTAAAAACTACCATGAAATTTTGATGGACGATGTCAATGTCATCAAACATCAAGTTGATTTTGACAAATAATTTTACTGACAGACATTTTAAAAATTCTTGTCAGTAAAACTGATGATTCTGTCAGTAAAAAAACAAATATTCCTGTCAATTTTGGCAGGAATCATTTATAATTAAAAGTAAAGAAATATAAGTATAGCAAAGGAAATTAAAGATATGGATAATCCAATTTTAGATGATTTGATGACCAATGATAAAGTCATTAAAGAGGCAGAGCAATTAGATGAACAACAAAAGTCAGAAATTGTAAAAATGCACGAAAAAGCCTCTTTAGCAGCAGTAGAAGTTCTTTCTACGGAAGAATTAGAAAAAGCAAAAGAATTATCAAAACAGTTGGATGAATCAAGTGCTCAATCTGTCATTAACTATGGAGCAAGCGCCCAAGATAAGATTTCGGCTTTTTCTCAAAGTGTCTTAAATAAAGTTCAGGCACAAGATTTGGGTGAAGTTGGTTCTTCACTGACAGATTTGATGTTTAACTTACAACAAGCTAATCCAAACGAATTGGTGGCTGAAAATAAAGGGATTTTTACCAAAATGTTTGGTAAAGTTAAACGTTCAATTTTTGAAGTGACGCAAAAATACCAAAAAATTGGGGCAGGTATTGATAAAATTTCTGCAAAATTGAACAATGAGCAACAAGGACTTTTGCAAGATAATGAAATGCTCGATAAACTTTACGATGAAAACTTGAATTATTTCAAGGCTTTGAATGTTTATATTGCAGGTGCTGAATTAAAAGTCCAAGAATTAGATACAGAAATTATTCCGCAAGCTCGAAAAGAAGCTCAAGATTCGACTGACAATGCCTTGATTGTTCAAAAAGTGAATGATTTAGAATCATATAAAAATCGCTTAGAAAAACGAGCTCATGACTTGCGTCTTGCTCGTCAGTTGACAATTCAACAAGCCCCACAAATTCGTCTCATTCAAAATACCAATCAAGAATTAGCTGAGAAAATCCAAACTTCAATTAACACTGCCATTCCACTATGGAAAAATCAGGTTGCGATTGCTTTGACCCTCTTAAAACAAAAAGATGCTTTGACAAGTCAACGTATTGTTTCAGAAACAACCAACGATTTGTTGCGTAAAAATTCAGAAATGCTTAAAGCATCAACAATTGAGGCTGCAACTGAAAATGAACGTGGTTTAGTAGATATTGAAACATTAAATTTAACTCAACAAAACTTAGTTGATACTATTCAAGAAACCATGAGAATTCAGGCCGAAGGACGTCAAAAACGTCAACAAGGTGAGGTTGAACTTTCTAAAATGGAAGAAGAAATTAAAGAAAAATTGTTACAATTATCAAATAATAAACAATTAAATTAAATTTTAAAATTACTGACAGAAATTGAGCGCTATTTTCATCTGCTAAAGCATGATTTGTATAGGCTCAGGCAAAATCTGTCAGTAATTTTTTATAGCGATAATTGGTATATACTGTTTATTGACAAAAAAGATAAAGGGTGCTAAAATTAAAGAAAAAGAAGAGGAGATATTTATGACTTACTATATTAAAGCAGATCAATTTTTCTACGCTTATGAAACAAAAAAAGGTGGTTTCTTAGAAATTACTGATGGAAAATTTGGAGAGTGGACTGAAGAAGCACCAGCAGGAGCTGACATTTTAGATTATTCAGGTCAATCAATTGCCCCAGGTCTTGTTGAAACACATATCCATGGTTTTGGTGGAGCGGATGCCCAAGATGCTGAAGTTGAAGGAATTATGGGAACAATGTCAGAAGGCTTGTTGTCAGCAGGGGTCACTTCATTTTTACCAAGTCCTTTGACCGATGATCATGAAGGATTGAAAGCAGTTTGTACGGTTGTAGGAGAACATTACCAAGAAGCTCGCGGAGCCAAAGTTCGTGGTATTTTCTTTGAAGGTCCATTCTTTACAGAAGAAAAGAAAGGGGCTCAAAACCCTAAATACATGCGCGATGCCAAAATGTGGGAACTTGAAGATTGGCAAGAAGCTGCACATGGAATGCTCAAAAAAATCGGTCTTGCCCCAGAACGTGATGGTTCAGAAGACTTCATCCGTAAAGCAACTGAATCAGGTGTTGTTATTGCATTGGGACATTCAAATGCGACTTATAAACAAGCAGTTGCTGGGGTACAAGCTGGAGCATCTGTTTGGGTTCACACCTTTAACGGAATGTCTGGAATGACTCACCAAGAACCAGGAATGGTTGGAGCAATTTTAAATACGCCAAACACTTATGCTGAGTTAATTTGTGATGGTCACCATGTTCGTCCAGAAGCAGCTGAAATTGTAATGAAAATGAAAGGTGGTGACCATGTTGTTTTGATTACAGACTCAATGCGTGCCGCAGGACTTCCTGACGGACCTTATATGCTTGGCGAATACGAAGTAGAAGTTCGTGACGGAGCCGCATGGCTTCCAACAGGACGCCCTGCTGCTTCAATTTTAACACTCAAAACAGCTGTTAAAAATGTCATTGACTGGGGGATTGCCACACCAGCAGAAGCAATTATGATGGCTTCATTGACACCAGCAAAATCTGTAAACATTGATGATGTTTGTGGTCAAATAAAACCAGGTTTGTCAGCTGATTTTATCGTTTTAGACAATGATTTTGATTTAGTTGCAACTTATCTTGATGGTGAAAAACGCTATGAAGCGTAATATAAAAAATGAATTTCGCAAGGAATTCATTTTTTTATGAAAATATTTCATTTTTCAAGTTGAATAATCAGAAAAATAAACAAAAAGGTAAAAGATTATTTACTTTTTTGTTAAAATATAAAAGAATAGAATGGCTATTATTATGTCATATTATAGAAGAATTAAGAGCAAATGAAGTCTATAAATTTTATTTGAAAATGCTAGAAAACCCTTGCAAAATAAGGCTTAGAAAAAAAGAAACAATGAAAACGTTTCATACAGTTTGTAAAGAGATTTTTTTATAAATACGTGATATAATGAACTAGACAACAAATGAACATGGTAAAAATATTAATAACGTTTACGTATTTTTGCTATGTATCTCAATTTCGGAGGACAGATTTAAATGAAACGCATTGCAGTTTTGACTTCTGGTGGTGATGCCCCAGGAATGAATGCGGCTATTCGTGCAGTTGTTCGCAAAGCAATTTCTGAAGGTATCGAAGTTTACGGTATCAATCACGGATATGCGGGCATGGTTGCGGGAGATATTTTCCCGCTTACGTCAGCTTCAGTTGGTGATAAAATCGGTCGTGGTGGTACATTCTTGTATTCAGCACGCTACCCAGAATTTGCTCAAGTAGAAGGACAACTTGCTGGGATTGAGCAACTTAAAAAATTCGGTATCGAAGGTGTCGTTGTAATCGGTGGTGATGGTTCTTATCATGGAGCTATGCGTCTTACAGAACATGGTTTCCCAGCTGTTGGACTTCCAGGAACAATCGATAACGATATCGTAGGAACTGATTTTACAATTGGATTTGATACAGCTGTTTCAACAGTTGTAGATGCCTTGGATAAAATTCGTGATACTTCATCATCACATAACCGTACTTTCGTTGTAGAAGTAATGGGACGTAATGCTGGAGATATCGCTTTGAATGCTGGTATCGCTGCTGGTGCAGATGATATTTGTATTCCAGAAAAAGAATTTAAGTTTGAAAACGTAGTTAACAACATTAACAAAGGCTACGAAAAAGGTAAAAATCACCACATCATCGTTCTTGCTGAAGGTGTAATGACTGGTGAAGAATTTGCTACAAAACTTAAAGAAGCTGGTTATAAAGGAGACCTTCGCGTTTCTGTCCTTGGACACATCCAACGTGGTGGTTCACCAACAGCTCGTGACCGTGTTCTTGCTTCACGTATGGGTGCTCGTGCCGTTGAATTGCTCCGTGATGGAATCGGTGGCGTAGCCGTTGGTATCCGTAATGAAGAACTTGTAGAAAGTCCAATTCTCGGAACAGCTGAAGAAGGAGCACTCTTTAGTTTGACTACTGAAGGTGGAATCAAAGTAAATAACCCGCATAAAGCTGGTCTTGAACTTTACCGTCTTAACTCAGCACTCAACAATCTTAACCTTAACTAAGTTACTGCAAATCTGTTTCTAGTTAAGTGTTAAACGCATAATTAGGGCAGAGATATATAATTAATCATTATAGGAGAAAAACACAAAATGAATAAACGTGTAAAAATCGTCTCAACTCTTGGACCTGCTGTCGAAATTCGTGGTGGCAAAAAATTTGGTGAAAGCGGCTATTGGGGAGAATCTCTTGACGTCGAAGCATCAGCAAAAAACATTGCAGCTTTGATTGAAGAAGGCGCAAATGTCTTCCGTTTCAACTTCTCACACGGTGACCATCCTGAACAAGGTGCTCGTATGGCAACAGTTCACCGCGCTGAAGAAATCGCTGGTCATAAAGTAGGTTTCTTGCTTGATACTAAAGGTCCTGAAATGCGTACAGAACTCTTTGCTGACGGTGCTGATGCAATCAGCGTTGTTACTGGAGATAAATTCCGCGTTGCAACTAAACAAGGTCTTAAATCAACTCCTGAATTGATTGCTTTGAACGTAGCTGGTGGTCTTGATATCTTTGATGATGTTGAAATCGGTCAAACTATTTTGATTGACGATGGTAAACTTGGTTTGTCATTGACTGGTAAAGATGCAGCAACTCGTGAGTTTGAAGTTGAAGCACAAAATGATGGCGTTATTGGTAAGCAAAAAGGTGTTAACATTCCTAACACTAAAATTCCTTTCCCAGCTCTTGCTGAACGTGATGATGCGGATATCCGTTTCGGACTTTCACAACCTGGTGGAATCAACTTTATCGCTATCTCATTCGTACGTACTGCAAATGACGTTAAAGAAGTACGTCGTATTTGTGAAGAAACTGGAAATCCACACGTACAACTTTTGGCTAAAATTGAAAACCAACAAGGTATCGAAAACCTTGATGAAATCATCGAAGCAGCTGATGGTATCATGATTGCTCGTGGTGACATGGGTATCGAAGTTCCATTTGAAATGGTTCCAGTTTACCAAAAATTGATCATCAGCAAAGTTAACAAAGCAGGTAAAATCGTTGTTACTGCAACAAACATGCTTGAATCAATGACTTACAACCCACGTGCTACACGTTCAGAAATTTCAGACGTATTCAACGCTGTTATTGACGGAACTGACGCAACAATGCTTTCAGGTGAATCTGCTAATGGTAAATACCCACGCGAATCAGTTCGTACAATGGCTACTGTTAACAAAAACGCTCAAACAATGTTGAAAGAATACGGACGTCTTCACCCAGAACGTTACGACAAATCAACTGTAACAGAAGTAGTTGCTGCATCAGTTAAAAATGCTGCAGAAGCTATGGATATCAAATTGATTGTTGCTTTGACTGAATCAGGTAACACTGCTCGTTTGATTTCTAAACACCGTCCTAATGCTGACATCTTGGCTATTACATTTGACGAAAAAGTTGAACGTGGATTGATGATTAACTGGGGTGTAATCCCAACGATGACTGAAAAACCTTCATCTACAGATGACATGTTTGAAGTTGCTGAAAAAGTTGCTTTGGCTTCAGGTTTAGTTGAATCTGGTGACAATATCATCATCGTTGCTGGTGTTCCAGTTGGTACTGGTCGTACAAATACAATGCGTATCCGCACTGTTAAATAATTTGTCAATTAAGAATCTTAAAACAATAATGCCTGCCGCTATCGACAGGCCCTATTGTTGAAAAGATTATATTTTATAAAATACTCGTTTATAATTTGAAAGGAATTAAAGAAAATCATGGCTGATAAACAACGTAAAAAAGTTATCCTTGTAGGTGACGGTGCTGTAGGTTCATCATACGCTTTTGCTCTTGTAAACCAAGGGATTGCACAAGAATTAGGAATTGTTGACCTTTTTAAAGAAAAAACTCAAGGAGATGCAGAAGACCTTTCTCATGCCTTGGCATTTACTTCACCTAAAAAGATTTACTCTGCAGACTACTCTGATGCAAGCGACGCTGACCTCGTTGTCTTGACTTCTGGTGCTCCACAAAAACCAGGTGAAACTCGTCTTGACCTTGTTGAAAAAAATCTTCGTATCACTAAAGATGTTGTAACTAAAATTGTTGCTTCAGGTTTCAAAGGAATCTTCCTTGTTGCTGCTAACCCAGTTGATATCTTGACATACGCTACTTGGAAATTCTCAGGTTTCCCTAAAAACCGCGTTGTAGGTTCAGGTACTTCACTTGATACTGCACGTTTCCGTCAAGCATTGGCAGAAAAAGTTGATGTTGACGCTCGTTCAATCCACGCATACATCATGGGTGAACACGGTGACTCAGAATTTGCCGTTTGGTCACACGCTAACGTTGCTGGTGTTAAATTGGAACAATGGTTCCAAGAAAATGACTACCTTAACGAAGCTGAAATCGTTGAATTATTTGAATCTGTACGTGATGCTGCTTACTCAATCATCGCTAAAAAAGGTGCAACATTCTACGGTGTCGCTGTAGCTCTTGCTCGTATTACTAAAGCAATTCTTGATGATGAACATGCAGTACTTCCTGTATCAGTATTCCAAGATGGACAATATGGCGTAAGCGACTGCTACCTTGGTCAACCAGCTGTAGTTGGTGCTGAAGGTGTTGTTAACCCAATCCAGATTCCATTGAATGATGCTGAAATGCAAAAAATGGAAGCTTCTGGTGCTCAATTGAAAGCAATCATTGACGAAGCTTTTGCTAAAGAAGAATTTGCTTCTGCAGTTAAAAACTAAAAATAAAAAGAGTTGGTTGAGATTTCAACTAGCTCTTTTTATTTTAAATTAAATTTGTTAAGCTAAAAGTATAATAAAAAAGTCTGTTCATCAACAGACTTTTTTATTTTTGTAAATTTATTTAGATTTGATGTAGTTAACACCATCAGCCTTAGGCGCAATTGCTTTTCCAAGAAAGAGTGCCAAGACAATAATTGTAAAGACATATGGAGCCATTTGTAGGAATGAAGAAGGGATTTCTTTGATTCCAGGGATTTGACCACCGACAACAGCAAGTGAGGTAAAGAGCCCAAAGAGAAGTGATGATAACATTGCTCCAATAGGATTCCATTTACCAAAAATCATCGCTGCAAGTGAAATGAACCCTTGACCAGCAATTGTTGAAACTGAGAAGTTACCGGAAATTGCTTGAGCATAAATTGCACCACCTACACCACCGAGGACACCTGAGAGAAGCACACCAGCCCAACGGTAGGCATAAACGTTGATTCCAAGGGTATCAGCTGCTTGTGGGTTTTCACCAACTGAGCGAAGGCGAAGACCGAAACGTGTTTTAAATAGAACGTACCAAGCGAGAATGGCTACAACAATTGCAAGAAACCCTGGTAGAGAAGTTTGACTAAAGAAGATTTTACCAATGACAGGGATGTTTGATAGTAGTGGAACGTTCCAATAACCGATTTGTTCACTGATATTAATTTGACCTTGTTGATAGAAAACTTGAAGTAGGAAAACTCCGAGTGCTGGAGCCATCAAGTTGAGTACAGTACCAGATACGATATGGTCTGCTCTTAGATTCACTGTAGCCACCGCATGAAGAGAAGAGAAGAGAGCACCAATTAAAGCTCCAAAAAGGATTGAGAGCCATGGAGTCATACTTCCAAACATTCCGGCAGTAGTTAAGTTGAATACAACGGAACTGAAAGCTCCGATAGTCATTATTCCTTCAAGACCGACATTGACGATACCGCCTCGTTCGGAGAAGACACCACCAATACTTGTAAAGATTAGAGGAGTTGAATAGATGAGCATATTAGCGACAATGATTTGTAAAGTATTTACAAGATTCATGCTTTTTCTCCTTTCTTCTTAGCAGCTTCTGATGCTTTGATTTCTTTAGCTTTTGGTAACATGACTTCGATAATGAATTTCACTGCAATGAAGAAAATAATTGAAGCAGTGACGACTTTAACGATTTCTGGTGGGATACCATCATTTGTCATACCAGGAGCACCTGTTTGAAGAACTGAGAAAAGAAGAGCGGCAAAGAGAATACCTATAGGACTATTACCACCAAGAAGTGCAACGGCCATCCCGTTGAATCCGATGTCGAGGGACGCTGACTGAGAAACAAAGTTTTGCATGTATCCAAATCCGTAAACAACACCACCAAGACCAGCAAGGGCACCAGCGACAACCATAGATAGGATAAGGGTACGTTTTGCTGAAATACCAGCATATTCTGAAGCATCAGGATTTAAACCAACAGCTTTGATTTCAAATCCTAGAGTTGTTTTTGTAAAGATAATCGCCATAATCACAAGGGCAATCAATGCAATGATTAATCCAATATTTAAGGTTGAATTATCAGTTAATGATGACATCCAATTTGTTCTGAAAGAAGCATTGGCACCAATTAGTTTTGTCTGGTCAGTAGTATTATCCATCAGGATACTTTTTTGGAACATGCTATGAATCATAAATGTTGAGAAGAACAACATGATATAGTTTAGCATGATTGTGGTGATAACTTCTGATGTTCCAAGGAGAGCACGAAGAATACCTGGTATGAATCCCATAAATGCACCGAAGAACATTCCAATGATTACAACTAAAGGAATCATCAATAAACGTGGGATATCTGGGAAACTCAAAGCAAACCACATCGAGCTAATCCAACCAGCAAGTGCTTGACCAGACATCCCGATATTGAAGAGACCCACTTTCATTGCAACTGCAAAAGATAAAGCGGTCAAAATTAGTGGGCCCATTGTTTGTAAGGTTTCACCGATTGCTCTTGCATTTCCTAAAGCAGAAATGAAGAGGTCTTCATAACCCCAAATTGGGTTGTAGCCAAAGGCTAGCATGATAATTGCTCCCAATAAGAAACCAAAAACAATGGCTACCAGAGGAACAAGGACTTTTTTTGTTTTACTATTCATTTATGTTTCCTCCAACCATTAAAATACCGAGCTCTTGTTTTGTGGTTGTTTCAGGGCTTACAATTCCCTGAATTTGACCATCGTGAATAACAGCGATTCGGTCGGAAACATTTAGAATTTCGTCAAGTTCAAAAGAAATAACAAGAACTGCTTTTCCTTCATCACGAGCTTGGATTAAACGTTTATGAATATATTCAATCGCACCAACATCGAGTCCACGAGTGGGTTGTGATACGATTAGGAGGTCAGGATTTCGGTCGATTTCACGGGCGATAATTGCTTTTTGCTGATTACCACCAGAAAGAGAGGCAGCAGAAACCCACTCACCAGCACCACGAACGTCAAATTCTTCCATGAGTTTGCGAGCGTGACTATTTATTTGATTATAATCAAGGAAACCATATTTGCTCATTGGTGGTTTGTAGTAGGTTTGCAAAGCAATATTTTCGGCTACTGTCATTTCCAAAACAAGTCCGTCCCGATGTCTGTCTTCTGGGACATGCCCGACAGATTGTTCTGTGATTTTACGGGGGCGTTGGTTGGTGATATCTTTATTGTGGAGTTTGATAGAACCGGAATCAACCTTTGTCAAACCAGTAATAGCTTTCACTAATTCTGTTTGACCATTTCCATCAATTCCGGCAACCCCTACAATTTCACCGGCACGAACATCAAGTGATAATCCTTTTACTTTTAGAGATCCGCGACTTTCTTTGATATTTAAGTCCTTAATTTCGAGGACAATATCTTTAGGTTGAGCGGGAGCTTTCTCGGTGATGAATGAAACTGAGCGTCCGACCATCAATTCTGCAAGTTCTTGGTTCGTTTTGTCACCAAGTTCAACAGTATCAATTGATTTACCACGACGAATAACTGTGATACGGTCAGCTACCGCACGGATTTCATCCAATTTATGTGTGATGAGGATGATTGACTTTCCTTCTTTAATTAAATTCTTCATGATTTGCATCAATTCAGAAATTTCAGCTGGAGTCAAAACCGCTGTTGGTTCATCAAAAATTAAGATATCAGCTCCACGATAGAGTGTTTTTAAGATTTCAACCCTTTGTTGCTGACCGACAGAAATATCACGGATGAGCGCATCAGGTTCAACAGAAAGACCATAACGCTCAGAAAGTTCAAGTATTTTTTTCTTAGCAGTCTTTAAATCGAGATTGATTCCTTTAGTAACTTCATTACCAAGGATGATGTTTTCAGTAACTGTGAAGGCGTCAACTAACATGAAGTGTTGGTGAACCATTCCGATACCGAGGTTTGCTGCTTTAGACGGAGAGTCGATATTTTCGAGCTTTCCCTTAACGTGGACTTCACCTTCGCTAGGCTCGAGGAGTCCTGAGAGAATGTTCATCAAGGTTGACTTACCGGCTCCATTTTCGCCGAGCAAAGCATGAATCTCACCTTTCTTCAACTCAAGATTGACTTTGTCATTAGCGACAAAATCACCAAAACGTTTGGTGACATCAATCATTTGAATGACAGTTTCATTTGCCATATTGGCTCCTTCTTATAAAATAATATAATAATGTAAATTGTAAAAATTACAAATTTAATTATATCAAATTTGTCCAATTTATGAAAGCCCCGTCATTCCAATAATGAGAGTGCTTTTCCTAATAATTGGTTTTTAAAAAAGCTTGGTTAAAATACAGTTATTTTTCAGTTAAAAAGATTTTTTTTGTCGCTTTAATAAATCAATTTCAATACTGATTGTTACTTCCAAGGATTCAAATTTCTTTAAATTTTCAATTCCTTCTGGTTTGATTTTCCAATAATGTGGTGTCATCAATAGCAGACTTAATAAATCTTCGGTAGATTTAATGGTAACTTTATATGAAAAATTTTCTTGTTCAACGCAAAAGCCGGGGAAAGTTTTGATAGATGAAGTTTTTACTTTTTCATGAATTTCAGGATAAATAATATTTTTTAATTCGATAAGATGATTGTTTGCGGCTCTGACAATAATAATATTTCCGTCGTCAGTAAGAATTCGGTCGATTTCTGGAACAGAATATTCGGCAAACATTGATAAAACGGTGCTGACAGATTTGTCCTTGAAAGGAAGTTTGGCAAAATTAGCGACTAACCAATGAATCATTGGATTTTTTTTAGCTGCCATGCGAATTCCTAATTTAGAAATATCCATTCCATAGAAATTAGAGGCTTTCGGAGCAATCTCTTTTTGGAAGCGTGAAAGGTAGTAGCCCTCGCCGCAACCAATATCAAGGATAGCTTGGTCAGTTGAATGAGATTTTTTAAGTCTTTGATTAACTCTATCTGATAGTTTTTCATAATAGCCTTTGGCGAGAAAGTCGCGTCTGGCTGCCATCATTTCTTTTGAGTCGCCAGAAGTTTTTTTGGCATTTAAAAGAAGGTTGAGGTAACCTTCCTTAGCTAAATCAAAAGTATGGTTATTTTCACACTTATAAGTATTTTGTTCCTTTATGAGCAAGTGGCTGCATACAGGGCAGCTGATGATTTCAGACATTTGTTCTCCAATATAAAAATTAAGTTTTGTCAGTAAAATTTACTTACCAATTTTGCGAGATTTAATGACAGATTCGTCAGGAGTCACTCGAATCGTTTTTTCACGGTCATAAGTAACAAACCCTGGAGCTGTTCCTGTTGGCTTGTGTAATTTTTTGACATCCAAAACATCTACTTGAACAAGGTTGGAATAGCGTGCTTTGCTGAAATAAGCTGCTAATTCCCCAGCAAAAGTAATTGTTTCATCAGATGGATTTGCATTTCCTGTAATCAAAACATGGCTTCCCGGAATATCCTTAACGTGAAACCAAAGATCGCCACGGCGTGAAAGTTTGAAACTGACTTGTTCATTTTGTAAGTTATTTTTACCTACTAAAATAATTGTTCCATCTTCAGCTTGATATTTTTCTGGTGGGAGCATTTTTTGCTTTTTATTACGATATTTTTGCTTAATATAGCCTGTTTGAATTAATTCTTCACGAATATCAGCAATTTCAGCAACGTCAGCATTTTCAAGATTTGATTCAACAGATTCTAAATAATGAATCGTTTCCTTGGTTTTAGCAATTTGCTCTCCTAAAAATTTGACGGCTTGTTTCAATTTTTGATAACGATGAAAGTAACGTTGAGCATTTTGAACAGGACTTAAAGCTGGATTTAGAGCAATTTCAATTGGTTCATTAGTATAGTAATTTTCCAAAGTTACACTTGCTTTATCATTAGGAACTTGATTTAAAAATGTATTAAGCAGTTCACCTTTTTGACGGAAAATTTCAGCGTTGTCAGTCGCAAGTAATTCTCGTTCTTGTTTTTTTAATTTATCACGATTTTTCTTCAGTTCATTTTGAATTTTTTTAATGACAGAAGCAGCAACCTGTTTAACACGGTCACGTTCGGCCTTATCCGCATAGTAAGTATCAAGCATTTCAGAGAGGCTGTCAAAACTTACAAATTCGTCAGCAAGTTTGATACTGGAAAAAGTATCATTAGGATAAATTGATGGAGTGACTGTCAGTAATTTTTCATTGAATTCTTTTACTGACAGACCTGTCAACGCATTTTTAGAATCACGTCCGATTCCTTGTAATTTTTGTTGTAATTGTTCAGTTTGTAAAGCTTCAAAAATTTCTTCGTCAGTAGCTTTGAAAGGGTCAATAGCAGTATTTAAAGGTGGTGCAATATAAGTTGAACCTGGTAGAATTGTGCGATATTGATTCTGTGAAAAGCCAATATGTTTAATGGATTCAATAATTTTTTGCGAGGTTTTTTCTAGTAGAATAATATTACTATGTTTACCCATAATTTCTGTAATTAAAGCAATTTTTAAACTGTCACCAATTTCATCTTTGGTTGAAATATGGAGAATAATCTGACGATCATTGCCCACTTGTTCAATTTGTTCAATAAAAGCGCCAGCTAAATATTTGCGTAAAATCATCACAAAATTATTTGGATTTTGTGGATTTTGAAAATCAGTTTTGGTCAGCTGAACACGACCAAAAACAGGGTGGGCTGAGAGTAAAAGTTTATGAGATTTACCAGCTGACCGAACTGTTAGAACAAGTTCTTGGTCAAAAGGTTGATTAATTTTTTGAATACGTCCACCAACCAACGGTTGAAGTTCAGCCGTCATGTGGTGTAAAAAAATACCATCAAAGGACATTAGGTGCCTCTTTCGTTTTATAATTCTTATAAGCAGTTTTCACTGTTAATTAGGGAGTGATTATATCTTTTCGATTTATTGGCAAACCTGTCAGTAAATATGAGAAGTTTTATAATTATTTCTATGCCAATTTTACCAAAAAAAGAGTAATTTTTCTTCTATTATTAAAGAAGGGCTTGTATTTCTTTCAAAAATTTTGAAAAAACTTTGGATAAGTGAGAAAGTAACTTTTATCAGTAAAAAATGTTAAAATAAAATAGAAATAAGTTCAGGAAAATTAGTAAATTAGAAAATATAGGATAATTAAATGAATAAAATTGTCGGCATAGTTGAGCGTATTCTACGGATTATCATGTTTGTCGTTGCTGTGGCAATGCTTGGAGGAGCTCTCTTTTTATTAGGCTTGCATCAAACAAATAAAAACTTAGAGAAAATACCTGTTTCAGGAAAAATTGTTTACGGAACAGAGGTTAAAGCAATCCATGAAGTAACATACAGTTTTGAAGGAAAAGAATATCAAAAAAGACCTTTAGATGTATATTTTAGAAAATTAGGAGATGATGGCAAAAAAATTACTGTATATGTGGCTAAAGACCATCCTACTCGTATTTTCATTTCAAAGACTGGGCGACCACTCATCGATTCAGCAGGACTAATTGGAGGTTGGAGCTTGGTTTTATTACTAATTTTATTTGGAGAACATCAACTTTTGCGTAGAATGAAAATGTTAGAAGAAAATTCCGAGAAATAAATAAAATACAAAATAAAATCATATAGAATAAAAATACAAAAATAAAATAAAAACATAAAAATAAAGAAATCGCTATCATTGGCGATTTTTTTTATTTTTAAAATGTCATCTAAAATTGATAGAAGGTCCTGAAAACGGGGGATTTGAGACTTAATTGTTTTCACACAAGCTCTTGTGAAAGTCAGCAATGGTCAAGCAAAAACAAAAGTATTTTTATGTTTTTTTATAAAAAAATGATGTATAAATAGTGTATAGAATAGATTACTTAATACATGTTGCTTAAAAATATTTTATGCCTGATCAACATAAGATATTTTCCCAAACGATTTAGGAGGAATTTGACAAAATGGAAATGCAGAAACAAAAACCACCACGTAAGAAAAATAAAATTATTACTAAACGTAAAGTATTATCAGCAACGATGTCAGGAACTCTATTAATGACATCGGTAGTTATTCCAACAGCTTACAGCCTTCTTTCTAATCAGATCACAGCACAAGCAGCTGCCTTGAATATTGACCTATTGCAAAATATCACTTCAAGTAATAATAGTGGTACAAGTACAACTAATCGATGGACCAGTAATTCAGGGAGCCACAATGTAGATTTTACCATCTCTGGTGGTGCTTTAGCGAATATCTCTGTACTACCAGGAACAAGATATGCTACTTTGGTGGTCCCGCCAGAGCTACGAGGTTATGTGGCTGCTACCGGGAATACTTCAGTCTCTACCAATATCACCATTGATTTCAACAAAGTTGCCCTCATTACTGCTATTGTGAATGCTGGAGATACATTGATATCTGATATTGCTCCGCTCTTGAGTAGTAATCCTTTGGTTACTCTTAACCTAGCTCAAGTGACTCAACAGCTCAACCTTTTACGAGGAATTCAAGATATTGGCGGTGGAACATTTACATCTACAACGACATTAAGTAATGAGAATGCACTACTTAGTGCACCATTAGATGATGGAGTAGGACATATTTTATCTCTGAACGTGAAAACGATTCTTCAAAACCTGGAAACCGCTGTTAATAATCTCAATGCAACAGGTCCAGGGGCTATAGCGGTCAATGCTGCTTTAACTCCTTTAAAGTTGGTTTTAAATGGAGCTATCGATGATGTTTTATTACCATTAACTAATGGAACAGGTAATATTTTAGATTTATTGTTAAATGTCTCAGCTCTCGGTGATACAACAATTACTATTCCTACCAAAATAACAGCGCCAACAACTATCCAAAGTGATATTGATGCAAAATTTGTAGGATCCGCAGTTCAGACAACTTTACTGGATGTTAACATTCTGAGTGGTGCAAATGGTATTTCCTATGTTTATTTAGCTGGCGATGTTAATTTAACGCTTGTCGCGCCAACTGGTGATTTGACAGCTACGACTTCAGCGGTTGGTGCTGCAGATGCGAGCGCGACTTTTCCGACAACTTTGAAAAATAGTGCTGGTGCAGATATACCAGTAACTTCTAAAATCACGAATGCTTCAGGTACAGCAGTAACGAATGGTCAATTGACAGCTGGCGCCTACACAGTCACCTATTCAGCCACAGGTTATGACGATGTGACTCAAAGTTTAGTCGTTAGTGACCCAGCAGATACGACCGCCCCATCTGCCCCAGTTGTCAATGATGTGACGGGGAACAGCACGAATGGCTACACTGTGACTGGGACAGCCGAACCAGGTTCGACAGTCACAGTCAAAGATGAGACAGGAACGCCGATAGGTACAGGTACCGCTGGTGAAACTGGTGATTATAGTGTGACACTTCCCGGTAGTGTTGGTCCTAACGCTCCGTTGACTGTAACCGCGACTGACAAAGCTGGAAATGAGAGTGCCCCAACCTCAGCGACTACTCCAGCAGATCCAGTGAGCCCCGTTCTAGTCGCACCAACTGGTAATTTGACAGCTACGACCTCGGCAGTAGGCTCGTCAGATGCGACGGCGACTCTTCCGACAACTTTGAAAAATAGTGCTGGTGCGGATATATCAGTAACTTCTAAAATCACCAATAATTCAGGAATAGCAGTAACGAATGGGCAACTATCAAAAGGAACCTATAAGGTGATTTATTCGGCATCAGGTTATAAAGATGTAACCCAAAACTTAGTCGTTAGTGATCCAGCAGACACAACTGCTCCAGAAGCTCCAAGTGTTGATACAATAACTGGGAACACTGATACAGGTTATACAGTAGGTGGTAAGGGGGAACCTGGATCCACAATAACAATTAAAAACCCAGCAACTGGTGAGGTTTTGGGAACTACTATAGTGGATAAAGATGGAAACTATAGCATCAAACTTCCGATGGGGGTTAAACCGGGTACTCAACTTTCAGCTACCGCAACTGATGCTGCAGGAAATATAAGTGATCCAACAGACTTTATTATTCCGGTCTTGACTTCTGGAATGGCAATAGGTAATAGTGGGGATAATATGGGTGGTAAGTATTTCTCAAGTGGTAAATTACCAGCAACAAATGGTGCAGACACTGGCTGGCTTGGTGTAATTGGAACAGTCATTCTATCTCTGCTTGGCAGTCTATTGTTCTGGCGTAAAAATAAAAAGGAGGATGAAAGCTAACACCTATAAAATTTTTCAAACAAATAATTAGTTAAAGTTTATAAAATACGATAGAATAAGAGAGTCAAGGCATATCCAACCTTGACATCTCTGAAATTCTTTTCAAATTACAAACATTGAGCCAGTCCATTCGACTGGCTTTTTTGTTGTTTAATGGGGTATTCAAATTATCTATATCAAAAGTAAGCTTTTTTCTTCATAAAATGTTATTTTTTTGGTATAATTACGTTAAGAGAATGAAATGATTCTCTATATCCTTTAGATTTTTTTTAAGCTATATAGTAGTTTTAGAGGTGGCCTATTCGGTTAATCATCTAAAAGCACTAATGGGAGGAAATCAATTGTCTAAAAAAATATCAGTAAAAGTGGTCAAAAATAGTAAACAACAAACAGAGAGAAATACTCTGCTTGCAGACACCTTTGAAAATCGATGGTTCCAAAACGAATGGAAGCATAAATTTAAGACATTAACTTCTGGGGGGAGAAAATAAGTATTAAACAAAAGCCATCAAAATGATGGCTTTTATTATTTAATAGGGGCATGCATAAAAACTATAGTTAAATAACAAAAAAATTAAATAAAAATAATAATATATATTGACAAAAAATAAAAGATTTAATATAATATATTTGTAAATGAGAAAAAAATAATAAAAAACAAAAAAGGAAATTATGCCATGATTAAATTATTTTCTTCGACAAACTGTAGCTCAAGTAAAAAAATGAAACAATGGTTAATTACAAACAAATTAGAATTTGAAGAAATAAGTATCTTAGAAAATACTTTATTAAAAAAAGATATTTTAAGAATACTCTCATTAACAGAAACTGGAGTAGAGGAAATTATCTCTAAAAGAAGTAGTGCTTATAAAAAACTATCAAAAATCATTGATTTTGATGCGCTCACTCTAAATTCACTTGTAGAGTTAATTGTTCAGAATCAAAAATTACTGCGTCGTCCACTTGTGGTGGATGAACATAGGTTGCAAGTAGGCTATAATGAAGATGATATTCGTAAATTTCTTACACGAAAAGTCAGGCAGCTTGGCATGATGACCGCTATTGAAAATGTTCGAATTTGGGATCAGGCAAAATAAGAATATCTAGTGAGGATTTGTTGAATTTTCAAAATATCTCTGTCTTATATTTTGAAAGTTAATTTTTGATTTTTGACTAATAAAAAGCTACAATTTTAACTATAAATAATTTGTTATCTATAAATTACTATAACTGAACTCGTTTAAAAATAGCGAATTCAGTTATTTTATGGAAAAAATATGTAGATTGAGAGATAAAATGAGAATTACAATTGCCGGTGCAGGAGCGATGGGGAGTCGTTTTGGTTTAATGCTTCATAAAGGTGGCAATGAAGTAACCCTTATAGATGGATGGCCTGAACACGTTAAAGCGATTAAAGAGCATGGTTTGCGAGCTAATTACAATGGAGAAGAACTCACCGCTCATCTATCGGTTGAGTTACAATCTGAGATTTCTTCTAAAGAAAAAACAGATTTAATTATTTTGTTTACAAAAGCCATGCAATTAGATAAGATGCTACAAGATATTAAACCATTAATTGACGAGCATACCAAGGTACTTTGCTTACTAAATGGAATTGGTCACGAAGATACTATAGAAAAATATGTTTCGAAAAATAATATCTTTATTGGTAATACTATGTGGACTGCTGGATTAGAAGGTCCAGGTAAAGCTAAATTATTTGGTGATGGTTCGGTTGAGCTACAAAATCTTATTTCAGGTGAGGAAGAAACAGCTAAAAAGTTAGCAGAAATATTATCAGAATCGGGACTGAATGCTAAATATTCTAACAATATTCATTATTCTATTTATAGAAAAGCTTGTGTTAATGGAACAATGAATGGACTTTGTACTATTTTAGACACTAATATGGCCGGATTGGGTGAAACAAAACCAGCACATGATATGGTTGTTACTATTGTTAATGAATTTGCAGCAGTAGCAAAATTTGAGAATGTAAACCTTGATATTGCTGAAGTAGTTCAGCACGTTGAAACCTGTTTTGATCCATCCACAATTGGATTACATTACCCTTCTATGTATCAGGATTTGATTAAAAATAATCGATTGACAGAGATTGACTACATTAATGGGGCTGTTTCACGTAAAGGTAAAAAATATAAGGTAGCCACACCTTATTGTGATTTCTTAACACAATTAGTTCACAGCAAAGAAGAGTTATTAAAAGCAAAATAATAAATAATTGAATTTATTGAAATACTAGTGTTAATGCTAGTATTTTTGTTTTATCAGATATTCTATCAATGAATAATATAAAACTATTTGATAATGTTATAATGAAAGGTGAATATTATAAGGATTAAGATTATTTTTGGGGGATAGAGATATGAAATTTTTACACACATCAGACTGGCATATTGGAAGAACACTCAATGGTTTTTCTTTATTGGAAGAACAAAAATATGCATTTGAGCAAATTTTATCTTTGGCAAAACAAAATCAAGTTGATGGAATTATCATTGCTGGAGATCTTTATGACCGAGCAGTTCCGAGTGCAGAATCAGTCATAACATTCAATCAGATGCTGAGAGAGATGAATATTATAGAAAAGTTTCCTATTTATATGATTTCAGGGAATCATGATGGAGCCAAAAGACTAAGTTATGCTAAGGACTGGTTGGATTATAATAATTTACATCTACGAACATCCCTTGAGGAAGCCTTTATTCCAGTGGAAACAAAAGAAACTCAGATTTTTTTACTTCCCTTTTTTGACCCAATGGATGCAAGAATATATTTTTCGAATCAGGGATTAGATGAAGAGGACACAAAGCAAATTAAGACAATTGATGATGCGATGACATTGGTAATTTCTAAGATGAAAAGTCAGTTCAATAATAAGAAAAATCAGGTTTTAGTCACTCATTTTGCGGTGAGTCCTCATAAAGAAGAAATTGTTTTAACAAGTGAAACCTCATCTAAAGTAGGTGGATTATCGACCTTAAATGTTTCACAGTTTGCAGATTTTGATTATGTTGCGTTAGGTCATATTCATACTAGGTTAGCTTCCCCAAGTGATAAAGTACAGTATTCGGGAAGTCCAGTAAAATTTAATACCAAAGAAGCGTCAACACAAAAAGGAATCTTTGTTGTTGAAATTAAAGAAAAAATGCTCAATTCTAACTTTCTTCCATTACAAGTTAAAACAGATTTAGTAGTTCTTGAAGAAGAATGGGAGCAACTAATAAACCGTGATTTTTATGAAAGGCAACCACTTAATAAAGCTTGGTTTGCGATTACAATTAAAAATTTTGATCGGACGAAACTCGTGGGACAAAATTTACGTGCCCAACTCCAAAAGATTTATGGAACAATTATAGAACTTGACTATCAATTTGAAAAAAAACAATTAACAAGAAGTAGGAGTCAAGATATTGAAACGTTAGATAATGTGGAAATTCTTTCTAGTTTTTATAAATTTACTACAGGGGAAACGCTAGATGATGTACAAACAGCAATCATCGAAAGTACATTTAATGAATTAGAAGGAGAAAAATAAAAATGAAGCCTATATATTTGGAAATGAATTATTTTGGCCCCCATGAGAATTCTGTCGTAGATTTTCGACTGCTAGATGAATCTCCTATATTTCTAATTAGTGGGGACACAGGCGCTGGAAAATCCACGATATTTGACGCGATGACATATGCTTTGTTTGGAACAACAACGGGTGATAGAGATGCCAAAGAAATGAGAAGTCAGTTTGCAACAGCTGATGATAGGACAAGCGTGACATTTTATTTTAAACAAGGAAATCTTTTATACAGAATTGAAAGAAGTCCTGAACAAAAACTCTCAAAGAAACGAGGCAGTGGATCTACTCTTCAAAAATCAACAGCGAAATTAGCTATTGTAGATAGAGTAAAAGGAATCGAGAAAAATAATATTGCAATAAATCCTAAAAACGTTGGAGAAGAAATCACTCGTCTTTTACATCTGAATGCCGAACAATTTAAAAAAATAATTCTTCTACCTCAAAATGATTTTTCGAGATTTTTGAAGTCTTCTACTCCAGATAAAGAGGCAATATTAAAAAGAATATTTGGTACCTACATTTTTACATCTTTTAGCAATGAGATAAAGGCTAAAAATTCAGAGATGAATGTTGTTTATTTAGAATATGATCGAAAACAACAAAATTTATATGAATCATCAATTTGGAATCCTATTGAATTAAAAGAACTAGAAGATGCAGCTGAACAAGAAAAACTGGATCTAGTCACGTCTCTATGGAAGGATCGTGTTGCGAGAAAAAATGAGATAGAAGGTCAAACTTTTGAACAAGAAGAAAAAGTAATTTCGATAGAAATAGCTTATAAATCCGCGCTGGAATTAGAAAATCAGTTTAAAAATCTAAATAATTTAGAAAATGATTACCAGCAGAATATTATTGAAAAGTCAGCTATTTTTGAAGGAAATTCCGAATATCTAAAAAAATTGAAATGGGCCTCTCCCTTAAAAGAAAGTATTCATGAATTAGAACAAGATATAAAACAGTCAAAAAGTTTAAAAAATAATATTGCTGGGATAATTTCTGAAAAAGCAAAAGATGAAATTCTTTTGAAAAAATTAACAAACGAAAAAGAGGACTTAAATAAACAGCAAGAAAATATTAATGAGAATAAAAAAGTAGCAGAAAAAATATTTATCCAGATTCAGCTATCACTTCAAGTAGAAAAAAAACAATCAAAGGTAGAGGAGTTAAAGTTAGAGCAAGCTGATAATCTCACACTACTAGAAAGTTTTAAAGCTAACTTGGGACAAGCAGCCGAAAATATTTCAACTCTTCAAGATGATGTTATTTCTGATGATTACTTTATTAATAAAAGAGAAGAGAGAAATCAATTAGAATTAACATTTCGAGGGAAATTAATTCCGACCTTTCAGAAAGTGAAACATTCAAAAGATGATATTGTTGGGTTAGAATTAAAATTAAAAGAAAACACAATAGCGCTTTCTGAAAATAAGGACAATCTAGAAAAGGCTAAATTTGCTTATAATGAAAAATTAAAAGGTAGAAGACGCTTGATGATCGCACAGCTGCAATCTGAGTTGCAAGAAGGCGAAGCATGTCCCGTGTGTGGTGCATTAGAACATCCGTTTACAGAAACTATTGAAGAAAGCTCTTATAAAGAACTTGGAAATTTATTGAAAGAGATTGATGAATCACAAAAGAAACAAACAGTCCTTTTGGAGAAAAATAAACAATTACAACAATTAAAGACTGAACTTAAAACTAGTCTTGATTTGAAAAAAATAGAGGCAGATGAGTTTGAAAAAGAACTTTCAATTCTTTATAGTGAATTTATTGCTGATTATTCACAAATATTTCCGGATTCCTTTGATGAAGTATCTATTGATGAAAGTCTTTTAAATTTAACGAAATCGTTAGAGTTGGAAGAGGTAAAAAATGATGAAACAAAAGTAAAGCTTGCTGATTTGGAGTCAAAAAAACTTGAATTACAGGAAAAAGTAAAAGACTTTGAATATAGTAATCAAGAGTTTAATAGACAGATAGAAAATTTAAACGCTGAAATAACGGAGATAGGGATTACTGAAACAAGTTATAATTTGATAAGGAAGCGAAATAGGCTAATGGAAAAAGCTGATTTATTTGAAAAACATCTGTCAGAACTAATGGCACAACTTTCAGATATTAAAATAAAAATTTCTTCACAAACGGCCAGCTTAAATTCATTTGAAAGTCAAGAAGCAACATTACTTGAAAGGATAAGCGCCAATAAAGAAAAAATAAAAGAAAAATTTTCTGAGCAAGAGGCATTCACGACAGAATTTCAAATATTAAAAGAGTGGGCTTATGATGATGATTTAATTCAGATTTCCCAAAAAGTTGAACAATATAAAGCAGATAAAGCAAGATTGAAAGTCGAAATTAAAAATATTCAGCAATTAATTCAAAATAAAAAGCGACCAAATCTTGCATTGATTGAAGAAGAAAAAAAACAGACAAATGAAAACTATGTTTTTTTGCAAAAAAAATTGGTGTCTGCTGAAAATGAAGTAGAGCAAGCGAAGTCAATTCTTAGTGAATTAAAAAAAGTCATAAAACAACAAGATAAGGATGCTAGCAAAAAATCTGCAATTACTAAGCTTTATAATGCAATTTCAGGTAGAGCTTCCGAAGATAAACTAAGGCTTGAAACATATGTGGTTCAAAATTATTTAGAAAAAATTCTTGATTATGCTAACCTTCATTTTATTAATCAGTTGTCAAACAATAGATATCGATTTGAACTTGCTGGCGAGGGAAATAATCGACGAATGGATCATGGCTTAGATATTAATATTTATGATAATGAAACAGGGGCGGCTCGTTCAGCTGATACCTTATCGGGTGGAGAAACATTTATAGCCGCATTGTCAATTGCTTTGGCTTTAAGTGAAGTCGTACAAAATACAGCTAATGGTGTCCAAATAGAAGCACTATTTATTGATGAAGGATTTGGTTCTCTTGACCAAGAAACATTACAAAAAGCAATGCAAGCTCTTGAACAAATTGGTGAAAATAGATTAGTTGGAGTAATTAGCCATGTAGAGGAAATGAAAGCAACTATTGGACAACAAATTATCATAAATAAAATGGGGGATGGTAGAAGTAATATTAAATCTGTCATTAAATAACTCTTCGGCTTATCACAATAAGTTTTTAAAATAAACGTAATTTATATATGTCTATTATAGCTTTACAAGTTAGGAAATGATACAATTATTTGATATAAGTGAATAAAAATATATTAGTAGGAAAATAATGGAAAAGAAGAGTTTAAAGGAATTTTTACCGATTGGAAGTGTTGTTTTAGTTGCTGGTGGAAAAGAAAAGCTGATGATTATTGGACAAAAACAAATGAAAGTAGATACTAAACGTGAATTTGATTATGCAGCTATCGTAGCTCCAGAGGGATACCAAAATTCTGACTCTATTCGTTACTTTAATAGAGAAGAAGTTGTATATATTTTTCAAATGGGTTTTTACGATAATTAAATAAAACTGTATAAAAGTTATATCTAATAAAAAAAGCAAGAAGTTTCTAATTTCTTGCTTTTTTATATACGGAGTTGGATTAATTGTTAGCCATTTCAGGATTCATCCACACGGGCTCTAAACAATTACCATCAGGGTCTTGGACTTCTAGACCATACATCATTTCTTCAGGAATACCATTATCCAAATGGATAGTTTTTCCACCATTTTCATCCGCTAATTTTCCGAAATCCTTCACAGACTGAGCGTTTGCAAAAGTAAAAGAAATTAATGCTGAACTTGATGACTTCGTATCTGCAATTTCTTTTTCGCCAATAAATGTTTTATAACGAGCGCGTGATAATAGCATGATAAAGAAATTTTCATCCCAAATCATACAACTAACTAACTCATCCGAGAAATCGGGGTTCTTTTTGAAACCTATTTTTTCGTAAAAAGCGGTTGATTTCTTAATATCAGTAACTGGAAAATTTACAAAAACCATAGTTGTCATATTCTTTTCCTCCTTGTGTATATGAAAACGCTATCTAAATGTTCTTACTTGAAGTATAACAAATAATAGTGTAGGAATCTAAACTTATGACTTAAACTTTTTGAGAATAAATTCTGGAATTTAGTATTGAAAGAAAACTGGTGAGTTTTCAAATATATTAAATAATATTAAAAATAGATAGCCTTTGCAAAATATATTGATTTAATTTTTAGGTCATGCTATAATCGTGAGAAGGATTAATTAGTTTTGATTTACTATCATAAGGAGAAAAACAATGATAAATACTAAGAATTTAAATGTATTCTATAATGAAAATAAAGTCCTGAAAGATATTCAACTAGAAGTTATACCTGGGAGAATCACTGGTATTATCGGACCAAATGGTGCAGGAAAATCTACTTTAATCAAGGCAATTCTTAATATTGTTCCACATTCTGGAGAAATACTGATAAATGGTGAGGTAAGTAAAAAACAATTGAAAAAGATTGCTTATGTAGAGCAAAAAAGTGACATTGACCATACTTTTCCAATTAAGATAAAGGAGTGTGTATCTCTTGGAACTTATACAGGATTAAAATTGTTTCAGAAACTTGGTGCAAAGGAATGGTCTAGAGTATCTGAAGCTTTACAGAAAGTTAATTTACTAGACTATGAAAACAGACAGATAGGAGAACTATCAGGTGGTCAGTTTCAAAGAGTTTTATTAGCAAGATGTCTGGTCCAAGAAGCAGACTATATATTTTTAGATGAACCATTTGTTGGGATTGATTCGATAAGCGAGAAAATTATTATGGATATTCTTCAGGATTTGAAACATCAAGGGAAGACCATTTTAATTGTGCATCATGATTTGAGTAAAGTGAAAGAGTATTTTGATGACATAATTATTTTAAATAGAGAATTAATTGCATATGGACCGATAAATGAGAACTTTAGTCAAAAATACTTGAAAAAAGCTTACGGTGATAATATTTTTATAGGAGATTAGGAATTAAATGATAGAAAATTTTATAAATGGTTTATATGAGTTCCACTTTTTACAAAATTCTTTAGTTACTGCGGTAGTGATAGGGATAGTTTCAGGAGCAGTTGGCTGTTTTATTATTTTAAGAGGAATGTCCTTAATGGGAGATGCGATTTCTCATGCAGTACTTCCAGGTGTAGCCATTTCTTATATTTTAGGAATAAATTTCTTTGTAGGGGCAATTATTTTTGGATTATTGTCGTCAATAATTATTACTTTCATAAAAAATAATAGTATTATCAAAGGTGATACTGCAATTGGAATTACATTTAGTTCGTTTCTAGCCTTAGGTGTTATATTAATCGGAGTTGCCAATAGTTCAACAGATTTGTTCCATATTCTTTTTGGAAATATTTTAGCTGTACAAGATATTGATAAATGGCTGACAATAGGAGTTTCGGGAATTGTTTTAATAGTAATCATCCTTTTTTTTAAGGAACTTTTAATTACATCATTTGACCCCTTAATGGCAAGAGCAATTGGAATGAAAGTTAATTTATATCACTATCTTTTGATGGTTTTATTGACGTTAGTATCCGTAACTGCGATGCAAAGCGTCGGAACTATTTTAATTGTTGCTATGTTAATTACGCCAGCAGCAACAGCATATTTATATACAAATAGCTTGAGGAAAATGATAATTCTCTCCTCTTCACTAGGGGCAGTTTCTTCCGTTTTAGGTTTATTTATAGGTTACAGCTTTAATATTGCTGTCGGTTCAAGCATTGTCATTACTTCAGCTATCATTTTTGCAATTAGTTTTTTAGTTTCACCAAAACAAAATTTTATAAAAAAGAAGGTTAAAATTGATGATTGAAAAATATAAAAATATATTGATAACTTTTATAGCACTAGCTGCTATCGTTTTTCTAGTAGGTTGCTCAAATAAAAAAACAGACCAAGTCACAGATAAAAAAATAAATGTGGTCGTGACTAATTCAATTTTGGCAGATATCACAAAAAATATTGCTGATGATAAAATCAATTTGCATAGTATAGTTCCGGTTGGAAAAGACCCGCATGAATATGAACCATTGCCTGTAGATGTTCAAAAAACTTCTAAAGCAGATTTAATCTTTTACAATGGTTTAAACTTGGAAACAGGTGGAAATGCATGGTTTACAAAACTAGTGAATAATGCAAATAAAAAAGAAAATATTGATTATTTTCCTGTAAGCACTGGAGTTGAGGTCATTTATCTTGAAGGAAAGAACACTGAAGGAAAAGAAGACCCGCATGCTTGGCTCAATTTAGAGAACGGGATTATTTATGCAAAAAATATTGAACAACAGTTATCTAAAAAAGACCCAGTTAATAAGGATTTTTATAAACATAATTTAGATAAATATGTTAAAAAATTATCTGATCTTGATCAGCAAGCAAAATCTAAATTTTCTTTAATACCTGAAAATGAAAAGATGATTGTAACGAGCGAAGGTTGTTTTAAATATTTTTCTAAGGCTTATAATATTCCCTCTGCTTATATTTGGGAGATAAATACAGAAGAAGAAGGCACGCCAGATCAAATAAAAAATCTGGTTAGAAAGTTAAGAGCTACTGAACTCAAATCGCTTTTTGTAGAAAGTAGTGTTGATAATCGACCAATGAAAACTGTTTCTAAGGATACAGGAATTCCAATTTATTCAACAATATTTACAGATTCAGTGGCGAAAAAAGGGGAAAATGGGGATAGCTACTATAGTATGATGAAATGGAATTTAGATCAAATTTATAAAGGTCTTGCTAAATAGTCTTTAAAATTCATATACTTTCAAAAAAGGACTTAATTTTAGTTCTTTTTTGAAATATGTAAATTAATTAATTTATGAGGAAATATTCGCTTTATAGATTTGAAATTAGACTGATTAAAATACTTAACTTAATAAATATTTTAGTATAATTAAAAAAGGAGGCTGAAATGAAATTGCTATTAATTGATAATTATGATTCATTTACTTATTTGCTTGCACAGTATTTTGAGGAATTAGATTGTAGTGTAACAGTGGTTAATGACCAAGATAAAATGAGTCAGAAAATTAGAATTTCTCCGGATTTTATTTGTGAAAATTATGATGCGATTATCATTTCTCCAGGTCCAAAAACACCAAAAGAAGCCGTTTTTAGTAGGGATGTAGTTCAACTATACGCTGGAAAAATTCCTATGTTAGGAATTTGCTTGGGTCAGCAAGTCATTGCTGAATGTTTTGGAGGAAATGTTGTTCTTGGTGAGAGGCCAATGCATGGAAAAATTTCTGTCATTCGTCATAATTATCAAGGAATTTTTAAAGGACTTCCACAAAATTTGAAAGTTGCACGTTATCATTCGTTGATTGTCGATAAACTACCTGATGATTTTGAAATTGATGCGCAGAGTGAGGATGGTGTTATTCAGGCCATTCATCAGCCAAAATTAAAATTGTGGGCTTTACAATTTCACCCAGAAAGTTTAGTTACTGAATATGGTCATGAAATGTTAAATAATTTTTTGAAAGTGGTGTAGTCTTTTGAAGGAATTTATAATAAAAAATACGGATATTTGGAAAATTTTCCTAAAATATTATCGGTCAGATGAAGAAATTGTTTTTTTACATAGTAGTCAGGTGACCGAAAATGAGCATTATAGTATTTTAGCTCATAAACCTTATAAAAAGGTTTCAAAATATAAGGGTCAAGTGTTTTTTAATGGTGAAAAAAAGAAGTTCAATTTTTTAGATGCGGTAGATTTGCTGAAGGATGAGAGAGTTGAACGACCTAAAAATTGGCCTTTTTATCCAGAATTATTGGGTTTTGTAAGTTATGAGCAAGATCCGGCTTGTTTTGCAGCTTATGATGAAGTTTTACTTTTTGACCATAGAACAAAACTGTTACGTGTCGTGCAATTTGAACAAACTGATGGCCAATATTGGCTGACTGAATCGGAAGAAATTGAAGTGGATTCAGAGATTGAGTTCGATGTTCAGAATGGCATAGGGGCTGTTTTTATTGACCAAACGAGGCAAGAATATATTGCTTCAATAAAAAAAATACAAGATTATATGAAGGCTGGCGATATTTATGTTGCCAATTTGACGCAACAATTTGAAATTTGGTCCGATCAAAAACCTATTGATGTTTTTAAGAAAACAAGGAAACAAATTCCTGCTCCTTTCTCATCATTTTTACAATATCCTGAATGGAAAATGACGCAAATTTCAAGTTCTGTTGAACGCTTTGTTTCTATTCATAATGGAGCATTAATTTCAAAACCCATTAAAGGAACAATTGCCAGAGGAGAAAATGTTGTAGCTGATAGATTACAAAAGAAAATACTTTCCGACAGTAGTAAAGAACGGTCTGAGTTACTGATGGTGACGGATTTATTGCGTAATGATATTGCCCGAATTAGTCAACCTTTTTCTTTGTCTGTCCCTAAATTTGCAGAAATTGAAACTTTTTCTCATGTTCATCAACTGGTGACTTCAATAAAAAGTAGAATTAAAGAAGATTTGACTTTTTCAGAATTTATGACGGCTTTATTTCCGGGAGGTTCAATCACAGGTACACCTAAGAAGCGGGCAATGGAGATTATTAAGGAAGTTGAAAAACAACCTAGAGGAATTTATACAGGGATGCAGGGTTGGTTAAGTCGAGAAATGGATTTGGATATGAACATCGTGATTCGGACATTAGTTCATGACGGTGAGCATTATCAGCTTGGTGTAGGCGGTGGAATTACGTTCGAGAGCGAAGCAGAAGCAGAGTTTTCAGAGATTTTACTAAAAGCAAAACCCTTTTTAGATATATTAGGCCTGAAAGATGTTCCAAGTATTTTATTTACAACAGGCCTTGTTAAAAATGGTGAATTGTTAAATTTAGAGGGTCATGTCAATCGCTTGAAAAAACAATACCATCATGCAGATTTGGAAGAAAAATTGAGAATATTTGCCCAAAAGGTTACTGACGGGGTTTTACGTATCAGTACTGACGGAGATTCTTTGACCCCTGGGATTCGTCAGTTGACCCATTCAAATGAGGCCTATCGAGTTAAACTGTCGTCAATTAATGACAAACCTAGTCTTTTGTCTAACTTTAAACTTTCAGGCCCAGATTTTCAAAAGGTCTTTCGTCAGGAAGTCTTAGAAGCGAAAAAAGAAGGGTTTCAAGATATTCTATTTCATACAGATGGTTTGATCAGTGAATTATCAATCGGAAATTTTGTGGCAAAAAAGGGGAATCAGTACGAAACGCCAGCCAAATATGCTCTAAAAGGAACTTTTTTAGATTTATTTGCGAAAAATCATACGCTAATATATAAAGATATTGCGATTTCTGATTTGAAAACTTACGATCGTTTTTATATGACAAATGCTGTCAGAGGATTAGTTGAAATTAAAATTGATGGAATTTCCTAATATAGTCCTTGGTTTTACTGACCAAGGGCTTTTTTGGGGCAAAAATTACTGACAGAATCTGTCAGTAAAAATATTCTAAAAATTTACTGACAAAAATAAATTAAAATTAAGAAATACATCTCAAGTCTGAATTTTTAATCGCAAAAATGAGTTACAATAGATTTTATAAAGGAGAGGAGCGTGAAGATGATTAAAATCTACCAAAAATCAAGTTCAAACCAGTCAGCTGAGCGCGTTACCAGTTGGTTTAAAAAGCGAAATATTCCTTATGTTGTCATTTCCAAAACTTCATTATGCAAAGAAGATATTGTCAGAGTTTTAGAGCTTTCAAATAAAGGTTTTGAAGAAATTATTGTTTCGGAATCAAAAGCACCCAAACTTTATTCGGAACTAAGAAGTTCTTGTGATATGGACCAAATTTCGACGGAGCAAATGATTCAATTTATTTTGAAAAATCAGCAATTATTGCGTTCACCAATTACTTTTGATGACCGCCGTTTACTTATAGGTTATAATAACGAAGATATTCGGACCTTTATTCCTTGGCGTCTCCGTTAGTGAATTTGCCCTGCTCTTTTGATATAATAATTTTAATGACAAAAGACAGGACATTAAGATGAAAATTGAACTTTTTGAGGAAGATATTCCCGAATTTAGTAATGAAATGATGACATTAACCCAAGTTTTTGCTGCTTTTAAATGTGGTGAAGACTTGCAAATGGCACGTTATAATTTAAAGAATCAGTCAGAAATTTTTCAAAACTATCCTCAAGTGACACAAATGTTGGGAAAAAAGGATGTCTTACCTCTGACCCTTGTAGATGGCGAAATAACATTGATTGGTGACTATCCAATGGTGGAAGATTTGACAGAAATCACTGGTTTAAGTTTTCAAAATCTCGGATGTGAAGAAGACTGTCAGGACTGTTCTTGTCAGTAAAATTTACTGACAGAAATGATTAAACTCAAGAAACTAATAATAAAAATAAAAAACCTCATAGTTCTGAGGTTTTTTTGTGTAATTTAATTTTTTTATAAGCCCACTCGTAGTGCGATGACATAGAAGACTGAAAATATTGACCCAGACTAGTTGAACCTGTCCAATCAAAATATTTTTTTGTGAACAATTCTTTGTTTGAAAAATTTTCAATGAGGGTGATTAGCTCCATATGGCTTTCAGAAAGTTGTAGTGTTATCTCAGATAATGATTTTTTTTGCCCATTTATTTGAAAATTATCATTCATTTCACCATAATTTTTCCAATTATAAGGAGAGGGCAGAAAGGGCGTTTTCTCTCCTCTTTTATTTTTTTTGACAAAGTTGATTAATAACTGATGCCACTCATAGAGATGAACCATGACGTCTCTTAGATTTTTATCTCTTGCCCAATGCTTTTCTTTTTTATCTTCAACTTTAAAGGTAAAATTGGTATTTTTTGTTTCTTCGTTTAATGAATTGATTAGTGAACATAATTTCTGCCAACTTTCTTCAGAAAAAGTAATTAATTCCTCTTTGGATTGGGCTCTTGCCATTATAATCCCTCCTGTTTTAGATTTTACTAATATTCTATCATAGTTAGTCAGAGTTTTCTTCTCCAAGTGACGGCTCTTCTGACAGCTTTACTAATCCAAAAGTTATGCGATAAATGAAATAAACTAGGATATTGTCCTAGTTTTTATTTTAAATCAGTTTTTTCCGATATTGATTCAGAGTCATTCCCGTCCATTTACGAAAAGCTCGAGTGAAAGAACTGACCTCAGAATATCCTAAGAGATAAGAAATTTCATCAGTTGTGAGATTTAAATCCTTTGAAAAATGGAGAGCCATTTTTTTCTGAACGGATTGTAACTCGACTTTAAAAGTAGTACCAGCTTGTGCAAGATTTCTTTGAAGGGTTCTGCTACTAATTCCTAGTTTTCTTGCTACATTTTGAATGGAACAGTCTCCAGAAGGAATCAAGAGTTGGACTTCTTTATGAAGGCTATTGATGAAGTCAGAAGGAGTTTTGATTTCTTCCAGCTGACGATTCAGTTCGGGTTCTATCATCCGCCACATACTATTATTTCTGGTCAAAAAAGGTAGTTCTAAATCTTGGAGATTAAAACTCAAAAGATTATCATTTTTTGAAAGCTCAGGAGAAATCCCAAAAACTTCCAAAATTGAAGAACTGAATGGATAAGGACTGATTACTTTTTCAGGAATAATATTTTGGCCTGTTCCAGTTCTTAGAATACTTAAAATAATAAGTTGCTCATTAAATAAAGAAAAACGTGAAAGATTTTGTATTTCAGAAATATCATTTAATTCAACTTGAACATGTTTTTCTTGAATACTGACTTTAATTTCAACTGGAGCAATGACATTTTTATATTTTGCCAAACGTTTTATAGCTTGTAAGCCATTTGCAGAAGAAAGAGCGACGAAAAAGATGGGCATAAATAATCCAAAATTTTGGACATCACTTATCAAAAGAAGTTGTTCATCAGTCAATTTTTTTGATAGGACCTCTTGAAATTTATAAAATTGTTGATTCGTTAAAACAATTTCCTCTTTCCAAAGCAAATTTGGAATTTGGGCTTCTTCTAAAAGAAGGTTCAAATCTAAATGATGTAATTCGAGAAAGTTTTGAAACTGTTGGTCAATACTTATTTTCATAATTTTCCTTATTTTATTAACTGGCCCGCATGATTAGCCAATCAAAAATTCTTGTTGGCAGAATGGTATGAAGAAAGACAAGGGGCTTTGCTCCAAAACCGATTAAATAACGAGCTCTCATCCTTTTTGAGCTGACTGCCTTTGAAATCGTTTTTGAAATTATTTTAGGGTCAGACATCATGTTCCCAGAATACTGTTTTCTCATACCGGTAGCTGTTTTTAAGGCGGCTTCTTCGTAAGTTCCTCCTTTGGCAGACTCCGCTAAATGATCGGCTGCGATTAATCCCCAATTGGTTTTAATTCCTCCTGGTTCAATTAAAGAAACATCAATGCCAAAGGGTTTAACTTCCATCCGGAGGGCATCGCTAAAAGCTTCTAGGGCATATTTCGTTGCATGATACCAAGCACCAAAATAGGTTGTGAATCTACCGCCCATTGAAGAAATATTAATAATCCGGCCAGCTTTTTGGTGACGCATGTGAGGTAAGACTAGTTTAGTTAGAGCAGCTAGTCCAAATAAATTTACCTCAAATTGACGTTTGGCCTCTTCAAGCGGAACATCTTCGATTGCCCCATAAGAACCATAACCCGCATTATTAATTAGTATATCAATTTGTCCTTCGTTGTCAATTATTGTATCTACCAATTTACGACAAGATTCTTCATTTGTAATATCTAGATAAATTGGCTCGACCCCTACGCTTTTTAATTTCTCAAGTTTGTCCATTCTTCGTGCCGCACCATAAACCTTATGTCCATTCTGAGCTAAAAGCTCTGCTGTTTGATAGCCAATCCCACTACTTGCTCCTGTGATTAATATAATTGCCATATCTATTCTCCTTTATTAATTATAAAACTATTATAGATAAAATTTAGCAAGAATAAAATGACATTTGACGCCAAATTTAGGGCACTTTGCGCCATTTTTAAAAAAGATAAAAAATTAAATAGATTTTCTTTGATGTAATATTTTTTATTTCATATTATTATATCGTAATTAATTGACATCAATTTGCTTTTGACTTATAATTAAATCTGAAAGAGGTAATAAAATGAAAATTACATTTAAAACTTTGGATGGTCGCACATTGAACAAAGAATTTATTGATGCTAATGACTTTATTCGTCAACAAAACCTTGAAATTCCAGCAATTGATGATTATGCAAAAGTAGTTGAAGTTCTTATCGATGAAAAACCTTATGATTTTACAGGTAATATTGCTGATTTGTACTTCAAATTAAACAAATAATCTATTTACAAACGAAATTAAGAAACAAAATGACCTTCTCAAACTAACTTTGAGGAGGTCTTGTGATAGTTGAATTAGAAATACAATTTAGTTAGGAGGAAATAAGATGAAAACTTTTAATTATGGTAAAGATGAATTACAAGCGCTTGACCTCTATCAGCCAAAAGAATGGAACGGAAAAACTTTAGTATTGATTCATGGAGGCGGTTGGTGGCAAGGAGACAAAGGCAAAGAAAAAGAAGTTGCCACAGGATTAGCTATCGAAGGTTATCAGGTTGCAGCTCTGAATTATCGTTTGGCCACACAAGCTAAAAATCTTTTTCCAACCCAAGATGAGGATGTTGAAGCTGCCTACACTTGGCTTCTTAAAAATATCCCAGATTTCAAGGCTGATAACATCGCTTTTATTGGTGGCTCAACAGGTGGACATTTAGCTGCTTATTTGGGACTGACAAAAGGTCGCCCCTTTGTCAGTCTGTCAGGACTTTTAGATTTAAAGGGGTTTTATGAAAATCATAAGGAAACGATTCCTAAACAATTAATCATTGCTCCAGACTTACCCAGTAAGAAGATTGACCAAGCGGGAGCCAATGATTCTTACTATAAGTGGATTATCGAAAACTTACTGGCGTCAATAAATGATGATAGTTTAGAAAAGGCCTCTATTTTTTCTAAAGTAACTAAAAAGAGTGGACCGGGCTTGCTTTGCAACTCAATGAATGAGCTTGTTCCTACTTATGAACATCAAAAATTAGCAGAACTATTGCGACAAGAGCAAATTCCAGTAGAAACTTGTCTACTTAACGGTTCAAGACATGGGGAGACTTATATTGATGACATTTGGCCTAATCTTTTAAACTTTTTGAAACGTTATATCTAATGATAAAAACAATCAACTCAGTAGTTGATTGTTTTTTAATTTATTTAGTAGAAGACTTTATCATTTCGATAAGCTTTAAAATTTCATCAGTATGAAAATTGTTTGATTTATAGAGGGCATAAAAACCATTTTTAACTCCAGTATAGTGATAGTTATAATCTTTTTCAAAATATTTTAGAAAACGAGCAGAAATGAAAGTTGCACTATTTTTATTAATATTAATATTTGAGAGGGCATCTTGAGTCGACTCAACTGCAGTATAAGGTAAGTGTGAAAATAATGGATTATTTTTTTCCAATATTTTGTAAACATCAATTTTACTTTTACTGACAATAAGAGAAGTGACTTCTCTTTCTAGTGGTTTTTTACTGACAGAAATAATTTCATCATCAAAAATTTTTTTGACCGAAATATCTGCTGACAGAACGGGCTGACTAGAAGCACTAATAAGTGCCAAATCACAGTAACCATTTTTCAATTCTGTCAGCGCATTAAAAGAAGAAGTGCTTTTGATAATTAAGTTAGCCTGATTAGTTTCATGATCGAAAATTTGAGGAATTACAAAATTTGTCATTAAAAAATTTCCTGAAATCCGGAGAACAGAAGAATTTTTTAAGAGTGATTCTGCGGAAACAATAGCGTTCTCAAAAAAGGAGCGAATAATTTCATAAAGCTGAATTCCAAGAGCTGTCAGCTGGATTCCCTGACCATTTTTTTCGATTAGGTGAACACCATAAGCAGACTCAAGTTTTTTGATTTGGCTACTGACAGCTGGCTGACTCATATAAAGTGCCTCTGCTGCCCTTGATATTGACTGAAATTTTGCTACATGATAAAAAATTTCAAGTTGATGTGTATTCATTGATATCTATTTAACTTTCACTTGTAATTGATAGTAGTCTGATTAAGACCTTATAAACGATTGACATATTTTTCACCAATTTCATTGGCATATAATTCCATGACCTTAGTCCAAAAACTGCCCTCTTTATCGCCAGATTCACTAAAATATTGCTTCATTTTATTGATTTGATTTTCATTCATACGTTCATCTAACATGTTTCCTTGTTCGGTCAGATAAAGCTGTTTGATTCTTTTGTCATTTTCATTTGGCTTGAAATGAACCAATTCTTTTTCTTTTAAATCATTCATAGGACCGTTCAAAGCTTGTTTAGAAATATCAAGCACTTCAAGTAATTCATTAACGGTCAAGCCAGGAAGTCTTCCAATGAAAAATATAATTCGCCGATGTACTTGACGAATCTCGTAAGAAAGTACTAGGTCGTCCTCTTGTTTAATAAATGCACGGTATCCGAAGTAAAATAAAGCCAAATCTCTAGTAAAATTTAAGTTATCGTTTACTTCTGAGTTTTCTTTAGTCATAACCCACTCCTTTTATTAGTCTATTATACTTGATAATTTAAATAAGTCAATATCGTTGACTTATTTAAAGAAAAGCGTTATTCTATAAATGTCAAGTTGATTGACCAATATATAATAAAATATGGAGGAATGCGATGTATACAGTAGGAGATTACCTATTAGACCGATTACACGAGTTAGGAATTGAAGAAATTTTTGGAGTCCCTGGAGACTATAACTTACAATTTTTAGATCAAATTATTTCCCGCAAGGATATGAAATGGGTCGGAAATGCTAATGAATTAAATGCTTCATATATGGCTGATGGCTATGCTCGTACTAAAAAAGCTGCCGCATTTCTTACAACCTTTGGAGTAGGTGAATTGAGTGCAGTTAATGGATTAGCAGGAAGTTACGCCGAAAATTTACCAGTAGTAGAAATAGTGGGATCACCTACATCAAAAGTTCAAAATGAAGGAAAATTTGTTCATCATACGCTGGCTGACGGTGATTTTAAACACTTTATGAAAATGCACGAACCTGTTACAGCAGCTCGAACTTTACTGACAGCAGAAAATGCAACCGTTGAAATTGACCGAGTACTTTCTGCACTATTAAAAGAAAGAAAACCTGTCTATATCAACTTACCAGTTGATGTTGCTGCTGCAAAAGCAGAGAAACCCTCACTCCCTTTGAAAAAAGAAAACTCAACTTCAAATACAAGTGACCAAGAGATCTTGAACAAAATTCAAGAAAGCTTGAAAAATGCCAAAAAACCAATCGTGATTACAGGACATGAAATAATTAGTTTTGGCTTAGAAAAAACAGTCTCTCAATTTATTTCAAAGACAAAACTACCTATTACGACATTAAACTTTGGAAAAAGTTCAGTTGATGAAGCTCTCCCTTCATTTTTAGGAATCTATAATGGTAAACTCTCAGAGCCTAATCTTAAAGAATTCGTGGAATCAGCCGACTTCATCCTGATGCTTGGAGTTAAACTCACAGACTCTTCAACAGGAGCCTTCACTCATCATTTAAATGAAAATAAAATGATTTCACTGAATATAGATGAAGGAAAAATATTTAACGAAAGCATCCAAAATTTTGATTTTGAATCCCTCATCTCCTCTCTCTTAGACCTAAGCGAAATAGAATACAAAGGAAAATATATCGATAAAAAGCAAGAAGACTTTGTTCCATCAAATGCGCTTTTATCACAAGACCGCCTATGGCAAGCAGTTGAAAACCTAACTCAAAGCAATGAAACAATCGTTGCTGAACAAGGGACATCATTCTTTGGCGCTTCATCAATTTTCTTAAAACCAAAGAGTCATTTTATTGGTCAACCCTTATGGGGATCAATTGGATATACATTCCCAGCAGCATTAGGAAGCCAAATTGCAGATAAAGAAAGCAGACACCTTTTATTTATTGGTGATGGTTCACTTCAACTTACGGTGCAAGAATTAGGATTAGCAATCAGAGAAAAAATTAATCCAATTTGCTTTATTATCAATAATGATGGTTATACAGTCGAAAGAGAAATTCATGGACCAAATCAAAGCTACAATGATATTCCAATGTGGAATTACTCAAAATTACCAGAATCATTTGGAGCAACAGAAGAACGAGTAGTCTCGAAAATCGTTAGAACTGAAAATGAATTTGTGTCTGTCATGAAAGAAGCTCAAGCAGATCCAAATAGAATGTACTGGATTGAGTTAATTTTGGCAAAAGAAGATGCACCAAAAGTACTGAAAAAAATGGGCAAACTATTTGCTGAACAAAATAAATCATAATTTATAAATAGTAAAAAACATTAGGAAATACCTAATGTTTTTTTGTTGACTAAATCAATCCCTCTTTCTTTAGAAAACCTTAGTTTCTCAAAGACAACTTAATTAAGCCTGCCAAATATAAACTAGAGAAGTTGGAAGAAAATTCCATTTGCGGAAGAGTTCCTTTAGGAAAAATCTCTCTGAGTTCATCCTTTATTTTTTCTATATTTAAGAGCTTCTCCCAAACTTGAGGAATAAAGATGATTAATTGATGGGGCGCATACATTGCGATAATTGTTTGAATCGAATCAAATACTTTTAGATAAATCTCGTTTTGACTCAATGGAAATTCAGCAGTTCTAAAAGTAGGAAGATATTTTATTTCCCCACTGATATTATTGCTTCCTTTAAAAATAGTTTGATTAATAATCAAAGAAGAACCCGGCGGAAATTTTTCTGGAAAATAAATGCCTGATAAAACTTCATTCTCCTCTAAAGCATAGCCTAGTGTGGCGGCGTTAATATCATTTTCAATGATGGTTTCAATCTGAGTTGAATCTCTAATTTCTTTAGCGAGATTAATATTTTTAAGCGGTGAAAAATCCATAATACGTAATTCTCCATCAATCTCAACCCCAGTAATACCACAAGTAATTAAAACGATTTGAGGAAAAACACTTCTAAAATGATTAATATTAAGCAGAAGTTCGTCTAAATTATTAGTCTTTAAATTTTTTTGTTCAATGACATTTCCCAAAAGATCGACAATATGATAATTGACCACTAAATTTTTATCATTTTCGATAAATTGAAGGATTAGTATTAACTCTTTAGTAGCATTAAATTCATAGGCTGTTGCAAAACGACCGCCAGTTTTAGCATGTTTATCAAGAGATTTAATGGTATCACTTTCAAGAAGTTCCATAATAAGTTTATTAATTGTAACAACACTTAGTTGAGTCCCATCTGATATTTGACGAATTGTAAGTGGTAAATGGGCATTTTTAATGTAATCAGAAATTAGTTCCTTATTGTGTTCTTTGATATTTTTAGGTTTATAGGCTTTCATAATTCTCCTTATATGATCATTTTTCAAAATAAAAACGCTTTACTAATTTTGATAAAAAAGATATAATGAAATCAACTTATTAAAGTTTGTTAATAAAGTTTATTTAAAAAAATCGGCCTGCTCTTATTATTCTTAATAAAAGGAGCAATCATTGCCATTAGAATCATTATACCACTATTTTTAAAAGATTATCCAGCAATTGGATAAAGCTAGCTAGAAAATGGAGAAACAGAATGCACATCGAACACGTAGCAATTTATGCTGGGGATATTGAAAAAATAAAAGCTTTTTATGAAAAATATTTTAATGTCACTTCAAGTGATTTATACCATAATCAAAAAACAAGCTTCAAATCTTACTTTTTAACCTTTGACTCAGGAAGTAGAATGGAAGTCACAACAAAAAAATTCTTATCAAATAGAATTGCTGAGAGTTTAGGATATGCCCACATCGCCATTGCAGTAGGTGATAAACAAGCAGTAGATGAATATGCTGAAAGATTTTTAAAAGATGGTTATCCATTACTCAATGGTCCTCGTACTACGGGGGATGGCTATTATGAAGCAGTTATTCAAGATCCTGAAGGGAATTTGATTGAACTCACGACAACACTAGATGAAGAACATAAAAAATAGAGAGTGGGTAAGATGTTTTGGCAGTTGATTTTGATTATCAAGAGATGTTGTTAGGTAACTTATACCTTGCTGGGAATATTTTGCCAGAAAACAAATCTATCCACGGCAAGAAGATTATCCAAAAAATCAATAATACTCCGATTGAAGAAAAAGAAACAATCGTTGCTTTAGAACGGCAAGTTTTTGGGGAAACAGGGGACAACCTTTATGTAACTCCCCCGTTTCAAGTGGATTATGGCAGACACGTAGAAATTGGAAATAATTTCTATGCAAATATGGATTGTATTTTCTTAGATATTAATAAAATAAAGATTGGCAATAATGTTATGGTGGGTCCACGTGTCAGTTTTTATACGGCAGGTCATCCAATAGATCCTCAAATTAGAATAGAAGAACTTGAATTTGGCTTGCCTATCACGGTTGAAGATAATGTATGGATTGGTGGGAGTGCCACTATCCTTCCAGGAGTCACCATTGGTAAAAACTCAATCATTGCTGCGGGCGCAGTAGTGACGAAAGATGTTGCAGCCAATACAATTTTCGGAGGAAATCCAGCTCAGCTTATCCGAGCAATTAATGAAGAAGACAATCACTATTGGAACAAGAAAAAAGAAGAATATCAATCAAGATTAAAAGAAAAATAGAAATAAATCGATATATTTTTTAAAATTGGAGATAATGTATGATTAAAGCAATCGCCGTAGATATGGATGGGACCTTTCTTAATTCAAATAATGACTACGACAGAAAAGCATTCCTTGAACTCTTTAAAAAATTAAAAGCGAAAGAAGTGAGATTTGTGGTAGCAAGTGGAAATCAGTACGCTCAAATAAGTTCTTTTTTTCCAGAAATTTGGGAAGAAATAACATTTGTTTCAGAAAATGGCGGACTCGTATTTGAAAAGGGAAATTTATTAATAAAAAAGACCATTGCTAAGCCAATTATTCAGGATACTTTGACTCTTTTAGAAAATACTTCCTACAAAGTTGGAATTATTCTTTGTGGTGTACAATCTGCCTATATCCTCAAGAGCGAAAACACTGTTTTGAAAAAGGAAGCAGCAAAATACTATTTTGCACTCAAAGAAATCGATTCATTTCAAGACCTTCCAGATGATGAATGGGTAAAAATTGCCCTTCAATTAGAGGATAAAAATGCTTTTTCGATTATTGATTTAATGAATGAAAAGAATAATTCTCAACTAAAAGCCGTATATAGTGGACATGGAAGTGTTGATTTGATTGCAAACGAAGTAAACAAAGGGAACACACTTAAGCATTTATTGAATCAATGGGAAATCAAGCCCGAGCAATTTCTAGCTTTTGGTGATAGCAATAATGATTTAGAAATGTTAGAGCTCGCCGGCTATAGTTATTCTATGGCTAATGCAAGTAAACAAGTGAATCAAGTAGCAAAATATCAAGCACCATCAAATGACGAAAACGGAGTAATTTCTACTATCAATGCTTTATTTGATAAATTAGGCTAAAACTTTATGAAGTGGAAGGAACAAGTAAAAACCACTTCATTCTAAGGCAGTAAACTTAAGAGTAAATAATTGATATTATAATGAACAACAATAATTTTGACCTCCTATAGAAATATGATTGTAGAGCTCTCACCAAGCACAAGGACATTATAATGATCTAAGTAGCAATAAATCTTGTCTTTAATTTGATTTACTGTCTTAAAATGAAGTGGCTAGCTTTTAACTCAGATTCCTGAACAAAGAAATACTAATAAAAGAAAGAAAATAATATGATTAAACTTGTACTTACAGATTTAGATGGTACTTTCTTAAACAAAAGCGGTAGTTTTGATCAGTCTTACTATGAGAAAGTTAAGACAATAATGGATCAGAATAATGTTATTTTTGCCCCCTGTACTGGTAAACAATGCGAGCGGGTTGAAGAACTCTTTGATACCGATATTTCTAAAAATATCTGGATATTGGGTGATAGTGCAACACGAATTAAACATGAAGGTAAATATATTTATGAGTCCTTATTACCAAACAAGTTAGGACTTCAAATTATTGAAAAACTAGAAAATATTGCATCAGATCATATTATTATCGCTTGTACCCCAACCGCTGCCTATATCAAGTCAACGGTCTCTGAAGAGGATGCTCAAAAAATAAGAAAATCATATGCTGTCGTCAAAAAACAGGCAGATTTACAAAATATTGAGGAAGACTTTGTAAAAATAACCGTTTTTGATCAAAAACTGAGAGCATTTGAAAATGTTAAAGAGCTGTCCGAATTTGAAGCGCAAGCCTATATCGTGGCCTCAGAAGCAGCATGGATTGATATTTCCAACTATAATGTTCACAAAGGAACGACCGTTCAAGCACTACAACATATTCTTGGGGTAACAAAAGAAGAAACAATTGCCTTTGGCGATGGACTCAATGATATTGAACTATTAGAAGCCGCTGGCTGTAGCTTTGCCGTTAATAACGCCTTTGACATCGTAAAAGAAAAAGCTGATTTCATAACAAAATCAAATGAAGAGAGTGGCGTTCTTCAAACAATTGAAAAGTTGTTACTTTTACAAAAATGAAAGGAATCATAGGTCTAAGTTGATTGATTAAAATGCAAAGGACAATAATACCTATTGTCCTTTTTTATGTTTTATTATTAAAGATTATCTACTACATTAATTTTGATAGCAAGACTCATAACTTTTACTTATATCTGCTTAATTAAAATGTATTTTTAAAAAGCTATTTATTTTACTAAAATAATTTTTGAGGTGAAAAAAATGCTAGAAATTTATTTAATACGACATGGACAAACAAAGTGGAATCTCGAAAAGAAAATGCAAGGTTCACTCAATTCTGATTTGACAGTTGAAGGAGTTGAGCAAGCAGTATCATTAGGAAAAGAACTGAATAAACACTATTTTAATCATATTTACTCAAGTACAAGTCCTAGAGCTCTGGAAACTTCTCGACTAATATTTGGTGATGAAAAGAAAACTTCATCAGATTTGCTAGGTGAAATCGCTATGGGCGCGTGGGAAGGAAAAACTTATCAAGAAATTGAAAAACTCGCCCCTCTAGAATGGAATAATTTCTTTAATCATCCCTTTAATTACTTTCCCTCTAAAGATGGTGAATCATTTGCTCAACTAGAAGCTCGACTAAAAGTTTTTATCAAAGAAGAAGGACTCAGGGAGCGCTCAGGCAAAATCGCAATCGTTTCTCATCGCATAACGATTAGAATGCTGATTTCTCTCTTATTAAACAATAAAGAACTCTATGGCGAGATGGATCTTAGCTCGACATCATTGAGTATCATCGAAATAGAAAATAAAAATGCAAAATTAAAGCTCTTAAACTCTACGGCGCATTATTAATAATAAAAAATCAAATCAGAAAATGATTTGATTTTTTTATCAATATTATCGAAGAAATAAAATCCCAATTCCGATAAAAACAAGTAGATAAAGAAAATTTAAAAGCGTAAAAAGGCCGAAAAATTTCAAGGTAGATTGATCTTTAACATTCAATTGATATTGCCTTAAGGCTAGCAAGTTAGCCAAAGAAGCCACCAGTGTTCCCAAACCACCGATTGTCACTCCCAAGTATAAAGGAGAAAGTTGCCCGGTAAATTTTGATAATAAGACCGCAGCAGGAACATTGCTGATGACCTGACTAGATAAGATAGAGGTAAAGAAAATAGAGAGGTCATTATTCATCAGCTGGTGAAGCCAATTATGAATCAAAGGAATACGCCCAAGTGCACCAACAATAATAAAGAAATTGATAAAAGTTAAGATGATTCCATAATCCACTTCTTGATAAACTTTTTTCTCGATAAGATAAGCACAGATCAAGCTTGCAATTAAAGAAATCCAAACAGGAATCAGAGCTAATACACCCAAAAGTACAATTAAGGTCGTGAATCCTAACAAGTATAGATCTCGTTTTTTGATAGAAAATACCTTGTTTTCTATCTGACTGACAGCTCTCTTTGAAAATAATAAGGCACATAAAAATAAAGTCAATAAGCTGACCAATCCTAAAGGTAAGGATAGTTTGAAAAATTCTAAAATTTTTAAATGATAATAAGAGACCAAATACAAATTTTGAGGATTACTAATAGGTGTAATCGCACTACCTAAGTTAGCATAAATGGTCATCAAACTAATCAAGCCAATTTTAGGTAACTTCACCTTTCGGTCAATATTAAAAACAATCGGCACCAAAGTTAAAATCGGCACATCATTTGTAAAAAACATCGAACCAAAGAAAGACAAGAGTAGCACCACTAAAGCCACTTGTCTCAGGTTTTGACATTTATCAATAATAAAGGACGCAAAATATTTTAAAATACCAAGAATTTCAAAAATAGAAATAAGAATAATCAAGCTCAAAAGAGCCAAAATGGTTTTCAAATCAATATCAGAAGCTCTGACCGTCCCAAAAATTAAAGAAAGTAGCGCTAGAGCGAAAGTAAATAAAAAGGTTTTATCAGAAAAAATACGTTTTAAGGTAGTAGTCATGAAAGTTCCTCATCAGGAAGTTATTTTTAATTAATTTTAGCATAAAACTAACATCTGTTATTCTTTTTAAAACTACAAGATTTAACTGTTTCTAGTAAAAAGATTATTTTTGTTGTGAGCCGCCAAACATTTTATAAGCTCTCCCTCACTATTAAGATAATTATAAACTGTAACGAAAATATTGACCATCTAAATTTAGTATTTGCTCTATTTTATAGCCTATAAGCATCGTTATTATGATATAATTTTAAAAGATTCATTTACAAAGAACTGAAAGGAATGCAGTTATGACTTTTTCTTATAAAAGACTTTGGAAGCTGTTGATAGATAGGGAACTTAGCAAAAAGCAGTTAGCTGAACTTGCTGGGATTAGCCAATACACCGTGAATAAACTAAATAAAGGTGAGTCGGTGACAACAGAAACATTATCTAAGATTTGTGATGCATTGAAATGTAAGATAGAAGATATTTGTGAAGTAGAAAGTAGCAAAAAAGAAGATTCAACTCAACTGGGGGAATAAGCGTGATTACATCAGGAGAAATTAAAAGCAGACTATGGGACGGAGCGACGGAACTTCGTGGCTCAATGGATGCCAGTCGTTACAAAGACTATATGCTTGGCTTAATGTTTTACAAATTTTTAAGTGATAAAACCTTAGAGACATTTAGAAATACTGCGGGCTTAGGCAGAATATCAGAATCAGAGTTAGTCGAAGAGTACACCCAAAATCGTGAAGAGTTAGGGGAAGAACTGGATAAGATGATTCAACAGGCCTTGGGCTACTTTGTAGCACCCGAATACTTGTATCAAAAATGGATAAAAGATATCAACACAGGAGATTTTGAAGTTCAAAAAGTAACGGATAGTTTAAATAATTTCGAAAAGACTATTGCCGTAACAGGTGACTCCGATGATTTTAAAGGTCTTTTCTCAAGTTCGACTTTAGACTTGACTGATACTGCTTTGGGTAGCAACTTAAATGAGCGTAACAAAAGTATTAAAGCCTTAATCAATCTATTTGCTGACCTTGATATGGTTGCTTTGCAAAAGAGCGATGTGCTCGGTGATGCATACGAATATCTGATTGGTCAGTTTGCCATGGAATCAGGGAAAAAGGCCGGAGAATTCTATACGCCAAGACAAGTTTCAGAAATAATGGCGCAAATTGCAGCTAAGAACTCAAATATCCAATCTATCTATGACCCAACCGTTGGTTCTGGTTCACTTTTATTAACTGTGGGAAAACATCTGAGCAAAGAAGTGCAAAAAGATTTATCTTACTATGGTCAAGAAAAAAATACAGCCACTTATAACCTGACACGTATGAACTTGCTCTTACATGGGGTACGTCCAGAAAAGATGACGGTAAGAAATGCGGATACTCTATCTCATGACTGGCCTGAAGATCCGAGTCAAGCAAATGTTGGGGTACAGTTTGATGCGGTTGTTATAACCCACCATACTCACTCAAGGATTGGAATAAAGCTGGCTTAAAAGTTAGTGACCCTCGCTTTGAGATTGCAGGGACATTACCGCCTGATTCTAAGGGAGACTTTGCCTTTCTTTTGCATGGCCTTTTCCACTTGGGAACAAATGGTACAATGGCGATTGTCTTGCCTCATGGTGTGCTTTTTAGAGGTGGCTCAGAAGGTGATATTCGTCAAAGACTTTTAGAGAAAAATCAAATTGATACCATCATTGGCTTGCCGAGCGGAATGTTTACCAATACGGGTATTCCAGTCATCGTGATGGTTTTGAAGAAAAATCGTCCAGTTGGAGAACCCGTTTTAATCATTGATGCATCTCGTGGTTTTGTCAAAGTTGGCAAGCAAAACGTTCTACAAGAAAAAGATATTGCCAAAATCGTAGATACTTATTCATCACGTGATGAGATTGAAGGCTATAGCCACCTAGCGACTCATGAGGAAATTATTGCTAACGAGTGGAATATGAACATCCCAAGATACGTGGCAGCTGATAATGATGAGATTGCTCAAGATGTAGATGCGCATCTATATGGTGGAATTCCTAAGTCCAACATCGATGAACTGTTGGTATTAAATAAGAGTGTTCCCGAAGTGATAAACTCATCATTTGAAGTATTGCGCGAGGGCTACCTGATGCTAAATAAGAGCATGGAGCAACTGACAGAAGAAGTTATCAATGCCCCACAAGTTTTGGCAAAGAATGATGAGTTGAGAAAGATTGCTGAAAGTTTTGTTGCTAAGTATTGGGATATTCTCCGTCAGGTCAATCCTGATAATGATTTGACGAGTCTCATGTCAGAAATGCTTTCTGAGATAAAGACAGAGGTTTCCAGTATTGAATTTGTAGACGCATATAGTGCTTACCAAATCGTGGCTGAAATCTGGAAAGACAGTCTGACTAAAGACAGTGAATTGATTGCAGCAAGTGATTTTTATACCATTGGCCGTACGCGTGAGCCAAATATGGTGACAAAAGGGTCAGGCAAGAATAAACGTCAAGAGCAAGATGGCTGGATTGGTATGCTTGTGCCAAATGAATTGATAGCCAAACGTCTCTTTGCTTCAGAGCAAGAAGAAATCGAAGCGTTGAAAAACAAAGCTCAAGAAATCGACAGCGAATTGTCTGAGCTTGTAGAAGCTGCCAAAGTCGAGAATTCTGAAGAATATGAGGCCCTTTACGAATCGCTCAAGAAAAATGAGGATGACGAGCCACAGGATGCTTTTGAAGCTAAAATGATCAAGGCTGAGCTGAAAATAGCAGAAAAAGGAACATCTGAATTTGAGTGGCTAAAACGTGTTGAAAAACTTCTGACGGATAAAAGTTCAACGAATAAGTCCATCAAAGAAAAAGAAAAACAACTCAAAGAAGCGGTTGAATCTAAGATTGAAAATCTGACAAATGAAGAGATTGATATGCTGGTTTTTGAGAAGTGGTTTGCGGGTACAGTAGATGCTCTTGTAGGGCTAGTTGAAAAACCTTTGCGCGCAGAGCTTTCAACGATTGCCCTTCTTGAAAATCGTTATACTCAAACATTCAATGAAATTGATGCACAAGTTTCAGAGCTAGAAAAAGCTTTTGAAGCACTTGCGAGTGAATTGGTGGTGATTCAATGAGCAAAAATAAAAAATTAGTACCGAAAAGACGCTTCAAGGAGTTCCAAAATTCTGACGCATGGGAACAGCGTGAGTTGGGGGAAGTTGGTCAGATAAATACTGGAAACACACCTCCAACTTCAAATTCTCAAAACTATGAAGATGATGGTTTGTTATGGGTAACTCCTACTGATATTGACGGGAACATAATAAGAACTACTGCTAAAAAGTTATCAAAATTAGGAATTAAAAAAGCAAGAGTAGTACCAAAAGGTTCAATTTTAGCAACTTGTATTGCAAGTATAGGAAAAAATGCCTTAATACTAGAAGATTCGGCATTTAATCAACAGATTAATTCCTTAAGTCCAAACGAGAATAATGATTCATATTTTCTATTAACTCAGTCAGAATTATGGTCAAAGAAAATGCAGTCGATAGCAGCTTCTGGAACAATGCAGATTATAAATAAAACAGAGTTTTCAAAGTTATCGTTTTATTTTCCAGTTCTAACGGAGCAAAAGCATATCGGAGAATTCTTTAGTAGCCTCGACCAAACCATCACTTTTCAACAACAGAAGCTGGAAAAACTACAAAACATTAAAAAAGCATACCTCAATGAGATGTTTATTTAGGAAAGGAGCGTAAGCTGTGAGTAATGCACCTAAAGATGCAAGTGAAAAAGCCTATCAAGAGAACTTTGTAGCTGAACTGGCAAAGTTTAAATGGCAAACACCTGACTTTTTGAATGGGAATAAACAAAAAGTTACCGTTCAAAGCCTCATTGATAACTGGCGAAGTGAGCTCAATCGTCTGAATAATGACCAGCTTGAGGGGATTCCCTTGACAGATGGGGAGTTTGCTCAAGTGCTGTCAAAAGTTGGGCAAATTAGCAACTCCTACGAGGCAGCTAAAGTGCTGGCGATGGAGGAAGGAAAAGGTAAGATTGACGGAATTTATCGAGATAGCCATCCGCAAGTCACTCGCAAGCAAATCACGTTAACCATCTTTAAAAAAGCCGAAGTGCGTGGCGGAGAATCAAGCTATCAGGTGGCGAGTGAAGTGGAGACGCCTAATGGCAACCGCTTTGACATTGTGCTTTTAATCAATGGCTTGCCACTGATAAATATCGAGCAAAAGCGGACAGACAAGTCGATTGATGAAGCTTTTGGACAGTTCCAGCGTTATTACCGTGATGGCGAATATTCCAATAACTTCATGGCCTTTTCGCAGATGATGGTGGTTACGACAGAAATCGAAACGCGCTACTTTGCCACACCAAAAACAGTTAGTGACTTCAATCCTGCCTTTGTATTTCACTGGTCAGACAGAGATAATAAGCGCATCAATGACTGGAAAAAGGTAATAGAACACTTTTTGATGATTCCAATGGCACACCAAATGGTGGGCGATTACTTGGTGATTGATGAAGCCAAAGAAGAAGAGAATCGCAGGCATATGCTCATGCGCCCTTATCAGGTTTATGCTCTTCAATCCATAGAAGGGGTAGCCTTTGGTTGGGATAATGATGAAAAGATTCCGTATGGCGGCTTTGTTTGGCACACCACTGGCTCAGGGAAAACAATCACCAGCTTTAAGACAGCTCTATTCCTATCTACAAGAGCGGGTTTTGATAAAGTGATTTTCCTCGTTGACAGAAGAGAGTTAGATAGTCGTACAGGGGAAAATTTCAAAGCATACGCTTCCTATGAACCGATAGATGTCGATGATACCCGCTCAACTTATCAATTGAAGAAGAAACTCGGGAATGTGAAAAATGGCATTGTCGTAACAACTACTTTTAAGCTGAATAATCTGATTGATGATCTGAAAAAGAATCAAGACTATAGTCTTTCAGAGAAACGCTTTGTTTTTATCATCGATGAAGCCCACCGTACAACCATGGGACAAATGATGGGAAATATCAAAGACTATTTCAGAAAAAATGGTTTGTTCTATGGCTTCACAGGGACACCCCTCTTTGATGAAAATAAGGTCAAAGGCAAAATCAATAAAAAGAGTGAACTCATCAATACGACTGAAAAACTATTTGGGCCTGAACTTCATCAATATACGATAGACCAAGCGATTTCTGATGGGAACGTCTTAGGATTCCATGTGGATTACATCAATACGGGTGAATTCAAGAGTTATGAAGATTTGCGTGAAGAATTGCAGGATAAAGCTTTAATAGAAAATCCAGATGTCAATAAAAAAGAGCTTGAACGTAAATATGCAGTGATGTCCGAGCTAGAAGTGGAAAAAGAAGCAGCTAAGCAGGAAGTCTTGATCTATCAAGATGAAACGCATATTCCACGTGTAGTGACAGAGATTTTGGAGAATTGGGAAAGTCAATCCCAAAATCGAGAATTTAATGCCATTTTAACGGTTGCTCGTAAAAAGCGTGTCATTGCCTATTATAAAGAATTTAAAAAACAATTGATTGAGCGTGATGAAAGTCTTAATATTGCCATGACTTTCAGCTTTGGCAACGAAAATGATCCAGAAAATCCAGCACCGAAAGAAGCGGCGATGATGTTTAAGGATTATAGCCAATATACGGGTATTGAATATATAGCTGGTGACAAGAAACATGGAGAAGATGCCTACTTTGAAGATGTAGTTGAGCGTGCAACACGTGGCGGGAGCGGACGAAATCCTAAGAATATTGACCTCGTAATTGTAGCAGACCAGCTTTTAACGGGCTATGACTCTAAACGCTTGAATACATTATATGTAGATCGTCCTTTGATGCTGCAAGGACTGATTCAAGCTTACTCGAGAACGAACCGAGTATTTGGAGCAACTAAGGAATTCGGAACGATTATTAACTTCCAGTATCCAAGGATCACCGAAGAGATTGTAAATGATGCCCTAAAACTTTATGGCAGTGGCGGAAAAAGCAGTCGGGTAATCGTTGACCATTATGAGATTGCAGTGAGTAAGTTGAAGAACTTGCTCGGTGAGTTGGTATTGACCTTGTCAAAACCATCGGAGTGGACTGAAATAAAAGATGATGACGATAAGAAAGAAGAGTTTAAGATCGCCTTCTTTGCAGCAAGCGACCAGATGAATTTAGTGCAACAATATTATGAATATCGGTGGAATGATGAAACTTTTGGCATGACTGAGCATACTTGGCTTCAGTATATCGGTTCCTATAAGAACCTTTTTCCTAGACCAGAAGGACCAGGATCCGGACCTCAGCCCATAAAACAACTTCAAGGTAAGACAAAGCTGACCAATACTCAAGTGATTGATGCGGCTCATATCTTAAGTTTAATCGGTGCAAGAGTAGGTTCTACAGATGGAATTCAGACAGTTGATGAGGAAACAAAACGGATTATTTATGAGCAGATTCAAGAACTTAGTAACATGGGGGAGGCAGTAACTGCTGATTTACTCCGTGAGTTTGTAGAAGATGAGCTCTTTAAAGGACATCTATCTTCAAGAATCAACTTTGATGAGGCGTTCGATAACTGGAAAAAAGAGAAACTCCAAGTAGAGATAGAAAAATTCGCAGATTATTGGGGAATTCTGGATATGGTCACTCTTAATAGGTCTGTTAATTTGTATTCAGATAGTCAGCCTGAAATCATTCCTTACATTGAAGAAATAAATAATAGCGTCAATCATGAAATTGCTCTAAATAAAGAGAATAAAGGTCGCCTAAAACACATTATTGAGTTAGGGAAAGCCCTCCCTAACTGGATGCATGAAATAAAAAGTCGATTATCATAAAAAGAATAAATACGAAAAAGGACAGGAGAAATAATTCTTTTGTCCTTTTTTTATTTTTCATGTTCCTTTTACTAAAAACCCCAAACACAACATCTCCCAGTTCACATCGTAAGAAAAATCAGAAAAACAAACTGTGAAAGCGCTATATTTATTTTTAGATAAAAACTTGTATATAAGTTTTGTAATAAACGAAAGAGATAAACCATGAAATCATCTATCTTTATTCCATATCTTCTAAGAGATGGTGCAATCATACAAAGAAACCAAAAGAATCATTTTTGGGGTTATGCGATTTCAGGACAAGAAGTCACTTTGTCGTATGAAGAGATAATTTTAAAAACTAAATCTGATGAAAAAGGTTATTTCGATATTATTCTTCCAGCACACGAAGTAAGTGAGAGCATTGACTTTAAAATCTCAACAGCTGATGCAAAAATTGTTCTTAAAGATATTTGTTTTGGCGATGTTTTCCTGCTTGGAGGTCAATCCAATATGCAACTTTGGATGAAACGTCTCAAAACACGCTATCCTGATGAGATAGAACAAGCCAGAAATCCTTTGCTTCGTTATTTTGAGGTGCCACAAGAGCCTTCTTTCAATAACATTAAAACAGAATTAACATCAGGACAATGGAAAAGAGCAATTGTCGAAGAATTAAAGAATTTGTCAGGGATAGGTTATTTTTTTGCTAAAGAAAAATTTTCAGAAGATGGCATACCAATAGGCTTGATTACAACAGCAGTTGGTGGGACACCGCTTAACGCTTGGTTGAGTAAAGAGTCTTTAACCAAATTTAATTCTCTTCCACCAGCCTATAATGCTTTAAAAAATAAAGAATATCTAAAAGAAATTCAAAATCTTGATAAGATCTATCAAGACAATTATCAAAAACTTTGCGAAGAAACAGATGAAGGTTTACATAAATCTTGGCAAGTCCCTAACTTAGTTGATATGAACTGGTCTGAGATTTCATTAAGTGATACTTGGAATGAAAAATATACTTTTCCAGGTACACTTTGGTTAAGAAAAAGACTTCAAATTCCAGATAGATTTATTGGAAAGGAGGGGGAGTTGCGCTTTGGAACAATGACCGATGCTGATGTTATCTATGTCAATGGAAAGAAAATAGGCAATACTGACTACAAGTATCCACCTAGAAATTACAAAATATCTAAGTTAAGAAAAAGTTTTACGATTGCAATTCGCCTTAAAATTTATAATGCTCCTGGTGGAATAACTCATAGTAAGCCTCATATTCTCTTAGTTGGAGAGAATCGTTTAGATTTAAATCATGGCTGGAAAATTAGGCGAAGCAGTACATTGCCCGAACGTCATAAAGCATACTTTATTAATTATGAACCAACTGGTTTATACAATGGTATGATAGCAACTTTGCAAAAGTTAAAGTTTGCAGCTATTATCTGGTATCAGGGTGAAAGTGATGCAGGTAGTCCGAAAAATTATGGCCCACGTTTTCGCGAATTAATCGAAAGTTGGCGAAAACTTTTTAAGCAACCAAATTTACCTTTTCTTTATGTCCAATTACCAAATTGTGATACTGAAAAAGATGCAGATTGGGCAAGACTTCGTGAAGAACAAAAAGAGGGGTTAAAAATATCACGAACAGCCATGGTCGTGACAATCGGAGATGGAGAAGATGATGACCTCCACCCTTTAAATAAAAAAGATGTCGCTCATAAACTATTAAACGCTTATCACAATGTTAAATTATTCCCAAATGGTTATTGTATAGGTCCTCTTGCTAAAGAGGCTATACAGGCCAAAAAGAATGTTATTATCCTTTCATTTGATACTTTCGGGAAAAGGTTTAGCGTTGAGAAAAATAAAAATTTTGAACTTTATCAAGGAGGACATAGTTATAAAGTAAAAACTTACCGTCAAGTTGGGGAGCAAATCATTTTGGAGCTCCCTGCTGACCTATCACTTCAACCCGATACGAAAATCAGTTACAACTGGAGCAATGCTCCGCAAGCATTTATTTGGAATGAAGAGGGATATCCAGCCTCCCCCTTTGAATTAAATATTCAATAAAAAACTCATAATAGGAGAAAAACAAAATGAATCTCGCAAAAAATTGGAAAAAGATTTGCCTTGGCTCTGTTGCTTTACTTGCAACGGTAACCTTAGTTGCTTGTGGCTCAAGTACGAGTAGTTCAAAAAAATCTGCCAGTAATGCTGGTTTGAACAAAAAACAAACTATTACATTATGGTCATTTACTACGATGCAACCACAGATTGATGAATTAAAAAAGGAAAAACCAAACCTTACCATCAAACAAGTTGTTGTTCCCTATGCTAACTTTCAAACAAAACTAGACTCTGTTTTGGGAACAGATAAAGCGCCAGATATGGTGGCGTTAGATGCAGGTTTTGTTGAAAAATATGTTCAATCAGGTAAATTAACAAATCTTGGAGATTACGGAGTTGCTTCAGCCGCCAAGGGGAATTACCAATATACGCTTGATATGGGGAAAGATAGCAAAGGAAAACAAGTAGCAGTTTCTTACCAAGCAGCTCCGGGGGCTTACTACTATAATACTAATGTTTTCCAAAAATATTTAGGTATTGCTCCAAATGACGTAGCTTCTGCTCAGAAAGCTTTGTCTAGTTGGGATGCAATTAAGAAGACTGGCGAAACAATCAAAGAAAAATCTGGTGGACAAGCTTATCTTTTTAGCTCACTTGAAGAAATTTATAATCCAGTTATTGGTGCAAGAAAAGATGGTTGGGTGATTGATAATAAACTTAAAATTGATAGTTCAATGACTGATTCATTAGATTTGATGAAAGAAGCTGTTTCAGAAGGTTGGTGTCAAAATACAACACCTCAAACTCCTGACTGGTATGGTGGAATTTCATCTAACAAGATTGGGGCTTATGCAATGCCATCTTGGGGGCTCTTTTATTGGTTGAAAAACTATGCTAAAGATACAGCTGGAGCATGGCGCGTGACAGAAGGGCCGGTGTCTTATTCATGGGGTGGAACTTGGCTTGCAGGAGTTCAAGGTTCTAAAAATGCTGATGCAGCTTCAGCACTCGCTGTTTATATGGGAACAAACAAAGAATTCCAAACATGGGATGTCAAAACACAAAATGACTTTGGCTCAGTGAAAGCAATTAATAAAGAACAAGGTAAAGATGCCAAGGTCAGTTTGATTGGTGGACAAAATCCTTATCCTGTTTGGTCAAAAGTTGCAGATACCATTAATGGTAAAAATCAAACACAATATGACCAAAGTATCCAATCAATTTGGATTAATGACGTTGTTAACCCTTATGCTACAGGAAAAGTCACTAAATCTAAAGCACTCGATACATTCAAGTCAGATGTTAAGTCTGCTTATCCTAATATTGAAGTGAAATAAGTACATTTAGAAAACATAAGAGAAGCAAGGACTATGTTTGCTTCTCTTTTTATAGTAAGGAGATAAAATGGAAAACACTAAAAAAAGTGTTCGAAAGAAAAAATCAAATTTTGAGAAATATAATCGTTTTGGTTATTATTTCTTAATTCCATTTTTTGTGGGATTTTTACTTTTTACACTTTATCCAATGATTTATTCAATTGCGATTAGTTTTACCAGTATGAATGGTTGGCAATCTTTTTCAGATGCAACTAATGTTGGCTTACAGAACTTTATAACATTACTGACAAGCACTCCACTTTTTATGAAAGCATTGGGTAACTCAGTAATGCTTTGGATTTTTACTTTTATTCCACAAGTGCTTTTAGCTTTAATTTTAGCAGCTTGGTGGACGAATAGAAAACTAAATTTAAAAGGAAGTGGCTTTTTTAAAACAGTATTTTATTTACCAAACATGATAATGGCAGCTTCTATTGCAGCCTTATTTGGTGGGATATTTGGCTATCCAACAGGTCTTGCAAATCTACTCTTACAAAATCTGCATCTCATTAATCATCCTTTTAATTTCTTTCAATCGGTTTGGGGGACAAGAGGGATTGTAATCTTCATTCAATTTTGGATATGGTATGGTCAAACCTCGATTGTTTATATTGCAGGGATTACATCAATAGATGAGGGACTCTTTGAAGCAGCTCGAATTGATGGAGCTAGTGATGGTCAAATATTTAGACGAATTACTTTGCCTTTACTGAGACCCATTGTACTTTATACCTTTGTTACTAGCTTTATTGGTGGTTTGCAGGTCTTTGATATTCCTTTTATTATGACCCAAGGTGGCCCACAAAATGGAGTTTATACTCTGTCCATCTTTATTTATAATCAAGCCTTTGCTTATCGTAATTATGGCTTAGCTTCAGCAGCCTCTGTACTTTTATTGATTATTTCCGCTGTTGTTTCTATTCTTATGTTCCGTGGATTTAGAGAAAGAGTAAATATTGGAGGTGAAGAATAATGGAACCTAAAAGTATGAGTAAGCAATTAAGAGTACGTCGAACATTGATTTACATCTTTTTTGGAATACTGACTTTATTAAGTTTAATTCCATTTATTTATATGTTAGTGAATTCCACGCGCTCTCTAGTTCAAATTACCTCAGGTGTATCGCTTTTACCTGGAAGTTCTTTGGCTCATAATTTACAAATATTAAAAGGTTATGGGATGAATATGTGGCAAGGAATGGGAAATTCAGCTTTTATTTCCATTACGTCCACAGCTATTTCTATTTATTTTTCAGCTTTATCAGCTTATGCACTAACGGCTTATGATTTTAAAGGAAAGAAAATAATCTATGGTTTTATAATTGCTTTGATTATGATACCGGGGCAAGTTTCAATGATTGGTTTTTATAAATTCATGATTCAGTTAAATTTACTTGATAATTATATTCCATTAATTTTACCTGCAATATGTGCGCCAGCATCCATCTTTTTCCTTTGTGAATATATGAGTACTGTTTATAACAAAGACTATGCTGATTCAGCCAGATTAGATGGTGCCAGCGAGTTGAAAATTTTCCATAGAATTATGCTTCCAATGATGAAACCGGGTTTAGCAACAATGGGTATTTTTGGCTTTATTTTCTCTTGGAATAACTTTATGATGCCATTAATTTTGATTACTAATCAAAAACTATATACTTTACCTATGCAAATACAGGTATTAACCGCAAATGGTGGTGGCGGTCATGTCGTAGAATGGGGAGCGGTATATGTCGGCGTTTCGATTGCAATTGCGCCTACTATTCTCGCTTACTTACTTCTTTCACGCTTTATTATAGCTGGTGGAAATGCAGGAGGTGTTAAGGGGTAACATGGAAAACTTATTACTAAAAGTTGCACCAAAAGAAGAAATTGACAAGAAACTAGAGCATGTCTTTGAAACGCTCTTTGGACAAGATTCTCCTGAACGTATTTATTTTGAAGAAGGGGATATGACATATATTGTTGATACGGGCAATGATGATGTCAGAACCGAAGGGATGTCTTATGGGATGATGATTGCTTTGCAGTTGGACAAACCAAAAATATTTTCTCAGTTATGGAAGTGGGTGAAAACCTATATGACAGTACCTAAAGGTCATGAAAACGAGGGATATTTTATCTGGTCTTGTTCACCTAATGGTCAAGCTAATAGTGACGGTCCGGCTCCAGATGGGGAAGAATATTTTGCGGCAGCATTATTACTGGCTGAAAAGAGATGGAAAATCAAAGAATATGGGGATGAAGCGAGAGCTTTACTTCATGCGATGGTTCATAAAGGGGAAAATCAAGATGGCTATCCTATGTTTGAACCAGAAAATACTTATATTAAGTTTGTGGCTCATCTTCATATGACTGACCCTTCTTATCATTTACCACATTTCTATCAACTTTATGCCAAATATGGCAATCCAGAAGATTCGGCCTTCTTTCTAAGAGCTGAAGAGGAAGCTCGTAAGTTTTGGCTCAAATCAGCAAATACTAAGACTGGATTGACACCAGAATATGCGGATTATGAAGGACAACCTTATGATATTGATGGGCATTGGACCTTCTATAGTGATGCTTATCGGACGGTTGCCAATATTGGCTTGGATTGGCTTTGGGAGCACGAAGAGATTGGACAAAGTCAGATTGCCGTAAATATCCAAAAATTCTTTGAGCCTTATCTTGAAAATGATGAAGAAATTCATGTTTTTAAAATTGATGGTCAGCCTTTAAGGAAAGAAGAACAGACCGCGGAAGGCTTTCCACCGCTAAAAGTTCATCATCCGATTGGTCTTTGGTCAACTTTAGCTCAAGCCTCACTTGTCACCAATGATTTTGATTCCGCTTTAGCTTTGAAATATCTCAAATACTTCTGGAATTTGAAAGTTAGAAGAGGGAAGTATCGTTATTATGATAATCTGCTTTACTTTTTTGCTCTTCTTGCTTTATCTGGATATTATCAAAAAGAATGGTCATGAAAGGAGAAAAGAGTGACAAAAGAAATTGCCTTAACTTTTGATGATGGACCTTGGGGAGCAAGGACGCTCTGGGTGCATGACGAACTCATAAAGCGACAGATTCCAGCAACTTTCATGATCTGGGGTGAGCATATGGTAGATTATCCTGAAATTATGAAAGCAGCGGTAGAAAATGATCTTTTTACTTTTGGAAATCACACATATAGTCATCCTCATTTGACTGATTTATCGGAAGAAGAAGTTTTGTCTGAGATAAAAAGGACAGATGACCTCTTTTACCGACTGACAGGTATGACTTTTGATTTTGTTCGTCCACCATTTGGGGATTGTGATGCTCATACTTTATCTCTCATTAATCGTCCGTTAATCTGTTGGTCTTTGGATACAATGAGTTGGAATCATGGTGATCCGGCTAAATGTTTTGAAGCTATCCATAATGCTAAAGATGGCGATATTGTCTTGATGCATGATTTTCAAGAAGCTGATGTTTTTGCTTTGTCCTCTATTTTAGATTATCTACAAGAAGAAGAGTTTACTTTTAAATCGATTCCTGAACTTTTAGGGGCTCAACTTAATGATGAAGCTTATATCTATTACTCAAGGGATAAGCGAGCAAAAGTCGGTTTTAATGGTAGTTGACCATAAGTTTAAATAAGAAAGGGAGAAAATGACGATTGATGAAATGTGGCTGAAGTCTTCAGTCTTGAAAGAACGACTGGCCGAGGAGATTTTTTATGTTGATGTGACAGTTGAAGATAAAATCACGCTTCGTTTGCGCTCAGAAATCAGTGAATGGTTAGGTTGTCAACTGACAGGAGAAAAGTCAGAAGCAACAGTGGTCTTGTCAGTAAAAAGTGATCTGGATGATAATTTAGAAGCTTATGAAATCAGAGAAAATGAGATTATTGGTGCTTCGTCAGTTGGTTTGCTTTATGGATTTTATGCTTATTTGCGTATAAAACTAACAGGGGCCAAATTATCTGAAAAATCAGCACCTAATCAAGCTTTGCGGATGATAAATCACTGGGACCAAGTGGATGGTACTATTGAGCGTGGTTATGCTGGTGAGTCTATTTTCTTTGGTCGCTTCGGTTCAAATGATAACACAGACACAGGATCCTTTGCTGTCAAAGACATTGGAACAGATATTTTTCGTAATGATTTCACGCGCTTAGAAATGTACGCTCGCTTTCTTGCTTCCATTGGAATTAACGCAATTTCACTAAATAATGTGAATGTTAGAGCTTTGGGAACAAACCTGATTATCTCGCCTTACATTGAAAAAGTAGGTGAGATTGCTAGTCTTTTTGCGACTTTTGGTCTCAAGACCTTCTTAGCCATTAATTGGGCAGCACCAAAATTAATTGGTGGAGTAGAAACGTCAGATCCCTTGGATGAAAAAGTGTCTTCATGGTGGCAACAAACTATTGACCATATCTATAATGTCATTCCTGATTTTGGTGGTTTTGTTGTTAAAGCAGACTCTGAGGGTGAACCTGGTCCTTATCAATATGGTCGAAATCATGCGGACGGAGCCAATATGCTTGCTAAGCTTTTTGAAAAATATGGAGGACTTGTTATTTGGCGAACTTTTGTATATAATTCGCAAACGGACTGGCGGAATCGTAAGAATGATCGAGCTAAGGCAGCTTATGAAAACTTTATGCCCCTTGATGGTGATTTTGCAAACAATGTGATTTTACAAATTAAATTTGGCCCTATTGATTTTGGAGTGAGAGAACCTTTGATGCCCTTGTTTGGGGCACTTAAAAAGACTAATCAATTAATGGAATTTCAAATCACGGCCGAGTATTTAGGACATCAAATTGACTTGAACTATGTTCTTCCTCAATGGTTGGAAATGATTCATTTTGATAACTATGGTCAGCCAAAGGACACAATCAGAGTAAACTCTCCTATAGCGACAAACTCAGGTTTTGTTGCCATTGGTAACGTGGGAATGGATGAAAATTGGTGCGGAAACAAGCTAGCCCAAGCAAATTTTTATGGTTTTGGTCGAATGGGTTGGGCCAATGATTTAACAGCAGCTAAGATTTTGCAAGAATGGATTGCGTTGACTTTTCCAGAGGTAAAAGAAGAGGTAGGAAAAGAGATTTTTGAGCTCATGATTGATTCTAATCAAACATATGAACTCTACAATGCACCACTTGGTGTGGGTTCAATGATGGTTCCTCATTATCACTATGGCCCTTCCATCAATGGTTATGAATATGATCGTTGGGGAGCCTATCATTTTGCTGACCGCAATGGTCTTGGAATAGATCGAACAAGTGCGACAGGAACTGGCTATGCTAGTCTTTATGACTCAGAAGTAGCCAAAATTTTTGAGGATAAAAGTAAAACTCCAGATGAAATTCTACTTTTTTTCCATTATGTCGAATATGGGCAACTTTTAAAAAGTGGAAAAACATTGATTCAGACCATTTATGACCAGCATTTTGAAGGCTTTGAGCGAGTAGAGTCTTATCTTAAAAGTTGGCAGACATTGATTGGAGAAATTGATGAGCTAACATTTAAGAATGTGCTCGAACGCTTGAAGCTACAATTAGAAAATGCCAGAAATTGGCGAGATCAAGTTAATACTTATTTTTATCGAATGTCGGGTATCCCAGATGAAAAAGGTCGGGAGATTTATCGATGATTTTAGAAAAATAGCTAGTATGATATACTAGCTATTTTTTAGTTTATACGATTGATTTTACAAGCATATTTAAATAGTTTATCTGATATAATGGATTTAGATAAAAACAGGACATAATCTTTAATTAAATCTAATAAAATTTTACTGATGTTAAAGAGTTAAATTTATTAAGGTTAGTTAAAAAATAGAAGGGTTTAGATGACTTGAAGGCTAAAAATGAAATTTCTAAAGAGCGAAAAAAAACCGTAGAAACTGCGATAGAAATTATAAAAAATAATCTTGAAATCAGTCAAAATTTATTAGAAGGTCGATTTGAACTTTATCCAGAAAATCGTCGTCGTTCAGTCAATAAAGTTATTTATCAGAGCCAGTATTTTCAATTAGTTTATAATTTAAATCACAAATCATTAGCAATTGAGAGAAAGGGGGATTTAATCTACTCTGCCATTCCTTATGATACAGGAAGAAATTATATACAGAAAGCCTCTATTGAAGCAATCTTGCATCCGAATGAAACAAGAAAATATATTGAAAGTCATGAAAATAATCTAAAAAAATATTTGGCTTTATCTATTTTTCAATTAACAGGACAAAGAGTTGCACTTGATTCCAATGAAGTAAAGCAGGCTTATCAACAAATTTTTATGGACCCTTTGTTTGAAATGCAAGTCTTTGGAAGGATGATGCAACATGATGAAACGGGCCCTCTTTCTGCTAATCTGGCTGGAAAATTTTTACACAGTGAAAATAGAAAAACTGGAATTTCGCCTTATTTAGCCGAATACTTGAAATTTGTTGTTGAAGTGACGCAGAATTTACCGATTTCAACGGATGGTAAAAATGTTCATTTGCTTGATTCTGCCCATGAACAACCAAAAGAAAATGTTTATCTTGACCAAAGCAAGAATTTAGCACTTTCATGTCAGTCAGATTTGAAAGTTGGTTTAGAAAATCTTCCTGCCCCACTTAAAGTAGAAATTGAAAACATTCAAATTGCTGAACCTATTAAAGAAGTGGTGACCAAACCACTACTGAAATCAAATGTGGGTAATCAATTGAGGAATTTACGGAAAAATTATGTTGCACATAGTCAAAATCCTAAAGACCTTGAGCAGTACTTTGAAAATGTTCATTCTACTGAAAATAATAATAAAATTAATGTTATTTCAGATATTGATAGTCAGGATGGAAAACTTCCTTTCTCTAATCCTAACTTCAATATTTTAGTAGGAAATATCTCTGATTCTGTAGTTTCAGATTCAAAAATACAAGGTATTTATGTTATTGGAAATCATGAGTTATCAGAAATTCTTTCAGACCAAAAAGTTTTTTCTAAAAGTCAATGGGATGATTTTAGAGAAAAAGAATGGTTTAAGGATTTAGTTTTAAACCCAGATCAGGCATGGCCAAAATTACCAATAGGGGATAATTCCTTTTACGAACTCATAAAAGAGGAGTTAGCGCAAAATTATCCCAAAATGAAGATATTAAATAATGAATCGGTGATTTATGAGGGAGTGCGTTATATTGGCTTAACCATACCAGTGGCTCTTGTAAAGCGAAAGAAAGAACTGCAAAATTTTATTGCTATTGAACTGAAAAGACTTCTTGCTCAAGATAAACAAATTCCAACAGTAGTTGTTTCTCACGCGCCATTATTTAATGAATTAAGTATGCTTTCACCAAAGAGCAGCTCCTATAACAAATCTTATAAATGTGCTCATAGGGGGATATTAAGTTTATTCGAAGATTTTAATATTATTGGAGCAATTCATGGCCACCATCACATTCCAGCCTTATCAGGTCAATCAAAAATGGTCAAATTTTCTAACAAAAATATCTTTGTAGTCTGTTCCATTTATTCAAAAATTAATACAGGATTTGAGCTTGCAAAATTGTTACCTGATACGAATATGGAGAAACCTTTAGGACTTAAGGAAGATAAAAATTAATAAAATATTTATAGGAGAAGGATGAATGAAAAAATTTTTTATTGGTATACTTTCACTACTCATACTTTTTACAGTTACGGCTTGCAGTAAGACCAATAGTTCATCAAAAGATAGTAGTCAAAGTTCGACAAAATTGATAAGAGAGTCTTCAAAAGAAAGTCAAACAAAACAAGTTAGTTCAACAAAACTTAGTAGCAGTAGTAGGCAACAAAGCTCAGAAAATATATACTATATTCAATTAAAAAAAGCGTGGCAAGATGAATTAGATTACGTTAATTCGATAAGTGGTCCTCATATCAAACAGGCAGTTCAATCACCTGAATCTGCCGCAATCTTTAAATCTAATGAATTAGTCAATCAACATCCTGAAGACACCTCTGTAATCAATGAAAATTTGAAAAAGGTGCTTTCAGGTCAATGAGGAAATTAAATGAATAATCTAAAAAGTCTTTGTAATTAAGTCTTTTTTTAGTAAACAGAAATTACTTAACCGGTTGACAAATTACAAAACTTTAGATATACTTAACTGGTTAACTATATAAGGAGGTGTCTTTTGAAAAGTGAAATTTAATAGAAATTAAATATTTTTTTGACTATAAAGTTAACCGGTTAATCAACTACTAACTGGTTTGGTATTTATCTCTGGAGTAAATGAGTAAAGATGATTATTTTTAGGAGGATTTTAAGAGTGAACTTAATCAAGTATAAGAAAAAACGGATTATTAGTGTATGTTTAGGATTAGTGGCTTTAATATTTTTAGCTGCTTGTCAGAATACAAATTCAAAAGAAAATGAAAAAAATGTCAGTTCAAAACTATCAGTTGTTACCACTTTTTATCCCGTTTATGAATTCACAAAGAATGTTGTGGGTGAGGCTGGAGAAGTATCACTATTAGTACCAGCAGGTACAGAGCCTCATGATTATGAGCCTTCAGCAAAAGATATGTTGAAAATTAATCAATCAGATCTTTTTGTTTATCATAATGATAATATGGAAACTTGGGTAAGAAAGTTGAAAAATACTTTGGGAGAAAAATCGCCCAAGATTATCGAAGGAACAAGAGAAATTGTTTTACTTCCAGGTTCTGATGATGAGCATGAGCACTCAGAAAATGAAAGTGATCACCATCATGAGTATGACCCACATACTTGGCTTTCACCAAAGATGGCGATTAAAGAAGTAAAGACAATTGAAGCTCAATTAAAGAAACTCTATCCTAAACAAGCTAATCTTTTCAGTGAAAATGCTGAAAAATATATTAAAAAATTAAGTAAACTTGATCAAAAATACAGCGAAGAACTAAAAGATGCTAAGCAGAAAAATTTTGTGACTCAACATGCGGCTTTCCGCTATTTAGCATTGGACTATGGTCTTAATCAAGTGTCTATTGCAGGTTTAAATCCTGACAAAGAGCCTTCGGCTAAAAGATTGGGGGAATTAAAAAAATATGTTGAAGCTAATAGTATTCAGTATATTTATTTTGAAAAAAATGCTAATGATAAATTTGCCAAAACACTCGCCAAAGAAGCAAAAGTAAACGTTGAGGTGCTTAATCCATTAGAAAGTTTGACGAAGAAAGAACTTTCAGAAGGCGGGAATTATATCAAAGTTATGGAACAAAATTTAATAGCACTTAAGAAAACAACAGAAACTGAAGGAAAAGACATTCAAGCAGAAGAGAAAAGTAAAGAAGTAAAAACGGTTGCCAATGGTTATTTTTCTGATGCTGATGTGAAAAACCGTTCCTTAAGTGATTATAGTGGAAATTGGCAATCAGTCTATCCTCTCTTGGAAAAAGGAGCATTAGACCAAGTGTTTGAGCTTAAATCAAAAATTAATAAGGAAATGTCAGCTGCTGACTATAAGGATTATTACACAAAGGGTTATAAAACGGATGTTGACCAAATTTTAATAGATGATAAAACGATGAGTTTCATTAAAAATGGAGTAAAAGAGAGCTATACATATCAATATAAAGGTTTCAAAATTCTAAACTATAGTAAAGGAAACCGTGGGGTTCGGTATTTATTTGAATCAAGTGATCCCAAAGCTGGTGAATTTAAATATGTTCAATTTAGTGATCATAATATTAGTCCTGTAAAGACAAGTCATTTTCATATTTTCCATGGTGGAGAGAGCCAAGAAAAAGTTTTGGCTGAATTAGAAAATTGGCCAACTTATTATCCGAAAAAGTTGACGGGCTTTGAGATTGCTCAAGAAATGATTGCACATTAGTAGTAGTAGTTATTTGTCTACGTAAATATTCAAACATATTAAAAAAAAGAAAGAAGAATTCTGCCGGATAGAATTCTTCTTCTTTTTTATAAGTATTAACTTTATTTGACTTTCAAGGCTTTCGACTTTTCTAAGAGGAAAGGTCTTAGGTATCCCACTGTATTTGATAAAGGAAGCACATCTGGACTTAAATTGATGTTTAATTCATTTATGAGGTAGTTTCTTCGTGTTATAATTCTTTGCCATAGTTCGGGATATTCATTTTTAAGTTCATTTTTAAGTGACTGATCAGCAACAGCTACGCATTCTTCAGCACTTACGCCTGCTAAACCTTCTACAGATGGAATAATATCAATTTGAAAAATCATTCCACTAGCAATTTTCACTTTTGAATTTTTATAGAAAGGAGAGGCCATCCATTCTTCATCAGCGACATAGTGCCCTGGATTTAAATGCCAATTATACTTTGCTTTTGGCAAATTTTCATCAATCATTTTATAGAAATCATTTCCTAACATTCCGATGGAAATATTTTCTAGCCAAGAAACGACTCCTTTATAATAAGGAATGACAAGATCAGTAATATAATGTTTTTGATTATCTGGCAATTCTTTTTCTTCATTGATTAAAAAACCAGTTCGACTAGACAAGCCTCCTTTGAAACCTGTTGTCATTGAAATTGGTTCTCCAAAGTCTATTTCTTTATAAGTGGGATAGAAGTTGGCCTTTTTAAATCTTTCTCCAGAAGCTGCAATTGTAATTACAGAATGGGCTTGTCCTTCATCAGACAGTATTGCGCCAATTTCACTTTCTTTCATTCCTATTTTAAGCTGATTCATGGCATTTAGAATGCAACGAGAGGCAAGATTTGCTCCATATTCATAATGCGCGAGTTCGTTTGCATTGTTTATCGTCCGAATTCCTTTTGGACCAATGAGGAGTTGAGCAGCGTTAGTTAAAATTGTATCTGTTGAGAGTGAATTCTTTACTGCGTCTACGATAAAGTAGGGAAGATCAAATAATTCTGAAGGCTCTTCATTTTGTGTTGTAAACATCTTCCAGCCAATCAAGCCAATTTTTTTGTTTTTATAAAGTTCTAACTCCTTAAAAATCTGAGTTAGACTTTTTTCGTTATCCATGGGTTGATTTGGCAAAGAAAATTGAGGGTAATGAATAAGGTTAGCTTCAATTCTTGAGTGTTTAGACATTTTTAAATTCTCATTACCCAAAACAAGCGTGGCTTTATCATTTTTATCAATAATGAGTAATCCTTCCTCAAAACGTGGAATAAATCCAGTAAAGTATTCAAAATTGCTGCCATGTTCTTTGTCTGCATAGATAATTAATGCATCGTATTGTTCTTTAGCCATTATTGATAAAAGCTTTTCTTTTCGGTCCTTTAATGTTTTGTCCGTTAGTGTAACCGGTGGAACATTATTAAAGAGCTTTGGTTCGTTTATTTTTTCGTAAACAATTTCTTTATTCATTTATAGTCACCACTTTCACATTATTATCATTTAAATTATTCATCAATTCACCTTCAATTTTTTCATCGGTGATGAGATAGTCTATTTCTTTTAAATCACAAATTTTAAAGAAGCCTTCTTTATTAAGTTTGGTATGATCTGCTAAGGCTATGACTTGCTTTCCTTGTTGAATCATTTTTCTTTTGACGAGGCCTTCCTCTTCAGTATGAATAAATAAACCATTATTAGAAAGAGCGAAAACGCCTAAAATTGTAAAATCAACTTGATATTGAGAGAGTTTTTCAACGGTTTCCGCGCCGTACAAGAATAGTTGATTCTTGTTTAATTTTCCGGGAAGAAGTTGTACAGTTGCCTTCTCATACTTCGAAAGTAATATTGCATTGGTGAGGGAGTTTGTGATGGTTGAGATAGAGAAGTTATCAAGTTGTTTTATAGCAGCTTCGACGGTTGTTGATGAATCAAAAATAAGAGTGCTATGATCTTTTATGAGATTTTTTATTTTACTTGCTATTTTTTTCTTTAAACTGCTGGAAATATTTGAGCGTTCTTCATAATTCAAAATCTCAGCCTCTTTGCCGATTGGAATTGCTCCACCGTGAACTCGATGCAATTTTTTTCTGGATTCTAACTTTATTAAATCTCTCCTAATTGTATCTTTTGAAACTTCAAGTTTTTGAGCTAGAAAATCAATTGTGGCACTGCCTTCTTTATCAATGATTTGGCTAATTTGGGATAGTCTTTCTTCTAATAACATTCTCTCTCCTTTTTAACTATCATAACACAGCACACGAAAATAAGCAATAAGTTGCGATTGTTTAATTAAAAATATGCTAAAAATGCAAATTAATGCAAAATGTTTATTTATCCTATTATTATAAATATATAATCGTTTTAGTTTTTGTTGTCATGTTATAATAATTATGATATCAATATGGAGAATGAAGTAAGAATGAAAAAAAGTAAGTTAAAGAAAATTTTAGGCTTTTCGGGAGTGGTAATACTGATAATTGCTACGTTTATATTTTTTTACCTTAAGACGAATAGCTATCATCCCACTTCTGAAGCTTTAAAAATTTCACAAAAAGCTGAAGTTCAGAATGATACCCTTATATTTAAAGGAAGTCCTAAAAAAACAAGCATTATCTTTTATCAGGGGGCTCTAGTAGATAATAAGAGTTATAGTATTTGGGCAAATAAACTTGCTAAAGCAGGATATACGGTTTATCTAATAAAAGAACCTTTAAATTTAGCAGTGTTTAATCCAGATAAAGCTTCCTCAATTATTAAAACGAATAAAATCAATAATTATGTGGTCGGTGGCCATTCATTAGGTGGGGTAATTGCAAGTCGGTTTGCAGAAAAAAGAATATCTGATTCATCATTAAAAGGAGTTTTCTTTTTAGCTAGTTATCCTGATAAAAAAGGAAGTCTAACTAATTTTAATGGAGGAATATTATCTATAGTTGGTTCTCAAGATGGGGTCCTAAACTGGTCATCATATCAAAAGGCGAAACAATATCTTCCACAACAAACGAAGTATATTACTATAGAAGGTGGAAACCATAGTGGATTTGGGAGCTATGGTTTTCAAAAAGGAGATAAAAAGGCGTCAATTTCTAATCTTCAACAGCAAGAAGCAATATTTCAAACATTAAAGAATTGGCTTATAAGACTAGATTAGATATTTTATACTAATAGTAAAAGGACTTCATTATGACCTCTAAATCTTTTTTGATATAATCGATATATTACCCTTAAAGTAGAGGAGAAATAATGAATTTAGAAATAAAAAATGTATCTAAAACTTTACCGGAATATCGTCAAGTCATAGATTTAGTTAAAAATTCTTTTCCTAAAGAAGAACAATATCCAATTTGGTTGCTAAAACTTTGGGCCTTGAAGAAAAATGTACATTTCTGGGCTTACTATCAAAATGATGAATTTTGTGGTGTTTCTTACCTTGTGAGTCATGAAGAGATGACTTTTGTTTTATATTTAGCAGTTAATAATCAGGTTCAGTCTAAAGGTTATGGTTCAGCGATTTTAGAAACTTTAAAAGAAAAATTTTCAGATAAAAATATTACTTTGAACATTGAGAGACTTGATCCGAGTGCAGATAATTATGAACAGAGAGTAAAACGTCTAAAATTCTATAAAAAGAATGGTTTTTATGATACAGACTACACAATTACTGATCGGGGAGAAACTTTCTTAACTTTGACAACATCCCCCTCTTTCTCTGTAGAGGTTTTTAAAAAGGTCTTAAGAGAATTAACTTTGGGTCTTGATTTATTAAAAATCGGAAAATCTGAATCCTGAAAATTGAGGATTACAAAAAAAGTTGAAAAATGCTAAAATGGATAAGGTAATCTTTGTCCATTTTTTATATTCTTTTGGGTTTAAAAGAGGGCAAAAATTAGAATTCAAATTTGTATTCTTTTAGTAGAATAAAAACTCAGCTAAGTCTTGATTCTTATCTGAATGTGAAATTATAAATATGTAAAAGCTGTAGAGATTACAGTTGATTTGAGGAGTATTAATATGGTGATACAATGGTTGAATAACATAACTTCTGATTCCTTTAAAAATAGTTTATGAAAATAGATAAAATTTAGAAAAAAACTAGCCTTAAGCCCTTGTATATCAAGGGCTTTTATGTTTCTTTATAATATATACATCTTATAAAATAATTTTCAAGACTCTGCGTAAATTTATTTGATTTGAGCAATAATAAGCCATAAAATTCATTTTTTGCCCCCAAATTTGCCCCCATTTTTGGACGATCAAAAAAGCTAAAAAGGCAACAAATAGCTCAACCATGGGCACAAAATATATCAAAATTTGAACGCAGGAAAGGACCTTTTCATATCGCGCTCTTTAGTTAAATTAAATGCTATTAGGAATGGCGGATATTTCTACTATTTTTTATTAGAAATAAAGAATAAAACAAAATATATTTTTTTACGTAAATCTAGTTCCTGTTATCGAAATAATGGTTTTTGTTCACGAAAACTGGATTATTGTTCCTAAATATGATATATTTATATACGGAGGTGATAGTGTGCATACAGAAATTTTAAAGATAATTGAGGGAAGTGTCACGAATGACCGTCAAAAATCTCTCAACTACGCAAAGAAGCTGGCAGATTTGTATTCTGAAAATGGAGAAAATAAAATTGCTGAGAAAATAAGAAAGATTATTCAAGAAAAAGATACAAATTTAGCCACACTGGATAGTATGATTGCAAGACCATTTGATAAAGAAACAAAGATGGAAATGGTTGATATTTCTCTTCCAACAGAAAATAATGAGGTACTTATTTTCAATGAAATTATTGAAAATGAAATTGCAGATTTCATATTAAGTTATACAAAGAGAGATAATTTGATGTCAAAGGGAATTGAAACAAGTAACCATCTTCTTGTATATGGCCCACCTGGTACTGGAAAAACCTCCTTGGCAAAATATGTTAGCCTACAAACAGGACTCCCATTAGTGACTGCTAGATTAGATGGATTAGTGTCTTCATTTCTAGGGAGTACGGCAAAAAATATCAGGAAAATTTTTGATTATGCCTCAAAAGAACCGTGTATTCTATTTCTAGATGAATTTGATGTCCTTGCTAAGATTCGAGATGATAAAAATGAATTAGGAGAATTAAAACGTGTAGTGAATAGTTTGTTACAAAATATTGATAATTTTAGTGAAGATAGTATTTTAATTGCAGCAACTAATCATGCTCAATTGTTAGACGAAGCAGTTTGGAGACGATTTACGAAAGTTCTAAAATTAGATTTACCAAATGAAAAATTGCGTAGGGAATTGATTCTTGAATTTTCAGCTTTAATGGAAAACAATTACCAAAATGATTCAAAAAAGATAAAAGTATTAAGCAATGCAATGGAAAAATTTTCTCCAGCCGATATAAAGAGTGTCATTTATTCAGGAGCAAAGAAATCAATTCTGAACAATAGTGAACAAATGAACTATGGCCAAATTATATATGAGATTTTTTTAAAAAAATTTTCTGATGAAGGAAGTATTGAAAAGGCAGTAGAATTTTTAATTGCTTATAAAGTGCCACAGCGAGAAGTTGGAGAAGTATTAAATATTTCAATTCGGCAAGTGCGTAATATCTTAGAGGAGAGAAAAAATGGTAGATAAAAATCCAATATTGAATTTCAATCCTAGGGAGTTTGATTCTGGGAAAACACCAGGGGGTGGAAATACAGATAAGCCAAGTTGGACGCTAAAAGAACAAGAGTTAGCTATGCGAGCTGAACGTTTAAGTTCTGAAATAGATGGATTAAACGTATCATGGGATGACAATGAAAAGTATGGTTTTTCCAAGTTGATAGATATTGAGTTTATTGAAAAAGCCAAGGCAAAAAGTCATCAAAAGAAAATCCTTGATTTGTTTTCTGGGAGCGGTGGCGTTAGACAAGTTGGCATGTCTTCAGAATTCACTATGACTCTGAAAATCAAAAATGCAGATGATTTTCGAATAATCAAAGAAAAGTTGTCTGATCCCGAAAGAAACGATGTTTCGATTTCGGCAATCCAACAAATTCAATCTTTTGAGCCTATTTTCAATACTTCTGGGAAATCAGCTATTTATAAGGTCTCACTTATAGATTATTTGATAGAAAATGAAAATAAAGGCGCATATTGCTTGATAGAGAAACGGCTAACTGAACATAAAATAGATTTTTCTGCTTTAAGATATGGAAATAAACCTGTTATTGAAATCAGAGAAGATAATTTAGATAAATTGACTTTTATAAAACAGTTGCCAATCAAATCATTAGAGCCAATGGAGGAAACACCTCCCTTTCGATTTCAGTCTATAAAAGGAATGCCTGATGTACCACTTCTTGAATTTGATCCAACCAAAAGATACCCATTAATAGGCTTGATGGATTCAGGAGTTACACAAAATAAATATACAAAAGGATGGGTTACTCGGGGAAATGGTTGTCAATATGAAGAGAACAATTTAGATACAACACATGGAACTTATATTTCCACTTTGTTGATTCATGGTGATAGGTTAAATAATTATTCTGATTCTGAGAGTGTTGGATGCATAATTATTGAAGTACCAATAGTTCCTAAAAAAGCGATTACTGAAGTGGAACTTGTGGGGAATATTGAAAGGGCAGTCCAGCAAAACCCAGAAATTGATATCTGGAACTTATCTGTGAGTCTTAGTGGAGAGATTTCCGAAAATAGATTCTCGGATTTTTCGATTGAATTAGATAGAATTCAAGCAGAGAATAATGTGCTGTTTTTCAAATCGGCTGGGAACGATGATTCTTTTTATCGTGGTGGGCAAGCTGGAAAATTGAGCATAGGAGCAGAAACAATTCATGGTGTGACTGTGGGGGCGATGAATAGAGCTTCAGACAATTTTGGTTTTACAAAAGCTGAATATCCTGCGCCTTATTCGAGACGAGGGAGAGGTCCTGCCTCAATCATTAAACCTGATTTGTCTTTTTATGGCGGAGATGTATTTGCAACGAAAAAGAATCCAACTCAGTATGTGGATTTTGCAACAATTGGCGAGATGGGATTCGGTGCAAATGAAGAAGAAATTTATCAGGTTGGAACTAGCTTTTCAACACCAAAAGTAGCAAAAATAGCAGCTGAGATTGCAGATTATTTAGAAATGGAAGACTTTAATCCTTTATTAATTAAAGCATTATTGATCCATTCAGCTTCTTATAGTAACAACTTACTCATTTCTGAGGAAGATAAAATAGAAAAGTTGGGTTTTGGGAAACCTAAGCCAGTCTCCAATATTGTCTTTTCAAGTTTAGGTTCTTCAACCTTATTACTTAAAGGAGAACTCGAAAAAGGAAAGAATATTGATATACTTAATTTTCCGTTTCCTAAAACAATGGTAGAAAATGGGAAATTTAAAGGACGTTTAACTGCGACATTGGTTTATAACCCGTATCTTGAAGGTGAGCTTGGATCGGAGTATTGTCAATCTAATTTACAATTCAAATTAGGTACGTATGACAATATTGTCCCTGTTGAAGGTAGATTTGCTGTTTTTAATCCTTATAAACGCGAAGGATCAAAGAATATATTTTTGAATAGTATTTATTCAAAAAAGAAAATTAACCAAAATACTCAATTTGGTACGGAGAGACTACAAATTAAATATGGAGACAAGTACTATCCAGTTAAAAAATATACTTATGATTTGAAAGAATTGTCTCCAACAAACGAAAAGTACATCACGGAAGACAAGAAATGGTATTTATTCTTAGAGGGACAATATAGAAATTTTGTTCAAGATAAATACGATGGACTTGAAAAAGGGTTAGCTATGGAGTATTGTTTGCTAATCAGTATTACAGATCCAGAAGAAGATGTTGATGTCTATACAGGTATAGTCCAAAGCTTAGAAGAGAATAATTTTGTTTATAATGAGGTGCAAGTCGGAGCAAATATTCAGGTTGAACATGATATTGATTGACAGCATAGCAAATGGTGTAAATATTGTCCTGAACAAATCTACTTTATTTGAAGTACATGTTTATTTTCAAGCAGAGGCTTTGTCAGATTTGACAAGATCATAAACGAGTAATAAACAGGTATCTCCCCAACTCCTCCGTCCCATGCTAAACTAAAGGCAAGGAAACGGAGGAGTTTTTATGTCATCACTTAATGAAATTGTCCCCATCACATTGGAGTCACCGGCACCTCCCAAAGCACCAGCACCGTCCAGTCAGTACTTCCCCATTTGTAAGATTGAACGCAAGAACTTGAAAATTGAATTTTACCCTGACTGTAACGAGAACGTCCTCAAAGTCATTCTCAGGGAGGTGCTCCATGTTTGATTGGACAAGCGCTGAACACCTCTACTTGGTTTGTGGGAAGACAGGCTTAAGAAAAGGCATTGATGGCCTCGCCACAGTGATTCTGGAGCAGTTTGACCTCAATCCCTATGAGGATGGCCTCTTTCTCTTTTGTGGCAATCGCAAAGACCGCTTTAAGGCACTCTATTGGGAGGGCGACGGCTTTCTCCTGCTCTATAAACGCTTTGAAAATGGAAGACTCAATGTCCCAAGCATCAAGACAAAGTAAAATTACCTAGTTCCCAACAAATGCGTTGGCTTTTGGAGGGACTTTCCATTGAGCAAAAACGTAAAATCGAGGGCAGTCTACCTGGTCAAATTCATTAAATAAAAAGCACCGTGAAAGCCTATGAACACTGGACTTTTGGTGTTTTTTTGATATAAAGAAAGAGAAAAATTTACAAATCGCTCAACCATGGGCATAAAAGAGCTCAAAATTTGAACGCAACTCAAAAATTCACAAAAAAATTCACAAAACGGCGTATTGAACAGCGCAGAATTTTTTGAGACAAGCCCCTAGTGTTTAAACAACGGAAAAAGTCTTCTCTAAGCCAATCGAAAAATTGGTGGAGAAGACTTTTTAACATCCCCTTATTCAGATGAAATTTTAACTCATAACTCTTGACGTAGAAAACTAAAAGATGTATAATAGATCAAAAGTAAAAATCGAAAGGAGTCGCGCTAATGGAATCCGCCCTCGTCTATACCCTCTTTGCCATTCTCTTCCGCCTCATTTTCTTAGCCCTCAAACTGGCAGTTGGTCTTGTCAAAGGAATCTTTAAAGTCCTCTGGTTCATTCTCAAACACCTTGGAATGGGAATCAGTCACCTTGGCACCAAGCCTGCCTAATGAAAAATGAAAGGACATCAAAAAATGATTATTACAACGCTCGACGCACTGCGAGTCATTCAAAACAATACTCAAGCTACCTTTACCTTTCCGCTCTATGATGTTTTATCGGGAAACACTAAAATAGCTCCTAAAATCCCGACACTTGCGGCAGGGAGTGAGACCTTTTGGCTCATGGATCAAGGTGTCGCAGTCCCAAAAAGTCACTACGACCTTGTAGGTTTTATGCGCGACCTCTGGGACGATGTAGCGGCCATAAAAATGAATGGCAAAGCCATCGCCCAACGTGCCGCTTATGGAAGTCCAATGTTAGCACTGGATGAAACACTCTTTAAGCCAGACGCTTATGACGCGCTCATTGAAGCTGACATCGTAGGAGAAAAAACAGGACGTGAAATCGTGGTGGGGGATTTGACAGAAGAAGCGGCGGCGTCTCTCATGCGAGGTTTTATCCGCTCGCAGGAGAAATAGTCATGGCCAGACCCAATCAATACCATACGGTGGTTGAGCCAAAACTAGAAGACATTCGAGCGCTTCGCAAACAAGGACAGTCGCTTGAAAAAATCGCACAAAAGTTAGACCTGAAATTGGGACACTTGACCTATTATCGTAAGAGTTACCCAGACTTAGACGAGGCACTTAATACCCCGTCCGAAAAACCACCTAAGCACTCTGCCGAATTCAATCGTCTAAAAAACTACAATTCCTTACGAAGTTTCATTCGTACCCAGTCCACCCCAGAAGAACGGCAGGAATACTTCCGCCTCATCTTAGAAAAGGCAGACCATGCTGAAGTCAAACGTTATCAAGCCATGATTTCAAACTTTAACAAACAGCACAACTCCTAAAATTGAGAGATAGAAGAAGCGAGGTTAACAACCCCGCTTTTTGTGTCCCTCAAGGCACACGTCCGAGGCGACGTTAAACCAGACGCTAACGGTCAAGTTTCGACTTGGCCGTTTTTTCATGCTTACTTTTTAAAGAAAGGATTTTTTATGTCACACACAAAACGCAAAAACCATGCACCGTGGTTGATTGCAGGGAGTGCCCTAGCACTCATGACCTTAGGAGGCGTGCTCAGCCTCCAAGCAAGCACCCAAACAAAGCCCAAGCCATCCGCAGAGCCTTCCATGGCACAGGCGGCCGAGAGTCTCGCTACCCTTGCCCAAAAGACCGCTTATGTCAAGGCAGCGAGTGATGAGAAAGCTTTGGCGGCCACACGAAAGCTCACTAAGGGTGGGAAAATTAAAGGTGGCGCGCTCACACTCACCCCAAAAGCCACGACGGCTAAAGGGATTACGGAAAACACCCAACAAGCCATGAAGGCTGAAGGTCAGGCCTTTAGTTCAAAAGCGGGACAAGCAGAAGCGAACCGCTTGGACAGTCAAGCTCACTCTCTAGGAATTGACACCTTGACTAAATGGGCAATGAGCGCACAAGAGCTTGCGACCCTACAAAAAGGTCAGGCTTTTAGCGCCTATGTCACAAAACTCAAACAAGAAGCCAACTGGGAGAATTGGTCACCAGAGATGCAGGAACTCTTTGAAAGTGGGAATGCGCCGTTAGATGCGACCATTCACGTCACGGTCAAAAAAGGAGAGACCACTTCGAGCTCGTCTGCGGTTGAAAACCTCCAACAAATTTATTCGGGAGAACTGGTTAAATTTATCCCGCTTGCTGAAAGAGGAAAAATTTTCAATGCGGCAGGACTCAAAAAGTTCAGTCAAGCACCTTTCGTGGACGCAAGTGGCGATGCCACAATCTTCTTAAAAGCGAAAAGTATGCAGGGCAAAGCTTCCACGCAAGACCTCCTCACTCAAATCTTGAAAGCGAAGACCCTAGATGAGGCCATGCGTACCTCGCTTAAACAAGGATTGACAGCTAAAGAAAGCACACCAAACGAAGGCCTACTTTCTGATTTCTTGGGTGGCTTAGTAGCCCACGCGGATAGTACGAACTTTAGTGCCTCTGGGAGTGGTTGGGTGATTGGGAGCGATGGGAATTTCACCGCCACCAGTAATCAAGCGACGGATTATTTCATCAATGACCCTAGTGGCGACGGTGGTGGCTGGGTCTTAGCTCCCAATGGGCGCTATTATCCGTCCTACTGTATTGATATTGCGGACGGTGGCGCGACAGAATCATCCAGTTATGTCTTAAACACCGTCAATAACGGAAACAATGGGCTAACGGGCGGTGCCAATGCTGGCAATATCGCCAATCTCCTCCCGTCTGATCCGACGAGCTTGAATGATTTAATGGACTTGCTTTATGCCGCAACAGAGGTGGCTCTTGCAGGAAATAGTCAAGGGGTGGACGCAGGAACTGCTCAAAACCTGACGGCTAATGTTGCGGTTGTGGAGCAGGCATTAAATGCCGCTCACGGTACTTATGGCTCTTTTGCTCAAATGACAGACGGTCAAATCATGGCGCAAAGCACATGGGCAGGGACTTGGATTGGCGATAACTGGTCAAAGATCACAGCTCAAATGACAAGCGACCAAAAGAATGCGCAAGGTACGGCAGGACCAAGTGCGACGAGTAACGACCTGATGATTATCGGCATGGGAAGTGCGGACACAGGAATTAAAGCCCCTGACGCGTCAAGCCTGTCTGAAAAACTTCCCCTTAAAAGCTCGGACGGGAACGCAGAGCTCTACGTGGGAGACAATGGCAAACTCTGGGTCAAAGCCTTAAAACCAACGAATGGGACAGTAACTTTTCCCAAGATTGAAACCCAAGGCACGGCAGGCACTTCACTAGGCACCGCGCCTTTTTATATTGCAGATAAAGCCAATAACTCAGAAGGAGCTGGCCTTCAAACACGGCTCGCCCCCGTGGGACTCTTTAAAGCAGGTACCCCACAAAGCGGCGCAATTAACGTGTCCATTAAAATGCTTGCCATGGGGGAAAACAAAGGGCAAAAAACACAAAGTGGGAACTCTAACCCGACAGGCTTCTCCCAAGCAGGCGCGGTCTTAGAAGTGGAAAATGTCGCCACAGGCAAACGCCTCAAAGCGTCTGACGCGATTGATTCCAATGACCCAATTAAGGCAAGCAGCGGTACGTTAACGACTGGTAGTGATGGAAACTTGCAACTGGAGGTAGGCGCTGACGGGAAATATGGCCTCACCAATCTCCCCATTGCAGACGATAAGGGCAATTACGACACCTATCGCTATGTGGAAGTGAAAGCCCCGAAAGGCGAAGCACTGAGCGTCCCTGATGAAAAAGGAACCTTCAGTTTTGAAGCAAGCGATTCAGTTGATGCCACGTCCCACAACCTAGAAACGGCAGACACCCTTATTCAGGATAGCCCAATGGTTGAAACGGGTATTGCAAAGATTGACGCGGACACGACCTTCCAAGGCACGAATGGCAAACCTGATTTGTCTGGCGCTGAGCTAAGCTTGTATGTGAAAACATCTGATTCAGGAACTACCGTTATTAACGGAGTTTCTAAAGTCGGCACCTTTGTCCCCGTCAAACAAAGCCAAGGCATTGACCCCAATACGGGTAAAAGTGCGGCGGTGGTCTTGTCTGTGGACGCCCATTATGCGCCTAACGCCAACGGAAATATTGTGCTTGTGACGAATCAAGACGGGGTGGCTGGAAAAGTATCCCACCTTGCCCTGCCAAATAGCGATGATTTATACTGGTTTGAAACGAAAACACCGAAAGGCTTTGCGAATAACCCTGACGGCCTTTCGGAACACTTTGAAAGCAGTAATGCCATTGATGCCGCAAATAACAATCTGGAAGATAATCATGCAACGAGCGGCACAATTTCAGATAAACCCATGCTGGCGCTTCATTTAGATAAAAATTCCACCAATCCTGCCTTTGATACGGTGCTTGGAAAAGCCACTTATGAAGCCGTTGATGAAAAAGGCACACCGCTGACGCTTGACGAGGGACTGGACCCCAAAACAGGAACAGCCGCTAATATTTACGTAACGACAGGCACACTGGTTAAAAATGACCAGCAGCTCTTGGAGGTTGAGGCAACAAGTGACGGCAAAATTGACCTCCAAAACATTGATGGCACCAAGGTTTCAGGAAACCTCCATTTTGTGGAAGTAAACCCTGCCGATGGCCACGCAAAGAGTAACGTCAAAGTGGAGGAGACGATTAAGCCTGACACCTACAGTTCAGACGACACAAACTTTGAAGCAAGTGCCACAACAACCGATAAACCCATGGGGGAGCTTGCCTTAACCAAGATTGACGCCGATACCAAGTCAAGTACGACCCAAGGCGCAGCGCTCTTACAAGGTGCTACACTTGGCCTATACGCTGAAACGTCCACGAGTGGGACGACCATGATTGAGGGCGTAACTTATTCAGGAACGCTGGTGCCTGTCGCGCAAAGTGCAGGGGTTAATCCCAAGACAGGCGAAAGTGCTCCCGTGGTGCTCTCAAATGGGGGAACTTATGCCAAGGACGCAGACGGAAAGGTCGTCTTAGTGTCTGATTCCAAAGGTAACTTTGGCGAGGTTCAGAATCTGGACTTGTCGCAAAACCTGACCTACTACGGGATTGAACTCCAAGCGCCTTATGGCTACACCCGAAACACCAACGCCCACGTCTGGAACTTCTCCAAAGATTCTAAGGTGGATAGCACCACCAATAACTACGAAGATAGCGACAACCTCAAAGGGACGATTGCAGATCGCGTGGTTGATTTTGACTTCATGTTTGATAAAGTCGCAGGCGATAATGGGGCAACGGGTCTTAAAGGCTCAGGCTGGACGCTCACACCCGTCTCAGGCACAACGACCGCCGCAAATGCCATGAATACCCTTGGAAAATTTAATAATAGTGAGCAGACCAATCTGATTGGACGAGATACCATGATTTCGCCCGATACAGGCCTTGCGACTCCTGTCACGAAAGTCAGCCAGCTCTATCTGGGCGCGACGCAAACCTCGCATAACTTCACAGACCCCCAAGGAGCGTTAGAAACAGGCATGGTAGAGTACGACCATGTCCAAGCAGGAAAATATATCGCCAGTGAAACAACAGTGCCTGACGGCGAAACCAAAGCCCATGACATGGAAGTGGACATTTTACCTGACGGAACGACCAACGGTGCGCCTGATGACTATGAGTTCAAAGTCACAGACGAAACCACCCACCATGTCTTAACGGATCAGGACATTCCTGTGTCTTATGACCCGACCAAAGACGGACTGTTGCTCTTAGATGATAATAACCTCCTTGGTAAATTCAATCTCGGACAGATTAAGGATAATCCGATTGTGCCACCAACGCTTACCACAAATGCTTTTGATGAAGCGACAAATAAAGCAACGCTTGGGCTGGGTCAAGTCACGATTGGCGATAATGTTACTGCGACAAATGTCGCAAGTGCTAAAACGTTGACAGGGGTCTTGGTAGATCACTCTGGAAATCCCGTCAAAGATGGTGCAGGAAATGTGATTCAAAAAAGTGAAACCGTGTCACCAGATAATCAAGGCAATCTGAATACGACGCTCGCTCTCCCACCATTTGATGATGAAGACGCCCTAAATGCTAAGTTTACCGTGGAAGAAACATTGCTTGATGAAACGGGCAAAGTTTTGGTAGAAGATAAAAATTATCAGAATAACCCGACGGAAACCGTCACGGTAGGTAAAGTGCCGACTTTTAGCACACAGCTTTCAGATAACGTGCTTAAATTCGGAAACAATGTGCTTCAAGATAAAGTTTCAGGTAGTGGCTATGAACCTAACCAACAAGTCCAAATTAATGTGGACGGTATGATGGATCAGGCGACGGAAAAAGTGCTCCCTGCTACAGGAAGTAGTATTTTAACGGCGGACGAGGACGGGAAAATCTCAGGAGAGGTCGCAGTTAACGTGGCGATTTCTGACGTAGCTCTTGCAGACCACCATTTGACTGCCTATGAATCCGCCTTTTTAGTTATCAATGGTAAAGTAAGCACCAAGCCTGTCGCCAAAGCCGATAACCCGACAGATAAGAACGAGACAGGCACGGTAAGCAAAGTTCCTGACGGGGCAACTCAAGTGAGTACCGCAACGGTACAAGTGGGTCAGAACACGATTGAAGATAACTACCAAAGCACCAACGGCAGTTATGTATCAGGCACGCAAGTCTTGGCAAAAGCAGGCGAGTGGGACGTAACGAAAAACAAAGCCATTTCCGCAACGGGTGAAGCGACACTTACCGCAGACGATAATGGAAAGCTTGACGGGAAAATCCCCGTAACCTTTACGCTTGATAATTCTGAAATGGGCGATACCATTGTCACGACGGAAGCGGCCTATCTGGTTGTTAATGGTAAGCCAAGCACAACGCCTGTGGTCGTGAATGACAGCCATACCGATAAAAAGGAAATGGTTCAACTCCCTAATTTCCAACCGCATAAAGAGGATAATCTCATCGCAGGGACAGATAAAAATGGCAAGTTGTCCTTGACCAGTGTCTTAGAGGACTTGCAAGAACTGCAAGACGACCGTCAAAATATCTCAAATTTTGCCTTGACCAACCAGAACTGGGATTTAACAACTGATGAAACAGGACCTACCTATCAAGCAGAAGTGGCAACAACCGCTAAAAATCCAGCGGTGAATCAGTTTGAAAAAAATCGCAAAATGAATAACAATAATCGCAATGTCCTGCTCGGCCAAACTTACGACTTTCCTTTGATGTTGGATGTGCGCAATTTGAACCAATCAGCCCAAGAAACTGAAATTCAAATGACAGATGACTTGCCAACGCAATATCTGAACCTTTTACTGGGTCAAATCACCATCCGAAATAGTGAAGGTCAAGTCCTTTCTCCTAGCCTTTACATCGTGACGGCAGGAAAAGAAACGAAGGGCAAAACCCCGATTACCATTGCTTTCAAGGCCACAAAGGAAATCAAAGATGCGAACGGTCAAACCGTTAAAATTGTGGACACCACTAAAATCCCGCTTGGCGAGCGCTATTTCATTGACTTACCCGTCTCGGTCAAAGACAGCACCCCAAATGGGACGAAAATTGTCAATACGGCCAATGAAACGGTGTTTGATACATCAGGTCATCAAGTCACGAAAGCGACCGAAACTCGTCAAAATCAAGTAGTCACGCCAAGCGGCAGTACAAAAGTCGAGAAAAATACCCTGAAACCTGTGAAAGACGCGACCTATGTGGACGACTGGACAAGTGATAAAGACCGTCCGCTCACTGTTGGACAAACTTATACGGTTAAAGTCCCAGGCTTTATCTGGGATAAGACAACCAACCAAGAAGTGAAAGCAACAGGTAGCGTGACTTTTGTGGCAACTGCACCCGTCATGACCGTTAAAATTCCTGTCCAGCTAGATGCAAGTTCGCTTTCTGGGCATGATTTAGTCACGATGGAAGACTTATTCATGAAAGACGACACAACGAAAAAGGACATCAAAGTCGCTGAGTTTCGGGATAAAAATGCCACGTCTGAAACGGTTCATGTCGAAAAAACAAGCGTTCCGCAAACACCTCAAAGTCCACAATCCCCGCAGCCGCCAAAGACTCCGTTACAAGTCATCACGAGTGTCTTACCTAAAACAGGCGATAAAGGTGGCGGACTCTTAGCCGCTTTGGGTGCTCTTGTTCTTCTAAGTGTAGCCGTATTGAAACGCAAAGCGCTGGTTAGCTTGAAGCGCAAGCTCCGCCGTAAATTGAAAAAATGAAAGGAGAAATTTTAATCGTGAATTATCACAAACGCGAGGGCAATCGGGAAAAGAACACAAAGACTTTTTCGAACCAAGAAGAATTTGATTATGCGACTAATTTTGAGGACGGCTAGTCCTCATTTATAAAAGCACACACCGTTTAAGGTAGTTTCGACTGCCTTTTTTAATTTTAAAGGAGAAATAAAATGTCAGAAGTACAGAAAATTATTACCGCGATTGGAGCCATTATCACAGTAGTGGGGCTCATCTCAATCTTGATTAACTTTAACACCATGCGAAAGGGCTTGTCCTATGACCGCCCTGAAGAAGTCGATAAAGGCGTCTCAGGTATGTTAATGGGCGGCATTATCGCAGGAGGAGCCGCAGCGATTGCGGCAGCCGCTGTGGCTGCCCTTTCCCTCATTCAATTTTAAGGAGACATCATGAATGTTACAACCGATACGGTCAAGCAGATATTTAAGAACCTGCATGACTATAATCCCGTTGTGAGTGGTGTGATTGATAAAGTCACAAAAGTCTTGATTCCCATTTCTCTTGCTCTCTTGGCGATCCTGTTCATGGTCGAGTGGTTGGAGTTTAGAAAGCAACTCATCAAAGAGGGCGGAACGCCCACCATGGAGTTGCTTGCGAACCTGGCCATAAGATATCTCATGGCCTACGCTTTGATTATGCTTTCGCCCTATATTGTGGATGCGCTCATTTGGCTGGGCATTCAGATTTCCGAATGGATTAATTCGGTCATGCCCTCTCAAAATCTCAAAACCACCATTCCAACCATCAAAGGCTCGATTGCATGGTATGAGAAGCCCTTTCTTTATGTCTTGATGGCGATTGCCCAAGTGGTCGATTGGTTAGGCTCATGGATTACGAGTATTATTGTTTATCTGCGTGCCTTAACCCTCTTCTTTTATAAAGGTCTAGCGCCTCTTATGGTCGTCTTCTTTATGAATGATGAATTGAGAAGTATCTCGCTGGGTTTTCTCAAACAGCTAGGGGCGCTTGTGATTCAAGGGAGCTTGCTGATTCTCATTATCGGGATTTATCCCGCGATTGTGAGCAGTGATTTCTTGACCGTTAGTGCAAGTGGCGACTTTTTAAGTAATGTCGGGGCATTCTTTACCGTCATCGGAAAAGCCGTTATTTTCATCTTACTCATTATCGGCTCGCAACGCTTGGCTAATAAATTGATGGGGGTACTTGGCTAATGGCACAATCAGAATTTTATAAAGACTTATCGAAAATCGAAAAGAAATATCATGGGGTTTCACTCAAAAAAATCAAGATTGGGTTTCAATTCTTTGGGATTACGCTTGTCGCCCTTGCGGAATCGTTCTTGGTTCCTGATTGGGCTTTTTATTTGGTGACACTCCCCACGGCACTTCTTTTGGGAACTATTCCAGCGTTGGATTATATGGAAAAATGGAAAAAAGTAAGACGAAAGCTCGAACTCTTTTTTGTTTATGAAGACAATTTTTACACCACAGGTCAGATCAGGAGGTATGAGGCCAATGAATTTATTGAAAAAAGCACCATTCGCGAAACAGGAGACTTCCTCCTTAGCGAAGCGACGAACCGCACGTTCTAAGAAAAAAGCCAATCCAAACAGCATGCACCGTATCAAATACACCAGTCAATTTGAAAATGGACTCATGCACATTGTGGGACAAGAAAGCTCAAAGATGTATCGCTTGGGCGAATTAAATTATGAAATCTCTGATGGCGGGACGCAAGATAATACCGTGATTTCTTATGTGGAAGCTCTCAATACGCTCAATCAAAACTCTCGCTATCAGCTCTATATTACGAACCGCAGGGTCAAGGCAAGCAGCTTAGAACACGTTTTGCAGGACTATCAAGGCGATGAAAATGACAGTTTACGTTTAGAGATGAATACGGTCATTCAAAGCCAACAAAAAACAGACCCGAAGAATTTTACAGCGACAAAATATGCGATTTTTACCACCAAGGCAAGAACGCTTGCCATCGCCAACCACGAACTGGATAAATTAAACACCAATTTCATCAATCGCTTTGACGCAAAAGACGTGAAGCTCACAAGTCAGCCACTGACGGGAATTGATCGCTTAGAGGTCATGAATGACCTGTTGAGACCCAATCATCCTTTTACCGCCAGCTATCAAGACATCGCCCTCTCAAACCTCCCCAGCAAGGCTTTTATTGTCCCAAGCCATTTGAAATTCCCCAATGGCGCAGATTTCTTTCGGGTAGGTAAACGCTACGCCCGTGTCTTCTACGTCCGCGAATTTCCAAAATACTTAGAGGACAAGCTGATTAAAGAGCTTTGTGGAGCAGGCATGGAGTTAGACATTAGCCTGCATGCGCAAACCTACGATATGGTCAAAGCGAGAAAAGACATTAACACCAAAAAGACCCTCAACCGTTCCGAGATTCGCAAACAACAACGGAAAAACTTCAAACGCGGGTTCTCAGATGATGACATTTCTGGTGAAGAAAGTGAGATTCAGTATGCGGCTGAGGGACAGTTGAATGCCTTCAAAGAAGAAGGTCAAAAGCTCTTTTCAGGCATTTTTGCGGTCTATCAGGCAGCGGACACCAAAGAAGAACTGGATAAAAACACGGAAACCATTCTAGGAATTGGGCAGACTTATGATGTGGAATTTGAAGCGGTGGAGCAGTATAACGAAGAAGCCTTGAATACCATTCTTCCGATTGGTAAACCTTATCTGGATGTGGAGATGAACTACATGCGGGATATGACTTCTTTGAATGTGGCGACACAAATTCCGTGGTCAAATATCAATCTCCTAAGTCGTGATGGCCTTTTCTATGGACGTAACCAACTGACCCATAACATGATTAGTGTCAACCGCCTCAAAGATTTGATTACGCCAAGTGGTCTCTATCTTGGTTCATCAGGTTCAGGAAAAGGCATGACGGTCAAATGGGAAATGCTCAATGTCTTGTTAAAATGGCGCAAGCACCGTTTGATTATTGTGGACCCTGAAAGTGAATACCTCAAAATTGCCAAGCGTTTCGGCGCAGAGATTTTGGATATTTCTACAGGCACCCCGCACCACTTAAATATCCTAGATTTGGTGGATAAGAACCTTTTAAAAGATGAAGACCGTAATGTGGACTTGATTAAAGAGAAAACCAATCTCCTGTGTAGTCTGTTTGACAGCCTCTTAAAATCCTTTAGTGATGCGGAAGAAACCATGGTCGATCGCGTGACGCGTTTGACCTATGACCGCTATCAAGAGCCAACGCTGGTCGAGTGGCATAAAGTCCTTTTGGAACAACCCGAGGAATTGGCTCAGCACTTTGCGACAAAAATTGAACGCTTTACGATTGGCTCACAGGATATTTTTGCGCATAAAACCAATATTGACTTGAACGCCCGCTTTGTCGTCTTTAATATCAAGCAACTAGACCCACGACTCAAACCGTTTGCCATGAAAGTTATTTTAGACCAGATTTGGAAACAGGTCGTTTCAGGTCAAGGCAAAGTCACGACGCACTTGTACTTTGATGAATTGCAGCTGATGTTTAATGACGAGGCCACCGCGCAATGGTTCTCAGGCCTTTGGTCGCGTGTCCGTAAATATGGTACGGTCACAAATGGCATTACGCAAAAGATTGGGACGCTCTTAAACTCCGAAGCAGGGCGCGCCATGATTACCAACAGTGAGTTTATTGTCTTGCTCCGCCAAAAGATTGATGACATCAATCGCTTGCGGGAGGTCATGACCTTAAGTCCACAACTGGTTAAATATGTCCAAGAAACCGCGCCGCAAGGAACAGGTTTGATTTATGCGGGCGGCACGATTGTACCCTTTGAAAATCCGATTCCAAAAGATACGGCGCTCTTTGAATTGATGAACACAGACGCGAATGCCGCCTAGGTGGGAGGAATAATGGACGAGAAACAAAAGCACCAGCTAAAAAAATCCATTCAAGTCAAACAGCGAGCGAATGAACTCCTTAAAGAAACGGTCAAGCAAAAACCCCGTCAAATGCGTCTTACGGCCTCAAAAAATGTTCATCTTGCACGGAAGATGTTGCGCCTCAAACGTAAAAGCGCTCAAAAGCTGACGTTGAAGGAAAACCAGAGTGTGGTCGCGCTCCACTCTCAAAAGGGAAATGAAATCTCGCAGGCCGCCCAAGAAGAAGTGAGTGAAGCCAAGCGAGAGCTTGCGGCAAGAAAACTCTTACTCAAAAAAATGCAAAAGCAAGACCCGTCTTATCTCCCGACGCAGCTTAAACTCAATGGTCAAGCAGCGGTGAAAGAAAATCTCATGAGCTCACCTGCGAGTGTCTTAGAAAGTGATGAGACGGTTTCTGATGGGGTGGAAAAAGTCCAAAAGACCATGCGGCAGGTTAGCCTTACAAAGCAGCACATCGAGTTAACCAAATCTGGGGGACGTGTCGCCTTGGGACTGACTAAACGGACGTATGGGCTGACGAATCGAACGTTCAATTGGGTTCAAGGCAAAGGCTTTACCCGAACACCTGATGACTTAAAACTCCATAAGCAGCTAAAGCGCCGCTATCAACGCTTTATCCAACAAAAGAAATTGAGAAAAGAAGCCAAACAAGCAAAGGAATCAACGTCCCTTGTGATGAACCTGCTTCGCGGGAAGATTTCGCCTAAAGAAGCCCTCAAAGGCTTAGCGCACAATCCTGTCGTCTGGCTGGCAAGTCTGATTTTGTTTCTGGTTCTGATGATTGTAGCGGCAGCCGCAGATGTTCCCAATCCCTCAATCAAGCAAAACGACTTTGAACTCACGGACGCATGGGTGGAGATGACAAAACTAGATGCCGACCATTCCAAAGACGGCAATCAGTTTTACACGAATTTTGATGGCGTGATGTTTTATATGAATGAGAAGTTTGACGATTATGAGGTCAATGGGGTGCTGTCTAATGGACAACCCGCAAAAACCTACCTTTCAGATTTATGGACAGCCCTTAATGGGAAAGCACCGAATTATGAAGTAACGACAATGGACGACTTAGAGAAAAAGGGGACTTATGCGCTCAGTTCAGACGATAACTCCACCATGAATGAAATGATTCGAGAAATGGGTTATCAGGTGCTTGACGGTCAACTGGCTTTTCCTTATGCGACAGATAATCTCATCATCAATCGGCGCTTTGGCTATGAGGGCGCTGACCTCCACCAAAGCATTGAGGTCACAACTTCTGAAAATCAACCGATTGTCGCGCCACTCTCAGGTAAAGTAACGGTCAATTCCAACCAGCAAGTCACGATTGAAAATACCAACCAAGAAGAAAAAGTCAGCCTCCAAAAGATAGATACGAGCCGACTCACCAATGGTCAAAATATCACTTCTAGCGCTTTGATTGGAAAAAGTTTAGCCAGTACCCTTGAAATTACCCTTCAAAAATACGATGACGAAACGAAAAGTTGGAAGCGGGTCAATCCTGCTTTTTATTTTCCAAAAGTCACTTATACGCAAATGACACAGCTTGCGGCGAATGATTACAACCCTGACAGTAGTCAGTTAGCCTCTGCCCAAGCCATTTACAATTATGCCATGGCACACGGTAGAACTTTGAACGGAATTTGTGCGGTGCTTGGAAATTATCAAGTAGAGGGAAATCTTGACCCGACGGCGGTTGAAACCATTTACGACGAACCTTTTAAAATGGGACCGAAAAAACAGGCAGCACAAGCGGCAGGTTTTGCGATTGAAAAGATGGATGCGGCTTATGCTGCTAGATACCCCGCCATTAAAGAGGCAGGCATTGGCTTAGGGCAGTGGACGAACGAACGCGACATTGCGCTCCAAGCCTTTGCCAAAGCCCAAAAGAAACCGTGGTATGACGGCAGCTTACAAATCCAGTTTGCGACCACAGGGGATTCGCCCGGTGCGATTACTGCTTTGAATAATACCCTGCAAGGAAAAGTAGGTAAAGACTTGCCCACCCTAACCAATTATTTCTTGACCTATTGGGAGGGAAATCCTGGGGATAAAATTTCAGAACGTATCCAAGCCGCTCAAAATTGGCAGGCCTACTTCACACGTGCGTCAAGTGGGAGCTCAGGAAAGTCGGACGTGTCTGTTCCACCAGAATATGCAGGTAAACTGACTGAACCAGCCCCAAATGAACAGGATGTAACGGGCTATCCAGGCAATAATTATGCCCTCAATAACTGTACATGGTATGTCTATAACCGAGAATACCAGTTAGGAAATCACATTCCAGCAAATCTTGGCAATGGTGGTCAATGGGGAATTAGCGCTAAAGCAGCGGGTTATGCGACGTCTTCCACGCCAAAAGTAGGCGATATGGCCTCCTTTAGTCCAGGGACAGATGGGAGTTCGTCCATTTATGGGCACGTTGCTTTTGTGGAGGTCGTCAATCCAGACGGAAGCTTTCTCGTGAGTGAGATGAATGTGGTTGACCCTGGCTCTGGCAAGATTAGCTATCGCGTGATTTCATCAAACGCTGGGATTACATTTATTGACCCCACAAAATAAGGAAATAGAGGTAAAAATTGATTAACGAACAAAAATTACAACTGGTCAAACGGCTAGGCATTGCTGCAGCGGTGGTCTTGCTTTTGTTAACAGGTTTATTGGTGGGGCTGCGACTCGGAAAACCTGCCAAAGTGTCTCAAAAGCAGGTTCCCGCGAAGGTTATTTCCACATCTAGCCTTTCAACGAACAATGTCACGCATTTTCTGACTGAATACTACACGAAAAAAGAATTATCGGAAAATCGGAATCGTTATAAAAATCTGATGACTGATGAAATGTACCGTGAGGCCGTCGCGACAGAAAATCAGCCTGTCAATCAGGCTTATAAAGGCTATATTATCAATCAGGTCTATCAAAAAGCCACGATTTACCTAGATGAAACAGATTTGACGGCGCTTTGTGTGGTGCATTACACCAATACCCAGCGCTCCAGTCTTCAATCAAGCGTCGGCGAATTGAAAGACCAAGAAAACACGGATACGATTCTATTGAGTTACACCAAACAAGGAAAAAAGCTCCTTGTCAATAATATTCAAAATGTAGCTTTTTCAGAACCCTTAGACGCAGAAAATCAAAACGCCTATCCAGAAAGTACGACTGCTAGTTCCTCCTCCAATACGCTAGGCACTAAGCCGAATGACAAGGTAGAAATTACAGGAAGTGGTGTGACATCATCAAGTGCAACAGAAAAAGGAGGAAATCAGTAATGGTAAGACAAACCAAACTTAGTGATTTAGAAAATCGGCGACTTCGCCAAGAAAAAGAACTGGCAGACTTAGAACAAAAGCAAAAAGACCTTGAAGAAAGAATAACACGTAAAAAAGAAGAATTAGAAGCGACTAACTCCAATGTCATCGCGGAAATCTTGGTTTCTCATCAGTTGACCATGTCGGAGTTCTTAAAACAAATGCCGCAAATGGTAGAACAAGCCAAAAGTCCAAGCAAACGGGAAAAACCGCTGCTTCCAGTAGCACATCCAGAGGAGGAAAGTCATGAATCCATTTAAAAAGACTGCTTTTCGCTATGAGATGACGGAGTGTATCAATTTTAGAGTAACAGAGGTGTCAGATGCTTATGAACTCATCAACTGGGTGATTGCGGAAAATCTGCGCTTGCAGGAATTAAAAGTGAATGGCTCAGTCACTTTGACAAAATACAAAACCACAGCAAAAAGCGAGCAGGAAATTTATTCCGCCGCTCTTCAACTTCCTGTTTTGATTGCGGAGGAAGAGGACTATGACGACTGGTTAGAATTTTTCTATGCCGCACAACCCGTTAAAGAAAAAGACCGCTTAGAAAAAGAAAAAAGTTTTCCTAAAGTGATGACCTTTGACCGTCCTAAAGCAGGTGAACAAGAAGTTCCTGATGTCAAGGATTATGCGCCAGCGCCTGATTTATCCGTCATGGATGAAGAGACAGAAGAAAGCGAAGATGAAGAAAATGAACGGCTTTCCCTGCAGGTCAAGTCGCAAAAAGCTGAAATTGAGGCTTTGAAGCAACAACTCAAACAAGCTGAAAGTAAAAAAGAACCAGAAGATGAGCCAGCAATTGTTGAGTCTCCAAAGTCTGCCCCACTCCCCAAAATTTTATCTGCTTCAAAAAAGTCACTCAATACAGAGGTAGAGGAACTGTTACCAATACTGGATAGAGAACCTCTTCCTGAGTCCGTCTTAAAGTCTCTGGGCTTGCTAGACAAGACCGAGATTACCAAACAAGTTGAGGAGAGTTTTCAAGTTCTCTACCAGCAAGAACTGGAAAAAGAGAGAGCCAAAATTGAAGCGACCAAGGCGGCTGAACTAAAAATTGTCAAACAAGAATTTGACGAGAAAGAGCGGGCGGCTAAGCTAGAAGCTCAAAAAAACCGTCTTACCACAGAGCAAGAGCTGAAAGAAAAATATGAACTTCTGATTTTTGAGGAAAGTCAAAAACGCTTAGAGGAACAGCGTGAAAAAGCGCAAGCCTTATCTGAACAAGTGCTTTCCACATTGCTTAGGGTCATCGGATTAGAGGGGAAGACTTGAAAGATAAAAGTGACAATTCCGCTTTTATACGAAAATGTGGTATAATAGAGGATAAGGAGGGAAAGACCATGTTAAGTGATAAAGTCATGCAAGTTTTTGAACAATACAATGGCACTTTGCCTGTCAAAGTGGCACAAGCGCACGGCATTGATAAAGATACGCTTAGAAAAGCATTTGACCGTGGGGATATTGAACGTCCTCGGCGTGGTGTTTATGTCTTACCTGATGCCTTAGAAGATGAGTATTTTAGCTTGCAATCTATTTATACCAAGGGGATTTTTTCAAGCCTCTCTGCTTTTGAATTGCAAAATTTGAGTACCGTCCTATCCTCTTACTTCTACATCACTTTCCCTCAAGGCTACAATAAAAATTTCAATCAGACAGACATTCTGGCAAAAATTGCGCCAAAAGACGAGTATCTGTTGGGTGTTGAAACGGTTAGGACGCCAGAGGGGAATCCTGTGAAAACCTATAATAAAGAGCGTATTATCGTAGATATTTTAAGAAAAACAACTCCTCCAACTTATGAGGAAAAAGAGGCTTTGTATGATTACTTTAGTGCTCCTGAAGATTTGGAAAGGCTCTATGATTATGCAAAATTCTTCGGAATTGAAAATCAGGTCAAACAAATGGAGGTAAGGTATGCTTAGCCAACAAAAAATGAATAACCTCATTAAGCAAAAAGCGACAGAAACCAAAGCTCCGTTAAAGAACGTTTCTAAGCTGTTTGGATTAGAGCAACTTCTTAAAAAGATTAGTGCCTCAGATTACCGAGACAAATTCATTCTAAAAGGGGGATATTTACTAACCGCAACTTATGGCTTGGAACATCGGAGCACCAAAGATTTAGACGCGACCATTCAAAATCTAGCATGGACAAGAGAACAAGCGGAAAAATTCGTGGCAACTCTTGAAAGTCCTGATGAATTGGGACATCACTATTTTGAGAGGATTTCGATTAGACCCACACGTCAGGATATGGATGGCTTTAGCGGATTTAATATTAGAATCAACTTTATCAATGGCAAATCTCGCTATCCACTTGATCTGGATTTAACATCAGGCGAGATTTTATTGCCCCCTAATAAAGACACCTTGGTTCCTTTGATGTTTGAGGAAGGGGCGATTATCCTGAATACCTATTCTTTTGAGCAGATCTTGACCGATAAAATTCAAGCGACGATTTCTTTTGGTAAGGGGGAAAAAGCTGAGGGTTATGATGATACAAATTCGAGAGCCAAAGACCTCTATGATATTTATTTCTTGACCAAGCTGAACCCAAAGATTGATTATCCAACCATTCTTGCGGCGCTCCAAAAAACACTAAAACAAAGAAGTCGGGAGATTAAGCCAGAGGAATACTTGAAAATTCTCGACTTCTTAGAGCAGTCAGATTTGCAGCAATATCATTGGCGGCGTTATCAAGAGGAGCATGATTTTGCAAAAGCTATTTCCTTTTCAGAGGTTATGGCCTCAGTCAAAGCCTTTACTTCCAAACTTTTGGAAGTTCAACCTCATAAAAAGAAATTTTATGAGCGTCTTGAAAAAGCGGAAGAGGCACAAGATAATGCAGTCAAAAATTCCAAGGTTCAAAATGGAGAAAGTGAAAAAACACAAAAGGGGGTAAAAAATGGCCTTTGATGAAGAACGTCCTTATCAGGTTGAAAAGACCGAATATAGCAGCCGTTATAAGTTAGACCTTTGGGAAACAGCTTTTGGCCTTCAAAAAACAGATGGTTTAGAGCCGTCGGAGTACATGGTGCAACAAGCCCAAGCCCACATTGACGGGAAAGCCAGCTATCAGGAAGTTGAGCAAAATGTCAAAAGTTATTATGCGGAGAACCAAACAGAAGATGACAAACGCTATGAAGAAGCTGATATTTCGTCTCTTCGGATTTCCCAGATTTTAGCAGAAGAAGGTTTTAGCCTAAGTCCCGTGACTTTACTCAACTATCACAAACGCCTATTTCAAGGCATTGAGAGCTTCCGCTACCCTGTCGGACGTTATCGAACAGAAAACATTACCAAAACAGAGCCTGTCTTGAATGGCAAAAGTGTTGAATATGCCAGTGCTGCTATGATTGCGGATAATCTTGCTTACGATTTTGAAATGGAGAAAAATCGGGATTATTCTACGATGACAAGACACGAGATTGCGGATCAAGTGATGAAATTTGTTTCTGGGATTTGGCAAACGCACCCTTTTCGTGAGGGGAATACCAGAACGTCTGCCGTCTTTTTAATCAAGTATTTGCGCCACATGGGCTTTGAAGTGAATAATGAACCGTTCAAGAAAAATTCTAAGTTCTTCAGAGATGCCCTTGTCCTAGCCAATGCGGCTACAACTTCTCGCTATCGCACGGATCAATACCTCAAATGGTTCACAGATAACTTATTGTTTGGCGGTATGCATGAGCTTGTTGATTGCTCCTTTCAAAAGTTAGTTTGATTTTCAAAAACAATTCGGAATTTAAGGATAAAAATTTAAGGATAAAATAGATTATGGAATTTAAGTCGCTACAGGTTAAAAACTTCAGAAGTTTTGAAGATATAAGCATTGACCTATCAAATAAGAATGTATTTTTCGGGCTTAATGATGTCGGAAAAACAAATCTTCTGACAGCTTTACGATTTGTTTTTGATAGAGATATTCGTAGAAATGATTTTATGGACTCAGACTATTTTGAGAAGAAAACGGAAATACCAATTGAAATTTTGGTTACCGTTGATATTAGTGATAACAATGAGGACAGCTCTAAACTGCGTGCGAGGCTTAGAGGGGCAATTTTATCAGGGCAAGACTTAATATACATACGATTAATTTCGAAATATGATAACTCTGAAATGGTTGGAGTTGCTGAATTATTTTGGGGTGGAGATAAAGAAAATCTTCAGGAAATCAAACCTAGAGGGACCCGTTTTGATATTGATGACGTATTTAATGTCTTTTATATAGATTCTTATGTTGATATGGATGTTCTTTTTAAACGGAATATCAAGAAGTTTATCCAAAGTGATACAGAGGACGACAAGGTTATCAATGATTCTATAAAATCTATTGTTAGTGAACTGAACGAAAAGATTTCAAGCCTTTCAGGAGTTTCGGATTTTGAGTCGAGGATAACTCCTGCATACCAAAAATTCAATGATGAAAACATCTCAATTTCAATTAAATCTGAAATTGCAGTGAAGGGACTCTATTCTAATATTGTCCCTTACATGAAGAAAAAAGGCGATGATAACATTTATCCAACGGCAGGGGAGGGTAGAAAAAAGCTGGTTGTGTACTCTTTATTTACACTTTTAGCGGAGCAAGAAGCAGATAAAAGAATAAATTTATTTCTAGTAGAGGAGCCTGAAAACAATCTTCATAAATCTTTGCAGATAGAGCTTTCTCAGATTCTATTTGGTAATTCAGAGAGCTATCCATATTTATTTGTTTCTACCCATTCTCCTTATATTTTGTATGAAATGAACAAAGTCACTTTGGTGCGAATTTTTGCTGAGAGGAGAGTGACAAGTAAGAGCGCTTTTTATAATGTACCTTCTGACTTTCAAGATAATAAGAAAATGCTTAACCGCTTGCTTGCGGAGGCAATTTTTGCGAATAAGGTTTTGTTAGTAGAAGGACCGTCTGAGCAGCTTTTATTTGATAAAGTTCTTTCAGTGATTAAACCATATTATGAAGTTAACGGAATGTATATTCTTTCAGTTAATGGCATAGGATTCAAGAACTACCAACCTATTTTGAAAGATTTAGGAATTCATTACGTTATTAAAACGGATAATGATATTCAATGGCGGGAAAATAAAGGGTGCTATGCTCTGGGATTTTCCAGAATCAATGGGGTGACTAATGGAACACTTGTGACAGACTGGCCAATGAGAGATTTTCATGAAAGTAAGGAGGAATTTACAAAAAATTCTATCGGATATCGAAAACAGCTTTATGAACTTGAACAGAATCTTCCAACACTGAATCGGATAAGAGAATACTATCATGTTTATTTATCAAAAGTTGATTTAGAAAATGACCTAGATGAAGTTCTCCACGATAATCTTGTTGAATATTTTGAGGTAAAAGATCCAGTTACTTATCTTCAAGCAGCTAAAAATAATCACATGGTTGAGCTTATTGAGAAATTAACTGATGAAGATTGTAGAGAAGTATATGAACATTATAATTTTGCTTGTCTAAAGGATTTGGTAGAATGGAATTAACAGATACTCAGAAAAAAATTGTTGACACAGCAGGCAACTTGATTGTTAGAGCAAGTGCAGGCACTGGGAAAACGCATACAATGGTCGCAAAAATTGCGAAAGAAATAGACGAGAATAAGGATCATCGTGTTATTGCAGCAATCACTTTTACAATTAAAGCCGCGCGAGAAATAAAAGAAAGACTATCTGTAGATATTACAGGATATTTTATTGGTACTAATAATAGTTTTGCAATCGAAGAAGTTATCAAACCGTTTATGAAAGATGCCTACGGTGTACAATTTGATTGTGAGATGACGACTGACTATAGTCTAAAATTTGATAATTACGAAGAAGGGTTGAATTTCATTTCTGAAAACTGCACTTTAGGAAGCTATGAGGATAATAATAAGAATTTTATTTTCGAACTAGCTCTAAAAATACTTAGAAAGTCAGAAGTAGCACGACTGTACCTGCAAGCTAAATATTTCAAAATTTATGTTGACGAATATCAGGATTGTGATACAGCAATGAATGAATTTTTTATGTATTTGACAGATTCATTGACCATTGACTTATTTATTGTTGGTGATGACAAGCAATCCTTATATACATGGAGAGGTGCTAATCCTGAAGCATTCAAGAGTATTATTGGCAAAAGAAATTTCGAAAAATTTTTTATGGTTGATAACTTCCGTTCAAATAAACAGATTCAAAACTACTCAAATCTGCTTTTTGAAGAGACTTCCAGTCTCTATGATCAACAAACCAGCATAGAGAATATTATTTTGTTAAATTGTACGGAACAAGATTGGATTGAAAAAATCAAATGTTTTTGGGATGCAGACAAATCTTCTGCTTTGTTGAGATTTTCTAATTCAAATGCGAAAAGTGCTGCTGATATTTTGTGTGCGAATGATATGGATTTCAAATTTATTCCCAAAGCTCCAATTGAAGATATTTCAAATGATGCAGGATGGCTCTATTATGCAATAGCACAATATTTACTAGTTGATACCTATTCGGTTTTTGATTTTATCTATGATATCCCTTCAGGGACGGAGGAAGACTCGAAGATTAAAAGCAAGTTGGAGAGATTCCTACAGGGGTTAAAGACAAACGTTGTTGATGAAAATCAATTTAAGGAAAAAGTTTCAGAGCTTGCTACATTTCTAGGATATGAAGCTCAGCCTAAAGATTTATCAGCTCTTTATGAAACTATTTCTACAGACAGATATATTGAAGCGTTCAAATCAGATAACATCAACCATAGGGCGATGACATTTCATTCTTCAAAAGGGTTGCAATTTGATCAAGTTATCCTGTTTGTTGAGGATTATAATTTGCGAGATGAGGTAAGTTTCTATAACCATTATGTGGCAACTACAAGGGCAAAAAGCAAACTAATTTTTATTAGTATCAAAGAAAACTATGGAACAAGGCTGTTCTATCAAAATATTGCTAAAAGGTTAGGAGCAAGTGGATTGACATTGGATAAATTGGTTACTATCTATTAGCAGAGAAATCGAATTAATTCTTTGTTAGGACCTTTTTAAATTTTACTGTACGTGAAATCATAGAAATTAGACTAATGAGAAAAAATCTTAGGACTTTGGCTTGATATTTTGAAAGATTCAAAAGAGCATTGAAAAAATAATTAATCAGGAAATCAATCTTAAAAGAGGTTGATTTTTTTTGTAGAAAAGGAGGAACATGGATCAAGAACAAGTCATTGACAAATTTGTCGTCAATGGAACCAATACGCTACGCACCCTTCTCAAAATCCTAGAGAATTTGTCCAGTGATGGCCTTCATACGTGGCTAGAGCGACAAGACACCCCGACGACGGGACAAAATAAACTGCATCGTTTGCTGAATGCGACAGACCCTGTAACCTCACAATTTCTACGGCAAGAGGTGGATTTGAAAAAAGTCAAACATTATTTTGAAGAACAAGGTCTCCCGTTTGCATTTAAGAAAGTCGAGCAGGGCACGAATATCTTTTTCAAAGTGAAAGACGAAGCCTTAGCTAAAAAGGCTTTAGAGGGAATTTTGTCAGAATTGACAACCCGCCCTGCCGAGGTCGCAAGTCAACTAGTTAAAAACCCAAATGTACAAACTTTTGAAGAAAAACTTGAAGCGGGCAAAGCCCAAGAAATTGAGCGGCTCTCCCGTGTGGCGAGACGACAGTCCAAAGCTTCGGAAGTCGCACCCAAGATGGGAGGGCTAAGATGAGTGATATGACACGCCCCTATCAAAAGAATTTGAAGCACTACCTGATTTTATCGGGAGTGCTTTTTATTTTGGGCTTTTGGTCAGGAAATTTTTTGACAGGTTTACCAGGGCAAACGCTGGGAGACCAGTTCAATAGCCTCTTTGATCATGGCTTATTAGAACTCTTAACAGAGCAAAACTTACAATTTCTTTATGTGCCGACTTTGGTCGGCTTTTTATTTGCCCTCATTGGCGGTTTTTCGGGACTGATTGCTTATGTCCGTAATAATGACCACGGCGTTTACCGTAATAATGAAGAACATGGTTCAGCACGGCTTGCGCGTCCAGAAGAAATCAGCCATTTTGCGGACTTAAGACCTGAGAATAATATTATCTACACACAAAAAGCACGTATGGGGCTGATTAACCAAGCGATTGATTATCGCTACCAAAAAAATAAAAATATCGTGGTGTTGGGCGGCCCTGGCTCAGGGAAAACCTATACCTTTGTCAAGCCCAATCTTATGCAACTGCTGGGGAGCTATATCGTAACTGACCCGAAAGGCCTACTGATCCGAGAATGTGGCAAGATGCTAGTGGAAAATGGCTACCAAGTTAAAATCTTTGATTTAGTCACTTTCTTGAACAGCGACCGTTTTAATATTTTCCATTATTTAGAAGATGAAATGGACGTGGATCGAATCTTTGGGGCGATTTCAGAGGCCACGAAAAAAGGGGATAATCAAAGCGAAGACTTTTGGCAACGTGCCGAGGGCTTACTTGCCCGTGCCATGATTACCTTTTTGTGGATTGATGGTCAAGATAACGATTATACGCCAGACCTTGGCATGGTCTCAGAACTTTTTCGTCATATTGAGCGCAAAGAAGCAAAAGTTCCAAGTGTGGTGGAGGAGTGGATGGAAGAACAAAACGCTCGCCACCCGAATAATTATGCCTATAAGCAATGGACACTCTTTAATGACCTTTTCAAAGCAGAAACACGGTCAAGCGCTCTAGCGATTGCGGCGACCCGCTTTTCTGTCTTTGACCATGAGAAAGTCGTCAATCTGATTGCGGAAGACACGATGGATATTGATTCATGGAATGAAGAAAAGACGGCAGTCTTTTTGGCTATTCCAGAAACAGACGACAGCTATAACTTCATTGCGGCTATGTTCTTATCAACCGTCATGGAGCGCTTGCGTAAAAAGGCAGATGAAGTCATGCAGGGAATCAGAACCCTACCAGAGGGTAAATCGCTATTGCATGTGCGCTTCATCTTAGATGAGTTTGCGAACATTGGGCGGATACCAAATATTGATAAAGCTTTGGCAACCTTTAGAAGTCGAGAAATGTCGATTGTGATTATCTTACAAGCCTTAGCACAGCTCAAAGCCATGTATAAAAATGGGTGGGAAACCTTGCTCAATAGTTGTGACAGCCTGCTCTTTTTGGGTGGAGATGAGAAAGAAACTACAGCCTATCTCTCCCAACGTGCAGGGAAGCAGACCATTTCCATTCGCAATCGAACGCAAAATCATGGACGAGGTGGTGGCTCAACGAGTTATCAAAAGCAAGCGCGTGATCTCTTTACACCTGATGAAATTGGACGCTTGAATAACAATTCGGCTTTGCTTTTCATCTCAGGACAGTATGTCTTTAAGGACAAAAAATACACGGTGGGTGACCACCCGAATGCCGCATTGTTGGCTCAAAATCCCCAAGACCCAAATTGGTATTACTATAAACGCTATATGGACGAGGAGGAAGAATTTTTGGATCAGGCCACACAAATCATTGACCATGGAGTTATTACCCACGAGGAGGCCGCCTAAGATGAAACCAAAATCTCCTAAAAACAAAACGCTTGATTGGCGGCTTAAAGATATTCCTAAAGCACAACTAGTATATTATCAAAAGACGATACTTTAGAAGAACTTGAAACCATCGTCAATCATTCCATTTGTGGCGAGTCGTTTGAGCTAATGAACCGTCTTCCTAAGCAATTTGTGGATTTAGCCATTGTGGACCCGCCCTATAATTTGGATAAAACTTATGAGGACAAGCCTTTCAAGAAGATGAGCGCTGCTGATTACCAAGCCTATACAGTGGCTTGGATTGAACGGCTAAAACCATTGCTCAAAGAAAATGCGACGATCTATGTTTTTGCGGACTGGAAAACAAGCTTAGAAATTGCACCCCTCCTTGCCCAATATTTCTTGATTCAAAACCGAATCACTTGGCAACGGGAGAAGGGACGAGGAAGCTTAATTAACTGGAAAAATGGCATGGAGGATGTTTGGTTTTTAACCAATACCAAGGACTATACCTTTAATCTAGCCAAAGTCAAAATGCGCCATAAGGTGCTCGCTCCCTATAAGGAAAACGGACAGCCTAAAGATTGGCAAGAAACCCTAGAGGGGAAATTCAGAGATACCATGCCCTCTAACTTTTGGTCGGATATTTCAGTCCCGTATTGGTCAATGCCAGAAAATACGGCACACCCTACCCAAAAGCCTGAAAAATTACTGGCAAAGTTAATTCTGGCTAGTTCTAATCGGGGCGATCTTGTCTTTGATCCATTCTCTGGGTCAGGGTCAAGCCTTGTCGTTGCCAAAAAGTTAGGGCGACGCTACGTCGGGATTGAACAAAGTTTGCGTTATACGGCTTGGGGCGAAGTGAGGTTGAAGCGGGCAGAGCGAGATTCTACCATTCAAGGTTATGCGGCAGGTGTTTTCTGGGAAAGAAATACTTGGCTAGAGCAGAAAAAGAGTGCGAAAAACGAGAAAGGGGGTAAAGATGGTTGAAATTCAAACGCATGAAAAACGGAAACAACTTTTAGACCAAGCGCAATCGGCGAATATCTTTCAAGTTGCCCAGCAACTGGGCTTAAAAGCGCTTGGTTCGAATATGTATGAGTGGGAGGGGCATCAAAGTATCTGGCTCAACCCCAGAAAGAATCGCTTTAATTGGTTCGCAGAAAATTTGTGGGGCGGACCTATTGATTTAGTCAGCTTGGTTCTTTTTAATGCCCGAACTTTTGAAGAGCGTCGGGCGCACTTCAAAGAAGCAGTAGCTTACCTGACGCAGACGGGCTGGCAAACGTTTGATGCTCAAAAAGTTCCAAAAGCACAACCTTTTCATTACTACTTGAGAGACCAAGCCAAAAATCAACTTGCGGAGAAGTACCTCGGTGAAGAACGGGGACTGTCCCAAGCAACGATTCAGTTTTTTGAAGAAAAGGGCTTGATTGCTCAATCTCAGTGGCGTAATACCTTAGAAGATGGTCGTCATTTTTATGAACCGATTGTGGTCTTTAAACATTTTGATAAGCCCAACCACATGGTAGGAGCCAGCGTACAAGGCATTCAGGCGTATCCCGAATTACACAAGGATCACGCTAGTGGACATTTGAAACGGGTCTTGAAAAATTCAGGATCTTATGGAGGCATGGTGCTTGATATTGGTCAGTCTGAGCGACTGATTGTTTTTGAAGCCCCGATTGACTTAATGAGTTATTATGAACTTCATCAGTCAGAACTCAAAAACGTCAAACTGCTTTCAAGTGACGGTTATAAACCCCAAGTAATTTCCCATTATATTGCGGAGATTTATGGTCGTGAGGAGCTGACACTTGATGAAAAGGAGAAGTTTTTAGAGACCTTTGACCGCTTGGCGGGGAATATTGAGGGTTTACCTGAGCAGCTGATTACCTTTGCCTACGACCATGATGAAGCGGGGAAAACCTTTGTGAAACGGTTTAATGACCAGTACCCTAATGCTCCAAAATATGCACGGACAGATTTCCCGCCACTTCATGACGGACAAGCAAAAAATGATTGGAATGATGAACTTAAAAGACAGAAAGGATGGATAACGATGAAAAATGAATCCAGTGAAAAGTCAAAAAAAAGGGAGAGCTTTCTAAAGCTACCCGAAGCGGCACAAGCTTATCTCGTGCAGAAAGCTCGTGTGGACGAGGAGAAAAAGACACCGAATCAAACGACGGCTGCTCAGCACCTCCGTGAGTTACAATGGAATTTCAAAAAGGAGGATCAAGCTCGCTTAGATGGCCTTTATGAGCAGTTAATTGATAAGGACTTTTCTCCGCTCGACCTGCTTGCTTTAGAGCAAACGCAGGACGAAGTGGTTCAAACGCTCCTTAAAGAAACCCAGCAATTTGACGATGAAATGACAAATCTCTTTACACAAACCCCACCCGTCCCTCAACCTCAAAATGAAGCGACAACAAATCCAGTCGTTGAGCAGCCGCAACCATCACAAACCACTTCACCTGTTGAAGCAAGGAAGTCTCCAAAAAAGGTAGAAACGATTAAGGAGGTTCCTAGCGAGGTCAAAAGTCCCCTTACGAAAGAAGAGCTAGAAGCTCTACTCTCGGCGCATTTTTCAAAAATTGAGGGACTGGTCAATCAATTTAAAAAGGATGTCTTGGAAAATAAGACTATGTCCAACGAGGAAACTCAAACAGAAGTCAAAGGGCTTTTAACACAGATTCATGAGCACTTATTGGAGCTTGTGGATCAAGTAAAAGTTGCAATTCTCAATAAAAGAAATCAAATGGGAACGGCGCTCCAAGCCACAAGAATTTCTGTGACCAATACCCTGAAATCACCTTTTTTGAAATTGAGTCAAGAACTCCAAGCCATAAGTCAAAACTTAACGCAGCGTTTTGCATTGGAGGAGATGCCAAAGCCCCCTGAAAAAGTCAAAAGTAGAAAAGCATTGGCTGAGGAACTGTCAGAGAAAGCAAAAATGATTGAGGACTTGAAAGTCAAACTGGCGACGCAAGGTCAAAAACAGACAGAAGCTGAAAAGCCAAAGACGGCTAAAAAACGCTCAAAATCTAAAAAGAACTTTGACACGCGACTCCAACAGGCTAAAGAAGCGGAACAAGAAAAAATAAAAGCCGTTGCCGCTCAAGGAAATCTACCCGTCGCTAAAGGAATTTCAGTCTAAAAAAGAAAAAATCACGTTTTTAAGGAGTAAATTAGGCTCATTTATCACGTTTTCGAGGTGTATAAATAGTGATTTTTCACGTTTTCTCAAGTTTATTTTGCGAATAGTTCACGTTTTTGGAGGTTTACAAGCAAGAAAGTTCCCTTTTAAAAAATCTTTTTGTAAAAAATTGGACTTTCTGATAAAATAGATGAAGAAAATGCCTGAAAAAGAATGGATTAATCGTGCTAGAAAAAGAACAAAATGTTAAGGGCGCAAAAGCAAGAACGTGGTGGAATGAGTTGCCTTTAGAGCAACAGAAGAAAATCCTATCAAGTGCTTGGTGCCCATCGTGCTATGGGCATGTGGATATGGACTTCCGTGATGTAAAGTTAAATGAAAAAGGCTTGATGATTGAGGGAATTTGTACTCAATGCCAAAGCAAGCTGACGGTTTTCGGTCAAGAATAGTAAAGATGAAGTAAAGCAGCGAAAGCACCTGATAAAAAAATCAGGTGCTTTTGTTTTGCTCAAAAATGAAATGAGGAATGAATGGAAAATGAACAAATAAACACATTAGTTTGGAACTATTATGAGCACTATCAAAGTGTGATTGCCTTGATAGAGGGCGCTTTTGACCCGTTTGGTTATGATGAGGCAATCAGTGAAGGGCTTACGGTAGAGGAACTTTTGGAGGATGAAAACTACGAAAACTTGGACCCAGAAGTGTACATAGCTTTAACAAGGGCTTCTGAAAATATGGTTACGCAAGGTCTAAGTAGTGACTATAAGGTGTACAGCGAACAAATCAAAATTTTGTCAATGAACAACGACTTCACGTATGTTCTTGTCAATTCTGATCGCCAAGTTGTGAGAATGTCAGACTCATTGGTGAAATTGGTAGAGGCTCCCGAATTCTTAGAGGAAGTAAAAAGGACCGACTCAGAATTTGCGCAAGAACGGGTAAAGGGACTTTTAGCCATTGTAAAAGAAGCCTTGTCTGAAACGCAAACGTTTATTGAAGATGAATGGGAAGTGGGACATGAACCGTATCATTATGTTGCGTCCGCAGAAGCATTGTTATTAGAAAATAGTTTGGAGGAGGATAAAAAATATTATGCCGTATATGATATCCAATCCAATGATTTTAGGACATTGGGCATTTTTGAAGCACCTGAAAAAGCTATGGAGGCAGGGGCGGATTATTTTGTGAATGTGCTTGACCCAGAAAACTATACGGAAATGGGAGGAGAAGCTCACTTTCATCATTCCACACCCCAAGAAGATGGAGAGCTGCTTGGTTTCACAGCAGTAGAAATCAGTGCTAAAGAAGCAACGTGGCTCAATCAAGCCAGTCAAACCCAGTCTTCTATCTACTATCACGACAGCCATATTGGACGAGGCGATACTTATAAGAAATTCCCTATCTTTTCTCTCAATCGACCCGACATTTATGGTCGTGATTTAAGAACAGGGGAAAAAGTTGTCTCCGTTTCCACTCAGTATGATTCCACTTCGTCTGTCTTGGCGAGGGAATTTCTAGTTCTCGCCTTAGATTATTTACGACATAACGGGGAGTTGTCTGTCGAGGAACGTCAAGAAGCTGAACGTCTAGGGACGCCCGTTACACCACGGACGGACCAAGAACTTCATTTGATTTTACAAAATGATTGGTTTGACGACTTGTACGATGTCTTTGACGATGAATTGAGTTATTTTAATACTGTAAATGATACAGAACTGACTAAGCTGGACATTGAAAATGAGATTTCAAACTATTTAGCGGAGCACCCTTTTCATTTAGATTTACCTACCCTTTACTCATTAGCCCAAAAGGGTGGAAACATGAGTTTTGTTGCACTAGATAATAGTGCGGTAAATGGGAATATGGTTTACACCGATGAGGTAAAAGTAAAAATAATCTATGATAAATTGGTTGATGAACTCGAATTGAGGAATGAATTAGAAAAACTTGAGATATTAAACATTCCCCAATTTCAGAAAATCTTGCTTACGACTCAAAAAGAAAAGCAAGAAGCACAACAAGTAGAAACAATGCTTACCCACCTTAGCATGATTAAAGAAATAAAAAATTTGAAAACATTGGCTTCTGGAAAAAATGAAGTGTTATCAGTTGGTGGTGGGCTGCTTGATAAAGATTTGTTGCTTCAGATTGTGAGAGACTATCAAAAAAAGTATCCTGAAATCGTGGAACTTGAGGATGATACTGCAAAATCAGGCTTTTCAAAAGTCAATGCTCATCAAAGTTCAGATTTTATTCTTTCTAATTTCAACCGACCTCAATCAGTCCTCTATGTAGGCGATAGTTCTGAAGCGCTGCTTAATGTTATTCAAAAAAATATTCCTGGGGTTATTCCTGAAATCAGACAAGAATGGTCGCAACGTCTTCATGAAATCTTTGACTTTGATCAAGAACAATTAAATCAAGTGCAAGATTGGATGATGGATCACCTTAAATTTACGGAACACTTTGAGGAGTCTGTGGATGTACCGATTGAGTTTGAGGGAGGCGTAAGCAGAGGGCTATTAGAAGATGAAGCATTGCGCTCCCCGATTGAAGAAACGACGAATCACTGGGTAGAATATCAGAATAAGGAAAAAGAAATTGCTTATGACGCCTTTGAAATCATGGCTTTAGAGGATCATCAGCTCACCTTTGAAGGGATTCAAGAAATTCTGGAGGCCGTTGGTTTAACCATTGATGAGGTTGTTCAAAAAATAAGTACAGAAAAGAAAATGGCAATGTTCCAACAGGAGATTTTTAAAGGAAACTAAGAAAATGAAACGCTGAGTTATGTTCAAAAGCTTGTTGATTCAACAGTTCATGCGATAGGAATCATTGAGAGGGTTAACATCAATGATTTAGATTATTGGCAAGAGAACGTCTTCAGTCAATTTAATCTGTCAGCCCTGACAGAAAAGGAGCCTGTAGCTCTGTCGCTTAATCTCATTCATCAAATCTATAAAACAACTCAGTATATTAACGAAATGAAAAACGATGATTCTGAACGACAGGATTATATGAACGATTATGAGAATGAGCAAGGGAGCTATGATTTATTAGTTCAGGAATGGAACGTGCGTGGGGTGAATGTCCCACTAAGAGCTGCTGCTTTTGATGCCAACGAGACAGAAGTGAGCGAACCTTTAACTCACTACTTTGAGGAGCTGTTATCTGATTATTTAGTCAAAGGGGGAATCAACCTCAAAAGTAAACTTCAAGAAGAGCGCCCTGTGGCCAAAAAAGAAAGTCAGTCCTCCCCCCATTTATAGTGATCCATTTCCGAGAATAATTAACAATAAAGGGGGGATTTTGTTAATTGAAAATGGCTAGAAATGTTGCTATGACAGCAATGTTTGAGAAGCAACGTTTGCAACCGTGAAAATTGACTGAAGCAGTATAATGGGGAGGACAAGAAAGGAAAAGTAGCTATAATTCCTTTCTAGGAAATCTTATCAATCCTTACTATTTACACTTTTACGGAGAATCAACGATTGATATAAACGCTTGGAAAAGTTCTCCATTTTGTCCCCCTGTCACTCGGCGTAAAAGCTGAATTTGTCAAAGAAAGAGAGCTGTTTAGAACTCGTTAGTGGAAAAATCATCCGATTGACTTATGGAAAGTGATTTGATATAATATAAGAGAAGTAAGGGAGACCTTACAGAAGTGGTTAGGCACTGTAACCTGAAATTACTGTCCGTATTTAGACGGAACAACGTGGCGGGCACGATAACGAAACCCGAAATTACTGTCCGTATTTAGACGGAACAACGTGGCAGGCACGATAACTAAACCTAACATTGGGCTCTGCTCCTTATCGAGCAGGGCTTTTTTTGAGGAGAAAGTTGATGAGTTTTAGGAAAATGAACCGTACAGAGGAGCGATCCTTTGAGCGACAACTGAGTTTTATTTACGAGATTGCGGAGTACGTTGCCAAGCATTTTATCGGAAAGAAAATCTTTGTCGTCACTGAGCATGAAACCTTACAGCTCAATTTTAAGCGGGGAAATTTGCCACATTTGCTTGGCATTAAGTATGTCGGTAGTCAGCAACAATTTTGGCAAAATATTAAAACTCATAGTTTGAATCCGAGGTCAGTAGAAATTCAAGATTACACCTTTGAGAAACTTCAAGCCATGCACGGTTTTCAAGATTTATTTGAGGGAGAAGCAATGTTAACAGATAAGCTTGAACTATGTCATATTGTGATAGATAAGGCCTTGAAAACGAAAAAGATGGTGCTTGCGATAGGTTTAGATAAAGACGAAAGTAGGCAATTTTATTTTCCGCGGACTGCCATCAATTTGAAAAATTATCGGAATGATTTATCTAAGGGGAGAATTGTTTTAGAAGTTTATACGATTAATCGAGAAACAGGAAATAAAGCAATTCTGAAACAAAGAGAAGATTAAAGCTCTGTAGGCAGGAAATACCTGTTTTAATAAAATAAAGGCAACTAGTCCCCCTAAGAAAACTCAATACAGTACTTGCTTTGACAAGTAGGGGAAGCAGCCCAATAAAAAACATAGAAAAAGGCATCCGAGTGGTGTCTTTTTTGGTATTTACAAGTAAGCGGTTAGTGGTCGTAAAGATCACTCGCCGTTTTTTTATGCCTTCATGGTAGCTTTTTTGTTGGCGTGGAGGTTTGATAAAAGAAAATCATTGATATAAGCAGGATAAAATGGGGAAAGTCTTGCTTATTTTAGAAAGCACATCACAAATTTGTGGTGTGCTTTTTTCGTTCCCCGAAAAATAGTAGGAGGAATTACCGCATGGAAAAAGATACAATAAAAAATTATTCACCCACTCAATTCATAAAGCATTTTATGATTGCACCACCCATTGAAGTTTTAGACTTTGTTGCGTTCAATAGTCACCATTTTGAAGAACCGAGCATCCGTACCATTATTGAGAGCTATCCACAAAGATCCTTTCAAATGGAAAATCAGGATTCTGTTAACGTTAGCGATAAAGACTTGTTAAATCAAATGTGCGAGGTAGCTCATTTATCAAGTTCTACCTTTCAAGCTTCTCCTGATGATATGATTGAGGAGGGGCAAAAAGCCATGAACTCTTTTTTGAGTCCCAATTTTTCAAGCCTCCAACAATTTACAGCAACTGAAAAGGAAATTGCCACAAAGGTTGCGCTTTATAACCTTTATGCGCATTACGGACTTTACGAAGCTCATTCAGCCCTAAAGATTGAATTAGAAGATGACCTCATGCGAGAATTTATCAACATTCCAAATAGGGAAAGAATTTTTCATGTGCTCAATCTCGCCAATAGCTTTACACGAGGCTTTGAGCAACAACTTCTTAAACATCAAAGAGCTTTAGCGGCTAAAGCCCCGAAAGTTACAGCCCTTGACATTTCAAGGCAGTTTCCTGAGGAACAGATTGAGCGAGTCGAGCAGGAAAGTTTGAAAATCTATCAAGAATCAAGACTTGACCTCCCTAATCGGGCTTATTTTGAAGTGCTATATCAAGTCAAACAGGACCTGCTTCATGATGCCAAATTGTCTGCTTCCGCACGAGTAAATACCCTTGAAGATTTCCGATTTACTTTTGTGGGGGCTGTCAATGAAATACTGGTTGCGCATTACTCAGAAAATCAAGTCCTCTATGGGGCTCTGCTTGAAAAAGATGCCGCCAAGTCATGGCTTGCGGATCTCTTTTTGCAGGACATCTATCGAGAATTTTCAGAAATAAAGGAAAGGTCCAACGAAAAAGAAACTTTTCCAGAGCAAGAGAGCTCCCAACCTAACACGGCGCTCACGGATTCAACCGAAGCGGATCAGAAGGTCCTACATGAAAGCCAGTCAGAGGAAACTTTTCAAGAAAAAGAAAAGGGCTCCACTTCGTCTTTGGAAACTCAGAGTGAACCTCTAATCACCCAAAAACAACTGGTCTCTAGCTCAGAAATGTACCATCGAGAGATGATAGCGGCCTATAAAAGGCTCTATGATTCTTATATGCACCAACAAGACCTCAAAGCACAGGGACATAATGTGTCGGGGGCTTATGATACTTATGCGATTGAAACCACCCAAGGAGCGGTTCAGTTTTATTACACCTATCTAGGACGAACGCTTAGAACCAATGATGATTGTCGGGTTATTTTTGGTGTTTCTACGGAACAGGGGGATTTTCAAACGGATTCGATGAGTACCCCGATTCGCTCCCGTGTCTTTGACGTTTTTGAAAAGGGACTTACCTCACTTCAACTAGATGAAGCACCCGAAAAAGTCGAGCATTCTGATGAAACGGCGCTCCAAGAACTCCACGATGCTTTTATTCAAGACTGGACAGCTTATCGTCAAGCTGTGGCAAATTTTGAGGCTTGGAAAAGCGAATATTCCGAAGCAGAATTGACAGACTATCAAGACTTTGACAGCTTTCAAATCGCCAAAGGGAAAGCTCAATATTATGAGGAAGTGCTGAGTGACCTCATTTATCGAGATTATCCAGAGGGCGGGCGAGAGGTTGAACTCTTTCCCGCCTCAAGGGAGCTTTCCCGCACGCAAAAAGAAGCAATTGAGGCGCTTGTCGCTGCGGTCTATCCACACTTTGATTCCTCAACACTTCACGGAAATTTTCATCAATGGAAAAAGGAGTCTCAAAGCTCACTTGATTCTGTTCAAGCCCTCTTTGAGCAACTTAAAACCGATGATGTGGCCTATTTATTCTATGTGTCTAATGTCGCAACCCTTGCCCCACAGGAACAGTACCACGAAAAGAGCCCGATTGAAAAACTTTTTTTGGACCATGTTTCAGAGCTGCGGAGCTTGACTGATGAAAAACTCAAAGCCGTGTGGCAGTCAGAAAAAGACAAAACGCCCAATGCTTATTATGACCTCTGGCAGGAAGTTAGAAAAAATATTCGTCCAGCCCTAGAATGGGCAGGTTACCGCGAACTTTTAATTTCCGCACTCCAAGTGAACCAAATGCTAGAGGGCACGCGTTTTGCAAAAGAAGATCTCTCTTGGCAAAGGCAATATGCCGCAGCGCGTAATTTCTTGTTTCAATTTTTGCCTGATAAATCCAAAAGCGCTGATTCAGAAAATATCGAAGATGAAAAACCCTCCGAAAAAGCGTTAGAAGTTCTTCATGAAGAAACGCTACGCCAAGAAATAACCCAACAACACAGTCATCGTAAATTTCGGATTTATGAATTTTTTGAAGAAGCATCTCGTGCGACTGACCGCGTGAAATTTATAAAAAATGAGTATGGGTTAAGTGGACATAGTGGGTTTGGAGACAGTCCTTATTTTGTCAATTATGACGGAAAAGGAGTAGAATTTGTACAATTTAATTCTCAGGAACATTCGGACCGTTTTCGACTCACTTGGGCTCAATTTAATGCAACGCTGGCAAAACTGATAAAAGAGGAAGCTTTTTTGACTTCTTCTGAAAAATTGGAATATCAAGAGTGGTTTGCTTTAAGGCATACGCTTGATAAGACGGAGCCAATTAAAAATTCGGGAGAGAAAGAAAAAACAGGACTTCGTCCAAGAGAAGTTTTAGCACAGGTCAAAACAGCCCTCCTTCCAGAAGAAGAGTTTGTGATTTTGAAAGAAGGTGAAAATCTAACCCTTGTTAAAACCAGCTTTGATGGGCTTTTGAATGAGGTGGTAATTGAAGCTGATTCGGAGCATTACGAGGTCTCAGATTTAGCGGATCAAATCACTGGGATTGTTCATTTTAAGGAACAATTTGAAGCATTGCTCGGCCAAATCCAGTCTGTCAATCCCAAAGAATTACCAGAAGAAAAAACTGCTGGGGAAGCAGAACAAGCAGAACGTTTTTTTGCGACGCCGTTGCCTGATTTGTGGTTTCAGATTGATAGCAGTTATGCCACTTTAGAAGTTCGCTTCTTTAATAACGCTCATGAGCGCTTAGGACAAACCTTTCTCAAAGGAACAGGTGCCCTTGATTCAGAACGACAGGCTGCGATAACGCACTATAGCCACTCTAGTGAAGCCCTTTTTGAAGCTTTAGACTTAAAAAACTTGCGGACATTTATTCAAAATAGCCGTGGCGGGTCGCTCAGTGAATTTGTACTGGACAGAACAGGGATTCATTCTTGGCAAGACCTTTATGACCAGCTGATTACTTCTCAACAAGTTTCGATTGAAAATAATCCAGGCTTTTTATCTACGGCTACGCAAGAGCAGCCGAAAAGTGAAATTTCTCTCTTTGACTTCATAGACGAGCCGAAAACTAAGGAAACTGAAAAAAGTGGCCAGTCGGTTCAAGGCGATTCCTCCCCAGAAAGTCGCAGTCCATTGCCTCCGCAAAATGCCCTTGAAAGGCTGAAAACGGCTTATCTCGGAGAATTAGCTGACCTGAAAGACTTGCGAACGCGCCAAGTAGGCGGAACACTTTTTCTTATTCATAAAGAGCGCACAGATTTTTACGAGTATTATGCCACTTCTTTGTTACAACAAGACAATGAAGTCCGTCAAGAGGCTCATGTATTTGAGTGGATTAACGAAGACGATAAGCAACCGATTCGGGAAGCGGTTGAGGCAGCCTATCATGAATTTGGCGATTTGGCTTTAATCTTTGGGGCTTGGCAAGAGGAATTTGAGCAAGGCTATTTAGCCGAACTGATGCCTATGTCAAAAGAAATGGTTCTGGACGAGAACCAGCTTGAAACCGAAACTGAGCCGATACAAGTTCCACCGCTCTTAGATTATCATTTTCCTGAGACGGGGTTTGTTTATCCAAAGTCTATCCGTGAAAAGATTGAATCCAATCTTGCGGCGATTCGATTGGTCAAAGCGCTTGAATCGGAACACCGCATGGCGATGGTAGAAGAACAAGCGGTTTTAGCCAAATATGTGGGCTGGGGAAATGGCGAGATTGTCAATACGCTTTTTGATGAGGAGAATCCGCGCTATGAAGATTACCGTGAAGAACTCAAGGAACTCCTCTCAGAGGAAGAATATAAGGCCGCTCGTGCGTCTAGCTTGACGGCTTTTTATACGTCTCCTGAAATTATTCAAGCCATTTACCAAGGCCTTTCTGACTTAGGCTTTGAGAATGGACGAATTTTGGAGCCTTCCATGGGAACGGGGAATTTCTTTCACGGGATGCCTGAGTCTATGAAGTCGTCTTCTGACCTCTTTGGGGTTGAAATTGACCCGCTGACCGCAAGCATTGCTAAGCAGCTCCAACAGACCGTCAATATCCAAGCTAAAGGCTTTGAAGCCACGCACTTTGCGGAGAATGCGATGGATTTGGTGGTTACCAACGTGCCTTTTTCGGATCGAATTCATTTGACACACCCAAGCTATGATCGTCCCTATGTGATCCATGATTATTTTATCAAGCGCGCACTTGATTTAGTCCATGAGGGCGGTTTAGTGGCCGTCATTACCTCCACGGGGACAATGGATAAGCGCGATTCCCGTTTTCGCACCGAGTTATCCAAAAAGGCGCGGCTGCTCAAAGCGATTCGCTTGCCTGACCGTGCTTTTGCGCAAATTGCGGGGACGGAGACGCCTTCAGACATTTTGATTTTCCAAAAGGACAGTCATCTGGTGGATTTTGAAGCAATCCCTGAATGGATTGAAACCACTTCTAAAACAGACGATAAAGGCAACCAAATTTTCTATAATCGCTATTTTGAAGCACACCCTGAACAAGTTTTAGGAGACCTCACCATTAAAACGTTTAATGGGGGCAGACTAGCGGTCAAAGCGAATTTTTCAGATGAGAAATTGCCCGAAAAACTCCAAGCTGCTTTTAGGTTTGAAGAAGGGGAACAGTATGTCAAATCTGACACCCCTGCTGCCCTTTATGAAATCGAGGAAGCATCCGTCCTTGACCTACCAGAGGAAGTAACTTCTGAGATTGAACCGTACACGCTGATGGTTTTTAATCGAAAACCTTATTATCATAATGGTGAAGCCATTACCCTTTTTCAAAAGTCGTCGAGTGTTACCCTCAACGTTCATGAAACCCGCAAAAATCAGTTGACCCGTTATGCTAGGAATAAAGCACAAATCTACGATGAAACACCTAATTTCCAATTCAAACAGCTCAAAGTTGATGTGATTGAGGGAGAGATTTACTCTGATGATGGGGCTTTTGAGGTTTTGGGATTAAGCGATGCAGAACGAGCAACCTTAGTGCAGGAGGGGACGCTTAATCAAGGGGAGGCTCAGTATGAGTTGGGACAAACCAATGCGCAGTGGTTCTTGACCCAAAAAGTCAAAGAAAGTACAACCTATACTTATCATGTCAACTATTCCGCTAAGGAAGTGCAAGCGATGAGTGCCATGATTGAACTTAGAAAAACGCTCCAAGCACTGCTTGCGATTCAACATGAAGAAGATTATGACGTGGCTGCTTATGAGGAATTACGTCAGTCTTTGAATACGCAATATGACAGCTTTGTCAAAAAGTACGGCCATGTTAGTAGTCGAGCCAATTCGCTGCTCATGCGGCAAGATGACTACTATCAACTGCTGGCCTCAATTGAGGTGGATGTCGAGGACGAAAAAACCAAGCGCTTAATGAAAGTCAAAGGAACGGTCTTTTTTGAGCCTACCATTCAATCCCAACCAAAGAAAATCGAAGTCAAAACGGCTGAAGATGCCCTCCTTGCCTCGCTTAATCATAAAGGAAGACTTGATTTTGACTATATGGCAGCCGTCTATTCACAAAGTAAGGCAGACATCATTAAAGAGCTTGGCTACAAGCTTTTTTATGTTGGCGAGGGACGTTATGCCACACGAGAAGATTATCTCTCAGGAGATGTTAAAACGAAGCTCGCCGAGGCCAAAACGAAACAAGAGTTTGGCGTTGAAGACCGCGATTGGAGTGCGAACATTGTCGCACTTGAAGCTGTCATTCCTACAGATATTACCATTAGTGAACTCAATTATAAGTTTGGGACGCGCTTTATTCCGATGGCCTTGTATGCGGCTTTTTTGGAAAATGCATTAGGTCAAAAGCCTGACAGAGTGACGATTGAATACGACAAGCTCACAGATAGCTATGCGGTTCATGTTGCCAATCAAGGGACAGACGCCAATGAGCACCAATACGGCGTGGGAAGATATGATGGTGAGCAGCTGGCGCAAAGTTTGCTTAATCAACGCCCGCTAGAAATTAAAAAATTGGATCCCAATAATCCGCCACAAGCTAAGCCCAAGTATATTGTGGACGAAGTCGCGACAGCGGAATTACAAGCGAAAGGCGAACAGTTTGAGGCGGCTTTCAAGGAATGGGTGCTTAAAAATCCAGATAGGCAAGAAGAGATTGTCTCGATTTATAACGAAAAGATGAATCGGGTGGTCCCTAAAAAGTATGACGGCAGTCACTTAACTGTTCAAGGGCTTGCCAAACAATTTACCCTGCGTCCGCACCAGAAAAATGCCATGATGCGTATTATTCAAGAGCAACGGGCAGGCCTGTTTCATGAAGTCGGGTCAGGAAAAACCTTGACCATGCTGGCGGCCAATCTTAAACTCAAAGAGTTAGGGGTGATTCAAAAGCCGCTTTTTGTGATTCCAAAACCCTTGATTGACCAATTCGGTCGTGAAATTTATCGGTATTTTCCTGAAAGTAAGGTCTTAATTGCCCACTCGGAAGACTTTTCCAAAGATAATCGCAAGCGGTTCATTAGTCGTATTGCGACAGGTAACTATGATTTTATCGTGGTGGCCGATTCTCAGTTTGGCAAGATTGGGATGTCTATAGCCTATCAAGAACGCTATATTGAAGACGAGATTGACAAGGCAGAGCGTCAAATGCGCCTCGCTAAACTGAGCGGCCAGCGCCATACTGTCAAAAAGGTTGAACAGTATCGAAAAAGTTGCCAAGAACGGCTCGAAAAACTGCAAAAACGGGACATTGATACCTTTATTGATTTCGAGGAATTGGGAATTGATATGCTCAACGTGGACGAGGCGCAAGGATATAAAAATTTAGCCCCAGAAACGCAACTGGGACAAGTCAAAGGGATTTCGGATGCACGGAGCCAGAAAGCCATGGACATGGATCAGAAGACCCAATATCTTCACGCTCAGTACGATAATAAACGCGTACTCTTTTCAACAGGAACGCCGATTTCTAACTCTGTGGTGGAACTTTATACTATGATGAAATACCTTGCGCCTGACGTGCTCCAGCAATACGACGTCTGGAGCTTTGACAGTTGGGTTTCAACTTTTGGGATCATTGAAGATGTCTTTGAGTTGAATGTCGCAGGCAATTATAAAACCAAGCGGCGCTTTACCAAGTTTGGGAATATGCCAGAACTGCGGAATATGTTTCTGGAAGTCGCGGATATTCAGACCTCAGAAGACCTTGATTTACCCGTCCCTAAAGCTAAAACTGTGGTTCATGAGTCCCACACCACTCCTGAGCAAGTCAAGTATATTGAGGGCTTGGTGGCTAGAGCGGAAGCGATTGAAGCTCGTCTTGTCAAGCCGTTTGAGGATAACATGCTCAAAATTTTGGGTGAAAATAAAAAGCTCACGATGGATATGCGGATGCTGGATAGCCACCGCTACACGGAGGAGGATTCTGAGAAAATCACTCAGGTTGTGGACAGCATCTATGAAATTTGGGCAGCTACGAAAGAGGAACGCTCGACCCAGATGATTTTTTCGGATACGGGGGTGCCACTGAAGTACAGGAATAACGCCTCTTACAATCTTGACCGCTCTGTCAATTCCTTTTCAGCGTATGACGAAATCAAGCATCTGCTTGTCTTACGAGGCGTTCCAGAGGAAGAAATTCGCTTTATTCACGAAGCGACTGACGCGACGAAAGAGCAGATGATGCGAGATATGCGCACAGGGAAAATTCGAATCTTAATGGCCAGCACGAGTAAAGGAGGGACAGGACTTAACGTTCAAGATAAACTTCTTGCCGTCCACCACTTAGATGTGCCGTGGAAACCAAGTGACAGCACCCAGCGAAATGGTCGGATTATCCGTCAAGGCAATGAAAATGACGAAGTTCAAATTCATATCTATATTACCAAAGGGTCAATGGATTCTTTCATGTGGCAAACTCAGGAAAATAAGAAAAGAGTAGTGGATCAGTTGATGCGTGGGAAATCTAATGTTCGTGAGATTGATGAAATGGACAATGAATTTGGCCCGTCAGTCTATAAGGCGATTGCGACCGATGACCCTGTCAAAGCGGAGTATATGCAATTAGAAATGCAAGTTGAAAATTTGGAGCAGGCTCGAAATCGTTACTATGAGAGTAAAGTGTCTGAAAGTAAACGTGTTGAGCGGGAGCAAGCCAAACTTCCTGTTTTAGAGGAACGTGCGGTGCTTGTAAAGCAAGATGTGTCCGAATTAGAACAGTCGAAAGACGCTCCTTTTGAGATGACCTTATTTTATGAGGGGAAAGAAAAACGTTTCGGAAGTGACGATAAAAAAGCTGCCGCCGAACTTTTTCATCAGCTTATCACGCAACACGTAACCGAAACGCCGCAGCAAGCTAAGCTTGCGGTCTTTCGAGGGTTCGAAATTTATCACATCAGTCATGGCTTGACCCCAGAGGGGCAGCTCTTTGAAAGTGAAAATGAAACTTTTCTCTTTCGAGGACAGACCGATTATCATGTGCAGTTGAGCATCACCAGTATGTTGGGGACGCTCGTTAAAATCAATAACAAGTTAGACAAACTCTTCTGGGATTTAGACAAAACCACTCAGGAAATTGAACGGATTAAAGCCGCCATTGAGCGCCTTGAAGCCGAACGCTCGCTGCCTTTTCCACGCGAAGAAGAGTTTAACAAGAAGACCGCACGCCTGAAAGAATTGAAAGCTCAGCTTGACCATACCGAAAATGAGACGGTTGAGGCAGAGCATTTTCTTGCGCTGAACGGCATAGAACAAACGGTGACAGGAGAAATTCAAGGCATCGACTTAGAAGAATTGGACTACTTTGAATCTGGCTTTCTGGAAAACTTTGACCTGACTGCCCTCTCTGATGAGGAGCTGTCAGCTTTAACTTTTAACTTGGTACGCCAATATCAGGACAGTCTTAAAAGTCTTGATGAAGCCCTCAGTCCAGCAGAACGAGATGAATTGGTGCTTGATTTTCACGAAGAGGAAGAAGCTTACGCGCAACTATGTGAAACATGGACAGCACGCGGGATTGCTTTTCCTGCTCACTTACAAAGCTTGAAACAAGACAAACTGAGTTTGATTCAAACGCAACTCTATGCTCACTTGCAAGACCATACCGATTTAGCAAGAGAGTTGACGCAAGAGTTGCCGCCTGAAAAACAACTTTCGCTGGGCTAAAAATTGAAAATGGAGGAATCAATGGAAAACGAAAAAAAACTTTCAGGGCTATTTGAAGTGTCTGCTTTCAAGCATTATTTACGCTTTGCGGCAGAAAATCTAAGGTATTCACAGGAAAATCTTCAGCAGCTCTTGAAGCAATTTCCGACTGCGACAAAGGTTTTAACCTTTGAGGAGTGGCAGAAAATAGGAGTGCTGCCAAAGAAAAAAAGTCGTGCGCTTGAAGTGATCGTGCCACGGAAAATCGTCAAGCGTGATCTGCAGCATCAGTTATTAACCACGGAAGACGGGGAGAGAATGATCGACACTCAATTTATTCTGTCTCCCTGTCTTTTTGATGTGAGTCAAACAAACGCCTCACAAAAAGAATGGACGCCACTGTTTAATCACCCTGAATGTTTAGGGACACCTTTGCGCTATGCCAAATTATTTGTCGGCCTTCGGGCTTTTTCGGCGGGCAAGGTAGCCATTGACTTCCTAAAATCAGAAACCCTTCCCGATAAAAAACAGGTATGGGTTCCGCAAGGCTTGGGAGAAGAAACCACGATTAAAAGAATTTTACAGGGCTTGGTGGCTTTAGAAGTTGACACAATGAACGAAGAAATCAGGGACTTTGAGGTGCGCGCCATAAGTTACGCCCTTTTTGGTCATCTCAAGCTCTCGTGCGAAGAGGAGGCCTTTCCAGAGTTAGCGGAGTGGACAAAATCGGGCAAGACGCCCGCCTTTTTTGAACCCATTCTGTCTCACTTGACGGTCCTCCTTCAGCAAATCATTCGACGACTAGACCCGATTTTAGAAGCGACGTTTGATCCAACCGTGGGGAAAAATCCCTTTGAGCGTCGCTTATTGGCGGTTCAAAAAGCCAGACGACGGGGACAAGCACCGCCCGTTTCAGAGCGTTCTTTTACGCTCCCTTCTTCTGCCTCACCAGAAAATGCGGCGGTACAAGCGATGAATCGGAGAATGAAAGCAGGCAATGCGACACGCAAAGCCCGCTCACAAGTGATGCGAAAAGAGAGGAAAGTAGAAAATGACGAATGAGAATTTACAACTTGCGGTCTTAGGAATTTTGCTCAAGGATCCCAGCAGCGAGTCGCCACGGCTTGATATTCATGCGAAAACCTTCAATCAACGAAAGCTCATTCGTAAACTCCATGCCAAGATAACGTCCTATGAGCGTTTAGAAATTGAGGCGAATGTGACGGAGTTACGTAAGGCCAAATCGGCATTTCAGCAGTTATCAGAGGCAGAAGTCAATACATTGATTGAAGATATTTTGGTGGCTTATGGGAAAAAATAAAGCGGCATCTTCCTCAGAAAAAAGTGCTCTGGGGGATTGGGGGACACCCCCAAAACTTATGGAAAGCGTCGAACGAGTTTCGGCGCTTTTTATAAATTTTGTGTTTGGATATCCAAACACTATGCTTGCAAGAAGGAGAGAGAAGCTCGGGAGAAAGCTTGTTTCTCCCAAATGGGGTGCAGGGGAAAAGCTGGGTTTCCCCTGCCTGATTTTAGAACAGAAGCGGAAAGGTTAGGGTAAAAAATGAAAGGAAAGAAGGCTCAGGAAAATCGAAATCGCCGTCATCAACGGCTTATTCGATTTAATGATGAAGAAAATGACTATATCAATGCCAAGGTTGAAGCGAGTCCTTTTCATAATTTTCAAAACTTTGCTCGGATTTTGCTTATCACAGGAGAAGTCCATTTCACGGATTACTCGGAACTCAAAAGGCTCAACTTTGAGGTCAATCGGATTGGCAATAACATCAATCAGTTAGCCAAACTGGCGCATGAGTTTCAAGAAATCTCGCCTGCGGATATTCAACAGTTGCAAACCCAAATGGCAGATTTGACCACTCTTGTGAGTGAGCAACTAAAGCAAGTCAAAAAAGAAGAGAGGCGACTATAGGCTATGGTTTATACCAAACATTTTGCGATTCACACGATTGATCGTTTGCGCAATTCCAAAGATTATATTGAGAACGCCGCAAAGACCTTGGTCGAAAAATCCGAAGTAACAGTGCATTTGGATAATATCTTTCCTTACATGATGAATGATGAAAAGACTTTTGCCAAACAGTTGGTATCAGGCTACATGATCCATAATGTCTATGAAGCCTCAGAAGAGTTCATTGCCACCAAACAACTTGCGGCCAAAGAAAATGGCGAGCATTTTGTCTTTAATCCTAAAACCAAGCGACTGGAGTTTTCTCTCAAAAGTTTAGAGCGGGCAAGAAATGGCAAGCAGGCGGTGCTGGCTTATCACTTGATTCAATCCTTTTCACCTGAAGACGGCTTAAGCCCTGAAGAAGTTCATGAGTTGGGACGAAAGACGGTTATGGAATTAACAGGTGGGGAGTATGAGTTTGTCATTGCGACGCACGTTGATAAAGCGCATCTGCATAATCACATTGTCTTTAATTCCACAAACGCGATGACAGGCAAGCAGTTTGAGTGGCAGCTGCCTCGTTTGAGAAACGGTAAGGTCAAGGATATGACTTACGAGGCTTTTCAAAAAATCTCGGATCGGATTGCGTCCAAAGCTGGTGCAAAAATTATAGAAGTCTCGCCTAAAAATTCTCACGCCAAGTACACCAAATGGCAGACAGAAAATATTTTTAAGTTGCGGATTAAATCGCGTTTGGACTTTTTATTGGAGCATTCGCTAGACCTGGACGATTTCAAAACAAAAGCCAAAGCGCTCAACTTAGCCGTGGACTTTTCTGGTAAGTGGGCGACTTATCGTTTACTAGATGATGTGCAAGTAAGAAATACGCGTGGGCGGAACTTGGTCAAGTCTGACCCAGAACGCTATAATTTGGATCGGATTGAAGCCCATCTGAAAAAGAATACAGGAATTTTTTCTGTGGCCGATGTCGTCAATCAATACGAAGAAAAAATCGAAACCAGAAAAAATGATTTCGATTATCAAGTGACGATTGAGCCTTGGCAGATTGATCATGTGACGGCCAAAGGAATTTATATTAATGTGGATTTCGGGCTTGCTCAACATGGTGTGATTTTCATTGGTGCTTATAAGACAGACTTGCTAGAGGACGGTAATTATAATCTCTACCTCAAAACCAATGACTATTTTTATTTCATGGACACGGCAGGCGCAGCCAATAATCGCTTTATGAAGGGGCCAACCCTCATGTGGCAGCTCAGCCTTTATAATGGCACTGTTCCTATCGCCAAAGAAAAAGTGATTTCGACCATTAACGAATTGACCGAGGCCATTAACTTTTTAGCGAGCCACGGGGTGACCGAGGGGGGAGAGCAGTTGGTGCGATTAGAGCAGCAACTGCTTGAAGCAGTGCAAGAGGCAAAAGATAGATTAAAGGAATTAGACAATAAAATCAGAGAGTTAAATGATTCGGCTAAAGAATTGATTGTCAGCAACATTTCAGATTATCAAGACGAAACACTTGAACAGATAAAAAATCAGATTGGTTCGGTCCAGGCTAGCCGCAGACTGTTGAAAGAGATTAATGATGATGCAATAAGGGAAATTGGCGAATATCAAGTAATCCTAGTAAACAGCAATAAAGTAGATGAAAGCTGGAAAGGAAAGAGGAATCTGAAATAAGCTGAATAAAAATTATTCCTTTTCCAAATTTTTAAGCTCATCAGATACTTGAGTTGCGGTTTTTGAGCAACCGCAGAACTCCAGAACCTTCAAGCACTGTTCCATTATTTCCAGTGCATCTGAATCCCCCCGTTTGTATGAATAATTTGCACGATTATAAATAAGCGTAAGTTTATCAAACATGAAATACTCGTGAATTTCACTATTTTCTAGGTATAAAATAAGTCGCCTCGCTGGTTCAAACATTTTTTGCTCTACAAATATATTGATTATATTCAAGACACATTGTACGACTGCATGTTTCACATGATAGAGCTCAATATTTATTTGCGAAGGATCAATCATCCGATTTGTTAATTCAGCCAGTTTTATGAGATCAATGAATTGAGCGCATGTACCTAGAAGACGAATGTCGTACATTCCCCATTCCTTCAAATTAAATAGATAACTTATTAAAAAGCTTTGTTCATTCTTGGTAATGACACATGTTTTATCGACAAAAGAAAGTACTGATTTTATCCTAATGCTATCCAATTTTAGTGTTTTATTATGAGGATCGCTTTCTAGCAATTTTTCAAGATTTTTAGAAAAAAGCTTGAGTTTGCTAATATCTCTTTCCATTACTGCATCAGAAAGCTTAACGCTAAATAAAAGAATATCCTTATTTCTAAGGTATTGGTTATACGCATTTTGAAACTCGAACATATCAACATTGATATTTCGTAGTAGAGCAATGAAGTGATTAGTTACTAGTATAGTTTTTCCATTTTCAAAATTTGAGAGTTGTGGAGAGGAGATTTCATCACCAGCTGCCTCTTCTTGAGAAAATCCCTTTGACTCACGAAGAAACTTGAAAGTAGCACCAATGGCCTTTTCTGCTTCAGAGTAATTTGGATAAATTTTATTCATTTTACCTTCTTCCTTTACATTGCTTAAACACAAAAAGAGCAAATAATACTGCCTCGAACACTATTATACCACTATTGAGAGCAATTTTCATAAGGAAACTTGAGTTTATATTGCTTAAAAATTTGTTTATTTTGTTCGGTAGAATAATGATTGTTCTGCTGTAAAATTAGCATGAGTAGAAGGTGGTGATACGGATATAATTGTTTGAATATTCCAAACAAACGTAAATGTAATTACTACTCTTAGGGGAATTAATTGTCAAGGAGGAAAAGAGTTAATGAAGAAATATAAATTTATTTATTTCTTAACTGTGATAACAGTCGCAATTTTGTCTTATCCAATTATTATTTGGTAAATTTTTTTGAATCAGTTAGCCTTATTTATTTGGAAAAACTACCTGCCCCCTTTTATCTAGACAAAAGGCAAGACAGAGAGCAAAGCTCCCTGTCTGTTATAACTGATTGTTTGACGACTATTAAGATTAAGGAAACCAGAAAATAAAGGAAATCAAATATGAAAATACTGCTAGGAACACCAATAACTGGAATATTGAATGATAAGTCAAAAAAGCGTTGTTTGGAAAGGGAAAAATTTATCTGTGAATTTATCAATGTTTTAAGAAGTCAGGGACATGAAGTGTTTTGTGCAATTGAGATTGAAAAATTTGGTGAAAAGATTGCACCAGGGGAAATCTGTACTCAACGAGACTTCGAAGCTATGAAAAAATGTGATGTTTATGTTGCCTTTCCAAATGATAGCTATGGGTGTGCAGTAGAATTAGGATGGGCTTCTGCATTTGGCAAACCAATATTTTTAGCCATAAATAATGCTTTTGGAGTAAAAACTCCGTTATACGAGGGCTTGGGAATGATTGATACAGCACAAATTAAAAATTACTCATCTCAACTGGATTTCCCGCAGCTAGATGATAAAGAATTAATGGAATCTCTAAATGAATTTTTGAATAATATTTAACGAAAAATAAGAGGGAGAAACGGCATGAAAATATTAGCTGTAACTACCAATTTCGGACTAGGTCCGTCATCAAAAATGGTAACAATACTAAATGAAATTGCTAAACGAAGAGATGCTCTAATTGACTTTATGGGTGATGGAAATTGCCTAGATTATGTGAAAACAAATGCAAAAGCAGTTAAGACATTTATTGAAAGAGATACTGAAAATATTGATAAGACTACGTGGAATTGTATTTCGAATGAATATGATTTGGTAATCAATGTTATGAACTGTCATATTCAAGAGATTATTGATGAAAAAACAATCGAAGTTTTTATTGATAGTCTTAGTTGGATGTGGGATTGTCCCATATCAGGAATAGAAAAGGCAAATTACTATTTTGTTCAAAATATATTTATAGATGATTTAAAGATAAAAAATCTAAAAAATGTAGAAGTTATTAATCCTATTTTGGAGATTGAAAAGTCTAACATGGAAAAGGAAAAGACAAATGATATCTTAGTTAATGTATCTGGGGTTTTTACACCGTATGAGGGAGACGATTTTGGAAAAGAATATCTCAAGTTTTATCTTCAGGTTTTTGAGAGAATTAACCTTAAAAATTTCGATAGAGTTTTCTTCGCTTGTAACGAGGAACAAATTAGTGAATTTAGAGAATTCGAAAATGGTAAATTTGTATTAAAACACTTCTCTCACGCCGACTTCTTAGCTAAAGCAAGAACATCAAAGAAGGTATTTACTACGCCAGGATTAACTTTCTATCTCGAAGCAAAATCAGTAAATATTGCTCCTTTCTACCTACTTCCCTCAAATTATTCTCAGGCATTATTACTTGAGAAGTATGTCAATCTCGGTGAAAAGGGAATTTCTCTCGCAATGCTAGAAAATGAGTATGTTATATCGAAAGAGATAGAAGAATGCTTGGCAGTTCAAATTGTTAGAAATATTTTAAGAAAGGCTTGGGTATATCATCATTTTCAAATCGTCCAAGGGATTATCGAATATTTGGAAGCGTCTGTTGCAGACGTGCAAAGGAAGGATGGAAGTATCATAGGAAATGGAGCCAATCAATTGGTAACTGTATTAGAAAGGGAGGGACTATTATGAAGTATTTGTTCATCAGGTTACATGAAGCATGCAATGCAGGATGTTGGTTCTGTAATTTTGCAAAATCTAACGATCGTTTTCGGCTTTCTCCAGAAAAGTATCAAGAAATATTAGAAGAATGTTTACGACAAAAGGTTAATTATATTAGGTTCACAGGTGGAGAACCATTACTAGACTTAAATCTTCCTACATACATCAGACAAGCTACTGATTTAGGAATTAAGTGCTCAATTATCACTAATGGTTCATTATTAAGTAGAAATGTAGCTAAATTGAAAGCAGCAGGTCTCAGCCAGATTATAGTTAGTATTGATGATATAGGGGAAAATCATAACAATAATCGACAAATAAAGGATTTATATAATAAGGCTATAGATGGTTTAAAACGGTGTAAAGAGTTAGGAATACTAACTAGAGTAAATACGGTTTGTGGTCCTCATAATTATAAGAGGATGCCACAACTGAAAGAGGAATTTTCCAAAATAGGAGTTGACTACTGGGAATTGTCTGCTTTAAAATTAGAGGAAAAAATAGAATATGATGCCACTTATGACGAAATTCATGAAGTAATTGAAAAAGTATATTTTTCAGACGATGGTATAATTCCTTTTGGAAAGATGTGGTGTGGAGATACCCTTCAAGAGCAGAACATGTACTTTAAGGAATCTATACCACCAAGAGTTCGGACGGAGTGTAGTATGACATCTAGGGTAAGATATTATGATGCAAAAAACAATAACATTTATGTTTGCTCATTGCTTCCTCATAGAGGACTTCCAAAAGAAGACTATTATCATTTTTCTGAAAATGAAAAATTTGCATATACGAATGATGCAATTGATAGGATTGCACAAAAATATAGAATTCATGGTAAAGAAATTTGTAACGGTTGCTCTTCTACTGCTGCATTTTATGGAGAAAGGGATTATTCATACAGTGAAAAAAGTGATTGGGAGTATTAATTCTATATCTCTTATGAATAGTTGATTTTTAGCGGTTAAACATGTGTATAACACCATAATTAATAGAAATTAGAGGAAAAAATGATGGAACTTTTTAAAACATTTTCGGAAAAAAGCAACTTCTTTGAAGCATTAAAAAGTCACGACTTTAGCGAGAATAATCAATTACCCGTATTAGTTGAAAATCGTGAAAATTTAAAAAAGGTAATTGAAGACTCAAATGGTTTTTATACAAATTTTTCCACGCCCAAAAAAGTAATTTATGGTGTAGACTTGAGCGGTTTAAGTAACTTTGAGGGATATAAGTCTGCTTTAGCCGAAAAATGGTTGACAATTGAAGAAATGAAGAATTATGAATTTCACAATACTTCTATTGTATTTTTTGGAATTTATGAAGATTTTCGCTACAATGATTTAAAATCTTTATTTCTCAACGCTGAAAAATTAAAAGTTAACATTTGTGCCATAATCGGGAGGGACATTTGCTCTTTATCATGGCAATGTGCAAAACAATTTGTTGAAGTAAATCACGATAATGTAGCTGTGCAAAATGGGATTTTATCTTGTAAAAAAATAAATCTTAAAAGGAAAGAAAAATGGTTGGAGCAATCTCCCAATCTTGTAATATTTGATAAGCCTGAACTGCATAAAATGGACATTCAAAAAATCCTGTTAAGCACAAATTGGGATTCACTGTTGTTATACGGCCATGGAAAGGAAGATAATTTAAATCTTGAAGAATACACAGTTTGTGGAAGAAATATTGAAGTTTCTAGAAAAGTTACTTTTTCTCCTCAATGTGGGTACTGCAATCAGGGGTGTTTTAAAGATGAGCATAAATTGATTCCTGCATGCGATATTATTGCTCAAAACTTAACGCTAGGCTCATGTAATAATGCACCTTTTTCTGATCTTGCATTATACGATGAAAAGTATAGCTTACTGCTTAACGCAATTGATGGTGTGGCTAAAACAATCAATGTGGCTGTTACAGCTCAAAATTCGGACTATATTGAACTAGATAGGGTTGTAGCCAATAGCTTTCAAAATATTCCCAACATTATTAATTCCTCACTAAAAGGTGCTCAGTCCCAACTCAGTATGCTGCAAATAGGAATTGAACCTCAAGAGTCTGTTGAATTTGAGAAAGCTTATCCATCTGAAGCATTAATTGAGTCAATTAATAGGGCTAGGCAATATCAAATTAGTGGATTTTTAGATGAAAATGGGAAGATTAGCAAGTTGATACGTAATTTTTTGATAAAGTCTGCAGATTCTATTTCAAGAAATAGTCTTTACAATAATATGGGAAATTCAGAGAAACAATGGAAGCAAAAGATAAATGTATTAAATGAATTTATTGGTGAAGAGATTCTTAAAGATCAATTCAATTCAATAATGAGTTTTGACGATTATGAGACTTCACGTTCGTATATAGATGAAAATAGCGTAGAAGTTGTGAAGTGTGAGTGTGGTAATGATGCATTGCATTTTAAATTTAAGCCTTTTTCAATGTATGATTTTTCAATTGAAATGCTATTTTGCTATAGATGTGGGGATAAGGCTATTAAAATGGAGAAGACTCCAGATATGCGCGTTTATGCACCTGATCACGTAGAGCGAGGAGTGAGGATACCAGTAAAGGTGGAGATTGATTCTAAAGAATCAGATGATATTTATTTTGGTTGGTTTGTTCCAAGTTATATTGAGGATAATGTCTTAAACGCACCCAAAAAGATGAAAAAAATTAAAGGTGGGGATCAAATTGAATTTGAAATTGAATTTGATGATAAAATTGCTGGGCAAGGCTACTATTTCACAGTTTTTACAATTCAAAATTTAGGGATTTCGCTTAGGAGACATTTTATCTCGGTTGAAGGAGAAACAAAATGAAAAATACTATAAGACGATACTTAGGATATTACTTTTTCTCAAATTTAGTTTTTCAAAAAAGTATATTCATGATTTTTTTGGGTACTCAGCGAGGAGTCAGTGTAGCAGAACTTTCCATCCTTGAGGTAGCTTTGCTGTTGGGTGAATTTTTTATAGAGATTCCAGCTGGATTCTTTGGAGATAAATTTGGTCGAAAATTTTGTGTATGTATAGGTTTATTGGCATTAGCGATTTCTTCCATTGGTTATTTAATCTTTTCATCTTTTCCAGTTTTTGTTGGTCTGTTCATTTTAGAGGGAGCGGGAATGGCCTTCATTTCAGGTGCAGATGAGTCCTTATTGTATGACAATTTAAAAAGTAGAAATCAAGAAAAGGAATTCTTACCAACATTAAGTAAAGCAATGTCTCTTTCTTATGTTTCTCTTTCCATAGCTGCAGTTATTGGAGGAGTTCTTCAAAAATATTCATGGAATCTGGTTTATGGTCTTACATCCGTAATGATAGTAGTTGCTATGATTTTCATCTTGGGAATTCAAGAGGAGACTACAGAGGAAAATGGAGAAGAAAAGAAGGTAAATTTAAAGGAAACATTGGCACTATTCGCTAGAGATGATAATGGAAAAATCGTTTTTAAAATATTTTTGATATTATCTTTTTTTGAAGGTACGGCATTATCTTTCATAATGTTTTCTCAGCAGTTTTTTCATATTATAGGAATCCAAACAACTATTATTGCAATTTTGATAATGGCAGGGCGTTTTTCATCTGGTGGGGCCATTTACATTACTCCAAAGATAAACAAGTTTATTAGCACGAAAAAGCTAATTTGGATACTAATGGGACTTTCTAGTGCAAGCTTCATTATTAATATTTTTCATATTAACGGATTGTATTTTGTAACATATTTTGCACTAACGAGTTTACCCTATATGTGCAGCATATTAAACGTAAACTACATTCACGGATTATTGCCATCGGAAGTACGAGCAAGTATGTTATCAATTGGAAATGCTATTTCCAGTATTTCTCTGGGGATATGTTACCTAATAATAGGATTTGTCTTAGGTACGTTTGGTTTATGGGTTACCGTGTTAGTCTTGGCCTTTATTAACGGAGTTTCTGTACTCACATATTTTATTATATCAAGAAAATTTGAGATGGGAGAAAAGGATGAAAAACAACAACTTGAGAACAATTGAAGAAATTTTGAGATTAGAAAATCTTAGATATAACTTAAGAGAGGAGGCTCTGCCACTTCCTGATGAAGATACAGGTGTTTGCGTTGAAGCAGCTGAATCTGTTGCAAAAGTGGTAAAAAGTGGAAAATTATGTTATTGGCGTGGGGGACCTGAAGCAAAGAAGCTTGAAAAAGAATTTGCTAATTTGATTGGAAAGAAAAATGGATTCTTTCACAGCTCGGGAAGTTCTGCATTAGTTACAGCAGTTAGGGCTTTTGAGCTACCTGAAGGTACTAATGTGACGATTACCTCGTCAGGATTTATTTCTTCCCTAAATGCTATTTATCATGCAGGATTAAGACCTAGATTTGTTCCCACAGATCCAATCACTTTACTTGGAAAATTTCCAAAAGAATTTAAAGTAAATTACGAGGCCCCATTATCGTTAGTTACACACTTTTTTGGTAATGTGGTGGATATTGATAACATTGTAAATAAGGTTTCATCTAAATATCTTATTGAGGATACTAGTCAGGCATTAGGAAGCAAAATAGGGAATGATTTTGCGGGAAAACGTGGTGATATCTCGACATTTGCTGGCTCAAATAGGAAATTATTTGGTGCAGGGCAAGGGGGAATGAATCTTTACGATGATGAAGAGCTTGGCGAAAGGATGAGAATAATCGGTCACCACGGGAAAAGTGACAGTATTCAGGCAATTACACCTGGGTTTAATTTTAGAGGTGGCGAGATGGAAGCAGTTTTAGGAAGATTTTCACTGCGAAAGTTAGAAGAGAAGTCAGATTTACGAATGGAATCGGCGAGAGTTTTTACAGATATTCTAAAAGATAGTGGTGTAACCCTTGCAAAAAAGGATGTCGCTTTAGATTCTAAAATAGTTTGGTTTGATAATGTGATTGTTCTTCCAACTAATTGGAACAAAAAAGGAAGAGATTTACTAGTTGAAGTTCTAAATAGAGAAGGAGTACCTGCTTGGATTTATCCTTCATTAATTGAAACTCCTTGGCTAAAGCCCTGGATGAATTCCAAAGGATGGTGGTCTGATGAAGAGGAAAATCTTCTAGAGTATGAGAAGTCTATTTGGGATAGAGTTTTTGTTGTTGGAACGCAAATGTCAAGTGAAGATTCAAAAAAATGTGCTCGTATTATCAAAGAAATTTTGGCAGGTAAATAACAGTGACTAATAAAGAAATCCTTGAAGAAATGCTAAAGTGGTTTTCGAAGAGAAAAAAGTATGTAGATACAAGAACAAGGATTAACGAACAGGATATTGAATCTTTGGAGCTTCTGGAACTATTTTCTTACCTTGAAACGCGATTCAATGTACAGTTTAATTTAAAAGAATTAAATAAAAAATCATACGAGTCATTAGAAAACTTGTCAATTGGGCTTTCAAAAAATTTTAATAACATTGCTTGGACGGATTGGTATGCGGTAGTAGTAAATATAGAACTACCAATCTTTAGAAGATGGCTTGAATTTCAATTTGATAGATTGGTTCTATTTAAAATAGTGGACGGAAAAGTACTAGTTGGTATCCAGCAGGGCAAGAATAGTAAAGATTCTTTAAGAAAAATAAAGGAGGTAGTAGAAAAAATTGAACCATATAAATAATGACATAGGAGCCTTGTATCTTCGGGGGAAGAGTGCAGAGAAAATAGATAAAATTCAGACTGATTTAAAAAATAGGTTTTCAACTCTTGACTTCGAATATCTGTGGCTTCCTTCTTTATCTAGTAAACAGTACTTCCATCCGCAGAATATCGAATCTTCTCATAGAAACGGTTATTTGGTTCATGCTGCATGTCTATCATTTTTTGATCAGGAGCAAAGCTTTAGCGATGGGAGATTTTTCGGAATTAACAGGGTGCACCGCCTTGAACCTCTAAGAACTCCTTATTCAGAAACACGACTTGAGTGTTTCAATGTTTTTGAGATTATACTTACTGGAGACGATAAATTTCTTAGTAAAGAGTATGATTTTGTAAAGGAGGCTGTAAAAGGATTTATTGAGGACTATTTAAAAATAAAATGCGAATGGAGAATTGCTGACGACAGTTTTATTGATTCAGACCAAAAGAAAGAAGAATTAATATTTAACAAAGAGGGAAAGAAGTTTTCCATTGCTTCTGGAAATGTACATGGTGACTTTTTCACAAAAAGAAAAGATATTTTTTCATGTTGTTTTGGAATTGGTATCGAAAGATTATTTTTGGCAGGAGAAATTCTGGAGAAAGAAAGACATGGACGGAAGAAATAAAGCACTAAAATTGGGAGAGGGGAATCCGTATTTATGGGAAAAGATGGGAATAACTTCTCTTGATAAAGAGTGGAGTAGTAGTTTAGATGACCTATCAGAGCTGATAGTGGGAGGATATAATTTAAATCAAAATCAAAATAAAATAAGATGTGTTGTTGGAGGCGTCTGTATATATAAATCACAGGGAAAGATTGAAAAACTTCCTTTGTCTTTTCTTCTCGAGACATTAAATGTGTTCATTTTTTCTTCAAAATTTGGTGTAACAGGAAAAATTCTACTTCCAATTGCAGAAGAATGTCATAATTATCCATTTTTAAATGTAGAGTTTAAGAATATTGGTATTCAACTAGCTAGCTTGATTTCTGAGCTGTCTAATCTCTTAAATATAAAAGTTGAGACATCGTTATCAAAAAAGATAAGATATGGATTCTTACCTATTGAAAAACTGTACGGACTCTTTAATCCATTTACACTAGATCCATTAAAGAGTGCTTACCCCTTGGGAGAAATAAATGAAGAAGATTTATTGAAAGGATATGAAAGCTATGCATTACGATATAGATATCTTGATAATTCTGAAATTGATAATAGCTACTTAATCATAGATGGACTTCATTTGTCTAAATCAGTAATAATAGGAATGGAGGAGAGAGGGCAGTATCTTGTAACTTCCCCGTTCCCCTCGTTATTTGGTTATGAACACTGTTTATTGGTTGATAGTCCTAGTAATGTCCCAATTCTTGATTTGACTACAGAAACAATATTGAGGTTAGAGTATTTTAATAAAATCTTGAAAGAAAAATTGATGATAGATTTAAATGATTTGATTACGTACGTTCAGAATTTTATAAAAAATCAGCTTGTTGAAAGAAAGGATAAGATGAGTGAAGAAGATGAGATTAGCTAAGAGGTGGGAGGGAACAGCAGATGGAATGTTATCAGAGCTTTCAAGCAAATCAGACGACTCAAATGGACTAATAGATCTCGCTATTGGTGAACCAGATTTAGGTACAAATCATGAAATAGTTAAATTTGCATTTTCCGATGCTTTAAAGGGGAATACTGGGTACACAAAACCTGACGGAGATGATGATTTCATTTCATCCGTTAAGCAGTATTATAGGAAAGTATATCAGTTGGATTTTGCTACTGAGCAGATACGAGCTACGGTGGGGGCTATGCACGGAATGTATTTGGCAATGAGAGCTGTTCTTGATTTTGGAGATGAAGTTATAATAATTGAGCCCTATTATTCTCCGTATGTGCAACAGGTTTTAGCCTGTGATGGAATTCCTGTTTTTTTTAATGGGTTTTACCAAAAAAACTCAAAAAATTTTTTGGAAGAAATGGAGCGAACAATTACTGATAAAACTAAAGTGATAATTCTAAATTCACCGAATAATCCGTCTGGAGAGGTATATAGTGTGGAGATAATGAAAGGATTGGCAAGATTGGCAGAGAATCATGGAATATATATTTTTTCCGATGAAGTATATAATCTTCTCTGTTTTTTGCCCAAATATACTTCAATTGCCAAATATGCTCCAAACAATACAGTCATTTTTGGGAGCTTTTCAAAAGCATTTGCCATGACTGGTTGGAGAATTGGGTACATGATTGGGCCGGTATTTATAAATGATGCTGCTAGAAAAATTAGTGATTTTTTAACATATACTGCCCCAACAATTTCGCAAAAAGCTGGAATTTATGCACTTGAAAATCTAGAAATAGCGGACAAATATAAAAAATGTTTGGAAAATAGGCTGAACTATATTTTCTTTAGAGTATCAAAAAACAAATATCTTTCGATGAAAAGATGCCAAGGAGGAATGTTTGCCTTTATCAATATAGAAAATACTGGAATGAGTTCAATTGAATTTTCTAAGAGGTTACTGAAAGAATATAAAATTTTAGTTGCCCCAGGGAATCTATTTAGTAAATCTTTTGGCGAAAAATATATCAGAATATCTGCTACTAAAGATATGGAAGTCTTAAAGGAAACGTTTGACAGAATTGATAATTGCTGTTTATCGTTTGAATACCATTAAAAGACGGAGTTCTGTACAAGTAGATCATGCGGTCGCGCGGCTATGATGAAGAGAGAGGAAGCATTTTGAAAAATAACTTAAAAGTAAAAAAATTATCGGGAGGTACATTAAGCAGTTGTTTCCATATTTCTTTACCACTTTATGGTGGCATAGTTATAAAATTGAACAATTCTCAGGTGTTACGGGATGAATCTATGTTTTTGAATTACTATGAAAAGGTAGAGTGGTATCCTAAACTACTGGCAATTTCTTCTGATGATTCCTTTATCATATATAAATACATTGAGGGGAGAACAAAAAATAATCTCAATAAAGAATATCTTTTGAAGTTTTTAGTGAATAATATTGTAAATAAATATCAAGTCGTTGAAAAAAAGATTTGGGGCAGAGCCAATTTTCCTGTAGGAAGTTGGGAAAGCTTTCTACACGAAAGAGGAAAAGAGGCAAAAATGTTTATCAATGGTAACCCAGATATAAATTTTGAAATTGATATTGATAATATCATAGAAAAAATTGCTTTAAGCAATATTAAATCTGAAAAACCTTATTTGCTTCACGGTGACTTAGGAATTTATAACGTTATTTTTTACGAGGATAAAATCAACGGGATAATTGATCCCATGCCAATCTATGGTGTACCAATTTATGATTTAATATTTGCGTATCTTTCCACACCAGAAGAGATAAAGGATTTATACATTTTAGATATAATTGACTTACTTAATTATAAAAAAGTATTTTCGTGTGAGTATAAAATTCACGAAATTTTGTTCGGGATAATTGTCAGGATTGGAAGATGTCTAAAACATCATTCTAACGATGTACAAGCGTATATTTCTGCATTTTATTTTTGGCAAGATAAATTAAAAAAATAATGGTGGAAGAAGTTAGTGATTAGTATAGCTTTAAAATTTATGAAAAAAATAATTGATTTATTTGGATGTGAAAATAAATTTGTAAACACATTTAAAATTTTGGGTAGAAGAAAATATAAGTTAGAAAAGTACGATTATATTTTTATGGATAGACTTGGGGCAAATGCAAGCAGAAATAGTAAAGATTATTTTGATGCCGTGATGAGTGAGATAGGTCTTAACTTAAATCATACAATGTTTAGCTATAATCAGTGGGGGAAACCATATATTTGTGGTCAGAGATTGAACTTTTCTATTAGTCATAGTCAAAAAATAATTTGTTTGGCAATCACAACAAGTAGTAGTATCGGTATTGATTGTGAGAGTATGATTGAAAGAGAAAAATTCTTAGAATTTGCTCGACGTTTTTTCACTAGAAATGAATATCAATTAATTCATAAATCAAAGAAACCTCTTGAAAAATTTTATTACATTTGGTGTTCTAAGGAAGCTCTATTAAAATATTATGGTGTTGGATTAATGTTTCCTTTAAATTCTTTCGATGTTACTAGAGAGAAAAAAATTGAGTCTGACCAGTTTGAAGTAGATTGTCCAATTTTTAGATATATAGGAACTCATTTAAAATGTAAAGTTGTATCCTTTAGTCAGAAACCTCTTCAAGTTGTAAAAGGGAAGTTGAATAAAAGTATGTAGATTTGCTGCTTTGGTGTTCAAAAAGCATTTAATCTATAAAATACATAAATTATTATTACAAGCTAATTCATTCTATACTATCTTAGAAATACGTACATTAGGAATAAAGATAAGGATATAGAGTATCCACAGTAAGTAAAAAGACGATTTAATATGTTTACCTATTGAATACTGCTGCGGATACTCCATTTTTAATAATATTGATTGGAAGAAATATGTTAATTCAGTTGACTAAGATTACAAAAAATTATGATGGGCTACCCATTTTTGATGGGCTTGATTTTGCTGTAAATGAAGGTGATAAAATGGGCCTTATTGGAAACAATGGCACTGGAAAGACTAGCCTTTTTAAAATTATGATTGGTCAGATATCACCAGAATTGGGGAGTATCAATAAAAAGAAAAAATTAAAAATCGGGTATGTTCAGCAAGAACTATCGATAGGAGAGCAATCACCTTTTCAGTATATTCTTGAAAGTTTTGAGGAAATTGGTTATTTAAAAAAACAGTTGCAAGAATTAGAAGAACAGCTTTCTAATGAATCCTCTCCTTCTGACGAAATGTTAAATCATTATGGAAATGTCCAAGAGAAGTTTGAATCGCTTGGGGGGTTCTCTATTGAAGATAGAATTGTGAATATACTTAAAAGTTTTGGATTAGAAGAGCAAATGTACCTTCCGATGTCTTTTATCAGTGGTGGCGAAAGGGTACGGGTAGAGTTAGCAAGAATTCTTTTGTCTGATGCAGAACTGTTACTTTTAGATGAACCAACGAATCATTTAGATATGACAGGAATTATTTGGCTTGAAAACTACCTTAAAACAACTCATAAAGCTTTCATAGTGATTTCTCATGACCGAGAATTTTTAAATAATACTGTCAAGAAAGTTGTTCAGCTTGAAGATGGGAAAGCTAACAGCTATAAGGGAAATTATTCGGAATATGTTAAGCAAAAAAAGGAAGAGATTGAAAGACTAAAAAAAAGCTATGAACTTCAGCAAAGAGAAATTCTGCGTCTAAAAAAACTTATTAGGCAATTTCGGCAATGGGCAAACGAGGGAGATAATCAAGATTTTTATAAAAAAGCAAAGGAAATTGAACATCGGTTAGAGAGAATGATTCTTATTAAGGAACCTCCTCGCAATGAAAACAGGTTAAGAGTTGAAGTAAAGAGTACAGAAAAAGCTGGAAAAGAGCAAATCGTCGTAGAAGGGCTAGTAAAGACTATAGGGAATCGGATCCTTTTCGAGAATGCAAATTTTACAGTTTTAAGAAATGATAGGATAGCTATATTAGGTGATAATGGTTCTGGGAAAACTTGTCTATTGAAAATTCTAATGGGACAGATTAAAGCAGATAGCGGTACTTTTAAGATTGCAAGTAGTGCTAAAATTGGTTATGTGCCACAGATTATAACCTTTTCAGACGTAAATCTTAGATTGATTGATGTTGCAAAAACACTGATTGGGAATGAACAAGAAGCACGTAGAGAATTAGCAAAATTTGCTTTTTATGCAAGTGATGTAACTAAGCGAATTAAAGATTTATCTGGTGGGGAAAAGGTTCGTCTTTACTTGATGACGATATTTCAGAAGAAAATTAATCTTTTAATTTTAGATGAACCAACAAATCATTTAGATATTTTAGCCAGAGAAGAAATTGAACAGGTTCTTTCAAAATACCAGGGGACACTAATCGCTGTTTCTCATGATCGTTATTTTTTGAAAAAAATTTTTAATCAAAGCTTGATTTTTCAAAATGGAACTATTGATAGATATGATAGCCTCCCTATAGATTTGGTCTAGGAATTAGATTTTCTACTGCCATTACATAGAAAATAGGAAAATGAATTTTTTAGAGAAGAAGGATTTTATTATGACAAACAAAACTAATTTTATCTATAATGAAGATGCAAGAGAAATGGAGGAACTGAAACAATCCATCGTGGATTTAGTTATCACATCTCCACCTTATTTTAACTTAGTTGATTATAAAAGCAGTAAACAAATTGGATTTGCAGAAACATATCAAAGATATTTGCAAAGTTTGAATCAGGTTTGGAAGAGGTGTATAGACTCTTTGAAAGATGACGGAACAATTTGTATCAATGTTTGTAGTACTGTTGAGATTACTAGGAAAAATCAAAATTGTTATTATGATATAAAGCATGATATAGAGAAATATTTTGTTAATCATGGATTTTATATTGAAGGGACAATTATATGGGATATAATTAATTCTAAGTATATTGAAAACCAAGTGTACAAATTTAACGATATATACTCTAATGAAAATACGCTTATTTTGAATAACTATGAGTATGTAATGATATTTAAGAAAAGAAAAGGCTTCATAAAGCATAGTAAAGTTTTTTCTGAGACGAGATTATTGGATTATATTTGGCACATCCCGTGGGATTACTCAACTAGACCACCTGCTTTTCCCAAAGAGTTAGTAAACAAATTGATTGAAATTTATTCCATTGGTAAAGATGTGATTTTAGATCCATTTATGGGGCAAGCTACTACAGCTATCTGTTCCTTTGAAAACAATAGAAATTTCATTACATATGAAACAAATCGGAAAACCTATGTACAGGGGAAAAAACTATTACAGAAGATAGGAGCTTTAGATAATTATAAGGAGGATTGTTGATGAAGATAGCTGTCATAGGTGCTGGATATGTAGGGCTGACGGTAGGAGTGCTTTTATCGCAATTTAATGAAGTGACTTTAGTAGATATAGACAATAAAAAAATTGACATGATTAACAGAAAAATTTCTCCAATTCTCGACGTAGAGGTGTCGATATTTTTAAAATGTAAAAAGTTAAATTTGAAAGCAACTACAAATAAAGAGGAAGCTATCCGATTTTCAGAATATGTTGTCATAGCGACACCGACATGCTACGATGTAGAAAAGAAAAAATTTGATACATCATCAGTAGATGAAATCGTGGAATATGTACAACAAAGCAAGCCTGAAGCAGTTATTATTATTAAATCAACTGTTCCTGTCGGTTATACTAGTTTATTGTGTGAGAAATTCGATACTGATAAGATACTATTTTCTCCTGAGTTTTTAAGGGAGGGAAAAGGATTAATTGATAATCTTTATCCAACTAGAGTGGTCGTTGGAGGAACATCACTATATGCTGAAAAATTTGCGAAACTCATGTGCAATGGGGCCATTAGGGAAGATATTCCAGTGTTCCTTACAAACCAAAATGAGGCTGAGTCAATAAAGCTTTTCGCTAATGCATATTTAGCGTTAAGGGTTGCTTTCTTCAATGAACTTGACACATTTACAGAAATTAAGGAAATGGATACTAAAAAAATAATTGAAGGAATTTGTTCAGATCCCCGTATTGGTAAGAACTATAATAATCCTTCTTTTGGATATGGAGGGTACTGTTTGCCAAAAGATACAAAGCAATTACTTGCTGACTATGATTATATACCAGAAAATATTATTCAATCTATCGTTTCTTCTAATACAACTCGAAAGCACCATATTGTAAGTATGATTATGAAAAAACGCCCCAAAGTGGTTGGTGTTTATCGATTAGTCATGAAGAAAAGCTCCGATAATTTCCGCGAATCATCCATTCAGGATGTTATGTTTGAGCTAGCTTCATTGGGAGTTAGGGTCATTATTTTTGAACCAATATTGAAAGAGAAAACATTCCAAGATATACAAGTTTATAGTGACTTTGATCAATTTAAAGACAAGGCGGACGTTATTATTGCTAACAGATTTTCTAGACAACTACTAAGTGTCCAAGAAAAAGTTTATACTCGTGACGTATATGGGGAGGATTAGAATTCAGGAGGAAGTAGTCGGATTATTTATGAAATATAATGATAAGCACCAATTAAAAGCTAAGGTATCCAGCCTTAGCTTTTAATTGTGTGATTTTGGAAGGAGAAAATCAGAGGATTTCTTACTATATCTGGCTCATTATTGGGGATGATTGCTAGGTAATTAGCAAAAATAATGGAGAAAATATTGCTTTAGAAAATTTGGAGGAAAAATGATAAATATTAATTATCGATTTCTTGGATAATATCTCTTGATTTTAGAAATATTCAGTATTATAATATTGATAAATTCAATAATTGGGAGGAGCGTTATGAACATCGGTAAAAAATTGAAAGCCCTGCGGGAAGAAAAGCATTTGACGCAGCAAGAAGTCGCGAAAAGGCTTGGAATGACACAAGGAACCTATGCAATTTGGGAACAAAAAGAGACTAACCCGACATTAGAAATACTCAAAAAAATCACTAAAATCTATGATGTCTCCCTACAAAATCTCCTAGGGGAGAAGCAAGAGGCACAAGATGTTATTGATTTAGTCGATAATTATAAAAATCTATATCAAGAACAAAAAGAGACACTTGGCGACTTAGCAAAAGTCATGGTCGAACGAAACACCAGTCGCTTAGAGGTTCATGATTCATCAGTGGTCTATGAGATTAAGACTTATCATCGCAAAGAGCTCTACGAAGTTGAAGTCCAAGATGAGGAACTTTCTGCAGGATTTGGGACAGGTGTCAAAGACAACTATGAAACTTATACTATCTACACCGATACGCCAGTCAGACGCTATGATAGTGCTGCACGAATCAAAGGTGAATCCATGGAACCTGATATTCCGAATGGTTCAGTCGTGACTTTTGTCAATAACGGCTTTGATGTGAATGGAGACATTTACGTCATCTCCGAGGGAGGCTATGGCGAGGAAACGCTCTACTGTAAACAAGTTTTTCTGGAGAAAGACGTTTTCCGCTGCCATTCGCTTAATTCTGATCCACAGTATAAGGACTTTTTTTTAGAGGAAGACGCGCGTATTTTAGGGGCGGTTGTGGATTGTGTGCGAGAGATTGACCCCGACTTGATTGAGGATTAAGAGGTGTATATCATGGGCTATTTTGATTATTCGTTAGAGCCACGCCGTGCCATACTCTTTGAAGATGTCAAGTCTAACTACGCGTCAATTGAGTGCCGAGAAAGAGGCTTAGACCCGTTGACAACTTTCCTTTGCGTGATGAGCCGCAGCGACAACTCGATGGGGCTGATTCTGGCCTCTAGCCCAACTTTCAAAAAAGTTTTTGGCAAGTCAAACGTCGGAAGAAGTCATGAATTGCCCTTTTACCCGCAAACCCGTAAATTTAATTATAGCCGCTGGAATAAAACACATCGTGATTTTTATGGGAATGTAGAGCCGCCGAGTGAGGAATACGTCAAATTTATCGAGGATTGGGCGCGTGACACCTATATTGTTCCACCTCGTATGGGGCTCTATATTCAGTCTAATATCCAAGTCTTGAAAATCTTGGCGACCTTTACCTCAAGGGCAGAAATCCACCCTTATTCCATTGATGAGTCCTTTTTGGATGTGACCGAATCACTGGATTATTATTTTCCTGATGAGACAGATTACTACAAGAAAATGGATTTAATGGCACAGAAAATTCAACGGACACTCTATTATCAAACAGGACTTTATGTGACGATTGGCATGGGCGATAATCCGCTTTTAGCCAAATTGGCGACGGATAACTACGCCAAACATAGCCAGAATATGCGAGCCTTGATTCGTTATGAAGATGTGGAAGAAAAAGTCTGGACGATAGAAGAAATGACGGATTTTTGGGGGATTAGTAAGCGGACTAAGCGAAACTTTGAAAAAATCGGCATTTACTCCATTCGGGAATTAGCCAATGCGGACCCAGACATGATTAAACGAGAGATGAAGACGATTGGCTTGCAACAATTCTTCCACGCCAATGGCATTGATGAGACGAGTATTCATGACCACTATCAAAAGGCTTCTACCAGTTTTGGCAATTCACCAATCTTACCGCGAGATTATACCAGACAGGGAGAAGTCGAAATCGTCTTAAAAGAGATGTGTGAGCAGGTGGCGGTGCGGCTGAGAAAAGAAAAAAAGGAAGCTACCTCTATTAGTTTCTTTGTTGGTTTTTCTGCAAAAGAACCGCGCAAAACGGTTCACGCTGCACGAGGGATTGAGCCGACGAACTCAACTGTAGAAATTCAGAGAATCGTGCTTCAACTGTTCAGGGAACGTTTTGAGGGCGGAGCGGTACGTCAAGTAGGGATTTCTGCCAATGGCCTGATTGATACACCTTTTCGGCTGATTTCCCTCTTTGATGAAGCCGAGGATGATAAGGTAATGGCGCGCCAGCACCAAGAGGAAAAAATTCAAGAAGCGATGGATAGGATTCGTAAAAAAGCAAGGCTTTACAGCCATACAAAAGGCCTCAATTTTGAAAAGAGGGTCGCGGGCGATTGAACGTAGTAAGCTGATTGGGGTACATTCGGCTGGTGGATTGGAGGGACTGAATTGAGTATTATTGAAGGAACAAAACGTGTGGATCGTTCTTATAGCCCATTTGAAGCAATCCGCAACTATCAAGACCTACGTGTCATGAAGTGGAACCCATTCGCAACGGCCGAACTTGCGGCAGCACACAGAGAATACTATTAATCAACGCAAATAGAGCAACCTGAGACTACCTTGGAACCAGATGAAATTAGTTTTCGGCTATTATTTGCTTTAAGCTCTGGGAAAGTGATTCGGGTTTTTCTTAAAGACGGTTTTGGCTCAAAACAGGTTAAAGGTCGTATTTATGGGCTAGGAGAGAACCATCAAATCATTATAAAAACCTTAGACGGACACTATCAAGATCTATCTGGGAATCATATTTTGAATATTATCCTAGAGGAAGATTCAGAAATTCAATGAAAGGAAGAAATCTCAAATGGAAAATCCAGAAAGTGAAAGGAGAGGCGAGACAACTGTCCTTTCAAAACGTCGGACGATTAAGCAGATTACTGACCCGTTGGAAAAGCAGAAAGCTCTACAAGCCACCATGCAACGCTTAAATGATAAATATGGAGATGATTTAATCATGAACGAGTCAGCCAAGAAAGAAATGCGCGTCCAAGCTCTCCCGTCTGGTATTTTGTCCCTCGATCTTGCCATGGGAATTGGCGGTTATCCGCGTGGGCGCTTGATTGAAGTGTTTGGGGCAGAATCCAGTGGCAAGACAACGGTTGCCTTACACGCCGTTGCCCAAGCACAAAAATTGGGTGGCATTGCGGCTTATATTGATGTCGAAAACTCACTAGACCCTGACTATGCAGAGAGTATTGGAGTGAATCTTGATGATTTGATTTTCTCACAGCCTGATTCAGGCGAAAAGGCATTTGACGCTTTAGAAGAACTGGTCAAGACAGGGGCATTAGATCTTATCGTGATTGATTCAGTCGCCGCATTGACCCCACAAGCTGAGATTGATGGGGTTAATCTACAGGCAGAACTGGCTAAGATGATGTCGGAGCGCTTAAAGCGGATTGTGTCATTGGTCAATAAGAGCAAAACAGTAGTACTATTTATCAATCAAGTACGGTCAAATTTGTCAGGTTTTCTTGGTACGGGGGAAACGACACCAGGCGGCAAAGCCCTAAAATTCTATACTTCTATCCGGATTGAAGTAAAAACTTCTGAGAAAATCAAACAGGGAGAGCTGGCGATTGGGAAGAAAACCACCCTAACGACGGTTAAAAATAAGGTGGCTTCGCCATTTAAAAAAGCAGTGGTAGAAAATATTTGGGGTGAGGGATTTGCGCCTACGGTCGATATTGTCACTTGTGCGGCAAAGGCTGATGTTGTCCAACAATCTGGAAAATGGTATAGCTTTAAGGGGTAGAAAATCGGAAATGGAATTTTTGAAGTGAAGGACTACCTCAAAACTCACAGTCAGGTGCTTTATATGATTGAGGAGAATACACGGCAAAAGTTAGGGCTAACAAAATAGAGATAAGTTAATTCCAAGGAGAGAGTCATGGAAAAAGATATTTCGTTCACGAAGTACATCAAAAAGCATTTCTTGTCAGCGTTATTTAACGTAGTGAATGCTCATCTGGAAAAGACCAGTCACGATTCATTACAAGATTTAGAGGTTCGCACGGTTTACATAGAGGACGTGCCTTTAATGCGGCTAAACTTTGATGTCGTGGTTGTCGCAAAGCTTGTGATGGGAGAAAATCTTTTTGACTTTTGGTTGCGGATTTCTTGTACAGGAGATTTAGAAAAGCGGTTAGAAGATTTTCAGGTCTTGTCCGTTTCTGCTTATCAAGGAAAACCTTCTTATCAAAAGCCATTATCTGATACTTTACTTCCTTACCTTCATCGCAAGCAGCTTGACGAAGTGGCAAGTGGAATTATCAAACAGTATTATCCCGAAGCGTTGCTCACGAACCAAGTGCTAGATGCCATGAAATTTGCTCAGAACTTGGGGCTGGACATTAAAATGCGAAAGCTCAGTAAAGCGGGGACAATCTTTGGGGAGACCATTTTTACAGATACAAAGGTAGAAATTTACGATAAAATTTCTGATAGTATGGTGGAAGAAGAGATTAAAGGTGGCACCATTCTGATTGACCCCAGCCATTATCTCACGCGAAATTATGGGGCAGTCAATAATACGATTGTCCATGAATGTGTCCATTGGTTGTTACACCGCAAGGCTTTTACCCTTGCTCGGCTTTTTCAACCCAAAATGCGCTTTCTAAGAAGTTCTTTCAGTAATAAAACGACCCTAGACTGGATTGAGTGGCAAGCCAATACGTTGACCCCAAGACTTCAAATGCCACTTGTCCCTTTCAAGGATAAAGTGATAGAACTACAAGGAGTTTATCACTACCTCAGTGGCGAGCAATCAAATTTGATTGGCGAAATGATTTATGTCATTGATAGCTTGGCTAACTTTTATCACGTCTCAAAAATGGCCGCTAAAATTAGATTGCTTGATGCAGGTTTTGAGGAGGCACGCGGTATTTACAAATATGTGGACGGTCATTATGTCCAACCTTATGTTTTCAAGCGCGGTGTACTTTCTCAAACACAGACTTTTGCGATTTCTTTAGAGGGAGCAATTCGTCAAAGTGCAACAAACAAGGAACTTCAGGAGAAACTAGAAACAGGAAACTACCTGTACGTGGATTCCCATTTTTGTTTGAATGACCCGAAGTATCTCCAAACGAATAAGTTTGGAAAGTTGGAACTGACAGAGTATGCCCGACACCACATGGAAGAATGTTGCTTGATTTTTGAATTGGTTTCCCAAGATAAGAAAACGAACACTTGTTTTGACGAAGTGCTTTATCGGGACGCCAATCAAGAAATTCGCTTTGAAGCTCACTTCATCAATAAGAAAAACGTGGACGAAAAGTATCTCATTCGGAATCGCGTGATTGAGCTTCAAAAACTGGCCATGTCTCTGCCTGGGAGTTTTTCAGGAACCGTAGAGGCTCTAATAAAATGGTCGGAACTCACACTTGCTAAAGTGGAGGAACAGTCCCTGATTAGTGAGCGGACACTTTATCGTATGCGAACCGATGAAAATTATAACGTCTCGCTTGAATTGATACTTCAGTTGTGTATTGGCTTGCACTTGCCACCAGAAATTAGTGACATTCTTATTTCACGGTCAAGTAAGCGCTTAGGGAATATGGAATTGCATTTTCTTTATCGTTTTCTACTCAACTGTTGCTATACCAGTACAATTTTTGAGTGTAATGATATTTTGGAAGCACAGGGATTTAGTCGGTTAGGAAAAGAAAATTAAAAAATTTTGATTTCATCCGCCACCAGATGGCGGATTTGAAACCTATAATAACAAGACTTACAGAGCATTTCTCTTTTGAGAAGTGCTTTTTTTCGCGTGGTTGAGCGAAAGCTATTCGCCATGGGATGTCCTGTTCATTTGTTTTTAGAACGCTAAAATAAAATGTAGAGAAGGGATAAAACTTTCTCTCATGGTGAATATCAAATCTGTAAGGCAAGGCTTACGAGCGGGAGAGAGCCAAGAATTGCGCCCGCTATAAAAAAGCACCGTTATTATATTTTGTACAAACGTTCCGACGGAGAAAATCAAAGTAATTTTGGTTGCGGGTTCGATTCTCGCCGTTTGTATTCTTCGAAGAAAATTAAAATAGGAAAAGAGAATATTATGAACTACTACGAACAACAATTAGAGCGTTTCCGTCGGAATTTCAATTTTAGCTTTAAGATTTATGAGGGGCGGCCTTTGGAGCAAAAGACGCTTTGCCTGCAAATGAAAGAAAAAGTGGAGCATTTTCGCATTCCAAAGAACTTCGCCATGCTCTATCGTGAGCATCAGCAACTGGTCAATTATATTCAAGATGCTTATTTTGGAGTCCAAATTCAAGAGAAAGCTGGCAAATATGGTAAGCCGAACGCTAAAATGCAACACGAATGGCTGAACAAAGCGTTACGGAATTAAAAGAAGATTCTTCAAATTGCTCAGAAAGGATAAAAATAGATGAAAATAAATTATGTCCCAGTTGCTGATAGCATTGCTGAGTGGGGAAATAAAGAAGCGGTTTTAAAGCGTTATGAAGGTTTGAACATTTATACCCTAAATCGCTGGCTTGCTGAGATGCGAAATAATAAGCAATTTAGAAGAGGCGTTATTAATCCAACTCATAAATTAGTTTGGATAAATTTTGAAATCTTTGAAGAATTTCTATATTGGAAGCAGCACGGCTATGCACGAATTAAAGACAAATAAGGCTAAAAATGGTAGAATAAAAGAGCTAATTGGATTCTATTTTACCTTTTTTCATGTTTTGATTGAAAGGATAAAATATGTATTTTGAACAAAGAAAACATAAGAATGGAGAAATTTATTTTAAGGCGATAGAACGTTATATTGATCCATTAACAGAAAAGTATAAGCGAGCATCGGTCATTTTCACTTCAGATACATCGCGAGGACGAGCGAAGGCAGTCCGTGAGCTGGATGAAAAGATTGATAGATTAATCAAAGAACGCCAAGAGCAGTTTCAAGGTCAGGCTATGAAGACGTTTAGTGATTTAAAAACCTCATGGTTCGAGACTTGGCAAACAACGGTAAAAGCTCAGACTGTTAATCGGGAAATTCTTGTCATTAGCAGGCTCTCAGGATTGATTTCAGACGATATTCTCTTATCAAAGATTACTCCTTTGCTGATTCAAAATTACCTGAGACAGTACAAAGAGAAGTATCATTCAACCCACTCTACTATGCAGCATATTAAATGTACGTTGAATAAAATATTTGACTATGGTGTATTACACAATGCTATTCCATTTTCGCCATCACGGGTGGTGAAATTAAATGCGACTGTTGATGAGAAAAGAGCTAAGAAAAAACGTTTGGAAGAAAAATTCATGAACGAACAAGAGGTTGGTGCACTTTTGTCAGAACTTCGAGGACGTCGGAATCAGAATTATTATGATTTAGCGCTTTTCTTGATCGGGACGGGTTGCCGAATTGGTGAAGCTTCTGCTTTGACGGCTGCAGATATTGATTTTAAAAATCGGTTGGTTACGATTGATAAGTCTTTACAAGCACATGATTTGAGAGTTAAAGATTTTTATCTAGACACAACGAAAACGGAAGCTGGTGATCGTATTGAGAAATTACCAGAGTTTGTGATTGAAGCGATTAAACGTGTTATTCAAAGAAATAATAAATTTGAAGCTCATTGCAAAGAGTCACCACATAATGCGTTTAAAAAGTTTGATTTTCTGTTTCGGACCGAATATGGTGCGCCAATTACGTCACATAGCTATAGAGAAATACTGGGACGTGTCAATAAAGCGTTGAGAGAAAATTGTAAAGAAAAATATGGCTTTGAATGGACAAAAAATGCGGTTCCGCATAGTTTTCGACATATTCATATTTCTGTCTTGCGAGATGATCCGAGTATTCCGCTCAAAGAAGTACAGGAACGTGTCGGACATATACAAGAAGAAACGACAAATGGCTACACACATTTACTTTCACACAATCAAGAAAAATCAGTAGTCGCCATCAGTAGATTTGTAGAAAAATTGGGTGTTAAAAAGCAAAATAAGGCATCATGAAATCTTGCCCCCATTTTGCCCCCAATGGGAAAAAACAAAAAATAAAAGGCTGTAAGCCTTGATATAAAAGGAGTTAGAGAAATGGGTGTTATTCAATGGTTTCCTGGGCATATGTCCAAAGCACGTCGTCAGGTGCAAGAAAATTTAAAATATGTTGATTTTGTGATTGAATTGGTTGATGCTCGTCTCCCTATTTCTTCACGTAATCCGATGTTGGGGCAAATTATTGGAGATAAACCAAGAATTATTGCTTTAAATAAAGCTGATTTAGCTGATTCTAATGCAGTAGCACAATGGATTGAATATTTTGATGAACAAGGCTTTATAACTTTAGCCATTAATTCTAAAGAAGAATATACAGCAAAAAGATTAACTGTTGCTGCTAAAAAATTGATGGCTGATAAGGTCGCTCATGATAAGGAGCGCGGCATTGCTCATACTACTTTTCGAACAATGATTATCGGAATTCCGAATGCAGGGAAGTCAACTTTGATGAATCGCTTAGCAGGTAAAAAAGTTGCAGTGACTGGGAACCGTCCAGGGGTAACTAAGGGTCAACAATGGATTCGAACCAATAAAGAATTAGAATTATTGGACACACCAGGTATTCTTTGGCCAAAATTTGAAGATCAACTTGTTGGTTTAAAATTAGCTTTGACTGGGGCAATTAAGGATGATTTATTGCCAATGGATGAGGTAACAATTTTTGGATTAAATTATTTTTTGAAGAATTATCGAACAGTCACAATGAAACGATATCGAATAACAGAAGAAGATTTGGAGCTTGAAATTCCAGACTTAATTATGGAGCTGACTGCAAGATTTGGTTTCCGTGATGATTATGATCGTTTCTATAATATGTTTGTCAAAGATGTCCGGGATGGAAAACTGGGCTTGTTCTGTTTGGACGAAGTCAGAGTTGACGGACTTTGATTTTATGATTGTGTGATTACTGACAGATTTTCAGTATCAATAACATAAATAATATTATGTAAAATTACTGACAGAAAAGCTGTCAGTAATTTTTGAGAGTTGGTGAGTAAAATGGGACAAACCATTAAAGAAATTAAAGCGACCTTAGCCAAATTGACAGACTTGTCAGCAAAAGAATTCTTGGAATATGAAGCTGATGAACGGTCTGGGGTTCAAGCAGCACTTAAAAGTAGGAAAAAACAAATTTTAGCAGAGTTAGCAGAAGAGGCTCGTTTGGAACAAATGTTGGAATTTGAGAAAGAACTTTACGGCCAAGGAATTCAATTAATTGCAGGTATTGATGAAGTTGGTCGTGGACCACTTGCTGGTCCTGTAGTGACTGCGGCAGTCATTTTACCTAATAATTGTAAAATTCGGGGTTTAAATGATAGTAAAAAAGTGCCAAAATCAAAACATCATGCTATTCTATCTGAAATTCAAGAAAAAGCTTTAGCAATAGGAATTGGGATTGTTGATGCGGAAAAAATTGATGAAGTAAATATTTATGAGGCAACAAAAATTGCAATGATTCAGGCAGTATCAAAATTATCTGTTAAACCTGAGCATCTCTTAATTGATGCTATGGTTTTGGCTTTACCTATTGCACAGACAAAAATTATTCACGGAGATGCTCCTTCAGCCTCGATTGCGGCAGCTTCAATTGTTGCTAAAGTAACTCGTGATGAAATGATGAAAGAGTTTGCTCTTGAATTTCCTGAGTATGATTTTGAACATAATGCAGGTTATGGAACAGCAAAACATCTTGAAGCTCTAACAAAATATGGTATCACAAGAATTCATCGCAAGTCCTATGAGCCGATTAAAACAATGGTCAATTTTAAATCGTAGATTCTGTCAGTAAAAATATGTAAAACGTGAACGTTATCTGTTCACGTTTTTTTGCTGACAGGTCTGTCAGTAATTATTTAGACTATTCCTTTTTTAATAAAAAACTAATTTTATATTAACCTAAATGACATAATAAATAAAGAGAGTTTTTTATAGAATTAGTTACTAATAAAATATTCGAAATTGGTATAGTTACATCTGTTATAATTTCCAATATTTTTTAATAATAATTATTTTAACAAAAGACTTATATCAAAATTCTAATAGAGCAGATGATGAGCCCAGTATAAGCTTTCACACTGTTTTTATTAATAGCCTAAGAGAAATATAAAGTAATATAAATGTTTTTTATTATAAATTATGTAAGATATACTTTTTGTATGAACTGGTATAAATTTGATGATTAAGTCCTAAATAAGTTATAATCTCAATTGCGTAATTTCTTAAATCCAGAAATAACAGCTACATTGACATACTGATTAAAGAGTATAGCCAATGAACTGTTATAAATCTTGAAAAACAATAAAAATAATAGTTTGGGGGATGTTGAGAATGTATAAAAAATATGGAGATTGTTTTAAAAAGTTACGAAACCAAAAGAATTTAGGATTATCATACTTTAGTAAATTAGGAATAGACCGTTCAAATATATCTAGATTTGAACATGGAAAGTGTATGATGAGTTTTGAGCGCATAGATTTGATGTTAGAAGAAATGCAAGTGCCATTAGCTGAGTACGAATTGATAGTAAATAATTATATGCCGAATTTCCAAGAATTTTTTATATTAGAATTGGAAAAAGCTGAATTTAGTCAAAATCGAGATAAAATAAAAGAGTTATATTCTGAGGTTAAAGAAACAGGGAATCATTTACTGACGATTACCGTTAAAACGAAGCTTGGGACTATTAGTCAGACAGAAGTTAAGGAAATTGAAACTTATCTTTGTAATATTGAAGAGTGGGGATATTTTGAACTAACTTTATTCTATTTTGTATCTGATTATCTCAATGTCAATCAATTAGAATTGCTGCTTTTTAACTTTGACAAAAGATGTGAAAATTACTGTAGAGTCTTAAAATATAGAAGGAGACTATTGCAAATAGCCTATAAAAGCGTTGCGATATACGCGGCTAATGGAGAAAGAACAAAAGCCGAAAATATTTTAGAAATGACTAAAAAATATCGGACTGTAGGTGTTGATTTATATTCTGAAGTATTAAGACATCTTGCCAGAGGTATCATTATTTTTAATTTTGAAAATGCAGAAGTGGGAGAAGAAAAAATAAATTATGCGCTTGAAACTTTGGAAGAATTTGGAGGAATGAAGATAAAAGAATTCTATCAGAAAAAAATGGAAAAGTATTTGAAAAAGTCAATTTAGTCTCTTTTGAGCTGTTGCTTTAAAGCAACAGTTTAAAAGAGATTTTTTTTATTCTGGAGCATATACTAGAAAATGAAGATGAGTTGTATGAGGCTATATAACATGTCTTTTAAAAAATTCAATCATAAATATAAGGAGGTATGATGAATCAAAAAAAATTATCATTATTCGGTTTTTTTGCATTAACCGCTTCAATGGTCTGACTGTCTATGAGTATCCAACTTTTGCCACGTCAAAATTACATTTGGTGTTCTTTTTACTTCTCGGAGGACTACTCTGGTTTTTGCCCGTAGCGCTCTGTGCAGCAGAAATGGCGACGGTTGAAGGTTGGAAAAATGGTGGAATTTTTAGTTGGGTGAGCCAAACTTTAGGGGAGCGCTTTGGTTTTGCAGCCATATTTTTTCAGTGGTTCCAAATTACAGTTGGCTTTGTCACTATGATCTATTTCATTTTAGGGGCCCTCTCTTATGTGTTAAATTTTCAGGCACTTAATACAGATCCATTGATTAAATTTATTGGTTTACTAATCATTTTTTGGGGATTGACATTTTCTCAGTTAGGTGGGACACAAAGAACTGCTAAATTGGTAAAAGCTGGTTTCGTAGTTGGGATAGTGATTCCATCAATTATCTTGTTTGGATTAGCTGCAGCATATTTTATCGGAGGTAATCCTATAGAGATACCAATTAATAAGCATGCTTTTGTCCCAGATTTTTCACAAGTATCAACTTTAGTAGTTTTTGTTTCTTTTATTCTTGCTTATATGGGGGTAGAAGCTTCAGCTTCGCACATTAATGAACTTGAAAATCCAAAGAGAAATTATCCCTTAGCAATGATTTTATTAGTAATATTAGCTATTTCTTTAGATGCCATAGGTGGATTTTCTGTAGCAGCGGTTATTCCTCAAAAAGACTTATCATTAAGTGCAGGGGTAATTCAAACTTTTCAAACGTTAATCTTACATTTTAATCATCATTTGGGATGGTTAGTTAAAGTAATTGCACTAATGATTGCCTTTGGGGTTATGGGAGAAGTGAGTTCATGGGTTGTTGGTCCTTCTAGAGGGATGTTTGCAGCAGCACAAAGAGGCTTATTACCAAAATTTTTACGTAAAACAAATACTCATGAAGTCCCTGTTCCTTTAGTTATGATTCAAGGAATCATTGTTACACTTTGGGGCGCTGTATTAACTTTTGGAGGAGGAGGAAATAATTTATCTTTCTTAGTTGCCATTTCACTGACAGTAGTGATTTATTTGGTAGGTTATCTCTTATTCTTTATTGGTTACTTTGTTTTAATCTATAAAAAACAAAATTTAAAGCGCACTTATAATGTTCCAGGTAAAAGAGTTGGAAAAACAATCATTGCGGGAATTGGATTTTTATTATCAATTTTTGCTCTATTTATTTCCTTTGTTCCTCCAGCATCAATTGCGAAAAATGAGACTCATACTTACCAAATGATACTTCTTATAAGTTTTGTTGTGACTGCTATCTTGCCATTTATTGTTTATGAATTGCATGATAAAAGGGGACATGATACTATTGAAGAACCAAGGCACTTTAAAGCAAGAGATGTGAACCCCGCGATTTATCCAGCAGCTCGTGGTGAGCATCATATTATTAAAAAAGAAGAACATATCTTAAAACATTAAAAAATTGGAGGATGTACATATGTTATACGGAAAAGAAAATCGCGATGAAGCAGAGTTCTTGGAACCAATTTTTGGTTCAGAAAGTGAACAAGTGGATTTGCCTAAATATAAATTAGCTCAACAATCAATTGAACCTCGAGTGGCCTATCAGTTAGTTCAAGATGAAATGTTAGATGAAGGGAACGCTCGTTTAAATTTAGCCACATTCTGTCAAACTTATATGGAACCTGAAGCAGTCAAACTAATGAGTCAAACCTTGGAAAAAAATGCAATTGATAAATCGGAATATCCAAGAACAACTGAAATTGAAAACCGTTGCGTCAACATGATCGCTGACCTTTGGAATGCGAGTGAAAAAGAAAAATTTATGGGGACTTCAACGATTGGTTCTTCAGAAGCTTGTATGCTTGGTGGAATGGCCATGAAGTTTTCTTGGCGCAAGCGAGCAGAAAAATTGGGATTAGATATTAATGCGAAAAAGCCAAACTTAGTTATTTCATCTGGTTATCAAGTTTGCTGGGAAAAATTCTGTGTTTATTGGGATATTGAAATGCGAGAAGTGCCAATGGATAAAGAACATATGTCAATCAATTTGGACAAGGTGATGGATTATGTTGATGAGTACACGATTGGTGTAGTTGGTATTATGGGGATTACTTATACTGGTCGTTATGATGATATCAAAGCTTTGGATAATTTAATTGAAGAATATAATAAACAGACAGACTATAAAGTTTATATTCACGTAGATGCTGCTTCAGGAGGACTTTATGCTCCCTTTGTTGAGCCAGAACTTGAGTGGGATTTCCGTTTGAAAAATGTCATTTCAATCAATACCTCAGGCCATAAATATGGTTTAGTTTATCCTGGTGTAGGTTGGGTTTTGTGGCGTGACAAAAAATATTTACCAGAAGAATTAATTTTTAAAGTAAGTTATCTTGGAGGAGAACTACCAACGATGGCCATTAATTTTTCTCATAGTGCCTCTCAATTAATTGGTCAATATTATAATTTTGTACGTTATGGATTTGATGGATATAAAGCTATTCATGAGAGAACACATAAAGTAGCCATGTTTTTAGCAAAAGAAATTGAAAAAACTGGAATGTTTGAAATTATGAACGATGGGTCACAATTGCCAATTGTCTGCTATAAATTAAAAGAAGATTCAAATCGGGGTTGGAATCTTTATGATTTGGCGGACCGTTTATTAATGAAGGGATGGCAAGTGCCTGCTTATCCACTTCCTAAAAATTTGGAAAATGAAATCATTCAACGTTTAGTGATTCGAGCAGATTTTGGGATGAATATGGCATTTAACTATGTTCAAGATATGCAAGAAGCAATTGAGGCTTTAAATAAGGCTCATATTCTATACCATGAGGAACCTGAAAATAAAACATATGGTTTTACTCACTAAAAAAGCTGATATTCATCTTAGGAAAAATAAAAGCGATATAGTTAATCTATATCGCTTTTATTTTGATGATAATTTTTGTTTTTTCTATTTAGTTATAAGTCTGTCAGTGATTATTTTTCATAATATTTATCTAAAATCTCCATTTTTAAAGGAGTAATCTTAGATAATGGGGCTGTTAAACTTGTTCTTAAGAAGAGTTTGTCTTCAATGTTGATAATTCCTAAATATTTAAGTTGAGGATAATTTGCATTAACTTCCATAATCTGATTTTTTCTTTCAATCAGATTCTCACTTGTTACTGGCACATCAAGGTTAACAGTTCTTTCTTTGTATGAGTAGTTTTTGAGGGCAGCAATATTTCGATTAGGAATAAAAGTCGTTGCGCCATCAGCGCCAATTACTGTAATTGAACGAATTCCTACAGTTTTTACTACCCCTTCGATGTCAAGGCCAGCAAAAGCCACAGTATCTCCAACGTTGATTTGATGTTCAACGATAATAAAGAAGCCATTGATAATATCAGCGACTAAATCTCGCCCAGCAAAACCTAGAGCAACTCCGAGAATACCAGCACCAGCAAGGATATTTGCAACAGGAATTCCGATGACTCCTAGAACAGTATATATATAAAGAAAAACTGTAAGATAATGGATGGCACTGGTTGTCAGTCGAGAGAGGGTTAAAACTCTCGAAGTATCCGTCCATTTTTGCTCACTATAATTTTTAAATAAGCGTTTAACGATACGAGAGCCAGCTTGATAGAGAATAAAAAAAAGAATACTAATTAATAAAATTGTAATTGCTTTATCTAATAAAAATAAACCAAAGTCTTCCCAGTTTGTTTTTAATAAGTTCATTTTTGCTCCTTTGTTCAGTAATTTTATAAATTCATTTATAGAGAAATTGACTATATTTGAAAAAATTGTTTGAACTTTTACTGAATTTCATGAATATTTTCTTGTTTTATGTTACAGAAAATAATATAATCTATTATAACAAAAAAATTTGGAGGATGTTATGGCAATTAATTTAGACTGGAAAAATTTAGGATTCAGCTATCGGAACTTACCTTTTCGTTTTATCGCTCGTTTTAAAGATGGAAAATGGAGTGCTGGAGAACTAACAGGAGATAATCAACTTCATATTAGTGAATCATCACCTGCTTTGCATTATGGTCAACAAGGTTTTGAAGGATTAAAAGCCTATCGAACAAAGGATGGTTCAATCCAACTTTTCCGTCCTGACCAAAATGCTGCTCGTTTGCAAAATACGGCGCGTCGACTTTGCATGGCAGAAGTTCCAACTGAAATGTTTATTGATGCAGTTAAACAAGTGGTGAAAGCCAACGAAGATTTTGTGCCTCCTTACGGAACGGGTGCAACGCTCTATCTCCGTCCACTTTTGATTGGGGTTGGTGACGTTATTGGGGTGAAACCTGCTGATGAATATATTTTCACTGTTTTTGCTATGCCGGTTGGTTCTTATTTTAAAGGCGGATTGGCTCCTTCAAAATTTGTAATTTCAAGAGATTATGATAGGGCAGCTCCACTTGGTACAGGTGGTGCCAAAGTTGGAGGAAATTATGCAGCTTCTTTACAAGCAGAAGTTGGTGCCAAAGCTTCAGGCTATGCAGATGCAATTTATCTTGACCCAAGCACACATACTAAAATTGAAGAAGTTGGTGCTGCGAATTTCTTTGGAATTACAGCTGATAATGAATTTATCACGCCATTGAGCCCATCTATCTTACCCTCAATTACTAAATATTCTCTTCTTTATTTAGCTGAACATCGTTTGGGACTCAAAGCGATTGAGGGTGAAGTTTATGCTAAAGATTTAGGTAAATTTGTTGAAGCAGGAGCTTGTGGAACAGCGGCAATTATCTCTCCAATTGGTCGTATTGACGATGGAGAAGATTCTTATATTTTCCATTCAGAAACAGAAGTAGGACCAACGGTTAAACGTTTATATGATGAATTGGTTGGCATTCAGTTTGGTGATGTTGAAGCACCAGAAGGCTGGATTGTTAAAGTTGATTAATTTAAAAAGCTAAAGAATACTCTTTAGCTTTTTTATTTTGAAATAAATAATTTATCTTTTTTAATCCATTCTTGATCCTCTGTTCGAATTGGACGAATCACTTGGCAAGGATTACCAGCAGCAATCACATTTTCTGGAATATCTTTGGTAACGACGCTTCCTGCACCAATAATACTATTGTCACCAATGCTTACACCAGGAAGAAGGCTGACATTTGCCCCCAACCAGACTTGGTTCCCAACCGTAATTGGCTTTGAATAGACCCCACCAGCAGTTCTTAAACTTGGATCTTCCGAATGATTGGCAGCAAATAAACCACAGCGGGGGCCAAAGTAAACATTATTGCCAATCGTGACCTGATTACAGTCTAAAATAATCATATCATGATTAATGAGGACATTATCGCCAATTCTTATATTGAAGCCAAATTCACAGCGAAAATTAGATTCAATATAAGGATTTTTACCTAAATGTTCAAAAAGATTCTCTAAGATTTCTGGATGATAACCCTCATTGTTATTAATTTTTTGATTATAACGGCGGCTTTCAAAAAGGGCATGGTTACGATATTCAGACAACTCTAAATCGGCGTCATCGTATGTTTTTCCCGAATTAATTAGTGTCTTTAATTGTTTCTTATTCATTCTTTTATCTTACAATTTTAGTCTCTTTTAGTCAATTGTAAGGGTTTTTATATTTTTGATAAAGCTACTAAAAATTACATTTATATATAATTGTCAGAATATATTGATATTTCATCGAAATTTTAGTAGAATAAAAGAACCAAATTGTAAAATAAAAGAGGTTGTGTTATGAATAAAAAAGCTAAACAAGCCATGAAAACGACACTTTGGCAGCCTGATTTTGAATCGGATGCTTGTGGAATGGGCTTCATTGCCCAAATTGACGGGAAAGCTAGTCACCTTTTAGTTGAGAGAGCCCTGACCATGTTAACAAGGATGAATCATCGTGGTGGAACGGGTGCTGAACCAGAAACCGGAGATGGGGCAGGTATTTTACTTGCTTTGCCTGACGAATTCTTTCGTAAAATTGCAAAAGAACATGATGTAGAACTACCAAAACTTGGTGATTATGCCGTAGGGCAATTTTTCTTATCACGTAAGGAAAATAAAAAACATCAAGAATTAGAAGCAATTAAGGCAGCTGTTAAGGCTCAAGGCTATGAAGTCTTATTCACGCGCACAGTTCCTTTTAATTTTGAAGCATGTGGAGCAACGGCTCAAGGAATTATGCCATCTTTTGTTCAAGTTTTTATTGAGAAAAAATCATCTGAAAAAGCTGTCAGTGAAATTTCTAATTTTGAAAATGATTTATTTATTATCAGACGAAGTCTTGAAAAACGTTTTGACGAAGAGGAATTATATATTTGTTCATTATCTAGTCAGACGGTTGTTTATAAGGGAATGCTTCACGCGTATCAAGTAAAACTCTTTTATCCTGATTTGTCTGATGAAGATTTCAAAAGTCATATTGCACTAACACATAGCCGTTTTTCTACCAATACTTTTCCCTCTTGGAATCGGGCTCAACCTTTTCGTTTTCTAGCACATAATGGCGAAATTAACACGCTTCGCGGAGCTGAAAACTGGATGAAAGTCAACGATATTGAAATGTACAATGAAGAAAATTCTGATTCAGCCAAATTAGAAAATTGTATGGAGTATTTCTATCGAAATGGTCGAGAACTTCCAGAAAGTTTACTGACCATGATTCCTGAGGCTTGGGGAGAACAAACTGGCTTAAGTCCAGAATTAAAAGCTTTTTACGAATATTCAACTGCTCATATTGCACCTTGGGATGGACCGGCAGCTTTAGTATTTACTGACGGAAAAACCGTTGGGGCAAGACTTGATCGGAATGGTTTAAGACCAAGTCGTTATCTTGTGACAAAGGATAATTTTATCATTCTGTCAAGCGAATCTGGTGTGGTTGATATCCCAGCCGATGAAATCATTGAAAAATCAGTTCTTGGACCTGGTAACATGTTGTTAGTAAATACTGACGAAGGAAAAATTATTCGTAATGAAGAAGTTAAGAGTTATTATGCTAATAAATATCCCTACCAAGAATTTCTGTCAGCAGGTTTGAAAAAACTGTCAGCACTGACAGAAAGTGAAAAAACAAATCCAATTCCGTCAGCAAAAATGAATACCTTATGGAAATTATTTGGTTATACTGACGAAGTCATTCGGACAGTGCTTTTACCAATGGCGGAATCAGCCAATGAACCTACAATTTCAATGGGCTTTGATGCTCCTTTGGCAGTTTTATCTGACCAAGCTCAATCACTTTATAATTTCTTCAAACAACAATTTGCTCAAGTGACCAATCCACCAATTGATGCGATTAGGGAACAAATTGTCATTGGAACAGAAACCTATTTGGGAGAAGATGGGAATCCAGCAAAAATCACAGGTGAAAATGTCCGTAAGTTAAAATTAGATAGTCCAGTCCTTTCAACGGCTGACTTTGAAAAAATCTTAGCATTGAAGGAAGAACATTATCATACAGAAATTATTTCCACTCTTTATGATAAGGATGACCTTTTAGAAAATGCATTGAACAAACTCTTTTATAAGGCAGAAAGTTTGATTAATCAAGGAACAACTATTATCGTGCTTTCTGACCGTGACTTTGCTGAAAATAAAGTACCAATGCCTATTTTACTTGCTTTGTCAGGACTTTATCATTATATGTTAGGACGTCATAATGCGTCTAAATTTGCAATTATTGTAGATACAGCTGAGGTGTGCGAAGTTCATCAATTTGCAGCGCTTGTAGGCTATGGGGTTTCAGGAATCCATCCTTATGGTGCATATGCAACCCTTTCAGACTGGGGTATGGGAGCACCTGAACAACTTGAAAATTTCCGTCATGCGGCAGAAAAAGGTATTGTTAAGGTCATGAGCCGCATGGGAATTTCAACAATTGTCGGTTATAAAGGGGCTCAACTTTTTGAAGCAATTGGTTTATCTAAAGAAGTCGTTGACAAGTACTTCACAGGTACGAGTACAAGAATTGGTGGACTTTCTCTTGCCCAAATTGAGGACGAATATCGTTTGCGATATGAGAAAGCTTATGGACATCGGGCACAGGATTTATTGGAAACAGGCGGTTCTTTCCAATACCGGGCGGATGAAGGAGAACATCATATCTATGACCCACAAATGATTTACCAAATTCAAAATGCTGTCCGTCAAAATGATTTTGAAAAATATAAAAAATATAGTCAGTATCTAAATGATATTGCTCTAAAAACGCCGACAAGCTTACGTCACACTTGGAAAATCAAATCTGATCGGAAGTCCATTCAGATGAGCGAAGTAGAACCAGCTCGTGAAATTGTTAAACGTTTCAAAATTGGGGCCATGTCATTTGGATCATTGTCACAAGAGGCTCACGAATGTATTGCTCAAGCCATGAACTCTATTGGTGCAAAATCCAATTCGGGTGAAGGTGGTGAAAATGCAAAACGTTATGGCACAATCAATAATTCTAAAATTAAACAAGTCGCCTCTGGACGATTTGGTGTGTCAGCTGCTTATTTAATGTCTGCCGAAGAGATTCAAATTAAAATTTCGCAAGGTGCTAAGCCAGGTGAAGGTGGGCAATTGCCAGGTAAAAAAGCTTTTCCTTGGGTGGCAGAAGTTCGAAACTCAACTCCAGGGGTAAGTTTAATTTCACCACCGCCTCATCATGATATTTATTCCATTGAAGATTTGTCGCAACTTATTTTTGACTTGAAAAAAATTAATCCTTATGCAAAAATCAACGTTAAGTTGGTTTCATCGACTGGTGTTGGAACAATTGCTACAGGATGTGTTAAGGCCGGAGCTGATAAAGTTGTTATTTCTGGTTATGATGGTGGAACTGGAGCAAGTCCTAGAAACTCAACAAGAGATGCAGGTCTCCCTTGGGAAATGGGACTGGCAGAAGCACATCAAACGCTTAGTTTGAACAATTTACGTGATCGAATGATTTTGGAAACTGATGGTAAAGTAGTCACAGGTCGAGATATTGCGATTGCTGCAATGCTAGGTGCTGAAGAATATTCATTTGGTAGTTTAGCTTTGGTTGCGATTGGATGTATCATGACAAGAAATTGTCATTTAAATACTTGTCCCGTAGGTATTGCCACACAAAATCCTAGATTAAGAGCAAATTTTGCTGGAAAACCAGAGCACATTGTACGTTTAATGGAATTTATGGCTGAGGAAGTTCGAGAACTTTTAGCCGAACTTGGTTTTAGAACAATCAATGAATTGGTAGGTCATGCCGAGCTCTTGCAAGCTAAAGAAGATTTACCAGCTAAAATGCGAGGTTTGGACTTTAGCCGTATGCTTGGTTATGCCTTACCGATTGCAACAAGACATAGTGATCCTTTTGCTAATCCTCGTGCTTGGAAAGAGTTAGACCAATTTACGGAGGCTACACTTAATACTGGTTCTCAGGCAACGGTTCATGGTACGATTAAAAATATTAATCGAACAACGACCGCGCGGATGGCAGGTTGGATTGCTGAACGTTATGGTAATTTTGGTCTAAAAGATGCTTCTGTTTGCTATGAATATGAAGGGGTTGCTGGCCAGTCCTTTGGCTCTTACGCAACCGCTGGTATGGAGGTTACTCTGATTGGCGAAGCCAATGATTATATTGGAAAATCATTGTCAGGTGGGCGTTTGATTGTAAAACCACCTCTAGATGCCGCTTATGATATTGAAAATACTTCTATTGTTGGGAATGTTTCGCTCTTTGGGGCTATCGGTGGCGAAGCTTATTTCCGAGGTCGTGCAGGTGAGCGCTGTGGTGTCCGAAATTCAGGAGCATATTTTGTTGTGGAAGGAACGGGTGACCATGGTTGTGAATACATGACTGGTGGTATCGCTGTTGTTCTTGGTACAACAGGTCGTAATTTTGCGGCTGGGATGTCTGGTGGTATCGCTTATGTTTATGATGTCGCTGGCAATTTTGAAAATAAAGTGAATCGGGAAATGGTAGATCTTTATGCTTTAGATGAAACTTCAGGTGATGAAGTTTTAGAAGAATTATTGAAGAAACATTTGAATTATACTGATTCAGAAAAAGCAAAATTCATTTTAGAACATTGGCAAACAGAACGCGAAAAATTTGTCAAAGTTTATCCAAGAGAATATCATCATATTAAAAATGTTGAAGAAGATTTGGCTAAAACAGGTTTGTCAGGCGAAGCACTTACAATGACAACCTTTAAAAAAGTAACGGAGGTGAGCTAATGGCTGATCCAAATGGATTTTTAAATTATCCAAGAAATGATAATCCTTACCGTGAATTAGCGGAGCGGATAAAGGATTTTGCTGAACTGCAAGTTCCATTATCTACTGAAGAACGGCAAAAACAAGCGGCACGTTGTATGCATTGTGATGTTCCTTTTTGCCATCAAGGGATATTTTATGGGGGCAAACGGGCTGTCTCAGGTTGTCCAAATGATAATCATATTCCAGAGTGGAATGATTTGATTTATCGAGGACTACAAAGAAAAGCCTATGAACGTTTGATTTTAACCAATCCTTTTCCAGAATTTACTGGCAGAGTCTGTCCTGCTCCTTGTGAAAAATCTTGTGCCGAGGCCTTAAACGGTGCAGGAGTAACCATTAAAGATAATGAACGTTTCTTGGGTGATTTAGGAAATGATGAAGGTTGGGTGGCTGAAATTGGCAAAGCTGCGGAGCCGACAGGTTATAAAATAGCGATTATTGGGTCTGGGCCTGCCGGTCTGTCAGCTGCTTGGCGTCTTAATCAATTGGGACATAGCGTTACTGTTTTTGAAAAATCAGATCGTTTGGGCGGCTTATTGATGTACGGCATTCCAAATATGAAATTGGATAAAAAAGTCGTTCAAAAACGGATTGATTTAATGACAGAACTTGGTGTGACTTTTGTCACCAATACTGAGATTGGAAAGACAATCAGTTACGAAGACCTGTCAGTAAATTTTGATAGAATTATTTTGGCGATTGGCGCAGGAATTCCACGTGATTTAAATATTTCAGGTCGTGAAGCAATTGGAATTCGATTTGCCATTGATTTTCTGACAGAAACGACTAAAACTGTCCTTGAAGAGGGCGAAGATAATATTAGTCAATCATTAAAAGGAAAAAAAGTAGTAGTCATTGGTGGTGGAGATACAGGGAACGATTGTATCGGAACGGCAGTTCGTTTAGGAGCAGCATCGGTTTCTCAATTAGAAATCACACCAAGTTTACCCACTGATCGTTTAGATAACAACCCTTGGCCTGAGTGGCCAATGACCTTGAGAGCAGGTTATGGGCAAAAAGAAGCAGAATTTGTGGGAAATACTGATTTGACAACCTATCAAATGACTGCAACAGCTTTTCAAACAAGTGCTGAAGGTCAACTTACGGGTTTAAAAGTAGCCAAAGTTGGGCCTGGCTTCAAGGCAGTAGAAGGGACAGAACAAGTAATTGAAGCGGATTTAGTCTTACTTGCTATGGGATTTGTTGGGACTGACACAGGATTACTGGATAAATTTGGTGTTCAAGAAATTTATGATGACTATCGAACAAATAATGACAAAGTTCTAGTTGCAGGCGATGCCAGACGAGGTCCTTCTTTGGTTATTTGGGCAATCCGTGAAGGAAGAAAAACAGCCGAAATTGTTGATGAACAATTAATAAAAGTCGCTACAGCATAATTTATCATTCTGTCAGTAAAAAAAGTTTCTGTCAGTAAAAATGGCAGGAACTTTTTTGTGTCCAAGCTTTTGATGATATGCTATACTTATAAATAATCTAAAAATGAGGTGAGAGATGAAGACACCATTTGTAACAAAAGAACAATTAGAACAAATCACAAAGGAATTTCCAACACCATTTCATCTTTATGATGAAAAAGGAATTCGTCAAAAAGCGCGTGACCTTCACAAAGCCTTTGCTTGGAATAAAGGATTTAAAGAATTTTTTGCTGTGAAAGCGACACCCACACCAGCTATTTTAAAAATTCTTCATGAAGAGGGGTGTGGAGTTGATTGCGCCTCTTATGTCGAATTGTTACTTTCCGAAAAATGTGGGTTTGACGGCTCTGAGATGATGTTTTCATCAAACGATACTCCAGCTGAAGAATTTCAATTTGCTAATCAATTGGGTGCGACAATCAATCTTGATGCCTATGAAGATATTGAATTTTTGAAAAATCTGACAGATTTTATTTTTCCGGAAACAATGAGTTTGAGATACAATCCCGGTGGAGTTTTTGCTATGGGAACAAAAATTATGGATAATCCAGAAGAATCTAAATTCGGAATGACAAAAGCCCAACTCATCCAAGGAATTAAAGATTTGCAAAAATTAGGCGTGAAAAAATTTGGAATGCATAGTTTTTTGGCTTCAAATACAGTGACAAATGATTATTACCCAGAACTTGCCAGCAAGCTCTTTAAGCTTGCTTTAGAAATTAGAGAAGAAACTGGAATTACCCTTGATTTCATTAACTTATCAGGCGGAATTGGTGTGAACTATCGTCCTGATGAGGAGGCAAATGATATTGCAAAAATCGGACAAGGTGTTCATGAAGCTTATGATGAAGTTTTGAGCGCTAACGGAATAGAAAATCTAAAAATTTATACCGAATTGGGACGTTTTATGCTTGCTCCACACGGTCATTTGATTACAAAAGTTTTGCATCTTAAAGAAACTTATCGAAAATATGTTGGCGTTGATGCATCAGCAGTTAACTTGATGCGTCCAGCCTTTTATGGTGCTTACCACCACATCACAGTTGCTGGAAAAGAAAATGATGAAGCGACTGAAATTTATGATATTACAGGTTCTTTATGTGAGAATAATGATAAATTTGCAAAAGAAAGAGCCTTTCCTAAAATAGAAATAGGAGATTTATTAGTGATTCATGATACTGGTGCGCATGGATTCTCAATGGGTTATCAATATAATGCTAAATTAAGAAGTTCCGAAATTTTGCTTCAAGAAGATGGAAAGACTCGTTTAATTCGTCGAGCAGAGAAGCCAGCTGATTATTTTGCAACATTAGATGGTTTTGATTTTACAATTTGAGAAATAAAAAGTTACTGACAGCTCTGTCAGTAACTTTTGCCTCATTTATCTTTTCTGTCAGTAATATAAAGTGCTGACAAAAGGACTAAAATTTGATATAATAAGATGTCATCAATGGCGAAAGCTTTTCGCCAAAATTAGGAGATTCAAAATGAATTTAATCTTAGCTATTTTGCTTATGGTTGTATGCCTTTTGGCAGGTTTTTTCTTGGGAACATGGTTCTCACAACGCCAAACAAAAAAATTACTTATGGATAACCCACCCCTTAATGAAGATGCTGTTCGTCTTATGATGGGATCTATGGGACGTAAACCAAGTGAAGTTCAAGTCCAACAAGTTCTTCGCCAAATTCGTGCTGCTGCAAAGCAATCAGACACAAACAAAAAATAAGCTATTATATACGCTGAGCGAAGCAGTAGAACACAAGTTCTAAACTCTCTCAGCGTTTGCTTTTATCATCATAAATAAAGTATCCATTATATTAAAAAATACAGATTTTGGATAAGAAAGAATTTGAATTAGATATTTAAAAAGGAGAAGAAAAATGGACAATCGACCAATCGGCCTCTTAGATTCTGGTGTTGGTGGACTGACTGTTGCTCGCGAACTCCTTAGACAACTCCCAAATGAAGAAATTGTCTACATAGGAGATACAAGAAGAGCTCCTTATGGTCCGCGTAGTCGTGAACAGATCATAGCGTTCACTTGGGACATGGTTAATTTTTTACTATCAAAAGATGTGAAAATGATTGTAATGGCCTGTAATACAGCAACAGCGATGGCCTTAGAAATTGTAAAAGAAAAACTAGATATACCGGTGATTGGTGTCATCCTACCCGGAGCAAGCTCAGCGATTCAAAAAACAAAAACAAACAAAATTGGTGTAATTGCCACTCAAGCTTCGATTCGTTCAGATGAATATCATAAAACAATTGTTCGTAAATCATCAGCAGTAGAAGTATATAGCCTAGCATGTCCAAAATTTGTTTCAATCGTGGAATCAAATGAAATGGAATCTGAAATTGCTAGAAAAGTTGTATCAGAAAGTCTTGTTCCACTAATTGGAAAAGTAGATACCTTAATTCTCGGATGTACTCACTATCCTCTCTTACGTTCCTTAATCCAAGAAACAATGGGAAAAGAGGTGCGTTTGATTGATTCTGGAGCAGAAGCTGTACGAGATATCTCTGTTCTGCTCAACTATTTTTCAATAAATGGACAAGAACGTCAACCATTAGAGCATCGTTTCTATACTACTGCGGGCGTTAATTCATTTCGAGAAATTGCAGAAAAATGGTTAAACATCGGACAACTTCAGATTGAACATACTGAAATAGAGAATTTCAATAAGGAAAAATAAATGGAAAAAACACTTATTATCGCAACAAGAAATTCAGGAAAAACAAAAGAATTTAAAAAATTATTTGCTGATTTCGGTTATGAAATCAAAGATTTAACAGATTATCCAGAACTTCCTGAAATTGAAGAAACTGGAACTACTTTTGAAGAAAATGCTCGTTTAAAAGCAGAACAAATCGCTGAAATTACTGGGCAAGTAGTTATTGGCGATGATTCAGGACTTTGTGTTGATGTCCTTGGTGGTTTGCCTGGCATTTGGTCGCATCGTTTCTCGGCTCCAGATCCTACTGATGAGAAAAATATCGCAAAACTTTTGCACGAACTGGCTCCAACGGCAATTACCCCAGAACGTAGAAGCGCACATTTTCATACTACGCTTGTGGCGGCAAAACCAGGCCGTGAGAGTTTAGTTGTAGAAGCAGATTGGGATGGCTATATTGCTCTCGCTCCTAAAGGAGAAAATGGTTTTGGCTATGATCCTATTTTCATGGTTGATGCCTTTAGAACAGCCGCAGAATTATCAGAAAAAGAAAAAAATCAAGTCTCTCATCGTGGACAAGCCTTGAGAAAATTAATGGCTGAACTTCCTGAGTGGCTTGACAAATAAGTTTAAATAAATTAACATAAAAATAATTATGTAAAAGAGGGACGCTTATGTTTGTAGTAATGTCTGATTCACATTATGACCGCGATGTGGTTCAATCCATAAAATCTAAATATTTGAATGAAGCAACTGCTATCTTTCATTGCGGAGATTCTGAACTTCCTAGTTCTGATGAAATTTGGCAAGGAATAACTGTTGTTGCTGGGAACTGTGATTATGATAGTGGATATCATGATTTTCTTACTCAAGAAGTTGAAGGAAAAAAGGTATTAATTACACATGGTCATCTTTTTTATGTTGGTTTAGGATTAGACCGTTATTCTTATTTTGCTGAGGAAAAGAACGCAGATATCGCGCTTTTTGGACATATCCATCAACCAGTAGCACAAAAAATTAATAATATACTTTATGTAAATCCAGGTTCAGTTGCACAACCTAGAGGGAAGTATGATATCAAAATGTATGCTATAATTGAGATTGAAGGAGAAGAGTTCAAAGTTTCATATCGAAATCTGCAACATGAACCTATCCCGGAACTACAGTTCAGACTCTAAGTCTACAAAGCTCTTTAAGGAGTAATTTGCATGATTGATAAAAAGATTGAGGATTTTATCTTGAATCAAAGTGAAACCTTTATGATTCCTGCCTCAAATGTTGCTGTACTTTATGCTGAGCATAATATTGCTCATGCCAAACTGATGCTTAGTCAGTATAAGTATTCACGAGTTCCAGTTTTAAATGAAAAAAAAGAATACGTTGGTGTTTTGGGTTTAACAGAAATCGTTGAATTTGAAATGGAGCAGAATTTCTTTTTTGAAAAATTACATAATACATCAATTTCGGAAATAGTTAATAAAGATGTTCAAACAGTTGGACCATCAGTAACCTTGGAAGAAATGATGCACAAATTAATTAAGGAGCCATTTCTCCCAGTAGTCAAAAGACAGGAATTTATGGGGATTGTTGTTAGGCAAGAAATATTAAAGGCCTTTAGTGCCTTTGCTCACGACTTTACAAAATATTATGAAATTACCAAACGAGATTGACGAGTATTTAGCAAGCAGAAATTTTTCAGAGAATACTCGTTCAAATTACCATTATGATTTAGTTTCTTTGCAGGCTTTCTTTGAAGATAAGTCACTCACAACAGAAAACTTAGAACTTTACAAAATTCAAATTAGTAATCTTTCGCCAGCAGCACAGCGAAGGAAGATTTCGAGTGCAAATCAATATTTGCTTTTCCTGTATCAAAGACAAAAAGTTGACCAGTACTTTAAAATTAAACAAGTCGTTCAAAAAAAATCACAGACTGCTCAAAGTTATCATCCAATGATTAAGGAATTTCCTGAGTTCTATGGTCCTTTGACCTGTCCAGGACAATTTTTAGCCTTATTAATTTTAGAATTTGGTTTAAATTTTGCTGAGATACAAAAATTGAAATGGGAAAATTTTAATTGGAACTTTAAATATCTCACGATTGAAAAAGCAGGAATAAAACGAGTTTTACCAATTAGAGAAAAATTTGCCATAAGAGTTAAAGCCATTAATAATGCTGATGAATTATTCGCAAAATCTCGTCAATTTCTTTATACTGAATTGAAAAAATTTACGAACTATTCTTCCAAAGAAATTAGAGAACAGTATATCTTGCATCAAGTTAAAGCAGGGAAGTCAATTTATGAACTGGCAACTCTACTTGGTTTAACAACTATTACAACGCTTGAAAAATATTATAGATAGGAATTTACATTATTTTTATTATGTAAACTATGATTAAAGAAATCAATATAAAAATTAAAAACTTCGAGGGTCCTCTCGACCTTTTATTGCATTTGGTAAGTCAGTATGAAATGGATATTTTTGAAGTTCCATTGGTACCAGTTATTGAGCAATATCTTATCTATATTCAAACCATGAAAGAACTTGAATTGGAAGTAGCTGGAGAGTACATGTTAATGGCAAGTCAACTGATGTTAATTAAATCAAGAAGACTTTTACCAACAGTTACCGAAACTTTTATTGAAGATACAGAACAACTTGAGTATGATTTATTGGCTCAAATTGATGAATATCGGAAATATAAAATGTTGTCACAAGATTTAGATGAACTTCATCAGGAACGTAGTCATTTTTATTCAAAAGCTAAGACAGAAATTATCACTGATGAAACTGTACTTTTGCAGGATAAATCTGCTTTAGATTTATTTCTAGCTTTTACTAAGATTCTTGAGTTGCAAAGACAACATTTTCAAGACGAGAACACAAAAATAGCAGCTGAGAAATTTACAATCGCTGATAAGATTTCAGAGTTAAGTACTAGATTTACAGAACAAAAAATATGTAAATTTTCAGATTTGTTTTCTAACTCTACTAATAAAGATGAACTCGTCACCACTTTTATGGCTCTTTTAGAATTAATCAAAAATCAACAGATTTCTTTTTCTCAAGGAGAGCTTTTTGGAGAAATTATTTTAGAAAGAAAAGAAACTAGTGAATAAGACAGCAAGTTGTGAACTCTTACTTTTTGTATCTGGCGAAGCTGGTTTAACTTTGGCAGAATTGTCAGCATTGACAGAAATGTCTAAACAAGCTTGTCAGCAACAAATTGATTACTTAAAAGAAAAATATCATTCTGATGAAGAATCTGCTTTGACGATTATTGAAACTGCAGGTAAATATCGTATGGCTACAAAAGAAGAGTTTGCAGAAATTCTTAAAAACTATGCCAAAACTCCTCTTAATCAATCCTTGTCAAAATCAGCTCTTGAAGTTTTATCAATTATTGCTTATAAGCAACCTTTAACTCGACTCGAAATCGATCAGCTCCGCGGAGTGAATTCCTCAGGTGTTCTCTCAACACTTCGTGCTTTTGATTTGGTTGAAAAGGTCGGGCAAGTTGAAGCACCAGGACGTCCAAGTCTTTATGCAACAACTGAATTTTTCTTAGACTATATTGGGATTAATCATTTAGATGAATTACCTGAAATAGATGAGTCAAGATTTATCGCAGAAGAACAAACCTTATTTAACGAAAGTGAAGAAAATGAGAATCAATAAATATTTGGCCCATGCAGGTGTGGCAAGCAGACGTAAAGCAGAAGAACTAATTTTAGCGGGAAAAGTAACGGTAAATAATGTTCCAATGACAAACTTGGGTTATCAAGTTTCAACTGGAGATATCGTTGAAGTTAATGGAGTAGCAGTTTATAACGAAGAACCCGTTTATTATCTTCTAAATAAACCAAGAGGCTATATTTCTTCAGTTAGCGATGACAAAGGACGTCAAACGGTAATGGATTTAATGCCTCAAGTTAAAGAACGGATTTACCCTGTGGGACGTTTGGACTGGGACACAAGCGGTTTGCTTTTGCTTACAAACGACGGTGAGTTTACGAATATGATGACTCACCCACGTCATGGCGTTGATAAGGTCTATGTTGCTAAGGTAGAAGGCCAAGCGAACAAAGAAAACTTGCGTCCTTTAACTTTAGGTATGACTATTGAAGGTAAAAAAGTTAGTCCCGCCCGTTATGAGATTATCAAACAAGAGAAAACAAAAAATCATTCGATTGTTAGTTTAACTATCCATGAAGGACAAAATCATCAAGTTAAAAAAATGTTTGCGGCTGCAGGACTTCCAGTACAAAAATTGAGTCGTATTCAATATGGAACTCTTACATTGGATGGACTTCCAACAGGACAATTTCGTCGTTTGAGTAAAAAAGAAGTTTCTCAATTGATTAATGCAGCCCAAGGAAATTAAGTGATTATTATAAAAGACAATTCTGGTAAAGAGTTGTTTTTTTATTTCTTAAGCAAATCTTATTCTTGATAAGCAAACTATTTTTGTGCTATAATAAAAACATCTTCAGGGCACCGTGTAATTCGGGACCGGCGGTAAATAGGGCTTTGACCTTATGACTCCGCGATTCGCTACGGCGATTGAAGCAGTGAGAATATGCTAGCGACAGTAAAGTCTGGATGGAAGAAGATGAACAATTTTTGTAGTGTAATCAACTTCGGTTGGATTACTGTTTTTAGCCAAACCAAAAATGTCTATCAACTTCCTCGAAATTTGAAGAATTATTTTCTCATATTTGGAGGTTTTTTTATGTCTAAAACACGTCGGATGGTGTTAATTGCCATGCTTGCTGCATTATCAACAATCTTATTATTGCCGATTTTGCAGTTTCCGCTATTGCCTGGAATTGATTTTATGAAAGTTGAACTCTCAATCATTCCAGTACTTATTGGAGTCTTTACTTTGGGATTGGGTGATGGATTTATAATCCTCTTTATTCGCTCTATCTTATGGTATCTCCTATTTAATCAAGGGCCATCAACTTGGATTGGTGTGCCGATGAACTTCATTGCTTTGGGAATCTTCATGGCAATTGTTTGGTTCTTTACAAAGAAAAAATTCTCAATCAAAAACTATACAGTTGGTGTGGTTTTAGCAGCCATCGCATCAGTTCTTGTGATGATGGTATTGAATGTTTTCTACGCACTCCCTCTCTATCGTTTAGCTGCTGGCTTCGATGTTGATAAGATTTTTGTTGGAGCAACTCATCTTTTTAATATGGGTTCTCTATCAGTTACTTTGAATCCAACTTATCTTTTAACAGTAGTTTTACCTTTTAATGCTTTGCAGTACATCATCTTTGCTCTGGTATTTGGATTGATTGTTGCAGTGTTCAAGAAAAACAAAGTCGTTAAATTTTATAATGCTTAATAAAAAAAGAAATTTCATTGATTTGAAGTTTCTTTTTTTATTTAAATAGTAAATAAGTGGGAATCTCAATTCATATAGTCTGTTTTAAACGCTTTCTTTATGGTATACTAATATTTAGAATATTATAAAATAAAATGGAATAGACTGTATGAAAATTTTTAAAGATTTATGGTGGTTTTTTAAGGCAGAGAGAAAAGGTTATGGCGTTGGTCTATTAGCCCTTTTTATTGTTTCGTTAACTCACTTGATTCCGCCTTTAATTATCGGAAAAATTATTGACCATATTGTTAAGCGTAACCTGACTTTACCCTTAATTTTGAGTTTTTCTGGTATTTTATTGATCACTGCACTCGTTGAATATGGCTTTCGTTTTCTTTGGTCTACAAATATTTGGGGTGAAGCCTTTAAACTGGAAAAAATAATCCGTAGTCGGCTTTTTAGGCATTTTTTAAGAATGGATACCCTTTTTTATCAGAGAAATCGGACTGGCGATTTGATGGCTCATGCGACAAATGACCTACAAGCGATACAGAGTGTTGCTGGACTTGGTGTTTTGACTTGGGCAGATTCTTTAATGACGGGCGGGATGACAATCATTGCTATGCTCTTATTTATCGACTGGCGTTTGACGATTATTGCTGTCCTTCCTTTGCCTTTACTCGCGCTAGTATCTAAAGTTTTAGGGGATAAAATTCATGTAAGTTTTGAACATGCCCAAGAAACCTTCTCTGAAATGAATGATAAGGTCCAAGAATCGATTACAGGAATGAAAGCAATCAAATCTTTTGGTGAAGAAGAACAAGATATGGCTGATTTCCAAGTTAAGTTAGATAATATTGATAAAGCCTTTATCAGGGTCAATTGGATTGACTCAATGTACGATCCTTTAATCACTTTAATTGTTGGTTTATCTTATACGTTAACCATTCTTTTAGGGGGCTACTATGTTGTTCACCATGTTTTAACGATTGGTCAGTTAGTTGCTTTTATGACTTATATCGGAAATTTGGTCTGGCCGATGTTTGCTATTGGTGTTCTTTTTAATGTTATTGAACGTGGAAGAGCTTCATACAGTCGAGTAGAAAAATTATTAGCTCAAAAAGCGGAATCAAAAATTTCTGAAGGTACTTTGAAAATGCCAAAAGAAGGTCAACTCCTTTTTGATATTGAAAGTTTTACTTATCCAAATGAGAATGAAGGGCGCAATTTGGAGAAAGTTCAATTTAATTTAAAAGAAGGTCATGTTTTAGGTTTGGTCGGACGAACAGGTGCAGGAAAATCAACGATTATTAAACTTTTAATGAGAGAGTTTGACCATTACAAAGGACATATTACTTTTGCTGACCATGATATTATGGATTATCAATTAGATGAATATTTGCCAGCGATTGGTTATGTTCCGCAAGAACATTTTCTATTTTCGATGTCTGTCAGAGATAATATTCGCTTTGCTAAGATGTCAGCGAGTCAAGAAGAAGTTGAAATTGCAGCTAAAACAGCTGGAATTCATGATGATATTATTGCTTTTCCTGAAGGTTATGATACTTTGGTTGGCGAGCGTGGCGTTTCACTTTCTGGTGGACAAAAGCAAAGGTTATCTATTGCGAGGGCGCTACTTATTCAGCCTAAATTATTGATTTTAGATGATGCGCTGTCAGCTGTTGATGCCAAGACTGAACAGTTAATTTTGTCAAATTTGAAGGCCTTACGTCATGAAAGTTCAACGTTAGTTGTCAGTCACAGATTGTCATCAGTAATGGAAGCTAATGAAATTCTCGTACTAGATGAAGGAAAAGTGATTGAGCGTGGTTTGCATGAAGATTTGATTAAATCTGGAGGTTGGTATGCTCAAATGTGGCAAATGCAACAGATTGAAAGTCATTTGACAGCGAATGATGAAGATGAGAATTTACTGACAGGTTCGTCAGTAAATCGGGAAGGAGAAGAAAATGGAGAAATCTACTGACAAAATGTCTGTCAGAGAAAGTTGGCAAGTTTTTAAATTTATTTTCAAATTCTTATTACCTTTCAAAAAGTATTTCGTTTGGGCTTTTGTTTTTAGTGTAATTACAACTGGTCTGGCTTCACTTATGCCTTTTGTTTTGTCCGTTTTTATGGATTCTTATTTGACACCTATGAAAGCGACTGACCAGATTATTTTCTATTTTGCAGGTCTTTATTTGATTTTAGCAATAATCAATTCAATTGCTTTCTTTTTCAAATGGAATTATCTGCAAAATGGTTCGATTTTTGTTAATCAATACATTCGTAAGAAAGTTTATCGAAAAATTCATCAGCTAGGCATGCGATATTTTGACAAAAAACCGACGGGTTGGTTAATCACCAGAATCACAAATGACACCGATTTATTTGATTTCTGGCAGACTTTGTTTAATGCATTAACAAGTTTGCTTTCTATTATCATTGCCTTCATTGCTTTGTTTATTATTGACCACCAAATTGCGCTTGTGATGTTGTTGATTCTTCCCCTATTGATTTTGGCAGTATTGATTTATCAAAAAGTGAGTACAAAAGTTTATCAAGCCATGCTTGCTAAGCGTTCAGAATTGAATACGAAATTAAATGAATACATTTCTGGGATGAGAATTATTCAACAATTTCGTCAAGAGAGCAGACTAGGAAATGAATTTGAAAAAACAAATGATGAATATTATGGTTATCGAAAACGAGTGATTCAGATTAATGGAATTTTGTTGAGCCCTTTGGTTAATTTTTTGATGGCCATCTCAATTGTTGTTGTCTTGTTGATGTATTCTAATCGAAGTCTACATGCAGTGGTTGAGGCTGGTTTAATTTATGCTTTCATCAGTAATGTACAAATTTACTTTAATCCTATTTCAGGATTGATGGATTCTTTATCAAACTTTTCAAATGGATTGGTAGCCTCTAGTCGTATCAAGACAATCATGGAAGAAAAAGAATTTGCGCCACAACAAGGAATTTCAACTTCTGTCAGTAAAAATGTTGATGAAAAATTTAATGACAGAAAATCTGTCAACAATTTTCCAATCATTCAAGAAGGAAAAATTGAATTTCGCAATGTCAGTTTTTCATATGACGGAGAACATCAAGTTTTGAAAAATATCTCATTCATTGTGAATCCTGGAGAAACGCTTGCTTTTGTAGGTCATACAGGTTCAGGAAAATCGAGTATTATTAATGTTTTCATGCGCTTCTATGAATTCACAGAAGGTCAAGTTTTGATTGATGATCAGGACATTAGAAGTTATTCAAAAGAAGAACTTCGGAAAAAAATTGGTTTAGTATTGCAAGATTCCTTTATGTTTGTTGCGTCAGTTACTGACAATATCAAAATGATGAATCCACAGATTACTGACCAAGCAGCCAAAAAAGCGGCTCGATTTGTTCAAGCTGACAAATTCATCAAGGATTTGGAAAATGGTTACGAAACCAAAGTAATTGAAGGTGGAGCTGCCTTCTCGGCCGGTGAACGTCAATTAATTAACTTTGCTCGAACGATTGTGCGTAATCCGAAAATTCTCTTATTAGATGAAGCAACAGCCAATATTGATACTGAAACTGAAGCGCTTATTCAAGAAGGTCTGACAAATATGCGACAAAATCGAACGACAATGGCAATTGCTCACCGTTTATCAACGATTAAAGATGCTGACCAAATTTTAGTCTTGAACAAGGGAGAAATTATTGAGCGAGGAAATCATGACCAACTTTTAGAGCTTAATGGTTATTATGCAGATATGTATCGAATTCAAACTTTACAAAAAGAACTATGAAAAACCACTGATAGCAGCGGTTTTTCGTTTATCAGTTTTTCTGATAAAAAATATTGACAAAAAATAAAATAAGCGATATAATATAAGAAAGATTAATAAAGAATCGGGAAGGGAGAGTTTATGAATTTTGGTCAGAACTTAAAAAAATTAAGAAAAAATGCAAAATTGACACAGAGTCAATTAGCAGAAAAGCTAGGAATGAAGCAAAATGCTTATGTACTTTGGGAACAAAAATCAACCAACCCAACGTTAGAAATACTAGAAAAACTAGCAGATATCTATGATTTACCTATTCAAGAATTAATCAAAGAAACTGATAATAATGCAGAAAAACAATTAATCGATAATTATCGTTCACTGACAGGAGAACAACAAGAATCAGTTATTAATTTTACGGATTTTCTCATTGAACAAAATAAAACAGAGCTTATTAATTTGAAAACCTACAGACGTTCTTCTTTAGATTATGCCATTGTTGAAGATGAAGAATTATCGGCAGGTTTTGGTCAATCTCAAAGCAATACAGGTGGCCACTACAAAGCTTACACATCTGAAACTCTTGGTCGATATGATGGTGCAGCCAGAGTAAAAGGGGAATCGATGGAACCTGAATTCCCTAATTTTTCTATTGCAACATTCTTACACACTGGTTTTGGTCGGAGTGGGGATATTTACGCCATTGCTGAAGGAGATTTGGGCGAAGAACGTTTGTATATCAAACAAGTATTTGAAGAAGAAGATGGACAATTTAGAATTCATTCACTCAATCCAGATCCACAATACAAGGATTTTTATCTAGGACAGGAAGATAATTTCCGAATTATTGGACCAGTAGTTGATAATTTTGAAGAAATTGAAGAATCACAGATTATAGATTAAAATGAGGGCTTAAAAATGAATTGGATAAGAGAAATTTTACCAATACTGGGAATTGGATCAATTTTTGCAATTGCTTATGAATTAGTTTTATGGCTTTCACAGAAATTGATAGAAAATGATAGCAAAGAGAAAATAAAAAAGGAAAAAAAGATTGTTAATGTCAAATTTTTTCATCTTTCAAAAAACCAAAAGAACATTGCATGAACTAAAATAAAAAAGAAAAAAGAATAAGTTTAGTCTTGCAATTTCAGAAAAACTTTGATATACTTATTTATGGTTCTAAAAGAACTGACCGAAGACAGTAGGGGACGAAAGTCATAAACTTCCTACCGAGGACAAATATCAAAATGATAATTGAACTCTCTATGTCTTTTGTGTGTAGAGATTTTTTATTTCTACAACCAAAATAAAATGGAGGTAAAAAAATGAGCGATTACAAAGTAAATGAAGCAACAATTGCTAAGAAAGCAGAATTGGTTGATGTTTACGCACAAAAAATGACTGAAGCAGCATCTATCGTTGTTGCAGATTCACGTGGTTTGTCAGTTGATCAAGATACTCAACTTCGTAAACAACTTCGTGAAGCAGGCGTTGAATTCAAAGTCGTTAAAAACTCAGTTTTGCGTCGTGCAGCTGAAAAAGCTGGTCTTGAAGGTTTGTCAGAAGCATTCTCTGGCCCATCAGCAGTAGCATTTTCTAACGAAGATGTTGTAGCACCAGCAAAAGTTTTGGCTGACTTTGCAAAAGATGCTGAAAATCTTGAAATCAAAGCTGGTGTTATCGAAGGTAAAGTTTCTTCTAAAGAAGAAATCCAAGCTATTGCGTCTCTTCCAAGCCGCGATGGACTTCTTTCTATGCTTCTTTCAGTGCTTCAAGCACCTGTCCGCAACGTGGCTCTTGCAGTCAAAGCTGTTGCAGAAAAAGAAGAATCAGCTGCTTAATTATAAGCAACATTACTTATATCGGCGGATTTACGCAACAAACTAAAAAATTAATAGGAGAATATTAAAATGGCATTGAACATTGAAAACATCGTTGCTGAACTTGAAAACGCAACAATCCTTGAACTTTCTGAACTTGTAAAAGCAATCGAAGAAAAATTTGACGTAACAGCAGCAGCTCCAGTTGCAGCAGCAGCAGGTGCTGGTGATGCAGCAGCAGCAGCTAAAGATTCATTCGACGTTGAATTGACATCAGCTGGCGACAAAAAAGTTGCAGTAATCAAAGAAGTACGTGGAATCACTGGTCTTGGACTTAAAGAAGCTAAAGAACTCGTTGATGGTGCACCAACAATGATCAAAGAAGGTCTTTCTGAATCAGAAGCTAACGAAGTTAAAGAAAAACTTGAAGCAGCTGGTGCTTCAATCACACTTAAATAAGAATTTTATTCTTGTTTAAAAAGAAAATTGAATATTATCGATTTTCTATTAAAAATACTACCAAGTCTTTTCTTGGTAGTATTTTTTTTTGCTATCTATGAGTCTCAAATTTTCAAAATACTTCTTCAAATAGAGCAATAAGTTTAACTGGCCCAATACCAGCAGGAATAATCGTATATGGTTCAAAAATTGTTTGTTCAGTTGAATCGACGATACTTGTCCAACCGGCAAACTCGTAGCCACGCAACTCGGGTTTTAGATAGGGAATGAAATTTTTTTCAACTGTTCGTACATCTGAGGGGTGGGTCCAAGAGAGTTCGACCTTGTTTATTGTACGAGAAGAATAGCGAATTTCGTATTCTAAAGGTGTCCACTGGGCATATAAATCATATTCTTTACCAACATTTTGAAGGTAATCACCTGCAGTCCAAAGGAAATCGGGGCTTATTCCTGTTTTGTGTAAGGCAGAATTTGCACCAGCATAGAGTGCAGCTTGCTCGCGGTAGATATTATGCGGGATCACATAATGACTATCGCGAACAATTTTCCAACCTTCAAAGTGGTAACCAGGCAGAGTGAGCGAAAAATCAGCAATTTCATGTTCTGTTTGACTAACGTTTGAACTAATTGTCAATCCGACTTGTCGCTTATTATCAAAAATAGGCTGATAATCTTGTCTATTTTCAAACTTGACAGATGGACTAGTGCCACTATTTTTAATAAAGTTTTTCATTTTATCAGTGATGTTAAAATAATAGTTAAAAGTTGTTGATTGCTTGTTTGGATTCATAGGAGACTCCTTTCTCATCATTCAAAAATTAAAAAGTAAAACTACAATTTATAATTATAATCTTATTTTATAATATTTTTATTATAAATGATAATGATTTGTGTATCTTTAATGTGAAGAGCTTACTGTTAATTTCAATAATTGTTTAGAGATTAAAGAATATCTTGTCTTTTCAGACTTAAAAATAAATCAAAATTCACAAAATTTCAATTGAATATATTTTAAAGAAAGAGAATTTCTCTTTTTTTTTTTTTTGACAATGACTGTCTACAAAAGATGAATAAAGTGCTAATGAAAATCTATTTTGTCAGATTTAATCAATAATTGTCAGCTAATAATTACAAAATTAATTGATTTATGTATTTTATTAATAGATTAATAGGCTAATAAATTCCAAATTTAATCTTATTCCATGCAATATATTTGCTCTTGAAACCAATATCTATTAGAATAGAAGTGAAGTAGGTAATAAACTACAACAGGAATAATTTTAGATGAAGCAAAAAGTATATTTATAAAAATAGATGGTGAGGTAGAGATGAAAAAGTTACTCTTTATATTTGGGACTAGGCCAGAATTTATTAAAGTTTATCCAGTAATCCAAGAGGCGAAAAGGCAAGGCAATCCAATTGTTCTGGTTAACACAGGGCAGCACAAAGAAATGCTCAATGAACTTTTAGATGAATTTTCTGTGGAAGTTGATTACGATTTAAAAATCATGGAAAAATATTCTGGTTTATCAGAAATTGTGGCAGGATCAATTAGCGGTCTTGACCCAATTATTAAAAAGGAACAACCAGATGTCATCTTAGTTCATGGTGATACTGCAGCTACTTTGGCTGGAAGTTTGGTTGCTTATTTTAATCAGATAAAGTTGGCACATATTGAAGCAGGCTTGCGAACTTACAATAAATTTTCACCATTTCCTGAAGAAATGAATCGTCAAATTGTTGGTTTAATGGCTGATTATCATTTTACACCAACGGAAATGACGAAAGAAAATCTTTTAAAAGAAGGTAAGCCCAAAAAACAGGTTTTTGTAGTTGGAAACAGTGCTATAGATATGTTTCAGTATACTTTAAAGGATGATTATACAAATGAAGCTTTATCATGGCAAGCTGATAAGAAAATGATTTTAGTGACGGCTCACCGTCGTGAAAATTTGAGTGATTTAGAAGAAATTTTTGATGGAATTGCAGAGATCGCTGATGAATTTAAAGAAACACATAAAATCATTTATCCAATTCATATGAATCCAATCATTCGTGAAAAAGCGCAAAAATTACTGGAACATAGTAATATTAAAATCATTGACCCGCTGGATACAATTAACTTTCATAATGTGATGCGTCATGCCGAGTTGATTTTAACTGACTCTGGTGGAATTCAAGAAGAAGCGGCTTTCTTAGGGATTCCAGTGCTTGTTTTACGTGATACAACTGAAAGACCCGAGGGTGTACTGGCTGGTACTTTAAAACTTGTGGGGACTTCAAAAGAAAATATTGTTAATGAGACTCGGACTTTACTGACAGACAAGACTAAATATGAAAGGATGTCAGGAAGTAAGAATCCTTATGGTGACGGAACAACTTCCTTGCAGATTGTTAATATTCTAAATGAAAAATAAAAAAATTAATTTAAAGTCTTTCCAGTCTGTCTGTCTCATTTTTATCTTCCTCTTTAATTTTGAGTTTATTTTCCGCTTATCAAATTTTACTTCTAGAGAAAAATTCTTTACCATTTTCTTTTTTGTGGCTCCTTTGATGCTTAGCTCATTTTTTATCATTACGGATAGCGAAAAAATTCCGAATTCAGTTAGAAATTTGAGTATTCTCGGTGTCTTTGGTTTCCTGATGTATGGTTCCAATCGCTTAATCGTTTCCTTGACTTACCTTATAGGTGGGGAACATGCTGTTCCACAGTTATTTCCCTTCCGATTTTTGATTGCTATCTTCATTTTACTTTGTTGTGCTTTAGCTTATTATGTTTCAACAAAGAAGAGGTTAATTTATAAATTAGCAACATTGATTGCTTCTTTGTGGTTCGTTACATTGCCAATTATAACGATTCAATTCATTATTAAATTCTTGGTTGAACATCAGGGGTTTGATTTCTCGATTGTCAGTAATATGGATATCAGGTATCTGATTGTACCATTTATGCCAATCATGTATTTGAGTTTTTGTAAATTTAGTGGGATTGATGCCAAACAATTAGGAAAGAATATCAAATATACGGTTTATGTGCTCTTAGTTGTCTACATCGTTGCATTAATCGTTTATTCAGGAACTCAAGTAAATATTACCTTTAATTTTGCTCAAGAAGGTTTCTTTAATAGCATTGAGCTTAACTATAATGTCTTTTTGGCACATTGGATAGAAGGATTGACTGTATTTTCTCAATTCGTCCTACCAATTATTGCTTTTGCTTTAGTTATTGGATATAAGGGAGAAAAATCAAAGAAAAAGATACTGTCATTAAAACCAATTTATGTATTAATACTGGTTGCTCTGGGAGTTTATGCTTATCTTTTCCTTCTTAATCCACCAACTAATTTTATTCATTTTAATAACAAAATTTTCAATAGTTATTTTGCGCTACAAATTTTTGAAGTTGTTGTGATTATGCTTTTGACAATCTATACAGGTTTGAAAAAATTTATCAGACCAAGAACGAAGATATTGCTATATATTGGTTCAAGCTTGCCTTTCCTCTATTTATATATTGTAAGATATCATTATTGGAAACAAAGTTATTTGGTTTTTGATATTTTTGACCGTATCAATTATATTTTCTTTATTTTTTCAGTTTTCGTATTTCTTTACTATACGGTAGAAGTCGTTATTTTGTGGTATTCATATAATAAAAGACAAAAGATAACAGCATTAGATTTCAAAGATGAGAAAATAAAAAAACAATTTCATATTTATGTTTTGATTCCGTGTTTGAATGAAGAATTGGTTATTCAAACGACTTTGAAAAGTATTTTGAAAAATAATTATGAGAATTTGGTAGTAACTGTTATTGATGATGCAAGTGATGATCGGAGCTTAGAAAAAATTTCTGAAATTCAAGATTCTCGATTGAATGTTCTAAGACGTATTAAACCTAATGCGCAAAAAGGAAAAGGGACGGCTTTGAATTGGGCTTATTATCAAATTAGTGAGCAAATTCAAGAAGCTGGAATTGCTCCGGAGGATGTTCTTATTGCGATAATTGATGCCGATACAAAACTTGATAACAATTATTTTGAAAAAGTAAATATGGTTTTCAATCATGATGCTAAGCTTACTGGTTTGCAATCCAAGGTTCGTGTTGCCAATTTGCTTAAAGATGCTTCACAAGACTTGGAATTTTCTGAAATTATCAATGCGACACAGATGTTTCGGACTTTGACCAATACAGTTGCTTTTGGTGGAAATGGACAGTTCTGTAAATTAAGTACTCTTCAGGCATTGAATGAAGACCCTTGGACAGATTCTCTTGTGGAAGATTTTGATTTATCAACCCGTCTGTTTCTGTCAGATATTGAAGTTAAAAATGCTCAATTTGATGATATTTACATTGAACAAACAGGGATTATCAATGATAATGAAGCTTTGGTTAAACAACGAGTGCGATGGGCGCAGGGAAATATCCAATCTTCAAAATATATTTTACCGACGATTCGGTCAAAAAAATTGCAGAATAAACAGAAGTTTGAATTATTGATGACCCTACTGAAACCTTGGTTAATGGGGATTGAATATATCATTGTAATTTATACACTGATTATGATTGTTAATTCTGCTATCCTATCAGGGATTACTCAATCACTTAAAATTGTTGTTGTGCTTTTTATCGTGATGTCAATTTATATTATCTTTGTGAATTTTGTATGGGCTATTCTTTATAACAAAGGAAAATCTCAAGAAAAAACAAGGGTGTGGGATGTAGTGAAAGATACGGTTAATCTGACGAAATTTCTACTTATTTTAACTCAAATTTATCCACAGTCAGCCATTCGATATTTCAACTCTAAAAATGATTGGGTAAAAACTAATCGTCAAGAAGAAAGTGTTGACCCTCATATTGATGAGTATAAAAAATAAGAAAAACCTGCCTTTTGGGCTAGGTTTTTTCTTTTGTATATTTGCGAAATTAGTTTTTTTAGTTTAAATATGTTAAAGTAGTTGTAGTTTTAAAAATAAATCAATAACACAATGGGTACTGGTAAAAACTAAAATTACCGGTTGAGAAAGACCATCAGACTTGAACAGGTTAAGACCTGCGTAAGAATGTGTCCGAGTTTTAATTGTATTTTCTTTATGAAAATCTTTTAGCTTACTTTCTTATCATACTAGAGCCCTCCTTGTGTCTATAAAGGAGTTTTTTGATGTCAATTTTAGAAAAGATTCAAGAAAAACAACCACTTATCTTAAATTTAGCGAATTTTGTAACTCCACAAAGAGTTGCGGATGCGATTAGTTTTGCTGGTGGTTCACCATTAATGACTGCGGAAATTTCAGAAAGTGAAACTTTAGTTGAAATTGCAGATGCTGTAGTGGTTAATATTGGAACCATTTCAGAAAAGGATTATCCGCTTTTTTTGACTATTTGTCAGTTAGCAAATCAAAAGCACAAACCTTTAATTTTGGACCCAGTTGCTGTCAATGTCCCTTTTAGAGCAAATTTTGTCAAAAGATTAATGCAAGAGGTGAAATTTGATATCATTCGTGGGAATTCAGCGGAAATTGCTTGGTTTGCTGATAAAGAAAGCTTGAACAAAGGAATTGATGCACTTGAGTCAAATTTAGAAGTTGAGCACGCGCGAGTTGCTGCTCAAAAAACAGGGGCAGTCATTATTCAAACTGGAAAAGTTGATGTTATTTCTAATGGGTTTGAGGAACTATTTGTTGAAACTGATAGTCCACTTTTTAAAATTAATGTTGGCTGTGGGGATATGTTGTCAGCAATTGTTGGAACTTTTGCGGCTGTATCTGATGATTTATTTAAGGCGGCTTATGAAGCGACAGAATTCTTCGGTGAATCTGGTGTGAAAGCTACTGAGCAAGTAGAAAATCTACCAGGAAATTTTGTGAATCGTCTTCTTGATAAAATTTATCAAGCGACGCAAGAGGTTATATAAGGGAGAAAAAGAAATGATTGATGTTTCTCAAGTTGTGACAATCGCTGGAATTGATTCTTCTGGTGGGGCTGGTATTAATGCTGACCTAAAAACTTTTCATAATCAAAAAGTATATTCGGCAACAATTGTGACAGGGTTGACAGCGCAAAATACCTATGGAGTACAAGAAATTTTACCGACAAATAAAGCTTTTATTTTGGCTCAATTTGACTCAGTATTTTCTGATTTGGAAATTTCGGCAGCTAAAACGGGGGCACTTTTTGATACTGCTCAAGTTGAAGCGGTAATTCAAGGCTTGAAAAAATATAAACCGAAGCATTTGGTGGTGGATCCAGTAATGGTGGCTAAAGGCGGGGCAATTCTTTTGACAAGAGAAGCCATTGATTTGATAAAAAATGAATTGTTACCTTTAGCAGAATTGGTCACTCCCAATTTGGAAGAGGCAGAGGTTATGTGTGGCTATAAAATTATTGACGAAAAGGAAATTTTAAAAGCCCTTCATGATATTCAAAAGTTAGGTGCTAAAAATGTGCTGATTAAAGGGGGACATGGTAATGGAGAACTGGTCAGAGATTATTTATTGATGACAGATGGTTCTGTCAGTACTTATGACTCTAAAAGATTACTGACAGAAAGAACACACGGAACCGGAGATACACTTTCTTCTTATATTACAGCTCATTTAGCTTTAGGAGAAGATTTAAAAGAAGTGATGCCAAAAGCTAAATTGTTTATTACTGAAGCTATTTCACAAACAATTAATGTTGGTCACGGTCATGGACCGTTAAACCATTGGGTGACAATTAATGAAAAATAAAATTTTAGACCTGAGGGCGTATTTTATTGCTGGCCCACAAGATTTTCCAAAACTTTCAATTGATGATGCAATCGATAAAATTTCTGTAATCATAAAAAGTGGAGTAACGGTTTATCAATTTCGTGATAAGGGAACAATTTATAAAAATAATAATCAACGATTAGAAGTAGCAAAAAGACTACAAGAAGTAGCTCAGAAAGCGGCTGTTTCTTTTATTGTGAATGATGATGTTGAATTAGCGCGTGAACTGTCAGCTGACGGGATTCATGTCGGACAAGACGATGATTCTGTCAGTAAAATTCGTGAGCTGATTGGCTAAGAAATGTGGGTAGGACTTTCTGTCAGTAATGATATGGAATTAGAAAGCGCTCAAAAAAGTGGAGCTGACTATTTGGGAATTGGTCCAATTTATCCAACAAATAGCAAGTCCGACGCAGCAGAACCAATTGGGGTTGACCATTTAAGAAAAATGCTTGAGCATAATCAATTACCAACTGTTGGAATTGGTGGAATTACTGAAAATTCACTGACAGAGCTTTCAAAAATTGGTTTGGGTGGAGTTGCGGTAATTTCTTTGCTGACAGAATCCGAAAATTACAAAAATATGGTTCAAAAAATTAAGCAAAATATTAGATGAAAAAGATGTTGTACCCTTAAAAATACAACAAAACAAAATGATTCCGTTTTCTTTTTATTATATAAATTAAACTTACACAAATGTAAGTTTTTTTTCTTTAATAAATGTTATAATCAGAGTCATAAATGATATGAGATTAACTGATTATTCTAAAAACCTCTTATTACTTTATATTTAAAAGGAGTTCCAATGGACAAGAAAAAAGAAATTCGTCTATTTTTGGCTAAAACAGTATTTTACTTTATAATTATTTTAATTCTGCTCTATCTTTATTCCTACAGTCATACTGGCGGAGCACACTTTATCTATAACGAATTTTAGAGAGAATTATCGAAGGAGTTAATTATGAAATTATTAGAACAAATTTTTGAAATTGCAAAAAAAGAACCAGACCTTATTGTACTTGCCGAGCGTGAGCAGAAATTTACTTACCGTCAATTATTTGCCGCGGTTTCACATATCTCAGAACAAATCAATGAACGCAATTTAAATCAGCGTCCAATCTTGATTTTCGGTAAAAACGATTTTATCACTTTAGCAGCCATGCTTGCGACAAATTTAACTGGTCACGCTTATATTCCTGTTGATGCTCACACACCATTTGAGCGGACAGAAATGATTAAATCAGCGGCAAAACCAGCGGCGGTACTCACTACAGTTGAGCTGTCAGCAGATTTTGAAGCACTTTTTACTGACAGAATTTCTCTTGAACTTACTGACCAGATTTTGACTGACAAACTTCCAGCACTTGATTTTTCTAAAGCTGTTTCTGGAAATGACAGCAATTATATTATTTATACTTCTGGAACAACAGGAGTACCAAAAGGTGTTGAAGTCAGTCATGATAATCTTGTGACTTTCACCAATTGGATGAACAATGATTTTATGAAAAATGAAAATAATCAAATCTTGTCACAAGCCCTTTACAGCTTTGATTTATCAATTTTCAGCTTGTATCCAAGTCTTACAACTGGCGGAACATTAATTTCACTCTCACGTGACGAAACAACCAACTTCAAATTACTTTTTGAACGTTTGAACAAAACGGTCATTAATACTTGGATTTCAACACCATCATTTGTTGATATTTGCTTATTGGACCCTTCGTTCACTGAGAAAGAACACCCTCAATTAGTTCAATTTATTTTCTGCGGTGAAGAATTAACAAAGAAAACAGCAGAAAAATTACTGACAGCTTTTCCGTCAGCAAATATATACAATACCTATGGTCCAACAGAAGCAACAGGAGCCATTTCGTCAGTAAAAATCACGAAAGAATTACTGACAGAAAATGATCGTGTCCCAATTGGTTTTGCCAAACCAGGTGTTGACTTAAAAATTATGGATAAGGAAATCATCATTATTGGTGATTCGGTAGCCAAAGGTTACTTTGAAAATCCAGAAAAAACTGAGCAAGCCTTTTTCACAGTCGACGGAAAACCCGCTTATCATACAGGAGATGCCGGTTCAATTTCCGCTGACGGAATGCTCCGTTACCAAGGACGAATTGATTTTCAAGTTAAATTTAATGGATTCCGTATTGAACTTCAAGATATTGAAGCCAATATTCAAAACTTAAAAGAGATTGAAAAAGCGGTAGTCTTACCGAAAACAAATGACCAGCATAAAGTCACCGCATTAATCGCTTATTTAGAAACAGAAAAAACATTTGAAGACCGTGCAGCCGAACGCGCCTTCACAAAAGAACTCAAAGCTGAACTTTCAAAAACAATTATGGATTACATGATGCCAACTAAGTTTGTTTATCTTAAAAAGTTCCCATTGAATCAAAATGGCAAAGTTGACCGCAAGGCACTCGCCCAAAAAGAGCGAGGTGACAACTAGTGCAACCCTATTCAACACCCTTTTACTTCGTGATTTTAGGACTTGCTTTAATTCCTATCGTTATTGCCCAGCTTCTGGGCAAAAAACTCATGTGGTATCAAGTCCTATTGACCATCGCTTTTCTTTGGCTGACATTTTCGGGAACAGTGACAATTTGGGCATTAATCGGCTTCGGAGTCTTCCAGACTATCATTGTAAAATTCTATGAGTGGTATCGAGTAAAACAAAACAAGAATCAGAGTTTTGTTTTCTACCTCATCATTCTGCTCTCTATTTTGCCATTAGTGATTGTCAAAGTGCATCCTCTGTTCAATCCAGGACCTGGACCAGGTTCAATTCTTGGATTCTTAGGAATCTCTTACATCAGTTTTAAGACAGTAGCCATGATTATGGAAATACGAGACGGACTTATTAAAGCCGTTCCTCTTAAAGAATTTCTTTATTTTCTCTATTTCTATCCAACGATTTCATCAGGCCCAATTGACCGCTTCCGACGTTTTGTTAAAGAACTAAAAGCGCCAGTTGTCACTGAAAAATACCTTGATTTATTAAATAAAGGTGTCTTTAGAATTTTCCAAGGTTTCCTTTATAAATTCATCATCGGATACTTGATTGACCAATATTGGCTACATGGCATTGCAATCTCTGCAACGATACACCCAAGCTTCTTGAATGTTTCATCATCAATGTATGCTTACGGACTCTATCTATTCTTTGACTTTGCTGGCTACTCACTCTTCGCTATTGGTGTCAGCAATTTAATGGGATATGACCTCCCACACAACTTTAACAAACCCTTCTTAGCAAAAAATATTCATGACTTTTGGCAAAGATGGCACATGACTTTGAGTTTTTGGTTCCGTGACTTTGTATTCATGAGATTAGTGAAAACATTCATGGTTAAAAAATGGTCGAAAAATATGATAACCATCTCAAATGTTGGTTACCTCGCAAATATGTTACTCATGGGATTCTGGCATGGTTTAACTTGGTATTACATCCTTTATGGTTTCTACCACGCCATGTTAATGATTGGGTATGACGCATGGAAACGTCTGAAGAAACGTAAAAACTGGAAAATTCCAGATAATAAATGGACAAGTGCTATAAGTATTTTCATTACATTTAATCTAGTATTTATCAGTTTCCTTATTTTCTCAGGAATACCAAATCACATTATTATGCACTGCATAGATCCACATTTCCCACTTCCTAACTTCTAAAAGGCGTTAGGCATATCATAAAAAAACATTAGGAGAAACAAAATGAAAGAACAAATTTTTGATATTATCGAAACCGTATCAGGCACAGACGAATTCCGTGAAGACTTAGACATGGATTTATTTGAAGAAGGAATTCTTGATTCAATGAGAGCCATCATGCTCATTGTTGAATTAGAAGGCGCTTTTGATATCAGTCTTCCACCATCAGAAATGGACCGTGAAGATTGGAATACAGCAAATAAAATAGCAGCACGCGTTCAGGAAAAAAAGGATGAAAATTAAAATTTTTAGAGCCATTGGCCCATTAATTGCAGCTTTAGCCCTTGTTGGCTTACTGATATTTCTCCCAATAAATGTTGGTATGAAATACTCAAAAGACCAACTTGTTAAATTTGCTCAATCACCACTAAATACTCCAAGCTTTACAGGCTATTCAATTAAAAAACAAGCCTATTCAGACCCCGAGTTTTTACCAGTTCTTGGTTCATCAGAAATGGAACATGTGGATTCTTTTCACCCAAGTGCCTATTTCAAAAAATACAATTCTGGTTTTACGCCATTCTTAGTAGGACAACCAGGAACAACTACTTTAACCCACTTTTTCTACATGAACTCTGTGGCAAATGAGTTAAAAAATCGTAAAATTGTTTTTGTCATTAGTCCACAATGGTTTTCAAAACAAGGAATTGTTGAAAGTGAATTGAAAAACTTTGTATCCAAAGGTGAGATTTACGATTGGTTAAAAGAAGCAGATCCTAAAGAAAATACCACCACCCAACTTGCAAAACATTTATTAAGATTTAGATCGCTTAAATCTGAAGAGACGATTTATAATTCTCTAGAACGTCTAGCAGATAAAAAACCACTGACCACTCTACAAAAAATGACTGTGGCGACCAATCTTCAATTTTGGCGAAAAGAAGATTTACTCTTCTCAAGTGTTTCACAATTCACAGCACAACCTCTTGGACTTACACCAAAAATTAATAAGTTTGCTAAAGAATTACCCAATGATCCAACCTCTGAAAACTTAGAAAAATTGGCAGTTGACCAAGGAAAAGATAGTTCAAATAACAATCCTTTCCAAATCAATAATAAAGTTTGGGATAAGAAAATAAAATCTAAATATAAACATCTAGAAAATTACAAAAAACATGTTTCCTATTTAGAAAGTCCAGAGTATCAAGATTTCCAACAGCTCTTAAATGTCTTTGCCAAAAATAATAATGATGTTTTATTTGTTATTCAACCAGTAAACGGCTCATGGTCATCTTACACTGGAGTATCAAAAGCAACACTCGAAAATTTTAGCTCTAAAATTAAAACGCAATTGCGCAGTCAAGGCTTTTATCAAATTGCTGACTTAACAGATATGTATAACACACCTTATGCCTCTGGTGATACTGTTCACTTTGGTACTATAGGTTGGTTGGCTACAGACAAAGCAATTGAAAAATTCATGAAGACACCAAGCAAGGTCAACTATCATATTGATAATTCGTTATTTTTATCAAAAGATTGGGCAATGAATGGTGCAACAGAGTCTATAGTAAATTAAAAATAAAAAAGATTGACAAAAAAGAATATGTCAGTTATAATAATAAAGGTTATGTCTATGACATAATCGTCGGTAGGTGAGGCTACCGCAGGGATACGGGTTGCTGCCGCAGAGTCGTGGAGACACGATGAGAGGGCTAACAGTTCACGTCGACAAACAAGGCGTGAAATAGTGCAACAACATTGCCCTGCGGAGCTAAAGCTTGAACGATAGCTTGTAACTGATTCGCTCTATAGTAGTGGTATCTTTTTTGGAATTATTCCCTTGCCTACGTTTAAGTTTTGTAGGCAAGGTTTTTTTATATTTAAAAAGGAGGTGAAAACGGAAATGGAATCCCAGAGTATTAATAGTCCCGAGCCTGATAGGCCGCAGATATTTAACGTGATAAGAGCAGCTTTCCGTTTTTATCACCTTCTTTAAAGTGCCTAACGTTTGGGACTGTACACACAAAAATATTATAGAATATGAGGTACAGACCAATGAAAAAAATTAGAAAAACACTCGAAAACACAAAAAGAGCTACAACATTTGTAGATAACAATGAAATAAATGCAAGATTAGAATTTGCAAAAACTTCTACAAAAGAGGAGCTATTTCAAAAATTTAAAACATCAAATAAAGGATTAAGTGAAGAACAAGTAGAGATCTCTCGTGAACAATATGGAGATAATACGATTACGCGTGGTAAAAAAACTTCACTTATTAAACGGCTTTATCAAGCGTTCATCAATCCTTTTACCATTATATTGTTTGTCTTAGCATTAGTTTCAGCTTTTACGGATATTATCTTAGCAGCTCCTGGTGAGAAAAATCCCCAAGGACTCATTATCATTACTACAATGGTTTTAATCTCAGGAATTCTGCGTTTCGTTCAAGAGACTAGAAGTGGAAATGCTGCTGAGAATCTCTTAAAAATGATTACGACGACGACAAACGTTCATAGATTAGAATCAGGAAGTCAAGAGATTCCTATTGAAGAAGTTCTCGTAGGCGATATTATCCATCTATCAGCTGGAGACATGGTTCCAGCAGACCTTAGGATTATTCAAGCAAAAGACTTATTTATCAGCCAAGCCTCTTTAACTGGTGAAAGCGAACCAGTAGAAAAACTAGATTTAGCTACTGATGAAAAAGATGATTCAATCACAGAGTCAGTAAACCTAGCCTTCATGGGTTCAAATGTCATTTCTGGTAGTGCTTATGGAGTTGTAATTGCAACTGGAGATGCGACCATTTTTGGTGAAATGGCAAAAAGTGTAACCGAAGACTCAACTAAAACAACTTTTGAAAAAGGCGTTAACTCAGTTTCATGGGTCCTTATTCGCTTTATGTTAGTTATGGTTCCATTTGTCTTATTGATCAATGGTTTCACTAAAGGTGATTGGATGGAAGCTGCACTATTTGCTTTAGCAGTTGCTGTTGGTTTAACACCAGAAATGTTACCAATGATTGTGACAACTTGCCTAGCAAAAGGTGCAGTCACAATGTCAAAAGAAAAAACAATCATCAAGAACCTAAATTCTATTCAAAATCTAGGTTCAATGAATATTCTCTGCACTGATAAAACTGGAACATTAACACAAGATAAAGTAGTATTAATGCGTCATTTAGATATTCATGGGCAAGAAAATATTCGAGTATTAAGACATGGATTTTTGAATAGTTACTACCAAACTGGTTTAAAGAATTTAATGGATTTGGCAATTATCGAAGGAGCCGAAGCCAAGCAAGATAAAAATCCTGAACTGGGTGGTCTAAGTAGTAAATATACAAAAGTTGATGAAATTCCTTTTGATTTTGAAAGACGTCGGATGAGTGTTGTAGTAAAAAGCAATACTAATGGAGCGACTTCAAAAACGCAAATGATTACTAAAGGTGCAGCTGAAGAAATGTTAGACATCTGTACTTTAGTCGAAGATAAGGGAAATGTTGTTCATTTAACTCCTGAACTCAGAGCATACATTCTGAAAAAAGTTGATGAACTTAACGAAGAAGGAATGCGCGTGATTTTAGTCGCTCAAAAAACAAATCCTTCACCAGTAGATACATTCTCGGTTCAAGATGAATCTGAAATGGTGTTAATGGGTTATCTTGCCTTTCTTGATCCACCCAAAGAATCTACAGCAAAAGCAATCAAAGCACTCAATAAATATGGGGTATCAGTTAAAATCTTGACTGGTGATAACGATAAAGTTACTCGTTCAGTTTGCAAACAAGTAGGACTTCCAGTTGATAAAACTATTTTAGGTTCTGATATCGACCAATTAGATGATAATGAATTGGCAAAGGTTGCCAAGGAAGCTTCTGTTTTTGCTAAGTTATCACCTCAACAAAAAGCCAGAATAGTAACAACACTTAGAAATTCAGGCAATAGTGTCGGCTATATGGGAGATGGTATTAATGACGCAGCAGCAATGAAATCATCTGACGTTGGAATTTCAGTAGATAGTGCTGTAGATATTGCCAAAGAGTCAGCTGATGTAATTTTGTTAGAAAAAGATTTAATGGTTCTTGAAAAAGGAATTATTGAAGGAAGAAAAACCTATGCTAACATGATTAAGTATATAAAAATGACAGCAAGCTCTAATTTTGGTAATATGTTCTCAGTTCTAATCGCTAGTGCATTTTTACCATTTATTCCAATGTTATCTATTCATATTCTCTTACTTAATTTAATCTATGATTTCTCTTGTACCGCTATTCCTTGGGATAATGTCGATGAAGAATATTTGGTTGTTCCAAGAAAATGGGATGCAAGTTCTGTAAGTAAATTCATGTTGTGGATTGGCCCAACAAGTTCCGTATTCGATATTACAACTTATCTCCTAATGTTCTTTGTGATTTGTCCAGCAACATTTGGACCATTTAGCTCTCTTGTTCCTGGAAGTACAGCATATATTGGATTTATCGCGCTCTTCCATACTGGCTGGTTTGTTGAATCAATGTGGACTCAAACCTTGGTTATCCATATGATTCGTACTCCTAAAATTCCATTTTTACAAAGTCGTGCTTCGGCTCCATTAACAATCTTAACTTTCATGGGAATCATTGGACTCACAATCATTCCATTCACAAGCTTTGGAGATTCAATTGGTTTAATGGCTTTACCAATTAACTTTTTCCCATGGCTAATTTTAACAGTAGTGATGTATATGATGCTTGTCACCATATTTAAAAAAATATTTGTTTCAAAATACGGTGAATTACTTTAAATAAAAAATAAAAGTGGTGATAATTTATCCCACTTTTATTTTACTTTGGTATAGTCTATGCTATAATTAAATCAAGAAAAGTAAGGTAAAAAAATGAAAACATCAAAAAATGAACAAGACTATCTAAAGGCAATATATAGCCTAAAAAATGAAAATAATGGATCTGTTAGTATTAATGCCATTGCTCAAAAATTATCAGTATCATCACCAAGCGCCACTGAAATGATTAAACGATTAGCCAAAAAAGAACTTGTTATTCATAAACCTTATTATGGGGTATCACTTACAGACTTAGGAAATCACGAAGCGAGATTTATTTTAAAAAGTCATAGGGTCTGGGAAACTTTTCTTTTTGAGAAGGTTGGATATACAATGGAGGAAGTGCACGATGAAGCCGAAAATTTAGAACATGCTTCATCACCAAGGTTGATTGAATCTCTGTATGTCCTGATGGGCTATCCAGCAACTGACCCTCACGGCTCAGAAATTCCTACAGAATCATTTTGGCTGAAAAATGAAGTGGAACTCACACTTGATGAAGCACAAGTTGATCAGACTTACCACGTTACTACTATAGAAGAAGAAGGAAAAAACTTTTTCAAAAAATTAGAAATTTCTCTTCCACATCTTATTAAAGTAATCGATAAATTAGAAGATAAATCAATAATTATTAAAGAAGATCGAGAAAGTTCAATTGTAATCCCACCATTTTTACAATCTAAAATTCATCTCATGCATAGAAGATAAGATAAGATACACTAAAAGTCCAAGAAATTTATTTGGACTTTTTATTTTTGAGTTTTCATATAGTTTTAAACTATAGGTCATCATATTAAAAATGTATTATTAAAGTTTTATTAAATTTGATAAGATAGACCTATTAAAAATTGGAGACTATGACTATGAAAAAATCAATTATTGCTTTCCCACGTATCGGTTCAAACCGTGAATTAAAATTTGCTCTTGAAAAATATTTTCGTAAAGAAATTACAGAAGAAGAATTACAAAAAGTAGCCAAAGAAATTCGGTTGGAAAATTGGAAAAGTCAAGAAGAAGCTGGAATTGACTCACCTATTTCCAATGACTTTTCTTTCTATGACCAAACCTTAGATTTATCAATTGCTCTTGGTGCAATTCCAGAGTCTTATAAAAATTTAGAATTAAATGAACTAGATACTTTATTTGCATTAGCGCGTGGTTTCCAAGATGAACAAAATGACGTAAAAGCAAGACCAATGAAAAAATGGTTTAATACAAACTATCATTATTTAGTTCCAGAAATTAACAAAGATACGATTATTAAAGCAAATTTTTCAAAATTATTAAATGAATATAAGGAAGCAAAATCTGCTGGATTTGAAACCAGACCAACAATTATTGGCCCATATACATTTTTAGTTTTAGCAGATTACAAGTCAGGAGCCACAAAAGATACAGTATTATATGATGTTATTGTAGCTTTTCAAACACTACTAAAAGAACTTAATCAACTAGGAGTAGAATGGTTACAGATTGAAGAACCAGCACTTGTTTTAGACCAAACTGAAGAAGAAAAAAAATTATTTGCGAGTATTTATGAAGAACTACTTAAGAGTAAAAACAACCTTAAGATACTTCTTCAAACATATTTTGGAGATGTTCGTGATAGCTATAAAGAAATAGTAAAGCTTGATTTTGATGGTATTGGTCTTGATTTTATAGAAGGAAGAGATTCTTTAGCTCTTATTCAAAAATACGGTTTTCCCAAAGAGAAAATACTTTTTGCAGGACTAGTAAATGGAAAAAATATTTGGCGTAATAATTATCAAAAGACACTTGAGCTACTAACCGCGTTAGATGCAGTAGCAGATATCGTAATTAATACAAGCTGCTCTTTACAACATGTTCCGGTAACAGTTAAAAACGAAACTAAATTATCAAAAGAAATCCTTAAACACTTTTCATTTGCCACAGAAAAATTAAAAGAAATTGATGAAATTTCCGATATTTATTTTAATAAAAACACTCCTTTTTTGAAGAAGAATATCGAACTTTTTGAAAATGACAGAGTTCGTGAAAATACTAAACTTAAGCAAAAACTTGATAAATTAACAGAAAAAGACTTTACTAGACGACCGTCACTAGTGGAAAGACGAGCAAGTCAATCTCAATCGCTTAATTTACCACTTTTACCAACCACAACCATCGGTTCATTTCCTCAAACGGCAGAAGTGAGAAAAGTTCGGCTACAAAATAAGCGAGGAGAATTAAGCCAAGCAGATTATGACACATTCTTAGAAGAAAAAATAAAAGAATGTCTTAAACTCCAAGAAGATATTGGATTAGACGTTTTAGTCCATGGTGAATTTGAACGAAATGACATGGTAGAGTATTTTGGAGAAATGTTAGAAGGTTATGTTTTTACTCAAAAAGCATGGGTTCAATCTTACGGAACACGTTGTGTCAAACCTCCAATCGTGTGGGCTGATGTCACTAGACCAGAAGCGATAACCGTCCGTTGGTCAGCCTATGCTCAATCTCAAACATCTAAACCAGTAAAAGGAATGCTGACAGGTCCTGTAACGATTCTAAATTGGTCTTTTCCGCGAGAAGATATTTCGTTAAAAGCAAGTACTTTGCAATTGGCATTAGCTGTTCAAGAAGAAGTTCTTGACTTAGAAAAAGCTGGCATTAAGATTATTCAAATTGATGAGGCAGCTTTGAGAGAAAAGTTACCACTTCGCAAAAGTGATTGGTATAAAGAATATCTAGATTGGGCAATCCCTGCCTTTCGTTTAGTTCACTCTAAAGTAAAACCGGAAACGCAAATTCACACGCATATGTGTTATTCTGAATTTGAAGATATTATTCCATCAATTGACGCAATGGATGCTGATGTAATTTCTTTTGAAGCAAGTAGAAGTGAGCTATCAATTATCGATGCATTGAAAGCTCACCATTTTAAAACTTTGGTTGGACCTGGAGTCTATGATATTCATTCTCCACGAATACCTAGCGTAAAAGAAATACAAAATCAATTAGAAAAAATATTGGCCAAATTACCAATTGAACAAGTTTGGGTAAATCCTGATTGTGGTCTTAAAACACGTGGTAATGCCGAAACCATTCCTAGTTTAAGACACTTAGTTGAGGCAACTAGGGTGTTAAGAAAGGAAAAGGTTGAATATGACAAGTAATTCCAAAATTCTTTCTTTTGAAGTTTTTCCATCTACAACTCAAATTGGAAGTACCAACTTGGTAAAGACCTTGGATAGCCTAAGAACTCTCTCGCCAGATTTTATCAGTGTAACTTGTAGTAACAATAATTATGATAATATTGGAGATACAACTATAAAGTTTGCTGATTATGTAAACAATACACTAGATATTCCAGCGGTTGCTCATTTACCTGCCGCTTATTTAGATAAAGCTCAAGTGATCGAAATTTTGGAACGGTTAAAAGATAAACAAATCAAAAAAATTCTTGCTTTAAGAGGTGATATCAGCGATGAACCGATGAAAGATGATTTTAGATTTGCAAGTGATTTGGTTAAATTTATCAAAGATTATGATGATAGTTTTGAAGTTTTAGGTGCTTGCTATCCCGATATTCATCCCGAATCAGTAAATCGAGTGAGTGATTTTCATTATCTGAAAGAAAAAGTAGATGCTGGTTGTGACAGATTAATCACGCAACTATTTTTTGATAATGATAGTTTTTATGATTTTCAAGAACGGTGTGCAATTGCTGAGATAAATACTCCAATATTCGCTGGAATAATGCCAGTAATCAATCGAAATCAAATTCTTCGTCTATTAAAAAATTGTAATACGCCATTACCAGCAAAATTTATTAGAATACTCGAAAAATATGAACATAACCCTATCGCTTTAAGGGATGCTGGAATTGCTTACGCCATCGATCAAATCGTTGATTTAGTAACAGAGGATGTTGCTGGAATTCACCTCTATACGATGAATAATGCAAATACAGCACACTCCATCCATGCTTCAATTTCTTCTTTATTTACCGTTTGATACATAATAAAAGTTATGTAAAATGAAATTTTGAAATAAAATTAAGAAAAAATAGATAAATAATTGACAAATCAAAAAATTTTAATTATACTAACTAATAATATTAAATATCGAGGTTCCAAAATGATTAACAACTTTAAAAAATTTTATTTTTTCTTTATGAATGATCCACATTAGTTTTTGGCTAATAAAATGTGGGTCCTCTTTGATGTTCGTTAATCATCTAGGGGATAAAGAAGACGTCCCCTGGGACGTCTTTTTTTATTATAAAGGAGGCACATAAAAAGTAAAATAGAAAAAATTTATTGCAAGTAAAATATTATTAAGTATTTTTACTAAAAAACTATAGAAAAAAGGTAAAAGATGACTTTTAAAGAACTCAGTAACAAAATTAACATTAAAGATGTAAAAGAGCTAAATCATTTAAATGATGAGCAACGAGAAAAGAAAGAAAAACGTGATAAGGAACTTGAAGCGATAATTAAGGGTGAAGACGATAGAATCCTCTTAGTCATTGGCCCCTGCTCATCGGATAATGAAGCTGCAGTTCTAGAATATGCTCACAGATTGTCAAAACTTCAAAAAGAAATAGAAGATAAAATTTTTATTGTGATGCGTGTTTATACTGCAAAACCGCGGACAAACGGAGATGGCTATAAAGGCCTCATTCACGAACCTGATGCAGATGGACATACAGACCTTATCAATGGGATAAAAATGGTTCGTGACCTTCACTATAAAGTAATTACTGAAACTGGTCTGACTACAGCAGATGAGATGCTATACCCAGAAAATCTACCATTAGTTGATGACTTAGTAAGTTACTATGCAGTTGGCGCTCGCTCAGTTGAAAATCAACAACATCGCTTTGTTGCTTCAGGAATAGATGCCCCAACAGGAATGAAAAACCCGACATCAGGGAATTTAAAAGTTATGTTTAATGGAATGTATGCAGCCCAACAATCTCAAGATTTTCTATTTGGGAATGCTGAAGTAGAAACATCAGGAAATCCATTAGCTCATGCCATCCTTCGTGGTGGACAAGATGAAAATGGTAAAAACCATCCAAATTACTATACAGATAATCTTCTTGAAAGTATCGAAATATACGAAAAAATGGGCTTACAAAATCCATTTATTGTTATTGATACTAATCATGATAACTCTGGGAAGAAGTATATGGAACAAATAAGAATTGTTCGTCAAACATTAGTCAATCGTAATTGGGATGAACAAATTCATAAATATGTCAGAGGATTTATGATTGAATCATATCTTGAAGACGGTCGTCAAGACAAACCAGAAGTATTTGGAAAATCAATCATTGACCCATGTTTGGGTTGGGATAAAACAGAAGAACTTATTAATGAAATTTATAATTCGTGATTGTAAAATGAGAAGGGATGAGTGAGAAACTTAATAGAATATTTTCATATTCTGTTCAGATAGAAAATGAATTTTTCTATCAAAAGTAAAGAACCAAACCTTATCGTACCACCTTTTAAAATAATAATATAAAAGAGTAGTTTTGCTACTTTTTTAATTTATCTTTTTATATAAGTTTTAGTTTATAAAAAAATAAATCTTTCATTTGTGTATTTTTTAAAAATAAGATGTATAATGTATTTATCATCTACAGATGTAAACTTTACAAAAAATAGGAGAACTAAGATGACTTATAAAACTAGTACTGAAAACAAAGCGTTAGAAATTGTAAATGTTAAATCACTTGAAGGTAAAGTGAAACAAAGTATGGAGGCTGCGGGAAATAAAGGTGCCTTTGGCTATATTCGTGGTGGCTCTGAAGATGAGTGGACACTGAATGAAAATACATCAGCATTTAACAAAAAACAAATTATGCCTCGAGTATTAAGAGGAATTGATTCTGCAGATTTAAGTACCTCACTCTTTGGTATAAAACTAAAAACACCAATAATCCAAGCACCAGTTGCCGCCCAAGGCCTTGCTCATGAAGAAGGAGAAGTTGCAACTGCTAAAGCGATGGCTGAAGTTGGCTCAATCTTTTCAATTAGTACTTACGGAAGTACATCAGTGGAAGACGTCGCAAAAGCAGCACCAGGTGCACCGCAATTTTTCCAATTATACATGAGTAAAGATGATAAATTTAATGAATTTCTTTTGAAAAAAGCTGTATCAGCTGGAGTTAAGGCAATTATTTTAACCGCTGATTCAACATTAGGTGGCTATAGAGAAGAAGACATTGTCAATCATTTCCAATTTCCTTTACCAATGCCAAATCTAGCTGCTTTTTCAGAAAGTGATGGAACGGGCAAAGGAATAAGCGAAATTTATGCAGCAGCAAAACAAGGTCTTGTTTTAGAAGATATTCAAAAAATTAAAAAAATAACTAATCTTCCTGTAATTGTTAAGGGGGTCCAATCTCCTATTGATGCAGATGATGCCATTAACGCTGGGGCAGACGGTATCTGGGTTTCAAATCATGGGGGACGACAATTAGATGGAGGCCCTGCTTCAATTGATGTCCTACCCCTCATCGCTAAAAGTGTTAATCATCGAGTTCCTATTGTTTTTGACAGTGGAGTTAGACGTGGGGAACATGTCTTCAAAGCTTTAGCACAAGGAGCAGATGTTGTTGCGGTAGGTCGTCCAGTTCTTTATGGTTTGAATTTAGGGGGAGCCAAAGTCGTTCAATCTGTTTTTGAACACTTAAGCAAAGAGCTAAGTATTACTATGCAACTTGCTGGAACAAAAAATATTGAAGAAATCAAACATACCTCATTGATTGACTAATAGTTCAAATAAAAAAGTACCTTATTAGAGGTACTTTTTTTATCCTATTTGATAAAATAGTTAGTTTTGAAAGTTCATTTGATCAATTTTTGAAACAATTTCCTTATCTACCCAAACCGAAACACTTCCATCATTGACGTAAAATTCAGCTCCACCATTTTGATCCAGCGTAATAGGTATTTCGTGTCTTCCAAATAAATCTATATAAACTTTACCTGCATACGCCTTATCAATTATCATATATTTTGAGCCACCATTTTTATTAGTTAAAATACATGATAATCCATATTCCTTATTATCTATTTTTAAAATATTTGTCCATCCAATAATATCAGGATGATCAAAATAATCATTTTCCCTTAAAAACTCAGAGTCCTTACGTAATGCTATCATAGTTCTTAAGTTATCACCTACAGGATTAACATTATGTGAGGGTATTCCATATAAATCTCCCCAAAAGACAGTAGGAGTTCCTTTTTTTCGAAGTAAAATTAAGCTATAAGCGTGCTCTTTAAACCAAGCTGGAATCCAAGATTGAAGAGCCTGTCCTTCTTGAGTATCATGGTTATCAACAAAAGTGACCGAGAGTTCTGGCTGGCAGGCAGTGAGTGTGTGATCAAAAAGAGTACGCATATCAAATTCTCCATTGGTTGAAGAGGCTTCTTTCATATTAAAATGTAGTGGTACATCAAATAATTGTATTCTATCACTGGATTGTTCTAGATAATACTCTAATTTGCCAAGATCATCAGACCAGTACTCGCCAACAATAAAAAGTTTTCTATCCAATTGCTTTGCTCTCTGCTCAAGCCATTTATCAAAATATTTGAAATCAATATGTTTAATTGCATCTAATCGAAAACCATCAATTTTTGTCATTTCTGAAAACCAATGTCCCCATTTTTCAAGTTGTTCAACCGTTTCCGAAACACTAAAATCAAGATCAGCCCCCATTAAATAATCAAAATTATTATTCTCTGAATCTACATTCTCATCCCATTCATGTCCTTCAAATTCAAGAATTTCTTCTTGATTTTTCCTTTCATCATAATCAATTCCCGTAAAGTTGTGCCAGGTCCATATATAATTGTCGTATTTTCCTTGTCTTCCAGGAAATGTAAATTTGGTCCAAACTTCAACAGTTTTATTATTTTCGATGTTATGAAGATGATTATCTTCTGCTTTAATATCAGCTTCAATAGTTTCTGTTTCATCAGCACCCATCATGTGATTAAAAACGATATCCGCATACACTTCAATATTGTTGTGGTGTAGTGTATTAATTAAATCAAGATATTCATCTTTAGTCCCATATTTTGTAGGAATTGTCCCTTTTTGATCAAATTCCCCTAAGTCGAATAAATCATAGGTCCCATAACCAACATCTTCAACTCCAGAAGCTGCCTTGGAAGCTGGAGGTAACCACAATCCTGAAAATCCTAACTTTCCTAAGTCAGGAATATTCTCTTTTATATTATTCCAGTGCTGAGAATCTGAGGGTAAATACCATTCAAAAGCTTGAAGGATTGTTTTCATAAAATCATTTCTCCTTTTTCAAATTGATACAATTCTTTTCTAAAAACTAGCGCTATTAATAATTAGTATACACAAAAAGGAATCTGAAGGACAGCAGAATGTTTTAGAATTAATTAGAATATTCAAAAATATAATACTATCATCATTGGTGAATGTATTTTTTGTAAGACGATATTTTTGAATATTCTGAAATTTAATCATACAATGAAATTATACTGAATTGAAAGGAGTTAGAACATGAAAGAAATTTCTTACAGTAAAATACTCTTAGTAGCTAAAAATGCACATCTTTATTTTTTCGATACCTTAGATAATATTGATGTAATTTCAGGACGCCGATTAGTCCATTTTATAAAAAGTGATTTGGGAAAGCATCGGCTTGCCCGTTATCAGCTTATTATATTTTTAGATTCTGGTTTTAAAGCTAACTATCCTAATATTATAAAGGATTTTACCGAGGCAAAGATGATTCTATTTTTTTGGAATCATTTGACTCAAAAATATATTGATTTGCTACATACCTCTAGAGAAATAGGAGTAATTGATTCCTACTATAGTTTTGACCCTATTGAAGCAAAAAAATATGGGCTCTATCATAATTCTACTTTTTATACTCCTTGTATAAATTTACCTCTTCAAATACCAGATTATGATTTGTTTTTTGGAGGAAATGATAAAGGAAGAACTCAACTTGCACATGTTATTTTAGATAAATGTGCCAGTTTAGATATTTCAATATTACTTTATATCATTAATGGAGAAAAAGGTTTTAAAAATAAAGGATATTTACCCTATCCAAAATTTTTAGAGTTCTTAATTAACAGTAATGGTATTCTTGAAATTATGCAAGAAAACCAGACAGGTTTGACCTTGAGAACAATGGAGGCTATTTTCTTTAAGAAAAAATTAGTTACAACAAATAAAGCCATCAAGCATTACCTATTTTATCATCCAGATAATATTTTTATTTTAGGAGAGGACTCAATAGAGAACTTATCTAATTTTTTGGAAAAAGACTATCATCCGCTAGAACATGATAAAATCAATTTTTTTGAAAGCCAAAACTGGTTTGACAGATTCTTATTTCCTGAAAAGGAATTACTGAATATTGAATATCGTGATAGTTTACTGGATGGTTAAAATGTTCAGCAAAATTACTAATGACCAAATCAAAATAAATAAAAAGACGTCAAAATAGATGTCTTTTTATCATTATATTAATAATCTAAATAACTTTTATATACTATGAAAATGACAAATCGTCTTGTATATTTCATAAATTTTAATACTAGTCTTGGAAACCCAATCTTGAACATGTTATACTGTAAGAGTATAAAAATTAGGAAATGGTGTTTTATGTCAGCTATTAGTTTTATTGCTGTGATGATGATTGGTGTTATCGGGGCAAATATAATCAAAGAGTTTTTTCCACAAATTTCAGAAACTTTTATCTTGATTGGTGTGGGCCTTATTTTGAGTTTCCTACCAGAATTTCAAAATTTTGAATTGGAGCCAGAGTTTTTTATGATGTTAATCATTGCTCCATTAATGTTTTATGAGGGAAGTAAAACTTCATTAAAAAAAGTACGTAAAAATTTTAGAGGAATATTTTTTCTATCAATTACTTTAGCAGTGGTAACTGTACTTTTGGTAGCAGTGCTTACGAATAATATAATGGGTAGTTGGATTTTTCCTTTAGCTATCTGTTTTGCAGCAATTGTAACGCCAACAGATGCAGTTGCTGTAAAGTCAATCATTTCTGGAAAGAAAATGCCCGAAGGGGTTAATGAAGCAGTTGAATTTGAATCTTTATTTAATGATGCAACAGGGTTAGTTTTACTGAGCTTAGGATTATCTGTTTTAGAGAGTGGGCATTTCAGTATTTGGGAAGGACTTGGTCGCTTTATATTTGTCTCAATTGGTGGAATTATAATTGGTTTAGTTGTCGGTGCTCTACTGGTACGAATTAGGACGGCAATCAATCTCAGAGCAACTCGGCCAGAAGCTACCATAATTCCTATTTCAATTCTGACCCCCTTCTTTATTTATTTGTTAGCAGAACATTTTGGAACTTCCGGTGTTTTAGCTGTAGTTGCTGCTGGGTTGATTCATAATTTTGAAGGAGATATGCTCAAACTGACTTCAACAAATGTTCAATTAACGAATAATACAATCTGGGAGATTTTAAGCGATATTCTGAATAACTTTGTTTTCATTCTCTTGGGTGTAAGTCTATTTGGAATTTGGGACATTTTTAAATCACTTGGTTGGAAAGAATCAATTGTACTATTTTTGATAAGCGTTTTAGTTTATTTACTTATGTTATTCATAAGAAAATTTTGGACTAATAGAAAAGGAAATAGATCAATCGAACACTTTTTCTCTGATGTAAAAGAAGAGCGTAATAGTGATTCAACAATTTTTGCTTTGTCAGGAGCCCATGGAACAATGACATTAGCAATGGCTTTCTCTTTACCTTTGAATACTAGTATTTTGAGCAACGAGAATAGGGAAATTATTATTACAATGGCCGCTATTGTTATTCTTTTAAGTCTTATTGTACCAACACTGATTCTGCCAAAATTATTACCGGCACTTGGAGGTGAAAGTACTGATAATATAAATCAGGTTCGTAACGATATGGTTGATTATGCGATTCTTCATATGGTAGAAGAAATTGAGGATAGTAAAGTTCGTAGTAGTCTTACCAAACAACTACAATCACAAAAAGGATTACAAATCCCTGACCACACTAAGAGTAGTAAATTAATGGACGAGATAATAAGTTGGCAGGAAACATTACTTGATACAACAACTATAAAAGCACAATTTTCATCTAAAGTTATTGACTATTTTAGAATTTATCTAGAAAACAGTAGTAAACATTCAACTAGTAAGAAAATAAGACGATTATTCTCCAAAAGACGACGTGGCAGAAGAGTAGATTCAGTAGAAATGCAAGAATTTGCGACAATAAGAACTGATATAAGCCGACTAGAAAGCAGTTTATATCAACAAACAATCGAAAAATTAAGTTCTCTTGAAAAAGAGCGATTAGAAAATAAGATAACTGACTTTAGTGATATTGAAGAAGTAAAACATATTTTGGAAAATAGACATTACCGTATTCGTAACGAAATTCAAGAAGATACAATTATTCCAAACGAATTACTCATAGAGGCTTTTCAACTTGAATATCAATTTATATTGAACCAGGTAAAAACTGATGTAATTTCTAAAGAAACAAGTAATAAACTTTTTAAAGAGATAAATAATGCTCAAGTTTTACAATTACAGAAACAATAAAAAGCCTATTGAGGCTTTTTTCTAAAGTAACTAAATATATTACCAATAAAGTTGATTCGCATGGTTCATAGCAACGATAAACGATTATGTTCCATCAAACAGCCGTAGGATCATTACCCTCTTTATTAGAACTCAGTTGATTACTGGTAATTATCAATTCTATTTGCTAGAATATGCTTGTGTTGGACAAGAGCTTATGATGTTGGAGTGTCTTTATTATTTCATTGATAATAATAAAATCAGTCTGTAACAAGTAATGGATGCCTAATGAATTTACAAAAATTTAAAAGATTGTTGCTAGAGAAATTGATACATGGAGGTAATGATAGATGAAATTAATACGATCATCAATTTTGTTAGGATTCGGTGGATTTGATCCAGTGGGAGCAGTGCTTATAATGGCTGCACTAGCAAATGGAACAAAGAAAAAACAAGTATATTTATTTTCTTTGATGGCTCTACTTTCCACGGTCGTTTTCGGATTAATATTTTCATACGGTACTAGTATAAGCTTGAATTATTTTATAGATATAATGAATCATATTCCAGATATGGCTTATGTATTTACCGGTTTTTTGATATCCATTGTATGTGTAGCTTGGTTTATAAGATCTACCTTACTAAAAGGAAATAAAGAAAGAGTAGATGATCAGAAAGAATCGAAATTTATGAAATTTGCAAAGAGAAGTATGCCACTTGTAGGTTTTATTTTTGGGTTTTGGGCTATGTCAGATCCGACTTTTTGGGCAGTGGTTGCACTAAGTGCAAAAGAGGGGAATATACTATTAACAATATTATGTTTAACAATTTGGATGTTGTTAGGACAGATTCCTTTATATACTTTAGTAATATCATTAATATTTAATGTCTATGAAAAATTGATTAAAATAGCAAGTAGTTATTTAGATAAAAATAACCGAAGAAAAAAATTAAGTAATGTCACTAGAATAATAATATCATTATTTATATTAGGTATTGGTATTTATTTTTTTATTGATTCATTGGTATATTTACTAAAAGGGATTTGGTTATATTAGTTTATATATTATCGTGAATTAATATAAAACATGTTTAGTGTTTGATAAACAGATTATAATCTAAGTTTATCTAATCACTTTTATAGTTTAGTCGCAAAATATAGAAGTTTAAAAGAAGAATAAGGCTTTTGGTCATATTCTTTTTAGTGTCCAATTTACTATGTTCATACTGAGCAATTTTTAATAACAAAATATAGGGGAGTGATAAAATAGAATGAGAATATGAAAACTCCTACAAAAAATATTAATTTAGAAAAAGAGGAACAGCTGTGAATATTGAAGTTTTACTTGAAAAGAAAGAACAAATACAGGTTAAGATTTTACGTCAGTTGTTCCTCAAACATGATAAGCTAACTGCGCAGGAACTGTGTGATTGGGTAAACCTCTCTCGACCTTCAGTTCAGAGTTATTTGGAGGATATATCTTATATAGGACGAATGATTGGGAAACCCATGGAAGTTATTCGTCAGAACAATAAACTCGTTCTAAACATGTCGGAATCACAAACCTTAGATGAAGTCATCAGTTTTTTAATCCAAGATAGTGTCAAATATCGCCTGATTCTCTTATTTTTAGAACAAAAAAATTACATGATTTTTGAATTAGCAGAACTCTTGCTACTCAGTGAATCTACTTTGTTTCGCAAAATCAAAGAACTCAATAAACTTTTATTGGAATTTGATATTCAAATCAAAAATAATAAATTGATCGGAGAAGAAAGTCAAATTCGCTATTTTTACTATCTGCTATTTGATTCGCTTCATCCTAAATTTCGACCAGATTTGCTGCAAGTCACTAAATTTCAGGTTGAATTTGTACGGCAACTTGAAGAAACATTAAAAGTAAATTTTTCCGAAAGTAGCAAAGATAAACTTTATCGGTGGTTGGCAATCACAGAAAGAAGGCGGAAACTTACAGATATCCAAATTACTAAATCTTTAGAAATGAAGAAAATATACCAAGATGACCATCTCTATCAACTATTGGATTCTCTTTTTTATCAACATATTTATGATAATCAGAGCAAGGATAACTGTGAGACAATTTTTTTCTACGGTTTTCTCCAATCTTTTTTCATTCTAGATAAAGAAAGTTATTACCGTTTTGATATTTATCGCAGTAAAAAAATTCCAACTGTTCTCTTGAATATTTCTTTAAGAGAGCGAATGTTAAACCACTATCGTCCCCATCGTTTAGGTTTCGAAGAGGAGAAATCCATCAGTTATCAGTTAGCTCAAGTAAACAATAAATTCACCTTTTTCCAAGGTAGCCTCTTTACCAAAATTCAAGAAGATTTGATGCTACATAAACAAAACTGGGTCGATAAGAGTTTTCAAGATTTACTCGATAACCTCAAAGATATTGCTTTAAGTTATATACCCAAAGAGCAGGATTTGCCAGAACTCATCTTTGGTTATCGCAATGCCTTGATGCTGCTGGAGCTCTTATCTGCTCAACAATTGACGGTGGCTTATGATTTGTCTGATACACCTGCCTATCAAATCCCGATGGAACACTATCTGAAAAATCACCTCAGATCTGTTGAAAAGATAAAATTAGAGCATTATCAAGAAAGCCAGAGTTATGATCTACTTATCTCAAGTAAAAGAAATGACAGTCGAAAGTTTGTCTATATACTTTCCGAGTTTTCCAGTGATTATGATTTTGAAGAGTTATTGTCGCGTATTGAAAACTTAAAAAAAGAAAAATTTCAAAAAAAAGCAATTTTGAATTAAGAATGAAACACGAAAGAGGGGTGCTCTCCTCTTTTTTTATGTTTTCACGTGAATATTATTTTACATTTATGAATATATTACTGCGGTCCCATTATTTAGCATTTTCTCACTGAATTTATTACAGAATAGATGAAGAATTAAGAATAGCAAATCAAATAAGTTTAAAATTAAATTGGGGTAGAGACTCCCTCTCTCATTATTTCTTAGTAAGCACAAACTGCCCAAATTCAAGTAATTTTTCTATGCGAATCTGTTGTTTATTTTCGACTGCCAATTTTTTTTTGAATTTGATAAAAAATGAAAGTTTCTATTCGTTTTAAAATGCTATAATATAAATCATAGAAAACGTTTACAAAGGAGAAACAACATGACAGAAACTTCTTACATTATGGCAATTGACCAAGGTACAACAAGCTCAAGAGCTATTATATTTGATAAACATGGTAAACATATCGGCAGCTCCCAAAAGGAATTTACACAGTACTTTCCTAAAGAAGGTTGGGTGGAACATGATGCCAACGAAATTTGGAACTCTGTTCAGTCTGTTATCGCAGGGGCTTTTATCGAGTCGGGGATTAAGCCTGTACAGGTTGCGGGTATCGGTATTACTAACCAACGTGAAACTACCATTATATGGGACAAGAAAACAGGAAAACCAATCTATCATGCTATTGTTTGGCAATCTCGTCAATCTGCCGATATTGCCAATGGTCTTAAAGAAGCAGGACATGAGGAACTCTTCCATAAAAAGACAGGACTTATTGTCGATTCATATTTTTAAGCCACAAAAATTCGTTGGATCCTTGACCATGTCGAAGGAGCACAAGAGCGTGCAGAACGCGGAGAGCTCCTCTTTGGAACCATCGATACATGGCTCTTGTGGAAGTTGACAGATGGTGATGCACACTATACTGACTATTCTAATGCCAGCCGTACCATGCTCTACAACATTCATGAGTTGAAATGGGACGAAGAAATCCTGAAAATTCTTAATATCCCAGCTTCAATGCTTCCAGAAGTCAAGTCCAACTCAGAAGTTTACGGCGTGACTAAAGGTTTCCATTTCTTTGGCTCTGAAGTGCCAATCTCAGGTATGGCAGGGGACCAGCAAGCTGCATTATTTGGTCAAATGGCCTTTGAACCTGGAATGATTAAAAATACCTATGGTACAGGTTCGTTTATCGTCATGAACACAGGTGAGAAACCACATATTTCGAAAAATAATATGCTTACAACAATTGGTTATGGCATTAATGGAAAAGTTTATTACGCCTTAGAAGGAAGCATCTTTGTTGCGGGGTCCTCTATCCAATGGTTACGTGATGGTTTGAAAATGTTGGAACGTGCCAGTGATTCCGAAGAAGTGGCACTCCAGTCTAGGAGTCAAGATGAAGTTTATGTGGTGCCAGCTTTTGTCGGCCTTGGTGCTCCGTATTGGGACCAAGAGGCGCGTGGTGCTATGTTTGGCTTGACACGTGGAACAACAAAAGAAGATATTGTGAAAGCAACCTTACAAGGGATAGCTTATCAAGTTCGTGATGTAGTCAGCACCATGAAAGAAGATACAGGAATTGATATGTCTGTGCTCAAGGTAGACGGTGGCGCTGCAAACAATGAATATTTGATGCAGTTCCAAGCTGATATCTTGAATATCCCAATCCAACGTGCGGGAGATTTGGAAACGACAGCACTTGGTGCAGCCTTCCTTGCAGGACTTGCCGTTGGTTTCTGGAAAGACTTAGAAGAGCTTAAAGAATCCTATGAACCGGGCAAAATTTTCCAAACTCAGATGCAAGAAGAACGTAGAGAAGAACTCTATGCCGGTTGGAAAAACGCCGTGAATGCGACACGCGCTTTCAAATAATAATCAATCAGACAGTAATCTAAAAGGAGAATAGAAATGGCTTTTTCTAAAAAAACAAGACAAGAAGCAATCACAAAAATTCAAAATGAAGAGATGGATTTACTCGTTATCGGAGGAGGGATCACTGGTGCTGGTTTGACATTACAAGCGGCGGCGGCTGGCATGAAAGTTGCTGTACTTGAAATGCAGGATTTCTCAGAAGGGACATCCTCACGCTCAACAAAACTCGTGCATGGTGGCATCCGTTACCTCAAAAACTTCGATGTCGAAGTCGTTTCCGATACAGTTTCAGAACGCGCTGTTGTTCAAGGCATTGCGCCACATATTCCTAAGCCAGATCCGATGTTACTTCCTATCTACGATGATGAAGGCAAGACAACGTTTGATATGTTTTCTGTGAAAATTGCGATGGATTTGTATGACCGTTTGGCCGGTGTGGATGAAGATTCGCCATATGCCAACTACACTATCTCACCAGAAGAAGTCCTGCGCCGCGAGCCACTCATCAAGAAAAAAGGTTTGCAAGGGGCTGGAGTCTATCTTGACTACCGTAACAACGATGCCCGCTTGGTGATTGATAACATCAAAAAAGCTGTGGAAGACGGTGCCCAAGCCATAAGCAAGATGAAAGTGATTGATTTTATCTATACAGACGGACAAATTTCTGGTGTTCGTGCGCGTGATTTGTTGACAGATCAAGTCATTGAAGTCAAAGCTAAACTTGTGATTAACACAAGTGGACCTTGGGTAGATAAGATCCGTTACTTGAACTTCACACGTCCCATCGTACCCAAAATGCGTCCAACAAAAGGTGTCCATCTTGTAGTAGATGCGGCCAAATTACCTGTGCCACAACCAACTTATTTTGATACAGGCAAACACGATAAACGCATGGTCTTTGCCATTCCACGTGAAAATAAAACTTATTTTGGTACGACAGATACGGATTATCATGGCGACTTTACCGATCCAAAAGTAACTCAAGAAGATGTAGATTACCTCTTGGATGTTATTAATTTCCGTTACCCAGAAGCAAATATTATGATTAATGACATCGAAGCTTCATGGGCTGGATTGCGTCCATTGTTAGGCGGTAATTCTGGATCAGACTATAACGGCGGTGATAATGGTGCGGTCTCTGAAACCAGCTTTAACGCTGTCGTTGAGGCGGTGCTCCGCTATAAAAATAAAACAGCAACAAAAGCCGAAGTGGAGCATTTGTTGAACAATATGGAATCAAGTCTTTCCGAAAAAGGAGATGCACCATCTTCCGTTTCTCGTGGCAGCTCACTTGAACGCGAGAGCGATGGTTTGATTACTTTAGCGGGTGGTAAAATCACGGACTACCGTAAAATGGCAGCAGGTGCGATGGAGCTCATTTGCCAACTGCTTGAGGAGGACTTTGGTTTGAAATACGAACCTATTGACTCTAAAAAATACCAAATCTCTGGTGGCGAATTTGACCCAACTAAAGTTGAAGAAGTCGTTGATGGAAACATGAAGGTTGGTGTCGCTGCAGGTCTTACAGAAGAAGAAGCAAAATACATTGCTGACTTTTATGGTATGAATGCACTCCAAGTCTTTGCCTATGCTTCTGAAATGGAAGTTTACGAAGGCTTATCTCTAGCCGAATCCGCACGTCTTCGCTATGCGCTTGAGGATGAAATGATCTTAACACCAGTGGACTACTTGCTTCGTCGTACCAACCATATTTTGTTTATGCGTGAAGGAGTAGATGCTATCAAGGTACATGTTGTCAATGCCATGGCGGACTACCTTGGCTGGTCTGCAGAAGAAAAGGCAGAACAAGAAAAAGCTTTGGAAGAAGCACTTCGTGAATCTGACTTGTCGGACTTGAAGAAGTAAAAAAATGTAAAAATAATTGAAACAAATAAAAAATAGAAAAAAGGAGTCAATATGCACTCAGAAATGGTACAGTTACTTGGTGAATTTTTAGGCACATTTATCTTAATCCTTCTTGGTAACGGTGTGGTTTCAGGCGTTGTCCTGAACAAGACGAAAGCTACAGGAGCGGGTTGGGTTGCCATCACACTCGGTTGGGGCTTTGCAGTAATGATGGGGGTTTATGTTTCCGGATTTATGTCGCCTGCCCACTTGAATCCAGCAGTAACAATTGCAATGGCAATGATTGGCAGCTTTAGCTGGAGTCTGGTCTTCCCTTATATTATCGCACAAATGCTCGGGGCAATGGTGGCCAGTATTATCCTCTATCTGATGTTTTACCCTCACTATGCGGAAACTAAAAATCCAGCAGATATCTTGGGGACATTTTCTACAGGTCCTGCCATTCGCCAGACGAGTTCAAACTTAATCAGTGAGATTGTGGGAACAGCAGTCTTAACGACAGGTATTCTGGCCTTTGGTCAATACGCAATTACGCAAACTTCAGGTGTTTCACCTCTTTTAGTGGGTGCTATCATCACAGCTATTGGTTTATCACTTGGTGCAACAACAGGATACTCTTTAAATCCCGCACGTGACTTAGGCCCCCGTATCATGCACGCTATCTTGCCTATCAAAGGCAAAGGGGATTCAGACTGGTCTTACGCATGGATTCCTGTCGTAGGTCCAATCATTGGAGGTAGCTTGGGCGCCCTTCTCTTTAACATGGTTATTCAATTTGCAAGTAAATAAACTGAAATAATATACAAAAAAAGAGTTAGACAAAGTTCTAACTCTTTTTTTAAAAAATAAATGAGCCATAAGAAAAAATTTTCTATAATCAAAGTCACATAATCAATTGAGAAAAAATTTAATTCAAATATAATTCTTGATGATGATGGGAAGTCTGTCCAGCATGTTCAGGCAGTACTTACTGGTATTCTGTCATTAGACTGTGCAATTGGAAGTGGTGGTTATGCAAAAGAAAAGGACGTTTTATAGGACTGTTCGGGGCAGAATCCTCTGAAAACCTTGAGGTAAAATCGGAAAGTTTGATATTCGTTCAACCAGATACAGGCGAAGAGGCCTTCAATATGATTAACGAGTTTATCAAAACAGGGGCCTTTGATTTAATTGTTGTCGATTCGGTTGCTGCTCTGACACCTACTTTAGAGATAGATGGAGTGAGTATTCCAGGTCAGCAAGCTAAAATGATGTCAGAACAGCTCTCTAAGCTCGTTTCAAAAGTCAACTAAACAAAGACGGTCATTATCTTCATCAATCAAGTGCGTTCAACCATGAGTGGACTATTCTTAAATAAAGAAACCACTCCAGGGGGGCAGCACTAAAATTTTATTCTTCTGTACGGATTGAAGTTAAATCAGGACAAAAAATCAAAGATGGCATTGATACTATCGGTAAGAAAACCACGCTTCATACCGTTAAAAATAAGGTATCAGCTCCATATAAAAAGCCAACTGTTATTAATGTATTTGGAGATGGATTCTCTCAAGAAATAGACGTGGTCACATTAGCGATTCAAATGGGTGTGCTTAAGAAGATGAACGAATGGTACTCGTTTAATGGTTAGAAGTTAGGTCGTGGAATTTTTAGCGTTAAGAAATAACTAGCAAGTCATCAATTTGTTTTTGAAACGCCTAAAAACTTAACCAGAGAGTCGCTACAATTTTTCTAAAATAAACAACTTACATAAATAGTATTATGTAAATAAAAAAGTTAACTACCAAGAGTCGACTTTTTTATTTGTAAATTTATGTTAAATAAAATAGAAATATCACATTTTTTTATTAAATAAATCGCTTAGTAAAAGCTATACACAAACAAATGTAAAAAAAGTTTGACATTTTTGCAGTTTAAACACGCTACTATATGTTGTGTTGTGCTATAATAAAAAGCGTCACAAAACACAACATGTAGTAACTTGTGTTTTATTGACGTTTGTTTCACGTGGTAACATACAAAATCGTCTTATTTTCTATCAAGAAAATGAGCAGTATATATTAACTCTTATAGTCTATATTAATAGATTTATTAGAATAGGAAGGACATAATGTCAGTGTTAGTATTAGCAGGTACAATTGGAGCTGGAAAAAGTTCCCTTACAGAAATGTTGGCCAAAGAATTAGGTACGGAGGCTTTCTATGAAAGCGTAGATGACAATAAAGTTTTACCTCTTTTCTATAAAGATCCTCAAAAATATGCGTTTTTACTTCAAATATATTTTTTAAATAAGAGATTTGATTCAATAAAACAAGCATTATCAAACAATAATAATGTTCTTGATCGATCGATTTATGAAGATAGTTTACTTTTTCACCTTAATGCTGACCTGGGAAGGGCAACAAAAACAGAGGTTGAAGTTTATGATTCATTATTAGAAAATATGATGCAAGAAATCAATATATTAACTTTTAAGAAAAAACCAGATTTACTCATTCATATCAGTGTCTCCTTTGAAAAAATGTTGGAACGCATCCAAAAAAGGGGTAGAAAATTTGAACAGTTGGAATATGACCCAAGTTTGTTTGACTATTATAAAGAACTCAATAGAAGGTATGAAGATTGGTTTGATAATTTTGATATTTGCCCTAAAATACAAATTGATGGTGATAAATTTGACTTTGTAGAAGAAGAATCAGCGCGTAAGATTGTTTTAAATAAAATCAACGATAAATTAAAAGAAATTGGAAAGGACAAGTAAAAATGAATGTTACAGTATTTTTATCAGCACGAGATGGAAAAAATCCTATCCATAGGATTAAAAGTCAACGTTTAGGTGAGCTACTACCCAAATCTGGACATACTTTGGTTTATGGAGGCTCTATGGAAGGATGTATGGGTGTGGTATCTGACGCTGTTTTAAAAAATCATGGTAAAGTAATTGCAGTATATCCCGATGGAATACTACCTTTAGAACCTCCTAGACAAAATGCAACCGAGTTACATTTAGCTAAAACTATGGATGAACGTAAACATAAATTAATCGATTTTGGTGATGCTTTTGTTATTCTCCCAGGCGGATTTGGAACAATGGAAGAGGCATTTCAGTTATTAACAGAAATGTCAATCGGTCAAACGTTAATCAGACCCGTAATTTTTATTGGAATCAATTTTTATAAACCCTTATTTGAAATGGTGCAGCATCAAATTGAAGAAGAAATGTTAAGCTTAGAAGTGGTTAAAGAAATGTACCTTGTAGATACAACTGAGGAAGCAATGCAATTAATTGGAGATCAAGAATATGAACAAATTATTTAATAAACCTGTAAAAGTCTATTTAGCAGGACCTTTTTTTAGTGAAAAACAGATACAAAAAGTGGAACAACTTGAAAAAGCGCTCCTAGATAATAAGACAGTATCATCAATATTTAGTCCAATGCGTTGTCAACGCCCCGAAGAACTAGCAGAAGAAATAGAAGATTTCACACCCGAGTGGGCAAAAATAACGATGGAAAATGATGTAAAAGAAGTAGAAGCCGCAGATATTATTATTGCAATTGTGGATTTTGATGATGAAGATACAGATTCTGGAACTGCGTGGGAATTGGGCTATGCAATTGCTCAAGAGAAACCAACGGATTTGATTCGCTTTGAAGAAACTGTCCCTACTAATATTATGCTTACGGAACGCAACCGAGCTTTCTTTACTGAGATAAATCAAATTAGAAACTACGATTTTTTGGCATCACCAGCAATTCCTTATAGCGGTAAATATCAATAAGAAATAATTATGATTAAACGAAAGTAAATTTGAATAATAAAAATTTTTTGGGGGAAATCTTTCTATGAAGAAGCAAAAGATAATTGTGAGTGCTATTGCGCTCATATCATTATTTAGTCTTACAGCTTGTGGATACAACAGAGAAAATCAATCAGGTAAAGCAAAAACGACTCTAAAGGTGGCACTTGTTCCAGGAACAGGAGGAGTCAACGATCGCTCATTTAATCAATCCGCTTGGGAAGGATTACAGGATTGGGGTAAAGAAAACAATTTAAAAAAGGGGGTAGGTTATAATTATTATCAGTCAAATTCAGATTCTGAATATATAACAAACTATAACTCAGCTAAACAAGCTGGCTATAAACTACTTTTTGGTATCGGTTATTCGCTGCAGGATGCTACAACGATAGCGGCTAAAAATAATCCTGATTCAAATTTTGTCATTATAGATTCTGTTATCACAAGTCAAAAAAATGTTGCGTCAGCAACATTTGCAGATAATGAAGCAGCTTATCTTGCTGGTGTCGCAGCAGCTAAGGCATCAAAAACCAATAAAATTGGTTTCATTGGTGGAATGGAGTCAGATATTGTAACCCATTTCGAAAAAGGATACATTGCTGGAGCCGAGTCTATAAAGCCAAACATTCAAGTTAAAGTTCAATATTCAGGAACATTTACAGATGCTGCGAAAACTAAAACAATTGCAGCTGCCATGTATGCTTCGGGAAATGACGTTATCTTTCAATGTGCTGGTAATGCTGGGTCTGGGGCTTTTAATGAGGCAAAATCATTAAATAACAATAGAAAAGAATCAGATAAAGTATGGCTTATAGGTGTAGATCAGGATCAAAAATATTTAGGTAAATATACCTCAAAAGATGGTAAAAAGTCTAACTTTGTTTTAGTTTCTACTATTAAAGAGGTGGGAGAAGTAGTTAAGGATATATCTGAAAAGACGAAAAATAATAAATTCCCTAGCGAAGAAGTCATTAAGTATGACCTTAAAAATGGAGGTGTTAGCCTAGGGCTGGATAATGTTACTTCAGAAATCAAAAACTCTATTATACAAGCTAAGGAAAAAATTGTTTCAGGAAAAATCATTGTTCCTGAAAAATAATATTTTATACACAAAAAGGAAGCCTTAATGGTTAACCTTTTATTTTTTTCATAATATAAATTCAAAATATAAAACAAAATACCACTATTTGTACAACTAATATTTATCTATGTAAGCATTATCTTTTTGAAAGTATTATAATAAACTTGTTTAATGCTATACGAAAGTGAGGATAATTATTGAAGTTAAGTCAACAAATTCATATGATGGGAACAACAATTGACCTTCTCATTGAAGATGATCAGGCAGACCTGAAATTAGAAATTGCTTGTCAATTACTCGATATCTATAACAAAAGATTCAGTGCTAATGACTCTGAATCAGAATTATCTCAAATTAATCATCAGGCTGGTCTCAAACCAGTACAGATCCATCCTGAGTTGTTTGAACTTATTAAAATAGGTAAAAAGGAAAGCTTATCTACTCCTAGTAATCTTAATATTGCTCTAGGCCCGGTTACACAAGCTTGGCACATCGGATTTCCTGATGCCAAGCTACCGGATAGTCAGGAGATACAAAAATTACTTTTATTGAGTAATCCAGAAATGATTATTTTAGATGAAGAGAACTTAACCGTTTTTCTTCAACAAAAAGGAATGATAATAGATTTAGGGGCATTAGCTAAAGGATATATCGCTGATCAGATAATTAAAAAAATCAATGCAAGTTCCATACTAATTAATCTTGGAGGAAATGTTCTAGTTTCAGGACCAAATTCTAACAGAGAATCAAGTTCTTGGAATATCGGGATTCAATCTCCAACAAAACCCAGAGGAATGCATGTTGGAGTAGTATCGATAGAAAACCAATCGGTTGTAACCTCGGGCATTTATGAACGTAGCTTTGAGTTGGAAGGAAAAACTTATCACCATATTTTTTCATCTAGGACCGGCTATCCTATAGAGACTGAAATGGCAAGTTTAACAATATTAGCGGATAAATCATTAACTTGTGAAATTTGGACCACGCGGCTTTTTGGATTACCCATTTTGGATGTTCTTCAAATAATAGATGACCGACCAGAAATAGAGGGAATTATTATTACTAAAGCCGGTCAAATTTTATATTCAGAAAATATAAAATCACATTTTAACTTAATATAGAAAAGAGAATAACCAATGAAATTAATTGGACTCGTGGGAAGTAACTCTAAGAAATCAACTAATCGTATACTTTTACAGTATATGCAGAAGCATTTTACGGAAGGGGTTGAAATTAAACTTATTGAAATAAAGGAATTTCCAATGTTTAATAAACCTGCTAGCATGAAGCTACCAGATATCGTTCAAGAAATATCTGAAGAAATTAAACTATCTGATGGTGTGATCATCGCTACCCCAGAATATGATCACGCAATTCCAGCAACGTTAATGAATGCTTTAGCTTGGTTATCATATGGAATAGACCCATTTTTGAATAAACCTGTTATGATTATAGGAGCTTCGTATGGTACATTGGGTTCATCTCGTGCTCAACTTCAATTGAGACAAATTCTTGATGCACCTGAGCTTAAGGCCAATGTTATGCCTGGCTCAGAATTTTTACTGGCTCATTCTTTACAGTCATTTAATGAAGCAGGCGATTTATCTGATATTGAAGTTGCAAAAAATTTAGAAAAACTCTTTAAAAGTTTTCAGCTCTTCGTAAAAATGGTCGCAAACTTTTCCAGTGCAAAGGAATTTATCCTCGAAGATACTGAGAATAAAGAATCATTGAATAAATAAAAAATATGAATATCTATTCGTAAACAAGAATAGTAATATAGAAGGTAAATAATATGAAATTTGTCGGAATAGTAGGTTCGAATGCTGAACAATCTTATAATAGAAAGTTGTTAAAATTTATTCGACGTCATTTTAAATTGAAGTTTGAACTTGAACTTTTAGAAATAACTGATATCCCAATGTTTAATCAAGATATTGATGCTTCAGATAATTTTAATTTAAAACTCCTTTATAATAAAATTACTCGTGCTGATGGTGTAATTATAGCAACACCTGAGCATAATCATACAACTACTCCAGCACTTAAAAGTGTTATTGAGTGGCTATCTTATGATTTACATCCTTTTGAGCATAAACCAGTTATGATTGTTGGTGCTTCCTATTATGATCAGGGGTCTTCACGTGCTCAACTTCAATTAAGACAAATTCTTGATGCACCAGGTGTCAACGCATATGTATTACCTGGTAATGAGTTTTTACTTGGTAAAGCTAAAGAAGCTTTCGACAATAATGGTAACCTCATTAATTCATCTACTATAGAATTTTTAGAACTCTGTCTTGATAACTTTACGAAGTATGTCGAAGTTGTTTCGCATTTAAAAAAACCAAAGCCTCTTGATCCAGAAGATTTAACAGTAGGAAAACCCATTTCAACAACAATAAAAGGAATCGATCCAGATGATCCTCACTGGGTTGAAAAAGCTTCTGAGCAAGTTGGAGCAGTATCTGGAGATACGTATGTGAAGCTTAATCACGGTTTACTTACAGTGGATCAAATTAATATGTTTCTAGATTCTATGCCTTTTGAGCTAACGTATGCGGATGATAATAACCAATTTTTATATTATAATAACAAACATCAAGACCCAGAAACTATGTTAGCAAAACGGATACCCGAACAATCTGGGAATCGGCTTTCTACTGTCCATAGCTCACTTCCACCTCAAAGAATGAAAAATGTAGAGTGGGTTATTGCAACTCTTAGGGCGGGCAATCAGGAGTATGTTCGGACTGCTATTCCAGGAAAGAATCCGGATTTAATTAATACTCATAATTATCAAGCTATGTACTACCCTAATGGTGACTATGCTGGTATCAATGAGATTGTGCTCAATTTTAAACCTTGGCTAGACTGGTACTTGAATCAAACTGGTCAGCATCTATCAGGAGGAAATAAAGTCGATGCTACAAGTGGTGCATCTTCAACGTCAAATACAACTATTGAAAATGAAACAGATGCTACAAGCGGTGCATCTAGTCATTAATAAAGACTAAATACATTGCTCATAAAGTGTACTATGTTAATATTTTTATATCGAGCTATCATAATATTATCATCAAAAAGACAACTAATTAATGTTAGTTGTTTTTTATTTATCATAAGATATTAAAATATAATAACTGTGATCAAAAATTCTTTCGAATTATAATATTCTTTATTGAATTTTCTTGAGTAAAGAACTTGAGAAGGACCCAACTTTTGCTAACTGATAAGGTAGGCAATAAGTACGGGAATGATTAGAGGACTTTTAAAAAACTATTTTTGGGTGAGAGGAACAATTTTTTTCACTGCCATTCTATCATTAGATTGTACCCTTGGTATTAGTGATTATGCAAAAGGACATGTCTAGAGTTATTTGGTGCTGACACCTGATACTGAATATACTGAAGATATTGGGGTAAAATCAGAAAGTTTGATATTTGCTCAACCAGATACAGGCGAAGAAGCCTTTTATATGATAAACGAGTTTGTAAAAAGAGGGCTTTTGATTTAATTGTTGTTGATTCGGTTGCTGCTCGGACACCTGCTTTAAAAATTGAAATATTCCAGGTCAGCAGGCTAAAACGGTGTCAGAACAACTCTCTAAGCTCCTTTCAAAAGTCAATCAGACTAAGACGGTCATTATCTTCATCAATCAAGTGCGTTCAACCATGAGTGGACTATTCTTAAATAAAGAAACCACTCCAGGAGGTTCAGCACTAAAATTTTATTCTTCTGTACGAATCGAAGTTAAATCAGGAGAAAAAATCAAAGATGGAATTGATACTATCGGAAAAAAACAAGTCTTCACATTGTTAAAAACAAGGTGTCAGCACCTTATAAAAAGCCAACTGTTATCAATGTCTTTAGGGATGGATTCTCTCAAGAAATAGACGTGGTCACTTTAGCGATTCAAATGGGAGTAGTTAAAAAGATAAATGAGTGGTACTTGTTCAACGATCAAAAGTTAGGACGTGGAATCTTTAATGTTAAGGAGTATCTGGCAAGTCACCAATCCGTATTTGAAACACTTAAACATCTTACTAGAGAGTCGCTACAATTCTACTAAACACATCGTATACATAAATTTTATTATGTATTTATTTTTAGTCACTGCATTCAGGTAAGTGGCTTTTTTTTCTTAGTTGTTGGGGTCGATATTAAGTTCAATTTGTAGTCGTTATACTTTTTACAAAAATTAGAAATATTCTTTGTTAAACATTATTCACAAATCAAAATACTTTACAAATATTGTATAGTACTATACTATATTATTATCAAAGCTCCGAACTTTGATAATAATATAGAACTAAATTAAAGGAGGATTTATGACTAAAATAGAAAATCAAGATTTCAATACATTAGTTGAAAATTTTTTCAAAGTAAATAATAAAATTACACAGATTCAAAAAATACCTCTATCATTTCCAAATGGAATTAAATTATCAACTAATGCTCTTCATCTAATAGAGGTAATAGGTAAACACCCTGATTCAAACATAACAGATCTTGCTCAAATATTAGAAGTTACCAAAGGTGCGGTTTCGCAACAAATACCAAGGTTAGAAAAGCAAGGCCTTATAAAGAAGAAAAAATTTGATTCTAATAAGAAAGAGATATTGTTATCATTAACAAAAGAAGGTGATGAAATATTCGTCTTTCATGACAATATGCACTTGAAACTATACAAGGATATTCAGAAAGATTTAGAAAAACTAACTTCAATAGATTTGGATTTGATAAATCTTATTTTAGAAAAAATTGTAGCCAGCATCAATCAATACCAAGAGGAATATAGAGATAACGGAGAAAGAAAATGAAAATTAATAATGAACTAATATTTGAAATTAACGGTGAGAAAGTAACACATGATATAGTTTATAACTGGGAATATAAGAGAATGATTGCTGTTCATAAAACGCTTGCTAAGATGGAGGGGGTTAAATTTTCACCGTACTTTGATAAGTGGGTCAAAGAAAAAAATATAGATGCTATGCGTTCAGAAATTTTGAGAATTAAAATACAATTGGGAATAGAAAAGATGCGATCAGAGCTTAAAGCTAAGACCAAATTGGCAAACATTATTTCAAAGTTTTCTAATGTTCTGAGCAACAAAAGAAAATTCAGTATTACAGAAATTGTTGTACCCAATACAAATCTTACTCCAAAGGAACTGCTTGATAGAATAATTGAAATAATGATGGTAAATAATGATAAACATCTAGAAATTAATCTAAATACAAACCCCGACCATTATGTTTTACAAGAAGTGTCTGATGATGTTCAAGAGGTCTTAGAGACAACTGGTGGCTCACCACTACCAACTCATTTCTTTGCACATTATAATGATGAAGAAAAGCTGGTATCTACGTTCGATCCTAAATTTGAAGTTCAAGCTCCAGGTACAGCAAGATTAGAAGATGGAACGATAATTGGTGGAGTTCGCCATCAAGTTGGACGTGATAAAGATGTTTTGAGATTTAGAGCTTTAGTTGAGTTTCCAGCTGTTTTACCAAATTATATGATTAAAGAGCATCAACTACATTTAGCTTGTGAGTTTGGACATTGGATTAGTGCAGCTATTGATGATAATAATTTTAAATCTTAGAAATGAAATTTGTTTGAACTATTGGTTGAGCGGTTATGAATGCTGAAACAGAAATAGCCTTCGGATGATAAAAAAATTTAGTGTTAAAAACAATGAAAAAATAAACCATAAAACATCATATTTTGGTATTTTTAAGTTTTTTTTGGAATTATATTGATATTAGGGTCGGTATTGAATAGTATTATTAATTTTAATACTAGACTTACAAAAATTTATAGCTATATGCTTTGAGAAAAAGCAAACTTTTTCGGAAAGATATACCAAAAAATGAGAGAGCGTTATTATTTTAATCGTTAAAAATAAGATAAGAATCTTTCGTATCAAGAAAGTACTCGGAAAGTCCCAATCTATCTTTGGTACTTTAAAGAACTACTTAGAGAAAATCTATTTATATTTTTTATTAAATTCAACAAATCTAAATAATTTAAAATACTAAAAAATGACTGCATAATTGTAGTCATTTTTTTAAATATAATTTTTTACTCTTTACTTTCGGCTATGAGATTGCTCTCATATCTTATAGTACCATTAAGTACATCATTATAGAACTTTTGCTTATTATCAATATATTCTATTGAATCCTCAACTGTTTTAAGTTTAGCCAAAAGCTCTTGTTTTTTCTTAGCCAACATAATTTTTCGTTCATTAATTGTATCTTGTCCCTTAAGGCAGTATTCCAAGTATTGTTGCATTTCTATAATTGACATTCCGCACTGTTTTAAACATGAAAGACTATTAATCCAATCTACATCATGCTTACTAAAAACTCTATAATTATTTTTATCTCTTTTAACATTAGGAATCAATCCTTTGTTGCAATAAAATTTGAGTGTATCATATGTCATATCACATAAATCACAAACTTCTTTCATAGTATACATAAAAAAATCTCCTAAAATAATATTTATTACTTGACCGGGTGTTACACACGAGTAGTATACTTAAATAGTACCAGAAATTAATAATATAAACAAGGAGATGTGATATACACTTATTTATATTATTAGGTATTTTAATTATAATGACCTCATCAGCTTGGGTACATTAAGTAAAGTGGCTTGCTATATTAGGTCAATCAAAATGAACGGAGGGCGATGTGAATAATCAAATATTGTTTATTAATTCAAGTCAGCACCTGAACGGAAATACAGTCCAGATGGGGATGAGACTTCTAAAAAAATATGATTACAAAACTTTGAGCTTAATAAATTATAAAGTCGGATTTTTAGGGCAAAGTGATAATAATGATGAGTTAGACAAGATATTTACTGAAATTAAAAATAGTAAAGTACTAATCATTGGAACTCCAGTTTATTGGCACTATATGAGTGGTGCATTAAAAACGTTCATAGATAGAAGTTCTGAAAGCAGTCTGGAAAATCCCTTCAAAGGGAAACATCTATACTTTTTCCTCCAAGGTTCAGCTCCGACTGAACTTTCAAAGGAATTAATCCTCTACACTATGGAAAGATTTGCAACTCAAACAGAAATGATTTGGGAAGGTGCAGCTACTAATGAGAGAGAATTGCATCTATTAAAAGTCAAATTTGAAAAAAATAACAGAATTTAAGAAAGTGAGATAAAAAATGAAAACATTTAAATTAAACAATGGGGTAGAAATTCCTGTATTGGGTTTTGGAGTCTTCCAAATTCCACAGGAACAAACGAAACAAGCTGTATTAGATGCAATTGAGGTAGGTTATAGACACATTGATACAGCTCAATCATATTTTAATGAAGAAGAAGTTGGTGATGCTATTGCCGAAACCATTGTTCCTCGAGAAGACTTATTTATCACCACTAAAGTATGGTTCAGTAACTATGGATATGAGAATACGAAAACTTCTATTAAAATATCACTAGAAAAAATGAAACTTGATTATCTTGATTTAGTATTACTTCATCAACCTTTTGGGGATGTATTTGGGAGCTATAAAGCACTTGTAGATTTGCAAAAAGAAGGTAAAATACGAGCTATTGGTGTATCTAATTTTAATGAACTACGTTTAGCAGATATTATTGCTTTTCAAGATACTGTACCACAGATAAATCAAATTGAAATCAATCCGTTTCATCAAAGAGAGGAGGATTTGCAAAACGCTTTATCACGTGGGAATGTACAATTAGAGGCATGGGCACCATTTGCAGAGGGGAAAAATGGCATTTTTAAAAATGAAATTTTATTAGCTGTTGGCAAAAAATACGGCAAAAGTCCCGCACAAGTCATTTTACGTTGGTTATATGAACGAGGGATTGTCAGTCTTGCTAAATCAGTAAAGAAAGATCGCATGAAACAAAATATTGATATCTTTAATTTCAGCTTAACATCAGAAGATAAGGAACAAATTGGTACTTTACAAACATCTGGTAGCCAGTTCTTTGATCATGATGATCCCAAGACTGTAGACTTTTTTGAAAAACTTGTTAAAGAACGAGAAATTTGATATATAAATCAATATAAAATATATTTTTTACACTCATCGAACTTATTGGAAGCATTGTCTCCAATATTATTGCAGGAGTTAGTCTTGTAGTTGTACTCATTAATAAACTAATAGTTAGTATTAACTTTTATATGGTGCTATACTTAATTTTATGAGATCACAGTCTCTGTTGTGGAATAGAAACCAAATATGGTTTCTATTTTTGATTACTATTGTAATTTCGAATTAAAGTGATATACTTAGCTCATGGGTGGTTTAGCGAAAGCACCACACCTTCATCATTAGCTGCTCAATTGTGAGTAGCTTTTTTAAAATAATGTGCAGTGATAAAGAATTAAGTCGGTAATAAGGAGCGAGGAACGTCTAACGAATAAGAATAAAGAGAAAAAAGCGATTATAAGCTTACTATTTTTTGGGTTTGTAGTAAGTATATTAGTTATATATCTAGTAATAAGTTTTCTGATGTGAGAAAAATTTTGAGTTATGTTCACAAAAACACTTTTTAGTTAAATAATTATCGAAGTTTAAGGGTTAAATTGACTTTAACTGATATTAGTGTTATACTTGCGAAGCGGGATGGAGCAGTTAGGTAGCTCGTCGGGCTCATAACCCGAAGGTCATAGGTTCAAATCCTATTCCCGCAATATTTTAAGGGCTTTAGGGAGCCCTTATTTTTCTTATATAGATCTCACCCTTAAGTAGTAAAATTTTTTCGTGAAATAGGCAGCGCCTAGAATGGAAGTGAAAAATGAAAACAGGAGATAAAATTACATTATCAAATGGGGAACAAGCAACGGTCGTTTCTGGAGATATTAATCTCTATAAGAATGCACTAATTGTTGAATTAGAAAACCATGATGTCAGAGTTGTGGATAGAGAAACCTTGACACTTGCTAAAGCAAATCCTCATGAAAATCTTGGGAATCATAAAAAGATCAATAAGTTTTAAATAGACCAATTTGACTTTGGTAAGAATAGGTGTTACTATTATGAGGTAGGTTTTGTCTCGAGTTTAAATGTTTTAGGAATGCACTTTTTCGCAAAATAGGATTTACAGATGATGCGAAAGGATGTATTATATGAATAAAGGAACAATAAATTGGTTTAACGCTGACAAAGGCTATGGTTTTATTATGGCAGATGATATGCAAGATGTGTTTGCTTATCTCTTATCCATTCAAGGAAATGATTTTAAAAAATACGATGAAGGTCAAAAGGTTACTTTTGATATCAAAATGACGTCTCGTGGACGTTACGCTTCAAACGTACATAAAAGATAAATGATTTAAAGCATAGGGTGTCCTTTGCTTTTTATTTATTGCTATTGCAAAAATGAATTAAAATGTTATACTAAGTGAGGGAAAGATTAGTTGCTTTCCCTACAGTTCATAAAATCCATGTCACTACGATATGGATTTTATTAATGAGAGAGTAGTTTGACATTGAGTATAATTAGTGTTACTATGAAGAAGTAGATTTTGTCATGAGTAAAATGTTTTATAGATTCACTTTTCGCAAAATAAGATTTACAATTTTGTCGAAAGGAAATAAATATATTATGGCAAATGGAACAGTAAAATGGTTTAACGCTACTAAAGGATTTGGTTTTATTACCTCTGAAGATGGTCAAGATTTGTTCGCTCACTTCTCAGCAATCCAATCTGATGGATTCAAATCACTTGACGAAGGTCAAAAAGTTGAATTTGATGTTGAAGAAGGTCAACGTGGACCTCAAGCAGTTAACATCACAAAAGTATAATTATATCTGAAAATCGTGCAAAAACTGGAGTCATTACTTCAGTTTTTTTATATTCAGTTGCAATTATGAGATGGTATGATATACTTAGCCAGCAAGAGGAAACTCACACTTCCCATGCATAAATTAGGATCACTCTAATATAGAGTGGTTTTTTCAATGTCTGTTAATTAAAATTAATATTTAAAAGATTTATAAAAAAACACCTATCACAGCACATAATGATAGGTAGTTTTTTGATGCATGTGCATAGATTAAGAAGTTAATATTTAAAACATACAAATTAATAATATCATATAGATAGTCTTGAGGTCAAAAATAGAGAGATATGTTATAATGGAGTACCTTAAACATAAGTGCCAGCGTTTGCTGGCTTTTTAATTTTATCAATAAATTATATATTTTATATCGTAAGCTTTTCGTCCCTCTTTTGATGTATAGTAATCATAAAGATTATTAATTGCTGTTGTTTTTCCTGCGTTTTAAGTACCAGATATAAGTATTGCTTCTATCATTAATTTATCCTCCAAGACTATTTTTATGTAACATGAAGAAGCTAAAAAATTGTCAGTACTATTACTCTCATATCGTTAATTAGCCTTACTTGCCTGTAGAAAAAATACCAAACCATCTTTGAAACACTAAAAACTCTAACTAGAGAGTCACTCCAATTTTTTAATTATAATTAAAGATAAAAAAGAAGTTGTCTTAACCTACAACTTCTTTTTATCTGATTAAAGGCTTCTGTTGACACATAAACTATAATTTACAATAAAAATCGAAACATAAATAGTCGTTTATGTTTGACAATACATAAGCATTTGTTTATATTATATATAAACGTACGTTTATGTTTGAGAAAGGATTTTATGAATTACGAAAAAATTGCAATGAGTTTGAAGGCATTAGCTGAGCCAAATCGTTTAAAAATTGTCGACCTGCTGTCATGTGGAACAAAATGTGCTTGCGACCTATTAGAGCATTTTGATTTTTCACAACCTGCATTGTCCCATCACATGAAGGTTTTAGAAAAAGCAGAAATTATCACTGTTGAGAAAAAAGGGACTTGGAATTATTACACTTTAAGTGATGATTTTGCTAAAGAATTCCAAAGCATGTGTATGACTCTATTCTCACATAATGAAGAAACTTGTGTGTGTGGTACTGATAAAAAATGTAATTGTTCTAATTAAGAAAGGGAACTATAATGAAAAAAATTGAAATTTTTGAAGCTGCGATGTGTTGCTCTACTGGAGTTTGTGGTCCATCAGTTGATTCAGAGTTACTTCGTATTACAAACCTATTTGATACGTTGAAAGAGAACGAGGAGGTGAAAGCTTATCGTTATAATCTTACAAGTAATCCTCAAGCGTTTGTGGTTAACGAAAAAGTTCTGAATCTCATACAAAATCAAGGAAATGATATTTTGCCAATCACATTAATTGATGGAGAAATTCTCAAAACCGAAAGCTATCCAACTTCTGAAGAACTCGGACTAAGCAATATTAATTCTGAAAAAGGAGCTTGTTGCTCAAATTCTCAAGAAGAAGTCAAAGTAGAGGCAAATGCTTCATGTTGTGGTGGGAATACTGGTTGTTGTTAATAGGGAGAAATGATGAAAGCTTACGATCCAAAAAAATTAGAATTGACTAAATACCTGTTCTTTACAGGAAAAGGTGGGGTTGGCAAAACAACCTCTGCTTGTGCAACTGCAGTAAGTCTTGCGGATTCAGGTCATAAAGTGATTCTTGTCAGTACTGACCCTGCTTCTAATTTACAAGATGTGTTTCAAACAGAATTAACCAATAAACCAAAAGAAATTCCAGAAATTCCAAATTTAAAAGTCGCAAATTTTGACCCAGTATCTGCGGCAAATGATTATAAAGAAAGTATAGTTGGTCCATATCGAGGAATTTTACCAGACTCAGCTGTAGAAAATATGGAAGAACAACTTTCAGGTTCATGTACCGTTGAAATTGCTTCTTTTAATGAATTTGCTGGTTTCTTAACAAATAAGGATGTCGAAGATGAATTTGACTATGTCATTTTTGATACTGCACCAACTGGACATACCCTCAGAATGCTTGCTCTTCCTTCCGCATGGTCTAACTACCTGGATGAAAATGATACTGGTGTTTCGTGCTTAGGTCAACTTTCAGGACTGGGAGATAAAAAGGAAAGTTACGAACGAGCAGTAAAAACATTAGCTAACGGTGAATTAACAACGCTTATGTTAGTAACACGTCCTCAAAAAGCATCAATTGAGGAAGCCAAAAGAGCTTCTGGTGAACTTGCGGAACTTGGAATAAATAATCAAAAATTAATTATTAATGGACTTTTAACTCAAGCAGATGATGAAGTATCAAAGATTATTGCCAATCAACAAGAAGATGATTTAGAGCATTTGCCTAACTCTCTCAGTAAGTATGAACAATTCTTTATTCCACTCAGACCCTATAATGTGACTGGGTTAGATAAACTTCGCATCCTTTTAGATACAGTTCAACCCGAATTGCCCGAGATTGATTCAGAAATGAGAGAATATCCAGAACTCTCAACTGTGATTGATAATTTTGTCAAAACAGGTAAAAAAATTATCTTTACAATGGGTAAAGGTGGAGTTGGAAAAACTACTGTAGCGATTAAAGTTGCTCAAGCTTTGCAAAAGCAAGGTAAAAAAGTTCATCTGGCTACTACAGACCCTGCGGACCATCTTAATTTCTACTTGGGAGATACTTCTGGACTCTCATTAAGTCATATTGATGAAGAAAAGGAACTTCGAGAATATAAAGAAGAAGTTTTAAGCAAAGCAAGTGAAACAATGTCAGGCGATGATTTTGACTACGTTAAAGAAGACTTGGAATCACCATGTACGCAAGAAATTGCAGTCTTTCGTGCTTTCGCTGAAATTGTTGAAAAGGCAGATGATGAGATTGTAGTAATTGATACTGCGCCAACTGGTCATACCCTCTTATTACTTGAATCAACTCAAAGCTATGCGAAAGAAGTTGAACGGACAAGTGGTGAAGTTCCAAAATCAATTCAAAAACTTTTACCAAGATTACAAAACTCTGATGAAACAGAAGTTTTGATGGTGACTTTACCAGAAACCACTCCAGTTTATGAATCAATGCGATTAGCAGATGATTTAGATAGAGCAAATATTGCACATACTTGGTGGTTAGTAAACCAAAGTATGGGTGCAACTCATACCTCGAATGAAGTTTTGAAAGCACGTGCATCAAATGAAGTAGAATGGATTAATAAAGTTGCCAAACTTTCTAATCAACACTATGCAGTAGCTAAATGGCAAGTTGACTTTGAAAAATAAAGGAAATGATTATCCTATGAAAATTATTATAATTGGTTCTGTAGCTTCAGGAACAAGTGTTGCTGCTAAGGCACGTAGAAATACAGAGAATGCAGAGATTACTCTTTATGATAAGGACACTGATATTTCTTACGCAGTATGTGGTATTCCATATGCTATTGGTGGGGAAATTGGTGATTTTGATGAGTTAACTCCTCGTGATGCTCGATGGTTTAAAAAACGTTACAATGTTGATATTCATACTTCTCATGAAGTTTTAGATATTAATCATTCAACAAAATCTCTCAAAGTTAAGAATCTTTTGACTGGTGAAATATTTGATGATTCTTATGATATCCTTGTTTTTGCAACTGGAGCAACTTATCATAGACCTGAAGTTTTTCAAGGTAAATCATTCGGTAATGTATTTCAAGTAAGAAATATTAATAGTGGTAAAAACTTTAAATCTTTCTTGGATGATAAAAAACCAAAAACAGCAATTGTTGTAGGAGCAGGTTATATTGGTCTTGAAGTTGCCGAACAACTCAAAGAACGAGGACTTGATGTTACTGTGCTTCAACGTGGAAAACACCCAATGGCACACCTAGATTGGGATATGTCTATTCGCATTGAAGATGAAATGGAAAAGCAAAATGTTCATTTTCTATCTGAGGAAGTAATCACTGAAACAAAGGGAGAACAAACACTAAAAAGTGTCATAACAAGTAAAGGCAATGTCCTTAGCGCTGATTTGTATATGTTGGCTACTGGAGTTCGACCAAATACTCAACTCGCAGAATCAATCGGGGTGAAACTAGGTGAAACTGGAGCGATTGCTACAGATACAACGATGGAAACTAATATTGAAGGTGTCTATGCCGTTGGGGATGTTGCAGAAAGTTTCCATGTGATTACTGGGAAAGCGACATACCGCCCTTTGGCATCAACTGCAAATAAGATGGGGAGAATTGCAGGAGATGCAATGACTGGTGGACCTCTTCGTTTTCAAGGTGTGCTTGGGACTGGAATCTTACGCTTCTTTGATTTAACCATTGCTCAAACAGGATTAACTGAAAAAGAAGCGATCGAAGAAGGTTATGAAATAGCAGTATTATTCAATATTAAACCAGACAAACCTGATTACATGCACGGTAAAGAAATGGTTATCAAAGCAGTCGCAGATAAGTTATCTCATCGAATTCTTGGAGTTCAAATTATTGGTCCTCAAGGCGTAGATAAAAGAATAGATGTTTTTGCCTCAACAATTACACTGGGGGTTACTGCAGAAGATTTGTTCCATATGGATTTAGCTTATGCCCCACCATTTTCAACAACTAAAGACCCTGTCGCATATACAGGAATGGCACTAACCAATGCCTTAACTACTGCGCCATTAATAACGCCTCATGATTTGATGGAACTTCAAAAAAATAGTGCAGACATAACAATTATTGACACACGTGCAAAAGCAAGTTATGAAAAGAAGCATATACCAAATGCAATAAATATTCCGTTGGCTGAACTTCGTGAAAAATCATCTATTCTTGATAAGGATAAATTGACAATCGTTTACTGCAATAAGGGAGTCACTGGCAATGCTTCTCAAAATGTCTTGAGGAATGAAGGGTTTAGAGAAGTATACAATTTATCAGGCGGAAATAAAAATTATCAAGAAATTGCAAAACAAGAAAAAATTAGGGGAAAAACTCAATTATGAATCAAGTCACAAAGAAACTGTCGTTTTTAGACCGTTATCTGACGCTTTGGATATTTGTAGCAATGGGAATTGGAATCGCTTTGGGATACTTCGTTCCTAGTGTTGCAACCACTATTAATGACTTATCAGTAGGAACAACATCAATTCCAATTGCCATTGGACTAATTCTCATGATGTATCCTCCATTAGTAAAAGTAAAATATGGAGAAATGGGAAAAGTATTTAAGGATTGGAAAGTCTTGTTGCTTTCATTAGTTCAAAACTGGATTATTGGACCAATACTAATGTTTATTCTTGCGGTTGTATTTTTACAAGGTTATCCAAGCTATATGATTGGGCTTATCATGATTGGGCTTGCACGTTGTATTGCAATGGTTATTGTTTGGACTGATTTAGCACATGGTGATAGTGAGTATACAGCAGGACTTGTAGCCTTCAACTCACTTTTCCAAGTATTCTTTTACTCAATCTTTGCTTATTTCTTTGTAACTTTACTTCCAAAATGGTTAGGCTTAGGAAATTTTGCAGTACATATAACAATTGGTGAGATTGCTACCTCAGTATTCATCTATTTGGGAATTCCATTTATTGCAGGGATTATCTCTCATTTTGGTTTGATTAAATTAAAAGGTAAAGAATGGTTTGAAGAAAAATTCATTCCGAAAATTAGTCGTATAACATTGGTTGCTCTTTTGTTTACAATCATTATCATGTTTGCAGTTAAGGGTGAAAAAGTAGTAGAGCTTCCATTTGACGTAGTTAGAATAGCAATTCCATTGCTTCTGTACTTCGTATTGATGTTCTTTGTTTCCTTCTTTCTCTCTAAAAAAATGGGAACAAGTTATCCTGTTACAGCATCTTTATCATTTACAGCAGGAAGCAATAACTTTGAGCTTGCGATAGCGGTTGCGGTAGGCGTATTTGGAATTAATTCAGGAGAAGCCTTTGCGGCAGTTATTGGTCCGTTAGTGGAAGTCCCTGTTATGATTGCTTTAGTTAATGTGGCGTTGAAATTTAAAAAAATCTATTTTACAAAAGAATCCGTATAAGGAGTATTATGAAATTTAAATTCACATCTCTTTCTTCGGCTGAAGAGAATTCTATCAATAATTACACGGGTGAAAAAAGTGGAGAATATATTATTAAAGAGTTCATTAATATGAAATCAGCTGTTCAATATGTAGCTAATAATTCTGGTTTTGTAACTACTGATGATGAGAAAAAATCATTTGTTGTTAGAAATATTGAAAAAATAAATTAAAAAAACACCATGTTTTGGTGTTTTTTTAATTTATTAGGGTCAGTATTGAGGCCAGTATTGAGGCCAGTATTAGTTCGGTTATCAATCTTAATATTGTATCTATAAATGTTATTAATGCAGTAAGAAAAAGCTAACTTTTTCGGAAAGATATATATCATTTCAAAAAGTTCATATTATACGATTCTGAAGCATCTTTCTGAGACTAAAATACCGAAATACTGGAAACCCGTTTTTCGGATGAAATAACCGTAATACTGAAAAACCGTATTTCGGTTACCGTAGAACGCCTTTTCCGTATTACGGATTTTCCAGAAACTGGATTTATCGGATTACGGTTTTTCCAGATTCCGTTAAATCAGCCACTACAAATTACCCACTATTAACAAACTAAAAATACTAACAAATAAAATATCTTTTACAAAAAAATATTTGAAAAGATGAGGATGAATAAAATTTATAAAAAAGTCCAAAATAAAAAGCGGTCAGGAAAAAACAGACCGCAAAGTATTAAGTTTTGAGTTTATACAAAAATTGACAATACTTTAATATTTAACTACAATATATTCTAATTTGAATAGAAAATGTTGAGGAACAATAAAAAGAGATGTCAGAAAATCATGGTTATCGTTATAATGTAAATAAACTCATGCTTGAGTTTCCCTACTACGTCAATGAGTTTATCCAGTCTAAGGACACTGTGCCACTGAGTATTGCCTCTATTTACTCTTACTGCTTAGAATTTAGAAAATACTTGAAATGGATGAATGAAAATAATATAACGAACCATGCTAACATCAAAGAAATCACTTTGAAAGAAATGGAAAACGTAACGAAACGTGAGCTAGAAGCTTTTGTACTTCACGAACGACTCCGTTTAGAATCAAAATGTGGTTCTAATACACATACATCAGCATTAAATCGAACAATTGCTGCAATAAAGAGCCTATATAATTATCTTTGCGAACAAACCGAAGATAGTAATGGCAATACTTACATGACTAGAAATGTTAGCCGGTTAATTCATATCCGAAAAAAAAGCGAAACCTTGCATTACCGTGCAGCTCAACTGGAAGCTAAACTATTTTTAGGAGACGAAACTAAAGCATTTTTAAAGTATGTTGAACATGACTATGAAAAGTCTATCAGTAATCGTGCAAGAACAAGTTTTAAGAAAAATAAAGTCAGGGATTTAGCTATATTAAGTCTTTTTTTATCATCTGGATTACGTTGTGCGGAACTTGTAGGAATCAATCTTAACGATTTAAACCTTGAAACTGGAAAAGTAAGAGTGATGCGCAAAGAAGGCAAGAAGGATGTAGTGCCTATTGCTCATTTTTCGCATAAATATATAACAGATTATTTTGAGTCAAGAAGTAGCTTAAATACTGATGTAGAAGCCTTATTTATCACGGACTATAATCAAACAATTAGAAAAATTTCTAACGCATCGATAAATAAGCTAGTCGCAAAGTATTCAGAAGCCTATAAAGTTAGAGTAACCCCTCATACTCTAAGGCATACATTCGCAACAAGACTCTATAATGTCAGTCACTCTCAAGTCCTTGTCAGCAATCAATTAGGGCACTCTTCAACCAAACCAACTGAGTTATATACCCACATTGTCAGTGCTGAAGCTAAAGATGCGTTAAAAAAATTATAAAATTCACAAAATGTCTGAAATTTATTTACTGTACAATTTTTGATATAATCAAGTTAACGTAATTAAATAACAGGGGAGTAATCATGAAAATCATTCAAGCAGTCCATATAAACGGAACTGACAAACATAAACGCTATTGGAAGGTACCAGACCACCTACAACCAATTAGACTACGTAAAGGCGACGAGGCGGCTGTTGAAACCAAAAGTGGCCCCCAAAGGGTTAAGATTGTTGCCGTGGTTACCTCAAAGGATGGATTTTTGTATTGGAAAAATGGTGACACCTGGCATAAATTTGAAGTTAAACAGGAGGCCTTAGCTTTCTTTGACAGAAAAAAATGGAAGTTAAATACCCACCAAAAGCCGATTAATTAGCATAATAGAGCATAACAAAAAAATCCTTGCAAGCAAGGTTAATTTATGTTATAATCAAGGCAAATAAAAAAAGGCCTAATTAAGCTAGTAACTTAATCAGACCTGCCGATTAAGAACACAGTCCGTTCAATCGACTTACTTAATGATATTATAAATAAATATGCATAAAAAGTCAAGTCAAATGATGTAAAAGGGAGATTCTTAATTGGAATCTCCCTTTTTTGATGGGTAGCTGATTACAATTAATATCTATTTTTAAATTTTTTACAAAGCAAGACTTTCTTAGAAAAAATTTTTTAGAAAGATAATTAAAGCAAAAAGCAGGAGAGCAATGTGTTACAGAAACCTTATAATAGCAAGGTTTACGAAACCTTTTGAAAAGGTGTGACACAGAACTCCTATATGTTTTAAGTAACATCTTTCCGAAAAACTGTAATTTTCTTGACAATTGGATATCTCTTCTGGTATACTTAAATTTATGAAACGTGAACAATTAATACAAAATATTGAAAAACTAAAACATATCATGCCTTCTTATGTTTTAGAATATTATCAATCTAAACTTACTATTCCTTATAGTTTGAATACACTTTATGAATATCTTAAAGAATATGAACGTTTCTTTAGTTGGTTGGTCGATTCTGGAGTTGCTGATGTTGATAAGATAACTGATGTTTCCCTCTCTGTTTTAGAAAACTTAACTAAACGAGATTTGGAGTCATTTATCCTCTATCTTAGGGAGAGACCCCGTTTAAATACGCGCTCTACTCGTTATGGGGTAAGTCAAACAACAATTAATCGTACTCTATCTGCTCTTTCTAGTCTTTATAAATACCTTACTGAAGAGGTTGAAAATGAAGATGGTGAGCCTTACTTCTATCGTAATGTTATGAAGAAGGTACAGACTAAGAAAAAATCCGAAACTTTAGCTTCTCGTGCTGAGAATATTAAAGGGAAGCTTTTTTTGGGAGATGAAACTCAAGGTTTTCTTGACTATATTGATAATGAATATGAAAAAACATTATCAAATAGAGCTCGTTCTAGTTTTTTCAAAAATAAAGAACGTGATTTAGCAATTATTGCACTTATTTTAGCCTCTGGTATTCGTCTTTCTGAGGCAGTTAATGTAGATTTAAGAGATTTAAATCTTATTACTATGGTTGTTGAGGTGACTCGTAAAGGAGGAAAAAGGGATGCTGTTCCTTATGCTCCTTTTGCCAAAACTTATTTTGAAAGATACTTGGAAGTACGAAGTCAACGTTATAAGACTACAGCGAAAGATACGGCATTTTTTGTGACACTTTATAGAGATGTTCCTAGCCGAATAGATCCTTCTAGTGTTGAAAAATTAGTTGCTAAATATTCTCAAGCTTTTAAAGTGCGAGTTACCCCTCACAAGCTTAGACATACACTTGCGACTCGACTTTATGCTCAAACAAATTCTCAGGTATTGGTGAGTAATCAGTTAGGGCACGCTTCAACTCAAGTTACAGACCTTTATACTCATATTATCAATGAAGAGCAAAAAAATGCTTTAGATAATCTATAACAAATAAAAAACACTTGATTCAAATTCCAAGTGTTTTTTATTTGTTATAGATTATCTTTTGAAATAATATCTGTTAAGCTATTTAAAGCACGCTCTGCTACCTTAGTATAACGTTCTTTTTTATCACGAATTCGTGGGCCTTCTAATTCTTCAACAATTCCGAAGGTTACATTCATTGGTTGAAAATGTTTGCTGTCAGTATGGGTGATGTAGTAAGGTAAACTTCCAATCGCCGTTGTTTTTGGGAATATAACTACTTCTTCGTCATTAAAGAGTTTGACGGCATTAATTCCAGCAACTAAACCAGAAGCAGCTGATTCTACGTAACCCTCTACTCCTGTCATTTGCCCTGCAAAGAACAGATTCTCTTGTTTGCGAGATTGGAAGGTTTGTTTAAGAAGATTTGGAGAATCCATGTAAGAATTGCGATGCATGACTCCATAACGAACGAATTCAGCATTTTCAAGACCTGGAATCATTTGGAAAACTCGTTTTTGTTCTCCCCATTTTAAATGAGTTTGAAATCCTACGATATTGTACAAAGATGCGGAAGCATTATCTTGGCGAAGTTGAACAACTGCATAGGGAGTCTTAAAATCACCGTCTCTCGGTCCTTTATAATCTTCAGGATATTCTAATCCAACAGGTTTCATCGGTCCAAATAGCATTGTTTTATAACCACGTTTGGCCATTTCTTCAATAGGCATACAACCTTCAAAGACTTTTAAATCTTCAAAAGAGTTTAAAGGAGCTTCTTCAGCAGAAATTAAAGCTTCTTGAAAGGCTTGAAATTCTTCCTTGGTCATTGGACAGTTGATATAGTCAGCTTCGCCTTTATCATATCGAGATTTTTTATAGACTTTTTCAAAATTAATCGAGTTGGCGTCAATAATCGGTGCTGCTGCATCATAAAAATAAAAGCCATCCGCACCGTTAAACTCATGAATTTTTTCTGCTAATTTATCTGAAGTTAAAGGTCCGGTAGCGATAATTGTAATTTCATCTTCTGGAAGATCAGTAATTTCTTCTCGAATTACTTCTACTAATGGATGGTTAGAAACTTCTCTTGTGACAAAATCAGAGAAGCCTTCTCTATCAACGGCTAATGCTCCACCAGCAGGTACTTGAGTCACTTCTGCTGCCTTGATAATGACAGAATCAAGTCTTCTCATTTCTTCTTTTAAGAGACCAACCGCGTTAGTGATTGCAGCTCCACGAAGAGAATTTGAACAGACTAGTTCAGCAAATTTATCTGTTTTGTGTTGAGGGGTTTGTTTAACGCCTCGCATTTCGTATAGTTTAACGGGAATGCCACGCTTAGCAATTTGATAAGCAGCTTCAGAACCAGCAAGTCCCGCTCCAATAACGTTAATATGTGTTTTTTTCATAGTCCCAATTATATCTAAATTTAGTAAATTTTTCCATTGATTAATATAATAAAAAAGCGCGGAAGCGCCTTTTATTTTTGTTTTTCTTCTTGATAATCACATTCATCATTTGAACATACCACTTGTTTACCGCCACCACGAACTTTCTTTTCAACAAGAAAATGTCCAGATTTAGGACAATCACGTCCGATAGGTTTGTCCCAACTTGTGAATTCACATTCTGGGTAACGATCACAACCATAGAAAATTCTATTTTTCTTTGTTTTGCGTTCGATAATATTTCCTTCATGACAAAGCGGACATTTTACGCCGATTTCTTTGACAATTGCCTTAGTATTTCGGCAATCTGGGAAGTTGCTACAAGCATAAAATTTTCCGAAACGTCCCAACTTAATTACCATCGGACTTCCACAAACATCACAGTCAAAGCCAGCAGGTTCATCCTTGATTTGGATTTTTTCCATACCTTCTTCGGCATTTTCAAGTTCTTTTGCAAAGGGTTTGTAAAATTGGTCAACAACCTCAATCCATTGACGTTTTCCTTCTTCAACTTCATCAAGATCTTTTTCCATTTCAGCTGTAAATTCAGTATTTACAATGTTAGGGAAGAACTCAACAATAAGCTTATTGACAATTTCTCCAAGCTCTGTAGGTTCAAAACGTTTTGCTGACAATCTCACATAGTAACGTTTTTGAATTGTTTCTAGTGTAGGCGCATAGGTTGAGGGACGTCCCACTCCATTTTCTTCCAATGTCTTGATGAGTGTTGCTTCGGAATATCTAGCTGGTGGTTGAGTGAAATGTTGTTCTGGTTTAACATTCGCTTTTTTGACAGTTTCATTTTCTTCCATCTCTGGAAGCATATTTGATTTATCAGAATCATTGTAGATTCGCAGATAACCGTCAAATTTCACTTGTGAACCATTAGCAATAAAGATAACACCATTTTGAGACAGATTTACTTTAACAGTATCGAAAATAGCTGCGACCATTTGACTGGCAACGAAACGATTCCAGATGAGTGTGTAAAGTTTTAGTTGATCTTTGTCTAGATATTTAGCAATGGCGTCTGGAGTGTTAAAGACATTTGAAGGTCGAATTGCTTCGTGGGCATCTTGGGCTCCAGAGGCATTTTTAACTTTTGAACCGTGTTTACTATATTTTTCTCCAAATTGATCAGCAATATAATTATGAGCTGCACTTTGTGCAACAGGAGAAATACGTGTTGAGTCTGTACGCATATAGGTAATTAAACCTTGATGGCCCTGGCTTCCTAAAGTAAGACCTTCATAAAGTTGTTGAGCAACCATCATTGTTTTACGGGTACGAAAGTTAAGTTTATTAGCTGCGTCTTGTTGCATTGAGCTAGTTGTATAAGGAAGAGGAGCGTTTCTGCGACGTTCTTTCTTTTCAACTTTATCTACGTTAAAATCAGGACCGTCTAAACGTTCCATGACTTTGATGACATCTTCATTGGTTTTTAAAGGATGTTTTTTTCCGTCAATTCCCCAGAAGGATGCTTTGAATTTTTTAGTTCCTTTTTTAAATTCACCATCAATTGACCAATACTCTTCTGGAATAAAAGCATTAATTTCATTCTCGCGGTCAACAATTAGTTTTAAGGCAATAGATTGAACTCGACCTGCTGAGAGTCCTTTTTTGACTTTTTTCCATAGAATAGGACTAATTGAATAACCCACCAAACGGTCAAGAACTCGGCGTGCTTGTTGGGCATCAACTAGATCCACATCAATTTGACGCGGCTCCTTAAAGGCATTTTTAACAGCATCTTTAGTAATTTCATTAAAGACCACTCGATTTTTTTCTTCAAGTGGAAGATTTAAGATATGTGCTAAGTGCCAAGAAATTGCTTCGCCTTCACGGTCCGGGTCACTTGCGAGGTAGACGGCTTTGGCAGCCTTTGCTTCTTTTTTGAGAGAGTTGATTAATGGGGCTTTCCCACGAATATTAATATATTGAGGTTCATAGTCATTCTCTATATCAACAGACATGGTTGATTTTTTCAAATCACGAATATGACCTACTGAAGCCACAACTTTGTAGTTTCGACCTAAATATTTTTCAATTGTTTTAGCTTTTGCTGGCGATTCTACAATAACCAGATTTTTACCTGGAGTGACTCTTTTTCGTGTTGTTTTTTTCTTTGTAGTTGTTTTTGTTTTACTTTTAGTTGAAGTTGGCATAATTTTTCCTATTTATTCTTTTTGGTATCCACTATCTTTTAGTTATTGTATCTTAATTCATAGAGGTATATATCGAATGTGGAAGTAAAATAATAGTTTAAGAGGTGTTAATACTCTTATTTACATTAAATTCACTCTCTCATAATAAATGCTTTTCTTCAATATGTCAAGTTATTTAGTTTTCTTATAGTAGAACTTGATATTTTTTTGTACTATAAAAACCGACTTAAGTCATGTGGTGCAAGGTGATAAAGGCTTTTTTTAATCATACAAATATTCTTCTAAGATATCTTGGGCTTGATAGATTAATTTTGCTCCTTGTTGTATTAGATGATTACAGCCATCTGAAAATCCATCTGCTATGTTTCCTGGTACAGCGAAAATATCTCTTCCTTCTTCCAGAGCGCGCTCACAAGTAATTAAACTACCACTTCGTAACTTTGCTTCTATCACTACTACACCATGTGAAAGTCCCGCAATGATACGATTACGTTCAGGAAAATGATAACGAAGTGGCTTTTCTCCGACTGAATATTCTGATAGTATGAGTTGGTTTTTAGCAAGATACTCTTGAATTTTTCGATTTTCTAAAGGATAAAAGATATCTAAGCCTGTACCGATAACTGCAATTGTAGGGATTTTATTTTTAATGGCAGAAAGATGACTTGCTGTATCAATTCCTTTAGCGAGTCCGCTGACAATCGTAAAATTTTGGTTCAACTCTGTCACAATTTTTTGAACGGCTTTAATTCCTTGTGAGCTTGCTTGTCGACTACCAACAAAAGCTAATTTAGGAGTTTTTAAGAGTCTTATATCTCCTTGATAAAATAATAGAACCGGTGGATTGTAAATTTCCTTGAGCCTTTCGGGATAAATTTCATCAAGAAGAGAAAATGATGGGTATATTTTATACTCTTCTCTCAGTTTACTTACGTCTTGATTTTTATATTGTTCAATAAAGTTGGGAATTGATTTAAGTTGTGCTACTTGTCCCATTTGTCTTAAACTTATTTTTTTATCATATCTATGAAAAAATTTTAAAAGTTTATTTACTCCTAAATTGGTCATGCCAGCTTTTTTCCAACGATATAAATCAAAATTTGTTATCATAATTCCTCCATTTTTTACTGACAGATTTGTCAGCAATTTTAAAATTGGCTTATAATTTTCTATACGTAAAAAAGACTGACTTGTAACCAAAAAAATTACTGACAGAAATCTTGTCAGTAATTTTTATAGCTAATATGTTTTAATTTTAGGATTTAACTTCTGCAATGACTTCTATTTCAATAAGGACATTTTTAGGTAATCCTGCAACTCCAACAGCGGAACGCGCTGGGAATTCCTTATCAAAAAACTTTGAATAAATTGCATTAAATCTTGAAAAATCTTCAATATTTTTCAAGAAACATGTTGTTTTGATGACTAAGTCAAAATCAGAATGTGCTTCTTTCAAAATAGCAGAAATATTTTTCATCACCTGTTCGGTTTGAGTCTCAATGCTATCTCCAACAATCTCTCCATTCAATGGATTCAACGGAATTTGGCCTGATGCATAGAGTAAACCATTAACAATTTTGCCTTGAACATAAGGACCGATAGCGGCTGGTGCATCTAATGTTGCAATAATTTTCATAGATTTCTCCTTTAATATAGCTAAAGAAATCTAGTGATTATCATTCAGCTACATCGATATCTTTTTTTAGTGCTTCAATATCAAGGTCAGCAAACAAGAATTTGCGATCTTGAACGGGGAATGATTGGTTCAATTGGTCAATTGCGCCAATTTCAACAGTACCATTATCAATAATAAAATCAAGGACATGTCCACCAAAAGTAAAATCTTCACTAATAAAATGGAGGTGATAACCAGCAACACTCACACCATGAAACATTTCTGGAGTCCAAATCCCAACAATTGTTCCTTTGACGTTTTCTTCAGTGTATTCGGGTTGATTTTGTGAAACTTCTACAAATCTTGTCCCTGATTTTGCCCGTGGAATCAACGAACGTGCATTTTTGGAAACTCACCAGTTATTTTGATTGAGCGAAATAAGTTTTGCCCGTCAAAATAGCTTTCGATTCGGTTTTCTAATTCCTTATCACTGGCCGTAAATTTTTGTTTAAAAACTACCTCTGCCTGATGGGGAACAACTGCAGCATAAGGAACTTTGATGTCATCAGTTAATTCGACGATAGTTTTATCACCTTTAGCTTGGTAGGCTTTGCCGTCCAAAACAATTAATTCTCCATCAACAGAATCTAAAGTTCCAATTCCTAAATCACCATGTTTCAGAAGTTCACCAATTGTCATTGTCCCCTCGTAAAGGCCTGCCATTAAAGCTCCAAGGGTATTATATTGAAAAAGTTGTGTGATTTCTGTCATGATATTTCTCTTTTCTATCTCATTAAATTTAAATAATTTATTAATTAAATTATATCAAATTTCTAGTGATTTAAAGAGAATTGAAACTAGAAAATGGCTCAAACCAATTGGTTAGTTAGACCAAAAGTTCGTATAAACTATCATTTCCATGTAAGTTAACATAACGATTATCAAATCTTTCAATCCGATCAATCAATGAATCATAATCACTAGCATCTGAAAGTAAAATCCCAACAAGACAAGGCCCTTTACCTTTATCAGCCCTTTTGATGTACTCAAATCGGGTAATATCATCATTTGGCCCTAAAATATCACTGACAAAAGTTCGTAAGGCTCCTGGTCTTTGAGGAAAGTTAATGACAAAATAATGTTTTAGACCTTCATAAACCAAAGCTCTTTCTTCAATTTCTTGCATTCGACTAATATCATTATTTCCGCCGCTGATGATACAGACAATATTTTTACCCTTGATTTCATCTTTAATAAGTTCAAGTGCGGCAACAGATGTTGCACCTGCTGGTTCGGCGACAATTCCTAATTTTGAATACAATTCGAGTATGGTTTGAGAAATTAAACCTTCATCAACCGCAAGCAATTGTTTCACTTTGTCATTAATAAGTTGGTAAGTTTTCTGACCGACAGTCGCAACCGCAATTCCGTCAGCAAATTTATCAATGTGTTCCAAGGTGACGGGCTGACCAGCAGAGTAGGCAGCTTTCATACTTGTTGCCCCTTTTGCTTCAACTCCGATAATTTCAGTTTGGGGATAGCGCTCCTTACTGTAGGCCGTAATTCCTGCAATTAAACCACCTCCACCAATCTGTACAAAAATCTTATCTAAACTTATTGCTTGTTTTTTAGCTTGCGCAAAAATTTCTAAAGCCACTGTTCCTTGACCAGCAATTACATTTTCATCATCAAAAGGGTCTATAAATGGTTTGTCATTATCTTGAGAAAAAGCTTTTGCTGCTCTGGCTGATTCATCAAAAGTATCACCAATTAAACGAATTGTTACATGACTTTCGCCAAAAAATTTAACTTGTGAAATTTTTTGGTTAGGTGTGGTAACGGGCATAAAAATTGTCGCAGAAATATTTAATTGATTTGCAGCAAAAGCAACTCCTTGTGCATGATTTCCTGCGGAGGCACAAACCACTCCTTTAGAGCGTTGCTCATCAGATAATTTACTGATAGAATAATAAGCTCCTCGTAATTTAAAAGAACGAACTTTCTGTAAGTTTTCTTCTTTTAAGTAAATATTTGCTTGATATTTATTGGAAAGGTAAGGGTCTAATTGTAAAGGTGTTTTAGTGACAACTGCTTTTAACAAATCATAGGCATCTTCAACCTCTTTGGCACTTATCATTTATGTCATTCCTCCATAAAATGCTTTTATATTTTTGTTCAATCAATAAGAGAAATTACTGATAGATTTTAAAGGCATCGTCATCACCAGATTGTGTGAATGGCATTGCTTGACGTAGCTCTGCCCCAATTTTTTCAATTTCAAGATTTTTAGCAGCTTCGCGATAGGCTGTTAATTTTGGACGTCCCGCTTTGAAGTCATCAACGAAATCTTGAGCAAATTTTCCAGATTGAATATCAGCCAAAACAAGCTTCATATTCTTTTTAACTTCGTCAGTAATAATCCGTGGACCAGTCACATAATCGCCAAACTCAGCAGTATTTGAGATGGATTGACGCATTTTAGTAAAACCACCTTCATACATGAGGTCAACAATCAATTTCATTTCGTGCAAAACTTCAAAGTAAGCCAATTCGCCAGCGTATCCAGCTTCTGTCAGTGTTTCAAAACCGGCTTCAACAAGTGCTGTCAAACCTCCACATAGAACAGCTTGTTCTCCAAACAAATCTTCTTCTGTTTCTTCTTTAAAAGTTGTTTCAATAATTCCCACTCGAGCACAACCAATTCCTTTGGCCCAATCCATTGCGATTTCACGCGCATGACCACTTGCATTTTGGTGTGAAACAAACAAAGCTGGTGTACCAAAACCTTCAGTATAAGTCCGACGGACAAGGTGACCTGGAGCCTTAGGTGCAACCATAAAGACGTCAACGTCTTCTGGTACTTTAATATAGCCAAAATGGATATTAAATCCATGAGCAAAACCAAGTGCTGAACCTGCTTTCAAGTTTGGTTTGATGTCCTCTTCATAAATGGATTTTTGAAGTTCATCTGGCGCCAAAACCATAATAACATCAGCTTTAGCTACTGCTTCTCCTACTTCAAATGTTTCAAAGCCATCTTCTTTTGCTTTATCAAAAGATTTTCCGTGGCGCACACCAATGATAACGTTGTGACCAGAATCACGCAAATTCTGTGCGTGAGCATGTCCTTGTGAACCATAACCGATTACTGCAATTTGCTTTCCAGCAAGTGCTGATACTTCTACATCATCTTCATAATACATTGTAACTGCCATTTTTGTTTCCTCTATTTTTCTATTTATTTGTTAACTTATTTAAATTTAGCCACGCTCAAAACCTGCACTACCTGTCCGAGCCATATTTAGAATACCATAAGGACTAACAACATCAATAAGTGCTTCGATTTTTGCTGAATCACCCGTTAATTGAATGGTGACATTTTCCAGATTGACATCAACTACATTTACTCTAAAAGGTTCAATCATTGTAAAAATTTCTGCCCTAATGGTCGGTGGAGCTGATACTTTAATCAAGACGACTTCACGTTCTACATGAGGCAAATCTGTAATATCAGCTACTTCAATCACATCTATTAAGCGATTTAATTGTTTAATGATTTGTTCTACTTCATCAAGATGATCAACTTCAATAACAAAAGTGGTATGAGTTAAGTCTTGACTTTCTGTAACTCCAGCGGTAATTGAGAGAATGTTCACTTGCCTTCTATTGAGAACGGCGGTAAATCGATTCATAATTCCTGTTACATTATGAAGTTTTGCGATAATCATTCTACGCATTATCTACCTCCTCATTCTCATCAGTAAAATGAAGTCCAATCATTTCGTCATTGTGTAATCCAGCTGGTATCATTGGTAAAACATGCTCAGATTTTGAAATTAGAACTTCAATAAGCATTGGCTCATCTTCTGTAATAATTTTTAAATCATCAGCCAAAGTTTTTGGATTATCTAACTTAACATGTTTGATGCCATAAGCTTCGGCTAACAATTGAAAATTGGGTTCAACATCAAAAACCGATTGTGAACGTCGCTCTTCATAGAATGATTCTTGCCATTGACGTACCATTCCCAATGAATGATTATTAATCAGAACAACTTTGATTGCAATACCGTAGCCATTAAGTAATGCTAATTCTTGATTAGTCATTTGAAAGCCACCATCGCCAACAAAAACAATGACATTTTTATTTGGCTGTGCCAGCTTTGCACCGATTGCTGCAGGAATGCCAAAGCCCATCGTTCCCATTCCCCCAGAAGTAATAAGTTGCCTTGCATTTTTATAAGGATAATATTGCGCCACCCACATTTGATGTTGCCCAACATCGGTCACAATGATTGCATCTCCTTGAGTGTATTCTCCAATTAATTTAATTGTTTCCTGTGGACGGATATCATGGTTTTGGGGCTCATAAGTAAATGGTGCTTTCTCTTTATTTTCAATGACAGTTTTAATCCAATCATTAAAAACAGTCTTGACATTATTTAATTGCAAAAGTCTGCTTAAAGCCACTTTCAAATCAGAAAGGATTGGAATATCGGTTTTTACAATTTTGCCAAGTTCAGCAGCGTCAATATCAATATGAGCAACGACAGCATTATTAGCAAATTTTGCTGGATTGGATACAACTCTATCGTCAAAACGTGATCCCAAATTAATAATATAGTCAGCTTCAACTAAAGCCATATTTGCAGCGTATGAACCGTGCATTCCTGCCATTCCTAGTTGCAATTCGTGGCTGATTGGTAATGTTCCTAAGCCAAGCAATGTAGAAACAACTGGAATTTGATATTTTTCGACAAATGCTCTGAAAATATCAACTGAGCCAGAATAATTAATTCCTCCGCCAGCAATAATGACTGGTTTTTTACTGACAGAAAGTTCTGTCAGTAATTCTTGCAATTGTTCATCAGTCGCTTTTTCACTTTCGTGATAATGAGGAAGATTCAAGCTTGGGTCATTAATTTCAGTGACTTCAAGGGTGGAAACATCTTTTGGTAAATCGATTTCTACTGGCCCAGGACGTCCTGTCCTTGCCAAATAATAGGCTTCTGTAACAATTCTTGGAATATCTGCGGTTTCCCTAATTTGATAATTATATTTTGTAATTGGGGCTGTAATTCCAACAGTATCCGCTTCTTGAAAAGCATCTTTACCAATTGACTGACGGCCAACTTGACCTGTGAAAACTAACAATGGGACTGAATCAAGATAAGCGTCAGCAATTCCAGTTACTGCATTAGTCGCTCCCGGTCCAGACGTAACAACGACGACACCAACTTTACCAGACGATTTAGCGTAACCTTCGGCTTCATGCGTTGCTCCTTGCTCATGACGGGCTAAAATATGTTGAATTCCTTCAAAATTATGAATCGCATCATACAAGGGGAGCATGGCCCCACCAGGATAACCAAAAATAATTTCTACTCCAAGTTCTTTTAAGGTTTGGAGAACAAGTTGGGAACCGGAAGTAGGTTTTTCTAACTTTATTTTTTTCATTCAAACCTTTCTATAAATCTGTAACGCAACCTTCACTAGCGGGGCGCGTAAGTTTGGCAAATTTTGCAAGAACACCACGCGTTGCTTTAGGGGCTGGCTTTTGATAATCGGCACGTCGTTTAGCAATTTCTTCATCAGAAACTTTTAAACTAATACTATTATTCACCGCATCAATTTCGATAATATCATCATCTTCAACTAAACCAATCAACCCACCTTCAACTGCTTCAGGGACGATATGCCCCACAACAAAGCCGTGGGTGCCACCAGAAAATCTTCCGTCAGTAATGAGTGCACAAGACTTTCCAAGTCCGGCTCCAATTAATGCTGAAGTTGGTTTTAACATCTCTGGCATTCCCGGACCTCCGACTGGGCCAATATTTCTAATGACCGCAACATCACCGGCATGCAATCGGCCAGACTCAATGCCATCGATAAAGTGTTGTTCTCCATCAAAAACACGAGCAGTTCCTTTGAAAAATTCTCCTTCTTTACCAGAAATTTTTGCAACAGAACCCCCTTGGGCAAGATTACCGTACAAAATTTGTAAATGTCCAGTAGCTTTAATTGGATTTTTTAGTGGTCGCATAATATCTTGACTGTCAAAGTCCAAATCTAATGCTTTTTCAACATTTTCAGCCAAAGTTTTACCTGTGACGGTCAAACAATCACCGTGAAGTTTTCCTTCTTTAAGTAGGTATTTCAAAACAGCAGGAAGGCCACCAATTTTGTGCAGATCTTCCATCATATATTTTCCGCTCGGTTTGAAATCGCCAAGAACAGGGGTAATATCTGAAATTCGTTGGAAATCATCTTGCGTAATTTCTACACCTATGGCATTTGCCATTGCAATGATATGAAGCACAGCATTGGTTGAGCCTCCAAGGACCATGACAATTGTTATAGCATTTTCAAAAGCGTCTTTGGTCATGATATCACTTGGTTTAATATCTTTTTCTAATAAATTTTTGATGGCTGAACCAATTTCATCACACTCTTCTTGTTTTTCTTGACTGACTGCTGGATTGGAAGAGGAATAAGGTAAACTCATTCCCAAAGTTTCAATAGCGGCAGCCAGGGTATTGGCAGTGTACATTCCTCCGCAAGCACCTTGTCCTGGAATGGCATTACAAATGACGCCATGATAATCTCCATCAGAAATATTTCCAGTGATTTTTTGCCCCAGAGCTTCAAAGGCCGAAACAATATTTAATTTTTCACCTTTATATTCGCCATGTTCAATCGTTCCGCCATAGACCATAATTGACGGACGATTTAAGCGAGCCATTCCGATAATTGACCCTGGCATATTTTTATCACAACCAGGAATGGCAACGATGGCATCATAATATTCTGCGCCAGCATTAGTTTCGATGCTGTCAGCAATCACTTCACGACTGACCAAAGAGTATCTCATGCCAAGCTTTCCATTGGCAATTCCATCAGAAACTCCAATTGTATGAAATTGAAGTCCAATCAATCCGTCAGTTTGGTTGACAGAACTTTTGATTTTACTCCCAAGTGTTCCCAAGTGCATATTACATGGATTTCCGTCCCAATCCATGCTGACGATTCCGACCTGAGCTTTTTTGAAATCCTCATCTTTAAAACCAATGCCGTAGTACATCGCTTGAGTCGCTGGTTGTGTTGGATCTTGAGTCAATGTCTTAGAATATTTATTGAGTTCCACTGATTCAACTTTTCCGTTATATTTGAATTCCATATGTTATCTTTTTGACCTCCCCGTAAATTTACATAGAGCTATTTTATCACTAAAAAAATGAAAATACAATAATTTGTCAGAATATTCTATATAGTCTATAAAATACTTTTGCTTTCCTTTCTCAGTTAGCAGGAATTACAAAATATTTCTGCTCAAAACGGTGAACTTCTACTTTTTCTTGATAAAAATCAGTAAGTATCTTTTCATTTAATAAGTTTTCTTTTTTCCCTGATTGAATCACTTTTCCTTCTCTTAAAAGTAAAAGGTGAGTAAAAATATCAGTGATTTCATCGGGATGATGAGAAATATAAATGAGTGTTGGTGCGGTTTTTAATTGATTAATCTGCTGCAGTTGCTTTAATAATTTTTCTTTAGCAAATAAATCTAAACCGTTCGTTGCTTCGTCCAAAATTAAAAGCTCAGGCTTTAAAATTAAGCTCCTAGCAATAAGAAGAACTTGCTTTTCTCCTTGAGAAAGGCTGGCATAATTTCGGCCAATAAGTGATTTTACGCCCATTTGTCTTAAAAGCTGACGGGCCTCATCAAGTTCCTGATCTGTGTAGGGTTTATAGAGCATGCTCGAATTAAATTTCCCAGTATAAACAAGGTTTTCAGCCTTAATATTTGGTTGAAATCTTTCAGCAATAAATGAGCCAACTACGCTGATTCTTTTTCTCAACTTAGGAATTTCTCCATTTCCAAATTGAGTATTTAAAACAGTGATTTCGCCAGAAGTTTTCCATTCTTCTGCTAAAATCAATTTCAAAAGACTTGATTTTCCAGAGCCGTTGAGGCCCAGAATAACCCAATTTTCGCCGGGATTTACTTTCCAAGTAATATCTTTAAGAATTTCTTTTTTATTTCGAGTAAGATTTACATTCTTTAAATTAATAATTGTCATTTTTAGCTCGCTCTTATTGATTTTTTTGTTCGTAAGCTGAGATTGCTTCTTCATATTGCAAAGTTATTCCAATATCATCTAAGCCATTAATTAATTTGTCTTTCCAAATGGGGTCAATCTCAAAATGAAAGTCACCAAGGCTTGTGATGATTAGCTGATGGGGTAAATCAATTGTAATTTCTTCTTGACTTGACAGTTTTGTCAGTTGATTTAGAACTTCTCTTGGTTGTTTAATTGGTAACAAGCCATTTTTTAAAGCATTATTATAAAAAATATCTGAGTAAGAGCCAGCAATAATTGCCCGAAAGCCGTAATCTGATAAGGCCCATGCCGCATGTTCTCTTGAAGAACCCGAACCAAAATTATCTCCTGAAATTAACAGAGAAGCTTTTTTGTATTTTGGAGCATTCAAAATAAAATCAGGATTCTCATCGTAATCTTTGAGATAACGCCATTCATAAAATAAATTTTTCCCAAAGCCCTTTTTATCGATTGCTTTCAAAAATTGTTTAGGAATAATTTGGTCTGTGTCAATATTATCGTTCATGACTGGAACACTTGTCCCTTTGTAAATCGTGAATTTTTCCATCTTTTTTTCTTTCTACAGACTAATCTGTTACGAGCGTTCTAACATCTACAAATTTACCAGCGATTGCGGCGGCAGCGGCCATAGCTGGAGAGCACAGGTGCGTTCTTGCATTATGCCCTTGACGTCCTTCAAAATTTCGATTAGAGGTTGAAGCACAATGAACGTATTCTGGAATTTGGTCAGGATTCATTCCAAGACAGGCTGAGCAACCCGGTTCCCGCCATTCAAAACCAGCTTCTTTAAAAATTTTATCAAGCCCTTGTGCTTCAGCCGCTTCTTTCACAGGTCTGCTTCCAGGGACGACAATTCCTGTCAGTCCATCAGCAATATGTCTGTCTCCAATAATTTTTGCAGCTTCTTCTAAATCACCAAGTCTAGCATTCGTACAAGAACCAATGAAAATATAGCCTAAATCTATGTCAGAAGCGGTTTGGCCTGGCTTTAAATCCATGTACTGATAAGCACGTTCATAATTCAAATCATTGTTAATTTCCGGAAACTTTTCGCCAAATTCTAGGCCCATTCCGGGATTTGTTCCCCATGTCACCATTGGTTTCAACTGGCTGACATCAAGACTTAAAATCTTATCGTATTGTGCATCAGAATCACTGACAAGTTTTTCCCATTTACTGACAGCTTCATCAAAGTTTTTAGGTGCATGTTCACGCCCTTTGACATAGTCATAAGTTTTTTCATCAGGATTCATCAGGCCAATTTTTGCCCCAAATTCAATTGACATGTTACAGATTGTCATCCGTTCTTCCATGCTTAAATCACTGATAGCATCCCCACTATATTCAACCGCATAACCTACACCTGCATCCACACCATATTTAGCAATTAATGCGAGGATAAAGTCTTTGCTATAAATTCCTTTTTGTGGATGACCTTGAAATTCAATTTTCATACGCTTGGGTTTAACTTGCCAAATGGTTTGAGTTGCAAGAACATGTTCAACTTCACTTGTACCAATTCCAAAAGCAATTGCACCAAATGCTCCATTTGTTGCGGTATGACTATCGCCACAAACAATTGTTTTTCCCGGTTGAGTTCTGCCAGATTCAGGTGCTACCATGTGAACAATTCCTTGTCCTTTTCCACCATGAGTCTCCGCTGGAACATCAAATTCTTTGACATTTTTAGTAAAAGTATCAATTTGTTTTTTAGAAATCAAATTTTGAATATTAAAAATATCTTGTGTTGGAACATTGTGGTCAAGAGTTCCGTATGTCAAATCTTTTCTCCGAACACGACGTCCTGCTTCACGTAAGCCCTGAAATGCTTGCGGACTCGTAACCTCATGAATAACATGAAGGTCAATATAAAGCAGTTGAGGTTCTCCCTCATTTCCAGCAATCACATGCTGATCCCAAAGTTTATCAAATATTGTTTTACCTGACATTTTTTTATTTCCTTCTTTAAAAATTTATTCTGACAAATTCTGTCAGTAATTTTGTACTTTCTGTCAGTAATATTTACTGACAGAATTGTCAGTTACGCTGATAGTTCTTTTATTTACAACTAAAATGCTCACTATTCAATCGCAATTACTGACAGAACTGTCAGCTGCGCTGACGGTTCTTTTATCTACAACTAAAATGCTCACTATTCAATCGCATTTTACTGACAGAACTGTCAGCTATGCTGACGGTTCTTTTATCTACAACTAAAATGCTCACTATTCAATCGCATTTTACTGACAATTTTTCAGGATTGCTTCTGTCATTTCTTTAGTTGTTGCGGTCCCACCTAAATCTTTAGTCAAAATTCCGTCAGTAAAAGTTTGGGTTACGGCTTTTTCAATCATCGCAGCCCCCTCTTCTTGCCCAAAAGATTCTCTTAGCATCATGGCAATTGATAGAATCATCGAAATAGGGTTCGCAATTCCTTTTCCTGCAATATCTGGTGCCGAACCATGAATTGGCTCATAGAGTGCTAGACCGTTAAATCCATGCGAACTCGAAGGCATCACTCCTAAGCTACCGGCCAAACTACTTGCTTCATCAGAGAGAATATCACCAAATAGATTTTCAGTGACTATCACATCAAATTGTTGCGGATTAGTAATCAGTAACATCGCACAAGAATCGACCAATTGGTGCTCTAATCGTACATCAGGATATTCGTCAGCAATTTCATCAGCCATTTTTCGCCATAATTTAGAAGTTGCAAGGACATTTTGTTTATCAACCGAAGTCACTAATTTTCTGGGCCGACTTTGAGCACTTTTGAAAGCAAAATGAAGAATTCTTCTTATTTCATCAGCAGAATAATCATTGACATCCCGTGCTTTGTCATCTGCCAATTCATGCTGACCGAAATAGATTCCCCCTGTCAGTTCGCGAATCACTAGGAAATCAACATTTTCAACATTTCGGATGGGAGAAAGTTTTTTTAGAGCCGGATAAATTTTTAATGGACGAACATTAGCATACAGTCCTAATTCTTTTCGTAAAGCAAGTAGCCCTTGTTCTGGTCTAACTTTTGCATTGTTGTATTTAGGATGACCAATTGCAGCGAGCAAAATTGCGTCAGCATTTTTAACTGCTTGCAAAGTTTCTTCTGGTAAAGGATGACCATGCTTATCAATTGCAATTCCTCCAAAATCTTTAGCTTCTAATTCATACTCAAAATCAATTTTTTTACTGACAGCTTTTAAAACACTTAAACCAGCTGACATAATTTCTGGCCCAATTCCATCTCCCGCAAGTGTCACAATTTTTTTAGACAATCTTTTTCACCTTAAATTCCATCATGAGCTGAAATTTGTTCAACCTTTCCTTGTAAATTTTCTTTTTGAACTAAAACATTAGCGTTCATGTAAGCAATGGCGCTTCCTTTCAATACATCATAATCAACACCTTTAGCATTAAATATAGTGCCTGTAGATAGATTTTCAACAGAAACCAAAGTCGTTGCTTGTGCATCAATTCCATCAGTTACAGCATCAACTGAATAGGAAATTAATTTTAGTTGATGATTAAAGACTTTATCAATAGCTTTAAAAATTGCATCCACTGAACCTGACCCCTCTCCTTGACTAACATAAATTTCCTCTTCTTGATTTTTTAGTTGCACCAATGCCTTGTGGCCATCAATTTGAACATTATCAAGTATAAATCCAGCTAGATTTTTTACCGTTTCTCCTGTAAACAAGGCATGAACATCTGCGTCAGTAATTTCTTTTTTCTTGTCAGCTAATTTTTTAAATTTTTCAAATAAAATTGCAAGACTTTCATCGTCATAAGCAATATTAAGTTCCGTCAATTTTTCACTAAAAGCATGACGACCAGAAAGTTTACCTAAAGGCAACGAATTATGCTTTATTCCGACAAGTTCTGGTGTAATAATTTCATAAGTTTCAGCATTTTTAAGGACGCCATCTTGATGAATTCCTGATTCGTGTGCAAAAGCATTAGCACCGACAATTGCTTTATTTTTTGGAATAGCAATTCCTGAAAATTGTGAAATTAGTTCTGCCGTTGCAGCAGTTTCTGAAAGTTTTAAAGGACTTTGTGCCTGATAAAAATCTTTACGAATATGTAGTGCCACAGCAATTTCTTCAAGAGCAGCATTCCCAGCTCGCTCTCCAATACCATTGACAGTTCCTTCAACTCTCCCAGCCCCAGCTTTAATTGCAGCTAATGAATTAGCTACAGCCATTCCTAAATCATCATGACAATGTGGACTAAAAATAATTTCTCTCTCAGACTTAATATTTTCAATCAAAAATTTAAAAATTTTTCCATATTCTTCTGGCGTCGTATAACCTACAGTGTCAGGAATATTAATATAAGTTGCTCCAGCATCGACAGCCGTTTGAACAGCCTCTAAAAGAAAATTCAACTCCGTTCTTGTTGCATCCTCTGGAGAAAACTCAACAACCTCGACCCGTTCACGTGCGTATCTCACACACTTATCAATATTTTTCAAAACTTCTTCGGGACTGATTTTAAGTTTATATTTCATGTGAATAGGTGAAGTGGCAATGAAAACATGAATTTGCGGATATTTAGCCCCCTTTACCGCTTCAACCGCTTTATCGATATCTGAGATAACACAACGAGCTAATGCAGTGACAGCCGTATCATTCAAAGAATCAGCAATTTGCTTTACTGCTTCAAAACTATCTGGACTTGCCGCAGGAAAACCAGCCTCTATGACAGAAATCCCCCATTTTTCCAGTTGTTTAGCAATCGTTACTTTTTCTGAAATGGAGAAACTAACGCCCGGTGTCTGTTCGCCATCTCTCAAACTTGTGTCAAAGAATTCAATTTTTCGCATAATATTACCTCTATTTTTTATTAAGAAACAAAAAAGACGCCCGTGAGGACGTCTCTCGGTCCTCGAAATGACTATCTCCAAACAGGACCCACATATTTTAGCCACAAAAGCTAATGTAGGTCCACCTTGATCAACAACAATGAAAATTGTGTGTATGTCATTTCAAGTTCCTCTTTTTTTGTTAATTTACATTATAATACTCTTAATATTTTAAATTGTCAATAAAATAATAATATTTAATAAATTTATTTGTATTAACAAGAATTTAACAACAAATAGATTACAACTTCTCCCTTTAATATTCAATTAAATCCACAATAATTAAGCTTGTTAGAAAATATACAAGCAATTTTATTGCTTTAGGTAGACATAAAATGATTAAATTATAATGGATTCTAATGTACTAATAAGATTAAGGAGAAATTATGACTCAAGATTATCGAGTTTTATTATATTACCAATATGTCCCAATTGAAGATGGAGAAACTTTTGCCCAAAAACACCTCGCAGACTGTAAAGAATTAGGTTTAAAAGGACGCATTTTAGTTGCTGACGAAGGAATTAACGGAACTGTTTCTGGTACTATCGAGCAAACAAATGCCTACATGGAATTGATGAAAAATGACCCTCGCTTTAGCTCAACAATTTTCAAAATTGATGAAGCCGAGCAAAATGCTTTTAAGAAAATGCATGTCCGTTATCGCCCTGAATTAGTTAATTTAAGTTTAGAAGATGACGTCAATCCCTTGGAACTTACTGGGACTTATCTTGATCCAAAAGAGTTTCGTGAGGCCATGCTTGATGAAAATACAGTAGTGATTGATGCACGAAATGATTATGAATTTGACTTAGGACATTTTCGTGGCGCTATTCGTCCAGAAATAAGAAGTTTTAGAGAACTTCCACAGTGGATTCGAGATAACAAAGAACAATTCATGGAAAAACGTGTTTTAACCTACTGTACCGGTGGAATACGTTGTGAAAAATTTTCAGGATGGCTCGTTCGGGAAGGCTTCAAAGATGTTGGTCAACTTCACGGAGGAATTGCCACATACGGAAAAGACCCAGAAGTTCAAGGAGATCTCTGGGACGGACAAATGTATGTTTTTGATAGCCGAATCGCAGTTCCAATCAACCAAAAAGAACATGTCATTGTCGGACGTGATTGGTTTGATGGAAGCCCATGTGAACGTTACATCAATTGCGGAAATCCAGAATGTAACAGACAAATGTTAGCTTCAGAGGAAAACGAAGCAAAATATCTTGGTGCTTGTTCACATGAATGTCGAGTTCATCCCAATAACCGTTACATCAAAGCCCACCAACTATCAAATCAAGAAGTTCAAGAACGTCTTGCGCTACTTGAGAAAGATTTAGCATCATAATATAAAAAGTCTATTATTTTTTAATAGACTTTTTATTTTTATCAATTTTCATCCCACTAAAAGTTGCTAGTTCGTGAAAACCAGCTTTTTTAATTAAAGTTCTTGCTTTATGAATTGAAAGCCAATCACGCTTTGCTATATGACTATCCGTTCCTAAAGTTATAAATTTTCCACCTAATCTTTTAAAATTAATCAATAAATCACTATAAAATTGTTCAGTTTTCGGATCATCAAACAATCTAGTATTTATTTCTAATGCTTTTTCTTTTGAAGCTAAAGCCCGCAAGATTTCAAATAAAATCTCCCGATTCTCTGCAAACTTTATTGATTTATCCGTGTAAGGCCCATATCTAGCAACATAATCTAAATGACCAAATGAATTATAATTCTCAAAATTTTGAACAACATCTAAACAAGCTAAAAGATATTCTCTTTGTGCTTCTTCTTTTGTTTTCTGTAGATAAAATTCTGTTCCGTCATAAACTTCAATATCTCCAATTTCATGAACAGAGGCAATCACAAAGTCAAAAGGAGCCGAATCAATAAACTGATTAATTTCTGATTTAAAACGTAAATCAATTCCCATTTCCAAGCCAATTTTTATTTTAATTTTATCTTTAAATTCCGCTTGCAATTGATTAATTTCTTGAAAATATTCAGGTAGATTTAATGAAAAATCCATTCCTGGGAAATAAAAATCTCGATGCTCTGTAAAACAAATTTCTTCTAAACCATGTGCTATAGCTTCTGTCACATGCTTTCTAGGAAGCTCCTCACTATCAGCCGAAAAATGAGAGTGGAAATGATAATCTAATTTTTTCATTTAATCTGCCGTCCTTGTATGAAATTCCTTCTTATTTCCCTCTAGCTGATGCCGTTCTTTTGCTTTTTGCCGTACTTCTTCTAGAGAAATACCTTGCTGATTCATTAATACAAACAAGTGATAAAGTAAATCATCAATTTCTCCTAAAAGTTCTCCTTTATCTGAATTTTTACTAGCAATAATCACTTCACTTGCTTCTTCACCAACTTTTTTTAATACTTTATCAATGCCCTCTCCAAGCAAATAATTCGTATAAGATTTTTCGACTGGATGTAACTTTCGGTCGACGATTTGCTTCTCCAACTCTCTGAAAATATCAGAGTCATCAAAAGGAATAAGTTCATCATAAAAACAAGAGTAAGCACCAGTATGGCAAGCATTACCAATTTGTTCAACAAAAACCAGTAAAGTATCTTGGTCGCAATCCAAACGCATTCCTTTTATTTTTTGAAAATGACCTGATTCTTCTCCTTTGTGCCAAAGTTTTTGTCGTGAACGTGACCAAAACCAAGTCTCACCAGTTTCAAGCATTTTCTCAAAAGCCACTTCATTTGTATAGGCAAGCATTAATACTTGATTTGTTTGATAATCTTGAACAATAACAGGAATAAGTTCCTGCTTATGAAAATCTGGTCTCATAATGTCTCCTTCTTAATAATTCTTGCTGGAATATTATTTTTTATAAGTTCGTCTTTAACTTCATCAACTGTTGCTTCGCCATAATGAAATAATGAAGCAACAAGGGCAGCATCGCTTCTTGTATTTTGAAAAACTTCAACAATGTCCGAAATCTTCCCACAACCGCCACTTGCTACAACAGGAATATTAACAGCAGTACAAACGTCATTCAGCATTTCCAAATCGTAGCCTGTCTTTGTTCCATCCTTATCCATTGAGGTTAGTAAAATTTCGCCTGCTCCTAATCTTTCACACTTTTTAGCCCAATCAACTAAGTCAAGACCTGCATTTTCACGCCCACCTTTGATATAGACATCATATCCCCTATGGTCTGCTCGTTTTTTAGCATCAATAGCAACAACAACACATTGAACGCCAAATTCGTTAGCCGCTTGACGAATAAGTTCAGGATTTTCAATTGCAGCTGAGTTGACGGATACTTTATCAGCTCCTCTAGCAAGAATTCTTCTAAAATCGTCAATTGAACGAATTCCTCCACCAACGGTTAATGGAATTGAAAGTTCACGCGCCGCCCGACCAATTAATTCACCAATAATTTCACGTTCTTCAAAAGATGCTGTAATATCAAGAAAAACAATTTCATCTGCACACTGTTCTTCATATATTTTGGCCAATTCCACTGGATCACCTATTTCTCTTAAACCCACAAAATTGATTCCCTTAACAACCTTACCATTTTTAATATCAAGACAAGGGATGATTCTTTTAGTTAGCATTCCTGAACTCCTTTTCAAGATTAATTTTCCCCTCATAGTAAGCTTTCCCAACGATAATTCCATAGAAGTCAGAACGAGTTGCACGTTGAATATCAGAATTATCCTTTACACCTCCAGAAATAATCACGTTTAGGGAATTTTCCTTTGAAATTTCATCATAAAGTTTAAAATTTGGACCTGTCAGTGTTCCGTCTTTGGAGATATCAGTAATAATAGTGGTTTTAACCCCTATTCTCTCTAATTTTTTTAAAAATGACAGGTAAGGAAGACTTGTTTTTTCTAACCAACCACTTGTTGATACAAAACCCTCTCTAATATCAACTCCAACAACGATTCTGCTTGGACCATATTTAATTAATAATTCCTTAAGAAAATCAGGCTTTTCTACTGCTGCGGTTCCTAAAATCACTCGTTCCACACCAATTTGTTCAAGATACATTCTAACTGTATCGAAATCTCTAATTCCACCACCAATTTCGATTTTCAATCTTGTTTCATCTTTTATTTTTCGCACAAGCTCTAAATTACGAGTTTGTCCTATCTTAGCACCATCTAAATCAACCAAATGGAGGTCAGTCGCTCCCATTCTTTCAAATTTTTGAGCAATTTCAAGGGGATTTTTTGAATAGACCGTTTTCTTATCATAATCTCCTTTGTAGAGACGCACGGCTTCACCATTTTGCAAATCAATTGCTGGAATAATCTTCATTTAAATTTCCTCCAAGAATGCTTTTAGTATCTTTCTGCCAATTTCTCCACTCTTTTCAGGGTGAAATTGACAGCCTATCACATTATTTTTTCCAACAATTGCCGGAATTTTTACTTCGCCATAAGTGGTGTAGGCAATGAGTTCATCATCAGGACAAGTCGCCTGATAAGAATGGACAAAATAGACCTCATCATTATCAGACAAATAATGAGTTGTTGGACTGGTTTTAGCCAGGTTTAATTGATTCCATCCCATATGCGGAATTTTCTCATTAGTTTTGATTGGAATTACCTCTCCCTTTAAAAGTCCAAGACCTTGTCTTTCTTCTATCTCGTATCCTTTTTCAAAAAGCACTTGCATCCCTAAACAAATTCCCAATATTGGTATTCCAGCAGCAGCTCGTTCTTGTATAAGTTCAATCAAATTAAACTTTTTTAAATTATTCATTACTGTAGGAAAAGCCCCAACTCCTGGAAGAATAAGTGCATCTGCTTTACGAATTTCCTCTAAACCTCTTGAAATCACTGTTTCTTGTCCCAATCGTAAAAATGCGGCCTGTACACTTTGAAGATTTCCGATATTGTAGTCGATGATAACAATTTTTTTCATAATGCTCCTTTCAATATCAAAATATACTAAAATTCAATTTAACCAAAAACCTCACAGCAGCCAACCAATTTCAAACGATCAACATCGATTCTATCCCGACCATAAGCATCAAAAAATCGGTCACGATATTGATCAGTACCAATATTAAAATTAAGCGTCCATGCACCCCAAAAGAGGTCAATATGTCGGTCGCCAACACCTGCACAATCCAAATCAATAAAGCCTTTGAACTTCCAATTGTCTAGGATTATATTAGGTAAACAATAATCTCCATGTAAAAGCGTATCATTCTTTAATAGCAATTTTTTATTTTCTATATAATCATAAGCTTCTTCTGTTGTTCGGATATTATAATTATCGACAAAATCTAGATTTGAATGCTTTATACTTGCGTTCTTTTCGACTTTCTTCAAATAACGTTCAGAATGGTCTAATATGGGACAATCCTCAAAATTTTGTTCATGAAGAAATCGTAGATTTTCAGCAAGACTATCACACAGACGTTTTGGATTATTAAGATATTTTTTAGTCAAATAATTATCTCCTTGAATTTTTTTCTTGAGTAAAAAATCTTGGGATTGTCCTGATAAATAAGAAATATATCCTAAACCTAACTTTTTCTTTTGAAAATAAGCAGTCATTTCAGCTTCTCGCTCTAAAGTTTTTGATGAAGCTATTTTTAAATAATATCCATCTTTCTTATCAATGAATAACACTTGAGCTTCAGGAGAGGAACTGCTATCATAAATTTTTGCATCTTTTAGCGTATTGTGAAGTGCTTCAGAAAATTTTTCAATATTAATACTTAATTCTTTTAGATTCGTCATAACACTCCCTTACTGCTCGGTATTTCTCCAACTTTCGCTTCATCAATACTTACAGCTTGTTTTAGCGCTCTCGCTGTAGATTTAAACATGCCTTCAATAATATGATGCGTATTTTGCCCATAATGTTCGTTCAGATGTAAAGTAATACCAGCATTAAAAGCAAGGGCACGAAAAAATTCTTCAGTCATTTCTGTATCATAGCCACCAAGTTTTTGATTTCCTGATAAATCAGCATGAAATACCAAATAAGGTCGTCCACTAATATCTAAATCACAAGTCACCAAAGCTTCATCCATTGGAATGGTAAAACTTCCATAACGTCGAATACCGAGCTTATTACCTAATGCTTCGCTGATACATTTACCAAGAGCAATCGCAACATCTTCAATGAGATGGTGCGGGTCCATCCCTACTGTTTCATGATCCCCATGTCCTATGATTTTTAAGTCAAAATCGCTGTGAAAGGTGAGAAGTATCAGCATGTGGTCGAGAAAACCAATACCTGTACTAATGTCCGCTTGACCTGTGCCGTCAAGATTGATGGAAAGTTCGATTTGTGTTTCTTTGGTATTACGCGTGATGTGTGATATGCGTGTCATAACAGATTCTCCTTAGTTTTTTTAAATATCAAATGATGTAATCGTGCGACTGGATACAGCGTTTGGTCTTTCGCTACTTTTTGCTCTAACTTAAGCATGGGTTGATACCAGTTGTCTGTTTCTTTGATTTCTGCGTTTTTTGAAATACCTTAAAAATGACGAATTCCAAATTTTTCTTGGAGTTTCAGTTTGTAATTTGCCACAAAATCTGTCAGCCAATCATCGTCATAAACTAGGATATCGCCGTGGTTGTGAGAAGCGACAGCTTCATTTTCATAAACATCAAGCGCTGCCTGCGGATTATCACGTCCTGCTGCCATTTCTATCATGCTACCGTACTTACTGTGCTTGACAATAGAAAGCGTGCCGCCATCTGTCAAAAGTGACAAGAGTAATTCCAACACGACTTTTCGGTCGAGGACGTATTCTAAAACATTGTGAATGAGAATCACGTCGTAACGCTCATTTTTAACAGTTTCTGCAAAGTCGTCAAAAGTTCCTGTCAACTGACGAAAAGTTTGGTCAGACATCATCTCGAGCTTTTCTACATCAGGCTCATAGCCCGTGACTTCAAATCCCTGTTCCTCCAAAAATGTTTCCGTCCGTCCAAATCCAGAGCCGAAACTCAGAATTTTTGAATCTTTTGTCAAATTTGGTAGGAGCTGTGGAAAAAGTAAGTCATAGAACATCCGACCCCACGGTTTTTCGAAAACTTCTGCGTAATAATTTTCTTGTTTTGTCATGTTTTTCTCCCTACTATTTTTCTTATTCAATATTTTAAAATCCATGTGGCTCCTCACGCCTTGACCAATAAATTTTGAAAATCTTGTCTCAAGTATTACATTTCATCAAATCTCACAGAAATTGAGTTAGCATGAGCCGTCAATCCTTCTGATTTTGCAAATGTCTCAACATCCTCTTTAAAGTCAGCCAAAACTTCTTTAGGATAATAGCTATAAGTTGAATATTTTATGAAATTATAGACACCCAAACCAGAGTAAAATTTGGCTGTTCCTCCAGTTGGTAAGACATGATTGCTTCCTGACATATAGTCGCCTAGCGGTTCTGGCGTATACTCTCCAAGAAAAATTGAGCCAGCATTTTTGATTTTTGGAAGTTGGGTTAAAGGTTCACTAGTCAAAACTTCTAAATGTTCTGGAGCCAGCTGATTGGAAACATCAAAGGCTTCATCAATATTTTTTACAACAATGGCTCCACCGTAATTCCTGATGGAACTTTCAATGATTTCACGACGTTCCAAATTTTGAACTTGTCTATTTAATTCCTCATCTACTTGTTGAACAAGTTTTTCAGAAGTCGTCACTAGAATCGCTGACGCAAGTTTATCATGTTCTGCTTGCGCCATTAAATCAGCAGCGATATATTTTGGATTGGCAGTTTTGTCAGCAATAACTAGAACTTCTGACGGACCGGCTATCATATCAATATCTACCACCCCATAACAGATTTTCTTAGCTGTAGCCACAAAAATATTTCCGGGTCCGACAATCTTATCAACTTTAGGAATTGATTTTGTCCCATACGCAACGGCAGCAACACCTTGTGCTCCACCCACTTTATAGATTGTTTCTATTCCACAAACTTCAGCAGCTGCTAAAATATTAGGATTTACTTTTCCATCAGCTTTAACTGGAGTAATTATAATAATTTCTTTGACGCCTGCTAAAAGCGCTGGAACAGCATTCATAATGACTGTTGAGGGATATGCAGCCGTTCCTCCAGGAACATAGAGAGCAACGCATTCCAGAGGACGTGCAATTTGTCCCATGATAACACCGTTTTCCTTAAAAATATTCCATGAATTTCCTAGTTGATGTTTATGAAATTCTTCAATCTGTGATTTGGTACGCCTAAGAATTCTAAAATAATCCTCATCAATTTGTTCTAGTCCTGTTTCACGTTCCATGGGCGTGACGAGTAAATTACTAGTATTCACATCATAACCATCGAACTTTTTAGCATAGTTAAATAAGGCAGTATCTCCACTTTTTTGAATGTCTTCTACAATCTGTTGAACAGTTTTATTAACTTCTTTTGATACTTCTGTTTTTCGACCTTGAAATTTTTCAGCAATTTCTTCAAGCTTTCATTGATAATCAATTTGTTTGAGCATCTTCTAACCTCTCCACCATTTCTATAATTTTATCTTTTTTAAATTTGAAACTAGATTTATTGACAATCATCCGTGTTGAAATATCACTGATTTTTTCAATGACCTCTAAACCATTTGCAGATAAAGTATTTCCTGTTTCGACAATGTCAACAATTGCATCAGCTAAACCAACAACTGGTCCAAGCTCAACAGAACCTTCCAACTTGATAATTTCAATATCTTCTTGCTTTTGAGCAAAATATTTTTTGTCACTCTTGGATATTTTGAAGCAATTCGTTTACGTCTTTGAAAATTTTTATTTGAAAAGTCAGGATAGGAAGCAAGGGCAAAAATACACTGCCCAATTTTTAAATCCAATAATTCATAATAATCATCAAAATCATTTTCATCAAGCGTATCTTTACCAACAAAGCCAATATCAACAATTCCATGTTCTAAAAAAGTAATGACATCATTAGCTTTTCCAAAAATGATTTGTAAATCATCTTTCGTTTTAATTTGTAATTCACGTCCTAGATTTAGAATTGGTTCAACATCATAGTCCGCATTTTCTAAAAGTTTGGTGACTTGTTTTTGGGTTCGACCTTTAGTTATGGCAATTTTAATCATTGTCTTCCTCCAATTCTTGTCTTTCCAGTGCCTTTAAAATAGTATCCATATGACAACAAAAACCAATGGCAACCGCCTCTTCTTGAAAATTACTTAATAGTTGGTCATATCTTCCACCTGATAAAATAGGTTGATTCGCTGCTGAACTGTAAGCCTTGAACATCAAATCAGTATAATAGTCCATCTTAGGAACCATTCCCAAATCAATGATAATCGGTTCAATCATTGAAAGTTTCTCTGAAAATTCTTTGAGCTGATCAAAGGAAGAAATGAGCACATCATCTTTTGTATTTGTCACTAAATTTTCCAACCTTGATAACTCATTAGTAATAAATATTTCTTTAAAAAGTCCTCTTAATTCCTTAGAAAAATTATTTTTTTCGATAAAAGCATTGAGACCACTCAAATCTTTCTTGAGTAAAAGTTCTGTAAGTAATTCTGTTGAACCATCAGCTAACTGACATAAACGTTGAAAAAATTTTGCTGAGCCTATTTCAAAGACCGTTTTATTCAAACCTAACTGTTCAATCACTTGAAGGGCTAAACTAAGAATTTCTAATTCTGACTTATCGGCTGATTCACCAAAAAGTTCAATACCAATCTGATAATTTTCCGTTGAACGACCTTTATGCCGTTTTTCTTTTCTAAATATTTTTCCAAAATATGAATAACGAGCACTAGTAGAATCCTTGATTTGCGAATAAAGTCTAACTAAAGGAAGTGTAAAATCATAACGGAGTGTAATTGATTGTCCCTCATGATTGATAAACTGAAACATTTTTTCTTGATTAAAAGTTTTTCCATTATTTTCAAGTGCTGTATAGAGTTGTGTATATTCAAAGCTTGGGGGCATGACTTCCTGATAATTCTTCAAGCCAAATAATTTCCTTAAACGACCTTCTATCTGCCGTAGACTTTTAACTTGATTCAAGGTCATTTCTGCCGATTCTTCAGGAAGCAGATAATTTATTTTTTCCATTCGTCAATTTCCTCATTCTTTTTTAAATAGCTTTTTAAAAATTCAATCACTTTGTTCATTTCTTTATTAGTTCCAATAGTTATCCGTAACCAATCATCAATCCGTGGTTGATTCCAATGCCTGACAATAATTTTTGCCTCATAAAGCGCCTTAAAAAGTTCTTCTGCTTTTACTTTTGGATGATGAACAAAAACAAAGTTAGCCTTTGAATTAGTCACTTCAAATCCTAAATTAACCAAATTATCTTTAAAAACTTCTCTTGTCTTAATGATTTTCTGAATGTTTTTTTGAAAATAATGTTCATCCATTAAACTTGCTTCTCCAATAATTTGTGCCAAACTATCAATTGGATAGGAATTAAATGAATTTTTCACATCATACAAATGAGAAATTGCTTCAGCAGAGCCATAAGCTACACCCAAACGAATTCCTGCCAAACTCCGTGATTTAGAAAAAGTTTGAACCACTACTAAATTATCGTATTTTTTAAGCAAAGGAAGACATGTTTCACCGCCAAAATCAATATAGGCTTCATCAATCAAGACAATTGATTTTTGATTTTTTTTCAGAATTTCTTCTATATCTTTAAGATTTAGTGCCAAAGCCGTTGGAGCATTAGGATTTGCAATCACAATTCCACCATTTTCAATACAATAATCTTTTATTGAAACTTTAAAATCATCATCCACAGGGACTTTTTGAAAGGGAATTCGATAGAGTTCGCAATAAATAGGGTAAAAAGAATAAGTAATGTCAGGCATTAATAAAGGGCTTTGACTATTAAAAAAAAGTCAGAAAACTAAGTGACAAAACTTCGTCAGAGCCATTTCCAATAAAAACCTGTTCAACTTCTAAATGATGATATTCGGCCAATTTTTTTCTTAAACTTTTCGCGTCAGTACTTGGGTAAAGACGCAAATTTTTTGTCTTATAACGTTCATTAAATAATTGAGCTACACTAGTGGGCGGATATGGATTTTCGTTAGTGTTTAATTTGATCATGTCAGTAAGTTCAGGTTGTTCACCTGCAATATAGGGACTTACTGACCGAAGGTTATTTTGCCAACTCATAGATTTCTCCTTTCGAGAATAGAAAGATAATATAAAAAAACGCCTAAAAGTACTTGACTTAAAGGACGGTTTAATCGTGGTTCCACCTTAATTTATCACTTTTTCACAAAAGTGACCTCGGTAAGTTATAACAACTTAGCATTAACGCAGCTAACGCTCACATAATAATGTGGGTAAGATAGCGATGAGTGTGGTTCATCCCAATATCAGACCTTTTCTCAGTAACAAGGCTCTCTCAACTGATACCTAAGACTACTCTTTCATCTCTCGTTTGTTAATTCTTAATTATCTGAATTATAATACTTATATTTTTAAAAGTCAACATTTATTTTAATAAAATATCTATCTTGTTATTTAGCATAATAAAAATACCAGTAAATACTGGTATTTTACTCGAAAATATTTAAATTTCAATAGTTTAATTTATCTTATTAGTCCTTTATTTATTCGACATAATAGTAGACTGGCTTTATTCAGGAGCAATTTGTTCAAAATCAACTGTTCCTTTTCGTTTATTAGCAGCAATAACACGAATTTTTATTTCTTGTCCTATTTGATAGACTGTTTCTGATTTTTTTCCTTTAAAAATACTTGCTTCTTCATCAAATTCAAGTTCTTCCGTAGTCCCAGTATGTAAATTAGGTACACGAATTAAACCTTCAACTGTATTATCTAATGCAACAAAGATTCCAAATTTTTGTAGGCCTGTAATTGTACCAGTGTAAACTTCTCCAATCCGCTCTGACATATATTCTGCTTTTTTCATTGCATCAATAATTCGTTCAGTGACGACCGCACGGTGTTCCATATCAGAAGAATGGCTAGCAATTTCAGGTAAACGTTCTTTCCACTCGTCTTTAGTACGGTTAGAATGGTCAGAAGGATATAAATGCAATAAACGATGGATGATTAAATCAGGAAAACGTCTAATTGGGCTTGTGAAATGCGTATAGTTAGTCGCTGCGAGCCCAAAATGTTTTGTATTTTTTTCAGAGTAAACCGCTGTTGACATCGTATGTCGAAGTTGATAAGTCAATGCCTTTTCAGAACTTGTTCCTTTAATTTCATCAGCAAAGAAATTAATGGCTTGATGAGAATCTGAATTCAAGGAAAAACCAGCATTAGCAGCAGCTTCCATCAATTTAGCAAAAGCTTTCTCTTTAGGGTTATCATGAACTCGATATAAGGAAGGTAGTTTTTTCTTTTGAAAATCAAGGGCAACAGTTTCATTTGCCATCAACATAAAGGATTCAATCATTCGTTCTGCAGTATCGCGATCACGTTTTACAATTTCGATTGGATGACCTTTTTCATCTAAAATAATTTTTGCTTCACTCTCGTCAAATTCAATCATTCCTCTGTCTTTTCGCATTGTTTCAAGAATTTCATGAAGTTCAACGGCCACTTTAATCGAATCGGTAATTTTAGAGAAGTTTTCAAGGGCTTCCCTATGACCTTCTTGTCCTTGATGAATCATTTTATTGACATTATTATAAGTCATTCGATAAGTTGTTTTTATGACTGAAGGTGATATTTTATAACTGACAATCTTACCTTTGTCATCAATTTCCATTAGACAAGACATTGTCAGTCGTTCTTGAGCTTCATTGAGTGAACACAAATTATTGGATAACTTAACAGGCAACATCGGAACAACTCGGTCAGTTACATAGACTGATGTTGCGCGTGAGTAGGCTTCTTCATCTAAAGAAGAACCCTCAGTCACATAATGACTGACGTCAGCGATATGGACTCCTAATTCAAAATGTCCATTTGATAATTTTTTAACGTGGATGGCATCATCCAAATCCTTAGAATCATCTCCATCAATGGTATAGGTAATTTCATTCCGATAATCTTCACGATCTTGCAAATCTGAATCAGTTAATTTTTCGGAAAATGCCTCAGCCTCAGCTAAAGTTTCAGAAGAGAACTCTTGTGGAATTTTCATAGCACAAAGCACTTCTAAAATATCTAGTCCTACTTCGCCTTTATGTCCAATAATACCTGTAATTTTTCCTTCAAATGTCTTGGTATCGGTTGGATATTGGGTTATTTTAAGACTTACTACATCTTCTTCTTGAACCCCTGATAATGGTTGTTTGATATATAAAGTATCAGAAATTCGATCATTATAGAGTTCTATTCTTCCTTTGTATCCTAATGCTTTGACTTGACGATTTGACAAAGAACGGTAAGTCCCGACCGTATCAACTACGGCTCGTTCATTTATTTTAGTAATTTGTCCACTTGCACCGCGTTTTTCAGTTTTAGGATAGGTAACTTTAACGGTAACTTTATCCCCATCCATCGCAAATTTAGTATCATTTTTACCGATATAGATATCATTTGTTTTATCTGTTGCGTCTTCTGGATGAACAAATCCGAAACCTTTAGGATGTTTAGAAAATACTCCCTTACTTTCTGTTTGATTAAGTGCTGATGCTAATTCTGATAGCTGAACCATATATATTTATTTCTTCCTCCAATTGTATCTTTCTATCATAACATAATCAGTAAGCAATATTCGACTATTAATAATAAAAAGGCCTTTGATAGCCTTTTATTTATTCTTTTTTATGTCGAAATACTATAATAGTTGACCCTAAAGTTATAAGAGTGAGTCCACTAATGAAAAACAATATACTCCTTTTTTTGTTTTCACCAGTTTCAGGTAGTTTTTGGGATTTTTCAGAACTGGAGTTTTTAACTTTTGGATTAGTTTTATTTATTATTTTTGTTCCAGAATTTACTAATTCATCTTTTGGTTTTATAATATGATTTTTAGTATAAACATAAGTTATGGTCTGAATTTTATCCGTATATTTACCTTTTGAATTACCTCGAATTCCTTGAAAAGTATAACCAGAAATATTTTTTTCTTCAGTTATATAATCTTCCCCAACAGTTCCAGTTCTAACAACATCTTTTAAAATTGATTTTCCATCTGTATCTATATATTTTACAACAACTTTTCCTGTAGCAATAGGTAACTCATTTTTTTTGTATATATAAGTAACTGTTTGTACCTTTTCTGAAAACAGACCTGATGAATTTCCTTGAACTTCTTTTAGAGTATAATCTTTAATATTTTTTTATCAGTATAATAGTTTTCACCAATATTTCCTTGTAAAATGATATCTTCTGAAATAGGATTATTCTCTATATCTACATATCTTACTGTCACATCAGCTGCAACCACTGGATTTTTAGAATAAACATAAGTGACTGTTTGAAGCGCTTCTTTAAAATTTCCTATACTATTTTGTGGTAGTTTAGATGTGTTTAATGTGTAACCATCTAAGACCAATTTGTACTGATCTGTACTGGCGTCATAAACATCTCCTTTTGAACCACTAATAGTTTGTGGATCATGAATTTCATTTCCTTCCTCATCAACATACTTCACCATTACTCCTTTAGAATAATCTGGGTATACGAATTGGAGTTGATTTCGATCAGTAAAAAAGGGATAAGGACTATAATTTTGTAACCAGTACTCTCCGCTAAAAGGAATAAACTGTTTATTTAAATTGGAATTGCTCAATATGTAATCAGTATCAGGAGAAAGTTGAAAAGAAACCTCTATATCATTCTCTTGGTTATTTGCATCATCTGGATATACAATTGGTTTAAGAAGCTCGACCATGTAGCCTTTGAGCTGTTCTAGACTTGGTTTACTATCAGAATAGTTAATCCCATCCGTTGTATAAGTAACTTTTATGTCTCCTTTAGTTGCTTCTGGATAAGATAAAAATTTGAACCAGGATTTTCCTGATGAATCCTGATTCAAGAAAGACATTTTCCATTTATCTATTCTGCCATTATATACTGTTAGTATCTGTTTATTATAAACAACTTTATTTTTCGCTAAGTCAACGGTTGTAGGCCTAACGAAGTGATTATAAAAGTCAGAACCTATGATATAGTAATCAGAACCATCGGCAGAGACCTGTAGACTCGTACTCGAAACTGAACCTTGAGCATAAACCTTTCCAGCTCCAATTACTAACATCATTGATGCAAGCAATAATGACATTAAAAAAGTACTTATAAGTCTTTTTACCATCTTATTTTTTATTATCATAATAAATAAACTCCATACAATCTCTAAATTCTTTTTAATTGTGAGATTGTTCCTCCTTTAATTCTTGCAACATCCAGGTTTGCGAAAACTTACATATTTCAATTTTTTGATTTTTATCAAGACTTTTAAAAAGAAACTCTGCAAAATCTCTTTCTTCATGATTTTTTGAACAAATTTTATCCATCCCTAGTAAATATCTTGGTGTTACATCAAAATACTCTGCTAACTCTAATAACCGAATGGCTGATGGCATGGTTTGTGTTTTATAATTACTTAAGGCATTTCGAGAATATCCTAATTCTTTTTCGATTTGATTAAATGATTTTCCTAAATCAGTCGCTAGCTTTCTAACTCTCTTATAAAATATACTTTCTTCCATCGCTTTTCCTTTCAAAATATCAAAATCTAATTTTCAGAAAAATTAAGATTTTTCGGAAAGTACTGTGACTGTTCTGTTATACTTATATATGAACAATTCGCTTAAAACAGCATTTACAAAAATACTGAAAAAAAAAAGGTATTTAAAATAAAACAATTAAGTAAATAAAAGTCATGGTATGGGAATCGTAACGAATCATAAGTGGCATATTATGTATTTTTCAGCACAAAAAGACTCCGAAAAATCTTAATTTTTCGGAGTCTTATTATAATATGTTACGGAACATCATGATATTTAAACAACTAACTGTTTAAATACCTTATTCATCAGACTTTTTTTAATTATAAAAATGTTACATTAATTACATGTACTCTATATTATACATTTTTTTATTTTTTTTGCCAACATGTTTTATATATATGTTAATTGAACCAAACGATTTTATTCCATTTCATGTCCTAATCCATTAATTTTTTCGATAGAAATTTCAAAAATTGTTAATACTTCACTGGTATTTTTTAGCTTCTTTGAAAGGGTTTCTTAGAATAATTCTCATAAACCAGGACCGTTGATTTTCTGTTATCTAATTGTGTATTCTAAATCATTTTTGGTTTAATTTATCGCTAATTTAAAACTTCTTACTTTTTATGTTACCATCAGTAAATGCTTATTTTTAGAAGTATACAATTGGAAAGATAGTCTTAAAATCTTTCCATACTATTTTTATAAAAAGAGAATATCTAAAAAAACTATAAATCATAGTGATTTATAGTTTTTCTTTTTTTACCTTTATTAATCACTTTTTTCACTTAATTGATTGTAAATTTCAAGATTAACTTTTAATACATTGACTGTTTTTTCACCTAGAAATCCTAAAGTTTTATTTTGAGTATTTTTATCAATAATTTTTTTCAAATTATCTACGCTTATACCTGTATACTTCGAAATTTGAGGAATTTGAATCAGGGCACTTTGTTGGCTAATGCTAGGATCAAGGCCTGATCCTGATGATGTCAATAAATCTGTAGGGATATCTTTTTTAATTATGCTCGGATTATTATTTAGAAAGTTTTGTAAATCACTCTCTACTCGTTCTTTTAGTAAGGGATTACTAGGTGATAAATTTTGAGAACCTGAAGCCACTCCCAAATATTTACCCTCAGATTTTTCTTTTGCAGTATAAGTATTATAATTAACAGCTGAGGGACGTCCCTTCATGAATCCTTCATCAGAAAATTGTTGCCCAATTAATTCAGATCCTGTCACTTTCCCCTTATTAACGATAAGACTACCATTAGCCTGATAGGGAAAGATACTTTGTCCCAGACCTGTTATGAGCAATGGATAGAAAAGACCACAAATCACTGTAAAAACCACTGTAACTAGAAAAGGTGTTTTTAATTCTTTAAATATTTTTCTCATCACTTCTCCTTTTAGCATTAAAGACCAATCATGTGCAGTAACGGAGCAATGATTAAGTCAATAATTTTTATTCCAATGAATGGGGCAATAACTCCTCCTAAACCATAAACTAACATATTATGTGTCAGCATTTTATCCGAATGCTGTGGTTTATATTTTACGCCCTTCATCGCTAGAGGGATTAAAAGCGGAATGATTATTGCATTAAAAATTAATGCTGATAATATTGCACTGGAAGGCGTTGCAAGATTCATGATATTTAAAACATGAATTTGTGGAATAGCAAGCATAAACATTGCGGGAATAATCGCAAAATATTTGGCGATATCATTGGCAATAGAAAATGTTGTTAGTGCTCCTCTTGTAATTAAAAGTTGTTTACCAATCTCTACAATATCAAGAATTTTAGTCGGATCACTGTCTAAATCTACCATATTTGCTGCTTCTTTGGCCGCACTTGTCCCTGAATTCATTGCAATACCAACGTCAGCTTGTGCTAGTGCTGGTGCATCATTAGTTCCATCCCCTGTCATTGCAACAACTTTTCCATCGTTTTGTTCAACTTTTATTGCTTTGATTTTATCCTCTGGTTTACATTCAGCGATATAACTATCAACCCCAGCTTCTTGAGCAATCGTTGCGGCCGTCAAAGGATTATCACCAGTACACATAATTGTTTTAATTCCCATTTCACGTAAACGAGCAAACCGTTCTACCAATCCTGGCTTTATTGTATCTTTTAAATAGATAACTCCCAGAATCTTTGAATCTTCTGATACTACCAATGGGGTGCCACCTACCGAAGATATTTCATCGGTAATTCTCTTCAAATCGTTAGGAACTCCCCCTCCTTGTTGTTGAATATAATCAATCACAGCATCTGTTGCTCCTTTACGAATTGTTTTTCCTGTCGGAAAATCAACTCCACTCATTCTTGTTTGAGCTGTGAACTCTACAAAAGTCATTTCAGCTGGGGTCATAAAGTCCTTATCTTCTTGTTCTTCTGCTAATCTAATAATAGACTTGCCTTCTGGTGTTTCATCTTTCAATGAAGTTAAAACAGCATTTTCTGTCAATTCTTCTAAAGAAACACCGTTTACTGGAAGAAATTTTGCGGCCATTCTATTACCAAATGTAATTGTTCCCGTTTTATCTAAAATCATAGTATCCACATCACCACTGGCTTCAACTGCTTTACCAGACATTGCAATCACATTAAAACGTGTCACTCTATCCATTCCGGCAATCCCAATTGCCGATAGTAAGCCACCAATTGTTGTTGGAATTAAGCAGACCGTTAAGGATATGAGCGTCGTTACACTTAACTTCACATGGACAAAAGAAGCAATGGGGTAGAGTGTCACAATAACTATTAAGAAAATAATAGTTAAACTCACAAGTAGAGTATTTAATGCTATTTCATTCGGCGTTTTTTTCCGTGAGGCTCCTTCAACAAGAGAAATCATTTTATCAAGAAATGATTCTCCTGAACTAGAAGTGATTTTTATCATGAGCCAGTCGCTTGAAACAGTTGTTCCTCCTGTTACTGAGGCAAAGTCACCACCAGATTCTTTTACAACAGGGGCAGATTCTCCTGTTATTGCCGATTCATCGACGGAAGCAATTCCTTCAATCACTTCTCCATCACTTGGTATCAATTCACCTGCTTTAACTAGAACTATATCATCTTTTTTTAACTCAATTGCATCAATAATAGTTTCCTTAGTCTGATTAGTAGCTTTATCTTTATTAATAATTCTTGCTTTCATATTTTTTTGCGTTTTTTTCAAGCTCTCCGCCTGGGCTTTTCCTCTGCCTTCAGCGACAGATTCTGCAAAATTAGCAAAAAGAATTGTTAAGAATAAGATTAAAGTCACAATTATATTATAAATTTGACTTCACGATTGAACTGTCCCAAATAAGTTAGGAAAAATAGATAGAATTAATGTAATAGTAAATCCAACCTCAACGACAAACATGACTGGATTTTTCATCATATATACTGGATTAAGTTTGATAAAAGCTCCTTTGATAGAACTTTTTAGAATCTCTTGATTCAATAGTTTTTTATTTTTAGAAATCATCATAAGCCTCATAATGTTAAAGATTCAGCGATTGGTCCAAGAACCAAAACTGGTAAAAATGTTAATGCTGATATTACAATCACTATTACAAATAGAACGACGGTGAAAGTTCCACTATCTGTTTTAAGTGAACCTACAGAATTATTTACCGACCTTTTCATCATTAATGATGAAGCAATCGCAAGTTGAATAATTAAAGTGAGATATCGGCCTAAAAATATAGCAACTCCAGTCGTAATATTCCAAAAATCGGTATTATCTTTTAACCCCTCAAAACCCGAACCGTTGTTCGCTGCCGAAGATGTATACTGATAAACAATTTGCGATAAACCGTGAAAGCCAGGATTGGATACTCCAGCAATACCCGCGGAAACAGAAACGGCTAGTGCCGTAAAACTTAAAATAATTAAAGGGTGTATGATAATTGCTAGAGCAGTCAATTTCATTTCTTTTCCTTCAATTTTTTTCCCTAAGTAAACAGGAGTTCGGCCAATCATTAAACCACAGATGAATACTGTCAAAAGAACGTAGAGAATCATATTCATTAATCCAACGCCTTTTCCTCCAAAAACAAGATTAAGCATCATATTAATCATGGCAATACCACCACTTAATGGTGCCAGACTATCATGCATGTTATTAACAGAACCTGTTGTGAAAGCAGTAGTAATTTCGGTAAATAAAGCTGACATATTTGTGCCAAATCTAGTTTCTTTCCCTTCCATGTTACCCATAGCTTGACTTAAGCCTAGGTGCTGTAAAATAGGATTACCTTTGGACTCAGCCCAAATAATTATTGTAAGCCCGATTAAAAATAAAACACTCATTACGATAATTAATGGTCGAGCCTCTTTTCCTAAGAAAAATCTTCTTTTACTTTTTAATTGAGAATTTAATAGTTTATTTTCTTGATGACTATCTGAAACAATATATCCAAAAGCAAATAATATCGAACCAGGTAATAGCATCATTGATAGCATTTCAATTATATTTGTAATAATATTTGGATTTTCAAAAGGCATTGCTGAATTTGCTGCAAAAAAGCCACCGCCATTTGTTCCCAAATGTTTGATGATTTCAAGTGCTGCCACTGGGCCTAGAGCAATATCTTGCATTTTCCCTTCAAGGGTTGTAATTGTTAAATTATGTACTAATGTCTGAGGAACGCCTTGTGATATCAATAATAAAGCGCCAATAATAGAAAATGGAAGTAATACACGAGTAATCACTCGTACAAAATCATAATAGAAATTTCCCATATCTTTGTATTTTCCAGATAGTCCTCGAATGAAAGCCATTGAGGCTGCAAAACCAGAAGCTGCTGATGTAAACATCATAAAGGTAATGACAATCATTTGACTCATATAGGAAAGGGCAGACTCTCCAGAATAGTTTTGTAAGTTAGTATTAGTGATAAATGAAATTACTGTATTAAAACTTAGACTTTGCTCCATTGCCCCAATGTGGTTAGGATTTAGAAAGGGAATTTCTTGAATTCTCAAAATTAAATAACCAATAAAAACCATTACAGCATTTGTTAATACTAGAGATAGCGCGTATTTTTTCCAAGTCATGGGCTGTTTTTTCATAGCAATCAATTTATATATAAAGCCATCAAATTTATCCATGACCGGATCTGCAAAGGTCTTTTGATCTGTTGCTATGTGATAAAGGTATTTACCTGTAGGTATCATTAATAATATGGCCACTGCCAATACGAAAATAATTTGTAACATCTGTTCCCCCTAAAACCTCTCTGGATAAATCAGAGCATAAAAGAGATAAATCGCCAATAACATGATAATAATCCCTAAAATAATAAACATTTTAAAAACTTCTTTCTAAATTTCTTTAATTTGCTTGTCACACCAAGCTATTAGAGCCAGAATTAGTAGAAAACTTACTACTAATCCTCCAAGCATCAATAAATCCATCAAAATATTTCCCTCCTCCTTGATGTTGAAATTATTTTAACACTTGAAAAATAAAAAGAGTGTAAAGATTGGGTTGTTCGTATAAAGATAATCTAAAGATTCTCATAAAAAAAGTACTGACGAATCTGTCAGTACTTTTTAGTCAATTTTTATCATTCGATAGCCGACACCAATATGTGTCTGTATCAACTTTGGATAATTGGAATCAAGTTCAATCTTCTTACGTAGCGTATTTGCAAATACTCTAAGTGCTGAAAAATCTTCCTCATAATACCCCCAAATTTCTTTGACAAGATAGTTGTAGGTCATCACACGGTCCAAATTTTCTGCTAATAAACAAAGAAGTTTGTACTCAATCGGTGTGAGATGTATCTCTTTTTCATTTACGAAAACACACTTTGATAAATAATTTATTTTCAACCAGCCATTAGTAAAAGTTGTTACTTCTGTCAGTAAATTTTGATTATTTCCAGAAAACTTAGCTCTTCTCAAACTTACCCTAAGTCGAGCCAAAAGTTCATCAGTACTAAATGGTTTTGTCAAATAATCATCCGCACCAGCATCTAAAGCTACTATTTTATCAGCATCTTCTCCTCTGGCGCTGACTACGATAATTGGAAGTTGAGAGAATCCACGAACTTTAGAAATAATCTCTTTTCCGTCCATATCCGGTAAGCCTAAATCTAAAATTAGTAAATCTGGGCGCTGAGAGATAATCTCTCTTAACGCTTCCTTACCATTTTGAACAGCTACATAATTATAATCTTCAACCTCCATTGTCAAAGATAAGAGTTTATTAATTGACAAATCATCTTCACAAATCAATATTTTTATATCATCATTGTTCATCAGAAATTAAAACCTCCTCTAAAGGTAATTTGAAACCAATAATTGCTCCATTTGGCTGATTATCTTTAACATAAATTTGTCCTCCATGTGCTAAAATAATACTTTTACACAAAGAAAGTCCTAAACCTAAACCACGCTTAGAATCAACTTGCCGATTTTCGTCAGTATAAAATAAATCAAATATTTTTTCTTTGGCTTTATCAGTAATCCCAGGCCCATTATCAGAAACTTCAAGAACTAACTCATCATTAATTTTTTTGGTTTGTAGTTCTATTTTAGAATTAATTGGTGTATATTTCACTGCATTATTAATCAAGTTTACAATCACTTGTATCATAAGAGCCACATCCATTTTTGCCATTAAGAGTTCGTCGGCTAAATTTAAACTAAATTCATGCTGTTTCAAATGCCTGTCTACATGTTTAAGGGCTTCTTCAACTACTTCATCAATAATATTTGCTTCCAACTTTAATTCTATTTTTTCATCCAATCTTGTGATAGATAAAAGATTTTCAACTAAATTAATCAACCACATTGAATCATCATAGATATAAGCTGATAATTCTTGAATTTGAAGTTTATTTATTGTGCTATCATTTTTCATCAGTAATTTTGCATGTCCAGAAATACTAGTAAGTGGAGTTCTTAAATCATGTGAAATAGCACGTAACAAATTTACACGTAACTGTTCTTGCTCAATTTGAATTTCGTTTTTTTGTTGGACTTCTCGAAGAATTTCTTTTTCTAAAGCTAATCCTGCTTCACCTAATATAGCCAGAATTATAGATTTTTCAAATGTTTCCAACTCATTTTTGTCCTTCATTAGGATACCAATCACCGCAAAAGATTGATTTTTCCCACGAATTGACAAATATAAGTAATTAGCAGCTGATAATGTATTGGTCGTTGCTCCTGCACGTTTATTATTGTGCATTACCCACTCAGCTACACCTCTCTCATTAAAATTCTGGTATTTTTCTAAATTATACTTAGAAGACTCAGTTGAAAAATATGATTCATCTCCTAAAACTTTATCTTTGATTGGATAAATCACAATATCTCGATCAAGTAATTTTTTTAACTGTTGAACTGTTGCTTCTAGAATTTCTACTACCGAATCAACCTGTGCTAAATCTTTATTCGTTTGTAAAAGTACTTCTGTTCGATATGATTTTTCCGCAGAGACTCGAACTTGTTCTTGAATTCTTTTGATTAATGTCGACGTAATTAATCCAGCAGCCAACATAATTAAGAAAGTAATTGGATAATTAGAGCTAAAGGCTACAAAAGTGTAATAAGGTTCTGTGAAAAAATAATTAAAGCAAAGTACAGATAAGACTGAGGATATGAGACTAAAAATTCTTCCTTTTGTAAAAATAGCATTAATCTGAACTCCTAAAATATAAAGCATAATTATATTAGCAACATTGAAGTTCCAGTATTTGAAGGCTAACCCACATGAAGTGACAAGAGTTAGCATCAGTATTGTTTTCAATAAATCACTTAATGAAAACCGGATTTTTTTAAAATTATACAAAGTTCCAGAAGTATTTTTTTGTTGTCCTCTTGCATTTGGAATGACATAGATATCAAGTTCTGGCGCTTCCTGACTTATAAAATCTACAATATTTTCCCTACTCCAAAATGAACTTTGTACACTTTTACCAATTACCAGCTTTGATATTTGACTAATTTTAGCATATTCGACAATTTGCTTAGAAACATTATCTCCATAAAGGACAGATAGTTTTGCGCCTAACTGTTCAGCCAAACGTAAATTCTGTCTCAGTCTTTCTTTTTCTTCTTTGGAAGAATTTTCTAAATCACCGATATATAATGCCGTAAATTCTGCTTTAAATGCAACTGCAAGTCTCGCAGCTGCATGAATAACATGAGAGGCTGAGGGTGAGGCTGAAACACATACTAAAACATGTTCTTTTGCATAAATACTTTTTTTATTTTGAGCTTTACGAATAGCGCTCTTATTGACTTGGTCAGCAGTTTTTCGTAAAGCAATTTCCCGAAGGGCGATAAGTTTTTCTAATGTAAAAAAATTTTCTTTTGCTTGATTTACTTTGTTTAACTGATAAATTTTTCCTTTATCTAGTCGTTCTAATAAATCAACGGGTTCAATATCAATTAGCTCAATTTGATCAGCCTCTTCAAATATGTAATCAGGAATTTTTTCATTTACAATAATCCCAGTTATTTTTTCAATTACATCATTTAGACCTTCAAGATGCTGAATATTTATTGTTGTAAAAACATCTATTCCTGCTTTCAAAAGTTCTTCAATATCTTGAAATCTCTTCTTATTTCTTGAACCATGGCAATTTGTGTGGGCTAATTCATCAACTAGGATAACCTGAGGTCGACGAATCAAAGCTTCTTCTAAATTGAACTCTATTAATTGAATTCCTTTATAATTTATTTTTTTTAAAGGTAAGGTTTCGAGCCCTTCAATTAATTTTGAGGTCTCTGGTCGATTATGAGGTTCAATGTAGCCTGAAACAACATCAATTCCAGATTTCTGAACCTCACGCGCCCCTTCGAGCATAGCAAATGTTTTTCCAACACCAGCAGCATAGCCAAAATATATCTTTAGTTTTCCCTTTTTCATTGGTTGCCTCTAAATTTTCTTGTCCATATTATAGCATAAAAAAACGTAGTCCATTAATGACATAAACTTTCTAACCCTTCCAATTTTACAATCTTCAAAATAATTCAATTTTGGAATTTCTGCTTAGTTAAAGAAACAAGACTTGGCCGCACAACTAAGTATACTTTAATTTTTCAACAAAAAAACTCTATTTTCATAGTATCTTCAGATTCCATGAAAATAGAGTTTTTTTGCTTTTAACAGAACTGGTCAGAATTTATATAATGCTTTGGTTCTTTTTTAGTTTATCATTTTTTTCTTTCTTGTTTATGCTTCACTAACAATACAACTCCAAATAGTAATGCGGCACCAACAAGTATCAACCAAAATCCTGAATATTGCCCCACCACAGGGAGATTTTCTGTGGTTTCTTTTTTAGCATCGTTGTGTGCTTCTTCTGAATGATTTGAGTTACCATCATTATTATTAGTAGGTTCGCTGTCACCGTCATTATTAATGTTGTTGTCCTCCTCCTCTTCTTCAGGATTAGGCTCTTCCTTCACAAATTTATTAATCAAAGTAATTTTATTATTTTCTTGAATTTGATCAACTTGATAATGCTTAGCTACGTCAATTTCTTTAATTGAATATAAAATATCATTGCCCAGTTCATCTCTTATGGCTAAATCGGTAAATTCCCAAGTCCATTTTTCACTGACTCCAATAGTGACTGGATTCCCTTGCAACTTATTATTTGCCAATAGTTGAATTGTGATTGTTTCTGGTCTGATAGATTCATAGCCTTTATCATCCCACTCTTTATTAACAATCAAGCTCATTTTTTCTACTTCAATAGCTGTATTGACAATATCTCGTCCTATAACTTGTGACTCATAGCGATATTTATAGTCAGTTGACAACTCTTCTTTTAAGAAATACTGAATTCCTTGTTCAACTCCTTCTTCTATCTCCTCCGTTCCATGCAAGTGAGAGAAAGTATATTCCCAGTTCTTATTTGAATTTGTCTCTTGTGTCACAAAATCATTAGAATTTACTTGTCCATAAAAGCTTTGATAACCGGTTGCTAATTCATTGAATTGAACCTGACGTTCTTGCTCACCATCTTTTCTCCATAGTTGAACTGTGATATGAGCTGGTCGTGAAGTAATATTTCCATCATCCAACCAGATTTTTTCGCCCGAAATGGTAAGTGGATTTTGAATCTTATTAGAAAGTTTAAATTGAATTTCTGAATCATTTTCGTCATTTAATCTTTGGCTTGTTGACTCATAACCAGCTACGGGAATTTCTTTCACGTCATAGAAAATTTCACGCCCTTCGTTATTATATTTTGGTAGATTATCATAAACATAGGTCCAATTATCTGTAGCTCTTATTTCTATTGGGGTCTTATAAGGAAGTCGAACTTCTTCTTTATTATTCGTTGCTTTAAGATTTGCCCAAACTTGAACTTCAATGGTATCGGGCCTTAGACCGTTTATATCGCTCTCATCTTCCCAAATTTTATCGATTGTCAATCTTTTTACCGCTGAGTATTCAAAAGAATCAAATCTAAATTGTTGAAGATTACGAAAGGCACCTGTTGATGCAGATACAGCTAAAGCTAGCGAGTCAGTTGAATCAATTTCTTTTTGACCAATTAAATCATAAACAATGCCCTCTTCCGTCAATGCACCTGATGAGATTGGATTAGTTGTTATACCATGGAGCAAATAAATTCGAAGCGTTCCTTTTCCTGAATCTCCAGGTTTATAATCATAGATGACATTTTGAAAACCTGTGGTGTCATCTTTAGTTGAACCACTTAGTAAATCATCATTAGCATCATACCCATAATCGGAAATTAATCTTCTACTTTCCCCTTGTACAGGGTTGCCGTCGATATCATCACCAATTTCACCACGGCGACTGACACCTGAATTTTGTAGTATCTTACTTGTGTCTAGCCAAGCAACTTGATTCCAATCGGCTACACCAAATCCTGCATCAGTTGCAAAAGGTACGACTCGTCCTGAATCCAAAAGGAGAGCGTTGGATGGAGTAGGTTCAGTTGTCGTCTCGATAAAAGATCCGAAAGGATTACCTTCGTGAGGTGCGTTGCTTCCAGGATCATTTTCCCAGCCCAAGCGATGGTTATCATCATCATTACTTTGCTGCGCAGTATTCCAGTAAGTATCAAACTTATAACCAATCGCACCTTTAAGACCGCCAATTCCCATGTTAGCCCCTGTAAAACCAACCTTTCCTACTTCTTCAGGATGAAAAGCAAAACCTATCCCGTCCGCACCTCCACTTGGAGTTCCTCCATTTTCGCTAGCTTCTTCTTTATCTCTCCAGTCTTCATCTGTCCTATCTCCCAAATAAATAGCACCTTTAAGTTTAAAAGGTTGTTCTGTTGAGATTCGATTATTAAGCGTGAAATTGCCTGACCAGTCATTTCGATTGGGGGTTAAGGTGATAATTCCTGTTTCTTCATCATATCTGGCTTTCCTTTCGTCATCAGTTAGAGCAGGACCAAAAGGATTAAATGCTCCACCGACTTGATAACGCATGCCAACAGTGCCTGATAAAGTAAAATTATCATTGAAATCACTCCTAGTAAGTGTCGTTGCTCCCGTATCAACATCAGTTGAATGAACAGTAACTACTTCCTCAGCATTAGTCTGTTTAGTTTGAACTGATAGCAATGTTAATAGACTAATAAATATTAAACCAATTAGAGAGAATATTACAGTTCTTTTTTTGTTTAGAATCATTCTTCACCTGCTTTCGATTTTGTATTTAATTTATTACCTCAACTACATCGATGTATTCGTTTTCATTATATCATTAATTATTTTTGTCCCAAAATAATATCCTGACTTCTTTTTTGAATTGTGTATTATATAAAGTTCAACGGTTTTTTATTAAAACGCACTCCTTAACTGTTCTTTTTTTCTAAACATAAGATGATTAGTTGTAGAAATGACAATATATTTGTATTAAAAAACCTTGAATAACAAGGTATTCAAGATTTTTATTAAATAGATTCATTTTGAGATTCCTTATAAGTCTCAGAAATTATGATTTTTTTACAGTTGATTTTTTGCGTCGTTTCAAACTATAAATTTCCAAACCTATAAAGCCAATTAGAGCCGCCCCTCCGTATATGGTGAGAGATGAATCGCTATTATCTCCGGTATGAGGAAGTATTTTACCTACTGGCACATACTTGAGAGGTTCTGGTATTTTTAGTCGACTTGACGTCAATGATAGCGTAGGTTTTCTCGGTATCATTGGCTGATTTGGCACCTTTGGAACTTGTGGTATCCTTGGACTGTTCGGCAGATTTGGCTTTTCAGGGATATTTGGTGTTTCAGGCGGTGCAACTGGTGGCACTGTTGGAGGTGTGTTCGGTAACACCGGTCTTACGTGCACAGTATTCGTCGGCTGCTTCGTCTTGCCTTTCGGACTTGTGGTAATGGTGTAAGCCGTATTATCATAGTCGGGGCCAAGTCCTGCTATCACCCATGTCGAGTGGGTCGGAATTGAAACCGTCAGGGTGTTGTTATAGAGACGGTCGGAGAGAACAAAACTTGAAGCAAAGGTAATTGTAACCAGCTTGTGGGTCGCGTCAACGTCTGTAATTGTAACCGTGTATTGGTCTGGCGAGACGAGATTTCCGTATTTATCATGCACAGTAATCTGTGAAACATCCGTCGGCAGGATAATCTGTGTCGTGTCAAAGGTGTCAAGAATGATGTCAGACGTGTAGAGATAGTCGGCAGCATCCGTGTCCGGCGTATCAGGGACAGTAATCTCTTGTACTATTGGATGGTCGCCCTGCGTAAGCGTCTGCTCTGCGTCCTTATCAGCAAGGCTTTCTTTTATCGCTTCAGGGACAAGTCTAGAGTCAGCTGAGAGGTCAGCACTTGGTCCGTCGGTCATTGGCTCAATCGTGGCTTCGCTTGCCTTGTCTTCCTTATCAGGAATTGTTGCTTCTTCGGCGAGCGTGCTCTTTTCAGGAATATTTGCTTTCTCAGCTTCGGTTGTTTTATCTGCGATGCTGTCTTTTGCGGCTTTGCCTGACAGCGTTGGAATGTCGGCTTTTGTTGCTTCGTCAGACATTGCAGCAGGTGTTTCTTTCGTTTCCTGAGTGACTTTGTCCGCATAGGTCGTCTTCGTTTCCTCAGCGACTAATGGCGTCTCTGTAAAGTCTGTCATGTCGTAGCTGTCAGTAACGAGCTGTTGATAAGCGCTGTCGTAGGCTTCCCACGCAGTCTTGTAAGTCTGATAAGTGGCATCATAAGCTGTCCAATCACCTTCATAAGTTCCTGTGACACTGTCATAAGTACTAGAATAAGTGCTGTAATCACTCAGATACTTCGTCCATGTGCTATTGTAATTGCCGACAGCAGTCGCATAATCATTCGTGTAAGCTTGATAGGCAACATCGTAAGTGTTCCAATCATTATTGTAGTTGCTAACGGCGCTATCACAGCCTGTCTTATAGGTCTGATAGTCCGTATCATAGTTCGTCCAGTCGCTCTCATACTGGCTGACAGCTGTGTCATAGTCCTCAGAATACTGACTAAATTGCGTCAGATACTGTGTCCATGCGCTTGTATAAGCCGAGACCTCAGCGTCATACTTGCCGGCATAGTCATTATTGGCAGAGACATAAGTAGCCCATGCTGTCGTGTAGTCCGAGACGGATTTTTCATAAGCATTCTGATAATCGTCGTAAGCTGAGACATAGGCCGACCACGCTGACTGATAAGCGGAAACTACACTCTCGTACTGGCTCTCATAGTCACTCTGCGTTTGCTTGTAGTCGTTGTACTCGCTCTGATACTTGGTGACAGCCGCGTCATAACTGCTTTCGTAAGTCTGATAGGCACTGTCGTAAGTTGTCCAAGCAGTATTATAGCCACTAACCGCTGTATCGTAGTTCTCAGAATAAGTCTGATAAGCAGTGAGGTAAGTTGCAATCGCTGCTGTGTCCGCATCATAAGCTCCGTCAGCATCTGCGACTTGTTTCTGATAATCGCTGATAATCTGTGCCACTTGGTCTTTCCATGCAGAAACCGCTGCGACATAGTTTTCAAAGTCGCTGTAAGCAGTTGGCGTGCCGTTCGTCTGTTGACTAATAATCCAGTCCCAAAGCATGCTCGGTTCTGTCGTCTGACCGTTGATTGAAGTGCTGCCGTTAGTGACGGCTTTTGATGGTGCCGGCATATCATCAACCGGCGTAAAGCTCGGCAGGGCCGGCAAGTCAGGAATTGTCACATTCGGATTTGTCAGCGTCGGTGGCGTCGGAGCACTTGGCAGACTAACCGTCGGTGGTGTCGGCGGCATTGGTAGCTTAAGACTTGGTGCGTTTGGAACTTCCGGAAGTTGTCCGAGCACTGTTGGTGTTGGTGCCGTTGGCAGGGTCAACTTCGGTGCATTGGCATCTGTCGGCAGATCAAGCGTTGGCGGGACGGGTAACGCTGGCAAACTTAGGCTTGGCGGCGTCGGTACTGACGGTATCGTCAAGCTCGGCACGGTCGGAGGAGTTGGCAAATTAAGACTTGGAACACTCGGTGCTGGAAGCAAAGTACCTAGAGTTGGTGGCGTGGGTGCTTCTGGTGCGGTCGGAAGCGTAGTTACGGCCGGTGGATAAACAGCGTTCAGCATCAAGTTCGGTGCTGTTGGCGGCGCTTGAAGTGTGCCATAGATAGGTGGCGTAACCGTCACAGTTTCGCCGAGTACGAGACTGGCAGCGAGATTAGGTATCTTGTAAGCGGGCGTGTTCGGCTGTGTTGGCGCGTTCGGCGTCATCTCGTTAGAAGTTGTGCCTGTGTATCCTGTATTAAGGTCTGGCGGAGTAAGGGGAGTAAGTGGGATTGGGTTTTGAACAACGCCAGCCTGTGTAGGAGCATTGGGATTAGCAAAGCCATTTACCGCATAAAAATCGTTCCATAAATCTGGGTCAAGCAATGTGGTCGCATTTAGCCCTGGATTAGCCGCGTTGATTTCAGCAAGAAGCCAATCTTGATAACCGCTTGCGGGTCCTGAATAATTTTCAGTGATTGCCCAAACACCAGGTACACTGTTGCTATTATAAAGTGAACTATAAATCGTGTCCAGTGCTGACAGATTATTAAGAACACCACCATTCGGTGTTTGTCCGCTAAAATTATTCACACCGTACTGCCGTAGGGCTTGATTAAGTGTGTAAAGCGGATTTTTAATATTCCATGTCAAATAAGGAGTTGTCGTCAGGCCTGTTGTTGAGCCGTCCCAACCATTATAAGTATTATAAATAGTCGCAGATGAAAGATAAGCACCTAAATCTGCCTGAACAGTTTTAATAAGCGCAGGTTCTGCTGCTATAAGCTGCGCGATTGCTGACGACAAAGAATCACAGAGTGTTGGTAGACTCAATAAATCTTTGATATTATCCAAACTCAGCTCTGTCAAGCCGTTATATGTATTCAAAATGCTGGTAATTTGTGCATAGCTTGGTGCATTTGTTGCTTTGAAGTCATTGATTGTATGTATCAGAGCATTAATATCAGTTTGTAATTGGTCATAAGACGCGCTAACTAAATTATACTGGTCTTGCTGGAGCTGATTCGTGAGGTAGGTCACTGCTGCCGTTGGAATGTCGCCTATTATTGCAGTTGCTCCTGTTACTGTCCCATTAAAATAGTCGGCAGGATTTGGAGCCGTTGGCGGTGTTGGCAGAGCAGGTGCTGCCTGATTATTCTGCATAGCATTCGTGTAAGCCATTTCATAGTCAGACTGATAGGTTGCAAGTGCAGTCAGATAAGTTTGAAAGTCTTGATTGTACTTAGTAAAATCTGTCTCATAATTCGTCAGTAATTGTGCAGCATCAGCTGAGACCGTGCCATTCTGCGCCGTATTAATCGTTCCAAGTCCTGTCTGGATTTATTGAGATAGTCCGCCGCCGTATTGCCTGTCGCTGTTGGGAGAGTCGGATTGTCTGACGGATAAAGAGGGTCAGTCGCATCGTCGTTGTAAGCAGCCAGCTTGTCATTATAAATACCTTGATAGTATTCCGTCTTTGCGACATCGGACTGGAGAGCATGGATAGCAGCTGTATATTGAGATTCCCAGCTAGTCAAAGTATCGGTTGCTGTTGTCTCGCCTGATGTTGAGGCGCTCATTGGGAAGTTGGTAACGATGTCAGTAAGCGTCACCAAGTCGGTATTTTGCTGTGTGGCAGCATTTGAAAAGTCGGTATAAGCAAGGCTTGCCACTTCGTAATCTGCCATTATCTGCGCATTATCGTTCATTAATGTGCCGTTGTATCCTGCTGCTTTAGCAGTATTTGAGTCTTGTGCGTATTGCTCCGCAGCCGTTATGTAGGTGCCGTAGTCCGTCTGATATTGCGTCAGAACTTGATTTGCCGTCGTCTGCAATCTTACGACAGCTAAGCTGTAAGCGGATGAGTAATCGTAAGTCGCGACATCACTTCCTGCAGCAGCAACTGATGCGGCCGCTGAGCTAAAGAAGTTTGAGGCGCCTGAGGCGGAGACGAGACTGTTGAGGCCAGAAAGTGCGGTTGCAAAAGCTGATGAATCACTCTTTAGAGCACCCGCCGGCGTGTTTGCTGCGCTATCGCTATCATAAGCGTTGAGAATATTTTTGTCTGCTGTGAGTGTATCGTACCAGCCTGAAAGCGTGGCATTCTTATCCAGCGTCGCTACAGCAGAATTATAGTAGTTGTGAACTGCTGTGCTGTAGCTGTCAACAGCGGACTGATACTGACTAACCGCATTGCTTGAGTAGGTATTGCCTGAACCGTCGCTGTAAGTTGCCGCATACTCAGAGTTGGCACCGCCTGATGTCTTGATGTTATTGGCAACATTGTAACTGTTCGCCGAATCAAGGGCATTCTGATAGTTGCTGACAGCGCTCGAAAGACTATTCGTCGTAGTATTCGACGAAGCTGCTGATACAAAACTTGAAGCAGCATTATTCCAGTCATCAAGCGTGCCTGATGCGACACTAGAAGCGCCTGACGAGAGTGAGCCAGTGCTTGAACTGATGTAGCTGTTCGCGTCGGCCGCTTTATCATTGGCTGAGCTGACAATATCGCTCGCACCACTGCTGTGCACGCCGTCTGAATCTGTACCGCTAAGGGCTGAACTCGCCGCTGCATAATAGCTGCTCGCATTCGCTGCTACTTCAGATGAAACAACCGAACCCGGACCCGTCGCTTCTCCTGCTGGCCGATAAGCCGCAGGCGTCACCGTGTCAGCACTTGCCGTGACTACTGAGCTTGCGGCTGCGCCACCTGTGAGAACGGTTAGGATACTGGCAGCATAAAGCCACGATTTTCCCTTTTTCCATGTTCTGAATTGAGTTTGTTTTGCGATATTTTCATGTTTTGAGTGATACTTCTGCATATTGCTCTTTTCGCCTCAACTTTCTTTTAATGCATGATGATATTATCAAAACTCATAGTACTAGATCTTTTTTTCTTGTTATAATCAGGAATAAAGCCAGTTTTGAGCTAATAATTATTGGAAACTATATTTTCTAATGAAAACGAAAACAATATAATTGTTTTGTTATAACGAAATGTTTGTATTCTCTCAATAGTCATTTGTCACGACTTTGTAATCAATTAATAAGCAAAGGTTATTAATTGCAGATAATTAAAGGTTTTTATGTTTAAAATATTCTGCCTAATTATTCTATTTTTCATAATTTCAACCTCTAATTGGTCATAACTAGATTTCAAATTAGAAATAACCCCATTCTAAAACAAAAAGAGAGTCCTTATATAAAGGACTCTCTTTTTGTTTCCAAGTAAATTTAGGATTATTTGGTATTTTTATTTTATCTTAGTAAAATTCTTCTGGCAATAATTTTTCTGCTAATTTAATGTTATCAGAATAGTCCAAAGGAACGTCAATTACTACTGGTCCAGTAGTATCTGGGATTGATTTAAGAATTTCAGCAAGTTCTTCTTTGCTGTGTGCACGGTAACCTTTTGCTCCCATTGCTTCAGCATATTTTACGTAATCAACATAGCCAAAATCAACGGCTGCTGAACGACCATATTTCATTTCTTCTTGGAATTTAACCATATCATAATGGCCGTCATTCCAGATAATTTGAACGATTGGAAGATTCAAACGTACAGCTGTTTCCAACTCTTGCCCTGTGAAAAGGAAGCCTCCATCACCAGAGTGTGAATAAACTTTTTTACCTGGGCGCAACAATGCGGCTGTAATTGCCCAAGGAAGTGCAACTCCAAGTGTTTGCATTCCGTTTGAGAAGAGGAGATGACGTGGTTCGTATGATTTGAAATGACGTGCCATCCAAATGTAGAGTGAACCTACGTCAACGGTTACTGTTTCATCATCTTTGACGATTTCTTGGAAAGTGCTGACCAAATCAAGAGGGTGCATTCTACCTTCTTCAGTATTTTCAGTATCAAATTCGTGTTGCTCAGCAACTTCATGAAGGCCATCGAGATAATCTTTTGTTCCTTTTGGAATTTTGTATCCACGAACAGCTGGTAAAAGATTATCCAATGTTGCTGCGATATCACCAATTAATTCACGTTCTGGTTGGTAGTAAGTATCAATTTCAGCAATGGCATTATCAATAACGATAATTCGACTATCAATTTCTGCATTCCAGTTACGAGCTTCATATTCAATTGGGTCATAACCAACAGCAATAACAAGGTCAGAACGTTTCAGAAGCATATCTCCTGGTTGATTGCGGAAAAGACCGATACGTCCATAAAAAGTATGTTCTAAATCATGTGAAATAACCCCTGCACCTTGGAATGTTTCAACGACAGGAATATTAACATGAGTTAATAGATTACGCAATGATGAAGCGACTTTAGCATCTGAAGCACCAGCTCCAACCAAAATTACTGGCAATACAGCATTTTTAATTGCTTGTGCTAAATAATTAATGTCATCAATAGAGGCATTCCCCATTTTAGGGTCTGAAAGTGGTTGAATCGCTTTGATTGATACTTCGGCATCCGTTACATCTTGGGGGATTGATAAGAAAGTTGCACCTGGATGTCCTGATTTTGCAATACGATAAGCATTGGCAATTGATTCAGAAAGTGTATCAGGGTCAAGAACTTCTGCTGAATATTTTGTTGCTGATTGCATCATCCAGCATTATCCATTGATTGATGTGCACGTTTAAGACGGTCACTTCGTTTAACTTGTCCACCGATAGCCAAAATAGCATCACCTTCTGATGTCGCGGTCAAAAGCGGAGTCGCAAGGTTTGATACACCAGGCCCACTTGTAACAACTACTACACCAGGTTCGCCAGTTAAACGACCAACAGCTTGAGCCATGAAAGCAGCTCCTTGCTCATGACGAGTCACGACCATTTGAGGACCTTCTTCATTTTCTAATAAATCAAAAATCCGGTCAATTTTTGCTCCTGGAATCCCAAATACATACTTCACTTTATGGTTAATCAAACTATCGACAACCAAGTTCGCCCCAAATTGTTTCTCAGACATTTTTTATTTTACCTCAATTTGTTCTAATTCATATTTCATAATCTCTTGGATTACTTCACAATCATTTTATCAGATAATAGAACCTTTTACAATTATTTTGACGCAAGTTTGTGAATTTTCTAGCTTACAATAAAAATAATTACTGACAGCTTTGTCAGTAATTATTTTTTAAGTCTGTCAGTAAATTTCTCATATTTTCATCATCCGGAACAAGTTCCAAATATTGTTCAATAATTGGTTCTGTTTTAGAAATTTGACCAATTTCTTTAAGAAAATCAATATAGTCTTCTAAAAACTCTGGATTCTCTGACAGATTGGTTTGAATGAGTTCTTCATACAAACCAGCCGCTTCAGAATCATTTTCCAAAGCTTTATGTGCCCCTGCAAAAAGCCATTTAGCTAATAAATGTTCATCTTCTAAAAGCTCTTCGAGATTAATGACGGCTTCAAAATCTTCTTCGTTGAAGTATAAATTAGCAAGCAAAAAGACTGTTTCGTCATGTAATTCTGGTAAATTTAAAGCATCCATGAGATAACGTTCCGCTGCAGCTTTGTCCTTAAGTTTGAAACTAATTTTTGAAGCGAAGTGTAAGAGAGGAACGGCATTAGGATTTTTTTTCATCCCTTTCTTTGCCATTTCTAGTGCAGCTTCAAATTCTTGATTAGCTTCTAGGGTTTGGGCATAGGCTAATTCATAGTTCAAAAATTCAACATCCATTTTTTCTAACCGTTTGAAATTAGCAATGGCTCTTGTTTCATTATGAGTTTCTCCATAAAGAAGAGCAATTTTATACAAGGTTTCCGGTTTTTCATCAAATTCTAGTGATTTTTCAAGAAATGATATGGCATTCTCAAAATTACCTAATTGGGCATAAGAGTCACCAATTCTTTGATAAATAGAAATTTTTGTTTCATGTAAAATTTTGCGTTCTGAAAGTTTTGCATATTCGGTAATGGCAGCTGAATAATCACCTTGTTCAAAGTAGGACTCAGCCAAAGCAAAAGTAATCAGAGGAGAATCCGATAATTCTCTTGCTTCTTCTAACTTAGAAATTGCTGTTTCAAAATCACCTTCAAATTGATATAAGTCAGCAATTTTGACTAAAGCAGCAATATAATTTTCATCATTCACCGGGATTTGATAAAGATAATTTAATGCTTCATCCAAATTACCGTTATCTTCTGCGATTTCTGCTAAGTTAATCAGGTAATCAGTTGTTTCCGGATCTTCTGACATAATTTGATCATAAATTTTTTGACTTTCATCAATGAAACCCATCATTTGTAAATATTCGGCTAGGTCAGCCAACATTTCACTATTATCATTTTTTAACGCTTTGGCAAGTGAATTTTGCATTCCAATCAGATCTCCCTGATGTAAGAAATCAATTGTATCTTCTGAATAAGACATTTTTCTCCTTATTTTTTATTCTATTAATTACTCATTTGCTTCTTCTGTAGCCGTTTCTTCACGATAAAGAACTGAAATTTCACGATACCATTCGTAAACATGGACAATAATAACTTTCAAAGTTGCATAGAATGGGATAGCAAGTAATACTCCCCAGACACCCAGAATTTGACCCGCTGTCAGTAAAACAAATAATATTGTAATTGGATGAATTGACATTTGTTTTCCAAGAACTAAAGGAGAAATAAATCTTCCTTCAAGTGTTTGCTCAATAATAAGGACAATGATTACTTTTACAAGCATCAAAGGTCCACCAATTGCTAAACCAACAATTACCATTGGGATAGCAGCTAAAAATGAGCCTAAAAATGGAACTAAGTTCAAAAATCCTGCGGTGATTGCTAAAGCAACTGCATAACGCAAACCAATAATAGGTAAGCCAATCATAAACATGATAGCAACCGCAATTGCGACCAAAACTTGGCCACGGACATAATTTGAAAGCTGACTATTAATTTCGTGCAAAACTTTTGAAGTTTCTTTACGCCAATCATTTGGCAATAAATGAGTGACAAATCCATTTAATCTTTGACCATCTCTCAATAAGTAAAAAAGAACAAATGGGAATACAATTAATGAAATTAAGATACTTGTTGTTTTACTGATGAGATGTGAAAGAGTCGTAACAGCATTAACAGAGAAAGCTTTTGACCAATCAATCAATTGATTACCAATTGACTTAGCAAACTGGTCAACTTGTGGTCGAAATTGTTCAAAATGTGGATTTTTTGCTAAAGCATTAATCTCTTTTTGAGCAGTATTTACATAGTGAGGGACTGACGAAGCAAAATTATCTACTCCACTGATAATATTAGGAATAGCAACAATTAAGCCCCAAGCAATCAAAGCTGCAATTATTAAGAAAAGAACAATAATCGTAACAACTCGTGGGACTCTTTTCTTTTCCAAAAAATCAACAATTGGGTTAAGAAGATAATAAAATACAGCTGCCAAAATAACGGGCAGCGAGATAACCGTTATAAATTCTCCTACAGGTTTAAAAATAAATCCAACTTTATTGAGTAAGAGAATATTCAGCAATAAGAGAAGGACGATTGCTAAAGCTGCAACTACTTTATTATTAATAAACCACTTGAAAAACCAAGAGGCTTTGAAACCTCGGTGTTGTTCTTGTTCCATATTTTTTTTCCTAATTCTTTTTTTAGAATTACTGACAGATATTGTTCAAAGTCATTTAGTGTTCTGTCAGTAATTTTTTTCTAGTTCATAATATTGAATCTGTAAAAAAAACTTTTTGTCGGTAATTTTCCAACCGTTGTGATTAAAAATTCTTGTCAGTTCTTTTGGCTGATAGACTTTTACATCTCCTTCTGTTGAAAATTTATTAAGTCGCCAATTATAGGCTTTTGTAATAAATGGAATATGAATCTCAGCGATGACCAATTTACCCTCTGGTGCCAGTAGTCGTTTAGCCTCCGCTAAAAAAAGCTCAGGTAAAGGAAAATGATGAAAACTAGCTGAACAAATAATCAAATCAAAATTAGCATCCTCAAAGGGAATTTTTTGAGCAGAGCCTTGCTTAAAAGTAAAATTAGGATGCTTAACTTGAGCAATTTTTATCATTTCTGACGAAATATCTAAGCCACTTCCAAAAATTTTCTCTTTTCGATTTAACATTACCAAAAGATTTCCATTAGCACAACCAACATCTAAGATTCTTGAATTTTTTTCAACTTTTAAACGTTTTATAATAAATCTCTTGAAAAAACTGGCTAAAAATCCATCAAAACTATGATCAAAACGACTCGCAATATGGTCATAAAAGTCTTCAGATTCTCTTTCGTAATCATGAGTCTTTTGAGCCATTTTAGTCCTCCATCAAAGGTTTAGCGAATTCTGCAATCATGCTCTCAGCACATTTTAAACCGTCAATACCGGCTGAGACAATTCCGCCAGCAAAACCAGCCCCTTCACCTGAAGGATAGATTCCTTTTGTCGAAACAGATTGATAATTTTCTTCATCACGATTAATTCTGACCGGCGAAGATGAACGAGATTCAACCCCTGTCATTACAGCATCAGAGAGTGCAAAGCCATGCATTTTTTTATCTAATCCAATAATCGCTTCACGCATAGATTGTGTAACATAGTCTGGGAATAGCGATTCAAGATTAGTTGGTTTGACTCCTAAAGCATAACTAGGTTCAACTGTTCCCATTGCTTTAGAGGCTTTTCCATCAAGAAAGTCTCCAACAAGTTGAGCTGGTGCTTGATAATTAGAACCACCTAATTCAAAGGCTTTATGTTCTAATTCCTTTTGGAACTCTACTCCAGCAAGTGGATGGTCAGTTGGGAAATCTTCTGGAAAAACTTGGACTAAAAGTCCAGAATTTGCATTTTTTTGGTCTCTAGCATGTTCAGACATCCCATTAGTCACAAGGCCACCTTCTTCTGATGCAGCTGGGACAACCAATCCTCCTGGACACATACAGAAAGTATAAACGCCACGCCCTGATGATGCCTTATAAGTTAAGCGATATTCTGCTGCTCCAAGACGCGGATGGTCAGCAAATTCTTTATATTGTGCTTTATTGATTAAAGATTGGGGATGTTCAATTCTGACTCCAACAGCAAAGGGTTTAGCTGTAATCGTTACCCCTTTATCATAAAGTTCTGAGAAAGTATCACGTGCCGAATGACCAATGGCTAAAATAGCCTGATTTGTTTTAATAATATTTCCGTCAGCAAGTTTTACAGCCTGTAATTCTTCATCTTCAATTAAAAACTCTTCAACTTGAGCATCAAAATGAACTTCTCCGCCCAACTCAATAATTTGCTTTCGGATATTTTTAACAATGTCACGAAGTAAATCAGTTCCGACATGAGGATGTGCCTTATAAAGAATATCTTCTGGGGCACCAGCTTGTACAAATTCCTCCAAAACCTTACGACCACGCAAATCACGAACACGACTCGTTAATTTACCGTCAGAAAAAGTTCCTGCTCCACCTTCACCAAATTGAACATTCGATTTTGGATTAAGTTTTCCTTCAAGCCAAAACTTATCAATTGATTTTACACGCTCATCAACAGCTTGGCCTCTTTCAAGAACAATTGGACGATAACCATTTTGAGCCAATAATAAAGCCGCAAACATTCCTGCGGGACCAAATCCAATGACTACAGGCCGATGAAGCATTTTTTTACTTCCTATAACTGGATTGACATAATCTAATTCAGGTGCCAAAGAAACATTTTTTATTTTTTTAGACAGAATTCTTGCTTCATCTTTAAGTTTAATATCAACAGTATAGATAAAATCAATTTCGCCTCTATGTCTTGCATCAATTGATTCTTTGTAAATTCGATAATCCAGTAAGTCAGATTCTTGTAGTCTTAGTTTTTTCAAAACAAGACTTTTAACCTTACTGACAGGTTCATCAATTGAAATTTTGATTTGTGTTATGCGAATCATGATTTTCTTTCTATGAATAGGATTTATTATCCTCTTTTATTTTTTATTAAAACTAGCAACTAATTCAATATGATGCGTTTGTGGGAATAAATCAACTGGTTGAACTTTATCCAGCAAATACCCCTCAGCTTCAAAGCGAACAACATCACGAGCAAAAGTTGCTGGATTACAAGAAATATAAACAATACGTCGAGGATTCATCATTGCTGCTGCTTTAATAAAGCCTTCATCCAACCCTTTTCTTGGTGGATCAACAAAAATGACATCGGGTTTTATTCCTTCTGAAAGCCATTTAGGCATGATTTTTTCAGCAGTTCCAACCTCATAATGTGTATTTTCAAGTTCATTTAATTGAGCATTACGTTTAGCATTTTCAACGGCTGCTGGAACAACTTCCATGCCATAGACTTTTGCAACTCTATCAGCCATACTAATTCCAATTGTTCCAATTCCAGAGTATGCATCAATAACAACATCACCTGGTTTTAAACCCGCAAATTCATAGGCAGTTTCATAAAGCTTTTCAGCTTGAGGTGTGTTAACTTGATAAAAGGCAGGAGCCGAAATTTGATAAGTTTTATCTAGCATCAAATCTGTGATGAAATCTTTGCCGTATAATAAAATAAATTCTTTTCCTAAAATAAATGAACCTGTTCCAGAATTAATATTTAATTGAACAGATTTTATATTTGTAAAACGTTCAACCAAATGATCAATCACAAGTTCAACCTTTTCTGGAAGTTTTTTACTTGTAACGACTAAAGTAATCATCATTTCACCCGTGTGAAATGCTCGACGGACAACAATATTTCGCAACCAACCTTTTCTTGTTTTCTCATCATAAGCTTGTAAATTAATCTTTCGAAACTCATCGCGCAAAAAAAGAACCACAGCGTCAATCTCAGGATGTTGAATATAAAAATCTTCCACAGGAATCAAAGTATGAGAATTCTTTCGATAAAATCCTGTAGTTAAAAGCCCGTCAATCATTTGGACAGGAATTTGTGCTTTATTTCGATAATTAATTGTTTTAATTGCTTCAACTACTGGTAAAACTGGATAATCAGATTTACCAGCTGTTTTTCTCAAAATATCTACTACTTGCTTATGTTTAAATTTCACTTGTTCATCATAAGATAGATGACCAAAATCTGCGATTCCGGTGCGCAAATAATCAAGGTTAAGCTGAGTAACACGATGTTTACTCTGACTTATAAATTCATCCACACGCCCAAATCCAAAAGATTTTCCAACCTTAAGCACATGCATTTTGATACGTTCCCCAGGTAAAGCATTATCCACAAAGAAAGGGAAAGAGTCGATTTTAACAACCCCTTGTCCTTCATGTGTTAAGTCAAGGACTTCTGCTTCAAATATATCGTTTTTCTTGAAATTTGTCATGTCCATATTATAACACATATTATCATTTGGTTCCTATAAATGAAGAGTATTTAAATTTTTGAAAAAATATACTCCATAATTCCCGGATTCTTTCACCTAAAATGTAGTTAAAAGTGTAGTCAAATATTTTTCGACAATAAAAAAGCCACTCACAAGGTAAGTAGTTCTAATTTATCTAATAAAGAAAGTGTAGTCTTTATTATGAATTTATATTAACGCAAAATCTCTATTCTACGCTGAGCACTTGCATGAATGAGTTTCACTTTATTTTCTCCAAAAAGTTTTACTAATTTATCAAATTCTGCACTTTTAGCAAATTTTTCATTATGTTTCATATTTTTTTTGCCATTTTTTTTAGATTTCAGTGAAATATAAATTTCTTGTCCTTTTTCATTACGTGGAACAAAATTAGTTTGTTCTAAAATTATTTTTTCAATTTCTTTTTTTGATTTCGCCATTGAAACAATACTCCTTATTCTTTTTATTCAATAAATATCATAGCATAAGATCGTCAAAAACTTAAATATTTATCATTTGCTTATTAATTTAAATAAGATGGAATATATTTTCCATCTTTACTCTTTAAAATCATTTAATTTCTTTCTTCAGTCCACTTTCAACCAGCCTAAGCCACTTTTTAATTTCTTTAATATCTTCATCACGGTGAAAGAAAATCAAATTTAAACAGTAGATAGGTAAATATAAAGCTGAATTTTTTACGCGAGATTACTAATCACCAAATAATTAATCTATTGATTTACTAATAACCGCTCTGATAATTTCTTCACGACTTTTTAAAGCCTCATTTTCAAAAATCTTTTCGTGATGTCTTACTAGGAGTTCACAAATATATAACTGTGATATTTTACCAGATAAAGAACCACCATCAAAAAATTCTTCAGCTGTTGTTTGTAGCACAATGTCTGAAAGCTGAGCAATTGGAGACACTAAATTACTGGTTATTGAAAGGATTTTAGCTGTATGTCCTTTAGCGATTTTAAGCGATTCATATAAATCTAAAGTCCTTCCTGATAAAGAAATTCCAATAACCAAATCAGTGTTTTTTAGAATAGCGGCCGTTTGCGCCTGAAAGTGAGTATCACTAATTGCTTTAGCTTGAATACCAATCCGTAAGAACATTGCCTCCAAATCTTTTGCCGTATTTCCGCTTAAGCCAACACCAAAAATATAAATTGCTGAGGCATTTGAGAGTAATGCAGAACTCCTCTCCAATAGTTCTATAGACAATTTTCTTTTTGTTGTTTCTAGACTGTTGACAATTTTTCTCTCTTTTTCGTCAAAGAATAGCTCACTATCTTTAGCCTGAGATTCTTTTTGAGAATAGTCTTCTTTTGCTATCTCAATTTTTAAATCTGAGAATCCTGAAAAACCTAATTTTTGACAGAATCTGATAATTGTCGCATCCCCTACATGAATCTCACTTTTAATATCATTCATCGTTCCATAAATAATATGATTAGGTGACTCTAATACGTAGTTAGCAATTTTTTTCTCAGATTTGGTAAGAGTTTTATATTTTTCTTCAATGACTTGTTCAATTTTCATAATATCCCTTTGGTAAATGTAGTTAGCTTTTTCTTTATTTTACTATTTTTTTATATTTTTTATAATGAATTAGAAAAAGTTGACAAAAATGTAAGCGCATGCTATATTAGTTATTGGAGAATTTCTCCATTATACCTTAAATTGGAGGATAAATAAACGGTGAAAAAAGAAGTATTTTTAGACAAAGTAAAAAATGGTATTATTGTATCCTGTCAGGCTTTACCTGGTGAAGCTTTATATTCTGAAAAAGGTGGTATAATGCCTTTGATGGCTAAAGCAGCTGCACAAGCGGGAGCCGTTGGAATTAGGGCAAATTCTGTAAGAGATATTAAAGAAATTCAAAAAATAGTTGATTTACCAATAATTGGTATTATTAAAAGAGATTATCCACCACAAAAACCTTTTATTACTGCTACCATGAAAGAAATTGATGAGTTAGTAGCCACTTCTTGTGAAGTAATCGCCTTGGATTGTACCTCTAGAGAACGTTATGATGGCCTAACTATTAATGAATTTATCAAATCAATCAAAGAAAAATACCCAAACCAACTTTTGATGGCAGATTGTTCAACCTTTGAAGAATGTAAAAATGCATATGAAGCTGGGGTAGATTTTGTTGGTACAACGCTTAGTGGTTATACAGATGAAAGTCCAAAACAAGATGAACCTGATTTTGCCTTACTTGAAAAACTAGTTGAGGAGAAGATTCCAGTCATTGCAGAGGGAAGAATTCATAGTCCAGAACAAGCCAAACGCATTTATGATATCGGTGTTGATGCCATGGTTATCGGGGGAGCAATAACCAGACCTTTTGAGATTGCCACACGATTTATAAAAGCAATTGGTGAAAAATAGTAGACCATTCATCAGAATAAAAAAAGATACCTCCAAAAAGGATGGTGTCTTTTTTTTATGCTTATCTCTCGTTTACATTTTCTTTATTAACCTGAGATCTTTCCCAATTATCGACTAATATCTTCTTATATTGAGGTCTTTCAATCGCTGCTTTTGCATTATACTGTTTTAATTTGGTAAATGAAAATCCACTGATTAAGGCTAAACCTACAAGAAGTATCGCAATTTTCTTTGTTTTTCTCTTTATATTTTTAGAGAATAAAGCTCTAACCATAAGAATCATTAAGATACAGATAATTGTTGGTATAACAAATCTGAAACTTTTGAAAGGTGCAATTCCTAAAAATTTAGTTACTGGTGAAATAAAGTAAGTTCCATAAAAGAGTGCTGTCATTCCGACAATAACAATAGCTCTAAAGCGGCTTAACGGACGGCATAAGAGATAGAGTGAAAAGAGTTGAACACTACCAATAACCAAAGTTACATCACTGATAAACTCCTTATAATGAGTCACAAAGTGTCCATCAGTAAATGTCGTATAGATTGGGAATTTATAGGCCAAGCTGAACATTACAAATATAGCAATCCCAATAATAATTCCCGTAGGGAGAGCGTCGTCTCTAATTTTTTGGAGAATATCATCTTCATTTCTTTTTTCATCTTTTTCTAGCACAAGTAGAGCACTAGGAATTCCGACGGTAAAGATACCCATCATCATTAAATTTATTGATTCTAATGGGGAGAGATGACGTGTAATTAACAATAGAACTGTTAAGGTAAAGATGTATATCACTCTTAGAAGATTCATACTAGCGACACGTGTAATATTATTAATTACCTTTCTTCCCTCTTTGAGAATATTTGGAAGAACAGAGAAATCATTTTTCAATAGAATAAATTGAGCAACTGACTTTGTAGCTTCATTACCGCTTCCTAAGGCAATTGGACAATCTGATTTTTTAAGGGCAAGAATATCATTAATTCCATCACCAATCATTCCCACAGTATGACCATTTGCTTGTAAGGCAGCAATGATATCACGTTTTCTTTCTGGAGTTATGCGACCGAATATTGTCCTTTCTTCTACCACTTCCTGTAGTTCTTTTTCACTTTCAGGAAGTTCTGATAGACCAATATAATCCGCTTCTAAACCGACCTCTTTTGCAATAAGTGAGACCGTTTTTGGATGGTCACCCGAAATAATTTTAATCTGAGTCCCTTGTTTTTCAAAGTATTCTAATATTTTTTTAGCTTCTTTTTTAGGTCTATCTTTTAAGAAAATAAGACAAAGAAGTTGGCTTTTTTCTCCCAAAACATTATGAGAGAGAGCGAGAATTCTATAACCTTTTTCCAAGGCTTCCTCAATATCAGCTTTTTGTTTAGAGGTAACCTCTTTCGCTACTAAATCAAAAGCTCCTAAAATATAATTTCCTTTATTTTTAATTTCTACAGATTGATATTTAGTTTCTGAGCTAAAAGGTTGGTATGAAACTAATTCAAAGGTATTTTGTTGACCACTAGTAAAATATTTTGTCAAAGCCTCCATTGAGGAATTTTGTTCTTTATCTAAGGAGATAATATATGAAATGATATCATTTGTTTCAGCTTTATCATTATAGTATAGAACATTTTCAACATTCATTTGTCCTTCAGTAATTGTTCCCGTTTTATCTAAACATAAAACGTCAACCCTAGCCAATGTTTCAATTGCTGATAATTCTTGAGTCAAAACATCCATTTGTGAAAGTTTAATGACACCTAAGGCCAAAGCAACTGATGTAAGCAAGACTAATCCTTCAGGAATTAAACTTGTAATCGTTGTTGCTGTTCCAACAATCGCCATCTTTCTTTGAGGAATCACTGATAAGTTTAATGATGAAAAGACGAACTGGTTCAGCAAAACAAGAATTGAAATAGGAATAATTCCTATTGCGATAATTTTTAAAATTTTATCAATTTGTTGTTGAATTTTTGATTTTGATTTTTTTAAAACTGAAGCTTCTTTTGTGAGTTTACTGATAAATGTATGATTCCCGACTGCCTGAACTTGTGCTTTTGAAGCACCTTGCATGACAAGACTACCTGAATAGATGAAATCACCAACATGTTTTTCGATAAAATCAGATTCTCCGGTAATCATGGATTCATCAACATCTAGTCCTTCTTCCAAACATATCGCATCAACCGGAACCTGAACCCCTTTTTTCAGACAAATAATATCCTTTAAAACAAGCTCTTCTTTTTCAATACTTACTTGTTCACCTGCTCTTATCACTTCTACTTTATCTTGTTTTAGAAAAGAAAGTTTTTCAATAATTCTTTTGGCTTTAATTTCTTGATAGATGCCAATTGAGGTATTAGAAATAATTGAGAAAATAAACAGCATATTTTTATAAGAACCAATGATAAATAACACAACCGCAAGTACTAGATTGAGTAAATTAAATAAGGTCATTGAATTTTTAATGATAATATTTTTATTTGAATTCCCAACTTTAACCGTCATGATATTCAAATTTCCAAGTCTTTTTTGTTCTTCGACTTCTGCATTTGACAGTCCTTCGGTCATGTTTACTTTATTCAATATCTGCTTTTCCTCCTAAACTAATTTCTTTAATTATTATTATATCTAAAATTTTACCTTTTTTTCTTACATTTTTGAAAGTATTTGAAAAATTATTTTATCAAAAAAGTTATTAGAAGGCTAATAATTCTAATAACTTTTTAGCTTTTAAATTATCTATTGATTATAAAAGATTTTTATTTGTTCAATATCAGACAAGTAAAAAAGTCGCCTCATGCAGTGGCTAAAAAAACATGCATTAAAAGACGTTTTTCTACTAAATTTATCTTTTGGAGATTAACCCTCTGGTCTGATATTAATAAAAAATGCTCGCATAAGTTCAGCAAACCTTTTGACTTTTAGTAGACAATCAAGGTCTTAGTGAGTATGAATGATTTGTAGCATCTATTACTCTACTCTTGAACAATTAACTTTCAGTTGAATATAGGAAGAATTACTCCAAAATAAAAACCACTAAAATTTTCAAGTGATTTTTATTTTTCAATATTAATGTATTTTAAAGGAGTCAATTCATCCTTATTAAGACCTATAGGACCATTTATAATATCGGACTAAGTAATCTCGAAAAGTTTTGCTTGATTTTAAGCCAAGTAGATTGTTGGGAAATTTCTTCATCTGTAAGTAGCTTTGAATTTCTTAAGTCTCCCTCAAATGTCCTGCTCATCTCTTTTGCTACAGTTTCATCATAACAAAAGGCACTTATCTCGAAATTTAATTCATAACTGCGAATATCTTGATTAGTTGTACCAAATACGCCTAATTTTCCATCCATTACAAGAGTTTTAGAGTGTATGAAGCCATTTGTATAATTGTATATTTTCACACCGTGTTTATGTAGATAATTTGCGTAATATTGTGTTGCTCTAAAAATAAATGGATGATCTGGCATATTGGGAATCATAATTCTTACATCAACACCAGAATTCGCCGCTGCTACAAGCGCTGTTATCATAGAGTCATCAGGTATCAAGTAAGGCGATTGAAGCCAAATATAGTCTTCCGCATCCATAATCATTTTAATAAAACCTGTTCTTAAGGTTTTATTATCACTCTCTGGTCCGTTAGCGACAATCTGAATATCAATGTTCCCTTCTTCTTCCGGTACCACAAAATATGAATCTTCTCTTTCAAGCTTATCTTTAGGATCTCTGACTGAAACATTCCAATCTCGAATAAATGTTTCTTGAAGACCAAAAGCTGCTGTACCAACAATTCTACCGTGTGTATCGCGCCAGAAGCCAAACTTTTTACTGTTATAAATATATTGATCACCAACATTAAAACCGCCAGTCCAACCAATTTGACCATCTATCACTACAATTTTACGATGTAAATGATAGTTAAGTCGGGTTTTTGTTAGTGTATTACGCGATGTGATAAAGGCTGTGACCTTACCTCCTGCCTCTTCCAAAGGTTTAAAGAAATCCTTTCTCGTTTTTCCTCCCCATGGATCGTAAACTACTCTAACTTCCACCCCTTCTTTAGCTTTTTCAATTAGATTATCGCGAAAAGCAGTTCCAATTTTGTCATTAAAGAATGCATAGTATTCTACATGAATATTATCTTTAGCATTCTTTATGTCATCAAACAAGGCTGAAAATTTATCTTCTCCATTCAGATAAAAATTCACTTTATTCCCACGACAAAGTGGTGTACGTTCCATATTATTAAAATACCTTTTCAGTAATCTTTCATGGGGTGCCATTTCTTTTGGCTCAAATTTTTCATTATTTTCACGCACCCTTTGGGCAAGAATAGATAGATTATATTTATTTTCTTCTTCAAAACGATTTGTTGTTGTTCGATCAAGCCCTCTTCCTAAAAAAAGATAGCCAAGGAAACCAACCCCTGGTAAAAAGAACAAGAACATAGACCACGCAAAAATACTGGCAATAGACCTAGGTTTCCGAAAAATTGTCACAAGGGCAAGCAATGTGTTAATCGTTATTAGTGTTCCCATCAAACTATAGATTGTCGCAAGTGACATAAAATATTTCTCCATAATCTCCATAAAATAATATTATTTATCTAATTATATCAAAATTTATTGGATACTTTATGTATTTTATCTAAGCAAAATTTAATGTTATTTTTATAAGTGTTATTGATTCATTAATTCTTAATGCATTTGTCTTATCTATACCATTTAAATAAACCAACTCTCAACCTTTTCTTTGACACGCACCATTGCAGTAACAAAAGAAAGCCTATCCACAATACACACATCTTTTCTTGAACAAGAACTACCAGTAATTATTTTAATCTTTTTTTCTCCTATTTTTTTACTTTTTAACGTATAATATATGGTTCAATCAAACTGAATGACATCTCCTAAACTAATTGTTCCATTTCTATCTGCTTGTTCATTTTCTTCAGTTAACCCTGAGTTATTGATATAGGATGGAAAACCTCACATAAGAATTCCAATAAGGTAGAATCCGGGCCATCCATTAAGTCAAACCGAGAGTCATTAAAAACCCACCCAAAATTCCAAGTATCATTGTTAATGGTATGTTGCCACATCTCTTCATCTACGTTATTAAATCTTTCATCTGTTGTTACCATATTTTCTAAAGGATAGATCCTTTTCAAGAAATCTATTTCTTTAAGTCGTCCATAATATGGATAAAAGTATTTTTTATCACTCCCAAAATAGATCTGTTCAATACATCCATTTTCAAATAAGTCGAAAATATCATGACGTATCAATTCAGTAATTTCCATCTTTTCAATCTTTTTTATATTTATTCTAATAAAATTAATTGATAATTTTCAAATACAATAACAAAACAGTATTTCATTAATACTGTTTTATTAATACTTATGTAGCACATTTCTTTCAAAACATAATATAGCAAAATACAAAAATATTTACGATTAAAAGTTTTAATTATTCTACCGGATTCGTTAAATTTGCATGTTCTGCAATTAATTATGAAACAACATCGTTCGTTTTCGAAAATTATTCTCTCATTGAATCCGTTTTAGTGATGGTTGATTTTGCCACCCAAGTCCCACTATTAAATGGATTTTGAGCCATTGTGTTTGATTTTCAAGATAAAAATCTCTTGCCATTTTACTCAACTTAACCGACTTAACAACTGCTCTTTAGAGCTCAGTAGAGCCGTTTGTCTCATTTCACCAACATTCACAAAGATAATGTTAGCCGTATGTCAATAATAAAGAATAAATTATATATCTTTTAAATAGGAAAATGCACTTATTAAGTGCTTTTATTATCTCTATAAATTAAACCCAAAATAACGAGTGTTTACTTTGCTGTCTTTATTCTCTGACAACTCAGTTTTGAGGTTTTATTTTACATAAAAAATAATACAAGGAAAGGTATGTAACACCAAATTTCAAACAGAATCATCGTTGTAAAACCTTGTTAAGCTATTGAATTGCCGCTTGAGAATTCGAGCTGGTCTAAATACCAATATCATAAATAGAAAATTCCCTAATCCATGCATCAAGTCAAAGGGGAGACCAGCAATATAATAAATTTCAAATGATGAAATTTGTAAAACAAAAACCTCAAACATTGAGATTACAATTCCATAAATTAACCCGAGTATAAGGCATAATATTGCTTGCATAATTAAAAACTTCATAATATCAATTTTTATAAACAGCCAATATAAAAAAATTATTAGAGAATATGCTAGTAACTGACCGACTACCCAGTAGCCCATTCCTAGATAAACGGATGTTGCTATAATCGTCATGTCAGCAATAATAATTGCTTCGCTCAATCCAATGTTTAAACAAATGAGTAAGTAGATTGTTGTTAAAGGAGTAATATTTGGCAGATATGAAAATGGAAAACGAATTACGGAGCACAGTGCTATTGTCATCGCAATTAGCGTAAGCTTACGAACTGTCAATTTAGTATTTTTCCAAATAAAATCTGATTTTTTCACCATTTATTATTTTAACGCCCTCTGCGCCAATCACTGATCTTTTTCCATTTATATCAAACATTAAATAAATTGATTCTTTTGTATTCTGCCTTAAATTACCGACAGAGGTAATAAAGCCCTCGTGCTCTTTTGCATTCAACTGAGAGATTGCAAATGAAAGTAAGGTAGTGCCTTTTTTTACTTGATAACGCTTTGATTTTCCCTCAATTATTACAGTAACTGTGTTCTCTTTATTTGAGTGTGCATTTGACGTATTTCTTGGCAGTTCACTCTTTGAGGTGAAACAAGCTGATAACATCAACAATGCAAAAACTAGAGCGACTATCACTTGGAGATTTTTAACTATTTTTTTCATACGGTCTCTTCTGTCCTATCAATCATTTCGACATTTTCCATTTTTTCAACAGAAATGCACGAAAGCCTCTTCCTATTTCTTTCCAAAATGCAAAACATACAATTACTATAACTAAAATATTATTGATGATATATGTGACATCGGCTCCAATAGCTGATGCTAAAAATCCTGTGTACAGGATTCCAAGAGGGACGATCAAATTTGCAGAAAAAGAAAGGAGAGCAAAAAATCGACTTTGAATATTTAGGGGAACTTGGCTCTGAAAAAAAGACGTCATTGGTACATTCACTAAAATTGTAATAAACCCAAGTAACACTTCAAAGAAAAGCATTAGTCCAAAGAAAACAAAAGCATTAAAAGAGATTAAAAAAACTGATGAAAATCCAATTAAAACCATGACCAAACTGTTTAGCACGAAGAGTTTGGAAATATGCTTTCTGAACTCAATTTTTGAGTTTTTAGCAATGAAAATCCCTGATAATATTACACCTATTGAAAAGGCAATTGACACCAGTCCAAAAATAGAAGTTGGAAGATGATATTTTTGAATGGCAATCCCTGGGTTCGTCACTTCTTCTGATGAAGCAACAAAAAAGTTAAGTGCCATAATGAGCAAAAAATATTTTAATATCGCTTTTTCTGTCCGAATAAAATGAAGACCTATCCTAAATTTCTGGACAAAACTTTCTTCAACAATTTGATCATTTCCTCCGTTCTTACTTTCCAATGGAATAAACGCAATGACCACAGCTGCCAAAACATAAAGTATAGCTAAAATTAAAATAACACTTGAGAAACCGAACACTCCATACACCAAGGTTCCAAGCATCGGTGCACCGAAAACAGAAAGGTTATCTAAGATACTTCTAATACCATTATATTTTTCTAATTCTGATTCATCAACAAGTTCAGTAAATAGAACTTTTGAAGATAAATCAAGCATCATAGAAAAAATTGCAACTAAGATTGCAAAACAAACAAGATAAATAAAGTCATAACGCCCAAACTTTAAGAGCATAGACTCAATACTACATAAGATTGCAAGAGTCAAAACTGAAAAGAATGTTACTTTCTTCTTTTCATATTTTTCAATCCACACTCCCATAGCTGGAGTAAGCAAAACACTCGGTAACATTGTAATCGTAAAAAATAAACCCGAAAGACTTAAAGAATGGGTTGTTTTCAAAATGAATAACGGGAATACTACGGGTAATATTGCTCCTGCAAACTCAGATAAGCAGCGAGAAATAAACAAATATTTAATTTTAGACAAGACAACTCCTTAAAATCTGAATAAGACCAGAAAAAGAGAAAGTCTATTACTTTCCCCTTATCAAAAGATTAGCAATACTTTGTGTTCATCTCAGAATCTACTGCTTGAGCAGAATCTTTTGTGGATTGTACTTCCATCACTTCAGCAAGTGATTTAATTTTTTCGAAATCCATTTTTCGCTCTCCTTTATTAAAATTTGTATTTTTTCTCCGGTGAGGATTTATACATAAACCTCATATCATGACTTTCAATACCTTTGATTCCAAAGCGTCCACGATCAGTTTTTCTAACTTTTCAACAGGTAAATTTAAGCCTGAGCGTGTTATCTCAGCATACCATTCCTGAATCTTATGCGAAATCGTGAAGTATTTTAATAACTCATGCCCCAAAACATTAGTCTGTATCACTTCCTTAAACATCTTGTTGTATATCAACAAATCCGTTGAATTATAGTGCTCAAAAAAATAATCGTTCAGGCATAATTTATATTTTCCTTCAAAAATTTCATCCATAGTAGAATATTTTTCTTGTGAATTTTCAAGTTCCAAAAAATCATAATAGGCTAAATCTGATTTAATATTATCTAAAGCAAAGGTAATCTTAGCATTTCCTATCTGCAAATCTGAAGTAGGATAAGAAAGAAATATTCCATGCTTAACATTATACAAAAGAGTCATCTGCGTTTCTTCATCTATAATCAAGCTAACATAGCGATTTATTTTAAGACTTTCATTCTCAAAACAGAATCCATAAACCTTATAAGAACGTTCTGCTGCCCTTTTTTCACGTTCGTTGATTAAATCAATTTCTGATGGGAGAATAGACTTAGGGAATTCAATATCAAATTGTTGAGCATCAAAAGAGGTTTGCAGAGAAATTTTAGAGCTACGCATCGTGCTCACAAGTTGTTTGGCCTCATCTGATGTCAAGCCTTCGTGAATATTATAATCCCGAGAGAGCCTTAAATCTTCATCATCAGCTGGTTCTAAAATTTCAATATTAAATACTTCGGGTTTCTCATAAACGCCTGCGCCCACTTCAAGTCCAAACGTGCCAAATCCCTTTGTAGAATAAGGAAGGCCATAATCCTTTTTGGATTTCAAAATCATTTCATTTGCAAAATGATAGGTATTCTTTGCTTCTTCTAAGGTTTCTGTCGGAAATCCTGTCATAAAAAAGAGGTGAACCGAAATTCCTGCTTCAAAACAATTTATAATATTGGGTTCAATCCAAGCAATATCAATATTTTTATCCATCAGGTCCAGTACCCTTTGATTATAAGATTCAAGCCCAAATTGAATATTAGAACATCCCCCTTTTCTCAAGATTTGTGTCGTATCTGCGGTAAGCAACTTTGAAAAGCGGGTTTCGCAATACCATGAAATGTCTTTCTGCTCATTGTCAATCAATAACTTTGCAATTTGCTTCATTTTAGGCATAAGAAATGTTTCATCTACAAATGAAAAATGAGAAATGCCGTATTTTTCCTTCACAACTTCCATGTTTTCTACGACTTTTTTAGCAGGCATATGTCTAAATTTCCCCCCTGAAGCGTTAGGAATTGTACAGAAGGTACACTTATTTACGCAAGCTCTTGAGGTATAAATGGGAATCCATAGATTATCTGTGAAGTATTTGGAAAAATCAAATCCATCAAAATCTGGCGGTAAGCTATTTATTGTTTTAGACTCTACGATCTCATTTCGTTTCAAATTTCTATGATCATCCAAATAATATAGATTAGGAATGTTTGAGTAATCTTTATTGTTTTCCAACTGCTGTAAAAAAGATGATAAGTTTTCTTCACCATCATAAAGAAGCATAGAGTCAATGTAGTTCCAAAAAGGATGTAGATTACCAATAAGTGATGAAATACGAGTAATAAAATTACCGCCTAACTGAATGTGTTTTACGCTTGGACATAATTCTTTAATTGCCTTACACATTGTTAAAGTTGGAATGAGTTGGGTATTTCCTGTGACAGAGAAACCAATATATTCAATCTCTTGATTTTTAATTTCTTCAATGGTTGAACAATCCTTTTCAAAATATTCAATGAGTGGATTGGCTGCTCTATCTGATAATGCTTTCATTATCTCTGAAGTGGAATCGTGCGAATATTTGAAATGCATGCTGTTAAAATCGATTTCGAATCCTTTATAAACTTTTCCTGCAAGATAATTCAAATTGGATAAAACATTCCAAGCAAACTTTCTTTGCCAAGACTTTGAATCTTTTGAGCGTATTACATCTTTTGCTTCTTGGATATGTAATGTTGAATTGAAATAAATACTCTTTTTTAGAGTTGAAGTTTCTCTACTCATCCGCTTGAAAAACTGTTCTGAGAAGAAAAAGTCATAAAATTCAACATTTTCATCACGAATTAAAACCTCTTGATTATTTTGTTGAAGATAGGCTTTTAATACAGGCAAAGATAAATAGGGCCCCCGTGGATCCCAACCTGGCGGAAAAATTAACATTGACTTCATCATGAGTACTCCTAAAATAAAATCTCAATAACTAAACTAAGTTATCGAGATTTTATCATTTTATCTTAAATATTTTTTAAACTTTTAAATATATGAAAACATTACAATTCTCCTAAATCGTAAATCTCTTCATAAAGCTCCTGAGCTGCTTGAGTATATCCATATTTTTCGATGTCTTTAGCACAATCTTGCATCATTAGTTTCCCTTTTGGGTCCTCCAATAGATGGAGATAATGTCCTTCCAAATATCTTAATGTAATGGCTTCTTCAAAAAACTCAATCGGTATTCCAATTGTCTTAACACGATTAAGACAAACCAATGCCTTCTCTAATTTTTTTCGATTAAGCCAGGTGTCTGCAAGATTCAACATTGTCCGAATGACCATTTGTTGGTTCTGGTGAACATTTTTATAGTAACTTGACTTATCAAATATTTCTGTACCATAATAATCCAACATATTATCGTCAAGATAATGCTGACAAACACTGAACACCCAAATTTCATACCTCCCCCACTGTTCTACTAAATCCAAATAACTCATCAAAACATCAATATCATCTTTGGTGGGGTTCCCACCAGCAGTAGAAGCGAGTGATACCTTAGATACAATGTAATTTAATTTGAAATATTTTTTATCCGAATTTTTTTCTGATTTCTCTTTCCAATAATGCAACCATTTTTTGATTTGATTCAAGTCTTTGATACGATGTGCTTCTCGAAGCTCATCATGAAAAGTATAGTTTTCAGACAAGGAATAATTATCATAAAAATCTTGAAATTCATCTAACGAGAGTTGAGTGTTTTGGAGCAAAAGTAAAAATTTATCAATCGTGAGTGAGGTTTCTCCACGTTCAAACTTTGATTCCTGAGCCAAAGAGAATTCATTTGCCGTCACTTCTCTAAGTGTTAAGTGCTTCGCCTCTCTAAGAATCGAAAATATCTTGCCAGTTTTATTTCCCATTATTTTTTCGCTTTCTCATATATTCAAACAAATTATACCAAAAATCTCTGTAAGGTATGAGGTATGTGCTCAGAGTGATATTATGGAACAAAAAAATGGAGCTTATACTCCATTTTTACGCTAGTCTTCATCCTTTGCAGTCCCAATGTGTGGTTCCAAAAGATTAGCTGGATTTAGTCATAATGCATTGTGAAACTTCTCGCTTGCTTTGTTGCGTATGCTGTTGTATTTTCTGAGACAATTATATGCGCTCAAATTCTTGTACCACTGTACCCATTCAAATTTAAATTATTTCTTATTTATATATACTCGTTGTTTATTTACGTCCAAGCATTTTTCTTCAAATTAGACTAAATCACTCTAAATATCACTTTTTATTTATTCATCTTAAATTCTAAATATAAATCATTATAAATTCCAGTCCAATATGGATTAAGGTTTTTGTAGGCTTCATCGTCTTTGATGGTTGCTTCATCTGGATAAAAGGATTTATTATCTCGAATTTCTTTGGGTAAGAGGGCTTTGGCTTTCAAATTTGGGGTTGCATAACCAATCCACTGCGCATTTTGGGCTGCATTTTTGGGTTCTTGCATGAAATTGATAAATGCGTAAGCTGCTTTGACGTTTTTAGCTGTTTTTGGAATGGCTAAATTGTCATACCAAATATTTGTTCGCTCGGGGATAACGTATTTCAAATTTTTATTTTCAGAGGTCATTTCTGCTGCTTGTCCGCTATAAACAACGGCCAAAGGTGTTTCATTATTAATCATGTAATTCATGATTTCATCACCCAGAATTGCTTTTACATTTGGCGTAAGTTTTAGAAGATCTTGATAAGCTATATCTAGCTCTTTTTGGTTGGTTGTATTTAATGAATATCCATGTTTACTAAGGACCATTGCCATAACGTCACGCACACTGTCTGTCAGTAAAATTGAGTTTTTGTAAGTTGGTGACCAGATATCATTCCACGTTTTTGGTGGCCTTGTTACTGTTTTTGAATTATAAACAATCCCTAATGTTCCCCAGAAGTATGGAACAGAATAGTGATTTCCTTGGTCAAAAGCCGGATTTAGGAGTTTAGGGTCATCATCTTTTAAACCTTTAATCTTACTATGGTCTAGCTTAATGAGCAAATTTTCTTTGGCCATTTTTTCAATCATGTAATCGGAAGGAACAATCAGGTCATAAGCTGTTCCTCCTTGTTTGACTTTTGAATACATGGCTTCATTGGAATCAAAGGTCATATAGTTTACTTTATAACCTGTTTCTTTTTGAAATTTACTAATCAAGTCTGGGTCGATATACTCTCCCCAGTTAAAAATGGTCAGGCTATTATTTTGAGTTTTGACTCCATCAGCAGCTTTCATTCTATTAGTAATCAGCCCTAACGAGGCAGTAATAATCAAAATTCCTACAAAGAAGTATGATAATTTTTTCAAGTTTCTCCTTTCTATACTTTGAGCTACAAAGTATCAGTAAAATAGTTTTAAGTCAGATTTGAAGATTTTCCAACAGTTTCTGAATCTCTCATAATATAATAATAGCCTATAACTAATAGAATTGAAAAGAGAAATACAAGAGTAGAAAGGGCATTAATTTCTAAAGAAATTCCGGCGCGAGCTCTGGAATAGATTTCAACTGATAGGGTTGTGAAATCATTTCCTGTGACAAAGAAAGTGACAGCAAAATCATCTAAAGAATAAGTAAATGCCATAAAGAAACCAGCAATAATTCCTGGTGTTAAATAGGGCAGGGTAATTTCACGCATTATTTGGCTTGAATTTGCCCCTAAATCATTTGCGGCATCAATGAGTGAACTATCCATTTCTTGATAAAGCGGCATTACCATCAGAACAACAATAGGGATAGAGAAGGCAATATGACTGAGTAAAACAGACATAAAACCAAGTTTCATTCCAACAATTGTAAATAAAATCAGGAAGGAAGCACCGATGACAACGTCTGGGGAAACCATTAAGACATTATTTAAGCCCAGTAAAGTTTCACGACGTCTTCTCTTGAATTTAACAAGGTTCAAAGCACCAATTGTTCCAATAACTGTAGCAATCAGTGAGCTTAAAAAGGCGAGAAAGAAAGTTTGAACAACAATCAGAATTAGACGACTGTCAGCAAATAACGTTTTGAAATTATCTAATGTGAAACCTGTAAATTTGCTCATATCACTTCCGGAGTTGAATGAGTAAAAAATAAGGTAAAAAATAGGTGCATATAAAAGGATGAGGACAAAGGTGAGGTAAACTTTACCAAGTGAATTTTTATTTCGCAAATCAATCTCTCCTTTCTTTCGTCATTCTCATGACAATCAACATGGCTACAACTAAAACAACAGCAATGGTTGAACCCATTCCCCAGTTTTGTGTCGTTAGGAAGTGTTCTTCAACGGCCGTACCGAGTGTGATGACTTTATTCCCACCGATTAAACGCGTCAACATGAAGAGTGACAAACTGGGAATAAAGACAGCCTGCACTCCAGCTCTGACACCGTTTAGTGAAAGTGGCCAAATCACTTGAGTAAAAGTTTGGAAACGTGAGGCGCCTAAATCGGCACTCGCATTTACCAAATTATCATCTAAATCATTTAAAGCATTAAAAATTGGTAAAACCATAAAGGGAATGGAAATATATGATGCGACCAAAATAAAACTTAGGTCAGTAAATAGAATCTGTGTCCGTCCAATTCCCAAAAACTGTAAAAAGTTATTAACTGAACCATATTTACCAAAAATTCCAATAAAGGCATAGGCTTTGAGTAACAAGTTAACCCATGTAGGTAAAATAATAAGCATGAGCCAAAATTGTTTCATTTTTAGTTTGGTCAAAACATAAGCTACGGGGTAGGAGATGACAAGGGTTGCTACAGTAATAATCAGTGCGTAGAGAATAGAGTTCCATGTCATTAAGAGGTAAGTTCCGCTAGAAAAATAGAGGATATAATTGTTAAGGGTAAAGTGACCATTTAAATCAAAAAATGATTGCCATAAAAGCATGGCCAAAGGGACGATAACAAAGAAAAGAATCCAGAGAAAATAGGGAACAGAATAAATTCTTTTGGTCACTTATTGGCCCCACTTTCTTTATTTTCTGACTCAGATTCATTCTCTTGCTTTTGTAAAATTTCATTCACTGTTTCAGCAAGTTCTGTCAATTCCATCGTGTTTTCAAGCGCTTCTTTAACGGCTTCTTGAATGGCAGCTTCTTCTTCGGCATTTTCTTCTTCGACAGCATTAGCTAAACCGACAGTTTCTTCTTCTTCAACATATTCTTCAATACGTGCGTCAAATTCTTCTTCTGTTTCATTAAGACGCATGATGTGAATGGCTTCTGGGTCAAAATCGAGTCCAACTGTTTCTCCAACAATGGCTTTATGCGTTGAATGAATGAGCCATTCGTTATTAAATTCATCGTAGGCTACAATTTCATAATGGACGCCACGAAAGAGTTGAGTATCTACTTTTACATTGAATTTACCTTCGTCAGGCAGTGTAAACCAGATATCTTCAGGGCGAATAACAACCTCAATTGGTTCATTTTTACGCATCCCACCATCAACAGCTTCAAATTTCTGACCATTAAATTCAACGAGATAGTCTTCAATCATTCTTCCGTTTAGAATGTTTGATTCTCCAATGAAATCAGCAACAAAATGATTAATTGGTTCATCATAAATATCAGTTGGAGTCCCTGATTGCACAATTTCGCCTTCATTCATGATGAAGACCCAATCAGACATTGCTAGCGCTTCTTCTTGGTCATGCGTAACAAAGATAAATGTAATTCCAAGACTTTGTTGTAACTCTCTTAATTCATATTGCATATCTTTTCTGAGTTTCATATCAAGTGCTGAAAGAGATTCATCAAGTAAGAGAACTTTAGGGCGATCAATTATGGCACGGGCAATAGCTACCCTTTGTTTTTGCCCTCCTGATAATTTAGTAATTGAACGCTTTTCAAAGCCGTCTAAACGCACGAGTTTTAAACTCTCAGAGACGCGCTTGGCAATTTCCTTTTTATCTACCCCTTTAATTTTAAGAGCGAAAGCGACGTTATCAAAAACGTTCATATTTGGAAAAAGAGCATAGGATTGAAAAATAGTATGAACATTTCGTTTATTTGCGGGTAAGTCATTAATTCTTTTATTATCAAGAATAACATCACCATCGGTTGCATCAAGAAGCCCAGCAATAATATTTAAAATTGTTGATTTTCCTGAACCTGATGCGCCTAAAAGAGTATAAAATTTTCCCTCTTCTAGTTCAAATGAAATATCTTTAAGAACGGTTGTATCAGTGTCAGCATAAGTTTTACTGACATTTTTAAATTCGATAATTGTTTTTGACATTTTTTTAATTCCTTTGAATATAAAGATGTGATAAGCCGTAAAATTGCTTGTAAGTAATATAAAAAACCAAGCCAACGCTTGGTTTCATCATCAATTTAAGTTTTCTGATTCCAAAAGGAAAAACAGAAAAATCTAGTGCAGAGTCTATACAGCAGAAGAACTTTTAATACTCTTATTGATGCGCCAAAGCGTGTTTTTCTTGGGTGGGGCTTTTATATTCCCCATAACTCCTAAAAAGAGTTAATCAATAAGGCAACGAAAGTCGCCAATTTCGGCTTTTGACCCGGCTGTCCGTCTGGCCTTGGCTCAATTTTTACTGACAAATCGTCAATATTTTACTGACGAGATGTTATTTTTACTGACGAAAAGTATTTTTGAGAAATTTTTAGTTTCATCAGTTCAATGCGACCAAAGTAAGTCATTGAATCGGTGGATAAGGGAAGTTTCAGCTTTGCTGAAATTTCTATCAGTTCAATGCGACCAGAGGAAGCCATTGAAGCGGTAGATAAAGGAAATTTCGACTTTGTTGAAATTTCTGTCAGTAAATTAAATCCAGAATTCAACCATTAAATTGGCAGATAGAAAGGTCTAATTTGCTGACGGTTTATTCATCAGTATAATTGAGCGGTCAAATCTTCTGTATATGCACAGAACACCATTAATTATAGCTTAAATTAGATGATTTATCAAGTTGAAATTTGAAAAAGACAGGAAAATCCTGTCTTATTTTTCACCGATTATTCTAACTTCAGGTTCAAGAGTGACCCCTGAGTTTTCTTTCACTTTATCAATAACATGTGCGATAAGTTTTTCATAATCTGTCGCATTTCCATTTGCAACATTAACCATGAAACCTGCATGTTTTTTGCTAACTTCAACACCGCCAATGCGTACGCCTTGTAGATTAGCTTCTTGGATTAATTGTCCCGCAAAATGACCGACTGGGCGTTTGAAAACTGAACCGCAACTTGGATATTCCAAGGGTTGTTTACTTTCACGCAGGAAATTGAGTCGATTCATTTCATTTTGAATTTGAGTCGGATCACCTGCTTGGAGTTCAAATTTTGCTGACAAAACAACCAAATTTTTGTCACGAATGACAGAATGACGGTAGCCAAATTGCATTTCACTTGCAGTCAGAACCGAAATGTTTCCGTCAGTATCCATAACTTTGCAACTTACCAAAACTTGAGAAATTTCGCCACCATAAGCTCCAGCATTCATGAAAACAGCACCACCAATTGAACCTGGAATTCCGCAGGCAAATTCAAAACCTGTCAGTGAATTTGCTTGTGCCACTTGTGTTACTTCTTTTAATTTTGCACCAGCTTGAGCTTCAATCGTATAGCCAGCCACTTTTACTGACTCTAATTTTTCAAGTAAAATCACAAGGCCACGAATTCCACCATCACGCACAATCAAATTTGAAGCATTTCCAAGCACAGTAACTGCTGTGTCAGTTGATTTTGCTTTAACTAATAATTCTGTCAGTGCTTCAATTGTAGCTGGAAAAGCTAAGATATCTGCTGGTCCACCTACTTTTGTATAGGTATATTTTGATAATGGTTCATTAAATTTAACCAGCAAATCTGGGATATTTTCAAGGTCAGTTTCTTTTATCATATCCTTATTTTATCATTTTCTATTAAAGATGACAATTTTGTCTTAAATTTCGGCTTTAACTTTCTTTTTATTCAAGAAACCTTTAGCTTTATCGAAGATATCAATTGGGAAGGCTTTGCTCAAAACATTGCACAAACCAAGCGCTAAATTGAAATCAATTATACTGTGAACAAGACCACCAAAACCAATCAATAATAGAAGATTAAGTAGAGCAGCTTGATCAATATTTGCAAAACCTAAAGAATAAAAGACATAAACTACTAAAGTTTCCAAACCAGCATGAAAAATACCGAGAATAAAATTAAAAATTTGGATTTTAACTTTTTGATGAACAAGTTCAGGATGTTTCTTTAGGACATAAGCACCCACTGTCATTACAGGGAGATGCATAAGGGCACGCAACCAAATAGTTGGTACCGGAATACTAATCATAAATCCTAGGGTAGTTCCTAGAGCAACAAAAGCGGTCATTAATGGACTGAAAAACATGGCAGCCATTACGGGAACATGTGAGGCAAGCGTGAATGATGCAGGACCAATAATAATTTTAGCCGGCATAATCATTGGAATTAAAATTCCAAGTGCAGTTAGCATCGCAGCAATAATCAGATTTCTGACTTTTGCCTTTTTTGTTTGAGCCATTTGAGTTTCCTTTTCTTTTTAAACTCTTGCTTTAAAAAAGCGGACAGTAGGGCAATAATGGTTTTTCATTTAAATCACATTTCCTGTCAATAAAAGAAATTTAATTATTCATTACTTTTAACTTTAAAAAAAATGATCAATCAAAAACCTTGTTCTGACAAATAAAATGAAAGTTAGTGAACTACTTTACATTCTTTTTTGCTTTAATGATTATATCATTTTATATGTAAAATAATCAAGAAAAAAATCTGTATTTATAATACAGATTCTTCTACTTGTAATCCATTACTGTCAACTTCCAAGGAATAAAGTTGACCAGATAAATTTTGCTCATTAATTTTTTCTGTCAGTAAATTCAGCTTATCATCGGGTAAAAGTAGCATTACTGTTGGCCCCGCCCCAGATAAATAAGTTCCATAAGCACCAAATTCATGACCAATTTCTCGCAAAATTTTCAGTTCAGGAACTAAAGAAGCGCGATAATTTTCATGAAAACGGTCAGACTCTATCATTTGCCCAGCAACTTTTAAATTTTTTGTCAAAAGACTGGCCGTCAGTACATTTGCAATAGAGCTGGCAGCAACGGCCTCTTTGTAAGCCAATTCCTTAGGTAAAACTTTTCGACTTTCAACAGTTTTTAACTCATAGTCTGGAACAAAAGCTAGAAGTTTACATGAAGGAAAGTCTGAGCTAACATAATTCGTTTTGTCAGCAACAGTACTTGCTATAACTAAATTTCCCAAAAGTGCTGGTGCAACATTATCAGGGTGCCCTTCAATTACACAAGCAAGTTCAAGTTTTTCTTCCGTTGTCAAATTTAGCTTTGCTAGTTGATTAGCCAATTCAATACCAGCAATAATGACTGAACTTGATGAACCCAAACCTCTTGCTAAAGGAACTTCCGAAGTCATTTTCAAATGATATTTTGCTGACAGACTACTATTTTTAGCTTTCAAAACTGCTGACAGCGTGGTCAGTAATAAATTTTTTTCGTCAGTAGGAATATTATTTCCTAAATCATGGTCAATTTTCCAATCATTACTTTCTTCAAGTACTTCCACTGTCAAATACAAGTTGACCGCAATACCAATTGAGTCAAAACCTGCACCTAAATTTGCTGATGTCGCTGGTACAATAATTTTCATTTTCCTAGTCCCCCAAAACTTTAAAATAATTAAGTAATTTAAAATCTACTTCTTCTTTTAATTTATCTTGAATGGCCAAAAGTTGAACGCGGTTAATCTGATGACTGATAATCACAACAACTGCACGATGTCCATCACCTTTTTGTTGTAAAACTTGTTCAAAAGAGACATCTTCACTTGTAAATAACTCCACCAAGCGCAATAATTGCCCAGTTGAATCTGGTGTTTCAACGGAAAAATAATATTTATTTACAATATCATGAGGATTAGCTAAGCTCGTTGGACGTGCGTATTCATTAAACGGCTTCCCAATTGTTCCATCTTTTACCCGTTTAACAATTCGAACAATATCAGCTAAAACACTCGTAGCGGTTGGCTTTTGACCTGCTCCCGCCCCATAGAACATTGAATCCCCAATTCCATCTGATTCAATAAAAACAGCATTCATAACACCATTGACACTGGCCAATGGATGACTTTTTGGAAGAAAAGTTGGGCTAACCTCAGCGAAAATTCCTGATTCAACCTCATTAATTTCACCTGTCAATTTTAAAACATAGCCAAATTGTTGAGCAATTTCAACGTCAGTTTTTTGAATCGTTCTGAGGCCAGATTTAGAAATTTGATCAGGACTTAGAGTCATTCCGAAAGCAAATTCACTTAAAATCGCTAATTTATAACTGGCATCAATTCCGTCAACATCATTTGTTGGGTCAGATTCAGCATAACCAAGTTCTTGAGCTTTGGCCAAAGATTGGTCGTAAGTCCATGCCTCCTCTGACATTTTCGTCATCATAAAATTACTTGTTCCATTAAGAATTCCTAAAAGATGTGTGATTTTGTCTGATGAAAATGAATTGGCTAAAGTTCTTAAGATTGGAATCCCACCAGCAACAGCCGCTTCATAATAAAGAGCAACATGATGTTTCTCTGCCAAAGCACGCAATTCAGTTCCATGAACAGCCAGTAAATCCTTATTGGCTGTGACAACATTTTTACCCGCTTTAATCACTTTCGTAATGTAGGTCTTAGCCGGTTCAATCCGTCCCATCAACTCAACAACAATTGAAATCTCAGAATCAGCCAAAATTTCTTCTAAAGTTAGAACAAAATCATATTGATAACCCTGTGCTCTAGCTTTTTCAATTGCTTTTTCATCTCTCATCAAAACTTTTGAAATGACGATTTCTTCATCTAAAATTTTTGATAGTTTTTCTTTATTCTCAGAAATTAAAGTTGGAAGCCCAGTTCCAACTGTCCCAAACCCCAATATTGCTATATTTACTGTCATCACTTCTCCTTTTCAAACAAAAATTAAATTTTAAGATAATTCAAAAAATAACTTTCGCTCAATTTCTTAATATTATACCATTTTTATCGAAAAAATTTACTGACAGAAAGCTCAGTAAATTTAAAAGAATAAAAATTACTGACAGCCTTGTCAGTAATAATAATTTCACTATTTTTTAAAGCAAATCTAGTTTTTTCAACTCATCATCGATTTGTCCCAAAACTTCATCAAGATGTTCAGGATTATTGACAAAATCAATAGAATCACCATCGATTCTCAATTTTGGCGAAATGTTGTAATTTTTATACCAATCAGGATATTCATCATGCACTTGAGCATAATAATCTTTTAGTCCTTCTTGATTTTCAATTTGTTCAAATGAACGTCCACGTTGTGCAATTCTTGAGAGCATTGTTTCAAATGACACATCAATATAAACCAATAAATCCGGACATTTTTTGGGCATTCCATCAAGTTCTTCTAACATATTTGCTAATAAATCTTGATAAATTTCCAATTCAGTTTTTGTTACATTTCCATTTTTATAGTTCAAAGTTAGGAAAAGTTCATCCTCAAAAATCGAACGGTCAAGCACGTTATTATCCTGACGATAAGCCATTTTAATTGATTCAAAACGTTTATTCAAAAAATAGATTTGTAGCAAGAAAGCATACTTTTGAGGGTCTTGATAATAAAGATCAAGAACAGGATTATTGTCCACCGCTTCATAAAAAACATCCGTTTTCAAATGTTCTCCTAAAGCCTTTGCTAGACTCGACTTCCCTGCACCAATTGTACCTGCTAATACGATCAAAATTGTCTTTTCCTCCTCGTCATTTCTTCAAAAGAAAGAAATGAATTTATAAATCTATTTTATTATAGCCGAATTTTTTAAATTTACAACTATTTATTAATTTTAAAAACTAAAAAATCATTTTAGTTATTACTTCTCTTTTTTCAAAAACTCACGAACTTGAGATGAGAAATAGAGAGAGCCTGTAACTAATAACAAATCATCTTCAGCTAAATTTTTTTGCGCACGAACTAAAGCTAATTCCCAACTTGGAGCCAATTCAACCCCTTCTTCTTCCAATTTTTGAAAATCCCCCAAATTCAAAGCTTTCGGATAATCAAAAGTTGTCAAAATCAGATGCGAATTTTTCACAGTTTGAAGCATTTTTATCATTTGACTAATATCTTTTGTAGTAATGGCTGAAAAAATGATTGTAATCTTTTTATCTGGAAACTCAGAGCTAAGGTTTTCAAGCAAACGATTCATCGCATGAACATTATGAGCACCATCCAGTAAAATGAGTGGTTTTTCACCCAATTTTTCCATACGAGCTGGCCAAAAAGCTTCACGAATTCCAGAACGAATCACATCCTCAGTCAATTCAATCCCAACCTTACTTGCATAAACCTGAGAAAGTTCAATAGCCATACCAGCATTTTCTATTTGATGTAAGCCAACTAAAGATTTTTCAATATCCAATATTGCTTCTTGACCAGAAAAGAAATTAAAATGTTCGTGTTCTTCCACTTCCGTACGATAATCATATGGAAATTGATAAACACGCGCTGTATTTTTTCTAGCCACTTCCCGTATAACCCGAAGTGCTTTTAATTCAATATTTCCAACAACTACTGGAATTCCTGGTTTAATAATTCCAGCCTTTTGAGCTGCGATTTCTTCAATGGTCGAACCAAGAATATCAATATGATCTAAACCAATTGTTGTAATTCCAGAAACAACAGGTTTAATCACATTTGTTGAATCAAGAAGTCCGCCTAAACCAACTTCAATAACCGCTAAATCAACCTGCTCATCAGCGAAATATTTAAAAGCCATTGCCGTGATAATTTCAAATTCGGTAATTCCAGTTAGTTCAGCATCTTTATCAAGTTCAGCAACAAGAGGCTGGATCAATTCTACATAATAAATTAATTTATCATCAGCAATCGGGAGTGCATTAATCGACATCCGCTCACCAAAAGTGGTGATGAAAGGACTTGTGAAAGAAGCAACCTTCAGACCTGCCTGCATAAAGATTGAGCGTGTGAAAGCGACTGTGGAGCCTTTTCCATTTGTTCCAGCAACGTGAATCATTGACAAAGACTCTTCTGGATGACCAAGCAATTCTAAAAGGGCCGAAACACGACTTAGGCCTGGGCGAATATTAAATTTTAAACGTGAATGTATCCATTCCAATGCTTCTTCTATAGACATTTTGTGACCTTTTCTACTTTATCTTTTGTATTGATAATATTTTTTAAATTCATCAGGAGCTTCAGTCCTATCAAGAAGGAAAAAAGGCAATTCAGCAAGGTCTGCTTCTTTTTCTTTTAATTCCAATAGAAAACGAAAATCAATGTGTTGATGTTCTTTCTCATTCTTAATTTTGTTGTAAGGAATATTAATCAAGTTAACATCTACCAACTTGCCTGATTCTGACGCTGAAAAACCTGTTTCTTCATGGAACTCACGAATCGCAGTTTCCAATGGCTTTTCTCCTAGTTCAACATGACCTGCTGGAAGCAAAAGCTCCTTTTGATAAGGGTGTTCAATAAAAAATAGTTTATGTTTTTTAAAAACTAATGCACTTGCTGACAATTGTAAATCTGGATTCTTTTTCCCCCGAAGCTCTAAAGTCGAATTTTTCAATAATCGAATAATCTCGGAAAATTTTTCTTCACTTCCAATAGCAGATAAAGCTTGAATTTCAGCAATTAGGTCTTCATTCATTTTTAAAATTCCTTATAAATTTCAATTGCATCGAGTAAACGTTTAGTCTCCTTAACATCATGAACACGCAAAATCCGTCCCCCGTCAGCAACCATTTGCGCTTCTAGGACAAGGCTTGAAAAAAGCCGCTCATCTCCTTGGGCATTGAAGAGTTTTCCCATAAATGACTTACGAGAGATTGCAATCATAAGAGGTAAACCTATTCTGCTTAAAATTTCAGTTGATTTAACCCGCTCAAGACTATCTGAACCTGAATCTCCATTAAAAAAACCAACTCCAGGATCAATAACGATTTGTTCAGCTTTTAAACCAAGTTGAAGTAACTCTTCTTTTTTATTTTCAAAAAATAATGGAAGTTCTTCATAAACATTATCAGCATAACTAAAACCAGCTCGCCCATTATTCATAGCAACTAAAGCCGGTTGATACTTTTCTACCACTTTTAATTTATCATTTGTATCAAAACCATCAATATCGTTAATAATATCAACCCCAGCGTCTAAAACTCGTTCCATGACATAAGCTTCATCCGTATCGACAGCAAAAATCGCTTTAGGAAAGTTTTTTTTCAACTCAAGAATAGGTTCTTTCAGTCTGTTCCATTCCTCTTCTGGGCTAATATCGTCATATCCTGGTTTCGATGATTTCCCTCCCAGCTCAAGAACAGAAGCTCCATTTTCTAAATCAGCTTCTACTCTTTTTAAAATATGAGAGAGGTTTAAATTATCTGGATCTCCATCATAAAAAGAGTCTGGTGTAACATTGACGATTGAATAGACAATTGACTTTCTAGTTAAATCAAAATTGAAATTTTTACCTGACCAAATGATTTGATGACGCTTATAAATCACTTCAAGCATTTTTTTATCTTCATCATTTTCAAAAAGATTAATCAATTTTGCTAAGTCATCAATTGTTAAAACTACTAACAAGGAGTCTGGAGCCAGTCTTGTCAAACTACCATTTCGATAAAGTTTTTTTTGAAGAGAAATCATTTCATTGTGATTTAACTCATCAAATTTTAGGATAATATTTTTAAGAGAAAAAGATTCTTGATTAAGTTCTAAGATTTTCATAAAAGACTTTCTAAAAATTCCATTCTTTTTTCATTATTTTCTTTAAATTCACCTAAAAAATAAGAAGTTTTAGTAATAGAATTTACTTTTTTTACTCCACGCATTTCAACGCACATATGACGTCCTTCAACAAGAACTGCCACTCCTTTAGGATTCAAAATATCAGTCAAAACATCTCCAATATCATGAGTGATATTTTCTTGAACTGAGAGTTTGCGCGAAACATAATCAACTAAACGGGGAATTTTTGACAAGCCAATAATTTTTCCATCAGCTGGAATATAGGCAACATGAGCTTTCCCAAAAAATGGTAACATATGATGCTCACACATTGAATAAAAAGGAATATCTTTAATCAACACGATTGAATCCGTTTTAGAAGAATCAATTTCAAAAAGTTTATACTCATTAAACTTGCTTAAGCGTTGTGACGAAAGAATTTCTTCATACATTTTAGCTACTCTCGCTGGAGTTTCAAGTAATCCTTCTCGATTTGGATTTTCACCTACTGCAAAGAGAATCTCTTTAACAGCATCTTCAATACGATTTCTTGGTGTTTTTTCTTCTTTTATCACATGGAGCTCTTGTTCACTTACTGAAAGTTCGGCTATTGCTTTTTCTATTGACGCATAATATTTAAAGTCTTTATCAATAAGTTCAAAAATAGGTTTCAAGACAAAAAGACGATTAAAAGCTTCTTTATGTGGAATAACCAAGTTTTCTTCTTGCATTTCTAAGTCGTTATAGAAAATAATATCAATATCAATTGTTCTTGGCCCCCAATGAATTTTTCGCTCACGGTTCAAAGATAGCTCAACTTCATGAATAAAAGATAATAATTCCAAAGGTTCAAGTAGCGTTGCCACCTTTAATGCCAAATTAGTAAAATCATCTTGTTTGACGCCGCCGACTGGAGTACTTTCATAAAAATTTGATACTTTTTCAATCATAATTTTAGGGTGTTTTCCCAATAAACGAATGGCTTCATGTAAATAATACTGACGGTCACCAATATTACTTCCCATGCTTAAGTAAGTTGTTTGCATAAGTCCTCCATTTAGACATAATCTTTTATGATTTTGTTTCTCTTCTATCTCTTTAAAATATTTATCTTAAAAACCAGCTTTAGCCTCTCATCTCAATTTCAGCTGAATCAAAAATTCCTTCAATCGGTACGGCTAATTTTCTAAGATGGACTTCAACCGTTGATATACGCTCTGAAGTAGCCTTTACTGCTTGAATAATTTCAAAGGCAACATGTTCAATTAAATCAGCTTTTGAAGATTCTACAACTGCTTTTGTTGCCTCATAGAAATCAACATAAGACAAAGTTTCATCTAATTCGTCTTTTCCTGAAAAATCAAAATTTGTTTCCACGATTAAATCAATTTCGAGATTTTGTCCGAGAACTTTTTCTTCTGGCAGAACACCAATATGTGCCCTAAATTTTATATTATTAAGTTTTATTTTGTACATATTTCCTCTTTTTAAGTGTAGAAAAGGCTATGAATCTCTTCATAGCACTATTTTCAGAGATATCTTAAAATCGCTTCCCAAGCTTCTTCAAATCCTGTCTTATCAGTAGAAGAAAAGATAATAAAATCATCTGTACTATCAAATTTCATTGCTTTTTTGATAATAGATTCATGTTTATTCCACTTACCACGTGGAACTTTATCGGCTTTGGTCGCAACTAAAATCACTGGAATATGGTAGTATTTCAAAAACTCATACATCATCAAATCATCTTCTGAGGGTTCATGACGAATATCAACTAAGCTGACAACTGCTTTTAAATTTTCTCTTGTTGTCAAATATTCCTCAATCATTTTACCCCATTTTTCGCGTTCCTTTTTAGAAACGCGAGCGTAGCCGTAACCAGGTACGTCAACGAAATGAAGTTGATCATCAATATTATAAAAATTGAGCAACTGTGTTTTACCAGGTTGACCAGAAGTTCTGGCAAAGTTTTTACGATTAAGTAAAGTATTAATAAAACTTGATTTACCGACATTTGAACGCCCAGCTAAGGCAATTTCTGGCCAATCATTTTCTGGATATTGTTTTTTTGATGCTGCTGAAATTGTTATTGTCAGATTATTTGTATTTATGGTCATTTTTTCTTGGCCTCTCGAATCATTTGTGGCTCAGCTTTCCCGTCAACAACTGCTTCATTAATAATAACTTTGGTAATTTCTTCATGACTTGGAACTTCAAACATGATATCCATCATTACTTCCTCAATAATTGAACGAAGTCCACGCGCTCCTGTTTTGCGCTCAATTGCTTTTCTAGCAATTGCCATGAGGGCTTCATCTTCAAATTCAAGTTCAACATTATCAAATAAAAGGAGTTGTTTATATTGTTTAATCAAAGCGTTTTTAGGTTCTGTCAAAATTTGAATCAAATCCTCTTCGGTCAGACGTTCCAAAGCAGCAACAATTGGCAGACGACCAATAAATTCAGGGATTAATCCGAATTTTTGAATGTCCTCGGCAATAATTTCTTGCATATAAGAATCATCGTCATTTAATTTTTTATTATTGGCACCAAAACCAATAATTTTTTCACCTAAACGTTGTTTGACAATTTCTTCAATCCCGTCAAAAGCTCCACCAACGATAAATAAGATATTTTTGGTATCAATTTGAATCATTTCTTGATTAGGGTGTTTACGTCCACCTTGTGGTGGAACACTAGCTACTGTCCCTTCAATAATTTTCAAAAGGGCTTGTTGAACACCTTCCCCGGAAACGTCACGAGTAATTGATACATTTTCAGATTTTTTAGCAATTTTATCAATTTCATCGATATAGATAATTCCACGTTCAGCACGTTCAATATTGAAATCACTCGCTTGTAAAAGTTTTAAGAGAATATTTTCAACGTCTTCTCCAACATAACCAGCTTCAGTCAAACTTGTCGCATCTGCAATCGCAAATGGAACGTTGAGTGATTTCGCTAAAGTTTGAGCGAGAAAAGTCTTACCAGAACCGGTAGGTCCGATTAATAGAATATTTGATTTTTGTAGTTCAATATCTTCAGCAATTTTACTTGCTGTAAAATTAATTCGTTTGTAATGATTATAAACGGCAACTGCAAGTGCACGTTTTGCTTTTTCTTGACCTATCACGTACTCATTTAAATGGTCAAACATTTCTTTAGGTGTTTTAACTTCAAGCATTTCTGAATCTTGTTCTTCTCTTAATTCTTCTTCTAAGATTCGAGTTGAAAGTTCAATACATTCATTACAAATATAAACGTCTGAACCGGCAATCATTTTTTTTACATCATCTTGACTCTTTCCGCAGAAAGAACAATGTATATTTGGATTTTGTGTATTTGACATAGTTATTTTTTTCCTGATTTCACTAACATAAAAAGTAAGTATTATTGGCTTACTTAAAAGGCACTTTTTCTATTTTTTAAAATAAAGTTCCAGAAAAAGCGTGAATTGTATTTACGAGGTTCGTAAAAGCATTGAGTAAAAACAATACTCCCAGACCCCAACGTTTTTTTCTAAAGCATTGAATAGCGATGACAATGCTAATCCAACAAAGGAGAGCTGTGAAAAGCCCAAAAATTGATTTTGTCATGGTTGTTTCACTTTTTCATATTTTTTAATTGTAAAAGTATAAGAATTCCGCTCATCTTTATCGTGAAATTTTTCAGAGACTAGCTTAAATCTTCCAAAGTCAAATGTACTTGGAAAATAAGTATCTCCTTTAAATTTTTCATGAACAACTGTTCGATAGAGCAATTCAAGTTCAGATTCAAAAAGGGCTAAAATTTCAGCTCCTCCTGTGATAAATAAGTCTTTATTTTGCTTATGGTACCAATCTAGAACTTCCTTAGGGCTGTGCATGATGAGCACTTTTTCATTATCTGATTGATAAGTTTCATCGCGAGTTAAAATAATACTTATTCTCCCTGGCAATACACGTTTATTCATTCCTTCAAACGTTTTTCGTCCCATCAAAATCACTTGATTCATGGTTGTTTCTTTAAAATGTTGTTGTTCAGCAGGTAAAGACCAAGGCATTTTATCAGCTTCACCGATAAGACCTGCTTCATCTTCTGCCCATATTCCAATTATCATAGCAACCCCTCTCATTGATTTTTACTTTTACTATTATAGCAAATTTTTGCTGTTTTCGCTTTGACAAGTTTGATATTAGTCACTCATTTTTAAAAATAATTTCTTTTTTTTATCAAAAAAATTTAGTTTTCTCTTTACAAAATACAAAAGAAGTGGTATGATATCAATTATATTAATTTGTTTCAATCTTTCCTGTTATGATTAAAGCAAATTAGTCCCCCAACTAGACTTCTTGCTGAGATTGACTCCGAGGGGTCTAGTTTTTTTGTTTTTTACTTTAATTAATTTACTGACAGCTCTTCTGCTTATGGTAAAATGTTCTTAAATAATTACATTTTGCTCATAGATTTTTTGATAAGGCTGTCAGTAAAATTTTTGTTATTAAGAAAGTGTATTTCATGAATCATATTGCTCTTTTTGAACCTCGTATTCATTTCAATACAGGAAATATCGCCCGCACTTGTGCGGCTACTAATACCGTTTTACATTTAATTGAACCCTTTGGTTTTGAAATTTCTGATAAGCATCTTAAGCGTGCTGGTTTAGACTATTGGGATAAGGTAAATATTGTCTATCATAAAAATTTAGATGATTTTATGAATTCAATTAATGACGGAGGACAACTCTATTTGGTCAGTAAATTTGCTGAGCATGTTTATTCTGACGTTGATTACTCCGATGATGAAAAAGATCACTACTTCTTGTTTGGCCGTGAAGATACTGGTTTACCTGAAGAATTTATGCATGAACATCGTGATGAATGCATTCGTATTCCAATGAATGACGAACATGTTCGGTCATTAAATTTATCAAATTGTGCTTGTATGATTGTCTATGAAGCTTTAAAACAACAAGATTTCCGTGGACTAGAACTCGTTCATACTTATGAAAAAGATAAGTTAAAATAATTGTATTTATAAATAGACAAACGCCCTATTACTGACAGGCGTTTTTTTATTGTTCTTTTATTTAGCGGGTGCTATAATGAAGGCAAATAAGAAGGAGATACAAAGATAAAGAGCATTTTATGAAGGCTAAACTAGGCAATGAAATTGTTGAATATTGGCAAATCAGCCTGACTAAACCCGCAAACGAATCGTGGGTCTTAGAGGGGACAGCTCTCGTGGTCTGGTCAATTTGCAATGAATAAGGAGACCAAAGAAAAATTACTTGCTGACGGAATGTCTACAAAAAATCCAGCTGAGCATGATACCCTTTCTAAAGAAATAAAACATTTGGACTGGCTAGGGCTTTATATTTCGCCAAATAAGCTGAGTAATGCTTATCCGAATAATATTTATCTTGTAGTCAATCAAGTACGCATCCCAGCCTTTGGACGACTTGGAGAGTACCTCCTAGTAGCACCTGATGGTTCTTTTGAAATTTACTCTGAAAAGAAATTTCAGCGAGATTTCGAAAAAATTCAATAAAAAAACCACCTCAACGGTGGTTTTTATTTTATTTTGTTTCGTCATTAACTAATTCATCTTTTTTTCCATGATTAAATACTAAATTCAGGATAATTGCTGAAACAGTACTCATCACAATCCCATTAGAAACAAAAGGTTGAATAAAGCTTGGAAGTGCTGTAAATAAGTTTGTTGAGTTAAAACCAACACCCATCGCAATAGCAACCGCAGCAATCAGAAGATTTTGATTTCCTTCAAATTCAACTTTTGCCAACATTCTAATTCCTTGTGTGGCAACCATACCAAACATAATCAACATCGCTCCACCCAATACTGGAGTTGGAATAAGTTGTGCAACAGCGGCAAATTTTGGAATAAGTCCTAATACAATTAAAAATCCAGCTGTGAAATAAATAGGTTTACGTGTTTTAATTCCTGATAATTGCACTAAACCAACGTTTTGTGAAAAACCTGTGTAAGGGAAAGTGTTGAAAACACCACCAAGAAATACAGCAAATCCTTCCGCACGATAACCATTACGCAAACGTTTTTCATCAAGATTTTCACCAGTAATATCAGCAAGAGCTAAATAAACTCCTGTCGATTCAACCAATGACACGATAGCAATAATAATCATCATTAATGAATCAGCCAAATAAAATTTAGGTGCTGAGAAATAAAAAGGTTGTGGCAAGTGTGCCCATGGTGCTTGAGAAACAACTGAAAAATCAACTAAGCCCATGCTAGCAGCCAAAATTGTTCCAGCAATAAGTCCAATTAAAATAGCAATAGAACGAATAAATCCAGTAGTAAAGATATTAATTAAAAGAATAATCACTATAGTTGAAACAGCTAAAATTAAACTTTGGATTGTTGGTTTATCAACATTATTCCCCATATTGCCAATAGCAACAGGAATAAGGCTTAAACCAATTGTTGTAATTACTGAACCAGTAACGATTGGTGGAAATAGTTTTCGGATTTTAGAGAAAATTCCTGAAACCAAAATAACGAAAACCCCTGCAACCATTAATGAACCAAACATTGCTCCAGAGCCATGTCTTTGACCAATAATAATTAATGGAGCAACAGATTGAAAAGCAACACCAAGGACAACTGGTAAGCCAATCCCAAAGTGCTTACGTAGTTGAAGTTGCAAGAAAGTGGCTAAACCACACATAAAAATATCTGCTGAAATTAAATAGGTTAACTGAGTTGCTGAGTAATTTAAAGCTCCAGCAATCATGATTGGAACAAGAATTGAACCTGAATACATGGCCAGCAGATGTTGTAATCCTAAAACAGCAGATTTTGAGTTACTTTGCTCCTGGCTTTGTTCATTTTTTTGAGACATTTTGATTTTCCTTAAATTTTTCTTTTTTTATTTTCTTATTGCTTAAGCTTAGTCGAAATCTTTATCATCGGCTGGGGCGAAGATGACTTTACCATCTTCAAATTTTTCAATCCGGGCAAGACTGGTAAGTTTCATTCCTTGGTCAAGAAGTTTTTGACGGCCATCTTGGAAAGATTTTTCAATCACCATTCCTAAACCGACAACTTCTGCTTTAGCTTGTTCCATTAAATGAACCAAACCAAGTGCTGCTTGACCATTAGCTAAAAAGTCATCAATAATCAAGACTTTATCGCCTTCTTCAATGAGTTTGCTTGAAATTTGGACAGTTGAAGTTAATTTTTTAGTGAAAGAATAAACTTCTGTAATCAATAAATCATCATTCATAGTTACATTTTTTGCTTTTTTAGCAAAAATCATTGGAACGTTGAGTGATTCAGCAGCATATAAAGCAGGGGCAATCCCACTTGCTTCAATGGTTACGACTTTTGTAACTCCTGCATTTGCATAAACTTGTGCAAAACGTTTCCCGATTTCCTTCATCAATTGATAATCCACTTGGTGTGTCAAAAAGCGGTCAACTTTAAGAATGTCTTGTCCTAATACTTGACCGTCTGTATGAATGCGGTCTTCTAATAACTTCATTATTCTCTCCTTAAAAAAATTTTTTCTCATCTGTGCCCACAGGTGAGAAAAACGTCTCGTTATAAAAAATAACAAGACGTTTCAAATACGCAAAAAAGAAATTAAATTTACTGAAAAATCGAATTTCCTTATTGTCTCGCATTTACGGTACGAGGTAGAAACGCCCAGCCATATTCTAGGTATAAATAAGATTGTTCTATTATAGACTAAATGCTAAAGTTTTTCAAGCATAAGTCTTGGTATTCCCGAACAATGGGAAAGAAAATGCTTACTAAATCGCATCACCATTCCAAATTGAGTTTTTAACAACAACATAATCAACTTTTGTCAGCGCAGACAAATCACGACCGCCAGCATAAGAAATTGAACTTTGGAGATCTTCTTCCATTTCTTTCAATGTATCTTTAAGTGAGCCTTTGTGAGGAAGGAGAATTTTCTTTCCTTCGACATTTTTGTGTTCACCTTTTTGATATTCTGAAGCCGAACCAAAATATTCTTTGAAAAGTTGTCCGTCACGTTCAACAGTTTGTCCTGGTGATTCTTCGTGTGCAGCAAAAAGTGAACCGACCATTACCATTGTTGCTCCCATACGGATTGATTTCGCAATATCGCCATGGGTACGAATTCCGCCGTCAGCAATAACTGGTTTACTTGCTGCTTTAGCACACCATTTTACCGCTGCAAGTTGCCAACCGCCTGTACCAAATCCAGTTTTAACTTTTGTAATACATACTTTCCCTGGACCAATGCCGACTTTAGTCGCATCTGCTCCAGCGTTTTCCAATTCACGGACAGCTTCTGGCGTTCCAACATTTCCAGCAATCACAAAAGTTTGTGGCATCAAACGTTTAATCAATTGAATCGTTTTAATAACAGAATCTGCATGTCCATGAGCAATATCAATTGTAATAAATTCGGGAATGAGTGCGTCTGCTGAAATTTCTCGAATAAAAGCATGTTCATCTGCTTTAACACCAACAGAAATTGAGGCAATCAGGCCTTGTTGGTGCATTTTTTTAATAAATGCCGCTCTATTTTCTGCTTCAAAACGGTGCATGATATAGAAATAGCCTTCTTTTGCAAGCATTTCAGCAATTTTATCATCAATAATGGTTTGCATATTCGCTGGAACAACAGGGAGCTTGAACGTAAAATTTCCTAGTTTTACGCTTGTGTCTGCTTCTGAACGGCTATTAATGACACATTTATTTGGGATAAGTTGGATGTCTTCGTAGTCAAATACTGAGTTTAGATTATTCATTGCAATTTCTCCTTGAGGATGAGTAGGCTTTTATGAATTTCTAGCCTGTGAACTCATTTATGATTTGATTTACAGAAAAGACCGACCAAACCCTTCGGGTTTCACTAGTTGAACGATTATAAAATCTCTGTCTGCTCAACCTTCCTTATTCATTTTATCTCAATTAAACGGTTTTTTTAGTTATTTACTTCTATTTCTTCAAAAAACACATAACATCATTCGGAAATAGCAAACAATAAAAAAACACCGACCATTCTGTCAGTATTTTTTCTTTAAAAATAAAGTTCCACGTCTATAAATGACAAAAAAGATTAATTCATAGATGAGTAAAAAGATTAAAAAGCTATGCATGAAAAATTGCTCAGGCAAAACGCTAATAATCGGGTCTGTCGCTGGGTCAAAGAGCCAACTATTATCCCGAAAAAGCACTTCATGAAAAGCTACAAAAAATTGGTCAAAGCCAATTAGCCAAGCAATAACTCCAATTGCTAAAGGAAATAGCATAACAACTCTAAGCGCATTATGGAAAACAAGCGAAAGATTTTCTTTTATAAATCGAATAGTGAAAGGAATCAAAATGATTGTCAGAAAGAAAACAAGCATAAACAAATTTTTCACTTCTGCGAAATGGTGAAGACCACTTGCTGACGAGGGGAAATCAGGCATAGATAGTTTCGTTTCCAAAGGATTAATTAAATAATTCATCAGAATTAAAAAATTATGCCATATTTTACCGGCAGTCATTTGAACTAAATCGGTTAATTGATACCAAAAAATTTCACCAAAAAATAAGGGAATCGCCAAAAAAATAGTTAAAGTTACTGACAAGGCAATAATCCATAAAATACTAAATCCAAAAATGACTTTATCTCTCATAGGCGCTCCCAAAGTATTCTAAAATTTACTGACAGAAATTAATTTTTCCGTCAGTAAATTTTTAAAAGCAATCAATTACTGACAGACCTGTCAGTAATATTTTCAAACTTCCCACTCATCTAAACTAGCTACAACATAAGTCGGAGGAACTGGAAGATTTGGTACTTCTTCAGCTCTTGTAAATCCAGTTGTGACAAGCAAGCTATCAATTCCGTTATTAATGCCCGTATGAATATCTGTCAGATAATTGTCGCCAACCATTAATAAATCAGATTTAGGAAGCCCTAATTTTTCGACCGCTTTATTGGCTATAATAGCTTCTGGCTTACCAATAATGGTTGCTTCAACTCGTGTTGCCGCTTCAAGCATTTTTATCAGCGCTCCAGCTCCAGGAGTCAAACCACGTTCGTTTGGCAAATTCAAATCTGGATTTGTTCCGATAAATTTAGCTCCTTTATGAATTGCCAGAGTAGCAAGGACAAGCATTTCATAAGTTAAATCAGTATCTAAAGCGACCACAACGTAAGCTGGATTCTCACGATCTTTTTTGTAACCTGCCTCATAAATCGCTTCTTTAAGACCATCTTCTCCAATGATATAAACTGTTTTTTCTAAGCCTAAATCATTCATATAATCAACAGTAGCAAGACTTGCAGTATAAATCGTTTCCAATGGAGTGTCAATATTAAATTGTTGACTCAAACGGCGTTGTACCACGCGCGGTGTTTTTGTTGTGTTATTTGTGACCAAAAGATAAGGTATTTTAGCCTCTTGTAGCCGATGAATGAAATTCTCGCCTGCAGGAATACGCTTATTTCCCAAGTAAATTGTCCCGTCAAGGTCAATTAAGTAACCACCATATTTTTTATTTGTCATTTTATTCTCTTCTACTTTTTATCACTAAAATTTACTGACAGAGCTGTCATTAAATTTTTCCCCAGTGAATTTCAATTTGAGTACTTCCGTCATTAAAATTGTGATGACTCACTTCGTCTTCCCAAGACATTAAAGCATTAATTTCTTCACCATAAAGGACTTCATGATTATATTTTATAAATACATGTTTGGGTTGATGACTTTTACGGAATTCAAAATCCACCATATCAGCTGCCCAATCATAATATTTCGCATTATTAACATGTCCATTCATATCTAATGCTGAAAAACGGACAGGATAAACAATTTTTTGAGCATCACTAAATTCGTCAATTTTACGGAATTTATGAGGACGTGAAATTTTTGATACTTTTTCAGATTCATAAGGATCAACAATTTCATCCAATACACGGTCAATTTTTCTCGTTGCCTTATCCATCAAAACCCAAGTTGAACGAATTTCAACTAAAACTTCTCCATTTTCATCTAAAAATGAGAAATTACGATAACAAAAGAATTTATTATAACTAGTTGCTTCAGTTTCAATTGTTATTTTTTCATTAAATTCTGGTAAACGATGAATCGTCAATTCATATTCAATAACTGCCCAAAAGAGGCCATATCTCTCAAATACCCAGACATCTGAGCGTCCAAGTGCCGTTGATTGCTCTCCAGAAATCTGTAAAGCCACAGCTAAAAGGCTTGAAATTCGCATTTTTTTAAAAGCATCACTTTCATAGAAAGGAACTTGATAATTTTGTTGATATTTTATACCCATTTTATGATAACCTCGCCTTCTATTTTAGCAAAAAAAAGAGCAATTTTCATAAATTGCTCATCTATTAGCCAGAGTTTTTAAAGTTCTCAGAGCTAATTAAATTTTTTCACAGGCGATTTCTAAAGTATCAATCAATAATTCTTCATAAGGATCTTTAGCATGATACTCATCAATGTATTTAATTTCTTTCACACCAGCAGCAACAACTAATTTCAGGCAGGCAAGGCAAGGAAATAACGTTGTATATAAAATCGCACCTTCAGGTGAAACGCCATGTTTAGCAGCTTGAGCAATCGCATTTTGTTCTGCATGAACCGTTGCTACACAGTGTCCATATTTATCTTCAGTACAACCAATATCTGTACAATGTGGCATCCCCGAAACCGCACCATTATATCCCGTAGAGAGAAGTTGACCATTAGGACTGACCAATAAAGCTCCTACTTGAGCATGGTTACAAGTTGATCGTTTTGCAACCACTTGGACAATTTCTTTAAAATATTCATCTTTACTTGGTCTTGTAAATTTCTCTGACATCATGAACTCCTTAATTGCTTTTTGATTTATTATAGCAAATTTATTTATTTCAGGCTTAATAAAAAAACTTCCAAGAGAATCATAAATTAACTTGGAAGAAAAATTTTATTTTTGATTTTTAAACAATTCATTATAGTTGGTTTGGTTATTAACCATATTCAAATCAACATTTCCCGAGTAACCTGGTAAAGTTCCTTGGTCAGTAAATTGTTGCATTTTATAACTTAAAGTCGTTTCTGGTGAAGCATCCCAATAACCTGTATTTCGTCCATAGGCAGCAATCCAAATCGCTTTAAATTTATCAACTTTTATTTGATTATCTCGCAAGAACCAGTCTTGGGCATAAATACCAATGTTTTTAGCTCCTTGTTTCTCCAACTCAGAGCGAAAAGCCTCAATCCCTTGGTTCATATTTTTCATATTGGTTACCTCGACATCAAGCCAATAATAGGTCGGCTTATAAGGGCTTGCTCGACGATAAAAGTCTCTTGCTTGCTTCCTCATTTCAGAAGTGTTTTCTCCAGTCACAAAAGCATAAACCGCAGTCGGGATTCCCCGCTCTTGGAAAGCTTTAATGTGCTGTTTATAGGCAGTATCTTCTCCATCCTTGCTTGCTGAATTATCAGCATGACCATAAGAACCATTGACACGAATAACCGCACCAATCACATGCTGACTTAAGGTGTTGTAATCAATATCTTCTGGACGTTGCCAACCCGAAAGGTCAACAACTGGTTTATTCAAATCCAAAACCTTCTCATCCAAAATATGATTTACAACAATTTTTTCAGTTGCTGCTTTTTTAGGAGGTTCTACCGGTCGAATTCGTACTAAACCAAGTAAGGCGATCATTGCAATCATGGATGCTGTAAAGATAAAAGCTCCCATTTTTTTAAGTTTACGTCTCATTTTAGGTTTCATTAATTATATTGTAACATAATTTTCACAAAAATTCATCATGATAGCATTAAAAATTAATATCATCGAGCAAAAATTTCTCAAAGACATTATTCCCCAACTCAAAACCTTTGTCTGTCATATGGATTCTTTGTCTATCATTATATAATAATTTTTGATTAATAAGTTCTGTGATTTGTTCACCGTATAATTTTTCAAATGAACACTTGAATTTATTTTCAAACTTCTCAACCAAAACTCCCGATTTTTTCCGAAGACCTAAGAACATTTCTTCTTCTATTTGAGATTTTTTACTTAAAACTTCTTCATTTATCCTTTTTTCAGTTGGAGCAGCTTTAAGGTAATGATGAACTGGACCAAGATTTTTATAACGAATCCCTGCTAAATATCCTGACGCTCCAGCGCCAATTCCATAATATTCCTCATTATCCCAATAAGTTATATTATGTTTGCTCTCAAATCCTGGTAAGCCAAAATTTGAAACTTCATAGTGATTATAACCATTTTTAGCTAAAATATCCATGATATATTCATACATGTCCGCATTTTTATCTTCACTTGGTAGGCGTAAAAGACCACGACGTTGTCGATTCATAAAAACTGTATGGTCCTCTAAAATAAGACTATATAATGCCACATGTGGTAGTTTTAATTCTAAAAATTTTTCAACATCTGACTTAACCATCTCCATCGTTTGCCCAGGTAAAGCATAGATTAAATCAATCGTAATATTTTCAAATCCAGCTTTTTTCAGTCTTTCAACTGAATCATAGACTTGAACTTCTGTATGTGTCCGCCCGATTTTTTTGAGCAAAGCATTATTAAAAGTTTGGACACCTAATGAAATTCGATTGACTGCTGAATCAGCCAAAACTTTAATAACCTCATCTGATAAATCCCCCGGATTTGCTTCAACAGTAAATTCTTCCAAAACTTCTAAATCTAACTGTTCAGCAATCGCTGTCAGTAAACGTTCAAGTTGTTGGGCTGATAAAACGCTGGGCGTTCCACCACCAATATAGATTGTTCTTAATTTTTCTATCTCAAAACTTTGAAATTCTTCTATGAGCGATTCAATATAAGCATCAATCGGCTGTCCTGTCATCAGTACTTTAGCAAAATCGCAATAATAACAAATATGAGAACAAAAAGGAATGTGAAAATAAGCCGAATTAGGTTTTTGCAACATTTATAAGTCCCTTCAAAAATTTTTCCTATTCAATGAAAGATAGTGAGAGGATTAACCCTAAAATTAATCTTACCAATAAAAATCACAAATACTTGACCTATTATAACACACCTATGGATAGCAATTGACTTTACAAAACGGAAAATATAGATAAAAAAGAGGGTAGCTTTAACTACACTCTATTCTTCTTTATCCCATTCCCAAGACCGTGAAAACTCCCCTCCTTTAAACAAAGAGGCAAGCCCACTTAATTGTTTGAGCCTTAATAATTCTTCTTTATCCATTCCAATATTTGTCATAATCCACCGATCACTTAAACCAGCTTCAACCAATTGTTGAACAATTTCTGTCATTAATTCTACTGAATGAGTCCCTCTGGCACGATTATGGCGAATAGTGCTGGCTATTCTATCTTCTAATGGGCGATCAATCACAGAAACGGGTAAACAGTTCCCTTCTCTTTGCGCAATCGTTTCAGAATTTTTCATTACAAGATAGCGGTGAAAACCATCCACAATCTCATAAGTATCATTTTCTTTGTCATAATAGCAGACAATTGGCATGGTATAACCATCTTCTAATATCGACCGTTCTAAAAGTTTAAATTCAGTCGGCGCAGTTTTATTAGGATTATAAGAATTTGCTCTAATCTTTTCAATTGGAACCCGTCTCACTTGATAAGCTGGACTTACAAAAAGCTCTCCCATTTTTTCATTGCCTCCTTCTTCTTTTGCAATTCATCTTTCGTTTGACCAAATCCCATATATTGACAGGAAGTATCATTTTTTAAAATGGTGACACACATTCTTTTATAAGAGGGGACTAATCTGAAATTTTTAATTGGTACATCATCAGGGTATTTTTTGAAACGAACTAATTCATATTCCTGTTTGTAATTTCGATTATTTTTTGGAGTACCTAAATTTTCAAATTGCAAATTTGTTTCTTCTAGTTCACTGACAACTTTCTGAGGCAAAGCTCCCCCATTTTTTGTCCAGTAAGTCAGAGAACTCTGGAACTTTTTCAGATAAACTTCTCGAATATCCTCTGGTAATGTCTTGAGTAAAAAGTCAAAATAGGTCTCCCAAGTATGCCCCTTAGGAAGACTGACTCCACGATAACCAAGAGCAATTGTCCCACCATAAATAGCCGCAAAATTTGCTCCATTGACACGACCAATCAATTTTCCCCAAGTCTCTGGCTCCAATGCTTGATACAATTTCAAAGATGAGACGCCACATTGATGAAAAGGATTGGCAACCCTCATACTTTTAAAGGGTACTCCTGCTTGAAAATATAAATCATATAAATGATTATAATCAAAAGAAAATTTAGCATTTGCTACCCAGACATCCTCAAACAACCAATCATACATCGGATAAAAATTGAAAACATTATGAAAAATTCGATGACTATAATTTGTAGTTCCAAATCTTGAAAAAGTTTCATCACGTGTCACAGCATTAAAGCGATTTAAACTTTCTTGAGCTCTGATTCCGACAAGAACTGCTGTTCTTTCTGCTTTCTTTTCTTGATGAAGCCACTGACAGAATTTGCTTTGAAAATCATAATCAGACATTCCTATTTCAAAAAATGGGAAATTGTGATTTTCAAGATGAATTGCTCCTTCTGGAACTGAATTCAACCAGAGTTCGGGATGTTCAGGGTCCCAAGGAAGCCAAGTCGATTGTGACATCGATATTCCACATGAAGCAGAGACAGGCATACAAATATGATAATAATCAAAATCAGGATATTTCCCCATTGAGCGTTCTATATAGTCTTTGGTTTCTTGATAATTCCCCTCATAGTCAAGATAATAAACAGAAACTGCTATTTCTCTGTCAGCAAGATTATTTTCTTCATAATAACGATGAACAAGTTCTAGCATCAATCCAGAATCTTTCCCGCCAGAAAAGGAGACAATTAAGTGGTCGAAATAATTACAAATATAATCTAGTCGTTTATTGAAAGCTTCGTAAACATTTTCCTTTTGATATTTTCTCACATTCGTTACCTTTCGCATAACTTTTTCAACATTTCACTTATTGAGCTTAAAACATTTAAATCCTATTAAAGTTTAGGTCTTCCAATTGAAACCATATTTATTATTTTAAAATACAAAAATTAAATATAAAATACGTTTATATCTTTATATTTTATTATAAATTACTTTATTTTGCAATTTTATATTAGAATCGTACTTTATCTTAAGGCTTAAATTATAAAAAAATACTTGTCAAAGTACTTTTTTATAATTTAAGTATTTTCTTCTTCCTTCAATAAGGAATAACATTGTCAAACTAAGCAAGATGAGATAAATTGGAAAAGCAACTTCTGCGAAATTCCAATGATGAATCTCTGTAAAACTTGTTGATGCAGAAAAAAGACTACCTAAAAACAAGAAACCATTTTCTGTTTCGGGATACTTCCAACCTTTTAACATGGTAGGTAATGCGGCTAGAGCATCTGATAATATCGCAAGAGATATCGCAATATTAGGATTTTTAGTCAAATACCAAGCTACTAAGGCCAAAATAGAAACAAGGCCACAAATATAATCAAATCTTTCAATTCTCCAATAAGCTGCTTTGTTAAATGACGAAACAATAAAAACTAAAATTGGACCAAAGCCAGCCATAAATACGGGTAAACTTGCCCAAGAAACACCAGTTGATAAGGATGCTGCTGTACTAATCAATGGAGCAATTCCCCAAATTAACCAAGTAATTCTATTCGGTTTAACTCGACCACGCAGACTAGCGATAAGATAAGTAGTTGTAAAAGATATTGAAATAAGTGCGCCTAAAATAACGATGAGATGCATTAAATTCTCCTAAAATAATTTTGTTTTCATTATAACAAAATCTTAGGATTATAATTCATCTGGGAAACGATAGACTTGTATACTTAAATCATCATACGTTTGTAAGTAAAGTCTGCGACTGTTCACTTCCACAGCACTGCGATAAACAGTATAAGTCCCTGAGCGGCCTTCAGACTTTGGAACTGTAACACCATTTAAAATATGCCATGCCTCAACAATATTTTGCTGTTCATCTTTAGGATACACCGCTCTTTCTTTGTAAATAGCTGCTCGAATAAATCGAGCTGTTGGTGTGAATCCTCCAGGAAAAACTGGTTTCCCATTGAAACTTCCTGTCGAAATTTGGTTAGGATTATCATTTTTTACTGACAGATTTTCTAATGATGAATTACTATCCTCATTTTTACTGACAGAAGTATTTTCACTTTCTGTCAGTAAATTGATATCCATATAAGTCCTTAATTTCTCAACTTCATTCTCAAATTTAGGAGCATTTGTAACCACACCAATTGGATTATCTGAAATGACCAATCGTCCACCATGCGGTTCAATATTAATCATTTGGCCGTTTGGATCTGTCGCAGAAAAATGTAAATCATTACGTCCAAATTTGTAGATTGCATTTTCATCAGTCATCAACTGTACATTATCAATATTCTGACGAACTTCCTCAATTGAACGGCAATTCCCCAGCAACCAAAGCAAAAATTCAAAAGCAGCAAGTTGAACTTTTCCCTTCTCTGCTTCTTTAGCGTAATCTGACTGATTTGAAAAAGTTAGTTTTTGTGCCGCCAAGCCATATTCATTTACACCATCTGAAATATCAGCATGTAATCTCATTTCGCTATTTCCGACGCCAAGGATGGCATATGGATTAATCATTTTTTGATTGTTATAGACGCTTGTCCATTCATAATTTCTTGGTAGAACAAGGGCAGCGGCATTAAAAGTATGCCAATCCATTGTTCTAGCAAAAACCAATCCACCGTCACTTGACTTTAGTTGAAAACTGGTACACATTTTTCTCCCCTTAATTAATTTGTCATCTCTTTATTTTATCAAAAGTTTTACTGATAGAGATACTAGCAGAACTGTAAACTTCAATCCTATGACAAAAACTAAAAAATGTACGAAAAAAGTACTGACAGAATCAGTACTTTCATTCAACCCATAATTATAAAATTATTTGTACATTTCAAGCAATGCAAGGAAGCTATCAGCTTCAAGTGAAGCTCCACCAACGAGGGCACCGTCGATGTTTTCTTTAGCCATCAATCCTTCGATTGTTTCAGGTTTAACTGAACCACCGTATTGGATACGTACAGCTTCTGAAACTTCTTTTCCGTAAAGTTTTTCAACTGTTGAACGAACAACACCACAAGTTTCGTCAGCGATTTCGTTTGTTGCAGTTTTACCAGTTCCGATTGCCCAGATTGGTTCATAAGCAATAACCAAGTTTGAAACTTGTTCAGCACTCAAGCCAGCAAGACCAGCTTCGATTTGACCTGAAACCCATTCAGCTGTTTTTCCAGCTTCAAAAGTTTCCAAAGTTTCACCACAACAAAGGATTGGAGTTGCTCCAGCAGCGAAGATTGCTTTTGCTTTTTTGTTGATGTCTTCGTCAGTTTCGTGGAAATATTCACGACGTTCGCTGTGACCGATGATGATGTATTCAACACCTAAATCAACGATAGCAGCTGGACTATTTTCACCAGTGAACGCTCCAGCATTTTCAAAGTAGCTATTTTCAGCAGCAAGTTTCAATTCTGAACCTTGACGAAGGTAAGCCATAGGAGCGAGGAAAAGTGCAGGTGCACCGATAACTGATTCAACATTATCAGATGAAGGCAAGTTATTTTTTACAGCTTCAACAAAAGCTTGCGCTTCTGACAAAGTTTTGTTCATTTTCCAGTTACCAGCGATAATTGGTTTACGTGACATTCTAATTCTCCTTATAGGGCGTTTAAGCCTCTTAAATTTTGGACTTCAGTCCATCTTTTACAAGGTCTATTTTATCACATTGTGAAAAAAATTGCAGAAATCAACTCATCATTAATAAATTTCAATCCTGTCACTTTTTTTCCAATAATTTTATAGCATCACGTGTTTTTTCCAACTTGTCATAACTTTCTGTAAAATGCTCTGATACATACATATAAAAAAGAATGTCAACAACATAAAGCTGAGCCATCAAACTCATTGTTGCAGCAGTCCGCATTTGATAATCTTCACCAGAAACAGAATGAAGAATACAATCAGCCATTTGTCCTAAGCTTGAATTTTCCCGAGAAGTAATTGCAATAATGGGGATTTTCATATTTTTCACCACGCTTGCGAGTTCCAGAACTTCTTTTGTTTCCCCCTTCATTGAAATTCCAATGAAGATTGTTTTTTTATTAGAAACAGAAAGAGAGGAAACAAATAAATGGGCATCTTGAATAAAGATAACTTGCTTGCCAATTCGACTAAACTTTTGAAAAATATCCTGAGCAACCATTGAAGATGCTCCAATTCCAAAAACAAAGATATTCTCAGCAGCATCAATTGAAGACACAGCTTCCATGATTTCATCATCCAACAGAGCAGAATTTGTCGTCTCTACCATGTGATTTACCCGGACTTTGAGTTTATTCTTAATTGAAGTAGGTGATTCAGAATCATTTACTTCCTTGTAGTATTCTTCATCATCTACATGAGCAGCATACGAGGCACTCAATTTTTGTTTAAACTGGGAGAATCCATCATAACCTAACTTTCTGGAAAATCTTACTAAAGCCGCAGAGGAGCTACCAATTTCTCCAGCCACTTCTTGCGCACTTTTTTCTAGCATTTTCTCTCCGACTTCAAAAATATAGTCAGCTATTTTTTTCTCAACTGTCGTAAAGCTAGAATAATTTTGCCTAATGATAAGTAAAGTATCCATTTAACCTCTCCGTTCTTCTTTAATTATTTTCCCACCATGACTGATAATAATTTCTCGATAAGTATCAGAATTTGTGATAACCACAGGTGTAATTATAGATAAACCTGCTGCTTTTATTTTTGAAAGATCTGCTCTTACCAGTAAATCTCCTTTTTTGACACGATCATTTTGCTTAACGAAACTTTCAAAAGCTTCACCATTTAAGCCAACAGTATCCATTCCAATATGAATTAGAATTTCAACACCGTCATCACTAGTCAAACCAATCGCGTGCTTAGTTGGAAAAACTGTAGTAACAACTCCAGCGACGGGCGAAACGACATCTCCATTATCTGGTTCAATGGCTACTCCTTTACCCAACATTCCGCTTGAGAAAACTTCATCCTCAATTGTAGAAAGTTCTTTCACATTCCCCTCAAGTGGTGATGCAATTGTTGAACTAGAAAATTCTGGAGTTGTCACAACACGTAAAGTAGGTTGAATAGTTTCCATTTGGACTGATTTTCCATAATTATCTGCTTTTTCTTTTGCATCTTTAGGAATACCAAAGAGATAAGTAGCAATAAATCCACCAATATAAGCACCCAATAGTCCAAGAAGATAAACCCACCATTTGCCATTGGCAATAAGTGGAAGGAGAGCAAGGCCTGAAGGGCCAATAGCAATGGCTCCAGCTTGACCTAATGAACCGATGATTGCACCACCAATCCCCCCACCGATACAGGCCGTGATGAATGGACGACCAAGAGGTAGGGTAATCCCATAAATTAAAGGTTCTCCAATTCCTAAAATCCCTACTGGAAGAGCACCTTTAACAAGTTCGACAAATTCTTTATCTTTTCTCAAACGAAGCCAAAGCGCAATCGCAGCACCAACTTGACCAGCTCCAGCCATTGCAAGGATTGGCAATAATTGTGTTGAGCCCGTTTTAGCAATCATTTCTAAATGAATAGGGGTTAAGATTTGGTGTAAACCAAACATAACCATTGGTAAGAAAAGTACACCCAAAACAAAGCCAGAGAAACCACCACCAACTTGAAGAATAAAGTTAATTGCCCCGACTAAACTTGAAGAAATAACTCCCGCTACCGGCATAATGGCAAAAATCTCCGCAAAACCAATGACCAATAAACCAATGGTTGGTGTCACAATAATATCAATTGAGTCAGGAATAAATTTACGTAGTTGTTTTTCTAAAATCGATAGTAACCAAACAGCGAAAATTACGCCAATAATTCCACCTTGTCCTGCCGAAAGTGCACTTCCATTAAAGATATTTTTCAATGGTGCTTCTGGGTTCATTCCTGTGAGCAAGGAAACCGCACCGATAACACCACCAAGCGAAGGTGTTGCTCCAAATTCTTGAGCTGAATTAATTCCGACATAGATGGCTAAGTAAGAAAAAATTCCAGATTGAATAATTTTTAAGACGGTAATAAACTGGGTCCATGTTGCGGCATCTAAGGTACCAGCAGTGACTAAGTTTCCTAAAACAGAGGCCAGCCCACCAATCAAACCGGCACCAACAAAAGCAGGAATCAATGGAACGAATATTTTAGAAATCGTATTAAGAACCGCTTTAAATTTTGAAGGCTTATTATACTTTTCTTTAGCTTCCGATTTTGTTTTTGCCATTAAATCATCAATTGATTGACCTTCAGCACTTGGGAAAGTTTCTCCTAACCTTACCCCAACTGTCTCAACCATTGCTTGAGCAACTTTATTTACAGTTCCAGGTCCGATGACAACTTGTAGTGTTTCATCTTCAACGACACCCATCACTCCATCAATTGCCTTTAAACCAGCTAAGTTAACTTTTGAATCATCAATAATGGTCATCCGAACACGAGTCATGCAATGAATCAATTTTTTTACATTTTGTGTTCCACCAACATTTTCATAAATCTCCCGTGCAATACGAGCTATTTTTTCTTCTGCCATTTTTGCTCCTTCTCCTACCTTAAAAGGTAAATTCTTAATTCAGAGTATTTTTCACAAAACCATTTGCTCTAACAAGCTTGGTTTTTCCTTCTTCTGCTGCACAATCAGTTAATAACATGACAATTGCAAGTTTAACATCTTGATCGGCTTCAATGAATTTTTCTTCGGCTTCTTCATAAGTACAATCTGTCGCTTGCATAATGATGCGTTTACTACGCTCAACTAATTTTTCATTTGTTGGTTTAACATCCACCATCAAGTTATTATAAACTTTACCAATCCCAATCATTGAAATTGTTGAAATCATATTCAAAATTAATTTTTGAGCTGTTCCCGATTTTAATCTTGTTGAGCCTGTTAAAAATTCTGGTCCACAATCAACTTCAATTGGAAATTCGGCATGTTTTGAAATTTCAGCATTAAGATTACAAGAAAGGCTTGCCGTTTTAGCACCAATTTCTTTAGCGTAATCTAAAGCTCCAATTACATATGGAGTCCGACCACTGGCAGCGATTCCTAAAACAAGGTCGTTCTCATTCAACTTCAAATCAATCAAATCTTGTCTTCCAAGTTCAAGACTATCCTCAGCCCCTTCGACAGCAACCGTCATTGCTTTGTCACCACCGGCAATTAAACCAATCACTTGGGTAGCTGGTACGCCAAAGGTTGGGACACATTCAGCGGCATCAAGTACACCTAAACGACCACTTGTTCCAGCACCCATATAAATCAAACGGCCACCTTTGTTAAAAGCTTCAATCGCTGATGAAATAACTGGTTCAATATTTGGAAGTGCTTCTTCAACTGCAAAAGCAACTTTTTTATCTTCATTATTCATTTTAATAAGCGCTTCTGCGACAGTCATTTGGTCAAGGTTAAAAGTTTCGTTATTTCGTCGTTCTGTTGTTAGTGTTGATAAATCAATCATTATTTTTCTCTTTTTCTATTTTAAATTTTTGTCCTGGGCCAATAAAAGAAATAAGTTCTAAATCTTCTTTAATAATATTTCCCACAACATTTACTTTTTTATCTGCTGGCAAATTCCTTTTAGTAATTTGAATTTCGCCCATATAACGACCATATTCACAATTATCAATAGTAATTGAGCCTTTTTTTCTCTCAATTGTATTTTCTGGATTTATTTCAGAAATTTCATTGAAGCGGGCCTGAGCGCTGCGGATCACATCTCTAGCATCATCTTGTCTATTTTCATGCTCACTGAGAACTTTAGCAAAATCACTTGTTGCTTGGGTTGCTTGCAATACAAGTTCCCTCTTTTGAAGATATTGGTTAATCTGCCAAGCTGTTCTTGCTTTTAATCCTCCATCCCCAACATAAATATGATCTATATTTATAGACTCCATATCAAGTAAGGAAGAGAGTGGATGTTGATAGCGGTGCGCTTCAAGGGTTGGTAATCCTTCATATAAAGGATGGCGTAGAGAATCATCTCCCGGAATAAAGGCCATAACTTTAAATGAATTTCTTTTCAAAAATTCATTTTTTCTAAGAAAGCTCTCCCGAGAAAGGCCTGTTTCTGGTCTTGGGTAATAGTTGTGCCAGGCTTCAAGCTGATTAAAGTTTGCCTTATTTTCTTTTAACTCGTCAATATCTTCTTGCCTAATTGTACTGGCATTTAGACTGACAGTCATTTTTTGACTAACTTGCGCAATTGTCTCATTGCTGATATGATAATCCATTCTGAGACCAGTTACTCCAAGTTCTTGAAGTTCTTCTACTCTATCAATAGAAAATCCAGCTTTTTCTAAAGCTTGACCTGAAATATCAACCATAAGTTTCAAATGATTCTTTTTAGCAGCTGTTCCTAAGTCTATTAGTCTTTTTTTATATAGACTTGCTTCATCCTCGGGAATATGCATCGATGTGAAAATCCCTTTAAAACCATGATTAGTCATCTTGTCAATATATAAATAGTCCTTTTCATTTAAGTCTCTATTCATAAAAATTGAATAACCGTACATTTTTTATCCTTCCGAAATATTATTTCCTGATAACGTATTCATTATAACCTAAAAGAATTATTGTTTCAAGTATCAATTTAACCTTTTTTTATTTTGAAATATTATTTCATTGTTTTGTATAATAAAAAGAATAAATTTCTTTATTCTTTTTATTATATTTACAAAGTACATTTTTCTTTAATTGAATCAAAATTCTCTTTAAGAAGAACCGTTGAAGCTTTAAATTTTTCTTGCTCTTCTTGAGTTAATTCTAACTCTAGGACCGCTCGAACACCTGTTCTATCAATAATTGCAGGACTTCCTGTATATAAATCGGACTGGCAATACTCTCCTGTCAAATAGGCAGAAACTGGTAGAATCACGCTTTCATTTCTAAAAATTGCTCTTGTCAAACGAGCTAATGAAGCAGCGATTCCGTAAGAGGTATTTCCTTTTTGCATAAAGATATCCAAACCTACTTCACGAATTTCTTGATCAATTTCATCGAAGGTTGGAAACTCTGGATTAGGATATTTTTTGAGCCACGTTGTTAATGGAATCGCACCGACTGTCACATTTGACCAAGCGGCAAAACTTGATTTCCCATGCTCAGCTAAAACATATCCATGAATACTTTTAGGATTAATTTGGAGTTTTTCAGCAACAATCTGGCGCATCCGACTAGTTTCTAAAAGCGTTCCTGTTCCTATCACACGATGTTTAGGCAATCCAGATACTTCTGCAACAACTTGGGCAAGGACATCAACTGGATTTGATGCGACCAAGAAAATACCATCAAAACCTGCATCCATTGTTTTACGAGTTATATCACGAATCATTTCGACATTATTTTCTAATAACTGTAGGCGATCTGGATTTTTTCCGAAAGTTGCTGATGGAGCATTGGCAGACAAAACAACAATATCTGCATCAGAAACATCTGAATAATCAGCAGCATAAATGTTTTTAGGAGCTGCATTTAAATAGGGAAGCGCATGAAGCAAGTCTAAACTGTTGGCTGAAGCTTTACTTTTGTTGGTATTTATTATTGCAATTTCATCTGCTAAATCATCAACAACTAAGTTATGAGCATAAGTACTCCCGACGGCTCCAGCTCCAACAATTACAACTTTTTTGTTATTAATTTTCATCTCTTTTCATCATAAAAAAACAGCGGATGTCATTTTGACTCACGTTGTTTTTCTACTCCCTTTCCAAATCTCTTTTCCCAATTTACTTACAGTTTATTTACGCTTTGAAATCACGAGCAATTTGCTCGTCTTCTTTCATTTGTTTAATTAATTGATCTATCCCATCAAATTTAATCATATCGCGAATTTTATCTAGCCATAAAACAGTCAATTTTTCACCATAAATTTCTCCATTAAAATCAAAAATATGAACTTCAACTGTTTTTTCAGTCCCGTTAAAAGTATCATTATATCCAATTGAAGCAAAGCCACGATGACGTTCTCCAGCAAAAATGACATCACAGGTATAAACTCCAACAGCTGGCAAATGAACGTAATCTTTAATTACTAGATTTGCTGTTGGATAGCCCAGTTGTCTTCCGCGGGCAAAACCATGAACAACAAGGCCTCTTGTTTCATAAGAATAACCTAAAAGTTCATTTGCTTGTACAATATCACCTTCTTCAACTGCTTTTCTAATCCGTGTCGATGAAATTTTTCCATGTTCATCCGCTTTTTCCGGCATGATGACCACACGGTAGTCTTCCGTTGACTTGAGATTTTTCATATCAGAGCCTGTCGTATAATCAAATCCTGTAATCACCACTTTGGGATTGAATCTTTTGACGACACTTTCTGCAAATTCAGTTGAAGTTTGATGAGCAAAATTAGAAGTGAAATCTTTAAATACAAGGTAATCTACCCCATTTTCAGCAAAGAACTCTGCTCGTTTTTCATCTGAAGTTAATTTCAAAAGCATTTCAGGCTCAAATTTGTTGAAGGTTAATGTTGGTTTTTCCGGAAAGGTAAAAACAGCTATTTTTAAATTCAATACCGCCGCAATTTTTTTAGCTTCTGTAAAAAGACTTTGATGTCCTCGGTGTAATCCATCAAAATAACCGAGGACAAGGATAAGTTCTTCATCAAATTTTAGTTCATCATTAAATTCTAATATTTCCATTTTTCTCACTTTGGCTCATATTGCTAAGAATTAAACCAATACTTTATTTGGTTTCCAAATTCCTGCTTTTTCTGGATGTTTCATGTAAACAGCAATTAATTTATCATCATAAAAGGCTGCAAATTTATCTCTTGTCAGTTCTGACAAGTCTGTCAGTAAAAATTCACTTTTATTAGACTTAATGACAGGGCTGTCAGTAGTTTCATCTGTAACCCAATCATCCTCAGCAAATTTTTTTCCAACTCGTGCCATTTCAAACTGATCAGCAGTCAAATTTACTCTTGGCAAATCACTGACAGCATATTCTGCTGGGTACATTAAGCTAGAAAGCTCTCCTGCCTCCATTGCTGCTTCAATCTCTGAGAGTTTGACAGCATCTTTAATCATCAGTCCATTACTTGCTGTTCTTTGCAATTTTGACATATGTCCTGCGTAACCAAGTTGCTCTGCTAAATCTACTGCTAATGTTCGGACATAGGTTCCTTTGCTGCACTCAACTTTGAAAGAAAAGCTTACCAAACCTGCCGCTTCATCAGTCATCACGGGACTTGTTCTGACAAATGATTTGATTGTAATCTCTCTTGCCGGACGGTCAACTGTCTGACCAGCTCTGGCATATTCATACAATTTTTTTCCGTTAATTTTTACGGCTGAATACATTGGAGGAATTTGCTTTATTTTTCCAATAAAATTTTTCATTATTGAGTCAATTTCAGACTCTGTCAGCTCCCGTTCTACTGGCGTTTTACTGACAACTTCCCCGTCAGCATCTTCGGTTTCCGTTGAAAAACCAATAGTAACTTCACCTTCGTAAATTTTACCTGCCGCTTCCATGTACTCTAATAACCGCGTCGATTTTCCAACGGCCACTGGTAAAACGCCTGTCACAGAAGGGTCTAAAGTTCCACCATGTCCAATTTTTTTTGTTTTTAAAATACCACGAAGTTTGGCAACAACATCAAAAGATGTCCAGCCCGCTTCTTTATAGACATTTAAAATACCATTTAAATTTTCATTCATCCTGAAAATTATAGCATTTTTTGACTAAAAAATCACTTACAGTCTTTATGATTGGTCCTTTCCATAAAAAAAATTACTGACAGAATGTCAATAATTTCTCTGACTAAAAAAGACTGACCAAAGTCAATCTTTTTTTATACTTAATTTCCTGTTGGAACTTTTGTGGCATTTATTGATTTGATTTGTGAACTACCACTATTGAGCGAAGCATCCGAACCATATTTAGCTACAAGTTGCGCACCTGTCAGTGTTTCTTTAGTTTGCCATTTAACCATTGGCCATGGATCCTGTGCCATTCTTAAACCTGTCTGCGTTGGATCAGGAACTTGTAAATAATAGGTTCCATCAGCATTTTGTTGAATACGTGCTGTATTTTGGATAACATTTACAGGGTCAGAATACGTGGATACGCCATTTGAACCTACATTAACAAGATAAGTTAAGTAAGATTCTCCAGTATAAACATCAAATTTGCCTTGAGCATTATTAACCCATTGGGCATAAACTGCATCTTGCTGCTTTCCAGTTAGAGTTGACCAGCTTTTTGGAGAGTCATTACTTGAAGATGCCGAAGTCTTTGAACTACTTGAAGCGGAAGTTGATTCTTGAGTTGAATCACTCGTTGTACTAGAGCTTTGTGATTTACTACTTGTGCTCTTACTTACTTTTGTCGAGCTTGTTTGTGCAAAAGAGGCTGACTTATCAGGAGTTTTATGAGGATAAAAAACTTGATAAGCAATGATTCCGAGAGCAACTACTAAAATGACTGCCAAACTGGCAATTGCAATTACTTTTTTGCTGTTTTTTGAACTCGCTTTTGAATGTTTTGCCATAAAAAGCCTCCTTAATAAAGCTTGAAAAATACTTTTTCATAATTAAATTATACTTAATTTTCTTATCTATTTCAAAGAATTTACCTTTAATCAATCTTAATAATACAAAAAGTTACTGACAAATACTCCGTCAGTAACTTTTATTCTTAATAACTACTTATAAGTAAATATTAATTGCTTGTTTTAGCATAGGCCGCAGATTGAGTTCCAGCTTGTCGTCCAAAGATAACAATATCAGCAACAGCGTTACCACCAATGCGGTTACCACCATGGAGACCACCTGTAACTTCTCCGGCAGCATATAATCCTTGAATTGGACTACCATCTTTTTTCAAGACTTGAGTATTTGTATTAATTTTTACCCCAGCCATTGTATGGTGAATTCCTGGAGCCACTTTAATGGCATAATACTTACCTGATATTTCAGTAGTCATTCCTGTTGTACGACCAAAGTCTTCATCTTTTTTAGTTGATACAGCTTTGTTCCAACCATCAATTGTTGAAGTCAGTGCTTTTTCATTAATATCGAGCTTGTCAGCAAGTCCCTTGATACTGTCAGCTTCAACGACCATATCTTTAGATATATACTGTTCAACTGCTTTTACTTTATCTTTAGTTCCTTCTCCAAAAATAACATAAGAATATTTTCCTGGTTGTTTAAGTTCAGCAGCAGAAACTTTATCACGAGTATCCATTTCATTAAAGAAACGTTTCCCTTTTTGATTTACAAGAATCGCCCCTTCACCACGAATTGATTCTGAAACAAGATAACCTGTTTTTTGGAATACAGTTGGATGAATTTGAATTTTATCCATATCAACTAATTCCCCACCAAGTTCTGAAATCATAGTAATTCCGTCACCAGTTGAACCAGCCGCATTTGTTGTCACATAATCTTTAAGGTCAGGACGATATTTTGCAATCATTTTCTTATTTGCACCAAATCCACCTGTTGTAACAACGACTGCTTTAGAAGAAATATCTTTAGTTTCACCCTCAATCTTAACTTTAACTCCAGATACTTTACCATCTTTTTCAGTAATTTTGGTAACATCACTATTTACAAATAAGGGAATATTTCGTTTGGTAATATTTTCTTCAAGACCTTTTACCAAATAACCACCAACTGCTGAACCATCATGTGGTCGGTGAGTTCTTGAAACTGACATTCCCCCTGTCGTAGTTAAATTATCTAAAACAATTCCATTTGTATTTAACCAATCAACAGCACCAGCCGAGTGGTCAACAAAATAACGAAGGAGTGCCTTGTCATTCGTACCGCCACCACCTTTGAGCGTTTCTTCATAAAATTTATCATTTGAATCAGCGACACCTTGTGCTTTTTCGACTGATGTTTCTGATGCGTTCAAACCAGCTGAGGCTTTTGAAGTATTTCCACCAGCAATTGGCATTTTTTCTAAAATGACTGGATTCATTCCAGCATCTTTTGCTTCAATTGCTGCAGTCATTCCAGCCCCACCAGAACCAACAATAATCACATCGTATTTATCACTTAAAGTAGAAGGATCAGCATAGATGTTTGATTTACTTGCACCAGCCGAGGTTTCAACTTTCTGAGACGAACTTGATTGTCCTTTTGTATTCTTTGTATTACTCCCACAAGAAGTCAAAGAGAGGCCCACAAGCGTTAGCAAGCCTAGTTTAGTCCAAATTTTCATAAATTACTCCTTTTGTGTTAAAGTTCACATAGTTATTATAACAAATTTTTAGCAACTTTCCAAATATCTATAAAATTTTTAGCTGTCATTAAAAATATTTTCAGAATAAATCACAAAAAGTACTGACAGAATCGTCAGTACTTTCCATTTTTACTTATAAAGATTTATGAGTTCGATTGTAACTTAGAATAAGGCTGAGCATGTAGCATCCAACGCACTCCGTACTTGTCAGTAAAATCACCCATTTTTCCACCCCAGAATTGATTTTCAAAAGGTAAATTAACAGTGACTGTCCCCGATTCAACAGCCTTATTCCAAAAAGCATCTGCTTGTGAGACCGCTTGTTCGTCTTCCGAATCTAAATCAATTAAAATTGAAATGGAATCATAAACAAGAGGATCAACTTTCATAAAATTATCCGCAGCCATAATGGTTGAACCTAGAATGTCAAATTGAGAATGCATTGTTAAATCGGAAGCCTTCTCAATTGGAACCCCAAATTGTTCAGCTTGTTCTTCAGCCAGAGGCAGTCGTGAAATATTTGTCGCTCCAAGAACATCTTTATAATAATCTAATGCTTCCTTCGTATTATTAAAAGTAAGATAAGGGTGAATATTAGCCATAGTAAGCTCCTTTTCTGATAAAATTTTATAGTAATTACAACTTTAATTCTATAACCAGTTTACCACAAGAAAGCGCTTCAATCCATTAATTCTGCTTGTCTATAACAATAATCTGCGTGATCATTAATCACTCCTACAGCTTGCAAGAAAGCATAGATAACCGTTGAACCTGTAAATTTAAAACCGCGTTTCTTCATATCTTTACTCATTTTGTCAGAAAGTTCATTTGTTGCTGGAATTTCTGACTCATCATTAACTTGATGCTGTAAAACTTTTCCGTCAGTAAATGACCAGATGTACTTATTAAAGGAGCCAAATTCTTTTTGAATTTCTAAAACTTTTTGAGCATTAACAATCGCCGCTTTAACCTTTAATTTATTTCTGATAATTCCCGCATTTTGTAAAAGTTCTTGTTCTTTGTTCTCGTCATATACTGCTATTTTTTCAATTTCAAAATTATCAAAAGCTTCATAAAAATTTTCTTGTTTATTTAATATTGTTGCCCAAGAAAGCCCTGCTTGATTTAAATCAAGGACCAATTTTGCAAAAAGTTCCTGATCATTATGTAAAGGCACTCCCCAATAAGTATCATGATAATGAATCATTTTATCAGTTGACAAACACCAATTACATCTTCTTAATTCAGTCATTTCTACCTCTATCCAATCACTTTACATAATAGTTATTATGCAAAATCAATAAAATTTCTTTTCCCAATGCTCTCCATCAATCTCATAAACAAATTCTGAGTAAGTTGAGTGAAGCATCATGTCTGCCATTTCAAGAAAACTACTTGCAAGATTCAAATTCGCTAATTGATTAATATCTTGCCAAAAAACTTTTCCTTCATCTGTTTCATTAATTAATTGACCAGAGAATTCTGTTGTTGAATAAAGAAAAACCATATATCTTCTGTTCTTCTCAGGTTCAAACCAATCCTTAACTCCACAAAGTTTTAAATTTGTGATATCAAGTCCAGTTTCTTCCTTAATCTCTCTTATTGTTGACGGAACAAGAGCCTCACCTTTTTCCAGATGTCCTCCAGGAAAAGCAATTCCAGTCCATGATTTTTTACGCTCTTGAACAAGAACTTTATGGGTTTTTTCGTCAATAATGGCACACATATTTGTCAATTCGACTTGTTCTAACTCATGATAAGTCATTATTTTTTCACTACTTTTTCTATTTTTTCTCAATTGGAGCCATTGCTGCTAATAAACGTTTCATTCCGACTTCTGGGAAATTAATCTTGAGTTCCATATTTTTACCAGAACCAGAAATTCCTAATACCATACCTTCGCCCCATTTACGGTGAATCGCTGTATCGCCAATTTGCCAATCTTCTGTTTCAGAATTATTAATCGTCGCTTGAGCTGCAGTTGGATTAATGACTGCTTTTCTTTGATGAAGCGCATCTGACATCGAGATCCCACTGGCAAAACCACCAGATTTATAAGAAGCATTGAAGCTTGAATTTGCTTTACGAGCAATCCCAGCATATTCTAGTAATTCATCATCAATTTCCGAAATAAAACGGCTGGGACGATTATAATTCGTTTTACCATAAAGCACACGTTGATTGGCATTCATTAAGTAGAGCGTTTCTTCTGCCCGTGTAATTCCAACATAAGCCAAACGACGTTCTTCTTCCAACTCATCAATATCTTCATTTACCCGTGATAAAGGAAAAATGTTTTCTTCCATTCCAATTAAGAAAACAATTGGAAATTCCAAACCTTTTGCCGCATGCAGGGTCATCATTGTTACTTGGTCAGATTCTTCCTCATAAGCATCTGTTTCAGAAAGCAAACTAACTTCGTTAAGGAAACGGCTCAACTTATCTAATCCAGTTTCAACAATTGGCTCTCCCGTTTCTTCATCTAGAGGAATTTCTGATTTTTCATCAAACCCTTTAGTTACTGACAAGAATTCTTCAATATTTTCAATTCGTGCTTGATTTTCGATACTTGGCATCATTTGCAAAGCTTTGACATAGCCAGTACGCTCTAACATTTCTTCAACTAATTCTGTGATTGTTGAACTTTCACTATGGGTTCTCAACAAATCAAAGGCCATTGCCAAATTATAAATCTCACCAGCCGCTTTTCCACGAATATCGGATAACATAATATCAAAACTTGAATCTGCTAAAGAAAGTCCACGACTGTCAGCAAAACGACGTAATTTTTCTAATGCCCCCGGACCGACTCCTCGTTTAGGTTCATTAACAATTCGTTCAAAACTCATATTATCCGCTGGATTTGCTACTACATTTAAGTAAGCAATAACATCACGAATTTCCTTACGTGAGTAGAATTTAGTTCCCGCAACCATTGTATAGGGAATATTAGATTTAACAAAAGAATCTTCAATTGTCCGAGACTGAGCATTAGTCCGATAAAGCACAGCATAGTCAGCATAAGAACGTCCTGAACGAATGCCTGATGTGATAATTTCAGAAACCTTATTTGCTTCTTCTTGTTCATTTCCAGCGCGGAAATAAACAATCTTATCTCCAGCATCATTTTGCGTCCAGAGTTCTTTTGGTCGACGTTTTAAATTATTTTTTATAACATTGTTTGCCGCATCAAGAATTGTTTTTGTTGAGCGGTAATTTTCTTCAAGCAAAACAACTTTAGCTTTTGGATAATCTTTTTCAAAGTCTAAGATATTTTGCATATCTGCTCCGCGCCAACCATAGATTGATTGGTCAGCATCCCCAACGACACAGATATTTTGAAAACGACTGGCTAAAAGTTTAACCAACTGATATTGTGCATGGTTGGTATCTTGATACTCATCAACATGAATATATTGAAATTTTCCTTGATAGTAAGAAAGGACATCCGGGTTTTCATCAAAAAGGCGCAACGTCTGCATGATTAAATCGTCAAAATCCATTGATTCTGCTTTTCGTAATTCTTTTTGGTAAATCTTATAAACACGCGCAACAACCATTTCATATGGATGTCTAGCGCTTGTTTGAGCTTCATAAGCTGATTCATCTAATAAATCATTTTTAGCATTTGAAATCGCATTTAAAAGACCTTTGGGTTCCCATTTTTTAGGATCTAAATTAGCTTCTTTCAAAATTCGTTTCATCAACGATTTTTGGTCCCCTGGATCTATAATTGTAAAATTACGATTATAACCAATATGGTCGGCATCACGTCTCAAAATTCTTACACACATTGAGTGAAAGGTCGCAATTAATGTATCTTGTGCTCTTGGAGTAAGTGATAAAGCACGCTCCCGCATTTCTTTTGCTGCTTTATTTGTAAAGGTAATCGCTAAAATATTCCAAGGATTAACCATTTTTTCATCAATTAAGTAAGCAATTCGATGAGTTAAGACACGAGTCTTACCCGAACCAGCTCCTGCCATAATCAATAAAGGCCCTTCTGTAGTTTGGACCGCTTCTGCTTGTTTTTCGTTCATTCCTTGTAATAGTGGATTCATTTTATTCTCCTAGCTGCAAATCATTATTAATTATATCATAAGTAAATCACTTAATGCGAGCCTCTTATAATCTTCTATTTTTATGGTCTAAACCTAATAAATATGCTAACCCCTCCATAAGCTTTAATGGTATAATAAAAAGAAAAGGAATAAATTATGATTTTTTTATCAACTGTATTAATTTTATGTTGTACTTGGTATTTTTTAAAATTTTTAGCTCATTTTTCTCGTAAAATTCACGATGAGGTTCGAAAATTATCTGTCTATACTCATTTTCTTTCAAAATGGCTTCAGTCAGCTCCTGCAACATTTACCTATACCGCCATTTTTTGCGCTTTTACGCTAGTTCAAAGAACTGCACCGCAACACTTAATTAACATTCTAACGAACCATTCTTCAACAAGTATAGCCAGAGTTTCTGATAAACCAATCTCTACTTTTTTTGATAGTGCTTTTTGGGTTGCGGATAACGGAGCAGGTCTCCTCATTTATGTTGTCCTTTTTTGGACCGTTATTGCTTGGGCAGAACGAAAATATGGTTCACCAAGAATGATTGTCATCACATTGTCTGGTCATATTTTAGCCAGTCTCACTACTATTTTTCTTGAACTTTGGGCAATAAATAGCGGACGTGCTCCCAGTTCTTTAGCAATGGCAACTGATGTTGGTGTTTCATATATTTTAGTTGCTGGTTGCGCTGCTGCCATCCTTATAATGAGAAAACGAATGTTTTATATTGGACTTATAATTTTAGGACTATTTATCTTACTTCCGTTATTCGTTGAACATAGTATTTGGGATATGGGTCATCTATTTGCGGCTTTTTTTGGCTTTATTTCTGCTAGATTACTCCTTAAATTATCACCTGTGCGTACGGTCAGTTCTCCTTACGAACTTCTTTTGAAATGTCGTTCAGAACTCTCCAACAAATAAATACTAACCATATACCACCAAGCACCCCATTAATCTGCTGACCAAGAGGGCCTACTAACTGAGGAATTGCACCCGCAATGAAAGAAAGCAAAGTTGTAATTACAAAAGCAATGGCCAAAAGGAAAACAAATTTATTTCGATAAACTAAAAGTGAAAAAATCACTCCTGTAAGAATAAATAATAATGCTAAAACACTTAATCCGTCATGTAAAAAGAGTTCAGGTGCTTTAAGAGGATTAGGAATTCCCTCACTGTGAGCAATATCAGCATAAGGAAAAAGTGTAGCTAAGCCTGTTGCTGCACCAAATCCCGCAATCGAAAGAAAAATTATGAGAAGACGTTTGTCTTCTCTTTCATTTTGTTTAAAAAGTCCCCACGCAAGTATCAAAGAAAAACAAGCGAAAAGAATATCTGTTAAGGTGAATAATTGATGATAAGGTTGATCAAGTGCAGAAAGTCCACTCAAAAGACTTGAGTTAACTACAGTTGGATTTAACCAAAATGCAAGAATCCAAGCATTGTACAATAAGGCAGCACAAATAGCAATAATGATTAAGTAATTACTTTTTTTCATTTTCTGAATCTACTCCTAAATCAGCTGCTTCAGTTGGTAAATAGAACTCTGCCATTGCAAAAGCAGGCAAACCATAACTGAGCGCTCTTTTTAACTCTGGCAAAGCATCTTCATTAGCTTCAGGGTCTGGAAAAACTTCTGATAAATCCATTAGAACTTCATCTTCAAGTAGATTACTAAGAAGGTTCTTTAAGGATTCAATTGATTGATAAGCCCATAAAACTGTTACTTTTGAATTCTGAATAGAAAATACCTTATCATATCCCGCAGCCAATGCCAAATAATCCTGCTTATCTACTTCAACAAATCTGTTTGATAGCAAATCTCTTCTAATTCTTGATAAATATTCTGTCCGTTCAATAAATTTTGTATGGTCTATTTTTTCGATATCTGTCAGTTCTCTTAGTGTTTTAGAAAGCATTTTCCATGAGTTAACCCGTAGACTCAATTCACCTGTTTGCGTGCGCATCAGCGTTCCTTTAACAAGTACTCTATCACCAACGGTCACATCTTTTTTCCATATTGCAAAATTTTCTAAACGATTTTCTAATTCAGCATATTCATTAAGAGTGTCACGTTTTATAACCAATTGAATTTTTGCTTGATTATCTGCCAAATCTGCAAATTGCATTGCGCCTCGGCCACGCAAACTAATTAACTTCCCATGAATGCTATATTCTTTTTCATCAAATTCATCAACTGATTCAAATTTATTTCTAAGGGTTTCTACTGATTCAGTTTCGCTATCGGGAAGACTAAATGGTGGAATGCCATTTTCTCTAAGATCCTTTAATTTTTTTAGATAACTGTCATCATGACCAGCTTCATTCAATAATTCCAATCGTTTATTTTCTTCAAGTCGATGAACCTTTTTGATGAAATCTGATTTTTTCCACCAGCGATTTTCTGTTCTAGGGTCATAATCTCGTGAAAAGAAACTTTTGATTTTAGAAAAGATATTCGTCGGAACAAATCCTTCAGCTTGGCCAATTGCAAAAAGAACTGAAGTAAGAGAACCGCCATTATCATAACAAATATAACGAGTTCGCCATTCTGGCAAGTAAATATCATTTGAACGATAAAGTGATTCCAATTGGTACCAACGCGAAAAGAATTTCATTACAGTTCGTGCCGCTTTATCTAAGGCATTGGCTTGCAATGTTTCTCCGTTAATGAAGAATTGCCGTGCTGCTGCAAAGTTTAAACTAATTTCGCTTATCTCTTTTTCTTTAGCTGCTTCTATCAAACTGCTAATCATGAAAGTGACAGCTCCATTCATTGCCTCAGGAGAACGTCTCATCGTATCAAGCGACAGTTTATCTGACCCCACCGGAACAAAGGATAAAATTCCTTGAACTTTTCCAGCAGCATCGGATGCCGTTACAATCATTATTTGTTGGTCTGTTGGATCACCAAATCGACTTGAGGCCATTGAATAACCACGTTCATCACCATTTCGCCATTGTTCAGTTAATTTGGTTAAATCACTAAGTTCTGTAGCAGGAATTTCAGCCTGGCGACGAATCTTGACTTGATAGTTTTCTCTTTTTGCACGATGCATAACTTGTGCAACATCATGCATGGCTGGATTTTCAATAGAAAAGTCACGAACGATAACGACCGCTTCATCCCCGAATACAGTTGCGTTCAGCCCTAATTGAGCATACATTTTTGCTCCTGCTTCAGAGGATCCAATAACGCCTGGTGTCCAGCCCTGTGCTCGTGCAAGGTTGAGAAATGCTTCTCCCGCACTTTTCCATGATTTTTCATCTCCGATTGGGTCGCCGCTGGCTAACAAAACATCTCCAAAAAGATGATAAGTGATGGCAGCTTTTTTATTTTTAGAAAAGATAGCTTTTTTATCTCTGCGAGTCGCAAAGTAAGCAAGCGAGTCATTATCACCATAATCTAGAATTAGCTGACGGATTGCTAGTTCTTGTTTCGCATTTGCCGAAAGTTCTTTTTGAGTAGAGCGCGTAAAAATGAGAAATGCGCTGATAAAACCAAGAAGCATTATGACTGAAATCGTAGTACTGACCCAAATATTATTTCCAGAGCTGTACGGGAAAATTTCCTGACCAAAAGGAAGAAGGTAACGGAAATCACTGACAGATTCTCTAAAAACGTAAGCAATTCTTTGAGCTAAGGATACAGAACCATGGAAAGTTAAAAATGAAACGATTACTCCGCCAATAATAGAGCAGACAAATCCTACAGCCGCAATAATTATACCTTTCCACCAAGTGCCATTCACAATTTTTGTTGGGAAGGCATTTCGAGATAAAATCATTAATACAGCTGTCGCAAGAGAAACAACTACTCCCAGAATAACAAATAAAAGTGAGAAGATAGAAAATTGTGACATGTCAAGTGCTTCTTTGGTCACAAGTCCAAAGAAATAGGCCAATAAGAAAATAAGACCAAATGCAACAAAAGCTAATTGGAAATAGATAATTTCTATCCAAAGTGCCAATCTTCTCCGGTGTCGAATTGAGCTTGCTAAAATAAATAGAACAATTGCATTAAAAATACTAAAATCGGTAGGAAGGGCAAAAAGATAGAGGAAACCAGATAATAGTTTTTGAACAGGAGGCATCAACCAGCCGACAATCCCAACTATTAAAGCATAAATTGAGGCAAATTGTAATAAATGCCCGAGAAGTTTTGCAGACTTATCCTGCCATGGTTTTACTCGTTTTAATCTTTGTTTTACCTTATCTTGCTTAACTTTAGCTGATTTTTTATTTTTCATAACTTCCTTCTATCAAATAACTTTTATCCAAAAATAATTAATATATGTCGTTATCATATCATTTTTTCAATAATTTTTCATCCATTTTTATATTTGGAGGATAATCAAAAACCTTGATTATTTATAAGGTTTTTTCATCTATCGTATTCTCTATTGAATCGCATCCATAAAGAAATTCATTAATTTTCATCAAGAGCAGGGGGATATTACGATTTACAAAATCTCCATGCATTTTCCCACCATAGGGCTGATAATCAAATTGTTCATCTGCCAACTTCATACGATAAGTTTTAAGTGCTAACTTCCAAGTTTTTAATTGAATAATAAATGGATAAGTAATCGGAACTTGAGGGCTTGTTATTACTTGTATTTTTTCAGCTGATAAATTTGTTTTTTCCAATAATTGATTGAGCTTATCTACGAATGAAACAGGAATACAATCAAACATTAATTGAACATCAGCAGATTGCAACCAGGGACTACGATCTACGACAGGATCCATTGATACAAGTGCATAATTTCCAAGTAATCCATGGTAAAGTGCACCCATAACCCCGCGGGAAGAACCGGCACATAGTATATTCTCCCTAAGTATCCCTTCTTCTTCGGCTGTTTTTGCGATTAATTCCTGAATATTTTGTTCATAATCTCTAAAATTAGGAGTGTTGAGATAATAAGAACCATTAATTAAATTACTATCGGCAATTCTTAATACCACTGTATTTTTAGCAATAGAGCCTGTAATTCCTTCAAAAGGATTAGGAAAGAAGTTTTCCCGAGCATTCCCGTGATTGTAGCTCAATAGTCCTGGGAACCAAACCAAAAGTTTTTTAGTAAAAAAATCAGGCTGGTTTTGCGAAAGCTCTAAATCATAAAAAACTCCTTTATATTGCTTTAATCCAATTTCTAAATCTTTTCTCTTAACAGCATAAGCTCGACCGGCATAATAACCGTCAATGGTTTTATCTTCTAAAAGAAGCTGACGTAGTTTTTCATTTGCCACTGACCCTGTTTCCATACATGCTGCAACTAAATCATTTTCAATCGGGCAAAGGCTATCAAAATAATCATAACCGATTAAATCAGTAGCAATCAAAGCAACTTGAAAATGTTCCATTCCTGGACGAAGCAAATGACTTTTTTGCATTTTTTCTATCTGACCTTCAAAAATACAAGTGACGTGCCCTTGACTATCTAAAATTAATAGCCGCCCATTTTCAATTTTCCATGTTTGTTCAAAGTCACTATGCATTCCTTTTATCTTACCGTCAGGTTCAAATGACCAGATTCCCCATTTTGTATAGCTTGGCAATTGACAAAAATAAAATATTTTTCCCAGTAAAAAATTATATAATTCTTCATTCATTTTGTTTTTCCCTTTTTGTTTAATTTATGATGACTGTTGCATTTGCTTTTACGATTTGTCCTGTAATGTCTGTGAAATTAAATTGAATATTGTAGTTGCCAGGATAATCGGTAGCCTAATGAGTTTGTCCATCAACAATTATAGTTGGAACAAGGTAATGGATAGAAGACAGAGGGACTTGAGTTCCATTACTATACTTAGCATTCACTATGGCGTTATACATCACTTTTTCATAATTTCCACTGCCAGAAGCTGCACTAACGGTTGTGGTAAGTAAAATTGGACTAACAGTAGTTACCAATACTGTTGAAGTAATTATATCCCCCGTGTTTGGGTCTTTAAAATTGAAATTAACATTATGAACTCCAGTATAATCTGTTGCCCAATAACTCAATCCATCGACAGTTATAGTGGGGACACAAAAGTGTATTTCTGATTGCGGAACTAAACTACCATCACTATAAACTGCATTCACAATGGAATTATACATAATATTTTGGTAGTTTCCACTACCAGAAATCGTTGTAATCGGCTGAGTAGTTAAGGTTGGATTAATCATCGATTTATTCATTAACGTTAATTTCCGAACATTACCAGTATGATAATATAAAGGTTGATTTGTTAATGTATTTATTCCAATCTTATCCTGAGTAGGAAGTTTATCCATACCTATAAGCCCTCTCCAACGTATATCATTATCGGCCCATGTATCATCAGCAATGTACCATTGTCCATTTACTTGAACCTCATTCCACTCGTGTCCCCCATTTCCAAAGGAAAGGTAAAAACCATCAGTAGGTACATTTCCATTATTAATTTCTGTCACTGCTGGAATTCCAGCATAGATATAACCAAGTTCTGAAAGCATCGAATACTGCATGCAATCACCTTTGCCAGATAAAAAAGCACTAAACGCTTGACCATAATATTGGTCATGGTCATTGCCAACAATTTCATTTAAACGTGCACCAGATATAATATTATTTGCTTCCGTACCATCTTGTTCTGCACCTGCAAGATCATAAGTCATTAAATCATCAACGTAATCTTCTATTGCTTCTATTTTGTCAAAATCAGTATTTTTTCCTTCCAATACGTTACTGAAACCTTCCATAAGAGAGGTTGCTGATTTCAATTCATTTTCGCTATAGTTATATTTTTTATATCCGCCAGTTAAAATATAATTTTTTTCTTCTCTGGCTTCAAAGCCTTTTGTCATATATGATATGTCATGTGCATAAAAAGCCATTAGTATATTTCCATTATAGTTATCATAAACAGCGTTATTATCAGAGTCCTCATCTACAATCGCATTCTTATTTAATGTATTTTCTATTTCACTTATAGGTAGTGACGACGACGGTAAAGAAACACTAGTAACCTTAACTTCCTGACTGATTGAAGCTTTGGTATAAGGGTCACCAAAAGAATAAGTTACCGAGTATATACCTGGTTTATCTGTAACCCAATTACCAAAAGCATCAGTTGATATACTATACTTTATCGGCCCGTTGTAATAATCTACTCCCTCTACTCGGTTCCCCTTAGAGTCTATGGCAGTTACAACTGCTTCTTTAGCGTGATTATAAAAGTCACCACTAACAGCATATACAGTTAAGTTCTTAGTAACTAGTGTTGGGACGCTATCAGCACTAACGCTGTTTTCTTGAGAAAACATAGCTATAAGCGTAAACAAACATATAAATAATAACCCTGTAAATGAATAAGTAATCTTTAATTTACAAATAAATTTCATAAGTTTCCCTCTGTTTACTTTATTTACCAAGATAATTATACTATCATCTTCCTTCTTTTGCAATCGCTATCTTAAATAAAAAAAAATTCGTATAATAACGAAGTTCTTAAATCAGAAATTTTTAATTTGATTATATTTGGTTTCAAATGCATTTTTCATGGTATCGGTTGCTTTATCGTAAGATGTCTTATCTACAAAAGTTCCATGTACAATGATTCGATGAGTTGCCTCAGCATCAGCACAGGTTACTAAAGTGATTTCTTTTTTACCTGGACTATCATTGATTACTTCAACATGTTCTGGCGTCACTACATCAATCTTATCAATTTTATACTGATAAATATTATCTTTATCAGTCACATAAATTGTCATTCCTGCTTTTGCTTTCTCTAACGGAGTGAATAAGATAGATAAGTCAGAAGTAAATCCAGTCATATTATGACCAGCCAAACTATAGTTACCTTCACCCATGACTTCGTCAGCTTTCATTGTTCCCGCTCCATATAAAAGTGAAGTATTTCCAACCCCTTTAAAGATAGGAAGATTGATATTTAATTCGGGAATTGCAATACCACCAATTACAGGTAGAGGTTGACTATTAAACTGGTTGGTAAGGACTGATTGAAAATCTACTGATTTTACCGCAGCAAAATCAAAACTCACATCAGCTTTTTTGTTTTTTTCTATCTTTTCTTGTGAAACATTATGAAGTTGATATTTATTACTATTTGTTGCAATCAACATGTTACGAATTGGCTTATTAAAAATTAAGACTAACCCTACTATAAATAGAAGAACAATAAACGTATTTAACAGCCAGTTATATTTTCCTCTTTTAGTTTTTTTACGCTCTGCCATTTTACCCACCTTGTCTTTTTGTGTACTCTTTTTATTCATTGTATCATGCTTTAAGTTCTGAGTCAAAAGTTTTAATTGTTTTACACAAAAAACCTTGCGTATAGCAAGATTTAAACAATTGTTTTAAGTTTGTAATATTACCAACTTCAAATGTTTTTTTATCTGAAAGCTGAAATTTGTCTTTCAGTCCAGGTGTGATATAAACCTTATTATCTTTATCAACAAATACAGCCTCAACGTTTTTCAACTTTTCAACGTATTCGTAACCTTTTTTAGTTCCCATAGCGTATATCATTGTTGACAAACCATCACCATTGGTCTTATCTTTTCCTGAAATTAACAAGGTGATACTGGCAATATCATTCTCAAAAGGATAGCCTGTCTTAGGATTTAAAATATGACTGTATTTATGCCCATCAACTTCTAAATATCTTTCGTAAATTCCTGAAGTATTGACGTGCTCATTAGAAGCTTTAATAATCCCCATTTGAGTCCCAGTTGGATCATTTGGATTCTTAATTCCGATTGTCCACGGACTGTCAGCACCTCTCGGTGAATGACCAATCACATAAATCGAACTAGAACCCAAGTTGACAATCCCTGTGGTAACACCATCTTTTTTGAGTGAATCAACCATTTTCATGGCAACAAACCCTTTGACAATGGAACCCAAGTCCAAACGAGCGCCTTTTTGTGTCAGATAAATTGTTTCATTTTTATCATCAAATTTTATGTCATGATAATTAATTAAAGGCAAAACTTGATCAATTTCTGATTGAGCAGGCTTTCTAGCGTTATCCATTCCAATGTTCCAAAGACTTGTCAGTGAACCAATTGTAATATCATAACCTAAATCTTTAGCTGAATAGTTATAACCAGCTTTAACTAATTCATATACATTTGAATTCACCTTGATAGGTTTAATTCCTGCATTTTGGTTAATCTCATCAATTTGTGAACCTGATTGATTAACGGTTGTTAAATTATTGTATTCAACAGGAAGTTTTAGAGCCTTTTCTACTGCAGCTTCTTTTCCTTTGTCATAAACAGTGACTTTAATGTAAGTTCCCATTGTCGTCACGTCTTTATTAATTGGTGACGTTAATAAATTACGATTATCTTTTTGACTAGATTTTCCATTAGCGCAAGCACTTAAGCTAATTAAACTAAGTGTTGCTAGAACCCAAATTATTATTTTTTTCATTCTCTAATTTTTACTGACAGAGCTGTCAGCACCATCTTATTCAGTCAGAAAGTCTGTCAGTAACTGGCAGACTTTCTTTTCAATTATTCTTCGTTATTGTCAGTAGAAATTGTTTCATCAGTAAGTTCTGGCGCATCAACTTCTTCATCTTCAATGACTGGATCTACAAGTGCAAAGGTTACAATTTGTGCTTCATCATCAAGTCGCATTACTTTAACCCCTTGGGCAGCTCGACCAGTTTGAGAAATGTTAGCCACATTTGTACGGATAATAACCCCTGTATCTGTAATAACCATCAAATCTTCGTCACCATTGACAGCAGTTAAACCAGCTAATTTACCAGTTCTTTCTGTGACATTCATGACTTTCATCCCTTTACCACCACGGCCTTTTGTTGGATATTCCGAAGCCTGAGTTCGTTTACCAAGACCATTTTCTGAGATGACAAGAACTTCTTGACTATCATCAATTCGTGAAGTTCCGACAACATAGTCGCCTTCTCTGAGGTTAACCCCTTTAACACCGGCTGCTGCACGTCCCATATCACGAACAACTGCACCTTTAAAGCGAACTGAGTATCCCAAATGAGTTCCGATAATCACCTCATCTTCACCCGAAGTTCTAAGCACATTAATCAGTTCATCACCATCTCGGAGTTTCAAAGCCTTCAAACCATTTGTCCGAATATTGCTAAATTGACTGGTTGAAGTTCGTTTAACAATTCCATTACGTGTTGTGAAGAAGAGATATTTCGCCGCTTGGTCACGGTCAACATTGATGATTGTTGCAATTTTTTCACCGTCATCAAGCTTGAGGAGATTGACAATTGGCAATCCTTTTGCTGTCCGACCGTATTCAGGAATTTCATATCCTTTCATTCGGTAAACACGTCCAAGATTTGTAAAGAAGAGTAAATGATCATGTGTTGATGTAGATACCAAATGTTGAACAAAGTCATCATCAGACATTCCCATTCCTTGAACACCACGTCCACCACGATTTTGGGCACGGAATTCGTCATTAGCTAGACGTTTGATATATCCTTTATTTGATAAAGTAATCAATACATCTTCTTCCTCAATCAAATCTTCATCTTCAAGAGTAAGAACTTCACCAACTAACAATTCTGTTCGACGTTTGTCAGCAAATTTACGTTTAACTTCTTCTAATTCTTCACGAATAATTTTCTTAACACGTTCAGGTTTTGCCAAAATATCGGCTAAGTCAGCAATCAAAGCGACTAAATCTTGATATTCTGCCTCAATTTTATCACGTTCCAATCCGGTCAAACGACGCAAACGCATATCAAGAATAGCTTGCGATTGTTTTTCAGAGAGGAGGAATTCATCCATCATTGTTTTTTGTGCAATGGCATCCGTTTGTGATTCACGGATAATTGTAATGATACGGTCAATATTGTCAAGAGCGATACGTAAACCTTCCAAGATATGTGCGCGTGCTTCTGCACGTGCTTTATCAAAGGCTGTACGACGTTCAACAACTTCTATTTGATGTTCAATATAATCAACTAAGATTTCTTTCAAAGAAAGAATTTTAGGAATTCCTTTTTCGATAGCCAACATATTGAAACCAAATGAAGTTTGCAAACTTGTTAGTTTGAACAGATTATTTAAGATAACGTGTGCTGATAAGTCACGACGAACTTCGATAACCACGCGAATTCCTTCACGGTTGGATTCATCACGAACCGCAGTCAATCCTTCAATTCGTTTTTCATGGTTTAAACGAACAATATGTTCAACCAAACGCGCTTTATTGACCATATATGGTAGTTCAGTCACAACAATACGTTCTTTCCCACCAGCCATTTCTTCAATGTGGGTTTTTGCACGTAATGTAATTGAACCTTTACCAGTTTCATAAGCACGGCGAATACCAGATTTACCCATAACCAAAGCCCCTGTTGGGAAGTCAGGTCCAGGAATCACAGACATTAAATCAGTAACTGATGCTTCTGGATTTTCCATGAGCATATCTACTGCATCAATTGTTTCACCCAGATTATGTGGTGGAATGTTTGTTGCCATCCCAACGGCAATCCCTGTGGTTCCATTAACTAAAAGGTTTGGAAAACGAGCAGGTAAAACGAGCGGTTCACGTTCAGTACCATCGAAATTGTCCATGAAATCAACGGTATTTTTGTTGATATCGCGCAACATTTCCATGGCAATTTTACTTAAACGAGCTTCGGTATAGCGCATCGCTGCGGCACCGTCTCCGTCCATTGAACCAAAGTTACCGTGTCCGTCAGCAAGCATATGACGATAAGACCACCATTGAGCCATACGTACCATTGCTTCATAGATTGAACTGTCTCCGTGTGGGTGATATTTACCCATAACTTCACCGACAATACGTGCCGATTTTTTATGTGGTTTATCTGGAGTATTTCCAAGTTCATTCATTCCGTAGAGAATACGACGGTGAACGGGTTTTAAACCATCACGTACATCAGGAAGTGCCCGTGCAACGATAACTGACATTGCATAGTCACGAAATGACGTCTTCATCTCCTCAACTAAATTGACATTGATAACATTTTTGTCTTGCATGTTTGCCTTGTAAAATTTCATTAAAATGAAATTTTACTTTCCTTTCTTGCTTTCGGAAGAGTTTGCCCCAATTGACAAACAGATTATCTATATTATACCAAATTTTGCACGAAAAGTCAGCTTTTCTCGTAGATATAGACTAGTTTTTACAATTAATCCTTAGATATTTTTAAGAATACTTATCCTTTTGTTTTATTCTAAAAAAAACATCAAAAAACCCTGAAAAAATCAGGGATAATCTGGCTTTATTCCACATTGAGCGAATTTAAATCAAAACCATTTGTTTTGCGTTGTTCACGACGGGCAATGAAGGGTAAAAGCATACCAAGTAAAATTAAGACAATTGGTGTCAAAATATTCGATGCAAGTTGGAACCACCATGCAGACGGATTAGAAGCATAGTCCAATTTTGGAACCATTCCTAACACGCAGGCGATGAGTGTAAAGAGAAAACACCAGGCACCAGCAATCATGGCTAGACGTTTTTGTTTGATAAATTTATATTCAGATTGGAAATATTTCACTGCCCGATTTAACATAATGAAGGCAAAGAAGACCCAAAGATAACGCATTGGCATCACAACTGAATTTAAATTAGTCAACCATTTGACTAATTCATTCATATCTCCGATTCCAAGTAATGGTAAAAGAATAATGATACTTACAAGAATTCCTGTTAATGTATAACCATTTTTAAGCGTTCCTTTGTTCGTTTTTTTACGCAACCATGCTGGAACGAATTCTGGGTCAGCATCAGCAAGTAAAATGCGTAATGGCGCATCAATAGAGAAAGCTAAGGCAGCAATTTGTCCTACACCGTTAGTTAAAGCATAAACAATCATTAAAAAGTTTCCGACACCAAAGTGTTGACCTAAAATTTGGAATGCTGCATAAGCACCATTAGCCATCAAGTCATTTGGTAAATTACCACTTGAAAAAATCATTCCCATGGCAATCGAACCTAAGACGGCACAGATACCAACCATTCCAGCAAGTAAAAACATCCCTCTTGGAAATTCTTTTGCTGGGTTTTTCGTTTGATTAACATAAGGAGAAATTTTTTCAGCACCACCGACAGCAAAAACCAGCATTGAGATAGTTGTGAAATAACTGAAGTCAAATTTAGGGATATAAGTTTTAATATTTCCCGTGTCAGGCGTTGCAATGTGGAAATCTTTTGCGATAAAAGGTGCTCCAATCGCCATGACAATGAAAAGTAAACTCATAACAAACATTGCTGTTCCCGCAAGTCCTCCAATCACTTTCAGAGTGTTTAACCCTTTTGTTGACAACCATAAGAAAGCTAAAAAAATTGCTAAGGAAGCCAGAGCAACAGCGGTCATTGACATCTGATTAACCAGATTTCCGTTTCCTTGTCCCACCCAACCAAAAGCAATCAAAATCGCTTGTGGTTTTTGAGCCAAATAAGGAATGTGAGCTACCCAATAAGTCCATGCGGCATAATAAGCCAAGCGTTTTGTACTGGTATTTTCAACCCATGAACTGACCCCACCTTTACTATCTTTAAAAGTTGAACCCAGTTGACCAACAATAAGTGCATAGGGAATAAAGTACAAAGCCAAAATTAACAGCCATGAGGTAACAACAGTAATTCCTTGTTGGGCAAAGTTATTAACAACATTCCCCATCCCCCAAACCATGTTAAAGGCAATGAATGCGACGGTAAACCATCTAATTTTTTTTGTGTCCATAAAACTCCTTAAATTTTTTTGAATAAATCGCGGACATTGACAATTTATTGTTTAGCGCTTTCTTTTAAGCGTCATTAAAATTATAAAATATTACAGACTCTCCTGTCAATTTTTTACTGTAATCAAAAAAGATACTTAAATTTTTAAGTATCTTTTAAATGTTAAGAAAAGTTTAAAGACTTTCAAGAGCTTCTTTAATCGCCGTTTTTCCATTGTGCATTGAAATGACTTTTCCAATTGAATGATCGGTCATCACTAATTCTTTGATAGTATCTGCCACATCTCCTATTGTGTTACTTGCAGAAACCTCATCATTAATATCAATCAATCCTGTTGCCTCTTCCTCTGTTAATGCTCCAGGTTGAATGATTGTATAATCTAAATTTGTTTCTTTAGTAAGATATAAATCAGCAAAATGTTTAGCAATATAATAATCTTTTAATGCATCAAAGCCGGCACCAATCCATTTTTCTGGTTGAAGAGAAAAAATCGTACTTAGTAAGATAAATCGTTTAACTTCTGCTTTCTCAGCTGCCTGCATGAGTTTGACAGCCCCATATAAGTCAACTTTCAATAAACTTTTTCCACCTGAGCCTGAAACATTAATAATAGCATCCATTCCATGTAATTGTTTGGCCATTTCCTCTGGTGTCCAATCAACATCAAAATGAACCGCTTTTACATTATTATATTGAGGAACTTGCTCAACTTTTCTTGCTCCAGCATAGATTTGATGGTCCGTTGTTGAGAGAGATTTAAGCAAACTTTTACCTACACGTCCGGTACTTCCAACGATAAATATTTTCATTTTCTACCTCTTTTCTACTTCTTTTATTGTAACAAAAAACCACCTTGATGGTGATTTTAAGATGTTTTATTCTTCATCCATTGAGAGTACAGATAAGAAGGCTTCTTGAGGGACTTCTACTGAACCAATGGCTTTCATTCGTTTTTTACCGGCTTTTTGTTTTTCAAGGAGTTTTCGTTTGCGGGAAATATCACCACCATAACATTTGGCCAATACATTTTTACGAAGAGCTTTAATATCTGAACGGGCAACGATTTTATTTCCGATAGTCGCTTGAATTGGCACTTCAAATTGTTGACGTGGAATGAGTTTTTTAAGTTTTTCAACAATGACTTTTCCGCGTTCAAAGGCAAAGTCTTTGTGGACAATGAAACTTAAGGCATCGACTTTTTCGGCATTTAAGAGAATATCCATTTTCACAAGATTTGATGGACGATAATCAGAAATCTCATAATCAAAGCTGGCATAACCTTTAGTTGATGATTTAAGTTTATCAAAGAAATCAAAGACAATTTCACTCAATGGAATATTATATATGATATTGACCCGATTTGCGTCTAAATAATCCATTGTTAGGAAAATTCCACGTTTCCGTTGAGCTAATTCCATAACCGGACCAACGAAATCATTTGGTACCATGATTTGAGCTTTAACAAATGGTTCTTCGATGTTTTCAATGCGCGTAGGATCTGGGAATTCTGATGGGTTGGCTACTTCAAGGGTTTCACCGTCCGTTGTATTGATATGATAAACAACGGATGGCGCGGTCATGATCAAATCAATACCAAATTCACGTTCTAAACGCTCTTGAATGACATCCATATGCAAAAGACCGAGGAAACCACAACGGAATCCGAAACCAAGCGCTTGCGATGTTTCAGGTTCAAAATGAAGACTAGCATCGTTTAATTGAAGTTTTTCTAGGGCTTCGCGCAAGTCATTGAATTTATTTGATTCAATTGGATAAATCCCCGCAAATACCATTGGATTCATTTCTTTATAACCCTTTAGGGCCTCAGTTGCTGGATTTGATGCGAGGGTCACGGTATCTCCGACACGTGTATCCGCAACGGTTTTAATAGATGCAGCTACATAACCAACATCTCCAGCCATCAAGAAATCACGAGAAACAGCTTTTGGTGTGAAAATACCAACTTCTGTGACATCAAATTCTTTACCGTTACTCATCAATTGAATACGGTCGCCAACTTTAAGCGAGCCGTCAATGACCCGAATTTGAAGGATAACGCCTCGATATGCATCATAAACTGAGTCAAAAATCAAAGCCTTGAGCGGAGCGTCAACTTCACCTTGAGGGGCAGGAACTTTCTCAACAATTTGTTCAAGAATTTCTTCAATACCAATCCCAGCTTTGGCTGAAGCAAGAACGGCTTCAGAGGCATCTAAACCAATCACATCTTCAATTTCTTGACGAACCATTTCTGGGTCAGCAGCTGGTAGGTCAATCTTATTGATGACTGGTAAAATTTCAAGGTCATTATCCAAAGCAAGATAAACGTTTGCAAGGGTTTGGGCTTCGATTCCTTGTGCGGCATCAACAACTAATATTGCTCCCTCACAGGCAGCAAGGCTTCGTGAAACTTCATAAGTAAAATCAACGTGACCCGGCGTGTCAATGAGGTGGAAAATATAAGTTTCACCATCTTTGGCTTTATAATTTAACTCAATAGCATTTAATTTAATGGTAATTCCGCGTTCACGTTCAAGGTCCATTGAGTCAAGAAGTTGGGCTTGCATTTCTCGTTTTGAAACAGTTTCAGTTTGCTCGAGAATACGGTCAGCAAGTGTTGATTTTCCGTGGTCAATATGGGCGATAATCGAAAAATTACGAATTTTTTCCTTACGCGCGTTCATTTCTTGTAGATTCATTTTGATTCCTTTATAAGAGTTCTTGTGGACCTAAACTGGTTTGAAATTTACTTTTCATCCACTGAACTTTTTTTTTTTTGCTTTTTTATAACTAAAAATCAGTTAGAATAATTATAGCATATTTTGCAATAAAAAACCGCTCTTATTATGTAGGGAGCGGTTCTGTGAGAGCTAAAATTACTTTTATTTTATAGCAAAATATTCTATAAATTACATTTTAATCAAATTACTGACTTCTCAATTGAATAGTAACAAAATTTGAGAAGTCTGTCTTCTATATCAGACAAAATTATTGAAATAAGTGCTGGTCAAAGTTTTCATCATTGTCAGGAAATTCTTGGTCAATTTTGGTTATTTTACCAATTTCAATCTCAAGATTTTCTGTAATGAAATTTTGGACATGTGCGGTAAAAGTTTTATCATCACTGACAAAATGTAAGTGAAAACCAAGACCAAAAAGGTCAGTCAAATGTTTTGGCGCCCAAACTCCAACCATAGTTCCAGAAATATTTTCTTTTGTAAAATAAGGTTGGTCAGCCATAATTTCGTCATAAGGACGAGTGTTATTGGCTGGTTTGCTACTGACTGTCACTTCTTTGAATTGACCAGTCATAACAATAGTATAAGCGGTATTTGCTGTTGGAAATCGCTTGGTCAGTGCTGACAGAAAATCTTCTGAATTACTGACAGAGCTGTCAGTAAACTTTGCGATTGGCTGATGTTCGACCATTGCCACATAAGGCATTGTCTCATCTTCTTCAACTAATCGGACATGATTTTCTGAGTCCCCATGATAAGCGATTCCATTGATAATGGTCACTTCTCCATTTGCAGTATCAAGTGTGCCGATACCGACTGATCCGTGTTCTAGTGCTTCTTTGAGGGTAATCGTTCCCTTGTAAAAACCACTAGAAAGTGTCGTAAAAGTATTGTGTTGGAATATTCTGCTATTCATAATGATATTATTTTATCACTTTTTTTTGTTAGTAGTATCAAATATGTTTTATAAATTTTTTTTCAAATTTTATAGAGCAAAAAATCCCTGTATTTGGTATAATATTGCTTATGACAATAAAAACTTCATTTGCAAAGTTTGCTGGTAATTCATCGCGCTTTGTCTTGGAAAAATTTTTCAAGCGCGGTTCAACTTTACCAGGAAAAATTGCTTTAAAATTTGATCCTGAAATTCTTAAATCACTGACAAAAAATTATGAAATCATTGTTGTGACTGGGACAAATGGAAAAACATTGACCACAGCACTGACCGTGGGAATTCTAGAAAAGGCTTTTGGACCGGTTGTGACAAATCCAACTGGGGCTAATATGATAACGGGGATTGTATCCACATTTTTGAAAGCTCCCAAAGCGAAAACTGGCGAAAAGAAATTTGCTGTTCTTGAGATTGATGAAGCGAGTTTGCCAAAAATCACTGAATATATCAAACCTTCGTTATTTGTGTTTACTAATATTTTCCGTGACCAAATGGACCGCTATGGCGAGATTTATACAACTTATGACTTTATTGTCAAGGGTGCGGCAAATAGTCCTAAAGGTACGGTTTTGTTAAATGGCGATAGTCCACTTTTCAACTCAAAAAAATTAGTTAATCCTGTAAAATACTATGGTTTCAACCATGAAAGCCATGAACCTACTCATGCTCATTACAATACTGAGGGGATTGTTTGTCCGGTTTGTCATCATATTTTGGCTTACAAGATGAATACCTATGCTAACTTAGGAAATTATATCTGTGAAAATTGTGGTTTTAGTCGTCCAGAATTAGATTATCAACTGACAGAATTATCAGAGATTACAAATACTTCTTCTAAATTTGTCATCGATGGGACAGATTATAAAATTAATGTTGGCGGACTTTATAATATTTATAATGCTCTTGCTGCTGTATCTGTCGCTGAATATTTCAATGTGCCAAAAGAAACAATTGCGGCTGGTTTTGAACTTTCTAAAGCAGTTTTTGGTCGTCAAGAAACGCTTGAAATTGATGGAAAAAAAGTAACCATTGTTTTGATTAAAAATCCAGTAGGTGCTAATCAAGCCCTTGAAATGATGAAATTAGCCAATTATCCTTTCACTTTAGTTAGCCTTTTAAATGCCAATTATGCTGACGGAATTGACACAAGTTGGATTTGGGATGCTAATTTTGAATTAATTAATGACATGGAAATTGACCAAATTATCACAGGTGGTGTTCGTTCATCTGAAATGGCTAGAAGAATGCGTGTGACAGGATTTAATGCCGAAAATATTTCTGAACGCAAGGAACTTTCAGAAGTTTTAGAGGCAATTAAAGAGAGTCCAAAAGAGCATGTTTATATTTTGGCAACTTACACTGCCATGTTACAAATGCGTGAATTATTGGCTGAGGGTCATTATCTTGGAAAGGAAATGCGTTAAATGGCTTATATCTCTTTAAAATCAAATCTTGAAAATCCAAAGTATTCCCTCAACGTGGCTCATCTTTATGGTGATTTAATGAATACTTATGGTGATAATGGAAATATTCTCATGCTCAAGTATGTCGGAGAAAAATTAGGGGCAGAGATGACCTTCAATATCGTTTCTTTAGGTGATACTTTTGCAAAAGAAGATTATGACCTTGTTTTCTGGGGTGGTGGTCAAGATTATGAGCAAGAAATTATTGCTGACCAATCATTGCTTGACTTGTCAGCACCTTTAAAAGATTACATTGAATCTGAAAAACCACTTCTTGCAATTTGCGGTGGTTATCAAATGCTCGGTCAGTACTATGTTAATTCCGAAGGGACAAAAATTCAAGGAACGGGAATTCTTGGACATTATACTGAAAATTTACGAACTGACCGTTTTATTGGTGATATTGAAACTCACAATGAAGAATTTGGTGAAACTTATTATGGTTTTGAAAACCATTCAGGAATTACCTATCTGTCTGATGACGAAAAGCCACTAGGAACCGTCGTTTACGGTGGTGGAAATAATCCAGATGACCAAACCGAAGGTTTAATTTACAAAAATACTTTTGGAACTTATTTCCATGGGCCAATTCTTTCAAGAAATGCACGACTAGCTTATCGTTTGGTGACTACTGCTCTTTACCAAAAATATGGAGAAGAAATTCAACTCCCTGCTTTTGAAGAGATTTTAGCTGACGAAGATAAAGGCCAACAAATTGGTGACCTCAAACGTAAAGTTGAAAAATAATAAAAAAATTACTGATGAAATTTCTGTCAGTAATTTTTTTATTTCTTAAAAAGCTGTCAGTAAAATTTTTAATGATTAATCTACTGATTTCAAAGCCCCAAGCATATCCACGGCTTTTAATTTGAAATGAACAACAATAGCTAGCAAAAGAGTAGTCGCAAAAGTAATTGCTGCCGATAATAAAAGATTTGTCCAAAGTAATCCCGGTGCAAACATAATTTGGTCAGCTGACAATTGGTTCATAATAACCTGATGGAAATAATCCCCCAAACCAAAACCAACCAGAATTCCTAAAAAGCTTAATAAAATCGTTTCTCGATAAATATAAAGTGTGACTTCACGGTCATAGAATCCTAAAACTTTGATTGTGGCTAATTCGCGAATTCTCTCGGAAACATTGATATTTGTTAAATTATATATGACAACAATCGCAAGTAAAATGGCACAAGTAATCAAAACAATCATGACACTATTAATGCCATACATAAAGGATTCAATCACCTTTTTGAGGTCACTATTTTGTGAAACTGCTTGAATTCCGTCTTCTTGCATAAATTGAGCTGACATTTTTTGAATATTATTTGTAGACGCATTTTTCAACTTAATCAATTGGGCATTTGCCACAAAATCTTTTTTAAAAACCTTTTGGTAAACCGATTGATTCATGAAAATATAATGGCCCATATACATTTCAGTAATTGCTGCTACTTTTATCTTATGAGGCTGATTTTCACTATCTTTTAGTGTCAGAGAATCACCAACTTTAAGGTCTAAAAGTTCAGCAAATTTTTCTGAAAGGACTGCTCCAGAGTTATTTAATTCAATTTTTTGACTATTTTTACGAGATTTTAAACTAATGTATTTTGATAAATCATCAGAACGATTTGTCGCAATTAAGTTAACCTCTTGTTTCTCTAATTTGCCACTGGCTTCTTTTGTCAAATTTTCAAAGGCAATCGGCAAATAATTCTCAATTTCTGATGAGGCTAATTCTTTATCTATCTCTTCTTTTTCTTTGTCATTTACTTTATTTTTTTCAATAGTAATCATGTCATAGTGCAAAATTTGACCAAATTGTTTATTTGATAAACCAGAAATGGAATCACGAATTCCAAATCCCATGACAAGTAAGGCGGTACAGCCAGCGACACCAAAGATAGTCATTAACATTCTCTTTTTATAGCGAAATAGATTTCGAGCCGTCACCTTATAAGTAAAACTCATTCTTTTCCAAATAAAATTAATTTTCTCTAAAAGAATCCGTGAGCCTGCTTTTGGTACTTTTGCTAAAAAGAGACTGGCTGGTACTTCTTTTAGTTCCATTCGGACAACCCAATATGCTGGAAAAAGACTACAAGCTATAGCTATCGCAAAAGCAACTATTGTCCATAAAGGAGAGAATGTTAACCGTAAATTGCTAAAGGTAGATGAAGCTGTGTAAGCATTAAATACCGCTATCGGCAAAAAGGTATGTCCAATAATTGTTCCTACTAAAGCTCCTAAATCGCTAGAAACTAATCCATAGACCATAAATTTCTTACGAATATCACGGTTAGAATATCCCAAAGCCTTCAGTAACCCAATATTTCCTCGCTCTTCTTCCACAAAACGAGTCATTGTTGTCAAACTCACTAATAAAGCAATCGCAAAAAGGACTACTGGAAAAATATTTGAAAGACTGTCAATTCTTGTTGAGTCATCTAAAAATGTCTTATACCCCGGATTTCCTTATTTACGATTATTAATTTGATAAGTCGGTTTTTCAAGCTGGTTTAGGGCTGTTTCCTGCTTTGCAAGCTCTGCTTTATCTTTAGCAATCTTTTCTTTTCCATCATTAATTTGATTTTGGCCTGCATTGATTTGCTCAATCGCTTGAGCGGATGCATTTTCCCCAATTTGATTCTTTTGAGCGATTAATTGATTTTCTTGCTGAGTGAGTTGATTTTCTTCCTCAACTATTTGACTTTTCGCTTCATTAATCTGTTTTTCTGGGGCTGTTTTCAGTGCTGCTAAGCGTTTTTCTGGTTGATTCTTAAAAGTATTTTCTAAGGTTTTTTGTTCGGTTTTTAAACGGCTATCATATTTACTATCAAAAATGGAGATATTTTGTAAGTTTTTATAGGATAGGCGAGCAATCATATAAACATCAGAATCAAAGGCTTCCTTGGTAACAAGCGCATACCCATTAAGTTTACCCGTTCCAACTGTCGTTGAGCCAAAATCACTTTTATCGACATATTCACTTGATTTCACAAATCCAACAATTTTAAAGGAATGATTTTTTATCAAATCAGAATCCTTAGATTTGGGAGGGGTAAAATCAATGGTTTGTCCTATTTTATATTGTCCATCATATAAATAATCTAAAGCAATTTCTGAATCTTTTTGAGGCAACTTGCCTGACATTAACTCATAAGTTGACAATTCATCTGGTTTAGAAAATAAACGCAGACTATTTTCTTTTCCTTTGATTACCAAATCTTGAAAATAGCCAAATTCTGCTTTTTTTACACCCTTGGTTTCGTTAATTAATTGCTGGTCAGAATGGTCCAATCCCAAAGTTGAAGTTAGCGTCAAATCTGCTAAATGATGTTGAGCATAAAAATCTTCCGCTGTCCTTCTCATATCGGGTCCAGAAACTTTTAGTCCGACAAAAGCGAAAGTCCCTAACAACATCAAGGAAAAAATAGAAATAAAGCGACCTAATGAACCCGTAATTGACCTGCGAATTTCTTTATTTAAAGTTTTTTTTCGCATAGCTTACCACTCAATTCTATCGATATCTTCTGGTTGGCTATTATTATCAATTTGTTTAATTTTTCCATCATGCATTTGAATGACACGGTTGGCAATTGGAGCAATTGCAGCATTATGCGTGACAATAATAACTGTTTTTCCTTCTTTTCTGGCCATATCTTGAAGAATTTTCAAGATTTGTTTTCCTGTATGATAATCTAAGGCACCGGTTGGTTCATCACAAAGCAAGATTTTTGGATTTTTGGCTATGGCACGCGCAATCGCTACTCTTTGCTGCTCGCCACCAGAAAGTTGCGAAGGAAAATTATGAAGCCGATGTTCCAGACCGACACTCTTCAGCACTTCTTTAGCATCCAGAGCATTTTCGACAATTTCAGAAGCTAATTCGACATTTTCTAGTGCTGTCAAATTATTGACAAGATTATAAAATTGAAAAACGAAACCAACGGCATAACGTCGGTAGGTAATCAATTCTTTGTTTGAAAAATTAGAGATTTTTTCCTCATCAATAATAACCTCTCCCTCATCATTTGTATCCATTCCTCCTAAAATATTTAGGACTGTTGATTTACCTGCCCCAGAGGAACCTAAAATGACAGCCAATTCTCCTTTTTCAATTTCAAAATTTACTTGGTCATTGGCATAAATCTTCTCTTGTCCTGATTGATAGATTTTAGACTCATTAATCACTTCAATAAATGTCATCTTATCCCTCCTTTTTGTTGTAAACGTTTTAGTTAATTATATCATAATTACATTTTACTTCTTATTCAAGTCCTCATCATTTTTAATAAAAAAATTACTGACAGAAATCCTGTCAGTAATTTTTTGTTTTTATTTCCAAAAATCATCAAAAACACTAATTGGTAAGTGACGTTTATGTTGTGTTTTATTCCACCATGCTTCGATTTTAGCCTTAGCATCCTCAGAAATCACTTTACCTTCTGTGTAGTCATCAATATCATTGTAAGTCACACCTAATGCAATCTCGTCAGCAAGTCCTGGTTTTCCTTCTTCAAGGTCTGCAGTCGGAACTTTTTCGTAAATGGCTGGGTCAGCGCCAAGTTCAGCCAAGAGTGCTTTTCCTTGGCGTTTATTCAAGCGGAAAAGTGGGAGCAAGTCTGCTCCACCATCACCAAATTTTGTGAAAAATCCAGTAATATTTTCTGCTGCATGGTCTGTTCCAAGAACCGCTCCTTGATATTGACCAGCCACAGCATACTGAGTAATCATACGTTGACGTGCCTTAATATTTCCCTTGTTGAAATCTGATACTTCAATTCCGGCTTCATTGAGGGCTGCCACTTGCCCTTCAACAGCAGCTTTAATATTTACTGTCAAACTGACATCAGGTTGAATGAAAGCAAGCGCACGTTGGGCATCTTCTTCATCAGCTTGAATACCATATGGCAGGCGAATTGCTACAAATTTATAAGTCTCATCAGCAGTTTCTTGACGCATTTCCTCGATAGCAATTTGAGCCAGACGACCTGCTAAACTAGAATCTTGACCACCAGAAATCCCTAATACAAAAGACTTAATGAAAGGATATTTTTTTAGATAATCTTTCAAAAAATCAACTGACACCCTAATTTCTTCTTTAGGATCAATGACTGGTTTCACACCAAGTTCTTTAATAATTTCATCTTGTAATGTCATTTTATCTTCCTTTTACTGACAGTTTCTATATTTTACTGACAGCTCTGTCATTAACTATTTTTAATCTAAAATTTTGCTCATATAGAATTCATCAATGTATTTCCCATCAACACACACTGCCTCACGGCGAACGCCTTCTATTGTGAATCCATGTTTTTGAAAAAGGGCAATCGCAGCATAGTTATTAATCATTACCGTTAATTCTAAGCGTTTTACTCCTTTTTCTTTTGCCCATCTTTCTAATTCCTCAAAAAGTTGAGAACCAATTCCTTGGTGTTGAAATTCTTCAATAATTCCTACAACAACATAGGCCGTATTTCTAATTCGATTAGCGTTTCCTCTTTTGGCTGACAGAAATCCAACAAATTTTCCATCAACATCAGCACCAACTAAAAAATCAAAACGTGAAATTCGACCAATTGTTCGGCTAAAATCAAATCTTCGCTCCTCTGGTTCAAGCATCATGAACTTACTTTCTGTATCCAATTGCTTTTGGACATCCCAGAAAAGTCTTGCATCACAGAGGTCTATTCGTCTTATTCTCATCATTCATCATCCAATCTCGTCATTGATACTGTTGTACGCACCTGTGAAATTAGGCGCATTTTATGATTCCATAATTCTTGTGACAAATCTACTGGGTAAGGTTGAGGATTCAAATCACGTTTATATTCATCCCAAAGTTCCTCAAGGTTTTCACGAGCAAATTCTTTAATTTCTTGCAAGCTTGGCAATTCATAAATCAATTCGCCGTCCACAAAAATATCTTTCAAAAGTGGATTGGCATTGAAGTCTCGCACATTTTTATTGATGTAGGTATAAAGCGGGTGGAACATGTAAATTTCTTCTGCTACATCTGGGCGTTCATCAGAAAATGTAATATAATCCCCCTCTGATTTGCCGTCTGCTTTTTTGGTGATTCGCCAAACTTGTTTTTTACCTGGTGTAGAAACTTTTTCAGCATTACTTGAAAGTTTAATGGTATCCTGCATTTGACCACTTTCATCTTCCATAGATACTAATTTATAAACTGCACCAAGCGCTGGCTGATCATAAGCCGTAATTAATTTAGTTCCAACTCCCCAAACATCAATTTTTGCTTTTTGCATTTTTAAACTTAAAATTGTGTTTTCATCTAAATCATTTGAAGCGTAGATTTTTGCATCAGTAAATCCTGCTTCATCAAGTTGCTGACGAACTTTTTTCGAGATATAGGCCATATCTCCAGAATCAATTCGTACACCTTGGAAATTAATTTTATCGCCAAATTCACGCGCCACTTTAATCGCTGAAGGAACTCCAACTCTTAAAGTATCATAAGTATCCACAAGGAAGACACAATCTTTATGTGTCTGTGCGTATGCTTTAAAAGCCTCATAATCATTTCCATAAGATTGAACCAAAGCATGAGCATGTGTTCCACTAGCCTTCAAACCAAAGATTTTAGCTGCACGAACGTTTGATGTCGCATCAGCACCACCAATGATTGCTGCTCGTGTTCCCCAAATGGCTGCATCCATTTCTTGAGCGCGTCTTGTCCCAAATTCCAACAAAGGGTCATCCCCAATTACAGATTTGATACGAGCAGCTTTAGTAGCAATCAAAGTTTGGAAATTTATAATATTAAGAATAGCTGTTTCGACCAACTGACATTCCGCAAGCGAACCTTCAACCTGCACTAAAGGTTCGTTAGCAAAAGCAAGTTGTCCTTCTTGCATCGCTCTAACTGTTCCTGTAAAACGCAATTCTTTTAAATAATTTAGAAAATCTTCTGGATAATCTAATTCGCGCAAATAGGCAATATCTGTTTCCGAGAATTTAAGATTCTTTAAATAATCAACCATTCTTTCTAAACCAGCAAAAACAGCATAACCATTTTTAAAGGGCATCTCACGGAAAAAAACCTCAAAGACCGCCTGACGCTGATGTCGTCCAAGCTCAAAGTAAGTTTGCATCATATTAATTTGATATAAGTCCGTATGTAATGTAAGACTGTCGTCTTGATATAGATGTGGCATAATTTTTTCTCCCATATTCACTTCCGCTAATCATACCGATTTTAACGCAATTCTAATATTTATTTTATCAAATTTTACCCTAAATTTGTACTGGGAACCCTTTATAATTATACAATAAATTATAATTTAAATTTCGCCATGTATTTTATATAAAACTAGTCAATTTTTTGCTCCACTTATGTTTTTTATACTACAATAGAAGTAATGGAGAAAGGAGAGGATTATGATTAGTTATCTAAAGAAACTACTTAAACAAAATGATAGTGTAAAAATCCACTTAATAGACGGAAGTGTCGTCTCTGCCTTACATTTCAAGAAAGGTTACAGCAACGGAAATTGCCTTGTAATTGATGAGGATAACACCGAGCATTATATTAACAGTAGATACATTGTCCAAATCGAATCTTAAATTAAAGAACTCCCTTGAGGAGTTTTTCTTTAGTCTTATAGATTGCGATGAGCTATGGTACAATATAAATTGACTGATTCAAAATATTGGTAGATTAAATAATTTCAAAAATTAAGGAGAAAGCCCCCTTATGGATAAAGGGAACAGAAAAAAAGTAGGTCTATTAGGAGGAAATTTTAATCCAATTCATCATGCTCATTTAATGATGGCTGACCAAGTTGCCCAACAAATGAATTTGGATAAGGTATTACTAATGCCTGAAAATATTCCACCTCATGTCGATGAAAAAGAAACCATTTCTGCAAAACATCGAGTTAAAATGCTTGAGTTAGCAATCAAAGAAAATCCTAGACTCGGTCTTGAGTTGATTGAAATTGAACGTGGTGGAAAATCTTACAGTTATGACACGCTCAAACTCCTGACTGAAGCTAATCCTGATACCGATTATTATTTCATTATTGGTAGCGACATGGTGGAATATCTTCCCAAATGGTACAAAATTGATGAACTCCTAAAACTTGTGACATTCATTGCCTTAAGAAGAACGGATACAATCTCCAAAAGTCCTTATCCTGTTACTTGGCTTGATGCTCCCTTGTTACCAATTTCTAGTACAATGCTAAGGGAAATGTTTGCCAAAAATATTGAACCCACTTACTTCTTACCTCAAAACGTTATTGATTACATTAAAACTGAAAAATTATATAAAAAAAGATGACCCAGAGAGGTCATCTTTTTGTTTAAACTTCCAAATTTAGAACTTCTTGCGCATAAATGGATGAATTTCCATTCAAAACATAGGCAATTGTCATAATTGGTAGGATATATTGAACCGAACCAAAGCCAAAGACCTCCGCAGCAATAAAAATTGGCCCAAAATAAGAGTTTGTTGCGGCTGAAAAAATTGAAACATAACCCGCAGCAGCCACAAATTCGACAGGTAAACCAAAGAGCATAGCCAAAGCTGCACCCAATGTTGAACCAATAGCAAAGAGTGGTGTGACTTCCCCACCTTGGAATCCAGCAGAAATTGATAAAACCGTAAAGATTAATTTTAATATCCAATCATATCCATTGATATGTCCACCATTAAAACTTAAAGAAATCAAATTTGTCCCAAGACCAGCATAACGGTCCAAATGAATAACAAGTAAACCAATTGAGATGACAATTCCCATCAAAATAATTCTATAATAAGGATTAACAATTCTTTTAGCGACGGTTGCTTTCATAAAAGCTAAAGATTCCGCAAAAAATCTTCCTACAAGTCCAAAACAAACGGCAATGACAGCCAATTTTAAAAGAACCAAAGGGTCAATATGAATGTTAGTATTGATTGCGAAAGAAAATTTTTCTAATCCCAAACTGCTTGAAGTCCAACTTGCAACATATGAACCAACCAAAGCTGGGATTAAAGCTCTATACTCAATTTTACCCAACATTAAAATTTCAATAGCAAAGAAAGTTGCCGCGATTGGCGTTTGAAAGAGCCCTGCAAAACCAGCAGCCATACCAGTAATCAAAAGTATTTTTTTAGCTTCTTTTGCTGAGAGTTTTTTACCAATCGCATGTCCAATCACACCACCAATTTGAACTGCAACTCCTTCACGACCAACACTGGCACCAAACAAATGAGAAAGCCAAGTCGAGAAAACAATCAGCGGAACAAGACGTTTTGGAATATCTTCTCGCCCATGATTCCCCGCTTCAAAAATTAGGCCCATTCCTTTTTGGCTGTCTTTACCAAAATTCTTATAAATATAAACGATTAAGAGACCAGCTAAGGTTAAAAATGGAATTAAATATAGGGCATGACTATCTCTAAATTCAGTAATATAGATAAGCCCTCGACCAAATATAGCATCAACAATACCAATTAATCCCCCAATAATTACAGCTAAGAAGACATATAAAATTGCGCTTCTTGAAATTCCTACTTTAAAAAAATTCATTTTTGAAACTCCTTGTTTGTGAGTTTAACTCACTTTATAATATTTTACAAAACAAAAGGCGCTACAAACAAGACTACTTGGAGATAGCCTTTTGTTTGTAGGCGCCATTAGTTTTAAGATTTTATTCTTAAAGCGGTTTCGGGTGTGCACCATACCCATCATTTATTAATATTTATTTTAACATTTTATGAAATATTTGCAAGAAAAAGCTCAGTCGCGCATCCCATTCTTACGTTGAATTTCTTTAAGTTTATCCGGAGTAACATCTTCTCCTGTTTTTTCATCAATAACTTTGATGGTTTCAACTTGTGAGCGGAAATTTGCTTTAACACTATCGAGGTAAGCACGACGTAAAAGGGCTTGTTCTTCAAGCTCAGCTTCTGATAATCCTTCTGCTTTCTTCTTACGCGCTAATTCATTAATACGTTCTACTTGTTCATTTGTAATTGCCATTTCTTAGTTCCTTTCTTCATGAATATTGTTAAAATTACTGACAGAACTCAAATTTTACTGACAGCTTTTTAGAGTCATAAATAAACTTTCTGTCAGTAAATCTATCAATTTTATTTTGTATTAATCAAAGAAAAATCAGCCATAACACTTGTTAATGCAACAACTTCTGACAACAACGCAATACGATTATCACGAACTGATAAATCTTCAGCCATTACCATTACACTTTCAAAGAAAGTTTCAATTGCAGGTGCAAGTGAATGAACAATTGCTCTGAATTTTTCTTCACCAGGCATATAAGTCCATTGATTTTGAAGAGAAATAACAACGTTATAAAGAGCTTCTTCTGCATCTTCTTCAAAAAGTGTTGGATTTATTTCTTTAATATCTTTTGCTTTTTTAACCAAATTAATTGAACGCGAAACATTTTCAATTGCTGGTTTAAAAGGTTCGTGAAGTTTGTGCCCATCAATGACAAAAGCCGATTCCATCATGTTTGTAATATCAAAGTTTGAACTATTAATTGCCGCTTCAACAATATCATGACGATCGAGTTTTTCAAGCAAGAGTTTTTGAATACGTGCTTTGACGAAATCCAAAATTTCAAGATGATTTTCACCTTCAAATTGGTCGATAAATAAAGATAAATCGAAATGCCAATTCATTTTTTCAATAATACGAATCAAGCCTTGTACTGCTCGACGTAGGGCATAAGGGTCATTTGAACCAGAAGGAATTAAACCAACATTAAAGAAAGAGAGGACTGAATCAATTTTGTCAGCTGCTGCAAGCACAGAACCAACTTTTGTTTCAGGCAATTCTCCCTCGGCTGAAGTTGGCATATAATGTTCACGAATTGCTGCAGAAACATTTGCATTTTCACCAGCTAAAAGCGCATATTTTTCACCCATTACCCCTTGTAATTCATCAAATTCTCCAACCATTCCTGTCAAAAGGTCAAATTTATAAATTTCAGCACTACGGGCAACGTCTCTTTTTTCTTCATCTGTCAAACCAGCAATATCAGCTAACTTAGCGGCTATTTCTTTTGTTCGCGCCATGTGTTCAGTAATTGAACCAATTTTAGCATGGAAAGTTACTTTAGCAAGTTTAGCGACCAAATCTTCAATTTTAAGTTTTTGATCTTCTTTCCAGAAAAACTCTGCATCTTCAAGACGAGCAACCAAAACTTTTTCATTTCCAAGCACTACATTTTCAATATTTTCAGCGTTCCCATTACGGACAGAGATAAAGTTTGGTGCGAGTTGACCTTCTTGGTTATAAACTTCAAAATAACGTTGATTATCACGCATTGATGTCACTAAAACTTCTGCTGGAACAGAAAGATATTTAGGATCAAATGAACCAACAAAGGCAGTTGGATATTCAACAATATTATTTACTTCTTCTAATAAATCTTTATGCAAAGTAACTTGCCATTTATTTTCAGACGCAAGAGCCAAAATTTGAGATGAAATTTCTGCTTTACGATGTTCAGCATCAACTAAAACAAAGTTTTCTGGCATTTTGCTAGCATAATCATTTGCATTTTTGAGTTCAACCTCAACATTTGCCAAGAAACGATGGCCTCGTGAAAAACGATTTGCTGTTACGTCCAATAAATCAAAAGCAACAACTTTATCTTCTAGAAGTGAAACAATCCATTGAATCGGACGAACAAAGAGAAAATCATTATTTCCCCATTTCATATAAGTTGAGAATGTCATTTTTGCGATGACTTCATCGCCAACTTTAGACAGAATTTCTTCTGCTTTTACTCCGTCAATATGTTTTTTAGCATAATAATAATCACCCTTAAGGATTAAATCATCTGGAGTAGCTCCTTGTCCTCTTGAGAAACCTTGAATCGCTTTTGACCAATTCCCTTGCGCATCTTTAGCAATTTTAGCAGATGGACCTTTAACTTCTTCATCAATCGCTTCTGACGCTTCTGCCAAACCTTCAACAATAATTGCTAAACGACGTGGAGTTGAAAATTTAATAATTTTATCAAATTCTAAACGATTTTCTTTAAGAAAAGTTTCCATTCTTTCGGCTAATTGATTGATTGAAGGAGTCACCAAATGTGCTGGAATTTCTTCCAAACCAATTTCAAGTAAGTAATTTGTCATTATTTTTCTTCTCCTTCTACAATCTTAGTATATTTTCCTTTTTTACCAAGGTATTTTTCACGTAAAGCTTCATCTTTTAAGAGCGGGAAACCAAGTTTTGCACGTTCTTCAATAAAAGTTTTTGCTACCTTACGTGCCATTGTACGAACTCTATGCATATAGCCTGCGCGCTCAGTTACAGAAACTGCTCCACGTGCATCAAGTAAATTGAAGGTATGTGAAGATTTCAAAATATAATCATAAGCTGGGTGAACTAAACCTTTATCTAATAAATCAAGCGCCTCTTGTTCATATTCTCCAAAAAGTTTAAGTAAAAGCTCTTGGTTTGATTCTTCAAAGGCAAATTTAGAATGTTCGTATTCAGGTTCTTTGAAAATATCACCGTAAGCTACGCCATTCCCCCATTCAAGGTCATAAACAGAATCAACCTCTTGAATAACTGTCGCAATACGTTCCAAACCATAAGTGATTTCTGAAGTTACGGAATCAACTTCAATTCCTCCAACTTGTTGGAAATAAGTAAATTGAGTACATTCTTGCCCATCAATCCAAACTTCCCATCCAATACCGGCACATCCCATTGAAGGATTTTCCCAGTTATCTTCAACAAAGCGGATATCATGCTCTAAAGCATCAATTCCAAGTTCAGCTAAACTTTGAAGATAAAGTTCTTGGATATTTTTTGGAGATGGTTTTAATACAACTTGGAATTGGTGGTGTTGGAACAACCGATTTGGGTTTTCACCATAACGACCGTCAGCAGGACGACGTGAAGGTTGCACATAGGCGGCTCCCCAAGGTTCAGGTCCGTTTGAACGCAAGAAAGTGTAAGGGCTCATTGTTCCTGCTCCTACTTCATTATCATAAGCTTGCATCAAGTTTGCCCCTTGTTTAGACCAAAAGCCTTGTAGGGTCAAGATAATATCTTGAAATGCTAGTTTTTTATTTGCCATTATTTTCCTCCGAAATTCAAAAAACCGCAATTCACACACTCATCAATCCTCGAAAAAATCCGAAAAGAGACAAAGGGTGCAAATGCACGGTTCCACCTTTATTTTTTACTTTATTTGTGTTCATTACAGTTTTAAGTTAAGCCATTATTGTTCTCGAACTTTCACTATCTTCGAGTCGCTACCTATAAATTCTAGCTCTATTTTCCCATTTTGTCAAGGCAAAATAAACTGATGACCTTACTTCTGTCTTATTTGGTATCAATTTTCTGGTTTTATCTATCATATTCAAACATAATTATTTTCTTGAATAAAAAGTAAATTGCCTTCGTCATCAATATTGATTTCAGATTCTATAAGAGAATAGTTATCAGTTTCAGATTGAATAATGAGTGTATTTCCGCATTTTTCAACTTTTTTTCCTGATGTCCCTACGGGTTTATCGATAATAATATCAATTTCTAAAAATTGTTGAGCTAACATTTGGTTCATTTCTTCTCCAAGTTGACTTAATAAAATAATAACATCAACTCCAAGGTTCTTTAATCTTTTAACTATGAAATCTGCCTTATCAAAAGGGTTAAAAAAGATAGTCTCCGCACTCGGATGTGAGCGATAAACAATATCCATTGTTGTCAAACCAAATATTCCTATTTTCTTACCTGATGTTGTATTTTTAAGGAGATAAGGAATAAATTTTCTTTCTTTTACTAAAGGATTTAAAAGTTTATCATCTTCAAAATTAACATTAGCGGCTAAAATTGGAAAATTTATTTTATTTAGATTTTCCACTATTCCTTTTGAACCCTCATCAAATTGATGACTTCCCAATGTCGTCGCATCAAAAGGAAAGGTATTCAGGAGGTCTTGCTCATCATTTTTGTGCTCAATGTTATTAAAAATGCTATTTCCATCTCCTAAAACTAAAGTTTCTATGACTCTTTTTTTATTTTCTTCTTTGATTTTATTAATTAAAGAAAAATCCTTATCAAGGGTGAGATGAGTATTATTTATATGTAAAATGCTAAGTTTCATTATCACAACCAAACCTATATATAGTATTTAATATCTATATTTTATCATAAAAAACACAATATATTGTGTTTTAAACTTTTTTCTAAAAATAAAAAGATGACTTCCGTCATCTTTTTAATGATTTCGATTATAAATCACACTCGAAATAAAGGAAAGAATAATAAATACAGCTCCTAGAAGTCCTGTAACAACCTCACCAATCTCCCATTTGATACTTGCTAAAATTAAAAATGCAAGCGTGAGAATGGCCCAATGTGCTCCGTGTTCAAGATATACAAGGTCATTCAATGTTCCTTTTTGAACAAGATAAAGCGTTAGACTTCTTACAAACATCGCTCCAATCACACCTAATCCTAAAAGAATAATAATCGGGTCTGCTGTAATTGCAAAGGCACCTATTACCCCATCAAAACTAAATGAAGCATCTATTACTTCCAAATATAAGAATAAAGCAAGTCCAGCCTTACCAGTCGCAACCACACTACTTGTTGTGTTTGCAGCTTTGCTATGACTCATCGTTTCTCCAAAACCGTCAACAAGCATGAAAGTTAGGATTCCTAAAATTCCAGCAAATAAAACAGCGTGAGCATCTTTAGCAATAAATTCCGATGTGATTAAAAGCAAAATAATGGAAATAATTGCATTTGCTGCCGGAAAATTTCCAATTTTTTGAAGGATTTTCTCTGGTATTTTAAGCCAAGTATGTGCCCGTTCATCAAAGAAAAATCCTAAGGCTAGCATCAATAGAAACATTCCACCGAAAGCTGCGATTTGTGGATGAGCATGGTGCAAAATATAACCATAGGTTCCTACTGTATTGGGATTTCCCTTTTCTAAAGCTAATTTTAAAGCACTGATAGGGTCAATTTGGGCTGACACTCCAACAATCAAGAGTGGAAAAATCAAACGCATTCCAAGAACGGCAATCAAAACCCCTAAGGTTAAGAAAGCTTTTTGCCATGCAGAACTCATTCGTTCGAGAATACGTGCATTCACAATAGCGTTATCCATAGATAAGGAAATTTCTAGAACAGCAAGAATAAGCGTAATAAAAAGTCCATTCCACCCGGCATAAACAAATGCGATAATTAGGGCAATTAAACTAACAATAAATGAGCCTCTGAATATTTTCATAGGTCTCCTCTTCTAAAATAATCTTCTCATCTATTCTAACATACTTTTTACACTCTCACTGTGCCTAGAACTATGCTTTGCTTGATAAAGATTATCGTAAAAATGAGCAAAATCGTAAAAGAAATTGTCAAAATAAGGTCGACTTTTGCTTTTGAAAAGACTTTTATGAGTAAATAATAGAAACTTATTCCAAGTAAGGCTCCAAGTGAGTTAGTGATGAGGTCAGTAATATCCGTTGCACCAATGGCAAGAAGATATTGTAGACTTTCAAATGAAAAACTTAATAAAATGGAAATTGCCAATTTATTTAAAAAGGAGATTTTTGGTGCATTCATAGTCAATAAAATACCAAAAGGAATAAAAGCTAGAATATTAAATAAAACCTCGCGACGACCACCGGACATGGCTAAAGGTGTCAGATTAAGACTTCTTGTATTCGTCATTTCAAGAAAAGCAAATGGATGAAAAGAAAGTTTAAATAATACCAGCCAAACCAGTCCTAATATATAAATGAAAAATAAAAGCTGTGCTAATTTTTTTGTCATTTTTCTCCTTTCTTAAGAAAATAGGTTTTCGATTGTTGTTCTTTTAGTATTTTAACTGATTTAACTTAAACAGAAACCTTTATCAGTTATGATATAAATAAAAAGGGAATTCTCCCTTTTTAAAATCAATATTTTATGACAGGAATTCAACTTCTACTTGTTGACTGTCCCCTTTTTTCATGATTATTTTTCCATTAAAAGTTTCTGTCAGTAAATTCATGACTTCGTCAACCTTTTCTTCGTCAATAAAACATTTTACTTTGATATCCGACAAAAACTCACTATCCGAAATTTTGATTTTTTGGTCAATTAAAAAGCGCTGTAAGCTGTCATAGAGGCTGTAATCAAGGTTTAAAATAAGCTCACGTTGATTGATAAATTCAACTAAACCAACAGCTTCGATGGCATGATTTACACTGCCCGCATAAGCACGAATTAAACCACCAGCACCTAATTTTATTCCACCAAAATACCGAGTAACAACGGCACAAACATTGATTATTTCTTTTTTCTTTAAAATTTCAAGCATCGGAACACCAGCAGTCCCTGACGGCTCTCCATCATCACTTGTTCGTTGAATTTCTTGACGGTCACCTAATGTATAGGCCGAGCAGTTATGATTGGCTTTCCAGTGTTCTTTTTTGATTTTCGCAATAAAATCACGCGCTTCTTCTTCAGATGAAATTCTTTTCAAATGGCAAATAAATCGTGATTTTTTGATTTCCTCTTCATTGATAAAATCAGTTTTTATAGTGATAGTCATGCTACTGATTTTAACAAATTTTGTTACATTTTAACAGCATTTTCGTATAGAATAGTATGAGCACTAATCAAGAAAAGTTATTTGGCCGTTTATTATTAAAAAATGATATTTTACAACTTATAAAAAGTACTGACAAGATTTCTGTCAGTAAAATTTTTAGTAATTTTTTGTTAGAAGCGAAGGTGAATCCAAATTTGGGAATGACTTCAATTTCTTCCAATAAAATAAAATGCAACCGTTGTGGGACTGTTCATATAAAAAATTCTGTCAAACTTCCAATTGGTGTATTTTACTGTCCAAGTTGTATTCAATTAGGTCGAGTCCGCTCCGATGAATTCTTGTACTTTCTGCCACAAAAGAATTTCCCAAAGAAATCATATATAAACTGGTCGGGAAAACTGACAGAGAATCAAAAATCAATTTCAAATGCCCTCTGTCAGGAAATTAATTCTCATCAGCAAATAATTGTCCAAGCTGTGACTGGAGCTGGAAAAACTGAAATGATTTATCAAGTCATTGAGCAAATTTTAGAAAGCGGTGGGGTTGTTGGTCTAGCTAGTCCAAGAATTGATGTTTGTCTTGAACTTCATCAGCGATTATCACGTGATTTTTCCTGTAAGATTCCACTCTTATATCATGATGGCGACAACTATTTCCGAGCTCCATTAATAATAATGACCAGTCATCAGCTTTTACGTTTCAAGGAAGCTTTTGATTTGCTGATTATTGATGAAGTTGATGCCTTTCCCTTTAGAGATAATGAAATGCTTTATTTTGCGGCAGAAAAAGCAAGAAAAATAGAAGGAAATTTAATATATTTGACCGCAACTTCTACTGACAAACTTGAAAAAGATATAAAAAAGCAAAAACTCTATCCTTTGTTTCTCCCGCGTCGTTTTCACAATTTCCCTTTAGTGGTGCCTAAATTTTTTTGGAAAAATAAATTTGATAAGAAATTAATTGAGCAAAGAAATAGTGGCTTTCCTCTTCTTATTTTTGCTGCTGAAATTGAATTTGGACAAGAATTTGCAAAACAACTACAATTGAAATTTCCTAAAGAAAAAATTACTTCCGTTGCTTCAACAACAAAAGATAGATTGGAAATTGTTAAAGCTTTTAGAAATAAAGAAATTACCATTTTAATAGCGACTTCAATTCTTGAACGGGGAGTCACTTTTCCAAATGTTGATGTTTTTGTCATCAACAGTGAGCACCCAAACTTCACTAAATCCGCACTGATACAAATGGCTGGACGTGTGGGTCGTAGTCCTGAACGTCCAACAGGCTTAGTTAGTTTTTTTCATTACGGAAAATCCAAAGCAATGTGTCAGGCAGTTAGAGAAATCAAAAACAGGTACCACCTTATATCACGCATCACAAATTCTAAAAGAAGCTGGTGTTCATGAAATAAGGAGCTTTTCTCTCTGCCGTTAATCATAAATCAAATAAAAAAGCCTTTCAGCTTTTTATAAATTCTTTATTTCATCTGACCATTCAATAATCTTTAAATTACTAAATCTTTCTTGCCACCTAGCAACCTTATTTTCATAAAGTATTCGATTATTATCGACATGATAAATTGGCCGAATTGTTTTAGTAAAAATATCTTCTAAGCCGTAGGGAGCAAAAATTTCAATATTGCGTGAATTACCACTTATGCCTACAGCATGAACCGTAGCAATCCAACGCTCAATCGCATTTTCTGTGTTTTTATACGGTACTTTATTTCCATTATGCCAAAGATGCATGTATGCTTCATTATGAATATCAAATTGATAGGGAAATTTTTCAGATAAAACTTTTTCTAACTTTTTATCATTTTTAGCAGAGCTGTCAGCAGAAATCTCTTTATCAAAGTACACAATATCAATATCGTGAATTCCTGTCATTAAATTATTTCCGTCAGAATAATTCCAAACCGTTTGAAAGACACTTCCTGCGGCTAGATAATAATTAGGCAAATTTAAAACAGAAACTTCATCCAAAATGAACATCAATTCGGAGTTCTTTTTCAATATTTTTAGAAAATCATTTTTTCTATCCATTTCCGCTTATCCTCTAAAAGAAAAGATGCCAAATTTTAGGTAAAAATACAATCAGACCAACAATCAATGCAAATCCCGAAATAACTAAAACTGCCCCAGCTGCCATATCTTTGGCTCGTTTTGCACGCATATAAAATTGGTAATCTGATGCTAAATCCACCACATTTTCGATTGCAGAATTAAAAAGTTCTGCCATAAAAACTAGAAAAATTGACAACAACAAAAAGAGCCATTCAAATTCTGAAATTTGAAAAACGAGACCAAAAACAATAGCTAAAAAGGCTGCCAAAGCATGTTTACGCATGTTACGTTCTTCTTTAAAAGCTGTCCAAATTCCAGACAGTGCAAAGTCTAAACTCGAAAGTAAATTAGGATTTTTCCAACGGGCCCTATCCTCTTGAACAGGTCTTTTACCATTATTAAAATCCTTTTTCTTAAAGAGTTTTACATCTTTATCTTGTGAGTCCATAGGCAGTTAAAATCTCCTCTTGCAAACCAAACATTTCTGACTCTTCTTCTGGTGTGTAGTGGTCATAACCATTGATATGCAAAAAGCCATGAACAGCTAACCAACCATATTCACGTTCAATCGAGTGACCATAATCAGCAGCCTGTTCAGCAGCCTTGTCTATTGAAATAAACAATTCACCAATAAATGGATCCATTTCTTCCAACAATTCCTCTGGTAATTCCATATCTTCATCAAAGAAAAATTCTGATTCATCAGGTTTATATTCTAATGAGATAACATCGGTTGGTCGGTCAGTTTCGCGATATTGCAAATTCAACTCATGTGAACGAGCATTATCAACAAAAGTTACTGACATTTCTGTTGATTCTTTCAAGTTCAGTTTTTTAGCAGCAAAAGCTAAAACTTCTTTGGTTTGTTCAATAATCTCACTTGGCACTTGGCCTGTTTCATCAACTAATTCTACGTACATTTTTTTCCTTATTTAATTACTGACAATAATTCATAAAATAGCCCTAAGTAGCTCAATATTTTAGCTATTTCTATTATTCTGTCAGTAAATTTTAATGACAGACAGAACTGTCAGAGAATTTCTCATTCAATCTGTCACTTACAATCAACAATTACTTTCTGTCAGCCTTTTTTTGCAACATTTCCTTACAAAAGGACAAAATGGGACCTCTTGTGGCAATTAATATATCTTCTGGCAGATTATCAAAGGCAAACCATTGACAGTCAAGAACCTCTGATTCTTCTAAAAGAATCTCTCCAGAAAAATCATTACAAGTAAAAACAGTATCAACAATATGAACTTCATCCCCATTAGGATAGAAAAAGTGTTGTTCTGTCCCAGAAGCGACAGTGTACAAATTAATTTTTCCAGCTTTTAAGCCAACTTCTTCATAGAGTTCACGTTTCGCTGCTTCTTCAACCTTTTCATTCGGTTCAACTGACCCACCATGATAACACCATTTCCCATTATCTGCCCGTTTTTGAAGTAAAATTCCACGATTTTCATCATAAATAATCAAGCTTGCACATGCAATTACCATTGGGACATGCCCAATTTTTTTGCGCAAATCCATGACATAACCTTCGGCCATTATTGTTTCCTTCTTATCTAGAAATTTGATCAATCTGACATTAACAAAAGTCCCAAACTATTCATCACCATAGGCTTTGATAATTTCAGCAACAACTGGATGTCGAACGACATCTTTTGCCATGAAATAAACAAAATCAATTGATTTCACATGACTTAATTTATCTTTGGCATCAATCAAACCTGATTTTACTTTATTAGGTAAGTCAATTTGTGAAATATCTCCATTAACAATCATTTTAGAATTAAAGCCGAGTCGAGTCAAAAACATTTTCATCTGCATCGTTGTTGTATTCTGTGCTTCATCCAAAATGACGAAGGCATCATCAAGCGTACGACCGCGCATGTAAGCAAGCGGAGCAATTTCAATAATTCCTCGTTCCATCATTCGTTCAGTTGCCGTCTTTCCTAAAATTTGGAAAAGGGCATCATAAACTGGTCGTAAATAAGGATCAACCTTTTCTTGCAAATCACCTGGTAAGAACCCAAGACTTTCACCAGCTTCTACAGCTGGTCTTGTCAAAATAATTCGTTTCACCTGACCATTACGTAATGCTTGAACAGCCATCACAACAGCTAAAAACGTTTTCCCTGTTCCAGCTGGTCCAATTCCAAAAACAATATCATGATGTTTGACAGAATCAACATAAGTTTTTTGAATCAGATTTTTTAGTCGAATTGACTTTCCAGCTGCATCTTTCGTCAGTTCAACTTCATAAAGTGCAGTGAAATTTTCAATATCATCATTTAAAACCATCTTTATTGCAATAATGACATCTGACGCATGAACTGGAACTCCTCGACCTACTAGTACCTGCAGAGCTTGGAGGGCTTTACGAGCTCGCTCCCTTGTCAATTCATCCTCAGAAACGATTTGAACCGTTTCGCCACGATAATTAATCTCAACCCCTAGTTGAGATTCAACTAACTTCAAATATTTATCTTGTACCCCAAAAAGTAGACTTGCATCTTCTGGATTTTCTAGTTTAAATTCAATTGAATTTTTAGTCAAATACACAATCTCCATTAATCATTTTCTTACATTATAGCACATTTCATATTTTAATTTAAATCACACCTTACTGAATATAAAGAAAAACTCTATTTTAAAATAGAGTTAAATCAATTTTAGTAAGCCATCATTTTTTTATTTCCTCGATAAAGTTCTACGATTGTCCAAATTAATAAAAAGAGAACTCCCAAAATAAGAAAACCAGAAATAAGATGAGATAGTCCAAGATTATGAGGTATAAAGTTGGCAATTTGATCTGGCAAACCAATCAAATTAAGATAGGTCAAAGCAATAACTGAAAACCAGCCCAAACATTTAATAATCAAATTATTTTTAAAATCACCCATCTCCTTTTTACTATTAGTCAACATCAACAAAGGAATGATTGAAAAAGGTAGAGCAAAAGCTAGAAAAACTTGAGAATTATTCATCAAATTATTAATTGCTTCATGCTGTGCTTTCAAAGTTTGTCCTCTTGTCATAGAGACACAAATCAATACTGGAACAACTGAAAGCAAACGTGTTACTAATCTTCTGGCCCACATTGGCATTCTCATATGAATGAAGCCTTCCATAATAACTTGACCCGTTAAAGTCCCTGTAATAGTAGAATTCTGTCCTGAAGCAAGAAGAGCTACGGCAAACAAAGTGGATAAAGCTCCTGTTTTTGCTACATCAGCAAGCAGTCCATTGCTTAAAACAGTTGGATTAGAGAGGGCATCATATAAACCAAAGAATGATGGATCATCAATCACGCCCGTTTTGAATACGGCAACTCCCATGATTAACAAGAGGGAATTCACAACAAAAGCCACTGTCAATTGAATATTAGAATCCCATGTTGAAAATCTCACCGCTCTAGCAACATCTGCTTTATCCTGATGATTGATTTTTCGGCTTTGTGAAATAGAAGAATGGAGATACAAATTATGAGGCATAACTGTAGCACCAATAATCCCTAAGGCCCCTGTTAAAGGAGACATCCCTGCCACTGTTGGTGAAGAGGCAAACGTCCGGCTATTGGGGATAAATCCCTCAATAATTCCTTTCCAATCTGGATTTGATAAAGCGACTTGATAAGCAAAAATGACCAAAATGACTAAAATCAAACAGATAACAAGGGCTTCAATTTTTCTAAAACCTACTCTCGTCAATAACAAAAGCAAAAAGACATCAAGAACTGTAATAAAAACCGCTAAGATTAATGGGATATTAAATAAAAGATAAAGAGCGATAGCAGCCCCAATTACTTCTGCAATATCCGTTGCCATTATGGCAAGCTCAGTTAATATCCATAAAACAATTCCTAGAGATTTACTTGTTCTTGCTCTTATAGCTTGAGCCAAATCCATTTGACTGACAATACCCAATTTTGCCGACATATATTGAAGGAGCATCGCAATTAAACTTGACATCAGAATGACTGAAATCAGTAAGTATTGAAAGTTTTGTCCGCCAGTTATTGAGGTTGACCAATTTCCTGGGTCCATATAACCAACTGCAACTAAGGCACCCGGTCCTGAATAAGTTAGCAACATTTTGAAAAAGCAAACATTTTTAGGTACTTCTACTGTCCCATTTATTTCCTCTAAGGATTTTCCATTCGTATGATAAATCAATCGATGACGTTGATGTTCTTTATCATTCATTATTTCTCCTAGCTCTAAGTTGAATAAAATTCAACAACCATTATGTTAAGTATATTTTTATAGTAATTAAAATAAATCAATTATCGATTTAAGAAATTATCAAACTTTTTAATCTATAACTGATAATAAAAATATTATAGCACCACCTTATCTTTTTTTCAAATATTTTAGCATATATTTAAAAAGATACAAAAAAAGCCCTCAAGAGGACTTTATTCATTAATATATAAAAAAAAAACCTGTCAAAGACAGGTTTCAAAATTCTTATTTAGCCACTACTGGATAAACTGATACGTGTTTTTTACCACGTTTCATTTCGAATTTAACAGTTCCTTCGATTTTAGCGAAGAGAGTATCGTCGCCACCACGGCCAACGTTAGTACCTGGATGGATATGTGTACCACGTTGACGGAAAAGGATTGAACCGCCGCTTACAAGTTCACCGTCAGATGCTTTAGCACCGAGACGTTTAGCTTGTGAGTCACGTCCATTGGAAGTAGAACCCCCACCTTTTTTGTGGGCGAAGAGTTGCAGATTAAGTTCAAGCATGTTATTGCCCTCCATTTTCAAATTTAAGTGTAATGTACTGACCATAGCTTTTCTCAACTGCTTTCATCGAATTTGCAAAAGCTTCGAGCAAAGTTTGAGCCAATACGCCTTGTTTTTCAGGTATGCTCAAAGGAATTTCAACATACAAGTAACCATCTTCCATCTGAGTCACAGGTTTAATGCGAGCCATCTCGTAGATATTATTTGCCGTTGTAATTGATAGAACGCTGACCGCCGCACAAACCACATCGTGTCCATACTCGCCAGATTCAGCATGTCCTGAGATTTCATAAGAAACAATTTTGTCTCTTTTTGTCCTGATACAAGCTTCAATCATAATTAAGCGTTAACTGATTTGATAACAACTTTAGTGTATGGTTGACGGTGACCTTGTTTACGGTGTGAGTGTTTTTTAGGTTTGTATTGGAAAGTAACAACTTTCTTTTGCTTACCATGTTTTTCGACTTCACCAACAACAGTTGCGCCTTCAACGAGTGGTGCACCAACTTTAGTTGTTTCGCCTCCGACAAAGATAACTTCGTCGAAAGTAACGGTTTGACCAGCTTCAACATTGAGTTTTTCAACGTAGATTACTGAACCTTCTTCAACTTTAACTTGTTTACCACCAGTTTTGATGATTGCATAGTTTGACATTGTGATTCCTCCTTGTTAGATTTCATCGCTTTTAAGTCAAGCGACTGTTAGACTCGCCTTTGTTCGTGGGCGTATGCCACTTAATACGAAACTTCGTGCGGTTGCACTTTATGAGACTTCACAAAGACAACTATATTATTATACTACTTCTTTTTCTACTTTTCAAGTCTTATTTTTCACTTTTTTCTTCTATAGAATTAAGCGAGACTTTATAAATCTTTTTCGTATTCCAAAGCATATTAATCAAAGTATTTACCAGTAAGAGTAACCAAGCAAAAGACAAGCTAAAAGAAAGAATTTCAAAAGCCGTTAATGTCAAATAATGAATAGGATGCCATAAAACATAAGAGATTAAGATAAGACCCACAATAAAATAAGACATACGATATAAATTTGGATCAGCATTTGGTAAAAACCAACGAATTCCTAGTATCGAAATAGCCATAAATAAGACTATTAATTGAGCAACAATGTCATGAGCAATATGCATCCAGCCTGGATCATTGGGAATTAATCCAACTAAAGCAATTGAAATAGCACAAAGTGTCAATAAAACTTGCAAAATATTTTGTCGATAATGACTGCCCGCTTTTTGCCTTAATGAAACAAAAATATAATCAATTAATGCTGCAAATAAGGCTGCCGAAACAATTAACGTCAGATTAAATTGCCAGCTTGAACGTGAAGCCTGAGTTCCAAGCAAACTAAAATTCCTTTGCCACCAGTACTGATTTCCATTGGTGGCCATACTTGAGACGAAACCACCAATAGAAACCACTAAAAGCATTGTTACCATCATATTAATCGAAAAAGTATCTACAACAAAAATCATGACATAATTAATGATTCCAGAAAAAATAGTAAAGATTAGGGTGGAAGTAAAGAGTCCAAAACTTACACCATAAAAAATTTGACCTAAAAACCAAAAAAGGCCCATCGATGCTAAAATGACGATAAGTAAAACAGATAAAGTGACTGTGGCAAATGTCCGCCAGTAACTTCTTTTGGTCATCTGTTTATAAAATTCTTTTCTGCGAGAGAAATAAGCAGAAATAAAAGTCAGCATCCCTATTGCATTAGCAATTGTAATAACCGCCGTTGCCAAAGATTCATTTCCAGAAAGCGCGATAACATGAGGATGCTTTAGGACAAAGGCAAAAATAATAAAGATAAATGCAGAAATAATCGTTGGAATAATAAACCACTTGGGCGCCTTATCTGATTTTCTGGCATTGATTTTTCGAATGGTAAAACTATCAGCCGCTAAATCGACGATTTCAATTTCTTCGTTTTCTTTAAGGTCTAATCGTTCATATATTTCTTTAGGTAGATGAATTTTATCCATTTGTTTCTCCTTCCACACTTTGCTCTCTCCAGTCAATTCTCAAATGATAATCGGCTATTTTTTGGGCACCTTGCGAAAGTTGGTAATTAATTTTAATTGTCCTGCTCTCATGATCAATGCTTAAAGCATTTGTCAGAATTGATAGTTCTCCTAAACCTTCATATTCAGTTAAACCTGGAATTTCTGGATGAAAATGCATTTTGATAGGTCGCTTTGCAAAGCGGGTCATTATCACTTCTTTTTCATCAAATTTAAGTAAAACTTTTTCATTTGCAGCATTTTGATACTTGAGTAAGGTCTGATGTTCTCCTTTTTTCAACTCTCCCTGATATATTTCTTTGACCAACTCTTCTTGCTGGTCAATTTTAATTCTATTCCTAATTATAATTTCCATAATCATATTTTACTATAATTCCTTGAATATTAAAAACATAGTCTGTGCTAAAAACATTAAGGTGATGAGGGTCTGCATTTTAGGAGAAAATAGGGTATAATTAGTATAAAATAAGGGAAAATCTGATTTATTTTTAATAGAGAATAGACCTTAAATTCTAGAGGGGGTTTTATTTTGGAAAAAGTCTTTCGTGACCCAGTTCATGACTATATCACAGTGAATCATCCTGTAATTTCAGAATTGATTGATACTGCTGAATTCCAACGTTTAAGACGAATTAAACAACTTGGAACATCAAGCTTTACCTTCCATGGAGCTGAGCATACCCGTTTTTCTCATTGTTTGGGTGTTTACCACATTGCCAAAAGGATTACTGATTATTTTAGTCGGAATTTCCCTTTGGAATGGAATCCTGATGAGAATCTTTTAACTCAGTGTGCAGCCTTATTACACGATGTTGGACACGGTGCTTATTCACATACTTTTGAAGGTTTATTTAATACAGACCACGAGGCGGTCACTCGAGAAATAATTACTTCTCCTGATACAGAAATTAATGGAATTTTACGCAAAGTCTCTCCTGATTTTCCTGAAAAGGTAGCTTCTGTTATTTCTCATGAATATTCTAATCCTCAAGTTGTTCAATTGATTTCAAGTCAAATTGATGCTGACCGCATGGATTATCTCCTTAGAGATGCTTATTTTACTGGTGCTGTCTATGGACAATTTGATTTAACTTGGATTTTAAGAGTGATTGTTCCTACGGAAAATGGAATTGCTTTTAAGTACTCAGGAATGCATGCAGTTGAAGACTATATTGTCAGTCGATACCAAATGTATATGCAGGTTTATTTTCATGCTTCTTCACGCTCAATGGAAGTTTTACTGCAAAAGTTACTCGCACGGGCTAAGTTTTTATATGCCAGTCAGCCAGACTATTTTGCGATATCAAGTCCTTGTCTCGTTCCCTTTTTCGAGCAAAATCATAATTTACAAGATTATTTAAGACTTGATGATGGCGTTATGAACACTTATTTTCAAGTTTGGATGAGTCATGATGATGAAATTCTCGCTGATTTAGCTTCTGCTTATGTCAATCGTCATTTACTCAAATCAATTACTTTTGACCCCAAGACTGTAGAATTAGAAGATTTAGAAATTTTATCTTCTTTGGTTGAAGAAGCAGGCTTTAATCCTGACTATTACACTGGTATTCATAGTAATTATGATTTACCTTATGATTTCTATCGACCAAGTTCTGAAAAACCGCGGACTGAAATTAATATTTTACAAAAAAATGGTTCGCTAACAGAGCTGTCAGTACTTTCTCCACTTATTAAAAGTTTGACAGGTACAATTCATGGAAATAGCCGATTCTATTTTCCAAAAATTATGCTAGAAAATCCTGAATTTACCAAGTATATTGTTAATGACAGCTTGGTGATTAATCAAAATTTTACTGACAGAAATTCTACTGCCTCTGAAAATACTGACGACTCTGTCAGTAAACAATTATCACTTGATGACAACCTATAATTGCTAAATATTTAATAAATTGAAAGAAATAGAAAGAGAAATTCTTATGATTAAACTTGTTGCTATTGACCTTGACGGAACTTTACTTGACCCTAATCGCCAAATTACTGCCGAAGTAAAAACGGCTGTTAAAAAAGCTAAAGCGGCTGGCGTTAAAATTGTCATTACAACTGGCCGACCTTTACCTGGTGTTGTTGATATTCTAAAAGCACTTGAATTAACTGACCAAAGTGATTATGTTATTACTTATAATGGTGGGTTGGTTCAGCGAGCAACTGGTGAAGAATTTATCAAAGAAACTTTGAGTTCTGAAGATTGGCTTGACTTAGATGCTGCTGCTCGTAAAATCGGACTGCCGATTCACGCAATCACTCGCGAGGGAATCTATACTCCAAATCACGATGTCGGAAGATATACTGTCCAAGAAGCCCAAATGGTTAAAATGCCACTTTATATTCGCCAACCCGAAGATATTGCTGCTTTAGAAATTGCTAAAGTAATGATGGTTGATGAACCGGCGGCTCTTGATGACGGAATTGCATACCTTCCCTTTGAATTCTTTGAACGATATAATGTAGTGAAATCAACACCGTTTTATTTAGAATTCATGAATAAAAAAGCAAGTAAAGGGTCAGCAGTTCAACATTTGGCTGAGAAACTTTCTTTTGACTTGGATGAAGTAATGGCTATTGGAGATGAAGAAAATGACCGTTCAATGCTTGAAGTTGCAGGTTGTCCTGTTGTGATGGAAAACGGAAAATCGGAATTGAAAAAAATTGCTAAATATGTAACTAAATCAAATGCTAAATCAGGCGTTGCTTATGCGATTAATGAATGGGTTTTAAAAGATTACCAAGATTAATTAAAAATTTATGAGCATTATTGTTCCCTACTGAACTTTTTAGCGTTATAATATAAGTATAAAAAGATAACAAATAGATGAATTTACAAGTCATCTTTTGATATATAGTGGAGGTAATAAGATGAAAATTACATTTGATGAAAAAACAGCGGATAAAATTAAAGCATTTGGTGATGTTGATTTAGTTTTTGATTTTGACCATACTTTAAGTGAAGTCAATACTGAAGTTGACGCTTGTGCTGGTGGAATTTCTCGCTATCGTATCGTTGCCGTAGAAAAAGGAAATGTTCCTGAAGTTTTTGATGCAAGTATCGATTCTGAATTTGGACCAATTTATTATAAAGGTTATGGTTCTTACTTCTTCCAAGATGAAATGTCTACCAAAATCAATCCTTCATATAATTTGATTGAATTGCGTAGTACAGCTGAATTGCTTAGCCCTAACCTTTTAATCGTTGACTTCCGTGGTAAACAAAAAGCTAGCTAATTAGTTCCAACCAAAAAGACCCTCCAAGAGGGTCTTTTTTATATGTCATAAAATGGATTTGTCTTTTCTTGGCTTTCATAAATCTTGACACCCAAATCAAAAGAACGAAGCTTGTCAGCAACTAATCCAATAAAAGCATGTTCAATATAGTGACCAGGGTCTATTCCTAATAAACCAGCTGAAAGCATATCATGACCAACATGATAATAAATATCTCCTGTTATGTAAATATCTGCCTTTTTTTCCAAAGCTTTAGGCCATAATTTTCCACCTGAACCGCCACAAATTGCAATTCTTCCAATTTTTTGAGTCAAATTATGGTCATAAGTGATAAGACGTAATCTATCTAACCCAAATGCTGCTTTCACTTTTTCTGTCAGCACTGATAATTCTGTCAGTTCAATGTTTCCAACACGGCCCAATCCTTCTTCGTCATCTAGCACTTCAATATCAGTCATTCCAAGTAACTGACTGAAATAATCGTTTAAACCACCAGTAACCACATCAATATTTGTATGGCTGGTATAAACAGCAATTCCAGCTCGCGCCAAATCCAAAACTAATTTTTCCTGATCATTCATTGAAGTCAATGCAGAAAGGGGGCGGAAAATCAAAGGATGTTTAGCAATAATCAGATTCACACCCAGCGCTTTTGCTTCTGCCACTGTTTGCTCACGAATATCCAAGGTTACCAAAACTTTTGTTAGTTCATCGTTTGGGTTCCCAACTTGTAAACCTACAGGATCACCTTCAACAGCTAATTCTTTGGGGCAAAATTTTTCGTATTCAATCATAAAATCAGAAATTTTCATCGAAGCACTTCCTCAATTCTCGCAATTTGATTTAAAACCTCTTGACGTTTTTCGGCTTGTTCTTCAGGCAAACGAGCAATAATTTTATTCAAAGTATTTAATTCCTTTTGCCATTTTTGTTGAAAAACAGTTGATTTTTCTTTAGATAAAAAAGGGCCAAATGTTAAATCATTTACTGACAACTTTTCTGTCATTAATTTTGAGACTGGTTCGGCAACAATAATCTCGTAAAACTTACCAGCCTCCAATAAAATCTCTTCTTTTTTAATGACAAATTGATGATTCACTAACCACTGACGGAGGCTTTCCTCATGATTATTAGGTTGCAAAATCAAACGTTTAACATGGCCTAACTTTTCTTTACCTGCCTCTAAAATTTCGGAAATTAATATTGCTCCCATACCAGCAATCACGATTGTATCAATCTTGTCAGTATTTTCAATAGCACCTAAGCCATTGGCCAATCGAACCTCAATCCGATCACTTAAATCAGCTTCTGATACATGATTTTTAGCAATTTCAAAAGGCCCTTTAACCACTTCTCCCGCTACCGCAAAATCAATCACCAATTTTTGCATCAAATAAGTTGGTAAATAAGCATGGTCTGAGCCGATATCAGCAAGTCTTGCTCCATTATCAACATAGTCAGCTACTGCTTTCAAACGTTTTGAAAGTTTAATTTCATTCATTTTTTAAATATTTCTTTCCAAATTTACAATAATCTAAAACAGGACAGTCTGCACATTTCGGCTTTTTGGCTGTACAATGATAACGCCCAAAGAAAATGAGATGGTGATGTGCTTGAACCCACTTTTCTTGCGGAATCAACTTCATCAACTTTTCTTCCACTTCTAAAACTGTTGCTTTTTTGGGAACAATGTCCAAACGTTTTGAAACTCGTTCAACGTGTGTATCAACCGCAATCCCCGGAATTCCGTAAGCTTCTGCTAAAACAACATTTGCTGTTTTTCGACCCACCCCCGGTAAAGTTTGTAAAACCTTTTTATCCTTTGGCAAATCAGGCAAAAGGTCCCCAAAGTCGGTCACTAACATCTGTGATGTCCGTAAAATATTTTTAGCTTTAGTCTTGTAAAGACCAATTGTCCGAATCAGCTTTTCAATTTCTTCCACTTTTGCCTGTGACATTGTTTGTGCATCTGGAAAAGCGGCAAAAAGAGCCGGCGTCGCCTTATTAACTCCTTTGTCAGTTGCTTGGGCAGATAAAATCGTCGCAATCAATAGTTGAAAAGGAGTTTCCCACTCTAGTTCTCCGTGAGCTTGCGGGAACATGTCTTCAATAATTTCTAAAGCTTCAAGATATCTTTTTTTACTTAACATCGTGCACGTCCATTATCTCTATTAACTATTCCATGGTCCATCCAAAGGAATATAAAAATCTTCTTGTGGTTTCTTTCTCTTAGCTTCTTCGCGTTCCATTTGTCGACTCTCAATCGCTTGAAGAGAATTCACCCCATCATTTTTCCAATTTCGTAAAATAGCTTTAATGTAATTTAAAGATACCTTACGATTGAGGACTGCTTCACGCAAAGCTTGTTTAATCAACGAAAAGTCATAACCATCTTCAAACAGCCAAGCTCTCAATTCTTCCATTTGTACAGGAGAAATCATGCCCATTTCTGCTTCAAACATGCTAACTAATTCTTTAAGCTGCCCCTCTTCTTGAACTTTTTCATTCTCTGGAGTTGAACTCGCAACAGCACCACCCAAAATTTCATCTAAGTGCTTAAAGGCCGGGCTAATATCAAAGAAAGTTTCCATTTCTCCATCAATTTCAATTAAAGTCACCTTCATTGCTCCAAATTTGGACAGATTATCAATGGCCTGATTGACCTCCGATAATTTTTTACCTGTTTTTTCAGCAATTTCACTAGGTGCAATATCTTGATTTTCAAAAAAGTATAACCAAATCAAAAAATCAAAAGCAGAAGGGAAAAGCTTACTAAAATGTGCTAAAAACACATTTGGTAAGACAAGATGCCCTTTGCTATATTCATCGTAATAATTCATAGAACTATTATAGCATATCGTGTCATTATGGTTCAATGAACTTCACATAAAAACTGCTTAAATCAGTTAAACTTTAGCTAATTTTTAATCAATTATTTATACTATTTAATTTCAGACCTTAATTTCCTAAAGTAATTATTTTCTTCAATTACATTTTTGTAAGAATTTAGCAAGCAAATCCTTGATATACTATACTTATAAACAAAAGGACATTTGAAAGGAAATAAACAATGAAAACACAAACAGAAAAAATTACTCAAAAAGTAGAAAATGAAAAATCAATCAAAGATAATTTAGAAATTATCCACTCACTTAATGACTTACTCTACAACGGTTCTTTATACTGATGTAAAGTAACACAAAAAAAGGACCTATGAAAATTAATTTCTTATGGTCCTTTCTTTTATTATTTCGCTTGATAGACTATTTTTCCATCACATATTGTATATTTGACTTGCCCTTGAACTTTCTGTTTAATAAATGGAGAATTGGTCGCTTTGGAGTCAAATGTTTCACCGACCTGATAGTCATTTTCAGCGTCAAAAATGACGAGGTCAGCTGGTCCATTTTCTGCGAGGTAACCTGCATCAAAATTATAAAGTTTAGCTGGATTAACGGTCATTTTTGTCAGTAATTCACTGAGTGTCAAATGGCCTTTTGCGACTAAGTTTGTCAAGCCAAGTTGCAATGAAGTTTCTAATCCAATCATTCCTGAAGGCGCCTTATCAAGGCTGACATTTTTCTCTTCATGAGTATGAGGGGCATGGTCTGTGGCGATGACATCAATCGTTCCATCTTTCAATCCCTCAATTATTTTACCGATATCAGTAGTTCTACGCAATGGTGGGTTGAGTTTAGCATTGGTCCCTTGCTCAAAAATCATTTGTTCTGTAATCGAAAAATGTTGTGGAGTCACTTCTGCTGTGATTTTTGCTCCTAAATTTTTGGCAAATCGCACCACTTCAACAGATTCTCCAGCTGATAAATGTTGAATGTGCAAGCGAGCGCCTGTTTCGTAAGCAATCATAGTATCACGCGCCATCATGCTGTATTCTGAAACAGTCGGTGCCCCTGTGAAGCCACATTTATGAGCCACTTCGCCATCATTCACTCCTAAAGTTCCAATCAAATTTGGATCTTCTTCATGAATTGAAATCAGGCTGTCAGTTAATTTCGCTTTTTGCAGAGCTTTACGTAAAACGCCAGCATCTGTCAGTGGAATACCATCATCAGAAAAGCCGATTGCTCCTGCTTTAATGAGTTCATCAAAATCTGTTAAATGCTCTCCATCAAAATCTTGCGTAATTGACCCAACTGTATCAATCTTAATATCTTCTTTGTCAGCAATTTCTAAAGTTTCTGTCAGTACTTTTGGCGTAGATAAAATAGGTTTTGTATTTGCCATCATAACTACTCTTGTAAAACCACCAGCCGCAGCTGATTTTGCACCGCTATGAATCGTTTCTTTATGTGTTTGTCCTGGTTCACGAAAATGAACATGAACATCAATTAAACCAGGGGCAACGACTAATCCCCTTGCATCAACAATTTCTGCATTTTCTACTGACAAATTTAAGCCGATTTTTACTATCTTGTCATTTTCAATCAGAATATCTAACACTTCATCTCGATTTGATTTGGGGTCAACAAGTCGTCCATTTTTAATTAATAAAGTCATTTTCTTCCTTTCATAAATTACTGACAGAACAAACAGCTTTGCTGACTTGTTCATTTATCTACCGATTCAATGTCTCTCTTTGGTCGCATTGAACTGACAGAACAATCAGCTTTGCTGACTTGTTCATTTATCTACCGATTCAATGTCTCTCTTTGGTCGCATTGAACTGACAGAACAATCAGCTTTGCTGACTTGTTCATTTATCCTCCGATTCAATGTCTCCTTTTGGTCGCATTGAACTGACAGCTGTTCCAGAACCTAATTATTTACTGACAGGCTCTTTGAATTTCTGTCAGTAAATTAATTTTGCCAAGTTTCTTGATTTTCTTTGAACTTTTTAAGTAATTCTAATTCTTTTTTTGTCACATAACCCGTTTCTTTAGCAATTTCAATCAACTCAGAATAAGTTGTGAATGTGGCTAATTTAACACCAGCATCAGCAAATTTACTGTTCGCTTTTTCTAATTCATAAGTGAAAATTGCAACCACACCAAGAACATCAGCACCTTCACGTTCTGCGGCTGCAACAGCTTCTAAAACAGAACCACCAGTCGAAATCAAATCTTCAACCACAACCATTTTTTGGCCTTTTGCCACACGTCCCTCAACCTGATTTCCTGCTCCATGGTCTTTTGGTTTGCTACGAATATAAGCAAATGGTAATTTAAGATAGTCAGCAATAATTGCACCATGAGGAATTCCTGCTGTAGCAGTTCCTGCAATGACTTCAACTTCTGGAAATTCCGCTTTAATCAATTCTGCAAAAGCACCTTCGATTTGGCTTCTAACTTCCGGATAAGCTAAGGTCACCCGATTATCAGTATATATTGGCGACTTAATTCCTGAAGCCCAAGTAAAAGGTTGACTTGGTGAAAGACTGACCGCTTTAATTTCTAATAAATCTGCAGCAATGGCTTTTGATATTGACATAATTTCTCCTTCTAGTTTACTGACAGAACCATCAGCAAAGCTGACAGTTCATTTTTCTACCGATTCAATAATTCCCTTTGGTCATGAACTACGGTAGCGAGTATAGATAACGTGCAACCCAATCCTGGTAGTTGTCAGCAATAAAAAACACTTGCCAAGAATCCTAGCAAGTGTAAAAAGTATCAAAACAAATTCATTTTTACTGACAGAAAATTCTGTCAGTAAAAATAGAATCAATTTTTCCTGATTTCAACCTTGCTAGCCTCTCTGGACTAGTTTAAAAGTTATATTGTTTATTAGTTTAACAAACTTGAGCCAGATTTGCAAGTCTTATTTTTTCGACTTATGATAATTGGAATCAAAAAACATTGTAATAATATTGAATGCAACCATAGATAAACCAACCCATTTCATTTTATTATCAGCCGAATAGTTTGTATAAAAATACCAAGCCAAAACCATAAAAAGAAATCTTAAGATAACATCTGCTAAAAATATAAATTTTTTCATTAAATTCCCTCAATGATTGAAAGCAAATTCTACGTCCATAAGCTCTTTTCTCTTTTCTTTTATTTAGATTTCCTATAAGCTTTAATTGCTTCTGGTATGATAATAAGAAGCAGAACAGCAATATAAAATATTTGTACTAAAATATTTTGATGAAAGAAAAATATACTTATGCTTGCACTTATCACAAGCACTCCTTTAAAAATTGGTAAGATTCTTTTCATAGCTAAACCTCCAAATGCTTATTGGAATCGAACCATTTCTATCACCCCTCAGCCCTAACCCCTATCATTTATTTCTATGAAAAGTTTGCATGATAAGACTTAAAATGCTAAGAATTACTGCAATACTTGCAAAAATATATTTAAGTATGCTATGGCCATTTGGAAAAATAAAAATTAAAACACCGAGTATTACGGCAAATATACTACTCAGATATTGTACGATTCTTATACTCTTTTTAGTAATCATTGCCATTCAAACCCCCAGACTCCTCCACTGAAATCTTAGTTATTTTCTCAAACTCTTATCAAAGAAAGTTGAAACTAAAACAAACAGTGCAATTACAAACCCTAAAATATAACCAATGCTCCATTTCTCGGAATTGTTAATTAGAATAGCACCACCTAAAAATAAAATTGTACGAACGAGAGCTATAGCAACAAATCTTTTCTTGTTATTATTTTTCATCATAAACCTCCTTCATTGCCATCCCCACTTAGTTGGAATAAGTCCCCAGTCAATCCAGATTCCTCCATTAACACTTGACATCCAACCACAAGCTACAGCGGCTGATGCTGCCAATTTAACCACCCAAGTCGTTGGCATCCAAATCGTCGCAATTGAAACAGATGTAGGACCATACTTCAAAATTTTATTTACATCATTTTTACTTAAAAACAAACGCACACCATACCAGTGAAATTCAACTTTTGTTACTCCTACATGTTTAGTAGCCATAGAAGTAGCAGAATTCTTCAAAGTCGTTGGGTTTTCAGCTAAAATAATGGAATTTCCTTTTTGAACAACCTTAACATCAATATCAGATTTTTCGATTTTTTGAGCTCCAACGATAAGTTGTTGATTTGCAATTTTAACTGATTCATTTAATTTATTTATTTCTTCACCACTTGTATTTTGAGGTAACACATTATGATTTACAACATATTTCCCATTTAAAAGAGATATAGCATTATCAAAACGATTGATAAAGTATTGATTAATTTGACCATTATTCGTCGTTGGCGTAGTTGGTTGGCTTACTGTCAACAAGTCAATATCACCAGAATAGTTTGAAACTTGATTTACATTTTTAGCTTCGAGTTTTTGTGATGAGACCTTATTGTGTGCAGATTGGGCAAGCCCAAGACTTCCACCCGTTACGAGTAAAATTGTTAGACTTGAAAATACTAGATTATTTTTTAAATGTGACATATTTTTTCTCCTTTTTGAGATGCGATGCAAATCAATAGAGATTTTGCATCATTGCTACGGTGACATTTCTTCTTTCAAGATTTTTAACCCTCCTTTTACCATTCTGAGTGAGCGACACTCAAGATTCATGAATCATTTTCTAAACTGATTATATCAAATCAAACTGCCCCAAAAGGCCTTTTCCGAAATCTCGGAAAAATTTTTTATAAAAAATAAAAAGGGAATTCAAATCCCTTTTATATCCCACTAGTTTTTTACAGATTCATCAAATATTTTTTGATAATAAGCCTTCATCTCTGGCAAACCCAATTCATCAAAAAGACGGATAGAACTCTCCATTTTAGCTTTCCCCTCGGCAGTTTTGCCTGATTGATGAAGCAATAAGCCAAGAGTAAAGCGAGACATATTACCGCAAAATAAATCCTTTTTATAAGGTATTAAAGCAAAATTAACATCTTCCAAGAGTTTTTGAGCAATGGAATATTTATTCTCACTAATATACTTTACAGCTGCTTCGATATTAAACATTAAATCAGTAACTTCAACTTCTTCTCGCTCTGTCAATCCATAAAGCAAATTTTGAGTCGCAAGAAATATCATTCGATTTCCTTGTTCATTATCATATTTTCCAGCTTCACTATTAATCGCTTTTAATTTTACAGTATCTTGCATATAATTCGCATCTTCAATTTCATCACAAATCTCAACAAAATAATCAGAATGGTAATTGTTAAAAAAATATTCAAACTCAGAAACCTCAATATGCATTAATTCTAAAGCTGCATCTAATTTATCAAATCTAAGAATAGACTTTCCACTTTCAAAATCTGAAAGTGATGATTTTGACAAACCTACTTTTTCAAAGTCAGTTAATCTAAAGTTTCGTTGTGTTCGTAAATCATAGAAAATTTCTCCCATCAAAGAGGTTGTTCTATTGCTTTTTACCATTCCACATTCCAGCATTTCAATTTATTTTGATTAAATTGTACTACTTTTTAACAAAAAAGCAATGATTATTTCGCTTTATTTAAATATAGGATTTTTAGATTACATAATAAAAAAAACGCAAAGCTTTCAAGCTTCGCATTTTAGCATATTTACACTAAATTCTCTTCACAACACTTACAAATTTTCCAATTCTTCCATCGCTTCCAAAAGAGTCATTTCTATCTCATCTTTTTCATCATTAAAGAGGTCAATTTCAGCTTGTAATTCTCCTAATTTAACAAAATCAGCGGTATTTTCTTGCATTTCCAATAATAGAGCTGCAATTTTTGCTTCCAAATCGGCTAGTTTCTCTTCACAAGCCTTGATTTCGCGCTCTACTTTACGTCGATTCTTTTGAGCTTCTTTCTGAGCTGTAAAATCTTGTTGAGCTAAACTTTCTATCGGCTCCCCATTTTCTGAAGAATTACTCTCAGCTTGTACTTCTTCTTTTTTCTCGACATAATAATCATAATCTCCCAAAAATTCTGTACTTCCTTCGGGAGCAATTTCTAAAACTTTGGTAGCTACTCTATTGATGAAATAGCGGTCATGAGAAACAAACAAGATTGTTCCTGGAAAATCAATCAAAGCATTCTCCAAGACCTCACGTGAATCAATATCCAAGTGATTGGTTGGTTCATCTAAAACTAAAAAGTTATCGTGATCCATTGCTAATTTAGCAAGTAAAAGACGGGCTTTTTCACCACCCGAAAGCATCCCAACCGTTTTCTTTACATCATCTCCACTAAAAAGAAAGGCTCCAAGCATATTGCGAATTTCAACTTCATTAAGTAAGCGATGCTCATTCCATAATTCGTCTAAGACAGTATTGGAAGCTGTCAATCTTCCTTGTTCTTGGTCATAATATCCCAAAGTAACATTGGCACCCAATTTTGCTTGACCTGCTAAAAATGGAATCTGTCCAACAATTGACTTAATCAATGTTGTCTTACCTACTCCATTTGGTCCTACAATAGCAAGGGACTCACCTTTACGCTCGTCAATGTTAATCGGACCAGAGAGACGATTATCTTCATAACCTACCGTTGCTTCTGAAACGGTTAAAACAACATTTCCAGACGTTTTTTCAGGAGTAAAAGTAACATTGGCCGATTTATCATCACTTGTTGGTGCGTCTAAACGCTCCATTTTCTCCAACTTTTTACGACGCGATTGCGCCATTTTAGTCGTCGAAGCCCGAACTAAATTTCTGGCAACATAGTCCTCTAATTTAGCAATTTCTTTTTGTTGTTTTTCAAAATTTTTGAGTTCTAACAAGAGTTTTTGCTCTCTTTGTTCAACATAGCGAGAATAATTTCCAGAAAAACGAGTCAATTCTCCTCTAGATAATTCTAAGACTTCATTAACCACTTTATCCAAAAAGTAGCGGTCATGACTGACAATTAATAAACTACCTTCGTAATTTTTAAGGTAATTTTCAAGCCAAGCCAAAGTTTCAATATCTAAGTGGTTAGTTGGTTCATCCAAAATCAAAAGTTGTGGTCTTTCAAGCAACATCTTAGCAAGAGCCAAACGTGTTTTTTGTCCCCCCGATAAACTTGAAATTTCTCTTTCCCACATTGTTTCATCAAAGCGAAAACCATTTAAGACAGACTTAATTTCAGATTCATAAGTAAATCCATTTTTCATCCGAAATTCTTCTGATAAAGCATCGTAACGTTTCATCAAAGCTGTCAATTCATCCCCAGCAAGTTCTCCCATTCGCAATTCCATCTGGCGCAATTGTTTTTCCATTTGGCGAAGCGAATCAAAAACAGAGAGCATTTCGGCAAATATTGTCCTTGAGGAATTCAGCCCAGTATCTTGCGCTAAATAATTCATTGTCAAATCTTTGGTCTTGGATACAGTTCCGCGACTCGCTTCTTCAACTCCAGCAATAATTTTAAGCAAGGTTGACTTACCAGCTCCATTTCGGCCAACTAGGGCAATTCTTGAATGGTCTTGTAAACTAAAATTGATATTTTCAAATAAAACATCGCCACCAAAAGTGCGTGCAATTCCATTCCCTTGCAGTAAAATCATGATATTTATCCTCTTCGTTAAATCTCAAAGCATATTTTTAATACTTCGTTTTTCCTTTTCATATGATAGAAAAGCAGTCCTTCTATTATAGCATTTAAGGCAAGTTTTTTGTAGTTCTTCCAAATTCTTAAAATTAAAAAGCTTACCAAATCTGATAAGCTAAAAATAAAATTAATATTAGACTAAAATTAATCTTTCACGCAACTCAATTCTCCTAACTTCTGGTGGAATAAACGCTCTGATTCCATCCTCGTTAAAACCAATCAATAGACAGTCCTCGTCAAAAATTAATGGTCGTTTTAGAAGACGTGGATTTTCCTGAATTAATTCAAAAGCTTTTTCTAGTCCTAATTCATCGAAATTATAATTTAAAGATGCGTATGTTTTCCCTCGGGTCGCAATTATATCCTCAAATCCGTTTTCAGTCAAGGATAAAATTTTGATTAAATCATCTTTTTCCATAAAATCTTTTGATAAATTAATTTCTTCAAATTCAATGTGATGTTTACGTAACCATTTTTTAGCTTTTCTACAAGATGAACATGAACCACTAAGATAAATTTTAATCATATTTTCTCCCTATCTATTTTTTCATATTTCTATTCTAACATGAAAGCGCCTTAATTAAAAGGGTAAAATAAATATTTTTTTAGAATTGTAATAAATTTCTCATTTTGCGTGAATATTCCATTCCTTTTGTTTGATAATTTCACAAATTTTTGATAAAATTATCACAAAGAAACTAAATATTAATTAGTTTTAATAAAATCGAATTAAATTTTTGAGGTATAACAATGACTGATCATAAACCAAGCAAAAGCTTGCCTAAAGCAACTGCTAAACGACTGCCACAGTACTATCGACTGTTCAAAAGTCTTGTCGAAGAAAATGTGACACGCACAAACTCACAACTTATTTCAGAAAAAATTGGAGTAGATGCTGCCACAATTCGCCGAGATTTCTCTTTATTTGGCGAATTAGGCCGACGTGGATACGGCTATGAAACGAAAGTGCTCCGTGATTTCTTTGGAGAACTTCTTGGCCAAGACCAAGAAACGCATATCGCTCTGATTGGTGTCGGAAATCTCGGTCGTGCATTACTTCATTATCAATTCCAAGATAGAAACAAAATGAGAATCACGCAAGCCTATGATATTTCTGGCAATCCCTTAGTTGGAACACAAACAGATGATGGAATTCCAATTTATAATATTTCTGATTTAGAAAAAAATGTTAAAAAATCGGATATCAAAACAGCAATTCTCTCTGTTCGCAAAGAAAATGCCCAAGAAGTTGTTGACACTCTAGTCAAAGCTGGTATCAAAGGTTTCCTAAACTTTGCCCCAATTCGTTTGAAAGTCCCTTCAGATGTGGTTGTTCAATCAATTGACTTAACTAAGGAGCTGCAAACACTACTATTTTTCATGAACGATAATAAACAATAATAGAAAAAATATAAAATAAAAACGGCTTAACATAGCCGTTTTTCCTATTTTTAAAACAACTAAAAAATATAGAAATAAAAAACTCGTACAACAAAATTACAACATATCATTATGTTTCTGATAGTATTGTTGTAAATTTACAACAAACAAAAAAAGCCTGACCGAAGTCAGGCATAATTTTTATAGTTTATTCGCATTCAATCGACGTTGTAATTCTCTCACAGAATCAGAAACTGGGCTGATAGTTCCGTCTTGCGTCGTTCCAAGGTGCTTTTGTAGTGCTTTAATTGTACCTTGGCCAAACAGTCCGTCTTGGCCAATTCCTAGGAATCTTTGCAATGCTTTAACCACGTTTGAACCTGTCAGCGATGAATCAAACTGAGCAGCATAGATATTTTGATTAAAGGTTTGTTTGTACTGGTGACTGATTACTCCATCTTTACCAGCGGTATCAAAGTATTCTTGGAGTCTTTTAGCAGTCGCATTACCAAATTTTCCATCAACGTTTAATGTAACCATTTGAGGTTTGCTGTCAGTATTTGCTGAACCTGAGCCAACGATTCGATAAAAGTGATGTGGCAAGCGAGTGCTCATGTATGCATCATTCGTATCAACCGCAATTCCGTTGTGAGTGTAAGAGCAGTGAATGAATGAACCGTTACTTAAGAAAATACCCGTATGTCCATCCGAACCAGCCGAACCTCCTGGAGTACCTGAAATGAAGATATCGCCACGTTGCACCTCTCCACGACTGATTTCTTTGAGTTTAGTTCCTGACATTCCAAACAAAGTTTCAGTATTACCCATTGAGCCAACCGACAGAAATCCACCAGCAATCATGGCAAAGAATACTGACGAGCTACAATCATAAGAGTTTGGCCCCATTCGTGAAGTCATTGAGTAAGTTACCTTACCCTTTCGTGCTTGCATCCAAGCTATCATATTTTCAATACTTGACATTATTCGCCTCCTTCTGTGAATTCATGGTCAGCATCAGATGCCTTAACTACTTGAACGCTATCTCCATTTTTCAAACTTTTTGTAAGTTCAGTTCCTTTTTTAGCTGCATGAGTGAAGTCGTTATTCTTCCACCAAGCCCAAAGTGCAAAAACTGTTGTGATAACTGTGCTGACAGTATTATCGTCAAGCGGCAATGGATTAATACCCAATGCTGTTAGAATTTGGTTAATGATAGCTAACCAAAGCAAAACTGTACGTGTAAGCGTTCCTTTATCAATTGTTTTCATGTTCTTTCTCCTTTATTTAAAAAATACTTTGATTATTTCAGTTAATGCTACAAAAATTGCTGCTGCAGAACTGCCGATTCCAATCGTCAACTTCCAAAAGTTTGTTTTATCAAGTAATTTCAACTGAAACTGATGTTCATCTGAGCTTTCATTGCCTTTAATAACAGCTTGCAATATTTGAGCATTTTGTTCAGATTGACGAGTGTTCTGTTCTCTTAAAAAGCGATTGGATTCATCCACACGAGTCAGACCGTCATTCATTTGCTTTTGCATTTCAACCGACATATCATTAAGTCGAGATAATTCTTTGTCATGTTGCTTGAGCTTGTCCTCGTGCTGCTCCACAAGTTGTTCTAATTCCATAACCCCTACTTTCTATTCTTTACTTGCTCCACCACTTATTTCTTTGGACTTATCCAAAATTTGATTGAAAAATTCTGTTAGTTCAATCCTTTGGGTTTCCTCACTGAAAAATTCATTTGCGTTAAAAACAGTTACTTCCAATTTGAAAGACCCATCTTCATTAACATTTCCTTTAATATTACCTGTTGGAATATCAGCTGTTCCAGTCTCTCCTACATACTGCAAGATGTTTGATTTTAGTATTTTCATTGTTTCTCCTTTATTCAACGTAATAACTAATATAAGCACCAAAATAAACAGAATCTCCGCCCCAGCGATAACACCTCACTTCTCCCGTGGAATTAATTGAAATTTGAGCGGTTGCACCAGCTCCCTGAGCAGTAGCAGGCATGGAAATATCGCTTGGAGGTCTAGCGTTTGTTGGAAGTATTCCCAAAAGCGTTCCGCCGCTCGTGACGACAGGGAACCTATCACCGTTACCACCGTGGATATTCATCGTAACTCGATTGTTTTCACGTTTCCACTCAGCTCTACGTCCACCGATATTTCCGATTTGAGTCCAGTTTACATCGGAGGACAACTTGACACCGGCTGGTGAGATACTCGCAGAAATTCCCGTGCTGTCAGTTAAGGACATGCCTTGAAAATTCGTACCGACTGATATTGTTCGTCCTGTTGAATTCTCGGTGTAAACCATGATAAGTCCTTGGGTGCTATCCAAACCAATAGAGTTTGTTGTGTTAACAGAGGAATCTGTTCGGGTAATTATTAAATGGTCCTTTTCAATATTCGTGCTCCCAGCAACGGTTCCATTTTTCCAACTCGTTTCAATAACTCCGTCTGTGAACTTCCCGTTTTTCACTTCTAAATCTGTACCATTGATTTTTTCTGCAGTGATAGAATTGGCATCGATGTTATTAGCACTTAGAAAGTTAATCATCCAGTGAGTTCCGTTGTAGTAATACTCCGTATTAGGCTTGATAACTGTTCCATCACTTGCGGTAAGGTCAGACGTACCTGAATATTTCCAAGTCAAGCCTTTGAATCGAGTCGTTGGTTCAGTATCAGATACAACTTTACCAGGATTACCGTCGCTTCCAGCAGGACCAGCAGGACCAGTGTTTCCCATTTTACCTACTGAATATCCTGTTTCAATGGTATTATCAGTATAAGCCCAAACAGTCTTAGTCCACAGATAACTACCTGCTGCAACTGTTGGAACTGTGGAAGTCCAACCAGTATTCGGTACTGTCGTTCCACTTGTTGAGCCTGCATATGTAATAGTCGTAGTTTTAATACCAACACCATCTTTACCAGCAATTCCGTCATGACCGTTGTTCCCGTCTTTAGAAATATAAGTGACTGAATAACCTGTTTCAGATGAGTTGTCCGTGTATGACCATACTGTTTTCGTCCAGAGATACTGACCTTTTATAAGACCTGGAACAGAACTTGTCCATCCAGTATTTGGTGCTGTTGTTCCATTTGTTGAAATAGCGTAAGTGATAACAGTGGTTTTTATTCCAACACCGTCCTTACCTGCTCTTCCGTCTTTACCATCTGCCCCATCTTTTCCGTCATTCCCTCGTATCAGACTCCAAGTGTAGTCAGATGGATTAGTGCTGTCAGCTTGCGTAAAGTCGGTGTACTGACCGATGTAACTAGGCCAGTCGGCAGTTGTGACTTCGCTAGCTGAGCGCATGTGTGGAGTGGCGGTTGAGCCTTCTTCCCACTTATGTCCAGCAGTCCATAAAATTGTATCTGGGGCTGAACCACTTATTTCGTATCTAGTGTGCATAACATCGCCAGCTTCCAAAGTTATACTAAAACTATCCCTTAACCAATCGAAGTTATTTCCTAGAAACTTGTTAGGCAAGAGAACATTTACACCATTTTTAAAAATAAGCCTATATATACCTGCCGTATCTCCTGAACTTTTAACATAAGCTGAAAATGTGTAAACACCATCTTTTGGAGCTGTAAATGTTTTATAAATACCGACCCATTGATTGGTTCGTTTTTTAACAGTTAAGCCTTTATACGTTCCATCAGTTACCCAACTACTTGCATTTGTCCAATTCCCACTAAAATCTTTAGTACCGTCTAACAAATTCAAATTCGGATAAACAGTTGTGAAACCGTCCGTACCGTCTGCGCTGTAAGACCATGCTGTGTGAAAATACGGTGTCTTACCGTCTGTCCCAGGTTTGCCCGGTGTCCCTTGCGTTCCATCCGCTCCTTTAACAAGCGTCCATGAGTAATCGCTCGGAGTGGTTGAATCATTGATGTTAAAATCAACATACATCCCGATATAGGCACGATTAGAATCAGAAGTTGAAAAGCCTGTTTTACCATCGGCACTATTTGCGTATGCGATATGTGTATATTGCGTTTTTCCGTCAGCACCTTTAGGTCCAGGAATCCCTTGACTTCCATCATTACCTTGAATACCTTGAATACCTCGGTCTCCCTTATCGCCCTTTTCACCGAATTTAGAAACTGAATAACCTGTCTCGCTGGTCTTATCCGTATAAGCCCAAACAGTCTTAGTCCATAGGTATTGCCCCGCTGGCACGTTAGGCACTTGGCTATTCCAACCGCTTGCTGGAGCAGTTGTTCCTGATGTTCCGACTGCGTAAGTGATTGTGGTTTTCTTAATTCCAGTACCATCTTTACCAGCAATTCCGTCATGACCGTTATTTCCGTCTTTCGCAATGTAAGAGACTGTATATCCCGATTCACTCGTTCCGTCTGAGTAATTCCAAACTGTTTTCGTCCAGAGATATTGCCCTTTGACTAAAGTAGGGACTTGTGAATTCCATCCAGCCGTTGGGGTAACTGTTCCGCTTGAAGATATAGTATATGTAACTGTGGTTGAACGTAGTCCAACACCGTCCTTACCTGCTCTCCCATCATTTCCAGTATCTCCCTTATCGCCTTTATCACCATAAACTGCTTTTTGTTCAATAACATCTTGCGTTAAAGGTGCTAAATTGAAAGTTGTTCGAGTGATAGACCAAAGATACTTATTAGTAGATGTTGTTGTAGGTTGAGAAGTTAACCAACCAGAATCAGTCCAATCTTGTGTGGGGATGCTTGAGGAAGTTGTTAATCGGTACTTCTGCTCAATATTTGTAATAGAACGTCCATCAGACCCTGCTGTTCCATCATCTACATTAGTGATGGTAACCGACTGACTAGCGACTACTTTACCCGCAACCGTCGCTTTAAAGCTATAAACTGCCTTATCCGCAACTCCGCTGGCATCAACTGTGATAGTCTGAGTTGGAGCGACAACTGTTCCATCTTTCGACCATTCGTAGCTATCTGCGGTTGCTTCTTTATCATCTGACCCAAAATAGATGTGAGCGCCTAATATAGTCGTTCCTGTTCCATTTTTAAATTGCAAGCCATTGGTAGAAGTGATATCAGGACGGTAAGGAGTATTAGCGTTGATAATTTCTTGCATTCTAGCAGTTAGATCATCAGATACTTCACTTTTCAGCTTGATGTAATTAGAAAACATAATTTTGTTACTTGTAGGATTAGTGAAACTTATTTCTAGTTCACTCACTCGTGCTGACAAGAATAATCCAACATTTCCATCTGAATCAATGAAATTCTTATCTTGAATTCTGACTGTATCTCCGATATGAAGCGGCATACCGTCTCCAGTACTTGAAACTGTCAAGTTACTTGTGGCTGTCACTTCATAAGTCACTAATGGATAAGCATATTGTTTCAACTGACTTAAAGCATAGCCCCACATTGCATTGACTGTTGCATATTCAGTCGATTCATTATTGTTGGTAAATATGTCACCGCTCGAAGATTGAAGCTGTGAGGGGAACATTTGAGCAGATAGCGGAGCTTTAGCATAACTTTCCCCTGCTCGTTTATAGAACTCTTCTTGCCCTTCTGAATTAGTGACTGACCAAGCAGAATTTTTCCAACTTAACCCATCTTTACCAGTGACATAAAGTGAATTAAATATCTGAGACTTTTCAACTTTTCGATTAACCCCTGTAACATTTTCTCCAAAGGATAAAAGCACATCATTTCTGTTTTGACCCACTCCTTGAACATCGCCACCATCATTTTTCTTGTAAATATTAAGTGTGATATTATCAAGCGTTCCATCTCTTTTTAATTTTGTGACAAATTCAAATTCGGCATCAAAGTTCTGAATGACTGAAATTAAACGAGCAAGTTTAGTATCTTCTGAATCATAATTAATGGTCCTTGTATAATTTTCAACCTGATTAATACCAAGTGAGATTTTTGCAAAATTGATTAGGCCTAATTGGTCAAAGTACCATTTAATGTTATGGCTCACTGTATTTTTTAAGGCTTTCACTTCTTCATTTCGCATTTCAAGGTTTAGGCTTAGACAATTGAAAGTGATTTTGTCATCATCTTCTTCGACAATGACAGAATCAAAAAGGAAATCCTCTCCCTCATACTGAAAGCTGAAATAAGCTCGTTCATTTAACAGTTGAACATAATCTTGAACCACTCCATTTTTTATTTTGTTTACAGTAAAGTCAAAAGTAGAGGTTCCCTGTGCTAAGTAGCGATGAAAATTATCATCTTTAAAATCGGGCGTTTCAGAGTCATCATTACTGAGAAAACCAACCCGTTTTAAAGTATGGTCATGAATCGAGATTAACATTATAAGATTCGCTCCTTCCACTTGATTTCAACTTTAGGCGGGCTTGTTGTGAAATTTGAATACACAATATCTAGCCTTTGGCTTGCTCCTGGAGGAATTGAAAAGAATTCTGAACCCGTGATATAGTCTGAGTTCGCCCCTAAGTCATTAACTGTGATTTTTGATTTTTCCATATCAACCTTTACTTCATCTTCTGGTTGGTACTTATTAGGAATATCGACAGTGTACTCATTGTTTAGATTCATGAGTTTAAATGATCTAAGACTTGTATCTGCTACCATTTGATAATATCGTCTTTTCCCGATCACGATATAAACATAAGCAAGTTTGGTAGATGCTGGCACATCATCCATGAGATAAGTTTCAGCCATCGCTCGCCAGTAGAAAGAAATCTTGTTACCTTGTTTAACAATAGCCTGTCCGCCATGACTTGCAGCAAAAAGTGGAGACCCATTTTTATCTGGTTTTCCAGTTGTCGCTGAAAATGTATGATTTTTGAAATGTTTTAATTTTTTATCTCCACCAATCCGCCAAAAGTTCAAACTTGCATTTTCACCAACGCCTCCTTTATAGATTTCAAAGCAAGCAAGAGGCTGTTTGTTTTCATCCGCAAAATGAATTTGAAATCGGCCGCATTGTTCAAGATTTTTCTGAATATATAGTGTATTGAAATTAGCATGCCAATCTTTAACATAATTACCCAAATCATCTTTAGGTACTTCATATCTTAAAACTCCTGCGTTCCAAAGCGAAGATTGTGCCATTGCTCCAATTCGAATTCCATCATCTTTCCAAGCAATCGTACTATTTAATGGCATACCATCAAGATTTGTTGGCCATGAAGTCGTCCAGCTTGTATCTGGAACAAAGTTAGTTTCAAAATCAGACTTAGTTTTAAAATCACAGACTAGCTTTTGACTTTTAGCGGTGGTTGTATCTGCTTCATCTGGATTACCAATTTCAAGGATTCCGTTTTGCCCAACAAAGGCTAAATAGCCTGTTTCAGATGTTGGAGTGACTTTAATTGTGGGATAGATAGGCAAGGTTCCATTGTTATTAATCAATACCGAAACTGAGTTATCAGCATTATTTATGATGGTTCCATTTTCTCCGCCTGAGTTATCATTATTCAATATTTTAGTATCGACTGATTCTGCGTAGCCGCTTGGAACTAAGAACGTGAGAGTGCCAAAAGCTTGATAAAAAGATGATTCGTCTAGCGTTGGTATGCCATCAGGCACTGCATACCAAACGCTATTTGGATCATCATCAAAAATTAAAACACATGGTTCATTTACATTTAATATTTCTCCTAGTGCTTTTCTAACAGATGTAAATCTATCTTTTTTTACATTAACTACAAAATTTATAGTTATGCTTTTTGAATTGATTGAATTTCGAAGAAAATCAGAGCCTAATTTAGATTTAGTTTGCAAGTTATTTGTCCAACCTGCTCCTATATTTCTTGTGATACCTGTGAATCCATCGACAATATTAGACAAATCAGTGCCATTGTAATAAATTTTAAACGCCATTAATTATTATTCCCCCAAAGCCAACTATTTTTATTTTCTTCATTTTTAAGAGCAGTATTCATATATTTTGCTAATAGATTTGTAGCCATTTTTCCGTCTATCATTGCATAGGCTATCAATGGATTATTTTTAATATCATCTAAAGATTCATATATTTTTGATAATAAATTGATAATAATTGAATTATCAATTTCATTATTTTGAACATGCTCACTATTCCCATTAATTCTTTGATTAGCTTCCGCAAGCAATTGATTTGCTCTTGCATTTTTTTCAACAGACAAAGGAATAACCATTTCTGGCTTATTTCCTTCGCCAATTTCATATAGTCCATGGCTACTAATTAATCCACCATTTTCATAGCCATGCCCATTTCCAAGGAATGACAAACTTGGGCCATAGGTTTTTTTAGCATAGTTAAGAGCAGCTAATAAGTTATCGTAACCATTAAAAATATCACCGTGACCAGGGAATTTATTGGCGTTGAAAGTTGAGGAAATTGTTTGCATCAACCCTTTAGCAAGGTCACCAGTGATATTGTTAATATCTCCGATGTTCCCTTGGACCGCTTTTTCATTACCACTTGACTCAGAAGCGATTTGGCGAAGCACACGGTCAATCATGTCTTGGCTAGTACTCAAGCCGTTAGCTGCAAGTGCTTCTTTAACTTGTCCAGCCCAACGTTGAACACCGGAACCAGATGGCGAACCTTGAGAACCGCCACCGTCATCTTCGTGTTTTTTCTTTAATGAACCAAGTAACTTTTTGATTGGGTCAACGATTGCATTGACAAATCCATTACCAAGAGCTGGTGCTATAGAAGTAACTAAAGGAGAACCACTAATACCTGATATAGCATTAGTCATGAAGTGAGTTAAAGTCTTAATAGGGTGCTTAATCATTTCTGTTAAGCCATCCCATTTATCTTTAACCCACGAACCAATAGAACTCAACCAATCTGGAGTGCCATTTTCAAAGTGAGGGATAGCGTGAGCGGGTACAACTGTTTCACCACCTTGGAAGTTTACAAGCCTGTTCCGACCTTCCAGTACATGCATTTGACCTGAATTGTCTATAACAGCTTCTTGGTAATGTTCGCCTGGTGCATCGTTAATTAATGCGACTCCTTTAGGTGCGCCTTTAGTACCGTTCGCCAGTTTAGGTATTTTACTAATTGCATTTTTAGAACCGCCGAATGTATGAATCACACCGTTAATTCCGCCGATACCGTTGTTTATTACATCTATAACTGAATTGATACCATTTTTTCCGAATTGGATTAAACCATCCCACATTCCTTTCCAAAAATCACTGACTTTAGTTTTAATTGTGTTGAATGTATCCCAAATCTTAGTACCGAAACCTTCGATACCTTTTTTGATAGAATCAACCTTTTTACCAAAGATAGACTCAACAAAACCCCATAAAGCATTCCATATCTTCTGGATATCCTTGCCGAGATTTCCCCATTTACCTGTAAAGAAATCAGTAAAAAGTTTTAAAACTGACTTAAAAACATCAATATATTTATTAAATACATTGCCAATCCAAGACCATGCACCATTCCATGCGTTTTTTATTCCGTTTAAAAGCGAGTTAAACACTTTAGAAAATGAGTTGACGAAGTTGTTGAAACCTTTAGAAACATCGTCCCATGTTTTCTTGAACCATTTAACAACACTACCAGCCCATTTTGAGACTGCTTTAGCTATACCATTGATGAAGTTTCGGAATTTCTTATTGTGCTTATATAGTTCTACAAATGCGGCGACTACGGCGACAATGCCTGTGATAATAAGAATAAATGGATTAGTTTTTAAAAAGTTAAAAGCGAGTTTCATTCCAGTGGCTGTTTTTTTGATTGAACTCCCAAAACCTAAAACTAATTTTTTAGCTTCTTTAAATTTTTCTACACCTTTTAAAACGCCTAATGTACCTTTTAATGCAATTTTAAGTCCTATAATTGCAAGAGCAATTTTCTTAACGTCTTTCGGATGTTTTGATGCCCAAGTCCCAAACTTCTCAAGCCACGGTATAACTGTTTTTAGAGTGTCGCCGATTAACTTAAATGCAGTACCGCCTAAATTTTTTACCATACCAAAAAAGTTTTTGATATCATTGGCATGTTTAGAAATAAAGTTCCCTAATTTTTCAATTTTATTAGCCAGTCCATTCGCAAAGTCTGCTAATGGATTTTTCGTTCCTTTAAAAACGGAGCTAAAAGCTTTAGAAATAGTTGTGACAGCTTTATTTGCACTATCTCCGATATGAGTAAACGCCTTTTCCGTTTCCTTTCCATCAAGAGATTTAGACATGTTTTTTAAGAAATTATTATTTGTTTTAAAGAAACCTTCTGTGATTTTTCCAGATAAACTTTGGTATTTTTCTTGCAAGTGACCAGAAAATCCGTCAAATGAAGTGAGGTAGTTTTCAAGCCCTTTAGGTTTAGCGGCACTCATGTTTTCAATTGTCTTTGATAAATCAGACATTGAAATTTTACCGTTGCTTGCTAATTCGTTGAGTTTATCGCGAGAGACACCCATTGTCGTGGATAATGTTTTAGCGAACCCAGGTAGCGTTTTTTCCATTTTGGTAATTGAACCAGAAGTAATTTCACCACTTGCATTCATTTGAGTAAACTTAGTGATAATGTTTTGCATTGAATCATCAGATTTACCAGTTGCACGACCTAAATTAACAAAAGCGTCAGATAATTTTTTAGCGCCATCAGCCGAACCTGTTAATCCATAAGTTTTTTTAGTTAAAAGACTTAATGTATCAATGGAATATCCTGATTCTTCTCGCAAATTTTTGATATTATCAACTAAAGAATCATTCAGTTTTTGATTACCATTTGTAAAATTATTCAAAGAAACCGATAAATTCTGCATTTCTTTGTTATACTCTACGCCAGCTTCTAACGCACCAGTAAATTTGCTCTTAATATCACCAATCGCACCGATTACACCGGTAGCTAAGATGTTCCCTAAAAAGACATCTTTAAAATGGCTATGTGTACGGTCTAATAAACCATTAAGACTTCTAAGCTGACTCTTTACTTTACCTATACCTTCTGTACGAGGTTTTATTTCAGTGCCATTGAGCCTTTTTATATCTCGAGTAGCTTCTGAAACCTTTGTGGACATTTGCGCCACACGAACTTCTTGAAGTCTATAAGCCTTAGAGTTCTTATCGCCTGATTCCCCTAGTTTTTCCAATTCGGTTTTTTGAATCTTTAAAATTTGAGAATATTTTTCTTGAGCTGACTTTAATCCATCAATTTTGGCTTTGTTGGCTTCTTCAGTTTTTCCTTCCGCTTCGAGTTGCTTTACCCGTTCTTCCGTAAGCTTGTTAGAATGTTGAACTTCCTCGTTAAGTTTTGCAAGTCCTGATTTTTGGTACTCATAAGCTTGTTTTGCTTTATCTTGTTGACCGTTTAGGGCGGTTAACTTAACTTCTGCTTGAGTAATTTGTGAAGCATATTTTTGATAAGCTTTCTCTCCATCAGAAGTAGAACGGTTAACTTCTGATTGCTCTTGTTTTAGCCGCTCAAGCACTGATTTTTGTTTACTTAAAGAATCAGACAAACCCTCATACTTAGCTTTAGAAGCACCTAGAGTATCTCCTGACAGCTTCATTTGAGATTCCATCTGTTTCCAAGCATTGGTGCTATCTTTAACTGAATTTTTAAGGCTTTCAATACTGGTTACTGCATTAGTAGTATTAACTCCGATATTAGTGGCCAAAGTCCCAGCTATTTTTTCTTTTGCCATATATTCCTCCTTTCTTTTTAAATTAACGAATTCCATTGAGCAGCTAAATCCTCAGCTGACATCATTTTGTTATCAGGATTTGCGCTCATGACATCAAGCAATTCCTCATATTCCTGTTCTCCAATTGTGCTTAAATCCCAATGAAGATTTTGAATCACATCTTTTTCGAATAGCTGTAATTCTAACAAGTGATTATGATTGCTGATTATTCGCTCTCTTGGGCTAAACCCACTTCGCCATTTTCTTTGGCTTTTTTGATGTCCGAATCAGAAGCACCTTGCAATTTTGCAACAATATAAGAAACAACTTCCATCAACTCTTCCATTTCAAGTTCTTCAAGTTCTTCTTTTTCTTTTTTGCTGAGTTTAGCGATATCAGAGACAAATTCGATAATTGAATCAAGATAATCTAAGACTAGTTCATCGTTTCCTTCACTAATTTTTTCTTCTGCTTCGGCCATGTTTTTGGCAAATTTATAACTCTTCTTGAGATTTTTAATTGAAGCTTTGACTTCAACGGTTTTTTTAAGTTGTTTGATTTTAATTTCCATGTTTTTCTCCAATATTTTATAAATAAAAAAGCGGGATGTAATCATCCCGCACTGTTTAATTAAACTCCTAGTCCACTAGCAGCATATCCTCCCATAACTTCTTTTAGCATTGCCGCTTTATCGAATCCAGAATCTGCAGAATTGAAAGTTTTCATTCCTTGATTATTCCATGCCGCAAAAGCCAGTGATTGATAAGTCAATGCATCTTCAACTCGGTTTTGCGCTGTATGGTCAGTTTGAATGTTCAATGCAGTTTCAGTCATTTGCCCATTACCGAATGCGTAAAAAATTGAATGTGAACGATCAATTAACTCTGACTCAATAATCAAAGCAACTTGTGGCAAATCTTGTGATTGAACGTATCCGCCTTTTTTGTCGCTTACTTCTCCTTTAATTTTAGCTTTAATATCAAAAGGAAGATTGTTCCAAACTGCAGCGACTTGCGGAAATGATTTTGAACTCACTACATCAACAAGACCGTTGTCTCCAAATTTTTGAGTACCAGCAGCTGCAATATTAGTGATATTTGCAGAAGCTGTACCTAAATCTTTCGGATTTGACATATAAAGTCCATCTGTTGTTAGCCCTTCAGGACCTGCAATAATTTTGCCTGTTTTTTTATCAATTAATCCAAGATAAGTTTTTTTTAAACCTACAATTGTCATTTTATTCTCCTTTTAATTCATTAATTTCCACAATTTTTTCAACTGTGATATTTTTTTTAGTTTGTTGTTTTGTTGTATTGGTACTAACGTCTAGGTAATGTGGTTCACTTGAAATTGTTAACCACCCGCTATCTTTTAGTTTCTCCATCAATTCTATTTCTGCAAGAAGCATACTTTCAGAGAGATTAAATCCGTAGAAAATTTGGATAGTAACTGCCAGAACAACGCTATTAAAGGTTCCGTCCCCATAGTTTGTAATATCTGATTTAAACTCTGTCAGTAAAACTTGAGTATTGTCTAAATCATTAACATGTTCTTTGGGAATAAAATTTTCAAATACTAACCAAGAGGGGCGGAAAGCACCTACTATTTGCGAAACTTCTTGTGTTGGTCTCATTCTGCCCCTTTCTTTTTGAGTATTTCTGAAAAAACTTCTTCTTCCGCTGAAAACATGGCAACTTGAGCTTCCATGCTATCACGATAAGTAGAAACAAAAGGGTCAGATGTGATTGCAACTTGACCCCCTTTTCTATATTTCGTTCCTTTTTTGGAATACATCGGAAAACGTGTGCCGTTTTCAATCAGATGACCTACCCTTGATTTGGTGTAATCCCAACCAACGGTAGAATTTCCATCTTTAATACCATCAATATTAGTGTTCTGAACCAAAATACTATCGGCTAGATGTGGATTTTTCCCAGTTTTACGAATACGATAATGCTTATCTTTAGTGACTTTTTCAAGTCCTCTAGCGAATGCATTTGCACCAGCCTTGGTTATTTTCGCTTTATCTTCAACCGTTAGAGATGTACTGACAGATTCTGCTTCTTCAATTAAGCTATTCATGATTTCTTCAAAATTAAGTTCTTGACCCATCATGAACTCCTTTTCAACGTCAAATAGTCGTACCTGATAATGTTACTTGTTTCATCAGGCGAATAATTGACGATATCATATTGGACATTATCAATCACAGCAGCCTTTAATTTTTCTGCTGATGAATTGTGTCGTATGATAATCGTACGTGAGTTTTCAAGAGCAGTTCCTTGGAGTTGGTATGATTGACTCAACGTTCTTGTTTTAGATGCAAACCAAACATTTATTTTCGGAACAAAACCGCCATAACCAGCACCAGTATATTCATTTGTTTCAGTTTTAACATCTCCTAGTTGAACTTTTTTGTTAAAGTCAGCTAGATTAAGTTGTGCCATTCAGCACCTCACACATTCTAGCTCTTATTTGATTAATCATAATCTGAATACCCATACCGTAACCATCAGATAAATCTCTACTGAAATATAGACGGGTTGCAAGAGCTGAAACAGCTCTATTGTACTGGTCGGGTAAATTATCCATGATTTGCTCATCAGTAACTGAATCAGAAATAGAACCACGAATTAAGGCACTTGCATCATGAATAAGTCTATTCATAGTTGCAATTTCATCATAGTTTGAATCAATATGATTTTCATCAAGTAATTCTTGTGCTGTAATTAGTGCCATAATTCACTCCTTATACTGCTGTAGATTGAACAGCTTTTACTTCTTTTAGCTTACCTGTCAAGTTAACAATTAAGTCTTTACGAGCTTGTACAACGTTTTGACGCAAGAAGATGCCTAATTGTTTATACCAGATATCATAAGTATCTTGGAATTGACCAGTAATTTCAGTAAGTTTAAAGTTGATTACTGCTTTTTTGAGCGGAGCAACAATGATATTTACATCCCCTGCACTAGCACTAGGGAACAATTTATCATCAACGATAACAACTGTTTTCCCAAGCAAAGTATAACCAGTTGCTGCGGTAACGTTTGGTTGCAACAAAGGACGACCCATTGCATCAGTAGCCGTATCAAAGAGGTTATAGGCAGATTGTGACATAACAATCGAAGCAGCTGCAGAATCTTGAGGTTTTAAAGTAACGTTCAGAGCTTTCTTAATATCTCCAAGTAAGTCAGTAGAGGAAGTTTTTTTAACTCCATCAGTCAAAGCTGTAATGATAAGAGAATCATCAGTATTATCACGAAGCTCAGTCAATCGTGATTGAAGTTCAGCTTGCCAATCATAAGACGAATCAGAAATCAATTCTTGAGAGAATACGTAGCCTCCTGTATATGTTTTCAAGTCCCAAAGAATAGGCGTAATAACTGGAGTTGCATTTTTAGTTGTTTGACCATACTCTGTGTGAGCAGTCAATAGGTCAGTAGAGTTATTAAAAATTGGAAGCTTACCAGTTGATGTAGTTACTGATTCGGTTCGAACCAATGAGCCAAGCCGCGGGAATTGATGCACTTCTTTTTCTGGAGTGAGAATTGTTTCAGGAATAATTACTTTCCCATCTTTCAAAGCAATACCTGTAACATCACGAACTTCACCAGTTTTTAAATAATCAGCAAAAGCAGTCACTTTTTTATCTGCGATTTCGCCACCAACTTTTAATTTCATATCTTGCAATCCTCCTGCATCTCTTTTTTCTTCATCTTTGACAGTATTTTTATCTTTTTCTGCTTCTGATTTTGTTTCAGTTTTAGTTTTTTCTGGATCATCTTCTTCGTTATCTGCTGAATTTTCTTCTAATTCAGGAGCAACCAAATCAGAATCATCTCTTTTTTCTTCAACTTTTAATGCTGAAGCTTGCTCCAAAACTTCAATATTAGAGCGAATTTCTTTGATTTCATCTTCTTTTTCTTTGATTTCTGTCATTCCAGCTTTGACTTCATCAATTGTTTTGTCTTCTGACTCAGTAAAGCTTCGAATTTCAGCTTTTTTGGTATTAAGTTCAGCAGTTTTAGTCGCTAAATCTTTTTTTAATTTTTCAATTTTCATTGAGTCCTCCTAGGTAGATTTTTACCTTTTCTTTATATTTTCTCGTTCGTTCCGACAAAAAAGCGTCCATTGAACGAGTAACTTGGACGCTTGTATCATCATAAGCTGGTCTGCTTACAACACTTATTTCACTCAACGTTTGAAGTTGATTAATAATTCTTATTGGACTATCTGCTCCTTGTTGCCATGAATCACCACCGTCCGCAACAGAGAATCCAAAACTCATACCTTTAAGGTTCCCAGCCTTAATATTGTTATAAACGTCATGGCCAACTGTTGTATCTGGCATATCCAAAACAAAATGCAATCCGACTTTATCAATGCTTAACTTTAAAGTTCCTGCATCAACTCTGCCTAGCACATTGGCGTAATCATGGTTATATAAAGCTAATACATCGCTTAAATCGACATTATCAAGTGCCGTCGGAGCGATATATTCAATAAATGGAGCCATTGCAGTGCTAGGAGTATTGAATTTAATGGCATACCCTGCAATTTGCCCAATAAAATCATTATTTGTAGGGCTCCTCGTCTCTAACTCTGTTGAATCAAAATAACGATATTCGATGTTTTCCACTAAATAATCCCCTTGCTTTCTAATAAAGTCTTTGCTTCTGTTGGCTCAATAATCCCTTCTTTTACCCAGTTCAATATATCTGCTTTAAACACAGAATTTGAATAGTCGGTAATGGGAGACATATCAACGCCAATCGATGAATCGCATTTGATTCTCAGTTCTGAAATTAAAGGCTCAATGAATCGGTTTAAAGCATTAACATAAAGGTCCTTAATTTGGTCAAGACTCGACTGTTGGTCTCCTGTTCCGTTTAAATAACTGTCAGATACTCCGAAAGCTTTGGCAATTTGAGTTCTTCCCCAATTCATTGAATTAAGGTAATTAGCAACATCGGCATTTATGGATACTGTAGAAAAATCAGCTGATTGATCCAGAACCATGACACGTCCTGAATTATTTCCTCCGTTTGTTTTTTCGAACTCATTTCTTATAGAGTCTTTAGCTTCAGGAGATAAGGTGCCTTGCGGAACTTTGACAACACTTGTAGGATTAAGCGCCCCTTTTAAAGTTGATAGAGAAAGTCTATGTGCTTCTTTCTGTTGTCCTATTTCGCTTGTAAGAGATTCTAGTGGAGAATGACCAACCAAGTTATGGAGTGTATCGACACCATAAGCCATGATTTTTACATGTATCATTTCACTGGCGTTATATTTAGCACTTGGATAATCATCAAATTGATTAACTTCGTAAGTCAATGTATTATCGGTCAAATCTATTGTTATGGCGTTACTAGGAATTAACCTCAACTCTTTCATCAAGCTATTATCACCTTTTAAAATGGCTAGAAATACATTCCCGTTAAGCAAAAGATTTAATATAGCTGTTTGCCAGAAACTAAAAGCATTTGTAAAGTGGCTTGGATTGTTTAGAACGCTCGTGAACACTTGATTACCAGTAAATCTTGTACCTGCGATATCCGAGCTAATTAAACTAGTTACTGCATATAAATCGCTATTTTTTAGTGCTTCTGTTGCATCAACAAGCGAATTAGGAACAATCGAACCATTTTGAACCATAAAAGGGTAATAATTATTAGGTGTAATTGAGCTTCTACGTTCAAAAGGGTTTAAAATACTCATGTATGTCCTCCTTTATTTGAATACATATAAGCTAGGGCAAATAACAATAGCCCTGAAACAATTAGTCCTAACAGAACATTAATAATGAATACACCAACCGATACAAATAAAAAACCAACGAAAACAAGTAGCGCTGGTAAGTATGTAATTAAATTTTTCATTTTCCTCCTTAAAAACTAAATCCATTAATAAAGTAGTCGCTGATTTCTTCGTCATTCATATTTCCGAAAGGCGAATTTGTTTTCTTTTCTTCTACATTTGTAAAATCATTAAAATAAAACTGTCCTTCATAAAGTGCATTGACAATAGCATCAGCAGCATCTATTTTTTGAGAATTGACATTTTTATCAAGCTTAATCCCATTATTATCAGAAACAGTAACTGCATTGACTAGGCCTTGAATTAACGCTTGGTCATCAAGCATTGTAATATTATGCTTAATAAACGAAGACTGTAAGAATTTAGTAGGCTCATTAAGTGACTTAATCCCTTGTCTTACTGGAATCAGAAGATATTCTTCTTTGACTTCATCCAGTCGTCTAATGAAATTTCCCGTTCCCCACTGGTCATACAAAATAGCTTTTACTTTTAACTCGTTTTTTTCTATGAAATTAAGCATCCAATTAAAAACTTCATCTTCATCAATCAGTCCAAAACGGTCTCTAGTTATAGTTGCGAATCCTTTTTCTTGAACCGCACGATAATCAATGTTATCTCTTTGTTCCTTGGCTTCAATAGAACCAGCTTTCGCAATAGGTATCCAGCTGTGTTGGTACAAATGAAATTTACTTCCACTATGAGGAAATACAAAAGCTAATGAGGTATCATCGTTTGTTTGCGAGTAGTCAAAACCAATAAAGACATCACGGCCGAAGTAATCAAACTCATCTACAATGGCATCTTGAACCAAATCTAATGGCAAATAAGCGTTCTTTTTTGCGTTCTGCCATAAGTTCATATTCTTAACGTAAAAGTCACGTATGCGCCCTTGAGAGTTTAATGAATCACGTTCGGTAATCATCCCCTCTGTAAGGTTCTTGCGCATAGACTCTATTTCCATTAATGGATTTGACTTAGGCCATGTTTCAATTAGATAAGCTTCATCTTCGCTATCTTGTTCCCATATAAGAACTAAATCTTTTTCAGAACTACTCCAATCACCAGATTCAAGCATTTTAGAATACCGCTTATAATCTTCAAACATCGGAACAGTCGGGTCAACTCCAGCTGTTGAAATAAAAAACATCTGAGCTAATGGATTATTAACCATACCAGATGTCATTGAGCTAATAAAATCACGTTGTTTTTGACCAAATAAATGATATTCATCAACGATACCAGTAGTATAATGGTCAGAATCCGCTGGACTTCCTTGAGCAGAAAGTTTTTTCATTACCGCAGACTGCTTTTTTATCTCCATAACTTGAGAATTATCGTTGATATCTAAAGCTTTAGCAAGCTTTTTAAACACACCATCTTTCAATTGAATCCAATTGAACCTCATATAATTAAATAAGTTATGAGTGTGAGCAATATCTATTGAACTTACTGCAAGCTGTCTATTGATTTTAGGAGAACCAAATAAGAAATTATAGAGCGCATAAGTTGCAAGTACTTGAGTCTTACCATTTGTCCGAGCCATTGAAATAAAGATTGTTTTAAATCTCATTCCTTTTGTCTCTGGATTACGCCACCCTTGAACAGAAGCTAGAATAAACTTTTGATAAGGTGATGCTTCAAATGGTTCGCCACTCGTTACATCTTTCAGGAGTGTTGAAAATTCTACAATTTTCTTAGCTTGTTCTGAATCATAGATATAAATGAATGCATCATCTTTATCAATTCTCCTTAAATCATTAATGTGGCGTTTACAGGCTTGCTTTATTTTTTCCCCTGATATTATAGTGCCGTTAAGTACAGCAATTGCATAAGATAAAGCTGGATCATCTGGATAACGTTCTGTTAAATCTTTATAGTTATCCATTAACCACCACCAAACTTAGAAGTCCAATCAATTTCTTCTTCATCTTCACCATCTGCTAAATTCAATAAATCGCTTCGGCTTTTAGGAGTCATCCCCAAAGAATCACAAGCTGCTTTGATGTTTTTGCTCGCTCTATCAATATCTGCAACTGCTGTGTTAGATTTAATTAGTCCGTTTTCTGTGAAGTATTGTGTCCCGTTTTCTTTGATAGAATCATAGGAGTCTCTGAAAATCTGATAATTTACACATAACGATTCTATTAACGTTCTATCTAAATCATTCACAGAAAGTTGCTTGTTTAGAATTGGCACAACTCTTTGCCACATATATCGTGCTTTCCCGCCAAGGTAAGTTGGAGGGCTTTCTGATATTTTTTTAATTTCTTTAATACTCATATTTCCTCCTTTTTACTACATAACTTTTCGGGGTCAATTATCTTTGTGAACGTTGCGGTTGAGCGATTTCGTTTCAGAAAAAAAGTTTTCAAAAATCACTTTTTTTGAAAGGGAGCCACCATTGGTATACGGTATTCCTAAAAGCGATGACGGGGGGCTATTTTTTATTTTTTAAAACTTTTTTCCACCAATCTCGCCCAACATTTTTTAATTGCTGGTCGGATAACTTATTTTCTATTGCAGTTTTTTTATTGTGCTGCGATTTAGTTAGAAGCCATAAATTGTCAGTATTATATTGTTCCATTCCTGAAAGCAATCGTCTTGGTATGATGTGGTCGGCTATCAGGTCGCCCTTGTCCCATACCTTACCTTCAATCGCATCAACATAACCATCTCTTGCCTTGACGTACTCAGATACTTTAGACCAACGTTTGTCTTGATAGAATCCATTGTGTAATTCCTTTCGCCTTGTCTGGTCATACTCTCTGTTCTGTTCAGCTTGGTTACGTTGTCCTCTTAAAGTTAGAGATGCCTTAGCTTTACTCTCTGCCCGTTGAATGATGTAATTGCCTAGGCGTTCATCGTAATGCTTCTGGCAGTAATTGTGTTTAAGGGGTATCAATTCACGACACCCTACATTTGCACAGCGGTGTAACCTCATATAGTCATCCCTTCAACCAATACCAAGAAGCTGGCTAATAGTTACTCCTAAAGCTTCAGATATAGATTTTAGTTCATTAATCTTAGGAGTCCGTTTGCCATTTTCCCATGCCGATATAGTCGACTTAGCTTTACCTAACCTCTTACCAAGTTCTTCCATAGACATAGACTTTGCTTTCCTAAACTGTTTAATATTTTCGGCAAAGGTTATATCTTCCATCTTATTCCTCCAACAATAAAAGGCTGCCCACTGGACAACCTGTAATAAAATATAATAGCAAGTCAGGGAGTCGAACCCTAACAAGCTTATGAAGCAAATTCAACCTTACTTTTCCGAAATTTGTGCTTTTGCCTTTTACTTCATAATACAAGTATATCAGCAAAAATAAGGAGCAACACTCCAATTTCGTGCCTTTTTCGTGTCGTTTTTATCCCAATTTGACCCATGCCTTCAAATGAAATAGCCAATATGAGGGTTTATATCTTTTCTGAATCGATAGTAAATAAACTTCGCTTTCTTTTCTGAAATCTCAATACCTTCATTATCAAGTTCCATCATTACTCTGTACCATGTAAAGCCACCGTAACCACAGTGTTTTAGCTTGATTATTTCTTTTTCCTCCTTGATTAAAGGTTCGTACCACAAGCTGAATTGGTACATCAGGTCTTTGAGTTTGATGTATTCCTCATCATTTTCAAGTGCTTCTTTATTTAAGACGTGACTTTCAGGTTCCGAACCACCAGAATAGGCTGTGCGAATGCCTAAGTTATCTACTTTTTGTTTATAAAGATATCTGCTTTCAATTGATTTTATTCTGGCTTCAAGTCTGCCATTAACGTAATCTCCAATAATTCTATCTAACTTATCTGCCATTCATCAAATTCTCCTTTTGTGGTATAATTAAGTTAGAAAACTTCTTGCCGAAGCCCATTGCAGTGGGCTTTTTTGTTTAATTAATTAATTTAAAATATAACGAGATTAGAAACGCAATCCCAAATAATATATTAAAGGTTGCAGTCCCGATACTTATTGGACTTCTTGGCTTTCCAATTGCGTAAGGTGTAATGAACAGGCCGATAATCATTAGTAACACGTAGGCTATAATAATTATATTTGCAATCATTTCTTTTCTCCTTTAATCCCTGCGTCAGTAACAATAAATGTATCGTTATCTCCCATATAGACTGAAATCTTATTTCCGGTTTTATTATCGGTTAAATCAACTTTACGACCAGACATTTTATAAGAAAATGAACCTGTATATTCATAAAATACATCTCCCTTATAATCTTTAATAATGATAGTACGCTGTTGATTCATATCATATTCAATTTTGAGATTCTTCTTGGCCATGTTATATGACGATGAATTAGTATAATTATGATAATATGATGAACCGGATAGTCCAACTAAAGTTAACGCTACTAAAGCTACTAAAACAAAAACTCCATAAGCGACATTATTTTTTCTATTTTCGCGTAATACTGAACCTAGAATAAACAATCCTAAACCTAGTAATACTCCGATTACCCAAATAATTGTCCAGATAATCCATGACGTTGGTGTTGGTGTGATATAAAACATTTTATTTTTCCTCCAGTTGAGTTTAGCGAGTTCCTAGCTCAGTATGATATAATTTGTTAGACCATAAAAATATAAACGTTAGAATTCACAATTTCGCTCGAACCTGGTCAGTTCGGGTATTTTTATTTTGGTATAAATTGTTGTTCTGTGTGCTATAATATTTAAGACCGAAAATAAAAATCGCAATATTGTTCAGTATTTCGCTCAAGCTTGGTCAGCTTGGGCTTTTTTTGCGTTCAATCCATATGTTTATCAAGCCATTTTTCAGGGAACACGTTCTCAGACTCGTCAAGGTCTGAGCGGTTGATAAAATAGGGGTTTTTCGTCGCAAATGTTGCATTTACAACCTTACCGCATCTTTCACACCTTTCTTTATACCTTTGGTACTCTCCATTGCTTAAAGTTCCTAGATATACCCACTTATGCCCGAACAGCTTACACATTAGTTTCATTGGTTGTCCTCCTCAAATACTGATTGCAAATATTCATCTGAATACGGACACCAACCTTCGTCATCAGTCATTTGTCTTTTAAGTTGTTTCCAGTTTGAAAACTGACCAATAATAGAATCGTGGTCTCCACACATTTCACAATAAACTTCAACTTCTCTTAATTCTTCTTCCGGAGTATCTTCTGACATCAGATGAAATCCTCCGCCCAAATGGTCTTCAATTACCCAGTATTTTTTCATTCAATCCCTCCCCACCAGTCATTGACCAGAGATATTAGTTTGTCGGTCATTTTTCGCACTCGTCTTCCCAGTAACAGTCATCACAGAGATAGTATCCGTAATTCATGTTCCACATATCATTCTTTAAATCCATAACACCACATCTGGTGCAAATTCTAAATTCTTTGTCGGTCATTCTGAAACCTCGTCAAATAAACTCATCTGTTCTTTCTTTTCTTCTATGAGTGGAATCCAGTCAGGAAATTTACTTTCAATATGTTCAATTGCCTGTTCCGTCCATTCATGAATCCCTAAAAATTCCATTGCATCTTTGCTGTGAGGGATAACATTTATCTCTGAGAAACCAATCGGATTATTAGCACTGTTTTGAATGAAATAAACTTGTTTCGCGGCCATTTCCAATGCATCACCATGAATGATTACACCATTCATTCCTCGAATTGCAAAAGCGTGGATTAAGAACGATACAGCTTCATCTGATAATTCTAATGCCTGGTACCAATAGTTACTCGGCAAATAGTTAAAAAAGTCTGCATTCATTCGGTCATCTTGCCATTTTTGAATAATTAGAGTTCCTGTTCCTGCTCCAGTTAAATCAGCCCCTCCAGAACCACCTACAAGCAATGCTGTGAGTTTACCAATTGCATCTGGTGTATAATGCTGCCCTTTTGACGAAACAGCCGAGTGAGTCATAAAATAATCTCTGAAAAAATCAACACTCATGTCATGGTGGATATTTAAGATTTTAGAGTAAAATTCTTCACGTCCTTTTTTATCAAAAACAAGTTCTTGAATTCGATTTGTGAAATTCATATGTTCATCAACATTGAGCATGTCATAGAATTGTTGCTCAGTAATTGTCATCTATCCCCTCCACCACTTTCACTAAATCAACTCCGAGGGCTTTGCCTGCAAGGTGGGCGATAGCGACATTAACTTGATTTTCATCTGGTAGTAATGCCGATAACTGTTCACCGATTTCGCAGTCTATTTCCTCTGCTCGCCACAGTAAATGCCAAACACTAGAATTATGTCGTTCTCTGATGAATGTAATAAAAATATCATCTAGTTTATCTGCAATGCTTTTCGGAATCGTGAGTTGTGGTTTATTATTAAAATATCTAACAACATCTTCCTCAGCATAAAGTTGTTGATACTCTGTAGTTCCAAGCTCCGATTTGTACGCTAATCCGTATGCAATAGGACTTACGACTTTTTTAAATTCCTCTAATTCACTCATCGCCACTCCCTTCAAGTTCAGTTGTGTTATGCCATATTGTGGGTTGAACATATTTTGTCAATCCATCCACACCTATTGGACCAGCTGGACACCCTGTAGTCCCAGTACTCTCTAGTGCCTTTCGAGCAACATCATTTATCATAGGAGATAATGATGATAAGTTAACAATTTCTACCAATGAACTATGATATAAAGCGTAGTCCTCTCGCATCTTTTTGATATCATCACGCAATCTATTATTTTCGTCTCGCAAGATACGTACTTCATGCTTTAATCTACTCATTTTCATCACCCTCTAGTTCTTTCAAAAGCTTCATAGCTTCTTTATTTGAAATAGGTTTTTCAACTTCCTCATACTTAACATAAGAAACTTTTCCACAGTCGGCACAAGTATACTTTTGTAAATGAATTTTACCATCCATATATTTGTGAGTGTGCATACAAAATATTTTACTCATCAGTCCCTCCAATCTCTCTGAGTGCTTGTCTAGCTACGTCAGGATTTCTATCTCTCCTAAACTGCATACCACGCCTTGAACGGTCTATTTCTGTCAGTGCCTTTTTTGCAGTGTTGAGCTGTTCTTGGAGTTCGTCTCTTTCAGCACGTAATGAATATATATATTTAACTTCTTGGAGTTCAAGTTCTCGTTTACTTAAAAGTTTAGGTTTTCCTACTAATTCTAGGCTCATTCTCCGTCCTCCACAGGCACAGCAAACTGCCAGTAACGCTCATCAATTGACTTGATTTCTTGTTCTGTTAATTTTAATGCATAATCTTTTCCTTTTGTAAATTCTGAGATTATTCCACTTTCCGCTTTTGATACGAAGGTTGAATCGCTGGTTGAATCGCTTAATCCAAAAACTTTTGGTAAATCAATATAGAACAGCTGCGGTTTTTCGACTTGATAGCCATCAAGCCATGCACGAGCGAACTCATCAGGATTATTAAGCCGCCAGACAATTGCTTCATTCCAATACTCTGCTGGGCATTCATTAAATTTACTATTGAATGCAAACCTCAAACTATTATGTGCTTTTTTTATTTTAGTGATAAACTCAGCCACACACTCAGGCACGACTGGCAGGGCTTGCTGTTGGAGTTTCAGCTTATCTTCAAGAAGGAATGCATATTCTTTCCATTCTTTTAATGTTTGAGCACCTTCTGTAAATTTTTTAGCTACTCCAGTGAAATCTACATCTCTTTTAGAAAATGGGTCAATATATGCTTTTTTTGGTCTTTTTACTTCTTCTTCAAACTTAGTCATTTTTCGTGTCCTCACTTTTTTCATCTTCACAAGTGAAGCAAATATAATGCCCTTCATCTAAAACCTTATCAACGACTGAACTATCAGTTGTAAATATGAAATTCTCTTTGCATTTTGCGCATGTTACATTTATTTTTTTAATCATTTTTCGTGTCCTCCTCGAAAACTTTATTGATAATTTCGTTTAATCCAGCTTGCTCAACTCTGTCATCTGATACGTAACTATTTTTGACAATCTCTTTATAAGCTTCTCTAACGCATTCTTTTGCGTACTCTTGCATCTGCTCTGCTGTATGAAGCATTCTTATATCACCTCCAACTTCGGCGGCTCTTTCTTTCGCAAGATATAGCGTAAAAAATAACTCACCGTCGCAATCAGGATAAATAACCTCATAAGCATATGCTTCAATCTCTCTTAGTTTCATTTTGAATCCTCCAAGATAGCAATTAGTTCGCTACCGTTTTTTATTTTGATAATTTTTATTTTTCTGTAAAGGAAACCGCAACTGAAAGCTTCAATATCATTACCACATTCAAATTGGACTATGATTCGATTTTTTTCAGTTTTTAAAATAACTGTCATTCCTTCTTCAATCACTTTTAGTAAACTTTCAACTGTCATTTCTTATCTCCTTCCAATAATTCAGGGTTCTCATAGATATTTCCGATGACTTCGCTATAGCTTAGGATATTTTTTAATCGTATATCAAATCCTTTTGCCTTAAATTCTCCATCTTTGAAAATTATTTTAAAGTCTCTATTTATGGAAAGTGACCCAGAACCAGTCATTGGATTTCTAAAAGAATTCCTATAATTTATTACATCACCTTCATAAATTTCAACGCCATTTTTATCTTTTATTCCTGTTGACTGCATAAATTCAACGTCTTCATCAGCGCCAGTACAGAAATGGTCAAAACGATAATTAATGCTATCGTCGAAATATTCAACCTCTCCATAACTCATACGCTCATCTTGTTTATCCCAAGCTCTTAATTTTGGTATCATCTCATCCCTCACTTCACAACTCTGTCAAAGAGTTCACATGCATGGTATCTTCCATTTATTTTTACAATTCTAAAATCATCACGCTTAACTGATTTTTTAGTGAACTGGTCTTTTTCAACCGTTATGTATTTGTCAGTAACTTCGATAACTTTTAAGAATTTTGTGTCGCGGAAGCATATTTTATCTCCACGCCTTATTTCATTTTTGCTGAACATATTACTACCTCATATTTTAGCTTCTAAGCGCTTTTAGATTATTCGTGATAAATTATCAGTGAAACAGTTTAAGCGCTCAATGTAACCGTAATTTTCATGATTAAATGCTATTCTGTCAGTTCTTTCACTACTAACTCAACTTTCCACATCTTTGTATCTCCAGAAAGTCCACCATGCTCAAAACTTGTTCTGCGAATAACATTGTAATTATCATCATTCCAAATTCCAGCATCTGTCAGTCCATCAATTAATGCTTTTGATGTTGGTTCATAATTTGGTGGATCATATTTAAAGCGTTTGGGTGGATAAATTACGACGAACACATCGCAACGGTGCTTCTCATGAAATTGCTCAAATACTTCATCTGACTGGTCTAGCCATTCATGAGCTGTTCGACATGCAATCCGTCTCAAGCGCTGTTTAGTATTATTGGCTGCAATTCTTGAACCATAAGTTGTGCCTTTGTTATCATTCTCATTTATCATTTCTTTTCTGAGAAAGTTAAATTCAAACTTCACTTGCTTCTCCAAATCTAACAATTGCAGGCATCTGAGCCATGCGATTAAGAATAAAAATAATCTCATGCTCAGATTTCTCTGCAAGCTTCTGCTTTTTAATTCTTCCGAGTGGGTAATGTTCGTTTTCCCACTGCTCAATGATTATTGTTTTCATTGCTTCTCCTAGAATGGCAACTGACTAACACGCTTATCTTTAATATTTTCAAAATTGAATGCTTTTTTTCCAATACCTCTGAACAAACGGCTATATGTCCTGTTATGATATTTTTTTCTTATTTCATCACTTTTTAGATTAGTGGTAATAATAGTCTTAGTCCTTGCATCCAAAACTTCTGTCAGTAAAGACATCGACCATTCTGTTATTTTCTCGCTTCCAATATCATCAATAACTAATAAGTCAGTATTTCTAAAAACTTCCATGAAGTATTCAGTTGAATAAAAGCTGTCTTTATTATCAAAACTATCTTTGATTAAGTGAAGAACCTCTGACCAACTTGCAAAAATAACGGTTAAATCAGTATGCTGTAAACAATCTTTTAAGATGCTCATGGCTAGGTGACTTTTCCCTGTTCCTGCTGGCCCGCTTACTACAGTATTTCCCTCACCGCCAGTATAATAATATTCAGATACTTCTTTTGCGAACGCCAAAGCTCTCTTTTCTTCGTCAGTTACTGCATTAAAATTTTCAAAACTTGCTTTTTTTATTGTCATATCTCTCACAATGCTATTGCGATTAAGCCTTTTGACAAACTCAGCTTTTTTCCTACGTTTAATCACTTCTTCAGTCTCACGATAGACAACATCGGCATAACCACAGTTCATAATCAAAAAAGGTTCATGTCCACTCAATGCTGTTTTTTCGTTATTATCAAATTTATTTTTCTCTTTAAGATATTCGTAGAATTTAGAATAACTTTTTGAAACTTCATCGCTAGTCATCTTATTATCCGAAATGAATTTTTCTATTTCTGGACAAGCGATAACTTTATCAGTCATTGCATTAAATTTATTCATATCAACAAATTTTCCAATAACATCTCCGATACTTTCCATTTCTTCCTCCTAAAATGGCAATCCAAGATCATCGTAAGGCTGTGCTTGTTCTTGGCGCATTGGTGTCTGGTTAAGGTAATTATCAAACTTCGTTCCGAATAAAGTTGACGGTTGTAAATATTTTTCTGCTGGTTGACCGTTTATTGTTTTACCTGTCCAGTCAGCAACTTTATTATCAACGACCTTCTTAAAGTCATCTAGTTTATAATCCTCATTCCACCTCGCTTTGATAAAACGTTTGTGAGCTTCAGTAGTTCTAAAACTTCGCCCTGTTTTTTCATTCAAGTAAGAAATAATTTCAGAATATGGAATAACATCGTCAGATTTATCTGACATAGTATTATTATTCTTTTTCTTATTCTTACTCTTATTCTTATCTTCTTCTGTTGCGTCACGTGACGTCACGCTAACGTCACTATTCTCTAAAAGCTTCTTCCGTTCTCGATACTTCTTATTACGTTCAGCATTTAATTTTCTGATTTTCTCCATTCCATCAATGTTTTGGTGCTTTTCCCAATTACTGATACCAATCATGTTGTTATCATATATCTCAATCAACCCAAAGTCTCTGAATGTTTTAAGAGCCAATCTTACAGTAGAAACAGGTCTATTACACAAAGCAGAAATCATTTCATCAGTATATGGAATATGATTACTTAAATAGACAAGCCCAGAATCATTTGTTTTTCCCGCCAAACTAAGCAAGTAAACCCATATTCTAAAGATCGCATCATTTTCTGGCATCTCATCAATCAACTTCATTTTTTCATCATCGAAAATATTAACGCTCAATTTAATCCAACTAATTTCAACCATTCGCTCTCCTTTCTTCTATATTTATTTCAGGTTTTATTATTCAAATTAAAAGCTGGCGATGAGTGGTTATGTGTAAACACTAAATACTCATTGACTTTACGGCTCGTTCCGCCACCCTCCAGCTTTGACTAAATACGAAACTACCGCCCAAGGTAGTCTTGCTTAAAGTTGAATTATTTCTAATTCTACTGCTCAGGATTAGTGAGGACTGCAGTTTGCTCATAGGTTTAGTTTTGACCTACTGGAAATAATTCATCCACAATTAGTTCTTCTTCATCAACGACTGACTGAGCGGATTCTTTAATTCGAATCCAATCGGCAATAGACATAATCGCTTCTGACGGTTCCATATTTTTCCAATACTCAATATCTTTATCACTTGCATTATGAGATGCTGCAGCCGCAAAAGCTTTATCATATTGCTCTTTTAACTTGTTAGCTTTTTCTTCTTGCTCTGAATCATGAGGGAGCTCTAAAGGTTTATTAATTATCTTTTGCAGCGAACTCTTCATCTCTTCATAACGAAGATTAGAAATGTCAAATTGGCGATTGTTGTTCTTATCAAAGTAAGATCTAATTTCAACATCTTGGTCTTTTAAAACAAGGTTTTTCAATGCTTTGCGTAATGCAGGTTTATATCCTGTTATTTCCCCCGTTTTTTGGTCAACTTCTTCAATATCCCTGCTAAGTAAAACAATTGTTTTATCTCTGAATTTACTCATCATTAAACTTTGCATATCTTTGTACAAAGCGTTTATTTTACCCCAAGCACGCATCGCTTGCCGAGAACCAATATCACTTCTGAGTAATGTTTGTGCTCGTTCGTCAAAATCTTCAATCAAATCAATCACTAAAACATCCCAATTTTTACTATCTTGTTCGGCTAAGTTTAGTGCCTGAATGAAATTAGAAATAATTTGTTCAGCATTATTAGGAAATTCAAAATCTATAGCACGATATCCTTGTCGACTTGCATTTCCATCTGTACTTATGAATAACGCACGGTCTGGACTCGTTGCAAACTTAGCAGCCAAAGTTGTTTTACCGGAACCACCGCCGCCCGAAATTAAAATTCTATTTAACTTAGGGCTTCTTGCTCCACCGGGTTTAATTTGCATTACCATACTTCTACCTCTAATTCTTCGTATTTTTTGTTTTGGATACAGCAGTCGCAATTATGACAAAAGTATCCATCCATTCCCTCATGCTCAATATTATGAGCAATGTTATCCAACTCAGATAACACAGTTTGAACAAGGATTTTATCCGAAATATCAGCAAGTTTTCCAAAATCCATCGTAATTGTCTTAATATTTACTGGCAGTTTCTTGGTAAAACCTACAATTTTCCCAACTACTGTATAATCTAGTTTTGTATAATCAGAGAATTCTTGAGCAACTAACCACGCATATAAAGCTAATTGCTCCCTATAATGGCTGTACCATTCCAAATAAGCTCTGATATTTTTATCAAATATATCTTCAAAGCTTGCGGCGGTTTTCCAGTCGATGATTTCAATCGTTTTGTTTTCATGGTCAAACCTTAAGACATCAATTCTTCCACTAATCACAAAATCATCATAATCAGCTCTGATATAAAGTTCTTTGTGAGTATGCAAAGTATCAAAAGACTGATAAGTTTCAGTTTTTTTCACTTCATTGACTGCCATCACAATATCTTTAAAAACTTTTTTAATGCCTTGGTTTTTCTTACCAATATTGCCCATCATATCCACAGAATGCTCTTGGATAAAATCATCGGTGCTTTTATCTCCCTCAAGCATTGCATGAGCATAAGAGCCAACTAGCATAGCTTCTGTAGGAGATTCAGCGTACCTTTTTGCTTTTCTTTCCCTTAATCTAAAAGGGCATTCCTGAAAAGTTCTAATATCAGAAAAACTAAATCTTGGCTTTTCTTCCGTCATTTAATGTTCTCCATTTCAAATTTTTAGGCATTCGTGGTATAATTTAAGTAGAAGTTTTGGCGAATTTCCTACTTGCTCTGCGTGCCATGCAGGGCTTTTTTGTTGTTTGCTCATACTAATATCCCCAGTCAGACAAGCACGAATTGAGCATAGCAGCTTTTTCTCGTTCTGTTCGTGATCTGCGGATAATGTACATTGTTCCGTCTTTTCTTCGATAAGTAGATTCGATAACTTCTCCAACTACTTCTCTTTTTTCTAAGTCATAATGTTTATATCCAATGACTGTTGGAACTGTTAGGACTTCTCGTCCATTCATAATTTGTGTATGCATTATTTTCCTTTCTATGTATGTGTTTTAATCCTCCGAGTGCTATAATTACTGTGAGCAGATATTTGCGGTATTTGCTTAGTTTTATAGAAAGGAGGAAAGTTGATGTCTGTTAAAGTACATTTTTCTAATGGTGAGTCAATCGTTATTTCTGAAGAAACCAGAATAAGCGCTTGGAATTCATTAGATAAAGATCCTGATGGATATTATGCCGAAGGAGTTTTTTCAGGTTCTAACATAGACTCTCCAGATTTAGGAACATCATATCAACATATTGGGCTGATGGGACTTTTTGGTAGTACTGACTGGTTTGCTATCGGACTAGATTTTAAAAATACTTATAAAACTTCAGCAATTGTTTCGTTAGAAGAAACACCCTAGTAATCTAAAATATTATCTATTGATAATTTGATAAGCTCGTTTGTGGCCCTATCAGCTGTATAAAACAGTTGCTCTTTTAGCCATTTGCGAGCTTTTCTTATATCACCATCATTTTGCTTCAAAGCAAGATCTGATGTTTTGTTAATTATTTCTTTATAGTTGTTAGCTAACTTTTCTATTTCTTTATTCAAAATCTATCTTTTCTACCGGAGCACCGCATTTAATTTCTTAGCAATGAGCTTGATTGCTCGTATGTTCTGTGTGATTAAGTCGTGAACCAGGTCAAACAGGATTTCGCCAGTTTCTGGGTTGACTATGTATGTGTAGGTCATCTTATTTACCTCGTCTTTGCAATTGCAAATTTCGTGGTTCTTTGAACCATTCAATAACTAAATCCCTTGACCACTTTGTCCCTGATTTCCCGTAATTCATTTCAGCAAATTTCAAATGTTCTTTAAATGAAATAGCGAATGTACTTTCATCCTTACAGCCAATCAGCTCCATAACTTGTTTTTGAGTTAAAGCAAGAGGATATTTTCCATCATTGGAGATATAGTCGTGCATGGAATCTAAAACAATTCCTCTAACTGAATCTCTCAGCTTTTGAATCATTTCTTCAAACATAAGCTTTCCTTTCTAAGCTTCAAAGTCAAAGCTGGTTTGAGAGTTCAATCCACGAATTTCAAGCGTTGTATTGAATGATGGTTGCCACATGTCAAGATATTCTGTTGCTTCATCATAACGACTTAATGGAATATCGCTATATTTCACAACATCGAAGCGATTGTTCAAATCTTTATAAAACTCTCTGAATACCTTAGCTCCTAATTTCTTATGAGCATTTGAATATTTACCGCCAGTAAACATATAAACTTTGCTTGCTACTTTCTTTTGCAAAACTTTAGCTTTATTTGAAGGAAGTCCGAATCGGTCAGTCAAATCAAGAACTGAATTTTCGATTTGTTCAACTTTTTTATTCAAGTTCACGTTGCCTTGAGCAAGTAATGCAATTTGTTGTTCAGGAGTTTGCGGTAAAAGCTGTTGTTTGAGTTCTTTTTCAACTTCAATGAAATATTGACGGGCTTGTTTCCCTTTTTCGTTACGCTGAATCATGGAAATTTCTTTGGCCATGTCAATTTTTAACGCATGATCAACACTTGGACGACCACCTAGTTTTGAACTTTTTTGTTCAAAACCTATAAAATCAACGTTTTCAGTAAATCCATATTCTGCCATTCTTTCAAACCAAATATGATAAGGAGTTTTTACTTCTAAAAATTCATGCAGTTCACGACCGCTTACTACTTGGTCGTTGTTTTCGTTTTGTGTGATTGTAATTAATTGATTCATTTTTGAATCCTTTCTTATTTCAGTTTTCTAACTAGCTTTTTCAAAGCCACTTTTCGTGGACTTTTTGTCTAAAAAAATATCATCAATTCGTTTATTGAACTTGGAAGCAATCAAGAACATTTCTGCCCCCCACCAATCACTTTCTCCGAGTTCTTTTTTTCGATAAGTTTCTGGTGTTGTCCCAATAAGTTCTGCCATTTCTTTTCGAGATATTTTTTTGTCTGCTCGCAGAGCAATTAATTCTTTTTCTACTGCCATACTGGCTCCTTTCTTTGCTTTAAATTTCTGCATACGCAGTAAGGGAAGTTCAGGAATCGAACCTGTTCGCCAGTCTTCCCTGCTCATTGTGAGCGATATCATAACTCCGTGCTATAATGTAAGTGACTAAACTAAAATTATATTGGAGGTTCTTATGAACAAAAAATTACAGATCAACTTGAAAGACTTAGCAGACAAATTGAATAATAAAATAGGTAAAGTTTTAGGGTGGATTGCAATAGCAATAGTGGGATTTAGTTTTAATAATATTTTAACTATTATTTCAAATCCTAAGCATTTTATTTATCAAGACATTTATAAAGATTTTTATAATTACTCATTTATATCTCCAAATTTAATGACGATATTTTTAATTTTCTCTTTTGTTATGGGGATAGCTTGTCTTTTTGCTATGGTATCTTTGATAATAAAAAAGAAATTTGTTTCATTTCTAGGATTACTAGTAATATTATTACTAAGTATATTTAATTTTTCTAATACTTTTTATTCCCTGAAAGGGATATCAGAAAATAGAAAAATAAGTGTAAACCTAGAAATAGTACATCCATTTATATCAGATAAAGAATATCTATTATTAAAATCTCAATATATGCAGACTAATTCAAAAGAAGAATTTGAAAAAATCAATAATAGGATAAGATACATAGCTAATAAAAACGATGCAAATATCAATTAAGATATATAGTATAATCCACAAAGCTATGAAGTTCGCTTTGTCTTGCAAAGTTTTTTGAGGTTTCGCTTTGTAATCAAGGAGATTAAGCAATAACCATCCACATACTATATTAAGTAAAAATACTCTAGTCATTAACTATCTTTCTGCCCCTCTGGGGCTTTTTGTTTTGTCAGTTCAACTGCTGCTTTATAAGCGTTTGACCATTTAAATAACTGAGGTAATAAAGATTCTTTGATAAATTGAACAGAAAAATCTTTTAACAGTTGTTTTTTGTACCACTCAACACTATGCTGCTGAATAGTTTCTCTGTAATGCGTAACTACTTGTTCCATTAGAACCTCCATTTGCCTGCCAGGGCTTTTTATTTGCCAAACTTGCTACTTACGTCGCGGTGGATACGTCGTGTACCGTCATTTGAGCCTGTTCCGTCTGCCGTACTGAATGCTCCATGATTGTTCGCTCGTTTGACTTTATGAGTTAATTATAGTCCACTTTTCGTGGTTTGTCAAGAAAAAAACGTCATTTGACAAAAAAAGTTTGCAAAATGTGGTTTTTTCTTATATAATGTGTTTATGGAAATTGAACAAATCAATAAATATGTAGGTTCTAAAATTAAAGACTACCGAAAATCTTTTGGCTTGAGTCAAGAAGAACTGGCAAAAAAAATAGGAGTCGGAAAAACTACTATATCTAATTATGAAGTAGGTATTCGTTCTCCTAAGAAACCTCAACTGATAAAACTTTCAGAAGTATTTGATGTTGCAATTGACGACTTCTTCCCTCAAACCGATTCAACAAGGATAAATGTTTCTTCTACTCTATCCGAAATAAATAAAATCAGTTCACAGCTTGAAGAGCCTCGTCAAAAAGTTGTCCTTGATACCGCTTCTTCTCAATTGAAAGAGCAAGAAGAACAGAAATCTAAAATTGTTTCTATTAAAAACGAACAAGAAAAATTTGACCTTGCCGATTTAGTAGATGATAGCAAAGTTGATTGGGATAAGTGGGTTTCATTTGACGGCAGACCATTAACTGATGAAGTAAAAGAAGCTATGAAAAAAGCTCTAGGAAAAGAGCTAGAAGACAAATAGGAGGTTTCTATGAGCAGACAGGAGCTTTTAGAATATCTCCTTGAAGAAATTGAAAAATGTGGATTCAAAATATGTGATATTAAATCTATGCCACTACCGGCAGTTGTTAATGTTGATGCTAGGGTAATGATTTATAATTCTGATGAAGCAACTCCTTTCGAAGTTGCTCATGAATTGATTCATATCATTAATAAAGATAACCATCGTGGAAATTATTTTGATGCAATCAATCCACAAGAAGTTAGAGCAAACCACGAAGCGATTCTTCTGCTTTGGGAAATATTTGAAGCCAATGGGGGAAGCTATGAATATTTCAATGTGTTTGTGAATACAACAGATGCACCTTTTGAATTGGCTGAGTCAATCATCAAAAATGAATATTTAGAGCTGCATGAAGCTATAACTGAAATATTTGAAGATGAATTAAAAGTCAGTATTAATAAGCAAGAAATGCATGAATACATTGTAGATTATATTAGCTATTTTGATGTGATTGAAGCTATTAATGTTTACCAATTTTTGGATCATTATCATCTAAGTCATAATTTCTTTAATATGGCAGAAAAAGAATTCCAGCTATTATTGGGAGTTGGATAATTTTTTAAATAATGTGCACCATCACTAAACTGGTAAGGAGAAAATAATGGAAATGTTTACGAAAACACAAAAAGCACAAAGTGATAACATCTATGAAAAAGAAGTAAAATCACACATAGCTCCAAAGGATGGATTTACACATGTTCTTATGATAAATAGCCTTAGTAAATGGATTAATCAACTTTTTGGAGTAGAAGACAAATATACTACCCAAATAGATAATATTTTAACGAAAATGCAAAAAGAGGGTTATGAAATAATTTCTGTGGAACATACAGCTATTAAAAATCAGGGATTATTTAAGGATATGGAAGGATTCCATACGTTAATTTCTTATAAATAAAAACCAAGAGCAATGTCTTGATCCTCATAAAAAGCTAGATTAGGAACATAAACATTATGAAAAAAATAGCACTTATTGGAGTAACTATGCTTACTGCTATTTCATTAGCTGCATGTTCTCCGAGTAGTAATTCGGGTTCAAAGAATAGTAGCGAAAAAAGCACTACTGAATCAAGTAATAAACCTACGCTTGAAATCCCTGTGTCAGTTGTTGCAGACGGCTCAAAAACTGCTGCAATTACTGGTAAAACAACTCCAAATACAAAAGTCCAAATTGGATATGGTATTATTGGTGACAAAGTGACTTCTGATAAAGAGGGCAATTTCACTCTAAAATATGAGATTGATGAAGCCAACGACCAAGATACAATTGAAGTAACTGCAAAAAATGATGGTGGTAAAACCACTAAAGAAATTACTATCAAACAGAACCCTGAAGTAATTAAGAAAAAAGAAGCCGATGCTAAAGCAAAGGCTGATGCTGAAGCTAAAGCTAAAGCTGATGAAGAAGCTAAGGCTAAAGCTGCAGCTGATGCTAAGGCTAAAGAGGAAGCTGATAAAACAAACCCTGCTACTTATCCAACTTCTACATATGATGAAATGGCTAGAAACGGGAATAGTCATGCAGGAGAAAAATTACAAATTACAGGTAAAGTAATCCAAGCTCAAGACAGGGATAGCGGAGGGGCAATGCTTCGTGTCGCTACTGGAGCAGACGGATACGATGATATATACATGGTACAAATAGACTCAGATAATTGGAATAAACATCGTCTACTTGAAGATGATCAAATAACAATTTATGGAAATGTTTATGGTCTATATAGTTATTCCTCTACTTTAGGAGGGAAAATTACAGTACCCGCATTAATAGCTGTATTTTATTAATAAATAAAAAATCCGCCTAAACTTTGGACGGCTAGGGCGGATTTAAACTATAAAGTAGTGCAAAAGCTTTTAATAAGCTTTTTACTATACCATTTTATCAGAAATGAGGTATAAAAAGCAACTTTGGAAATAAAAGCATATAAAAGGAAAAATGGCACTACTGCTTATAAATTCAAAGCATATCTAGGTAAAAAAAATGGTAAAAGCCAGTATGCGGAAAAAAGTGGCTTTAAAACCAAAGCTGATGCCCGAGCTGCTTTGCATAATATCCAAGAAGAAATTGGCAATCCTACGCCAAAAAGTGCTATGACGTTTAAAGAACTTTATGATGAATGGCTATTGGTTTATGAAAAGGAAGTACAGAACAGCACTTACTACAAAACTACTCGAGCATTTGAAAAACATGTCTTACCCGTCATAGGAAGCACAAAACTATCAGATTTTACACCCATGGAGTTACAAAACTTTAGAAATGATTTATCTGAGAAGCTTAAATTCGCTCGTAAACTCTTCGGAATGGTTCGCAAGGTATTTAATCACGCTGCTCTGCTAAGTTACATACAAGCTAATCCAGCGGCTCCTGTAACCTCTCAAGGTATTAAGAAAAAAGTTGAAGAAAAGAAAGATTTTTATGATACCGATGAATTAAGAGATTTTATGGCTTTAGTAGAAAAAACGAATGATATTAAGAAAATAGCTTTATTTCGTATCCTTGCTTTTACTGGAATTCGTAAAGGTGAACTTCTCGCTCTTGAATGGAAAGATTATAGAAAATCAACTCTTGATATCAACAAAGCTATTTCTCATTCTCCTGTAGGATATGAAATACTTCCTCCTAAAGCTAATTCAAATAGATTGTTAAGCCTTGATGAAAAAACTTGTAAAATCCTTGATGAATTGCACCAAACCTATCCTGAATCCACACGAATTTTTGAATCTGAAAATGGAGGGATGCTATCACCTTCAAAACCTAGAAAATGGCTTTTAGAGATAACCAAAGAAAAAGAAATTGAACCAATTAGAATTCATGCATTTAGACATACTCACGCAAGCTTGCTTTTTGAATCAGGCATGAGTTTAAAACAAGTTCAATATCGCCTAGGGCATGCAGATTTAAAAACAACAATGAACATTTATACTCATATCACTAAATTTGCTAAAGATAAAATAGGGCAACAATTTTCCGATTATATTGATTTTTAACCAGTATTAATAAACTGGTTTTTTTATTTTTCTCCCTCTTTTTCTCCCTCCCTTTTATCAGATTGTATCGTATCATATCGGATTAAGAAAAACAAAAACCGCTCTATTGAGCGATTTCTAATACTTTTGGATTCTATCAAATCCATTCAATGGAGGCGAGGGGAGTCGAACCCCTGTCCAAACACCTTGCTACATCAACGTCTACAACCATAGGACTTTCTCAAATTTAACAAAATGCCAAAGCCAGTCTCAAACAGCGACATTTTGCGGGGCTTTAAATCTCTTTTGCTGCGTCAAGCCTCCACAACAACGTATCTGACTAAAAGTTTAGGCCGTCAAATTGCCATCAGTGAGCAAAAATCAGGCACGCATGGTGCTGTTTAGGCTGCCATTGCGTAAGTTTGTGTATTATTTTTAGCAGTTATATTTATCTGCGGATGATTATCCTGATCCCTCAGCAGTTGCAGTTCATGCGCGACAATGCCTGTCGAATCCGTAACGCCCCCAAATTTAAGGAGAGACCTACTGATTATTCTGTCAGTAATTCTTTGAACCTTGAAGTCTAATTATAGCATATTTTAACTTTTCTGTCAGTAAAATTTCATTAAAGTATGTATTTTATATGAGAAAGGTGAGCTGACAGATTCCTTTATCATTTGATTCAAAGCTGTCAGTAATAAAAAAATATCTGTCAGTAAATTCTTTAAAACTCTTCTTCATCAATTTGTTGAATTTCTTGTAGTTTAGTGATTAAATATTGGTCAGTAGAATGTTTTTTCATTAGCTCTTCTAATAATTGATTACGTACCACATAATTACTAAAAAGATGTAATTTTTCTTCGTAGCTTTCAAGTACTTTTTCTGTTCTCTTGATATTGTCATAAACAGCTTGACGACTGATATTAAATTCTTCAGCAATCTCTGCCAAACTATAATCATCGGCATAATAAAGTTCAATGTAATTCATTTGTTTATCAGTCAAGAGTGTCGCATAAAACTCAAAAAGAGTATTCATTCGATTCGTTTTTTCGATTTCCATAAGCTCTATTATAACAAAATTTATATCATTTTTTATGTTTATTCATTATTTTCTAATTGATGATTTAAAATAATAAAATGTAATTTTTTTATCTTTATCAAAGGTCCAAGTATCCATTATTTTTTTAGCTAAAAATAATAATTTATTCTATACAAAACTCCCTGTTTTCGTTATAATTAAAAGTATGAAAAAAATTTTAATTGCTGATGATGATCGGGCAATTTTGACCCTTTTATCTTATAATTTTCGGCAAAATGATTACGAAGTAACTATTGTATCAGACGGGAAAAAAGCTTATGACAAAGCTCGTAAAAATCCCTTTGATTTACTTCTACTTGATTTAATGATGCCCGAATATTCCGGAATTGAAGTCACCCAAAAACTTCGTAAAGAAGGTAATTTTACACCAATTTTAATTTTAACTGCTCGAGATGATGATGAAATGAAACTGACAGGGCTGTCAGCAGGTTCTGATGAGTATTTAGATAAAACGACTCCAATGAAAGAAATCATTGTCAGAGCCGATGCGCTCATTCGCAGAAATCAAATGTATAACCAAGCACCCTCCGAAACTGTCAGTGAATCTTTAGATGAAAGTCCTTCATCATTAGTTACTGACAGATTGGTCATTGATTTTATAAAAAAAGAAGTCACTTTTGACGAAAAAGTTTTAGATTTAACCAAACGAGAATTTGAAATCCTTGAACTCTTAGCTAAAAGAGAGGGAAAAATTGTCAGTCGTGAAGAACTCCTGCAACATTTTTGGGGAATTTCAGACACTGCTGAAACCCGCACCATTGATGTGCTCATTTCTAAAATTCGTAAAAAATTAAATAATCATTATATCAAAACAAAACGAGGATTCGGATACTATTTTGAAGAAAATGAAACTTAAACACATCATGCTTATGACGGTCCTATATATTATTGCGACCTTAAGTTTGGTGATTCTATCGAACCAAAATATCTTAGAAAATGATACAAATCGAGTATTAAAAACAATAGATAAAATACAACTCTTTTTAGAAAAACATCCTGATAATCCTCTGCCAGATAATTTTGAACATCTTCCAAAGAATACAGTAAATTCGGATACTAAAAAAATTAAAAAGGGTGCGACTTACGCACGTAGTTTAGATTCTCAAGAAATAACCGTGACTAGTCCCATATTTAGCGAGGGTCAAATTAACGGTTATCTAAAGGTTACAGAAAATCGTACCTCTACTTTCTTTACAGATTTTGCCATTATCATTTTTGCAATTTTATTTTACTTGGCTGTCGCCATCCAAGTTTTACGTTCTGCTCAGAGAGCTTATGTTTTTCGAGAAAATACCGTTGCTAAAATTAAAAATATCGAGCGCAGCCCATTGACTCAAAGCTATTTGATGAATGAGAACGACGATAAAATTACAACTGAGCTCAATAAATTGGGCGAAAAAATTCAGAAACAAGCGCTCTCTCATACTGAAAAGAAAGAAAATCTCTACGAATTTATTGAATTTTTCCAATTTCCGATTTTCATTTATAATAATAAAGGAAAAATTCGTCGGACCAATGCTTCTTTCAAAAATGAATTTTCAGATACTGAAAATCTAGATATTTTCAGCCCCTATGCTGATTTCTTAAATTTTCTTGTTGATAAAATTTTACATCCTGATATTCAAGAAAAACTTTTCTATTTTGAAAAACTTGGGGCTTATTATCAAGTCCGTATCACTCCTTTACCTGATTTGGATAGTCGATTTATGGTGACTATGATGGATGTTAGCTCTTATCGTCGAACAGTGGATGCCCACAATGCTTTTATTGCTAACGTTTCTCATGAATTAAAAACTCCCCTTACTTCTATCAAAGGCTTCGCTGAACTTCTGGAAACAGATTCAATTTCAAGTTCTGACACAAAAAATTTCGCATCTATTATCAATAAGGAAAGTTCACGCCTGATGAATTTAGTTCAGGATACACTGCTTTTGACCAAACAAAATCATCGAATTGATAAAAAGAAAATTAATCTTACAGCTTTGATACAAAATATTCTCCAAAGCTCAGGACCACAAATTAATGAAAAATCACTTCATTTAGAATCTCAAATTGAAGAAATCACTTTTAAAACCAACGAACCAATGGTTCACAGCATTTTTGAGAATTTGATTGAAAATGCAATTAAATACACTCCAGCAAATGGACAAATTTTTGTCAGCTTACATCTTGAACAAAATAAAGTTATCTTCAGTGTAACTGACAATGGTCCTGGTCTTAGTGAAATTCAAAAAGAGCGAATTTTCGACCGCTTCTACCGGGTTGATGAAAGTCGTGCAGAAGTTAGTGGAACAGGTTTAGGACTTGCTATCGTTGAGAAAAATGTTCAAGAGCTTCACGGAACAATTGACGTTGTATCCATTCTTGGAAAAGGAACAACTTTCACCGTCAATCTTTAATCGAAGCCTTCAACAAATTTACTTATCAAATTAAAAAAATCTTATAACCAAAACTCTCCAATTAAGATAAAATCAATTTATCAAGATTGGAGAGTTTTTATGGCTAAATATACATTTCAGGGCATTCCTCGCCCACTCGTTCGTACTAATCAAACTTTTATTGTTCTCAGTGTTATTTTGGCAGTTGTCACTCACTTCTATTGGATTCTCCTACTTCCTATTCTCGCTGGACTATCTGGCATTCTTTTCGAGAGAAATTTTATTATTTTAATCGCCAAAAGATTTCTAAAAAAGAAAACTTCAGAATACGTGCTCGAAGATAAATCAGACCTTCGCTTCAATCAGATTATCGCTACTGTTCTATTAAGTGCTAGTTTGATTTCCTCAATCACTAATCATCCTATCTTAGCAATAATCTTTGCAGCTTTTGTTTTTCTAGCCGCTTCTATTGCTTTAAGTGGTTTTTGTATAGGATGTTGGATTCATTTTCAACTTCGTCAGTACAAATATCGTCGGCAAGCAAAAAAAGGACTTCACTAAGTCCTTTTTATCTTTCCAAATAAAATTCAAAACGGTCACCAACATATTGAGATAAGACATATTCAAAAGCTGTACCATCTGTTAAATAAGAAACCTGAGTTAAACCAAGAATAGCAGCTCCAACTCTTGTTTTTAAATACTCTGAAACCTCTGTACTGACTCTTTTAGCTGAAACAATCTGTTCACTACGACCAATCACATGTCCGTGACTTTCTAAAGTTTTAAAGAAGTTACTCGTAATTTCTTTTTTATCAAAAGATTTGACCAATTTGAAAGGAATGCTTGCCACTTCATAACAAATTGGAACATTATCCGCATAACGAATCCGCTCCATTCGGATGATGGAATCCTTTTTGGTGATATTTAGTTTTTCACATTCAACCTCATTTGGCGCCGTTCTAATATAACTCAAAACTTCTGTTGAAGGAACTTTACCTTGTGAGCTGATAATTTCTGTAAAGGAAGTTGTTCCACGCATTTTTTCGCGAACACGTCGGCTAGCAACATAAGTTCCAGAACCCACACGACGGTCAAGAATTCCTTCATCAACCAAAGCTGTTACCGCTTGTCTTGCTGTCATTCGACTGACAGTAAAACGCTCGGCCAAATCACGTTCGCTTGGAAGACGTTGTCCAATTTTCCAGATGCCTTTTTCAACTTCATCTTTTAAGGCATCATGTATTTTTACATAATTCGGTACTGATTTTCTTGCCATAGTTCCCCCTAACTAAATAATAACAATATATACCACTTTAATATCTGTCTACCATTATATCACAGTTCATATGACTTACAAATAAAGAACATTTAAAATAATCGCAAATCCTATCTTCTATTAGCTTTTAATTTATAAAAAAAGAATTAGTTAATATAACTAACTCTTTTTTATCTTTTATCAGTATTCAATTATTTTGAAGGAACAGTGATTTTTCCATCAATAATATCTGCTTTTGCTTTAGCAACTGCATCTTTGATTTCTGAATTTGCACTGTCAAGTCCTAAGTTAACCCCACCATTTTTAAGGTCATAAGTAACGATTGTTCCACCAGGGAATTTACCATCTTTAGTCTTGTCAGCGATATCTTTTACAACATTACCAACTTCTTTGATTGTTGATACAAGTACAAAGTTAGAATCTTTACCGTCTTTAGATTTGTATTTTCCAAGATATTCTTGGTCTTGGTCAACACCGATAACCCAAACTTTGTCAGCCTCATTTTTAGTTGAGTTCAATGCTTTAGCTTCACTGAAGACACCAGTTCCTACACCACCAGCACATTGATAAACTACGTCATCACCAGCACCGTACATAGCTGCAGCAATTGTTTTACCCTTGGCCGCGTCAGAGAAAGATCCCGCATATTGAACATCAACTTTAATATCTGGGTTTACAGATTTAGCTCCAGCTTCATAACCTTTTTCAAAACGTGTAATAACATCTGATTGCATTCCACCGATGAAACCAATTTTGTTAGTCTTAGTTGCTTTTGCGGCAGCTACACCAGCAAGGTAGGCACTTTCGTTATCAGCAAAAGTTGCTGATGCCACATTTTTTTGGTCTTTGATGACTGAGTCAACGATTACAAAGTTAGATTTAGGATTATTTTTTGCTGCAGCTGATGTTGCATCTTGTAAAGAGAATCCGATACCAAACAAAAGTTTGTAGCCTTGTTGTTCCGCAGAGTTATAGTTAGTTGTATAATCTGAAGCAGAGTTAGATTGGAAATAAGTGTATCCTGTACCTTTTTTCAGGTTATTTTCTTTCCCCCAGCTTTGAAGACCTTCCCAAGCGGATTGGTTAAATGAACGGTCGTTTACACCACCAGTATCGGTGACGATTGCTGCTTTAAGGTCAGTTTTTGCTTTACCTGATCCGGCTGCGTCATGTGAACGGCATCCTGCAAGGACTGCGACTGATGCAAGTGCGAGAGCACTAACTGCGATTACACGTTTTTTCATGGAAAGGGTATCCTCCGAGTTTTGTTTGGCTAAATATAGCTTAAGACTATTTTAAGATATATTTAGCCTTTTTGCAAGTCCAAATAAGCTGAATATCCCTTTTTCTCGCTAAATGTTCGGAAATAACCTATCAATTACTAAGAATTATTCATATTTATCAGTAATTACCATTTTTACATTTTTTAAAAGAAAAAAGATAAAGCGCTTACTTTAGTTGCAAATTAATATGCTACCTGTTGATAGCATATCAATTTTATTTTAATCAAGATTTTTGAAAGAATATGGTAAAAGTTCCTCAACTGAAGTTTCTTTTACATTATCATTTTTAGAAATCAAAAAAACTGGCATATCTGCTGGACAAAATTCTGCAATAACTTGTCTACAAGCACCACAAGGGCTAATTGGTTCTTCTGTTTCTCCGAATACATAAAGAGCATCAAAATCTTTCAGGCCTTCTGATATTGCTTTAAAAATAGCTGTTCGTTCAGCACAATTAGAAAGTCCAAAACTAGCATTTTCAATATTACAACCTGTGATAATTCGACCATCAGTTGTATGAAAAGCTGCTCCTACAGGAAAATGAGAGTAAGGAACATATGCCAAACTCGCCGCTTCGCGTGCGGCAGCAATCATTTTTTTAGTAGTTGTCATTTGAAGTCAGACCTTCCATAATTGCAACACCAGCCGAAACACCAAGACGTGTTGCACCAGCATCAATCATTGCTTTTGCTTCTTCAAGATTATGAACTCCACCAGAAGCCTTAACTCCCATATCTGGGCCAACCGTTTGACGCATTAATTTTACATCATGAACAGTCGCTCCACCTGTTGAGAAGCCTGTTGAAGTTTTGACAAAATCAGCACCAACTGCTTTAGCAATTTGGCAAGCTTTAATCTTTTCATCGTCAGTTAAAAGGCTTGTTTCAATGATAACTTTAAGAAGTTTATCACCTTTTACTGCGTTGACAGCTGCGATATCTGACTCAACAAGATTCCAATCCTTAGATTTGGCTGCGCCAATATTAATGACCATGTCAATTTCATCAGCACCATTTTCAATAGCGTTTTTAGCTTCAAAAGCTTTGAGTTCAGAAGTATTAGCACCTAAAGGAAAACCAATTACTGTACATACTTTAACGTCTGAGTCTTTAAGTTCTTGACTGGCATAACTTACCCATGTTGGGTTAATACAAACGCTCATGAAATCATATTTTTTTGCTTCATCAATTATTTGTTGAACTTTAGATTTTGGAGCATCGGCTTTAAGAATAGTGTGGTCAATATATTTATTAATTTGCATTTTATGTTCTTTCTATTTTTTTAATCTTAAGTAAATCATTCCAACGATGAGATAGACTACAACGAAGATAATGATAAAAGCAATAAGTTGAATAAGCCAACCAAAATTTTGTAAGTACAATTTGGTCGCTGCTCCAGCCAAAGCTGACAAGATAACTTGCAGGGCCATAACAGGTGTTGGGATTTTTAAATCATTTTTCATCTTATCTGATAATTTCTAGAATTTCTTTTTGATGAACTTGTTGATCACTAATGACCAAACTGTCATTAAATTCAGCAACTAATTCGTCAGTAATTTCGCGGTTGGAATAAAGCTGAGCAATGACTTCACCGGCACTCACCTTATCTCCTACCTTTTTCGTCAGAGTAACACCTGCTTCAAAATCAATATCATCAGTCTTAGTTGCACGTCCTGCTCCTAATTTCATAGCAAGAAGACCAATTCCTAAGGCTTTTTCTTCACTAATAAATCCTGATTTATCTGCTTTAATTTCCACTTGATATTTTACTTGAAGAGGAGCTGTCAAATAGTCAAAGGCAGTTGGGTCACCACCTTGGGCCTTGACCATTTCAACAAATTTTCCGTAAGCTAAACCATTAGTAAAATGCTCTAAAATTTCAGGAATTGATTTTTCAAGTCCCGCAAGTTGCAGCATAATTTGGGCAAGTTCCGCAATAAATTCTTGGAATTCCTTTGGCGCTTTTCCTTGTAGAGTATGAACTGCTTCAGTCATTTCATTTCGATTTCCGATAGCAAAACCAAGAGGCTGACTCATATTTGTGATGACAGCGACGGTTTCTCGTCCTACAGATTTACCAAGGTCAACCATTGTTTGAGCGAGAAGGCGAGCATCTTCAACCGACTTCATAAAAGCCCCATCCCCTACGGTTACATCTAGTAGAATGGCGTCAGAGCCTGCGGCAATTTTTTTGGACATGACAGAACTAGCAATTAGAGGAATAATATCAACAGTTGCTGTGACATCTCGAAGAGCATAGAGTAATTTATCGGCTTTAACAAGTTCATCGGATTGCCCAATTATGGCAATTCCTGTTTCTTTGACCTGATCAATAAATTCTTTTTCCGTTTTTTCAAATTTGAAGCCAGGAATTGACTCCAATTTGTCCAAAGTTCCTCCCGTATGTCCAAGCCCACGACCAGACATTTTCGCAACAGGAACCCCAAATGACGCTACAAGCGGAGCTAAAATAAGTGTTACTTTATCACCCACTCCACCAGTAGAATGTTTATCAACCTTGATTCCGGCAATATCAGTCAAATCGAATTCTTTTCCTGAATGAACCATTGCCATCGTGAGATGAGCAGTTTCTTCTGTTGTCATCCCTTTAAAATAAATTGCCATCGCAAGTGCTGACATTTGATAGTCTGGCACGATTCCTTTGACATAATTTTCAATCATCCAATCGATTTCAGCTTGGCTAAATTCACCACCATCTCTTTTCTTTTGAATGAGATCAACCATCCGATAGGTCATAGGCTCCTCCTCGTTTTATCTTATCAATAATTATATATTTTTATAACTTCTTAAAATAAAGTATCCTTTGTCTCTGGCTACAAGCTGACAATTACCAAATACTTCTTCCATTTTCTTTCGAGCAGACGGGGCACCCTGTTTCTTTTGGATAACAATCGTCAAATGCCCTCCATCATTTAAGTGACCAAAAGCACCAGCTAAAATTTCATGGACCACTTCTTTACCGGCCCTAATTGGCGGATTCGAGATAATCGCATCATATTTTTCACTGACAGACTCATAAATATTTGAAAGTTCAATTTTACTATTACTGACAGCATTGTCAATCGCGTTTTGACGGCATAAATCAAGTGCCCGACTATTGACATCAACCATTGTCACATCTAAATCAAACTTTTTAGCTAAGGTTAACCCTAATGTTCCATAACCACACCCAACATCTAAAAGACTTTTTGCACTTTCAGGTTGATAGTTTTCTAATAAAACACGAGAACCATAATCAATTCCATTTTTTGAAAAGACACCACGATCTGTTTTAAAACGCATTGACTGACCTAATAATTCAACTGTTAAGGTCTGGAAGTCATGCGATAAATCTTGATTGTCTTCATAATACATATTTGTTTTAACCATTAATTTTATTTTAACATAAAAGCCCTTTTTTATCTTAAAAAAATTTTTAGAACTTCTACTTATTTTGTAATCTCTTACACTTTTACTGACAGAAGTGTAAAAATCTTGTCAGTAACTTATTTAATACGCTTACAGATTTATTAGTTTTTTTACCTTGATAAGCCAAAAATATGATAAAATATTTGTCATGAATGAATTCATTAATTTTGACGAAATTAGCCGAAAAACATGGCAAAATCTTTATAATACTTCGATTGCTCCCTTAACTCATGATGAGTTAGAGTCAATCCGCTCACTCAATGATGAAATCAGCTTACAAGATGTGGAGGACGTCTATTTACCACTGATTCATCTTCTTCGCTTATATAAAAAAAATTTAGAAGACATGAGTTACTCTAAAGGACTTTTCCTACAAAAAATTGTCAAAACTCCCCCACTCATCATTGGGATTTCCGGCTCAGTCGCCGTTGGAAAATCAACGACTGCAAGACTTCTCCAGCTTCTCCTTTCACGTGCCTTTCCAAAATTAACCGTTGATTTAGTGACAACCGACGGATTTTTGTACACGACTAATGATTTAAAAAATATGGGGATTCTCGACCGCAAAGGTTTTCCCGAAAGCTATGATATGGAAAAATTAACAAGTTTTCTTTATCATGTCAAAAATGGTGAAAAATTTGAAGTTCCGATTTACTCACATGAAACTTACGATATTTTACCTAACCAAAGTCAAATCATTGACAGCCCTGATATTCTTATTGTAGAAGGAATTAATGTGCTTCAAAATCCACAAAATCAACTGCTTTATATCAGTGATTTTTACGATTTTTCAATTTATGTCGATGCTGACGAAAAACTCATTGAAAAATGGTACCTCGAACGTTTTGACAGCCTTTTAAAACTAGCTAAATATGACCAGACAAACTTCTATCATCAATTTACAAAAATGCCAGAAGATAAAGTAATCAATCTAGCCCGTGAAACATGGGCACGTGTCAATCGTGTCAATCTCAGAGAATATATTGAGCCCACAAGAAATCGGGCAGAAATTATTCTTCACAAAACAGAAAATCACTATATTGACAAAATTTACCTGAAAAAATTCTAAAAAAAATACTGACAAATCTGTCAGTATTTTTATTGTCTTCAAATTTACTGACAGAACTGTCAGACAAGATTAGAAATAGTCTGCTGTATCATCATTTGGAAAAACAAATTTCTTTAAGACAAAGACACCAATAATTAATATCAAAATAGCACTAGCAATCAATAATACTCCAACTAATCGTTCATGATAGGTTAACAACAGTCGAATCAGTGAAGTAATCCCGAGTGATAAGAGGAAAATTAATGACACATGTCCTTTATTTCTCAATGAAGTGATAATCAAAGTTAAAAATTCAAAGAAGATAAAGAAGGAGAGAATACTTTCCAAAATATCATAATAATGAACCTCACTCTCAGAAAGAAAAGCAAGTAAAACAAGATTATAAACTTCTCTAAATAGAAAATAAACCATCAAAAGCCCTACTACCATAAGCAACATAAAACTAATTTTCGATAATAGATTAGCAAATTTTAGTTCAATATGATTAAAAAAATTTTTCATAGGCGCTCTCCTTCTTGTCTCATCTTTAAAATATTTCTGTCAGTAAATTAGGCTTATAAATCTGAAGATTGGACATAGCCCTGAACGAATTCGTCAATTTCAATATAAATATAGCACTTCTTATCACTAATTTTTTTTCTGATTTCCGCTTCAATTTGATTAATAATCTCATAATCTTCTAAAACAAGCTTACTCACCAAATCAATTTTTGCAGCAATCAAAATCTCTGTTGGGCCAAGGTGAACTGTTTTAACATTAATTACTCGTTCTACTTCAGGACGATCAAAAGCTGTCAAAATCTTTTCTAAATCACTATCTGTCACACGTTCACCAACAATTAAACTATAAAATTCTCTTGTTAAGAAAATCGCTGCTGCCATAAGCAAGAACCCAATCAACAACCCACTAATTGCATCAAAAACAGGATTGCCTGTCACCATCGTCAAGACAGTTCCTAAAAGCGCTAAAAGCAAACCAATAATTGCGCATAAATCCTCAGCAAAAATAACTAAAATTTCACTGTGACGACTTTCATGCAAAAACTTAAAGATTGGTAATTTTTCTGTATTCAATTCGCTAATTTCTTTAAAAGCCACTCTTAATGATGAACCTTCAATTGCCATGCCAATCAACAAGATTCCAATAACAATGCCCGCATTTTCAACACTGTGTGCTGGGTGAACCAACTTATCATAGGCCTCCATTACACCAATGACACCCCCACCAAAAAAGAGGAATGTTGCCACTATCATACTAAAGAAATATTTTGCCCTAGCTTCGCCAAATTGATGGAGATTAGTGCTCGCTTGTCTTGAACGACGGTCGCCAAACAAAAGTAAAATCTGATTCCCACAATCTACCACTGAGTGAATACTTTCATTAAGCATCGCTGCTGAGCCAGACAAACCAAATCCAATAAACTTACTGATTGCAACCAGAACATTAGCCCCAAGTGCCGCAAAAACCGCAAACATCCCTGAAGATTTTTTCTCTTCCATAACTCTCTCATTTCCTATTCAATCTATCTTAATTATAACATAAGCCCTTATTTAAGATTTAATTTGTAACTTTTAAGTCAAAAATAAAGAAAACTAAAAGGCTCTTCCTACAAAGAAAGAACCTTCAAGAGAATAAATCATCAAAACCTATCCTCAATACTATGTAAGAAAAGAAGTCAAATGAATTCCACTAATGAAACTTCACTCAACTAAAATAATAATACAACATTTACAAAAAAGTGTCAATCCCTTAACGTAAATATTTTAGTGAAAAATTAATCTAAACGTTTCTTATTATTTTTGACCTTCTAAAATCAAGATTTCAAGTTCTTTTTTCTCACGATTCAATTTTTCTAAACGATAAGCTAAACTATTTTTATTGTCTTTTTCTTCGATTCCTAACAAAAATTCAATTGACACATTAAAATAGTTTGCCATTTCAAAAACACGACCAACACTCGGTTTTTTCTTATACTTATAATTTTTCAAAGTATTCCGAGGAGAACCAAGTTCCCACTCAACTTGATTAAAAGATTTATGAGCATCTTTAATCAACAACTTTAATCTTGAGTAAACAAACAAATATTCATGTTCCATAATAATAATCCTTCTTTTTTAATTTTTTATAGATAAGTTTTCAATAAGTGAATAAAATAAATTCAAAGAAACATTCAAATTCACTCTTCACTGATTTCTTCATCCTCTTCCCAATTCCAAGCCCGAGAAAATTCCTGATTTTGGAAAAGTGAAGCCAAACCACTCAACTGTTTTAAACGAAGCAACTCTTCTTTATCCATTCCAATATGTTTCATAATCCACTGGTCACTCAACCCCGATTCTACCAATTGTTGAACAATTTCCGTCATCAATTCGATTGAATGTGTGCCTCTAGCACGATTATGTCGAATGGTACTAGCAATTCTATCTTCAAGTGGACGATCAATAATCGAAACAGGTAAACAATTGCCTTCTCGTTTAGCAATTTCTTCAGAGTTTTTCATAACAAGATAACGATGAAAACCATCCACAATTTCATAAAAATCCTGTTCTTTATCGTAATAACAAACGATAGGCATTGTATAACCATCTTCCAAAATCGACCGTTCAAGTAGTTGAAATTCAGGAGGTGCTGTTCGGTTTGGATTATAAGCATTTGCTCTAATCTTCTCAATTGGTACTCGCCTGATATCATAAGCTGGACTTATAAAAATGTCTCCCATTTTTCCATTGCCTCTTGTTTTTTCTGTAATTCATCCTTTGTTTGACCAAACCCCATATACTGACAAGAAGTATCATTCTTTAAAATCGTGATACACATGCGTTTGTATGAAGGAACCAACCTAAAATTTTTAATTGGCACATCATCTGGATAATCTTTAAAGCGAATCACTTCGTATCTTTGCTTATATTTGCGCTTATTTGTTGGTGGACCCAAACGTTCAAAGTCCGAGCCAAGCTCCTCTAACTCATCAATCACATTTTCTGGTAAAGCTCCCCCAGTTTTCATCCAATAATCCATTGAAGATTTAAATTTTTTAAGATAAACCTTTCGAGTTTCCTCTGGCAATGTCTTAAGTAAAAATTCAACATAAGATTTCCAAGTATGTCCTTTAGGTAGCACAGCTCCACGGTAACCCATTGCTGCAGTTCCACCATAAAGCGCTGCAAAATTTGCTCCATTAACACGACCAACTAATTTTCCCCAAGTTGCTGGTTCTAAAGCCTGATAGAGTTTTAATGAATGCACCCCACACTGATGGAAAGGATTAGCAACCCTCATTGATTTATAAGGAACTCCCGCCTGATAGTACAAATCATAAAGATGATTATAATCAAGCTCAAATTTAGCATTAGCTCGCCAGATATCTTCAAATAACCAATCATACATTGGATAAAAATTAAAGACATCTTGACTAATACGATGGCTATAATTAGTCGTTCCAAAACGAGAAAAAGTCTCCTCGCGCGTCACCGCATTATAACGATTTAAACTTTCCTGAGCACGAATTCCTACCAAAACAGCCGTTCGTACGACCTCTTTTTCTCGATGAAGCCATTGGCAAAACTTACTTTGAAACTCATAATCAGACATTCCAACTTTAAAAAATGGAAATTCTTGATTTTCTAAACAAATAGCTTCTGTAGGAATTGAATTCAACCAAAGTTCATGATGTTCTGGGTCCCAAGGCAACCAAGTTAATTGTGACATCGAAATTCCACAAGAAGCCGATACAGGAAGACAGACGTGATAGTAATCAAATTCTGGATATTTTCCCATTGAACGTTCAATATAATCTTTAGTTTCTTGATAATTTCCCTCATAATCCAAATAAAAAACAGAAACTTTTATCCCTTTTTTCATCCAATCATGACTTTCATAATAAAGCCGAACCAATTCCAACATCAAACCCGAATCCTTACCGCCAGAAAAGGAAATAATCAGATGGTCAAAATAACCACAAATATATTCTAGTCGATGATTAAATGCTTCATAAACATTTTCATTTTGATAAACTTTCACCTCGTCTTTCCTTTCCATTATTGATTTCATTTTTCCAAAGCGCTTCGTTAAAACTATCAACAATTATATATTACAAGAAAGCAAAAACTTTGTAAAAGTTTTTATGAAACTAAAAAATAATCAAAACAATTGATTTCTTAATAAAATAATGATATACTATTTCAAATACTAAAAAAATTATCTATAATAGATTATTTTTAATTATTGCCTATTAAGCAAATAATTTTAAAAAAGAAAGGATTTTATACTCCTCCAAGTATAAAATAGAAGCATCATGACAAAAGATACGAAAGAAATTATTATTCGCACTCTCTTAAATATCGCCTCCGAATCTCAAAAAGTAACTATTGAAGAAATCTCTAAACGGTCACACATTACCCGTACAACGATTAAAAATAATTTTAAAACGGGCGTTCCCGGAATTGTCGAATACATCTATCTGAATATTGTAGATGAAGTTAATGAGCGTTTACTTCAATATAACTGTGAAGATGTTACTATTGAACTCCTTTCTGACCTTCTACTTCCGGTCCTTTGGCAACATAAAGAAGAAGCTCATATTATTTTTGGCTCTCAACTTCCTTTCCGGTTAATCGGTCCAATCAGTGATAGAACTTGGAAGTGGGCTGAAAAACACTTTAACTCTCTTATAAAAAAACATGGTTTAGCAAATTATTTTACAGCTCAAGAACTCCTAAAATACTTTAACGCTCAACTTATTACCGTTCTCACTCTTTGGTTAGAAGCCGATATTCCCATTGCATATGAAAAATTCCGTCCAAAATTTATCTTTTTTATGAGCACTTCAATCAATGAGCTTATTTTTAAAGGAACAAAATAAAAAACGTAAATCTTTCGATTTACGTTTTTCTTATTATGTTTGTTAACTTAAGGGGCAATCCGTTTTCTGGCTGCTCGTTTTCTACCCATTTCAATTTGTTCTTCTTTTTTCTTGATAGGATTGATAACTTTTGTTTTAATGCCAATAGCAGTGGCAGCAAGTCCAGCTATCAAAAGTGCATTCCCTGCCAAAAAGCCTTTAATAAATGTACGATTCATTTGTCTCTCCTCCTAGTTTTATAGATAAACAGCCAAATAATAAAACTTTAGTAAAATTTCCTCATTCGACTCTACAAAATCATTTTAACATAAATGTTATAAATCTAAAAATAATAAACTTAGAATGAAATAATAAAAAACCTTCTAACTATAATGCTAGAAAGTTTTCATTAAATCTAAATCTTCGTTGATTATTTAAACCATTTATCAACTTCTTTTTGATGATCTTTAATCCAATTTTTGGCAGCTTCTTCTGGTGTTTTACCATTTTGAATATCAAGCATGACAGCTTCCATATCCTTAGTTGTCCAATTAAATTTATCTAAAACTTTATAAGCTTCTGGATTTTCTTTCTTCAAACCTTTACGAACAATGGTATTAATATTTTCCGAAGTTCCCATTGTTCCTTTTGGATCAGCCAAATATTTCAAATCATATTTGTTAAACATCCAATGAGGTGACCAACCAGTAATGACAATATCTTTATGTTGTTTGATTGCTTCACCAAGAGCTACAGTCATTGCACCTGATGATGAAGGAACAAGTTTCCAATCTTTAAGATTATCATAGCTATTAAGCGTTTTTTCACTCGCAGCCATTACACCTGCACCTGGTTCAATACCTGTGATTGTCTTATTCGCTTGATTTGTTAAATCTTCAATTGAATTAACATTCATATAACTTGGAACAACAAACCCAACTTTAGCCCCTTTAAGGTTAGGACCTAACAAATCAACAGATTTACCATATTTTTGCCATTGTGTTTTATGAGTATTTGGTAACCAAGCAGAAACCATTCCATCTGCTTGACCATTCGCTACCGTTTGCCAAGCCACTGCATTATCTAAAGCTGTCGTTTTTACATCAAAGCCATGTTCTTTCATCGCTTGAGTCAAAACATTGATTGATGCAACTTCTGAATCCCAGTTCATATAAACTAAATCAACTTTTTTATCAGAGGCTGTTTTTCCAAAAGACATTCCTGAAAAGGCACCAACAATTAAAGCTAACAATGAAACTAAGGCAATTCCACGTTTCCATTTTTTAACTGTAGGATTTCCCTGTTTTTCAAGAGGAGAAACATTAAGTTTTTGTGTAAAGCGGTCAATAATAATAGCCAAAATAACTAATGAAATCCCACTTACAAACCCTTTACCAATATCAGCTGATTGAACGGCTGCAAGTACACCACGACCTAAGCCAGGTGCCCCAATCATAGAAGCGATAACAACCATAGAAAGAGCTAACATAATCGTTTGGTTAACACCGGCCATAATCGTTCCTTTAGCCAAAGGAAATTCCAATTTAAAGAGCTTTTGACGGGCAGTTGAACCAAATGAATCTGCCGCTTCAACTAATTCTGTTGAAACTTGACGAATTCCCAAGTTAGTCATTCTGACTGTTGGTGGAAGTGCAAAGATAACAGAGGCAAATACCCCAGGAACAACTCCAATTCCAAAGAATGCAACCGCTGGAATCAAATAAACGAAACCAGGCATTGTTTGCATAAAGTCCAAAATCGGTTGAACGATCTTAGCCACTAAATCAGATTTGGCCATCCAAATCCCTAAAGGAACTCCAATGATGATTGACAATAAACTTGAAAGTAAGACAAGTGTGATTGTACTCATCAAATCTGACCATAAGCCCTGGTTAGCAATTAAAGAAAGACCGATGAAAGTGAATAAAGGAAAGGCAATTTTTTTACCTGAAACCAAAATGGCAAGGATAGTAACAACAGCAATCATCAACCAGAATGGAACAGCAGTTAAAGCTCCCGTAATTCCATTCATCAATACTGTTCCGGATTTTTGAATCACATCAAATCCTGAACTAAAAGTACTAGTAATCCAATCTGTTGCCGATGACACCCAGTTTGCTATGGGTACTTGTCCAATAGCTAAATCAATCATTTATTCTCCTCCTCTTTTTCAATCTCCTCTACTTCGTCCTCATCAGGAATATCAGCTAAGGCCTCTAAAACACTTCCTCGAATCAATACACCTTTAAGGAATCCATTATCATCAACAACTGCTAAAGGCGTTGGGGCATCATAGATAATTGGCAAGATATCTCTTACAAGCATTTCTTTAGAAACTGTTCCGACATCTGTAGTCATCACATCTTTTAATGGTTGATTATTTTTTCTAGCAGCAATAGCTTGTTCACTCGTAACAACACCACGGAATTGACGCTTTTTGTCAACAGCCATTAGAGAGCTGACCTCTTCAGTCTTCATCTTCTTCAAGGCAACGCTAGGTCCATCAACATCAATGTTAGTAGTTAAAGCTGGAATCATAATATTCTCTGCTGTAATAACTTTTGCACGATCTACATCTTCTACGAAAGTTTTAACATAATCATTTGCTGGATTGGTCAAGATTTCCTCACCAGTACCAATTTGCATGATTTTACCATCTTTCATGATTGCGATGCGGTCACCAATACGAAGGGCTTCGTTCAAATCATGAGAAACAAAGATAATTGTTTTTTGAAATTTTGCTTGAAGTTCAAGTAGCTCATCTTGCATTTCGCGACGAATCAAAGGGTCAAGAGCAGAGAAAGCTTCATCCATGAGCAAAATCTCTGGGTCATTAGCTAAGGCACGCGCAAGCCCAACCCGTTGTTGCATCCCACCAGATAATTGTTTAGGATACTGATCTTTAAAGTCTAACAAGTTTGCATTATCTAAGGCCTTCTCCGCGCGTTTGCGACGTTCTTCCTTTGGTACATTTTGAACTTCCAAACCATACTCAGTATTTTCTAAAATTGTTCGATGTGGAAATAGACCAAAATTTTGGAAAACCATACTCATTGTTTTACGACGAACTTGAAGCAAATCTTCTTTATTTAATGTAGCAACATCTTGGTTGTCAATAAATATTTTTCCGCTCGTTGGTTCAATCAATCGGTTAAGCAAACGCAACAAAGTTGATTTACCTGAACCAGATAGACCCATGATGACAAAAATTTCACCCTCATTGATTTCAAAATTTGTATCATAAACCCCTACAGTTGCACCGGTTTTTTTCAAAATTTCATTTTTGGGCTCACCTTTTTCAACCATTGATAATGCGGTTTTAATCCGTTTGCCAAAAATTTTAGTTAAATGTTCAATTTTTATTTTTACTGGCAAAATAGCTCTCCTTTACTCTAACACAAGGAAGCTTAAAACTTTTTTAGAAATATAAATTCTAAATAAATAAGTTAATTAATAATTAGAAGTTTTAAGTTTCACAAGTGATTTTCTTATTTAAAGTGACCACTCAATAATAACAATATGTAGTCACTATGTCAACTAACTAAACTTGAACTTAAAAAAAGGCATCGTTTTGTAAACGATGTCTTAGTTGCCATAAAAGAAATTTTGGACAATTTGTCCTGTATCAGAGGCACCCACAAAATATAAGGTATCTCCTTGATTTAATGTTGCGTATGGTCCTGGCGAAACAATTAATTCTGCATTTTGCAAAATGGCAACAACTGTCGCCCCTGTATTTTGCCAAAGATTCATTTCTCCTAGGCTCAGTCCGAACTTTTCAGAGTCTTTTTCCAGTTCAAATTCAATAGGAGTTAAAGGATTTGTTTTTTGAAAATGCTCAGTTTGGTCAACCAATTTATCCAAGATGGATGAAAAATTAGCTAATTCTCTTCTCTGACTCTCCACACTCTGCATGATTTGTGTCCGTAAATCTTGCATTGTTTCCACTTCTTGATATTGTGCCAGATATTCCTGTGCCTTTTGCTTTGAAGCAATATTCACTCCGCTCCCATGAACAGGGTCAACTATTCCCAAGTCACTTAGAACATTGATTGCTTTACGTGCCGTTTCGGGTGAGACAGCAAAAGTTGTTGCAAGAGTTGAACGAGCGTATATTTTTTGTCCAACTTTAAGTTCATTACGTACAATTCTTTCAGCAATTTGTAATGCAATCTGCTGATATCTTGGTTGTCTCGCTATGCGCATCTAATTCTCCTCATCACAAGTCATTAAAAATCTATTATTACCTGAACAAAATGAAATTCTTTCATATTATAGCGCTTTATCATTTATTTTTCAATCTATACCATTTAGTAAGTTTTCTCAAACTCCTAAGCCAAATATATTTTTAATAATCCTTTTTTTGCTGAAATTTTTAACAAAAAGAAGCTATAACAACAATTGTTATAACTTTTCTTTTTCTACTTAGATTTTTTTGCAGAATATATCCTTTGATCTCCTATTCCCTCTGTAATTGGAGAACGATAGTCAATATTCTTTTTGTTTGCATCGTCAATAAGGGCCTGCCAAGCTTTCCAGACATTTTCTTCAGAATAGCGTCTAGCTAATTCATAAGACTGAGTAGACATTTTTTGTAGTTTATCTTCCTGAGTAAACAGTTCAACTAAACGGTCAGCCATTTCTTGAATTCCCTCATAAGGTACAACAAAACCATTTTCTCCATCCACTATCAACTCATTTGGGCCATAGTTTACATCATAAGTGACACCAACCATCCCATGGCTTATTGCCTCCATGAGAGATAAATTAAACCCTTCCATGATTGAAGCTAAGGCATAGACTTGGAAATCTTTTTGCAGCTCCCCAACATTATTAGCATACTCGAATTGATGCACTGCTTCTTCCATATGATATTCTTTTATTGCAGCATTAATGGCCTTTTGTGCAGAATCATCATCTCGATGATCAACATAACCATAAAAATCTAGTGTAATATCTGGAACAGTTTGTCTTGCAATCCCTATCGCCCTAATAATATGATCAATTCTTTTTTCAGGTGCAACACGTGCAGTAACTAAAACGCTATGCACTCTACGCTCCTTCATATCAATTCGCTTTTCTGAAAAAACTTCATTTGGAACAACTCCAACAGGAATAGTAAATAATTTGCTTTGAGGATTAAATCGTTTTGAAACATCAAGTGTTTGTTTTTCTGTTGCTGAAACAATAGCATCGTAACCATTTGAATTCATCAATCCAAACTCATAAAAGTTATTCATGACCGAATGCATGGGCTCTTGGGCATTTCCAGCATGTGAATTATGCAAATGAAGTACCGTATAGGCAGGTCTTTCTAAATTCAATAGTGCCCAATCTGCCAAATGAGTTCTGTCCATAATGAAAATATTTGCTTTATCACCTTGCCAGTATTCCTCATTTAATAAATCAAGAAAATGAAGCGTTAACTCATCAATGTTAGCAAAATTATAGATTGCGCCTTCAGAACTAAGCAACCGCCAACCAGTTTTGTCATATTTCTTATTTCCATCATATTTATTAAATGTTTCTAGTACTGGTTTACCATTAATATCCAGCCAAACCTCCGTACCAATCTTATTATCAGGTGTGTACCACTGACATAAACTTAAAAAACCACGAAAATCATAAAAATCAACTCGATAAAGATTTCCAAATCCATCAAAATATTCGACAGCACTTACTCGTTCAAGTGGGTCTTCTCCAAAATATCGGACACGCGCAATAAGCTGTTGTCCCTGAAAAACAAGATATCTAGATTGTTCTGGTTCCTTATTGTAAGTCAAAGACTCGACTCCAAAATCCAAATCTTCGACATGAAGTATCTTCTCCTCAACATGTTCTGTTTTTTGAAAATAATCAAACATACAGAGAGTTTCTGATTCAGAAACACCTGCTTCAGCTAAAAAACGATGAATACTAGGATTCCATTCACGAAATACTAGCTTAAAAGCTTCTTTATGCTCCCGAAATAAAGATGCACGTTTCAGTTGCGCATGCTCTATCCCTGAATTTTTTTGATTAAATGTTGAGTTAATAAAAAATAACATGATTCACCATTCCTTTTATTTGATTACTTTATGAATAAACTATCGACAATGATTTTTTCATTGAGCCATTGCGACCAAACAGCTTCCTCACTGTATTCTTTAGCTTTCGCATAAGCAGAACGAGAAAATTTGTCCCAATTTGCTTTCGAACGTATAATTTCTATAACAGAATCAGCAGCGGTTTGAATCGCACCGTAAGGAACAAGATAACCATTTCCCCCATCTTCTATTTGTTCATTCAACCCATATTTAACTTTATAAGCCACAACTGGTACACCATGATTTAATGCTTCTAAAACGTTCATCCCAAAAGCTTCTCCCTCTGATGTATTAAGTAAAAGTCCCGCTTTATCTAAAGCTGCTTCAATCACTTCTCCAGAATGATAGCCTTTAAAATTAACGACTTTTTTTAAATTATTAGCTTCTACAAGTTTTTCTAAATCTTTTTGAACCTCTAAAGGTGATGAATATCCATAGAAATCAAGGCTAGTTTCCGGAAATTTTTCATGAACTTTGGCAAAAATTCCTAGAACATCAGCTGGTTTCTTTTCCAATGATAAACGTCCAATATAAATAATTTTGTTTTTATCTCGTGAAATGGATTTTTTAACTTTTTTAGAATATGTATCGGTTAATGTGACGATATGTTTAAAATCATAATATTTACTAATTTCATCTTTTTGCTGTTTGGTAGCAACAATCAACCCATCAAAATTGTCCTTATAAAGAGAGAAAAAATCTTGAAGATAATCCGCAACTGATCGAGAGGCTCCCGCTTGTTGATTGTTTTTAGAATGAGAATTATGTAAAAGTTGCCATTTTCCTACTGCTCCACTTACAGTTGCAACAGCGGGAATGAGCGATGGACGATCATTTATAAAAACGCTTGGTTCTTGACTCGCCAATTCGCTCATAAAAAATGTAAAAAGTTCTTCTTCGCGATTAAAACGTCTATTCTTCCCTTTATAATTCAATAATTTGTACATCGTTGGATTTAGAACTCCTTGGATATTCATATGTGTAATCTCCAATTTAGGAGTTCCATTAATATCAAAAAACATTTGCGCTCCTTGTGTCCCATCTGGATGAAAATATTGTGTGGAAGAAAGAAATCCTCTGCGATCCCAGATATCTTTGGCTACCACATGATTCATTGAATCATTATATTCTATTGCACCTACTAATCCAACAGTAGCTGGTGCAATGAGGACTTTCGCAATCGTTTGTCCCGCATGTTTAATCAGTGATTCATTCGCGTCAATTCCTTCAATATGATATTTTCTTTTATCAATCTTTTCTGTATAGCGTAAATCAACATCTTTTTCAGGAACATTCATAACTTCTTGAAAATAATCATACATATTTATGACATCATCATGAATTAGTCCCACTCTTTTCAAATCTCCGGATAATTGAGAGTTATAGTTTCTCGTTAGAATTTTTGCCTCAACTTGATGGTTCTTAAACATTTTCAAACGTTTAATCGCCGAAAATTCTGTCCCCGAATTTAGAGTAAAAATATTCTCATTTACAAAATAATTCATTATCAGTGTCCTTCTCTTAGGTAATTGTTAAAACAAATATTAAGCAAGAGCTTTTAACGGTTCTGTATCTATCTTTTGATGTTGTTTTTCAATTTTTTCTACTTCTACGATATCTTCAACATAGCTAGGCTTATCAGCAAGATTTTCTGGTTTTTCTGGTTTTACATAAGCTGATTCTAACTTCTCAACCTTGACTGGTGCATCAATATTTTTTATAGTGGCTATAACAAGTGAAAACTCAAGTTCTTTTTTATCAAAAGCAATTGGAACTTCAGGAAGAATAATTGCATTTCCTCCTTCATTTACCGATAAAAGATTTTGAACACGTTTAAATTGATTAACCTTTTTCACGCTATTAATAAAAGATGAACTACTAATGATTGTAGAAAACAGTTGTTTTACATTTTCATTTAAAGCTCCTGTAAAATAGCTCTTCAAATCAAGGTCATTAGGTAGAGAACTTTCAATCATAACTTTTCTTGTTGGAATCCCCGTTATTTTTTCCATTTCATCCAACTGTTTTCTCAGGTTAATAATGCTTTGGTCATAACTAGAACGAATTTCTGAGAAATGATTGATTGTATTTTCTAAGTTTTCATCAATCAGAGCTAAAACGTGTTCAAAATAAACTTTATTAATAATCTCTTTTAATTCGTCAATATTTCGCAAATGCGTTAAATCAGAAACCTCAGCACCAAGAGCACTAGCTAACAATTCAACATTTCGATAGGAAGTACTATATATGTCCATATAATTAGGGAGTGAATTAATTGCATTAATAATCTCTTGCAAACCATTTTTAGATTCCGACATTCTTGCAATGTTTTCATTTAGCTTAACTGATTCCTCTAAATATTGACGATAATTTTTAACTAATAGAGAAAAAACCTGTTCTCTTTTGACATACTCTGATTGCCATTCTTTGAAATTAATTGCTAGTCTTTCTAAGTAACTTTCAATATTTGTTCCGCGATAGGCGATATCACTATTTCCTAAATCAATCACCCGTTTACCACCAACCTTAATAAAGATTGAAAGTTGATTTTGATATTCTGTTAATGCTTGTTTGAGCTCTTTAGAAATTGAATCAACTAATGCATACAGATTTTGATAGGTTTCTGTCCATTGTGAGAGTTCAAATTTATTTGTTAATTTGGCAGATGATTCACTGACTTCAATTTCTGGAATATTAAATTCATCTATAAAATTAGAACCTGTCGCCTCACCAATTGGAAAAGTTAAAGTATTATTCTTGAAGATAAATTGATTCAAATTGTTCAATGCAGTCTCAAATTCATTATCTTTTTTGAGTACAACATTCCTTAAATCTAGACAATGATTAAATTCTTGGCTTACCTGATTATATAATTCTTGGTCAGCATTGTATCTTTGCATCTCTTGTTGATATTGCGTTTGAACAATTTCACTAGATTTATTCAAATTTTGATAATCATTGAAAACAACTTCATATTGTTGACTAAGCTTTTCTAGCTGACTATTCATCTTTGTATATTCAGGTAGTATTGTCTTGTAGGAATGACTATATTGAGGATAGTCATCATGCCAAGTTTTTGCCTGTTCTGTTAAATACAAACAAAGTTGCTCTCCCTTTTGGTAAGTTTCATCTAAAGCAGTAAAATTATTTTGCACTTCAAATTCAAAGCCTTCTTTTGTATCTGTCAATCTATTAAATTCTTTTTCAGAATTTTTATACTCCTCTAAAATAGATTCTTTATTGACCGTAGCAACCCTGAGAAGACCTGCTATATCAGAATAGGCTTTTTTTACAATCTCTAGATTTTCCTCACTTTGAGCAAGTTTTTCTTTGGCAATATCGTAAGATTCCTTAGTTGAATTATACCGAGTTTCAAAAGCTGTGTAATCCTCTTTTATCTTACTAAAAGAAGATTGCTCTTTTTGAAATTCTTTTTCTAGCTCTTCATATTGTTGAGAAATAACCTTAAATGCTTCTTCTGATTGCCCACGCTGATGATTAAAAAGACCATATTTTGATTTTAAAACCTCTAAAACCATTGTAATTTTTTTCTGAGCGTTCAATGTTTCAGTTAATGTTTCATTAGAAACTTTGGATTTACCCTTTTTTTCATCTACAAGATTTTTTACCAAAACATAGCTCGTGCTGATTTGCTCAAAAATATTTTTTTATAGATTAAACTTTTCCTCCAGCGGATAAAAGTCTTTCGCCAAATTATCAACTCTATTTTTGGCAGCCTCCATATCCCGAGTGATATATCCAATGACAGTCTGACTTGGATTCTTCAGACTATTTATTTCCTGAAGATTTTCTTTAAGTTCACTAAACTTTGCATATTCTGCATCATAACCCTTTTTGGAAATATTATAGGCTATAGCTGCTGCTTCATATACTTTTTTGTGTTCTTTGTATTTTTCTGTCATAGCTACTAAAGAAGGTTCAACAAAATTATAAATTTCATTTGAGATATTGGCTTCTTCCTCTGTAGCTTTTACCTTGTCATCTATAGCCTGAAGATTTTGCTCGAATTTTTCTTTGTTTGATTTTGTTTTTTCAAAATCTTTAATCAACATCTCCCAATCATTTTTTATGGTGTTCGCATGATGATATTTTTTTCGAGATTCTTCAAATGTTGCTTTCTTTTCTTGATAATCTTTCTTAAGAAGTTCATAGACAGAGACAATTCCATTTAATTGACTTTCAGCAGCTTTAAATTCCTCTTGTTCTACCGCTAATTTTTCTTTTATTTCTATAAAAGCATCATTCTTTACTGATTTTTTATCAATCAGGTTTTGAACTTCATCATTAATATTTTTCAGAGCTAAAGAGTTTTCTTCAAACTTCTTTTGGGCAGCTTTTCTATCGTTAATAACATTTTCATACTCTTTAGTAATTTCTTGATATTCTTTCAGACTTTGCTCGTACTTTTTCTTAACTTCCTCGTACTTAATCATTTCCGAGTTATAATTTTGTTTTTTATCGGCAATTTTTTGAGAAAGTAGATTAAAATCTTTCAAATTACTGTTTAATTTAAGATAAGCTTTTTTATATTCTCCTAAATCAACAGAATATTTTTCGGAATGTTGAAGATATTTTTCAAGTAACTGCTTATATGTTCTTAATCCTGAAGAATATGAATTTCTTCCTAACATAACCTCCACTTCCCTTTGTCTTACTGGTAATGTTTCTTTCTTGTCTTTCAAATCAACTTGACTTTTCTGAATTTCCGCTGATAGTACTTTCTCTTCTTGCTCTTTCGTATTTTTCAAGAACAAACCATTCAAAATATTAAGTTGTCTACCTTGTTTCTTCATCAACGAACCTAACCTCTCTAATAAATAAAGTTATAAAATAATAATAAAAAATAATAGCATTAGACAGATAGATTGATTACCTATCTGCCTAAAATTTAGAAAAGGAATCGTTTCAAAAGATTATTGAATCTTTTAGACATCCTTTATTGTTACCAAGGGAGACTTTGAGTAGCCCATTCTTTAAAACCATCAGTTTCAATTCCATGCCATTCGTTTTGAGGATTGGCACTTTTATCTTCTACTTGTTTTTGTAATTCTTGTGTCCAGCCCGAAAAAATATCAGAAACGCTAGTAATTAGTTTATGTTGCTCTTCCCACCATGCTTTTTCATCGATCGGTGGATATTTTTGAGATTTTAAATACATATTTGTCAAATAATTTTCAAAATCCGTTACTAAACACTCTGGCTTCCATTTGCGAATCATTTCAAACCAATATCTATTTTCGCGAGCATAAATATGTGCTTGATAATTAAACTTATTTTCAACAGTCCTAGTAATAGAATTAGGATTTGCTAACCACATATAAACTTTTTCTTCAAGGAAACAAGTATCTGTTGCTAATTCACAAGCCAAACCAACAAAATAAGTGTCTTCATAGATTGGTAAATCAGGCATAAATCGTAAGCCTAACATTTCTATATAACTTCGTTTGTACCACTTCCCATATGCTGCCTTGCGGTCGCCATTTCCATGAACTGTGTAGGTGTAAGGATTTCCCGCAATTTGTTCCCAATAACTCGCTCTAATCATTTGATGCCCTTGATTTGAAGCGTTATAAAAGGGCCATAATGCTCCTACATAATAAAGAACATCATCAGCATCTATGAACATAATATATTCACTTATACTGTTATCAATACCGTATTGTCTAGCTACACCAGGACCACCATTGGGAATTTCGTGGTAATGAATTTCTAACCTATCTGCCAAAACATCAAACTTACTAAGGTCAATAGTCTTCCCACCATCATTAACAAGATGAATATCTAGTTGAGAAAGATCAACTCCAATTTGATTATAAATGGACGAAAGTGGCAACATTAACTCAGCTTCTGTCTGTCCTTTAAAAGGGATAATAATACTTACTTTCTTCATATCTTTTGTTTCTTCCCGTAAATCATTGATTAGTATGATATTCAGATTCTTATTTCTTCATTTTCATAAAACTAGTCTTTTTAAGTTTATTGGCAATTGTTAAAACAGTGGCTAAATCATCTAAACTTCAAAAAACATAAATAGTTTCTCTTGCAATATAAAACTTTTGCAAGAGAAGCTATTTTCAAAATTTATCTAAATGAATTTAATACTAATTAATTTTCTTTGCGGCGTTTCACTTCAGTAAGAGTCATAACTCCAAGTAATGCACTGATTCCAAGTGCAATTGCTTCAGCACTATTCATACTGTCATCACCTGTTTAGGTAATGTTGTATTATTTGAATTAAGTGTACTAAAGCCACTATTACTTGAAAGTGGTTTGGCTGTTGATCCAGATGTACTTCCAGAATTATTTGGCGTCGGTGTATTTGAATTCTTGCCTGAAACCGTACCATCTGGATTAATTACTTCGCCATTTGGAAGATGAATTGTACCATCTGGGTCTACTACTGTTCCTCCTGGAACATTATAAGTCCCACCAGGGTTTGTAACTGTACCTCCACCTGGAAGTGTAATACTTCCGTCTGGGTTTGAAACAGATGGACCATTTGGTTTGATATTAACATCATCCCCTGTACCTGGCTTACCATCTTGACCTGGAAGTTTAATGTTACCTCCTGGATCTACTACGCCACCACCTGGGAGATGAATTGTACCATCTGGATCTACGACTGTTCCTCCTGGAACTTTTATTGTGCCTCCTGGGGTTGTAACGCTACCTCCACCTGGAAGTGTAATACTTCCGTCTGGGTTTGAAACAGATGGACCACTTGGATTCACATGAACATCATCGCCTGTACCAGTTTTACCGTCTTGGCCTGGTAATGTAATCGTGCCATCTGGGTTAACGACGCCACCGCCTGGGAGATGAACTGTACCGTCAGGATCTACGACACTTCCGCCTGGAACATTAATCGTTCCTCCTGGTGTTGTAACTGTACCTCCACCTGGGAGAGTAATACTTCCATCTGGATTTGAAATAGATGGACCATTTGGTTTAACCTTACCGTCATCGCCTGTACCTGTCTTACCATCTTGTCCTGGTAATGCAATCGTACCATCTGGATTAACGATATCGCCACCTGGGAGATGAACTGTGCCATCTGGGTCTACAACACTTCCACCTGGAACATTAATTGTTCCTCCTGGTGTTGTAACTGTACCTCCGCCTGGGAGGGTGACACTTCCATTATCTCCTGGAATAATTGGGCCGTTTGGTTTGATTTTACCGTCGTCACCTGTGCCAGTTTTACCGTCTTGACCTGGTAATGTAACGGTACCATCTGGATTAACGATATCGCCGCCTGGGAGATGGATGGTTCCGTCTGGGTCTACTACCGTTCCTCCAGGAAGGGTTATATTACCATTTGGTGTTGAAGCTGTTCCTCCTCCAGGTAATGTAACACTTCCGTTGTCTCCTGGGACAACTGGACTATTAGGGTTGAGAGTTGTATCATCATCTGTTCCTGTTTTACCATCTGGTCCTGGAACAGTAACAGAACCTCCAGGGTTGATAACAGTACCTCCTGGGAGATGAATGGTTCCATCTGGGTCTACTACTGTTCCTCCAGGGACATTGTATGAGCCATCAGGACGGTCAACTTTTCCACCATCACTTGGAAGTGTAACACTTCCGTCTGAACCTGGTGACAATGGTTGATCTCCAGTTACAGTAACATCATCTGCTGTTCCTAACTTACCATCTTGTCCTGGAAGCACAATGGTGTTGCTATCGCTTGGGTTGGTTGTATTTCCACCGCCTGTGCCGTCGGTTGGGTTAGTTGTATTTCCACCACCTGTGCCATCGGTTGGGTTGGTTGTATTTCCGCCACCTGTGCCGTCGGTCGGGTTAGTTGTATTTCCACCGCCTGTCCCGTCGGTTGGGTTAGTTGTATTTCCACCGCCTGTCCCGTCGGTTGGGTTGGTTGTATTTCCGCCACCTGTGCCATCGGTTGGGTTAGTTGTATTTCCACCGCCTGTGCCGTCGGTTGGGTTAGTTGTATTTCCGCCACCTGTCCCGTCGGTTGGGTTGGTTGTATTTCCGCCACCTGTGCCGTCGGTCGGGTTAGTTGTATTTCCACCGCCTGTCCCGTCGGTTGGGTTAGTTGTATTTCCGCCACCTGTCCCGTCGGTTGGGTTAGTTGTATTTCCACCGCCTGTGCCGTCGGTTGGGTTAGTTGTATTTCCGCCACCTGTGCCGTCGGTCGGGTTAGTTGTATTTCCACCGCCTGTCCCGTCGGTTGGGTTAGTTGTATTTCCGCCACCTGTCCCGTCGGTTGGGTTAGTTGTATTTCCACCGCCTGTCCCGTCGGTTGGGTTAGTTGTATTTCCGCCACCTGTCCCATCGGTTGGGTTAGTTGTATTTCCGCCACCTGTCCCATCGGTTGGGTTAGTTGTATTTCCACCACCTGTGCCATCGGTTGGGTTGGTTGTATTACTTGAATCATTAACAGTAATATTAGCCACGCTAGAAACACTTGCACCCGTTGTTGGGTCAGTGTAAGTGTATGTTACGCTAGGTACACCTGGTGTTGAAGTATCAACAGTACCAGTAACAGTCACATCATTAATTGTCAATACAGTTCCAGTAGAACTTGTTCCACCTGTGAAGTTATCTGCTGCAGTCCACGTTGAACCTTCGTCAATCGTAGAATCTTTTGTTGTCAATGTTGGTTGAATAGCATCATAAACGAAGTTAATCACACCGTTTGCATCGGCAACAGATACTGCTTTGTTATTTACATCGTTAAGAACATAACCTGCTGGTGCTGTTGGAGCGTTAACTGTTTCATCGCTGTATTTTTCATAGGCAGTTGCTTTTGCATTAGCAATTGCTTTTCCTGTTGAATCAACTGGAACAATGCTTCCTTTGACTGTATTTGTGTTGTATTGGTAAACAACTGAAGTATAGTCTGTTGTCGTATTTGTTTGACCTGCAAGCGCAGTTGGTGTCACTTTAAATGTTTCAGGAACGAAAACGTTATCAAGTTGACGTTGAGTTGTTGCAGCAGATTGTCCTTGGTAATAATGGTTAGCCGTTGCAAGATTTGTTGCGATTTGTGAAGATGGGTCTGCTGCTGTGAATCCTACAGTAACCGTTGCAACCCCCGTTGCCGAAGCGTTTGCAATACTATTTACTACTTGTGAAACAATATTAGATGTTGATTGAGTGACCCAGTTAGATGTATTATTGACAAGGTCAGAAGCGCCAGCTGTAACAGAGTTTAAGCCTTGCATAGCTGATGAAGCAAAAGAACCTACGCCGTTAACTACTCCATTAATTACAGTATTGAAGACACCATCTAAGAATGAACCCGTGTTAAGTCCAGGGTTAAAGTTTGACAATCCAGCAATCGCATCAATCAGGGTTTGAGGAATCGTTACAATAGTTTTCAACCCTGCTGAAGTGGCTTGAATATAGCCATTGACAACAAGTGCCACTTTATTGGTCAAAGCAGTCAAAGGGCTGTGAGAACCCGTGTCCGAAACAGTATAAGTACCATCTGCATTTTGGGTTACATTTGCGAGGAAAGATTCATTAAATGTACCATTAGCATTTATTACTTCAGGTACTTCTTTAGCAAGAGCAGTCATTTGGTCTTGTGAAGCTTGAACATTTGCTGCATAGCCATTGAGAGCAGTTGCGAGTGTGTTAATCAAGCTAGAAACTTGTCCCATACCAGTTTGAATACCTTGTGTAATTCCTGAAACGTTCACTCCTACCAATTGACCAATTGATTGGTTAATAATAGGAAGTTGAGCACCAAAGATTGAATTCAAAGCATTTGTAATCACTGACGTTCCGCCAGATAACAAACCATTTAATGAAATATTTGTACTACCAAAAGCTGAGTTTACAGTATTTGTGATAAAGTTTTGGATGACATCAGTAGGGATTAAACCATTTGTTACCGCCGTAACAGTTTGCAAAACACCGTTTGCAATAGTTGTAATCAATGATGACACGATGTTTCCGTTCAAGGCATTTCCAAGGTTATTGGCAATCCCTTGAATGACATTAGAAATCCCCTGAGCAATTCCTGGAATTGGACCAGCAACAACTGTTCCCCAAGCTGCAGTGAAGGCTGTATTAAGTTGTGATGCAACATTAGAGTCTGTCGTATAAGTGATATTAACCACTGCTTGTGATGCAACGCTTGAGCGCAGATAACCAGGCGTTGAACCGATATCTAAAGCATCAATTGCATTATTGTTGCTCGCAATTGATGCTTGAATTGCTACTAAATTATTGGCGTAAGAAGCTGCGGTACCATCAAAACCATTGGCAGCGTAATAAGAATTATAAAGTGATTGAGCATCGGCATACTGGCTAGCCAATGCTATATTAGCATCAGAGTATGAAGCAGCTACTGAAGAAGCTGAGGCCATAATCGAGGCAGCTGATTCTGTTGGCGTGAACATAGATGCAGCACTAGAACCTGTAGGATAGCCAGGTACATTTTCAGTCCCAATGACATAATCACCACCAGCTGTTTGATAGTAAGCTTCATTACCATTGACATTGAGCGCACCATCACCTTTTGAAGCATCATAAGCAACGTTTACATTAGCAACAGAAAGCCCTGCATTCGTTAAATCTGATGGTGCTGAAACCGTCCAAGTATATGAACCTGTTGCACCATTTACAATATTTAATGTACCAGGAACTTGTTGAGTATCTTTAATGTCAAAGCTTACTGATGATGAGGCACCAGAACCTGCTGTTACAGCTCCATTTGAGTTCAAGTTGGTATCTGATGTTTTCAAGATGGCATCAGATGAACCAGGTGTTGCCAAACTTGCTTGAGCACTAGAGCCTGTTGCAGTACCAGCAACACCAGAAGAATTCAAATCTTGAACGGCATAAGACCCGTTTGTGTTTGTTGCAACAGAATTTTCAGCTACACCACTATCTGTTTTGAGTTGAGAAGAGTTGGAATTTACTACTGAACCATCAGTGTAAGAACTTGGATTCGCAGATAAAGGATTAGAACTAGAAGCTACAGCTGAAGACTGAGCTGAACTAGAGACCACAACTGAAGATTGTGCTGCAGACTGAGCTGAGCTATAATTTACGTTGTTAGCAGAGTTAGCAAGGCTTACATTATTGCTTCCTGCACCAGAAGATCCTGCATTTGAGCCAAGAGCCCCTGTTGCAGTGTTATCAGCTCCAGTTTGTTGGCCTGGTAAAACTTGGTCAGCTTTTACGCTTGGTGCAGCAATCGCTCCTCCAGCTACAATCAAGGCTAAAACTGACGAGGCGTAAAGCCATTGTTTTCCTGATTTCCATGTTCTGAAATTTTCATGAACATGGACATTTTCAGGGATTTTTAGGTTTTTTTTATTCATTTTTATTTTTCGCTCCTAACAATAAAATAATAATAATTTATGACAGCTTATTCATTATAACTATCGAATATTTCGACAATTTTATTTATAAAAAAATTCTGGATAAATTATCAGAACTTTCGTTTATGAATTAAGTATTCTATTTTTCTTCTACCAAAGGCTGGAAATCCTCTAATAGTAATAGCTCTCATTCTCACACTTTATCCTTTCCTTTCTTTTTTAACTAAATCCAACTATTTGCTTCAATAACTCGGTCTTTTTCTCTTCTATGGTTATAAATGATAATAAAGACCTTTTAGGGAATACAAAAAATTCCTTAGATTGAATTACACAACTTTATTTCTTTTATTTCAATACATTTCTCTTGTTTGTTTTTGCTTTAATATAAATTACTATGGTATTTCTTTGAATACACCTGCTTTTTATCGCCTTATCCACAAGGCCTAATGGTAGCGGGTATTCTTTATACCCCACTCAATCCGCTTTATTACTTTTACGTTACATCATCATTTTGTTACTTAAGTCAAACAAAAAAGAACTATTCAAATAGCTCTTTTATATTTAAATGCAAAATAGAAAAAATCCTCATCAAAAAGATGAGGATTTTTTTACAAATTGGTAGCATTTGAAGCTATTACTTCTTTATACCAATCAAATGATTTTTTCTTAGAACGTTTTTTTGTTCCTTTTCCTTCGTCATCTAAGTCAACGTAGATGAATCCATAGCGCTTACTCATTTCGCCTGTAGATGCTGAAACTAAATCAATACATCCCCAAGGCGTGTAACCCATTAGGTCAACGCCGTCTTCAACTGCTTCATTCATTGATTGAATGTGTTTTTTGAGATAATCAATACGATAATCATCTTGTATCGTTCCGTCTTCTTCTACTTTATCAATTGCGCCTATGCCATTTTCGACAATGAAGAGCGAAACTTGATAGCGACCGTATAAATCATTAAGGGCATAACGAAGTCCGTCAGGGTCAACTGCCCAACCCCATTCGCTTTCTTTTAAGAAGGGGTTTTTAACTCCTCCAAGAACCATATTTCCTGAAGCTTGAACGCCTTCCCCTGTTTTTGATTCTACAGTCGACATATAATAACTAAATCCTATATAATCAACTGTTCCTTCTTTTATTATCTTTAGATCTTCTTCGGAAATTTCAAGTGCATCTGCATTTACTCCGTGTTTACGGTGAAGTCGATTCGTAAATGCGGGATAGGCTCCTCGAACTTGTACATCATTACAGAAATAATTAAACTCTTGAATGCTTTCTTGTGTTGCTAATTGATTTACTGGGTTTGCATCGAACGAATAAGTTGTTGAATAAATACTCATACAACCAATTTGTAAACTCTTATTCAAGTCATGCCCAAATTTTACAGCTTGAGCACTTGCAACAAATTGATTATGCCAAGCTTTGAAAACATTAGTTTTGTCATCTCCACCATTAGATGGAACAAGTCCTTGACTTAAACCTGAAAAGAATGTTGCTGAATTGATTTCGTTAAAAGTCATCCAATATTTCACTTTGTCTTGATAACGTTCTAACAAAACTTTTGCAAAACGGACATAAAATTCGATTAGTTCACGATTTTTCCATCCTCCATATGTTTTAGCTAAATTAAGTGGCATTTCATAGTGAGAAATTGTAACTACTGGTTCAATTCCATATTTCAAACACTCATCAATTAGTTGATCATAAAAAAGCAAACCTTTTTCATTTGGAGTTGTTTCATCTCCCATTGGAAAAATTCTTGACCAAGCTACCGAAAAACGGTAAGCTTTAAATCCCATTTCTGCAAATAATGCAATGTCTTCTTTAAAATGATGATAATGATCAATTCCATCATGATTTGGATAAGTAAAATGTTCAGTATCAATCGTCCAATCAAATTCCGGACTTGCAAGAATTGCCAATCTTTTTTTACCTCCTGGCATTGCATCTGCTACTGATAGCCCTTTACCATCTATATCATAAGCACCTTCTAATTGATTTGCTGCCGTTGCTCCACCCCATAAAAAGTCTGTTTTAAATGTCATTTTATAATTTTCCTATCTAATTTTTAAAGTTTTTCATCAATGCTATTTTAAACTGGATTTGCCACTAATTCAGTTGTTTGTGCATTAACTGCAGTTAGTAACACTTCATTTTGATGAATCGTCGATTGATTTGTAACTAGAATGTCCATATAATCCTGAGTATTTGTTACAATGATTGGAACTTGAGTACTGTATCCCGCATTTTGAATACGCTCAATATCAAACTTGAGGAGTAAGTCACCTTTTTTTACACTCTGTCCTTGTTTTACAAAGGTTTCAAAGTATTTTCCTTCAAGTTGGACAGTATCTATTCCGATATGAATGAGAAGTTCAGTTCCCTCATTTGAAATTAAACCTATGGCATGTTTAGTTGGGAACAAAATCATAACCATTCCATCAAATGGAGCACGAACCTCACCTAGTGTTGGTTCAATCGCCGCTCCTTTGCCCATTACACCTGCAGAAAAGGCTGCATCTTTAACTTGTGATAGTGGAATAACTTTTCCTTCAAGAGGGCTTCCAATTATTTCTTTATTCGTTTTTTGTTTATTAAATTTTTTGTCAGGGATTGGATTTTCAATAACATCATCTTCAAATCCCACAAGATAGGTTACTACAAAGCCTGCTATAACTGCTACAGCTGATACAATCATCATTTTAATCGCGCCTGAAACTTCACCTGTAAGGGTAATATTAGATGTAAAACTGAAGATTCCCAAAGCTCCCATTGTATAGGCTTTAATTCCCAAGACCATGGCAACAGCTGATAAAATTCCACTTACGATACATGAAACCCAAAATGGACGTTTCTTAGGGAGGGTAATTCCGTAAATTGCTGGTTCTGTAACACCAAACCAACCAGAAATAAAGGCTGGTATTGCTAATTCACGAAGTCGTTTATCTTTTGTTTTTAGCATCACTGCTCCAACAGCTCCAGTTTGCGCAAACGCTGCAACACTTGCGGCAATTAAAAGCGCGGTTGGTTCTCCTTTTGCTAATGCGATAATTGCAAATGGAACAATTGCCCAATGTAGTCCAAACATGACTAAGACTTGCCAAGCAAATCCTAGCACTAAACCAAAGATAATAGGATTAAATCCTTGTAATGCTAGTAAACCTTTACCTAAAGCATCTGAAGCAAGATTCATTACTGGTCCAATAACTAGGAAGCCTAGAGGAATTGAGATGATTGCCGTAAAGAATGGTGTCAAGAAAAGCTTTACTACATCAGGAATAATTTTCTTTAACTGGTGTTCTAAAAATGCTGCAAATGCTGTAATGGCAATAATTGGCATTACAGAAGACCCGTAGCCAGCAGTTGGTACTGAAAAAGGAATTCCAAAGAGGCTTAATCCACCACTTTCTGCAAATGTTTTTGCAACTGTTCCGTCTACGAAACCTGGGTAAACAAGTGCTGCCGCAATCATCATTCCAACAAATGGTGAGCCATTAAATTTTTTCATTGAAGTATATCCAATGAAAATTGGTAGGAAGAGAAATAGACCATCACCCATTGCATTAAAAACAGCATAGGTTGCAGATGCTTGAAAACTTTGTCCCAAGGCAAAGGATAAAATTGCATTAACCCCTTTAATCATACCCGCTGCTGCTAATGGAGCTAATATTGGTTGGAAAATTCCTGAGATCAATTCCACAAATTGATCGAAAAGGTTTCCTTTTTGTGCAGAGTCTGCTGGTGAGGTATCAAGTACCCCAAGGACAGCATCTACATCTGCACGCACTTCTGGTACATGATTCCCAATAACGACTTGGTATTGGCCGCCAGATTGCATTACTGTAACTACACCATCCATATTTTTCAGGACATCGGTATTTGCTTTTTTCTCATCTCTGAGTTTAAAACGTAACCGTGTAATACAGTTAATCACTGAGATGACATTTTCTTTGCCACCTACATTTGCTACAATGTCTTTTGCAAGAGCTTCATATTTGCCCATTACAAACCTCCAAAATAATATATTTTTTAGAGGTTTCGCCAACTTAATGTCACGATCCAATTGTTACCATAGTTGATGATGACTAAAGTCATCTTAAAAATTAATCTTGTATTTTTTCTAAAATACGTGCTAGATGAACGGTCATATATATTTGTTCATTTTGAGAAACTTCGTACGACCTTGTCTGTTTAAGAAACTCACTGACTTTTTTTGTTCCTATGTATGCTCTTGGGTATTTTCTGGTTATTAGAAGGAATAAGTCTTCATCGGTGCTTTCATCACTTTTTGTATTAGAAAGTATTCTTTCGGTGAAAAATTTAAGGTGAGTAATGAACCTTTGAAAATAAATATCTTGCTCATTAAAGTTTACTTGTAAAGTATACTTTAGAGTTGTTAATATTTCTTCCATTAATTTTGTTAATTCCGTTGCATATTCATGACCACTTCCCAGGGTTCCATTAACAATGTGCATGGCCAGAAAACCTGCTTCATCTTCTGGAAGTGAGATATTAAGTTTTTCTTGAACTTTTTGAAGTGTTTCAAGACAAAGTGCAAATTCTTCTGGAAAAAATCTCTTAATATCCCACAAAAGAAAATTTTTAATAGTTATATTGTCTTTTTCACGAATAATTGCTGCATTTAAATGGTCAGCGAAAGCAACCAATACGGTATCAGAAATTGTTTTATCAAATTTTGTTTTTGCTTTTGCTAAAGTTAAAATCGAAAGTTCTACGATTCCACTTGGAATTTCCGAAAGTAATTCTGAAAAATTCTGTTGCTCAGAAGTTACTTTCAATGCAAAAATTTTTTCAATTTTTTTGTCTTCAACAACTTCACCTGCTTTTTTCCCAAATCCTAAGCCTAAACCCATAAGAATGGTTTCTTCATTATCATTTTGAGCAATGACTACATTATTGTTCAGAACTTTTTTGATTTTCACATTCTTCTCCATTTCACAAAAATAGACCTTATCCCCCTATGACTATAGGTTTGATAAGGTCTAGCTTAACTTAATAATCACTATCCAATTTTTTGTAACCGTTTTATTTAATAAAAGTATACCATTTGTAAAGTGGACTGTCAAGGATATATGGTTTTATTAATTTTTCAATTATCTTAAAAATTGATTGCGTTTTCAATAAATTTAATAACTTCGTTTTCTTTACCTTCATGTAAATCACGAACAATTTTTGAACCAACAATAACTCCTGAGGACACTTTATTAAAACGGTCCACATCAGATAATGTAGAAATTCCAAATCCTGTCAAAACAGGAATATCCGTTAATGAAGACAACGCTTTTAAATGTTGGTCAAGCTGGTTACTATAAGCATTTTCTTTCCCAGTTACTCCATTTATTGCAACGGCATAGATAAATCCTTCAGCATCGGCTACAAGTTCTTTTTGCCGAGAAAGTGGCGTGGTTAATGAGACCAGAGGAACTAAACAGATATCTTTATCATTGATAAAGGGTTTGATATAGTCCTCATGCTCTTTAGGCAAATCAGGAATGATAAGGCCTTTAACTGGTGTTTCTTCAAGAGCTGCAACAAACTTTTCAATTCCAAACTGATAAACGGGATTGAAATAGGTCATAATTACTAGAGGAACTTTTGTATCAATTGTTTTTAAGGTTTCAAGAATACTTGAAAGTGATACATTTCTTGCTAAAGCACGCAAACCTGCTTGTTCGATGACTGGACCATCAGCAACCGGATCTGAAAATGGAACGCCAATTTCAATAGCGGAGCTCCCGGCTTGTTCAAGCAGTTGAATGGTTTCTTTAAGACCTTCTAAGCCTTTTTCATGGTCGCCAGCCATCATATAAGGAATAAAATTATTTTTTTTATTGCTTAAAGTCATTTGTAAAGTTTTCATTTTTTCACCTCTTTTTCTGCTTCAAGTCGTTCTTTAACTTGAACCACATCCTTATCTCCACGTCCTGAAAGACAAACAATCATTGATTTATCTGCTCCTAATTCTTTTGCTAATTTGACTGCATAGGCGATAGCATGAGAACTTTCTAGTGCTGGGATAATTCCTTCAGTTCTAGATAAGATTTTAAAACCTTCAAGTGCTTCTTCATCTGTAATATCAACATATTTTGCTCGTCCAACAGCATTGAAATAAGAGTGTTCTGGTCCGATTCCTGGATAGTCTAAACCGGCTGAAATACTAAAGGCTTCTAAGATTTGACCATTTTCATCTTGAAGGACATCCATGAGTGTTCCGTGAAGAACACCGGGGCGGCCTTTAGTAATTGTTGCCGCATGATGTGGCGTATCAATACCAAGACCAGCAGCTTCGACACCATACATTGCAACTGATTCATCATTAACGAAGGGATAAAAAAGTCCCATCGAATTTGAACCTCCACCGACACAAGCTACTAAAGCATCTGGAAGTTTATTTTCTTTTTCTAAAAATTGGGCACGCGCTTCTTGTCCAATAACAGCTTGATAATCACGCACAATTTGTGGAAATGGATGTGGTCCAAGAACTGAGCCCATTACATAATGCGTATCTTCAACTTGAGCAACCCATGCTCTAAGTGCTGCATTAACCGCATCTTTAAGTACGCGTGAACCATCAGTTACTGAATGAACTTTTGCCCCGAGTAATTCCATGCGAAAGACATTGAGAGATTGTCTTTTAACGTCTTCTTCACCCATATAAATCGTACATTCCATGCCAAAGAGGGCAGCAGCGGTTGCGGTTGCGACACCGTGTTGGCCTGCCCCTGTTTCAGCAATGACTTTATTTTTTCCCATTTTTTTGGCAAGGAGGACTTGTCCGAGGGCATTGTTAATTTTGTGTGCTCCTGTATGGTTTAGGTCTTCTCTTTTAAGATAAATTTTTGCTCCGCCCGCATATTCTGTTAAGCGTTTTGCATAATAGAGTGGGTTTTCTCGTCCAACATAGTCTTTAAGTAATTCTTTAAGTTCTGCTTGAAAGAGAGGGTCTTTTTTACTATCTACGTAGGCTTCTTCTAATTGTTTTACTGCTGTCATTAGTGTCTCAGGTACGAATTGGCCCCCGAATTGGCCGTAAAATCCTTTGTTGTTAGGTTGGTTGTAGGTCATGTTGTTGCTCCTTTGATTTTTTTTATTTATTTTTTTAGTTCTTCTCTTAAAATTCCATATTTTATTGAATCATACCAAGTTTCTTGCCAATATCTAACTTTTCTGATTTGCCCTTCAAGTTTTAGACCACTTTTTTCTCCTAGTCTCATCATTCCTTGATTTCCTGACCAAGTTGTAAATCCTATGTGCTGAATCTTCGGATAAGTTTCAAAAAGGTGCTTCAACCAAAAAGATAAGGCATCCTGTCCAATTCCACGTCCCCACAATTTACTATCATAAATCACTATACCAAACTCAAGCCATTTTTGTAATTTACCGTCTTCCCAATAAGCTGACAGCATTCCAATGATTCGATTTTGAAAGATAATAAGTGCAACATTTGGTTGATTTATTTTAAGAGATATTTTTCTTGAAAATTCTTCCCAACTCAGGATTGGCTCCTCAAAATAGGGAGCGTTGAAAGACATCCAATGTAAATCAGATTTAGGTCCATAACTAATTTGCCAAAGCTCTAATATATCTTCTTTTTGAATTGACTTAATAATGAGACCATTTCGAATCTCTACACCCTCTTCAATAAGATTATCATTCATTGTCATTCCTCTTCTGTTCCTTTATTAACTTATCTAAAATAAAGGAATCTTTTTGCTTCCCTCCTCGCCACTCATCTCGTTTTGCTGCCTGATAGATTTTAAGGGATTGTTCAACATTTGGAAGATGATATTTTTCGCCATTTTCCATTCTTTCTTGTTGAATGGTCAAATAGTCAACCCCGGCATAGTTTTTAAGGGTCTCCACACTTGCAAAGCCAACATTAATGCTAGCTTTTTCAAATTTATGCTCATGTAAGTCAATGAGCTGATAACCTAATTCTTCCATTAAACTTGTTAATTGCTCAAAATTTTCAAAATCAGGCTTTTTGAGTTGAATATCAATGTCATCAGGATTTGTTGGAAAATTGATTATTTGCTCAACTGCTAAACTTCCCATTAAATAAGGGATAATCTTATTTTCATTTAGCTTTTTTGTGATTCTTAAAAATTCTATAAATAATTGCTTTGATGAGGCAAGGCTTGCATTTTGAACAAAGTTTTTTATTTTTGTAAGGTTTTTAATTCCGTCAGTTTCTACTCCAGAAGAAACATCCACACCGTAGGCATTTGGAAAATGTTGAATAGCAGCTGCTACATTTTCTGGATTAAGTCCACCAGCGATGAAAAATTTATTTTTCAGACCGCTGGTCACCAAAGAGTCCCAATCAAATGCTTGACCACTTCCAGCTTGTGGACTATCAAATAATAAAATTACATCTTCGTATTCTTTAAATTCTTGGTCTGGCCTTATTGCTTTAATAACCGAAACATCTAGTTGATTAATGTAATTCATATCTTCATTTCCGTGAAGCTGAACCAGATCAAGTTGAGCAACTTGAATAGCTTTTTTTACAAAATTAATAGGTTCATCAACAAAAACTCCTACTTTTTTGACTGTTTTTGGGACATCGTTTGTGATTTGAAGAATTTTTTCTGGTGCAACTTGGCGTTTTGAGGGACTAAGAATAAAACCGAGATGTGTGACACCAGATTCTACGGCTGTATCAACAGCTTCTTTTGTAGATAAGCCACAGATTTTAATTTTCATTCGTTTTCCTCTTGACTTTTAAATCTTTCAAAGATTTTTCTAGATTTTCTGATTGCATGAGTGCTGTTCCAACCAATATTCCATTGAAAGTATCGGAAACTTTTTGGGCTTCGTTTGCGCTAAAAATGCCTGATTCGGAAATGTAGTTACTGTCTTCTTTAAAGTAGGGTGTCAAATCTACTGAATTTTGTAAGCTCACTTCAAAGGTTTTTAAATTACGATTATTAACTCCAATAATTTTAGCTCCAAGCTGATGAGCAATCTCAAGTTCTGCTTTATTATGTGTTTCAACAAGAACTTCAAGTCCTAGTGAAATTGCGTAGTTGTAGAGGTTTTGGAGTTTGGGGTATTGATTTTCAAAAACTGCGACAATGAGTAAAATAACTGTTGCTCCCGCATTAACTGCCCGATTGATTTGTTTTTTATCGATGATAAAATCCTTGTTCAAGGTGGGGATTTGGACATTTTCTGAAATTTCACGGAGATATTCAATATTTCCTTTAAAAAATACAGGGTCAGTTAAGACGGAAATCATAGCGGCACCGGCTTGTTCGTAATTTTTGGCTTGGTCAACGATATCCACTTCTAAGTTAATATCACCTAGACTGGGCGAAGCTTTTTTGACTTCGGCAATCACTTGAAGCTGGTCGGAATGTTCTTTTAAGTAATCATAAAAATTGTATGTTTGACGAACTTTTCCTACTTGTTCTTCTGGCATTTTAGCAATTTCAAGTCGTTTTTCTGCTAGGATTGTTTCTAGAAATTTTCCTTTTTTTATGTTCATATTTTTCTCTCATTTTCTGCTATTTCAAAATTTGCCATCAAGATTTTTAACCAATTTGTTCTGCTTGTAATTCATGCAACTTGGTAAGAGCTGCTCCTGTACTAATTACTTCTCTTGCAAGGTCAACTCCGGATTTAATGGAATCAACTTTTCCATTGGCATAAAATCCAAGTCCGGCATTTAAAACGGTCGTTTCTAAAAAGGCTGACGGTTGATTTTCAAGGACATTTTTTAAAATTTCAGCATTTTCTGGGGCTTCACCTCCACGAATATCATTGAGTTGAACTTCTGAAATACCAACGTCTGAGGCTCTAAATTCATGCAAAGTCACTTTGTCATTTTCTAAAAGTGCGTAATGATTAAGTCCAAAGGGAGTTGCTTCGTCCATTCCGCCTTCACCTGTGATGACTAATGCTCGCTTACGGCCCAAGCCTTTCAAAACATTTGCTGTTAATTCAAGCAAATCAGGACGTGAAGTCCCGAGCAACTGTGTTTCAAGTGAAATTGGATTGATTAGTGGCCCAGTCAAGTTCATAATTGTTGGAATTTCGAGTTGTCTGCGGACTGGCGTGAAGTATTTCATCGCTGGGTGGAGATTTTGAGCAAAAAGGAAAACTAAACCAACTTTGTCAAAAACTTGAGCTAACTTTTCTGCTGGTAAATAAAGATTGATTCCTAAGGTCTCAAGAACGTCTGCCGAGCCAGATTTACTGGTAATGGAGCGATTTCCGTGTTTTGCCATATTGACTCCACCAGCTGCTAAAACAAAAGCGGCTGTGGTTGAAATATTAAAACTGAATGAGCGGTCGCCTCCTGTTCCACAATTGTCCATCGCATTTGTCAAATTTGTTGGAATGGGAATCGCTGCTTTTTGTAAAGCTCGAGCCAAACCAGTCAATTCGCTTGCTGCTTCACCTTTCATTTTTAATGCTACTAAAAAGCTGGCAATTTGGACCTCGCTTAATTCACCTTGGATAATTGAATTAGCAAGCATATTCATTTCATTTTCGGTCATGTCACGACCTGACATCACTTTTTCAAGTTCATTTTTCATTTGATGACTCCTTGTTTTCATTTACTTGGTTGACAAAATTTTCAATCATGGTCATACCATCCAATGTGCCAATGGATTCTGGGTGAAATTGTAATCCATAAATCTGTTCTTTTTCATTTTCAATAGCCATAATTTCACCATCATCTGTCGCGACTGCTGTGATTGCAAAATCTGGTAAAGCGACTGCCTCATCCATGACAATTGAATGATAGCGCATAACTAGAAATTTTGAGGGAAGATGATTGAAAAGTAAATTTCCTGAGGTCTGACGGACTTGTGAATTCTTGCCATGCATGACTTGATGTGCCAATCGAAGTTTGCCACCAAAAACTTCAACGATAGCTTGAAAACCTAGACATATTCCTAAAATTGGTTTTTGACCTGCAAATTGCTGAATAAGTGTTTCCATTTTTCCAGCATCCGCAGGCCAACCAGGACCTGGTGAGAATATTAAGGCATCTGCTTTTTCTGCCATATTTTCCAAAGAATCATCGTCATTTTTCACAACTGCTACATCAGTCAAAGCACCTACATACTGCACTAAGTTGTAAGTGAAACTATCGTAATTATCTATTATTAAAATCAATTTTGTCTCCTATTTTTAACGACAAGGCCTGTCAGTAATTTTTTATTTTCTGTCAGTAAAAAATTACTGACAAAATTATCTGATGATGTTAAATTTTTTATCTCTACATCTTTTTGGGTCTATTTATTGACCAACTTTCAATAAGCCTTGGGCTTTGTTTAAGGTTTCTTGATATTCATGTTCGCGTACTGAATCGTAAACAATTCCGGCTCCTGCTTGAACATGTGCTTTCTTGTCTTTCAAGACCATTGTCCGAATGGCAATTGCAAAATCACAATTTCCATTTTTCGTTAGATAACCGATAGCTCCTCCATAAATTCCTCGTTTTTGCGTTTCAAATTCATAAATTCTTTGGTAGGCTCGATGCTTCGGTGCTCCTGATAGCGTCCCCGCTGGTAATGTGGCGCGTAAGGCATCCATAGCTGTAAATTCAGGACGAAGCTCGCCGGTCACTTCACTTGTAATATGCATGACGTAGCGATATTTCTCAACTTTCATGAAAACAGGAACTTCGATTGAACCATATTTGGAAATTTTACCAATATCATTTCGTCCTAAATCAACAAGCATTTTGTGTTCAGCGACTTCTTTGGGATCACTTTCTAAATCTTCAATAAGAGCTTGGTCTTCAAATTCATTTTGCCCGCGTTTTCTTGTTCCAGCAATTGGATTGGTTGAAACTTGATTTCCATGAACAGCAACCAAACGCTCTGGTGAGCTGCCAATGACATGAAAATTATCGAATTCCATAAAGTACATATACGATGAAGGATTTTCAACCCGAAGCTTTCTGTAATAATTAAAGGGGTTGTCAGTAAAATCGGCTGTTAAACGTTGTGATAAAACAACTTGGAACATGTCACCATTTCTGATAAGTTCCTTTGCTTTAGTAACTTTTTCTTCAAAAAGTTCTTGAGACATATTGCTGACGAAATTCAGTTTACTTAATTCTGTCAGTTCATTTTCTGCTTCTGTCAGTAAAGATAATGACTCAATATTTGCTGACAGCGCGTTTTGTAACTCTTTTTCTGAACGCTGACTGTAAGTATTGTCTTCAATAAAAATCAGTTTTTCTCGTTTGTGGTCAAAAATTAGAGCTGATTCGTATAACATAAAATACATATCTGGGGTTCCAATCGAATCTTTCAGTTCAGGTTGAATGCCTTCAAAAATACCATAGGTATCAAATCCAGCATATCCAATCGCTCCACTTGTAAAAGGCAAGTCTAAATTTTCGTCAGTACTTTCTGGCTGACAAACTAATTTTTCCAGAAATTCCATTGGATTTTCATCGCTAATGATTTCGTCATTAACGCTTAAAATTCCATCAGTAAATTTGATGAGCTTCACAGGATTTAACGCAATAATTGAAAAACGTGATTGGTCATTTTCTCTGGGAATGGATTCTAAAATTACTTTATTCTTCCCTTTCAGGCGAAGATAAACCGAAATTGGGGTCATGGTGTCTGCTGAAATCTCTTTAATTTTTCTCATGTTTTCTCTCTATCTATAGGTTTGAGGAAGTCTTTTCCATTGATACTGATTAGTTAAAATTTAAGCTTCGCCATCGTTGGTTCATTTTAGAAATCCTTTCAAAAAAATACAAAAAAGCCCGTAGAGTATCAAATACTCTACGGGCGTATGTCACGCGGTGCCACCGTAATTTAAGAGTCCCTAAAAATATTACAAAAATACTAGAAAAACTCTTCTTTTCCTCGTCTAACAACAAGTTGCTTGGTATCGGGAGCATCCGTGATTTTTATTGTTTCAAATCAAATTGCGAAAAACAAATCGTTCTCGACTTTCAAATCAGCCCATTCGCTCTGATGAATTTATCTGCTCGCACAACCGCAGACTTCCTGAAAAAATTCTGATATAGAGTTACTTTTCTGATGTTGAAAATAATTGTAAAACTTTTTATGAGACTTGTCAAGGATTTAAAAATATTTTTTTAAAAAAATGAAGAAATTAGAGCTAAAATGGCTAAATCACCTTGGGTCAAAATAATCTTTTTATTACTGGTCAAAGAGCCATACAAAGCCACTAAAATAATATAAATAAGCAGTAATCTAACAATTTCAAGTGGCGCTGACGAAAAGAATATTGCATAAATTAATCCTAAACCAATCAAACCGTTATAAATCCCTTGATTTTTAAAAAGCGTTTGAACTGAAGAACGTTCTAGCTCCTCTTTTCCCATATTAAACACACGACTGGTTGTTTTTGAGCTTGTAGCAAAGGTCTCTAAATACATAATGTAGAAAAATTCCAAAGCAACCAAAAGCGACAGAATAATTGTTAAAATGGTCAAATTACTTCTCCTTTTTATTTAAAAGTAGTGATTTTATCAGCATTCATGCGGACAGATTCATAACCTTCTTCAACGGCTTTACCAATTGACAAAATCATAACTGGGACAAAACGTTCTTTGTCTAAATCGAAAGCTTCTGCTAATTGATCTTTTTCAAAACCACCAATTGGATTTGTTTCGTAACCATGAGCTCTTGCCACCAACATCAATTGCATTGCTGCCAAACTTGAGTCAATTTTGACAACATCATTCATTTCTTGTTTAGAAAAACTCTTGTAATAAGGAATAATTGCTCCAATTTGTTGATCTCTGACTTCCTGAGGCATTTTTCCTTCAGCAACTGCTTGGTCATAGATTTCTTCACCTAATTCATAATTAAGCATGTCACCAAAAATTAAAATCATGGCTGATGAAGTATCATTTTGCCGGGTGTTAAAGCGAATTAAAGGTTTCAATTTTGCTTTTGATTCTTCGGTTTCAGCAATGATAAAACGCCAAGGTTGCATATTTACTGATGAAGGTGCAGCTGTTGCTTCTTGAATCATTTCAAGCATTTCTTCGTGAGAAATTTTGTAGTTTTCATCATAAAGTCTGACAGATTTTCTACCAAAAGTAATATCTGAGAAATCGTTATTTTTAAAGTTCTTATTCATTTTTTATTCTTTCATTGTGTTAATTTTGTGAGTAGTTCTAAAAGTTGTTCTTCTTCTAAAGCACTGAGCCCAATATTTAATATTTGTTGACTTGCATCTAGAGAATCATCATGTTTTTTTGCACAAAGTGCTAAATCATTTTTAGCTTTATCGGTAATTTCGACAAATACTTCTCGATTATTTTCTTTATTGCGCTCTCTTTTGACAAGATTTTTTTCTTCAAGTAATTTTAAATGTCTTGTTACAGCAGCACTATCAATTTTTAATTCATTTTGTAATTGACTTTGAGAGCAACGACCTTTACATTTTAAAATCATCATCAGTTGATAACGAGTAATACTATAACCCGTTGACTTCTCAAATTTTGCCGTCATTTCTTGATTTACAATTTTGAGCTGATAGAGTAACTGGCTGACTTTTTCAAGCTTCATAATTTATTTCTCCTTTCTTAATTGATTGGTCAATCATTGATTAGTCAATTATAGTATTAAAATAAATAAATTACAACTAAAAGAATTGAGAAATAAAAAAACTAGGATTCAGCCTAGCATTTTTCCCAATATAACAACTCAAATATCACTAATCTTTCCATTTCTCGAATTTCTGTTTCACTAAAAAATAATTGCGTCAAAGCCGCTAATTCTGTATTTGAAAGCTCATCAGAGAAATAATCAGAGAAAAACTGTGAACTTACTTTTTCTGATAAAAAGAATCTAAATTTCTTACTTTTAAATTCCCAGCCTAATTCCTCTAACCATACCTTATAAAGCAACATCTGCGCTTCTTTATTCTGTTCTTGATTAGGCAAATACAATTGTTCGACCTGACTAAAGAGATTATCCTCATCAAAAATCAAACGTAAAATTCCAACATTTCCATTGGCAATCCGATTTAATTCTACTAAGGCTTCTTTTGACTCCAATGCAGGATTCATGGCTGAAAATACAAAATCATAAGTATTTTCTTTTGTATTCTTTAAAAATTTATTTTGTTCTTGATGCGTAAAAGTGATTTTATTTGAATCAGCTGACTTATTCTTGGCAAATTCTAACATTTTTGCTGACAGATCAACAAGATGATAGCTGTCAGTAAAATTTGAAAAGTGTGGAATATATTTGCCTGTCCCACCAGCTAAATCTAAAAATTGACTTGTTGGTAAAAGTTTTTCAGCCACCAAAAATTCCTTTAATTGCTGACCAATATCAACCAAGCTTTCATTTTGAATTTCTTCATATTCTTGAGAAAACTCATCCCAATATTGTTCTAATTCTTTAGTATTATCATCCATTTGTCAGCCTCTTTCTCAATAATTATCAGTCCTATCTATAATTATAACAAAAGCTTTTAACTAAGCCTAAATTCATTAACCTAAAATCCGACCAATAAAATAATGGATAAAAATTGTTAGTAAACCAATAATAATATTTCTAAGAATTGCTTTAATTACCAAGCCATCAGAAAGCTTAGCACTAATCATTCCAGTTAAGGCCATTGCAAGCATTGTTGCAAAAATTGTTGCTGGAAATTGCCAAGCACCCTTAACTAAAATCATGGTTAGTAAAGGAAAAAGTCCACCAATCGTAAATGAAATTATTGATGAACCTGCTGCTTGCCAAGGATTCATATAATGTCCTAAAGCAATATCATATTTTACTGACAGAACAGTTTCCAAAGGTTTTCGAGCAAGTAATTCATTAGCAATTTCTGCTGAAGTTTCCGGACTGATTCCTTTTTCAATATAAAAATCTTTCACTGCTACTTTTTGATTTTTAAAATCTTTTTTCAGTAATATTTTTTCTTCTTGAACCACAACTTTCTCACTATCAGATTGAGAACTGACACTTGCATACTCACCAGAAGCCATTGAAAAAGCACCAGAAATCAAATTTGCCAAACTAGCAATTAGTAAAGCAAAGCTACTTCCAGAAGCTGCGGAAACCGAAAAGAGCACACCAACAACTGTAAGAATTCCATCATTTGAACCCAAGACTCCCGCACGAACACTATTTAATTTTTCATCTATTGTCATTGTTTGTTTTTTCATCACAAACCTCCTTGTTTAAAGAGCAAACCCACTACATAAGTAACAAGCATCGTTAGAATCCCAGCAATAATATTTCTAAAAGTTGCATGTTTTTTATCAGCACCATTTAAATAAGCGGCGGCATAACCTGTAAATCCTAGAGCGATTAGTACGGAAATAAATGTTGCCAAAGCACTCCAACTTTTAGGAATTAAAGAAATGGCTAGCATAGGCAAAAGCGCTCCAGTTGGAAATGAGAGCATTGAGGCAATTGCCGCTCCTTTAGCACTCAATTCTTGTCCAATTGTAAAACCGTGTCTTTCACGAACCGTTGTTGCTAAAGCATCCTTTTTCATCATCTCATCCGTTGCTTTATGAGCTAGTTCATTAGAAATCCCATCTGCTCTATATTTTCGATAAACAAAATCAAATTCATTTTGATAATTAGTAGCAAGTGCTACTTTTTGTTCTTGGATAATTTTTTCCTGAGCATCACGTTGCGAACTGACCGAAACATATTCTCCCATTGCCATACTGACTGTACCTGCTAAAGTTCCGGCAAAACCTGCCAGCAAAATTGTCCCAATATGAGAGGTTGCGCCAGAGACACCAATGACAATCCCTGCAATCGAAATAATCCCATCATTTGCTCCCATAATACTTGCCCTGACAATATTATTTCTTTGAATTAAGTTATTTTTTTCTTTCATTATCTCACCTTTTTAGAATCATTCTAAACTATATTTTAGAATGATTCTAAACAAATGTCAAGTCATTGAAATGATTTTCTGTTGATGATATAATAAAATAAATAATAAAGATAGGAGTGCTGATTTTGGAACAAGACTTAAAAGAACTATTACAATCTCATGGTTTAAAAGCTACACCACAGCGTCTCATTGTCTTAGAATACCTGATAAAACATCAAACTCACCCAACGGCAGAGCAAATTCACGAAGATTTGGAAAATATTAGCTTAGCAACGGTCTATAATACCCTTGATAAATTGGTTGATAGTGAGTTAGTGATTGCTATAAATGACGGTAGTAAAAGAAGATATGACTACTACGGAGAGCCTCATTATCATGTTGTCAATAAATCGACAGGTGAGATTATGAATGTAGATAATTTTGATTTTCGTCCCCTAATGGAGGCCGCTCGAAAAGCTAGTGGTCTTAATATTACTGGTTACAAAGTTGAAATTTATGGAGTTGAAGATTAAAAAGCACTAATCCAATTAATTAGTGCTTTTTTTATTCTTTTATACCATTTCCAGTGAATATTTTACTATGCCCTGTAATTTATATATAATGATTATAGGAGGATAATATATTTAGAAATTGAGGATAAAAATGTCAAAAACAAAAAAACTCAACACATGGTACATATATGACTAAATTTAAAGGAATTATTTACGCTTCTTTGGGAGCCGCCTTTTTTGGGATTAGTAGTATTATTGCTGGACTCCTCTTTAATCGTTGTTCTATTGAGCCAGGTTGGCTAGTTACCACGCGCATGCTCTTTTCAGGCTTGTTGTTACTTGCTTGGTTAGCAATTACTAAGCACAACATTTTTAGTGTCTGGTCTTCTGTAAAATCAAGTCTAAGAATTGTAGCTTTTGGGATTTTCGGAGTACTTTTTGCACAATCTTCTTTTCTATTATCTGTTTATTATGGAAATGCAGCTATTGCAACTATTTTACAATCCCTAGGTCCCTCCATCATTATTATTATTTTAGCTATCAAAAGTAAAGCAATTCCACGTCGTCTTGATATTATTGCCATTTTTCTTTCTTTAATTGGTGTTTTTCTGCTTGTGACCAATGGAAATATTGGAGAACTTAGTTTTTCAGCTTCTGCTCTTGTTTGGGGGCTTTTATCCGCCCTTGGTGTTTGTGCTTACACTCTTATTCCATGTCCACTTATCAAAGAACACTCTCCTTTAAGCCTTGTTGCTTGGGCCTTATTAATTGGTGGTGTCATTTCTAATTTCTTACATCCAGTCACAAATTTACCTAAAAATTTTGATCAGACTGATTTACTTTTGGTCAGCCTCATCGTTGTTGTTGGAACGCTCTTAGCTTACTCTCTTTATATCAATAGTCTAAAATATACAGAACCTCATATTGTTGGTATGCTTGGAATGCTTGAACCTGTCACCGCTATTTTAATTTCCCCTTTATTCCTAGGCGTTTCATTTTTAGGATTCCAACAGTTAGGTATTTTTGTCGTCTTTCTGTCGCTATTTCTCATAAATTTTCCAACTAAGAAAAAATAAAAAAACAAAGCGTAAAAAATATGTTTTGTTTTTTTTATATTATTTGAAAATATCTCTTATCTCTGGTTTAACTTGTGTTGTTCCCGGAATAAAGTGGATACTTTCAGTGCCTGCTTCTGATGCTGTTTGATAGTACCAAATTTTCCATCTTAAAAAGGCCAAATTCATTTCTAAAACTTTAATTTTTTCTTCTAATTGCTCTTCGTGTGTTTTCATAAAATCTAAACGTTCATCAAGTGTTGAATCGCCCTCCATACACCAATCAATAAATTGAGCAATATCTTTTATGGGTATGCCTGATTTTTTTAAACAATCAATGACTTCAATATAGCCAAGATCGTCATCTGTAAATTCTCTTCGACCAGCTTTATTTCTTTTAGCAAAAGGGAGCAAACCTTCCTTATCATAATAACGTACAGCATCGTTAGAAACGTTTAATTTACGTGAAATATCGCCAATTGTATATTTTGTCATTCTTTCTCCTTGACATGGAGTTAACTCCATGTTGTATAATCAGTATATCAAAAAAATACTCTTAAGGAGAAATAAAATGTCTAAACCACTTATTGTTATAACAGGAGCAAGTTCAGGATTTGGTGCTGAAATTGCAAAATTATTTAATGCTGATGGATTCCCAATGTTGCTTTTAGGTCGTCGTACAGATAAAATCAAAGCCTTGCCCCTTGATTTTACGAATGTCCTTGTGGAATCTGTAGATGTCACGGACAAAACATCATTTGAAAATGCAATTACTAAAGCTGAAGAAAAATATGACAAAACTGATCTTCTAGTCAATAATGCAGGTGTCATGTTATTAGGAAATGTTCTTAATCAAAATCCAGCAGAATGGAAACAAATGATGGATACTAATGTTTTGGGTGTCCTTAATGGAATGCAAATTGTTCTTCCACAAATGGTTGAACGCCAAGGAGGAACAGTAATTAACATGTCTTCTCTTGCTGGTAAAAAAACTTTTACCAATCACGCCGCTTATGTCGCTTCAAAATTTGGTGTTCATGGTTTAAGTGAAACTATCAGAGAGGAAGTTTCTGGTAAAAATGTTCGAATTTCACTTGTTGCACCTGGTGCTGCCGAAACAGAATTATTGACACATGTTACTGACGAAAGTGCCCTAAATGATTATAATCTTTGGAAAGAATCAATGGGTGGTATAACACTTGCTCCTGAAAGAGTGGCGCAAACCGTGAAATTCATTTATGATATGCCTCAAACGGTCAACATCAGAGAAATTGATATTGCTGCAACCAATCAAAATGCTTAATATTTAATATCTTAGCTAAAAAAGATACTAGTTAATCGCTAGTATCTTTTTTAGCTATTTATTTCATATTTTATCTAGGAGATAAGCTCTGCCTCCAAAAACTTTTATTTAGAAAATATTTTCTTAAAAAAATTAGGTCCTTTAGATTCTTTGGTTGCTTCAATAATATCAGTTGCCATAAGTTCTGGTCTTATGTGATAACGATTGTAAAGTTCTTCTTTTGGAACAGCATCAATAAACTCAGTATCTGCACCATATACAAGTGTTTTTATCCCTTTACTTGCCAAATAGGTCGCCACTTTTTGACCAAATCCCCCATCTTTAGTGCCATCTTCAATCGTAACAAAGAGTCCATGAGTTTCAGATAATTTGTCTAAAGCAGCTACATCCAAAAGATTTGCAAAGAATGGATTTACAACCGTTGGATTAAATCCTGATTTTTCAAGTTCTTATGCGACATTTTCAGCTTTCTCAAGCATTGCACCAAGTCCTAAGATTGCAACTTTTTCGCCAGACTTAACAACTTCATACTGAGGTTTACTAAAATCAGTAATTTTTGTTGGGCGATTTTCCAAAGTATGCTCTGGCAAGTGTATAAATACTGGATGTTCATGTTGATTATATGCCCAATTAAGCATTGCAAAAAGGTCTTCTTCACTTGTTGCTGCAAGGTCAATTACATTGGGAATATTTGATGTTTGACTATAAACAAAACTTCCTTGATGAGTATCGTTTGTTCCGCCAATTTGACTATTACTGATAATAACAATTGCTGGTTCTTTATTCAGTGCCAAATCATGGTTAAGTTGGTCATAAGCACGTTGTAAGAAAGTTGCATTTTGGAAAATAATAGCTCGAGTTCCTGCTGCTGCGATTGCTCCACCAAGTGTCACTGTATATTGTTCAGCAATTCCTCCATCAACATAATTTTTTGGATGATTCTTAGCAAATTGTGACAGGCCAAAGAACATTGGAATTGCGGCATTAATGGCGATAAGATTGTCACCTTTGGATAACTTTTCTTCCATAAAGTCAAGAAATACATTATTATAGCTGCGAACGATATTGGTTGAGCTATTGACTGGTTGACCTGTAGCAATATCAAAGGGTGCAAAGACTTGGTGCATTCCTTCTTTATTTTCAACTGCTGGTTTATAGCCATGTCCTTTCTCTGTGTGAATATGAAGAACAATTGGACGATTGATATCTTTTACTGATTCAAAAAGGGCAATCAAACTTTGGATATCATTTCCCTCCTCAAGGTAACGGTAATCAAGCCCAAATGATTTAAAAAGATTATTTGCTGAGGTTCCTTTACTTGCTCGCAGATCTGCAAGATGTTGATAGATTCCTCCATGATTTTCGGTGATGGCCATTTCATTATCATTTACAATAATAATAAGCTTCCCGTTAAGTGTACCTGCGCCATCAAGTCCCTCAAATGCAAGTCCTCCTGAGAGCGCGCCATCACCAATGATGGCTACAATATTTTCATTTTTTCCTTGCATATCTCGAGCCAAGGCGTATCCCATAGCTGTTGCAATAGATGTAGATGTATGACCTACTCGTATAAAGTCATGTTCATTTTCTTCAGGGTCTGTATAGCCTGTTGTTCCAGAAAATTTGTCTTTGTCAGTAAAAAATTCTTTACGTCCTGTTAAAACTTTATGCGGATAGCTTTGATGACTAACGTCCCATATTAATTTATCAACAGGTGAGTTAAAGACTTTATGTAAAGCAACAGTCATTTCTACCACACCAAGATTTAGTCCGAGATGGCCCCCTGGATATTGACTGACACGATTAAGAATTGCATCGCGTACATTTGTAGCAAGCTCTTCTAGTTCTAGCGCTGTAAGAGCCTTGATGTCTTTGGGGTCATTTACTTTGTCTAATACTGTCATAATTTTTTCTTCCTAGTTCTATTTAGATTATAAAGCTGCGAGTAAAATTTAATATTATTTAAGTTTAATAAGCTAATATAACATTAACGTTTACGTTTGTAAACGATAAAGAAATTATACTTTTTTATATTTTACTTGTCAAGAAATCTGTCATCTTTTTTAAAGAAAGTCTATAATATTATTTTGAGAAACGCATTGGATTGGACTAAAATAAAAAAAGACTAACGTAATTATTAGTCTTTTTCCTATTATCTTATAAATTGTCATCGATTTTTTCTAAGAGTCTCAAGAATTCAGCTTGTTCTTTCTCGGTCAAGGGTTCAATCAATTTCTTTTCAGATGCTTCAAATATTTGATTAATCTGATTAATAATTTTTAGCCCTTTGGGCAAAATATAGATATTTTTTTGACGTTCATTCTCTTTAGGAATTCGTCTTTCGATATATCCTTTTTTTTCCAAACCTTGGAGCATACTTGTTATACTTGCTCCTCGTCTATTAAATACTTCTGCTAAATCTTTTTGGATGAGACCTTTATCTTGATTTTCTGCAATATATGCGATTACTCTAGCTTGTTGATGATTCACTTCTAAATCTTTCATCATTTGACTAGAGGTCATCATTGATTTTTGTGAAATAGAACGAAATAAATTTGAATAGATTGTATTAGCCATTTGGAGGACTCCTCTTATTTGATTTGCTGTTTCTTATTTCTTAGTATAATGGTCTTTTATTCATTTGTCAATTTATAACAATTAGATATCTAACAGTTAGTTCTTGACATTTTCGTTTATTTGATTTATGATAATTCTTGTTAGTTAGAACTCTAACTATTTTTTGAAAAAGGAGAATCAAATGTCTGAAAATTTAACAAGAGAATGGATTAATTTCTCAGACCAAAAACTGTTTGATAAAAGTTATCTCTCAAAAACATATCACATTCCGGAAGAGTTCTTATCTTATGCAACAGATAAGGACGAGAGTGCTCGAATAGAGATTGACGATGAAACTAAAAGTCTACTCATTATTTTTGATATGCCATTTGAAGATCAAACAGATGTGGCTTATTATTCATCGGGACCTATGAGTTTTATTGTAGCAAAAGAGGTCATCATCACAAATGTAGCGGATAAAAAGATGGCAACAATCTTGAAAAATTCAAAACTGCTTCATCAGTTAAATCCAAAACATAAGACTTCTTTTGTCCTTCATTTCATGCTAGCTATTGCCAAAATTTATGTCGATAAAATTAGAATTCTCAATCGTAAAAGAATATTAATTGAACAAACTTTGGGTAAGGCACCGAAAAATGAAGACTTGATTAATTTGATGAAAATTGAGCGAAGTTTAATTTATTTCATTATGTCCTTGAAATCAAATTCTTTAGTCATTTCTAAAATTAAAAGTGGTAAATATTTAAAACTTTATGATGATGAAAAGGAACTTCTTGATGATTTAATGATTGAAGTTGACCAAGCTTTTGATATGTCTAATATTTCAAATAGGATTTTGAATGAGATGACTGATTCTTATGATTCAATCATTAATAATAATACAAATAGTGTCATGAAATTTTTGACCTCTTATTCAATTATTCTGACTATTCCTACCATCATTTTTAGTTTTTATGGTATGAATGTTCCTCTGCCCTTGACTAATCTCCCAAAAATATCTTGGGAAATCATTTGTTTACTAGCCCTTTTCTTGTCAGTTTTACTGACTCTCTTCTTCGTCAAAAAAGATTATTTTTCTAAACGATAGTTTTGGGTTGACAAAACAAAAAATAATTATTATGATATTCTAATAGTTAGATATCTAACTATTAGAATATCTATCATTTCGATTCAGAAAGAAAAACAATAAAAATGAGTAAAAAATCCAACTCTTATTATCTTAAGGAAGCGCCCATCAGAAAAGCAATTGCTCACTTATCAATCCCCATGATGATTGGCATTTCCGCAACAACAATCTATAACTTAATCAATGCCTACTTTATCGGCCTTGTCCATGACACAAATATGATGTCAACAATCACTCTAGGTTTAACAATAACCATTGTTTTTATGGCCATCGGAAACCTTTTTGGTGTCGGAGGCGGAACCTTTATTACTCGTCTGCTAGGTTCTGGCGATAAAGAAAAAGGAAAGAAAATCGCTGGTTATTCTTTTTATATGAGTTTAATCATTGGTTTGCTTATTGGGCTTGTTTCGCTTTTCTTTTTAAGTCCAATCGCTCATATTTTAGGAGCAGACGCCGCAACTCTTATTTATACTAAAGAATATGCTGGAGTTTTATTAGGTGGTGGTTTTAGTATGATTTTAAACTATGGACTGGAACAATTAGTTCGTGCAGAAGGTGCCTCAAAAGAATCAATGTATGGCATGTTCGTTGGGGTTGCGACTAGTATTGTCTTAGATGCCCTCTTTATCCTAGTTTTAAATCTTCATGTCATTGGGGCTGGACTTTCAATGGTGATTGCAAATCTAGCTTCTACAGCTTATTATGTCTGGTTTTTAGAAAATAAAAGTGAATCGCTTAAAGGATTTTTAAAACATTTTAAAATCAGTTTAAAAGACCAATTTGAAATCTATAAAATTGGGATTGCAGAAGTTTTCAAATCAGTATTTATGATTGTCACAACACTTTTGTTAAATCACTTTTCTGTTCAATATGGTGATAATGTTCTTGCTAGCTTTGGGATTGCCCTTAGAATCACTCAACTGCCTGAATTTTTGACTATGGGACTCTTTTTAGGGGCCATTCCACTCTTTGCCTATAGTTTTGCTTCAAACAATACTCAACGATTAAAAGAAGCACTTAAAGAGTTAACTCTTTGGATTGGCGGAATTTCTATTCTCTTTGCTTTAATTGTCTATCTTTTTAGAGTTCCTGTCATGCAACTCTTTACTGATGATAGTGCAGTAATCAAAGTGGGCTTAATCGTACTAGCCGCACAACTGGTTTCATCTGTCTTCAATGGTTTTTCGGGATTATTTACTGGAATTTTTGAAGCTTCTGATCTAGGTGCACAAACTGGGGTAATGTCTACTATCCAAGGGATTCTTTATATCCCAATCGTCATTATCTTACATCATTTTTACGGATTAACTGGCCTCATCTGGTCAATGACCCTAACAGAAGGAATTGCCTTTGTAGCAGGGCTCATCATGCTTATCCCTTATTTATTAAAATTAAACAATGGTAAACTTATGGAAAATCAACCTGAATTAGCCGTTGCTGAATAATATATTAAAAACGAGGAAATTTAAGGCCTCGTTTTTTTACATATTATTTTCCAGTCCAGACGAATTTATCATAATTTAAGCCTGATAAAGCTTCAATTGTTTGTTTTGTTTTGAGGTCAGCTGACTCTTTAGCATTTTTTACTGCCACTTCTCCCCCAATCGAATCAGCCTTTTGTAGACGTGAAATTTCTTCAACCAAAATAGCATGTGTTTTTGAATTAAGTTTAAAAGTAAAAGCATTCCATAAAGCAATCAGCATCAAGCCTCCAACTAAAAACGTCATCAGCATAGCAATTCCAAAGCCTGCACTTTGAATCTGATGTTCTAATGTAGAACTTGTTACCAAATGGTGAAAAGCTTGTCTGGTCGTCACATGGTGCACTTGTACATAATTTGACATTTTATCTGCCACATTAGAAACATGTTGGTTATAACCAGCAGCTCCCATAACCGCTCCAATGACAACATTAAAGACAATATTAGTGAATTTACGTACAAAAGTCATAGCTCCAGCAAAAACTCCTGCCCGCTGTTCTTTATGAATGATCATATCAATATCAGGAATTAAAGGAAAGACGACCCAAGGAAGGCCCCCAATGATGTTACGACCCACAGTGAAAACACAAGTTGTAAAAATGATGAGTCCCGTAATCTGAGCTTCTGATAAACTTCCTCTTGTGAAATAAACAATACCATAAGTGATACATGATAAAATACCAATGCCAAAACCAATTAGGTAAAGCAGGCGTGGTCCAATTTTGGGGTGATTAAAAAGCCATGCTCCAAATGGTGTATATGCAATTGTCATAATCAATAAGGGTGTCGCTAAAATAAGAGCTGCTTGCGCTGGATCAAGTGTTAGAGTTGGCAAAAACGAAATCGTCGCAAAGATAACAAAAATAGCTGTAAAAGAATCAATAATCCCAAAAGTAGAGAAATAAAGAACTAGATGTTTACGAAAAGTTTTAATCCTTAAGGTTAAAAGTAAATTAGCAATATTTTCCAAGAATAACCTAGCAGGAGTTTTAGCTCGTTTTCTTTCTTCATCTAAATGCCGCAACATAAGTTCTGTCTTTTCTTTAGAAATCAGAATAGGGTCCCAAGAAGAAAAGTAAACAAAGAGTGTAAATATAATTCCAATCACACCCCAAACACAAGCTGTTGCAAATAAGGCCCAGGCGGAAGTTTGCATTCCATGTTCAGCAGGTAAAAGTTTCATAAAGAGAGTCGGGACAAAAGCTATTAAGGGTTGGGCTAAACCTGAAGCCCACATTCTGATTGACCCCATTTTATTACGTTGTGTATAGGTAGAGGTAATTTCTGCAGGGATAGCTTCCCAAGGAATGAGAACTAAATCCAAACAAAAATCAAAAAGTATAAATGACACAAGATAATAAAGCCAAGAAAGGCCACCTGCCATTGGAATCCACATCGCTGCAAAAGCAACCGATGTTGGAATTGCAAAAATTAAAAAGAAGCGTCTACGCCCATATTTTCGGCCGAGTGCAAAGTGATAAAAATTATCTGAAATAACAGCAACGGCAGGAGCCCAGAACATATCTATAACGAGTCGAGCTGAAATTAAAAGTGCAGCTAATCCAGGATTAACCCCACCAAAAGAGGTCAGAAAATATAAGAGCCACGAACCAATAAGGCCACCAGTTCCTCCATTAAACATATCCCATGAACCAATTCCTAAAGCTCGATGAAACCCAATTATTCCTTCTGCTTTGTTTGTTTTGAAACTAAAAAATTCCCTAAAAAATTTATTTTTTCATTGCCAACCATAACTTTCTCCAAATTTAAATATATTTCTTGAAAGTAAAAAGTTACAAGTATATTAGGTTGCAAATTAAAGACTTTTTACTCTTAAATATTGCAAAACATAGTTACACCTAATTAATTTCAAGCAAATCAAGTATAACGCTTTCAAAGCGATAAAATTGATTAATATTACGTAATCTTTTAGGAAATAATGCTATTGAACAATGAGTGCTAGTTTTAAAATTTATTATTAAAATAAAAAAACTGATAACAGATACTGTTATCAGTTTTTTATTCTATTGCCACTCAACAGTTGCTGGTGGTTTGCTCGTAATATCGTAGACGATACGGTTGACGTGGTCCACTTCATTAACGATACGTTTTGAGATTTTTTGGAGAAGATCCCAAGGAAGTTGGGCAAAGTCAGCTGTCATTCCATCGATTGAAGTGATGGCACGAATAGCTAGTGTATAGTCATATGTTCGTTGGTCTCCCATGACACCGACTGATTTCACGTCTGTATTTACTGTGAAATATTGCCAAACATCACGTTCAAGGCCTGCAGCAGCAATTTCTTCACGAAGAATTGCATCTGATTCACGAACAGTTTCTAGTTTTTCTTCTGTTAAATCACCAAGGACACGAATGGCAAGTCCTGGTCCAGGGAAAGGTTGACGCCAAACGATTTCATCAGGCATTCCAAGTTGTGTTCCAAGCGCACGAACTTCATCTTTAAAGAGTGTGTTCAATGGTTCAATCAATTGGAATTGCATATCTTCAGGAAGTCCACCAACGTTATGGTGTGATTTGATTGTTTGAGCTGTATCTGTTCCTGATTCAATGACGTCGGTGTAGAGTGTTCCTTGGGCAAGGAAGTCAACACCTTCTAATTTGTTTGCTTCATCATCAAAAACATAAACAAATTCGTTACCGATAATTTTACGTTTTGTTTCTGGGTCTGAAAGGCCAACAAGTTTGTCCATGAAACGTTTTTGAGCATCTACTTTAATGATATTAAGACCGAATTTTCCGCCCAATGTCTCCATGACTTGGTCAGCTTCGCCTTTACGAAGGAAACCGTGGTCAACAAAGATTGATGTCAATTGGTCACCGATGGCACGTTGTAAAAGTACACCTACAACTGATGAATCAACACCACCTGAAAGGCCAAGAAGAACTTTTTTATCGCCAACTTTTTCACGAATATCTTTGATTTGCATATCAATGAAGTTTTCCATTGACCAGTTCCCTTTTGCTCCACAAATGTTAAGCGCAAAGTTTCTGAGCATTTCTGTCCCGTGAACTGAATGACGAACTTCTGGGTGGAATTGGATACCGTACAAGTTGCGTTCTGTATTTTCAACAGCAGCAAATGGACTGTTTGGTGAAGTTCCGACAACGTGGAAACCTTCAGGAATAGCTGTTACACGGTCACCGTGGCTCATCAAAACATCTTGAACTTCGGGAGTTCCTGCAAACAATGCTGATTTTTCAGTAAGTTGAAGTGGGGCAACACCGTATTCGCGTTCGCCTGCTGCTTCTACCATACCGCCAAGCTTGTAGCTCATCAATTGCATTCCGTAGCAAATACCAAGAACTGGCAAACCAAGTTCAAAGATTTCAGGATCAATATCGAATGACCCTTCATCATAAACTGAATTTGGACCGCCTGAAAGAATAATACCGATTGGATTAATCTCACGAATTTCTTTGGCTGTAACTTTGTGACTCATGAGTTCTGAGAAAACACCGATTTCTCGGATACGACGCGCAATAAGTTGATTGTATTGTGAACCATAGTCGAGTACAATGATTTTTTCAAGTGTAGTGTCGGACAAGGGACCCTCCTCTAATAAGGTGCAAAAGTCCGAATTCCTGTTGGAAAGTTCGAACTTTTGTTCAATTATTTTATTAGATTTATTCTATCATAATTTATTGTTTTTTGCAGAGATATTTGTGAATAAATAAAATAAATTTTAGAAAAATCGTATGATAGTGATTACATTTATTTTTACTGACGAAAACGAAAAATTACTGACAGAGCTGTCAGTAATTTTTTTCATCTAAATCTTTTGCCAAAGCAAAATTTCCAATCGTTGCTGAACCATTATTTGCGACTGACGGAGTCATAATATAATCTGTCAGTAAATAGGGAACGTGGACATAACCTGCCATTAATTTTGTGAATTCCTTGCGCACGCGCTCAATCATGTGCGTTTGGGTCATAACGCCACCACCAAAAACAATTTTCTCAGGTGCAAGTGCTAAGGTTGTATTAACGGCGATTTGTGCAATGTAAAATGCTTGAATATCCCAAACCTTGCTGTCAGCTGGAATATCTTCTCCACGAATTCCTAAGCGGGCTTCAAGGGAAGGACCGGCTGCCACTCCTTCTAGACAATCACCATGAAATGGACAAACGCCTGCAAAATTAAGATCGTCTGGATGACGCTTCACATATTGATGACCCATTTCTGCATGAGAAAATCCTCCAATAAATTTCCCATCTTGTACGGCTCCTCCACCAATTCCTGTTCCAATTGTGAAGTAAACCAATGATTTTCCGCCAGTCACAATCATCTCACCGTAAGCCGAGCTATTGACATCGGTAGTGAAAACCATCGGAATATCAAGTGCGGCTTTGAGTTTTCCTAATAAATCAACATTTGCCCAACCAGCTTTTGGCGTGGTTGTTATATAGCCATAAGTTGCACTTTCAGGCTTGATGTCAATAGGCCCAAAAGAACCAACTGCCAATGATTTAACAGGATTTTCTTTAAAAAATTCAATGGTTCTAGTAATTGTTTCTTCGGGACTAGTCGTTGGAATTTGATTTGTTTTTAAAATGTTAAACTGCTCATCACCAATCGCAAGTACAAATTTTGTTCCGCCTGCTTCGATTGAGCCATAATGATTTGTCATAATTTTTTCCTATAATTTGTTACTTTTTATGTTCTATTTCGTATAGTATTAGTGAAGGAATTTTCTGTCAGTAAAAAATATTACTGATAGAAAACTTCTAGCCTATTTGTCAGTCTTATTTGCGTAAGTTTGTGAAAAATCTACCGCTGCACCAATTAAGTTGGCAGAATTTCTGAATTCACAAGTTACAATTTCTGGCATAAAAGTCGCTACTTCAATAATTTCCATGATTTTTTGAAGTTGTTTTTGTAGTTCTGGAATTAACCATTCAGCTTGGGAAACCCCTCCGCCAATAATCACTAATTCTGGATCAAAAGAATAAGTCAGATTAAAAATCCCTTTTGCGACATTGTATAGAAAAATTTCTTTTTCTTCATTAGCTATTTCATCACCATTAAAGGCTTTTTCAAAAATTTCGATGGCATCAAGAGTTTCACCTGTGCGTTTATTATAGCGCTCAGCCATTCTAATCGTTGTTCCTAATGTTGAAAAAGAATGTTCATCATCCATGAGCATAAAGCCAAATTCACCACCAAAAAGATGTTTCCCATGATGAACTTTCCCATTCATAACTACAGAACCGCCAACACCTGTTCCAAGCACAAGAAGCAAAACATCTGACAAACCTTTTGCCGCACCAAATTTCACTTCGGCAAGCGCTGCACAATTGGCATCATTTTCGATAGAAACAGGTAAACCAAATCGTTTTTCTAGTTCAGCATGAATATCAAAATCATGAATATAAGGGAGAGCACTTGCTCCTTCAATGACACCAGTCGCTTTATTTACTGCTCCTGGAGAACTAATAGCGACACCACAAACATCAGAATTTTCCTTAAATTGTTCAACGACTGCTGCCAATGATTGATAAAATTGATCCAGATTATCAGGAGTTCCGAAAGCACCTTCTTCTCCTAATTTTCCGTCAGCAAATCTTGCATATTTAATGCTTGTTCCACCAATATCTATTGTTAATAATGACATATTTCTCCTCCAAATTTTCTTATATTTTAACAGAAATCATTGATTGTATTTTTCTAAAATCGAATCTGGAACTTGTAAAAGTGATGTGTCTGTTAAATTTTTATACCAATAAGCTGATTTTTTTAAAGTTTTCACTTGAGTATGGATATTCAAACTAATCAAACCATAACGATTTTTGTATGAATTACGCCAACTCCAACAATCAATTGGTGTCCAAACATGGTAACCAAAACAATTGGAGCCTTCTTGAATCGCTTTATGGAGCCAAAAAAGATGTTCTGTTGTAAAAATAATTCGATAATCATCTTGGATTTGTCCATCAGCATTTTTGAAACGTTCTTCATTTTCTACGCCCATCCCATTTTCAGAAATAAACCAAGGAATATTTCCATAATCTTCTTGAATTCGCTTGGCAATTTCGTAAATGGTTTGTGGATGTATCTCCCAACCTCTGTCAGCATTCATCCGCACCCCACGTTTATTGAACGATGCGTAATATTTGTCGGGACGCCAATCTTGAGCCAAACTATCACTAGAATATTCAGGTTCTTGTACTCGACTCGGATGGTAGTAATTTACTCCCAAAAGGTCCACTTTGTTTTCCTTAATCCGTTTCAAATCTTCTGCTTCCGACTGCCACAAGACATTTTCTTCTTGTAAAAGGCTGACTAATTCTTCTGGAAATTCTCCCTTTATTGATGCATCTAAAAAGAGGCGATTTTGCCAAAGGTCTGCCATTTCTGCTGCTTTTAAATCTTCTATTTTTTCAGTTGCTGGATAGGACGGAGTTAAATTTAAAATGATTCCAATTCGTCCTTCAGGATTTTTATTAATTTTTCGGTATTGTTCAATCGCAAGAGATGAGGCGAGTTGCAAATGATAAGCCACTTGAACAGCTTTTTTTCCATCAACAATATCAGGATAATGGAAACCTAATAGATAAGCACACTCAACGACAACCATTGGCTCATTAAAAGTAAACCAATCACTCACTCGGTCGCTGAATTCAGCAAAACATTTTGCTGCAAAACCTGCATATAAATCAACAACATGACGACTTTCCCAGCCTCTATATGTTTTTAAAAGTTCAACTGGTAAATCGAAATGATTTAAATTAATCATCGGACGAATCCCTTGCGCTATAAATTCATTAATTACAGCGTTATAGAAATCAACCGCTTTTTCATTTACCGTATTCTTTTCTAAATCATCTATCAAACGCGACCATTGAATACTTGTCCTTATTGATTTTAGACCAGCAGCTTTCATTAATTTTATGTCTTCTCGAAAGTCATTGAAAAAATTACTGGCTGTATCAGGTCCAATTCCGCCCCAAAAACGTTCTTGATAATGGTCAAAATCATAATCAAAAACATTGTCATGCTGCTTTTTAAAACGTCCTTCAGTTTGTGGGCCACTCGTTGCTGCTCCCCACAAAAAATTTTCTTGGAATTTTAATTCCATTTTCCACCCCTCTCAGTAACTCTTCTTTTTTACTCTGCTAACTGTTCTTCGACTTTCAAACGCCAAGTTTTTGTCACACTTAAAGAATAAACTTGTAAAAGGCCAATCAAACCAAAGAGAATCATGCCTTTAAATTGCCAAGTCAAAACAAAGATAAGGACAATCCCAAATAAAAGTTTTAGATAGGTTTTAAAACTAATAAAATTTGAAATAAAGCTCATTTTTAATAAGTTTCCAAAACTAATTTCAAATTGACTATCAAAAATCATTGTATATTCAAAAGCGGTCATAAGATAAGTTAAACCAAAGAATAGAATGAAATCAATCACCAAGAAAAGTAAACCTTGGATTTGTACTGAAAGATATAAATTATAAGCGAGTAAAAGACTCAAAGACGTATAGAGCCAAAAAATGATATTTGCTCTTAAAAAGTCTCGCTTGAAAATTTGATAAGCCTGTTTCACTGAGATTGACTTATAGTCAAAACCATGTTCCAAATACAACTCTGTTACCACTTTAAAGGCAGGACCAAGTCCTAAAACAAACAGCCCTGTTAGCGATAAGAGCCAAAATATCAAGGTCAATTTAACAACGACCCAAATTCGAATAAAGAATTCTTCTAGTGCTTTTCCAATCATTTTTCTATAACTTTCTAACTTTTATTACTTCATTATAACACTTTCCCAATGAAATGTTAGGGTTTTCATGATAGCCTTTTCTTTGCTTTTATGGCAAACTTTTACAGCCCTTTGTCAGCTATTTTTTTGTCCTAATACTTGTATTTCATATAAACGAACAGCGGTATCTGCTCCTTGTGTTGGTTTAGTGGCTGTAATTCTAACGTAACGCGCTTCTGTCTGTTTGAAAGAATCTTTGGTTTCTCCCAATTTATTTTTCTTAACGTTGACAACTTCTGTCCAATTTTGATTATCCTTTGAAATCTCAATGGTGTAATCAGAAGTATTCATGTCAGGTGATTCTCCTCCTTTTTGAGCATGGTCAATCAGGACTTGATTGATTTTTTCTGATTTTCCAAGGTCAATTATAATATTGTGTTTACCTGGGCCAACGGCACACCATTTGGTATTTAATTTTCCATCAACTGCTTTTGGTCCTGATTCAGATTCATTAGTGAAACTGTCTACTTGAACGGATTGATTTAATGCAAAAATTGTTAATTCTACTGGTTGATCAATTACAGTAATCAGCTCAGTTTGAGTGACTGAATCTTCTTGTCCTTTTTCATTGATGGCCGTTAATTTGACGGAATAACTCCCTGCTTTATCAAAACTTACTTGAGGATTCTTTTCTGTAGAAGTAGCGGGACTTGCACCGTCAATTTCCCATTTATATTTGACGGAAGCTAGATTAGATTGATTCATTAAAGTTACTTTTTCACCAATCGTAACTAGGGTTTTATCTGCTACAAATGCCGCTTTAGCTAATGAATTATCTGGCCATTTCACAGAGGTCGTAACTGAATGTCCAGATTCTCCAGCCTTATTAATTGGGACAATTTCAAATTTTGTTGAATTGATATTTTTGCCGCGTTTTAAGGCATTAACAAAGAAGGCATTGATATTGCTTGCTCCTAAAAATTCTTTATTTCCATCATCATTCAACTGATAGATTTCATAAGTAGAAAGATTATTTTTAGTTGCATCTGATTTCCAAGAAAGTCTAAAACCGCCTACTGTTCCTTCTTCTTCAAAAGCTTCATCAGTTACTTTTGCATCCGAAAGTGCGATTGGAGCGACTTTTTGACCATTGGTCAAAGTCATTTCTCCTAGATTAATGCCTTTAAAATCCATTGCTTGATCAGATTTTATGCTTAAACCGATTTTTTTGATTGTTTGACCTTCAAATTTCTTAACATCAAAACTTATTTCTGACCAATTCTCAGTCAGGCTTTTATCTCCTGCAATGCTAACTTTTTGACCATTTGCTAGTTCTAAGATTGCAGAAACTTTAAGCGCTTGGTCTGAGCGCATACTAACAGAGAATTTTGCTCCCTTATCAATTTTCAAATCACTAGCAAACAATGTGATGTTTGAGCTTTTCCCTGCATCTAAATGTTCAGCCATAAATTTCAGTGAATTTCCACCGTTATAAGCATTTGCAAAGTCGAAGCTTGGACTTATTTTATTTTTTCCTTCGTTGTCAATAATCCAGCGGTAAGATGGTAAAATACCTGCTAAACTGCGGTCGTTCCAATCCATTTCTGAGATTTTTTGACCAGCTTTAAAATAGTTATAACCATTTCCTAAATTAAAATTAGTATTAAATTCATTACCGCTTATTGCTGATTTTTCCAGAACATATTTGGAAAGTCCTGTCCATGATTCATTAACAGAGTGATCAACTTGACGAGGGTCTGCTTTTTGATTGGCCCAGAATGCTGATTCACGATTTTGAAAATCATCCCAATTACTTGCGTTAGTATAGGTAGCGCTTGCTGCATAGAGTCCAATTGATGTTTGAGTGGCTTGATTTCCTTTTTCTAAAAGGTTCCATTTAACTGGAGTTTGGACGTCTTTCGCTTGCACATCTATTCCGGCATAAATATTATAAGGGTCAATATTGTGATTTTTAGCATAGAGATTCGATTTTTCAAGTAATTTTTGGTCGGCCAAATTATTTTGAGTCCACCAGAAATTTAAAAACATCGCGTCTGCTGCTTTATCTTGTACAAATGTCGCATTTTGGTCATTTAACTGATTTTGCCAATCTACTTTTCCATCTTTAGTCATGGCATCATTCCACATGATTTGAAGACTAGAATCTTCTTTTTTCACCTGTTGAATCAAGGCTTTCATGTTAGCTGCATCATCAGCATTTAGCCCTTGGGTTTCTTCATTGATAAACCATCCCTCAAATCCATAAGTCTTGGCAACCTTAACCATTTGACTGGCAAATGGATATTGTCCTTGCTCATCTTTTTTGAGCATTGTTTTGACCCAATCTACTTTTCCACCGTATTCTTTAGGCGGTAAGAAAATTGTTCCAAGTACCGGAACACCATTGCTGTGTGCTTCATCAATAACATCTGCTGATGGAGTTACAATTATTCCTTCACCAGATGAGCCACCCCAATAAACCAGTGTGTCAATGTATTGCCAATAATCAAAAGTATAGCTCTCAAATTTTGTCGTGCCTCGTGAAGGATTCCCAGAAGTTTGTGAGTTCATCATCGACAAGGCGACAATTTTTGTCTTTTTGTTCTGATTTTGATTGGATGGACTTAGTTTATCAGGAGAAATTCTTTTGGTAAGTGGCACTCGGGATTGATTGTAAATTAAATCTTTGTCATTTTGTGCCGACCATTCTAGAAATTTATCAGGCATCCAATAAGATGAAATGGGAGCATTCTTACTTTGATAATCTGGAATTGCTTCTGCTGTCACTTTATAATTAGCTTTCACATGTTTTGCTGAAGTTCCAAAACAAGCTGTCAGTAAAGTTGCAGATGCCAAAATTCCTGTAGAAAGGCATATTCTAATAAAAAATTTTTTCGATTTTTTCATAAAATCCTCCAATAAAATTTATTAATCAAGATTTTTTATTTCTAAAGCAAAAGCTTGCCAAGGTTGAATTTCTATGTCTGTCAGTAAATCTGGAAAGCTGTCATTACTGATGATTTCATTTTTTTTGACAAAAGAACTTTCAAAACGTTGGACTAAATTTGATAAATTGGCGACCACCAGAAAAGTTCTTGTTGTCGTTTTTCTCAAGTATGCAAAGATTTCGTCAGCACTTTCAAGTAATTCAAAATCTGCTTCTATCAGCCAATTTTCTTGGTGACGAAGTTTGATTAACTTTTGATAAGTATAAAATACAGAGTTAGAATCACTGACAGCTTGGTCAGCATTTATTATCTTAGTATTAGGATTGATAGAAAGCCAAGGTTTCCCTTTTGTAAAACCAGCTTTCTCATCACTGGTCCATTGCATTGGCGTCCTAGCATTATCACGACTCATTTCTCGCAAAACTTTGATAATTTCTTCTTCTGACTGTCCTTCTTTTTTTCTGTCAGTAAAATATTCATGTGATTCTACGTCATTTATTGCTGACAGATTTTCAAAAGGAAAATTGGTCATTCCTAATTCTTCGCCTTGATAAATAAAAGGAGTGCCACGCATCAAATGAAAGAGAATTGCAAAAGCTTTGGCTGATTTTTCTCTATATGTCCCCCCATCTCCCCAAAAAGAGACAATGCGTGGCAAATCATGATTGCCTAGAAAAAGAGAATTCCATGCTTCATTTGGCGTCAATTTCTGCCAAGCGGTCATTGCTTCTTTTAGCTTTGGAACATTTAAGGGGAGCTTTTTCCATTTGTCCCCGTTTCCTGCTGATGTCAATAGATGCCAGAAACCAAAAACCATTGAAAGTTCATGACGATTGGGGCCACTATATAACTTTGCTAATTCTGGTGAACTTGACCAAGCTTCACCAACAGTGAGATAGTCCTTTTTACCAAAAGTTGCTAAATTCATCTCTTTTAGGTAATCATGCAGTTTTGGACCATTAACCGTGATTTCTTGTTCTGGTTTTTTTCCAATCAAATCAATGACATCTAATCTAAAACCAAAAATTCCCTTAGCCAACCAAAAATTCATCATCTTATGAATTTCCTTACGCACTTCTTCATTTTCCCAATTCAAGTCAGGCTGCTGTGGACTAAAAAGATGAAAATAATATTGTTGAGTGCTTGAGTCATAAGTCCAATTTTTAATTTCTCCAATCGGTTGATCCCGCCAAATATAAAAATCTCTTCTCGAATTATTTTTAGATTTTTTGGATTCTTTAAACCACAAATGTTGGTCAGAAGTATGATTGACAACCAAGTCCATAATGACACAAATATTAAGTTGCTTTGCTTTTTCTATGAGCGCTTCAAAATCAGCCATTGTTCCAAAAAGTGGGTCAATTTTATAGTAATCACTAATGTCATAACCATTATCAACCATCGGGGATTGATAAATCGGAGATAGCCAAATACCATCCACTCCTAGTTTTTCAAGATAAGTTAATTTCTCTATTATTCCATTGATGTCACCAATTCCGTCATCATTTGAATCCTTAAATGACCGGGGATAAATTTGATAAATGACTGCTTTTTTCCACCAATTATTCATCATTTCCTCCATAAATTTTCATAAATACCGGAAGTACCTTGCTAAGATCGTCTAAAATTTCACTGACAGACTTAGCTGCAGCATTGTCAGCCCAAATCGAAAAGTAAGTTCCTCTGACAGCTTTCATCTCTTCTTGATTTAAATATTGCTGACCAGAAAATTTTTGAATTTTTCCTTCCCTTTCCAGTTTTTCAGCCGTTGGATAAGAATAGCCTGCTTCTTCACCTAAAACATAATAAAGGTCATTATCACAAAAATTTATTAAGGTATAACCCTTAGTTAACCATTCTTTGACTTCTGCCATCCCTTTGTCCCAGTTTGTCCAATAACAAATCTCCACATTTTTATTCAAAGTAACCAATGACTGAAGGTCTTTTCGTAAAAATCCATCATTCCAAATACGAACTTGTTTTCCTTTTTTCTGCAAATGCTCGGTCAATTGATTAACATAGTCATAATAAAACTCTAAACCACTTGCCTTATTTCCATATTTTTCCCGAGTTTTCTCCACTAAATAAGGATATTTTTCAATTTGCCGAAAATCAATAAATTCATCAGCCCCGATATGAAAAGTATCTGAATCTGGGAAAATATCGACTATCTTATCAATTATTCCGATAATCCAATCAATGACTGCTGGATTAGTAACATCTACCGCTTGTTGATTGCTGTCAGGTAGTGCAAATTCAGGATTTTGCTCTAACAAGGAGCCCATGTGACCTGGACTATCAAAATCAGGAATCAAAGTGATTTCGTGTGTTTTTGCAAATTCTTTCAATTCTTTGAGCATATTTTCTGAATATTTTTTACTGACAGGGCTGTCAGTAAAATTTAGCGCAAATCCTTCATTTTCATTGAGATGAAGTTGTAAATGAGTCAGCTTATGCTCTTGAAGTAAAAGAACTAATCTTTTTAACTCTGCTATTGACCAATATTTTCGTCCAATATCAACTAATAATCCTTTTTCCATAATAATTCCAATAAAATAAGACCTCCAAACTAGTTTCAAAATGAATTTAGAAAGGAGATCTTGGATTTGTTTACCTCTTATTTATTTTTTAGATAAGTATCATATTGACTTTGCATTTCTTTTTGAACTTTATCATAACCTGCTTTTTTCAATTCAGCTTTGAGTTTTGGTAAAGTTTGAACTGGGTCAACAGATCCTGTGTTCAATTGATCCAAATATTGACTCATGACATTTGATAAGTTTGAAATTTCAGATTTCACTTTTGATTGGTCAAAAGTAAAGCCAAGCAATGGTGAAACTTTTGCATCTTTAATTGATTGGTCACGTTTAGTAATCATTTCATTGGTAACCGCATCAGTTGTATAAAGAATGGCATTATTTCCTGTATTCCAAGCAGCCATATGTTTTACACCTTCACTGTATGAAGGAAGTAATTTAATTTTCTTATCACCAGTTTTTTCCCATTGTTGTCCTTCAACACCATAAACTAAACCATTTAAAAGTTCAGCGTCACTATTGATGATTCCAAGTGCTTTAACCGCTTCTTCTTTATGTTTAGAGGTATTTGAAACAACGAAGTTAGCCATACGAGCTTGGTCAGTTGTAATCAATGGATTAGTTACTGCTTTAGATACAAGTGTTTGTCCTGCTGCTTGAGTCAAAATAGTATCGCCGTAATCGTAAGGACCTTGTGTTTCGACACGAGCGAACCAGTTATTTGAATTCAAGTCAAATGCAGTATTTGAAGTAGCTGCATCGGCCGGAATTAAACCTTTAGTATAGTAATCATGCATTTTCTTCAAATTATCAATATAGGCAGGAATGTCATAAACATTTTGGATTTTTTTACCATCCCCTGTTGTATCTACAGCAAATGGCAAACCATTTCCAAGGACATAGTCAACATTACCTGGTGTTTTGAAACCTTGACCAATGGCAAAAGCTGCAACATTAGGATCTTTTTTATGGAATTCTTCAATCACTTTTTCAGCAGAGGCAAATGAATCAACGCCGTCAATTGATAAATTATATTTATCCAAATATTGCTTGTTAAAAGTAATCACTTGTTGAGCATAAATATTACCATTTACAGGATATCCATAAAGTTTTCCATTTATTTTATTTCCCTCAATATAAGCAGGATTAAGTTCATTATAAGCTGTCTTGGCATATTTAGGGGCTAAATCAGTTAAATCAGCAAAGGCACCTTTAGCGGCATTTGTTGCATAATCTTGGGCAAAAGCAATGTCATAAGCTTCACCAGATGAAACGATGACGTTCATTTTTTGAGCGTAATCTCCCCAACCAATGTAGCTAATGTCCAATTTCACACCAGCTTTTTTCTCAAGAATTTTATTAGCGTTAGCCATCAATTCTTTGTAATTGTCTGGCTTATCACCAATCTGGTACATGTGTAAAGTTGTTTTACCAGAACTACTTTTTTACTTCGCAGATGAACCACAAGCCACAAGTGTAAAGGCTGCAAGCACTGATACGGTACCGAGTGCAACTTTTTGATAATTTTTCATTAGAGTATGCTCCTTTAGGGTTTCCCCAATTTTTTTAACTTTATTAATGTTTGCGCTTTCTTTAAGCGCCTAAATTTACTCTGCTAAATAAGCAGAGTCTTCTTATTCTTTAACGCCACCAATGGTTAAACCTTTGACAAAATAACGTTGGAAGAATGGATAACTAATTGCAATTGGTAAAGTTGAAATGATAACAATTGCCATACGTGCTGATTCACCAGGGAGAGCCGCTAAACCTCCTGCAATCTGTGAGCCTGCTCCTGCATTTTGTGTTAAGAATTGTAAGTTGTTTTGAACTTTCATCAGCAAATATTGCAATGGAATCAATTTATCATTTGAGATATAAAGAAGAGCATTAAACCAGTCATTCCAATAACCTAAGGCCGCAAAGAGGGAAATGGTTGCAATCCCAGGTACTGCTAAAGGAAGAACAATTTGAGTGAAAATTCTAAGTTCACTTGCTCCGTCAATTCGGGCAGATTCAATAATTGAATCTGGAACTGAACGTTTAAAGAAAGTTCTCATAACAATGATGTTAAATGGCGAGACAGCCATTGGCAAAATCAAAGCCCAAATTGTATCTTTCAATTGTAGAAGATTAGTCATTACCAAGTAATTCGCAATCATCCCAGGTGAGAATAACATTGTGATTAAACAAAAGATAGTGAAGAATCGACGGAAAGGAAAGTTATTTCTAGAAATCGCATAAGCATAAAGTGAAGTTGCTGTAGAATTAATTGCAGTCCCTAGAACCGTAACAAGTACTGTGACAAACAATGATTGCAACATTTTATCTTTCATTTGGTCAAATAAGAATGTATAAGCATAAAAGCTCCATTCTCGTGGCCAAAAGCTATAACCGAATTGTTGCAAAGCCGATTCTTTTGTCAGCGAAATGGCTAAGACAAAGAGGAAAGGTAAGACACAAGAGATTGCAAAAAGTGCAATGACGATATTAAAAACAAAGTTAACTGGACGATTAAATCCTCGAACAGATAATGAGGCTATTTTTTTCTTTTTCATATATTATTAGCTTTCAAGTTTGATAAAAGGCTTGACCTACTAGCTTCCTCCTTTCTTAGAATAATGCTGAATCACTATCAAGTCTACGGGCAAAGAAGTTTGTAATCATTAGAAGAATAAATCCTACTACCGATTGATAAAGCGCTGCTGCCGTTGCCATTCCTAAGTCACCAGTGTTAGCCAATCCATTATAGATATAGGTATCAAGGACTTGCGTTACTGGTGTCAAAGCACCTGATTGTCGTGGAACATTATAGAAAAGACCAAAGTCAGCACGGAAAATATTTCCAACGGCTAAGATTGTCAAAATCGTCATCAGTGGAACAACTTGAGGAATGGTAATATTTTTAATCTGTTGCCATTTTGTTGCTCCATCGACCATTGCTGCTTCATAGTAGGTTGGGTTAATTCCCATTACTGTTGCAAAGTAGATAATCGAATTATAACCAATTCCCTTCCAAACACCAATGAAGAGGATGATGAAGACCCAATATTTTGGTTCTTGATACCAATTGACTGGCATCCCACCATTATGCATAATCATTTGGTTGAAAATCCCTTTGTTTCCTGGTGCCAAGAACGCATAAACAAAGTAAGAAATAACAACCCATGAAAGGAAATAAGGAAGAAGTGACATCGTTTGATACACTTTTACCAACTTTTTATTTCTTAATTCACTCATGATAATTGCAAACGCAATAGAAATAATCAAGTTCAGTGTAATAAACCCAACATTATAAAGAATCGTATTTCTTGTGATATCAAAAGCAGCACCGGAAGAAAAGAGGAATTCAAAGTTTTTAAATCCTACCCAAGGACTATTGGTCAAACTGGCCAAAAATCCATCTGGGTCGATATGAAAATCTTTAAAAGCCACCACATTTGCAAATACTGGAATATAAAAGAAGAATATCATCCAAATTGCACCTGGCAGAGCCATAATTATCAGTGCTTTATAGCGCCAAATATTCCGAAAAAATTTTTTCATTGATTTTTCTCCTTAATCAACAAAGTCCGGATTTCGTGAGCTGCAATTTGTGTTTGTGAGTCTGCTTCAATTTCATCTTCGAGTAAATTAAGTAATTTCGCTTCTTCTTCGAGCGCTAAACTTAATGACTGACCAGACATATTGTAGCCTCGTAAAACTAGACCATTATCTGATTCGCGACGTTTCAATGCCGTGATAGCAAATTTATCAGTATCAATTTCTAATATTTTCCCAGCTGACGGTAAAGTTTTTTCTGCTGACGGATTTGTCAGTTCTACCGTTGAAAATGGAACTTGTGCAACATAAGCATGTTGATAAGTTTCATAACGTTCGTAAGCCGGTCCATGAAATTCTAAACTATAGTTAAAAGTATGACGTCCTAAAGTTTGAGCCTCTGGTGTTGGGAAGTAACCCCAATCACCAAGTTCGCCAACTCCTCTAAGTAAAGTTAATGCAATATTTGCACTGTCAGTAATTTCGTATTCATTTAAACCAAAATTACCAACAGTTAAACCATATTCTTCATTATGAAGATTAACGAAAGCTTGCTGATGCTGTGGATTTGTTGGGTTTTCCCAAGTTTCAGGCATAACATTAGGTCTTGTCACTACTTCATAAATACTGTCAGCTTCGTGATTTTCGCTTGTTAATCCCGCTGGGAATAGTACACGAAGTCTGTGATCTTTCATTTGATTATCAATGCTTGTTTCAAAATCAACTTTTTTTGAATTTTTACGTACAGTGATTTTGCTTGTTACCTCTAAAGGCAAAAGTTTATCAGAACGACCAGCATTACGATAACGGAATTCCAAAACCTTTTTTTGTTCCTCATCCAATAATTCGTCAGCAGATTCAGGAATCATCAGCACTTGTTTAAGCTGAACTTCCGCAATTTCTGCTCTGTCAGTAATAATTGAAAACTCAACAGGGCTGTCAGTAGAAAGAATTGGTTTGGTATTTTTAGGTTGGAAATAGATATATTCATTTCCAATATCACCAGTGTCTTCAAAGACAAGCAAGTCTTTAAAAACTTTATTGAGCGACTTATCAAAAATACTCAATGTTCCATTATGATTAACTGTCAATTTCAAACTTTCATTTTCAATAGTTTGACCAGAAATCATACTTTCATTATTATTGACAGAACTGTCAGCATCGTCAGTAAGTACCAAATCAAAACTTTCCCAAGAAAAAGCACTCATTTCATTTAAAAATAATCTCACTTTCACAAATCGTTTCATGTAAGGAACTCGGAAACGATCTTTCGGTAAATCATAATCAAATAAGACTTCTTCTTCACTGATTTCAGCTGGGACTTCTTGACCTTCACGATTGATTACTTTATAAGTTGCCTTGGGCTGTGCCTTTAGTTCATCATAAAGTTTTTCAGGAATTCCTTCTTTAAATAATTTACGCTCAAGAACTACTTCAACTTCAGCCTCACCTGTTTTAGAATGTCCAGCTGTATTAAAAACTACAAAAGGATGTTGGCCTTCAAAGTCAATCACTTTAGCGAGTTCAAATAATGCATCATCAGCAAGATATTTTCCTACTTCATTCGCTTTTTCAAAACGTGTCATCATTTCACGATGAACTTCGTCAACAGAGCAACCACAGATACTATCATGTGGATGATTTTGCATCAAAGTTTTCCAAGCATAAGTCAATTTGTCGTGCGGATACTCTCCTGTCACCCGATAAACTAAACTGGCGAGAGGTTCTGTAACATTTTCTAACTGACGCTCAACTTTTGTATTCCATTGTTTGAGATAAACTCGACTCGAAGCCGTATTTGCTAAAGTGTACCAGCCATCAGTTTCCTGTGAGGTTAGTTCCCCTGTTACCGTAGATAAGTTTTCAGGCAAATCTGACCTTACAGCTTCTAAATAAGTTGGCCAATTAGAATGAACAAACTCATAATCTGGGAAAAGTTCATTTGCCAAGCGAATCGCTTTGCTCAAATCTTTCTGAACTGGTTGATGATCCACGCCATTCATCATTAAGAGATATGATGTCGAAGCAAATTTTTCAACATCTGCTAATTTTTGATTCCAAAAGTCAAGTGCTGCTGCTTTTTCAGCAGGAATTTCATTTCCATTTGAATACCAATTGGCAAATAGAATTCCAAGAATTTTTGTCCCATCAGGACCTTCCCACCACATTTCTGAAAATTGCGAACTATAGGCTTCCTCTGATTGTTCCAAAACTTGATTATCAAACCCGATTGGCTTCACTCCTCGACCAAAAGCTGCAGCGCTAAGTCCTGCCGCTTTCATCATTTGTGGCGTTTGGCCCATATTCCCAAAAGTATCAGGGAAATACCCCAACTCAACTGGAGCCCCCCAACGCTCCGATTCTTTACGCCCAACAAGCATATTACGAACGTTTGATTCAGAACTAATGAGGAAATCATCTTGTAAGATATAAAATGGACCAATTTTCAATTTTCCAGCTGAAATTGCTGCTTGTACTTCCTCACGACGATCGGGACGTACTTGCAAATAGTCATCTAAAATAATCGTTTGTCCATCCAAATGAAAGCTATCAAACTCAGGATCTTCCTTGAATAAATCAAGTAAATCATCCACTAAATTGACTAAACGCATATGATGTTCTTCATAAGCCATATACCATTCTCGATCCCAATGACTGTGAGAGATGATATGTACCGTTTTCTTTTTCATAAAGCTCTATCTTTCTAAAACTAATCTCATTAACTTATTTTTCAATTCGGATATCAAAATAATCCATGACTAACTCACAAAACATCATATTAGCCCAGCTAAACCATTCTCTAGTGTAATTTTGTGGATTATTGACATCAAATCCTTCATGCATCAAATGTGTTCCAGCGTCTGTTTCGACCAAATGATTTAAGATTCGTTCTTTTTCGCTCTTATCATTTGTAGTCATTCCTTCCATTGCTAAAGCAATTGGCCAGACATAATTTTCTGGTGTATGACTAGAACCAATTCCTCGTGCATATTTTCCTTCATAGTAATAAGGATTTTCTTTACTCAATAAAGTTTGTCGTGTTTTCAAATAAACTTCATCTTCAGCCTGACAAAATCCCAAATATGGAGCTGCAATCAGATTGGGAACATTGCTATCATCCATTAAAGTTTTGTTCCCAAGTCCATCAACATCATAAGCCCAAACTTCTTCGCCTTGTTGATTTTTAGTTTTGGCAAATTTCTCAAGTCCCTCTTGAATTTCATCTCTAAGAATCTTTGCTTCATTTGCAATTTCTTCATTAGATAGAAGCTCAGTAAAAATTTCCTTGATATAATCCAAAATAACGACAGCAAACATATTTGACGGAACCAAATAACCATACTCACAAGCATCATCACTTGGTCTAAATCCTGACCAAGTCATTCCAGTGTAGGCTGTCTTGGCTCCTTTTCCATCTCTTATTAAAGTATCTTCATGTCGCTCAGTATCTCGAACAAAATGGTAGGGAGAATCCTCATGATTTTGTTCTGTTTTAAAAACATTCAAGGTGTTTTTGACAGCTTTGATAAATTCTTCATCAAAATGTTTGGTATAACCTGTGTTTTTATAGACTAAGTAAGCGAGTTGAATAGGATAACAAAGGGAGTCAATCTCATACTTCCTTTCCCAAATCCAGCCTTTGTGTTCATTAAAGTTGGTATGGTCTGTCTGATGCCCAGCAAAGTTTTCACTTTCGTTGAAAGCATTAGCATAAGGATCTAGATTAATATATATCATTTGTTTTTTTACTAAACCAACAATCAAATCACGAATTTCTTCATCTTCACGTGCAAGTACCAAATAAGGTCTCATTTGAGCTGTCGAATCTCGTAACCACATTGCTGGAATATCACCTGTTAAAAGAAAGGTAGTCCTGTCATCATGCACTCTTAAAGTAGTTTCAAGTGTGTTTGAGAAAGAATGATTAAAGTTTACAGCCCACTCTTTATGTTCTTCTCCACAAAGAATTGTTATGTCATTCATAAACTTTTTAACAGATTTTGGAATATTTGCTTTCACTGCATCTCCTTTTAAAATTCATTTGATATATCATTTAAGGTTATTTTAATATGAATTTCTATATTTTGCAAGCGCTTTTTTATTAAAATAAGATTAATTATGTTATCTATTTTTATTTTTTCTGAATTTTATAGAGGTAAAAAGCCTATTTTTATCATTTTCACTTGTAAAAGACTTGTTTTTTTATAAAAAAAGAGTAAAATATGATATATCAAATAAAATACAAAGGGATACTTCTATGAGCTTACCACTCTACCAGCAGATTTCCGATGATTTAAAGCAAAAAATTGTCACTAAAACATTTAAATCAGGAGACCAGCTTCCCACTGAAAAAGAACTCTCAGAGACTTATTCAGTTAGCCGCATTACTGCAAAAAGAGCTCTTACTGAATTAGAACAGCTTGGTCTTGTCAGTAGAACACGAGGAAAAGGAACTTTTGTTCAAGAATTAAATAAAAACCATACCAAACTATTAAAAAGAGTGCTCTTTATTATTCCTTTTGAAGGAATGTCATTTGGAGATTTCACACAAGGTTTGGTTCCTGCTTTAAAAGTTGAAAACACAACCGTATTTATCACTTACGCAAGTTACCTTAAAGAAAATACAGCGGATGATATTAAAGAAAATTTTGATGGATTAATTTACTATCCAATGTATACAGAAGATTATCTAGATATCTTATTAGAACTTTCACTACAAAACTTTCCTGTCGTTCTTTTAGATAAACAAATTTACGACCTCGGATTTCCTTGTGTTTCCTCAGATAACTTTAATGGTGGTGAGCAAGCTGCTCAAGCGCTCTTAAATTTAGGGCATAAACGAATTGCTTTTGTGGCTAGTAATGATACCCACCATCCCCAAACAACAAGAAATCGATACTTAGGATATGTCAAAGTTCTAAAAGAACAAGGGATCAAGTTTCACACTACTCTTGATGACTCACTTTACACCGAAAGTTCTGTTTTGGAACTTATTCATAATGAAAAAGTCACAGGACTTATCTGTGAAAATGACTTAGTCGCTCTTCAAACTATGAAGACTTTGCAAGATAGCCATTTTTCTGTTCCAAATGATATATCAATTATTGGTTTTGATGATATTCAAGCGGCAAGCCTATCAAATCCGCCATTAACAACCATTGCTCAAGATTTTATTGGCATGGGAAGAATCGCTGGCGAACTACTTTTAGACTGGATTAAAAGTGGTCAAACCCCCAAAGATGTCAAAGTTCCAATCAATTTAATTAAAAGAAAAACAACTGAGGAGTTGAAATGAAGATAAACAAAATTGATACCCGTCATGGTACTGCTAACCAATCCACTTTTTCACATGGAAATTGCCTTCCTTACACTGGTTTTCCTTGGGGAATGAATTATTTTGCCCCTTCAACCGGTGCTGCTCGTGGAGCTTGGTGGTTTCATCCAGAAGACCGTACCTTTGAAGGCTACCGAATCACTCACCAACCCAGTCCTTGGATGGGAGATTTCTCACATTTGACAATGACTCATGTTGCAGGTCCTTTGCCTGAAACTTCCTTATGGCACACAGTGAGTTCATACCGTCCAGAAGAATCAACTTTTAATCCAACGCAACTCAAAATTACTCAATTACGTTATCAGATTACATCTCAGTTAATTCCATCAATGTATGGTGGAATTCTATCAATGAATTATCAAAATTTAGGCCTCAAAGATAATGGCTTGATGCTTCATCTCCCCGGTTCTTATGAACTTCAACAACTTGACGATTACAGCTTAGAGTTTTCAATTATTAATTTTGCGGGTTGCGAAGATGAAGATTTTACTTTTTATCTCAAATTTACTGCTGACCAACCTTTTGTTTTAAGTGGAAATTTATCTGATGAAGATTCTTCTGTTCGCTTAGATTTCAAAGCAGCCAAGCAAGTTCAAATACATTTTGCTACCTCTTTTATTTCCAAGGAACAAGCCGCTCTTAATCTGGAGCGTGAACAAGATAATTCAGCAGAAACATATTTGGAAAATGCTGAATCAGCTTGGAATAACCTTTTTTCACGTATCGAAATTGAGCATCATAATCAACAAGAAGTTTCCACTTTCTATCACAATCTTTATCGCTCATTTCTCTTTCCACAAACTTTTTATGAATTTGACCAAGAGCATCAAAAAATCCATTACGATACAAGCTCTAAAACTGTCAAGAAAGGCCCGCTCTATACAAACAATGGCTTCTGGGATACTTTCCGAACAGTCTATCCGCTTTATAGTCTAATAGCCGTTGACGAGTACGGTGATATGCTCGAAGGTTTCCTAAATTCTTATCGTGCGACTGGTTTTCTTCCAAAATGGCTTTCTCCTGATGAACGTGGTCTAATGCCCGGTACCTTGATAGACGCTGTCATTGCTGATGCTGCAAGCAAAAACATTCGTCCTGATTTGATGCCCGAGTTTTTGGAAGCAATGAAAAAAGGAGCCACAAGTCAATCTGAAAACTCTAATTACGGCCGTCGTGGCACAAAAGATTATCTAAAACTTGGTTATGTTCCGCTCACTCACCATGAATCAGTTAATCACACTTTAGATTACGCATTTTCTGATTATTGTATTTCTCAAGTGGCGAAACAAACCGGTGACAAAGAAATTTCAGACTTCTATGCCCATCAAGCAAAAAACTATCAAAATATTTTTGATTCTGAAACTGGTTTTATGCGAGCAAAAGATGCTGACGGAAATTTCAGAGCTGACTTTTTAGATATTCGTTGGGGTCGTGATTATGCAGAAGGTTCTGCTTGGCAGACTTCTTGGTCAGTTCTTCATGATTTTGCTGGATTGATTAAACTACATGGCTCAAGAGAAAATTTTGAAAACAAACTCATCGAGCTTTGCAACCAACGACCAAATTTCAATGTTGAAGGATATGGTTTTGAAATTCACGAAATGAGTGAAATGGCTGCTATCGAATTTGGACAAGTGGCTATCTCAAATCAACCAAGTTTCCATTACCCATACCTTTTTAGCTACATTGGTAAACCTTGGATGGCTACGCCTTTAATCAAAAATTTACTGACAGAAACATTTAATGATAGTCCGAAGGGCTATCCTGGTGACGAAGATAATGGAACAATGGCAGCTTGGTATATTTTTTCAAGTTTAGGATTCTATCCAGTCACAGCTGCTTCTAATCAATATGTATTAGGAATTCCACTCTGGGACAAAGCTAGAATCAACCTTTCCTCTGGTCAGCAACTTACTATTCTTGCAGAACCAAATGCTCCGCAACAAGTTTTCGTCAACCAAATCACATTTACTGACAAAAAAGTCAATGATACTTTTATCAAGCACGAAGAATTGATAAAAGGCGGAACCCTAAAATTTGATTTAGGAATCGTACCAAATCCACTTAAATATACGAACGAACAACTTCCTTATTCACTGACAGAAAATTAATTACTGACAAGACCAGACCTAATCATTCTGTCAGTAAAAAAACACGCTTGATTGATTAAAATCAGCGTGTTTTTTTTATTTTATAAATTTAAGCCTATTTCTTTAAATCAGACCAAACCCATTCAGTAAACTCAGGAATATCAACTCCTTCATTTCTTGTCACTTCAAAGTGTTTAACTAGTGTCCGTTCCATTCGGTCAATGAAAGCTTTCGCTAGACCTTGATTAACTTTTCGGTTGACATAAAGAACTTGCATGGCATCAATCGCTTGGTGGAAACGGTCAAGCTCAGAGTAAACCCGCATATCATAAGTCGTCGTGATGTCACCATCTTCACGGTAACCATGAACAATCAAACCATCGTGTCCTCTTTGATAGAAAATGGATTCGATTAAATCTTCATACCCATGGAATCCAAAAATTACTGGAGTGCCTGAAGGGCCAAAGTATTTTTCAAATTCTTCATCTGAGAGTTCACGTTCTTGATTGAGTGCCCCTTTTTTCTTTTGCAACCGACCCAGTTCAACCACGTTCACATAACGGAATTTTGCCTGTGGGAAAACTTCGTTTATAAGATGTAAAGCTGCCAGGGTTTCAATTGTAGGCTCAGCTCCTGCTGAGGCAAAAACTAAATCTACTGCTTCTCCATCTTTAGCCGTTGAAGCCCAATCAATTGTTGCAATTCCGTCAGTCGCCAATTTTTCAGCTTCTTCTTTAGTAAACCATTGTTGACGAGGTTGTTTAGAGGCTACAATATGATTAATTTTACTTCTATCTTGAAAAGCACGGTCAAATACGGCAAGCAAAGTATTTCCATCAGCTGGCAAATATTGTCTGATAAAATCAGATTTCTTTTCAGCCAAATGAGTCAACATTCCAGGATCTTGATGAGTATAACCGTTATGGTCTTGTTGGAAAACAGTCGAAGTCGAAATAACATTAAGCGAAGGATAATCATGGCGCCATTTTTGGTCTGCAGCTTGACGAATCCATTTGAAATGTTGAGTTAACATTGAATCCACGACTCGCAAGAATGATTCATAACTTGCAAATACTCCTGTGCGTCCGGTTAAAGTATAACCTTCAAGCCAACCTTCTGCTTGGTGTTCTGATAATTGAGAATCAATAATCCGACCCTCAGGTGAGATAAATTCATCATTTGGATTTTTTATGACTTGCATCCATTGACGATTCGTCACCTTAAACATTTCCCAGAAACGATTAGACATGGTTTCATCAGGACCAAACAAACGGAAACGCGTAGGATTAAGTTTGACTATTTCTGCAAAATATTTTGACAAAACATTCATATCCATATTGTCATTTGTATCAGGGAGTAATTTTCCTCGATTATTTTCAGAAATTGGATTTGCAAATTCTTGCCAATCTGGTAAGACCAAATTAGAAGAATCAACTCCCCCATTTGTTACAGGGTTAGAAGCCATTCGCATCTCACCTTTTGGTGCAAAATCACGCAACTCTTCTTTCAAACTTCCATCAGCATTAAATAAAGTTTCCGGTTGATAAGAAGTCATCCATTTTACAAATTCTGGTAAAGTTCCCATATTTTTAGAAGATAACGGAAGTGGAACTTGATGCGCACGGAAACTATGTTCAATCGGCATTCCTCTTCCGTCAAATTTAGGACCTGACCAATCATTATAACGTGGACCACCCCAACCTTTTGGTAAACGTGCGATAACAATTGGCCAAGCTGGAATCTCTCCATTTTGATAACGATTATCTTCACGCGCATCTTTCTGAATTTGATGAATGTCTTCAATCGCTTTATCAAAAACTTCAGCTGCTAATTTATGATAAGCCATGTAATCATGAATATCATCATTTTCAATATAACGAGGTGAGTAACCCAGTCCTTCAAAGAATTTACGAATATCAACATCTGAAGTTCGAGCGAACAAAGTAGGATTTGAAATTTTAAAACCATTTAAATCAAGAATTGGTAAAATCGCCCCATCATTCTTAGGATTAATGAATTTAATAGAGTGCCAACTTGTCATCAACGGTCCAGTTTCAGCTTCTCCATCCCCAACAACAGCAAAAGCAATTTGTTCAGGTTGATCAAGAATAGCCCCTGTTGCATGTGATAGCACATAACCTAACTCACCTCCTTCATGAAGTGAACCAGGGGTTTGCGCCGTCATATGTGACCCTATTCCTCCAGGAAATGAGAAACGTTTAAACAAACGTGACATCCCTTCCAAATCTTGGGTAATCTCTGGATAAACTTCTGTATATGAGCCATCAAGATAAGAAGGAACAACCATGGCTTGTCCACCATGTCCGGGCCCCCCCATGTAAAACATCTTTTGATTATATTTATTGATTAAACGATTGGCATGAGCATAGAGGAAAGTTTGTCCTGATACCGTCCCCCAGTGCCCAATAGGATTGGCTTTAAGGTTTTCTGCTTTAATTGGAGTTCCTGTCACAGAGAACAAAGGATTTTCTTTCAAGAAAATCATTCCTGCTCCAAGATAAGTTGCTGCTCGCCACCATTTATCAAGCTTTTTCAAATAAGATTCTGAATTATATTCTGTCATTTTTTCCTCCTGATTTTCCTTCATTATAGGTCAATTATGCTTAATATTCTAATAATTTGTTCATATATCCACTAGGAAACATTGCTATATATTTTTGTTTATTGAAATTAGCGAATACGAAAAGAGAGAGAATTCTCTCTCAAATTTTTCATCCAAGATTAATATAAGTTAGTCCAAACATTGCACACAAATCACCAATTTGTTCTGAATCAACCACAAAAGATAAAACAGTATGATGTCCCCCTCCTGCTTTTAACCATTGTTCAGCCCCAACTTTTAATCCTTGTTTAGGCGTCCAGAGCTGCTTAGCAACTGGTAAAAACGGAGTTTCTTCTTCTGGTTTATTTCCAGTAACCTCATAAGAAATTAACTTAAATTCATTTCCATAATCTGCCATAGTAATATCAACAGCTTCACCAATCATACCTGTGAATACTAAGCGTGCTGGATCTGACTTACCACCAATATCTAACGGATGGACCTCAACTCGTGGCTTGTCTGATGCTATTGAAGGATCAACTTCAAGCATGTGTGACCCAAGAATTGCTTCGTGTCCTTGACGCAAATCCAAAGTATAATCTTCCATAAAGACTGTTTCTTTATTATGCGCCATAATTTTGAACAGACGGACAAGTGCTGCTGTTTTCCAATCTCCTTCTCCAGCGAATCCATAACCATCAGCCAAAAGTAATTGTGCTGCAAGTCCAGGTAATTGTTCTAAGCCTACCAAGTCTTCAAAGTTAGTAGTAAAGGCACTATAGCCTTTATCGTCCATAAATTTCTTAATTCCTAAATATTCACGTAATTGATATTTAACATTTTTTTCGAATTTTTCCGGACTATTGTTTCCTTCAATATAATCATATTTACTTTGTAAATCTTTATAAAGCTGATTAATATCACTCTCTGCTACAGCATTAACATATTCTACTAAATCACCTACTCCCCAATAATCAACCGTCCAGCCAAATTTAATTTGCGCTTCAACTTTATCTCCGTCCGTAACAGCGACATCTCGCATTTTATCAGCAAATGTAACGATTTTTATTTTATAGGATTCATTGTAAGCCACCGCAACATTCATCCATTTAGCGATTTGTTGTCTAATTTCATCATCTTCCCAATGGCCAAATATAATCTTATTATTTTTTTTCAAACGTGCATTGATAAAAGCATATTCTCGGTCACCATGAGCTGATTGATTTACATTCATATAATCAAAATCAATCGTTTTGTAAGGAATATGGTTCAAAAATTGAGTAGCTAAGTGTAGTAAGGGTTTATTTAAAAGTTGTGTCCCACGAATCCAGTTTTTGGCTGGAGAAAAGGTGTGCATCCATGTAATCACGCCCGCAACTTCATCCTGATAATTTGCTTCCTTCATAATTTGAGTAATATTTTCAGCAGTTGTTGCAACTATTTTAAAAATAATTGGATAAGGGAGGCTACCAGAATAATTCATTTCGTCAACTACTTTTCGAGCATTTTTTTCAACAGTCGCCAAAGCTTCTGGACCATATAAAAATTGAGACCCTGTAACAAACCAAAATTCTTTTTGAGTATTTTCTAACATTTTTCTACCAACTTTCTTCATATTATTTATTTATTTATTTTTTTGTCCATAATAAGCATCTTTACCATGTTTACGTAAGTAATGCTTATCTAAAATTCTTTGAGGTAAATCCGCTGCATAACTGTTAATTTGACGAGCAAAAATATTCATCTTACAAACATTTTCTAAAACTACTGCATTATATACAGCAGCTTCAACATCCCCCCCCCATGTAAAGGGACCATGCCCATGGAGTAAAACAGCTGGTATATCTAAGATATCAATCCCTCTTTCTTCAAAAGTTTCAATAATAAGTTTACCAGTTTCATACTCGTATCCTTTATCAATTTCCTCCTTTGTCAAGTAGCGAGTACAAGGAACCGGACCGTAGAAGGTATCCGCATGAGTTGTACCCATAGCCGAAACATCTACACCTGACTCTGCCCATGCAGTTGCCCAATTCGAATGTGTATGGACAATACCACCTAATTCCGGATATTTTTTGTAGAGTACGGCGTGCGTTGGAGTATCTGACGATGGGTTTAATTCTCCTTCAATAACTTTCCCTTCCAAATCAACCACTACCATGTCAGATGCTTTTAAGCTCCCATAATCTACCCCACTTGGCTTAATGACAAAATAGCCTGTTTCCTTATCAAAAGCACTCGCATTTCCCCAAGTAAATTCAACAAGATGATGTTCAGGAAGTTCAAGATTTGCTTTTAATACCTTTTCTTTTAAGTCTTCTAACATTTTTTTCCTTACTATTTAATTTATTTTTTCAGCAGCTTGACGCTCCAGATCAAGCCCTTCACGATAACGTTTAATGAACAAGTTATAACTTGTTTCGTCTTCAGGATTAGGATTTATTGTAATACTTTTAACAGCTGCAAAAACTTTTTCTTTTAAGAATTCATTTAAATTATTATTTTCACTCGAACTGAATGCCCCAAGACAGCCATTCCCCAAGCACCACCTTCTCCTGCCGTTTCCATAACCGTGACAGGCTTTTGCAGTGCAGCAGCTAAAATCTGCTGCCCAACTTCTGGAGTTTTGAAAATCCCTCCATGTCCTACTAAACCGCTGATTTCGATTTTTTCCTGCTTTAGAAGATCCATACCAATACGCATTGCGCCAAAAGCGCTATAAATATGCGTTCTCATAAAATTCGCTAAGTTAAAATTACCATCGGGTAATCGAACAAATAAAGGACGTCCTGCACTTACCTTTGTTATATTTTCACCAGAAAAATAACCATAACTTAATAGCCCTCCTAGATCATTATCCGCTTCCAAAGCTTTATTAAAAAGTATTGAAAATATTTTCTCACGATTAACAGCAATTCCTAAACTTGTCGTATATTCTTCAAAAAGCTTTATCCAGGCATTGATATCTGAAGTAGAGTTGTTGGCATGAACCATACCAACAAGTTCTCCGTCAGGAGTGGTCACAATATCTATTTCAGGATAGACCTTTGAAAGAGACTTCTCAAGAACAATCATCGCAAATGCTGAAGTCCCAACAGAAACATTTCCCGTGCGAACTTCTATACTATTTGTCGCTACCATCCCGGTTCCTGCATCTCCTTCTGGCGGACAAAGAGGAATTCCAGCTTTAAGAGCTCCGGTAGGATCAATCAAAAATGCTCCTTGCTCTGTTAATGTACCTGCTTTTTCACCTGCTCGTAAAACTTTCGGAAAAATATTTTCTAAACTCGTTGAAGTCTCTTTTTCAAAAAGATTAATAAATTTTTTATTATATGTTTTTGTTGCACTGTCAATCGGGAACATTCCAGAAGCATCACCAATTCCCAAAACTTTTTCCCCTGTCAATTGCCAATGGACATAGCCAGCTAAAGTTGTTAAATATTCAACTTGATTGATATGCTTTTCTCGATTTAGTATCGCTTGATAGTAATGAGCAATAGTCCATCGTTCAGGAATATTAAAATCAAAAAGTTCTGTCAACATTCTTGAGGCTTCTGATGTCGTTGAATTTCTCCAAGTTCTAAAAGGGATTAGAAGTTTATCAGTTTTATCAAAGGCCATATAGCCGTGCATCATTGCGCTAAATCCAATCGAAGCAACCTTTTCAAGTATTAGTCCATATTTTTTATAGACTTCCGTTGCTAGTTCTCTATAGCTCCTTCGCAGCCCTTTCCATACTTCTTCTGTCGAATAAGTCCAGTAACCATCAACTAACTTGTTTTCCCATTCATAGCTTCCAGATGCAATTGTCTGAAATTTGGAATCAATTAATACCGCTTTTATTCGCGTGGACCCAAACTCAATCCCCAAATTTGTGCGGACATCAACAATATCTAACATTTCTCCCGCTCTTAAAGAGACCATTTTTTCTCCTTTTTCTTAATTATTCGCTAATGCGTAGCGCTTACATAATTACATAATTTTATAAGGAGATTTTCAATAGCATGAAAACTAATAAAAAAATTTCTGCTTCTTTTATCTACTTTTTTGGGGCATTTGGCGGAATACTATTCGGTTACGATATAGGAGTTATGACTGGAGCCCTCCCTTTTTTACAAACTAGTTGGGGCTTAACCAACAATGCAACAATTATAGGGTGGATCACTTCATCAGTAATGTTTGGCGCGATCTTTGGTGGTGCAGCAGCTGGACTTTTGTCCGATCGTCTGGGTCGACGAAAAATGATTCTGATTTCCTCACTAATTTTTATGGTAGGTTCGTTACTTTCTTCCATCTCCCCTCATGATGGTCAATATTATTTAATCGTTGTCCGAATTTTATTGGGACTAGCAGTGGGAGCCGCTTCTGCCCTTGTACCATCATATATGTCTGAAATGTCACCCGCTAATATTAGAGGACGGCTGTCAGGTATTAATCAAGTGATGATCGTTTCTGGTATGCTTTTATCTTATATCGCCGATTATTTTCTAAAAAATTTATCCACGGATATTGCTTGGCGTATTATGCTTGGTGCTGCTGCAATTCCAGCATTAATTCTTTTCTTTGGGGTATTAGCTTTGCCAGAGTCCCCTCGATTCCTCATTAAATCTGGAAAAATAAATGAAGCTAAACAAGTTCTTAGCTTCATACGTAAACCTGACGAAATTGAAAACGAAATAAAATCAATCCAAGATACAGCTAAACAAGAATCAGCTGCATTGTCTTCTACCAGCTGGGGAACCCTCTTCAAAAGTCGCTATAGGTATTTAGTAGTAGCTGGCCTAGGTGTTGCTGCTTTTCAACAATTTCAAGGTGCTAATGCAATTTTCTACTACATTCCACTGATTGTAGAAAAAGCAACAGGACACTCTGCTAGTGAAGCATTGATGTGGCCGATTATTCAGGGAATTATCCTCGTGATTGGTGCACTTTTCTTCTTGGTAATTGCTGATCGCTTTGATAGACGTACTCTCCTCCGATTGGGTGGAAGTATCATGGGGCTCTCCTTTATTCTTCCAGCCATCATCAATTTCATCATACCCAATTCGAGTCCTATGATGATTGTTTTCTTTTTGTGTATTTACGTCGCCCTTTATTCATGTACCTGGGCTCCATTAACTTGGGTGCTTGTAGGTGAGGTATTCCCTTTAGCTATTCGAGGACGTGCCTCTGGATTAGCCTCATCCTTTAACTGGATTGGTTCCTTCCTCGTTGGACTTCTATTTCCAATTATGACCGCATCAATGAGCCAAGAAGCTGTTTTTGCTATATTTGGTGTAATTTGTCTATTAGGAGTGCTCTTTGTCCAATTCTTCGTCCCTGAAACCCGTGGCCGTACACTTGAAGAAATTGAAAAACATATAAAAAATTAAATTCCTACATGGAAAATGAAAATAATTGGGTTTAAAAAGGCCAAATTTTAACACCAATAGATTTTTTGAACTTGATGCAACTTCACTACAACTTATATGATATAATATATTACAATAGTAAATATTTGAAGTAGGTTAAAATCTTTAAATATCGCTAAAAAATAAGTAAGAAAGGGGATCTTTCCATGAAACCAAAATACCAAGTAATTGCTGACTCACTTCGAGATAAGATTATTTCTACTGAATATGTCGTTGGTGGAGTCATTCCAACAGAGTTGCAATTGCAAGAAGCATATCATGCTAGTCGATATACCGTAAGACAAGCGGTATCGGTATTAGTAAGTGAAGGATATCTCCGCAAAGAAAAAGGTTCTGGAACCTATGTCAATGAACCCCCAACTTCAACTAGTGAAATATCTCCCAAAAAAACAATTGGCGTAATAACAACTTACATCTCTGATTATATCTTCCCAACAATTATCCGGGGAATTGAAAAAGAACTGAAAGCTGATGGCTATTCTCTTCTTCTTTCGAGCACTAATAATGATTATCTTCAAGAGAAAGAGTGCTTGGATAGAATGATTGAATTTGGTGTAGATGGATTAATCGTTGAGCCAACAAAAAGTAATCAATATAACCCTAATCTGGCAACCTATGTCACTTTACGAGAACATAATATTCCAATCGTTATGATTAATGCAACTTATGAAGAACTAAGTACTCCATCGATCCATGTTGATGATGTTGAAACTGGCTATTTAGCAACAAAGGAACTTATTGATAATAATCACCAACGCCTCTTATTAATAACTAAAATTGACGACTTACAAGGTAAATACCGCATGAAAGGTTTTATAAAGGCATGCGAAGAAAAAGAAATTAAACTTTCTTCAAATTCCATTATTACTTATACTACTGAAAACGAAGTGTCAATCTATGACAAAATAATTTCTCACTTAAAAGAATTTACCGACATCAGTGGAATTGTTTGTTACAATGATAAGATTGCTAAAACGCTAATTGGAAAACTTTCTAGTCTTGGCTATAAAATTCCTGATGATTTTTCAATTGTTGGAAACGATGACTCTACCCTAAGTCAAATGGGAGAAGTTAGTTTAACAACAACTGTCCATACTAAAGAAAAAATGGGAATAGACGCTGCAAAATGGATTGTTAATACCATAAAAAATGGGAAATTTGAGAAAGATATTCTTTACCCACCAAAATTAATTCGTAGAAATTCTGTAAAAAAACTAAAAACTGAAGATTGATACCAAGTTATATAAAAGAACTCCTCGCCTCTTATGCAAGGAGTTCTTTTAAATCTTTTATCCCTCTTCTTCTAAATGATGCACACGATGCAGTAATTCTGCTTCGATTTGTTCGAGTGTTTTGCCTCTTGTTTCAATAACTTTTTTACTAGTAAACCAAATTGAGAGGAAACAACAAGCCGCATAAATCAGGAAAATTTTACCTGTTCCAAAAAATGATAATAATGGTAAGAATGTTAATGACACCACCCAGTTAGCAGCCCAGTTGACAGCAGCACCAAATGAATTTCCTAAGCCACGGATTTTAAGTGGGAAAGATTCACCAATCATCACCCACATTACTGGTCCCCATGTTGCTGAGAAGAAGGCAATATATACCGTTAAAGCGATAACTGCTAAATATTTACCAAAGCCAATATGAGCATTTTCTGCTAAAATCATCCCTACTGACATCAATACTAGAGAAATTCCCATTCCCCAAGCACCAAAATTAAGCATCCACCGACGATTAACTTTATCCATTACTCTCATAGCAATATAAGTTACAATAACATTGAAAATACCAATCCCAATATGAGCAAGTAAAGCTGCGCTTGCCCCAAATCCTACCGCAACAAAAATTGATGGTACAAAGTATAATACTGTATTACAGCCCATAACCTGTTGAAAAATTGCCAGACCAATTGCCATAATTAAAACTGGACGTGACATTTGACCAAATAATTCTTGTAAGCCACCTTGTTTTTCTTCCTTAGCCATCAATTGAATATCAGAAATTTCTGCTTCAATCGAGTTTGGATCATCATTTATCATCCCTAATATTTCACGGGCCCCTGCTTCATTATCATGACGAACAAGAAATCTTGGAGATTCTGGCAAAAAGAGTCCACCGATGAAAAGAAGGGCTGCTGGAACAGTGGCCAAACCAAGCATCCAATGCCAATTTCCTGAAACTCCTTTTAAAGCATAGTTTGAGATATAGGCTAATAAAATCCCAGTCATAATCATCAATTGAAACATAGTTGAAACTCCACCACGAATTTTAGCGGGTGAAAGTTCTGATAAATAAGTCGGCACCAAAGCTGAAGCTGACCCAACAGCCATCCCGAGAATAACCCGAGAAATAATTAGTAACTCAGCGCTATTTGAAAGCCCTGAACCTAAAGCTCCAACAAAAAAGATGACCGCTGACAAAAGTAACAAACGTTTCCGACCAAAACGGTCACTCATTGGTCCAATCACGACCGCGCCAATTACAGCTCCCATTAAGACTGCCGCTGTAATCCATCCTTCCATCCAAGCCCAAGAACTCACCTGCCAGCTCTCTTTTTCAATAAAAAGTAGCGCTCCCGATATGACGCCTGTGTCATATCCAAATAATAAGCCACCTAAAGCACCAAAAAAATAGATGAAAGTGGGAGAAAGTTTTCTCATGATAGTAACTCCTTAATTTTTATTTGCAAGTCTTCTTGCCTTTTTTTACTACCCACAAATGATACCGCTTTCCACACTTACTTTCTTGTAATCCTTGATATTTTAAAATGGAAATGTTGCTCATAATAAAGCTAAAAACTACTCTTATGTAAGAGCAGTTTTAATTAGTTTATTCATTTTTTATTAAGCGTGCCGGATTTCCAGCAATTATGCAGTGGCTAGGAAATGATTTGGTCACCACAGAGCCAGCACCAACGACAACATCATCTCCTAAAGAAACTCCAGGCAAAAGAATCACTGAACCGCCAAGCCAACAATCATTACCAATTACTATTGGCCCATCATATTGCCAGCCTTCACGTCTTAAAAACACATCCCTGGCATGATGATTAGGTGTAAATAATTGACAATTTGGTCCAATAAAACAGTTTTTCCCAATCTTAACCTTACCCGCACTAATAATCTGAAGTCCACTATTAATAAAAGTATTTTCTCCGACTTTAAAACGATTGGGATATTCCAAAGCAATTATTGGAAAATATATTTCTGAACTTTGAGGTAAATTTGGAAGAAAATCCTCCAAGAGTTTTCTTGCTTCATCAATATTTTCTTTTGCCTTATCATTAATTTCAGAAATTTTTTGACTAGAATTTTTGACTATTTTTTGTAGTTCTACTTCTTTGCTATATTGGTACCAATCACCATTATTTATTTTATCAAAAATAGATAGCTTTGCTAAACGTAATTTTTCTGCTTCATCTAACATTCTCATCGACTTTTTCCTTTACTAAAAATCCCTTACTACAAATATGTAGGTAAGGGATTGTAGACTAATCAAATCTTGATTCACTTGCTTTCCAAGTATAAGAACCGTCTGGTAAGACCTTGTCTCCTAATTCTTTATAGTCAAAGTTATAAAATTCTGCAACTCTATCATATCCAGAATAATCAACGGCAGCAAGCCCAACAAATGCTCCAGTGAAGAATCCGCCATAAGTTTGTAAAACATAATCATCTGAAAGGACAGCCGCATCTAAGACTACAGGAATTTCTATGAATTTTTTGCCGTCAAAACTATATTCATAAGAATATGATTCTTTACGGACTTTAGTGCGGAACCAAACATATTCAGTTCTGTCAGGAATTTTAATGGCATTATCTTTTAAATAAGAAGTATAGTTTCCTCTGTTATTTTCAGCAACTTCAATGACAGCTCCATTGATTTCATTCCATGTGATAAAAGCGAAGGACCAATGACGGTCATTGTAATAGTTGGTTAATCCAGCCATTTGTTGGTAAGAAAATGGGTCAAATTTTACTTTGACTTCTGCGTCAAAATAGAAAGCTTGCCAACGTCTAGCAATCAAAGATAAATCAAAATTATTTGCCAAAGAGCCCTGACCAATTAATGTTAACTTGCCATTTCCAACTGAACCCATTTTCTCAGTAAATGGGACACGCAATGTATTCCAGTTAATATCCAAAGTAGAACTTGCAAAATCGTCTTTTTGACTGTGGTCAGCAGGTGCATTAGTTTGAATTGCATCTTTTGGTACTTCAACAAAAGTTGTCCCACCATGACCACCAACAATACGTGGCCAACCTTCTTCGTCCCATTCCACTTTTTGGATAGAAGTTTCACGACCTAAAGAGCTCCAGCCACGAGGGTCTGTGCTTGATTCATTTTTATGATTCCATGGTCGAGCGCATAAGGAAGCATAATACCACTCACCTTTGGGTGTAGATACAAGACCTCCGTGTCCTTGCTTTTGAATATAATTATCAGGAGTATCGAAGTTTGTAATAAATGGATCGCCGGGTTCAGTTTCAAAAGATAAAGTATCCAATGTTTTAGAGCGAGCCACGACTTCTTGGTGTGTAAAGACTGTTCCACCTTGAGCCGCAAAAAGATAATAATAATCATTAATTTGGTAGAGGTGTGGACCTTCAACCAATTTAACATTTGTACCATTGTAAATCGTTTTAGCTGTTTTAGGTTGTAGTTTCATTGTTGTCACATCAAACTCAGTCAATGTGATTCCGTCAAATGGATGCTTGTATTCACGATGATCCCATGTTTGTTGAACTAAGTATTTCCGTCCGTCTTTATCATGGAAAAGTGAAGCGTCAAAGCCAAGACCATTGAGCTTGATTGGGTCTGTCCATGGTCCTTTGATGTCTGTAGCTGTTGTTAAATAATTGGTCATATCTTTGAAAGCACCATTGACAACCTTAACATCTGTATAAACAAGCCAAAATTTACCATCCGCATAAGATAAATCAGGGGCCCAGATCCCACCTGAAGCTGAGTTTCCTCTCATATCCAACAAAGTGATTGTTGACAATGGACTTGGAAGTAGGTTCCAATGTTCTAAATCTTTTGATTCATGTAAACGAACACCGGGGAACCATTCAAAAGTGGAGTTCGCGATGTAATAAGTATCTTCTACGCGAATAATGCTTGGGTCTGCATTAAAGCCGGTAAGAATTGGGTTTTGAATAAGTGACATGATTTTGTCTCCTTTTAATATAAATTATTCCGCTTCCTTAAGTTGAGCACGTTTTTCATCAAGCTGTTGATTAATCTCTGCTACATCCTTATCAGAAATTGGATAGAGTTGCATAATAATCATTGATACAAGAGCAAGAACGGCTGGAATCCAAATTGCTGTGAGATTTATACCAGCTAAGGCATTAGCATGTTGATGTGCTGCTGTCTCATTGAAACCATAAGCTGCTAAGAACCAAAGTGGAATCGCTCCACCTAATGTAAAACCAATTTTGAAGAAAAGTCCCATGATTGCGTTAATAATCGCAGCATTTCTTTTACCCGATTTGAGTTCTCCATAAGCGACAACTTCAGGAACTAATGCCCACATGAATCCTGTTGCTGAAGTTAAGCCCCATTGTTTAATAAAGGTTGCAACATAAGCTAACCAGAGGGCATCATGCATTCCATTAAGGGACCAAATATATGTCAAAATTTCTCCAACAATGAACATTCCGATAAAAAGATGAAAGAAACCTTTTTTACCGAAAATTTTCTTTAAACGAGGCCAAAAGATTGGGAAAACAATTCCTGGAATTGAAGCAATGAGGCCAATGGCTCCCATCCATTCTGAATGTCCAACAACAAATTGATTAAAGAAACCATTTACAGTATTCATAAAAACATGAAAGTAAAAGCTAACATGAAGAAAATCCCTAGAATCACAAGTGGACGATTGTTCTTTAATTCAAGGAAGAGGTCAGTTGTTTTAACTTCTGCCGATTGTTCTGCTGTTGCAACCACACGTTCTTTGGTCAATTTATAACATAGGAATAAAGCTATTGCACCAATAATCATATAAACTGAGTAAACTCCAAACCAAGCATGTCCCACTGAAGGGTCAGTATAATTCCCCATATGAAGTTTAAGGCCAAATAATCCAGTATCTTTAAGACTTCTTCCTTTCGGTGCTGCCATTTGGACAAACATTGGAAAGAGGGTATAGACTAGGAGATTGGCTCCATTTGCCAACATCATCCGTGTACTTGTCAGCTTATCAACGGATTCCGGATTACGAGTTAATGATGCATTAAGTGAACCATAAGGAATATTAACAACTGAATATACTAAGTCTAAGGCAAAATAAACGATAAAAGCAAAGGGAACAGACCCTTTAACACCTGGTAGAGGTGCAAAAAGTAAGGCAGCTAAAATCACTAGAGGAATACCTGCTCTTAAAAGCCAAGGACGATATTTTCCTGCTTTTGATGTTCTTTTATCAATAAAAGTCCCAACCATTGGGTCCCAAAATACATTAATAATTCGGACAAACAGAAAAATAAAACCGGCTGTTGCAGTACCAATCGCATTGACTGTCGTCATATAAAGTGCTAAAAAGCCACCAACAGTCCCAAAGACAAGGTTTTGTGCAAAATCCCCCATTCCATAACCAATACGTTCTCCAAGCGTTAATTCATGATATTCATCATGTTGAACTTGTTTGATTTCATTACTCATTTTCGAATACATTCCTCCTATTATTTTATTAAAATTATTTTTACTGATTTACTGATGAGTCTGTCAGTAAATTTTAATTCGTTGTAAATAGATATTCTGTTATAAAAGTCTTTTTTTGACCTGCTTTAAGCTCAATCGTTCCCCATTCAGGATGATGAACAAGGTCAGGTATTTCTTGAAATTCAATAGCAATTCCGCGATTTTTGGACATTGGTCTGCCATTAATCATTGACTCTATTTCTGGATTTGTGGCTGTGTAAATCACGACCGCTTGTCTATCAGTTTGAGCTACTAGTTTCCGACCAGATAAAGGGTCATAAAGCATTAAACTTTTATCTCCTTTGGGATTAAAAACAAAGCAATCATCTAGTCCTTCGGGATTATCTTTTAAAAGCTTTTTGATTGAAACGCTTTCTTTAATTGAATAAGAACTGTCGTCAACAGTTAGAAGACGACCAGTTGGTATATTCTCTTGATTGGTTTCAACTAGAAAGTCAACATTTGCTTGAATGAAATGCTCATGAGTCGTTGATAATTCTGCTGACAGATTAAAATAAGGATGCCAAGCCGGATTAAAGACTGTGTCAGTTACTGACAGACCTGATATTGTCACTTCTAACTTATTGTCAGTTAATTTATAAGTGACTTCTGCTTGGATTTGACCTGGAAAACTGGACTCCTCATCTCTTAAACTTAGTTTAATGCCAAGAGATGATGCTGTTTCAAAAGTTTCATAAGACCAAAATTGTCTTTCCCAGCCATGGCTTCCTGAATGTAAATTATTTTTTCCTTCATTTGCCTCTAAACTGACAGAATCATAAGTAGCACCTGAAATACGCCCGGCAACTGGACCGCAAATTACACCATAATATCCTCCATCATTTGCATAGGTTTCGGAATTGTTTTTGGATAAAAGAATATTTTCAAATGTTCCATTTTTGTCAGGAGTGAGGAGTTGATGGACTCTTGCTCCATAATCATGGACAACGATGGTGAGTCGTTCATTTGATAATGTAATCTGACTAATTGATTTGTCAGCTCTAAAAGGCAAAGATTCTTTGGAAATGGTAAATGTCATAATTAACCTTCGTCATTGAATTCTACTAATTGATGAGAAATTTCAGAGGTATTTTTATAAACTTGTTTCCAAATTTGATAAATTTGCTCATAACGTGCTACATTTTTTGGATTTGGTATGAAACTGGCTTCCTTGTAATGAACAAAAGCTTTAGTGACCGCTTCTAAGCTATCAAAAAGTCCGCAACCAAAAGCAGCAATCATACAAGCACCAAGTCCCGGTCCCTGCTCAACCGTTAAGCGAATCATTTCAGAATTAAAAATATCTGCTTGCATTTGCATAATGTCGGGATTTTGCGCACCCCCACCTACGGAAATCAAACGTTTAAACTTCTTGTTTTTCGTTTTTTCCATGATATCTTTAGAATCACGCAATGAAAAGGTAATTCCTTCAAGCACTGCTCTTGAAAAATGTTTTTGTTCATGATGAGCAGAAATTCCTATAAAACTTCCGCGAATTTTTGAATCAAAATGTGGTGTTCTTTCACCTACAATATATGGCGTAAAGAGCAATCCTTCTGAACCAGGAGAAACTGTGTAAACTTCTGACAAAAGTTCATTGAAACTCAAGCCTTTTCCAAAAGTTTCCTTATACCAGTTTAAAGAATTTCCGGCAGCCAAGGTTACTCCCATTGAGTAATAAGCACCCGGAACCGTGTGATTAAAGAAATGAAGTTTTCCTTTATAATCTGCAATTTTAGGTTCATAAGCGGAAACGACTCCGGAGGTTCCCATTGAAATCAAGCCCACTTCTTCATTGATTAAACCAACACCCAGAGCGGCGGCAGCATTATCGGCTCCACCAGCAAATACTTTTACTTCATTTGTCAGTTTATAGCGTTCAGCTATTTCTGCTTTGACAAATCCTGTTCGGTCAGTGGATTCAATCAATTCAGGTAGAATTCCCCTATCAATATTGAATGCGTCAGTAATTTCCTCTGACCATTGTTTTTTCTCAATATCTAAAAGTAAAGTTCCTGCTGCGTCAGAAAATTCGGTATAAATATTTCCTGTCAGCCAAAGGCTCAAGTAATCTTTTGGCAACATTATTTTTTTTACTCTTGACCAAACCTCTGGTTCATTTTCTTGGAGCCAAAGAATTTTTGGTAAGGTAAATCCTTCAAGAGCAATATTTTTTGTAATCTCTAAAAGTCGCTGACCAAGTCTGTCAGTAATTTCTTGACATTGTTTGCTTGTTCTCACATCATTCCAAAGAATTGCTGGATAAACTGGTTTATTATTGTCATCTAAAACGACTAATGAATGCATTTGCCCCGAAAAACTAATGCCTGCAAGTTGCTGACCAAAATCTGAAATTTCTACTGACAAATCGGTCAGTACTGATTCAAGTGCCACAATCCAATATTCTGGACGTTGTTCAGAATAGCCTTGTTTGGGCGTATCAATTTGGTATTCAGCAGATTTTGTTGTAATTAAATTACCAACTTCATCCATCAAAATTCCTTTAAGACTTGATGTTCCTAAGTCAATTCCTAACACGTAAGTCATTATTATTCCTCATAATAAAAGAGAAGGACGAGGAGGAATTCCTCGCCCTCTTTTAAGTTCTAAATTTTAAACAAGATAGTCATTCAATACTGATTTGATGTATTCCAAGTGATTAGAATCAAGTTCAATATCGTCACCATGTTCAAGTGCAAATGCGGCAAGACTTTCAAAAGTTGCTGTTCCATTTTCAATGGATTGACCAACTTCTGTATTTTTGTATGAACTATAACGTTCGTCAACAATATCAGACAAGAATTTATCTTCAATGATTGCTGCTGCACCTTTCAAAGCACGCGCATAAGTATCCATCCCTGCAATATGAGCAAGAATTAAATCCTCTGCTTTGAAACTTGTACGACGTACTTTCGCATCAAAGTTAATTCCACCTTTGCCAAGTCCACCGTTCAAAAGAATTTGGTGCATCGCAAGTGTGATATCAATAACAAGTGTTGGGAATTCATCTGTATCCCAACCAAGCAAGTAATTTCCTTGATTGGCATCAATAGAACCCAAAGCATTGAAAGTACGTGCAGTATTTAATTCGTGTTCAAAAGTGTGCCCAGCCAGCCAAGCATGATTTGTTTCAAGATTGAGTTTGAAGTATTTGTCCAAGTCATATTTTTGCAAGAAAGCAAGAGCTGTTGCTGCGTCAAAATCATATTGGTGAGTCATTGGTTCTTTTGGTTTTGGTTCAATCAAGAAAATAGGCAAGTGGTTGATTGATTTTGCATAATCAATTGCCAAATGGAAGAATTTTGCCATGTGGTCCATTTCAAGACCCATATCTGTGTTCAAAAGTGATTCATAACCTTCACGACCACCCCAGAAGACATAATTTTCGCCACCAAGTTTTTTAGAAAGTTCAAGACCTTTTTTAACTTGTGCAGCACCATAAGCAAAGACTTCAGCACGGTTAGAAGTTGAAACACCATTCATATAGCGGGGATTTGAAAACATGTTTGCTGTATTCCAAAGTAATTTAATCCCTGTTGCTTTTTGTTTTTCAAGAAGGTGGTCAGTAATTTCGTCCAAATTAGCATAAAATTCTTTCAAAGAATTTCCAGTAGGTACAATATCAATATCATGGAAACAATAATATTTAACACCTAATTTTTCAGCAATTTCAAAGAAAGCATCTACTCGACGGTGAGCACGGTCAAGTTCAGAACCACCTTCCAAATCCCAAGGACGTTCCATTGTTGCTCCCCCAAAGGGATCTGACCCATCCATTGTAATTGTATGCCAAAATGCAAGGGCAAAATGAAGTTGTTCTTCCATTGTTTTACCAGCAACTACTTCTTCTGGATTATAATGGCGAAAGGCAAACATATTTTTAGTTTTTGTACCTTCGTATTTGATAGGTGCGATGTCGTTAAAGTAAGCCATTTTTATAGCTCCTCCTCTTTATGATATTAATATTATTTTCAAACTCGTAATTACTACTATACATTTCTTGTAATATATGTCATAATAATAGTGATTAGGAGAGAATGAACATGAAAAACGAATTAGAGAATATTTATCACTCAAAAATAAATAATCTTAATTTTCTACTTGTCGATATTACTTACAGAAAACCTCACCTTCATTTTGACATTGAATTAGCTTTTGTCTTAGAAGGGGCTGGTCAGGTAATAACACAAGAGCAATGCTTTGAAATCAAAGCTGGACAGGCAATTATCTTTAATAGTTGCCAAGTTCACGAACTATCTTCAAGCGACTCTATGAAACTTTTGATTCTACAGTTTTCATCAGAAATTTTTAAAATTATCTTCCCTCAGCTTGATAAAATTTATTTTGAAAGCCATCCTTTCAATCTAAAAAATCAACCTGAAACTTTAAAATTACTCTTACAAGCGGCTTTAAGTTATTTTGCTGATGATAAGAATAATTCCTTGCGTACTCACGGATACACTTCCCTTTTATTAGATCGCTTATTAAGTATTTCTGAATACAGTATTTTAAGCAGTTCTGAACAAAATAAATTAATGGATCTCCAAGAGCGAATGGAAAGAATTTCTTCTTACATTCATGAAAACTACGACCATAAAATTTCTTTAGAAATGATTGCTTCGCATGAAGGACTTTCCAGAACGTATTTTTCCCATTTCTTTAAAAGTAATTTTGGGATTAATTTCAACGAGTATTTAAATAAGATTCGTTCTGAAAAAGCAAGAACATTACTTTCTTCTTCTAAAGATAATTTATTAAATATTGCTTACATGTGTGGTTTCTCAGATATCAGAACGCTCAACACCGCTTTCGTTAAATCTTATGGTGTTCTACCGAAAGAATTTAGAAAAAATAGTGTACTCTTTCCAAATCTCAACTACATGACTTTCAATCAAGATAAAATTGATAATCAAGTTTTTTATTCTGATAGAGGCTCTTTTGATATTCTGCAATATTATTTAGAAAAAAACTTTGAAAAAACAAGTAGTCATTTTTAGACTCTTTATTTTTAACAAGTTAATGATATCGCTTTCTAAGAATCTTATCTTACTGTTTTGTTCTATTTTTCAGGGGAAATGTTGTCATTTTATCATACCTAAATCAAATAAAAAAAATACTTGGCTTTTACCAAGTATTTTTTATTAATCCCAAATTTTAGTTGCTTTAATTTCATTAATCGTTTGGTCAAAATCATTTGTTAAGATTGTCACATGTCCCATTTTTCGGTTATGTTTAGCATCTGCTTTTCCATAATCATGTTGATGCCAATCGGCATGCTCATGATTAAGTTTCTTAACTGCCTCAACGTGTTGCCCTAAAACGTTCAACATAATGGCAGGTTTCAAAAGTTTAGGTTCTGGTAGGTCTTCTCCTAAAATCCCTTTAATATGCAAATCAAATTGGTTGAAATCACAAGCTTCAATTGTAAAGTGGCCACTATTATGTGGTCTTGGAGCTAGTTCATTGACATAGATTTGACCATCTGCTGTTAAGAACATTTCCACACAAAGCACGCCAGATAGCTCTAATTTTTCCGCAATTGAGGTCGCAATTTTATAAGCATTCTCTGTAATTTCAGCAGATATACGAGCCGGAGAAATCGTTTGATGTAAGATGTTTTCTCTATGTTCGTTTTCAGCTAGAGGAAAAACCACATATTCGTGACCATTTCCACTAATAATAACAGAAATTTCACGTTCAAAAGAAATAAAATCTTCTAAAACACATTCTGAAAGTTCTGTCAGTGATTTTGCAGCTGACAAGTCTTTATCAGCATTTAAAACCACTTGTCCATGACCGTCATAGCCTCCAGTTGTTGTTTTTAAAACTTGTTTTCTAGTTACTGTTTCTGGGAGTTTTTCCGCTGAATCTACGAGTTGCCAAGGTGCAACATTAACTTTAGCTTCGTTGGTCAAAAATTCTTTTTCAAAGCGACGGTTTTGCGTAATCTCTAACAGACGTATTCCTTGAGGAATCCTTACACAGCCTTCAATTTCGTGCAAAGCTTTTGCTGATACATTTTCAAACTCATAAGTAATGACGTCACAAGCATAGGCGAGTCTTAATAAATTGTCAACGTCATCATAAGGTGCAACAATCAGTTCATCAGATACTTTTGCCGCAGAACAGTTTGGATTTGGGTCAAGTGTAATGACTTTATGTCCCATGTATTGAGCAGCAATTGCCATCATCTGTCCAAGCTGACCTCCACCAATAATACCAATTGTTTGCTTTGTATTCTTTATCACAAGTCTTCCTACCCTTCATTATTTGAAATCCGACAACTTTTGAACTCTTTTTAAAGTAATGCTTTGTTTGATTCCTCAACCATTTCTTGCGCAGCAGCCCGATAGACCAACAATTTTTGGTATAAATTCTCGTTTGTATTCGCCAAAAGTTGCAAAGCAAATAAAGCAGCATTTTTTGCTCCAGCCTCTCCAATTGCCATTGTCGCTACAGGAACCCCTGCCGGCATTTGAACAATTGAATAAAGTGAATCCAAACCAGATAAAGCGCGTGATTTTATTGGAACGCCAATGACTGGAACGAGAGTCTGAGCAGCTACCATTCCTGGCAAATGAGCAGCTCCACCAGCACCTGCGATGATCACTTTATAACCTGCCTCACGGGCTTGGCTCGAAAATTCAGCCATCAAAGCTGGTGTTCGGTGTGCTGATACGACCTTTTTTTCATAAGCTAAACCAAAGTCATCTAAAATTTTTGCTGTTTCTTTCATTGTCGCCCAATCTGAGCTCGAACCCATGATAATTGCTACTTCTGCCATTTTTCCTCTTCTTTTTTTCTTAACCAAAATTTTTATATTGCTCGTGAACCAATATCATGACGATAAAAGAAACCATCATTTTCCAATTTATCAAGTTTTTCATAAAGCAATTTTTGTGTACTTTTTACATCTTCTCCCGTTTCAGAAACAAGATAAACTCGGCCTCCACTAGAGATTAATTGATTATTTTCATTTTTGGAAACTCCTGCATAATAAACATTTAAACCTTCAGGAATTTCTGGAAGAATAAGTCCTAGTTTTGCTTGACTAGGATAGCCTTCTGCAGCAACAACCACACCCAAAGTCACACCAGACTCAAGCCATTCTAATGTTGGCTCATTTCCAGCTAAAATATCAATAATTGCTTGAGCTAAGTCACTTTTTAAACGGGGGAGAACAACTTGGGTTTCAGGATCCCCAAAGCGTGCATTAAATTCAATTGTTTTGACTCCGTCTTCTGTCAAAATTAAACCTGCATAAAGAACGCCTGTAAATGACTTGCCTTCTTCTATCATTCCAGCTACTGTTGGTTTAACAACTTTTTCCAGAGCCTCATTTACAACCTCCTTAGAAATATGTAGGACCGGTGAGTAAGCCCCCATTCCCCCTGTGTTAGGGCCTTTATCTCCATCAAAAGCTCGTTTGTGGTCTTGAGCAATCGGCATCGGATATATTTTCCCGTCATGGATAAAACTAAATAAAGAAAATTCTTCACCATCAAGAAATTCCTCAATCACAACTTTTCCTTGACTACCAGAAAAAATATCGGCCAGAGCTGACTTAGCGGTCTCAATATCAAAGGCAACCGTCACACCCTTTCCAGCAGCGAGCCCATCAGCTTTAATCACAAGAGGAACTCCTTTTTCATCTAGATATGCAAGAGCAGGCTCTAAGCTATCAAAAGTAGCATAATCAGCCGTCGGAACCCCATATTTTTTCATAATTGATTTTGCAAAATCTTTAGAACCTTCTAGCTCTGCGGCCATTTTATTTGGCCCAAAAATTGGTAATTCTGCTTTTATAAAAGCATCGACGACGCCATTCATCAAAGCTGTTTCTGGGCCAACAAATGTTAGTCCAATGTTTTGATTTTGAGCAAATTTAACTAATTTATCATTAGATAGTTCGGAAATATCAACTATTTGAATTCCATCTTTTTCCATTCCTGAATTGCCTGGAGCTACAAAGACTTCTTCAACTTGAGGACTTTCCATAAATTTTTTTGCTAAGGCATGTTCGCGGCCGCCAGAACCAATTACCAAAATTTTCATCATTTCTCCGATATTCCCAAACGTTTTTTATATACACAAACTTGTGTATTCAGCTATTTTATTTATTATTCAACAAATCTTGAACGAATAATAAAAGTCAAAGTGACGATAGCTCATCTATCTTTTCTTGCATTATAAATCTTATAATTCTATCTTAAAAGATTTGTGATAAAAGAAAAAGCCTGAACAAAAGTTTCAAGAAATAAGAAGAGAGATTGTTCGGTATTTACTCAATTATAGCTAGAGTTTTCCCCTTACAATATTTAAATGACAAATTTGTTTATCAGCTTTTCTATCGCAATTTTCATTAAAAACATGTAAAATAAATCTAAGTAGAAAAAGAAAGCGAAAACTTATGGCGACTCAACCAACCAAAGATAAAATTATTAGTAGCAGCTGGGAACTTTTAGAAGAACTTCCTCTCACAGAATTTTCAATGCGTAAGTTAGCTAGTCGGCTAGGAATGACAGTGTCTTCTCTTTACTACCATTTTTCAAGTAAAGAAGCACTTTTTGCAGAACTTATTGATAAAGCAAGCCTTGAAATTATTTTTCCAGCAAATGAGAAAACGTGGCAAGACCGCCTTTTCGTCTATGGTAAAAATATTTATGCTGTTTTAGAATCTTATCCAAACCTCGCACAATTGATGATGGATTATCCACCAGAATCTGAGAACTATCTTCGGCTCTTTGATAAACTTTTAATGATTGTAGATGATCTCAAGCTTTCTGATGATCATAAATTTTACACCATTAACCTTTTTCTAAATTTTATTTACACCAGTAAAATAGATAGTGATCGTTTAGTAGAGCAACCCGAAAAACCTCTTTCTACTGTCAAAATTCCTCTGGTACAACTGGCTCCTTTTCTCGATAAATATTGGCGAACTGAAAGCCTCACCAGTCTTGGCTCTTCTGAAAGTTTTGAGTTTGGTTTACAGCTTATTATTTCAGGAATTGAAAAAATGCTTAAAATTAATTAATTTATAAAAAACTTCCTGAGGAAGTTTTTTTCTTGACTTTATTTCAGAACAATGGTATTATTTTTACCGAACAGTGTTCTAAAAATATAAAAGAAGGTTCTTTATGAATAATACTAATGATTTTAATTTAAAAAAAGTCTTACCTGCGGTTCTAACAATTGCAATTGGAATGCTTTTAGTAATGATGGATACAACCATTATGAATGTCACTCTTCCGCATATTCAGTCTGCTTTCCATCAAAATCTCTCAAATAGTCAGTGGGTCATTACTGCTTATACTTTAGCTATGGCCACAGTTATTCCATTTGCTGGATTTTTGGGAGACCGCTTTTCAGATAAAAAAGTTTTTGCTTTAGCAATCATTTTTTTCACTATCGCTTCATTTCTTGCAGCTAACGCTCACTCACTGCAAAGTCTTATTATTTGGCGAATTGCTCAAGGCTTAACTGGTGGCGTTGTTGCTCCAATCGGAATTGGGATGTCTTTTAAAATTATTCCAATGGAAAAACGAGGTTCAATGATGGGCCTTCTAGGGTTACCAATGTTGCTCGCTCCAACAATAGGACCTGCACTTTCAGGTTTCTTAGTTAAACACTTCAATTGGTCAACTGTCTTTTTGATTAATCTTCCGGTTGGAGTTCTAGCCCTAATCTTTGTTCTCCTCTTTCTCCCCAATTTTCCTGCAAATAAAGCAAGTAAAATTGATTTAAAAGGGGCTCTTCTTTCTCCATTTGCCTTTCCAATTTTAATTTATGGTGTACACGTTGGGACAGATAAAGGCTGGTCAAATCCTACTGCCCTCTCTTTTGTAGTCCTTGGTATAATCATGTTGCTTTTATTCATTATTGTTGAACTACGTGTTGAGAATCCTCTTTTACACCTTCGAGCTTTTGCAATTTCTGAATTTACAAAAGGAATTTCGCTCATGTGGCTCAATCAAATCGTTGTTTTTGGGGCCATGCTTCTTGTCCCACTTTACTTACAAAATGTCGTTGGACTTTCTTCTGAAAATACAGGGCTAATCATGGTTCCGCAGGCAATTGCTAGTTTTTTAGGAATGACAATCGGTGGGCGTATTTTTGATAAATTTGGGACGAAAGCCGCAGTTCTGCCGGGTTTTACTCTGGGAGCTCTAAGTCTTAGTCTTTTTAGTCAAATTAAACCTAGTTCTTCTTTAGCTTTCACACTTTGTGCTATTGTTTTACTTGGTTTAAGTCAAGGTTTAGTCAATATGCAAGTTAATAATCACGCCCTTCAATCTGTTCCAATGAAAAATATCAGTCGAGTTACTCCACTAACAAATGAAATGATGCAAGTAGTCAACTCATTTGCCATTGCCTTTTTGACAGCATTTTTAAGTGGTCAAATCAAAAAACAGACTGGACTTTCTCCTTTACAAGCGAATTTAACTGCCTTCCATCATACTTTCTACTTACTTCTTATTTTTGTAAGCTTCGGTTTCATTTTAAGTCTATTTTTGAGAAAAAAAGTGAAGGCATAATAAAAAAACACTGTTAAAATAAACAGTGTTTTTTATTACCAATTTTTAACCAAAGCTGGAATTTCTAATAGGTCTTGGATTTGCACATCTGGTTGTGCTTCTCCACTAACTTCCAATTGTTTTGGATTATACCAAATTGTCTTTATTCCAGCTCTATTCCCTCCTAAAATATCAGTTGCTAGGGAGTCCCCAACGATTGTAAATTCCTTTTGATTGGCCGCTTCAATGTGGTCAAAGACATAATCGAAGAAAGCAAGCGAAGGCTTATGATGACCCACTTCTTCACTAATAAAGATTTCTCTAAAGTGATCAGAAATTCCAGACTCAAATATTCGCGGACGAGAAACACGTGAAGTTCCATTACTAACCACATACATTTCTGCCTCTTTTGCTGACAGCTCTGTCAGTAATTCTTTGGCATGATTAATCAGTTCATGCCCTTGTGATAAGTAAAGTTGATATTCATCATCAACAGCAACTGGATTATAATTTACTGACACATTTAAAGCTCTAAAAGCATGGTCAAATCGAGTAGATAGAAGTTCTTCACGTGAAAGTTTTTCTGATTCGTGTAAACGCCAAAGCGCTTTGTTTTCACGAGAGTAAGTCGCACGATTTTCCTGATTATCTTCAATTTGATAGTGGGTAAAAATTTTTCCCAAAGCATCATATTCTGCTTTATCAAAATCAAGTAAGGTGTTATCAATATCAAAAAGTAGTACAGTCATTTCTTTTCCTTTGCTAAATGTATTCTTTGCATTCCCTACATTATATCAGAAAAGGAGATAAAGATGAATGTTCTGAAACTTGAAAATTTTTTCAATGACAATATACAGATGATTTTACAATAGAAATTTTAATATTAAATTAGTGAAAAAAATCTACCCTAAAGGTAGACTTTTTATTAATGTCTAAAATGACGAAGTCCTGTGAAAACCATCGCAATTCCATATTTATCACAGGCATCAATCACTTCTTGGTCACGTACAGAGCCACCTGGTTGAACGATTGCTTTAATTCCTGCCTTAGCAATTTCATCAATATTGTCAGCAAACGGGAAGAAGGCATCCGAACCAAGAACCGCATTTTCTTGAAGTTCTAATGATTTATCAGCGGTTGCCTCTAAGGCAATTTTTACTGAGCCCACACGGTTAGTTTGGCCAGGACCAACACCAAGCGTCTGGTGGTCATTGGTCACAATAATCCCATTTGATTTGACAAACTTAACTGCTTTCCAAGCAAACTCCATGGCCTCCATTTGTCTGTCAGTTGGTTGAACTTTAGTCGCCACTGTCCATTCTTTTGGATTTTCAACAATGACATCTTGATTTTGAACAAGTAGTCCTCCAAGAACCCCTGTTACATGCACTTCTTTTTCTGAGGCTTCTTTTTTAGAAAAATCAACGGTTAAAAGTCGAATATTTTTCTTTTTACTTAAAACTTCCAAGGCTTCTTTGCTATAAGAGGGTGCGATAATAATTTCAAGGAAAATCTTACTCATTTTTTGCGCAGTTGCCAAAGTTACTTCTCGATTTAAAACAATAATTCCACCGAAAATTGAAACTGGGTCTGCTTCATAGGCATAATCCCAAGCTTTTTCGATATCCGTTGCTCTTCCAATCCCACATGGATTCATATGTTTGAGGGCTACAACTGTTGGTTCTTCAAAATCTCTTGCAATCTGTAAAGCAGCATCTGCATCACGAACATTGTTATAGCTTAGTTCTTTACCATGAATTTGCTTACTTTGGGCAATTGAATAAGTCGTAGGTATTCCTGACTCATAAAAATCTGCATTTTGTTGCGGATTTTCACCATAACGCATTCCTTGTTTAAGGTCGTAAGTCAAGGTTAATTTTTCTGGTTTTACATTTTCTACCGGAAATTCTTCTGTCAAATATTGTGCAATTAAAGCATCATAACTTGCAGTGTGGCGAAATACTTTTGCTGCAAGTTGCTGACGAAAACTTAAACTTGTTTCACCTTTTACTGACAGCTCTGTCAGTACTTTTTCATAATCATTTGGGTCACAAACGACTGTGACTGACGCATGATTTTTAGCTGCTGAACGCAACATTGAAGGACCACCAATATCAATCTTCTCAATCATTTCTGCTTGACTGCCCCCAGCAAGCAAAGTTTCTTTGAAGGGATATAAGTTCACAACAACCAAATCAATTGGAGAAATATGATGTTCTGTCATTGATTCCATGTGACTTTCCAAATCTCTACGTCCAAGAAGGGCTCCATGAATTAGTGGATGCAATGTTTTAAGGCGCCCATCCATCATTTCTGGAAATCCTGTTACTTCATCGATTGCAATATTCGGAATTTCTTCTTGGTCCAAAACGGCTTTCGTTCCACCCGTTGAGATAATTTCCCAACCAAATTCTCGAATTTTCTTAGCAAATTCTACAATACCTTCTTTGTCTGAAACACTGATAAGTGCACGTTTTGACATGATTTCCTCCAAGTTTTCTGCTGACAATTCTGTCAGTAATATTTTTCTTATAAAAGAACTGACAGAACTGTCAGTAAATATTTATCATGTCTTTATTTTACATTTATCGTTTGGAAATAAAAAGCACCAGTTTTAAAACTGGGCTTTTTTTATTATAATTGTTCGGAAATTACTTTTAGTCTTTAATTAAAAACTCTTCATTGAAAATTCCAATATATGGCAACTGACGGTAACGTTCGGCATAATCAATTCCATAGCCCACAATAAAGGCATCCGGTACTTCAAAGCCAACATAATCAGCGTCAATATCAACTTTACGACCACTTGGTTTATCTAATAAAGAGATAATTTTTACTGAATGTGCTTGACGTCCTGTCAGCAATTTTTTAAGATAGAGCAAAGTATTTCCAGTGTCAATGATATCTTCAACAATCAAAATATCACGTCCATGAGCCACGGTTGATAAATCTTTCAAAATTCTAACTTCTCCAGAAGATGAAATCCCATAACCATAACTGGTAACATCCATAAAATCAACTTCAGCATCAATTGATAATTCTTTAAGCAAATCAACCGTAAACATGATTGACCCTTTTAATATTCCAACAACAAGTGGATTTTTTCCTTCATAATCGCGTGAAACAACTTCCGCAAGCTCTTTGACACGTTCGGCAATTTGTTCTCTGGTAAATAAAACTTCTTTTAAATGTGGATGCATTTTTCTCTCCAATTTTTTTCACAATATGTTTCTATTTTAGACTTTTTTAGAGAGAAGAAAAAGATCAGAAGTCTGACTTTGGTCTTTTTTAGCTTACAACGTTCGGAAATAGAAAATTTTCAAAACTATAATTTTCTTAATCAACTTTAATAACTCCCAAATCCAACATCGTTTGTGCCGTTTGAATAATCGCTGCTTCACCTGAACGTGGTTTCCAGCCTAAAAGTTTAACTGATTTTTCATTTGAACAAGCTGTGTTTTGCCCCAAAAATGTAGCTGGCATCGCCAAACTTTTATCAAATCGAGCTAAAATTTTGACTAAAAAGTCGGGAATTACCTGAGTAGATACTTTTTTAGCTTTTGTACCAAATTCCTTTTTCAAAAACTCAGCTTGCTTTTTGTAAGTAATATTTTGGCCTGAAGTTGCAATGAAACGCTGACCAATCGCTTCATTTTTTTCAAGAGCTAGCAAATGTAAATCAGCAACATCACGAACGTCAACATAATCAAATGCTAAATTTAAAAGTCTGGGCATTTTACCTTCAAACATATTTTTTATAGCCGCACTAGAATGTGAAAAATCATTTCCAAGAATTGGACCCATAACAGCTGTAGGTAAAACCGATGCTCCTTCAATACCATAAGCTTCTGCAAGTTTCCAAAACTCCATTTCCGCCATCGTTTTAGAACGTTGGTAGGCATTAATTGGAGCATCAAGATTTGTCCAACCTTTCTCTGTGAAGATTTCTGGATGATCCTTATGCCCCGCTAAAACTGCTCCCGATGCTGAGGTCAAAACCACTCGTTTAACTCCTGCTTTCTTGGCTGCTTTCATCACAAACTTCACTCCATCCACAGCCATTTTCACCATTAAATCATCAGCGTCAGGACGTTGCAAAGGTGTTGGTGAAGCCACATGAATCACAGAATCAACACCAGTCATGGCTTGACTCCATCCTTCTTCTTTTGTCAAATCAGTTTGGACAAAATCTAAATCTGTAAAATCTGAAATTCCGCCTTGTGCCATCATTTTTTTCACTTCTTCTTGTCGAGACATCGTCCGCAATGTCGCCCGTACTCGATAGCCTTTTTTCAATAAAGCAATCATGATAAACATAGCAATATATCCAGAACCACCTGTAACAACAATTGTTTTTTTATTTGTATTTGTCATTTAATTTTTTCCTCTATTTTTCTTAATTCACATCTGTTACACTTGAAACTTATGTAAAATTATTGTACGATAGAAGTGTAAAAAATACAAGCCTTTGAAAAGCTTGTGTGACACAATCAGGAGAAGTGTAATGGCAGCGACAAACTATTCCCAAACTATCAAAAACGATACAAAAGATTTTATTACTACAGCAATTTTGCAACTATTAGGAATTCAAAAAACATTTGAAAAACCGAAAAATCTTGCTCAACTCACCGTTTCAAACGTTTGTAAGAGAGCCGGAGTTAGCAGAATGGCTTTTTATCGTAACTTTGAGTCCATTGACCAGGTCATTTATCAATACTATCAGCCTCAAATTTCTCAAAGTTTTGAAATCATTCGTCAGGATGTTTCTGCCAGTTCAAAAATTGAAAACCAATTAAAATTCTTTGAAGAATTCAAAAGTGACCTCTTTCTTTCTGAAAGTCAAGGTTACGAACCAATTATTCGTCAAATTTATATTGAAGAAATTGAGAAATTTTATGAAAAAACAAATGACGAATATTTCATTACTTTTGTCGCAAATGGAGTTTATGCTCTTTGGCGCAAATGGTTAATGAACGGTCAAGATAAGCCAATTGAAGAAATACATGAACTCATTAGAAGAATTGTTACAATTTAAGTAAAAATAAAAAGACACTTGCACGTGTCTTTTTAATATAAATTTATTTTTTAAGCAATTTCCTGTCCTAAATGAATCACCTCATCCAAATAACTTTGAGTTTCATCATATAGATGGTGTGTAATCATAATCACCGTCAAATCAGGATTTTCTAAAATATTTTTTTCTACAGCTAGAGCTGTTTTTTTGTCAACACTCGCCGTACTTTCATCCATCACTAAAATTGGCTTACTGCCCATTAGTTCTCTAGCAACAGATAATCTTTCTTGCTGACCTCCTGATAAATTTTTATCATAAACCGTATCAAGTTTATTAAATACAAAGTCATCCGCACAAGCAATTCTAATCGATTTATCAAAGATATCTGGCGAAATTTTGCGCCCTAAAGTCAAATTTTCTTCTACTGTTTCCTTAAAAAGATAGGGAAATTGCATAATCACACTCATCACATGAGGTAAAGATTTTCGATTAATTCCTTTGTAATCTTTCCCGTCTAATAAAATTTCTCCTTCATAGTCTTGCTTATTCCCAACCAACAAATTAATCAAGGTTGATTTTCCACTTCCACTATCGCCAATAATCGCGTATTTTTTTCCTTTTTCAATGACAATTTCTGGATACTCAATTTTTTGCCCATCAGGAAATGCAACTGCCAGATTTTTTAATTCTAATTTACTTTCAAAAGCTGTCACTTCTTCTCCGTCAGTAACTTTTGATTCGTCAGTAATTTTTCCATATTTCTCTAGCAGCTTTCCAGTTGCATTGAGCAATATTAAACTATTTGCTACACTTTTTGAGTAATTAGTTACTGTCCCTGACAAATTTCCGACACTCATGACAACACCAATGCCAATTTGCCCATTCATGATAAGAAAACCAGCAACAGCTAAAATCAAAAACTGCCCTAACATACTTGTCCCTAATAAAGAATACTGCATCCAAGCACGAGTAAAAATTAATTTCACATTCGCCGTAGCTAATTGATTAAATTTCCCCATGGTTCGCTCTTGCATAAGACCCAATTGTTTATTATGATAAAGCACTTCATAACCACGCAAGTAATCCGTAGATGTCGCTAAGGCATCATTTGCAAGCTCCGACACTTGTTCCGTATCTCGTTCCACTGATTGTTTAAACATTTTTGGAAAATAGAACAAAAGTGCTCCAACCAAAAGGGTTGTCAAAAGCAATACCCAGTGGAAAAAGATAATAGCAATTCCTGAGAATAGCATCGCAACAATTCCCGTATAAACAAAATAAATCTGGTGGAAACCATTATCATAAAGTAGTTTTGTATCATTATTTAACCACGAATTATAATCTTCCTTACTATTTTTTTCAAAATCAGAATAAGAAATTTCCGTCAGAGGCTCAATGATATCCCGGCGTACGGCATTAAGCTGTTTTTGTATGGCAATTTCTTTCCAAACATCACGCGCTCCTTGAACAAAACTATCGACCATCCAAAGGATAATATCAATAGCTAACCATAAGAAAAATTGATTCATCTCTTTTGCAATCAAAGAATTGAGCACATTTGCTAAAAAGACCGAACTCAAGACCGCAAGAGCAATATCAATCGTGATAAGTAAGAAAACCATAAAATTTTCAAATTTGAATTCTTTAAGATACTTTACCATTTTTCCTTCTCTTATTTTACTTAAGATTATGTTACCACTACATTTTAGCATTTAAATTTCAAAAGTAAATAGCGCTTACAAAAGTATTTTAGATGTTTTATTTTCTTAAAAGAACTGAAAATTTTCTCTTATTTTTATTAAGCTAAAACGTAAGAAAAAAACTTCATCATTGCTGATGAAGTATAATTTGGCGAACGACTTCTGGATAGAGCTTGTGCTCTGCTTCATGAACAGAACGCTCATAGACTTCTAAATCTTCGTGATAAGCGAGCGGGATTTGAGCAATCAATTCCCCAGTATCAACACCCTCATCAACATAATGAATACTGATTCCCAACCCCTTTTTTGCCTCATGTGATTCTTCAATCGCATGAGGTGAACCAGCAAAATCTGGAAGATAAGAAGGGTGAACATTGATTATCTTTCCTTTATATTTTGATAACATCGTCGCACCAATGATTTTCATGTAGCCCGCCAAGAGAATTAAATTAATTTCTTGGTCTTCTAAAATTTCCACCAAAGCCTTCTCATAATCCACTTTTGAAGAAAATTCTTTTAACTCCAAACTTGCCTTTGCCACCCCTAATCGCTCAGCACGTTCAAGTACATAAGCATCATGATGGTCTGAAAAAACAAATTTCACTTGGTCTGGAAATTGTTCAGCTAGTGTTTGAAAGTTTGAGCCATTTCCTGATGCAAATACTGCAATTTTCACGCTATCCCCTATTCTCAATGAAAAAAATTTATTTTTTAATCACTACTGCTGAATCTTGTCTTTTGACCATTTTACCAATTTCAAATGCATTCAACTCTTTTTTGAGAGCTTCAGCATTTTCAGGAGCAACAGCGATTACCATTCCAATTCCCATATTGAAAATTTCATACATTTCTTCATGTTTGATATCCCCATATTTTTCAAGAGCATTGAAAATTGGTAAAACATTCCAAGAACCTTCAACAATTTCAGCTGACAAGCTATTTCCGAACATTCTTGGTAAATTCTCATGGAATCCTCCGCCTGTAATATGAGCAATCCCTTTTATTTTATTTTGTTTAATCAAGGGTAAAAGCTCTTTGACATAGATTTTTGTCGGAGTTAAAAGAGAATCAATCAAAGATTGGTCAAGTTCAGGCAACGATTCATTCAAATCAAAGTCAGCAAAAACTTTCCGAACCAAAGAGTATCCGTTAGAATGAATCCCAGATGAGGCAAGACCAAGCAAAACATCGCCCGTTTCCACATCTTTTTCGCCATCAATTAATTGTGATTTTTCAGCCACACCCACAGCAAAACCAGCTAAATCATAATCATCTTCATCATACATTCCGGGCATTTCAGCTGTTTCTCCACCAATCAGAGCTGCTCCTGCTTGCAAGCAACCTTCGGCCACTCCAGCCACAACTTGCTCCAATTTTTCAGGAATATTTTTCCCTGTAGCAATATAATCCAAAAAATACAATGGCTCAGCCCCAGCAGCAATAATATCATTGACGCACATGGCTACGCAATCAATCCCAATCGTGTCATGTTTGTCTGCTTGAATGGCTAACATCAATTTAGTTCCCACACCATCTGTCCCCGAAATCAATACAGGCTCTTTCACATCAAGCACAGATAAATCAAAACTTCCACCAAAACCACCCAGTGCCCCAAGCACACCCAAACGTTCGGTTTTAGCCACATGCTTCTTAATACGAGAAACCACCTCATACCCTGCTTCTACATCTACCCCAGATTTTGCATACGCATTCTCAGACACTGTCATTCTCCATTTTCTGATTTATTTTATTCTACTTCCATGTTAAATGATTTTCAAACATAAAAAAAGTTCCAGCGGGTAGTACTGAAACTTTTCGATTGAATCGTTCGGAAATAACAAATCATTTCAACTGTAATTGTCTATCAAATATAAAAAACCGCCAGCATCAGCTAACGGTTTTTTCTATTTATTCAGCAATCGTTTGAATATCAAAGTCAATCTTGTTATCTACAAGCGTTACAATAACTTTTGATTTTGGTGGAATTTTTCCGCCGATAATCAGCTTAGCTAATGGATTTTCGATGACTTTTGTCAAATAACGTTTGAGTGGACGTGCACCATAAGCTGGTTCATAAGCATTTTCGGCAATCCAAACTTTTACTTCTTCACTCAACTCAAGTTGAACATCCATTTCTTCAAGACGATGTGAAAGTTGGCTAGTCATTTTAACGATAATATTCTTAATATCCTCAAGTGCCAATGTTTTGAAAAGAATGGTATCATCAATTCGATTTAGAAATTCTGGTTTGAAATGTGCCCGAAGTTGAGCCATCACGTTTTCAGTTGTTTCTTCCGAAATTTCACCATTTTCTCCAACATTATCAAGCAAATATTGAGAACCGACATTTGAAGTCATAATCAACACTGTGTTCTTAAAGTCAACGAGAACACCTTTAGAGTCCGTCAAACGGCCGTCATCCAAAACTTGCAACAAGATATTGAAGACATCTGGATGTGCTTTTTCGATTTCATCAAGCAAGATGATTGTATAAGGATTACGACGAACGGCTTCAGTCAATTGGCCTCCTTCATCGTAACCGACATATCCTGGAGGTGCTCCGACTAACCGAGAGACAGAGTGTTTTTCCATATATTCACTCATGTCAATCCGAACCATATGTTCTTCTGAATCAAAGAGATTTTCAGCCAAAGCTTTCGCGAGTTCGGTCTTACCTACCCCAGTTGGACCGAGGAAGAGGAATGAGCCAAGTGGACGATTAGGGTCTTGAATTCCTGCACGCGCACGGATAATGGCATCAGATACGGCTTCAACAGCTTCATCTTGTCCAACGACCCTTTGATGCAGTGTTTCTGGCAAGTGAAGTAATTTTTCACGTTCACCTTCAACCAATTTGGTAATTGGAATACCTGTCATGCGTCCAACCACTTCAGCGATTTGTTCTTCAGTGACTGATTCTTGAACTAAAAATAAATCATCTGATTTTGCTTTTTCTTCAATAGCTTTGAGTTCTTTTTCAATTTCAGGAATTTTACCATAACGAAGGGCTGCTGCTTTTTCTAAGTTTCCTTCATTTTGAGCTTCTTCCAATTCGTGGCGAGCATGTTCTAATTCATTTCGTTTTTCAGAAATATTGCCCACTTCTTTTTTCTCAGCTTCCCATTGAGCTTTGAGTTGATTATTTTCTTCTCGAAGTTCAGCAATTTCACCACGTATAATTTCAAGACGTTTCTTAGAAGCATCATCTCGTTCTTTTTTGAGGGCCGCTTCTTCAATTTCTAATTGCATCAAGCGACGATTAGCTTGGTCAAGTTCAGTTGGGAGTGAATTCATTTCTACACGAATTGTTGCACTGGCTTCATCAACCAAGTCAATGGCTTTATCTGGTAAAAATCGGTCAGTAATATAACGATTTGAAAGGGTTGCTGCTGCGACTAAAGCATTATCATGAATGGTCACTCCATGGTGAATTTCAAAACGTTCTTTTAGACCACGCAAGATTGAAATTGTATCTTCAACAGTAGGTTCAGTAACCAATACCTTTTGGAAACGACGTTCAAGTGCTTTATCTGTTTCCATGTATTTACGATATTCATCCAAGGTAGTTGCCCCAATCAAATGGAGTTCACCACGTGCAAGCATTGGTTTTAAAAGGTTCCCAGCGTCCATTGAACCTTCTGTTTTACCTGCACCAACAATCGTATGAAGTTCATCAATAAAGAGGATAATTTGTCCATCTGATTTTTTCACTTCATTAAGGACTGCTTTCAAACGTTCTTCAAATTCACCACGATATTTCGCTCCTGCAATCAGGGCACCCATATCAAGTGAAAAGATTGTTTTATCTTTCAGATTTTCAGGAACGTCTTTTCTGACAATCCTTTGTGCCAATCCTTCAACAATGGCTGTTTTACCAACCCCAGGTTCACCAATAAGAACGGGGTTATTTTTTGTTTTACGAGAAAGCACTCGAATGACATCACGAATTTCTTCATCACGTCCAATGACAGGATCTTGTTTACCTGATTTAACTTGAGCAACGAGATCTACCCCATATTTTTCAAGTGCTTTGTATGTTTCTTCTGCATTTTGACTGGTCACTTTATCACCTCCGCGTAATTTTTCAATTGCAGCTTGCGCTTTTGCTTTTGTTAGTCCATGGCTAACCAAATAACTGGTCAATGGATTTTGTTTTAATTCAAAGAGGGCAAGGAGAATAATCTCAGTTGATAAGTATTCATCGCCCATTTTTTGCGCAATTTTGTCTGCTTCAGTAAATATTTGGAACAAATCTGGACTTAGGTTTTGACCATAAGTAATATTTGAACCTTCTACTGAATTAATTTTGTCAATTTCTTTTTCAATTAAATTTGTAAAGTCATCTAGGTCAATCCCTAAATCTTTATAAAAGTTCGCCCCAAAACTATTAGGTTGAACAAAAATTCGCCATAAATGTGGAACTTCAATCACTTGGTGATGACGAACTTGCGCAATTTGTTGCGCTGAACCAAGTGCTTCTTGCATCGTTGTTGTCATTTTTTCGATGTCCATAAAAACACCTCATTTCGATTTCATAGTTAGTAGTGATTATTATCTTTTTCTCACTACATTCTAATTATAATACTTTGGTCAGTAATGGTCAAACTTTTTGATTCGTTTTTTTGACTTTTATTATATACAAAAACTACTGACAATTTTTTGTCAGTAGTTTTAATATTTATAAGTAAAATCAGTTATTTCATGGATAAGCAATGCTTGCTGCTAAGCTTCCGTCAGGATTTTTAAAATTATATCTAACTGAAAGGTTGGCAATACCTATACTTTTAAAAATAGATTCGTTTTCATTAAATAGGGATGCTAAATTATTTTTCATTCCTACTATTTCATCAGGACTGACCACTCCCATATTTTGAGAAAGTGTAAAAGTAATAACGAGTGTATTACCACTGACAGTAACGATTGCCTTAGTAAAAATTCCTCCACTTTCAGAAATAATGTTTGAACTTTCTGCATTCATCCCATCAGCGAGTTCTTGCAAAGAATTATTTGAAGGATTTACTGACAAACTGACAGCATTCCAAGCGACTGCTTTATATTTCCAACCAATATTAATCAAGTTATTTTCTTCATTTGAATTACCAGTGTAGTTATGGGCACCAGATTGGGCATTGGGATTATAAGCAACGTATATCGGCAAATTTCCGCCTGAATAAAAAACTGCTTTTCCTTGATTATCCCACTTCCAGCCTTTATTTACCAAAGACTGCGCTTCATACTTACTTTTTGTGTAATAATGATCACCACCCACAGCATTGGGATTATAAATCCGATAAACCGTTGTCCCTTTATCTGGCGCTACCCAACCTAATCCTTCATCAGTCCAACCAACCTTAATATCAAAATCTCGTTCAGTTGCACTTGTAGTATAAAAATGCTCTCCGGTATTATGATTATATAGACGATAAACCAGGCTATCGGCACTCACTCGAAATCCCACAGCGATGGTGGTTCCAACTATTAATATAGCCAATAATATTTTTTTCATAATTTACTTCCTCCTTTGAAAGCGTTATTATTATGTTGCTAATATTATATTCTTTTGTTAATTTTTTGTCAATTTAATATTTTAGTTTTACAAAAAAACGGAAGAAGTCTCTTATTAGATTTTTATCAAAAAAAGTGAAGCTGTCTTTTTAATACACTTTGCCTTATAATGGATTTAGATGTCAAAATAGAAAAGATAGGAGAAAAATGACTCAACATCTAAATTCTTTGGGAAAGTCTGCCCTCTTAATATTAAGTAATACAATTATTGTCCTTCCATTCATGATTTTTATTCAAATTGCAAAAGGAACCTCGCTTCTTGCCCTCCTTCCTTTTTTGCTCTTTTATACTTTCAGAATGACTGGCGTATTCTTTATAAGGGGAATAAAAACAAGAATTAACAGCTATAGTCTTTTAAAAATTTCATTGTATGCCGGTTTACTTGGTTGCTTACTTGGTTTTATTGGTTCTTTCTACTTTCCTTTCTATACTTTATCCGGTATTCTTTTAGGAGTGAGTGCAGCTTGGTTGCCGATGTCAAACACTTCGGTAAATTATTATCTAAAAAATACTAACCAGCTTATCAAAGGAAAAACCTTAGTTAGCTTACTTTTATTTTTAGCCCTTGGCTTTTCTTTTGTCTTATCCCCTTCTCTAAAATATCCCCTGTTCTTTGTCTTCTATGGAATAGTTTATCTTATCTCCTTCCAATTAGTTGGAAATTTGGACAATTACAAAGTTGATCCAAATGATTTAGAAAAAAGCTTCATATAAATATCTTATTTTATTTGCTTTATTTTTTGTTTGCCTCTTTCTATTACGTTCAAGTCGATTACTTGCCAATAGTTTAGAATTTGATTATTTCATTTTCGGATTTTTCTTTTTGGTCACTCTCTATATTGTCGCTACGAATTTTTTCAAAAATAAAATTCAAAGAAATATCCCTCGTAAATTATCATATTTGACAGCTATTAATGGGGCAGTGGGAAATTATTTATTTCTTTTTTGTTCTTTGTATGTCGCTGGTTTTTATGGTCATCAGCATTTATTTTTACAGTTTTATCTTCCTTATGTTTTAGGAATTGTCTTTGCCTCTAAGGTCAAAAATTTACTTGGAAATAATGTCAAAACCTACTCTTTAATCGGCATTTTTCTAGGTTTACTTTTGATTGTTTTTAGTCCTCTATTTGCTCTAGGTTTATTCCTTACTAGCTTATTCAAAGGAAGTTTAAATTCAAGCTTAACTCAAGACTATGAAAGTACTATTAATATCGTTGAAGATAAACGGATCTGGGTAAAATATACCATTCAAAATATCGGAAGTATTCTTCACCAATTTTTGTTGATGCTTTTAGGTTCACTCATCATCATGAAAAACGGCTTATCAATCAAGACCCTGTTCGTTATTACTTCAACCCCTATTCCTACAGCTCGAAGTATTGAACTAATGAAATCATGGAATCTTATTGCTACGTCATTGATTATCTTAATTATCATCGCCTATCTTATTTATCCAAAAATAGTTCCACTTCTTAAAAAATCAAAGTAAATTAGAAAAACTCATGTCTAAACATGAGTTTTTTATTTAATACGAGAGGTCAGTGAACTTTCTTTTCCTTCGATAATTTTATGAATCTCTTTAGCAAATTGACTTCGTTTAATTGGACGATAACTTTTTAAGAAAGAAAAAATTGGAATTTTTATGAGTGGTTCCAATAGGCGTGCTGGAAAATAACTGCTTTTTCGTGAAGCATCATAGACAATTCCTGGAAAAACAGAAACAAATCTTGATTTCAAACGTTTTTGACCATAAGCCTCCACTTCTTTTTTAGCTCTCATATAGTCATTCATAAAAAAAGGACCATCATTTGCCGAAATAAAAAGACATTGATTTTCTGAGTTAACTATTGTATCAATAATTATTTTTGCTGGTTGAATACTATTTTTTTCATAAGTTGTTCCCTTTGATTTACTTGGAAATAGAATTCCTACCGCATCAATCACCCAATCTGATTTTTGTAAAAGTTCTTGCCAATCACCGGTTTCATTTAGATTAGCGGAATGATAGAGGACTGGCTCAACTAGATTATCTTTAGATTTACCATTTCTTGATAAACTGTGTAATTCATAATCCACAACTTGAGCAAGCTCTTTGAAAATACCTTGGCCAACTAGTCCTGTTCCTCCAACTATTGTAATAATCATTTGCTCACCTCACTTGCTATTATTTCTTATCCTAACATATTAAAAGGAGTAATCTAAAATAATCGCTTTAGAATTTAGCTAAAAAAACTAGAGTGAATCCTCTAGTTTTCTATTTCACGCTATTTTTCGCTAACGATTCCAAATAGTCAGCTTCATAATCATAAAGCGGCGTTGGATATTCGCCATCAAAATATGACAAGCAAAGTTTATCATGACCAATCGCTTTGACAAGTCCTGTCTGGCTGAGATAGGTCAGACTATCTGCTCCGATAGCTTCTTTGATTTCATCAGTCGTGTGTGTAGCTGCGATGAGTTCATCACGATCTTGAATATCAATGCCATAAAAACATGGATATTTGAGAGCGGGACTGGCGATTGCCACATGAACTTCAGCGGCGCCTGCGTCTTTGAGGAGTTTGACAATGCGACGGCTGGTTGTCCCACGCACAATACTATCATCAACCATAATGACGCGTTTTCCTTCTACAACACCTCGAACAGCACTCAATTTCATGCGAACGCCTTGTTCACGAAGTTCTTGAGTTGGTTGAATGAAGGTTCTTGCCACATACTGATTTTTAATCAGGCCCATTTCGTAAGGCAAGCCAGATTCTTCAGCGTAGCCTGAAGCAGCACTGAGTGATGAATTAGGAACACCGATGACAATATCAGCATCAATTTGGGCTTCTTGGGCTAAAATTTTTCCTGAACGTTTTCTGGCAGTATGAACATTAACTCCAGCGATATTACTGTCAGGACGGGCAAAATAGATGTATTCCATTGAACAAATGGTCATGTTGATGCTGTCAGTAAATTGGTCCACATGAATGCCGTCATCATTAATTTCAATGATTTCACCGGGTTGAACATCTTGAATCCAAGTGGCGCCAACGACATCAAAAGCACAGGTTTCTGAGGCCACAACGAGCGCACCATTGCTCATTTTTCCGATTGAGAGTGGTCGAAATCCATTAGGGTCAAGGGCTGCGACAATTGAGTTTTCAGTCATAATGAGATAGGCAAAGCCACCTTTGACCGTATTGAGCGCTTCTTTGACTCTGCCCATAAATTCTGGATGATGACTACGGCGAATCAAATGCATGAGGATTTCTGTGTCTGAATTACTGGAGAAGATTGCCCCTGATTTTTCAAGTTCACAGCGCAATGATTGGGCGTTGGTTAAATTTCCATTGTGGGCAAGCCCAAGTGCTCCGTCATGAAATTCAAACTGGAAAGGTTGAATATTATTGATATTCGCTGAACCAGCCGTGGCATAACGGACGTGACCGATGGCTGCTGAGCCTGTCAGCTCTTCCAAATCTTTTTCATCACGGAAAACTTCTGTGACCAGACCCAGACCACGATGACGATTGAGTTTGCCATTATTATTGACCAAAATCCCTGCACCTTCTTGCCCACGATGTTGGAGAGCATGAAGTCCAAAATAGGTCAGGCGAGCGGCATCAGGATGTCCCCAAACACCGAAAAGTCCACATTCTTCATTTAAATGAGATCGTTCGTCATCTGGATGTTGTTGCCACCAACTATTTTCATTGGACGAATTCTTCCTCAACACTATTAAATCAAGCGTCTGTTCTTTGCCAAACATAATTTTTTCCCTCTATCGATTCTTTTATTATATTTTAATTCTATCTATATTGTTTGGAAATAAAAAGTCCTAATAGGACTTTTTTAATTTTTTCAAGTTAATTGTTCGGAAAAATCATTTCCAATAATCTTCATCTCCAAAATCAAGATGCTTGGCATCTTCTTTATATTTTTTAAATTCGGCAAGAGCTTCTTCAAAAACTTGTTTAGAAAGTTGGTAAGCATCTTTGCCCATAAGATAGTGCATTGGTGGATTTTCAAGTTTGGAAACTTTGATAAATGCTTTGGCTGCCGATGCTGGATTCCCTACCTGAGTGCCAGAATATGAATTTAGATGTTCAAGCAGTTTATGCGCCTTTTCATAATCTGAAAACTTATCTGGCGCACTCTCTTTAGAACGCCCTGCCCAATCTGTCCGAAAAGAACCAGGTTCAATATTTGTCACAAAAATTCCTAAAGGTTCAACTTCTTTTCGGAGCGTTTGAAAAAGTCCCTCCATAGCAAATTTTGTAGCATGATAATAAGAAAGGTTTTCGGTTGTTGTCAGTCCACCACGGGATACCGTATTTAGAATACGCCCCGATTTTTGTTTACGCATATATGGTAGAACCGCTAAGGTCATATCATTCGCTCCCCAGAAGTTTGTGTCCATCATCTTACGCACTGCTGATTGATCAGATTCTTCCATGACACCAAAATAGCCAAATCCTGCATTGTTAACCAGAACATCGATTCGTCCAAACTTAGCGATTGTTTCAGCAACAGCTTTTTGAATAGAATCTCCTTTCGTCACATCAAGACTTATTTTTAAAATATTTTCTTTGTCAGGAAGCTCTGACAAAGTTGATAATTGGCGAGCAGTAGCAACTACTTTATAGTCTTGAGCAATTAATTCTTCAACCAAAGCTCTACCAAAACCCGTTGAACTTCCAGTAACAAGCCATACTTCATCTTTTTGCATTTTGAAACCTTCTTTCGATTAAATATAACAAAATTATACTTCTTTGTTTCTTTAGTGTAAAGTAAATGATTTTTATTAATTTTAAGTAAAAAAAGACATCTATATCAACTTTTATTTCATCAGAGCTGGCAACGCTCCTTCATAAATGCTGACAGCTTCATCAGTAGAAATAGAAAGTTCATTCATTTCCAAAATTCCGCTGTCAGTAACTTTTCCGATTACTTCGCCACTGACAGAACTTTCTGTCAGTAATTTTTCAAAAGTAGCTTGATTTTCTGGTGAAATTGAGAGTATAAAGCGACCTTGCGTTTCTGAGAATAATTGGGCATTGGTTAAATCAACTTTCACATCAACGCCTAAGCCATTTGCAAAAGCAGATTCAGCTAGAGCAATCGCCAATCCTCCTTCTGCCAAGTCATGTGCTGAGCTGACCAATCCGTCAGTAATTGCTTTTAAAACAAAATCTTGATTGATTTTTTCAGTTTCTAAATCAAAATCAATTCTGCCAGAAATTTCTCCTGTCAGCATTTTTTGAAGTTCAGAACCTGAAAAATCATCAAAGGTTTGACCAACCAAAACAATCAAATCACCTGCTTTTTTAAATTCTTGAGTCGTAATATTTTTTACATTCTCAATCAAACCAACCATTCCAATCATCGGCGTAGGTAAAATAGCTGAACCGTTTGTTTCATTGTAAAGACTAACATTTCCTGAAATAACCGGTGTATCAAGAGCCAAACAAGAACTTGAAATTCCGTCAGCCGCCGTTGTTAATTCCCAAAATTGTTCTGGTTTTTCCGGATTTCCAAAGTTCAAACAGTCAGTAATCGCAAGCGGTTTTCCACCAGAGGCCACGATATTACGAGCCGCTTCAGCAACTGCGATTGCTCCTCCTTTTTCTGGATCAAGATAGAGATAGCGAGCATTACAGTCTGTTGTCATCGCAAGTGCCTTGTTAGTGCCACGCACTCGTAAAACTGCGCTATCTGAGCCTGGTGCAACAACAGTGTTGGTCATCACGCGCGAATCATAAGTTTCATAAATTGATTTCTTGCTAGCAATTGTCGGTTGAGCCAAAAGTTTTTTGAAAATTTCAATGACAGAGCTGTCAGTAATTTCTGGAAGATATTTTTCGCTGTCAGTAAATTTTTGAATTCGCTCAGGAACTTTTGCCTCACGGTAATAAGTTGGAGCATCTTCCGCCAATGAATCAACTGGAACATGAGCCACCATTTCCCCTTTATGATAAAGCGTATAAAAGCCATCATCAGTCACTTGCCCAATATTCACAGCATCAAGGTCGTATTTTTTAAATAAATCAATAATTTCTTGTTCATGTCCTTTTTTGACACAAAGCACCATACGCTCTTGAGACTCAGACAGCATCATTTCATAAGGAATCATTTCTGTTTCACGCTGAGGCACATTATCCAAGTTAAGACGCAGACCTGACCCAGCTTTTGAAGCCATTTCTGATGTAGATGAAACCAATCCAGCTGCTCCCATATCTTGAATTCCGACTAAAATATCGCCATGATTTTGAATGACTTCAATACAAGCTTCAAGCAATAATTTTTCCATAAATGGATCACCGACTTGAACCGCTGAACGTTGTGTTTCTGAACCAGAACCAAATTCTTTAGAAGCAAAAGACGCCCCATGAATGCCGTCACGTCCTGTTTTCGCTCCGACATAAAAAATAGAATTCCCTACACCTTTAGCTTGTCCTTTTTGTATGCGTTTATGTTCAATCAAACCCACACACATGACATTCACCAAAGGGTTTCCAGCGTAAGATTCATCAAAGGCTACTTCGCCACCAACCGTCGGAATTCCAATACAGTTTCCATATCCCGCAATCCCGGCTGTCACTTGGTCCACAATATGACGTGTTTTACCATTGTCAATTGGCCCAAAACGTAAACTATCCAAAATTGCAATTGGACGAGCTCCCATTGAAAAAATATCACGAATAATACCACCAGAACCAGTTGCTGCACCTTCATAAGGTTCAACGTAAGATGGATGATTATGAGATTCAGCTTTGAAAACAACCGCTAAATCATCACCAATATCCACAACCCCAGCTCCTTCACCAGGCCCCATCAAGACTTGTGGCCCAGTCGTCGGAAATTTTTTTAAGACAGGTTTTGAATTTTTGTAGCAGCAATGTTCTGACCACATCACGGCATACATCCCAGTTTCCGTAAAGTTTGGCAAACGGCCATCAAGAATCTCATCCTTGATTTTCAAATATTCTTCATCCGTCAGTCCCCACTCACGGTATATTTTGCTTTCTTGAATCTGTTCTGGTGACATCTCCAAAGTCATGTTATTCTCCTATATGATATGAGAAACGCTTGCTTAAAAACGTAGAAAACTACACAATTTACTGCATTAGTAGTCTAAAGAATATACGTTCCAATAGAAATGCAACTTGTATATTCTCTACTTTAAAAGCTTTCAGCGCTCTGAATTCAATTATTTCAAATTACAAATTTACTGACAGATTCGTTTTTTAAAATCTAAATTCTGTCAGTAATTTTTTTATTTTCCAACAAAGTTTTTCAAGACAGAAGCAAACAAATGTACTCCATCAGCCCCACCAAGCAGTTCTTCCATAGCCCGCTCAGGGTGAGGCATCATCCCAAGCACATTTCCTTCTTTATTGACAATTCCAGCAATATTTTCAACTGACCCATTTGGATTTTCGTCAGCATAAGTGAAAATAATTTGCCCATTTGCTTTAAGTTCAGCAAGCTGAGCTTCGTCAGCAACATATTGACCCTCACCGTGAGCAATTGGTAAATTAATCAAAGCGTCTTTGGCATATTCAGTCGTAAAATTACTTTGATTATTTTCAACTTTAAGAGCTTGCCATTTGGAAACAAATTTCAAACCCTCATTGCGAATCAATACACCCGGTAAAAGCCCAGATTCAACCAAAATTTGAAATCCATTGCAAGTGCCAAAAACCGGTTTTCCTTCTTTAGCCAAACGTTTGATTTCCGGCATAATATTGGCAAATGACGCAATCGCACCACAGCGTAAATAATCACCATAAGAAAAGCCCCCTGGAATCAACACTCCGTCAAAACCTGCAAGCGACTTCTCATCATGCCAGACAAATTCTGCCCCAGCTCCCATAACATCACGAATTGCCCAAAGTAAATCAAAATCACAATTTGACCCTGGAAATTGAATGACTGCAAATTTCATTAATTAGCTCCTTCGCTTTGTTCATTCAAAATTTCAACTTTATAAGTTTCCATATTTGGATTTGCCAACAATTCATTGGCAATTTCAATTGCTTTTGCGCGAGCAATCTCAGCTTCTGCATCAAATTCAAAATCGAAAAATTTTCCAACATTTAATTCTGTAACTTCTTGATAACCCATTTTATGAGTTGCCGCTTTAATCGCTTGGGCTTGAGGGTCAAGAATTGAGGCTTTGTAAGCCACGTAAACACGTACTCTAGTCATTTTAAAATTCTTTCTATATAAGATATGAGGGACGCTAGTTCAAAAGTGACGAAAATTAGGAAAATCTTGTTCTGCGCTTACGCCGGTTCCAGTTGCTATTCGCCTTGCGACTTTAGTCGCGTAGCAAGAATGGACAGCGTAGCTACCTATTTTTAGAACTTTTAGCGGCCCGAACTCAGTTAATATAAGATGTGAGGAACTGTCCTAAAAACTAGAACTCATTTATTTCGCATTTTCTAACAAATTCAAAACTTCAGTATAAGTTTCAACTAAATCGCCAATATTACGTCTGAAAACATCTTTATCCATATGCTGACCATTCGCATCCCAGAGACGTGAAGTATCAGGTGAAATTTCATCAGCAAGAATAATTCTTCCGTCAGCAAGACGGCCAAATTCAAGTTTGAAATCAACCAAAGTTAAGCCAATTTCAGCCCAGATTTTTTTAAGAATCTCGTTGATTTTACGCGTTTCACTCTTTAAAAATTCAATCTCTGAATAAGTTGCAATGTTCAGGAATCTAACATGTTCATCATTAATAAATGGGTCATCTAAAGCATCATCCTTATAGTAAAACTCAACAATTGGTTCTTGTAAAACAATTCCTTCTTCAAGACCAAATCGTTTGGCAAAAGAACCAGCAACAACATTTCTTAAAACAACTTCTAAAGGAATTATTGAAACTTTTCTATTCAATTGTTCGGTTTTTGATAACTTTTCTATGAAATGCGTTTCTAAACCTTCAGCATTTAATTTTTCAAAAATTAATGAAGTAATTTGATTATTTAGAGCACCTTTTCCCGTAATCTGTTCTTTACGAGCACCATTTAATGCAGTCGCTTGGTCACAATATTCCACCCAGAGTACCTCTGAATCATCAGTAAAATACAGTTTCTTAGCTTTTCCTTCATAGAGCAACTTTTCTTTTTCCACAATATCCTCCATCCATTTAAGGAATTCTTTATGCTTCTTATTCTATTCTAATGAGCCAAATAAAAAAAGCTCTAGCGGATAAAACTAGAACTTTTTCAATTTATTGTTCGGTTTTGCTGAATGTTCGGAAATACTCTTTTATTTTATAAGTTTTCATATTGTTCATCAGAAACTTCTTCTAACCAAACTGCTTCTCCTGCGGTAATGGCCACATGACTGAACCAGCTATCTTTTGTCGCTCCATGCCAATGTTTAACTCCTGCATGAGTAACAATTGTATCGCCCGCATGTAAAAGTTGGGCCTCCTTACCCTCTTCTTGATACCATCCCTCACCGGCTGTAACCAATAAAACTTGATAACCATCTTTATGAATATGCCAATGATTACGACAGCCCGGCTCAAAAGTCACATTTCCCACACCAAAGGGCAAGTCCTTATCCGCAATCATTCCTTCTAAATAAGATTGGCCAGTAAAATAAGCGCCATAAGGATTTTTTTCACCTTGAGGAAAAATAAGTGCATTCTCTAATTCTTTTTTATTCATTTCGTTCTCTCTTTTCTAATCAATCTGTTGATAACGCGTTACCTTTAGGCGCAGTTGATATTTTTCTCTCAATTCAGCAATTTTTGTCATCATCGGACTTTTATGATGAATGTCAATTGCTTCTTGGTTTTCCCATTCATCAATCAATAGAATTGCTTGTTGATTATCCAAAGGAACAAAATATTCATAACGTAAATTTCCACTTTGTTGACGTATTTTATAGACAAGACCAGAACTGACCATTTCGTCAGCAAAAAGACGGGCATTCTCCCCCTCACCTTGGTACAAAATGTTGACCGTAATTGTCATAGCTTTCTCCTCTTATTCCCAAATTTTTTTTGCAATATTAAAAGCCGACCAAGCCTTTGGCCACCCCACATAAAAACTCAGATGAGTAATTATTTCTGAAATTTCTTCCTGACTTATTCCGTTTTCTTTTCCTTTTGCCATATGAAAATTTAATTGTTCAAAATTTCCACCAGCAATCAAAGCAGTAATCGTAATGACACTACGTTCATGTGCTGAAAGTTCTTTTTCACGACTCCAGACTTCTCCAAAAAGAATATCATCATTTAATTCAGCAAATTTTGGAGCAAATTCTCCAAGTTGTTCATGTCCTGCGGTTTGTTTTTCCATTTAAACCTCCAATTTTTTTAATTATTTTATCTTGTGCTTTTTCCAAGTTCCTTCAAAAATTTTAGGCGCATCACTGTCGGTCTAAAATTTTTCTCCCAAGCAGGGTCCCAGCTATAACCTGAACGTTGTCGATAAGAATCAATAAATTTATCAATATTTTCTTTATCTGTCACAGGTTCAAATTCCACTTGATAGACTTTCCCGTCAATGTGAATTTGACCCTTACGTGAAATCATTGCCGAATTCCACCAACTTGATGCCCTTCCGCGACCTGCTGCTACCGCTAAATCATCATCAATATAAGCAAACCAAATCCAAGCAGGACGATGTTGTTGCGGGTCTGGGCTAATATAAATATCTTGTATCTTAGAAAACTTTTTGACATCAATTTTCATTTTTTCTCCTTTTCTTACCAAGGTTGTGTTGTAGGTCCAACAGTAAACTCGCTGACGTTAACGTCTTCAGGTTGTTCAAGAGCAAAAGCAACAATGCGAGCAATTGCCTCTGGACTAATCCCATATTGTTCATACAGAGCTGTCATTCCTTCTGCTGCATCTTTGTCAGTGATTGTATTCAGTAACTCAGTATTTATAGCAGCCGGATAAATAGTAGCTGTCCGAATATGAGTTCCTTCTTGAGCAGATTCCATTCGGAGTACCTCCATTAATTCACGAACCGCCCATTTTGTTGCCCCATAAACACCACCATTGGGATATGCTTTTAGGCCAGCAACTGAACTCGTTGTGATAACATGTCCTGATTTTTGAGCTGTAAATTCAGGCAGTACAGCAGCAAGCCCATTAAGTACACCTTTTAAATTAATATCAACCATATTTTCCCATTCTTCAACATGAAGAGCTGATAAAGGGGAACTTGGCATGATTCCTGCATTCAAGAAAATAGCATCAATTTTGCCAAAATTTTCTTTCGCATATTGTACCAACTTTTTACTATCTTCTGGATTAGTTACATCTGTCACTTGATAGATTGCTTGTCCACCAGCCTTTTTAATTTTATCAGCCAGCTCCTGCAAACGATTTTCACGCCTTGCTGCTAGTACAATTTTGGCTCCTTTTTTAGCAAGTAATTCAGCAGTTGCTTGGCCAATACCGCTTGAGGCTCCTGTGATTAAGACGACTTTGTTTTCAATATTGTTTAACATTTTTTCTCCATTCATTTTTAACTTCTGTTTTCATTATATTCCTTGAAGTTCACTTCATGTCAACTCAAAAGCTTCACATTGCTTTATCTTTTCGATGATTTTATTATAAAATATTTTTACCTGCCGTGAAATGCTTTTTATATCAATAATTATGCTTTTTAAGTATACTATATTAAATTATAAAAAAAGCTTCGTATCATTACGAAACTTTTTTAATCAGATTTATTTTATCTTCTTGTTCAAAATCAAAGTATAGAAGACAAAATTAAGCAAAGCAAGACAAAGGAAAAACATAAATACATGTTGAGTTCCTGTTGTTAAATTACTTGATTTTGTTGCAATAAGACTAGCTGTAGCCGTTCCTGCTGACGCTGCAAATTGAGAAGTTGTAGTAAACCAAGCATTACCAGAGGCAGCTTTATCATGAGGAAGTTGAGCTAAACTATTGGTCATGGTTGTTGCAAAACTTGAAGAACGACCAATTGTGAATACAACATAAAGTCCCATTACACCCAGTAAAGTCAGATTCTTAGTAAAAATCGTTAATAAAACAAGAGCGATAAAGAATACAGTATTTCCACTATATAAAATCTTCTTGGCCCCTTTGCGGTCATAGAGCGCACCAATTGGACCTTGTGCTGCTGAACCAATTAATGAACCAGGCAATAAAGAAAAACCTGCTAATGTACTTGTAGCTCCTAACGAAACTTGTAAGAAGTTAGGAATGATAAAGTTAATTCCCAAATTGACAAATTGTAAAATACAATAAACTAGGACAGACAAAGTAAAAGTTGGGCTCTTAAAAACATTGATATCAATAAAATTCAATGTACTTGTTTTTGAACGCCAAATAAAAGCAATCAACCCCAAGATAAAGACCACTAACCAGATCCATGAAAAATGAGCACTTGAAAGTGAATCTAAAGCTAAAAGAGCGCTGGTCATTGCTAATGACAAAAATATAAAAGCAATAAAATCAAATTTACCTGGACGTTTTTTTTCACTTTTCTCAATAGCCCAAGCTCCTAAAGGAAAGAGACAGATTGGGATAATCAAAATAATTGCAAAAATCATTCGCCAACCTAAAGTCCCTGTTAAAAGTCCACCATAAGTTGGTCCAAGTGCTGGGGCAATACTCAAAATCATCCCAGCAAATCCCATCCAAAGTCCTACTCTCTCACGCGGAATTTTAGTTAAGACAAGATTAAACATCAATGGAATGGCAATACCAGTCCCGATTCCTTGAATTAAGCGTCCCGCCATTAAAATAGTAAAATTCGGAGAAATTAAACTCAGTAAATCTCCAAGGGTAAAAAAGATTAGTCCTGAAAAAAATAAAGTCCTATTTTGAAAGCGTTGACTAATATATGAACTCGTTGGCATAACAATCGCAACAACTAATAAATAAGCGGTCGTTACCCACTGAACCGTACTCAGTGGAAGTCCGAAGGTCTTTTCAAGCGTTGGAAACGTGACATTCAAACTTGTTTCTGCTAATATCCCCATAAAAGCCACAAGGGCCACGGCGACAATTGAAAAGCGCGTTTTCGCGCTAATTTTATGATTGGCTGTATTTGTTTCTAATTCTGTGTTCATTCTTTTCCTTTCTGCATGCTAAAATTATTAAGAAATTTTTCAACTGCAGCAATCTCCTCTGCTGACAAACCCGCCAAAGCTTTTTGATTATGACCTTGGATATATGTTCTAATTTCAGGTAGATATTGTTTACCTTCTTCAGTTAATTCAACTGATTTTTGACGAGCATCTGTTGGGCTCGCTTTTCTCTTAATCAACTGCCGTTTTTCCATACGTTGCAAAATTTCCGTTGTTGTAGAACGTCGGATATTAAATTCTAATTCAATCATCGTCTGACTGATTTCTTTTCCTGAGTCTTCTTCACTCTGGTTTCCAAGAAAATCTAATATTGACATTTGCTGACCCGTCAAATCAAGCTGAGCTGCAAAATTATCAAACTCTCGTGACATTTGATTGCTGGCAACTTTTAAAAGTCGTCCAATTGCTTCTTTTTTAGTTCGCATACGAATTATTATAACACAATCTTTTTTGTTCGTCAACGAACAATATTTAAATTTTTATCAATAAAAAAGTTACTGACAGTGTTCTGTCAGTAACTTTTTGGTTAATCTAAATTGCCAAAACAAATTTTAATTGAGGTTTTACCGGTTCATAGTCCACAAGCTCAAAATCTTCTGGTTTAATATCGAAAAAGTTTGTTCCGTCAGGAACATTAAGCACCAAACGGGGCTCCTTGTCAGAAGCTGTTCGCTTAACTAACTCATTTGCCTGTTCAAACTGATTATCATAAATATGCAAATTATTTACGAAATAGAAAAATTTTCCAACTTTCCAAGAAAAATGTTTTGCAATCATCATTTGTAAAGCAACATATTGCATGGCATTGATATGATGCGCAACAAGCATATCATTTGAACGTTGAATAAGAGTCGCATCCAAGTAAATCTGACCATCTTGTTCACGGCGAACATCAAACATTGTTTGGAAAGCACAAGGCAAAAGTCCTTCAGTTTCCTCAAAATCTTCATATTGCCAAAGATTAATGATATTACGGCGATTCCAAGGATTTTTTGCTAAACCATCCAATAATTTTCCAATAATATTATATTTTTTGACTGTTGCCCCATAGCGTTGTCCAATCGTACCGTCGCCAATTCCCCATTCGCCCCAGTATTTGACTCCATATTTTTCTTCAAGAATAGCAAGTTCACTTGTTTGATCTTGATAAATCCACATCAATTCTTTAATTGCCGATTTAATTGGAATTGGACGCAAAGTGGTAATTGGAAACTCACCTTTTTGCAAATCATAAGTAACGAAAGAGCCTGTTACATACTTACTATTTGCGGTTTGACCATCCTTATACTTGGGACGTGCATTTTCTGAAAAAACACCGTTATCAAGGATATTTTGGATATTTTGTTTAAAAATCTTGTCTGCGTAAGTCATGAATCTTCCTATCTTTTTATTCCTTTCATTATAACACAGTCTGCTATTTTGATTCAATAGCATTTATCAAATATTTACTTGTAAAAAATAAGATACTAATTTGTATTCTTTCTTCTATTATCAAGAATATCAGGATAGAGTTTTCGCAATTTTCTCGCTGACAATAGTGCAAAAATAGCAGCTGAAACTTGTAAGATAAGCGTCACCAATCCCAATAAGACCCCTACCGCTAACTCCAAAAGATTATGCGCCTGATTTGCTAAAATAATCAAAACAACACCAATAACACTCAAGATATTAAGGCCATATACTAAAATCGAAGCAATACTTTTTATTTTTAATTTATGATTTTGGGTATGAAGAGCAATCGCATAAATTAAAATAATTAAACCAAAACCTAAAGTTAAATATTGGTCTGTAATAATTTTTGTTATTTGTAGCAAAAAAATGATGAATACAGCGATAATCCAGATTCCAAGAAAGATATTATATTTATATGCTTTTTGAATCACTTCTTTTTCTTTATTTTCGTCAATCTCTTCTTTCATCCTTTACATCCTTTACATTCCTAGATAATTGTACTAGTCCTTTTAATATTCCAATTGTCTGGAAAGTTCTTTTTGTAATTGGAAAAAGGATTAGAATTAACAGTGCAAAACAGACAGTCAAAACAAGTATGGTCAACTGAGAGGTCATAATAAAACTGATGGCTAATCCCAAAAATATAAATGGAACTACAAAAAGTAAAACTCTTGTAAAATACCACATCTTAATTCCCGTAGAAAGTATTTCTTGTTTCATAGCTAGTGAAATCTCTTCTTTTTGATAATTTATTCGTTTGACATAATGAGTGTACAATTTTTCAAAAAAGAAAATCTCTAATACAATTACTGATAGTGTGACCAATAAAATCAAAAATATTATTAAAATATTATATTTAAAGTTAGTATGGATAAAAAAGTTTCTAGAACTCTTTTCAGCCCAAGAAGAAAGAAAAGTAGGAAAAACAATTATCGCAAACATTATAATACTTATTGATTTTTGAGTAGGTTCCTCGGCTACATAAATTTCTTTTGTATTCTGATTGATATAGTATCGTTTCTTTCTACTTTTATCTACAAATCCTAAAGGAGTCATGTTATTAACTATTTTTGACATATTAACGTTTCCTCCTTAATTTATCATATAAAAAGTCAAATCCTGTATTGAGAATAAACCCGAATGCAAACCCAGCTACAACATCCAAACCCGGAACTGGTATAGCCATACCGGCTGCCATTCCAGCCTCCCCCAATACAAAGTGTGCTCCTGTTTTAGTGAGAGCATCAGCCGTATCTTCTCCCTCGGCTTTTTGCATTCCATAATCTATAATGACTCCATATCCGGTGTCATCTTCAGCGTAAAGAGCCCATTTACTAAACTCACTCATGCCTTTGCCAAGAACAGCATCTCTTGTTTCTTCTCCTAAATTGAAACCTCCCTCATCGGCTTTTTCTGCTCTTTCCCCTTCTTCTGCTACAAGCTGAGCTTCTTTAGAGTAATAAGCAGATTGTGGAACATAAAGAGAATAACCTCCTCTTGAAGCTACACTTGTAGAGCTATATCCAGCTCCTGATGAGTAACCATTCCCACCAGAATAAGGAGTACCTCCGTCATAACCATATCCCCCACCAGAATTATATTCATTATAAGTAGGTGCATAATAAACCACAGGCGCAATGTAATTCGGTACATATTCATAACCATTGGCATAATAAGTCGTCGCATAGGGATTGCTCGTGTTGTAATAAACAATCGGTGGAACATATTTGTAGTAAACATCTAACGTTTCATCAGTTTTCGGATAAAGTCCTGACTCTGTGGTGCTTCCTTCGATGTAGTAATTACCAAAGTTATAAGGGACATTGACCGAATATGGCTTGTTATAAAGCCCCGTGATTGATTGTTGTCCTAGATAAATACCGTACGTACCATAATAATCATAAGTTACGGTACTTTGGATGTGATAATAATCACCAACTATTATTGTGTTCCCATTTCTGTGCTGACTTTCTTGTCCATAAGCATAATGTGGGAATTTACTGGCTGGAACATTCCAAGAAACATTTGGAAACCAGATAAATTGATGTTGGGGAACGATAAGCTGATTGTTTTCGTCCGCATCATAATAGTTAAGATAAACAATATCTCTGACTTGGGTCGTCAAATGTGCTTGAAGCGCTGAACCAAAGAGGTCATAGCGAACCCCTTGCGAATATTGATAAGAATCTCCACTACGTACTGGTGCTGGACTATAAAAATCATAGTCAAAATTTGACAGAAAACCAACACCCAGATAACCGCCATAAGGTAGACTAGCTTGACCATTCAAGTCGGTATCAGGGCTTGTCGTATCATAAATAATACTAGAACTATCTGTCGCAAGGTTAGTTGTCTTTGGAATGACCGTTAAGAGATTGGCAAGGTTAGTCTTGACTCCTTGAGCCATATCAATATCGGTCGTGATAAACGAAGCAAGGACTGGCACTTGAAAATTCGTGTTATGTGCGACGATTTGGTAGTTAATTTTGACATTGTTTACCCCAAAATAAAGGGCGACAATCGAGTTTCCGTCAGAGTTGGCGATATTTTGCTCACCCGTAAAAGCAAGGCCAATCGGACAATCTGTCGAACTTTCTGAGGGGTTTTGCCAACTTGCCGCGTCTGTCGAGATGACCTGATAAATCATATCAAGCGTCGCTCCAGCTAGGGTTGTTCCGACATTGGTAATTCGTCCAGAATCTCCTGCATTCATAGTATAAGTGGTCGCAGGTATGGTCGGGCCATCCGTTTGTCCAAAGTTTTCAGTACTGATTTGACCTGTTACCTGACCTGTGATTGGAATAACCTGCGTATTGTCAGACCAATGGAGTCCGTCTGGGGTCAGAAAGTTATTTGGCACAAGGTTGTTAGCCTTGATTGTAATATTGACATCATCTAGCGTGGCTGGTCCTGTAATGTCATTGGCGACTGAACCGGTCGCAGAAATCGAGCTTATTGCAGGGTCTTGACCATCGGCTTGACTGGCAATTGAACCATTTGTGAGAGCAGGACTTATGATTGTTCCGCTCGCCGATAGGCTTGAAGCAATTGTGACATTTGCTTTTGATGAATCAAGAGGAACACTTGGGGCTTTTGAAGTTGAGGCATTTATTTCCGAGCCTGAACTGGTCGAACTTGCAGTTTCTAACGAATTATAGCTTATTTCTACACTTGAAGCCTGAGCCGAACTGGTTGAAGATGATGAAACTGAACTGGCGCTTAGGGTTGTGCTTGCCTGCGAAGTTAGTGAGTTTGCCTCTTTAGTTTGCATTTCTGCCTGTAAACTTTCTGTATTTCCTTCGGTTGTCGAATCAGACGCGGCAAGAGAAGAATTTACAGTTGGATTGGTGACAGCTTCAGTTTGACTTGGTGGGGTAACAGCCGAATTTTTATCAGCCTTTACTGCTAAAGGGTGACTAGTCACTAACAAACTTAAAAGAATTCCAGTGCTAAGTAACCAAAATTTACTTGATGACTTCATCTGAAAGTGCTTTTTCTGATTTTCCAATGCAAAACCTCCTTTTAGTGAATGTTTTTTGTTTTCTGATTATTTAACATTATACGCCTAATTAGAAACTTTGGTAAAAATAAAGTAATCATTTTAACTTAATTTAAAAACAAGACTTTTAGAATACAAAAAAGCCTACCAACTTTGGTAGACTTTTGATTTATTTACTATTTTCTTATTTATCCCTCTGAAATTCTCAATAGAGATTTAATTGCTGTACGTTGATCCATTGCTTCATATGCTTTTTGAATTTCATCTAAGCTAAATTCTGCTGTAAAGACACGGCCTGGATTAATCTCCCCACTTAAAACTGCTTCAAGTAAGATTTCCTTATCCCAGCGTGCGACAGAGGCTACTCCACCTCCAAGTTGAATATTTTTCCAAAAAAGAGAATCAATCCATTCATTGTAATCAACATCATGAGGAACTCCCACACGACCTACTCGCCCTCCTGCTCTTACCGCTTGAAAAGCAGATTCAATTGCTTGTTTTGTTCCGACACATTCTAAGGCAGCATCTGCACCATAACCATTGGTTAAGAACATTATTTTTTGAATCGCTTCTTCACCACGTTCAGCAATAATATCTGTTGCACCAAAGTCACGCGCAAGTGCTGCACGGTCTTCATGGCGACTCATGGCAATAATCCGTTTTGCTCCTAAAAGTTTAGCTGAAATCACTGCACAAAGTCCAACCGCTCCATCACCAAAGACAACCACTGTATCACCTTCATGGACATCTGCTGCTTTAGCTGCATGAAAACCTGTAGGCATGACATCAGCTAAAGTCGTCAATGAAGCCAACTGATCATCAGAATAATCACTTGGTTGGCCCGGGATTTTGACAAGTGCACCATCAGCATTAATCGACCGATAGAATTCTCCTTGATAGCCGCCATTCACACCGTCTTTTGCATTTGGACAATTGGCTTCAAAGCCAGCCAAACAAATTGGACAGTGTCCACAACCGTGCGTAAAGGGAACAATGACAAAATCTCCTACTTTAAAGTTTTTAACTCCGGTGCCTACTTCTTCAATCAGACCAATAGCTTCATGCCCTACCGGTCCAGGTTGACGTTCAGAAATCCCACGGAACCACCATAAATCGGAACCACATACGCAGGCACGAACAATTTTTATGATAGCATCTGTTTCTTTTACAAGTTGCGCTTTGGGAAATTCTCTAACTTCCATTTTATTTTTTTCGACAAAATAAGCTGATTTCATTTTTGTACTTCCTTTTCTTTTATTGAATTCATTATAAAATGAATTTTACTTTTTTTAAAATACTTTTTTAAAAACTCCTTATGCTTTTAAAGCATAAGGAGAACTAAGGGCTTATATAATGCCACCAACTCCTCGACCAAAGAGTTTGCTGTTGGAAATTTTTTGATAAAATTCAGCGACCTTTGGTGTAAGATTATAGCGTAATGCCAGTGGTCTTAAGGTCACTTCTAATTTTGCTAACTCATCTGCAAGTTGACCTTGATTTTCTAATTGAACTTTCGTATGAAGTAAACACTGGCGTTCCCAGTCACGAATATTTCGGTCTAATATAAGATTATAGAGTTCATTTAAAATTTCTTCTTTTTCAAATGTTTTATTCATGACCTCATTATGCCACGAATTTATTTCTAAGGCTACTAAAAACGCTTACGATTTTTAAATTATCGTTTTTTGGTCAAATTCATATTTGGATAGTTTTTGAGAATTCTGCGCAAATTATAATGTTTTAATTTTAGAGGTTTATTTTTAAGTAATTCTAATACTTTTATCCGATTTGCTGCTGTTTCATGGTTTGCAAAGAGATGTTTAAGACGAAATTCTTTGATTGCTGCATTTTCTTTGTCAGAATCATCAATCATAGCCAAGACTTCTTTTTTGGTTGAAATCGTAAAAATAAATGTTGAAACAAGGTCAGCCAGAAAGATAATTAATATCAAAATCACACCCCAACTGTGGGTTAATTCATTAAAATCATGAATCCAATTTTGAACAGGTGGATTAACTAATTTAATTAAGATAATACAACCTACACCCCAAAATAATGAAACGGGAACAGCCACTCTTCCTTCAATATTGAAAGGGAGGGTTGAGTAGTCCCATAACTTCATATTAAAGAATTTCTCTAAAATCCAACTTCCAATGAATTCAACGACTGTCACAATCACAATCGTATTAAGATAAAGGCTGAATAAATTTCCGGTATCTGGAACTAAAAGTAAGACGGCAGAGACGCCAAAACCATAAACAGGGCAATAAGGGCCTAATAAAAAACCTCTAAAAACAAAATGCCGGTCTTTAAATGAGCAATAAAAGGTCTCCCATATCCAACCAACAAAAGAATAAACGATAAAAGTCATAAAAATTTCCATATATTTCTCCTTGTTTGTTTAATCTTTTACATTATATCATCTCTTTTAGTAATTTTTAAATTTCATTTATAAGATAAGAAAAAAGCTGTTTAAATTCAGCTTTTTATGATAATTTTTTATAATGATTTTAATTTTCCATGGAAATCAGCAATTGATTGATAGCCTTTTTTATCCATAATTTCTTCTAATTCTTTAATAATTCTATCAAAGATTGCAGGGCCTTCTTTGTGTAAAGCTGTACCAATTTGAAGCATTGTAGCTCCACATAAGAGGTGTTCAAAGGCATCTTGTCCTGTTTCAATACCACCTGTTCCAATGATTTGAATTTCAGGTTTGAGTCGAGTATAGAAAGCCCGAACATTTGCAAGCGCTGTTGGTTTGATGTATGCTCCACCAATTCCACCAAAACCGTCTTTAGGCTTAATAACTACGCTTTCTGCTTCTGAATCAATAAAAAGTCCATTCCCAATACTATTGACTGAGTTAACATAAGTCAACGGAAATTGATTGAGGATTTCTGCCATGATATCAAAATGAACGAGGTCAAAATAAGGAGGAAGTTTTACACCTAAAGGCTTTGTGAAGAAGGTAAAAACTTCTTTTAGGAGTTTTTCAGTGGCTTCAAAATCATAAGCAAGCTGTGGTTTCCCAGGGACATTTGGACAAGAAAGGTTCAATTCTGTAATTCCTGAAAAATTACTTTCTTGAATTTTCTTAAGCATAGCGATATTTTCGGCTGCGCTCATACCAGCAATGGAAAAGAAGATTGGCGCTTCTTGAGCCTTTTCTTTTTGATTTTTTAAAACATAATCTAAGTAGTAATCAAACCCTAGGTTAGGTAGGCCCATAGAATTAATTGAGCCTAATTCTAAGTCAACATAACGTGGGAGTGGATTACCTTCTCTTTTTTCTAATGTGGAACTTTTGGTGATATAGGCCCCTGCTTGAGAGGCTTTTAATTCTTCTAAATCCTCAGTTGTCATACAATGGACTCCTGAAGCGTTCATGAATGGATTAGCGAATTCCGCATTTGCAAAAGTTGTTTTTAGCATTAAAAAATCGTTCCCCTTTTCTATTTTTAACTATTCTATCACAAAAAAGGCAAATTCAAAATTTTTAAAGTTCGAGTCAAATGATGAGGTGGCATTTTTTTCACATGATATAATTAAATTAGAGCAAATGGAGGTGTAAAATGAGTACAGAACGAGCTATTTTTGCTGGTGGTTGTTTTTGGTGTATGGTTGAACCTTTTGAAGAACGTCCAGGTATTTTGGCTGTAACTAGTGGTTATACTGGTGGACATATCGAATACCCTACTTATGACCAAGTCCTCTCAAAAGCTTCTGGCCATACGGAAGCAGTTGAAATTTTATTTGATAATGAATTGATTTCTTATGATAAACTATTAGATATTTATTGGTCATTGATTGACCCCACTGATGCTGACGGACAAATTTATGACCGAGGTGCAAATTATCGTCCAGTGATTTTTGTTGAAAGTGAAGAACAAAGAATTGCTGCTCAAAAAAGTAAAATTGCCTTAGAGAAATCTGGAATTTGGGATAAACCAATTGTTGTTCCGATTGAAGAGGCAAAAACTTTTTGGCCAGCTGAAGAATATCATCAACAATACTATAAAAAAGATCCTAAACGTTACCAAGCGATGCACAAAGCACGTGAACGTTATTTAGCCTTACAACGTTTTAAAGGGAAATTTAAATTTTTAAGAAAAAACACTAGATAACTAGTGTTTTTATTTTATATTTGGCCACTCTTTACCAAACCATTCTTGGTATAGGTCTTCCACAATTTTGACTGTCGTCATTGTCATTTCTGGGGAAAGTTTTTCACTTTTTTTCTTGCCCTTATTGATTAGTTCAGCAATTTCATCAATCTCATAGCTGAATTCACTTGGCATTGGATGAGAAAATTCTTCAACCGTTCCATCATTTTTAATAAGACTGGCTTGGTTTGATTTCCAATAATTTGGAACTGAAATTTCTCCTTTTTCACCATAAATGATAAATGTATTTGGTTTATCTAAGCGCGTGCTAAGTGAAATATTAATCATAATTTCTGCTTTTTTTAAGAGAATTTCGTAATCTAAATCTGCTTTATTTTCTTCAGAAGACCAATAAATTCCTTTTGCTGCATCAAAACCTGTTCCAAATAAGAATTGTAAGACAGAGAGTGGATAGCTGGCATGCATGATAAAAGCGCCACCGCCTTCTTTTATGTCTAAGGCCCAGCTCTCCCGGTTGGTATGGGGTCTGAAATCATTTATTGCAAGACGAGATATTTTACCAATTTCATTGGCATCAAGCCATTTTTTGATTTGGGCCATCACAGGTAGGAAAACAGATTTTTGAGCTTCCATCAAAAAAAGATTTTTTTCATTTGCTATCTTGAATAATTCCTGACTTTCTTCAAGAGTCAAGGTAAATGGTTTTTCTAGAAGTACATTTTTACCTGCTTCTAAAGCCATTTTTGCTTGAGGATAATGTTGTTTATTGATGAGTGGAATATAGATTAAATCAATTTCTGCTGCATTTACTAAGCTTGCATAATCATCATAAACTTGTGGAATTTCTAATTCCAAAGCGGCTTTTTGTGCTTTTTCCTTATTTCTGGCGGCAATCCCAGTAACTTCAGCTTGACCACTCTCTTTTACACCTGCTACAAATCTTGGAACAATTTTAGCGGCACCCATAATTCCGATTTTTAACATTTGACTTCCTCTTTCGTCTCTGGGTTTAAATACCAATAATCACGGTATCTACGGTTTCAACTCCTGCAGTGGTAACACGGACTCTGGCCAGATTTTCTACTGTATTAACATCAAAAAATCGGTCACCACTGATATCGTTTTGAATGATTTTTACAGTTGCTTCTGCCGGAAATTTTTGTAAGGTTTCAATAAGTTCTTGCGTTGTCATAATGTTTTAGTCAGCCCTTTCTGATAGATATTCCCAACGTTCATATTTTTCTTCAAGTTCTTTTGTTTTGTTGTCTAGTTCTTTTTGTAAATCCAGTAGGAGTTCTGTATTTGAACCATTTTCATTCATTTCTGTGTCAATCTCAGAAATTCGCTCTTCGATTTCAGCAATTTGACTTTCAATGGTTTCCCATTCTTTCTTTTCCATATAGGTCAGTTTCGTTTTGTCAGTATTTTCAGTTTTGTCAGTACTTATTGGACTTTCGATTTTACTGACAGCTTTGTCAGCAGATTTTTCTTCCGTTTTGACAGCTAAATAGTCACTGTAAGCACCAAAATAATGATTAATTTGCCCATCTTCAAAGGCAAGTAATTCGTTGCTCACTTTATCTTGGAAATAGCGGTCATGAGAAACTGTCAAAACAGCACCCGGAAAAGAGCCTAGGAAATTTTCAAGCACGGTTAAGGTTGCAATATCCAAGTCATTGGTTGGTTCGTCAAGCAAAAGCACATTGGGTTGTAATAATAAAATTTTAAGTAAATAGAGTCGTTTTTTCTCACCACCTGAAAGTTTAGAAATCAGTGTTCCATGACTACTTCTTGGGAATAGAAACTGCTCTAATAAATTAACAATTGAAATATTTTCACCGCTGCTGTTATGTGCAGCAGATGCAACTTCTTCAAGAAAGTTAATCATGCGTTTATTTTCATCAAGTCCACGAATTTCTTGACTGAAATAACCAATTTTGACTGTTTCACCAATTTCCAAAATCCCGTCAGTTAATGCTAGCTCACCATCAATGATATTGAGTAAGGTCGATTTTCCGACGCCATTATCACCAACAATCCCCAAGCGCGAATGCCCTTGAACGATTAATTCAAAATCTTTAAAAATTGGTCGGTCAGGATAAGAAAAAGCGGCATTTTTAAAATTAATTACTTTTTTCCCTAAGCGACTGCTCGCAATGTTGAGTTCTAAATCTCCTAGATTTTTACTAGTTTTCATAGAATCTTTAAGGTCTTCAAAGCGGTCAATCCGTGCTTGTTGTTTTGTAGCACGTGCTTGAGGTGATTTACGAATCCAAGTTAATTCAGATTGATAAAGTTGTTTTGCCTTGTGACTTGCTGCGGCTTCTCTTTCTTCATCTTCAGCTTTTTTTGCAAGATAATCTTGATAATTTCCTTGGTATTCTTTAAGACCCGCATCTTCAAGTTCAAAAATTCGTGTTGCAACATTATCTAAGAAATAGCGGTCGTGCGTGACAAAAAGAACAGTTCTTCGAGAATTTTTTAGATAATTTTGCAACCAAGCAATGGTTTCAACATCGAGGTGGTTGGTTGGTTCATCAAGTAATAATAAATCGGAATCATTGACTAAAGCTTGAGCCAATTGAACCCGTCTTTTTTGTCCACCTGAAAGGCTTTCGATTAGAGTGGCAGAGTCAGGAAGTTGAAGTTTAGTCAAAATTGTTTTGACATCTGCTTCTACTTGCCAAGCATTCAGAGCATCCATTTCTGATTGGGCACGTTCTAACTTAGCTAAATTTTCATAATCTAAAAGGGCTGCTTCGTAATTTTTAATTGCTCGCATTTGCGGAAGCGAATCATCTAAGACGGTGTCTAAAATTGTAGCTTTTGGATTAAAATCAGGTTCCTGAGTAAGGTATGTAATTTTATAATTTTGTGGATGATCAAAGGGCGTGCGGTCTCCATCAAATCCTGAAAGTCCTGAAATAACATTTAGGAGCGTTGTTTTACCCGTACCATTAACTCCCAAAAGACCAATTCGGTCAAGATCATGAATGATAAAATTGATTTTGTTGAAAACCGTTTTTTCTCCAACTGATTTACTTAAATTTTGTGCGATGAAGTCTGCCATTTTTCGTCCTAATTTCTCTTATATTACCTTTGATTATACCACAAAAAAGCCTGTCAGTAATGACGGCTTTAATTTTTTACTGATAAAAAAGCTGGATAGTAAACTACTTATTTCTGTCAGTATTTTTTTACTGACAGATTTCATTTGATGAGCTGTCAGTATTTTTTTTACCTTCACGAACATCAAAAGGATGTACAATTTTTTCCAGTTCTTTTAAATAAAGTTCAGCCTGATTGGTCAATTGAAGTTCACTTAGTGAGATCCAACCAATCTCAATATTATCTTCCACTGCTAAGGGAATGGCTACAATATTGTCACCATTCAAGTCTTGACTGACAATTCCAGTTGAAATTGTATATCCATTTAATCCAATCATCAAATTGAAAATGGTGGCTCGGTCTCCTACTTTAATGTCTTTTTTAGCATAAACCGTAGATAAAATTTCTTCTGAAAAATAGAAAGAATTGTGTTCTCCTTGTTCATAGGAGAGGCGGGGAAATTCTTCTAAATCTTCTAATGTTACAAATTTTTTATGAGCTAAAGGATTTGTTGAACTGACAAAGATATGCGGCTCCGCCAAGAAAAGTGGATGAAAAGTTAATCGATTTTCTTTTAAAATCTTATCCATAACATTTGCATTGTATGAATTTTTATAAAGAATTCCTAACTCACTGCGCAGTGACTTTACATCTTCAATAATTTCATAAGTTCTAGCTTCTCGCAGAGTATATTCGTATTCTCCAATCCCCTGACTTTCTGTTTTTTTGACCATATTGACAAAGGCATTCACTGCAAAAGCATAATGCTGGGTCGAAATCGCACAAAGTTTTCGAGAGGGCTTTCGGTCCAACCACCGTGTTTCCAATAAATCAGATTGTTCTACAACTTGTCGTGCATATCCCAAAAACTCTGCACCATCTGCTGTCAGCGAAATTCCTTTACTTGACCGTTGAAAAAGCGACAAATCAACTTCCACTTCAATATCTTTAATCGCCTTTGACAATGAAGGTTGTGTAATAAAAAGAATTTCAGCAGCTTGATTAATTGAACCCACTCTGGCTACTTCAATAAAATATTTGAGTTGTTGTAAACTTATCGTCATTCCTTTTTCCTTATTTCATTTTTGACCTTGAAACTTTGATTCTATTTTTCAAAATTTCTGTCAGTAACTTTTAGATTCAATGACAGAATGTCAAACCTTATTTTTTGCTGACAAGAGCTTCTAAGGCTTTGATGGCACTTATGATTTTTTCGTCAGTAACTTTTGAATCAATCAAACGATAAGATTCTACAGGACTGGCTGCAAATTTTGCTACTGCTTGCAATTTTTCCAAATCAAATGGCAAATTAATTTCTGCTAGAGAAGCAGGTAAATGATTTTCCTTATAAAATGGCAAGAGTTTTTCAATTTCTGAAGTATCTCCCGTATAAGCCAATTGTACCAAGACTCCATAAGCGACTTTTGAGCCATGTAAAATAGGATGTGTCTCTGAGCAAAGTGATAGGCCATTATGAAGCGCATGAGCCCCTGACATCCTTCCATAAGTCCCAGCAAAACCTCCAACTGTTCCTGAAAGTTCAATGATTGTATCAACAACTCGCCCAAAAGCTGGCGTCACTTTCTGTTCAGCCAAATCATTAAGTGCTGCTTTAGAATCAGCAAATAATATTTTAAAAATTTCCTTTGCACTCGCAAATCCCAAACGAACTGAGGCTGAAAGTTCTTCCTGTGAAACCTGACGAACGATTCCTTCCATTTCATACCATTTGGCGAGTGTATCCCCGATTCCAGCAACAAAATAATCATGAGGTGTTGCCAATAAAAAATCATAATCAACTAAAGTTAAATAGCTCACTTTATTTAAATAACCCACTTTATCAAAAGTATGGTCAGGGTGATAAAGAGCTGCAACCGGTGTGTAAGGAGCACAATTAGAAACCAAGGTCGGAATAATAATTAACTCACAGTTTAGCTCCTGGGCTACAACTTTACAAGTATCAATCAAACGCCCTCCGCCAATTGCAAGAAGGCCATCGGATTGACCAATTTCTTTGGCCAGTTTTTTTCCATTTTCGATAGAGGCCGAGCCATCATAATGAAAAACAGGATAACTTAAGTCTTTAGGATAAAAATCTTGAAAAACCTGAAAAGATTTTTCCCCAGTAATTATTGCAAGTTTATTAAAAGACGCAAGATAGCTTTCTAAATCTTGCAAAATTCCTTGACCACTCACATATCTATTGGCTCCGGGACGTACTTCTTCTGAGATATTCATAATTTTCCTCCTAATTAAGTAATTATTAGAATATTCTATCACTTAAGATTCAAAAAAACAACATTTAACTGAATAAATGTTGTTTTTTTGTAAAATCCAATTTTAAGCACTATAATTCAACGTTTTGATAACATTCCCCTTATCATCAGTCAAATCAACTTGCAATTTAGGTTGAGCAACCCCAGCTTTTTTCATTGAATCTAACACTTTATCCGCTACTTCTTCAACTTGGTCACCACTTGCTAATAAAAGGGCGCCAACGGTTGTTTTATTGAGTTTAGAGGATTCCAAGGTGTAAGTCACTTTAGAGCCAGTGCTCGTTGCTTTTGCTGAACTTATCATTCCTTGCGATTGACTCTTAATTACATCTGCATTTTCATTTAATTTTGTGGCAATAGCTGATGGTGTTGCTGTCATTATTTGACTTACTCCATTAGTTCCATTTCCTGAATTCGGTAAAAGTTGGGCAACAATATTATCCGTTTGACTTGAAATGACTTGGCGTCCAATCATGACTACTCCAAAAATAATTAAAGCAAAAAATATGACAATGAATAATAAAATCGCAAAAATTTTACCTCCTCGGCCTTTTCTCACTTTTTTACTTTTTCTAGAATTTATTTCTTTCCCTTTTCTATTTTTGAGACTTATTTAGTATTATACCATTTTGTACTTTAAAGAAAACTAAAAAAAGTAGTTTTTCAACTACTTTTTTACAATTATTTTTAAACTAAATTAGTCATTAAAATCAAAACGCAATTTCATATTAGCTGAACCAAGAACGACCATACGTCCCAAAAGTTCCGTTTGTGCTTTAAACGCCGCCTCTGCTAATTTTTCATTTGCTTGAGTCAAATAAGCAATTTTATCTTTAGCTGTTTCAAAATTCTTATCTGTCTCATTTTGAATTTCATGGAATTTTGCCATGGTATTTAATTCAAAAGTATTTCGTAAATCAACAAATAAATCATAATTAGAATCACCAAGAACAGCTGTTGTTGCGCTCAACCAGTACATATTTGTTGGATCATATTCTCCCTTAGCATCACGATAAGAAGCTGGCGTATCATTAATTGCAGTGTAGAATGGTACAACATGATTGAAAGTGTTTGCTCCAAAAGCAAGCCATTGAACTCCTGCTAATTCATCAGGAACATTGTTTCTAACTTGCAAAATATGAACACTATGATTACGATTTATTCCGATTGGACGGAAAAGTTTTCTTTCTTCTGGACTATTTGTGCTGCCGTAAGGATCATATTTTGTATTTTCAAAATGACTTGATAAAACAAATTTAACATCTTCAACAGTAATTTTTCGACTAGCTTCACAAATGAATGGAAGTTCTTGATTTTGTGGATCTTCAGATGGATTCCCCAAGAAGTTTTGACCATACCAAGTTCGCGGGTTATTATAAACAGAATCTTTGATTGAAGATGAGCCAAAGATATGACGTAAATTATAATGACTTTCATAGCCTTCAAAATCAGGATTTAAATGATTTGCGTCAATTAATTGTTTCAAATCACTTGAACACATATAATCATCATTATCAAATTTGAATTCATCAATATTCATTCGATTTGGCGCTACAACATAAGAATCATCAGGAATACGAACTGCTGCCCAATGATGACCACCGATTGTTTCTAACCACCAAACTTCTTCTTTGTCAGCAAAAGCAATCCCGTTTGGCTCATAAGTTCCATAAGTCTTAAGTAATTGTCCCAAACGCTCAACCCCCTCGCGAGCACTTTTAATGTATGGTAAAACAAGTGTTACAAGGTCTTCTTCACCCATCCCATTTTCCACATAAGGGTCAAGACCCAAGATTCTTGGATTAGTAGTAATTGTTTCTGTTGCAGACATCGCAACATTAGCACTATTAATCCCAGCCGCTGGCCAAATCCCTTCTTTTAAAACTGCATTTGGCGTTGAAGTATAACGTAATGGATTTTCAGGTAAATCTAATTCTAAATCAGATAAAACAGCTTTATAATGACGAGGTTGTTCTTCAGGTTGAATCACAATAAAGCGTTGTGGATCCAAAGCTTCGTGTCCATCATCATTACGAGCAATCATGGTTGAACCATCAATTGATGCTTTTCTTCCCACAAGAACTGTTGTACATGAGCCTTTACGGCGATTTTCAATTTTCATTTATTTCTCCTTTATAATCTATAGAATACACTACTTAGAAACCAAGAAATTGTATTTATTATAAATACTAAATTTCAATTGGTTATTTGCCAAAATTTCTGTCAGTAAAATTTAATCAGAGCATTTTTTTAACTTCTGCAAAAATAGCAGCCTGCTCATTTTTCAATTCATTTTTGACAATTTTTTCTTCAATAATTTTTAAAATTTTACCAAGTTCTGGACCAGGTTCAAGCGAAAATTCCTCCATTAAATCTTTTCCAGCAATGACAATCTCTGATTTATCATGAATTTGAAGTTGGTTATTAATAGTGACAGCTTGTTCTCTATCAATCTTCAAACCATAAGCCACTTTCAATTCATCAACCAAAAGCACTTTTTCTAAACCAAAATGATAAAGACTCATCAAATCCCAAGAGTCAAGTTCATAAGCTGATACAAGGTCTGCCACAAATTTTGCAAATTCATTGGACACTTTCCATTTTCGCAAAAATGTTTTAACATCAACATTGGAAAATCTGGTCAGTAAAGCTGCCCATGCTTGCTCAGAATTCTGAAAATGAAAATCTACTGACAAGTCTGTCAGTACTTTTTTCAAGGCCGAATCTTGCAAATCTGGTAAATATTTATAAGCCCCTGATTTAAGCAGTAAGGTCAAACCATTTCGCCAATCCTGACCTAACAACAACTTATCAAATTCAATAAAAATTCGTTCAACTGAGATTTTTTCCAGTAAGTGAGCCGACTCACACATCGCTAAGAAAGTTTTATTTTCAATTTGAAAGTCTAAAGTTGCTGCGAATCGCATGGCCCGCATAATCCGTAAAGCATCTTCATTAAAACGTTCCAAAGCGCTACCAACCGCTGTTAGCCTGCGTTCCTTCAAATCCGTCAGTCCATCAAACAAATCAATAATTTGCCCATTAACATCACAAGCAAAGGCATTGACCGTGAAGTCACGACGTTTTAAATCCTCTCGTAAATCTCTGACAAAATCCACATGATCTGGCCGTCTGTAATCTGTATATTTTGATTCTGTCCGAAAAGTAGTAATTTCATAATGTTCAGCTTCTGATTTTCCAGCTAAAACAAGTACTGTTCCATGTTCGATTCCCACATCAATGGTATAAGGAAAAATATCTTTAATTTCCTCTGGATATGCACTTGTTGCAATATCCACATCGTGAATCTCTCGCCCAAGCAATATATCACGTACAGAACCTCCCACAAAATAAGCTTCAAACCCATGCTCGATTATTTTTTCTAAAACCGGCTTGGCCTGTACAAACTCCTCGGGTAATTTTTCTAATTTCATATCTATTATTTTATCATTTTTTAAACAAAAACGGGGCATAGCCCCATTGTACACCTTAAAATTTTACTGACAGAAAGTTTATACAGACCTGTCAGCACTTTTAGCTCTCATCAATTTCTGTCATAAGCTTGTTCTTAAGCTTTACCCTGTATCATTCACCTGTGAATTCGTCTTGAAGCTCTGCCAGATTAACCCGAGCAATCCATCAGTAATTTTATCCTATTGTTCTTCTAAATTAATCCAGTAACGACAAATTTCATCACCATCAATATCTACAATATTTTCCAAAATGCCCGCATTTGCTTCAATACTTTTACGACTTGCCAAATTTTCTTTGTCAGCAGAAATCATGACCTGAGAAATCTTACGTTTCTGATATTTAGGAAGAGCGAATCTGACCATTTCTTCAGCAAAATGATGTCCTCTAAAATCAGGAGCCACACCATAACCTATATGACCACCCCATTCTAACAAAATTCCTTTTTCGATTTGCCAACGACAAGAAATTTCACCAACGATTTGCCCATTAATAAAAGCAAAATATTTAGTTGCTGTTGACCAATCGGGATTTTCAGCAAAAGTTTCTTCTCTATGAGTTTTTTCCACATAGTCCGAAAAATTTTCCAAAGAAAGCTCCGCATAAGCTTTAACAGCATCAATTTTAAAAGGACTTGTATCTGTTGCCCAATTGGCAATATAAACCATAAAAGCTTCTGCATCACTTAATTCTAATCTACGAATCTCTAATTCACTCATAAAATCCCTCTCTAATCATCCGGTCACAGTCTATTTCGTCAGTAAATATTATAAATCCAAAAAATGTTCCAAACCATATTTTAACTCAGACACCGTCATTACCTTACGAATTCCCAAAGCAATACCGGTCATGAAACTTGAACGATCATAAGAATCATGACGTAAAGTCAGCCCTTCACCTTTTGAACCAAAAATAACCTCTTGATGAGCCACCAAACCAGGTAAACGAACCGAATGGATTCTCATTCCTTCAAGATCGGCACCACGAGCACCAGCTAAAGCTTCCTTTTCATCCACTGCCCCTTGATGATGAGCCAAACGTTCCTCAGACATCAATTCTGCTGTCTTCACAGCAGTTCCAGAAGGAGCATCTTTTTTCCCGTCATGGTGCAATTCAATAATTTCCACATCTGGGAAATATTTAACAGCCTGCTTAGAAAATTGCATCAATAAAACCGCACCCAAGGCAAAATTTGGTGCAATAAGACCACCCAATTCTTTTTCTCTAGAAAATTTAATTAAATCTGCCACTTCATCATCGGTAAACCCAGTCGTTCCAACCACTGGTCTAAAGCCATTTTCTAAAGCAAAACGAGTGTTGTTATAAGCCGCTTCAGGAGCCGTTAAATCTAGCCAAATGTCAGCATCAAATCCAATCAAATCCTCTTTTCGACTAAAAACAGGAACTCCAAACGCTTCTGAGACTTCTTCTTTCTTTCCTAATAAAGCCACAAGTTCAAAATTTTGAGCATTCAGAATCATTTGTACCGCAGTAGCTCCCATTTTTCCACGAAATCCAGCAACAATCACTTTAATTTTATTCAATTTCATCCCCCATTCATTTATAAAGAAATTAGTATTTTATAGAAGTAGCTATTATTTTTATTATTCAGAATATTTGTTTTTAGATAAAAACACGTAAAAACGTGCTTTATTTTTTTGGTGAAATACCGTAAGCCACTGTATTCAGGCCCAAATGAGTTGCGATAACAGGCCCAAAAGTGACGATTTCCACATCATCAAAACCTTGAGATAAAGCATAATCATATAACTCTTGTGCCCGATCTTCAGCTCTAGTATGAATAACATAAACTTTGTAGGCCAAAGGATCTTTGGCATCTTTTAACAAAAGTTCCTTCATCCGGCTCATCGTTTTTTTCACAGTCCGAACTTTTTCAAAAACTTCAACCTTACCTTCAGTACTAAAAGTTAGCACAGGCTTAATATTTAATAAAGTCCCAAGCACAGCCGCACCATTAGACAAACGCCCACCTTTTGCTAACCAGTGTAAATCATCGACAAGCATATAAGCACGGTCACCGTCTCTTTGTTCTTCAAACTTTGCGATAATTTCTTCAAATTCGACACCAGCTTCTGCCAAATCCAATACTGTTTCCACCATATAGCCCAACGGACTTGAGGTAATAAAAGTTTCAGGAAATACTACTTTCATTTGCTCATATTCACTTTGTAAGTAAAAAATATTTTGGTAAAATCCAGAAATTGCTGCTGGCAAAAACAGACCTAAAACATGAGTATACCCTTGTTTTTCTAAGTCTTTTAAAAGTCTATCAAGTTCAGCAACTCTAGGTTGCGAAGTTTTAGGTACTTCTTGGGCCTCCGCCATAAGATCGTACCATTCTTCATGAGAAATTTTTTGCAAATCATAATCCACTCCATCAATGGAAATTGGAATATCTAAGACAAAAAGATTTTCGTAAGTTTTATATTTTTCAGCAAAATCTGCCGAAGAGTCAGTAATAACAGCTAATTTCATAAATTCTATTCTATTAATTAAAATTCCAAGTTTATTCCAGGCTGGTCTAAGGCAACCTCTGTTGTTTCATAGACCAAGCGTTTAAGAAGTTCAAACAAAGGCGCCGCAAGTTGGGCTAATTCCTCTTGTTCAAGTTCTTCTTGTTCCTTAATAATTTGTCCACGTACATAGTTCAATTGACTCACAAAACCAGAAAGTACAATATTATCTAGTACAATCAAGTAAGTCAAAACAGCGTGAATACCAGTGTCACCTTCACCAAGTTTTTCAAGTTGTTCTTTGGGAACAAGTTGAAATTGAACATTTAGATTAGTCTCAGGTGTTCCATTTTCTTTTTCCCATTCATAATTACGAGCATCATAATGAAATTGGTTAACAAATTCTTGTTCTCGTTCGATCGTTAAAGCCATTTTAAAATCCCCTATTTTTTTATTATAAATTTAGTTATATCCAGATATGAACAATAAGAACAAAGATTTCATCATCCAAATTCAGAGGATATTCCCCAATATTCAACTAAAATCTTAACACTACTTCATTCTACCACATCTTGAACATTTTCACGCAATAATTGTAGCATTTTTAACTCTTCTTCATTAGGCTCATATTTATCCAATAAATCTGGACGGCGTTCTAAGGTTTTTCTCAAAGATTCTTTTAACCGCCATTTACGAATATTTTCATGATGACCACTCATTAATACCTCAGGAACCTTCATACCTCTAAAATCTTCTGGGCGAGTATATTGCGGATATTCTAAAAGTCCACTAGAAAAAGAATCATCTTCATGGCTAGCCACTTTTCCTAAAACGCCTGGAATTAAACGCACAACCGCATCAACCATCACCGTTGCTGCAACTTCTCCACCAGTTAAAACAAAATCTCCCAATGAAATTTCATCCGTCACCAATGTTTTAATGCGTTCATCGTAGCCTTCATAATGTCCGCAAATAAAAATTAATTGCTCTTCTTGAGATAATTCTTCGGCCATTTTTTGGTCAAATTTTTTCCCAGCTGGGTCTAAAAGAATAACACGCGCAGGTTTTTCAGACTTCTGAGGTATTTTATCCATTGTGTCAAAGATTGGCTGTGGCATTAATAACATCCCTTGACCACCACCATAAGGCATATCATCAACATGGCGTTGTTTATTCGTTGCATTTTCTCGAAAATCATGTGTATGTAGCTCCAAAATACCTTTATCTTGAGCTTTACCTACGATTGACTGATTAAGTGGGCCAAACATTTCCGGGAAGATACTTAAAATATCAATTCTCATATTTCTAGTCATCCAATCCTTCCATAATAGATACGTCCACTCGGTGTTGATTCACATCTACGTTTAAAATAACTGGCGGAATATAAGGCAATAATAAATCACGTTTTCCTTTACGTTTAACAACCCAAACATCATTAGCCCCTGGTTGAAGTATTTCAGAAATTTGACCAATTAGGACATCATTTTCATAAACATCACTGCCAATGATTTCATGATAGTAAAATTCTCCATCATCTAAATCCTCTTGGTTTTCTTCTGCAATTTTGACAATATATCCCTTATACTTTTCAACATCATTAATATGATAAAATCCTTCAAATTTAACGACATAAAAATTCTTTTGTGGGCGACCAGACTTCACCTTTAAATCTTGAATATAATTATCCTTATCATCGAAAAGTGCCAAAATTGAACCTTTTGAGAAGCGTTCTTGAGCAAAATCTGTCGATGGCATCACGCGAACCTCTCCTTGAAGTCCTTGTGTGTTAACAATTGTTCCTACCTTGTAAAATTTTTCCATTCTACAATTATACCATACCTAATAACCCCTGATTTAAATGAAACTATTTTTAAGTATATTTTATAATTAGAATTTCTTTTTATAAAAAAATAAAGCAAGAAAACTCTCTCTTGCTTTTTAATAACATAAATTATTTATCATATAAATCAGACTATTTACTATTAAGTTCGATGTCTTTAATGATAGTTGCATCAATTCCTTTAACAACAGTTGAAATAAATCCCTCATCTTCTAGAGCAATCAAACCAGCAACTGTTGTTCCTCCTGGAGAAGAAACTCTATCAATCAAGGTCCATGGATTTTCAGCACTCTCAAGAATCATCGCTGCACTCCCTAAGACAGCTTGAGCAGCAATTTGAGTTGCTAGATCTTTTGGAAGTCCATTTTTTACACCTGCACGAGCGATACTATCAATGAAAAGATAAGCATAGGCAGGAGAGCTTCCAGCTAATGCAGTAAAGTTTGAAAAATCCTTTTCTGGTAAAATCCAAGCCATACCGAGGGATTGAAACATATTTTGAACATAACTTACTTGCTCTTTACTTGCAAATTCATTTCCACAAACCGCAGCAGCCCCTTTACCAATCATGGCATTAACGTTTGGCATAACTCGAACGATGGAAACTTCTTCTTTACTCCTTAAAAATGTTGATAATTTTTCTATTGGCGTTCCAGCAGCAATTGAAATAAGCAAGGGTCTTTTCTCAATAATTAACTCTCTAGTTTCATTTAATATTTTTTCAATAATATTTGGCTTAACTGAAAGAACAACTACATCCACTGATCGAATTAATTCATCATTTGAGCGACAAACATTTGCTCCAATTTCCTTTGAAAATTCTGTTACCTTATCAGTCATCACATCAAAGAGATAGATATTTTTAGCTTTAATAAATTCTTTTTCAATAATTCCCTTGATAATTGCTGACGCCATATTTCCTGTTCCAATAAATCCAATTTTCATGTTTTTCTTCTTTCTGTTTTAGAACATTTAAAGTTCCGTTATAACTTTTTTTAATCTTTCAATATGTAATTTTATACTTGATCAACTTTTCGTAATGATTCTTTTATTCCTTCAAATTTAGGTGGACGATTAATTAAGATAATTGATAAGCATACTAAGGCTAATCCTACCATTAAGGAAACGGTAACACTTTCTCCTAAAAGGACCGCCAAAATACTACCAGAAATTGGCATAATAAATTTATAAACAGTAATCTCCCCTAAATTGCCGTATTGAGCAGCCCAATACCATAAGCTAAATGGAATTGCTGATGCCGCAGCTAAAATTATCAATAAAGCTCCATTAGTTACAGACCAATTTATTGCAGATAAACGACCACCCATAACAAAACCAATTATATATAAGCCTAACGAACCAATGATTAAGTTCCAACCAGTCATTACAAAAGAATTTAAAGTTGAACCGATTCTTTTAGCTAGCATTGTAGCCAAAGCTGCTAGTAAACCATATATCAACATAAAGCCCTCTCCTGTAAGTGAAAATGAAAACATATCACTCAAACGTACCCCACCAGTTAACTGAGAAATAATTAACCCCATGAAACCAACAACCAATCCAATCACCTTAATCGGAGTTAATTTATCATTTTTATAGGCAAAATGAGCTAAAATTGCTGCAAAAAATATGGTGGATTGAGCTAAAATTGTTGAATTTATTGTCGAAGTAATATTGACATTTGCAATGTTAAAAAAGAAATAAGCTGCTGTAGTAGATAGAAGTCCCATAATAATGACTTCTCTCCATTGTCTCTTTTTAATATTGAATATGTTTTGTTTGATAAATTTTGCAAAAATCAATGTCATGATCCCAGCAATAAAGAAACGAAGACTTATTGTCGCCAAAACCTGCCCCAGATAATGATTACCAAAAATTTCCGGAGAAATTTTCATCTCATTATTCATCACTTTGATAAGTTTAAAAGGGGTCTCCCAAATAATGTTAGCAATAACCGCAGCAACAGCAATAGTTGTTACTTTAGGTACATTTTTCTTAAGTGCATCTGTCATATAGTTCCTCCAAATACTAAATTAATATTGCTCATTTTTTCACAATATTTTCATCTGCACTCATAATTATAATGAATCGCTTGCAAAAATTAAATATGTCAGATATACTTTTCTTAGTAGGTTATTTTAAGATTGGAAAAAAATGTATAAAGTATCTAGAGAACAATTTACCCATTTTTGGGACTTTTTAAAGACACTTGATTGCTATATAAAAAGTGAATCAGGAATGATTGAAGAACTAGAAGAATTTGCGAATAATCCAAATCGGGAAATTGCAGCTTTAGTTTGTCAAAATACTTCAGGTTTATTAACCTATTCTGCTCCTTACATTAGAATTATTTATGTTCTGTCAGGTAAAATATCACTTTACCTAGATAACAAGAAATCAATTTATCAAGAAGGAAGTCTTATTCTGGCTAATAAATGGACAAAAATTGATTATCAAGAGTTATCAGATGAGACAGTCATCATTGGTTTTTATTTTAAACCCGAATATTTTGATGATTCTCTCCTCAGCCAAATCATTGAAGAACCGATGCTTTATCGCTTCTTTGTTGAAAGTATTGAAAAAGATAGTGAGCAATTAAGTCACTTCTGTATCTATCAATTCACAATCCTTGAGGATACACACTTTTACGCCTTACTCCTTTTAAAACAAGTTGTAAAAATGTGTTACTTTAATAATAAAGTTACAAAAGCTGCCTTTATTTTATTGATTGTTGAATTAAGTCATCACTCTGAAGAGTATTTAATCCTTAAAGATTCCAATATTTCCTCTAGTGTGCTTATAAAAGAAATTCTTTCCTACATTGAAAATAATATTCGTACAGCAAGTTTAGAGGAATTATCTACCAAATTTTATTTTCATCCCAATTATCTTTCTTCACTTATCAAGCATCAAACTGGTTTAAGCTATTCCACTTGGCTTACCACTTATCGAATTAAGCACGCTAAAAATTATCTTACTCAAACTAATTTATCTATCCAGGAAATTCTCGGAAAAATCGGATATTCAGACAAGACCTATTTTTTTAAACTTTTTAAAACACAAGTTGGAATGACTCCTGGAGAATATCGAAAACAAAATAAAATTATTTTCTGATTTTATTGAAAAAAGAGCCATTCAAATTGAATGACTCTTTTTTTTATATTTACTTTGATACTAATTAAAAATTTTCTTTTAGAAAAAAATCTTTAGTTCTTTCAATAAAATTCTCTGCCTCTGTATCTAAATGGAGAGCATGGTAACCATCTGCAATCTCTATTAATTCTAAGTTTTTCCCAGCATTTTTTGCAAATGAACGAATGGCCACGGGCGAACAAATCTGATCTGATTCACCACAGAATAATAAAGTTGGTATTTTCAAATTTCCAGCCTGACTTTGTGCAAAACGCCCCGCTTCCATAATCTGTGAAAAGAGCCGCAAAGAAAGAAGTTCGTGATATATTCCATCTTTGGTTACTAAATCTACTAAATCATTTCGGTGAGAAATTGCTTCAACTTTTAAGCCTGTTCGAACTCGAATTTTTGGACTTATTTTTCCTAAAAAACCTGCCAGTCTTTGAAGCGGGACGGCTGGTGGGTTTGTCAGCGCCAGCCAAGGAGATTCAATTACTGCTTTTTGGTAAAGTTTTTGATTTTCAATATTTCTTAGAAGAACATTGAGTGAAATATTTCCCCCCATACTATGTCCAAACAGATAAACCGGTAGTTTTGGATACTTTTTACCAATTATCTTCCTCACTTCTAAGACATCGCTAATTAGGCTCTCGTAAGCTCTAGCTCGTCCTTGAAGTTTTGGATTAGCAGCTGCCAAAACACCATGTCCTCTCTGATCGTGCATTAGGCAAACAAAACCAGCATTGACTAATTCATTAATTAAATAGAGATAATGACCTGTGTATTCACCAAATCCATGAACTAATTGTACTACCGCTTTTGCTTTTTGGTCTGGCTCAAAAATTCCAAGGCGAATTCGGTAATGGTCTTTCATTGAAATAATTTCATACTGTTTTTTCATTGGATTTCCTTACTATTTTTAGCATATTATGAACCATTATAACAAATCCTATTTCTCTTTAGTAATGTTATAAAATTTAAAGGCCAAAACTAATAAAATAATGATTTTATTTCTCAGAGTCTATTTTGGTCAACTACTTCACTTAATACTCTAGTAAAGTCTAAAGAGTCATTAAAAGGATGAACAAAATCAAATGTTTCTCCGCCATTTTCAACAAATACTTCTTTATTTTCAATTTCTAATTCAAATAAAGTTTCTAAACAATCTGCAACGAATGCTGGTGAACAGATCAATACTTTTTTAGCATTTTCTTTGGGAAGTTCAGCAACTCTATCAATAGTCGCAGGTTCTAACCATTTTTCAGGACCAAATTTTGATTGATAAGTATGCTCGTATTCTTCTTCCCTCAAACCAAGTTTACTTACTACCAAACGTGTTGTTTCTTTACATTGCTCTTCATAAGCATCTTTTTTCTTGGTCACGTAGGACAAGGGAATTCCATGATAGCTAAGGACCAATTTATCATAGTCATTTGCTTGCCACTTTTCTCTAATAGACTCTGCAAGTAAATCGCTATAAGATTCTACTTTGTGGAAATCTCTAATTACTTTTATCTTATCATCAATTTTTTTAACTTGTTGAATTACAGGTTCAACTGTTGTTAAAGAATATTGAGGGTAAAGTGGAAGAACAGTAATTTCTTCAACACCAGATTCTTTCATCTCAGCGATTACTTTATCAATGCGTGGCTCTCCGTAAGTCATGGCAAAACGAACATCAAAATCTTCGCGCATATCCTGTAGTTGCTTTGCTTGTGCTACTGTGTAAATCATCAAAGGGGAACCTTCATCTGTCCAGATTTTTTTATACATCTCTGCTGATTTTTGCGGTCTAACTTTTAAAATAATTCCATTTAAAATCGGCAACCAAAGCCATCTTGGTTTTTGTATAACAAGAGGGTCACCCAAAAATTCTTTTAAATAATCCCTCACATCATCTGCTTCACATGAGCACGGAGTTCCCAAAGCTACTAATAAGATTCCTTTTTTCTTATCCATTATTCCACCTATATAAAAAATCAGTTTATTTATATTTATAACCGATTGTATCTACAATTGTTAATCAATATTTTTCATTCTAGCATAATTTTTCATACAATTAAAGTGAATCTTAAAGAAGTCTTTGATTATTATTAGGAATATTCGTCTAATCTAAAAAACCTCACTCTTCCAACTCTTTTAATATTTAATTTACTTTAAAATAAGTAAAATCCGAATCAGTAGCAAAAATAAAAGACCCACTAAGTGAGCCTTTAATTCTTATTGATCAACAAGAAGTCGAACTTTTTTTCCTTCTACAGGAACAAAGTAAACCACTGTGCGAATTGCTTGAATAATCCGACCTTGACGTCCGATAATTCGACCGATATCACCCTCCGCAACTTTAAGGTGATATTCCATAAATTCCTCACCCTCAATGAGTTCCAAAGAGACTTCATCTGGTTGAGTAACCAATGGTTTAACAATTGTTAGAACTAATTCTTTCACATCTTTTTGCATTTCTTACCTCTACTCTAACTTGAAAAATCTTCAAGTTCAATATATGTGATTTCTTTATTCACGAAAAGCTGCTAAAAAGCAGCTTATCTCAAAAATTATTTAGAAAGTTTTGATTCGTGGAATTTTTTCATAACACCAGCTTTTGAAAGAAGGTTACGAACTGTATCTGAAGGTTGTGCTCCTTTGCTCAACCATTCCAATACGCGTTCTTCTTTAAGAGTTACTTGTTCTTCGGTTACAAGTGGGTTATAAGTCCCAACTGTTTCGATGAATTTACCATCACGTGGAGCACGTGAATCAGCAACATTGATACGGTAGAAAGGTTTTTTCTTAGAACCCATACGAGTCAAACGAATTTTTACAGACATTTTATATTTCCTATTTCTTTTTTTATTATATTTAATATTATAGCAGACTAATTTCGGCCTGTCAAGAAAAAATCTTGACAGTTCTTTTTTAGTTTCTGAGACTATTTAATAAACGGCGAGCTACTTCTTGATTCATCACTTTTTCCTGCCGAAGTTGCTGACTTATGACTGCTATCTCATCTGCTTTTGCACCCACGGATAATGCCAAAGAGCGAGCCTGTAAGCTCATATGTCCTTGTTGAATTCCTTCTGAAACAAGTGCGCGCAAAGCTGCTAAATTTTGTGCTAAACCAACTGCGGCGATAACTTTGGCCAGTTCTCTAGCATCTGTGATTCCTAAAATTTCCATTGCCGCTTGTGCTTTAGGTAAGACTTTCACCCCACCACCAACGGTCGCCACAGGTAAAGGAATTTCTAACTCTCCAAATAACTTTTCGGCATGAACTTCCCATTTAGCCAAACCTTGATATGTTCCTTCTTTTGCTGCATAAGCATGAATTGCTGCTGAAATAGCTCGCGTATCATTTCCTGTTGCAAGAATTACAGCATTAATCCCATTCATAATCCCTTTATTGTGTGTGCTAGCACGGTAAGGATCAATTTTTGAGTATTGTGAAGCAACTGCAATTTTTTGAGCAATTTCTAAACCATTTGTTTTTTTTGAAAGAGCATCAACTGAAATTTCACAGCTCACCTTTACTAAAGATTCAGTTGCATAGTTTGAAAGGATGCTAAACAGAATTTTTTCCTCAGAAAACCAGCCACGAAAAAGTTCTGCGACACCTTCTAATATAGAATTAATAATATTGGCACCCATTGCATCTTTGACATCCACTTTGAAATCAACTGAAATAAATTTCTCACTTGAAAAAAGTCTGCTCGAAATTTCTCTCAAACCGCCCCCACGCTTAATAATTGAAGGATACGAAAGCTTAGCTTGTTCAAATATTTCATTTTTGCATTCAGATATTTTCTTAATAATTTCTTCTGGTTTCTTTACGTCATAAAATACAATTTGCCCACGCATTAACCGTTCATCTATTTTAGCCGTAAAACTTTCCGCTATTTTTGCTCCATTACTCGCAGCAGCTATAACTGATGGTTCTTCTGTAACCATAGGAACGATGTATTCTTTTCCATTAATGACAAAATTTTGAGCAAGTCCCATTGGCAATTCAAATTCGGAAATTTGATTTTCAATTAGATTGTTTAAAATATTTGTATCTAAAGCCATTTCACTCAAAACTTCCTGAGTATCTTCTGACAGATTCAATGAATCTAGTCGCTCTTTGGGCGACATTTGATAAAATTTTTTTCTCATATTTTCCAAAAATGCCCAGATAAGCTGGGCAATTCCTCCATTAATTTCTTAAAAATTACTTGTTTAAACCACAATAATTTTTAAAGGTTAGGATTTTTTAAAAGAACAGCCAAACCTAGGCCTCCACCGATACAAAGACTAGCAATTCCATAGCGTTTTTGCTCACGTTTTAAGGCATAAGACAAAGTCGTGAGAATTTTAGAACCACTTGAACCGATAGCATGACCTAATGCAATTGCACCACCATAAATGTTAACTTGTGATTCATTTAAACCAAGTTCACGATTGACAGCAAGACTTGATGCTGCAAATGCTTCATTAATTTCAAACAGGTCAATATCTGAAAGTTCAAGCTCTGAACGATTAATTAATTTTTTGATAGCTTCAATTGGTGAAACTCCCATAATAGCAGGGTCGATTCCAACTTCTGTACTATCAACTAGTTCTGCTAGGTAGGAAATCCCATGTTTTTCAGCATAGTCTTTCGTTGCAAGAATGACAGCTGAAGCTCCATCATTAACAGGAGAAGAATTACCTGCTGTCACAGTTCCATTTTCTTTGAAAGCTGTCCTTAAAGTGGCTAATTTTTCTAAACTAGAAGAAGGACGTGGTGTTTCGTCGACTCCGACTTCTCCAATCGCAACAATCTCTTCTTTAAAAATTCCGGCTTGACTTGCAGCGACCGCTTTTTCTTGAGAGTTTTGCGCAAAAGCGTCTTGGTCTGCTCGACTTATATCAAATTGTTCAGCAATAGTTTCACCAATAATCCCCATAGAAATTCCTGAGAAGGCATCAACTAAGCCATCATTTAACATACTTAATGTTTCTTCTTGAGTTTTTCGATTCTTTATAATTGGGGCATTAGACATAGATTCTGTCCCACCAGCGATTACAACTTCTGCTTCACCAAGCTGTAAAAGTTGTTTAGCTAAAATCACTGCTTTCATTCCTGAACCACAAACTTCGTTGATTGTTGAAGCGGGCACTGTATTAGATAGACCACTATGAATCGCAATTTGACGTGCTATATTTTGACCATTACCAGCTTGAAGAACATTCCCAAAAATAACTTGTTCAACATCTGATTTTATATTTTCATGTTTTGACAATAAGTTTGAAACAACATGTGTTCCAAGTTCTGCTGCTGAATATTCAGCAAGAGCACCGTCGTATCTTCCAACTGGTGTTCTTAAGGCGTCAATGATTACAATTTCTTTCACGAATGAACCTCCGAAAGCCATTATAGCATATTTTAAACTACTTTTGTCAAAGTCTCTTTACATTAAATTAATAAACAATATCTAATCAATGACTCTATTCAAGCATTTTTTGTACCATTTAAAATACAAACCAATTTACTTAATTCCAATTTTTATTAATTAAACAAAAAATTAATTGTGTGTATTTTATAGAAAGAAAATATCTTAGCAAAGAATTTAACGTATTTTTATGATAAAATTAAAGCATTCCAAAGACATTGAAAGGAGTTCCTTTCTTTTATAATAATAAGTGAGGAAATTTTTAAAATATGAAAGTCGGTATAGATAAACTTGGATTTTTTGTCCCAAATACTTTTGTTGATATGAGGGATTTAGCAAATGCTCGTAATGTTGACCCTGCAAAATTCCAAATTGGTATTGGTCAAGATGAAATGGCAGTCAATCCTGCTACTCAAGATATTATTACTTTTGCTGCTAACGCGGCAGCAAGTATTTTGACTGAGGAAGATAAAAAAGCCATTGACATGGTCATCGTTGGTACTGAATCAAGTCTTGATGAATCAAAGGCCTCAGCCGTTGTTGTTCACGATTTGCTTGGTATTCAACCTTTTGCTCGAAGCATTGAAATGAAAGAGGCTTGTTATGCAACTACTGCTGGCCTTGCTCTTGCTCGTGACCACGTTCTTTTGAATCCTGATACTAAAGTTTTAGTTATTGCTTCTGATATTGCCAAATATGGGCTAAATACTGGTGGAGAACCTACTCAGGGCGCTGGAAGTGTTGCAATGCTTATTACGGCCGATCCTAAAATTTTGGCCTTAAATAATGATAACGTTGCTTTAACTCAAGACATCTATGATTTTTGGCGTCCTTTTGGTCAGGCTTATCCTTCTGTTGATGGTAAGTTTTCAAACGAAACATATATCGATGCTTTTGCTAAAATCTGGAAAGAGTATAGCCATAGAACAAATTTAAAGTTTGAAGACTTTGCAGCTATCGCCTTTCATACCCCTTATACTAAAATGGGTAAAAAAGCTTTATTGCCAATGCTTGAATCTGAAAAACCAGCCAATGCTGAAGAATTAATGGAACAATTTGAACGTGGTATCGTTTATAATCGTCGTGTGGGTAATCTGTATACCGGTTCTCTCTATTTGAGTTTGATTTCACTTTTGGAAAACTCTGATAAATTGAGTGCTGGTCAGCGTATTGGACTTTTTAGTTATGGTTCTGGTACTGTTGCTGAGTTTTTCTCTGGTGAGCTTGTTGAAGGTTATGAAAATCATTTACTTAAAATTGAACATCAATCAATGTTGGATGCAAGAACCCGTCTATCAATTCCTGAATACGAAAACATGTTTAATCAATATTTAGATTTGAATCATAATATTTCTTTCAATGATGAGACAGATTACTCCGTTTCAGAAGTTGTTGATAATCACCGTAAGTATAAAAAAAGATAAAAAAATACTGACAGAATTTCTGTCAGTAAATAAAAAGTCCTGTCAGGACTTTTTTTTATTTTATTTGCTCAACAATGATACAGCTGCTTCATCAGCGATAACAGTAACATTAGCGTGGTTTTGAAGAATTGATGCTGGAAGCTCTGTTGTCACTTCTCCTTCAACCATTCCTTTGATTGCTTCAGCTTTTTCTTTACCATAAGCCATCAAAACAATATTTTTTGATTTCATAATTGAAGCAAGTCCCATTGAAATTGCTTTACGTGGTACATCTGCTTCTGATTCAAAGAAACGTGCGTTGGCTTTGATTGTGCTTTCTTGAAGGTCAACAACATGAGTTGTAATTTCAGCAGGTGTTCCTGGTTCATTAAAACCAATGTGTCCATTTTGACCAATTCCAAGAATTTGCCAGTCAATTGGATTTTCTTCAATAATTTGGTCATAATGTTTTGCTTCAGCTTCAAGATCAGCTGCTTTACCATTTGGTAAGAAGTTTTCTTTAAATGGTTTTTCTCCAAACAAATGTTTAGTCATAAAATAGCGGTAAGATTGATCATTTGAACCGTCAAGTCCAACATATTCATCCAAGTTTACTGAAACCATGTCTGTAAAATCAAGGTCTGAGTTAACAATTTGGTTGTAAAATTCTACTGGTGTTGAGCCTGTTGCAAGTCCCAATGTTTTAGCACCATTAGCCATTGATTTTTTAAGAAGGTCAAGTCCGATTTTTCCACCTTCGAGTTGATTTTTTACTACGATAACTTTCATTTTATATGCTCCATTTCTAAATTGGTATATATCAATTTTTCTACACTTTCATTATATCATAAATTACCTCCATGTCAACTAAAAATTGTCTTCAAAAAATACATTAGCAAAAATAAAAAGTCCTTTTAAAAAAGGACTTTTTTGTAATCAATTAAGACATATATTTTCCAACAAAATCCCAAACATGGCTCCAATATAAGTCTGGATTAACTTTTTCTGATTCTCCATGACCCGCTCCATGAACAATCAGCTTTTCTTTCTCAACTTTTGCTGCATCATAGAGAGGGTTTAACATCTTAAATGGAACGAAAGTATCTTTATCACCATGAATGAACAAAATTGGTGTTTTGCTTTTGGCGACTTGTTTAATTGCCGAAGATTTAAAGATATCATAGCCAGCTCTCATTTTAACAAAGGTATTTGCCGCATAAAGAACTGGAAATTTTGGTAATCCATATAATTGTTTTAATTGATAGGCAAAAACATCACCTGTTGATGTGAACCCACAATCTTCCACAATTGCTTTGACATTCGAGGGAAGCTTTTCGCCTGAAGTGTTCATCACCGTTGCTCCTCCCATAGAAACGCCTAATAGGACAATTTCTACCTGTGGATCTTTTTGAATAATTTTGGCAATCCAAAGCAACATATCTTTACGGTCATCCCAGCCCATGCCAATATAATCACCCTGACTTTTACCATGTCCTCTTAAATCTGGCGTAACAACATTATAACCCTTATTGTAAAAATGACGTGTCCAACTTGCCATATCGGTCGATTGTCCACCATACCCATGAACAATAATAGCCCATTTATTTGTTTTAGTTGGTTGCTTATAATCTGCAGCATAGAGTTTCAACTTCAACTTATCAGAGGAGGTAACATACCAAGCGTCGGATTTTACATCCTCTAAAAATGCTTTATTTTCCTTTTTTCTTTCTTCTTCTTTTTTAGAAAGAGGCTTCTGTTTGCTCCCGGCAGTTAGAAAAGATTTATTGGTATGCGCGTTAACAGCTAAGTCATAAAAATAGTTTCCTATTGCGAAATAGCCACCAACCAAAACAACGGATAAAACTACTAAAATCCAAGCAATCATTTTTTTCCTTTTTTTCATAAAATTCCTTTTAATTTTTATTTTACCATTGTAATATTAAAATTTCTTTTTTGCAACTTCTTATATTATTTAGTAATAATCTTACAAAAACGGTGTTTTTGTCATACAATAATTCTCGTTCTTCCAAAAGCTAGTCTATCCAAAAAATGATATAATAAAACAATATGCATTGCTTTTTTATCAACCAATTGATTTAGTGATTTGAGAGAAAAATTACCTTGAAATCAACTAAACTAATTTGAAATAAATGTATTTTAGAATCCTTTTACGGAATGGAGTAAAATAAAAACAACTTATGAATATAAATGATTTTGATTTTGATTTGCCAGAAGAATTGATTGCCCAAACGCCTTTGGAAAAACGTTCTGAATCACGTTTGTTGATTCTTGATCCTAAAACTGAAGAGCTTGAAGATAGACATTTCTATAATATTATTGATGAACTTGAAGCTGGCGATGCTCTTGTCCTAAATAACACAAGGGTACTCCCAGCCCGTCTCCACGGTGAACGCGCTGAAACAGGTGGACATATTGAACTCCTCTTGCTTAAAGATATGGGGCAAAATCGTTGGGAAACATTGGCAAAACCAGCTCGCAAAATGAAAGTTGGTGAGGAAGTCGTTTTTGGTGATGGTCGTTTGAAAGCTGTCGTTGTAGAAGTTCTTGATCATGGTGGACGAATTGTCGAATTCAAATACAATGGAATTTTCCTTGAAATCTTGGAAAGCTTAGGCGAAATGCCACTTCCTCCTTATATCCACGAACAACTCGAAGATCAAGAACGTTATCAAACAGTTTTTGCAAAAGAGAATGGTTCTGCTGCTGCTCCAACTGCTGGCCTACATTATACACCTGAATTGTTAGAAAAAATTGCTGACAAAGGAGTCGAAATTGTTGAATTAACACTTCATGTTGGTTTGGGAACATTTCGTCCTGTCAGTGTGGATAATGTTGATGAGCATCAAATGCACAGCGAATTTTATCGTCTAACTGAAGAGGCGGCTGCTCAATTGAGAGCTGTTAAGGCTAGTGGACACAAAATTGTTGCTTCTGGAACAACATCAATCCGTACTTTGGAAACCATCGGTAGTAAATTTGATGGGGATATCCAAGCCGATTCTGGCTGGACTGACATTTTCATTAAACCTGGCTATGAATGGAAAGTTGTTGATGCTTTTAACACCAATTTCCATTTACCAAAATCAACTTTGGTCATGTTAGTCGCTGCTTTTGCTGGCCGTGATTTTGTTCTTGACGCTTACCAACATGCGATTGATGAAAAATATCGTTTCTTCAGTTTTGGGGATGCAATGTTCGTTCGCCCCAAAAAATAATTAAATTCTAATTAATTTTTATAAATAAAAAAGCCTTATGAGGCTTTTTTATTTATAGTTTATACTCTCTTTACTCTATTTTGAAGACAACAACCATTCTTGACAAATAATGCATAAATCTTTTTTTTGATAATCATTAAGACTTTCAAAAATAATTCTAGTTCCATTATTTTTTGGGTCATTGTTTATTCCTAGCAAATACTCAGGTGTTACTCCGAAATAATGTGCCAATTCAATCAATCGAATTCCCGAAGGTTCCACACCGTTTTTATAATTATGAAGCGCATTTCTAGGATATCCTAGATCTCTTTCAACTTGATTAAAAGACTTTTTTGATATTCTTATTAATTCTTCTAACCGTGGGTAGAATAGCTGATTCTCGGCCATAAAAAACCTCCTGCAATTTGTTTTACTTTTACTTAACTTTAATAAATGTAAATCATGATTCAAAAATCTAAGTAGAACCTAAACGTCTGTCTCATCAGAATTATCTTCTTTACTTATTTGCTCTCTCATTTCTTCAAGTTGAGCTTTTAATTTTTCTTTTTCTAAATCTTGCTCCTCTTCTTCTTTTTTACGTCTCTTCCATAAAATAAAGAACAAGAAGAAAAGAGCTAAAAGAATTAATAATAAACCTAACCAGATAAGCCAATTTTCATACCAAGGAGTCTTCTTAACAGTTACATCTTTTGAATTTAATTTACTTGCTGTTTTACCTAATATTGTAAAGTCTTTTGTAAATTTCCATTGATAATCAAATTTTTGTTCTTTTCCTTTTGAATCAACATAAGTGAACTTTCCGTCATTATTTTTTTGCCCATATACTGTCATCGATAGACGATACTTACCCGCTTCAAGCTTATTTCCATCACCAATAGAAACAGGATAATCAAAATTACTATTTGGTGCCATTTGCAGCATCTCTTTGTTTGCCTTATAAGATAATTTAGAATTACTTAAACCTTTGACCTCTGCTTGAACATACATTTGATTTAGATATCCAGCCATTGGATTTTGTAAATTGGCATTAATTACATTTCTATAATTAACCTGACTAGGCTCTACACTATTTAATTTCAAGTCAGGCGCAACAGTATTTTTATTTTGTTGCATCAGTAAAGCAACAACGTAAGCATATTTATTTTGAATACTTAATCCCTTAGAATTGGAATTTGTTTTCTCTGAGTCCTTCTCTTTAAAAGTAATTCCACCAGCAATTACACCATTAAAATTTTCCTTTGGCATAGTAACACTCACTTTTACTTGCTGTGAAGAGTTTGGTTGTAGTGATACTTCTTTTGGAATTGAGGCATAGTCTACTAGATTATACTTTAGTGTTGAATCTGCTTTAATTTTATTTGGTGAGTATTCAACCACACCGTTAATATTTGTTGTCGCACTAGCTATTTCTTCTTCAACCACTACTGTTTTGTCAGTAGTATTTTTTAGAGTAATCGTCAAAGTTTGCGATTGTCCTGGACTCATTTGTAAATTAAAGTATCCGCTCTCGCCAATTTGGTTTTCTGGAAGAACCGGGTTCACAGAAAAATTAAATTCATTTGCATGAACTTCTTTACTGACAGTCCCTAAAGTAAAGATAGTGGCAATGAACAGTAAAACTTTTTGATAAATTTTCATTATGTTCTCTTTCTAGAACTACATCTCTGTAGTATTTTGATTAAAATCTTATAATAAAATTAAAATAAGTCCGTTATACAAAGTAGGACTAATCCCACTTTGTATAAAATTGCTATACGCAACTAATTAGAAGGTACATTATTTAAAGACCAAGTTAATTGTCCCTCATAGGTTCCCTTCTCTTGATGATCAACCGGAATATTCAATTGGATTCCTTCACCAGAGGTTGAATTCCAGTTTTGATTTAACTTAAAAGTACCAGTAGTTGGTGAAGTATTTGCATAAATCTGTAAGGCATCACTTGTAATTACTTTACTTCCTGTACTATCTTTGAAGAAAAGATATGAAGCCAAATTATTATTATTTGTCAAACCTTTTAAATCTTGAGTTTGTGCGACACTCACATACCATGGCTTCAAGGCAGAACCTGTCCGTGTGTCAGTAACAACCACATCACTGGCAGGACTTGTGGCCCATGAAATTAATGGTTTAGGACTTACGTCTAATGTACCAAAGTCGTAAGAATTTGGTGTAGAAAGACTTATAGAGCCAAAAGTTAAATTAAGTGTAATATCTTTTGATAATCCATTATAAGTATAAGTAACAGGACGAATATTACCATCTCCGTCAATGATTGGATTATTGGCTTGTATAGTTTGCAAGGTTGTAACCAAATTTGACGGACTGCTAATCACTGGTTCTTCTATCGTTCCATCCGCTTTAAAAGCTAAAGCATAGGTCCAATTACCATCCAGATCTTTTTGATCTTTTAAATCGTGTGCATCATCACTTGTCATACTTGCATCATAAACATTAAGAGCTGTCTGGCTATCTGATGAAATAACTGCTGCCTGTGGTACAACAACAATATTACTATTAGTAGAACTTTTTCCCAAAGTCCAGCTCACAGGTATTTCTGCATATGATTTATCTTTTACATTAGTATCACTAGTTGTAGGATCTTGAATCGTATTACCTGCATTATTTATTGAACTTAATGGATCACCACTCGTCGTAATATCTGTCATTACACCCACTCCTTTTAAACCAACAATTTTTTGGAGTTGTGCTTGAGTCAATGATGATGCATTTATTGCAGAAACTTTATTCGGTAGGATATAGTTTCCAGCACTTAGACTAGTGGTGTTATCAGTAGCCACATTTTGTACAATATAACTTCCATATATTGCTTGATCGTTTGTGCCATCTTGTTGATTTCCTACAAAATAGTCTCTCGTACCAAAGTTACGTGTAGCACCAGTAGTTCCAGCATTGACATCAAAATTAGGATTAGTTGATGGATAATTATTTAAAACCTTTCCATCAAATGCCGTGGCTGTTCTAGATTTTATGTAATATGGTGCTTTAGCGGTGAAGCTAAAGGGAGCTGTTGTGCTATCACTATATCCCATCACATACATTACTTTGATAGAACTTGCATCAGTATCAGATGCTACCGAGGCCCATGCTTGCATCGTTTGACCAGCAACGGGATTCCCTGTTGTAACATTAGATTTTAAATGATGTTGCCAATTTCCTGAATCTGCATCACCAGTTGTATTATATACACGTACCTGCCCTGGAACAACATAACCAATCCAAGTTGGATTACTTGGGGTGGAGAGGGAAGACATTGTATAATCTCCTAAAAATGCATAATTTTTTGCTGAATCTACACCAGAAAAATTATTAGGACTAATATTTACTGCACCAGATTTTGTAGCAGTATCTCCACCATTAAACGTAAACACAGGGAATCCCCTTTGTGTTCCCCAATAAGCTCCGCCAAAAGTATTAGTTGGAGATGTTGCAGTTCCTATCGGCGACCAAAATAAACTCCCGTTATTAGTTGACATATCCAAATCAGAAAGATTAATCAATCCAGAAGTTTGAACATATGGGGTCGAGAGTGTAATATTGCTGCCGACTGTCATCTTTGCAATTGAAATGAGAGAACTTGAAGAAGTGATTGCAAGCGTCGAACTTGTTCCTAGTATCAAATTCCCAGTTGTATTGTAACTTGCTGCATGATTTACCGCTGTTGCGCCATTTCCGTTTAAAAATGAACCCGAGACATTAACTGTAGCGTTTGGAGAAATCTTTGCATTCGTAAAGTTAGCAAGTGTACCAGAAATGTTAATAGGTAACTGAGATGAATTATCCCCAAGATTAACAGCAGCGACTGATGCCTTTCCTGTAGTTACTGATGTTTGATAGTTATCATTTGTACCACCACTATTGACACTTCCTTTAATATTGACACCATCTGAAATGTTGATATTAGTATTATATTGCAACGCTTGAGTATAATTTGTACCGTAAACTGAACCTACTGACATTGGAGTAGTCGAACTCATATTTTGGATATTAATATTAATCGTTCCAACATTAGTATAAGTGTTGCTGTTACCGTTAGATTGACCATCGCCGTAAAGTATTGCAGAAGCCAATGTATTGGCTGTCGCATCGCCTGTTTTGATACTCAAGGTAATCACGTTACTTGATCCAGAACCTACTTTGGTTAATGTATTGCCATAGCCATTTCCCCCTGAGAGATATGTATTACCTGTTGGAAATTTAAAAGTATTTCCTGTATGACCAGATAAATCAAGATTGAGTGTTGAATTTCCTCGAATAGTGTTGCTGGCATTATAGAAATTACCACCGCATAATTGTTTGGTTCCCGTACGTGGATTTCCTGAAAAATCTCCACCATATACATCTACTTCAGAATTCCCTCCAGTAACATTTCCACCACCTGAGCCGTAATTTCCTCCAGCAATAGCGTTGATAACTCCATTATAAATGACATTGGTCATATTGCCTTGAATTACTCGGTTATTCCAGGAACCACCCGATTCAAACCAGTCAACCTGACCGTTGTTCATTTGAGTATTAGAGTTACCATAAAGAGTACCGGTATAGCCTGCACCTTCAAGCGTATCCTGAATACCACCATTGTTGAAATTATAAGAATTTCCCTGATGATATCCGCCAAAACAATCGCCGTAAGTCCATCGAGCGATATCATTATTTTGAATGGTAGTAGAATCTCCTACTTGCCAGTAAGAGTTATCACTTCCTTCAGTACCACCACCGCCAACAATGTCAGAAGCATTGATAGCCTGATAACCAGAAGTCATTGACTTATAAGCTAAATTACTTGTCGCAATAGTATTACCATTGGCTGTCCCGTAGCCAACATTTACAAAACCAGAACCGCCAACCCCTGTACGATTTGAAGACGAGCGGCTGCCATCGGACACTCCATTTTCACCTGTTGTATTACCACCAGGAGCGGTGCTTGAATCTCCTACTTCAAGAATACTATTTCCTTGAACATAACCATAACCGCCACCGCGCATGTAATTATTTCCGGTTCCGGTAGAGAATGTTCCGCCTTGTGCCCAAGAATAGATATTGCCGTAAATCTTTATGGTAGAATTACTTGCTGCAATCGCCGCACCTGATGAGGGATTAGCGTCATTCGTAGCATTACTTTGCATTCCACTGATAGTATAGCCATAATAAGCCTGACCAAATCCACCAGAGAAACTAGAAATCGGTGCATTAGTGAAACCAGTTTTAACATAACTGGTAATATTACCATAAACCGTGCCCGAATTTCTGTTTTGTGCTCCGCCAGCCCCTGCGAAATCGTATTGACCTGTGCCTGTAAACTGGCTTGTATCTACACTATTGACGATTGCATCCCCACTGTTGCCTGATTGACCTACGATACCTGTATCGCTACCGCCATCGTAACCTTCTTGACCATTCCAGCTTCCAAGACCTTTAAATGTGTTGTAAATTGTGCCCTTGACTGTACCGTTAGCTGTACCTCCATAATAACGTGTATTATAAGAGGCACCTTCAATGCTTGAATTCCAGTTGTTATAAACATTGCCGTTTACAGTGACAGGGCTAGCACTTGTTCCAACACCTGCACCGTAAATATTTCCCACATTACCAGTAAAACCAGTTACAGATACATTTGTATTGCCATTGATTATACCGCCAGATGCATTGCCTCCGGTAACCGTTCCTAATCCAGAAGCATTTGTGATGGAAACATGGGTACTTCCTGAGATATTTCCGCCTGCATTATTTCCGCCATAAAAACTCATCGTTCCTGTACCAGTTGAGGCAACATAAATATTGGTATCACCTGTAACGTTAGACGTTCCAGCTGTTCCACCATAAATTGAAATTCCAGATCCTGTGAAGTTCGATCCTGGCATAAATGCAATCGAATTACCCTGAGCGTAGAAATTGTCATAAGTTGCTGCAACAGTAATGTTACGAAAGACCGTTGGGGCACCAAAATAGTTATTTGTTGGAGTTGTAATCGTATAACTTCCTGTCGCTGCAACATTAGGTGTACTTGTCAGACTATCAGTTGTATTGGCAACAATGGTCAGTGATTTAACTTTTCCAGATAAGCCTGAAAAAGTTCCTTCTGCGCCTGTATTGGCCATAGAATTGGACAAGGTCACATTACCGCCAATAAACAGGACATAGTCATTTGAATTTGAGGCGTTCGAAGCAATAAAACTTAAAGCAGCTTGAACATTAGGATCCGATACACCAGAAACATTATAGATTGTACTTCCGCCTTGAATAACAGAAATCTGACCTGCTGCTACATTAGGCAAACCCGAAATACTTTGCTGATAACCAAAACTTGTTCCATTGGTTGCCTCTGTGGGAAGTTTAATATTTAAAGCTGGTCGACTAGGCTGAGTTAAAGATACGCCATTAAAAGTACTACTAGTGGGAACAACGCTTTTAAGCATGGTATTCATACTAGTATTAGACGTTGTCGCTCCTACTTCTTGAGATGATAACACCTTCCCAAGAGATGTTGCCGTAATAGGTTCACTATTAATACCTTGAAAAATTGCCCCCAAATTCATAGATGAAACCAACTCTAGCAACATTATAAAAGTCACAAGTTTAAATTTATATTTTCTTTGCATGAAATCTCCCTTGCTTGTTTCTCACCACTAAAAATATTAATTAGATGGTGTATCGTCAAGTGTCCAGGTTAAATCTGCTGTATACTTGGCTGCACCTGCCACACCTGCTGGAACAGAAAGTTTGATGGCTGTGTCTTTTGTAGCTCCATCTTTCCCCCCAAAGTCAAGTAAACTATTACCAGAGCCGTGACCAGCCGTTGCTCCCAATATTGTTGCCGATTGTACTCCAGGTGTCAAAACTGTAGTAGCTGAAGAAATATCTGCTGGGTTTGCTGTACCAGCTCCTTGAATCTCAGCATCACCTAAAGTCACTGTTGCTCCTGTTAATGTACCATGACCATTCGCTACTAAATTACTATCAGCTGTTGTGAAGTCCGTCATTTGAACTTTTAAATTCCAACCTGAGAAAGTCCCACGATTATCTGCAACTTGAACATAGTTGGTACGTGTCGTATTATCATCTAATTTTTGTGCAGCAGCATTGTAGACTTCTGCTTTATTGCTTACAGGATGACTTCCAAAATCAAAACTTGAGGCATAGACGATAGTTAAACCACTATCAGGCATTGTCGGTCCTACTGGATTAACGCCATCTGGTTCCGTTGGTTTTACTGGAACAGTTGGGTCTTGCGGGTCAACTGGACCTGTGGTATCTGTTCCGGCGGTAAAAGTCACCTCTCCTTGCGTGCCATATGATTGTGTTGTAGCTGCACTGGCAAGTTGTGGAGTTACTGATGTTGCTAATATCCCTAAAGTTGCTAGAGAGAGATATTTTGTTACTGATTTAGACATATAATGTCCTCTTTTCTATAATAATGTGTGTTACAAATTAATTTGGCACGTTTGTCGGTAAATCAGACAATATCCAATTTAAAGTTGTAGTGTAAGCAGTCGCATCCTTGGGGGTATCTCCAGGAACAAATAATGAAACTGCTGTTGTTAAGCCATCTTCAGTGACCATTGAATCGTTTCCCCAGCGAATTACCCAAGTTCCAGCTCCTTCGCCAGTTGAGGCAAGAGCTACTTGAGTTTCAACACCGGGAATAAGTCCCGAAATTGTTTGTGTTTTGGGAGATTTTTCATTAGTAAAAGAAGCTGTTTCTGAACTTTTTAAATTAATCGTTGCTCCTTTAAGTACTTTGTACTTCTGAGGGCCTGAGTCAATTTGAGTAAATTGTGTTTTTTCGACTACTTTTAAGTTCCAACCGGCAAATGTTCCTCGACGATCGGTTACTTGAACATAATTTGGTGTTAAAACTTCAGAATCAAAATACTTTTGGGCTTTAGCTAAATATGTTTGATCTTTATTAGAAATTTTATGATTCCCAAAGTCAAAACTTGAAGCAAAATCAATTGTCAGTGAGCCATTTCCCCCTGGATTAGGCTTTGAACCATCTGGATTTTGTGGAAATACAGGTAAAGTTGGATCAGGTTTGTTAGGATTAACAGGGGGTTGAACTCCGCTACCTGGACCAAAACCAACTATTCCTTGCGAATTATAGCTTTGGACTTCTGCTGCATTAACTCGAAATTCCAATCCTAATGTCATTAAGATGAGAGGTATACTTAACCATCTTATTTTTTTCACAGTACCCTCCTTTTCATAGTTTAGAAATTATAAACATTTAATTTCCCGGGGTATTCGTTAAGGACCAAATTAATTGTGTCGTATATGACGTCGCTTTATTTGTACCAGCAATAACTTTAAGACTGATTGGTGATGCTGTAGAAACTGCTTCATTACCCAGATGCGCTCCACCATTTTCTTGGTAATCTGCATTAGCTCCTAGACCATATACCCAAGTTCCCATCCCTTGATTTGGACCTGCTCCTAAAATTTTGCTAGCAGCTGTACTAACAACAAAATTAGTGTTATTGATATAACCGGGTTTTGCAGCAGTGGTTCCATCGGTATAACCTTTACTAAAAGATAGTTCTGCTCCGGTTAGCTTTTCTCCTGAAGTATTTTGAAATTGATCGGATTCTGCAACAGTCAAGGTCCATCCATCCCAGGTTCCGCGTGTATCAGTAACTTGAACATAATTAGGACGTGTCATATCAACTGCACTTCCATCTTTATCTTTGCTAATCCACTGTGCATGAGCAAAGTATGTGGCATCCTTTGAAGAAATTTTTTGTGTTCCAAAACTTAGACTTGAAGCAAAATCGATTGAAAGTGCTCCTCCTGTTCCGGGTGTTGGGTCGGTACCATCAGGATTTGTTGGTCCTACAGGGACAGAGGGGTCTAAAGGATCAACGGGGTTAATTCCAGTATTGTCCCCTTCAGCAAAGTTAACATAACCATTTGATGTATAATCTCCACCGGTGCTTGCGGCATCAGCTTCACTGGCAATTATTGGTCCCACGATTAATGCAGCAGTTAGTAGTACCGTTGATTTTAATAAAATTTTATTCATTTATTCTCTCCTTTTATCAAAATCAGACTTATGGTGCTGGTGTAACCGCAGATGTATTTCCATCCCAATCATTTCCTGGAACGGCTTGCAAGCTCCAATACAAATCTGTAGTATATGGTGCCGCTTTCTCAATCAAACCTGCAGGAACAGCCAAACTAATTGCTGATTTTGTCGCCACTTTAGTATGATCTGTGGTATTGGCTGTATCAACTGAACTTGCATCATAGGCATCTACATCACCAAAATTATATAACCAAGTTCCTGCTCCTTCATTTTTTGCAGCTGAAACTAGTTTTGTTGCTACTCCTGGTGTGAGCGTTCCTGAAGCAACAACATCACTTGGCTTCCCAGCGGTAATACCATTTCCTCCAAGGAGAGTGCCTCCGGTAAAGCTAATTTGTGCACCACTAAGTGCATATCCAGGATCTGTTGATGTTCCAGTAGTCATATGAAGATCTGAAGCTTGTGTTAAACTTAATGTCCAACCTGATAGCTCACCTGATTGGTCTGTTACTTGAGCATAGTTAGGCACTACTTTTACAGCGTTAGATTGATCTTTTACCATATCAGGATGTGCATAATAAGTTTTAGATTGAGTGGAAATTGATTGGGTTCCGAAGTAAAGGGTTGAACCATAATCGACAGTAAGATTTCCAGAAGCACCTGGAGTACCTGGGTCTACTGGTGTTACAGGATTAGTTGGGTCTGTTGGATCAAGAGGGTCGACTGGACCAGTTCCTGCTTGTAAAGTCAAATTTGCACTTGAAGTGTAATCCCCACCTGTAGTCGCCGCACTAGCGGTTGTGATTATCATAGGGGCAGAAATCAATATGCCGGCAAGAAGTGTTGTTGATTTTAAAATTAGTTTATCCATTAAGTTTCTCCATTTGTTTTATCCTTAAAAAAGGTGCAGTAATCGACTATTATTTATTTTCTATAAAGTTAACCTCCCTCTTTCTTTTTTATAAACTATTATGCTTGCCAAAATTAATAAGCCAACATAACTAGTTACCATTGATGAGAATTCCATATCTCCTGTTTTTGGGAGTATGGTCTGAGTAATCGGTAGGTCTTTTTTAGGATTTTCTTTACTACTTGAACTCGATTCTAGTCCTACCCAATTTCCCGTAAATCCAACTTGACCTTTTGTACCATAACTTGTTGTATCTGCTGAACCCATGGTCGTCAATAAATTTGACGATGAGAATAGCAATAAAATAATTAATACTAATTTTTTCAATATTCTTTCCTTTCTTAATCTTTACATTTACAAATTTTTATCTTTGTAATCAATAAAAGACCTCTCTTTCTCTATAAATTCTAATGTAATTTTCAGAAAAACTTCAATTTTTCGGAAATTTTTTCATTGTATTGCAATGTTTTTGCTCAATTTTAGGTCTTGATTTGTTTAGGTAATTGAGTAATGTGTAATTTTACAGATATATTTTTTAATAATCGTGTAGTTAATCTTGTACAAAATAATTAATTATTATATAATATAATTGTATGTATCTAATTTTTTTAGTTACAAAGTAATTCTAGAGTGAAAATTTGATAAGTTAACTAGTGTTCTTTACGAAAAATTGAAGTTTTTCGGAAAGAACACCGCTAATAGAAAGTTTTTTCTTGCTATTTTTCTAATGAAACTTTATATTTACTAAAAAAAACAATTTATTACTTCATAAATTGTTTTTTAATATGAAAAAAATAGTATAAAATTTCCCAAAAGTGATACAATGATAAGAAACATTTGAAAATCAACCACTTCTTCTGTCAATAAAATTTACTAGATACTTTACTGACAGAAATTTTTAAGGATTTTATACCATGAGTTTTATAAATATTGTTATGTTGCCTGATTTCATCAGTATTATTTCAGATGGACAAATTACAACCAAGAAAGTTCTTACCCAAAGTCATTTTAAAAAATTTGAAAGTAATCCAAATGGGTTCGTTGTTGGAATTACCGGATTTGAATTGATTACCAATAATATTCGCAAGAAATTTTATTATCAACCTAATTTAAATTTTGAGGAAGCTGAACTTTTGCTTAGGGCTGAACTTGAAAAATATAAAAGTAAGCAAGTTAATTTTGGTCAACATATTTCTTTTAATGCTGTCATTGCTGGTTTTCCTATTGAAACCCCCAAAGTCCCTAAAGCTTTAAGTTTTCATGTTGCAAATCAAAACATTTCTGAACGCTATTATGAAAAATCGGCAATTCTTTCTTTGATTCCCGATGATATTTCTTTTAACCCCAATCAAATTATTACTGATAATCTGAATAAATCTTTGAATATCACTCCCACTTTTCAAGTTCAAACCCTTCAACGTAATGCACTTTATAAAGTTGCAGACCAATCCAAAACGGTCAATAAAGTTATTTTTCAAGAAATAATTGGACCTAAAATTACTGACAAAAATCACTATTCTAGCTGTCAGTGAAAATATTTGTTCTGTCAGTAAAAAAAAGACTGAATTAATCAGTCTTTTTTTCATCGTTTTTATTTTGATTGGCCTTTGATAAAGTCAATTTACCATGAGGATTGTATTTCTTTAACAAGTCATCAATCCGTTCATCGGTCCAATAATCGGCTGAGGCAATAAAATTTCCGTCTTTGTCACGGTCACCAATAATTTTAAATCCCATTTTTAATCTCCGAAAATATTGAAATTTTTAATCTACAAATTCAAATTCAAATTTTTGAATTCTAACGTAATCGCCATCCTTGGCTCCCATTGAACGAAGTGTTTCGTCAACACCCATCGCGCGCATTTGGCGAGCAAATTTCATAACTGATTCATCATGATCAAAATTAGTCATGATAAAGAGTCTTTCAATCTTATCACCAGATAAGCGCCATCCACCATCATCATCACGAGAAACTTTAAATGGTTTTTCTTCTTCTTCAAAGCCGTAATAAGCTGTTTCATCCGCTAATTCATCTTCATCATAAAGTAAGAATTCTGGTGTTTGTGCAAGTAATTCACTTGTGCGTGCAAGCAAACCTTGAAGTCCTGTTTTAGTCAGGCCAGAAACTTCAAAAATTTCAGGCATTTCTTTATCAGGACCTAAATCAGCAGCTAATTTTTCTTTAAATTCAGCTAAACGTTCGGCAGCTTCTGGCATATCCATTTTGTTGGCAACAATAATTTGTGGACGTTCCATCAAACGTAAATTGTAAGATTCTAATTCATCATTGATTGTTTTGTAATCTTCGTATGGATCTCGTCCTTCAAGTTCTGACATATCGAGAACATGAAGAAGGACACGTGTACGTTCAATATGACGCAAGAATTGAATTCCCAGTCCTGCACCAGAGTGCGCTCCTTCAATCAATCCTGGCATATCTGCCATAACAAAACTATCTCCATAACCAACTTGAACCATTCCGATATTAGGAGTGATTGTTGTGAAATGGTAAGCGCCAATTTTAGGACGCGCATTTGAAACAACTGACAATAATGTTGATTTACCAACAGATGGAAAACCAACTAAACCAACATCTGCTAAAACACGAAGTTCCAAAAGTAGAATTTTATCTTCTCCTGGTTCTCCATTTTCTGCTACCTCAGGTGCTGGGTTACGTGGTGTGGCAAAGCGAATATTTCCACGACCGCCGCGACCGCCTTTAGCAACCGCAAATTCTTGGTCTTTTTCGATTAAGTCAACTAAAACATCACCAGTTTCGTTATCTTTAACAGTCGTTCCTTGAGGAACATGAACAATCAAATCTTCGGCTCCACGACCGTGCATTCCTTTGTTCATCCCTTTTTCACCTGGTTTACCACGGAAAATACGGTTATAACGGAAATCCATCAAAGTTGACATTCCTTCATCAACTTTAAAGATTACAGAACCGCCTTTTCCACCGTCACCACCGGCAGGACCACCATCTGGAACATATTTTTCACGGCGAAAAGCAACTGCACCATCGCCACCTTTACCAGCTTTTACTTCAATTCGTGCTGTATCTAAAAACAAAGACATACAGTTTCTCCTCTAAATTTTCTTTATATAGTTTATTTATTATTTTTCCACAAAAATGCGTGCTATCTATTATAGCATTTTATCAGCTTTTTTTATAGCTTGCCCTGTGCTAAAAAAGTGACAATCCTAAATTATCACTTTTTTTATTTTTAATTTGAACTTGTTGTTGTGCTTTGAGCAGTATTTTCACTACTTGCATCAGTCTTTTTCGCATTTTGAGCAGAAATAGATGCTGATTTTGAGGTAGATAATTGTGAAAGATAAGCATCATAAGCAGCTTTTGGCTTCGTATAAATACCAGCTTCCATATCTACAACTTGTGGTGCTTGAACTTGTTTAGCAACACTTGGATAATATGGCAGGCGGTCAGCTAATTGACTCAATGAAACTCGAACCTGATTTCCGTCACTCATATCAATGGCAATGAAATCTTTCGTCGCATCTGTAGGAGTTTTAGTAACATTAGTCATCAGTGATTTTATTGCTGGTTTAAGCGTTTCATAAGCATTTACAAAAGTTTTAACTTCTTCGTCATTAAAATTTTGTAAAACTGGCAATTTCTCAAGCTTAGTTGCATCAACTGGTGTTGTAATCACGTAACCGTTATTTAAGACAAGGTAAGTTTGATTATTACGTTTGACATAGACACTGTTTGTATGTTCTTTTACAATGGCCTCAAAGCGATTAGGAAAATGGTAATTGATTGTAACGGCAGAAATTCTAGGGAATTTTTGTTCGATTGTCGCTTCAATTTTTTCCTTATTATTTAGGATATTAAAAATACTATCGCTTGTTTGAATTCCTGAAGCTAATGCAACTTGTTCGCTACTTTCATTCGCATTTCCAGAAACACTAAAAGTTGATATTTTGCTGAGAGGTGAAATCAAATAAAGAGAGCCGACGAATACCAGAACAACAATTGCTAAGGCTGGCCACATTTTCTTTAAAAGTGGAGCTGAACCTTTAAATAAAGAAGAAAATCTCGAAGGTCTTTTGATTTGATCTTCTTCATACTCATATTCATTCTCTTGAGAAAGTTGTTCTAACTGAGCAATAATTTTTTCATTTTCAATCGGAGCTTCGCTTGATTGAGTTTCTTCGTTATTAGTCTCAAAGCCTTCTTCTAACAACTCAGCTGACTCAGCTTCGTCTCTAGTGTCATCAAAGTTTTTTTCAGTTTTTGGGAGACTTTTAAGAAAAGGTGAAGAAAAATGAACCTTTTTAGGTTGATTTGCTTTCTTTTCTTTTTTGGCTTCTTCTGCTTTTCTTTTCTGATATTCAAGATGTTTTTGCTGCCAAGGGGTTAAGTTATTATCTTTTTCACTCATTTATTTACTAATTTCTTTCACTAGATTGTAAAGGCGTTGGCTAGCATCTGGAACGCCCGCTTTTAGACTAGCTGCTTGCATTTCTTGATACTTCTCATTATTTTCGAGTATATTTGAAATAGCTTCAACCAAAGTTTGACCCGTTAGGTCTTCGTCTTTGATGATAATAGCTGCACCTTGGTCAACGTATTCTTGAGCATTTTTAGTCTGTTGGTCAGCTGTCACATTTGGACTTGGGACATAAACGGCTGGTAAGCCTAAAGCGGTAACTTCAGCAATAGTTGTTGAACCAGAGCGTCCTAAAAAGAGCTGACTTTTTGCTAAAAGTTCTGTCATATTATTAATATAAGGACGAATATCTAAATTAGAATTTTCTTTATATTGATTAAAAGTTTCCTTGTAATCATCATAATAAATCTCTCCTGAAGCATAAACGGTTTTAAATGAACGTTGTGCTAATTCAGGAAGGGCTTCAATAAAAGCATTGTTAAGTTTTAAAGCGCCACGTGAGCCACCGAAAATAACAACCGTTGGCTCTTCAAATTTTTCTACTTGAGCCGCTGCATCTGCAACTTCTTGTGCCCTTGGATTTCCAGTAAAAGTTGTTTTGCTCGCTGGAAAATATTGTTCTGCTGCGTGAAAACCTACTGCAATTCGGTCAACTTTTTTAGCAAGAAAACGATTAGTTATTCCTGGGAAAGAATTTCCTTCATGTATAATTGTTGGAATTTTTAATTGCGCAGCAGCATAAACAACTGGCCCTGCCACATATCCACCAGTTCCCAAAACAACATCCGGTTTAAATTCTTTCATAATTTTTTTAGCATCTGAGACAGATTTAAAAAACTTATAAGCTGTTTTTAAATTTTGCGGACTAAGTGAACGACGTAATCCTTGAATATCAACTGTTTTTAATTTAATTCCTGCTTGAGGGACAATTTTTGCCTCCAAGCCTTTTTTCGTTCCAATATAAAGCACTTCTGTATCTGGTTCTACTTTTTCCAAATACTTAAGGAAAGCTAGCGCTGGATAAATATGACCGCCTGTGCCGCCACCTGTAATGATAATTCGCATGTTTGTTTTTCTCCAATAGTTTGGGGATTCTCTGACAAATATTTTTGTACCCAAGTTTCATTAAATCCTGTTCTCTAATAAACAAGAAAATAATGATAGAAATAAAGTACAAATTAAATCTGATAGCTGTCAGCAAGATGAATCGTAATTATTCTTTCTGTCAGTAAAATTAATTTTAACATAAATTAATTCAATAGTTGTCAGTACTTTTATTTTTTCAAATTTTCAAAGGCTTGAATGAATAAATCACCGCGTTCTTCAAAAGTTTTATATTGGTCCCAACTTGCACAAGCTGGACTAAGTAAAATTGTATCTCCTGCTTGCGTTTGAGGTAGAATTTCTTCGAGGGCTTTTGCAACATTTTCGCTATCAAAAACGGGAATATTCAATTTTTCTGCAGTCAAACGTAATTTATTTGCTGTTTGACCAAAAACAACCATTCCTTTCAAATCTTGCAAGTCTTTTTCTAACTCTTCAAAACCATTTCCACGATCAAGTCCGCCAGCTAAAAGCCAAAGTTTACTATTATCAAAACCAGAAAGTGCTTTTTGAGTAGCCAAAATATTGGTTGCCTTGCTGTCGTTATAGACTTTACGACCATCAATTTCACCAAGATATTGCAGACGATGTTTTACGCCAGCAAAACTTGTCAGTACTTCTACAATCGCTTCATTTTTTGTCCCTTGTAATTTTGAAGCTACAATGGCTGCTAAAGCATTTTCTAGATTGTGCTCACCAGGAAGTGAAAGTTCAGAAACTTCCATGATATATTCATCATTAAAATAAATTTTTCCATCTTTAGAATAAGCACCATTAACTTTTTCTTTTGTTGAAAAAGCAAGAACAGTCGCTTTCGTTTTGTCAGCCAAATTACGACATTTTTCTTGATTAAAATTGAGAATCAAGAAATCATCTGAGGTCGTATTTTCTTGAATTCGCCATTTTGCAGCTTCATAGGCTTTTTGCGAACCATGATAGTCTAAATGAGCTGAAAATAAATTTGTAATTAAGGCAATTTTAGGGCGGAAGCTATCAATGCCCATCAATTGAAAACTTGAAAGTTCCATCACTAATGTATCAGAAGCACTCGCTTTTTCGGCTACTTCTGACGCTGGAAAACCAATATTCCCTGACAATTTTGCTGACTGACCATCGGCATTTAAAATATCAGCAATCAATGTTGTCGTCGTTGTTTTCCCATTGGTTCCGGTAATTCCAATGATTGGAGCTTCACTGATGAGATAAGCAAGTTCAACCTCAGTAATTACAGGAATATTCAATGCTTCAGCTCGTTCAACCATTGGGTTATCATAACGAATTCCTGGATTTTTAACCATTAGTGCAAAATCTTCATCCAATAAATCAATAGGATGACTCCCTGTGATGACTTTAATTCCTTCTTCTAAAAGTAATTGCGCTTCTTTATTTTCTTCAAAAGGTTTGCCATCATTGACCGTAACAATCGCACCCAACTCATTGAGCACAAGGGCAGCAGCCATTCCAGAACGGGCAAGTCCAAGAACTAAGATTTTTTGATCTTTAAATTTCGTTATTTTTTTCATTTTCTATTCCTTTTTAAGTTGTCAGTAAAATATTTCACTGACGACTTTATCTAATCTATTTTACCCCTAATCGGGCTTTTTTTCAACAGTCTTATTTACTGACAAGTCTGTCAGTAATTTTTTCAAAAAAATACAAAAAGCTGACCTATTTGTCAGCTTACTTTTTAATAAGATAGAACTCAGCAAGAAGAATCATTTCTAACCTAGAAAATTCGTTGTTAGATTTGCTGACTTACGAAATATACTAGTTGTTACACCGAGAGTCAGCAGTAGTGAATCTGGAAAGATAGTCTCCAAGCATCTACACTTTATCCTGTTATAAAGTATGAGACTTAGAGCGTAATAAGTAACACAAAATAACGATTTGTTTTGCTTGATTCTTACCGTATTATGACCGAACTCAGTGGAAACAATAATTTTCCGATGAGTGAGTAATAAGGTATCTAGCAAGAGCACCCATTCACGCTTCAAAGCGTTATAAGCAGTGATACTTAGAGCGCTTGAGCATCTTCTTCTGAGGTTCTAATTCGAATTACACGCTCAACAGGTTGAATGAAGATTTTACCATCTCCCACTTCGCCCGTTTGAACTGCTTTAATAATCACATTAACAATATCATCAACTTTTTCATCGATTGATACAATTTCTATCTTTAACTTTGAAAGTAAAGTAGTTTCAATTCGTTGACCACGAACATATTCTGTAAATCCTTTTTGTTCACCATAACCCAAAACTTGAGAAACTGTCATCCCATGCACCAAGCCATTATCTGATAGGGCTGCTTTCAAATCTTCTAATTTATCTGTCCGAATAATCGCTTCAATTTTTTTCATATTTTTTCTCTCTTTGTATCTTACATTTTTACTGACAGACTTGTCAGCATACTTCAAAGACATCATTCAAAATTGATTTTACTGACAAACTCACAATTTTATATAAGAAATATCTGTCAGTAAAATTAAACTTAAGAATCCAAACCTAAGAAGGTTGGATAAGCAGTTTCTTCGTGCTCACTGTCGTCAAGTCCAATAGCTTCAGCACGGTCAGATACACGAATTGGCATAAACAAGGCAATTACTTTAATAATGATCCAACTCACAAGAGCAGTGAAAATAACTGTGAAGACAACCGCAGATACATTAGCCAAAAGCAATTTCCCAGAGCCATAGATTAAACCAGCGTAGCCTTTTTCTGGTGCCAAAGCCGGCGTTGCAAAAATTCCTGTCATAATTCCGCCAAACATCCCGCCAATACCGTGACAACCAAAAGCATCTAAAGCATCATCATATCCCAATTTCTTTTTTACTACAGAAATCATAAAGTATGATAAAGGACTAACCAAAAAACCAATAATCAATGACGACCATAAAGAAACAAAACCAGCTCCTGGAGTGATGGCCACCAAGCCAACTACCGCACCAGAACAAGCACCAACAATTGAAGGTTTACCAATCAATATTTTTTCAACAATCATCCATGAAAACATTGCTGCTGCAGCTGCTGTATTGGTCGTCATAAAGGCGTTAATTGCCACACCATTGGCAGCAAGCGCTGACCCCGCATTAAAGCCGAACCAACCAAACCATAGGAGACCAGCGCCCAAAACAACAAAAGGAATATTATGTGGACGATAATCTAAACGTTCGTAATCTCGACGTTTTCCAAGTACTAACGCAAGTACAAGTCCTGTCACCCCACTTGAAATATGAACAACATCTCCACCCGCAAAGTCAATCGCATGAATTTGAGCCAAAAATCCACCGCCCCAAACCATATGAGCCAAAGGATAATAAACTAAAATTAACCAAGCAGTCATAAAAATCAAAATTGGTGTAAATCTCATTCTTCCAACAACAGATCCCGTAATTAGAGCTACTGTGATAATCGAGAACATCATTTGAAAACCAGAAAAAAGTCCATCTGGAATATGATTAGCAGGGAAAAGTGAATTTTTAGCCATATCCACACCATTCATAAACAAATGGTTGAAATCACCAAGCCAACTATTGCTTCCTGAAAATGAAAATGAGAAGCCAATAATTACCCATAAAATAGAAGCCAGAGTCATTGGTGCAAGAGACATCATCATTGTGTTTAACACATTTTTTCGGCGTCCAAGTCCTCCATAAAAAAATGCTAATGCAGGCGTCATCAAAAATACCAATGCCGCACAAATTAAAATAAATGCAATTGAGCCTGTGTCCATAAAATTTCTCCTTTAAAAGTTCGAGATTAAAACAGAATATTTATCAATATTTTCTGACAATTTAATCATGTAATAAAATATAACACAACTTTCTAAACAAGTCAATTATTTTTATATTTGATGTTATAAAACATGACATGAGTCGCAAAAAAAGAACTGCCCTTTAGCAATTCTCTTATTCTTTATTTTATTTTCGGGAATTTTAGTGTAAAAGTTGAACCAAGACCCAGTTCTGAATTTACCTCAATTTCCCCTTGATAATTTTCTGCCAATCGAGCTAAAATTGATAAACCTAAACCAGTTCCACCAATTTCTCGATTGCGAGCCTTGTCCGCTCTAAAGAAACGCTCAAAAAGATGATTAATATCTTCTTCTGAAATTCCAATTCCTTTGTCAGATACACTCGTAATCACAAACTGTTCATCCTCAGAAACAGTAATCACGATTTCTTTACGATCATCAGGAGAGTATTTAGCAGCATTATCTAACAGAATTCGTAAACCTTGTTCAAAATGATTTTCTGAAATTCGCGCATGAGTGGGATAAATAAGCCGGTTATCAAGCACTATTTCAAAATCATCATGCAAAAGCTGAAAATTCTTAAGGGCCCGATTACAAACTTTTCCAACATCACAATCCAGTTCTTCACTTGATAAGTCAACATTTTCAAGACGAGCAAGAGCCAACATCTCCTCAAGCATTTTCTTCATTCGATCAACTTCATCTAAACTTGCCTGCAAAGATTCATCTAATACTTCTGGATCATTTTTCCCCCATCGATTCAACAAGTTAATATGTCCATCCAAGACAGCTAAAGGTGTTCTTAATTCATGAGAAACATCAGAAACAAAGCGATTTTGCTGTTCAAGATATGCCTTCATCTTCAACATCATATCATTGTAAACATGAGCCAACTCTTCGATTTCATCTCCACTTTGAATTTCAATCGGTTCAAAATCATTTGTTGGATCATTTGCCATTTCTTGCATGCCCTGATAAAGTTTTTCCAATGGTTTCATAAAGTAATTAGCCATGAAATAACCAATCAACTGAGCGACAATCAAGGCAACAATTTCTAAAATTAACAAGACAATCAAAAGAAGATTAGAAATTCGATGATAAGTCGTCGTATCATAAAAAGCCTGTAAGTATCCCACAACTTGTCCTGTTGACTTAGAAATAATTTTTCTCTGAACTAAATAACCTGGATTTTCTCCCCGAATCTCTTTCATTTCATTATTAGCCTGATTCTGAAAACCAAAAGTATGTCGATTCGTTGAATACAATAATTTATGATTTAAGTCATAAATATAAAATGCTTTCCGTGTCCCAATGATACTACCCAAACTCATTCCTTCAGACTCACCATTTTGAATCTTTGATGTCGCTTCAATATATGTGTTCAAATTCGATGAATTCAAAGGAGCATCTGCTTTTTCTAAGACTTCCTCAACACTATCCATAGAGCGAGTTAATAATTGTTGTTCTTCTTTAATAAAAGAACTGATTGTCAATTGATAAGTCAAAGTAGCAAACAAAGTAAAAGTAATAAAACAAAAAACGGTGTTAGCAAAAGCCCACCTAAGCATGATAGACCGCTTAGCCGAACTTTCCTCTACCGTCTCTTTTTTCTTATTGAAAGTAAATAATTTTTTCATCTTATTTTTTATTTGCGTTCACGCATTACATAACCTAAGCCACGAACAGTTTGAATATAGCTATCTTGACCTTCAACATCAATTTTATTTCTAAGATAACGAATATAAACATCCACAACATTTGTTTCTGTTCCTTCTTCATATCCCCAAACTTGTGAAACTAAATGTTCACGAGTCACAACATCGCCAACATTTTGCATCAATGTCAAAAGGAGGTCATACTCACGACGTGTTAAATCAATTACTTTTTTACCACGATGAACGGTGCGATTCGTTTTGTCAATCACAAGATCACGGAAAGAAGTATTTTCAGCACGTTCAACGGCATGACCATGCTCTTCACGACGGAAGAAAGCACGAACACGCGCCAAAAGTTCCTCAATCGCAAAAGGTTTAGTGATATAATCATCAGCCCCAATATCAAGACCAGCAACACGGTCCATCGTTGAATCACGTGCCGTCATCATAATGATTGGTGTATCTTTTTCTTTTCGTAAACGACGAGCTACCTCAAAACCGTCAAGTTCAGGAAGCATCAAATCAAGCAAGATTAAATCATAATCTTTTGAACTTGCTTCTTCAAGACCAGAACGACCATTATCTTTAATCTCAGTCGCATAGCCTTCATGTTCTAATTCTAATGAGACGAATCGCGCTAAATTCTTTTCATCCTCAATAATCAAAATTTTCTTTGAAGTCATATCATTCTCCTTTGTTAAAAAAACTGTATAATTCGATTTCTTATAATACTATTATAAGATAAATTTAATTTATGTACAAACTATTTGACGCTTTTTTTAAATTGTTTTCGCTTTCTTAGGCTTTAAGGCTGAAACCCTTTGAAAATGAGAGCTATCTAATCAAATAATCCATTTAAACCATCAAAAGGAGATTTCTTTTCTTCCAATTTTTCTTCTTGTTGTTTGGCATAATCTTCTTCACTCAAAACAGACCAGAATTTACCAGCCGGCAACTCTTCAGCCTCTTCATCTTCAGCAAAAATTTGCAAAGGAATTTCCAATAAAAGATTATCAGTGATTGATTCATCTAAACTGATTAAATCTTTATCCAAAACAATAATCAAATCATTGTCTAATAATTCTTGATTCCCTCTCAAACTCTCTTCAGTCGCAAAAATTTCATTGACAAAAAGATCAATAGGATACTCGACTGGTTTTAAACTTCTTGACGAAGGTAATGTCAATACTGTTTTAATTTGATAATCTAAATAGAATAAATCATCATCATAAGCAATTTCACCTTTAACCTCAATTGGTTGACAATCTAAAATTTCTTGTGAACGTTTGAGCAACTCATCACGTAGATTTAATTCTTCATTGAAACTAATCTGCTTTTTTTTCGTTAATTCATTTAAAGACCATTTCATCTTTTAATATTCTCCCACAATTTAATTATTTTTCTTTAGTTTATCTTATTTCTATATTTTTTCATAATAAAAAGCTGTCAAATGACAACTTTTACAGGTAAAAATAAAAATGGTCGAATGACCATTTCTATTATTGTTTGCCGTATTTCTTTTCGAAACGAGCGATACGTCCGTCCGCTGCTTGGAATTTTTGACGACCTGTATAGAATGGATGTGAATCTGAAGAGATTTCAACACGGATCAATGGATAAGTGTTTCCGTCTTCCCATTCAACAGTTTCTTTAGAACCTTTAGTTGAACCAGTCAAAAATTTGAAACCAGTTGTAGTGTCCATGAAGACTACTGGTTGGTAATTTGGATGGATATTTTGTTTCATCGTTAGAATTTCCTTTCTGCCTTGGACTGTTTGCCAGACCAAAGTTGTACGAATACTTAAATATTCTATCAAATTTATAGATAAATTTCAAGTTAAAATTTTCTTTTGTCAAGAAAAAAACTTTACAAACTTTTCAATTCTTAAAAAAAGTAAATTTACTTCAATAAAAATTTTCTATAATAATACCCGAATTGCTAGTTGATTATTTAGCCATGACTTGATACCCGATAGAATATCTTAAAGTCTCTGGTTCCAGTGATTTAGCTGATTTTAACATTAAGAATACGCTAAAAGTATCATCTCTAATCTCAATTGAAAACCTTGAGGCGAACGACTTTTACAACGCTCAGCTCCTAGATTTGTCAAAAAAGAGAAAACTCGCTCAATCACTTTTCTACGTTTTGAAAAATTAGGGAAAAGGTTTTTCTTTTGCTTCATGTTCTTCCTGACAGGTGTAATTAGATCAATTCCTTCTAATTCCAGCCTTTCATGCAGTGACTGACCTAGATATCCCATATCTCCAAGGACTGTTGGTGTCCCAAATTGACTCAACACTTCCTCGGTCATTGAACTATCAGCCATTGAAGCAGGAGTAATTGTGTAGTCTATGACATAGCCTGATTCACTGACTAAAGCATGACATTTACATCCATAGAAGTACTGTCCCTTTGTAGCATTGTAGCCAACATTTGCATAATCTCCAAGACCTTTGCTTCTGAAATTACGAATAGGCTGACACAAAGGAATGGGGAAGCTGTCAATAATGGATACACTCATTCCTTCAACCTCTTTAAAGACGAGTGCTTGGCGAATGACTTGGATACTCGGTAAGAGGGCATTACAACGGCAGACAAAGCGAGAATATTCTAGGAAATTAGGAAATAAACTTTGAGCCAATTGGTGCTTAGCTTTAAGCGTTTCACTAAAATGCAGTACGCCCCATAGGTAACAAGTAATCACTAAACAGTCAGATGTTGCAAGATGGACGTTCTTTCGGTTTTGAACCTCAAGGGGAACACTCGTTTGATAAAGCGTCTCAATGGTTGTCAGTAAATAAACAAAAACTTTTGGAAGTGTGCTATTATAAGTCATATAAGTCGTGCGCTTTCTAATGCTTAGTAGTTTAAGATTAGGATAGCACGACTTATTTATTTTCCAATGAAATTAACTAGCAATTCGGGTATAATAATATTTTCCAGTAGTATCTCTAGCATAAAGTCCAATCTTACGTTGATTAATTCCAAGTTCTTTTATTTTAGTTATCCACTCATTTTTAGCTATGAAATAAGTTGCATCTTCTTGCGGATTAAGTAAAATTGGTAGTTTGGCACTTTCGTACTCGAAATCTCTAGGCATCATAAATATTATTTTTTTCCGCCTTTTTCTTAACCAACTTTTTTGATAAAGACCGACTTCATAAATCTTTACGGGAACGGATCCAATATTTACAAGATCAATAGACCACAAAGATATTTTTTCTCCGGAGAATATTTTATAAGAAATCCAGTAGTCAACTTCTAATTTTTTTCGATAGTCTCTTCTTGCCAAATAAAGCGAAACAATAACTACAGCTATAGTTCCAATCGCACTCAGGGCATCCCAGACATTTCCTAAATCGATAATCATGAGTCACTCTCTTTCTCATTTTATACTCATGATTTTATCATATCATTTTAGCCTTTTCAAAGGAAATCCTCTTTTTATTTTCTAGATTATTATTCCCTTTTCTCTCAAATTTTCTTTACAGTCTTCAAGATAATCATTATTATGTTCAGGATAGATCGGGAAGGTTTGAATAACTTCTTCTAGTTCTAAATATACTTTAGAAGTTTGTCCCCGATATAAAGGATTTAGCCATTTTTCATCCGGATGATAGCCTCTTTTTCTCATTTCAGTCATGACTTGTAAATGATATTGAAAAAGTTTATAGGGCGAATAATTAAAAACATAATTTACTGTTGAATGTGGTTTCTCCCAGCCTTTTCCTCGAAGGGCACAACATTCACGATGCTGTCCCAAAAGTTGCTGTCTTGGAAGCTTTTTGATTAAAGCTTCATGCCAAAGTCTCATATCCTCCCCTTTCATATTTAGAATAGAAAAATTTCTTTATTAAAAAATCCTCCCGAAGGAGAATTCTCTTTTCCCTATTTGAATCAGATATTAATTGTTGATTTCCGATTGTTCAACCGATGAGTTCTAGAATTAACAATTAATATCTGAAATAAAGATGTATCTATTATACCTTGATAAAAGGATGCTCTCAAGTAATTTGATTAGCTGATTTTTTAAAGAAACCTATTTTCCAATTACATAACGTAAGCGACTAGCTTGATCTTTGCTTAAAACTTGATAAGAAAATAAAGTACTATAACCTGTTCCTGATTGCGAAATTAATATTGAACCATCAGAACGAATTTTTTCTACAAAGGCAACATGACCGTAAGTGGCATCAGCTCCGTCTTGCCCTGCCTTAAAACTTACGGCACTATGAAGTTGAGGAGTTGATGTAACTTGATAACCTGCTTGATTTTGCCAATCCTTACCATTCCCCATATATTGGCCATAGTTAATCCCAAACTCTTTCGCTCGATTATAGACCCACCAAGTACATTGTTTATAAGCATAAGTTTGGGTTGAATAATTATCAATATTCATCGGTCTATCAATCGTCCAACCCGCTGGAGTTCCAGGCAAACTGTCAGAAGGCATTGTTTTCCAAGCAATAGCTCCATATTTCCAACCTACAGATAATAAACTATTCTGCTCAAATACATTCGTTGTATAATTATGTGCACCTGACTGAGCATTAGGATTATAAGAAACATAAAGATTGACTGTTCCAGCTGAATAAAAGACAGGATTTGCATTATTGTCCCAGCGCCAACCTAGATTGACCAAAGTTTGCGCTTCATATTTACTCAAGGTATAATAATGATCCCCACCTTTAACATTGGGATTATAAAGCCGATAAACTGGTTCACCAGAATTTGCTGCTTGCCAACCAATACCCTCGTCACGCCAACCCACATTTTTAAGAGAATTTCCTTCATAAAAATTTGTGGTGTAAAAATGTTCCCCACTATTAGGGTTATAAAGTCGATAAACTGGGCTTTTCGAACTTGCTTTCACCTGAGTTCCATTAGCGATATTCCAAGCACCCACTGCTGTTATAATACCAAGCAGCAAAAAAACTTTTTTTCCTTGCATCCAAATCCTCCATTTTAGCCTAGCCTTATGCTATTTAAGCTAATGTATTCTATTTAAACTCTATAATAGGTCACCTAAAATGTCAAGCGATTTCATTTAGTAATCTAGATATCTAAAAAGTTAAAACGGCAATTTCAGGAGCTACACCAAATCTGGCTGATAAATGAGTCGTTCCTATTCCGGTATTAACATAAAGTTTTTCATTTGCCCCTAACTGATAAAGTCCACCAGTATAGTTATTCGCATGGCTCATCAATGCGGTAGCTTTTTTTTGAATTTGAGGAATAAGTGGGATGTTTATTTGACCGCCATGACTATGACCAGAAAGAATTAATTCATAACCCTTATTTTGATATTGGCTAACTTCATCTGGCTCATGAGTCAATAATATATCATAACTCGTTTCAGCCATTTGATTTGGCGAGGGAAATTGCGGATTTCCTAACAAAGCTTCATCCAAACCTGTGAATAAAATTTTCTTACCATTATCCAAAGTAAAAACTTGATTTTCATTTCTTAAAAGAGAGAAATCAGATTCAGCCATAATATTTGCATATTCTCTGACAGATCCCCCACCATAATCTCGATTGCCCCAAATTGCAATTTTCCCATATTTTGCTTTCAGACTTTTTAACTTAGAAATAACAGCTTCATTTTCATTGTATTGCGAATAATTATCATATAAATCTCCCGAGAAAATAATAAAATCAGGATTTTGTTCATTTGTTTTTTGAATCACTTTATCTAATCGATCAGCATTAAAATCCTTTTTAATATGTAAATCGGATAACTGAACAATTTTCAAATTTTCTTTAGAATTTGTATTATTCACTTGATGCTCATTGACTACTAAACGGTAAGGTTCAACTTTAAAAGCATAGTAAAAGACTCCTATAACAGTACATATTATAAGAATAATAAGTGAAAATACTATTTTTTTAATTTTCATATCTCTAGATTATAACATATTGCGTATTTTTTAAACTTACAAAAAGAATTAACTTTTTCTAAGTGCATGCTACATATAATTATAGAAATGCGTAATCAATAGATTGGTTGAAATTTAAAGTTTATAAACAAAAATTCATGAGGAAATTTGATTATTTTACCAGTAAATAAGTGAAGAACATTTTCTTCTCGATAAAAACTAACTTAGAAAAAACCTATCCCTATGCCTTTTTATTGTTAATATTTTGAGTATCACTTTGAATCTCAACTTCTAAAATACTTTGTATGCTTGATAATGCCTCTAAAAATATTTTATTCACTTTCTGAAGTAATAAAACTTGTAAGCGAGAGGATAAAAAAACGCCTAGATTAGTAGGCGCTTTAGGAGTATTTATGAAAAAGTTTATTTTTTGGAATAGATTTATTATAGAACTTATTTCTTAAATGAATAATAAAAAATAATCAATAACTTATACTTTTTTGAGTCTTCGGCTTCGGAGAAAATAAGAATCATTAACAGCCAATACAAGACAAGTTCCCTATAACTGAACTTCTCTAATTTAAGACCATATTTTCAATAACCTCAAAGTATTTTTAGTAAAATAATAGACAATTTTGTAAAATTGTCTTTTTAATTATTGAAATAATGTGTTAAAATGTATTTTATATCTTACAGGAGTTTTAAAAATGAAAAAATCAATTATTGCATTATCTACATGTACTCTTTTAACATGTATACTATTCACTACTTTACCTTCAACTTCAATGGCGGACCAACTTGATACTCCATCATCGGATATTTCTGCAAAAGCCGAACAAGAATGGTATGGTATTTCAACGATTGAATTTTTCAATATGGGACTTGACTCTGGAATTGTTGAAGTAACACAAGGCGACATTATCACCGGGAGGGCTACCTTCGGTTATTATGGTGGTGACTCCCTTACAACTCAAGACATAATTGTGAACTCTAACCTTGACTATGTAGTTATTTCAAATATTACTATTGATAATAATTCCCATACGGGTACCTTTGATATTATGATAGATACTTCTAATATTAGTTCTGGAAGCCAGACATTTCAACTTAACGTTACAGATGCACTTCCTGAAAATGATCGGCATGTAACTCCCTATTCAATAACAAATATGATTCAGATTAATGAGGCACCTAGGCCCGATCCAGACCCTGATCCTACCCCAGACCCTGAACCTAATCCAGACCCTGAACCTAATCCAAATCCCGAACCTAATCCAAATCCCGAACCTATTCCAAATCCTGAACCTATTCCAAATCCTGAACCCACTCCAAATCCTGAACCAGCTCCAAATCCTGAACCAGCTCCAAATCCTGAACCAGCTCCAAATCCTGAACCAGCTCCCTCTATAAATAAAAATACATTAAATATTTCAAAAGATTCTATTGTCTTGGATAACAAGATTACAAAAGCTTCAGAAGAAGGAAATATAAAAACATTACCAGAAACTGGTGTTAATAGCAAAGCGGATCTTAGTTTTGTACTAATCGGAATTATAATAATAAGCTCAGCAGTAACAATCTTATACAAAAATAGATAATAAAAAAACTCAGTAGTTCTGAGTTTTTTTATTATCTAACGAGCAATATACTGTCACACACTCAAAGACATTTATATCAATATCCTATTTTTGGAAGTTATCCATGAGATCCATGAAATCATCAAAAAGATAGCTGGCATCGTGAGGTCCAGGAGCTGCGTCTGGGTGAAATTGGACTGAAAAAGCTGGGAAGTGTTTGTGACGCACTCCTTCAACTGAGTCGTCATTGATTTCAACATGGGTAATCATTAGGTCTTCAGGTAAGTTTTCTGATGAAACGGCATATCCATGATTTTGTGAGGTGAAGTCAATTCGTCCTGTTGCAATTTCACGAACGGCATGGTTAAATCCACGGTGTCCAAATTTCATTTTGTATGTTTTTGCTCCATTTGCAAGACTAAATAATTGATGACCTAAGCAAATACCGAAAATTGGAATTTTACCTTGAATTTCTTTAATCATTTCAATTGCTTCTGGTACATCTGTTGGGTCACCAGGGCCATTAGTCAACATGACACCATCAGGTTCCATTTCCAAAATTTCTTTAGCACTGGTGTTGTATGGGACAACGGTGAGATTACATTCCCGTTTTGAAAGTTCACGTAAGATACTGTGTTTCAAACCAAAGTCAACAACGACAACTTTTCTACCTGTATTTGGTGATGGATAAGCGGTCGTCGTACTACTTGTTTCAACTTGATTTGTTGGTAATACTGTCGCTTGAAGTTGGCTCATTTGATGCTCTACTTCATCTCTTGCTTGTACAAGTGAGGCCTTCATAGTGCCGTGTTCTCGAACAATTTTAGTAATCGCTCGAGTATCCACACCTGTAATTCCAGGAATATTTTTTGATTTTAAAAATTCATCAAAAGACATTTGCATCCGCCAGTTCGAAGGACGGCGCGCTGCTTCATGAACAACTACGGCTTTACAGGTTGGATGAATTGATTCATAATCATCTCGGTTGACGCCATAATTTCCAACAATTGGATAAGTGAAAGTCAAAATTTGTCCGTTGTATGATTGGTCAGTGATTGATTCTTGATAGCCTGTCATTCCTGTATTAAAGACAAGTTCACCTGTAACATCCAAGTTTGCACCAAGAGATTCTCCCTCAAAAATGGTTCCGTCTTCTAAAATTAAAAGTCTTTTGCTCATAATAAATATTTCCTTTGAATTTTGCTTTAGCAATTATTTTTTCTTGTTGTCAGCGCTTTGAATTATTTAGCTTTTTTTCCAGCAAGAATTGCTTCAAGAATTGCCATTCGAGTATAAACACCATTGCTCATTTGTTGAACAATCCGACTTTGTGAGTTTTCCACAAGGCTGTCAGCAATTTCAACATCCCGATTGACTGGAGCTGGGTGCATGATAATAGCTGTTGGTTTCAACATTTTTGCTCGTTCTTCTGTCAGTCCAAAATGATTATGGTAGCCTTCTTTAGAAAAGCTTTCGCCACTATCATGACGTTCGTGTTGAACGCGTAAGAGCATATGAACGTCAAGTTCTGGCAAAATTCGGTCTAGGTTGGCATAATGACCGTAATCATCAAATTCTTCACTATACCATGCTGCTGGGCCTGTAAAGTAAAGTCTAGCTCCTAATTTTTGGAGCATCATCATATTAGATTTGGCGACACGTGAATGGGTTAAATCTCCGGAAATTGCGATTTTTAAACCTTCAAATTTGCCAAATTCTTCATAAATGGTCATCAAGTCAAGTAAACATTGACTTGGATGTTGCCCTGAACCATCTCCACCGTTAACAATCGCACAATGAATATTATCTGAATTCACTAATTCTTCATAGTAATGTTCTACTCCTGAACGTATAACACAGATATCAACGCCAAGTGCATCAAGTGTTAAGACGGTATCGTAAAGAGTTTCTCCTTTACTAATTGAGCTTGCTTGCGCATCAAATTCAAGAACATCTAAGCCTAATTTACGCTCAGCAATATGGAAACTATGGTGCGTTCTTGTAGAATTTTCAAAGAAAAGATTTGAAGCAAAAGTTTGTTTTTCTAAATCAAATTCTGCTGTTCCTGCTTTGAAAGCTGAGGCTCTTTTGATAAGTCCCATGACTTCATCAACACTCAATTTTTCCATACTTGTGAGGTTTTCGAGTTGAACTAATCCATTTTTTACTGACATGAGGTCTCCTTTACCCTGACTGTGTGCTCTCTGTCACAACAGTTTTATTGACAATATATTTGATTGTTTTGTCAGTAAACTGACAAAATTTTTATCTACTGATGGAAATCTCGATAGGATTTCTATCAGTTATAAGTTCACTTTTTTTAATTACTGACGATTCTGTCAGTAATTTTGGAGCTTTTAAATTTCGCTAGGATCTTTTGGCAAGACAAGATTTAAAACAATTCCGAGAATTGTTGCAATGGCTACTGATGAAATTTGTAAATTTTGAGTGATATTAATAATCATTCCACCAATCCCGATAACAAGAACAACTGAGCTGATTAGTAAGTTTCGTTTGATATCAAAATTAACTTTATTTTCAACTAAAATTTTCAAACCAGAAGCTGCAATTACTCCAAAAAGGGCAATTGATGCTCCCCCGATGACGGGTGCTGGAATTGATTGCAAGAGCGCTGTAATTTTCCCAATGAATGAGACAACGATAGCAAGAACGGCAGCTCCAGCAATAACATAAATCGAATGAATTTTTGTAATTGCCATAACTCCAATATTTTCACCGTAAGAGGTCACCGGCGGTGCACCAATAAATCCGGCGATGATTTGAGCTAGACCATCACCAGTTAATGTTTTTTCTAATCCTGGTTCTTTAAAGTAATCTTTTTTAGTTAATGAATTCAAAACCATAATGTGGCCAAAATGCTCAGTCATTGTGACAAAAGCAATCGGTGCCATTGTCAAAATTGCTGACGGATAGAAGGCCCACTTGTAATTGGCAAATGGAATTTCCATTGGTGGAATGGTCAGCCACTTAGCATGTGAGATTCCAGTGAATGAAACAATGTTCATCCCTGTAATCTTACCAATAATCATTGCTGCAACATATCCTGTGATGATTCCAAGTAAAATTGGAACAACTGACAGAAATCCTTTGCCATAGATACTGTAAATGACAATAGATAACACAGTGATGAGGGCAATAATGATATAAGCTAAACTGTATCCTTTTAAATTTGCAACGTCCGTGTACATGGCATCATTAATTGCTGTTGGAGCAAGTGATAATCCAATGACCATAACGATTGGCCCAACGACGATTGGCGGTAAAACTTTGTCAATCCAGCCTTTACCTGCAAATTTTACAATTAAAGCGACAATCAGGTAAACCAATCCACCGGTCATTGCCCCTTGAGCAATGGCTGGCATTCCACCATTTTTCATCAGTAAAGTCATCGCACCAATATAGGCAAAGCTTGAACCCATGTAAGCTGGCACTTTAAATTTTGTAACACTCATGTGTGCAAGTGTACCAAGTCCAGAACTCAAGAGGGCAATGGCTGGGTTAATCCCAACTAAAATTGGCACCAAAACCGTTGAGCCAAACATGGCAAACAAATGTTGAAATGAGAGACCAAACCACTGACTTGCAGCTGGTTTCTCATCAACTTTTAAGATAATATCATTATCGTGCACTTTTTTCTCCTAAAACTCTAAGTTGAATATTTGTTAATTCTTTCGTCAGTAACTAACAGCATATTTTTTACTTTAAATTACTGACAGAAATTTTTTAATCTTCACGTTTAATTAAAATACTGTCATTGCCATCGTGTTCAGACATTTGAACAATGATTTCTTCATCACGACCTGTTGGAATATTTTTCCCAACGTAGTCTGCACGAATTGGCAATTCACGATGTCCACGGTCAACTAATACAGCCAATTGAACACGAGCTGGACGACCGAGTTTTACAATTCCATCAATTGCCGCACGGATTGTCCGACCTGTGTAGAGCACATCGTCGACAAGAATGACATCTTTTCCTGTAATATCGATGTCAATTTCTGTCGTGTCTTCTTGAGCTTGTTTGTCATCACGGAATGGACGTGTATCCAACTCACCAAAAGGAATTTCCAAACCTTCTAATTGTTGCAAACGTTCTTGGATTCTTTTTGCTAAATAAACACCACGTGTTTTAATCCCAATCAAAACCAATTTGTCCAGCTCTTTATTACGTTCAATAATCTCGTAAGTGATACGTGTAATTGCACGTTTCATTGTGATTTCGTCAATAATTTCTTTTCTAGCCATTGTGGCTCCTTCCATTCTTGATGATCAATTGGTCAGTAAACTAACAAATCTTTCATTTAGCGATTTAGCTTCCATTTCTAAGTTGTCCATTAACATACAAAAAACCTGCACTCAAAAGAGAATGCAGGTAGGTATCAGAAAATGGACAGTATCCATCATATTATTACATTATTAATTTCTGACCTTGCCTGCCTCTCTGGACAATCTTAAAGGTTAGATAGATTATAGCAAAGTTCTCGCCACTTGTCAAAAATTATTTTTTATTTAGAGAATAAAGTCTTGAAAGTGATTATAATCAAAAATAGACAAGATGACATCATTAAAAGAAAAATTAATTTCCAAACAAAAGCAGGAATTATTTGAAATTTCTCATGGAGTAAATCTGCATCAGAAAGTTCCTCATTTTTATGAAAAATTACTCTAAGGTCAATAAATGCCCCTAAAGTCAGAAAACCAATTAAAGCTCCACCCATAAAATTAAAAATCTGAATTTGACCAAAATAAAGCAAAGCCCCTGTAATTAAAATTCCTAGCAAACAAATCAAAAAGCCATACCAATTTTTAACGACGATTAGAACAGAAAGGCTGACTATCAACAGACTTATAAGAATGAATTCTGGATGATTGATAATCAAAAACCAGCTAAAGAGACAGCCAAAAAGTAAAGGCATTGGATAGCCCATCAATAAAACAAAGAAGCTTCTCCCACCACCACTTGTTTGGGTGAGGCCGGAACTATCATGATTAAGATGAATTCTATAAACTTTACCAAAAGTAATTTTCGCCGCCAGAGCATGACCAAATTCATGTAAAAGCGTCACTAAAATTCTTAATAAGGGATAAAGAAAGATAGCTATTAAAAGCCCACAAATCAAACCTAATAAAATTATTTTTTGCTGGTCACTAAAGTCTGCGATTCTTTCAAAAGCAGAATAAATATATTGGATAAAATCTTGCAAAACTTCTCCTTTCAGTTTATCATAACAAAAATAACTTAAAATAAAATATTTAAAGAAAGCTTGACAAATATATTATAAAATTATAATATAATAATATGATTAACGAAAAAGATATTGCTGAATTTTTTAAACTTTTCTCTAACGACGGACGTTTAAAAATTATTTCCAGCCTAGCCACTGATAACCTAACCGTAAATGAGATTGTTGAAAAAACACAACTTTCTCAATCTCTTGTCAGTCAACAACTAAAACTTTTAAAAAATGCACGGATTTTAACGAATGAAAAAATTGGAAAAACGGTCACTTACAGTATCTATGACCGCCATATTTTACATCTTTTGAAAGATGTTGCAGAACATTTGGATGAACAAGAGGGAGGAAATCATGAGCCTTAAAAATAAACAAATAAAAAGCGAGCATGACCATAATCATCTAGATAAACTTGTCTCACAAAACGTCACAATCGTTTTTGCTTTAAACCTCTTCTTTGCGATTTTAGAATTTATTTTTGGAGTGCTCTTTAATTCTACGGCTATTTTATCTGATGCCGTCCATGACACAGGAGATGCCGTTGCTATCGGTTTAGCCTGGTTTTTCCAAAAATTCTCTAAAAAACGAGAAGACAAACACTTCTCTTTTGGTTATCAACGTTTTAGTTTACTCGGCGCCTCACTCACAAGTGTCATTTTAATTACGGGGAGTTTCATTGTGCTTTTCGAAGCCGTTCCTAGATTTTTCAACCCTCAACCTGTAGAAGCAACAGGTATGCTTGGTTTGGCTATTTTTGCAATTGTCGCCAATGGTTTTGGTGCATGGCTTTTGGCTCGTGGTTCCTCACGAAATGAAAGTATTTTAAATCTTCACGCGCTCGAAGACGTTTTAGGTTGGCTGGGAGTCCTCATTGTTTCAATCGTCCTTCATTTTGTAAAATGGTACTGGCTCGACCCACTTCTTTCTATTCTAATTGCTTTGTTCATCTTATCCAAAGCCATTCCAAAATTCTGGGGAACTTTACGTATTCTTCTTGAATCAGTCCCCGAAGATATTGATTACAAAAATCTTCTAAGAGCCCTTGAACAACTTCCTGAAGTACTTGCTGTCACACAACTTATCATTTGGTCAATTGACGGTGAGCAAAATGCAGCAATGATTCACATTGTGATTCCCGAAAATCAAGATTTCTCAGATGCAAAAATCGCTGTTCGTAAGCTTTTAGAAAGTGAGAAAGTTTGTCGCTCAGCCATTGAACTTGATGAAACTACTGACGAACATAAAAAACATGTTCAATATGAAATTTAATTACTGACAGAACTTGTCAATTTATAAAATTACTGATGAATTAAAAGACTCGGCTTATAAAAAGCCGAGTCTTTTAATATTTTTAACGAATTTGTCCTGTGCCATCAATCAGATATTTTGTTGAGGTTAGAGCCTCTAAGCCCATTGGTCCTCTGGCGTGAAGTTTTTGAGTTGAAATGCCAATTTCAGCACCTAAGCCAAATACAAAACCGTCAGTAAATCTTGTAGACGCATTAACATAAACGGCTGCCGCATCAATTTCATCTTGAAATTTTTGCGCATTGAAATAATCATGAGTGACAATGCTTTCTGAATGACGACTTGAATAAGCATTAATGTGCTCAATTGCTTCATCCAAATTATCAACCGTTTTTACTGACAGAATATAATCTAAAAATTCTGTCCCAAAATCATCGTCAGTTGCAGGAATTCCAGCTGACAGAACTTTCAGCGGACGCTCGTCAGCACGAAATTCAATTTCATGAACTTTATTGATTTCATTTTCCAACTTTGGTAAAAATTCGTCAGCAATTTTTGCGTGAACCACTAAACTTTCGGCTGCATTGCAAACACTAGGACGCTGTGTTTTGGCATTTATCACAATTTTTGTCGCCATTTCTAAATCAGCAGATTCATCAACAAAAATTGTACAATTACCCACCCCAGTTTCAATGACAGGAACCGTTGCTTTTTCTTTGACACGGTTAATCAATCGCGCTGACCCTCGCGTAATCAAAACATCTAAAAATTTATCTGCCTGCATCATTTTTTCTGCTTCAGCATGACTTGTGTCAGATAACAATTCAACTGCTCCGTCAGTAATTTTTGCTGACAGCAAATTTTCCTTAATAATTTCAACTAAAACCATATTAGAATAAATCGCGTCAGACCCACCGCGTAACAAAACAGAATTTCCTGTTTTAAAACAAAGAGAAAAAGCATCGATAGTCACATTTGGACGACTTTCAAAAATCATTCCAACAGTGCCAAGTGGCACTCTTTTTTGCAAAATCTTAAGTCCATCAAGATTAGTGAAACCTTGCAATACTTGCCCAATTGGGTCAGGAAGTTCTGCAACTTGTCTCAACCCTGTTGCCATATCAGAAATTCTTTGCGCATTTAGACGCAAACGGTCAACCATAATCTCAGAAATTCCATGTTCCAGAGCGTTAGCCAAATCTTTTTCATTCTCAGAAATAATTCTGTCAGTATTTTCGATAAGGCTGTCAGCTAAATTTTGCAAAAAAACATTTTTGTCAGCAGTTGCTAGCTTTGCTACTTCTTTGCTCGCCTTTTTAACCTTTAATCCAAGTTCTTCAATCATCGTTTTATCCTTCTTTCTTTGGGGCGTGTCTATCTCAGCTTCGCTAGGCTGTCCCATGCTCGCTATGGCGCTGAAGCGCCTAGTCACATCGCAAAAACCGCTTTGCTTTTGAAGTCCATCTTCGCTGCGCATGAATGTCCATTCGCTGTAAGCGACTCTAAAGTCACAACGCGAAATGGCAACGCCACGAGCTGTTCATTTACTTGGCGTTGCACGCCAAGCGACTCGTGAAGTTGGACGAAAAAGCAGGTTTTTAGAGGTAACCTCAAGATTTTTGATGAAAATAAGTCCCAATCTCACGTCCTTCGATAATTTCTTTAATCTCTCGAATCCGTTCGCCATTGGTCAGAACCATTTCTTGACCATTTTCAAATAAAATCTGTGCAGCCGCCAATTTTGAAGTCATCCCGCCAGTTCCAAAACGCGAACCGGCACCACCAGCCATTTGACGTAATTCATCAGTAATTTCATGAATTTCATTAAAAATTTTCGCATCATCATAAATCGTTGGATTTTTATCAAAAAGTCCATCGATATCTGACAGCATAATCAATAAATCAGCATTCACTAATTTAGAAACAATCGCTCCCAATTTATCATTATCACCAAATTTTGTTTGATGATCCATTTCATCAACCGCAATAGCATCATTTTCATTAATAATTGGAATAATCCCAAGCCCAAGTAACGCATTTAGTGCATTTTCAGCATTCTCACGACTCGTTGGAAAATCAGTCACATCACGTGTCAAAAGTAACTGAGAAACTCTTTGCGAATAACGACGAAACATTTGCGTATAAAGACTCATCAATTCAACCTGACCGATTGAAGCCAAAGCCTGCTGGTCAGCAATCCCTTTGGGACGTTTATCTATACCAAGCACATTCAAGCCAACTCCAATCGCTCCAGAAGTCACCAAAATCACTTCATAACCTTTATTATTCAAATCAGATAAAACAAAAGCCAACTCGTCTATATTTGATAAATTTATTTTTCCATTTGGCAAAATCAACGAACTCGTTCCAATCTTAACTACAATTCGTTTAACACTCAAAATATTTTTTCTTGTCATAATCATTTATTATAGCAAGATATTTCAACAAATAGGAGAGTAAAATGATAAAATTTCTACTTTTTATTATTTTATTCTACAACTAGAATTTTATAAAAAAAGTGCTTTTGAGCACTTTTTATTTTCCATACCCCACTAGCTATTTTTTGTCTCTTTTTCAGCTAACATCTTCTTAACAAAATCAGGCATTTCCCCTCTGACAGCTCCGTCAGTAGACTTTTTTATTGATTTAGCCACTTGATTTTCATATTCAGAAGTTGTTTTTTCATGACCATCTAATCGTTTCTCTCCCACCAAATTTTGAATGGATGTAATATCCTGCGAAACTTCTAAACAGCCCAGATATTCTCCTGTTTCTTCATCACGCATTGCAAAATATCGAATATAAATTTTCTTATTAAAACGATGTAAATCAATCCAAAAATCAGCTTGATCGCGTGTTCCAGATTTAAAATCTTCTAGGATTTTTTCTACTACCGCCATTGATTTTGGCGGGTGGCAATCAATAACACGTCGACCAATTACAGATTTAGCTCGTGGAAAAATTCGTTCTCCTCCTGAGAAAAAGCGAACGATATCTTCTTTATCAACAAAACTTAGATCAACCGGTAAAACATTAAACAAAGCCGTCAACTCATTGAGGTGTAACATGCCAGTTGGCAAAACAACCACTCCCTCACTTGTAACTTTTTCCCAATCATATTGCCGCTTAACTCTTTTAGGTTTGCTTACTTCTAAACCAGATTCCTTAGCAATAGCCTCTGTCATTGCTTTAGCAGATTCAATCGCCGCCAATCTTTGAGGTTCATGCTCTTTTTCCTTTTCAATTGACTCTTTAGAGGCTTTCCATTTTAAAGGTTCCGCAATGAATGCATAGCCAATCTCTTTAGAATCCTCCTCTATTTGTTCCCAATCTTTTAAAGAAAAGACATCCAAGCACATTGGAATCATAATTGCTTCTTCTTTAAAAATCATTTCTTCAATTTCCGTCAGTAAATTTTCTAGCATTTCACGTAATGGGTTCAAAGCTGTTTTATCTGTTTTTAAATAAACAATTACTTCTTTAATCATCTCACGAACACTATCATCTACACCCCACATAACTTTTGGTGGCGCTGTGATTCCATATTTTTCCATAAAAGAAAAAATTAAAGTTTCTTTTCTAGCATAATGTTTGTCAATATTATACAAATCAATAACCGCTGCAAGTAAACGTTCTTTATAAGACCAATCTCCTTTTTCAATCTTTGAAAAAACCCACCGAATTTCATCATTTAATAGCGATGTAATCACTTGATTTTCAAGTTTCATTGTATGAATAGGATGTCCTGGAGTATTTTCTTCTAAAGATGATTTATGAATATCTGTAATAGCCCCTTTAAAGACAGCTGCATGAACATTGCATAATTTTTGAATTTCAGAGGGATTGAGCCCCCCTTGGATCAATGCCTTTTCAGCACCAGTTATTTCCGAAACATCTACACCATCAAATTCTTCATTAAAAATTTTTTTGGCGTCCTCAAACGTCCCCCCTTCGTGTAAGAGTGTCAATATTTCAACAATTCTTTTTTGGCGCTCAATTGTAGTCGATTTATTCATATTTGTCATTATTCTTCCACCTTCTACTTTGAAAACTCAAAACCAGCCTCAGCAAAAGCAATAACAATTTTATCCCAATCGATATGTTTCATTTTTGCTCCCATTGGAATTGTCGCCATCCTTCCAGCAGTCTGTAGCATTCCAGGCATTTTTATCTCATGAAAACCCAAACCATCCATTAAATCAATAATTTCAGGGTGTTCTGTTGCTAAATCATAAAGTTTAGCATTTATATCCAGTTGAATCATTCTAATCTCCTTTTCAAATGTCAAAATTTTGTAAAAAAACTTTGACATCTTATCTTATTCTAACAAAATATTAGTCTCATTAAAAGATAAAAAAAGAATCTATAAACTATAGATTCTCATGAATTATTAAAAAATAATTTGAATGAAGGCTAGTGAAAATACTCCCACAAGCACAATAACTAATAAGTTTTTTGTCAAAATAGCTGCTAAAACCGTTGGAATTGAAGCAAGTAAATTATTCCAGTTAACCGATGGTAAATGACCTAAATGTTGAATAAAAAGATTTGAAATCCATAAGGCTGACATAATAACTACCGGCACAAAACTTAAATATTCCACAACTATTTTAGGCAAACTCATTTTTTTTAATAAAATAAAAGGTAGAACTCTTGAAATCCAAGTTACAATAGCGCATCCAATAATTGTTAATGATATAAATTCAAAAGAAGACACGTTTTACCCCCACACCTAAAGCACAAGCAATCAAAGTAACAAATAAAACTAACAAGTTGCTTGGCAAAAATATCAAACCAAAATAAAATAGAACCAAGGTAATTCCAACCATGACTAACTGTAGCATTAAACCCAAAGTTTTATCACTAATAAGTTGCAAATAAAGTAAGCCAATAAACATTGCGATAACTGCGAATCCCAAACCTAATTTTTCTGGATTTGCTAGTAAATTCCCTAATAGAGCTCCAATAGCACTGGCTAATGCCCAAACTAAATAGGCTAGTAAATTTGATGCATTAGACCAAGAAAGATTCAGTTTACCCTCAGTATAATTTTGTTTATTCATTCCTAAAGCAAAACTTTCATCGGTCAATAATGTCCCAAGTAAAATATTTTTCAGTAAACTTTCATTTTTAAAATATGAAGCCGTCGTCATGCTCATTAAAATAATTCGTGAATTAACTAAAAATACACTTAATACTATTGACATAATAGGACTATGAGTTGCTAGCATACTAACCATGATAAATTGTGCTGAACCAGCGTAAACAATCAATGAGAGTAATAAAATTACCCAAACGCTAAACCCCTCGCTGTGCCCTATCATCCCAAACGCAATTCCTATCCCAATATATCCAAAAGCTGTCGGCATTGTATCTTTCAAGCCTTGTTTAAAAGTTAATTCCGAATTCATATTCCCCTCACTCCCTAAAAGATTATATCTAACCATTATCACATAAATATTAACTAACTGTCAATAAAAATTTATTAATCACTTGATTTTTGCAAGGTATATTGCTATAGATTTCATTTTTTCAATGATATAATCAAATTAATAACAACATCAATCTTAGAGGAGGAAGACTATGGCAACAATTAGTATTTTTGGTAAAGGAAAAATGGGAAAAGCAATCGGTGATAATTTTAGTTCATCTGGTAATAAAGTCAACTATATCTTATCAAACTCAGCTAAAACAGAATTGGGTGAAATTGTTGTTTTAGCTGTTCCCTATGTCGCAATTGCTGGAATCATCCAAGAATATTCGACTGATTTACAAGGAAAAGTAATTATCGATATTACAAATCCCGTTGATTTCACAACATTTGATAGTCTATTAGTGCCTTCGGATACTTCTGCTGCGGCTCTCATTGCTAAGCAACTCCCAAATTCAATGATTGTTAAGGCTTTTAATACGACTTTTTCCGATACATTGGCAACAAAAAAAGTGGCAAATGAACATCAAACAACAGTTTTACTCGCTAGTGATAGTCAGGAAGCAAAAGAGACCATTATTAAATCTCTTGAAAATAGTGGTTTGAGTCTATTAGACGCTGGTTCACTAAAAAGGGCTCGCGAACTAGAAGCTATTGGTTTTCTGCAAATTACTTTAGCTGCTTCTGAAAAAATTTCTTGGGACGGCGGTTTTGGGATTTTCAAATAGTCGCTTAAAAATTTAAGTCTTGTTATAATTGAATAACAAGGCTTTTTATTTTATAAAGAAATATCATCAAGGAGTAGAATAATGACTACATTAACAAATGAACCAACAATGAAAATCAGAGCATTGGAACGAACAGATTTAAAAAATATTCATATCATCAATAATAAGGCTGAAACAATGCGGCTATGGTTTGAAGAACCTTATGAATCTCTAGACGAGTTAACCAGTCTTTATGATAAACATATCCATGATAATACTGAACGTCGCTTTGTAATTGAAGCCAATGATACTTTTATTGGAATTGTGGAACTTATGTCTATTGATTACATTCATCGTACCTGCGAAATTCAAATCATTATCATTTCAGGTTTTTCTGGAAAAGGCTACGCTCAAAAAGCGTTAAAAACAGGTGTTGACTATGCTTTCAATACTCTAAATATGCATAAAGTTTATTTATGGGTAGATATTGATAATGCTCCTGCTGTTCATATCTATAAAAAATTAGGATTCAAAATTGAAGGAACGATTAAGGAACAATTCTTTGCTGGCGGTAGATATCATGATAGCTACTTTATGGGGATTCTTAAATCTGAATATACTCAAAGAGAAAAAGCGGTTAAATAAAAAAACAGGAGAACTCCTGTTTTTATTTAGCGTTTTTTCTTACCTTTTTTCATTTTCTTTTGAGCACGTTTCATGGCTTGTTTCATAGCAAACTCAGTTGCTTTACCTTTTAAACCACCACCAAACATAGAACTCATATCGGGCATCCCATTTGCTGAACCATTGCCCATCATCCCTTGTAAATCACCCAATGACATATCGGGCATTCCAGAACCTGCAGGCATATTCGGCATTTGTCCACCGGCTCCACCCATCATTTTTTGCATCATAGCATTCATATCACCATTCATGATTCCTTGCATCATTTCTTTGGACTGATTGAATTGCTTAATGAATTTATTTACTTCAATAAATGAATTTCCAGAACCTGCGGCAATCCGACGACGACGGGCTGGTGACAGTTCAGCCTCTAAATGACGTTCTGCCGGTGTCATTGACAAGACCATTGCTCGTTTTCTGGCAACATCCTTAGGATCAACTTTAACCTTATCTAAACCAGGCATTTGTGACATTCCTGGAATCATTTTCATAATATCTTCCATTGGTCCCATATTTGTCACTTGATCAAGTTGTTCAACAAAGTCCTCATAATCAAAACGGTTTTCAGCCATTTTTTCAGCGAGTTTTGCTGATTGTTCTTCGTCATAATTTGCTTGAGCCTTCTCAATTAAGGTGAGCATATCACCCATTCCAAGAATTCGTGAACTCATTCGATCAGGATAGAAAACTTCAAGGTCTGTTAATTTTTCACCAGTCCCTGTAAATTTAATTGGTTTTCCTGTAATTTCACGGATTGATAATGCCGCACCACCACGTGTATCACCATCAAGTTTAGTGATAATCACACCTGTAATGTCCAATTTTTCATCAAAAGTCTTGGCAACTTGTGCTGCAACTTGACCAGTCATTGCATCAACAACAAGCAAAATTTCAGTTGGTTCAGCAAGTGTTTTAATCTCTTGCAATTCGTTCATTAAAGTGTCGTCAATTTCAAGACGACCTGCAGTATCAATCAAAACATAGTCTTTACGTTCTTCTTGAGCTTTTAAAAGACCATTACGAACAATATTAACTGGTTTTTCAGCAGTTCCTTCATCATAGACAGGAATTTCAAGCTGTTCACCTAAGGTTTTTAATTGGTCAATCGCTGCTGGACGATAAACGTCGGCTGCAATCATTAAAGGGCGAGCATTTTGCTCTTCTTTGAGTTTTTTGGCAAGTTTACCAGCAAAAGTTGTTTTACCTGCCCCTTGCAACCCAACCATCATGATAATTGTTGGAATTTTAGGAGATTTAAGTAATTCAGCTTCGCCACCACCCAAAATAGCTGTTAATTCTTCATCAACAATTTTAATTACTTGTTGAGCTGGGTTTAATGCTTCTGATACTTCAACACCGACAGCTCGTTCACGGATTGCCTTAATAAACTTCTTGACAACTGGGAGAGCAACGTCGGCTTCAAGGAGAGCAACTCGGATTTCTTTTGTAATTTCTGTGACGTCTGTCTCAGTAATTTTTTTCTTTCCACGTAGATTTTTAAAAACGTTTTGTAAGCGTTCAGTTAAGTTTTCAAATGCCATATTTTATAATCCAATTCTATTTTTTACAATTACTTCATTATAACATTTCTTTAGCTAAAATTGAATACATCAAAAGTTCTAGTCGATATCTTTTTTCACTCTTTTTTTCTTTTTAAATAATATAAATATGAAAATAAAACAAGCTTCTAAAATTGTTATTAGTCCAATGAAAAAATTGTCACTTATAAAGCCATGTTTTTTTAAAAGAACAGTTTTCTTTAAAATATTATTGTCGCTATCAAGTATTTTAGAATTAAATTCAGACCTTTTGAAAAAAACTTTATTTTTATCTTTAGCAATAGTACTCGTTTTATTATTTTGACTCCGATCACCATTTTCATTATCTAGAACTTTATCTGGAACTGTTTTAGAATCTTCCATAGTCTCTACTTCTTTGTTAAAAGATAAGTCAAGAGCAGTTATTTGTCCTAAATTTTGACTTTCATCATTTTTTTGAGGAGTTCTGATGAGTTTTTCTTCGCTTATTATATTTGAATTTTTATTTTTTTCATTCATCACTTTCGATTTGCTTGGTAAGGTGTAACTTACTGATAGTTTTTGGCTAGTCAAAGAATTCACATGAGTTTTGTTACTTATGGAATTTAATTGACCTAAAATTGACTCTATATTATTATTTGATTTTACTTCATCAGAAGAATTTGACTGATGATCTTCTTTTTGTGGGTGAGAAGTTGAGTTTATAATTGATAATAATGAACTTCTCTTATTTGTTGAGCTTTTAGAGCTTTCTAAAATTACCTGTGATTGTATAGAAGACGTGTTGTTTTCATTTAAATTTGAAGATGGCAAACTATAAGAAATTTCTGAATGATTGTTTCTTTGTGCCTCATTAGATATATTTAAATATCTTGATTCTGATGATTCTGGGTTATTATTTGAATAACTAGTTAGATTAGAGGCAGCAAAATTTTCTGATGACGAATTATTAAAAGTTATCGGATTGTTGATTCCTACTGTTGTATTAAGTAGATTCGACTGACTCTCTTTTGGTTGTGAGCTAGAAGTTGTGCTGACAGGTGAACTTATGCTACTTTTTGGGTTAGTAGACATCTCATGGTCTGTTGAGTTTTCTTGAACTGAATTTGAAGAAGAAACTTTCTTAGGGTTTTCTGATATATTATTTACTTCACTTGGTCTGGACGAAATAGTTTGATTCGTTTCCAAATTAGGGATACTACTAAGGTTTGAAGAATCTGAATCTGAATCTGAATCTAAACTATCATTTGAACCACTATTTAAAAGATCTGAAGAATGAGTTGATGAATTATTATATACTTCTGTTGCTTCGCAAGAATTAGACTGATTAGTTGCTAATTCTGAGTTGGAAGTTAAACTCATACTTGATGATGGTGAATTTATACTGCTCATTGAATTTCTTGAAGCTTCAGAACTTGTTTGATTTGACGTCGAAACGGCTCCTGAAGTAGATATTTCCGTGCTATCCTTTGTAAGATTATCAGAACTAGATTGATTGATTTCTAAATTATCAGCTGTGCTTGTACTGGATAAAACTGAACTTGAACTATTGTTTATGGAAGCTAAGGAATTATTAGCTACTTCTGCTACATTAGAAAAATCTGGCGAACTAGTTGTTGATTCCAAAACAGAAGTCGAACTTATGTTTGAGGGAGATAAACTGATACTACTATTTGAATTGCTTGAAGCTTCAGAACTTGTTTGATTTGAAGTCGAAACGGCTTCTGAAGTAGATATTTCCGTGCTATCCTTTGTAAGATTATCAGAACCAGATTGATTGATTTCTAAATTATCAGCCGTGCTTGTACTGGATAAAACTGAACTTGAACTATTGTTTATGGAAGCTAAGGAATTATTAGCCACTTCTGCTACATTAGAAAAATCTGACGAATTAGTTGCTGATTCTGAATCAGAAGTCGAACTTATGTTTGAGGGGGATAAACTGATACTACTATTTGAATTGGTTGAAGCTTCAGAACTTGTTTGATCTGATACTGAATTACTTTCTGCCGGATTTGATGATGGTAAAATATTGGTTATTTCTGAACTATTATTCGTTTCGTTGATATTGGAAGAATTAGATTGCTTACTTTCTTCGTTAGAGGACATACTTGAATATAATGAGGATTGGTTTGAATCATTTTCACTATTTGAATTGGAATTGGAATTGATTTGGTTTGAAGAAGACAAACTATTTGGGTTTTCTGAATCATAACTGATTTCTGCTGTACTGGAAGCTCCTGACTGACTATTCTCTGTTTGTGAGCTAGAAATACTACTGTCTAAAGAAGAGATTGAATTTAAAGTATTATCTGTAATACTACTCGCTTCAGATATTGGATAGAATGAAGCCGAATTTGCCTCTTGTGTTGATTCTGAATTGGCAACATCAACTTGCTCTACTGAATTGGAAGAAGAGACAGGGGCTGTATCTGCATGTTCAGTAATCACAGAAGCCGACTGTGAACTGTCAGAATTTATCCAACTTTTATCCAAAAGACCACTAGAGTTGACAGAAATTGTCCGAATTCCATCTGTCGGTAAATCTGATAACTGACCAAATAAAGGACTCGTTTTATTGAATACGTCATCAGCCAAAGTCACTCCAATTCCCAAAGTCAAGCTTTGAACGGGACTCCCAGAAAAGGCTGCTGAATCTACTATTGTCAATGATTCATCAGCAAATTTTATTGTAGTGATTTGGTTACTTTGAAAGGCTTTGGCCATAATTTCTGTGATATTTGGACCCAATGAAAGTTCTGCTAAATTATTATTTGCAAAAGCTCTTGTCGCAATCTTTAGGACAGAATTTGGAAATTCTATACTACTTATGGCGTTTCCAGCAAAAGCATCTGTTTTTATATTTTGGACTTTTGCTCCTAAAACTACTTCTGTCAGTGATTTCTTATAATAGTCAGGAAAAGCTGTTGTTGTTTGAAAGGCACTCGTATTAATATCTACAACATTATTTCCGATAATAACCGAATGAATTCCACTATTTGAAAATGCATAAGTTCCAATTGATGTTATTGCATAGGTTTGACCGTTATTTACAATGATATCCGGAATTACAATATCAGCTCCCGCTAAGCCAGCATAGGAGGCAACTTCAGCTGTCATTGAAACTTTATCAAGATTGTAAGTAATTTTTTGCTCATCAGTATAAGTAATTTTACTTGTCGTGGCCTCCACCGGCAATTCTGTCAGCAACTGATGATTCAAGAATGTGGGATTAAGAGTGGCTGTCAGTAATCCCACTCCAACAGTCATCGTTATTTTCTTTATTGATTTTTGAGACATAAAAAACCTCCTAACTTTCTATACGAAAAAATGGAGGTTTTGTAACTTTTATTTTTTATTATGATTTTTTTTAGTGTAACGTTTATTTAAATCTTGAGGTTGACGTGCTTCCATAACTACTGGAAGAATCACTGGTTTACGCTTTGTTTGCTCGTATAAAAATTTTCCAAGAGCATCACGGATAGAACCTTTGATTTCTGCCCAATCAAATTCTTTTCCAGAAAGATATTTATCAACAGTTTCGTTGACCAACTCACCAGCTTCACGCATCAAATCACGTGAAGTTTTAACATAAACAAAACCACGAGTGTGAACACGAGATTTGCTGACGATTTTACGTTCAGTCTTAGAAATTGTGATAACGGCAATGAAAATACCATCTTCTGATAACACTTTACGGTCACGTAAAACAACTGAACCGATATCTCCAACTCCTGAACCGTCAATCATAACATTTTCAGCTTGAATAACACCAGATGGGATCATGTCTCCATTTTCCAAACTGACTGTTTCACCACGTTTAGCGATAAAGATATGTTCTGGTAAAATGTCCATTTCCATTGCTAAATCAGCATGGGCACTAAGTTCACGATACTCCCCTTGGATTGGAATCAAATTTTTTGGACGGAAGATATCAAGTAAGAATTGCAAATCACGAGCATTCGCGTGACCAGATATTTTCAAATCTGAAGCCAACATTTTCATGACTCCGCCAGCTTTATAGATTTCATTTTCAATACGAGCAATTGTTGTTTCATAAGAGACAGATGGACTTGTAACAGCAAGTACTAAATCTCCATCTTTAATTTTAACGTATTTATGACGACGATGAGCCATGTCTCCAAGAGATTTAAGTGGTTCACCCATTCGTCCTGTTTCTAAAATAACTAACTCATTGTCAGCATATTTTTTAATTTCTGCTGGTTTAATAATTGATTTTTTATCAACAATTTGTAATTTGTTAAGACGAGTTGCTGTTTCGATGATTTGGTCCATATCTTCGCCTGTAAAAGCAACACGACGACCAAGTTTAATGGCAGCATCAATCGTTTGTTGAATACGACCTAAATTACCTGCATTACAAGCAATAATGACCCGCCCTTCATTGTCATCAATATAGTCATAAATTTTTTCATAAATTTCATGCTCGCTAGCAGATTGCATTGTTGACAAAGCGTTTGGTGATGACGAAAGTAAAGCAAGGACTCCACTATTCCCAATTTCAGCCAATCGGCGCATATTGGTACGATAGCCTTTTGCAACAGCTGGATCAAAACGGAAATCACCTGTATAAACAATGTTTCCGTCATTTGTAGAAATCACAATTCCTAAGCTTTCTGGAATTGTATGTGTTGTTGAGAAGAATGAAATGACGGCTTTACCAAAATCAATTTCTGTATCTTCAGTTACAACATGAAAATCGTTGAATTTGCGACTGTCAGCATAATTTTTGACATTAATTTTTACAAGTTCGATTGTTAATTCTGAACCAAAAACAGGAACTTTTAATTCAGAAACGATATAAGGCAAAGCCCCAATTGAATCAGCATGTCCGTGAGTCAAGAAAATTCCTGCGACACGATCCGCATTTTCTAAAAGATATGTAATATCAGGAATAACAAAGTCAACACCAAGTTGATCCATTTCAGCATATTTAAGTCCTGCATCAAGCACAAAAATTTGCTCTTCAACCTCAACTAAATACATGTTCTTACCAAATTCACGCACACCACCTAATGGAGTGATTTTAATATTAGACATAAAAACCTTTCTTGTCAGTGTAATTTATAATTTTTTCGATATAAAAAGAATCTGTAAGTTATTGACAAATTCTGTCAGTAAATTTACAGTCCTGTTTTTAGCAATTTCCTTGCCATATTCACTCTCGAAATCGGTCGAGTGGGACAAGCGATATTGAAAAGATAATTCTACTTAGAATTAAAATAAAAGAGATTGGCATTCCAATCTCTACCGAGAATACACTAATATAAGTTTAACCCAAAGCAAGTAAAAAAGCAAGTCAGTTTCATTTTTTATGGGTCTTACTTTTTTTCTAATCAAAATAGCGATATAATGGAAGGTAAGTTTTAAATGACAAGGAGGAAATTTTATGCAGATTACTTTCTTAACACAACTTGATTGGTTAATTCGATTAATATTAGCTGGGGTATGTGGATATGCCATTGGTTATGAAAGAAATAGCCGTTCCAAAAATGCTGGCACACGTACTCATTTAATTGTTGCGTTGAGTGCTGCTTTAATGATTATTGTCTCAAAATATGGTTTTATGGACATCATCAGTACTCATGGAGTCAATCTTGATCCTTCCAGAATTGCGGCTCAAATTGTAAGTGGTATTGGCTTTTTAGGAGCTGGAATGATTTTTGTTCACAATCAATCCGTTAATGGATTGACTACTGCGGCTGGAATTTGGGCAACTTCTGGTATTGGGATGGCTATCGGTTCTGGATTATATTTTATAGGTATTGTAGCTACTTTACTTATTTTACTTTTTCAAATTATTTTACACCAAAATTATCGATGGATAAAATCAGCGACGAGCGATCATCTTATTCTTCAATTAGAAGATTTTGAAGGGCTTCAACTGTTGCAACAATAGCTGAAAGAGGAAGATGTCAAAATTCTTAGTATAAAAGTTGAAAAAAAATCAAATAATTCTTTAAAAACAGAGCTATATTTGAACTTACCAAAAGCTTATGAAGTCGCTTCGTTAATGAGTCTTTTGGAATCGAATGATAAGATTAAATCAATTGAATATTGACCTACTTTTATAAAGAAAAATACCCTAAAAGGGTATTTTTTAATTTCCAATTTTTTCAAGAATTATTTTACTTTCCTCAGTAGTACAAGCTACAAGTGGTAAACGTAAGCCACCAACTTCATATCCTTTTGCATTCAAAACCGTTTTGATTGGAGCCGGACTTGTGACACTAAAAAGTGCATTTATTTTGGGTAATATTTTTCTTTGGATAGCCGCTGCTTTTTGAATAGAGCCCTGGTCTATTTCTGCAAACATTTCAAAAAATTCTTGACCTAGGATATGACTGGCAACCGAGATTACACCCTGACCTCCCAAAGCTTTAGTGTGAAAAGCTAGCCCATCTTCTCCAGTATAAACTAAAAAGTCTTTGGGTAGCTTTTCAATGAGATAAGCCAGATTATCAGTATTTGTACATTCTTTGATGGCAATTACATTTTCCAGTTCTGCTAATCGTAAGATGGTCTCTACCTGAATTTCAGTGACCACCCTTCCTGGAATATTATACAAAATAATTGGCAAATCACTCGCAGTAGCAATGGCTTTAAAATGTTGATAAATTCCTTCTTGAGAAGGTTTGTTGTAATAAGGAGTCACTGCAAGTCCCGCATCGATGTAACCAAGTTCAGCAACTTCTTTGACAAATTCAACCGAATCACGTGTGTCATTAGTCCCAACACCTGCAATCAATGGAATACGGCCATCCACTATTTTATTAACCGCAGCAAAAATTGCCAATTCTTCATCATGAGTAAGAGTAGGCGATTCAGCCGTTGTTCCAGCTAAGATAAGGCCTTCCGTATGATTAGCAAGTAAATCCTCAATGAGCTTAGGAAATGCTCCAAAATTAATTTGGCCATTTTCTTTAAAAGGGGTCACTAGGGCCGTGATGATACGTGCATTTTGTAATTTTTCAATTGTTTCTTTTGCTGACATAATTTCTCCTTATGTGTGAGCTTACTGACAAGCTCTTGTCAAGAGGTCAAAAAGAACCTCTTTTTATGCAAAAGAGGTTCTCAAAAGTTCGTCAAAAATGATTTTGATTAGCTCCCCTTTCTGTCAGTACTGACAGAAAGACAGTCTGTAGGATTTAACCACACAGCCCAAGAAAAATTTTGTGACAATTTTTCTTTCGGCAAAGAACGCCGCCATCAGCTTCAGTGCGTTCACCGCTCCACTAACTTCTTCGTCTTCGCAACCTCTAATTTTGTTTGACCTATTATAGCATACTTTAGTAAACGAGGTCAAAAATTTTATTTTTATACAGTCTAGTTTATTATTCTTTCGCAATTAATTGGATGAAATCTTCGATAACACGGCGATTTGGCTCATGAATATTTTTTGGAATTTCTTTAAATTTAAACCATTTCAGCTCTTCAACTTCACTCATTTGTGGTCTTAAACTCCCTGTGAAATCTCGACAAATATAATAAAGGCCTGGCATATAAACTTGGTCCATATTGGGATAAGTTATAAAACGGTCTTGTCCTGAATAAATTCCTAAAAGCTCAAGTTTACCTGCTTTTAGTCCCGTTTCTTCAAATAATTCTCGGCGAGCAGTTTCCTCAAGTTCTTCACCAACTTCTATGCCACCCGCATGTAAAACCCAAGTTCCGTTATCTTTACATTTTTGTAAGAGGATTTTTTCATCAGAATAGACAATAACGCCTGCTCCCAGATAAATCAAAAGCTCATGGCCAATTTTTTCACGAATTTTACTGATATAACTCATTTAACAGACATTATTTCAGTTCAAATTTTAACTCATGAGTTGGTCTAACTAAGCCACGCTCATGTAGCGTTTCAGCAATTTGAACAGAATTCCAAGCTGCTCCTTTGAGTAAATTGTCAGAAACTACCCAAAGATGAATCCCATTTGCTGCATCCAAATCACGGCGAATACGACCCACAAAAGTTTCACGACGACCAACTGAATTAATGGCTTGTGGATAAATTTGATGAGCAACATCATCTTCTAAAACAGCTCCTGGGAATTCAGAAATCAAACGTTTAACCTCAGCAATATCTGCTACTTTTTTCGTTTCAACATAAACTGACTCAGAATGACCGTAAAGAACTGGAATTCTGACACAAGTTGCCGAAACCGCAATTGAATCATCTTCCATGATTTTCTTGGTTTCATTTGTCATTTTCATTTCTTCATAAGTATAATCGTTGTCAGTAAATACATCAATTTGTGCAAGCGCATTGTAAGCAATTGGATAATGTTTTTTATCTCCAGCAGACGGTAAAATTTCTGCTGACAATTCTGTCAGTGCTTTTCCATCAAGTGCTTCTTGGAGTTCACGATTTGTTTCATTAATTGCTGATTGACCCGCACCAGAGACCGCTTGATAAGTGCTGACAATTACTCGCTCAAGCCCATAAGCTTGACGAATCGGCTCTAAAGCAACCATCATTTGAATCGTTGAGCAATTAGGACAGGCAATTATTCCATTGTGTTTTTCCAAAGCATGTGCATTAACTTCTGGAACAACCAAGGGGACATTAGGGTTTTGACGGAAAAATGAGGTGTTATCTACGACAACAGCTCCAGCTTTTACAGCATAAGGGGCATATTTTTCTGATACTGAGCCTCCGGCTGAAAAAAGAGCAATATCAATACCTTCAAAACTATCCTCAGTCAATTCTTCTACAACAAGCTCTTGCCCCTTAAATTCAACAATTTTTCCTGCCGAACGTTTACTTGCAAGCGCACGTACGGTTTCTATAGGAAGTGTAGATTCTTCTAATTGTTCAAGCATACGTGTACCCACGGCACCAGTAACACCAACGACGGCGATATTATATTGTGTCATAATTGTCTGTCCTTTTCAGTAAATTATAATTATTATAGCGCTTTTAAGTTCTAAGGGCAAGAAAAAATCTGCCTTTCGACAGAAATTTTTGTTTTTATTTAAACATAAGTTTAAAGACTGTAGCTGCAATTACTGCACCAACGATTGTGGCAACAACTGGAACCCAAGCGTACCACCATTTAGCGTCTTTATTTTCACCAACAACTGATTGTGGCAAGAAGCTATAAACGATACGAGGACCAAGGTCACGTGCTGGATTCAATGCTGCACCAGTTGGTCCACCAAATGCTGTAACCAAACCAACAAACATCAAACCAATAGCAAGCGCACCAATCATTTTAGATGATGAAGCGCCTGAAACAGAAGCCCAAATTTGGCTTACTGTTGCATTCGCTGTAACATCAGCTCCTTGTTGTTGAGCGTAACTTGTCATCCATTTGATTGATTCTGCACCAAAGAAGTTCGTTGTAAAACTGAGAATTCCGAAAACAAATACAAACATTCCGATTACTTCATTGATAAATCCGTTGAAAATTGCTTTTCCACGATTTGAACCATTATCCAAAGCGTTAGTTGTTGAAAAAGCGCCTAAAGAAATTGCTCCATCATTAGTTTTAGCGAAGTATTCTTTATAAATCGCTACAACAAGTAATTGACCAATAATTGCACCAATAAGTTGTGCCAAAATATATTGTGCAACATGTGCCCAAGGGAAATAACCAGCTGAAGCGAGTCCAATTGTAATTGCTGGGTTAATATGTGCACCTGAAACATTTGCAAAAGCAAGTACAGGAACTAAAATCGCAATTCCGTATCCCCATGCAATTGCAAGACCACCCATGCCCTCATTTTTAGAGCCTTTGAGGGTTACCCCAGCAATTGTACCATTACCAAGCAAGACGAGAAGCATAGTTCCCAATCCCTCAGCAATATATTTTGTCATCCATGAAACATCCATGATAATTTCCTTTCTATTTTAAAAAATATATAAAGATGTTGACACTTTAATTTTATCATATTTTTCTTAACTCTTGCTAATAATAACATTGAAAATATGATTAACTCCTATAATAGATTGTTTTGAAGTTTTTTCAGCATTGTATTCATCTGATTATAACAAGATTTTTTTATTAATTATTTTAATCGTTACGTAAAAAAAGCCCTCTTTCGAGGGCTTTTAAAGGCACTAAAAGTGTGTCAAAAAGGTTCACACAATTTGACAAATACTCACGCTTCCTGCGCGGAAAACCCAATTTCCCAGTATTCCTTAGCTTCGAAATTCTACAAAGTAGAATTATTCGACTCATCGCATACTTAAATTTTAACATATTATGCTAAATGAAACAAGAAGCCAATCAAAATTCCTACCGTTCCCACAAAACTAAGGATACAAATAGTAAATCCTATCGTAAAATAATTCTGACCATATCCATTATAATGAACCCTTTTAGTTCTTTTCCCACGATAAAGGATTAAAGATATTACTGACAGAACTGTCAGTAAATATTGGATTGGCTGATTTTGTCCATACATTAAGTTCAAAATTGAAGCTACTCCCACAATAATTGCAAGTAAAATTCCCATCTTATTTCCTTTCTATTTTTTAATTAAAATTTACTGACAGACTTGTTTGTAATCAAAAGAGCTCTGACAAAAAATCAGAACTCCTTTTTCAATATTAGTCAAGCTCTTTGTATGCTTTAACTACATTTTCAGCAGTAAATCCGTAAGCCGGAAGAACGATATTTGCTGGTGCCGAAGCGCCCCAAGTATCTACTGTAACTGTTGCACCATCAAGTCCAACATATTTACCCCATCCGTAACTTGTACCAGCTTCAATCGCTAAACGACGTCTTACAGCTTTTGGTAAAATTTCTTCGCGATAAGCTGCTTCTTGTTCGTCAAAAATATTCATTGAAGGCATTGAAACGACACGAATGCCAGAACCCAAAGTCTTCTTAGCTTCAAGAGCTAATGCTACTTCTGAACCAGTCGCAATGATGATTCCTTCAAGTTTTCCTTCTTCTTTTGAAAGAATATAGGCCCCACGATTCAGACCTTCTTCAGCCAATTCATAAGTATCAGGTAAAACTGGAAGATTTTGACGAGTCAAAATAAGTGCGGTTGGGCGGCTTTTACTTGATGCAGCACGACGCCATGCAGCCACTACTTCATTTCCATCAGCTGGACGAATTACATCCAAATTAGGAATTGAGCGAACAGAAGCTAATTGTTCAACAGGTTCGTGAGTTGGACCATCTTCCCCAACAGCAATGGAATCATGTGTCCAAACATAAGTGACTGGCAAGCTTTGTAGAGCAGCCATCCGAACAGAAGGAAGCATGTAGTTTGAGAAGACGAAGAATGTTCCACCATAGACACGAGTTCCACCATGCAAAGCAATCCCATTCATAATGGCTCCCATCGCAAATTCACGTACACCAAACCAAATATTACGTCCAGCATAGTTATCTGGCATGAAGTCTTCTTCAACTTTAACCATTGTATTATTTGAAGCCGAAAGGTCAGCAGACCCGCCCCAAAGATTTGGCATTTGAGCTGATAATTCTTGGATAGATTCTTGTGAAGTTACACGGCTGGCCTTGCTTGTTTCCATTTCATGCTTGGTCAAAGTAAGCTCTGGCGTTTCATTTTCAAAAGCTTTTGCGTATTGCTCAGCAAGCTCAGGGTATTTTTCAGAATAATCATCAAAAGTATTGCGCCATACTTGCTCCATTGCTTCACCACGCGCAACTGTCGTTTCTAAAAAGCGTTTTGAAACTTCTTCAGGAACTGTAAATTCAGGGTAATCCCAACCATATGCTTTCTTGGCAAATGCAACACCTTCAGCTCCAAGAGGAGCTCCGTGAACTGCTGAAGTTCCTTGTTTTTCGGCACCAAAACCAATGACTGTTTTAACTTCAATAATTGTTGGTTTAGATTTTTCAGCTTTAGCCACTTCAACAGCTGCTGCAATTTCTTCTAAATCATTTCCATCTTTTACCAATAAATGTTGCCAGCCATATGATTCAAAACGTTTTTGAATATCATCAATAAATGACATAGATAAGTCACCATCTAGAGAAATATTATTTGAATCATAGAAAAGAATCAATTTACCAAGTTTCAATTTACCTGCAAGTGAAGCTGCTTCTTGTGAAACACCTTCCATCAAATCACCATCACCATTTAAGGCGTAAGTGTAATGGTCAACAATATCAAAACCAGGTTTATTGTATTGCGCAGCTAAATGTGCTTCAGCCATTGCCATACCGACAGCATTGGCAATTCCTTGTCCTAAAGGACCTGTTGTTGCTTCAACACCATCTGTATGATTAACTTCTGGATGTCCCGGTGTTTTTGATTGCCATTGACGGAAACCTTTTAAATCATCAGTCGTTACATTATAACCTGCCAAATGTAATAAACTATATAACATTGCAGAACCATGACCAGCAGACAAGACAAAACGGTCACGATTTGACCATTTACGACTTGTCTTAGGGTTCACATTAAGAAATTTGCTCCAAAGTACATAAGCCATTGGTGCAGAGCCCATTGGAAGTCCAGGATGTCCTGAATTTGCTTTTTGAATCGCATCTAATGATAGAGTACGAATCGTATTTACAGCCAATTGATCAGTAGTATCAAACATAAGATTTCTCCATATTTTTTATTTATACTCACATTATAACACAAGTTAGAAACGGTTTTCATTCTCTGAAATTAAAATTTTTTTCTTTTTTTATGTTTTTATATGAAAATCTTTTTAATTTTGGTAGGAAAGGTTGCGGTTGACCTGTTTTTATAAATCTTCAAAAAAATTATTTTTTCAATTATAATTCTTTGCTTTTTGAATTAATTTTATCTCTTCTATTCAAAATCAAACTCGTCATTAATACAATTAAGAGAAAAATTATTATAAAGGAAATTAATGCTATTGATCCAGCTTTGCCAATTACCCCAAGCAATCCTCCTGAAACAATATAATCTGAATCTGCAAAGGTCGATGCAGAATTCGCTCCAAACGAACCTAAGGCAGGCAGAATTAAAAGTGGACCCCAAGCTAACAGTAATCCATTCGCTGTTGAGCCGATAATCGCCCCACGCAAACCTCCAAAAGCATTGCCATAAACTCCTGCTGCTCCTCCACAAAAGAAGATACCAACAACACCAGGAATAATCACAGTTGTTCCTAAGCCAAGCATTATTAGCATAGAAATAACTCCAACAATAAATGAGACAAAAAATCCAATTAAAACAGCATTGGGCGCATAAGGAAATACTATTGGAACATCTAATGCTGGTTTTGAGTTAGGAACAAGCTTTTTAGCAATCCCTTGAAATGCTGGAATAATTTCTGACAAAATCATACGAACGCCTTGAAGAACAACCACAAATCCTGCTGCAAAAGTCCCTGCTTGAATGACCGCATAGACAATATAAAGGGATATTTAATTTTTCAGTTGATTTTTCTGGATCCTTATTTCCAAATTTTTCTCCAAGCCAACCGGATAGAGCATAGCCCATATTGCCAGTATGGCCCATTGCAACTTCATCATTACTAGTGATCTTCCGCATATAGCGTTGAGTTAGAGCGGGTGTGATTGTCAGCAATGTTCCTTCAAATATTCCTCCTAACAAGATTGTCAACCAACCATTTCCTAGTCCAGCAGAAATAAGTACAACAGCTGACATTGTTGATACATAGAGCATTGCTTGCCCAGTCAAGAAAATATATTTAAATCTTGTAAAACGTGCAAGTATTACATTGACAATAAATCCCACAATCATAATTAAGGCTGCGGGTGTTCCATACTTCACTAATGCTAAAGCAACCACCGCTTCATTGGATGGTACAACTCCCTTAGCATTAAAGACATGTTGAAACATCGTTGCAAAGGGATTCAATGAGGTAACTAATATCCCCGCACCCCCAGTCAAAACCAAAAAACCTGCAAATGTTTTAATTGAACCTTGGATAACTGTACTTGCTGTTTTTTTCTGCAAAATCAATCCCAACATTGCAATTAATCCAACTAAAAGCGCTGGAGTAGTTGCGACTGATACAATAAAGTTTAAAATACCATTCATTTTATTTTTCTCCTCTAGTCTAGAAAAATTTTGTACTTTATAGATTCGATTTATTTTTTCTTATTGATGACTTATGTTATTTTCATCAAGCACTTTATAAAGTGCTTCACGCGCAACTTCTTTATCAATAATTGACTGAAGTGGCATAATTTTTTCTGTTGGAATATTAGGAAGAGCAGATACTAATGTTGCCTCAACAAAAAAATAATCCGCTGCATCTGGTGTTGCTGACCCAACATCCATATGCTCCAATTCGAAATAATCAATATTTACTCCTGATTCTTCTAATAATGACTGAATGTTCATTTGAACCATAAAACTCGTTCCTAACCCAGATTGACATACACATGCAAATTTCATATTATTTTTCTCCTTCTTCTTCTAAAAGTATTTGTTCAACTTCTGTTGCATTTGTTGCTGCAAGTAACTGACCCAAGCGTTCTTTATTTGATAATATCTTAGTAAGTGTTGATAAAGCTCTAAGATGGGTCTCATTATCAATAGCTGCTAAAACAATAAAAAGTTTAATTTCATGCTTATCATCGTTCATTAACTTTACTGGATGTTCACATCTTAAAAATGACATTCCTAATTTTTTGACCCCTTCCTCTGGACGAGCATGAGGAAGGGCAATTCCCAATCCTAAGTCAATATAAGGGCCGAAAGCTTCTACTTTATCAATAATAGCTTTGATATAACGCTCTTCAATTTCATGTTTATCAAGAAGGGGCTGTGCAGCTAATTCAATTGCTTCTTGCCAGGTCAATTCTCTATTGGTAAAATTTATTTTTTCTTTTGTAAGTAAATCTGTTAGCATAACTCCTGATAGTTTCCCTTCTTTTCTAGTACGATTTAATTTTTTTTCAATAATTTTTATTAAATCCAGTTTACTTGCTGGTTTTTTTATAATAATGTACGGTTCTATTGAATCTAAAATAGTTTGAGCAGATGGTTTTATAAAACCTGGGAGCTGAAAATCTTGTAAAACTTGATTATAGAGCTTATTTTCTTCACGCTGCTCTGGAAAAGCTGACATAAGATAAACTTTTTTGTCTGACTTTACAGGAACCGTTGAAAAAATAATATCATATGAATTTATAGGTAATTTTTCGAAATGAGAGACTCGAGCACTCAGAATAAATTCCATTGTCGGGAATAAACTCTCTAGTCTTTTTTGCATAATTAAACTCGAACTGATTCCATTTACACAGAGTGCAATTGCTTTTAATGATTTACCTGAGTACTTATTTTTATAAATCTCTCCACCAAATAAAATGACAAAATAAGCTTTCTCAGATTCTGAAATTTCACCGACCTCTTCTTTTAATGGTTGAAGGACGTTATCCATCAGTAAAAACAAGGAGTGGTACTCTTTTTTTATCCGTTCAAGCAGGACATTTTTTAATTCAAAATGATTTTTTAATCGATAGTATGCAGGAGTTAGGTGAGCTAATAGTGCCATAAAGGTCTTTGTGAAATCATCGAATTCAATTGCTGCTAATTTCATAACATTTTCCATAATGTTAAAGGCCATTCGGTATAAACCATTGTCTTGCTCAATTGTATTTTTTCCATCCGACATCCCAATAATTAATGATTTGAGTAGCTCATTAATATTTTCACTCCCCTTTTCAAAACCTCTACACTTGAGCAGACTTGCAAACAGTAATGTCGAAAGATATCGACTATAAACAATCTCAATCTGTAGTTCTTGCATTATCTTTTTCAATAGCTGATTATTCTTAAAAATAGTTAATGGATCCTTATCATTTAAAACTTTTGATAAGGTATAAAATCCTGCGTCCTCAGATAAATTTTGCAAATAATACCAAGCCTTCTCCTGTAAAATTTTCTCCTCAAAATTAAGGTAAAATCCTTTTTTTCTTGAATATTCAATCTGAATATTTTTGCGCATAAGCTCCTCTCTAAGTTTTTTTAAATCACTTAAAACCGTATTTTTACTTACTTGAAGATATTTTTGAAAAAGAGCTATTGAGAGGGAAGATTCATTTGTAAAAATAAGTAGATATATAAGGGAACGTCTTTCAACTTCTGATAAAATAAATGTCTTTTGATTGATAGAATAACGAGTTTCTTCAAAATTTTCTATTTTATCAAAAATTGCTAAGCATTCATTTTTATAATCTAATTTTTTTAAACCTTGATTTTCTAATTTTTGATTAAATTCCTCCAATATTCGATAAAATTTTTCTTTATCTAGATTAGTGACCTCCAATATTCGCTCTAATTTCCATAATTTATGTTTTGAAAAAAAGAGAATGTCTAAATCATAATTAATCATAAAAACGCTCCCTTGTATTTTTTATTATAACTCAATTATTTTACCAAAATATAGCGCTTACAGTCCAAATTACTTTTACTAAATAAAAATAATTGGACTGAACTTTAGAAAATAAAAAAACTCCAAAAAATGAAGTTTTTTATTATTCAAAAGGGAAAATTAATAGCTAATTTTTATTTCTTAGCTGCCTTAAATGCTGCCATAAATTTCTTGGCATTTTCAGTAACCCCACTATAATTGTTGTTGGCTGCTGGAGCTGTAACCCCACCTCCAGCACTTACAGCTACTGCTCCTGCTGCAAACCATTCAGCAACATTATCAACATTTACTCCTCCCGATGGAAGGATATTAATATAAGGAAATGGACCTTTTAAGTCTTTTATCATTTTGGGACCTGTAATATCACCTGGGAAAAGTTTGATTAACTCTGACCCATACTCTAAAGCTTTTTGAGCTTCGAGTGGAGTTAAAATTCCCGGAACATAGGGAATCTGATAAAGATTACATATCTTTGCGACTTCTTTGTTAAAACTTGGACTGACAATAAATTGAGCCCCTGCAACAATGGCCAAACGAGCAGAGGTCGGATCTAAAACTGTCCCTGCTCCGATCACTACATCTGTTCCTAGATACTTGGCTACCAAATCAGAAATAACTTCGTTAGCTCGCGGGACTGAATAGGTCAATTCGATAGAAGTGATTCCTCCTGAGACGACAGCTTCTACGATTTTTAATGCTTTTTCGCCACTCTCAGCTCGGACGACCGAGACGACTCCTGATTGAATCACTTTATTTAATAATTCTGCTCTTTGCATGACTACATCTCCTTGTAAAATGCTTTTAGTTCTTCTTTTGTGGGATAACCTTCACTATCTCCTGAGCTTTGAACTGCTAATGCTCCAACGGCACAGGCGCGCTTGACGGCTTCTTTTAAGGTTTTTCCTTCAAGTAAGGCAGACTCAAGACCAACGGCGAATCCGTCTCCTGCTCCAACCGTATCAACAACTTTTGCTACTTTAAATCCAGAAATAAAATATTGTTCACCATTTTTTAATTTTACAAAAGCACCATCAGCGCCTAATTTGACAACTACAATCTTTGTGAGAGTGCTCTGCTCAAGGTAAAAATCAGCGATTTTTTCTGGTTCAAATGAACCGGTCAAGATTTCACCTTCATTTATTCCTGGCAGAATGATTTGACTTTGCTTTGCTAAATCATTGATTATTCTTATCATTTTTTCTTGATTATCCCAAAGTACAGGTCGTAAATTTGGATCGAAAATGGTTAAAATATCTGCTTCATTTAATTTTTGATTGAACCCTTGAAATGTTTTTAAACTAGTTTCTGAAAGGGCTGGAAAAATTCCTGAGAGATGCGCAATTTTTATCCCTGATAAATCTAGAGCTTTTAGTTCAGCAATGGATAAATTGGCCGCTGCAGAATTTTTGCGATAATAATCAACTTTTGGGTCGCCCTCACTTACTTTTTGTTTTAAATAAAAGCCTGTTGAATAGTTTTTATCTTTGGTGAGATAGGTCGTTTCAATCTCCGCTTTTTTGACTGACTCAATAATAAAATTCCCAAATGAATCCTCTCCGACTTTAGAAATATAAATTCCTTTATGTCCTAGACGACTCAAACCAATCGCAACATTTAGCTCCGCACCAGCTAAATATTTGCTGAAATGCTCAGCTGCATCTAAACTTATATCTTGATTTTCTGAGGCAAGAACGACTAAAGGTTCGCCAAGAGTTATAAATTCAGTCATTGCTTAGAGTCCTCATCTTTGAAAAATCCAAAATAATCATGCACATTATTATAACTAATATCTTCAATCATTTTTCCAACAAGTGCTTCATTATCAGGGATTCTACCATTTTCAATCAACTGTCCAACAAAATTACAGAGGACGCGACGGAAATATTCATGACGTGGATAACTTAAAAAGCTCCGTGAATCTGTCAACATTCCTACAAAATTGGACAATAAACTTTGTGAAGCAAAAATCTCTAATTGGTTTTCCATTCCTTTTTTGGTGTCATTGAACCACCAACCAGCTCCAAGTTGTAATTGTTGCACTCCTTCACCTTGAAAACAGCCAATCATTGTGGCTAATTCAAGCCAATCATTTTGATTAAGGGAGTAGAGAATGGTTTTTGGTATGGTTTCAAGTTCTGCTGCTTTGCTAAAGAGTTTGGTTAATTCCTCAGAAATATTAGCTTGAGTATCCATACTATCAAATCCAGTATTTTCACCAATTTTACTTAAGGCTGGGCCATTGATAGAACGGTTGACGTTAACATGGAGTTGCATTGTCCATTCAAATTTTTTATTTAATTTCATAATTTCAAGGATTATTGCCGTAATGTATTGATTATATTCTAGGTCTGTTAAAGTTTGATTTTCTTTGGCTTTCTGAAGGATAGAATCTAAATCCACGTTTTTAGTTTCTGCAAAAGTATAGGTAGATAAGGAGTGGTCAGACAAACGTCCACCAAGGCTTGTGAAAAATTCAAATCTTTGTTCAAGTGCCTTAATCATCGTCTTAAAACCTTTTATTTCAATTCCAGAAACTGCTGACAGCTCTGTCAAATAGTCTGCAAAATGTCCGTCAGTAATCGAAATTAAATGGTCTGGTCTTAAAGCTGGCAAAACTTTGAAATCTTTTTCCTCTTTGGCTAATAATTTATGATAAGAAAGCGTTGAAACAGGGTCATCTGTTGTACAAACAACTTTTACCTGTGAATTTTTAATCAATGCGCATGGTCTGAAATCATCTGTGGCAAGCATTTGGTTCGCTTCATCCCAAATTTCTTTGGCTGTCTCGCTTGAAATCAACTTATCAATATGGAAAAATCGTTTTAATTCCAGATGAGTCCATTCATAAATTGGATTACCAAATGATTTTTCGAGTGTTTTAGCAAATGCTAAAAACTTTTCATAATCCTCTCCATCTCCAGTAATCAATTTTTCAGGAATGCCGTTCGCACGGAGCAAACGCCATTTATAATGATCCCCACCTAGCCAAATTTGTGTTAAATTTTCATATTTTTTATTTTCATAAATTTCTGCGGGTTCAAGATGGCAATGATAATCAATAATTGGCATTTTTTCTGCATGTTTATGAAAAAGCATCTTGGCACTTTCATTCGTTAGTAAAAAATCTTCTGATAAAAATTTCATGATTCTCCTTTATTACTATTAAAAGTTAATTCAACTTCATAAGTTTTTGATTCATTTGATTTTAAGCTGATATTTCCTTCTTTTTGCAAGAGTTCTTGTTTTTGATTGAGAATATCAGGCAGTCCTTGGAAGGGTTCAATACAGAGGTAAGAAAGATTTTCGTCTTCTTTTGTCCACAAGCAAAGATAAGGAAAATCCGCCATTTTCATGGTCATTTGATAATCTGTCTCTTGTGAAAAAAGTTTCACCTCCTCGATTTTATTGTCAAAAATGACGAGCCCTTTTTCAAAGAATTCTCTTTCAAGTGGAAAATTACTGACAGCTTTATTAATTTCTATGATTTTTCCCGAACGATAAGGAAATGGATTTTTGACAATTTCAAATTGTTTTAAAGTCTTATCCTTAGTTTCAAAGGAAATCTGGTAATCTTCAAAATTTGCTGACAGGTTAAAAGCTGGATGAAATCCTAAGGCAAAAGTCAATTTTTTTACTGACAGATTTTTTATTTCAAATTGAATCTTCAATTTTTTACTGACCAGTTGATAAGTGACTTTTAATTCAAATTGAAAAGGGTAGGATTGATAAGTTTCCTCGTTATCTTTTAATGACAAACTTATCTGGTCTTCTTTCTGGTCAATAATTTCAAAGAAATAATCTGAAGCAAAACCATGTTGTTGCATCGGATAAATCTTCTGGTTCAGCAAATATTCATCATCAGTTGAACGTCCAATAGCCGGAAATAAAATTGGGGCATGTTTTGGCCACTCAGAACCATTCCAAATAAAATCAAATTTATTTTTATTCTCAATTACATGAGTTAATTCGGCCCCTTTTGGATTAATTTGAACAGTAAGCTCATTATTTTTTAGTGTTAACAATTGATTTTCCATCGTTTTTCTCCGATAAGTTTACTGACAGCGCCTGTCACTAAACTTTTAAGCTTTTGTCATTAAATGTCTGCTTGGTCAGGCCAACATTTTTCATAAGAGTGACCTGTCAGTAATTCAACGACCTGACGTGTTTCAAGAGTTACATCAGTTTTTGAGCCTCCTTCTTCAAGGCGTTGCAATTCTGCTTTTAAAATATCATGATTGGCTCGATTAAGTTTAAAGGTGCGAGCTGCAATCAATGCGGCTGCTAACAAGCCAATTGGAACAAAGATGAAAATCAACATAATTCCGTGCTGAATACCTAATGGTGTATTTGCATGAGTCGTCATTGTTGTGGAATTAAATCCAATTTCTTCAAGAGCCCAGCCAGCAATATATGTTGCAAGTGCCCCTGTTGATTTACGAAAGAAAGTCATGACAGAAGCATATACGCCCGCTTTATCACCATGTGTAAAAATTCGGTCAACATCGGGTATAAAAGGGAAAACATTCCAAGGAGTAAATTCTAAAATTCCTCGTCCAAGTTGATAAATAATGGAAACAATCACAAGCATCCACATTGGATTATTAATCCCTGTCAAATAGATAACAAAATAACCTAACATGGCCACAATAATCGCCAAATAACTCAAAGTAAATAAATATTTCGGACCACGAGTGACCATTAATTTTACTGCGGCAATAGTCGATAGAATACCAAATGCTGAGAGTGCTTGGAGAACCCACGGAGCATTGGCAGATGTTCCAGACAATCCAATCACGATAAAAGTTGGGAGCAGTGTAGAATAGAAATCTTTTCCTGTAAATGAGAGGAGATAAACCAATAAATGTTTTCTGAATGATTTATTTTTGAAAGTGCCAAAGTAATCTGTCACTGTTTTTTTCATAAATCCACTAAATCCAAGTCGTGGTTGAGCATCTAATTCTGCTAGAAATTCTGGAGTTAAAGGACGTTCCCAGCTTGCTCGCCATGAAGTGAAAATGGCAATGACAAAAATGACTGTCCAAGTAATTCCCGTATAAAGATAAGCATTAGGATTATTAAATGACTTAAGTACAGCTAAGGTAAAGAAGACAATAGCCGTTCCAGTTGCTGAAATAAACATTCGACTCCCTGAAAGAGTGGTTCTTTTTTTATAATCAGGCGTCATTTCCGTAGGCAAGGTTTCCCAAGGAATTAAAATCATGGAAATCGCTACCTCAATAGCAACATAAACCCAAAGATAATATTGCCAACTGCTAGTTGAAATCCAAAACATTGGAAATAAAATCGCAAATAATATTCCGCCAAGTGCAATAAAGAAATGACGTCGGCCATATTTTCGTCCTAATCTTGTTCGATAAAAACGGTCAGTAATTGCCCCAAAAAAGAGGGACCAGATGGCATCAATAATCCGACCAATTCCCAAAACTGCTCCTGTAAAAAGAGGACTAATTCCTTGTGAAAGAACAAAGACAAAGATAACTCCTGAAACAATGTTATTCCAGCCTCCGCCCATTAAATCAGTCAAACCGTAAAGAAGACCACGCCTTGTATTGATTGCTTTTGGGGTATAAACCCATGAAGTTTTTTGTTTTTCTGCCATTTTAAACAGATTCTCCTATTTTTATATTTTTGTCAGTGAAAATTGACAAATTTTTCCATAAACTTTGTTAATTTGTGAACTTTGTGAAACGCTTACTCCAACGTTTTAATTTTAGCGGAGAGTATTCTCCGCACATTTTTTCACAAAAAGTTCTTTAAAATAGATTTCTTCATATCATTTTTATTTATTGATTCGTTTTCTCAAGCGCCTCCCAAAGCCCATTAAGATAACTTGCTCCAAGTGCTCGGTCATATAAACCGTAGCCTGGGCGTCCTGTTTCTCCCCAAATCATTCGACCATGGTCTGGACGAATATAGCCATCAAAACCATTATCATACATGGCTTTCATTATTTTATACATATCAAGCGAACCATACTCCGACATATGAGGAGCTTCATAAAAATCTTTTTCACCACTTGGCAAAAATTTAATATTCCGCACATGTGCAAAAGGAATTCGGTCTCTTTTGACAAATTCAGCCATAATTTCATAGACATTATTAGCTGGATCTTCAGCAATCGACCCCGTACAAAGCGTAATCGCGTTTGACGGACTATCTACAACATTACATATCCAATCTAAATCTTCCCGATTTTTCACCACCCCGAGGAAGCCCAAACATCGGATAAGGAGGGTCATCAGGGTGAACCGCCATTTTAATCCCAACTTCTTCACATGTAGGAATGATTGCTTTTAGAAAATAAGCAAAATTTTCACGCAATTTATGCTCATCGACATTTTTGTATGCCTCAAAGAGTCCTCTGACTTCTGATAATCTTTCAGGTTCCCAACCCGGTAGTGAAAAGCCACCATCCGCTGCTTGAACGCGGTCAATTATCTCCTGAGGGTTTGCTGGAATATCCCCAGCAATAAAAGCCATAGTTTGTGAATTATCAGATAAATGATAATCCAAATCTGATTTCAACCAGTCAAATACAGGCATAAAATTATAGCAAATCACTTCAATCCCAAACTCAGCAAGATTTCGAATCGTTTCTTTATAATTCTCAATATATTTATCACGAGTTGGCAAACCAATTTTGATATCATCATGAATATTGACAGATTCAATTACTTTTAAACTTAAACCTGCGGCTTCAATTTCTTCTTTAAGTGCTTTGATTCTCTCCTTTGGCCAAATTTCTCCCGCTGGAATGTCCATAATCATTCCAACGACTCCTTTAACACCTGGAACTTGGGCAATTTCAGAAAGTTTTATCTTATCTGCATTTGAACCAAACCAACGCATTGTCATTTCCATTTTTTTATTCCTTTATCTTATTTATATAAAATCAAATAGCGTGCTGTAGCTTCCCACCAAGCGGTAAGGCCAGCTGAAAGTTGTACGTCAATGATTTCGTAACTTTGATTTTGCAAATCTGCCAAAACTTTATTTAAAGCTTGATTAAAAAGTTGGTCCGTTTTTTCTTTTCACAATTTGGCAGAAATGGAAAACTGATAGCAGTATTTTTACTGACAGCTCAAAATTAAACATTCTGTCAGTAAATTTTCAGATATTTTTTTACTGACAGTTCTAAATAAGTAGTCTGTCAGTATTTTTTTCCGTGTTCTTTTAGGACGATTTGCAGTGTCTTAAGCACTGCTCCTTTGCCTTGAAGCATTTGCTCAAAGTAATTTTCAATCTTTTGAGCTAGCCCTGTTTGGTACATCTCATTTGGAAAAATTTGGTGATTAGATAAGATAGGTTTTAGAATTTCATGAATTTCTTGCTGACTACCATCTAATTTTACCTCGGCAACAAAAGCTTGCAACTCTTCAAGAAGAGGGTCCGGACTTGGAGAAAAACTTTCTAACTCATCATTAATTCCGATTAAATAACGGCACCAAGCAGCAATGACTAATGGAATAAATTCCAATTCTTTAACAGAAAATCTTGGATTGGCAATATAGTGTCCAATCGTTACGCCATAGCGAACAGGAATTTTTTGTGACGTATCTGCCGCAATTCTCTGTGGTGTATCTGGAATGTTTTTATTTGGTAAACGTTTAGTCAATAACTGGTCAATAAAATCTTTCGGATTGATAATTTTCGGATTCTTAACCACAGGCAAAGCCTCGCCATACCCCAAATTCTTAATAAGTGCTAACAAATCTGGATTGGCAACTTCTTCCCAAATTGAATGATAATCTAATAAACTTCCAAAAATAGCTAAAGCGGTATGCAAGGGGTTCAAACAAGCGGTAACTTTCATCTGATCAGCATCATTGACTGTTTCACGATCAGTCAAGATAACTCCAGCTTTTTCTAATGCCGGCCTGCCATTTGGAAAAGTATCTTCAATCACTAAATAATGAACTTCTTCCGTATTACCAAAAGGAGCAATATTTGTATGTTTTTGACTATGTAAAATTTCTGTATCCTCAAAACCATCAGCTGTCAGTAATTTTGCAACTTTTTCAGACGGATTGGGTGTAATTCGGTCAATCATTGACCAGGGAAAACTGACTTTTTTAGGATTGATAAGGTAATCATAAAAATCTTGTTCTACGATTTCATTTTCCACCCAAGCTTTAGCAATGGTCAAAATCGCTTCTTGCAATTTCAAACCATTTTCTGAAAAATTATCTGTGCTCACCATGGCAATCGGAAATTTACCAGCTTTAAATCTTGCATAAAGGAGATAAGTAACTGCCCCCATATTGGTTTTGGGCTTGCTTCTTCCTTGCATATCTTCAAGTGCCAAAGGCGTCAATAGATCTTTTGAATCCCGTAGTGAATAACCTTTTTCTGTAATCGAAAAAGTTGTCAATTGCAAAGACGGATTTTCAAAGACTTTTGTTAAATGAGCCCAACCTTCGGTATTTTCTGCATTAAAATAAAAACTTTCAGCAACACTCGCAATCAATTCTTTGTCAAAAGTTCCATCTGTTTTCATTGTCACTGACAGAAAACGATTATTATAGGCTCGATAGATTTTATCAATTACCTCATCATCATAAGTTTCGGCCACAATAAGACCTGAGTTGAGTTCTCCTTGATTGAGTAAGTCTTGGGCGACAACCGCATGGAAACATCTAAAAAGATTTCCTCCACCAAAGTGGACCCAGACTGGATTATCAGCTGTTGACTCTATAACTTTGTCTTGATTAAAGTTAGGAATTTTAATTTTTACTTTTTTAAATTCCTCACCCTTTATCAAATAATCATCAAGCAATTTCACCATGATTTCTCCTTTAAATCTCAAAAGTGATATATCAGTTTTTCTTCTACGAAAACTAGTATATCACTTTTAAGAAACCGTTGTCAAGAATATATTAAAAAAAAGACATTATTTTAAAAGAATACCTTTATTATTTGACTTTACCGCCCCTCTGCTCTATAATTACAGAATGAATGAATTGAATTTTAATCTACAGAATCAGGCCTATAAACAAATTACAGGCAAAATTCTCAGGAATGAATATCGTCCTGGACAAAAAATTTCACAAAAAAATATCGAAATTGATTTGCAATTAGGCCGAACTCCTGTCAGAGAGGCACTTCTTCGTTTACGTCGTGATGGACTCATTTACAGCATCCCTCAATCAGGAACCTTCGTCACAAAAATTGATTTAGATGCTGCCATCAATGCTCGATTCATTCGAGAAAATTTAGAAGCCAAAATTGTTTCCGAAGCCGCGGCTTTAGAGAATAATAATCTTTTACTCAACCAAGCGCGTGATGCAATTGAACTTCAAGAACAATATGCTGCTAAAGCAGAATATCACAATTTTTTTAATGCCGATGAAGAATTTCATAAAACTTTTTATTTAATGACTAATCATGCCCAAGTCTGGGACTGGCTTCAAACCATTAATATTCAGTTCAATCGTTTCCGTTGGTTACGTCTTGCGATTTCTGATTTACCATGGAATACCTTGATTGAGCAACATAAGGAAATACTTTGCGCTGTTGAGAATCATGATGGAGAACAAGCTGTCACAGCAGCTGCCAAACATTTGCACTTGATGTTTGACGAAGAAATGGCAGTGTTACAAGCTTTTCCTGAATACTTTGATAATTTACCCGAATAAAAAACTCTGCCGGAATTCCGACAGAGTTTTTTATAAGTAACTCATTTATTTTACATTTTTAGAATCTGGAATTAAAAATGAAGTAAAGAAAGCAATAATAACAAGAATCAATCCTGTGACAATTCCAGAAATATAACCAGAACTACTTCCACCAACACTGGTATGTAAAAGCGTTGGCACTGCGTACAAGATAATGAAACTGATACCAGCTCCTAAATTAAACATTCCTGCATTTAAGCCCGGAAGATAACCTGGATTATCCTCTGGTGAAAGCACGATTCCCAGACCATTTAACATAATATTTGTTATTCCAGCATAGGTAATCCCAATGAAGGTAGATACCAACAATAAAAGCCAGATTGAAGGTTGTAGCACTCCAACAACGGCCAAACCAATACCGATAATCGTCGTTAAAAGTCCAACCCGAAGGACTTTTGTAAAGCCAAAGCGAGCAGCCAAGAATCCTGAAACAGGTCCAAAGAATAAGCCAGCAAGCGCATAAGGAGTAAGGGTAACAAGAGAAACCATATCTGCCCCAAGTCCCAAACCAAACTTACCATCTTGACCCAAAGCTGGAATAATACCATTCATAATTGCAAAGACACCAGTCATCGTTAGGAGAGTTGTAATTAATAACCCCCAAGTTCTTCTTTGTTTCAAATAATGAATAGGAACCATTGGATGATTCACTCGTTTTTCAACTTGCCAAAATCCAACAAAACAAATCAAACCTAAAAGAGCCAAGAGTGAAGCTAAAAGCCAATTAGGAAGTCCAAGATTTCCAAAACTTCCTTGCAAGGCATTCACCGCGCTCAAGAGCGCACCCATTGCCACTACTAAAAGAATGACTCCGCTCCAATCCATTTTTGGTGTATCTTTTGCAGTTGACTCTTGCGTTCCAAAACTTACTAAAAGAATAGCAAGTGCCGCAGTAATTCCCATAACAAAAAATACAGAACGAAATCCACCATGACTTACTAGCCAACCACCTGCTAATGCATCAACCCCAGCAATTCCACCATTGATTGAAGTGAGTATGGCCATTAATTTTGCATATCTCTTCTCATCACGCACTTTCACATGCATAATAATTAAACAAAGCGGAACCACAGGGCCAGCAGCACCTTGTAAAATACGACCAATCATCAAAATCCCTACATTTGTAGCAAATCCTGAGATAAGACAACCAATCATTGTCAAAGTAAGCATTCCAATTAGAACTTTTTTTCGTCCAATCAAATCCGCCAAACGAGGCAAAAATAGAGCAAATAAGGCCGCAGCTGTAAAAAAGATGGTTTGTGTTAGTGCTATAGACGAAGCTGTCGTGTGTAATTGGGTCTGCATGGTAACCAAAGCAGGCGAGAGCATTGAAGCATTGAGCTGAAAAGCAAAGATTGCTACCAATAGGGCCACCATTAAAGCCACTATTGAACCCGCATTATCACTAGATTTTTGAGGAACAGTATTTTCTCCCATTTTTTCTCCTTTTTTTAGAGGATAAACTCTTTTTAATTTTACAAACCTAAAAGAGCCCCAGCTATCTATTATATTATAAATTTTACTTTTTGCGAAGTTTAAAAATGTCACTTGGACAAATTTATATTTTTATTCATTATTCATCTTTATTTTTAAAAATAAAAAAACTCTGTCCTAGCGACAGAATTTATATTTTTATACTACCATTGATGTTGGTCAACATTATCTTTATCCACAAGATAGATTGGCGAATTTATCATATGTGCAATTTTTTTACCTTGATAATAATCATAGGTAGCTTGCAAAGCCATTTCACCAATTTTAGCCGGTTGTTGAGCAATCGTTGCGGTCATTGTCCCTGCTTTTATGGCATCATGTGTTTCAGACTCACCATCAATTCCAAAAATAGCTATTTTTTGTCTAGTGGCTTGCACAGCTTTAGCTGCTCCCAGTGCCATTTCATCATTTTGCGCAAAGATTGCTTGGACGTCTTTATGAGATTGGAGCATATTTTGAGTCGTATTTAAACCAGTTGTTCTGTCAAAATTAGCTGATTGACTGGATAATATATTTAATCCTAAGGTCTTAGCTTCACTATTAAATCCTTTACCACGGTCTATTGTTGCCGAAGCTCCTGGTGTTCCAGAAAGTTCCAGAACTTTTACGTTTTTACCAACCAATTTTTCAACGGCTTGAGCTGCCATTTTTCCAGCGGCCACATTATCAGAGGCAACGGTTGTTAAAACTGTTCCACCATTTGATCCTCTATCCATTGCAATCACTGGGATATGGGCATTATTGGCTGCTTTAATGGCTGGAACAATGGCATCAGAATCTACAGGATTAATTAAAATCGCATCCACATTTTGGCTGATGAAATTTTGAACATTATTTAATTGTGTTGCAGAATCATTTTGGGCATCAGAAACCGTTAATTTTGTATTTTTTTCTTTGGCCATTGATTTAATCGCATTGTTCATTGAAACAAAATAAGGATTGTTTGTTGTCGAAATAGAAACACCAATATTTAATTCATTTGGTTTCTTATGCGTTACCTCTTCTACTTTTTCTTTTCCATCACGGCCTGGAATGCCGGTATAAAGACTACATGCGGTCAAAGTTGAGACTGCTAAAGTAGCTACAAAAGCAAAAGTTAATTTTTTTACTAATTTCATGTTCAACTCTCCTATTTCCGTTTGCTACGAATGACATCGATAAGAACTGCAACGAGAATAACTAATCCTTGGATGACTTGTTGCCAAAAGGCTGACACACCAATTATATTTAAGCCATTATTTAGAACACCAATGATTAATACCCCAATCATTGTTCCAAACATACGCCCTTTTCCTCCCATTAGAGAGGTTCCCCCAAGGACAACGGCAGCGATTGCATACATTTCGTATCCAGAACCTGCTTGTGGCGTTGCTGATGACAAACGAGAACTGATGATTAAACCAGAAATTGCGGACATTGCTCCAGATAAAGTGTAAATGGCAATTTTTACTTTATTTAGTTTAATTCCTGAAATATAAGCAGCTTTTTCATTACCACCCAAAGCATAAACTGATTTACCAAAGGCTGTTTTATGAAGCAAAATCCATAAAACAATGAAAACAAGAATCATTAAAATAACAGGGAAAGGAATACCCAGTAAATAACCTTGTCCAATATAGGCTAAGAAATAGCCATCCATGTGTTTAGTAATTGGATTACCATCAGTAAAAACAAGGGTTGCTCCGCGGTAAACCATTTGAGTAGCTAAAGTTACAATGAAAGGGGCCAATTTCCCATAGGCAATAAGTGCACCATTGATCGCTCCAAGAAAAGCACCAATGATTAACGCACAGACTACTGCTAGCGGTAAAGGCATTCCTTGGGCTATAAAACCTGCGGACACTGCACTTGAAAGGGCTAAAATTGCGCCAACTGACAGGTCAATTCCTGAAGTTAGAATTACGAAGGTCATCCCAAAAGCAATAAATCCATTAGCCGTGACTTGTAAGAGTAAATTTAGCAAATTGTTTGCCGTCATAAAGTTGGGATTGATACACGTAATGATAATCATCAAAACAATCAGAGCAATCATTGTCGTTAAAGAACTGAATTTTTGAGATAGAGCTTTCACACTTATTGTCCTCCTGTTGCGAGCTGCATCACATTTTCTTGTGTTGCTTCATTTTTGGCTAAAATTCCTGCTATTTCTCCTTCATGCATCACTGCAATTCGGTCTGCAACACCAAGAATTTCGGGTAAATCACTTGAAATCATAATAATTGGAACACCACGTTCAGCAAGTTCATTCATTAATTGATAAATTTCACGCTTGGCTCCCACGTCGACTCCTCGTGTTGGTTCATCTAAGATTAAAACTTTTGGCGTAATGCCAATCCATTTGGCAAGGACAACTTTTTGTTGATTTCCTCCAGATAGAGAACCAACTATTTGTTCTTCATCTGTCGCTTTAACATTAAGACGCTCAGAGAGTTGCTTAACAAAAGTTGTTGCTGTTTTATCGTCAAAGAGGCCATGATGAATAAAATCCTTTGTACTCGGAAGAGTAATATTATCTTTTATTGAGAAATCAAGAACAAGTCCTTCATCTTTTCGGTCTTCTGTTAAAAAGCCAATTCCTTCTTTGATTGCTTGTGCCGGGTTATTGATAGTTAGACTCTTTCCATTAATTTTTATCGTACCTGATTTTAGCTTATCAATTCCAAAAATTGCTCGCATGACCTCAGTTCTACCAGCTCCCATGAGTCCTGCAAATCCGAGAATTTCACCTGAACGAACTGAAAATGAAATGTCTTTAAAAGATTCTGCCGATAAATGGTCGGCTTCAAATACAATTTCTCGAATTTCAGCATTTTTTTGGGGATAGTAATCTGTAATTGACCGACCAACCATTTTTCTAACTAATTCATCAACGTTGGTTTCTTTCGTCTTTTGTGTATCAATGACTAGGCCATCACGCATGACAGTTACACAATCTGTGATTTTAAAAATTTCTTCCATTCGATGAGAAATATAAATAATTCCAACCCCTTGATTTTTTAGACCAGCAATAACTGAAAACAATCTTTCTGTTTCTCTTTCGGTCAATGCTGCTGTTGGTTCATCCATAATCAAAATTTTTAAATCAGACAAAAAACTTTTAGCTATTTCAACCATTTGTTGCTGACCAACTGATAAATTACCAATTTCTTTGTCTAAATCAATTTTTACTCCCAGCTGTTCAAAAGCAAAATTTGCTTTTTTTCGCATGGCCTTCGTATCTAAAATACCAAATTTATTTTTTATCTCTCGTCCTAAAAAAAGATTCTCTAAGACTGTTAAATCAGGCCAAGTATTCATTTCCTGATGAATAAAACTAATTCCAAATCCTTCTGCTTCCTGAGGATTTTTAAAAATTTTCTTTTCACTGTCAATCTCAATTTCCCCACCAGAAGCTGGAAATAGACCAGTTAGAATATTCATCAAAGTAGATTTTCCAGCCCCATTTTCTCCCATTAAGGCATGAACTTCTCCTGAATTAATCGTTAAATCAATTGCTTTAAGAACTTTATTCGTTCCAAATGATTTAGAAATGTTCTTCATTTCTATTTTCAAAATTGACCTCCTCCTTTTTCACAAAGCGACACCTGATTGTAAAATAATATTTGAATAAGGCGTATTTTCTCCTGTTCTCACCACTGCTTTGACCTCATGATTCATTAATTTTAAGGTTTCATGACTGACAAAAACTATTTCAACATCTGCTGATAATTTTGTCAGTAAAATCGCTAACTGTTCAGGATTATTTTCTTTTATTTCCTCAGCAAGATAGACTTTTTCAACTAAAATATTTTCCAAATAGATGTCCAGCACTTCTTGAAAACTGGGTTTTCCTCTTGTCAGGGCTAAATCAATTTTTTTGACACCTGATGGTACTGGTAAGCCTAAATCTCCAATACAAACTTGGTCAGTATGGCCCAAATCGTCAGCAATTTTTGCTAATTCACTATTAAGTATTCCTTCTTTTTTCATAAATTTAACTCTCTTTCTTTTTTAGTAGAGATTAATTTCAAGTTCTTTTAATTTTGCTTTAACTTCTGATAGCTTTGGCATCCCGCCTTGTGCGCCAAATTTTTGAATAGATAAATGAGAAGCAACGACAGCTAATCTGATAGAATCACTAATTGATAAGTTCTCAGTCAAACCAAAGGCAAAGGCTCCGTTGAATGTATCTCCTGCACCAGTTGTATCTACAACTTTAGCTTTTATGGCAGGAATTTTTTGAAGAGTCTCTCCATCGTGGAAAATGACTCCTTCACTTCCTAAGGTGACAATCAGACGATTTGAATATTTTTTGAGAATTTCTTCAAGTGCTAAATTTGGAAAAAGTTCCTTACATTCGTGTTCATTCGGTGTGATATAATCAACAAAATCAATCATTTCCAAATCTGTTTTTCTTGCTGGAGCTGGATTATAAAGAACTTTTATCGCATTTTCTTTACAGAATTTAGCAATCGCTAGATTTGTTTCATGTGGAATTTCATTTTGTAGAATAACAAGTTGGCTTTCTTTAATTTTCTCCCAAAGGTCTGCTAGATAACTTGGTAGAACTTCATTATTAGCACCTGGAATAATAATAATACGATTATCGTCATCATAGAGAGTAATTTGAGCAATCCCTGTTGTTTGTGGTACCGTTCCCACATTTTCAAAAAGAACTGCATTTTCTTTGAAGTTTTGCAAAATACTCTCACCAAAAGCATCCTTGCCTACTGCTCCAATCATACTTACTTCATTAGGAGAAAGTCTAGCAAAAGCAACGGCTTGGTTCGCTCCTTTTCCACCGGGAACCATAGCGAAATCTTCACCAAATACTGTTTCTCCAGCATTCGGCACTCGGTTAGTCCTTGTGACTAAATCCATTGAAATACTTCCTATAACACTTACTTTTGTCATTAATTTTTCCTCATTCTTTTCTCTTTTGTCGAATTGTTTCACGCGCTACATAATGAACAGGGAGTTCAATTTTAGACTTCTCAATTGCTTGGTCAGTCGCGATTTTATAAATAAGTTGAGCAGCTTCAAGCCCCATCTGATAAGCAGATTGATGAATGGTTGAGAGTGCTGGATAAATGAATTGGCTCATTTGAATATCGTCATAACCAATAATTTGAATATCCTCAGGAATTTTCTTATTTAAACGATGAATTTCGTGGATATAAGCCATAGCATGAATATCCGATGGTGCAATAATACTATCAAAGTTTTCTTCATTGGCAAGCACTTCTCTCGCCTCTTTCTGAATTTCTTCAAAATCATAACTTTGACTGTAAAAAGCTTTAAAATCAACTTGTTTTTCTTTTAAATAAGCAATACTTGCTTTAAAACGATTATTGATATTTGTGGCATTCAAAGGACCGCTGACTACAGCAACTTTTTTTGCTCCTGCTGTTACAATCACTTTTGCTGCTAATCGTCCACCTGACTCATTGTCCGAAAAAACACCATAGTTACTTTTATGGCCTACTCGGTCCACGATTACAGTTGGAATATCCAAATCAGGAAAGTCTTCTTTAAAATCATGGGTTGAAATGATGCCAGCAGCATTACTTTGAATCAAAACTTTCAAATAATCTTGCTCAGATTGATTCTTTTCACCAATATTTCCGAGCATCACACGATAACCTTTTTCTTTTAAAAATTCCTCTGCTCCTTTGGCTAGCATTGGGAAAAAAGGATTGGAGATATCTGGCAATAATAGTCCAACAAGCTGATTCTTTTTAGTTTTTAAAGATTGGGCAGAAAGATTGGGTCTGAAATTTAGTTTTTTAATTGCTCGTTCAATTTTTTCTCTGGCTTCATCACTTACATAGCCATTCTGAGCAATAAAACGTGAAACAGTGGACTTTGAAACTCCTGCTTCAAGCGCAACTTGCTTGATTGTTGTCATTACTTCCTCCTTTCACATGTGGGAACGTTCTCATATTTACATTTATAATTGTATCCGTTTTCATTAAATTTGTCAATCCTTTTTATATTTCGTTTTAATAACAAAAAAACCTACTTTTTAGTAGGCTTTCTTATTAATCAAAGACACGGTCAAAAATTTCATCGACTCTTGTTAAATGATAATTGTAATCAAAAGCTTTTTCAATATCTTCATCATTCAAATACTGACGAATTTGTTCATTTTCTTCAAGCAATGGTCTAAACATCACTTGTTCATCCCAAGATTTTGCAGTCAAAGGTTGAACTAAATCGTAAGCTGCTTCACGCGTCATTCCTTTTTCAATCAACATTAACATGACATGTTGGCTGTAAATCAAGCCAAAAGTCGCATCCATATTTCGTTTCATATTTTCTGGGAAAACAGTCAAATTTTTAACGATATTTCCAAAACGATTCAACATATAATCCAATAATTCTGTTGTATCAGGTGCAATGATACGTTCAGCAGAACTGTGTGAAATGTCACGTTCATGCCAAAGACTAACATCTTCAAGAGCCGTAATTGCATGTCCACGAATGACGCGGGCTAAACCTGTCATATTTTCAGAACCAATTGGGTTACGTTTGTGTGGCATTGCTGACGAGCCTTTTTGACCTTTAGCAAAGAATTCTTCAACTTCACGTTGTTCAGATTTTTGTAATCCACGGATTTCTGTGGCCATGCGTTCAATTGATGTCGCAATGAGCGCCAACGTTTGGAAGTATTCTGCATGTAAATCACGTGGTAAGACTTGTGTTGAAATCTCTTGCGGACGAGTCCCTAATTTTTCACAAACATAGGCTTCTACAAATGGAGGAATATTAGCAAAAGTTCCAACAGCACCAGAAATTTTCCCAGCTTCAACAGCTTTCGCAGCATGTTCAAAACGTTCAATATTTCGTTTCATTTCGCTGTACCAAGTGGCTAATTTCAAGCCAAAAGTTGTTGGTTCAGCGTGAACGCCGTGAGTTCGACCCATCATTACTGTGTATTTATGCTCTAAAGCTTTATTTTTAACAATTTCTGCAAAGTTTTTTAGGTCATTGCGCAAAATATCATTAGCTTGTTTATAAAGATAACCATAAGCTGTATCAACGACATCTGTTGATGTCAGACCATAATGAACCCATTTGCGTTCTTCACCCAATGATTCACTGACAGAACGTGTGAAAGCTACCACATCATGACGTGTTTCTTTTTCAATTTCAAGAATACGTTCAACATTAAAAGTTGCATTTTCGCGAATTTTTTTCACATCTGCTGCTGGGATTTCCCCAAGCTCTGCCCAAGCTTCATCTGCAAGAATTTCGACTTCAAGCCATGCTTTATACTTGTTTTCTTCTGACCAAATCTCTGCCATTTCTGGACGTGAGTAACGGCTAATAACCACTTTTTTCTCCTTTTTTACTGACAGAATAGCTGTCAGTAAATTAATCCTATTTTTAATTTCTAATGAACAAAGCGTCCTTTTTCATTATCTATTATAACATTTTCACTTATAAAGCTTTTGGTCCATTCTACTTGTCCTAATAAAAGTAAAAAAATTATCTGTCATAACCGAACAATATCTCTGATTATATCATTCTCTATTTTTCTAAAATATCCAAAATATACTCTGTTTCTTTGAGAGAAATTTGCCCAGGCGCACTAGAATTTTCTAAACTTGCAAAAGTCCAGCAAGAGCCAGTCAAATAGCCAGAAATTCTTGAAAGTCGTCCTAAGTCACCCATTGCCATGCTGATAAAATGTTCACCGTATTCTAAAGTCATATCACGAGTGATTTGTAATAAATCAAGAACATCACATTCACGTTCTGGCATCACAGCAACTTTAACAAAGGCAGTTCCTTCTTCGTGCATTTTAATCAACCGTTTGGTCAAATCGGACGGAACTTCATCAAAATTATGATAAGAAAGCACCATTTTATCCCGAAAATCTTTCAAAGCGGCAAATGAAGGGCCATGCGTAAAGAATTCGACATCGATATATGCGGGATTGTAAGTCAAAATTTCTTTTAAAATCTGTAAATATTTTTTTTCAGAAACTTGAATATTTCCGCCTTCTCTGACTGTTCTTAAAGTAAATAAAATCTTACTTTCTTTAAATTTTTCAAAGAATTTAGGAGCCATCTCTAAAATTTCATCTGCTGACAAAAAATCGGCACGCCATTCAACAATATCTGCTGTTCGATAATCACTGACAGAAACTTTCTCAAGCTCTGCTAACTCTGTCAGCATGATTGGAACAACAATTTTTGTTTTTCTCATAAACTTCTCCTTACATTTTCATAAATGCTTTCCCCTATTCTAGCATATTTTCGCAAAAAGAAAAAAGGAAACAGCGTTTCCTTTTACGTTTTTTTACTGGGGTAGCTGGATTCGAACCAACGCATGAGGGAGTCAAAGTCCCTTGCCTTACCGCTTGGCTATACCCCAAGATCGCTTTATGACGACAAGAAATATTTTAACAAATTATCTTATTAATTTCAAGTTATAACTTAGAAATTTCAAATCAATCACAAATAAATCTTTAAATCGAAAGATTATAAGCCATAATTGCTTCCTCAAGAGCTGCTTCAAAAGAAGTCACTGTAGCAATTTCTTTACCTGAAAAAACAATGACAAAATTTCCTGATTTTTCTTTAATTTCGGCGATTGTTTTTTTTCCACTTTTAATGACAGCTCCGTCAGCTGTATCAATAATTTCAAGTTCAGTATCTTTTTTCTTTGACATATTAAACTCCTCAAAATTTGAAAAGTCTTTTTGACCTTCCAAATCCCTATTTTCTTTGTAATTTTTCTTTTTCAATCATATCATTTTAAAAGCCTTTTGTCACGCTCATTTTAATGACAGACTTGTCAGTATGTGCCATGCTTTCACTCTCTTTTACTGACAGAACTTTTCACTAGAATTGAATATAAAAAAATACTGACAGACTTTATTTCAAGAAGAAAAAAGTTCTGTCAGTAATTTTTATTATGATAATTCAGCAATAACGGCTTTAAGTTGTGCTTTTGTTTGAACACCAACAATGCGTTTTACTTCTTCACCATCTTTTTTGAACATCAATGTTGGGATAGACATAATGCCAAATCCTTGGGCTGTTGCTGGGTTTTCATCAACATCCATTTTGCAAATCTTAAGTTCTGATTCGTCAAGTTCTTCTGAAAGTTGTTCCAAAATTGGCGCTTGCATGCGACATGGACCACACCAAGTTGCCCAAAAGTCAATTAAAACAAGCCCTTCTTTTGTTTCTTCATCAAACGTTGCATCAGTAATATTATATTCCATTTTATCTCCTTCATTGAAATAATTTTCTTCAGTAAGACTATTCTAGTGTAATTCACTTAAAATTTCAAGAAAATAGATTTTGAGAAATTTATTATTTTACTTCAAAATAGCAATCGTTGCTCCAGAGCCACCAGCATTAATTGGTGCATATTCATAAGATTTAATATGACGGTGTTTTTGAAGTTTTTTCTGTACCATTTCTCGAATGACACCCGTTCCAATCCCATGAACAATCGTAATTTGAATCAAATTTGCAAGTAGAGCTTGGTCAATATAATTATCCAATTCCAGTTCTGCTTCTTCATAACGCATCCCGCGTAAATCAAGTTGAGCTTTGACTTTAGAAGTCACCTTCTTGCTGACATTTTTAGTTTTGGCTTGAATTTGTTCTGGACTTTCAATCACTTCAAATTCATCTTCATTTAAGCGAGTCGTGATTGAACCCATTTGAACCGTCCAACGTCCATCTTTTTCTAAACGAATCAATTTACCACGCTGACCATAAGAAGTGACATTAACTTCAGCCCCTTGCTTAAGTCCTCTTTGTGCTTTCGCTTTTTTCAAAACCTTATTTTTAGAAAAATCAATGGTTGGAGCCAAACCTTCAAGTTCTTTTCTAGCAGCAATAATTTCATGTGGTTTCAACGCTGCTTTATCATTGAGATTCTTCAAAATTTCTTGCGCTTCAAGACTCGCTTTTTTAACTACTTCTTGAGCTTCTTTTTGTGCTTTTTCTAATTCAAACTCGCGCTCGCGATTAATTTGATTATAGACTTTCGTCAAATCTTTATGTAAACTTTGATTTTCTCGTTCAATTTTTTTAATATTTCTTGAACTTTCAATCACTTCACGCGTTTTTTCTTCCAACTTTTCAATCATCTGATTGACATCATGCTCACTGTCAGAAATTTGTTGACTGGCTACTGAAATAATGGTTTCTGGCAAACCTAATCTTCTAGAAATCTCCAAGGCATTTGAACGCCCAGGCACTCCCAGTTGCAAATGATAAGTGGGTTGCATTTTATCAATGTTAAATTCCATACTTGCATTGATTACTCGTTGCGTTTCGACCCCATAAGCTTTTAACTCAGGATAATGAGTACTTGCCATGGTTTTCACATTTCGTTCACGTAAATTTTCCAGTATGGCAATAGCAAGAGCCGCTCCTTCTTTTGGATCAGTTCCTGCCCCAAGTTCATCAAACAAGACCAAACTATTTTCATCTGCTTGAGCTAAAATATGAACAATATTAGTCATATGACTTGAGAAAGTTGATAAACTTTGCTCAATGGATTGCTCATCACCGATATCGGCAAAAATATCATCAAAAAGATGAATTCGACTGCCATCAGCGGCTAAAATTGGCAGACCTGATTGAGCCAATATTGTCAACAAACCAACTGTTTTCAAAGTAATGGTCTTCCCACCCGTATTAGGACCCGTAATAACAATCGTATTGAGCCCCGCATCAAATTTAATATCATTTGCCACAACTATTTTTGCTTCAATCAAAGGATGGCGAGCTGCAAAGAGGGTAATATCTTTATCGGTTGTTAATTCTGGAAGTGTCGCTTTATTCGCTGCTAAATAAAGATACTTGGCACGAACAAAATCAATATGACCAATCAGCCAAGCATTTTGTCTTATATCAAAGCTATAAGGTTTTAATTGACTAGCAAGCTCACGATAAATTCTTGTGATTTCTTGGCGTTCTTCGATTCTCTTTTGATTAAGTTTATTATTTAATGAAACAACCGCATTTGGTTCAATATAAAGCGTTTGACCTGAAGCGGACATATCATGAACTACACCAGCAATTTTATTTTTGTTTTCTGCTTTTACAGGAAGCACTTGTCGGTCATTTCGGATAGTGATGACATTTTCACTCAAAGATGAGAGATTTTTGGTCAGCATTTCCTGCATGATTTTCCGAATTTCTGATTGATGACTCTTGATTGAAGCACGGATATGCATCAATTCGAGACTGGCATTATCATAAAGACTTCCCGCATTATCAAAAATTTCTAATTTTTTGACTAATGCTGATAAATCAACCAATTTTTCCAAAGTAATAGCTAGTGAAGGTGTTTCAACATTTTCAGCTTCATCAAAAAAGCGTTGAATATTAATCCCTAATTGAATCACTTTTTTTATTTCAACGAATTCCTTGCCTGAAAGACTGGCTTCAAGCTCTAGACGTCTGAGTATTTCTGTTAAATCATTTGTTTTTCCTAAATTTAATAGGCCATTTTCTTGGGTCAATAAGCGAAAATCAGCAACTTCACCAAAAAGGAGCTGAATTTTTTCCTTATCTGTCAAAGGTTTTAAATCTTTTAATTCTTGTTGACCCTGCGCTGTCGTCAAAGCATTCATGAACTGTTCTTTGACTTTATCATATTCCAATATTTGGAGAATTTTTTTATTCATTCTATTTAAATTTCAAGTTGTATCTGTAGATTTCTCCCCTAGCACTATCCTAGAGGATTAATGTGGACAATATTTTCAATAAAAAGGTTTTGCAAGATTCCTGATGAAATCGGTGTATGTAAAACCATAAAACGAGCTAGAAAACTAGCATCAAGTTGACTTTGAACCGCTGCAATAGGAACCAAACTCAAGACCATCAAGACCATTTGTAAACCAAAATAAGTCGCCGCAAATCCTAAAATTCCAGCAATGATTTTTCCATTTCTTCCCAGAGGACTAAGTGCAAAATGTAAAAATAAACCGATAAGACGGATAATAGCATAAACGACAATAAAAATTGCTAAAAACGAAATGCTCGCATAAAAAGCATCATCGAGTTGAAAAAGAAGCTTATCACTAAAAAGTAAGAGATGTGAGTTTTCTGTGGCATTTGAAAAAGGAACCCAAATACTCAATTTTTGTGCTAACTCTTTATAATTACTGGCTGCAATGAAGGCCGCAATAATCGTACCAAAACTGTAGATGACTTGTAAAATCAAGCCTCGTGAGTAACCAACCATGAAAGCCCAAACCAAGGCTACTAAAATAATCAAATTTAATATCATCAAACATTCCCAATTTACTTTTATTTTGCTTTTTAAACAAAGCACTCATAAAACTTGGCTCATTTTTATTAATGAAGCTAAGTTCAAGTCATTTTTCTTTCTCTATTATACCGTATTTCATAAAAAAAACGTACCCCTATTTAGAATACGCTTTTTATTTTAAAAAATGGATGAAGAATGTCCCCCTCTAAGTGGGTGGTCAAATTCAAGTTTTTTCGTCATGGCATTAATCGCATGGACTGCTTCACCAAAACCAACGGACATCAAGGGCATTTTTCCCGGATAATCACTTGCGTCTCCTGCGACATAAAGTCCCTCAATATTGGATTGCATCATTGAATCGGCCTTAACGCGACCATTACGACTGACTTCTAAGTTTTCAGCTAAAGTCACTTGATTTGTTAAAAAACCATAATTAACCAAAATTTTATCAATCGAAAAGTTCAAGCTTTCTTCTGATTTTATTTTTTTTAATTCTAATTCATTTTCAATCAAATTTGAAAAAGTATAAGGCGTATGAACTTGAATATTAGAATTCATCACTCGGTCAACTGTAATTTCATGACCACGAAAAGCAGTTCTTCTATGAACCAAATGAACATTTTTAGCTACTTTTTCAAGCATTAATGACCAATCTAAAGCCGAATCTCCTCCACCAAAAACCGCAACATTTTTTCCCTCAAACTCTTTTAGAGAAGTGATAAAGTAAGATATTTTTCCTTCATTGGCTAAAGTTTCTTCGTTATCAATTCCTAACTTTCGAGGTTTCAAAAGGCCGGCACCAGTCGTCAACAAAACGCCTTTGGCTCTTCTGGTTGATTTATCAGTAGTTACAGAAAAAATCCCCTCTTCTTTTTCAATTTTTTGAACGCTCTCCCCAAGAAATAATCGATGAGAGATTTGTGCTAGTTGTTCTAAAAGATTTTTTGTCAAATCTGCCCCTGTCACTGCTGGTAGGCCAGCAATATCGTAGATTAATTTTTCAGGGTAAAGATTTTGGGGTTGACCACCTGGAACTTGCGCTGATTCAATTATTGCAACTGATAAACCGCGCATTCCTGCGTAAAAAGCCGCATATAGACCAACAGGACCTGCTCCAACAATAATTAAATCTAATTCTTGCATATCAAACTCCTTAACAATTTATTCATTTAATCTATTGAATAAATTCTTTTTATCATCTCTCTATTATTGCGACTTTTCTCTCAAATGTCAAATACTTTTTACTTTAAATAAAAAAAGCCCTCAAAAGGGCTTGATTTTTTATTTGGTAGAACGACGAGAAAAGATTTCATGATCCAAAACTAATTGATTTTGTTCAACATCTTCTTTAAGCATTAATTTTGTCAAAAGACGCATTGCTACTGCTCCCAAATCGTAAAGGGGTTGGTTAACAGAAGTTAAAGTTGGATATGTATATTGAGTAATTGGTGAATTTGCACCTGAGATAATTTCGAAATCTTCAGGAACTTTCACTCCTTTATCCATCATTGCAGACAAGAGTCCAACGGCTACTGTATCATGTGATACTACTGCAGAAGTTGCTCCTCGCTCAAGTAAACGTTCAGCAAGTGCTTTTCCTTGTTCATAGCTATAATTACCTTCAAAAACGAGGTTTTCATCAAATTCAATATTTGCTTCAAGCAAAGCTTCTTGATAACCAACCATACGTTCTGTATTTTCAACGTCTTTCAATGAACCCATGATATAAGCGATTTTTTTATTTCCACTATCAATCAATTTTTTAGTTGATTGATAAGCAGCCAAATGGTAATCAATATTAACAGATGGAATTTCTTTATCTCCATCGATTGTTCCAACTAAAACGACAGGTGTTCTTGAATTTTTGAGGGAAGTTCTAATTTTTTCATCTAAAGATGAACCCATATAGACGATTCCGTCAACTTGTTTTGATAAGAAAGTTTCTAAAACTTTTTCTTCTTTTTCAACATCATTATCACTATTAGCTAAAATCATGTTGTATTTATACATGGAAGCGATATCATCAACCCCGCGAGTAATCGCTGCGAAGTAAGTTGAAGTGATGGTTGGCAAGATAACACCAACTGTTGTTGTACGTTTACTTGCGAGTCCGCGCGCAACTGCATTAGGACGATAGTCAAGCTCAGCAATAGCTTCTAAGACCTTCTGGCGCGTCTTTTCCTTTACATTTGCATTTCCATTTACAACACGACTAACGGTTGCCATTGACACTCCGGCGACACGTGCCACATCATAAATTGTTGTTGTTGATTCTACCATAATTGGCTATCCTCTTTCTTTTCTTTTTATTCATAGTATTTATGAAAACCATTTTCATTTACAAATTATATCATTAACTGTAAACCTTTTCAACCTTCAGCTATGTTTTTTTACGTGATTTTTTAATAAAAATAGCGTAGAATAGGGGATATAGTGTTTTTTATTTTCATGAGAATTTAAGAAACTCATTTTCATAAATATTGGAGGAACCATTTTGAGCAAAATTGAACGTATTTCAGCTTTTCTGAATGACAAGGAAGTCGATATGACTTTCATCACTAATCCGACAACTCTAAATTATCTAACAGGGCTAGCAATTGATCCCCATGAACGAATTGCTGGGCTGATGATTTTTAGAGATTCAACTCCGATGTTATTTACTCCTGCTTTGGAAGTGGAAAAAGCTAAAGAACACACAAGTGGTCTGGATATTTTCGGATATGAAGATTCTCAAAACCCTTGGGAAGTTGTTAAAAATCATGTAAAATCAGATGTTAAATCAATTGCTGTTGAATTTTCAGATATTCCTTTAGCTAAAACTGAAGGGTTGAAAGCACAATTTGGTGATATTAATTTTGTAAATTTGACTCCTTTGATTGAACGGATGCGTTTGATTAAGTCAGCAGATGAAATTGAAAAAATGAAAGTTGCTGGTGATTTTGCTGACAAGTGTTTTGAAATTGGTTTTGCCACTGCTGCTGAACGTAATGGTGTGACTGAATCTGATATCGTTGCAAAAATTGAATACGAAATGAAACGTATGGGTGTTCCACAGATGTCATTTGACACGCTTGTTTTATCAGGAGCTCGCGCTGCTAATCCACATGGTGCACCTGAAAATGTTGAAATTCAAGAAAATAAACTTTTGCTCTTTGACTTGGGTGTGATGAGTGGCGGATATGCTTCTGATGCGACACGTACAATCGCTATTGGTCAACCTAATGACTTTGATGCTGAGATACATAAAATCGTTAAGGAAGCTCAACAAGCTGCTATGGACTTCATTAAACCTGGTGTTACTGCACATGAAGTTGATGCTGTTGCTCGTGATTTAATTACTAAAGCAGGATATGGTGAATATTTCAATCACCGCCTTGGACATGGTATTGGAATGGACGTTCACGAGTATCCATCTATTGTTGCCGGTAACGACCTCGTAATTCAAGAAGGAATGTGCTTCTCTAACGAACCTGGAATTTATATTCCTGGTAAAGTAGGTGTGCGTATTGAAGACTGTCTTTACGTAACAGAAAATGGTTGTGAAAGCTTCACTCATACTGACCATGACTTATTAATTTTCTAATCGAATAATTGATAAAAGTAAAAAACTTTCGCTGATTTTGGCGAAAGTTTTTTTGTCAGTAAATTTTTGTCAGTGAATTTTTTGTCAGTAAATTTTTGTCAGTGAATTTTTTGTCAGTAAGTTTCTGTCAGTAGGTTTCTGTCAGTAGGTTTCTGTCAGTAAAAAAAATAATCATCAAAATGATGATTATTTTTTATTTTCTATGCGTCATAATCTAAGTTATCAGCATGACCAGAACCATTACCAACAAAGAAACCTGTTTTAGCATTGATTGATACTAAATACCGACCATCTGGTGCATAAAGATTGTAATAACCACTAACAATTCCGGCTGGGAAACCTTGGGAACCATTGGTTGTATGAATCGCTGTTGGAACTAAAATATAATTATCTCCTGTAATATAGCCGCGTTCACGGGCTTTATTCAGAACCATTTCTTTAATTCCAGCTCCCCATGTGAAAGCAGGATCATTCGTGTTGACTCCAGCTTGAGGTTGGACACGTGCTGCTGATACTTCTAAATTAACTCCGTTGCTACTCAAACCATTAGCATTACTACTTGTGCTGGCATTTGTACTTGAACCTGCTGAAGCTGCTGACGAAGGAGTCGTCGTAGAATTGCTTTGACTAGCTGTACTTGATGTAGAACTTTGGCTAGTAGCTCCTTGATTCGCTTTGGCTTCTGCTGCACTTGCAGACGCTTTAGCTGAACTTTCCTTAGCAACTTGGCTCTTAGCTAAATCAATGGCTTGTGTCAGTAATTTATTCAGGGTTTCATTGGTTGTTTTAGGAGTTTCTGGAACTTTTACATTTGCCACTATTTTAGCTGATGAATCAAGTTTTCCGTCAGTAATTGCTGCGCTAGTAAAGAGAGCATTCACTTTCTTAATCGCATTAATTTGGTCTTTTAGGCTTTCTGTATCAGAAACTGCATTTGACCATGCCATGGAATTTTTGTGAGCATCAACTAAAGTTTCAAGAGCTGATAACTTGCTAAATTGACTATTTCTCAAAATAGTATGTGATTTGTCAGTGAAAAAAGCATCGTATTGTTTCTGATATTTATCTAAATCACTCTGACTGCTTTGATAAGTTTGAACCGTTTTCCCTTTTTGATGACTATTATATTGGGCAAATCCAATCGCTCCAGCTGCAATTAAAACAATTGCACATAGACCAATAATGATTGGTTTTTTACGATTTTTTGACTTTTCGTCAGTAATTTTTGCCGCATTTTCTTCTACTTTATCTGCTTTAAAGGATGTTGTTTCAGCTAGTAAGTGAGGTGAAACTGATTCAGCAGTAATAACTTTATCAGGAATATCACTTTTTGTCTCTTTTGGTGAATCTGTCACTTTTTCCTCAGCTCCCGATTCAAGGGCTTGATTATTTTCAGTAGAATCTTCTTTTGAATCAGATTTAATTTCTTCTGCTGGTTCTTCTGTTACTTTTGGTTCAACTTCTGATTTTTCGTCAATTATTGAATCAGTTTTAGTGTCAGTTTCAGAAATTTCTGGTTCACTTGGCTCGTCCATTGGAACTTCGTTTGCTGACATCATAACTGGTGCAGCAACTACCTTCTCATCTTGTGGACTTTCGGCTTCTTCTTCGTCAGTTGGTTCAGTTTTCTTGACTTCTTCAACTTGCGGAGCTTCTTTTTGCTCTGGCAAAGTACTGACAGGAGCGTCGACCATCACAACTGGATCTAAAACTAAATCATTTTTTGATTTTTTAGTTTCTTCGCTTTCCTTGTCAGCAACTTCTAAGTCTTTATTTTCTGCTGACAAATCAGAATCAGAACTGTCAGTAACTTTTTCAGTTTCAATTTTTGAAGCTGCTAATTCATCATTCTCGTCGATTTCCTCTTTGGAAACTTCTTGAAGTTTTTCTGACTTAGCTTCTTTATCTTCTTCAACCGGAACTTCTATATTTGTACGTTCTGCCTGAATGAATTCGTCCAAATTTTTACTTTTAGCTTCTTCAATTTCTCCACGGTGCTGACGAATATATTTATCTAAAACAGACTCATTTTCTTCATTTTCTTTATCAACACGTTTTGATTCTGCAACAATTTGCCCTACGGTAAAATCTTGTAAATCTTGAAGTTTCAAAGTTTTTTCACCAATTTGTTGCTCATTTTTTGGTTTATTATTGTTATTATTTTTGTTTTTGTTTCTATTTTTTTTATTTTTGTTTGACATTTTTCCTCCGAATAAGATTCCCACAATTCCAATAAAATGGTGAATCAGACAACGAGAGTTGCTCAAACTCGTCTGAATTTTTACTGACAGCCGTCATCACTAAAATTTTTTTGTTTTAGTAATAGCTTTTTGTTCTGTCAGTAAAATTTATTTCATACGTTTTCCGAAATACATATACAAATCTGTTCTAAGTGTTCCGTTATATAGTTTGCGTTTTTTAGTTGCTTTTGCCCCATAATGCTTTTCAAAAGCGACATCACTCGTCAAAATGTATTTACTCCAAGTTTCTAGTGGCGCAAAAGTTTTACCCATTTCACCATAAAGAGCTGCAACAGCTTCTTCATCTTCCAAACGCACCCCATAAGGCGGGTTAGAAACTAAGACACCGTCAAGCTTATCAGTTCTAAAATCTTGAAGTCGCATTTGCTTATATTTTATCACATCTGAAAGGCCTGCCGCAAGTGCATTATGTTTTGCAATTTCAATCATTTTTCCATCAATGTCAAAACCTTGAATATCCAATTCTAAATCTGTACGAATTTGTTTTTTGGCCAAAGCTTTTTCTTGTTTCAAAATTTCTTCATCAAACCAAGGCCATGCAGTAAAAGCAAATGGACGATTCATTCCTGGTGCCATATTTAAAGCCAGCATTGCTGCTTCAATTGTAAATGTTCCAGAACCACAAGTAGGATCAACAAAAGCACGACGAGGATTTGCTAACCAATTGGTTAATAAAATAATCGAAGCTGCCATATTTTCTTTCAAAGGAGCTTCTCCTTTTTCTGAACGATAGCCTCGTTTAAATAAAGAATCGCCAGTCGTATCAATCAATACAGTTGCCATATCTTTATGTAAAGCAATCTCAATTGAAAATTTAGCTCCATTTTCAGGAATTGGAACACCTTCAGGACGATGATATGTCGTCTGTAATTTTTTGACAATCGCTTTTTTAGTGATACTTTGAATTGACGGCTCATTATGTAAAGTTGATTTCACCGCTTTAGCTTTGCTGACAGGAAATTGGCTTCCAAAAGGAATGAGCTCTGCCCAGGGAAGCGCATAAACATTTTCAAACAATTCATCAAATGTTCTAGCTTTAAATTCCCCAACTACAATTTTTACACGGTCAGCCGTTCTTAACCAAAGATTCGCCTTAGCAATTGTTGCCAAATTTCCCTCAAAGAAGACACGTGAACGGTCGTCAATCGAAACATTTTCAATTTCCAGATTACGAAGTTCGCGAGCAACTAAACTCTCTAAACCACTTGAAGAAGTTGCTAATAACTTGAATTTCTTTTGCATTTTTTAACTTTCCATTCTCTGCATAAAATGAACAGAGATAATTCTATCTATTTCAATTAAACACTATTTATCAAAAAAAGCCGAGGCTAAAAGCCCCAGCCTGTGTCATACAGTTTTCTATAAGCCATGTTTTGTTCCAGTTCAATTCACATTCGTGAATCTCCCCTTCGATAATCATCTGTCTGCCAAAATTCTTAATTTCAGCCTCGACCACGCCTTCATTTTGGCTAGTCAAGTGCCCCGACCATAAGTTTGGGTTGCTCGCTTGAGGGGTTTACCACGTTCCATTCTTAGAGTTTCCTCTAAGACTCGTCTCTATGGCACTTTTACAGGCTACTCACGCATATCAAAAGACTTAGCGTTTTGGCCAGCCGTTAGGCATGACGCTCCTACCTAGGTTTATTGTTTGACCTAGCACAATCACTGCGTGCATCTCAGCAACGCGCGAGCATGGACTTTCCTCACGATTTACAAAAAAATCGCGCGATTATCCGAAAACTGTTTCTATCAAAAATTAAGCAGAACAATAAAGTTCATTTACCAAAATCTTTGCCTTCACATCTTGTGAAGTTTGCAAAAAGGTTCATTGCTAAACCTAATGCAGAACATAAAACATTTCAATTTTATATTTTCTTAGTTGTTTTCACTAGCAATGCCGTTAGGTCCAAATACAGCTTGTTCTAAACGATTAATTCGTTTGAGTAAATCAAAATTACTTGGATTACGCATTTCCACTTTTGGTTTACTTGAACGTGCTTGAAGAATTTGGTTAGGGTCAAAGCGTTGTGTATCATCAAGATTTGCTTGATTTGGTTTAGAAACTTGCATTTCTAATTCAGCAATCTTTTTCTTCAAAAACTCATTTTCCTCTTGAAGACGCAAGTTTTCAGTCTGATAAGTTTCATAATCAGCAATAACGTCATCAAGGAGTTCATCGACTTCTTCTTTATCGTAACCACGCATCTTTGTAGAGAAGTCTGCTTCATAGATATCTTTAGGCGTAAATTTAAATGTCGGCATTTTTACCTCTTCATCATCATTATAAAATGTCCATTATTTATGATAACAGATTTTCAGTTTTTTTTCAAGGTCAACCTGATTAAAGTGATATCAAAAAGATAGGATTTATCAGCTGCACTTGTTTTTATATCAAAATCAAGTTTAATTAAATCAGAAAGTCCATTTTTTAAGGATTTAACGTTTAATTTTCTAACCAATTGATTGGCCAATTTTACAGGATAAGGGTGCATTTTTAAAAAGGCAACTTGTTGATTTTCTTGCCAACCCTTGGCTTGGAAAAGTTTGACTTGTAAATACAAACGATAAGAATTTGTCAAAATAGCTAATATTTTAATTAAATCTTCCCCTTGCAAGGTCAAATCATGTACTAAATCACGCGCCTCATCAATTTTTCCTTTAAAAATTAAATCAGTTAAGGCAAAAATATTATCTTGTAGCGATTTTGGGACGACTTTTTCCACATCATCAAGTGTCACTTCTCGCCCTAGTGCATAAGTTTGAACGAGGTCAATATTTTGCTTCATTACTGAAAAATTATCATTTGATTTAGCGGCAATTAAACTCAAAACTGCCTTTGGTAAAGGGCTTATTCGACTAAAATATTGAATTAATTCTTGACTCTTTAATTCTTGTGCTTCAAGCAAAGCTGCTTTAGCTTTTAATTTTTTAACAACTTTAAGACGACTGTCCAATTTTCCATAAAGGATTAAAACAAGTTGCGTAGTTTCCGGCGGATCATCTAAAAAATTTTCAAAGCGCTTCAACTGTTTTTCATCTAAAACACTTTTTTTAGCCGTTGTTAAATTAACCAAGTTTTCCAGGATTACCAACCGAGAATCTGAGAAAAAAGGGAGAGATTCCAAATCTTCAAGGGCTAAATCGCTATTACTAGGAGTTAAGTCATAATAAGTCTGACTCAAATCCGTTGGCTCGAAATTAACCTCTGTTAAGAGTTGATTTTTCAATTCTCCAACTAGTTCCCTTGACTCACCAAAAATTACTAAAATTTGAGGGAGTCCTTTTCTTTTGATTTCATTAAATTCATCAAATACTGTCATTTTTAACTACCTCGTTACCATTTTTAAAGCAAACCCCAAGAGAACAAGGAGCAGGATGAGCAGAGCAAAACCTAAACAACCAACTTGAAAGAGTTTAGCAAAACTTGATTTTGCATTTCTAACAATTTCATTATCAGGTACGGCTATTCTCTCTTCCATTGATTTATATTTTTCATTAGAGTCAAAAGTGACATAGCCCCCACCGATAAAGCCATCATCTTCGGTCATTTTATTTCCATACAAAGCATCATTCCATGTAATCGGTCGATACGCTTCAACTCCTGGAATAAATTTTTGTGAAGAAGTGATATTTTTATCTGCCTTTAATTCTTCATAAAGTGTTCTGACTGGGGCTTTCATGCCGCCTTTTAAAATCTCATCATCAGCAGGCCGATTCCAAAATTCTAAGCGCATATAAAGCTGGCCTAATATTTGTAAAACTGGTTCTTTGCGTTCATTTAAAACCAAAGCATCAGCTAAAACATTTTTTTCCTTGATTGAAAGTTTTTTATTTTGTTCATCTTCTCGTAAGATTTCATAGATTTGTAGAAAATAGTGACGATAATATAGTTCTTCACTCACTCTTCTACTCCTCCAATAAATTCTCCATCTGGACTAACAAGGACTTTACGAGGAGTCGTTCCTTTAGCAGGACCAACAATTCCCTGCGCTTCCAACTCATTCATCAAGTCAGAGGCGCGATTGAATCCAACTTTTAAAGCCCGTTGCAATTGAGCCGTTGAAGCTTTTTGAGCCATAATAACCATATTTCGTGCTTCTTCAAATAAGGGGTCACCAGATCCTGTATTTGAAGCGCCCGTACCAACTTGACTCTCATCTACCTCACCAGGGTCAAAGCTTTCGTCATATTGAGCTTCTGATTGGTCTTTAATAAAGGTCACAACAGATTCGACATCATCGTCAGATAAGAAAGCCCCTTGCAAACGAATCGGATGATTTTCATCAATAGGTTTAAAGAGCATATCCCCACGACCTAGTAATTTTTCAGCCCCATTAGTATCTAAAATTGTTCGTGAATCTGTTCCAGATGAAACAGCAAAGGCAATTCTTGAAGGAACATTTGCTTTAATTAGTCCAGAAATGACATCAACAGATGGACGTTGTGTCGCAAGAATCATATGAATCCCTGCTGCTCGAGCTTTTTGTCCCAAACGAATAATTGCATCTTCCACTTCTTTACTGGCAACCATCATTAAATCGGCTAATTCATCAACAATGACTACAATCAGAGGAAGTTCAAGCATTTTTTCATCTGATTCTGCATTATATCTTTGTACTTTTTCATTATAGCCAGCAATGTTACGGACGCCATAACGACTAAAGAGTTCATAGCGTTCTTCCATTTGGTCAACAACTTTTTGAAGGGCACGTGAAGCTTTACGTGGATTTGTTACGACTGGAATCAATAGATGAGGAATATCATTGTAAACAGAAAGTTCGACCATTTTAGGGTCAACCATCAGAAACTTCACTTGACTAGGCAAAGCTTTCATCAAAATTGAAGTAATAATACCATTTACCGCCACTGATTTACCTGAACCAGTTGAACCTGCAACCAATAAGTGAGGCATTCTTGTTAAATCAAATGTGCGAATTCCACCATCTAATGATTTACCAAGAGGAATTTCTAACAATTTGCTTGGATTAGTTTTGCCAGCCTCCCACATTTCGCGGAAACCAACCATTGCAACTTCGGCATTAGGAATTTCGACGCCGACTAAAGATTTCCCAGGAATTGGTGCTTCAATTCGGATATCTTTAGCAGCTAAGGCTAATGCTAAATCATCTGATAAATTAACAACGCGTGAAACTTTTGTTCCAGTCGCTAATTTGATTTCATATTTTGTAATTGATGGACCAACGACTGCCGATTCAACATTGGCACCAATCCCAAAAGATTTGAAAGTTTCTTCTAAAATACCAATATTTTTACGAACATTCTCACGTTCGCCTGATTGATTTTTGACAGGAACTTCTGCCAGTAAATCAATGGTTGGTAATTTATAGTTACCGTTATAGTTATTAGTATTTGAAAAATTGACAGGTTCATCATCAAGAGAAACTTCTGCTAAAACTGGACTTTCAGTTTCAGTTTCATTTTCTTCAAAAGGCGCTTCTGGTATATTAATTGGAATTTCAGTAGGTGCTGAGGTAAATAATGAATTTTCTGCTGCCTCTGGAAGCTCTTCTCTTTCTGCTACAGCTTGTTTTTTTTCTAGCTCAGCAAGTGCTTTCGCTGCTTTTTTAGCTTCTGCTTTTTCGGCATGCTTTTCTTTCCATTTCGCTAAACGTTGATGTAAATCTTCACGCATTTTAGGGAAAAGTCCTGGAATCATAAGATAAATAGCAACTAACCAAAGTACTGCAGCAATAATATAGACACCAATGACTGAAAACAAGGCTTTAGCAGGCTCGGTGATTAATGCTCCAATAACACCTGAGCCGACAAAATGAATGACACGGCCAGCCATTAAATCAGACCAGATAAGATGAAAAGTTTCATTAAATCCTTGATGAAGTCGAATTTGAAAGACAAACATTAGGCCGATAAAAGTTAAAATAATGGCTGGAGTAATTCTTTTATTTTCTTTTAAAACTTGCTTACGAAAGACGGAAATAATCATTAGTCCAGCAAGCAAGAGAAGAAAAACAATCGCAAGAGAACCAACAAACAAGCGGACAATGTTATAAAGTAAGACTCCGACAATTCCTAGGCGAGCAAGCGCAAATAAGATTAAAAGAAGCCCAACAAAAAAAGCAATCATTTTGCGTGTTGCGGCCTTTTTCTGTTGTTCTTTTTTAGTATTTCTTCTGGTTGTTTTTTTCTTTGCAGGCATTTTTTTACTTTCACTCATTTTTAATAATATTGACAGGTTTGTCAGTAAAATAATATTAATTATATTTATTTATTTTTATAGTTAACACAAACTGACAGTTCTGTCAGTCATTTAAATTCTTTATAAAAGAATGGATAATTCCACTTACAATTATATCATAAATTTGATACAATAAAATTATGGAAAATATCAATGATTATAAGGCTTTAGCCTTCTTCGATTTAGACGGAACGTTGCTTAACAGTCAAAGTAAACTTGACCAAGAAGTTATTGAAGGAATTCATCGGATTCGCGAAAATGGTGTTTTACCTTTCATTGCTACTGGCCGTGGACATTTTGAACTTGATGAAATCATGAGTTTAACTGGGATTAGTGGAGCGGTTGCCATGAACGGACAGTATATTGTTTTAGATGGTGAAACAATATATAAAGAAGAAATTCCGACAAGTAGTGTTGAAAAATTACTTGAGGCAGCAAGTCCTCACTCAGAAGCTCTTTCTTTTTATGACAGTCAAGGTTATTGGGTGAGTGAATTAACTGACTTAGCTAAAACCGCTTATGCTTACACTCATATGCCAATGCCACAGGCAGATGCTAGACGTTACCTCTCTCAGGAAGTCAATATGCTTTTGGTTTTGACCAATCAACTCAGTCAAGTTGATTATTATAAAGAACGCGTTCCTGAACTTAACTTTTTCATGAACTCTCCAAGTTCGATTGATGTTACAAACAGCACAACTAACAAAGGGACAGGAATTAATCATGTCAAAGAGGTGCTAAATTTCACTGGTCAAACTTTTGCCTTTGGTGATGGTCGCAATGACTTAGATTTATTCAAAGCAGCTGACCACAGAACGGCAATGGGAAATGCTGTTCCTGAATTAAAAGAGTTAGCCGATTTTATTTCTACAGAAAATACTAACCACGGAATCATCAATGCTTTTAATCATTGGGGCATCATGTAAAGTCTAATAAAAAATTACTGACAGAAAGTCTGTCAGTATTTTTTTTATTTATTTTCAAGGACTTCTCGTCTTCGATAGACATAAGCAAGAATGAAACAGAGGGCAACTGGTAAGGTCAAAATTAAGCCAACACCGTTAAAAACAGAGGCTACACAATAAAAGATACCAACAACTAAGAAATAAATTCCCCAACCTTTTTCTTTTGTCAATCTTGCAAAAGCCACCCAATTTAAAGCTAGTAAAGCGATTAAAATCAGAGCTGCAATCATTGCTGCGGTAGATAATAATTGCTTATCAAATCCTGAATCTTGAAGTTCTGTCATAATTTCTGAATTCTCTGGCATATAAATAATGGCCCAAAAACTAATTAGCCCAACAAGTGCCAAAATTGAAAAAATAATCGACCCTACTAGAGCAAAAATTTTTGATTTTCTCATTTTTTCTCATTTCCTTTTTGATTCTTTAATTATAACATTTTTAGACCAACAAAAAAATCCGCCTCAAATGGCGGATTAATGACAGACTTGTCAGTAATTATTCATTTACAAATTTACTGACAGAATATCATTATTTATTTTAAAGCTTGGGCAGCTGTGATAATTGCAAGTTTATAGACATCTTCTTCGTTACTTCCACGAGAAAGGTCAGAAACAGGTGCGTTCAAACCTTGCAAAATTGGCCCAATCGCTTCAAAATTACCCAATCGTTGAGCAATTTTATATCCAATATTTCCTGATTGAATATCAGGGAAGATAAAGACATTGGCACGACCAGCAACAGTTGAATCTGGTGCTTTTTGACGAGCCACCGCTGGAACAAAAGCAGCGTCAAATTGAAGTTCACCATCAATTTCAATTTCAGGGTAATCTTCTTTAACAAGTTTTGTCGCTTCTACTACATTATCAACATCTTCTGATTTTCCAGAACCTTTAGTTGAGAATGAAAGCATGGCAACTTTGGGGTCAATATCAAAGAGTGCTGCTGTTTCGGCTGAAGCTACAGCAATATCGGCAAGAGTTGGTGCATCTGGTTTGATGTTAATCGCACAGTCACCAAAAATATATTTTTCATTGTCATCACGACCACGAACCATAATAAAAGCACCAGAAACAGATTTTACTCCTGGTTTCGTTTTAATGATTTGAAGGGCCGGACGAACAGTATCAGCAGTTGAATGAATTGCGCCAGAAACCATTCCGTCAGCAATTTTCATATAAACAAGCATCGTTCCAAAATAATTTGGGTCTTTCAAGAGCTCTTTTGCTTGTTCTTCTGTAACTTTACCTTTACGACGTTCCACAAAAGTTTCCGTCATCGTTTCAAAACGTCCACAATTTTCTGGGTCATAAATCTCAAAGCCTTCAGGATTAATTCCACGTGAAATCAATGTTTCAGTGACTTCTTTTACATTCCCAATAAAGACAGGTGTAATTAGTCCGTCAGCGTTAAGACGATTTGCAGCACCTAAAATACGTGCATCAGTTCCTTCAGGAAAGACAATTTTTAAGCCTTTTCCACTAATTTTTTGTTTCAGTGATTCAAAAAGTTCCATTTTGACAAAATCCCTTGGTTACAAATTTCTCATAACCCACCGCTTTAAGTTGCGGATTTCCTTTCTGCAATTGTTACGAATTAAGTATATCATACTTTCACAAAAAAAGTAAGCATTACCATTATTGCTATTTAAGGACAATTAGCCTTTTTATTTTTCCAATTTTTCACGAGATTCACTATCCAAAAACAAAAAAACTGTCATAGACAGCTTTTTTTAGTCGTTTAAAATGCTAGCGATTTTCGTCGTAATAATATCAACCCCAACAGTATTTGATACCCCTTCAGGAATAATCACATCTGCATATCTCTTTGTGGGTTCAATAAATTGATGATACATTGGCTTAACAGCATCTAAATACTGTGTAATTACTGAATCAAGAGTTCTTCCTCTTTCTTCAATATCTCTGCGAATTCGACGGATAATCCGCACATCGTCATCTGTATCAACAAATATTTTGATATCCATTAAATCACGCAAACGTTCATCTTCTAAAACCAAAATTCCCTCAACGATTAAAACATCAACAGGTTCTTGACGGTAAGTTTCTTGTGAACGCGTATGTTTTGCATAATCATAAATCGGAATATCAACCGCTCGTCCATATTGAAGCTCTTTTAATTGAGCAATTAAATAATCTGTATCAAAGGCTAATGGATGGTCGTAGTTCGTTTTTGTCCGTTCTTCAAAAGTCAAATGCGATTGATCTTTATAGTAACTATCATGTTCAATCATTGCAATTCGTTCATTTGAAAAAGTTTCTAAAATAGCATGTGAAACACTTGTCTTTCCACTTGCTGACCCACCAGTGACACCAATAATCAACGTTTTCTTCAAAATTAATTCTCCAAATTTTCTTCTATATATTCTACCACAATTTTTGAGCTTTTTGTCATCAACTGACAATTTTTTTACTTTTTAAGCGTTCACATCAAAAACTCTTAATTTTACTGACAAAAGCTCTTAATAAGTGACATGGAATCTTTGGAATTCTTATTTTTATAATTTATTTACTGAAAATTCAATAGTAGAGCAATGACCTTTAAGAAAAAATTTGATATAATAGAACAAGCTTTTAATAGAATTTTAGAATCTTCTAACGAATGATTCTGTCCACCTATAAAGGAGAATTTGATGCTAAAACTTGGAGTAATTGGTACGAGCTGGATTGCTCGCTCATTTATTGATGCTGCCCATATGACTGAAAAATTTCAGTTTTCTGCAGTCTATTCCCGTCGGCTCAAATCTGCTGATCAGTTTTCTGCCGATTTTAAAGACATCCAAAAATTCGATAATCTTGACGATTTTTTTAAAGCTTCACTTGATATTATCTATATTGCCAGTCCAAATGCCCTCCACTTTGAGCAAGCTAAAGCCGCAATTTTAGCCGGACATAATGTCATTGTTGAAAAACCTGCCTTTTCAAATCCTAAAGAACTGACAGAAATTATTAAGCTTGCTAAAGAAAATGAGGTCTTCTTCTTTGAAGCAGCCAGAAATATTCATGAACATTCATTTTCAATTATTAAAGACTTTCTTGCTGACAAAACAGTCAAAGGGGCAGACTTTACTTATTCAAAATATTCATCAAAAATGCCTGCTCTTTTAAACGGTGAAATCCCTAATAAATTTAATGCAAAATTCTCTGGTGGACTTTTAGCCGATCTTGGTGTATATCTTTTGTATGCTGCAATCTTTTGGTTTGGCAAACCACAAAAAGCAACTTATGATGCAGTTTTACTTCCGTCAGGCGTTGATTTAGCTGGTGTTGGAATTCTTGACTATCAAGATTACAAAGTTTCGATTAAATGCGCAGGAAATGTGAATTCATATCTTCCTAGTGAAATCTATACTACTGATGGAACTTTAATTTTGGATGGTGTTAATGCGATTACTTCTGCCAAATTCATTGCTATGGATGGTTCAGAAACTATAATCGACATTGAAGCTCCAAAACACTCTCTTTATGATGAAGCTGTTGACTTTGCCCAAATCTTAGAAAATAATGATTTTGCTGCAAGTTATGACCTACATCAATTTGCCCAAGAAGTTTCAGAAACTTCATACCAAATGCGTCAAAGTGCTGGCATTGTTTTTGATGCTGACAATAAATAAAGCTCATTAAAAGTTGCTGACAGAAATATTTTGTAAGCCTGTCAGTAATTTATCTCTGGTCTCTTAGTTAAATTGGATATAACTACTGCCTCCTAAGCAGTGATTGCCAGTTCGATTCTGGCAGGGGCCATCTAATAAAAAAGAACACCGAATTCGGTGTTCTTTTTTATACTCAATCAATCCCAAACGAACTTGAGAGTTGATTGCTATGAGCCACTAAGTTTGATTTATTTATCAAAGATTTTAAGACGAGTTTTAATCAATGCTTAGTTATAAACAACCCAGCTACCAGCAGGAAGTTTACTTGCCATCGCAATTTGTTCTGCCAAAGTCATTCCAGCATATTCGCCATGACCTAGCAATTGGAAAGCACCATAAGCACCTGAACTTGAATTCACACTATCAATCCCACCATTTGATTCGTGAGTAATGATATAAGCCCATTCGCTAGCAGAATAGCCCGCTGCATTAGCTGTATTCGATGCCATATAATTAGCAAGAGCTTGGATGTCAACTTGTCCAGAAGTTTGGCTCATATTAAGCCCACCAGAAACACTTTGTGTTGCTTGAGTTGGTGCAACTGATGTAACTTTAGTAGGTTGTTCTTCAGCAGTTTTAGTTGTTGCAGAAACTTGAGTTGTTGTTCCTGTAAGAATGTTATTAACTTCTGTTTGGATTGCTTTCACATCAAAACCTTTACTTTGAAGGTTAGTGACACGAGTATCTCCATTTCCGTAGTTTCCGTTAATTACTTCTATAGCAACTTCATGAGTTGATTTAGGTGTATCCGCATGAGCGATTCCGCCCCCAATAAACATGAATGATGCAACTAATCCCGTTGAAATAGCAACTTTACTTAATTTCATTTAGACCTTTCGATTTCGCCACTAAGAACATTCCATAGGATTCAAACTGAATCCAGTCTATCTTCTATTAACATGGTTACTTCCCATACACATCATAAAGTCCGAACGCTTGTGTAGGATTACCGTAAGCAGTTTAACGTCATTGCACGCTATGGACGTTTAAAAATTCATTTCTCACAACTTATTGTGAGTTAAAAAACAATTTAACATCAGTAGTAAATTTTCTCCACCACTCATGAGAAATGATTATATTACCCATTACTTAACCGAACCTTAAAATAAATGCTAAGAATCCCTCACAAAAGTGATTATAAAGCCTTTTCCTTCAAATCTTATTCTCATATTGTAGTATCTTTAGTACGAACTATTGGAAGCTTAAACCGTTCCCAAATCAATTAAAATTAGCATATTTTATATTTATCTTAACAAAGATTACTAAATATAATCTTCAAGTCTATGTTGATTCTTAACCTATAATCAGTTATAATTACAATAGAAATGAAAGCACTTCAGTAAAATGAGTAACATTTGTTAACGTTTTTACTTAAACTTTTTTAATATGATTAAAAAATAGAGAATTATTTTCTCAAAAAATAAATAAGTAAAAGCCGTAAAATAACGGCTGTTTTTATTCAAATTATATTTTCAGGAGTAATTATGTCCCTCAAAAATTTTTTAGAACTCGTCGAAATAAAAACTAAAATCGCCAGTATTTTCCCTTACATTATTGGTTTACTTTTTAGTTTAAGCTATTTTAAAATGATAAATATTGGCCTATCTCTCTTATTTTTAATAGCAATGCTCCTTTTTGATATGACCGTAACTGCTATTAACAATTATCAAGATTTCAAAAAAGCCAAAGATGAAGATTATAAAAAGCAAGAAAATATCATTGGTCAAGCCAATCTTTCCACCCGATTGGTAGCTTCTATTATCTTGTTTATGCTTATTTTGAGCCTTTTTTTAGGATTTCTCCTCGCTTATTTTGTTGGCTGGCTTTTCTTTATTCTTGGTGGAATCGTCTTCTTTATTGGCGTTTTCTATACTTACGGTCCTATTCCACTTTCACGTATGCCTTTAGGAGAAATTTTTTCTGGTGGGACAATGGGCTTTGGAATTTTTGCAATGATCATCTTAATCAACAGCGCTCAATCACCTATTTTTAACCTAAATCTTGATTTCACAAACGACTCTTTTAGCTTTACTGGTAGTATTTTTGCAGCCATCGCCATGATAATTGCAAGTTTACCACTCATTTTTACCATTGCAAACATCATGCTGGCCAATAATTTACGTGATTTAGATAGCGATATAAAAAATCATCGTTACACATTAGTTTATTATATCGGTCGTCCAAACGGAATCAAACTTTTTCAACTTTTGATGTATTCTTCCTATTTAGCTATTATTATTGGATTTATCTTTAGAATATTTGAATGGCCAACTTTACTTAGTTTACTCACTTTTCCAATTATCAGAAAGAATCTAAAATCTCATGCTAGTCAAGTTCCAAGTCCTCGCAGCTTTGTTTATTCACTGAGAAATATGGTTCTATTTAACAGCGCTTATGCTGTGAGTCTGTTTTTATCAATCCTTTGGCAATATTTAAGCAAATAAAAAAAGTGATAGAATATCACTTTTTTATTTTTCATTTAAAACCTGACGAAGTTGTTCTCTAGCAATCACTTCATCTTCTCGTCTAATCAAAAAGGTCAAATAATCTCCTGCTTGTAATTCAGTATTCCCGTGTGGAATGATATCCTTACCTGAACGATGAACCGAAACCAGCAAACATCCTTCTGGTAAATGTATCTCTGACAACTTCTTACGATCCGCAACTGAATCAAATTGAACAATTGTTTCAAACATCATCTGCTTATCCGAATCATCAACATCAATTTCTTTTTCTTTCAACATGTTGTCTAATAAGGAATCATAAATTGGCTCAGATTGTAATAAATCAGCAACGACATAAGCAATTAAAGAGACAAGAGCCAGAGGAAGTAAATGGTCAAATGAACCAGTCATTTCCACCAAAAGAAGGATTCCAGTCATCGGTGCTCGAACAATTGCTGTAAAAGTCCCAGCCATCGCTAAAATTACTAGATTGGCAAATAAATGGCTTGGAAGATGAAAAAGTGAAATAACAATTGTCGCAAAAACAGCTCCAAGACTAGCACCCAAAACTAACAGGGGAAAGAAAATTCCTCCTGGCACACCCGAAGAATAAGATACCATTGAAATCAGATATTTCCCAATGAGAATCAAACATAGAAAGGCTAATCCCATTTCTAAACTAAAGGAATCCATTAAACGATGGCCACTCCCAATTATATTAGGAAACAATAAACCAGTTGCCCCAACCACTAAAAAAGTAAGTAAAACACGAAGAAATGGACTCTTTATTTTCTTCATCAAATTTTGACTTGTGAGGAGTGTCCAGTTATAAAAAGCACCGAAAAGTCCTAAAATAATTCCTAAAATAATAAGTAGCCAATAATTTGAGAGTTCAATTGAACCAACAATTTGGAAATGAAAAACTGGACCACTCCCAAACATTATTCGTGCAACCATATCAGCAACCATTGCTGAGGTCATACAAGTTAATAAAATCAATGGAGAAAAGTATTTAAATACTTCTTCCAAAGTAAACATGACACCTGACAAAGGTGCATTGAAAGCAGCAGATAAACCAGCAGATGCTCCAGAAGCAATTAGAATTCTTTTATGACGTTCAGTTTCAGCCAACCGGCTAGAAACCATCTGACCCATTGAAGCCCCAAGTTGAACTGAGGGACCCTCACGCCCCAGTGATAGACCTGCAAACATTGCTAAAGTCCCAGCGATAAATTTAGCAAAAGCAGTCGTGAACCAATTATTTTTAAAATAACCCTGTAATTGCCCTTTAACTTGTGGTATCCCAGAACCTGAACTCATCGGATATTTCTTCATAAAGAAAGTAACCACAAAGGCTAAGAAAGCCAAACCCAAAATAAGGAGGGGAATAAAAATAATGTGTGAGCTAACAAAGCGATAAATACTCAAGCCCCAAGTTTCAGCTTTTTCCAGTGCCAACCGATAAAGACTGGCCAAAAAACCCGCAGTCAAGCCCACGAGTACACTTAGAAAAAGCAGATAAAGATTTTTATTTGTTGATTTCTCTATATCTTTTAATTTCATTACTACTTCCCTACTAACGCTTATTTTAATAAATTTTTAAGCAAGATTATTATACCATAAAATAGATTCCTTATGTTTTGTACTTTTAATAATATACACATCACCTGTATAAATTTACTCAAAAAGGCACTCAATCGAGTACCTTTAATTTTTTAACTACAGATTTACTTAAAGTTTTCTATCTTTCCAAAAAAGAAAGAGCCCGAAAAACATCATCAAATAAAATGGAAGTGTCAATGCAGTAATTTCTAGTGGTATTCTTACAACAAAAATAAGAATAATGAGAGAAATAGATAAGACTAAACCTCTATACTTAAAAATTGATTTTGGAATTCGTGGCCAAACATAGATTTGTAAAAGAAATGAGATGACGATAATCGCCAGCCATAAAACTAAAAACATCACTCTACCTCCTTACGGAACATAAATTGAATAGACTCCCACCCAGTTTACCTCCATATTAAGATAATCCTTTTGGTGGATACTATTCATATAATCTAAATCACTTTTAACCTTCAAATAATAAGCACCACCCAGAGCAGCAATTGGTGGGGCAAATATACCAACAAGACCTGAACCGATAGCCCAATTATCTAAATCATGGTCCATTTGATAAACTGCTGCATTACTTCTGAAGTAGTAGCAAGTTCCCCACCAAAAATTCCCATAGGTGTATCCCGATGATTTCAGGGTAGAGGCACGATTCACAATTTCTTTAGTGATAGGATTTATAATTAATTTATTCGTTTCAACTTGCTGATTTACAGCATTAATTTGTTGTTTTACTTGTTCAATCTCAGTTTGGCTAACCTGAATATTTTCCGGAATATTTAAAACATACTGGTTATCCTCAACAGAAACATAGGGTTCAAATTGTCCTTGTACATCAGTGTTTGAAGCTTGTCTATTAGAAACTTGCTCTGTTGTCCCGTTAGAACTAATGACATCAGCATTAACTATTATTGGAGTAACTGCTGATAGCAAGATTGCTGAAGTCATAAGACTTACATAAATTTGTTTTGTTTTCATAAGTGTTTCCTTTCATTTTTTTCTGGAAATTGAGCTATCCCAGTCAGTAAAGAACTTCCCTCGCCCCAAGTCACCTTTCGCTCTGAACGAAGTTCCTTGTAAAATTTTAAGACATTTAAAGAATGTTGAGAAGAAATCACCAAAGGAAGCAAGGCATTTCTAAGATGAACGAGTTCAAATTCCATATTTTTAGATTTTTCAATCTGTTCATAATAGTCCATCAGTATTTTCTTTTCTGCTTCGTTTAATTTTGAACCTGCCTGTAGCAATTTCTCAATTCGATTCAAAATTTTCTCTCTCATTTCTCTTTCTTTTTTTAACATATTTCCTCCTTTTTTATTTTTTCTTGATAATCAAGCGCGCTTTCTTTTATCTTTAATTTTATTCTAGCAGAAAAAAAGTCTCCTTTTTAAATCATTGCAAAAATGCAACGAAGTAATCTGGAGACTTTTTTATGTTAATAATTTTCCTAAAAGCTTTTGATATCGTTTTTGATAATAATCTGCTAAATCTTCATATCCAACTTGCCCAAAAATTTCAATGGCATTTTTGATTTGCTTTTCACCGCTTATCTTGTCTTTGAAACAATAGCTATAAAAACCATGTGCCAGATTTCTTAGATTTTCAACATAGAGGTCGTAGAAATAATCTTTAGGGTAACTTTTTTGCAAGATACTTCTAGCTGAGTCACGAGCTCCTTTTGAGGAAAGCAAAACGACCGCTCGATACGAAGATTGAAGAACTCTTCTGCGATATTTAAAAACACCATATAAGTGTTTACTCTTCCCCCATAGTTCTTTCATCAAATACATAATTTCTCGTTCACTGAAACTATCCAAAGTCAGATAAAAAATTGAAAGTTCAAAATAGCCCCATTCTCCAACGTCATAGAGATATTCAACCACATCGTCAGCTTCCATTTGTGTCAGTGTTTCATACCGACTTTTAGCACAATAAGCTAGCATTTTTGAATCATATTCCATAGCTTCTAAATAGAGACTATGAAGTTTATCGACGTCATCTGCAATATCCGCAAGAATTATATCTTCTAAAAATTCTTCTTTATAATCCATTGAAAAATTATTGATAAAATGTTCATACTCAGCTAAAGTCACATTCATCTCTTGCAGCGCACTATCCAAGCGTTCAAAGCTTATCATGGTTTGACCTAATTCAAATCTTGATAAACTCGCTTTTGAAATACCTATTTCTGAAAAATGAGAAAGCGAAAAATTCTTTTGTTCTCGTAGTTTTTTAAAAATTTCCCCATAACGTTTATAAGGCATATTTTTCCCTCGAAATTTTTATTTTTTATTGACCGACTACTTTTTACCAATACGAATATTTGATTTAGGTTTTTTGGATTTAGTGGCAAAATGACTTGCGATTGCTCCACCGCCATGTTTTTGATAGTCTACGGCAACAAAGCCAGCTTTTCTAAAAAGTTCTTCAAGCGTCTTGGCATCTGGAAAATCTTCTGCTGATTTTTGAAGCCATTGATATTCTTTTAAAGATTTGGCAAAAACTTTACCAAAAAAGGGCATGACATTTTTAAAATAAAGTTCAAAAGCTTGTTTATAAATTGGTAATGTGGGGTGTGAAGTTTCGATACAAACTACTCTGCCCCCTGGTTTTAACACACGAAAAATTTCTTTTAATACAGTAAGATAGTCAGGTGTGTTTCTTAGACCATAACCAATCGTAACTACATCAAAACTTTCATTTTCAAAAGGTAAAGCCATTGCATTTCCTTGGAGAAATTCAATGTTTTTCTTCGCTTCTTCTTTAAGTTTAGCCTTAGCAATTTCGAGCATATTTTCTGAAAAATCAAGACCAATTACTTTACCAGAAGGGCCGACACTTTCAGATAAATCAAAAGTCCAGTCTCCAGTTCCACAACACAAATCAAGAATAGACAGACCAGTTAAATCTCCCATCCTTTTCATTGTTTTAGCACGCCATAAATCATGTTGTTTAAAACTGATAATGGCGTTCATTTTATCATAATCTGATGAAATACTATTAAAAATTTCTTGTACACGTTCTTCGTTTACTTTTGTCATAGACATATTATAGCACAAGTTCTCCCTTACTATTTGCTCATTATGATTATAAATAATAGAAAAACTACTGACCAGTCTGTCAGTAGTTTTCTTAACATTAATGGAAGAAATGACTCTTGCTTCCGATTTCGGAAATTTTCTTCGTTTTATCTTCAAAGTGTGGGAAGAGGAAGGCACCTATTGCAACAAATACTATTGATACTGCTACAAGAATGATTATCGCAAACCAAGCATTTGGCCAGTAAATTCCTCCCGCTGATTCTCGTAAAAGGTTGACAGCATGAGTAAATGGTAAATAAGGATTAATGGCTTGGAAGAATTTTCCAGAAACTTGGATTGGATAGTTCCCACCACCACCAGAAATGGAAAGAACCAGGATGATAATCGCTATTCCTTTACCTACATTGCCAAACAGGGCGACCAGAACATAAACCATTATCATAAAGGCTATGGATATTAGTAAGGCAAAGAGAACACTGTAGAATGGATCTCTTACATCTACTCCTAAACCAAAATAATTTCCAAGCGTTACAATCAAGGCTTGAGCAAGTCCAATGGCTACGAAACTTCCCATTCGAGCAAAGAATTGTTCACGTTTAGAATAACGTTTTTTATCTTTATCTGATAAGTGAACCTCCGTTGTTGCCAAACTTGAAAGTAAGACTGCACCGACCCACAGACAAAGCGCAGTATAGAAAGGTGTACTTGCTGAACCATTATTGGCAATCGGATAGATTTGATTTTCTTGGACTTCAACCGGTTGTGTCAGGAAGTCACTTTCTTTGGTCGCATCTAATTTTAGGAGTTTGACGATTTCACCTAAGTCAACTTCTTTTTCACCTTTTTGAATAGCTATGGCTGCTTTTTGAATTCCTGATTTGATTTCAGGCCAATCATTTTGAATTAAATCGTTGGCTTGATTCAAAGCAGACTCAACATCAGGCATTTTCTCATTTGCCATTGTTAAGGTATCTGTCAAATCCTTACGAACACCAGCATAATCATTTTTAAAGAAATCAGAAGCAGTCCCTAACTTAGTTTTAAGAGTAGGAAACTCATTTTTATAGAGATTAGCTCCTTCATTAATTGCATTAACAATCGTTGTCATATTGCCATTTAACATTACATTCGCATCATGAATTTCTTGTTTAATGGCTGGCATTTCGCCTTGATATTTTTCTAAAATGGTAATAGCATTAGAAACTGTTTGACTTGTTGAATTTAGTAAGGCATCAAAGTCGATTTGTTGAGCTTGATTTAATAAACCTTTAGCGTCTGTTATGGTATTAATCAATGTTGTTAGAGCTTTATTAATTGTACTACTAATCTCACTGACATCAATTTTATTAATTAAATCAGAAATATTATTTACTACATCATTGATTTGTGATAGATAAGCTCGAATTTTAGATACATCACCCTCTTGCACTAAGTCATTTAGGTGACTCATTCTGGTACTAAGTTCTGACAAGAGCGAATCTAGATTAGTTAATTGCTCAATAGTAGAATCTAAATCGTGATTTCCATTGCTTTCTTGCACCTGCTTCATATATTCAACAATATTTTGAATGGCTTCTCTTTGTTTAGCAATGTTATTAGTAAAATTGGTAATTAAGCTATTTATTTGTTCCTTTTCATCATCAGTTAATTGATTATCGGCAATCGCTTGATCAATAACAGAAATAACGGATGAAGTATTTTTTGAGAACTCTTGAATTGATTGAAGTGTTATTTGAACGCTATTTGTAATGCTAGGCAATGCACTCTGCATTTTTTTCACCGCATCCAAGGTTATAGTCCCCAAACTATCAGCATCTTGTCCCAATTTTTTAATGTCTGGCATTGATTTTTGGACTTGATTGATAATTTGTAAACCTTGTTTGGCTTCTTGAATACCTTGAGTCATGGTACTTTCTACTGACGCAAAGTCATCATCAATCATCGAGATTTGTTTTCCAGCATTTTGAATCTCAGGTATTTTCTCTTGAAGGGTCAAAACGAGTGAAAAACTTTTATCAATTTCTGGCATTTTATCATTTAATTTAATGACCTTTTGACCTAAAGCATCTACTTCTGGTAAATAAGTGATAAATTCATTAGCTTTTGCCAGTTTTTCTTTAATTTCTGGCATTTTTCCATGAAGATCAACAACTTGTTGAGTGTATTTATCAATGGTTCCTAAATTATCATTAGTTGATAAAATCGCTGATTTAACCTTCTGAATACTTACCATGTTTTTATCAATATCGTAACCAATTGTATTGAAGGTTTTTAAAAGGGTACTACTTGCCGTTTTGATAAACTCTTCAGAAATTTGCGATTGTAGAGAAGAGGCTCCTTTTGATGTTATTTTGGGAGCGATGGCATTGATTTTTTCGTTAATTGAATAAACAATTTGTGGTTTTTTAATATCACCCGTGGTGAAACTTAAGAGGTCTTTTGAAAAATCCTTTGGTAAATAGATTCCAGCATAGTATTTTCCAGATTTCACACCTTTATCTAAATCTGCTTTGGAATCAACAAATTTCCAGCCTAATTGGTGATTTTTCTTTAAATTTTTCAGTACTTCATCACCAATATTGATGGTTTTATCTTGAAAACTTGCCGATTTATCTGCACTATAGACCGCAATTGGCAGTTGCGAAGTATTGGCATAGGGGTCCCACAGGGCTTTAATATTAAACCAAGCATATAAAGAGGGAATTATCATTAGGGCGACAATTAAAAAAGTCGCCACGGGATTTTTAAATATTCGCTTCCAGTCTAGGGCAAACAACTTCCATGTATTTTTAATACTTTTCACTTCTTATCCTCATCATTCTTATCTCACTTGTAACTTTTTAAATTTCTTAAATATCATCGAGGCTTTTTCATACTTCATGACTGCGGATTTAAAAATTACGCAATACACGATTTTATCATATTTCATAAAAAAGTTCTAGCACTGCTTCCTTTTAATGGACACTTGCTTAACTATTGTAAATTTTTCTTGCTAGATAAAAATCTTAAATCAAAGAAATGTTTTGTTTGATAAAAAAAGGAGGAAACCCCCCCTTTTTAATTATTCATTTGTTAAATCTTCACCGTTGCTTGCAATAACTTTCTTGTACCAGTTAAATGATTTCTTAGGCGTCCGTTTCAAACTTCCTTTACCAGAATCGTCTCGGTCGACATAGATGAATCCATAACGTTTGCTCATCTCACCCGTTCCTGCTGATACTAAGTCAATACATCCCCAAGAAGTATAACCTAATAGTTCAACGCCATCAAGTTCAACTGCTTTCTTCATTTCTTTGATGTGTGCAGCCATGTAATCAATTCGATAATCATCAGCTACAAATCCATTTTCATCAGGTTTATCTACTGCTCCTAAACCATTTTCTACAATAAATAATGGTTTTTGATAGCGGTCATAAATAGAATTCATTGTGATTCTTAAACCAAGTGGGTCAATTTGCCAACCCCATTCACTGGCCTCTAAATAAGGATTTTTTACAGATTCAAAGATATTTCCAGCTGATTTATCTGCATCCTCATCCTTGACTTTAGCGACTCGACTTGCATAGTAACTAAATGAAATAAAGTCAACTGTGTTTTCAGCAAGGATTTCTAAGTCGCCTTTTTCAATCGGAAGTGTAATTTCTTCACGCTCTAATCTCTTTAAAAGGTAGTTTGGATATTTTCCACGAGATTGAACATCAATGAAAAAGAGATTATCATGATTTTGTTTTTGAGCTTCAAAAACATTTTCTGGATTACAATCAAATGGATAGTAATCTCCAGCAGCTAACATGCAGCCTATCTTATTTTCTGGGTCAACTTCATGTCCAATTTTTGTTGCTAAAGCCGATGCTAATAGTTCATGATGAGCGGCTAAGTATTTGGCTTGTTCTTTATTTTCTCCTTCTTCAAAAACAAGTCCTGCTCCCATAAATGGAGCATGGAGGAGCATATTAATTTCATTAAATGTCAACCAATAGCGAACTAATCCTTTATAACGAGTAAAAATTGCTCTGGCTAAATTTTCATAGAAACCAACCATTTTTCGATTACGCCAGCCACCATATTCTTTAATTAGGTGGACAGGACAATCAAAGTGAGTGATGGTTACTAAGGGTTCAATTCTTAAACGCTTGCATTCTCTAAAAATATCTTCATAAAATTGCAAGCCTTCTTCATTTGGCTCTTGTTCGTCGCCTTTTGGAAAAATTCTTGTCCAAGCAATAGACATTCGATAGGTTTTAAATCCCATTTCAGCAAAAAGTGCGAGGTCTTCTTTCCAATGATGATACATATCAATCGCTTCTTTTGCTGGATAAAAATGGTCTTCATCGAATTCAAGGTGCTTCATTTCCCCTGTAATAATTGGAAAACGATCTTTTCCGTGTGGAACAAGGTCGACATTGGCAAGCCCACGTCCTCCCTGATTATAGCCGCCTTCACATTGATTAGCTGCAGTTGCTCCGCCCCAGAGAAAATCTTTACTAAATGGCATAATAGATGACACTCCTTTTTTATTCTTTTTTTCATTTTAACATTTTTTTATGACATTTGATAGCGATTTCATCTATTTTTTGAAGCGTTTTCTATAATTTTATAAATAGAAAAGACTCAAATTAATTTGAGTCTTCTTCTTTTTCTGGTTCTGCCCAATTTCTTCGCAAACTAAAATGGTCTGGAACTAAATCATATCCTGGCTGGCAAAATGGGTGACAACGTAAAATACGTGCTGTTCCCATTGCCAAACCTTTGGCTGGTCCATGTTTTTCAATGGCCTGAACCATGTAATTGGAGCAGGTAGGATAATAGCGACAGGCTGGTGGCAAGGCTGGAGAAATCCAGCGTTGGTAGCCATGTACTGCTTTTACTAATACTTTTTTCATCTATTTCACTTTATTAAGTAAGAACTTATCATCATTCTTGCTAGTTTTACTGACAGACATTACCAGTTCTTTATTTTTACTGACAGAAATATTTTGGAACATCTGTCAGTAAATTTTTATTTCAAAAGACTAAGAATATCAGCAACCATAAGTTCTGGTGTCAAATGATAACGATTATAAAGTTCTGTCACTGGAACAGAATCATTAAATTCACGTTTCGCACCAAAGTTCAAAACTTTAACATCATACTTACCAAGGAGGGAAGCAACTTTTTGACCAAATCCTCCGTCAAGAATTCCATCTTCGATCGTCGCAATAACTTGATGATTTTCAACTAAGTTTTCAAGGAAAGCTTGGTCCAAATCGTTGATGAAAAGTGGATTTATTAGGGTTGCATTAATTCCATTTTCAGCCAAAACTTTAGCTACTTTTTCACCATGTGAATAAAGACCACCAAGTGCCAAGAGGGCAACTTTTTCGCCTGATTTTGTCATTTGATATGAAGGGGTTGAATAATCTGTGAGAACAGTCGGACGTGATTCTAAGCCGTGTTCTGGCATTTGAATCACAACTGGTTCTTCATGTTGCTCAAGTGCCCAATCAAGAATTGAAATAAATTCTTCTTCAGAAGTTGGAGCAAGATATTTGATATTTGGAATGTTTGAAATCCAAGTCATGGCTGATGAGCCTTGGTGTGTTTCATCTGAACCTGAAATAACTCCACCTTTAACAATAACAATTGCTGGTTCTTCATTAATTGCTAAGTCATGCCAAAATTGATCATAAGCACGTTGAACAAAAGTAGAATTGTGGAAAATAATTGGACGAGCACCAGCCGCAGCCATTGCACCACCAAAAGTAATGGTAAATTGCTCAGCAATTCCTGCATCAATATAACGGTTAGGATATTTAGCTGCAAATTGTTTCAGTCCAAAGATTCCTGGAATTGCTGCATTGATGGCAACAAGAGGAAGGCCTTCTGAAACCTTTTTATCCATGTAATCCAACATAACTGAACTATAAGATTTACCAGAATCAATCACTTTTGATTGACCAGTTTCTAAATCGAAAGGCATGTGCCAGTGAAAAGCTTCTTTATTTTCAAGAGCTGGTTGATAACCACGTCCTTTTTCAGTATGAATATGAAGGACAATTGGATGGTCGATATCTTTTACTTCTTCAAATAGGTGAATTAAAGATTCAATATCATTTCCATTTTCAAGATATTTATAATCTAAACCAAAAGTTTTAAAGAAGTTATTTTCGGCTTGACAATTTGTCGCCCGAAGTTCGGCAAGGTTACGGTAAAGTCCTCCATGATTTTCAGCAATTGACATTTGATTATCATTAACTAAAATAATGAGGTTTCCTTTGAAATCTCCGGCATTATTGAGGGCTTCCATAGCAAGTCCCCCAGAAAGTGAACCGTCACCAATGACCGCAACAATGTTGCCTTTGTCATTTGTCAAATCACGCGCTTTGGCATAACCTAAGGCATTAGCAATTGAAGTCGAGGTATGGCCAACTGTGAAAAAGTCGTGTTCTGATTCTCTTTGACTGGTGTAAGGTGTGATGTCATGGAAATGTCCATCAGTAAATCCATTTTTACGTCCAGTTAAAATTTTATGTGGATAAGTTTGGTGAGAAACATCCCAAATAAACTTATCAATTGGTGAATTGAAAACTTTATGAAGGGCAATTGTTAATTCAGTCACACCCAAGTTTGGGCCAACGTGTCCACCGATGTTTGATACTTTATGAAGAACTGCTGTTCTAATTTCTGAAGCTAATTCTTCTAGTTCTTGATTTGATACTTTTTTTAAATCCGCTGGGCTGTCTATTTTTTCTAACACTGATATCTCTGATTTTCTCCTTTTTAGATTTACTTAGTTATTTACTAACAGAAATTGTCTTTAAAAACTAGTAAATCGACTGACAAAATTGTCATAATTTGAATGTTACTATTATCTTATCATAATTTGTCAGTAATTTTTTCCTATCATATTTTACAACTTTTGGAAAATTTTTGCAGGATTTGAAATTGTGCTATCCACACGAATTCTAACAATGAATTTTGTACCTTTAGGTTTATTATCTTCAACTGTAATCTTCCCATTGTAAGCTTCAACAATTTGTTTGGCCAGAGAAAGACCCAAACCTAAGCCACCTTTTTGACGCGTTCTTGCTTTATCTACTCGGAAAAAGCGGTCAAAGATTTTTTTCTTATCTTCATCAGAAATTCCTTCACCATTATCGGCGACAGCAAAAACTAAGAATCCCCCATTTTTTTGAACATCTACAGAGATTTCACCCTCATCACCCGTGTATTTAAGAGCATTATCAAATAATATGGTTAGCAATTGTTTGATCAGGGCTTGGTCCAAATTAATCGTTCCATCTAATTTCAAATGGCCTGAAAACTTTTTACCTGCGTTTTCAGCAAGCATTTCATAGCTATTAAAAATATTCTCAAAATAAGTTGCCGTAGTCGCCTCTGGCTCAATTCTGATTCCAGAATCTCGACGAGCTAAGTTCAGTAAGTTACTTGTTAATAAACGCATATTACGAACTTCTGATAAACTTTCAGAAATATTTTCTGATTCATCAATAATTGTTGCTGTTGGCTTTTGGAAAAGTAATTCTAGACGATTTTGCAAGATTGCCAGAGGTGTTCTCAATTCATGTGAAGCATTTTCAACAAATTCTTTTTGTTTTTCATAAGCGGCCAAAATTGGTTTTAATGTCCAGTTTGCAAGATATAGACTAATAATTACTGACAGAAGCCAGAAAGTAATCATTGTTGTCACAATGACCCACATGGCTCGGCTCATGGCATCTTGAATTTGGTCAACATTTGAAAAAATTTGTGCATAAACCGGAGTTACTGTTCCATCAGTATTTGTAATAATAAATTGTGATGTTGTCAGATAACGATAGTGCCAATTATCTCCATAAGGATTTTTTACAGAAACAGTTTGAATAGTGTTAATTTGATTTTCGTTAAATTTCATTGTTTTTTGCAGAAGGCTCATGCCAAAGTCTGTACTTATATTTGCATTTGAACCCGCTGAAGGTATGAAACTTTTACCCTCTGAATCATAAAAAATTACACTATTATTGGGACCGTAATAGCCACTATCTTGCGAATTATTCATTCCTAATTGATTATTCGCTGCTTCTATCAAAAAGACTCGGTTTTGAGCCAAATTGTGTAAATTTTGGTCAGTCGCTCGATACATTCCTAATTGCATGACTTGAATAATAATCACGGCTAAAGCAACAAAAATGACTGTAAAAGCTAGAAAAAAATGAAGGAAATTTTTCCCATCATTTTTTACAATAGCTGAAGATTTAACTTTTTTAATTATTTTCTTCAAAGAGGTCTCATTTCTAGATAGATTTACTGACAGAACTTTTTGTTAATTTATAGATGACTTTCATCTCTAGACAATAAGCTGTCAGTAAAATTTTATCTCAAGATATAGCCAACATTTCGCAAGGTTGAAAGATTATTGACAAATTCTGTATCTTTCAATTTTTTCCGAATTTTACTCATATAAACTTCAACAACAGTTACTGTTATATCACTGTCATAGCCCCAAATCCGGTCAAAAATTTGCTCTTTTGGCAAAACAACATTTTGATTTTGCATTAAATAAACGACTAAATCAAATTCTTTTCCGATTAAATCAACAGGTTGATCATCAACTAAAGTTGATTTATTTGATAAATTCAAACGAATATTTCCATAAGTTAAACCGTTTGAATCTTCTAATTTACCTGTCCGTTTCAAAAGTGCTTGAATACGTGCTTTTAGTTCATCTAAATAGAAAGGTTTTGTTAAATAATCATCTGCTCCAATGTCGAATCCGTGCATTTTATCATCCAAAGATTCCTTAGCAGTCATGATTAAGACTGGTGTATCTACATTTTGCTCACGTAATTCCTTTAAGACTTCAAAACCATTCTTTTCTGGAAGCATTAAATCAAGCAAAATTAAATCATAAATTCCCAATTCTGCCTCATAGAGTCCTTCAACTCCATCATAAACCTGTTTGACTTGCGCAAATGATTTTAAGAAATCGTAAACAGATTTTGAGAGTGATAAATCATCCTCCACTAATAAAATTTTAATCATTGAATCCATCCCTTTTCACATTTTTTAGGGCTCATAATTTATAAATTATTTTTAGTTAAATTGCTTGGAAAGTCAATAAAACTGCGCCCAACCCTTTCTATTATTTTACACTATTATCATATTTTTGTCTTGTACTAGGCTTAACCTTATCTTAAACAAAACTAAAAAAGCTAGAACTTAAATTCTAGCTTTTGTTGATTCTCTAATAATTAATTCAAAAGGGATAATTGATTTTTCTGGCAAATTTTCTTTCTTATCTCGTAAGTCCAAGATTTTCTTAATTGCACTTGCCCCTAATTGCTCAATATGAATGTCAAAAGTTGTTAAATAAGGATGAATCATTGCTCCAAAGATAGAGTTGTTGTAAGTAATTAAACTCACATCTTCTGGAACATTTAGACCTTGACTTCTTAGACGTTCCACAACTTTTAAAGACAAGACATCATCCATAACTACAAGAGCTATTTCATTTCGCAAGGAAAAATTAGCATCCATAAACAAGAGGTCATGATTGAGCCCAAGTTTCTCGGATTCATCTTTAAAACCTTGATAACGTTCTTCAAAAACTTCTGTTTCTTTCGTATCGGTCACAAATGAAATATTTTGATGTTTTAATTGTGCTAAATGACGAACAGCCTCGCGTCCAAGCAGCATATTATCATTATCCACATGGGTAATTTCATTTTTTCCTTCAGCCGGAGTTCCAACTAAAACAAAAGGAACCTTATTTTCTAATAAATAATCGCGAACTTCATCATTTTTTCCAGCGTAAAGCACGATAAATCCGTCAACACGCTTTTCTGAATATTGAAGTTCAATCTGTTTTTTCAACTCTTTGGCTGAATGCCCCGTCGCAATAGCGATTGAAACATCGTAATCACGAGCTGTTTCATTGATTGAGGTCAATATTTTCATAAAGAAAGGTTGGCTCGCTTTGTCAGCCACTGGCGGGAAAACAACACCAATTGTATTTGTTTTTCCCGAAGCTAGAATCTGAGCCGCTGCATTCCTTCGATAACCTAATTCATGCATGGCTTTGCGAACTTTTACTTTTGTTTTATCCGAAATCTCTGAACTATCTTTAATGACCCGACTGACCGTTGAGGCATTAACACCAGCTTTTTTTGCAACATCTTTAATTGTAACTGCCATATTTTCACTTGAGACTAGCTAAACCCAGCTCAACTCACCGCTCCTTTCTCTTTCTTTTATTTGACACTCTGAAATTTTATTTTGCCAAATTTTCGATTAATTTTCAACTATTTTTTAGATTTTTGATAAAAAAGTCATTTAAAGACATCAAATTACTTTGTTTTCGTAACATAAAAATCTTTTAACTCAATTTTTTCACCATAGATTTCAAGATTTAAGACTTGGCCACGTAATAATTCAAGTTTCACTTCTTGACCAACAGAAATTTTTAATAAACGTCCGCGATAGTTAATGTGAAAGGCATAACCCGTCCATGCTTGTGGTAAAAATGGGGCGAAACTCAATTGACCATCCCAGGTTTTCATTTGGGCAAAACCATGAACAATCGCCAACCATGAGCCAGTCATTGATGTGATGTGAAGTCCATCTTCTGTGTCGTTATTATAATTATCTAAGTCAAGACGAGCTGTTCTTTCATACATTTCAACAGCCTTGTCTTCCATGCCAAGCTCTGCTGCTAAAATCGCATGAATGGATGGAGAAAGTGAGCTTTCATGAACAGTTAATGGTTCATAAAAATCAAAATTTCGTTGTTTTTCGGCTAATGAAAATTGATTGCCGAAGAAATAAATTCCTTGAAGCACATCTGCTTGCTTAATATATGGACTACGTAACACTCGATCCCAAGACCAATTTTGGTTCAATGGAAGATTTTTAGGGTCAAGTTGAGCCACTGGAGTCAAATCTTTATCTAAATAGCCATCATGTTGAACAAAGATACCCAATTCTTCATCTTCTGGATAATACATTTTATCCACAATTTCTGCCCAGTGAGCAATTTCAGCTCCTTCAATTAAATCTGGGCGTGGATATTTCGCTAAACTTTCAGCAGTATAAGTCAAAACCCAAGCTGCCAATTTATTAGTGTACCAGTTGTTATTGATATTATTTTCATACTCATTTGGGCCTGTGACTCCATGAATCATGTATTTATCATTTCGTTTACTATAATGCACACGATCTGCCCAAAAACGAGCAATTTCAATCAAAACTTCTAAGCCTTCATGAGCAAGATAAGTTTCATCTCCCGTGTAGTTGCTGTAGTTATAAATCGCATAAGCCATTGCTCCATTACGGTGAATTTCTTCAAATGTAATTTCCCACTCATTATGACATTCAACACCTGTAAAAGTAACCATTGGATACAAAGCACCTTTAAGTCCTTGTTGACGGGCATTATGTTGTGCTTGTGGCAATTGATTATGACGATATTTTAAAAGATTTTTAGCAACTTTTTCATCAGAAAGTGCCAAGTATAATGGAACGGCATAGGCTTCTGTATCCCAATAAGTTGCTCCGCCATATTTTTCTCCAGTAAATCCTTTAGGGCCAATATTTAAACGTTCATCTTCGCCGTAATAGGTAGAGAAAAGTTGGAAAAGATTAAAGCGAATCCCTTGTTGAGCTTCTGCTGAACCGTCAATTTGTACATCAGCAATTTCCCAACGTTTTTTCCAAGCGATTTCTTGTTCTTTATAAAATTCATGATATGTTTTCTTAGAAATTTCAAGGGTCAAATTTGATAGCACCTTTGTTAAATTCGAGGGTTCAATATCACGACTTGTGACAACTAAAACATTTTTGATAAAGGTGAGTGGTGCATTTTCTATTAATTTTGCTTCGTAAACATCTAAAACAGAACTTTCTCTTGTTTCTTGCTTAACTCGAGTAAAATCGCCTGCAAAGCTTTGTTTAGCTGCTACCGTAAATTGTTCAACTCCAAATGGATTAGGAATTGTTTCGGTGACAATAAATGAACCTGTAGCTGTATTATCAAGGTTTTTTACTGTCCAAAATTTTTCATCGTAGTTGGAATCTTCATTACGAACATTTGCATCAATGATTGAGGCTGTACGGATTTGATGAATTTCACCATCTAAGCTTTCAAACATGAAAGCAAAAACCGCAAGTTCTTGTTGAGCAATTGAGAAAAATCTTTCGGCGGTCACACGTACTCCATAAGCTACATAAGTATAGGTGAGTACCCCTTTTTCCATATCAAGCGACAGATTAAAATCAGTCACGTGACTTGCGGCTAAATCAACTTCTTTGTCATCAATAAAAACTCTGACAGAAGCAAAATTGAGGGCATTGATTGCTTTACCAAAATATTCAGGATAACCATTTTTCCACCAACCTACACGTGTTTTATCTGGAAACCAAACCCCTGCAATGTAAGTTCCTTGGTGACTGTCGCCACTATAAGTTTCACTAAAATTTCCGCGCATTCCCATGTAGCCATTGCCAATGGAAGTAAGTGATTCTTGCAAACGACGGTCTTCTTTTTCAATCTGATTTGATGTGATTTTCCAAGGGTCAATGCCCATAATTCTTTTGATTTGTTTCATAGTGTTATCTTGTTCTCACCTTCTATTTTTTATAAACCCGATATTCCCAGGCTGACAGAACCATTTTTTCTTGAAATTTTTGATTTGAACTACCCAAGACTTGTTGATAATTAATGACAGAACTTTCAGCAGAGCTGTCAGTAAAACTGTCAATTTTTGTAAAATCTAAATGAGCTTTTTTGTCAGCCAAATTGACAATAATTAAAAATTCAGCTCGTTCATAAACTAAAACTTGAGGATGTCTTTTAAAATGAAATTTAATTGAACCCTCTGAAATCGCTGGTTCTTGATGCCGTAATTCAATCAATTTTTTATAAAGTTCAATGAGTTCTTGATTAGTTTGACTATTAATAACAGAAAAATTTGGATTAATTTCCATCCAAGCTTGTCCACTTGTAAATCCTGCATTTTTAGAATTGTCCCACTGCATTGGTGTTCTTGAGTGTTCACGACTATTTTGAGTGACTTCTGCTAGTGCTTGATTTGCTGACAGTTCTGTCAGTAACATTTCATATTTCTTTTTAATCTCGTCAGCTCGTAATTGCTTTGCGTCAGTAAATGGAAAATTAGTCATCCCAAATTCCTGCCCTTGATATATGAAAGGCGTTCCTCTTAAGAGCATATAACTGACAGCTAACGCTTTTGCTGATTCTATTGAACCATCGCCAAAAGTATCAATACTTCTTGGTTGGTCATGATTTTCAATATACAAAGCATTCCAACCCCGTTCAAGCAAATCTTCTTGCCAACGCATAATGACTTTTTTGTAGCCATAAATACTGCCCTGACCATTGCCATTTGATTTTCTGACATTATGTTCTAATTCAAAAATCATATTGATATAGCCAGCTTCATCGGTCCAATCGGGCGCTTGCTTGGAGCGAACCCCTGAAGCTTCCCCAACAGTCAAAGCACCATATTCATCAAAAATAGCTTTCAAATCTGACATATATGTTTCAATCCCAGCAACATTCATGAAAGGCACCCACGGGCCGTCGCCTTTCCAAGATTTAATTTTATAGTTCCATGGCATTTTTTGAATGTGTGAAATCGCATCTAATCTGAAGCCATCTATTCCCAAATCTAACCACCAGCGAATCATGTCATAAATTTCTTGCCGAACTTTGGGATTTTTCCAATTTAAATCAGGCTGCTCTTTGGCAAAAACGTGAAAATAAGCTTGTTTTGTTTTTTCATCATAAGCCCAAGTTGAACCACCAAAAAAGGAAATCCAATCATTTGGCATTTGGTTAGGGCTAGCGTCTTCCCACAAATAATAATCACGGTAAGGATTATCTTTTGATTTTTGACTTTCTAAAAACCAAGGATGTTGGTCTGATGTATGATTGACTACCAAATCCATGATGACTTTCAAGCCATTTTCATGCGCTTTATCTAGTAATTTTTTAAAATCTTCAAGTGAGCCAAACATTTCATCAATGACTTGATAATCAGAAATATCATAGCCCCCGTCAACTTGTGGACTCTTGTAAATTGGATTTATCCAGATAAAATCAATCCCCAATTCACGTAGATAAGGAATTTTTTCAATGATGCCATTGATGTCGCCAATGCCATCTCCATTGGTATCTTTGAAAGATTTTGGATAAATCTGATAACCTACCATCTTGTGAAAATCATTTGTTTTTATTTTTTTCATAGTTTTACATTTTCATTTTTAAAGTCCCTAAACTGAACTTATTTATTTTTTCAAAATAACGGTGCTGTAAGCTGGAATTGTCAATTTTCCATCAGTTAATTTTGCTTGAGAACTACTGACAGAAAGTTGGTCAGTGATTTTTGTCCCAACAACGCTTTTTGGGAGTTTCATTGTCACATTTTCTGTATCGGAAAAATTATTGATAATAGTCAAATCCTTTCCATAATTAATGACAGACAAGCTCTCTTCACTGACAGAAATATTTTTCAATCTATCCGTCGCAATTTCAGGATATTTTGCTTTGACCCGTAAAATTTTTTTGTACCAATTGAGCAGTGAGTTCGGATTGGCTTCTTGTTGAGCTACTGAGCCTCCGTCAGTTGTGGCAATTTCTGTCGCACCTGGCACAGAAATGTCTGCTTTGGGAGAATCTGTCCCGGCAGCATTCCACGGCATTGGCAAACGTTTATTTTGGTCAATGCCAGAACCGGTCAGCCCCAATTCCTCACCGTAGTAAATAAATGGATTTCCCGGCATCAAAAGATAAGTTTGAGCAGCCATTTTCTGCATGGATAAAGAACTTAAAAGTGTTGCAGATCGGTCTGTGTCATGATTACTCAAGAAAGGAGCGTCAATGGCTTTCGGGTTATCCGCATGAATTTCTTGGTCCCATGCTTCAATTTGTTGACCAAATAAAGAGCCTTCACCTAAGACTAAAGCTGAATTAATTGGACTTGAACTCGATTGCAAAGCATTCGGAAAGTCAAATAATGAATCAATACCTGATGGATAAATATCATCAATTGCCGAAGCCGTTGAAAAAACTTCACCCACTAAATAGGCTTTTGGATTTTGCTTTTTGACCGTGTCTGTCAGCCATTTGGTAAAGGCCGTCGTTTTTTTGTCATCATTTGAGAAATAAAAACCGACAGCGTCCAAACGAAAACCAGAAACACCTTTGTCTAACCAAAATTTCGTAATTTTTGCAATTTCTTTTTTGACCTCAGGATTGGCAAGATTGAGGTCTGGCATGAATTTATCAAACTCTGACTCATAGTATTTGCCGTTGCTGGCTAAACTATAACCCTCTTTAGCTGTATCTGACCGATTATAATAAGCCACATATTTTTTGTCGCCAGCTAGTGCTTTTTGAAACCAAACATTATCAGTCGCCGTGTGGTTAAATGGCATATCTAAAATCACAGCAATTCCTCGTTTTTTAGCTTGAGCAATCAGATTTTCAAAATCAGCCATTGTTCCAAATTTAGGATTAATTTCTTCGTAATTAGTGACATCATAGCCATGATAACTAGGACTAGCAAAAATCGGTGTCATCCAAAGTCCTTGCACTTTTAAATCCGTTGTAGAATTGGATTTTCCAGTATTCAAGTAGTCTAAATGTTGCGTGACCCCATTTAAATCACCTTCGCCATCATGATTTGAATCGGCAAATGAACTCGTAAATATTTCATAAAAATTACGATACAAACTCCTATCAACCTTTTGGCTGACAGCCACTTTTTTTACTGATGAATCTTTTGAATTTGCTTTTTGACAAGCACTTAAAGCACACGTCGCAAGTAAAGTTACTGACAGAAGTAAAAGCCTATTTTTCATAATATTCGTTCTCTTTTTCTTCCCAGTAAAGTCGGTCAGAATCAGTAATTTCGCGGAGAATTCTTGCTGGATTACCTACTGCAATCACATTTGCTGGCAAATTTTTTGTCACTACCGTTCCTGAACCCACAATTGTATTTTCGCCAATCGTAACCCCCGGATTAACAATTACTCCTGCACCAAGCCAAACTCGGTTACCAATCGTAATCGCTTTTCCATATTCTAGTCCACGCTGTCGAACTCCGGCATCAATTGGATGAGAAGCCGTAATCAGACTGACGCGAAGTCCAAACATCACATCATCGCCAATCGTAATCGGTGCAACATCCAGAAAAATACAGTCCATATTGGCATAAAAGCGCTGACCAATTCTTGTATTTTTACCATAGTCGATGTAAAGCGGTGGATTTACAAATAACTCATCGCCAGTTTGACCAAAAAGTTCTTTTTCAAGTGCCACAATTTTTTCTGTATCAAGTAGATTGAGTTGGTTAATTTCTTGATTTAATGCTCGATTATTATCAGGTTTGTATTCTGGTTCAACTTTACTTGCTTTATAGAGTTCGCCAGCAACCATTCTTTTAAATTCGCTCATTTTCACCTCACCCTTTTGCGCTTTAACTATTCCACTTCGCAAGCAAAGGCTTCCCAAGCTTTTAATTTAATCTGAGAAAGTTCAGGCAGGAAATTTTCATTGTGGATCAATAAGTCACGACAGACAAATCCTGTTTTAAATTGATTTTCTTCATCAGATAAATTGGCAACGACCAAATATTTCTTGCCCTTATAAGTCCGCAAATATGCAAAAACATCAGCCTCAGAATCAATCAACTTGAAGTCCCCATAAATGACCCAATCATGTTGTTTACGAAGTTCAATCAACTTTTGATAAGTATAAAAAACAGAATCAGGATCACTCATGGCTTGATCAGCATTAATTTCTTCATGATTAGGATTGACAGCGAGCCAAGGTTTTCCATCAGTAAAACCTGCATTTTCTCCAGCAGTCCATTGCATTGGTGTTCTTGCATTATCACGACCAACACGACGAATTGAATCCATGATTTCATTTTCAGAATGACCAGCAGCTAAGCGTTCAGCAAACATATTCCGTGACTCGATATCATTGACTTCTTCAATTGATTCAAAAGGATAATTCGTCATTCCAAGCTCTTCACCTTGATAAATATAAGGCGTTCCTTTCATCAAATGCAATAAAATCGCAAAAGCTTTAGCTGATTTCAAACGATATTTCCCGTCATTTCCCCAATTTGAGACAATCCGTGGTAAATCATGATTATTCCAAAAAAGTGAATTCCAACCTTTTTCTAAAGCTTGCCATTTGGCTAAAATTTCTTTAAGTTTTGAAACTGAAAATTCCTTTTTATCCCATTTTTCGCCCTCATCAAGATAAGCATTTGTGATGTGTTCAAATTGGAAAACCATTGATAATTCTTGACGTTTAGGGTCAGAATAAAGTTCCGCAATCTCTGGTGTTGCTCCCCAAGTTTCACCCACAGTCAACAAATTTTTCTGACCAAAAGTTGCCTGATTCATTTCATGCAAATACTCATGTAATTTAGGCCCATTTCCTGTGATTTCTTGGTCAATTTCTTTCCCAATCAAGTCAATCACATCCATACGAAAACCGCCGATTCCCTTATCAATCCAGAAATTCATCATGTCATAAACTTCTTGATGAACCTGAGGATTTTCCCAGTTTAAATCTGGCTGACGCTTGCTAAAAAGATGAAGGAAATATTGGCCCGATTCCTCATCAAATTCCCAAGCAGAACCAGAAAAGGTAGATTGCAAACCATTGGGTTCATCAGCCCAAATATAATAATCACGATAACCGTTATCTTTTGATTTTCTAGCTTCCACAAACCATTTATGTTCATCAGAAGTATGATTAACTACCAAATCCATAACAATTTGAATATTTCGCTTTTTAGCTTCCAAGAGCAATTCATCCATATCCGACATCGTTCCAAAAACATCAGCAATTGCTTGATAATCAGAAATATCATAACCATTATCATCCATTGGCGATTGATAAACTGGACTCAACCAAATTGCACCAATCCCAAGTTTTTCAAGATAATCTAATTTAGAGATAATTCCCTGCAAATCACCAACACCATCACCATTAGCATCCATAAAAGAACGCGGATAAATCTGATAAACGACTGTTTTTTGCCACCAATTTTCTTTCATATTAATTACTCCATTAAGATGTGAGTTCATTCTCCTATTTTCCTAGGATATAGGAGAATGAACTCAATTAAAATTTTACTGACAGCTTTATAAGTTAATCCCGTCAGTAAAATACTCACTAAACCAAAGATTCTGTCAGCAATTTTTACTGACAAAACTATCAGCAAAGCCGATAGTTTCTTTATTTACCGATTCAATGATTCCCTCGGTCGCAGTGAACTGACAGAATCCGTTTTCTATTTATAGATTACAAAACCATATTGTAAAATATTATTTTGGTCAACCAAATTAGAGAAAACCACTTCATCAGCTGAAAAATAAGCCGGTTTTTCGCCAATATTGAAAATAGCTTTCAGAGATCCACGTTCAAATTTCACAATGCCATTTTCTGAATCTACGATTTTCCATTCTACTTCTGAATCACTTAAAATTCCTTGATATTGTTTGCGTAGAGCAATCAAATTTTTAAAGAAGTCAAACATCTCTAAATCTTGATCTTTTTCTTCCCAAGGCATCACCTTACGACACTCAGGGTCCATTCCACCTGTCACCGCATACTCATCCCCATAATAAATACAAGGCACACCTGGTTGCATGAAGGTGAACGTTTCAACCAATTTCATCAAATTTTTATTATTTTTTGCAACAGTCAAAATTCTGGGTGTATCATGAGAATCTAAAACATTAAACATCATTTGATTCACTTGCTTACGGTATAATGTCAGTTGCGTATTAATATTAGAAACCATTTGTTCCAAAGAAATCTTCTTCGTAATCAAACCATCTTTAATCGCATCAGTATAAGCATAGTTCATAACGGCAGAGAATTCGTCACCAACTAACCAAGGTTGTGCAGAATGCCAAACCTCACCTAAAATATAAAAATCATCTTTTGCCGCATCACAAGTTGTGCGGAATTTTTTCCAGAAAGTATGATCCACTTCATCCGCCACATCCAAACGCCAAGCATCAATATCAAACTCAGAAATCCAATAATCAGCTACTTTCAAAAGATAAGCTTCAACCTCTGGGTTAGCCGTATTCAGTTTTGGCATATGTGGGGTGAAGGCAAAAGTATCATAAGTTGCATTTTCAGCATTTTCAAAATCATCAGTCGGAGTATAAGTTGCTGGCCAACTATTAACATGGAACCAATCCGCAAATTTTGATTTTTCCTGATTTTTCAATACATCTTGCCATTGAGCAGACGTATCTCCGATGTGATTAAAGACCGCATCTAACATGACTTTAATACCACGCGCATGTGCTTCTTTCACCAAAGTTTTAAACAATTCCTTATCCCCAAACTGCTTATCAATTTCCGTATAATCTTCTGTATCATATTTATGATTAGAAAAAGCTTGAAAAATAGGGGTAAAGTAAATACCATTCACACCGAGTTCAGTCAAATGTTCCAAATGATCAATCACCCCTTGCAAATCTCCCCCATAAAAATCTTGACGGTCAGGAACATCTTGTGGATTCCAAGCTTTTGTTCCCTCAGGATCATTGCTCGTATCCCCATTGGCAAAACGTTCAGGGAAAATTTGATACCAAACCGTTTCTTTGACCCATTCAGGTGCTTTAAAACGATCACTTTCATGGAAATAAGGCAAACGGAAAGCCCCATATTTTTTAGTCACCAAGCTCTCATCATAATCAAACATTCCTTGGTCTGTGTAAACTACTTTTTCTCCATCCAAACCTGTAATGACAAATAAGTAATCTACTCGTTTCGTTGCAACAGTAATTTCGGCCTCAAAATAATCGCTAATATTAGTAGAGAGATACTTTTTCATCTCTACTTTTTGACTAGCCCAATACTGTGTTTCAGGGTTGTCAAGCCCTTCCCACGAATAAGGATCGCCATAAAATAATTCGACTTTTTCCACATCACATTTTTGTGTTTGCAGACGAACATGCATCAGATTTTTTGCATAAAGATAAGCAAATTCCGACTCAGGACGATGATAAATTGCAGCTTTGTTCATAATAGAACCTCCAAATTTTTTTGATGGCTGTACTGTCTTAAACTATTTTCAATTAATCTCAAGGACAGCGAAAAGCACCTTTTCCGTCGCTTTTCGATAGTGTCATTTCCACCACATCTGGAGAAGATAAATCTCACATTAATCATATTTTATCATAACGCTTTCATTGACGCAACCGTTTGCGAAAATTTTCGCATATTATTTTTTAAAACATTTATTTTTCATTCTAAAGAATACGCTGAAAAGTCGGTATAAACCAATTTCTAAGTAATCAAAATGTAATATTTTTTCCCTTGACAAAAAGCAAACGGTTGCGTAAAATGAGGAGTGTATAAAATAAACCGTTTTCATTAGGAGGAAACACAAAATGAATTCATGGAAAAAAGTTGCTCTTGGTGGAGCATCTGTACTCGCCCTCGCAACCCTCGCAGCTTGCGGTTCATCAGCAAGTTCTAACAAATCATCATCTTCTAGCTCAGACAGCATTAAAGGAACAGTTCGTGTTTATGTAGACACACAACAAAAAGCAACATATACAGACGTTGCTAAAGGATTGGCTTCAAAATACCCAGACCTTAAAGTTCAAATTATTGCCAATGCGTCTGGTTCAGCAAATGCTAAAGTAGATATCGCAAAAGACCCTTCTAAATATGCTGACGTCTTCGCTGTACCAAATGACCAACTTGGTGATATGGCTGATAAAGGTTATATCAATCCAGTTGCTACAAAATTCGCTAACGAAATCAAAAAAGACAACTCTGATGTCACTGTTAATGGTGTAACTTACAAAGACAAGATTTATGCATTCCCTAAATCAACAGAATCTCTTGTCCTCTTCTATAACAAGTCTAAATTGTCAGCTGACGATGTCAAAACTTGGGAAGGAATGACTGCTAAAGCTGGATTTGCTGCTAACTACACCGACCCTTACTACTCTTATCCAGTATTCTTTACAGCTGGCACAACCCTTTTCGGTAAATCAGGCGAAGATGTGAAATCTACTGACGTTGCATCGGCAAATGGTGTTAAAGCACTTGAATGGATTGCTGCACAAAAATCAAATAAAAATGTAATTCAAACAACTAACGCCTTAAATCAACTCCAAGCCGGTAAAGTTGCTGCCATGTTTGACGGTCCTTGGGATACTGCTAACATTAAAAAGATTTTAGGTGATAACTTCGCAGTTGCTCCTTACCCAACAATCAACATTGATGGACAAGCTAAACAACTCCAATCATTCCAAGGTATTAAAGGATTTGCAGTCAATTCAGCTTCTAAGAGTCAAGCTGCTGCTCAAACAGTTGCTCAATATCTCTCAAGTGAATCTGCTCAGTTGAAACTCTTTAATTCTCAAGGAGATGTTCCTACAAATAACGACGCTCAAATGAATGACGCTGTGAAGAATTCAGACGTTACCAAAGCAGTTATTACAATGTCTAAAGAAGGAAATTCTGTAGTAATGCCTAAACTTCCACAAATGGCAACTTTCTGGAATAATGCTGGTCCTTTGATGAACGGTGCTTACACTGGCTCTATCAAACCAGCTGACTATCAAGCTCAATTACAAAAATTCCAAGACAGCATCTCTAAATAAGAGACAATCTAATGGTTATATGTGAATAAGAGGTTGGGCTCCTTCAGCCTAACCTCTTAATTTTTAAAGGAAATATTATGACTAAAAAGAAAAAAAGAAAACTCACTGAAAGCACGATTTCTCCTGAAGAAAAATCAATTAAATTAGGCGAAGTTTTCTCAAAAGGGGACACAGTAACAAAATTAACCTTCTTTGTTATGGGTTTGAACCAAATTAAAAATAAACAATGGGTAAAAGGCTTCACACTTTTAATTCTTGAAATTGCATTTATTGGCTGGCTTCTTTTCTCTGGAATCAGTGCCTTCTCTCTTCTTAGTAGCTTAGGCCCAAATAAAATAAAAAGAACAATTACCGATGCCTCTGGTTTTCCACAAACTTTGCAACCAGATAACTCTGTTTTAATTCTACTTTGGGGACTTATTGCCTGTCTTGTTGTGATTTTATTTATACTGCTTTATTGGTTCAACTACCGCTCAAATAAGCATCTTTATTATTTAAAACGAGAAGGTAAACATATCCCAACAAATAAAGAAGAACTCGCTTCTTTACTTGACGAAAAACTTTATGCAACTTTGATGGCTGTTCCATTGATTGGTGTTCTAGCATTTACCGTTTTACCTACTGTATATATGATTTCAATGGCGTTCACAAACTATGATCGCCTTCATGCTACTGCTTTCTCATGGACTGGATTCCAAGCTTTTGCTAATGTTTTAACCGGTGATTTAGCTGGCACATTCTTCCCAGTTTTGGGATGGACCTTAGTATGGGCAATTGTTGCAACAGCTACAACATTCCTTGGAGGTGTATTACTAGCTCTTCTCATTGAATCTACTGGAATTAAATTTAAAGGATTCTGGAGAACCGTTTTTGTTATCGTATTTGCCGTTCCACAATTTGTAACCTTATTGATGATGGCACAATTTTTGGACCAACAAGGAGCTTTAAATGGAATCTTGATGAATCTTCATCTTATTTCTAATCCAATAAACTTTATTGGTGCAGCTTCTGACCCAATGGTCGCACGTATTACGGTAATTTTTGTTAATATGTGGATTGGTATCCCTGTCTCAATGCTTGTGTCTACTGCAATTATCCAAAATCTCCCCCAAGATCAAATCGAAGCTGCTCGTATTGACGGAGCAAATAGTTTGAACATCTTCCGCTCTATCACTTTCCCTCAGATTCTCTTTGTTATGACTCCTGCATTGATTCAACAGTTTATTGGTAATATCAATAACTTCAACGTTATTTACCTCTTGACTAGTGGTTGGCCAATGAATCCAAATTACCAAGGTGCAGGTTCAACCGACCTTCTTGTTACTTGGCTCTACAACCTCGTATTCGGTCAAACACAACGCTACAACGCAGCCGCAGTTCTTGGTATCTTGATTTTCATTGTTAATGCATCTATTTCATTAGTAGCATACCGTCGTACAAATGCATTTAAGGAGGGCTAATTGAAATGAAATCTTATAAAACGCAACGCCGTATCTCATTAAGTTTGAGATATATTCTACTCGCTCTCTTAGCAATTGTTTGGATTTTCCCTATTATTTGGATTGTCTTAGCCAGTCTGACTCAAAACAATACAGGGTTTGTCTCAACAATCATCCCAAAAACATTTACCTTTGAGAATTATATCCAACTTTTCCAAAATAAAAGTGGTAGTTTCCCCTTCGTTTCATGGATTATTAACACTTTTATCGTAGCCGTTATCTCTGCTACACTTTCTACATTTATTACGATTATCATGTCGTATACACTTTCCCGTTTACGTTTTGCTTTCCGTAAACCATTCTTGCAAATCGCCCTCGTTCTCGGAATGTTCCCTGGATTCATGTCAATGATTGCTCTTTATTATATTTTAAAAGCAATGAACATGTTAAACCTCGGTGGTTTGATATTGGTATATGTTGGTGGAGCTGGATTAGGTTTCTACATCGCTAAAGGCTTCTTTGACACCATCCCACGTTCAATTGATGAAGCTGCAACAATTGATGGAGCAAACAAATGGCAAGTTTTCACGCATATCACCTTGCCTCTCTCTCGCCCAATCATTGTTTATACTGCTTTAATGGCATTCATCGCCCCATGGACAGACTTCATCTTTTCTGGAATCATTTTAGGAAATAATCAAGCCCATCCAGAAACCTTTACAATTGCCTATGGTTTATATAGCATGGTTCACTCGCAAAAAGGAGCTGCCACAGCCTTCTTCACACAATTTATCGCAGGCTGTGTTATCATCGCCATCCCAATCACAATCCTATTTGTCATCATGCAAAAATTCTATGTCAATGGAATCACAGCTGGTGCGGATAAAGGATAAATATCTTCATAAAATATAAAAAAAACAGACTTTCATTAGTCTGTTTTTTTTATTCTTTTTTTGATCTAAGCATATTTTTAATTAGTTACCAGATGAATCTTTAATCAAAATATTATTATAACCTATCCTTATTTCGGTATCACAAAAGGTAAAACAAATAGAAACACTAAATCAAAGACTAAATGAACAGCATACGAAGTCCAAATACTCGATGTTTTCAAGTAAGCGTAATTGAATATCAATCTCGCCACTCCCTGAACTAATAAGATTTGAATAATTGTTCGCAAAACATTTCCACCATTATAGGTATTAAAATGAATTAAACCAAAGATTACCGAAGTGACTAAAGTCGAAATCATAGTTGATAATCCCCACTTTGTACGAAGTATTTCCAATATTCCGATTGAAAATAATTCTTCGCCCATAATCATAAACGGGACGAAAAATATCATGATATAATCTCCAAATACTGCATTGGCATGATTCCCTGAATTACCAAAAATCAGTGCAACAATAATTCCTCCAAGCATTGACCATACCGTATTAATAATTAAACATGCAATGGCAATTTTTGTATATCTTCCCTGTGGTTTTGAAAACCATATCAATGCCTGATTTCCAAAAATCACAGCTACTCCTACAATACTAAAAATCAGAAGTGTAAATTCTTGAACATATCCAATATGTAAATCAATACTTGACATGATATAGAAGCCGACAAACAATAATAAAAGTCCAATTATCGTTCTCAGAATATCCGTTGACTTTATTTTCTGTCCCATCTCTTTTTTCTCTCTCATAATAAATAAACTACGATTCTCACTATATTAATTATACCTACTCCCAAGTATAAATATAAGTTTAAGGTTTGAGAATCTTCAGCATAATAGTTTCAACGCAAATTGAACAAAATCTTCAATAAACCAGAATTATTTACTATGACGTCCATGTTTTTGAAATAACGCAAGGATAACTCCTACAGCACCAAAAAGTATCATTCCTATAAATGTAAGAAAAAGTGAGAAACCCGCATCATCACCTGTTGTTGGTAAACTTGCAGCAAGAGTTTTAATTTCATTTTGATTAGCTGATTTAGTTGCAGACGTTGTAATAGCTTTTGTTCCCGTAGCTGTTGCTTTTACAGCTTTAGCACTTTCAGGTTGTGCACTATGGATTGATACCGTTCCACTTGAAACGATAGGATTGACTTTAACAGCTTCTTTTCCAGCCACTTTATTAGTTGTTTCTGTAGTTTCTGTAGTTTTTGCACTATCTTTTTTGTTTAACTCTTGCAACTTAGTGACGCTCTTACGGTAATCTGTTCCACTAATATTATGTTCTTGTGCTTCTTTTTCAGATGCTTGACGCTTTAAAACTGCTGTTTTATAGTCACTATCTTTGATATTATCTGGGTTTCCGATTGATGCTTCTTGTGCTGATATTTCAGCATCTTTATACGCTGAAGGAGATTGGTTATACTTAGCTGCTTTAAGATTATTAAATTCTGCTCTTAATTCTGTTTGTTGCTCTTCATGCTGTGCTTGAAGCTCTGTAGCTTTATAATCTGAAGGAGATTGATTATATTTAGCCGCTTTAAGATTATTAAATTCTGCTCTTAATTCTGTTTGTTGCTCTTCATGCTGTGCTTGAAGCTCTGAATTCTTGTAATCTGTTCCAGATATTGAATTTGGATTCCCTGCCGCCGCTTCTTGCGCTTCAATTTCCGCATATTTATATGGGGTAGCAAGGAGATTATTTGTAGCGGCCACTTGATTTGTTGCAATATCCATTACTTTATGTTGAGAAGTAAGTTCTGCATTTTTTTCATCACTTGCATTTTTATTGTATGTCGCTGCCTCTTGATTCGCCTCTTTTTGAGCTTTGAGTTCATTAAAACGTGCTCTTAACTCATCTTGTGTTGGTGTTGAATCTGTTGAACTATTTTGGGGATTATTTAATGATTTCTCCGTACTATTTTCTGCGCCTGATACAGTAGCTGCATCTACGCTTTGCATACCAATTGCAGTAAGTGTCAGTAATGTCACCGTGGTAAGTAAAATTTTAGAATTTTTCATGAAGTCTATCTTCCTTTTTTATTCAGACTTTTAAGTCCATATTTTTGTAGGAGGGAAATAACTCTTCCACCCTTACAATGCCTTAACCCCTGTCGCTTAAAAATTGCAACAAGGGTCATCATTTAATGCTAAAGATATCTAAGTTTTTACTATGAACATCCAGTTTGTTCTGTAAAAGTGCTCCCTACCGTATTTCTAGCACTTCTTTCTATACTATGTTGTTCTTTTTTAAATTCAAGAGTTATTCTTCTGTCAAGCTCATAATTTATATACACTTTAAAAGCAATCAATGAAACGATTAGGGTAAGAAATATGAGACAGATTATTCCAACTTTTCTCATTGTCCTATCTTACTTTCCTTTTCATTAAACTCTTTAGCATCATCTAGAGTTTTCACCAACTTTGTATCCGATAATTTAGAATTTTCATTTTGGGCATTCTCCCATTCAATTGGTACTGATTTATAAAGCAGCATAATCATATTGTATTGACGAGCACGCGCTATATGTTCAACTTTATACTTTTGTATTAACACCTCACACCGTTGTGATTCGTGGATATTAAAGACGATACTTATTACCATAAAACACATTAAAACTATTACAGCACCTTGTATTGGAGAAATTTTGATCCTTTTTCTCTTTTTCATATCATTAATTTCTTTATTTTAGATTTTCTATCCTTTATTTTGGTTCCTATTATAGTAATAGGAGAACAAGTCTTGTGCTACTTTACCATACATGCTACAATATTTTAAGGTAGCAAAAAAGAACTGGTGTCTTCACAAAAGACCTCATTAATTTTGTTATTTTCTCTATAAATGATTTACTCAAATTTTGGTCGATGCGAGTAAATCATTTTTTTGATATCAAAATACCACTTTATTTTAGTAAAAAAATTACTGATTGTCAACACTTTTTTATCGTTTTACGATATATTTTTATTGTTTATCTTGATATTTAAAGAAATAAAAAAACACCTCTAGGTGTTTTTATTTATTATTTAAATAATTAGTCCTCTATATATTCAAGTAAATCTCCTGGTTGACAGTTTAATACTTTACACAAACTTTCTAAAGTGGAGAAACGTATAGCCTTGGCTTTTCCATTTTTTAATACCGAAATATTGGCCATCGTAATACCAACTTTTTCTGACAACTCTGTCACGGACATTTGCCGTTCTACCAAAATTCTATCTATATGTACTTTAATCGCCATTAATTTCTTCCTCCTCTTATACTGTTAAATCATTTTCAGATTTTATTTCAATAATTTTTCTGAGGAGTTGTTCAATTACGGCAGTAAATGTACTTAAAATTAAAGGTGAAAAAATGAAAACTAGTGCAATTGGAATCGTAGCATAAACCTTTGTAGTCATTGCCGCATGATACATCATTGGGAAAATTCCCCATAAAACAACAAATACAGCATATGTTATCTTCTTTATTCTATTAATTATTCCCTGAATTTGTTTGGTGAATATAACATCTTTATCCATATATTTTAATATCTTATATACTTGAGAGCAAGATACTAAATTTAACAACAAAGATATAAGAAATGAAAAATAAAATAAAACTTTTATAAACAATATATCAGGTTTATGGAAAATTTCCCATATTCCTATCCCAAATACAATAGACAATATCACTGTTATAACCATAATGACTGACACGACAATTTTTAGTGGAATTGTATTAATTTTCATGTTAAGCTCTTTTCTAATTTCTTAAACTATTGTATCATAACCCCCTTAGAATTTATATCAACATATTCAATAACTGTTTGACAAAATGCACTTGCATAATAATTTTATAAATAATCTTCAAAATACATCATCATTTTTCTGATATTACTTATATTTATTCACTTATATGCTATAATTAAGCCGTAATGTCACCAAAATTGGAGTATATAAATTTATGAAAAAATTTTTTATTATCATCTTTGCTATTTTTTCTATTGGAATTTTAAGCAGCTGTAAAACTTCAAGTAAAGATAGCGTTAAAACTAATACTAATCCTCACCAAGCTATTCAAGGGGAGTGGATTTCGTATTCTGAAAGTAAAATCAATCTTCCGAAAACAACGAGTACTGCAGATGCACATAAACTGCTAGATTTAACCGCATCTACCAGTGAAAAAATCAAGTTTGATAAGAAAAAAGTCACACTTGCTACTAATGAATACGACTATAAGCTAGGTCGACAAATTATTATTGGTTCATACAGTTATGATTATAAGTTAGAACATGGTCAGGATATTTTAAAATTTGATACGACGAGTTCAGATATTGGTGGAAATGTTTATTATCGAGTAGGAAGTAAGCTTGAAAAAGAAAAGACCAAAGAAATTAACGACAAAGAAGCCAAAGAGAAAAAATCAGTGACTCATTTGAATGAAGTTTGGAAAGCAAAAACAGACATCATTGAAAAATCACTCAAGGAAGCAATGATTGGAACATGGTCAGGCCACTTTAAGGCAGTAGCAACTACTGGGCAAGGTGTGGCTTGGGCGCCCGGAATGCAAACATTAACTTTTGATGGTGGAACTAATCTTTCATTTCACGCCTCTTCTGATTCTTTGACAAATTTTGACCAAAAAGTAATTCACAACGCTTATGCTTCTTATCAACCTAATGGAATTTTAGGATTAGAACCTTCAGATCATATTCCAGTAGATCCTAAGAAACTTTTAAATATCATTAAAGACCTCACCGCCGAACAAATGTTTAACCGTATCAAATATATTGCTTTTTCCTATGATGTAACAACTGATACTGGCACGATTTCTCAAAGCTTTTCCCCTTCCGAACTTTCATATAAGAACGGAAAGTTATCATTTGATACTGCCTTACTCATCACACAATGTGGTGATGAAGGGGTTCAAATTTCTGGAAATGTTTCTAAAACGGAGTAAAAATTGAAAAATAAAATTATCGTAGTAGCTATACTAATAACAACTTTTTTCTCTCTTTCAGCATGTAGCAAACTAACAAAGTCAGAAAGTACACTAATAAAGGGTCAGTGGGAACTATTACAAGAACCCATACAAGTAACAAGTAATCTCAAATTATTAGATTTTCCCAATAAGAGTACTTCTATCGTTAATTTCACTAAAGAAAAAAATTATCAATTTAATGAAAAGAAACATGAATTAAGTTATCTCAACTCCTACAAATATCAAACATCTTTTGATATTTCGGGAAACATTTTGACACTAAGCAATAAAAAGCAAAAGATGATCTACTATCGGAAAAATTCCGTTCAGTATAAAAAAGCAATAACTCCAATTAAAAATAACATGACTTCAGTTAATGAAGCATGGAAGGCTCAAAATCAATCTTTTTTGAAGGATTTTGAAGAGGCAATTGCAGGAAACTGGTCGAATGCCAAAGGAAATGCCCAAGTTAATTTAAATCATGATTCTCCAGATCCTGATGCCACTCTAACCATCTCCGCACCTAAATTTCTCTTCTTTGACATTTCCTTTACTGGAGGTGCTCGGGATAAAACGATGTCAGTCAACTTTAAAGACAAAAATATCTCTGATGCTGCAATAAAAATTTCATATTACGATTTTGACACTCTTTTAGATCTTGGATGGAGTGCCTCAGAAAATTTAAACGAAACAAAAGAAAAAATAAAAAAATTAAGTTTCAGAGATTTATTTATGGACTTGGAAGAAGTGACCTTAGCATATAGCATTCCCGACTCAACATTAAGTCAAGAGATTACTGTTTCTGCCTATAGAGCTACAGTTTCATCAAATATCACTCATTTTGATGAGTGCACTATCACAACAAGAGACAGCTCCACAGATCACGAATTTAAAGCTTATTTAACCCCCGTAGAAACCACAAATTAATATGAATCTATTTTCCCTGAAACTACTTCTAATCCCTATTCTAGTTTTATCACCACTTGCCTTATTGTTAATTGAAAAATTAACTAAAAAAAAATATATTACCGCTAAAAATATCTCAGAAGACGTAATTAAGGCTGATGAGATTGAAGCTCTTATTTTAGCTGTTCTTAGCTCATGGAATCAGTCAAAACTATATCAAAACAGTCAATTTTACAGTAAAAATTTACTAAAAAAACAGGACAAACATATTGTTCACAATGATATGTATGGAAAAAAAGAATCCATTTTTGATATTCAGATTGAAGGAATAAACAACCTACACCAATTCAAGAATAAAATTACTGTGGAAATTTCCCTTAAAGCGAAATATTCTCTATCTTTTGATGAAAATGATAGCCTTATGTACCTTGTCACCTCAAGGTCAATGTCCAGATATAATGAAATGCTAAAAGATCCCCTGCCTGATAGACAAACATATCAAAAAGACGTACAAAAGTGGGAATTTGTTATTGAAGAAAATCTCTTTAAAGTGAATAAATTCTCATCAAATCTGAAATAAAAAAAGCCCCCTTAAGAATGGCTCTTTTTATTTTAGAAAAGTGAAAGAACATCTGAATAGTGAGTAGCAATCATATAAAAACTCACAGCAGCTATTGACCAAGCCCAGACGATGTGCCCAAAAAATTCTGAAAAGTGTTCTGAAAAAGGTTGCTTCCAAGGTTGTGGTACCGTTCTAGTAATAGGCATTAACAGAATATGCCATAAAAACCAGATAATAATACCGTAAAGAGCCCCCTCGCCTAAGCTTATACCACTCCATATTTGTGATAAGACAACAAAAATAAATGAAAAAACAATTGAAAAACTGAAATGAAGAATCAAGGCAAACCAATACACTTTTTGGTCTTTAGAATACAAAAAGTAAGCATGAGTAATTTTTTGGGGAAAGCCAATTTGTTGCATAAGTTTTTGAGGAGGGTTTGTTTCATCTCGCTCTTTTGTACGAGGAGGAAGAATGGCTTCCCAACCAATTTTTACCATTCCAGAAATTAGTCCAGAAACAATACCAATCCATAAGCAAGGCAATAAAATTCCCAAAAACCAATCCAACGATATATTTTTTACCATTTTAAAATCTCCTTATAATATATAAAAAAAAACTACTCTTATTTTATAAAAAATTTATTATAAAGTGTATTGAATTGTTTGCTCATTCTAAAGGAAAGATTTATTATCATTAAAGCGAAAGCCAACTTCCACGTTGACCTCTTTCAATAAATTGTTGCGACAACTGAAGATAAAACCTCACAACTTCACTAGATAATTCCTGTTTTCTAGCAAGAGGCGCTAGAGAGTGTTGGAGATCGTTGATTACCTTCGGAGTATAATTTCCCTTTTCTAAATTATTCTTACTCTTCACTAAAACTTCACGTTCTTTGCTATTCAATGTTTTACAAAGAATTAAATCATAAAGTTCTTCTAAGATTTCTGCTTCACTCGCTTTTTTGACCATTTGTTCACTCCTTTAACCTTTCAGATAGCTTATTTTATAATTTTCTGATAATATAGTCAATTTCTTCCGAATCTATTTTATTTATTTCTAAATCTTTAGTCAATACTCTCTCTAGTATTTTAGTCATTTTTAAATTAGAATAGATATATAAATAGATTTTGTGTCAAAAAATCTATAATACTTTATCAAAAAATATTCATTAACCTCTAAATAAGAAAGATGATATCAATGGATCAAAAAACTAAAATTATAAATTTCACCGCTCGTACTTTTCGTGTTTTAGTAGCAGTTGTCTTTGGATATACCATTTATGATTTATTTTTCAGAGAGTTATTAACTCGTAAAATTCATATTTTTTTATATATTGTCACATGGCTAATTTTGTCCTATCTGATTATCCCCAATATCACAAAAATCATCACAAAAATTTATCTACCGGAATACTTTATTGGAAGGTCTAGAACTTCTGATGGTGTGTTAGGTGATTCGGTAAATTTATTAATTGACGGTTCAAAAGAAGATATAGAAGCTGCTTTTTTAGGAATGGGGTGGACAAAATCAGATAAAATTACTTTAAGGTCCTCTCTCAAAATTATAAAATCAAGCTTATTACATCAAAGCTATCCCACTGCACCCGTTAGCTCTCTCTTTTTATTTTCTAAAAAACAAGACCTCGCCTTTGAAAAAGAAATTGCTGGCAGTCCTAAACAAAGGCATCATATCAGATTATGGGAAACTCCACAGGATTATTACCTCCCTGGGGGAGTAAAGTCTGATTGGGTCTGTGCCGCTTCTTTAGATATTGGTATTAGATTTTCTTTATTTACAGGACAAATTACTCATCGTATTGATGAGAATATAGATGAAGAAAGAAATCTTATCGCAAATGAACTCATCGAGCATGGACTAGTTGAAGAAAGGAAGCTATATACTCATTTCACAAATCCTTATCGAAGTAGAAATGGTGGGGGAGATAAGATTTCTACAGATGGTTCTTTAGTTTATTTGAAATTAAGAAAAAAACCCAACAAACGATAGGTATTTAACTTACTCCCAAAATCTTTTATATTGACACATCGTATTTTTTCGATATAATAGACTTATGGAAAATGTGGAAACTTTTAAAACCCTATCAAATGAATATCGATTGAAGATTCTTACTTTACTCAAAGAACCAAAAAAACATTTCTACAACGAAACTAAAGTAGATGAAGTTGAAACGGGTGTTTGTGTAGGTGAAATCCAAAAATTACTGAACTTAACTCAGTCTACTACTTCTCATTATTTATCTATGTTAGAAAAAGACAATTTATTAATTGCTACTCGCATTGGTAAATGGACCTATTATCGTCGAAATGAGGAGATGATTTCCGATTTTAAAAATTTCATATTAGAAGAGTTATAATTAACTTTCTTTTTATTTCTTCATATCGACATTTCTCGAATTATAGTTTTAATAATCTACTTTCCAAATATAATAATAACAGGATAAAAATATGTCAAATCAACTAACTGATCATGTTACCTTACGTCATGGGGCAACTTTAAACAACCGTATTGTAATGTCTCCAATGCAAACTCATTCTGGTTTAAAAGGTGGTTTCGCTTCTGATGATACTATTCAATATTACTCTGCCCGTTCACAAGCGGCAGGTATGTTAATTACAGAATTCCATTATGTAAGTGAAAATGGTGGACCAGCATATGTGCCAGGATATCCTGAACAACTAGGAGCTTATTCTGACGCTCATCTTGAAGGACTACGCAAAACTGCACAGGCTCTAAAAAAAGATGGAAATAAAGCTATTCTTCAAATTCATCATGCTGGGCGAGCCGCTGTAGGACGTCATGTTAATGGATTAGATGTGGTGGCTCCTTCTGCTATCGATTTTTCTTTCTTAGATTACCCTGTTCGTGAACTCACACTAACAGAGATTGATGTTATCATTCTTGATTTTGGTAAAGCCACAAAACGTGCAATTGATGCTGGTTTTGACGGTGTTGAAATTCATGGAGCCAATCATTATTTAATTCAACAATTTTTCTCAAAACTTTCTAATCTTCGCACAGATAAATGGGGTGGTTCACTGGAAAATCGAATGGCCTTTCCGCTAGCTGTTGTTAAAGAAGTAAAAGCAATCGTTGATGAATATGCTCCTAAAGACTTTATCATTGGTTACCGTATTTCTCCTGAAGAACTTCATGGAAAAAATGTTGGCTATGATTATAAAGAAGCTCTCTCACTTATCTCTGAAGTAATTAAATATGAACTTGATTATATCCATCTTTCATTATGGGCAGGATACAATTCTAAACCTGAAAATAGCGAAAAATCTTATGCTGAACTTTTTAGAGAAATCTTTGATGATAAAACAAAACTTCTTATTGTCGGTGGTATTTTTGGGGAGGATACAGCTACTGATGCGATTGAAAACTATGCTGATTTAATTGCTGTTGCTCGTGGAACTTTGATTGACCCTAACTTTGCTAAAAAAGTTACTGAAGGAAAAGGGGACACAATTCTTCATAAGATTAGTCCGGAAACAGTTGAGTATTCTCACTTAACTCCTGGATTACTTGAAGCCTTTAGCCGTGAAGATTCTCTTGGCTTACCTCCTTTACCCGGAGGCGAATCAATCAGGACTTTGCATACAGGAAAGTACGATATATAATTATTTCCTCACAGAAATTTCTGTGGGGATTTTTAAATATCTAGTAGCAATTTTTTTACTTCCTTTGTTTACAATTTTGGAAGATAGCATCAAAAACACTGAATCCTCTGGTATTTTTGAATTACATTTAACTTTTTGTTAGAATAGAGGACATAAGAAAGGAGTATTAATATGTTCTCATTAAGAAAACCAATTGCTTCTCTAAAAGAAATTATTCTCAAAAGCATTTGGTTCGGATTTATTTCAGGTATGATTTCTGGAATGGTTAAAATTGGTTGGGAAGCAATTCTTCCGCCACGAACTATTGCTCGTAATTTAACCAACCCTCCACAACATATGATGGAACAGTTTGGTGTGCCATCTTCTCTCACCCACTCATACATTTTATATTCTCAAGATCAAAAAGTATTTTGGTTCTCTTTGATTCTTCACTTTAGTTTTTCAATTTTCTTTGCTGCATTATTTATTTTTATAGCGCAATACTGGAAAGCTATCACTTTATGGCAAGGTGCTGCTTATGGTATTGTAATATGGATTATCTGGCATATTATCTTAATGCCAGCTATGGGAACAGTTCCTGCTCCTTGGAACCAACCTTTCGACGAACACTTTTCTGAGTTCTTTGGACATATTGTTTGGGCCTGGGCCATTGCAGCGTGCGCCTACTACTTAATAGCTAAAGATAAAAAAGGGCACTTAGAAAATATTTAATATAGTAGAAGGATTATTCCTTCTTTTTTATTTTTTTTAGTTCTTTTTCGGAAAAATATTGCCCTGTTTATCTCTAAAAGGATTGGATTAACAGATATTTTATCAAAATATCATAAACCTGATTTTAAATTTCAATCTAAGGGCAAATACTTTATTACCTATTAATTTTCTCGTATATTGCAAATACTTTGTTTTTGTGTTAAACTGAACTTGGAATTTCGTTGTGATTGTTATAGTCCCTTTCGTTAAAAAAAGAAAGGAGAATGTATTATGATGACATACACTAACAAAAATAAATTTTTTGAGTATAGTATTCAACTTGATACTTCAAAAAATGTGTTTCAAGCTTTTTTGGCTAACAAACCTCAAATTTTTGGTATTGGTAATACAATTGAAGAAGCAACACACAATTTAGAAAAAATAGTATAGGAGAATAAGTCAATGGATGAACATCCCTCACCGTAAAAGCATCTACTTTAGGATATAGAGTAGGTGCTTTTTTTGTTGTCAGATTTTTTCAAATACACTTTTAAGCTACCTATTTTTATCCATTGTTTATATTCCTTAAAAAATTTTTATTCATGTTATACTTATTTAAATAGCTTTATTAGGCTTGTCAATCTATCTAAATTTTGGAGGTTTCTCTTTTGAAAAAACTTTTTACCGCACCTATGAGCAAATCAGCAGTTCCTCTATCACTGATTTTACTATTAGCTGGGTTTTTAGCATTATCTTTTGGGCTGCCAGTTATTGCTCCTTTTTCCTTAGCTATTGCTGGATTTATCAGCCTTTACATTCTTTTTGGGAAAAAGGGAATTTCTTACACTTTTTCTAAACCTCAAAAAATAGTGAGTACTTATTTTGCTGGACTTATAGGTGCTTATATTTTTGCTGGAGTTGGCATTCTAATTACTAAAATACTATTAAGAAGTTCTCCAAATTCTAATCCAGTAGCAGATGGAATGACTCTTTTTGGACTTCTTAAGACAATTCCTATGCTTTTAGGGGAAGAGTTAATTACAATAATTTTACTTATAATTATCGCAAACTTATTAGGTGGAAAACGCAAAGCTTTAATTGTTGCGGTTATCATATCCACTTTAATATTCGGATTTCTACATTTACCTACTTACGACTGGAATTTTGCCCAAGTTATTTTTATTATTGCAGCCGCGAGAATTCCCTTTACCCTTGCCTCTTTAAGGAGCGACTCCTTGTATACAGGTTTACTTATTCATATTACCTATGATTGGATTATTTTTATCCTTGTAATCCTATCCCATCACTAATTCATTCTGTGATTGCCCTTCTAATTGTAAATATTTTATTAAGTAATTAAGATAAATAGCTCCTATGATAGGGGCTATTTATCTTAATTACTTAATAAAACCATTTGAAGTCTTAATATTAGGCAGAGGGCCAGTAGTTGTATTACCGCTTGTCCCAATATATGTATTTCCATTCGTTGAAGTATCTTCTTGTGCTTCAGCTTCTGGATTCTGGACAGTATAGTCACTTTGATAAAGATAGTCACCATTTGTATGGAAGGAATATCCATTGTTATCAGTCTCATTTTTACGATCTAATTCGAGAGAGACTCTTAATTTATGACTGACAAATTTGATACTATCTTTATAGAGTTCTACCATACTTCTTCCTTGGTTACTGAAAGTTCTCCAATCAAAAGTTAATTGTTGTTTAGAGTAATTACTAAAAGTTAAAGCGTTAGAAATAAGCTCTTTAATATCTTTTGGTGTGATATCAGTCTGAATATTATCATCTAAAGAATCAATAATAGAATATAAATTAGTGAAAGAAGTCATTGATTTTAACTTCTCCTCAACTGCTGAAATTACCTTTTGTTGCCTGAAACCTCTCATAATATCTGTATCTACATGTCGTTCTCTAGCATATGAAAGAGCCTTGGCACCATCTAAGTGTTGCTCACCTGAATTAAACTTTATAGACTCAATACCACTTTCATCAGTACCCATAAATGACTTTTCAACATCAATATCAATTCCACCTATAGCATCAATAAGCTTAATAAATGAATTGAAATTAAAAACACAATAATGATCAATAGGAATATTAAAAGTTTTTTCTACCGTGTTAACTGAAGCCGAAGGTCCTCCATAAGTATAGGCAGCTTCTATCCGTTGCATACCTTTGTATGATTTTGAATCAATTTGAACAAAACTATCGCGAGGGATACTACAAAAAGTTGTCGTTTTTGTTTTTTTGTTAATTGTAATAATCATCATCGCATCCGTTCGCGTCGTTCCCAAATTTCTCTCTTGAGTATTATCTAAACCCATGATCAAAAATGACTCTGTATCTTTATGTTTCTCAGATTTATAGTTATTATCAACTTTATGATAACCCTTGTCTAATATATTATTTAAGCGATGATTGGCCATAGCGATATACCCGAATACTCCAACTGCTATTATTATTACTAGAGATATGAGAAATCCGACCATTTTTTTTATTTTATTATTTCTTTTTCTCCTATGTGGAATCATATTAATTTTTCTTCCTTTCTTTTACCTACTAAAAATTTTTATTAACCTTAAGTTCTGTCATGACTACCATCTCATTAGTAATTTCTTCAACAATACTTGAGATACTACTTATAGTTCTTTGATTTCTTGGGATATCAATGTTGTAAACTTTCGCAATCCTCCCTGGATTTGAATCTAACAATATAATCCTATCAGACATCTGCACTGCTTGTTCTATATCGTGCGTAATCATTACAATTGATTTTGTGACAATTTGTTGACTTAACCACATACTTATTAGTTGATCTGACAGCTGTTTGGATGTTACAACATCTAAAGCAGAAAAAGGTTCATCAAGTAATAATAATGTAGGTTCTGCGGCTAAAGCTCTAGCAAATCCTACTCTTTGTTTCATTCCGCCAGAAATTTCTCTTGGATATGATTTTTCATTGCCCTCTAGCCCAATCATTTTTATTAGTTTTTTTACTCTATCATTAATTTCATTTTTAGATATTTTCAAATTATTATCTATGCCAAATGAAACATTTTTATAAACATTTAACCATGGGAATAGAGCAAAATTCTGAAAAACCATACTAATGTTTGGATCCGGTTCTTTAATCTTTTTTCCTTCAAAGATGATTTCTCCATGACTTGGATGAACAAGACCAGCTAAACTTCTCAATAATGTCGATTTCCCTGCTCCTGATTGTCCAATAAGACTTACAAATTCTCCTTCCTTTACGGTAAAGTTTATGTCTTTCAGAACTTGTATATATTTCTTTGATCTTTCTACTCCATAATCTTTGCAGAGTGAAGTTACTTTTATTAAATTTTTCTTTTCCATTCTTATTTCCTCCCTTTTTAATAATGGAATTTTTCTCTAGCATATTTGTAAAGTGGTTGCCAAACGAATATAATACACAATCCTACTACAGCACACATCGCCAAAGTACCAAGTGCTGATTTATCTTTAATTCCATCATTCACAGCAATATATTGCCCTAAGCCAGTAACATTTATTGTTTCTTTACCCCACTGTAGGCTTTCCGCTGCTATATCTGCATTCCATGCTGCTCCCGCAGCATTTATGATAGCTGTTATCAAGTACGGAAACATTGATGGAATGAGATAGCGAGTCCACCACTTAAACTTGGATAATGGAAAAATTTTTGTGACTTCTTTTATATCATCTGGTATTGCTAAATACCCAGCAATAACATTGAAAAAGTAATACCATTGACAACCAACCATGATTAGCGGCAAAATCCACCACTCAAGTTGCTTATACCCTAAACTAATAAAAATTACTATGAATGGAGTATATACGTTTGAAGGAATCGATCCAACAACTTGTCCAATTGGTTGGATAAAGCTTAAACGTCTTTTGTTACTTGCAACCCAAACCCCAAGAGGTGTAAAAATCGCTGCTGCTATAAGCATTGCTAATACTACCCTCAATGTAGTTAAAAGCATTAAGTGAGGGATTATTGAAAAATCTTCATGAGGTAAGAATCTATAAAGTTTAATAGCAGAGATAACAACCGCATACCCTAAAAGGATATACCAAATGATTGAAATATATTTCTTAACTTTTCCTAGATATTTAAAAATAAGATTTATCCTAAGAATATACCAAACTCTAGCTAACTTAAAAATCCAGAAATCTTTTATTTTTTGAATCCATTTCATTAATATTTTTCCAAAATTAGATGCTTTTACTAAATTGTATACAATTGATTTTGGAGGATTACCTTGAGTTGTTCCTTCATCATAACGATAATAATAAGTAGCTTTAACCAAAGGTTGAAAAACTAAGAAATTTAGTATGACGACATTAATAATTAAAGCAATAACAGCGAAACCACAAGCTTTAAAGTCTGCACGATCTAATGCAACTTGAATATAAGAGCCAATTCCTGGCAAAATTAAAGTTTCAGACTTAGGGATTGCGACGGTAACCTGTTCACTTGCAACAATGGCAAACCATGCTGCTGACTGAGATATGACAAGATTCCATAGTAGGCCTGGAATTGAATATACAAATTCAAGACGCCAAAATTTTTCCCAAGCACTATATCGAAATTGTGATGTTACTTCTTTCAAATCTTTGGGAACTACTTCCATTATTTGGTAAAGTGACAACATGATGTTCCATGCTTGTCCAGTAAATACTGCAAAAATGGCAAGCGCTTCAGCTCCCATTACATTACCTGGATATAATCCAAGTAAAAATGCAGTAGTGAATGTCATGAAACCTAATAAAGGAACTGATTCTAAGAAATTGACCATCGGCAAAATAATTCTTCTTGCAGTTTTAAACTTAATTGCCAATACACCACAAATAACAGAGAATAAAATTGACCACATCATTCCTACAATCATGCGAAACATTGTTCGCATTGAAAAATACGCAAGGTTTCCAATAGATAAAAAATCGTGCATTTTCTTGACATCATCCACTGAACTTTGAGACGGTAACGATGAAAGGGGTTGGTTAATAGTTATTTGTGTCACAATAAGAATAAATGCAAACAAACAAATAATACCAATTAAAATAAAATCACCCATAATAGATTTTACTTTTGGTTGTTTTGTATCAAGATATTTTCTTCTTGACATAAAAAGCCTCCTTTTCATATAAAGGGAGGCTCTCAAAATCAATAGATTATTAGTCTATTTAATCACGACATTTGAGTTTTGGCTTTCTGAGACGTAAGAAATGATATTTCTAGTTATCTTGGAAAAGCCTTGATTCGACTAGTCCTGCTTTACCCATTATTGTCTCTCGACAGTTTTGAGCGATAACCTATGTTCTTCAGAGTAACCTCACCTAATATGATTAGTTTTTATTTACTACAAAAAAGTATAGCACTAGCTATACTTTTTGTCAAATTAAAATGGGTAACCTACTTAAATTCTTTTTATTTCAAATTTTAAATAAATTATTTTGAAAAATACTTTTTTTAAACTAAATCGGGTACAATCCGTGTTCCTGCCCCACTTTTAACAAAGTTTTCCACATTTTCAAGTGAAGTAATCGTGGCTTGCTTACCAGTATTTTCGACAAAAGCGACAGCTGCTGCCACTTTTGGTTTCATAGAACCTGCCGCAAAATAACCTTCCTCTAGATATTGACGCATTTCGCTAACTGGTACAACTCCTAACGCTTTTTGGTTGGGTTTACCAAAATTTAAAAAGACATCACCGACAGAGGTAAAAATAACTAGTTCATCAGCATCAACAAGTTCTGCTAATTTTGCTGCCGAAAAATCTTTATCAATTACCGCTTCAACTCCTTGATATCCCTTATTTTTTTCAATAACAGGAATTCCTCCGCCACCAGATACTGTAACCAAAGCTGATGATTCTAACAATGGTTTAATTGCGTTAGCTTCAACAATTTTGAGAGGTAAAGGTGAAGGAACTACTCTTCGGTAACCTCGTCCAGAATCCTCAATCAATTTCCAATCAGGATATTGAGTCTGAATATTTTTAGCCTCTTCTTGGCTATAAAAAGGTCCAATAGGTTTTGTCGGATTTTTAAAAGCCTCATCATTAGCATCAACTACTGTTCTTGTCACTACAGAAACAAATGGAACATCAGACATTCCATTATTAGCAAGAGCTTCTGTAAAAGCTTGTGCCATCCAATAACCGATTTGCCCTTGAGTCATAGCAACAGCTGTATCAAGTGGAATTGCCGGATTTTTAACTGAATTACTTTCAAGTTGTTGCAAAAGTAAATTACTAACTTGGGGGCCATTTCCATGAGTGACGACCATTTCAACATCATTGTCTTTTATTAAAGGCATTAATTGTGCAGCAGTCTTATTAAGTGCCATAGATTGTGCTTGCGCTGTAGGGTCGCTAGTTAAAATAGCATTCCCCCCTAGAGCAACTACAATACGTTTTGCCATTTTCTGTTAAATCCTCTCTACTCCTTATTTGGCTTTAGGTTGTTGTTGAGTAATACAATGGATATTTCCTCCACCATAAACTACTTCAACAGTGTTCACGCCAACTATTTCGCGGTCTGGAAACATCTCTTGAACTTGTTTTAATGCTAGAGCATCATTTTCATCACCGTATTGTGGTACGATAACTCCTTTGTTTGTAATCAAGAAATTCATATATGAAGCAATACAAATATCTCCATCTTCACGTGGCATTGTTCCTTCAACTGTATCAATTCTAAATTGTTTTTTAATCGTTACATTTTTAGCTGGACAAGTCAATTTATGAACTTTGAGTTGACGTCCTTTAGCATCTGTCATTTGGCTCAAGCGTTTATAGGCATCTTGTGCTGCTTCATAAAAAGGTGACTTCTCATCCTCAGTATAAATGCATGCAACTTCCCCTGGTGCTACGAAGCAAGCAACATCATCCACGTGACCGTTTGTTTCTTCTGGGTCAATTCCATCCCCAAGCCAAAGAATTTTTTCAGCATTCAAATGTTCTTTAAGTTTATTTTCAATGTCCTCTTTGCTCATGTGAGGATTGCGTCCTTCAGATAAAAGGCACATTTCAGTAGTCAAAACTGTTCCTTGACCGTCAACATGGAACGAACCTCCTTCAAGAACAAAATCATCTGTCCGATAAGAGTCAACACGTTCTAATTCACAAACTTTTTGTGCCACTAGATCATCTTGATCCCAAGGAAAATATAGACCATCAACAAGTCCACCCCAAGCGTTAAAAGTCCAGTCATTTGCTCGAAGTTCGCCCTTATCATTAATTACAAAACTTGGCCCACAGTCACGAACCCACGAGTCGTTGTTAGAAACTTCAAGCACACGCACATCAGCGGGTAATTGATAACGAGCATTTTGATATTGGGCTTGTGAAACTAACATTGTTACTGGTGTAAATCTACTAATTGCTTTAGCAACATTAGTAAAGGCAATCTGAACAGGTTTTGCTCCATCACGCCAGTTATCTGGACGTTCGGGCCAAATCATAAAAATTTGATCTTGAGCTTCAAATTCACCAGGCATCCGAAAACCATCTTCTTTTGGTGTTGTACCAATAATACGTTTTGCCATTTTTTCTCTCCTATTTTTTTATTTTTTTAAATTTAATAATTAATTCACCAATCACAATAAAAATAATTGCGCCAATTGTAATCGGTAATTGTTCTGTTAATGATGCCTTATCATATTGCAAGGGTATGGCTGTAAAAATTAATGATATGATAATAATAATCATTGGTAAGGCCATATATACTTTCAAGATTCCGTCACTACCACTCACTTTAAATGGACGTGGAGTCTCAGGGTCAATCTTGCGCAATTTATAAAAAGCAGGGAAGACCGGAATATAACTCAATAAAAATAGTACTAAATTTAGTGAGAAGAATGACCAGAACAAATCTTGGTTGGGTAATAATGGGGCAATCACAACAATAAATGTCGCTACAATCCCATTCATCAAAGCTGCCCCCCAAGAAATTCCATTAGAAGCACGTCTTTTTGAGAAGAATTTAGGCATATCACCATTATCAGCAGCATAACTAGCAATATTATTAACCCCTTGTGACCAAGAAACCATATTACCCACTAAAGTCAGCATAAACAAGAAAGCGATTAAACTAATGAACCAACCTGTCGGTGTACCCAGCATCACTTGGAAACTATCTACCAATCCCGAACTTGTCGATAATTTATCGGTTGGAATAGCAACACCGATCCCAAAGGCCGAAAACATATAAATCGCTGCAATTACGATCCCACCAATGATGATTGATTGTGGGATTTGTTTCTTAGGATTTTCCATACTGTCAGCAAAAGTACAAATGACTTCAAACCCCAGTAAGTTAAAAATGATTACTGAGATAAATGATAGACTATGCAAATCAAAACTGGGAAGTAATGATGCTAAAGTATAATGATTTGCTACTCCCTTAGTCAAAGCTGAATAAACTCCTAAGCCTCCTAATGCTAATGCTAAGAATACCTTAATTACTGCGCCGCCATTTAAAATCCAAACGCTATCACTTACTGGATATAAACTAATCAAAACAATAACCCAGATGAAAATTAATTCAATTAATAGTGAAATACCTGTATTTAATTGAAAGCCAAACATTGTATGCAATAAATCAGGACAAAGTACAGCAAGTGAAGCCATCCATAATGGGAAGTTTACCCAATAAAACCATGAAGCACGTGCTCCCCAACGATGACCAAAGGCTTTTGTAATCCAATCATACAGCCCACCCTCACCAGTATAAGTTGTTCCAAGTTCAGATGTAATTAGACCATAAGGTAAGAGAAAAGCAACGATGAGAACAATCCACCAAAAGAACTGCGAGTTACCAATAGCAGCAACCGGTGCTGCTGCTTCGGCAACAAAAACAACACAAATGACAGAAAGAATAGCACTAAACAGACTAAATTTTTTCTTTCCATTTTCCATAAATGATACACTTTCTTATTTGGCTAAGTAAGCCTCTAACTCAGCCTTAGCTTTGGCTTTGGCTTGTGCTTTCAAATCATAAGGATTTTTTTCAGCATAATCGGACATCAACCAAACAAGGAGAGCACGAATTGAAGTCAAGCGATTTTCGGCTTCGTCAAAACAAATTGAGTTTGGACCATCAATAACCGCATCAACAACTTCTTCACCTCTTGAAGCTGGAAGACAATGCATAAATTTTGTATGTGCTCCTGCTTTTGCCATCATCTCAGGTGTCACTTGATATTTAGGGAAGAAAATCGCTAGACGTTCTTCTTCTGATAGTTCTGCATCATACAAACCGTACCAAACATCTGTATAAAGGAAATCTGCACCGACAATTGATTCTTCATCGTCTGTTACTTCATAAGTACCACCAGAAACCTCACAATTTGCAGCTAATTTTGCTTGATGTTCTTCATTAAGTTGGTAGCCTTTAGGGCCAAAATGAACAAAGTGCATTCCCATTTTAGTTGCGATTAAACCTAATGAGAAACAAACTTGAGTCGCATCACCGACAAAGACAACTTTACAATCTTCTAATTTTTTACCAGCTGGTAAATGTTCAATCATTGTAGTCAAATCACCGACTTCTTGTGTTGGATGATTATAGTCTGACATCCCATTAAGAACTGGAATGGTTGTATGTTTTGCAAGGTTATTAACTGATTCATGACGATCAACACGCGCCATGATGATATCAAGCAATCTAGAAAGAACTGTGCTTGTATCTTCTATTGTTTCATGACCACCGAGTTGAATTTGACCAGGTGCTAAATATTCTGCATGTCCTCCTAATTGAGTCATAGCTGTTTCAAAGGAAACACGAGTACGAGTTGATGTTTGTTGGAAAATCATTCCTAGTGATTTGTTTTTAAGAAGTGGTGGATAGTAGCCATTTTTAATCGCTGCTTTGATTTTTAAGCCCAATGTTACAATATCAAGAATTTCTTCTTTAGTGTACTCTTCTGTTGTGATGAAATCACGTTTGTTTGTTGTTACCATTTCTTTATTCCTCCTGAATAAAATAGTTATTTGACTTCCCTCTTGGGAACGCTTTCAGTATATAAAGAGCAAAAATATAAAACAATCAACTCTAGGATTTAATCTTTTATAAAAGCCGAAAACCCTTTGATATCAAAGGGTTAAGTAAAAAGCTTTAGTAAGGTTTAGAACTATTTTAACCGCTTTCTTAATTAAAATAAAAATAAACTCCATTAAAAAATGGAGTTTTAGGATTATTGAGTAAGCTCTGATTTTTCAAACGCTTCCCAGACTTCGCAAACTTCTGAACGTTTTTCAACTTGGAGTTTTATAAAAATATTGTGAGTGTGGGTTTTGACTGTTCCTAGAGAAAGATATAATTGATTGGCTATTTCTTGATTGTGTTTACGTTGAAGGAGAAGTTCAAGAATTTCTCCTTCCCGTTGAGTGATTCCATATTTATCCATAAATCTTTTAAAGTAATATTCATCTTCTTCAAAATTACTTACAGAATCATTAGTCTCATTTTTTTCATTTCTAATATCAATGACAGCTACTTCTTCGTTGCCTTTTTGATAATTGGTTAGAAAATATTTAATGGCAATAAGGCAAAGTGAGATATGAAAAATATCTTCTGAAACATTTCTATTATGGATTTTAAGCATATTTGTATGATAAATATCTCTAAAATAAATAATAAAAGTATCTTCTACCACTATAGCTAATCCAAAAAATATTGCTAGGCTTCCAATTAATTTTACATATTTTCCTAAACTGCTTTTAGGAATCATTTTTCGATTATGAATTAATAAATAAATTCCAAGATAGACCGTTAGTAATTGGCTTGGAAAATAATAGAGCCAGACCTTTAGCGCTGAATTTGCCATAAAAGGCACAACAATAAGCCATAAAGCAAAAACAATATAAATACCATATTGATAAGTTGTTATTTTTTCTTCAAATAATTCGGTCACTAATTTTAAGGCAATACCAAAAGTTGCCAAATAATAAATGGTTTCAATGATTGGATTAACCATAAATTGCCGATTATAGTCATTTGCAAATATTTGAAAGGTTTCGGACATGGTCACTATTAAACCGTTTAAAATAAGAAGCAAAAAATAAAGACTTACCAATAAATAATTTTTTTCTCGCTCTTTTAGATACAAGCTTAGAGAAAGTGACATCACGACTGTGTATAAAATTGTCAAAAAAGTAGTATAAATATAATTAAACATCATTGGATTAGACCTACTTATCTTATTATCATACTCATATCATATCATAAAAATACAAATTTATAATTTATTTATAAGCCATTAATCAATAACTAAAGAAAAAAATTGTCATCATTTTTTTCATATGAATATTTAAAATTAAAAATTACTAACAAAACTGTTAGTAATTTTTAATTTATTGACCAAGAAGTTCTTGGGCTTTCGCTTTGTATTTTGTCATATCAATTGAAAGTCCTAGACCTCCATACATATCATAGGCATTCACCCAGTCATTGTTAGCTGGAATCGTTGTTGATTTTATACCATTTTTCATATCCAGAAGAGCTGTAATTCCTTTAGTTAAGAAAAATGAATTTGGAATATTCGTCATTGTAACTGCTCTTGTTGTTCCCAATGCACTTGAAGCAGTAAACAATGAGAGTGGATTTTTCATTTTAGACATTACTGTTTCTAAAACTTGTTGTTGACGTTTTACTCGCCCATAATCTCCCTCGTCATCATGACGGAATCGGGCATAATTCAAGAGCATTCGTCCATCCATTTTTTGAGTTCCTGGTTTAATCATCATAAATGTTCCACCACCATCAGGATAACCTAAAGCGGCTGCTTCTTCAGCTGTCAAGTCTTTGTCACTTGAAACTTTTCCTTCTGTTGCAGCTAAATCATCGGGAACAGGTACGGCAGAAAGATTCTCACCATTCACAGTCGAAAATTTTGCATCAATTTTCAGGCCAGTTGGGAACAAAGAATCAATAATCGTTGCAAAACTTGAAAAATCGACGACTGCGTAATATTGACAATTAATGCCAAAGTTATTTTTCAGTGTCTCACTCATCAAATTCACACCCTGTTTATTGTATTGTTCTCCAATTGTAAAGGCAGAATTTATTTTTGAGTCTGGAGTATCACTTGAGCCGACATCAGGAATATTGACAAGGGTATCACGCATAAAGCTCACGATTTGTGTTTGATGATTCTTACCATTGACATGTAAAACCATAATAGTATCGGTATGAGCAACACCTGATGATTGCCATGGTCTTTGGTCTGCTCCTAACAAAAGAATATTTACAGAACCGTCCGAATTTTTTAAACTTGTGAACTTTTCTTGTTTAGCGACGCTTCCCTCATGTTTAACGCCCCTTTGATATCCATAAACAAAGAAACCAATCATGACTGCAATGATCAAAACAATAATTGTTAATATTGTTCTCAACCAGTGACATTTTTTCTTCTTGCCAGATTTAGCTTTTTTAGAAGATTTACTTTCTTTTTTTGATGGTTTATTTCTGTTGTTTTCTTGATTTGAAAAACTTTCTCGCGTATTTCTTCGACTAGTATTTCTACCGTTAGAAGAGGAAGTATTTTTTTGAAAGCTTTCTGGTTCATAATCGGAATATTCATATTCTGGCTCAACGTATTCTTCAAACTCCTCGAATTCTTCGGGTTCAGATTGATTTCCAGCTTTTTTTAGTTCATTGAGTAAGTCATAGTACTCTTGACGCTCTCGGATTGTGAGATAATTGATGTTATGTCTCAAATATTCTAAGCGTTTATACTTTTTTTCATTCATTGTCATATTATTATATCAAAGTTTGATAATTCCTGCAAAATCTTACCAATCTTTAGACTATCTAATAATTAAAAAGAACTCATTTACATGAGTTCTTTAGCTTTGTCTTCAATAAATTGAACAATTTCATTGATTGTTTTTCCAGTACTATCAAGTAATATCGCATCTTCTGCTTGTTTCAAAGGAGAAATTGCTCGTGTACTATCTTTGCGGTCTCTTTCCGAAATTTCAATTTTCAAACGCTCAAGATCGGTTGGAATTCCTTTAGACAGATTTTCTTTATAACGTCTTTCAGCTCGTTCATCAACTGAAGCAACAAGGAAAATTTTCAAATCTGCCTTTGGTAAAACAACTGTTCCAATATCACGTCCATCCATGATAATTCCACCATTTTTAGCAATTCTTTGTTGTTCTGCAACCATGAATTCACGAATTTCGGTCATAGCTGAGATTTTAGAAACAGTATTTGTAACTTCATTTGTTCTAATCACTTCTGTAACATTCTCTGATCCCATTAAAACTTCTTGACCTTTTTGACCATTCATAAAAGAAATTGGATTTTTTTCAATAAATTCAATGATTTCTTTTGCATCATCTGTTTCCTTTTGCAAGGCAACAAAAGTAGCTACTCGATACATAGCGCCCGTGTCCAAATAAATTAAGTCAAGATTTCGTGCAATAATTTTAGCAACTGTTGATTTTCCACTTGACGCTGGACCGTCAATTGCAATTTGAATCTTTTTCATAGAATCTCTTTATTTACCTTATTTCCTATTTTAGTTCAATTTTTACTGACAGAATTATGTAAAAAGGTCTGTCAGTGATTTTCTATTTTAATTTTAAAACTTGTCCAGCATGAATAGCTGATCCATCAGCATTATATCCATCAGCTGTAATTCCATTCAAACTAGCAATCGTTGCCCAAGGAATTCCTGTCTTAGCTGCAATCGTACTTGGATAATCTCCGGTAGCAATTGTATAAGTTGTTCCAGACTCAACGCTACTGCTAGATGATGAGGCAACTGTGCTGCTGCTACTAGCAGGTGGAGTCGCTTCTGTTGAGGAAGAGGCCGTGGCTTGACTGGTTGATTCTTCGGTTTTAGCTACCGATGAAGATTGATGAAAACTTTTTGCGATACTAGCTGTATTTCGTACTTGGTTATTCCATAAAATAAAGCCAATAGCTAGCCCAACAAGAATAAACATGAGGATAACGAGAAAAGTCAAAAAACGCGTCGTTAACGGACGTTTACTTTCATCTCTACCTCTATCATGTCTCTTCATTTCAGTCGATTCTTCTTTCATCGCACGATAAATTTCATTATTCCAGGGTTCTTTTGTTGACACGACCTTTTCCTTTCAATTTTACTATTTTTTTATTATCATTTCCTATATGAAGATAAAAATAATTCCCGACAAATGTATCGCATGTGGTTTATGTAATCTCCATGCGCCAGAAGTTTTTGATTATCACGATAATGGAATCGTCAAATTTTATGATACGGAGGAAGTTCAAAAAGAATTTTCCGATGATAATTCACTTCTTTTAGCTATAAAATCCTGTCCTACAGGAGCACTTAAAATCGAGAGAGATTAGTGTATTATTTTATCAACTACTATTCTACCATAAGTTTTTCGATTCCTGTTACTTTTCAAAAAGATTTATCTTACTTTGATAATCTTTTTTTATTTACGACCCAAAAAACGCTTTATAAAGCTATCTATACAAATTATTTATAAAGGGTTTCCATTCCTTAAAAAACAAGTGTAATATTTTTATGAAAACATTTGCAAATATTGATTTGAAGTAGTATAATAACTAAGTAATAATTTTTATTATAATCTTATATAGGAGGTTACTCACATTGAGTATCGGAATTGTTATTGCGAGCCATGGTGAATTCGCCGCAGGCATCAAACAATCTGGTTCTATGATTTTCGGAGAGCAAGAAAAAGTACAAGTTGTTACTTTTATGCCTAGCGAAGGACCAACTGATTTGCATGCTAAAATCGAAGCTGCCATCGCAACATTTGATGCTGAAGATGAAGTACTTGTCCTTGCTGACTTATGGAGCGGTTCTCCATTTAATCAAGCAAGTGCAGTGATGGGTGAAAATCCAGAGCGCAAGATTGCTATCATCACAGGCCTCAACCTGCCTATGCTTATCCAAGCCTACACAGAACGCATGATGGATGCGTCTGCCGGGGTGGATAAAGTCGTAGCAAATATTATGAAAGAAGCCAAAGGCGGTATTAAAGTACTACCTGAAGAACTTCAACCTGCTGAAGAAACTGCTGTTGCAGCTGCTCCGGCTGCTGTTCAAGGTGCGATTCCTGAAGGAACAGTCATCGGTGATGGTAAAATTAAAATTAACCTCGCTCGTATTGACTCACGTTTGCTTCACGGACAAGTTGCAACTGCTTGGACTCCAGACTCAAGAGCAAACCGCATCATCGTTGTTTCTGACACCGTTTCTAAAGATGAACTTCGTAAGAAGCTCATTGAACAAGCGGCTCCAACTGGTGTAAAAGCTAACGTTATACCAATTAAGAAAATGATTGAAGTTGCTAAAGACCCACGTTTTGGTGACACTAAAGCCCTTCTTCTTTTCGAAACTCCACAAGACGCTCTTGCAACAATCGAAGGTGGCGTACCAATTGAAACATTGAACGTTGGTTCTATGGCTCACTCAACTGGTAAAACAATGCTCAACAAAGTTCTTTCTATGGACAAAGATGACGTTGCTACTTTTGAAAAATTGCGTGACCTCGGAGTTAAATTCGACGTACGTAAAGTTCCAGCTGACTCTAAATCTGACCTCTTTGGTTTGATTAACAAAGCTGACGTACAATAATCAGAATATGCTCGTCTGATATTCTGATTACTAAAATTGAATATTAGGCAGCCAAATAATTAAGGAGATATAAAAAACATGGAATACGGTGTTTTATCTGTAATCTTGGTCATTGTTGTTGCCTTCCTTGCTGGTCTTGAAGGTATCCTTGACCAATGGCAATTCCACCAACCAATTATCGCCTGCTCGCTCATCGGTATTGTTACCGGTCATGCTTCTGCAGGGATTATCCTAGGTGGTTCACTTCAATTGATCGCTCTTGGTTGGGCTAACGTTGGTGCCGCTGTCGCACCCGATGCTGCCCTTGCCTCTATCGCATCATCTATCTTGATGGTTCAATCAAATAACTTTGACTTGACTCACATCATGGGTACTATCGTTCCTGCTGCTATCTTGCTTGCAACTGCTGGTCTTGTATTGACTACTCTTGTACGTATGCTTTCAGTTGTGCTCGTTCACCAAGCTGACCGTGCTGCTGAAAATGGTTCATACTCAGGTGTTGAAATGTGGCACTTCATCGCGCTTATCTGTCAAGGTTTGCGTATTGCTATCCCTGCTGGACTTCTTTTGGTTATCTCACCAGATGCTATCCAAAAAGCTCTTGCTGCTATTCCTCCAGTTATCTCTGGCGGTCTTGCTGTCGGTGGTGGGATGGTTGTTGCCGTTGGTTATGCTATGGTTATCAACCTTATGGCTACTCGTGAAGTATGGCCATTCTTCTTCCTTGGTTTCGCTCTCGCACCAATCTCTGAATTAACATTGATTGCAACTGGTGTCCTCGGTGTTGTTATCGCTATCGTTTACCTTAACCTCCAAGCTTCTGGTGGTTCTGGAAATGGTACTGCATCTTCATCAGGTGACCCAATTGGCGACATCTTGAACGACTACTAAGAAAGGAGGATCTAAAAAATGTCTGAAAATAAAGTAACTCTTGATAAGAAAATCCGTCGTAGCGTTATGTGGCGTTCAATGTTCCTCCAAGGTTCTTGGAACTACGAACGTATGCAAAATGGTGGTTGGGCTTACTCGCTCATTCCAGCATTGAAAAAACTCTACCCTTCTGGCGAAGAAGCTAAAGAAGCTTTGAAACGTCACTTGGAATTCTTTAATACTCACCCATACGTTGCCGCTCCTATCATCGGTGTAACTCTTGCCCTTGAAGAAGAACGTGCTAACGGTGCTGATATCGATGATGCCGCTATTCAAGGGGTTAAAGTTGGTATGATGGGTCCTCTTGCCGGTATCGGTGACCCTGTCTTCTGGTTTACAGTACGTCCTATCGTTGGTGCGATTGCAGCTTCATTGGCTACTGGTGGATCAATTATCGCTCCACTCTTCTTCTTCATCGTGTGGAACGCTATCCGTATCGCTTTCTTGTGGTACACTCAAGAATTTGGTTATAAATCAGGTTCTGCAATCACTAAAGACCTTGGTGGAGGACTTCTCCAAACTATTACTAAAGGTGCATCTATCCTTGGTATGTTCGTCCTTGGTGTATTGATTCAACGTTGGGTAACAATTAACTTTAATGGTCCTAACGCTGTTGTTTCAAAAATTCCTTTACAAAAAGGTGCTTATGTAGAATTCCCTAAAGGTTCTGTATCTGGTACACAACTTCATGATATTCTTGGTCAAGTTGGTAACAAACTTTCTCTTGATCCTACAAAAGTAACTTATCTTCAAGATAACTTGAATCAATTGATTCCTGGTCTTGCTGGTTTACTTATCACATTCCTTTGCATGTGGTTGCTTAAGAAAAAAGTTTCTCCAATCGTTATTATCTTTGGTCTCTTCGTCGTGGGTATCCTCGGTCGTTGGGCTCAAATCATGTAATCGATTTGGTATAAAAAAATCAATCTTTGGATTGGTTTTTTTATTTTATTTTTCTCTAATAAATTGAAGTATTTAAGGCAAGTAAAGTGTTTTTATGGTATAATGGTTTTTAGATTATTAATCTAGGAAATGGAGAGAATCTGTGGCTCAATCACTAAATACTAAGGCTGATTATTCAACAGAAGGAATTGCTTATTTAGGTTTTGCTGAATATGGAAAAATTCTGATTGGTGATGTTGCTTTTGAGTTTTATAATGACCGAAATGTTGAAAAAAATATGACTTTTCCTTGGACGGCAGTGGCTCGTGTTGAGGGTGATGTTTCAAAATCCCTCAAAGGTGAGGTAAAAGTTGGTCGACAATTTTCAATCGTTTTACAAAATGGCTCTAAGGTTCGATTCTCATCGAAAAACTCAGGAACTGTTTTAAAATGGATTCGTCATTATTTAGGAAACGATAAAGTGGTTAAATCCCCTAGTTTCCTCGGAACTTTTAAAAATGCTTTTAAGAGAAAGAAGAAAAAATAAAAATCCCAATCTGGGATTTTTTTGTTAGTTAGAGCAAGAACATTCATTAGTTGTGCAAGAACAGCTTGACTCATTTTTTATTAATCCAACTTTTTGTAAAATTTGTTGGCGGTATGAGGGTCGTCCGATGAAACGTGTGACTTTACTGAAGATGTAACAAGATAAGAGTGTGACAAAAAAATTTGGAAGGGCAAGATAAGTCACGACTGCTAATAGCATAACTACAATATCAATACCAAAGAGCGTTTTATCTATTTGCACTTTCCACTTGTTTTCAAAAAGCCGCGCAAGTAGAATAGAGCCTCCAAATGTTCCTTGTGATAGAACAACTAAACCTGCACCAATTCCTGAGAGGATTCCGTCTATAATTCCCACAGTAATCAATGAGTCCATTTGAAAGCCAGTAATTCCTATTGCTTCATAAATCATCATCCATCCGCTCATGGCCAGCGCTCCAGGAATGGTCAGTAACAATTCCCGCTGCTCAAGTAGTTTCCAACTCAAAAGAAAGAGTGGAATATTGACTGCAAAAAAAGTCAAAGCTGGATTCATTCCGAAAACAAAATGAATAAATACTGAAAATCCTGCGATTCCATTGCTAGCCATCGCGTTAGGAACGACAAAAAGTTGAATAGAGAGGATATAAAGGCCTATACCAACTAGTAGTATGAATAGATCTCTGAGAAATAGTCTATCAATTTTTACTCCGATTAAAGTCATTTTACCTCCTTTATTAGTTTTTTCTTATAATCTAATGATAACATTTTTATATTTATTCTTTAAACCATATCCCTCGTTGGGCCTATTTTTATTATCTTCTTTAGTTCTTGATATAATATAGATATGTTATAATACAGGTATAAACGAAATGAGGACGATTTTGGCAACTAATAATTCTGAAATATTTTATGAAACAAAAGGAACAGCCTATTTAGGTGTGGTTGAAAATGGAAATATTATCTTGGGTGATGCTGGTTTTGAATTTGAATATAAAAATCCACGCCGAGGACAAAATATTTTCTTTACTTGGTCAAGTATTAAAAGCGCCGAAGTTGATGTTTCAATCAGTGGAAAACTTGGTCAGCAGTTTTCTTTGATTTTAGACACTCAAGCTAAGGTACGATTTTCTTCTAAGGATTCCGGTTCTATTTTGAAAAAAGTTGCTGAATATGTGGGTAAAGAAAATATTGTCAGAGCACCTAGTTTGCTTGACCCTTTCCGTCGCGCTTTCAAAAAGTAATGATTGATTTTAAAATGATGATTTTAAAAATTTTTGACAAAGTAATTCACAAAATGGTAAAATAAATCTAGAAATGGGTCTTATTAAATTTTTTTAGAGAGCTTGTGGTGCTGAAAACAAGTAAAATGAAATAATGACTTTCTACTTCTGTTAATTTTCTCATGAAAATGAGAACGTCTGCTTACGTTACAAGTGACTTGAGTTCTATTTTTACTGACAGCTTGAATATCAGTTTTCGTCAGTAAATAAATAGATAATTTAGGTGGAACCGTGCGATTACCGCGCCCTAATTCTTTTTGAATTTGGGCGCTTTTTTTCTACTGACAGAACTTTTTCTAAAATATTCTTGTCAGTAAGTTTTATATAAAAATAAAGGAGAGCTTATGCTTGATATTAAAAAAATTCGTGCTGATTTTGACGGTGTTGCTGCAAAATTAGCCACTCGTGGTGTTGAAAAAGAGAAACTTGAAAAACTTCATGACTTAGACATTAAACGTCGTGAACTCATTGTAAAATCTGAGGCTTTGAAAGCTGAACGTAATAGCGTTTCTGATGAAATTTCTCAAGTAAAACGTGCAAAAGGCGATGCCAGCGCACAAATTGCTGCAATGCAAAAAGTTTCTGCTGAAATCAAAGCCATTGATGCTGAACTTGCTGAAATCGAAGAAAACTTGAATGAAATCATTATCATGTTGCCAAATCTTCCTCATGAAAGTACACCAATTGGTGCTGATGAAGATGATAATGTTGAGGTTCGTCGTGTTGGTCAAACTCCAACTTTCAATTTTGAACCTAAAGCTCACTGGGATTTGGGTGAAGATTTAGGAATTTTGGATTGGGAACGTGGTGGTAAAGTCACTGGTTCACGCTTCCTATTCTACAAAGGTGCTGGCGCAAGACTTGAACGTGCACTCTATAACTTCATGCTTGATGAGCACGGTAAAGAAGGTTATACTGAAATGATTACTCCTTATATGGTTAATCAAGAGTCAATGTTTGGAACGGGTCAATATCCTAAATTTAAAGAAGATACTTTTGAATTGAAAGATGACCGTGGTTTTGTTTTAATTCCAACTGCTGAAGTTCCTTTGACTAACTACTATCGTGGGGAAATTTTGGATGGCGCAGAATTGCCAATCAAATTCACAGCAATGAGTCCTTCTTTCCGTTCTGAAGCTGGTTCTGCTGGTCGTGATACTCGTGGTTTGATTCGTTTGCACCAATTCCATAAAGTTGAAATGGTTAAATTTGCTAAACCTGACCAATCTTATGATGAACTTGAAAAAATGACAGCAAACGCTGAAAATATTCTGCAAAAATTGGGTCTTGCATACCGTGTCGTGGCTTTGTCAACTGGTGACATGGGATTCTCTGCTGCTAAAACTTATGATTTAGAAGTTTGGATTCCTGCACAAAATACTTACCGTGAAATTTCTTCATGTTCAAACTGTGAAGATTTCCAAGCCCGTCGTGCCCAAATTCGTTATCGTGACGAAGAGGGTAAAGTTCAACTCCTTCACACTTTGAATGGTTCTGGACTTGCTGTTGGACGTACTGTGGCTGCTATTCTTGAAAATTATCAAAATGAAGATGGCTCAATCACTGTTCCTGAAGTCCTTCGTCCTTATATGGGTGGACTTGAAGTAATTAAATAATTAAAAAATCTACTGACAGAAATTTTTTTGGCTTGTTAGTAGATTTTTTTGTTTAATATTACTGACAGAAATTTCTGTCAGTAACTTTCAAAATATAATCCTAAATTAAAATCTTTAAATATTTTTGATGACAATGCTGTCAGTAAATGCTATAATTAGTTCAATTTACTGACGGAGGGCTTTGATAAATGAATAAAATATTTCCTAAAAAATTACAAGAGGGGGATGAAATCCGTGTGATTTCACCTAGTTCTTCTTTGACTCGGACTGGAAAATTTGAAGATAAATTAAAAGCAAAAGCTCGTCTTGAAGCACTTGGTTATCAGGTTACTTTTGGTCAGCATATTTTAGAAAATGATTTGCTTGAATCAAGTTCGATTAATTCACGTCTTGCAGATTTCCATGCAGCATTTTCAGACCCGAATGTTAAAGCTGTTTTATGTACAATTGGTGGCTTTAACTCTAATGAACTTCTTCCTTATATTGATTGGAACGTTGTAAAAAATAATCCTAAAATTTTCTGTGGATTTTCTGATATCACTGTTCTTCACCAAGCGATTTTCGCTAAAACTGGCTTGGTCACTTACTATGGTCCAGGTTATATCGCCTTTTTAATGGATGAATTACAAGACTTTCAAACTAATTCTTGGAAAAATGCAGTCGCTGGTCAGTCAACTTATTCTTTAAATGCCAGCGATTTTTACACGAGTGATGCTTGGTATGACCCCACTCAAGCTCGTCATCTTCTGCCTGCTGCTTGGAAAATATATAACCATGGCAAAGCGACAGGGGAAATTATTGGCGGAAATCTAAATACCTTGATGCTTGTGACAGGAACCAGTGCTCAAGTCAAATCCAGTCACCCAATTGCTTTTTTAGAAAATGCGGAGCAGGAAGATTTCTATGATTGGGACCGAGAATTAGCTCATTTTCTGCAAATTTATCCAGATATTGCTGGGCTTGTCATCGGTCGTTTTCCTAAGGAAGAGGGGATGACTGAGGAAATTTTACACTTTATTTTAGATAAATATCCCCACTTAAAAACAATTCCAGTCGTCTATGATGTCGATTTTGGACATACTCAACCTATTTTTACTTTTCCTCTGGGAGGGCAAGCAGAAATTTCCACACAGCCTTTAAGAATTGAAATCTTAGAAGGCTAGAACATCAAAAAGGAGAGTCACATGACTGAAGTTTATTTTATTCGACATTCGCTTAGAGATAATGCAGCCTATGACGATATGGATGTTCCGCTGACTGCCGAGGGTGAAAAACGCGCACTTATCTTGGCTGATGCTTTTGCAAATGTATCAATCGAGCAAATTTTTTCCAGTCCATTTCAACGTTCTGTTCGTACCCTGAATCCTCTTGCTCACTCTAAAAATCTTGAAATTCAACTCATTTCTGATTTTAGAGAAAGAAATGTTGGCCATGAAATAGCTGATTTTTGGCCCTTTGCTAAGCGACAATGGAATGATTTTGATTATAAATTTGCTGACGGAGAATCATTACGTGAAGTTCAAAATCGTAATATTTCAGCCCTTGAACAGATTTTAACAACTTCTAAAAATCAAAAAGTTGCAATCGGAACACATGGTACTTCTCTTTCTACCATTTTAAATTTTTATCAACCAGACTTTCAGTTTCAAGATTTTCAATCTTTAGCTGGAAAGATGCCCTATGTCATCAAAATGGACTTTGCTGAAAATAAATATCTGACCCACCAAGTCATTGAAATTGATTATGAGCAATAAAAAAAGTTACTGATAGAACTGCCAGGATATTCGTAATGTACTAAAGTACAAACGACTATCCTATGACAGCAATTCTTGTCAGTAACTTTTTATTTTACAGTTCAATAATGTTTCCAGAATTCAAGTAAACAATCCACTCACAGAGATTGACCGCATAACCGGTAATTCGTTCTAAGTAAACCAGTGTCAACAAGTATTCTTTACCTGTTGTTACTGTTTCAGAGTTTTCTTTCATTCCGTCAAGAATTTTTTCTTGAATTTCATGACTCATACTTTTGATGACATATTGTTGTTCAGCAATTTCATGAGCCCGTTTATCATTGCCTTGAATATAAGCATTGAGTGAAGCATCAACGATAGATTTAACTTTTTCACCGAGTAAGCTAATATCTTCTTCAACCACGTGAATTCTTTCTTCACCTTTAAGTGAAATGGTTGCCTTAGCAATAGATGCAACGTGGTCACCCATTCTCTCAAGGTCAGATGATGCTTTTAGAACGGTGATGATTGTTCTTAAATCGCTAGAAACCGGTTGTTGAAGTGCAATCATTTCTAATGATTGATTTTCAAGACTTTTTTCTTGGTCATTAATGGCATGGTCGCCTTCAATGACTTGTTCAGCCAAATCACGATCATGGCTAACAAAGGCACGAACGGCCTTATTCAATTGAGCAGAAACTTGCGTGCCCATTGAGTAAAATTGATTATGAAGTTTATTAAGATCTTCTTCAAATTGTGTACGCAACATAATTACCCCTCTTTGTTTTTATAGTAATGTTATTATGATACATTCATTTAAATCAACGCTATTTCGCTTTCTTTAATGAATGCTAATGAAATGTCTCGCTTCGCCTTTTGGCTAGACGGTCCATTCCATTTTAAAGTCAGCATCAAAGGCTGTCAGTAAAATTTATCCAAATTTACCAGAAATATAATCAGAAGTTTCTTGTTTTTCTGGATTTAAGAAAATACTTTTCGTATCATTATACTCAATCAGATTTCCGTCTAACATAAAGGCGGTACGGTCTGAAATTCGTGATGCTTGTTGCATACTATGTGTAACAATCGCGATTGTATAATCTTTTTTAAGTTCAAGCATGGTTTCTTCGACACGAGCCGCTGAAATTGGGTCAAGGGCTGATGTTGGTTCGTCCATTAGGATAATTTCGGGATTGACAGCAAGGACACGTGCGATACAAACCCTTTGTTGTTGCCCACCTGAAAGTCCAAGTGCTGAACTGTGCAAAATATCCTTAACTTCATCCCAAATATTTGCTGCTTTGAGTGAGTTTTCCACCACTTCATCAAGGAGTGCCTTATCTTTCACTCCTTTTAAACGCAATCCATAAACCACATTTTCATAAATTGAAAATGGAAAAGGATTGGGTTGTTGGAAAACCATGCCAATTTCTTTACGTAAATCCACAGTATCAACTTTAGGACTGTAAATATTTTTACCTTTATAATCAATGGCTCCAGTAATTGTTACTGTTGGAATCAAATCATTCATTCGATTGATTGAACGTAAAAGCGTTGATTTTCCACATCCTGAGGGACCAATGAGCGCTGTAATTTCATTCTTGTAGAATGTCATGTTTATCGTATTCAACGCTTTTTTCTTGCTGTAATAAAGCGATAAGTCGCTGACGGTTAAAACTGCTTCTTTTTCCATATTTTACCTTTTTATAAGTTACTGATACAACTACTAGCACATTCGTAATGTACTAAAGTACAAACGACTGTCCTATGACGGACAAGTTTTTCGACAAATCAAGAATCCGTCAGTAGTTTTTTTACTAACGAAAATTCCGTCAGTAATTTTAAACTTTATTTTCTCTTAACCAAAGTGACCAGAGACATAATCTTCTGTTGATTGCAAACTAGGTTGAGTAAAAATTGTGCTTGTTTTATCATACTCAATCAAATCTCCTGAATAGAAGAAAGCTGTATTGTCAGAGGCCCGAGAAGCCTGAGCCATATTGTGAGTCACAATGATAATCGTATAATTTTCTTTAAGTTCCATCATTGTTTCTTCAATTTGCATTGTTGAAATTGGGTCAAGAGCTGACGCTGGTTCATCCATCAAAATAATTTCTGGTTTTACTGACAATGCTCTTGCAATACATAAGCGCTGTGCTTGTCCACCGGACATGGCAAGTGCTGATTGATTAAGATTATCTTTTACTTGATCCCACAAAGCAGCTTGCTTCAATGAAGTTTCAACAATCTCATCCAGTTTTTTCCTGTCTCTCACGCCATCACGACGATGAATGAAGGCAATATTTTCATAAATTGATTTTGGAAATGGATTAGGTCTTTGGAAAACCATCCCAATTTGCTTACGAACTTCAAAAACATTCACTTTATTTTCGTTAATATTGACCCCTTCATAATTGATTTCGCCAGTCACCCGAGCGCCATCAATCGTGTCATTCATGCGATTCAAAGCACGTAAATAGGTTGATTTACCAGAACCTGAAGGGCCAATAAGTGCTGTGATTTCATTTTTAGGAAAAGACATTGTCACGCCATGGATTGCTTCTTTTGTTCCGTTATAGAAAACACGCAAATCATTTGTTGATAATGCAATTTCTTCTTTCTCAGGCACCATAATTTTGCGCTGAGACCAGTCATATGTTGTTGCCATAATTATTCTTTCTCTATAAAATCTTTGATTTTCTTAGTTAGAAGATGTTAACTTCTTGTGAATTCGATTTCCAAGGAAACGTGCCCCCAAGTTAAAGAGGAGAACAAAGATAATCAATACTGCTGAAGCTCCTGCAGAAATTTGTTGTGCTGTTGAAATCGTTCCTTCGGTATTAAGTGCCCAGATATGAACAGCCAAAGTTTCAGCTGGTCTGAAAAGTGAGAGTGGCGAAGTCAAGCTCATCGGATTCCAGTTTGCCCAGTTAATTGGTAAGTTCGTTTGTCCAGCAGTGTAAATCAAAGCCGCAGCTTCACCAAAAACGCGTCCTGAAGATAAGATAACCCCAGTAATGATTCCGGGCACAGCAGCTGGTAAAATGACTTGTGTTGCCGTTTCCCAACGTGACATTCCGAGTGCCAAACCACCCTCACGTTGTGAAGTTGGAATTGCTCGAAGTGATTCTTCAACATTCCGAGTCATCAATGGTAAGTTGAACACAGTCAGTGCCAAGGCACCTGATAAAACTGAGAATCCAAGACCAAATTGTAATACAAAAATTAACATCCCGAAAAGTCCAACAACGATTGAAGGAAGTGAAGATAAAACTTCAATAGCTGAGCGAACAACACCAGTTAACCAATGTTTTTGATTCGCATACTCAGACAGATAAATTCCTGCGCCAAGTGATAAAGGAACAGAAATAATCAAAGTGACAATCAAAAGATAAACAGAGTTAAAAAGTTGGACTGCAATCCCACCACCTGTCAATGGATTTGACGCGGTGATGATAAATTTAGGATCTTTAAAGATAACTGGCAAACCTTTAATTAAAATATAAGCCAGTAAAAAAGCGAGGATAAGGACAATGATGCCAGAAAGGACGTAAAGGACACCAGTGGCAATCTTGTCAGAGCGTTTAGCGTTCATTATTTAAGACTTCCTTTCTTAGCAATAGCACGCATTGCGAGGTTGAAAAAGAGTGACATAATCAAAAGGAGTAAGGCAAGTGACCAAAGTGCATTCAATTGAATACCAGGTGTTGCATTTGGAATTCCTGATGTCAAGATTGAAGTCAAGGTTGAAGCTGGTGAAATCAAATCTTTTGGCATCATTACAGCATTACCTACCACCATTTGAATAGCAAGAGCTTCACCAAAAGCACGCGCCATTCCAAAGATAACAGCGGTCAAAATCCCTGGTGTTGCGGCTCTTAGAAGAACACGCCAAATTGTTTGCCAACGCGTTGCACCAAGACCGAGTGACGCTTCTTTATAATAAGAAGGGACAGCTTTCATAGCATCCACAGTCATTGAAGTTACAGTCGGTAAAATCATGACAAAGAGTACAAACACACCTGACAAGAGACCCAAACCAGTTCCACCAAAAACATTACGAATGGCTGGAACAACAACAGTCAAACCAATGAAGCCATAAACAACTGAAGGAATACCAACAAGAAGTTCAATGACAGGTTGCAAAATTTTCTTACCATACTTTGGTGAAATTTCTGTCATATAAATTCCCGCACCAATCGCAAATGGAGTGGCAACAAGGGCTGAAAGTACAGTAACAATCAATGACCCCGTAAACATCGGCAATGCGCCAACTGCAGGTTTACCGTCAGGGCCAAGATTACCCGGTGACCAATTTGTTCCAAAAAGGAAACGGAAAGGATTAACACCATCTGAATAGAAAGTTGACAGACCTTTTTGAGCAACAAAGACAAGAATTGCACCTACAACGAAGACAATAAGGGCAATACATAAGAAAGTTAAACTCTTACCAAATTTTTCAAGTCTTGAATTTTTATTGCTTGAAAGCAATTTTTCTTTGATTTTTGAATTTTCCATAGGGACCTAACTATTTTTGTTAATTTGCATCTATCTGATTAATGCAAATGAAGTTATTGATTAAACTTATTTTGACTAATTTTTTTACTGACGGAGGATAAGTTTAATTTCCATCAGTAATTATTTAATTTTTTCAACATTTCCTTTAGCATCACGGTCAACCTTCATTTCAGAAACACGGATATAACCAAGCTGCTCTAGGGTTTTCTTATCATTTTGAACGTATTCGATAAATTTATTTTCGATTGTGTTCTTACGAGATTTGTTGGTGTACATATGCTCATATGACCAAATTTTCCATGCATTAGTTTTTACATTGTCATAATTTGGCGCAACACCATCAACATTAACCGCCTTTACACCGGGTTTATTGGTGTAACTGAAAGCAACATATGAAATAGCCCCTGGCGTTTGCCCAACTAATTGAACAACAGAACCTGAAGCATCTTGGGTTGGACCATTCACTTCTGTGGCACCATTCAAAGCATATTTATCAAAATTTACTCGCGTTCCTGAACCAGCAGTACGACCAATGACCGTAATTTTTTGGTCTTGACCTCCTACTTCTTTCCAGTTGGTAATTTTACCAGTGAAAATATCAATCAGTTCTTGTTGAGTCAAATTTGAAACTTTTAACTTTTTGTTGATAATTGGTGCGAAACCAATGACAGCAACTTTATGGTCAATAATTTTATCAACTGCTATTCCTGATTTTTCTTCAGCGAAAATATCAGAATTCCCAATCTGGAAAGAACCAGCCGCAACTTGAGCCAATCCGACACCAGAACCACCACCTTGAACCATAATAATTTCATCAGGATTTTGCTTCATATATGCCATAGAAGCATGTTCAACCATGGGTTGCAAGGCAGTTGAGCCACCTGCTGTGACCTGTTTATTTCCAGAACCACAAGCTGCCAATGCAAACAAACTCACACTGGCCATCAAAGCAATAAAAATTTTCTTCTTCATAGCTTAATTATACCATAATGGCCTATCAATGAGCGGTTGATGATAGCGTTCTTATGTAAATGTTTTGTAAATAATACGGGAAAATGCCCAACTCTGAAAAAGAGTGAGCAATTTCCTGTCTTTTAGGGAAAGAATTATGAAGAAAAATTTAAAGATAGTCTCTCATCAGTTCATCCTGTTTATGTTCACTGATAAAATTTTTATAAAAAAGGAGTCAAACTTTTAAATTTTAATTTATGAAGAAGAAAATTTTTATTGCTTTGAATCCTATGGTTATAAACTAATTTATTAATTGTTAAATTTACTGACAGACATAAATTATTTTGAACTTGACTTACTGTCAGTATTATTTTTTAGTGATATTTCCGTCAGCGTCACGTTCAACTTTCATGTCACTGATTGGAATGTATCCCAATTTTTTGATATCTTTGTTGTTTTCTGCCACATATTTAATGAAAGCTTTATCTGCTGCAGTTTCTTTCTTAGTATTGGTGTACATATGTTCGTAAGACCAAACTTTGTAGTCATTAGTTACAACATTTGCTTCTGTTGGCTCAACACCATCAATTGAAATATCTTTGATGTCTTTACTTGTATCAACATAAGAAAGTGCCACATATGAAATCGCTCCTGGTGTTTGACCTACCATTTGAACAACTGAACCTGAAGCATCTTGTGTTGGGCCTTTAACCTCTGTTGCTCCACCAAGTGCGAATTTATCAAAGTTTACGCGAGTTCCAGAACCCTCAGTCCGTCCGATAACCGTAATTTTTTGGTCTGAACCGCCCACATCTTTCCAGTTTGTCACCTTACCTGTGAAGACATCTTGCAATTGTTGAGAAGTTAAGTTTTTAACATCAATTTTTGCGTTAACAATCGGTGCAAAACCAACAACCGCTACTTTATGGTCAGTAATTGCAGAAGCATCAATTCCTGATTTTTCTTCAGCAAAAATATCAGAGTTCCCAATCTGGAAAGAACCAGCTGCAACTTGTGTCAAACCAACACCAGAACCACCACCTTGCACAGTCACTTGAACACCAGTATTTTTTGCCATAAATTCTGTTGACGATTGTTGTGCTAATGGTTGAAGAGCAGTTGAACCTCCAGCAATAATTTTTCCTGACAGAGCTTTGTCAGAAGAACTTGAGCTACTAGATGATGAGCCGTTTGATGAACCACAAGCTGCCAAAGTTAACAATGCACCAGCAGTAATAAGACCAACAAGAATTTTCTTTTTCATGAGAAGTTTCTCCAATTAATTTCTAAATAAGTTGTTAAGCGTTTTTGCTTACAAAACTATTCTATCATCGAAAGAAGGCACTGGGTGTAAACACTTAGTAAATACAAGGTAAATGGATTGTAAACGATATTTTTATCTTGAAACTTTTTTACTGACGGTAAATCTGTCAATAAAATATGACAAAGAAGGCATATTTTCGCTGTAAATAAAAGAATTATCAGCAAGCTGACAATTCTGTCAGTAAAAAAATCACTGACAGATTTATCAGTGATTTCTTTAACGGTTGTAAGCTTTAATTTGTCTTGCAATATCCCGATTTTGTTCTTTACGTTTGAGCGTTTCACGTTTATCGTAATCTTTCTTACCACGGGCAAGCCCCATCAAAACCTTAGCAAAGCCATTTTTCAAATAAACTTTTAAAGGAATAAAAGTAATTCCTGTCCCTGATAATTCCTTATCAATCTTAGCAATTTCTTTTTTATTTAGTAATAGTTTTCGCGTACGCAATTCTTCAACATTAAAAATATTGCCCTGCTCAAAAGGAGCAATATGAACATTTGATAACCAAACTTCTCCATTACGAACTCTGGCAAATCCATCTTTTAATTGAATTTTTGCCTGACGAACAGACTTAATCTCCGTTCCTGTCAGCACAATTCCTGCTTCAAAAGTTTCGTAAATTTCATAATCATGCCGAGCCTTTTTGTTCTGAGCTAAAGGCTTATCTTCTGTATTTTTTACCATGCCCTCATTTTACCACAAAATGAACATTTATTTAAGGATTTTTAATGACAGATAAAATCTCTCTGACCAACAACTCATAAGCCCTTGATGTAAAATGTAAACCATCAGCTCTCAACAAATTTTTAGGATTTTCAGACCTCTTCATTATCTGAAAAATATCAATCACCTTAAGCGATTTTTCTTTGCCTAAATTTAATATGACTTCTCTAAAAAGTTCAACCTCGGAAAGCTTACTATAATGTGTCGGTTCATCATCATTATAAAAAGGAGGAGTAATTAAAACCGTTCTTTCTACACCCAACTGCGAAATCATTTTTAATAAATTTTCGCGAAATTCTGCCGGTCGAATCAAATGATAAGGCGAAGCATCATTTGCCCCAAAGAAAATAAAATTTAAGTCCGCTTCTTCCTCTAGAACGTATTTTAGACGTAGAAGTCCACCATAAGTATCATCTCCATTAATTCCATGAAGTACCACTTTCAGCTTGGGCTCATTTTTCTCAATTAATCTTGCAATAATATTTGACGAACCCCCTTCATCCATTCCAAAACCATTGGTAATTGAATCTCCAAAAATTGTAATCTTCATTTTAGGCATCTCTTTCAAGTATTTTCATCATTTTACCATAAAAATTTACTGACTCATATCCAGAAAATAAAAAATATCGTAGAAAATCTACGATATTTATCTTTTTAGGCTAATTTTTCAGCAACTGCGGCCAAAAGTTCAGGAATTCCTGCTGCTTTTGAACCACCAGCCATGGCCATATCTGGTTTTCCACCACCACGACCATCAACAAAAGGTGCTAATTCTTTAACTAAATTACCTGCTTTTACATCTGATGACTTAGAAGCCACTAAAAGACTTACTTTTTCACCAATTTTAGCAACTAAAACAAGAACATCTGAAAGCTCTTTTTGTTTCCAAATATCTGCCAAATTACGCAAACCATTAGCGTCAGGAACAGTTACTTCACTGGCGATAAAGTTGAGAGAACCAGCTGTTTGCACATTTTTGAAAATTTCATCTGATTGACTTGCTGCAAGTTTTCCAGCCAAAGCATCATTTTCTTTTTGAGCTGTTTTAAGCTCATCTTGTAAGCTAGTAACTTTTGCTAAAACTTGTGAAGTTTGCGGCGCTTTAACCATTGTTGCTACTTCATTCAAAGTATTTTCAGCATCTTTAAAGGCTTCATAAGCTTTTTGACCTGTTACAGCAATAATCCGGCGAACACCAGAACCAATTCCTTCTTCTTTAACAATCTTGAATAAACCAATTTCAGAAGTTGTTTGTGTATGTGTTCCACCACAAAGTTCGATAGAGTAGTCACCAATTTTTACAACGCGAACGTTTTTCCCATATTTCTCACCAAAGAGGGCCATCGCTCCCATTTCTTTGGCTGTAGCAATATCAGTTTCAACTGTTTCAACTTTTAATGATTGCCAAATTACTTCATTAACTTGACGTTCAATCTCAGCCAATTCTTCTTTAGTCACTTGTGCAAAGTGCGTAAAGTCAAAACGTAAGAATTCAACCTCATTAAGTGAACCAGCTTGTAGTGCATGATTCCCAACAATATTATGCAAAGCAGCATGAAGTAAGTGAGTTGCTGTATGATTTTTCACAACAGCAGCTCGGCGTTCTTTGTCAATCTCTAAAGTATAGCTTTCACCAACTTTAAGTGGTGAAAGAGTTTCAACAGAATGAAGATTTTGGCCATGAGGCGCATGTTGTACATCTAATACATTAGCCACAACTTGACCCTCTGCATCTTTAATTACTCCATGGTCAGCCACTTGACCACCCATTTCAGCATAAAAAGGAGTCACATCAAAAACAAGTTGAGCTTTCCCAGAAACTTCATCAACAATTTCATCGTCTTGAATAGCTACAAGTAATTTTCCTTGAGTAGTCTTATCTTCATAAAGGAATTCTGATTCTACTTCGATAGATGACAATGTTTCATTTTGAGCGCCCATTGAACCACCTTTGACAACAGCAGCACGTGCACGCTCTTGTTGAGCTTTCATGGCTACTTTGAATCCTTCGTGGTCAATTTTGAATCCTTCATCTTCTGCCAATTCTTCTGTCAATTCCACAGGGAAACCATAGGTATCGTAGAGGCGGAAAATATCTGCCCCTTCAAGTCTATCTTTTCCTTCAGATTTAAGATTTACCAAAAGTTCATCAATCAATTTTTGACCCGCATCAATCGTGCGGTTGAAAGTTTCTTCTTCACGATCAATAATTTGCATGATGAAGTCTTCTTTTTCAAGCACTTCTGGATAATAGGATTGCATGATTTTCCCAACAGTCGGAACGAGTGAAGCCAAGAATTTCCCTTGAATTCCCAATTTTTTACCATGCATAACCGCGCGACGAAGTAAGCGACGTAAAACATAACCACGTCCTTCATTTCCTGGCAAAGCACCATCACCGATAGCAAATGAGAGTGAGCGAATATGATCAGCAATCACTTTGAAACTCATATTTTCGCTGTCTGGACTATATGTTTTTCCAGATAGTTTTTCAATTTCACGAATGATTGGTAAGAATAAGTCTGTATCAAAGTTTGTTTTTCCGCCTTGAATAATGCAAACCATTCGTTCAAGTCCCATTCCCGTATCAATATTTTTTTGTGGCAATTCAGGATATTCTGAACGAGGGATTGATGGATCGGCATTAAATTGTGAAAGAACAATGTTCCAGATTTCAATATAACGGTCATTTTCAATGTCTTCCGCCAACAATTTTAAGCCCACATGTTCTGGGTCATAAACTTCTCCACGGTCAAAGAAAATTTCTGTATCTGGACCAGAAGGACCAGCACCAATTTCCCAGAAGTTATCTTCAATTGGCACAAGATGTGTTGGGTCTACCCCAACCTCAACCCAACGATTATAAGTATCCATATCAGCTGGGTAATAAGTGATGTAAAGTTTTTCTGCTGGGAATTCAAACCATTCAGAACTTGTCAATAATTCCCAAGCAAAAGCAATCGCTTCTTTACGGAAATAATCCCCAATTGAAAAGTTACCGAGCATTTCAAACATAGTATGGTGACGTGCTGTTTTACCAACATTCTCAATATCATTTGTCCGGATAGCCTTTTGAGCATTAGTCAATCTAGGATTTTCCGGCACTACTGAACCATCAAAATATTTTTTTAGCGTTGCTACTCCTGAATTTATCCAAAGCAAAGTTGGGTCATTTACAGGAACAAGACTTTGAGAAGGTTCCACAGTGTGACCTTTTGATTTGAAAAAGTCGAGGAACATTTGGCGAACTTCTGCGGAAGTCATGGTTTTCATTATTTTCTCCTTTTATATAAAGTTTAAAGTCTAACAATAAACTTATTTCATATACTTTGTTAAAATTTTCACAATAAAACAATAAAATTCTACCGTAAACAAAGGGGCGTATACAGTTATACCGCGGTACCACCCTTATTCACGATAGAATTTCTATCATCTTAGTTCGGTTGTTAAAGCAGTTATCGCTGCTATAAGCACTTTTTTTAACTTGCTCATTCTCACCATTTAGAGCTCTCTTTAAAGTTAATTTCTATTATCTAAATTATTTAGATGATGAAGAACTTGATGTTTGTGTAAATTGTGAGAAGAGTGATGCAAATGCAGATTCTTTCACAGTTACGTTATTCTTTTTGAGGTATTTAGCAATAACTCCACTTACAAATGTTGTATCTTGTTCTTTTTCAGTTTTAATGACATTTTGAAGTTCTTTTTTGTACTTGTTCATGTCAGTTCCTTTTTCAGATGTTTTTACCATTTCGACAATATAGTATGAAGTAGCACCTGTTGATGAACTTGTTGATTCAATGACATCTGAAAACTCGCCATTTTTCAATTTGAAAGCAGCTGTTTGAACTTCTGTTGGAACACTTGTTGAAGTTGAATTAAATGTTACTTTGCTTTCAGCATTTGTTTTTTCAAAGCTTGCTTTACCAGCATCATCTTTTTTAGCGGCATCCAACGCTTTTGTTGCTGCATCTTTTGATGTTTCAGAAACAACATAAGCTGTTACATCTGGATGGTAAGATTCCCAAGCTTTTTTAAGATTAGCATCTGTATATTGAGTTTCTTTGATTTCATGGTCAATCGCTGCTTGTTCAAGCATTTGTGTACGCATGTATGGTGTGAAACTTGCTTCAGTCAAGCCTTGTTGTTGCAAAGCAGATGAAAATTGGCTACCATATTGGTCTTTAATTGACTTAACTTTTTTGCTGACATCTTTATCGGTTACTTCTTTTCCAAAGTCTTTAGTAAAAATTTTGTCAAAAGTTAAATTTTGAAGTAATGTATTTGTCGGTTGTGATGGAAATTGTTTGGCTTCCTTGTATAAATCAGAAACGCGAATGGTATCACCTTTCATTGTGATGATATCCTTGCTTGCTGAATCGCTACTTGAGCAACCAGATAAGGTTACCAATGCGGCTCCGGCAAAGACAGTAGTCATAACTAATCCGAGTTTTTTGAATTTCAAGATATTCTCCTTCGCATGATTCGATGTTTGTAGTTAATGTGTCCTAAAACATCCTTTTATTTTTAACTTGTTGCAATTATATCATAAAAAATTAAATAAAGCTTTAAATACACCAAAAAATGAATCAGCAAATTGACAACCTAAAAGTTTAATTTATGCTTTTTTTATCATCAACAAGCCATCTCCAAGTGGGAGAATACTTGTTAAATATTTCGGATTATCTAAGACCTCATCAAAAAGCTTGCGTAAGCCACGCTCTAGCGCCCGCTGATTTCTTTTGATTTCCATAATTGGGGTCAATATTTCTCCACCTTGAAAAATATCATCCATTAAAATCACTCCATTTTCAGATAGTAGATCTAGAGCAATTGGTAGGAATTCGATATATTTTGATTTAGCTGAGTCCATAAAGATTACATCAAATGAGCCCGATAACTCTTTCAAAATATCTGCAGCATCACCCTCTTTAAGAATAATTTGGTTTCGATGGTCATACTTGCCCAGATTTTTTTTGGCTAACTCAATCATTTCAGGATTACGGTCAATTGTTACAATCTCCGCATTTGGAACCTCTTGAGCCATTATGAGAGCCGAAAAACCAATTGCTGTTCCGATTTCGAGAATTCTTTTTGGCTGCAACAAACTCAACAACATTTGAAAATAAATAACTGTCTCATGTGGGATAACTGGAATATTATTTTCTTTAGCAAATTTCAGTACTTCTGCAAGTTCTCCGGTTATTTGTGTTTGACTTGAACGCATCCATTCTACTAATTCTGCTTTGACAACTGGTCGATTCATCATGGGGTTACTTGTACGTTTATATGTTTCAACCATTTTTAAAGATGAACTCCTTTTTCAACTAATTTTTCTAATTCACTCAATCGATTTTTAAAAAGCTCAAAGGCGGCATCTAAATAATCGGTAGATTCCATATCAACTCCAGCTTTGGCAATTACTTCTAAAGGATAAGCTGAGGAACCTGCCTTCAAATATTCAAGATATTTTTGACGATCCTCATCTGAACCATGAACAACTTTTTCAGCTAAGAAAGTTGCCGCAGCAAAACCTGTTGCGTATTGAAAAACATAGAAATTATAATAAAAATGCGGAATTCTAGCCCATTCATACTGAATTTCTGGATTTTCTTTGACTGCTAAATTATAGTATTTTTCATTTATTTCGCCATAAAGTGAGTTTAAGTATTCACTTGTTAAAACTTCACCGGCAGCATCTGCTTCATGAATTTTTTGTTCAAATTCGGCAAATTGACTCTGACGGAAAACAGTTCCACGGAAACTATCAAGCCAGTGGTTCAAAAGGGCGAAGCGCTCCTTATCATCTTTACTTTCCTTTAATAAAGTTTCAGTTAAAATATTTTCATTTGTAGTTGAGGCAATTTCAGCTAAAAAGATTGGATAATCCCCATAAACATATGGTTGGTTTTCACGCGTGAAAGCACTATGCATTGAGTGCCCCATTTCATGAACTAAAGTAAAAAGATCATCTAACGTTTCTTGCCAATTTAGAAGCATAAAAGCATTGGTATCATAAGATCCACCTGAATAAGCACCCGAACGTTTTCCGATATTTTCTTCGACATCAATCCATCTTTGTTCAAAAGCTGCTTTAACTTTTCCTTTATATTCTTTACCAAATATCGCTAAAACTTCTTCTGCTTTTTTCACTCCATCTTCATAGTTAAATTTATAATCTAAATTAGATAATGGAGTATAGATATCATACATCTTTAAATCAGTAATTCCTAAAATTTTCTTGCGTAGTTCAATATAACGATGTAAAAGTGGCAAATGTTGATGAATGGCCTCCATCAAAACATCGTAAACTTTTTCTGGAACAAAATTATTAGCCAGAGCAGCTTGACGGGCTGAATCATAAGAGCGGATTTGGGCATTAAGATTATGGACTTTTACATTAGTCTGTAAGGTCTTTGCATAAGTATGCTGATATTGTTCATAATTACTATAAAGTGCTTTGTAGGCTGCTTTTCGTACTCCTCTATTCTTACTTTCCATTAAGGAAGAGTAATTTCCATGCGTGAGTTGGATCATCTCATCAGATTCATTTTTGACCATAGGTAACTTAATATCCGCATTATCAAAAATTTCAAAAGTTTCTGAAGGACTTTCAAAAATTTCACCAGCCGCAGCCAATAACTTTTCCTCTTTTTGACTAAGAATATGAGCTTTTTTTGCAAAAAGGCGCTCAAACATATGGTCATAGTTTTTTAATTTTTTAAGCTCCCCCAACCATTTGTTATAGACTTCTTTTGAAATTTTCAAAAACTCAGGTTCATAGAAGGCATAGACCTCTCCGAATTTCACATAGAGGGCTGTTGCTTTTGACTGATACTCCTGATACTTAGCCTCTATGGTATCTTGGTCATTTTTCATTGAAGCATAAACATATAGTTTTTCAACTTGTTGAGAAATGGATAACATTTTTTCGGTAATTATCAGAAGACTTTCAGCTGAATCAAGTAAATGACCGGGGTCTGTCTCTTCAACGAGTGAAAGTTCACTTTTTATTCTAGTTAACTCTGCTTCCCATTCTTTATCTGTTTTATAAATTGTTGTCAAATCCCAAGTTAATTTTTCAGGAATTTCATTTCTGTTCTTAGCCATGAAGATCACTCCTTTTTACTCAAATTAATTTTTATTCACATTAAAAACTTATTAGCAGAATTTCATTCATTCATATCCTTCTTCTGCTTTTTCATTATAGCATAGAAACGGGGAGGATAGACTGCCTTAAAGCTATTTTGCTGAAAATTTATTAAAAAGTTTTCATAATAAAGATTAATATTCTGCTTAATTTGAGTAAATTTATGTAAAGGAATTTTATCATCAAAAACTTCAAGTAAGTTCAATCCCAAAGGAGCAATAAATGAACGTTCAAAAGTCAAATTCAACAAATTTTCACCTCTTTGGTAATATTTTTCCTGAAGTTTCAACCATTTTGGTGAACAATAATAAAGTTGCTGACGAATAAATTCTGCTAGTTTAAGATCAACAATAAGTGGTATTGTCAGTAACTTTTGTGATAAAAAAGGCAGTCGTAATTGCTCAATAAGTCGTCCTTCCCCAAAAGGAATTTCTTCTTGTAAATAAATAATTTTTCCACGCAAATCTTCATGAATCAGGGATTTTAATCTCATCTTCTGAGCTTTGAAATCTAACTCCCAATAATAGAAACCTCTATTTTCTGAAAAATAGACTAGATTTTTTTGAAGTTCTGTTATTTGCTCTTTTAACCATAAATCTTGCCCCATAAGCCAAAGTACCGTAAAACCGTGGACTTGATAATTCTCTGTCCTTTCTTTTAAACGTTTCGTAGAAAGATGAGAACATTGAATTTCAATAGCTATTTTATCATTTACCAATAAATCTGGCCTCTGCTTAAATTCAGGAATATAAGCTTCAATTTCCACCTTATCAGTTTTTTTAAACCGTTGATAGAGTGCTTTTTTTAATCCTAAATGTTGTTCAGATTCGTTTTCAAGCCATAAGTCGCAAGCTTTGAGAGATTTATGAGCAAAGTGAGTCATCTTTATTTCACCATTTTTTATAAATAACTCTGATTTACAAGAAGGACAAAAATATTTTCCTGTCAGTTCTTTTACTTCTATTTCTAATAAGTTTACTACTTGTCCATTTTCATCAATTGCTGTCAACATATCTTACTATACGAAAAAAGTATTTATTTGTAACCAAAAAAGTTACTGACAGAAAGTTGTCAGTAACTTTTTATTATCTTTGATTCCAAAAATAGCCAATTTGTGAAACAATAGCAATACTCAAAAAGATAGCCACAATGATTCCTACTCGTATCATATGTTTTTTCTTTTCATAATTTAAAACAGCAATAAATTCACGAATAAAAGCTGGAACACGATAATACATAGCTGTCTTTCCACCCTTCCCACCTTGAGCTTCAAGTTTTAACATTGCTGCAAAAAGAGCTGCTCGAAAAACATGGTAATCAGAAGTGAAGAACAGAAATTTTTCCCTAATCAATTGAGAAGAAAAAACCAGGTTTTCGTAAGTTGTTCTTGATTGATCTTCAAGCATTGTCCGCTCAATCGGAAAACCAAGAACTTCAACCGCATACCGTTGCATAGCTCTAGCTTCAGAAACTTTCTCATCAGGACCTTGTCCACCTGAAAAAACTAAAATTGTTTCATTATCGCGGACAGCTTTGACCGCTGCCAAAATTCGATTTCCTAACAATTTACCCACATGTTCTCCCTGAATTAACCCTGCGCCTAGGACAACATAGTAATTTGCTCTTTGTTTTCGAACACGCCGACCATAGACCCAACTTGATAAAAAGAAAATTCCAAACTGCCAAGCAAGATAAATTGAAAGAATGGGATAAACCATTCCTAATATTTTTAACCAAATCCAACTATCCGGTAATCTGCCCATTGAAAGATGAATCCAGTCAACTACTAAAAAGGTCAACACAACAATAGGCAATAAAAGATTCCCTATCGATTTTGATTCTCTGCGCCACATCTTTATTGTTAACACAACGATACTTATAGGTACAATAATACCGATTATCATTGGTATGATTAAGAACATCACAACTGCTTCAGCAATAAGTAATAATAAAAGTACATTTTGATGCAATTCGGTTAATACTAATCCTGAACCAATAATTCCATTAATTGTAATCCACAAAAAGAGCAAAGCAAAAAATGATAAACGCCCCAATCGTAACGTTCTTAAATCCTTCAGTTTTCTAATTTTCCACCAAAAAATAAACGTCAATACTGCAAAAAGTATTGTTGGGATTACCCCAATAATAAATAAACCATTCTTTATATCCATGCTGTTATTATACCTTGACTTGAAGCAAACTGTCAATCAATTGCGCCAAGTCTTCTTTTGAATAAATTTTGTAAACTATATCTTGTATTTAGCCTAGATTTAATAATAAAAAATGACCTTTATGAAAAGTCATTTCAATTTAAAATTTTTTAACGTTCTTTTTATTCATAAAAGAACACTTTAATATAATTGATTGCTTGTTTATTATGAGGCATTTCAGCATGTGATGTATCTTTGCCCTTAATAAGATAATGAACTACAGAATTTCCATTTTTCATCAGTAAACGATAGATTGAAAAACTATCCGCCCAAGGAACTGTACCATCGGTTTGCTTTTCACTATCGTAATCTCCCGCAAGCAACACCGCTTGAATACTTTTATCAACTCGTTCATAATTTTGCAACCAATAATCATAATATTTCGTCTTAACTTTAGGACCATCCGTCAAAACTTGGGCTAGCGTTTGATCCGGTTGTGGAGTACTGGCATTAAATTGACCATCAAGAGAGACCCATTTTTTTATTGGAGGAAGGCTACGGTCATATCCATATTCAATTAAATAACGGTAAACACCTGAACCTCCTGCAGAATATCCTAAAACATTCGCATAAGGAATATTATAATGCTTACCAAGATAAGACATAATCGCTTTTAAAGAACCCTCGTACTTCAAAGAATTATTGGTCCCTTTGACCCTTCCCACTTCTATCGTTGGATATGTATTATGCTTATCAATTTTACCAGTCACTTTAAGTGAATAATTATTATCTGTATCAACGACGATTGTCAGTCCCTTTCTAGCCCGAGTATCTCGATCAGAAGTTACATCATTAACCATAGTATTCATAGTTGATGCTTTGCCATCAGAACCTGTAATATAAATAGTAGGATAGACCGGACGATTATCATCCGCTAAAGGTGGGTGGGGAGCTAAAATAAACCGCCCAATAATAACACCAATTATAAATACACCAATAAAACTCACAATAAGAGAAATATTTTTTTTCATGCTTTGCTTCTCACATATTTCTTTAGATTACTCACATTTTTTACATTCAATACTCTTTCATTTGATTTTAGCATAAATTAGCCAAAGCAGTAATTTTTTTATCTTTAGATATGCATTATATTTGTTTCATTGGCTTGCGACTAAAGCTGTGAGTAAAAAAGACCCGTCATTTACTGACGAATCTTAATTTTTTAAAGTACTGCCAAAACAGCGAAGTTAATCAAGAATAAAAGTGCAACAACCCAAATGACAGGTTTTACTTCTTTCACTTTTCCTGTGAACAGTTTGACCAGAATGTAAGTGATGAAACCAGCTGCAATCCCATAAGAGATTGAGTAAGCAAGTCCCATAAATACTGAGGCAAAGAAAGCAGGAATTGCTTCAGTCAAATCACCCCATTTAATTTCTTTAAATGAACCAAGCATCATCATCCCAACAATAATCAAGATTGGTGCAGTTGCTTGTGTTGGAACAATTGCAAGAAGTGGTAAGAATAAACTTGAGATAGCAAACATAATTGCCGTTACAACAGATGCAAGACCAGTACGTCCCCCTGCACCAATTCCGGCTGCAGATTCCACATAAACAGTTGTATTTGATGTTCCGAAAATTGCTCCGATTGGAGTGGCAATCATGTCAGCAAACAAAGCTTTATCCATTTTAGAAGAGAAACCATGACTTGTTTCCATATCTTTCAAATCTTCATCTGTAAAGATTCCTGTTGCGCGACCTGTTCCAATAAAGGTACCAATTGGGTCAAAGATAGATGTCAATGAGAAAGCAAGGACTGTCATCAAAACTTCAATATAACGTGATGAGTCTGAGAATAAAGAGCCAAAACCTTTTGGACCAAAAGCAGCACCAAAGGTTGTTCCCATTTGATTGATAGCTGTTCCTAAGTTGTTTTCAGCAAATAAAGTATTCACATCAACTTTAACTACACCAGTCAAAAGAGCTAAGATAGTCGTTACTAAGATTGAAAGTAAAATTCCTGCACGCCATTTACGAATAACAAAGAACATTGTCACTACAATCCCAACAAGTGCGACTAATACGCCTGGGTTATTAAAAGTTACAAGTTCTGGAACAATTGATGAATTTGCTGTAATAGTTCCATGGTTGTTCACATAAGTTCCTGGGTCAGCGATAAAACGCAAAATTCCTGCATTTTTAATCCCAATATAGGCAATGAAAATACCGATACCACCACCAATTGCGTGTTGTAAACTTTCAGGAATTCCAAGAATGATTGCTTTACGAATGGAAGTAAAAGTAATAATAATATTGATAATCCCACAAATGAAAACCATTGCCAAAGCTTCTTGCCAAGTATAACCAAGCGATAATACAACAGTGTAAGCAAAGAATGCATTTAGACCCATTCCGGGTGCCAAAGCGTAGGGAACATTAGCGATTAAGGCAATTGCAAGTGTCCCAACAATAGAGGCCAAAATAGTTGCTAAGAAAACTGCTTGGACAGGCATTCCTGTTGTACCCAAAACTTGTGGGTTAACAAAGAGGATATAACTCATAGCAAAGAATGTAGTCAAACCAGCCATTATTTCACGGCCAACTGTTGTGCCGTTTTCTTCAAGTTTAAAGAACTTGTTCACGAATAATTTCTCCTTTTAGGGTCTGTGATTAAAATTTCAACCCTTTGATAAAAAGTTGTCTTTGCTTTTTAAGCAAACACGTCATAAAATAAAAAACATTATATTATTATTCTAATCAGTTTTAGTTAAGGAAACAAGAAATTTAGCATAAAAACTACTCTAAATCCTTTAATTGTTCGGTAATGACGAACAAGTTTTTTAAAAAGTACTTTCTTGTTCGTAGAACATGGTAGAGTTCCGCTCCTGCTTCTAACTATGATATAATGAATGAATTGACAAATAAATTTTAGAATAAGGGGAGTTTGAATGGAGAACTACAAAGAACGTAAACTGATTGCAATTGATTTAGATGGTACTACTTTGCAGTCTGATGGACGTTCAATCAGCCGTTATACCAAATATATTTTTAAACAGGTAGAATCACTCGGACATATTATCTGTATCACAACCGGACGCCCTTTTAGAATGTCTTTAGATGTCTATCGCGAGCTTGAGTTGACAAGTCCAGTCATTAATTTTAATGGGGCTTTGATTTCAATGCCTAATGATAAAAACTGGGAACATACAAAATCTTATTATATTGATCGTTCCTTCATTTTTGACCTTTTGAGGCACCAACAAAATTTTAATCTCCATTTCTTTGCCGTTGAATATCGTCGAAAGTTCTTTCTAAACACTTTCCGTAATGTCGAGCCCAAGCTCTTTGGTGTAGAAAAATTTCAACCCTATAATCGACTTCGTGCAGACCGAGTTACTGAAAATCCTCATGCTGTACTCCTTTCCACTCGCCAAAAAGATAAATTAGCATTGGCAGAGGAAATGAAACGTCATTATAATGGCAAGATTGATGTCGGCGTTTGGGGTGGACCGAATGGCATATTAGAAGTTGTTCCTAAAGGGATTTCCAAAGCTTCTGGTCTTAATCATCTACTTAAAGTTCTTGATATTCCTTTAGAGAATCTTATTGCTTTTGGAGATGAACATAATGATATTGAAATGTTTAAATTAGCTCCCAATGCTTATGCTATGAAAAATGCCTCTGCTAGACTCACTCCTTATGCCAGTGAAATTCTTCCTTGGACAAATGATGAGGATGGTGTAGCTAGACAGCTTGAAAAACTTTTTTTAACCCCGAATAAATAAATACCAATCGATGATTGGTATTTTTATTTTTACAAAATAATTTTTAAATGACAGTCTGTCAAATTCTTTTGACAGCTCCTTTTTTTGAAAATGTAAATAAATCGGCATATAATGAAAGAGCATACATCTCTAGGAGATGTCTAGTTTTTAACAAAGATTTCAAAATACTAAGGAGTGCTTATGAAAGTTTCAATATTCTCCACTTGTGTGATGGACCTGATGTTTCCACAAGTTGGAATTGCCATGGTTGAAGTCCTTGAACGTTTGGGGATTGAAACAGATTTGCCAGAAGAACAAATTTGTTGTGGACAACCGACTTATAACTCAGGGTTAGTTAAAGAATCCATGCCAACAATCAAAAATCAGATTGATGCTTTTGAATCTTCTGATTATGTCGTTGGGATTGCTGGTTCTTGCTCAGGGATGTTTACAGAATATCCCCATATGTTCGATGAAGGTGACCCATATAAACAAAAAGCAATTGATTTAGCAAATAAATCCTATGAATTCACCCAATTTCTTTATCGGGTTTTAGGTCTTGAAGATCTTGGTGCCACATTTAATGGTGAAAAAGCAACTTATCATCGTTCTTGCCACATGACTAGAATTCTAGGTGAACGAGAAGCTCCATTCATTTTATTGGATAAAGTCAAAGGGCTTGAAGTTCTTCCTCTTCCTCATTTGGAAAATTGTTGTGGCTTTGGCGGAACTTTTTCAGTTAAATCTCCTGAGATTTCAGAGATGATGGTCACTGAAAAAACAAACGATATTCTATCAACTGGTGCTGAAATCTTAATTTCTGCTGACTTAGGCTGCTTGATGAATATTGGTGGAAAATTGAATCGCGAAGGTAAAAAAATAAGAGTGATGCATATTGCTGAAATTTTAAACACAAATGTCGATTTAGAAAGAATAGATGCTGTGAAAAACCCAGCATTTATCAAAGCATAGGGGGAGAAAATGGGACTTTCTACAAGTACAAAAACTTTCGCTGAACGTTTAGAAGAGAGTAAAAAAGACCAGTTTGCTAAAGCTGCGGTAGCCAAAGCGCAGGATGCCCAATGGGAGAAAAGAGAATCTGCGCGTGATGAGCTTGGAAATTGGCAAGAATGGCGTGATATTGCTGAATCCATTCGTCAACATACTTTAAAATATTTGCCCCATTATCTGACAGAGTTTTCAGATAATGTTGCGGCTCGTGGCGGTCATGTCTTCTTTGCGGCTGATGCTAAAGAAGCCAATGATTATGTTAAACGGATTGTTCTTGAAAAAAACGCAAAAAAGATTGTCAAATCAAAATCAATGGTGACCACGGAAGTTGACATTGACCCAATGCTCGTTTCGCTTTCTGATGATATGGATATTTTGGAAACAGACTTGGCTGAATTTATTTTGCAAGTCGCTGATTGGGATGAGCCTTCACATATTGTTTTTCCAGCCTTGCACAAAAATCGTGATCAAATTCGTGAAATATTTGCTAAAAAATTAGGCTATGAAGGTGATAATAATCCAGTTAATTTGGCTCGCTGTGCTAGGGATACCATGCGTAAGCTTTTCTTAAAATCTGAAGTCGGAATTACCGGTTGTAACTTTGCCATTGCCAACACTGGTGACATTAATTTATCTACTAACGAAGGAAATGCTGATTTAACAATTTCAATTCCTAAGACACAAATTGTTCTGATGGGAATGGAACGGATTGTTCCATCAATCAAAGAAGCTGAAATTTTAGATAATATGCTTGCTCGTTCTGCCGTTGGTCAAAAACTGACAACTTATGTCACTTTTGCCGGTCAACAGGCCGACGACGAATCCGATGGTCCTGAGGATTTTCATGTTGTCATTGTTGATAATGGACGCTCAAATGCGATTGGAACTGCTTTTGAAGCTGTTTTACAATGTATTCGTTGTGGTGCTTGTCTGAATGTTTGCCCAGTTTATCGTCAAATTGGTGGACATGCTTATGGTTCGATTTATCCTGGACCAATCGGTTCAGTTCTCTCTCCCGTTTTAGGAGGTTATGAACAATATGGTGATTTACCTTATGCTTCAACCTTATGTGGTGCATGTACTGAAACTTGTCCGGTAAAAATTCCTTTGCATGAACTTTTAATTGAACATCGCAAAGTGATGGAAGATGATCTTTCAATGCATCATGATGGCTCTTTTGTCAATTTTGAAATGAATACGATTGGGAAAGGAACAAGTAGCCCAGCACTATTTGGGATGGCAATAAATATGGCTCACACTGGTCTTAATATGTTACCCAAAGCTAAGGAGGTCAGCGTTGAGGGTTCTTTATTTAACTATGGCGCCGTTAGAAAAGCTCCTGCTCTAGCTAAAGGTTGGACAGATGTCCGAGACTTGCCAATTGCTCCGCCACATAAAGAACAATTTCGTCAGTGGTATAAAAAACATAAGGCAGGTAAATAAATATGACAGGAACTATTGAAAATCGAAGTAAATTTTTAGAAACTTTATTTGAAAAACGTGGGGGTGTAGAACTTCCATTTGAACCTTATGTTCCAATTTCAGATTTGCCTGAGACACATTTGGCTCATTTAACTACTGAGGAATTATTGGATATTGCTAAGGAGCAAGCCAGCCGAGTTTCTGCTAATTTAATCGAAACCTCTTCTTTTGAAATGAATGAAGTGATTCGCCAATTAATTGAAAAATCTGGTGGCGGACAAGTCATGATTCCTTCAACAGATGAATTTGAAAAATTAGGAGTGAATGTTATTTCAGACCAATTGGTGAAGTGGAAAATTGGTAAAGAAAATCGTGATGAAAATATTAATGCCGCTCAAAATTCTAATGTCGTCGTGGCTGTTCCTAAATTTTTCCTCGCTGAATCAGCAACGATTGTAGTCGAATCAGAAGCTGGCCAAGGGCGTTCTTTACACTTCTTACCCACTCATTATATTTCTGTAATTCCACTAAGTCGTATGGTTCCTCGTTCTACCCAAGCTGCGGCTTGGTTTGATGAACATAAGAAGCCTGGGTCAACCCTTCATTTTATTTCTGGCCCCTCAAATTCTGGTGATATTGAGATGCAACTTGTGGTTGGACTTCATGGTCCTTTGGAAATTAATTATGTGATTGTCAAAGATTTATGAAAGGAAAAAACTCTGCTGACAGCAGAGTTTTTTTATTATTTTTACTGACAGATGTGTTGTCAGTAATTTTTTCTTAATCACGATTTCCACCTGCGATACCGAAGATACGGAGCAGGAAGAGGAACATGTTGATGAAGTCAAGATAGAGTGAAAGTGCCATTGAAATTGCCCAACCATCACTTACTTGTCCATTGTTTGCATTATAAACCTGTGTAATTTTTTGATTATCCCAAGCGATAAGCCCTGCGAAAATCACAACACCTACTAGGCTAATAAGGATTGTAAGGATTGTACCACCAATGAAGAAATTAAGGAACATCGCTACAATCAAACCCCAGACTGCAACACCAAATGCTTTACCCATTGCCGATAAATTACGTTTAGTAAATCGTCCATAAACAGATAAACCAAAGAACATTGCTGCTGCCGTAACAAAGGCTAAAGTAATATCAGTGGCGGTATACATCAAAAGAGTGAAGCTAATCAAGAATCCCATAAATGCCGCATAACCGATAAAAATCGGTAGTGCCATTTTTGAGTTTTTCATTGCTAACCCTTGAAGTGATACTACCATCACTAAAGGAATAATCCAGAGTACAAGGAAGAATAAACTTCCACTTTGGAGAATTGCTGTCATGTTATCTAAGAAAAATGTAATCATTATCCAAGAAACGAGTGCAGAAACTAATACTCCTGCTCCCATCAACGCATAAATTTTACTGAAAAATGCATTCAATCCATCGCTTCTTTGGTCAAAGATAACATCATTATCATTCATATTTTTCATTATATTTGGCCTCCCTTTTTAATTTAATTCTAAGACTATTTTACCAAAAATTGGGCTTTTTGTCATCAGTCTTAGGTCCTATTTTTTAATAATATATAGTTATTTATTCTGATTTAATAAACCAAAATACTATATTATCAACATTCCATTAATCTAACTATATTTTAACATATTTTGGAACGTAACATAAAACGTAACACTTAGAAAATGTTACGTTCGCTATAACTTGCACCGCCGTGCGTAAAATTGAGAATCATGACCAGGCACTTATTTAGTGCTTTTTTATTATGCTCAAAGAGGGACTTGAACCCTCACGGTTTAATAACCAACGGATTTTAAGTCCACAGCGTCTGCCAATTCCGCCATTCGAGCAAATCTCCGCCTAAACACTAAACGGAGACACTATTATTATAGTATAGTATGAACTTAATACATTATAAGTAAACGCATACAAAAAACTTGACTATGATTAATTTTTCTGATATTATTACTTTCGTAGGTAAAAGATTTGGCTTATCCATTTCTTGGAATACGTTTACATTCCGCTAGCGCTGGGTTAGCGGTCTTTTTATATTTTAAAAGCCACTCAGAAGGGTGGCTAAACTCTAGAAATAGGATGAAATCTCACAAACATCCCTACTATATTATAACATATTATTATTGACAATTGTTCATAAAATTGATAATATTATAAAAGTTATTGCAAGTTAATCTAGTTCCGCACTATATTATTCATACCTTGCTCTAATCACTTTTCGGCACTGGCTTAATGCTAGTGCTTTTTTGATATAAAAAAGCCGCTCCGAAGAGCAGCTAATGAGGAGAGTAAAACTCTTCATCGATGTCCAATAATATTATAGCACAAAAAAAGCGCCCCAGTTAGGAGAGGGACGCTTAGGAGTAAATTTATGAAAAATTATATATTTTTGGGTAAATACAGTATATATCTACTTCCTTAACTAGAACAAAAAAACCCTGTTTAAGGGCAGACGTCATCTTATATAGGTAAGATGAATTCATTATACTACTTTTTGTATTCGTTTTCAAATAAAAAACACCGTCACTTATTCAAAACGATGTTCTCGGAGTTATTTATAACCTTAATGTAAAAGGATAAAATTATTATACAATTTACTGTTTCCGTTGTAAAGAAAAACGCCCTCGCTTTGGAAAAGAGCGCTTTATCTCTCCCAAAATACTTAGTTATTTGTATTTGTATTTGGAATAGCATTTACGATAAGGATATTATACTAATTTATCTTAAGAAAAACAGTAACATTTGTTAACGAAAAAAGACCCCCGATTAAGGGGTGTCAGTGTTAGAAATTAATTATAACAAACTTCTTAACGAGAACAAAGAAAAACGCCCCGGAGGGCGAAGAAAATGTTATTTTAAATCATTAATAGTAATATCATTTTTTGCCATAATTGTTTTTATTACCTCTATTCCGATTTCCGATAAAAACTTATTTTTACTTCCTGATGTAAACTCTTCCTCACTTAACTTATACAATTCTACTAATTTCGGGATTAAATAAAAATAAACATAAATCGGTATACTGATTTCAGCATCAACACTTCCCAATAACGAAACAACATTTGACAACCTCTGAACAGTTATTTGTAGTTCTTTGGGATTATCTAATTTCCCTAAATAAAAACCAGCAAATCCTTCATTAGTCTGCAGAACCAGTTGAATAGAAGTTAGAGGGTATCCATTTGTTATGAATGCCTTAGCAATTATCAGTTCTGCAACTTGATCGCTTTGTCCTTCAAATTTATTTTCCTCAGTAACTACAGTACCTGTAAACCCGGTAATACTATCCAAGTTAATTTCTTCATTTAGTTCGAATTCATTTTTTATATATTTATAAAAAAGCCATTGAAATAAATCAGATTCAGATTGAAATCGTGCAGGGATCGGTTCTAAAGATCCAAAGCCAATCAGTTTTTCTACTCTCTTCAACTCATAGTAATCAAATGTAGCTATAATACAGTAAACTTCTTCTTGAGATTCAATAAAAATAGTGTCTACTTTAGAAATATTGAGGCGCTCTTCCCTAGGAAGGAGTTCTCCCGTTATTTTATCCTTTAATAGCCGTGTCCCTGATTCTATTGAGGCAGTAGATACTATAAAAGATAAATTATTTTTACCATCAAAAGTAATTTCTTCTACATCTGAAAAATGATCCCATTTATACAAATAATGTTTGTCATCATGAGGAACGCTCTCAGGAATATTCTTTACTGCAGTTAATGGCTCCCAATATCTATGCTCTGCATTGACTATGTTTTTTTGTACATCATCAAGATTTGAAAATTCATTGGATAATTTTAAAAGAGTATATTTCTGGTTTTTACTCAACTGTTTTGACACGTCACTCTCCCCTAATTGTTAATGGCTTAACATCATAACTACAGTAATATTTGAATGCTTTTTTTATTAAATTTAAAAAATAATTTTCATTAGTAAAAGCAGATTCAACTTTTATTTTACCAGTAGCCTTCTTTATCAAAAGAACACTTACGTCAACGGTAACTGAAGCCTTTTCGGTAGAAACTTGAAAATCTCTTAAAATATCGCATAGAAATTTCTGTTCTACAGATTTATAATCAACATTATTGTAAGTAAATCCGGCATCTAATTCTATTTTACACATTGTGGCATTAGTGCTTATTTGAATTTGTGGTTTAGTAAAGTCTATAATCTTTTTTTGAAACCAACGTAATTGTGTTTCAATTTTTATACTTAAAAATTGTGGTTCTTCTTTTTCTATAGTAAAATCAAGGTTGTTAATCGGCGTTTTAGCTTCATTATAAAAAGTAATGTATACTTTAGGACGTTTAAAGAACGAAAATAATTCAACAAAGATAAGTACAATTATAAATCCAACAGAAACATAAAATGATAAAACTGCTGTTAAAATGATATCTATAATATGTTTGCTAATTCCGAGATTTTTAAAGAAACTTATAATATTGATAGAACTCAAGTGATAAGTATATATAGCAGGTATTGTTCCCAAAAATGTGCAAACTAAATCAAAGGATTTATCCTTTATTTTATTTTTCATTTTTTACAGTACCTGTAAATAAGAATTCAATCAAAGAGAATACTTCCTCATATAAAGCTTCCGGAAAATTATTTGATAACCCGATATTTCCATTAGAATATATAACTACTTTATTTCTAGCAGATTCTATACCTAGTTCAATTCTGCTAATTCGTTGACCCGTTTCTTTCAAAAACTCAAAAGATCGAGTAACCTCTTTTTCGCTTTCAATTAATTCTTTAATCTGACCTCTACTTTCAACTGCCTCATCACTTTCATCAGCATTTTTAAAAGAAAAATCACTAAATAAAACCAAAGGATTTGAAGAGCACACCAAAAGTAATGCTAAAAACTTATAATTAGTCATAACTAATGGATCAAAAATCCCATTTTGATATAACTCTCCAATCTGGTCTCCATTGCTAAAGTATGTATCGGGAGAGTATCTAACGAAAGTTAAATCAAATTTACCGCCATTTCGTATGGGAGCATCTTCATGATTCGAAAATAACTTTGATATTTTATTAACTTTCTCTGGAGAAACAGCTTTCATTAAATGTATTGGCTTATATATTTTCATGTTCTCTCTCCTTTCACTTCTTATGTTAATTGTACCATTTTTATCTGTGTAAACCCATGTATTTTACTATTATTTTTTGTAATTGTCAATAGACCCAAACAAAAAAACACCCGCCGAAGCAGGGTTATACTTTAGTTTGTTCTTTAATAAAGTGTCTAATTAAAGTAGAAGCTTCAAATAGTGTAGATAATATAAAAGAAATTCCCCCTATCAAAAGAATTTGATTAGACTGCTCAAATTCGCCGAAAGCTAAAACCTCAATACTTAGTATAATAACAACAAGCCAAGTTCCTTCAAATTTCATATTACTACCACCATTTTTTAGTTTTATTAAAAAGTATATCATATTCTGAAAAATAAAAAAAGTACTGACTAAAATCAGAGTTTATTCCTATGATAACTAGTAACTTAACTTATGCTATACTTAAAATAACTAAATTAACTCTATAGGTGGAATTATATATGTTCATTTTTTATGTTTTTGTAGCTGCCTTAATATGGGCTGGAGTGTCATACTGGTTACATAAAAACAAGCCGCTAAAGAATGCTGGTGAAGTGCAGCAGGTATATTTGATTATAACAAGCATAAGTGTGATTATTATAGCGCTAATCATCCTCGTTTTTCTTATTTATATGATGGTATCCAGCAAATCATTAGATAACTTATCCTGGGCTATCATTTGTATATTAGTTATCGCTGTTGCCGCATTGTTCTTCAAAGAAAATAAAATTTAAAAAAGCCTGGCCAAAGCCAGGGTTTATTTTATAGTTTATTCAAATTTAATAGATATTGAAATATTTATTTTAAGAACAGAACCATTAAATCTTCATCAAAATATTTGTCTCCAGTTTTTAAGGCATTTATTTCAACCCCATATTTCTCAAAACCTAGATGCCCATAAAGTTTTACCGCTGAAATATTATTTGAAACAACTGATAACCTTATTTGTTCTAAATCAGGATATTCTTCTTTTACTTTATTAATTAAGGTAGATAATAATAGTTTGGCTAGACCTTTATTTTGGTAATCTCCATGAATGAACATTCCATATATATCACCCTTATGTCTGTCCTTTTCACCAATTTCTTTATGAAATGAAACCATTCCTATTAATTCTTTTCCGTCAAAAATTCCCATAAAGAATTTGCTGGAGTTTGGCGATATTCTTTCTATAATTTCTTGTTCTGAGAACTTCACTTCTCTCTCGTAAGTAGACCCAAAAGATTCAGAGGCTGCCTTTAAAGCATTCAATCTCAATTTTTGATATGAACTCCAATCACTTTTATCAATTAGCCTTATTTTCATAATCCACCCCCGTTGTTAAGTGTATTTTACCATAAAACAAAAAAGCCCGCTGAGAACGGGCTTTAAAAACTGATTTCTTAACTACTATTATATCATAGCCCTTTAGGGGACTTTTTATTTGTTTTATATTTTGTACTACAATTAAACTAAACTTACGAGGCTATTTTTCACGATATTCTCGCATATAATTTTTCATATATTCAGGATTCTTTGTTTCCCATTTTTTACGAACTTTCTTACGAGCTTCTTTTCTACATTCTGCGCTACAATATCTTTCTTGCTTGGCTGTATTGAACAAATTTTTGCAAGTTTTGCACCGAATAACGCTCATTTTTATCCCCCCTTTCTTCTTGTTAAACACATACTCAAGAAAAAATATGTACAGTGACGGCGTGAAGTACGGAGTGACCCAGAGGGAGGGGGATATGCCCCCATAGTTTCTTTAAAAATATTTTCAGATTTAAAAAATAAAATTAATAAATAATAAATTAATATAAAAAATAAAATTAATAAATAATAAATTAATATAAATATTTTTTTATTATTTATTTTTATTAATCATAAACCTTTTAGTAAGTTGCTCCATGCTTGCTTAGTTCGTTCCGTCTTGTCGGTATCGACTCCGTACTTGCTTTCATATTCAGATTCAATCTGTTGCATAGCTTTTTGTTTAGCAGTTTCAATTTCTTTGTCACGCTTTAACTTATTATCATTGTAATTTCTTTCGGCAACTTGTTTCATAAATCCATTAATCTCATCACGTTCGGCGTTCGCCTTATCTCTCATCTTGTCAAAGGCTTCTTTGCTCCGCTGTCTGCTCGTCTCCTCTCGTTCTTTGCGTTCAATCTCTGCGCCTTTTCGGATGTCCTCAACCCAGTTGCCTGTATGTTGTTTGCTGTTGTCTTTGATTGTTTCTGTCATGGTGTCCCTCCCCCCTTATTATGCGTTCATATCATCAAGAAATGTGTTGCCAAGATATTTAAAGTTATAAACATTTCGGACTGAGTTGTTTCGTTTATACTCTACCGCTCGCGTTATTCTGGTACCGTTTGACGCGACTAAACAGTCAGCGTCTTTATAAACATCATACTGCGCAATACGTAACAACTCATCAGCTTTATGGTAGACCGCATTAGATTCATCAGCCAATGACTTGAGTTCTGCCATTAGCTTAGCGCCCTTAATATTCAACTCATCTTGTAACTTATCGGCAGCCTTTTCAATATCTGAGACCAATTGATTATAATCATCTTTAGTCACTAATGGAGTGCTTTCCAATTTGTCTAACTGTTTTTGATACAATTCAATAGCGTGTTGAGACGTTGAAATATTCCCCTTGGCTTTATCATAAGCTACTAAGTCAGCGGTCTCCTCGGCTTTGATTAATTCCTCATTAGCGATTTTCAAGGTTCTTTCCGCTTTTTCTTTATTATTTTTAAACTTCTCAATTTCCAATAAATTACCGTCTTTTTGATTGATAAGTTCTGCTTCAATTTCTTCAAATGTTTTCATTATGGTTTCTCCTGTATTTATTTGTTAGTAAATATATATTATAATCGGAACTATTGATAGTTCCTGTAATTCCCTATGTTTATTAGGTTGATAGCTGTTTTTATAAATGAGTTAAAACAACTGATTTTGGTGGGTGTCTTACCCTCATTATCTCTCCTTTATTATTCTGGTACTGTACCAAGTGGCCCACGTTTTACGACTTTAATCGCCACAACATGACTTCCATTAAATACGGTAGTGCCTAGTTTAAATAACTGGTCAGGGTCATCTTGCCATTTGCCAATGACTTTCATATTATCCAGTGTCTGATTAAAGACAAATGCTGATGAATCATTTACTGTATAAACCATAATTACTTTGTCGCTCATTTTTTTATCTCCCTATGTTTAAACTCGTTTTATTGAAACAATATTTTTTATGTTAAATAAATAGCCACCTAGCCACTCCGCATTTTTATCAACTAAAAGTGCATGACTAAATTTCTCAAATTCCTCTTCATCATAAGGAATATTAAATGGCATTTTTTCTTTGACTGTAAAGACTACTGTCTTTGTAAAATTAAAGCTCATTATCAAACCTCTTTTTCTAAATTGGTATAGCTTTTTCTATTTGATGACTATTGGTTTCTAGAATCGTTCTCTAGACCACACTTTTTTTGCGTGGTCAACCACGTTTTTACCACGCTTATAATTCGCTCTACTAAGCCATTGACACGCAAAATACACTTTTTTATAAAATCTCTATAATATAATATTAAAAACAATAAACTACTCCATAATTGGTATACTTAAAACATTAATATACAATCAATAAAATATTATTTCTTAAAATAAAAAGTGTTTTTTGCGTTTTTTGCGTGGTCATTCCTTTAATACCGCTATTTATAGCCCTTATTATTCCGTGGTAAAATCGTGGTCAAAGCGTGGTCATTATGGTGGCTCATACATTGTTTCAAGAAATGCGGCGACTGCTTTTGATGCTCGACGTGGATTTCCTATTGCAATTACTCTAAAAGTACGACGCTCACCCTCAAAAGTTGGTAATTTCCTTGTAGTTTCAAAATATCCAATGATATCTAGAGCTTCTTTTCTTCGCTTAGGACTTCCAGCACCATAATAGGTTTCTTTCAATAGCTTCTGAACCTCATCCGTTTTGATTATCGTCTTGTTACCTTTGATGTGCTCCTCAATAATATAAATTTGTACATCGTCAAAATCAAAGTGATCACTACTGAAGTTATCCATCTCCACTTGCTTAAAATTGAACTTAAATTTATTTTGTCTCCAATAAATAAATGAAGAATATAAAGCAGCCACTCCTGCAAGCCCCGTTGCTTCTCGACTGGTCTCAGATACTCGCTGTTCAGTGAAAGCCTCCCAGTAGGGCGAAAAGATTGATTCACGTTCGCTATCAGTTTCCCCTTTAGGACGATTCTTAAAAGCAATGTTCACAGCCCTGCTATTCATCTCAGAAGAAAATAAGACTTTTTCATTTGAATCAATAGACAGCACACCAGTAAGATTAATATCCGCATAGTTTTGACCGATACCTCGACCACGATATGTACTTTCAGTAGCCAGTATTTTCAAATAACGTTCTAAACTCTTTCCAATTTCTCCTGATTCAGTCACCAGTAACATTTCTCCGCCATCAAATCCAGCCCAAGCCATTGCAGCCGTTGCCTTATTTGAGAGTTCGTCTAGGTTGACATGTTTCGTATCAAAAATTGATGAAATTACTTTATGACGCAAGCCTTTCCCAGTACGTGTCCCAGATTTACTCACAAAGAACCTTGTCTTAGTAATCTCACGACATGCCACCAGCATTTGATAGATTGGCTGTAGTTGCGCATTATGCAAGCTGTCTACATCATCTATCACCATTCCTAAGTAATTAGCGTTCAAGATTGACATCTCAATTACATCAGAGAGCTGACAATCAAACACTTTAAAGTAACATTCATTGTCTTTGATAGAACAATTTTTTAAAATTTTCTTTTGATGTAGATCCATTTGAAAGTCATGACAAGCAATAATGGATGCTTTTATTTCTTTAAGAGGTTTTAGCTTTATCTGTTCATCTATAAAAGATATAATTTCTACAACTTCACTAGCTGTAAAGTCAGAACGCTTGCCTAATTTATACTCATGAGCAATATCCATCTCTGACAATCGTTTGAATTGTGAGGTTGAAATATCATATAAGTACCCATTATGCAAAGCAAGCTTTCCAAATAGATAATCTAAAATCACATTGACAAAACGAGGTATACTTTTACTTGATTTTAATGTAACTACTTCTTTATCTTCTCCATCGTCAGTTTTTTCAGCTTTTTTATTAACTCCACCGTAGAAAATAGATACAGTATTTTGACCGTTGTTTAAATGCAAACTAGGTCTTTTAATTCTTTTATTTTCTCCTGTAGACTTTACTGACAGATAAGGATATTCATAAATATCACGATGCAAGATATGGACTAAATCAAGACTTTGAGGAATCTTAGCGCCATCAATGTTTCCAAATTTTTCCCAGGGAAGATTAATCACCTTTTTTAGATTATTTTCTAACCGTTCCCATGCTTTGCGTTGTTTTTCCAAATCTCCGTAATCAGTTTTAACTTCTGTCACTTCTTCCCCCTATTCAGCCAATGAATCCATCAAGGATTCCAATTGACTTTTTTTATACCAAACAGTACGATCTCCATCTTCTAAAACCACTTGCTTTAATCCGTGTGCCCGAAGTTTAGCTAAATATGTGGTTGAAATGTTCAGTTCTTTCAATAATTCAGCTTGTTGCACGTATGGGAACAAGCGACTTTGTTCAATTCTTGCCTCAACTAATTTATCAACATGGCTTAATACTGATTGAGTCAGTTCCTGCTCTGCTTCAAATGATAAGATACTCATGATTCCCCTCCTCGTTTAAGTCTTATATGCAACTTTGGAGCTTTAGATTCATTGACAATTAATATTTTTTTTACTTCAGCACGACTAGGTTTAACCAACCAAGTAGGTAGTATTTCTGTGCTTATAACGTCCATTTTTATAAATTTCATGCTTTATCTCTTTTCTTGATTTCGGCTTGTTTTTTCAGTTTCCAACTTTGTGCAAACTCATGAGATACTTTGATACAAAGAGGAGCTTTATTTTGATTGAAAATAATTACTGTTTTTTTGTTTTTTACGCTTTTTAAAAAAACTTGATGTCCAATTTCAGAATTCATTTTTACAGAGAGAATTAAAAAATGTTTATTTTCAAAAGTTCGTGCTTTCTCTAAATCTTCTATTTTGAAAGTAGATGATTGCGTGCCTGGGTCTTGTTCAGTAATATCTATTGTTGCCATATTCTTACCCCTTAACCATTTCTACTTGAATGTCATTTTCTAAAGTTGTGAAAGTCACTACTGATTGACCGTCAAACAAGCGGTAGACATACTCGTTAAGTTGGATAAAATGTCTTGCTTTAGCTTTTAATAAGTCCATGAGTTCAAAGGCGATTGAATCATCTAGGATATAAGTTTCTTTGGTTACTGGTTTATTCATGTTGAAAATTCCTCTCATTATGGTAAAATAAGAGCATGAAATCACGTTAGTGCGTGAATCATGCTTTGTTATTAAAAGTCTTTACTTTGGTCGGTTGGGACTTTTTTGTTGTCATTATAGCTTTAATAGCAACTTTGAGTGGTTCGTAATCGGAACCAGCTTCAATCATTGCTATTGCGATACTTTCAAGCATTTTGTAACGTTCCATTTCCACCGAATCAAGGAGGTCTAGGAGCGTTTTTTCTTTTCTCCAGTCAGTATCTCTAGCTTGAATTTGCTTCTTGGTCAGTCCTGTTACTGTTGTAGCAAGCAAACTTCTAATAATCGTATGCCATGTATTACCATGTCGTGAGTAATGATTCCACTCAGAAATAGCTTGATGAAGAGTAATTCCTTTCGGCTTTTCAACTGCTCTTGCAATTTTTCTTGCATAGAGTTCCTTCTCCATTTCATCAAATCGTTTTACAAGAGCGATTTTAAAATTTCTAACTACTTCTGTATTATCTAGATAAGTAATCATCAACATGGCTTGATTTCTATTAAGTTGATAGATTTTTACTTTTTGACCTCGACTATCTGGCAAGGTCGATATTTCAAATATCAACTTACCGAATTGCTCAAAATCTTTTTTATGTTTATTGATGAGTAAACGTAACGATGTCCTTTCGATTCCTGCATATTCAGCAATAACGATATGGTTAGTCACAACTTCCGCTTTACTCATGTCAGGACTGGTTAAAAATGCTAAGTCTTTCATTATTAAATTTCTTTCTAGCGTTTAATACGCAATATCGTATCTCAACGACTGACTTCATACTTTCAATTTTGCGCACGGCCAAGTGCTTTTGGTTTCTTTTTAATTGATGATTCTAGTAATCTTTAGCAAGCCAATTTGTTATTTTTTGATAAACACTTCTTTTTACTCTAGAACCACTGGTTTCAATTTTTTTATAAGTTTTAAAAGAAATATTTAATTGAGTATAGACTTGCTTTTTTGTCAATCCCAAATCTGCACGCTTTCTGCGTATAGCTTTTGCTATTTCTAAGGTAATTTCATTCATAAAAACATTCCCCTTTCCGTTTAATTTCGTTTAATTTATTGTCGATAAAATTATTATAGTTTAATTTAGTTTAATTTGCAAGCAGAAAGTTATACGTAATTGAATTTTGTGTTATAATTTTTTGAAGAGGTGTTAAATATGTCAAATAGGATTAAAGAATTAAGATCTAACTCTGGGTTAACGCTTAAACAATTAAGTGAAGCTGTAGGTATTGGAAAATCTACACTTGCAAGCTATGAGTCTCGTGGGGTCACCCCAAGGGTAGATAAAGCAAAAATTTTAGCTGATTATTTTGATGTATCTCTTGAGTACCTACAGGGTAACAGTGATGATAAAAATAATCTCACGACATGGTTAAAAGGTATGGAAAAATCTGAAAATGATCCTGATAATCAAGAAGAACATAAAGGAGAAGCCGTTCTAGCTCAGTTTATTGGAGAGAAAAGGGTTCAAAAAGCAAAAGAGAACTATATTAAGTCTTATGATGATGTAGATGGCTGGTTGGACTACAGAAATTTGTTATATTCATTAAGCTTTTTATATAATTCGGAAGAGGGGGATTTACTAAGTAATTTTATGCTACTTAGTCCTTGGGAAAAGAAGACGGTGTTAGAGCTAACAAAAAATCTTTCTAATGGTGCTCCAACCAATAATTCTAAAGATGATTCCGAACCTCTTCCTTTCTGATTTCATGTTCTCAATTTTGCGCACGGCCAAATGCAAAGAGGAGAATCAACATGAACAAACTAAATATAAAAGAATACAAAACAAAAAGCGGAGAGGTGCGTTATATTCTCCGTGGCGCTTATATCGGTACTGATGTGCTGACAGGTAAGCAAGTGCGGACTTCCATTACTGGGCGTACAAAAAAAGACATAAAAGTTAAACTTTCACGTCTTCAAAATGAGTTCATAAAAAATGGTTGTACTAAAAAAATTAAAGTCTTAAAAACTTTTGATGAAGTTGCAGCAGCATGGTTTGATTTTTATAAAATAAATAGAAAATCAGCAACTGTCAAGCAAACAGAAAAAAATTTAAGATTATATCTTATCCCAGCATTTGGGAAGTATAAGATAGATAAACTCACAACTGCCATTTTACAGCATCAAATTAATATATGGGCAACTATCGCTAGTAAACCTTTAAACGGGCGTCAGGCACGAAAAAAAGGCGAAATGAGCGATTATAAGAGATTATATACTATAATCAATAGAATTATGAAGTATGCTATTTCAAATGGCCTTATTTCATCCAATCCATGTTTAACTGTTCTAATGCCTAATGTCAAAGTAGAATCTACAAAAAAAGAAATCAAGTTTTTTACTAAAACTCAACTTCAAAGTTTATTTGATTATTTAAATCAACAGGTTTCTTCTCAATGGAAAATGCGACTGTTAAAAACTCTTTTACCTTTTCTAGCTTCAACCGGTCTCAGAATTGGCGAAGCAGTTGCATTGAGCTGGTCTGATATTGATTTCAAACAGGGAACTGTTACGGTATCAAAAACGGTAAATGACAGCAATCAAATTCAATTGTCTCCCAAAACTGAAACAAGTAACCGAACAATAGATATAGATAAATCTACACTAAATCTTTTATCTAAATGGCAGCTTGAAATAAAAAAAGAGTTCCTCAAATATGGAAATCCTAATCAGCCTTTGCTTTTTCCAAATATCAATGGCTCTGTGCTTAATAGTCGACTACTTAGAAATACTTTACTTGATTGTTTTGAGAATGTGGGCCTACCAAATATCGGCTTTCACGGCTTTAGACATACTCATGCTACGCTCTGTTTAAGCGCAGGAATGAGTTATAAAGCTATCCAAACTAGGCTAGGTCATTCAACATTACAAATGACTATGGATATCTACGCTCATCTTGAACCTGAAACAGCTAAAAATGAACTCAGCTTATTTGAGAAATACCTTAATTATTCAAACCAAGCGTAACAAAAAACGTAACATTATTTCCAAAGAAACTCTTAAACCCTTTTATAATCAGGCTCACACAGACTTTATATCATAAGTCTTAGGTCTGATTTTTTATTTCTATTATTTACTGACAGCCTTTTATTCACTTTTAGGAACAAGGGTTGTCAGTGCTTTTCGATAAACCTTGATATCTAATGGAAGCGGATCACTTTTATCCCCATCAATTCTTGAATATGGATTATCTTTCTTTTTCTTTGAATGTGTGAGAATCTCTAAATGGTCAGTATCAAAATGAGTCATTTCAAGAAAATCATCAAATTTTCCTCGGCGAAGTTTGTTCAAATGAAAAAGAATGTTAAATAAATTGATTTCTTTTAATGAATAAACACGGATAAGTCCATCATCAACTTTAGCTTTGGGGGCCAAAGCTTGCATTCCACCAATTGTATCTGTCATTGTAATCAATAATAGTTTCGTTCTTAATGACTTGGTTTTACCATTATATTTTACTTTAATTCGATAGGTTTTATTATAGCGAATAACTTTATAAGCATCTTTTAGATAAGCTAAAGGTCCAAATTTTTTCTTCTCAGAGCCGCTGACATTTTGGGCAATATCTGCTAAAATCCCTAATGTTAAACTTGATGTCATATAATCATTATTGACTTTGGCAATATCAAATTTTTGAATTTTGCCTTGACTTAAATTATTAAGTGCTTCTTCTAATTTTTGCGGAATATGAAGTGATTTTGATAAATTATTAACCGTACCATTAGGAACAATGCCTAGAATCGGTTTTGCTCCTCCTTCAAATACTCCTCCACAAATTTTATTGATGGTTCCATCGCCACCTAAAGCAACCACAAGGTCTGTTTGGTCTTGACTGGCTTTTTTAGCAAGACGGATTGCATCCTCTGGGCTTTCTGGATTGATAAATTCAAGTTTAGAGGCTGAATTTTCTGGTCTTGCAAAAAAGTCCTTAATTGTTTTCAAAACTTTGTCTTCATCATTATTACCAGATTTTTCATTATAAAATACTTTTACATTTTTCATAAAATACCTCCTTATTTTAGTGCAATGGAATTTATTGCTTACATACTAATTTTATCATATTATGAAAAATCTCTGACAAGACTTGCTTTATTTTACTGACAGACTTATTTCTAAATAAAAAACCTATCAATGGATAGGTTTTATTTTTTACTTTTTTAATCAATACTGAAATAAGGTAAACGTTTAAAATGCTTACGGCGATTCCATTTGTACTTGAGGTTAACTGACCCTTCAAGGGTAGCTACATATTTATCAACAGCAGTAACAATCCAACTTTCTTTATAGCGTGGCGGATTGATTGTCGCACCGAACATATGTTTGATGATTATGTCTTTTTCAAGAGCTGACAAGGTTGTCAGTTTACGCGCATTACGGTAGGCGATATGAGGATGCACATAGGCATGGCTCTTAGCAAATTTTGTATTGCGCCAATCATAATAGAAAAGGTCATGCAAAAGTCCAGCTCTAGCTGTAGCTTTAGCATTGAGGCCACGTTTTTTCGCAATGAGATAGCTGACATAACTTACTCTTAAGCAATGTTGCAAGCGTGTTGAAGTATAGTGATGTGTAATCCCATCAAGCTTTTTAAGCTCATCCATTTCTAATAGATGACCGACATAACTCATATATTCTGCGTCGTTAAACCACGGCTTTTCTTCTAAATTCATGACTTGATTATAACACGATAATTCTCTTTGTCAATACGATTTACTTAGTTTTTAGATTAAATTTTTCTTTTTAAATGCTTAGAAATTTATTTTTAATGCTTGTAAAATTTTGAAAATTTGCTATTTTACTTGATTTCCATTTTTATTTATTTATTATTTTAGTAAAAAATATTTTTTCTATTTTTTCTAAAAAAGTAAGGCCGATAGTTTACAAAAACTCAAATTTCCTGTATAATTGATAGGTATTAGAAAAATCTTGGAGGGTGTAGTGTGCCCACCTGGGACATCACATCAACCGCTTTTCTATGAAAAGTAATAAAAGGAGACAAAAAATGGCAAACATTAAATCTGCAATCAAACGTGCTGAATTGAATAAAGTAGCAAACGAACGCAATGCACAACAAAAATCTGCAATGCGTACTCTTATCAAAAAATTTGAAGCTGCACCTACTGAAGAACTTTACAGAGCTGCTTCTTCATCAATTGATAAAGCTGCTTCAAAAGGCCTTATCCATGCTAACAAAGCATCACGTGATAAAGCACGTCTTGCTGCTAAACTTGGCTAATTAAAAATGTCTGTCTCTTTGGCAGATTTTTTTATATCAAAAAGTACTGATAGAAACAAAAAAATACTGACAGCAATTTCTGTCAGTATTTTTTTATTTATTAAAGATTGCAAAGTCTTGTTGAGTTAAACCAATTAAAGGGTCAAAATTTCCTGACAAAATAAGTGCTTCTGTCAAGCTTCCCTTATCCAGTGTTTCAATTTCTTCATCTTCAAATAAAGAAATTTCTTCTACTTGTGCTGGCATTTTTTTACTGACAGAACGAATTTGCCCTTGTAATTCTACTGGCGCTGCAGGCTTCTTCTCTTTGTCAGATATTTCTTTTTTGTCAGTAACTTTTTCACTCACAATTTCTACTGACAGATTTTTAGCCGCTGGATTTTCTCCCATAAATCGCTCAATCAGATAGGTCTTTCGATTCGCCCCTTCACGCGCCACCGCTTGTGCAAAAGCTCGTTCTTCACCAAGTAAAATCAGACTTTGTTTAGCCCTTGTAATTGCCGTATAAAGCAAATTTCGCTCTAACATCCGTGAATACGAAGAAACCATCGGCACAATAACTGTGGAAAACTCCGAACCTTGAGATTTATGAATGGACATAGCATAAGCCAGAGTAATTTTATACCACTCCGCTCTTGGATAAGTCAATTCTTGACCATCAAAATCCATCACCAACTCATCTTGTTTACTGTCAGTATATTTTGCTGCAATCAATTCTACGATTTGTCCCAAATCTCCGTTAAATACATTGGCCTCAGCATCATTTACTAAATGAAGAACTTTATCTCCTTCACGAAATTTCATATCACCCAAAGCGAATTCAAGTCGGTCGTTAAGCGGATTAAAGAGATTTTGCAAAAGAACATTCATTGCATTAATTCCGGCCATTCCTTTATACATAGGCGCTAAGATTTGTAATTCAAAAGGATTATTCCCTCTTTTTTGCCATGCACTTGCGATTTGTTCAACCATCTGAGGAACAAAATTAGCACTGACCTCAAAATAAGAACGGTCAGGTTTTTTCGCCGTGAAATCACTTGGCAATTGCCCATCTTTGATGTGGTGAGCTAAATCAGTAATGGTAGAATCATCCCCTTGACGAAAAATCTTATCCAATTTTACTGACGGAATTTCTGGAATTTTTAGTAAATCCGCAAAAATTTGTCCTGGCCCCACAGAAGGAAGCTGGTCAGCATCTCCAACAAGGAGAACTTTCATTGAACCAGGAATCGCTTGAAAAAGTTTATTAGCTAACCAAGTATCAACCATAGAAAATTCGTCAACAATCAAAAGAGCACCAGACAATTCATTTCCAAGAGCATCTTCTGCTTCATCTTGTCCCAAACCCAAATGGCGGTGAATCGTCGCTGCTGGAAGACCAGTCAACTCATTCATCCGTCTTGAAGCTCGACCAGTCGGTGCTGCCAGTAATATAGGAAAGACGTCATCATTATAATGGTCTGGGTCCAAATCTAGCTGATGAATACGGGCATAAGTTTCAATAAAACCATTGATAATTGTTGTTTTACCAGTTCCTGGTCCACCAGTCAAAATGAAAAATTGCTGATTCATTGCACTAATAATGGCTTGCTTTTGCAAATCATCATAAGTAATTTCTAAATCTCTTTCAACTTCAGCCAATACTGTCAGTAACTTTTCATCAGCAAAATCTTTACCCGAACGATTAGTTAATGCTGTCAGTGATTTCCGAATCCCGTCCTCAGCGAAGTACAAGGAATTCTCAAATATTTTTGTTCCTTCTTGTTGCACTTTTCCATCAACAATTAAACCATTAATTTCCTCCGCAACAGCAGACGGATTGACCTCGACATTACGAGCTTCTTCAAGTAAGTCTATCGTCATCTCAAGTAAATTTTTGGCTTCAATGTAAGTATCACCTGTTGATTGCGAATGTGTATTGACCTCATGCATCAATGCCGCTCGAAATCGATTAGGGCTATCCGCTTCAATTCCTAAACTACTTGCAATCTTATCAGCTGTTTTAAAACCAACTCCCTTAACATCTTCCACAAGCTGATAAGGATTTTCCTCAATTTTTTCAATCGTTTCTTCTTTATAAAGTTCATAAATTTGAAAAGTGATTTTGCTTGGTAAGCCATATTCTGCAAGCTTGGTCAGCACTTTTTCCATTCCATGATTCTCACGTAATCGTTTGATAAATGAATTTTTTCTGGCTATAGTCAATAGACCATCCAATTTTTCCGGCGCTTCTAAAATTGAATCTACCGTATTTTCAGGAAAAGTTTCAACAATTTTTTCTGCCGTTTTCTTACCAATTCCAGGAAATTTATCTGAAGAAAAATATTTAACTAAACCAGCACCAGAAGTCGGCACTGCTTTTTCATATTGACTGACCTGTAATTGTTCCCCATATTTAGGATGCTGCGTCAATTGACCATAAAATGTATAAGAATCTCCTTCAACCACATCCCCAATTGTCCCGTTAACCACAATTTCAAAATCATCATATTCAGCATTAGTTTCATCAATTTCAATGAGTAGAACTTTATAAAAATTACTGGGATTGGAGAAAAATATTGCCTCAATCGAACCAGTAAAATAAGTTTTTTCAATCATAGCTGTTTATCCCAAATTTTTAAGTCAAAATGGCCAGCATTTGATTCTAAAACAGTGACCGTATTATTGGCTAAACCACCAACTGAACGTAATTCAGCAATTGGAAAGCCAGCTAAATGACGCATTCCAGCCGTTCCAGAAGCCCCGTGACCAACTAAAAGTACATTGTCCATTTTAGAATTCAACAAATCCTGAGCCAAAGAATCAAAGCGATTCAAGACAGAACTCACAGATTCAGCTCCAAAAACACTTCCATCAAATTGATCCAACTCAAAACGTGAATCATGCATTTCTTTAGGATATTTAGCAATTGCATCGCTAATGAACCAACCCTCTAATTCCCCGAAATTCCATTCTGACAATCGTTTGTCAGTACTCACACTTTGATTTGTCAGTAAATCTGCCGTAATCAAAGCTCTTTTTTGTGGACTCGACAAAACCTTGTCAAATTCAATTGGTTCTAAAAACTTATGAACTCGTTCAATCGCTTCATAAGATTCTGGCAATAAAGGTGAATCTCCTTTTTGTCCTTGCAAACGTCGCGCCAAGTTCCACTCCGTCTTACCATGTCGTACAAAATAAATTCTCACCTTTACACCTCTCCCAATGAATAGACTGCATAATTTCCTAATAAACGAACCTTTACTCCCAAACCTGATAGTTCTTCAAGAGCATAAGGAATTTTTAAATTATTTTTTTCATTATTTACTAAATCAATATTAAAAAAGTACTGACCTAGCCTTGTTCTTAAAGGACGTGATTCAATTTTTGTCATATCAATATCACGCCAAGCAAAAACAGAAATCGCTTTATGAAGCGCTCCTGGCAGGTTATCAGGTAGAGTCAAAGCCAAACTCACCTTCTCACCTGTTTTTAGTAAATCAAATGATTTTTTCTCTTTTCCCAATAACCAAAACCGAGTAGAATTTCCTGCTAAATCCTGAATATTTTTGGCAACAATCTCTAAATCATACATTTTAGCCGCGTAAGAATTAGCAACAGCTGCAATTGGCAAATCTGGATGATTTTTCACAAATTCAGCTGCTGCTGAAGTAGAATCCGTAATTTCAACCTTTGCCTGTGGATAATGCTCTCGTAAATAATTTCGTGTTTGTGCAAGCGCTTGAGGGTGGGAATAAATATGTTCAATTTTCCCCTCTTTTGAACGAGCCAGCAAATTTTGTGAAATTGGCAAAACAAATTCAGCCACAACTGTCGCCTTAGAATCATGAAAAATTTTATCAATACTCATATTCACAGTTCCTTCAGTCGAATTTTCAATAGGAACAAGAGCAAAATCACATTTTCCTTCATCATAAGCTTCAATAACATCCAGAATACTATCATAAGCAAATAATTCTTCTGATACAAATGCTGTCTCAGCCACCACCGAACAAAAAGAGCCACGAGGTCCTAAATACGCAATTTTCATCTTAATTTATCCCCCATTTTTCACGAATCTCTTCTACAATTTGCTCAGGACTCTTATCAGTAACATCAATCGTTAAATCGGCCACTTTTGCATAGTCATTTTTTCTTTTTTCAAATAAAAGTTGAGCGGCCTTTTTATCCTGCGCTAGAGGACGAACATTCTGCAAATCCATCGAAATTCGTTCCCAAAGCGTTTCAAAATCAGCGGTCAAAAAGACAACTCCAGCTTCTCTATCAAGAGCCTCTGAATTCTTTGGATTTTCAATTATTCCACCACCCGTTGCAATAATTATATTCTTTTGCAGCGCAAGTTCAAAAACCTCATTTTCAATTTTACGAAAATCAGCTTCCCCAAATAATTCAAAAAATTCAGCAATTGGCATCTCAATTTCTTCTTCAATTAATTGATCCAAATCAGTAAAGTTTTCTGTTAAAAGTTTTGCTACTGTGGACTTTCCCGCACCCATAAATCCAATTAAAATGATACTCATTTTTTACTTCCAATCACTTAAGTTCAAATATTTTCCGACAATTGTTCTAAATCGTCAAAGAAACTTGGATAACTTGTTTGAATTGCTTCGGCACGTTCAAGCTCAATTTCCCCATTTTTAACCAAAAGTGCTGCAATTGCAGCCATCATTCCAATTCTATGGTCACCTAAAGTATTAATTGAATTTTCTGGAGCATGGAGTTTCGTTCCACCTTGAATAATCATTCCATCATCTGTTGGTTGAATTTTGGCCCCCATACTATTAAGAGCATTCGCGACAACAGCAATTCGGTCAGTTTCTTTTACTTTAAGCTCAGCCGCATCTCGAATAATTGTTTCGCCTTGAGCTTGCGTTGCTAAGAGAGCAATGATTGGCAATTCATCAATTAATCTAGGAATTAAATCACCTGAAATTTCAGTTCCTTTCAATTGACTAGCTTTTACTTTTAGAGTTGCAGACTTTGCCACATTATCTTGCTCTAAAATTTCCAACTGTCCACCCATTGCTTGAATGACTTCGATAATTCCAGTTCTTGTTTCATTAACTCCAACGTTTTCTAAAATAAGTTCTGAATTTTCAACAACCAAGGCCGCAACCAACCAAAAAGCTGCCGAACTAATATCTCCAGGAACTACTACTTTTTGACCCACAAGTTTTTGTCCACCAGGTACAAGAATTGTTTTATCAGAAACCTTTAGTTCTCCACCAAATTGAACTAACATTTCTTCCGTATGTGAGCGTGTTTTTTCCTTTTCAACAACTTTCGTCAGCCCTTCTGCCTGTAAAGCAGCAAAAATTACAGCTGATTTTACCTGAGCCGAAGCCACCGGAAGAACATAGTCAATTGCCTTCAAATGCGTGCTTCCTTTAATTGTCATCGGTAATTTAACCTTATCGGTTTGACCAGCAATTTCTGCCCCCATCAATTGTAAAGGAGTTGCTACACGATCCATTGGTCTTTTTGATAAACTGTCATCACCAAACAAAGTAGTTTCAAAAGGAAGGCCTGCTAAAATTCCCGATAAAAGACGAGTTGAAGTTCCGGAATTTCCCATATCCAGTGCTTTTTCAGGAGCCTTAAGTTCTGAAATTCCTTTACCGTGGACAGTAATCACCTCACCCTTATCTTCAATCTCAACTCCCATCGCACGGAAAGCTTCAATAGTAGATAAGACATCTTCTCCACGTAAAATATCATAAATAACAGTTTTTCCTTTAGCAATAGAGCCAAACATAATACTACGATGTGAGATTGATTTATCTCCTGGAACTTTTAAACGTCCTTTTAAGCCTTGCGAATTTATCTTTAATTTCATTATATTATCCTAAACATTTTTTAGTATTTATTATAGCATAAAAGGGCGCTCAGAGCCCTTTTATTTTCAACAATTTTTTCTAAGATTTTAAGACTAAGAAAGTCCTATCTTTAATCTTTATCAAACAACTGTAAAATCAGTTGCTTTTTCAATAATTTCTCGTGCTTCTTTTAAATCTTCCGCTCTCTTAAATGAAATTTGAAGTTGACCATGAATATCTTCGCGATTTTCTTCATTAATTTTTACATTTGTTATTGAGAAATCTTCTAGTAAGCCTAAAACCTTTAAAACAACTCCTTTTTCATCGGGAACCGAAATAAATAAATCATAAAAGTTTGGCAAAGCCCCTTTATGAATTTCCATGGCTTGACGAATTTTTTTACCTTGTTCAAAAAAGTGTTCTATAGCTGCAGAATCTTTATTAGCAATTTTTAAAGCAATTTCATCTAATTGTTTTTTGAAATTTTCTATTCTATCAATCGTAATTTCTGGATTTGATAATAAGACACTTGTCCACATCAAACTGTCAGCCTCTGCAATTCTAGTTAAATCTCTAAAACCACCAGCCGCTAAATGTTTCACTAAAGGATGTTCTTTTGAAAAATCATCTGACTGCCAAACAAGGGCCGAAGCCAAAATATGCGGGAAATGAGAAACCTGCCCAGTGACTCGGTCGTGCTCTTTTGCATCTAAAATAATAAATTTGGCATGAAGTCCTTTAAGTAAATCACGTAATTCTTGGTTTTCTTGGGTCAAAACATAATAAGCATTTTCAAATAAATTAATATCTGCCGCCATTACTCCTGATTTATGAGAGCCAGCCATCGGATGTCCACCGATAAATCGTACTTTGTCTTCATCAAAAAGTTGATTTGCCAGTTCAACAATTTCGCTCTTGGTTGAACCTGTATCTGTAATCAAAAGACCTTTTTTTAAATTCAAAGTTGCTAGCTTTTTCAAAAGCTCCAAAGTGGTTATAATTGGAACAGCCAAAATAATAATATCTGCTTTTTGAGCTCCTTCAACTAAGCTAACTTTAGAATCAATAATTCCGCGCTTTTGAGCAATTTCTTGAATGTTCTCACGATCAGAGCCAAGAATTTCAAAATCAGGATGAGCTCTTTTTATCCCTAAGGCAATTGAACTTCCAATGAGACCAAGTCCAATGATTAATATTTTTTTCATTTTTATTCTTTCGTTATTGTCACAGACGTCCCATTTCCAATTTCAGAGTTAATTGAAATTTCAAATTCTAATTTATCTAAAATTAATTTAGATAAATAAAATCCAAGACCTGTTGACTTTTGTTGAATCCGACCATTATATCCAGTAAATCCATGTTCAAAAAGGCGAGGAAGGTCTTCTTTTAATATCCCAATCCCACTATCTTGAATGATTAATTCACCAGTTTTAATTTTAATTAGAATCCCACCTTCTTTGGTATACTTTACAGCATTATTCAGTAATTGCTCAACAGCCAGACTCAACCATCTTTGGTCACTATTGACTAACCATTCACCTTCAATTTGGATTGAAAGGTTTTTCTGAATAAAAAAGCTACTATATTTTTTGACTAATTCTTTCACAAGTGAAGCCATACTCACTTTTTCAAATCTGAAATCAGTAGCTAAATTATTAATTCTTTGATATTCCAGAAGAATTTTTAGATAATTTTCTAAAGAAAAAACCTGATTCTTCAGCTCCTCACTATTAACTTGAGTTTGAGTCATTAAATCAATAGCTGCCAAAGGGACCTTCATCTGGTGCGACCAGACCCTGATAATATCTTCCATTTCACGCTCAGCAAGATTTTGTTGTTCTAACTTTTTTTGCAACTCTTCGTTGTCTTTCACTACTCTCTCAATAGCTTCACAGTTTGCTTTCCATCGAAAATAGGATGAGATAAGGTAAATAATAAAAATAATGACAGCAAATAAAGTACTGTTAACAAATGCCATCATTGGTAGATGCCAAAGCCAAAATGTCACAATATAAATAGCTGACATAAGCAAAAAGACACCAATTTGTGGAATTTTAGACTTAAAAAATTTAAACCAGAGCATAACCACTTCCTCTTTTTGTCATAATATGCTTATCAAAGCCAATTTCACCAAGTTTTTTGCGTAAACGAGTCATTTTTACATTTAAAGTATTTGCATCAATAAATTCATCTGTTTGCCACAACTCTTGTAGAATTTTTTCCTTGGTCACCACTTCACCATTTCCACGAAAAAGAAGAGTTAAAATTTTATTTTCAGAACTTGTTAGCTCAATTTCTTCGCGTTCACCTTCTTGAGTTGAAATCAAAGTATTTTCAGATAAAACATAACCAGCAAATTCTAACTTTTCAATCCCTGAAAAAGAATAACTTCTGCGCAGTAAAGCTTTTATTTTTGCATTTAAAATTTCTAATGAAAATGGCTTAGTTACAAAATCATCAGCTCCTTGATTCATGGCGGTTACTTGATTCATATCATCCGATGCCGAAGAAATAAAGATAATAGGAATTTGGGAAAGTTTTCTTAATTCATTTGTCCAATAAAAACCACTATAAAATGGTAGCCCAATATCCATTAATACTAAATCTGCTTCAAATTCCATAATTTCTTGTTTTACTGCTCGAAAATTGGAAACACTTCTGACTTGAAATTCTTTTTCTAAGGCAATCTTAATTGCTTTCACAATAATTTCATCATCTTCTACAATAAATATTTTAGTCATATTCACTCCTCATTTGTTTTCAATTTTGCTATCATTTCTGTATCACTCACTCTTTCATACCAAAGTTTTCTTGTTTTCGAGAGAAAAGCAATTAAAACATCTAGTAGAGGTAAAAGACTCAATCCTAAAAAGAGTAAAATAAGTAAAAAGTTTTGTCCCAATTGATCCTGAGGTATTGTACCTGAACGTTGAAGAAAATATTCTGCTGAGACAATCAAAGCAAAGTTTCCAAAAGATAAAAATTGGCGCAAAGCAATTCTGAAACGATTTTTAGCTTTTATTTGAATTCTCAATAATAATTGACCTGGCGTTGCTTTGAGAACTAGCGGGACAAGTCCTAAAATTATTAATTCTGAATAATAGCCTGTTGGAAGAAATAGACTTCCAATGATAAAAATAAGAACCAAATCAACTAAAAAGGCAATGAAACGTCTTGAAAGACTAACTCTTGAACTTTCAACCTTAGTTGCATCCAAATCTGGTAAAAATCGACTAAAAATAACCGCAATTCCAAATCCAATTAAACTTCCAAGCGTATTAATCATTAAATCATCAACATCAAACAAACGATAAGGTCGAGGATATAGTCCAAAAAGAGCTGACCTTTGGATAAGTTCAAATGATAAAGTTAGCAAAAAGCTTAAAACAAAAGTTTGTTTAAATGAGCGTTTAAATAAATATCTTAAATAAAGGCCAAAAGGCAAGGTTAAAAGTAGATTAAAAAATGGTTGGATAAATGTTGAATCTTTTAGAGCTGCAAGCCAAGTTGAAGGTTCATTTATATTAAAAGGACTATATAAAATAAATTGACGAACAAACTCAAATGGAACTAAGTTTTGCTTTGGACCTGTCATTTTTGCTACTTCACTCACAGGAGGAAGCGGGAAAATTGTCATGGCATAAGCGCAAATGAGATAAAGAATAAATGAAAAATTGACAAAAAAGCGCCAAAAATTAATCCGACCATACCGACGATATTGTACAATCAAATATGGAATTAATGATATAAATAAAAATATAAAAAAGAGAAGAACTCCAATTTGAATTGAATGAAGATAGATCGTCATATTTTCCTTTCCCTAAAGGTAACTATTTTTCTCTAACAAAAGATACATTTAGTGCCGAGAAAACCATTGTTTTTGTTCCTTTTATTATATCAAAAGTAGCTCTCTTTTGTAGCTTTTTCCTTCCCTTGTTTCTTCTATATGGATTTAAACAAAAAAAGAGGCATATTTATGCCTTCTTTTTTATCTTTCAACAATTTTGTAGCAAACACGACTCGTTGCCTTATAGATGAGGTAGTAAATAATTGCAAGGATTGCAATTGTTGCTAAGGAAATAGTAAAAATAACTGAGCGGTCATTAATGTCAAACAACATTATTATTTTTTCAATCATTAAATATGCACCAGCAAAATGGGCGATAGTGATAACTAATGGTAGGAAGAATATCAAACGAACTTGTGATTTGATTGTTTTTTGAACTTCTTCTTTTGAAAGTCCCACTTCCTGGAGAATTTTGAATGAGCGTTTATCTTGTGCCCCTTCTGAGAGTTGCTTGTAGTAGATAATTAATGCAGCTCCAAGAATGAAACTAATTCCTAAAACAAAACCAACAAAGACAAATCCTCCAATTTGAGCGCGCTGATCTTGCAAAGCTTCACTGCTATATGAAATCGATAAATCTTTATTATCTTTAAACTCTTCCTTGAAAGCTTTAGTAAATCTTTTTTCATCAACAGGTTTGATATCAAAGATGATTGATGTTGATGCAAGATTTGAAAATCCTTGATCATCACTAATTGTTTTATTGTAATTAGCGAGTCCTTTATCAAAAGCTTGATTATTAGCAAAGACAATCATCATAACCTTAGAAGAAACCGTTACAACACTGCTTGATGGAAAATCTTTAACAGAATTAAGCGTGTCAGCAACTTGATAAGTCTCTCCATACCATTGAATTGATTTGATCTTACTATCAAATGACGTTTTATTTTTCGATATGTCCACAAGTAAGACTTGATTGTCTTTTAAAGAAGGAATATCTTTATTTCCTAAAGATTTAAGTGTTTGAGCAGTTGTTAAGGTCGCAAAATATGAATTTTTATCAAACATCACTCCTTGCTTATTTGAAGTAATAAATTGATCTTTAGACGACTTGACTCTATCGGCTTGTAAATCTTGAGCATAGTACATATCAGATAGATTTTTGATTTCTATATTTTTGCTAGCTGCGGCACTTTTAATTCGTTCAATGTCTTGTTTTACATCCGTATTATTTGCAACCGAATAAGTCTTTGCTTCTCGGGTATAGTAGGTTTTTACTGAGTTCTCAGTTCCAAGAAAAACACCTAAACTGACAACTACGGTCACAATTGTCATAGATAACAAAATAGTGATATTCCCTAGACCAACAGCATTTGCTTTCATTCGATAAAGCATAGAACTTGTTGTAATGAAATTATTTGGTTTATAGTAACTTGGACGTTTCTTTTTCAATTTAAGGTACCAAACGGTAAAACTAATATAGAAAAGATAAGTACCAAAGATAACAAGTAAAACGGCAATAAAGAATTTCATTATTGCTGCCATTGGGTCTTCAACCGTTAAAGCGATATAGTAACCAGCTCCTAAAAGAATGACTGCGGCAATGGCGAAAAATAAATTTGATTTTGGTTCTTTTTCACCTTTTGACTCTTCTCTTAGAAGATCAAGACTTGAAGAACGCCAGATAATCCAAACTCCGATCATCATTAAAACTAAAAAGAAAACAAAGAAGAGAATGGCAAGTAATAAAATTGCTGTGGGACTGATGACTAGATTAAAATAATTTCCTCCAATCATATTTACAAACACTAAGAAGAGAAATTTTGAAAAAGCAATCCCACAAATCGTTCCAACAATAACCGTAATGATATAGCTTAAGAGTAATTCTAAAAATGCGACTCCTACAATTCTTGTTTTACCAAAGCCAAGAATATCATAAAGTCCAAATTCTTTAGAGCGCTGAGTTTGTAAAAAGCGATAACTATAAACTAAGATAAGAACTGCAAAAATAGATAAAACAATCAATGCAAATCCCATCACTTGTGAAAGAGAACTCCCTCCTTTTAATTTACTAATAGAGGGAGATAAAGCGATTGATGCTGTGACGAAAATCATTACGAACATCGTAACTGAGGCCATTAAAAAAGGTGCAAAACTTTTAAATCCCTTTTTGATGTTATTGGCCGCAAGTTTTAAACTAAGCATTTAAGGACACCTCCTCATCCTCTGATGCTCCCAAGAAAGCAGTCATTGAAAGAGTAATTTCTTTTGCAAATTCAGTTGAGCTTTTTTCACCACGATAAAGTTGATGGTAAAGAACACCGTCTTTTATAAAAAGAACACGTTTCGCATGGCTTGCAGCTAAACTTGAGTGAGTAACCATGATAATGGTTTGACCACTATCATTAATTTCTTCAAAAAGGTTGAGTAAGTCTTCTGAGTTTTTAAAGTCCAAAGCCGCTGTGGGTTCATCGGCAAGAACTAAATCAGGTTGGCTAATCAAGGCACGTGCTACAGCAACCCGCTGTTTTTGTCCTCCTGAAAGTTCAAAAGGTTGTTTTTCTAAGAGATTTTCAATGTTTAGTTTAGGTGCGAGAATTTTTAGTCTACTCTTCATTAATTCTACGCTTGATTTTGATAAAACGAGTGGAAGGTAAATATTGTCTCTGACGTTAAGGGTATCAAGTAAATTGAAATCTTGAAAGACAAAACCGAGATGATCACGTCTAAATGCAGAAATTTCTTTATCTTTAATAGCCGTAATGTCTTCTTTATTTAAGAGTACTTGTCCAGAAGTTGGTTTTTCAAGAGTTGATAGGATATTCAACAAGGTTGTTTTTCCTGAACCAGATTCCCCCATAATGGCAATATATTCGCCTTCTTCTACACCAAAATCAATGTCAACTAGGGCTGTGGTTTCTTCTTTTGAAAATCTTGTTTTAAAAATTTTCTTGAGATGTTTTACTTCGAGTAACATGTTTTTCTCCTATCTTATCTTTCAATTTCGTTCTTTTTATTTATTTTAGCTAAACGTGTTCGCATTGCCTTCATGGAATAAAGGAGGCAAGCGCCCATTAGTGAAGACAAAATAACTGTAATGGTCATTAGCATAATATTAATTTGCAAAAATGTCATGTTCTTTCCTCTTTCTTTCTGAGACTATTTTTATGAGTTATTATTTAATTTCTTAAGGGCTTCTTTAGGAACCTCTAACTTTTTAACTTCTTCCCAAGAGGTTACTCCTTTAACGGAATTAACTGTTAACTTCAGGTAAGCTTCTTTACGGAGATTGTGGTCTGCCATAAATGTAACTCTCTTTTCTTTTCCATCTTTTTGATAGGATTTTATATCATAATCATATTCTTTAAATTTTTTTCCTGAATTATCACTGACTTCTTTTTCTTTTCCGTCTTTTGTGATTTGAACGTAGTAGGTTCCTCCACCATAACTTACTTTGTACCATGCAAAACCTGCTCCACCGACGAGGATGATAAGTGCTATTATTCCAAAAAGTATTTTTTTCATTTTGTTCTCCTTATGTTTTCTTGATAAATTCATTGTAACAAGAAATGTACACCTGAAAACTTACAAATTCGTAAGTTATTTATTTTATAAAAAAAGCCCAAGATAGGCTTTGTTTTTTTTAATATTCTGACAAGCGCTTTTTGTAACTGGCTACAGCGTCTCTTAGTTCATTCATTGTATCTGAATTAAATTTATCACAGATTTCTTGAGCGACTACCGTTGCTACTACATTTTCCATCACAACTCCTGCTGCTGGAAGAGCGGTTGGGTCAGAACGTTCTACACTTGCTTTGTAGGGTTCATGGCTTTCGGTATCAATAGACATCAAGGGTTTATACAATGTTGGAATAGGTTTCATGACTCCACGGACGATGACTTGTTCACCATTTGTCATTCCTCCCTCAAAACCGCCTAACTGATTACTTGAACGAGTGTAGCCTTTATCCTCAGACCAGATGATTTCATCCATCACTTGACTTCCCGGTCGTTTTCCTGCTTCAAATCCAAGTCCAAATTCAACTCCTTTGAAGGCATTGATAGAAACAACCGCAGCAGCAATTTTTGCATCCAACTTTCTGTCATATTGGACATAAGAACCAAGACCTGCCGGAACTCCTTCTACTCTGGTTTCAATTATTCCACCAATTGTATCTCCAGCTTTTTTTATTTGGTCGATGTAATTGCGTAATTCTTCTGCTTGACTCTCATCAAAAATAGACAAATCGCTAAGGCCAGCTGTCTGACGAATCTCTTGAACACTTAAATTTTCTGGACTTGTAATTTCTCGTCCGCCAAAATTTACGACATGATTAGCTATTTCAATTTCTAATTCGTGAAGTAGTTTTTTTGCCACAGCTCCAACCGCAACACGCATTGTTGTTTCACGCGCTGACGAACGTTCTAAAACATTTCGTAAATCTTCAAATTCATATTTCATTCCGCCAACTAAATCGGCATGTCCTGGGCGTGGTTTGGTCAAACGACGTTGCTTTTTAATTTTATCTTCAACATCTTGGGCTGCCATAATCTGTTCCCAATTCTTGAAATCACGGTTTGTAACATTAAGTGTAATCGGGCTACCAATTGTTTTTCCGTGTCGAACGCCTGAAGTAATTTCAACTTGGTCAGACTCAATTTTCATCCGTCCGCCACGACCATAGCCGCCTTGACGACGTTTAAGTTCAATATTAATATCTTCTGCTGACAATGAGAGACCGGCTGGCACTCCTTCAATAATTGCTGTAAGTCTTGGGCCGTGAGATTCTCCCGCTGTAAAATAACGCATTTTATACCTCCATTTTTAGTAACTTTTTACTTATTTCATTTCAAAAATTTGAATAATATCTGTTAATTTATTAATTTGCTGTGAATTTTTTGCTGAAAGAAAATTGATTGATTGAATGCCACTATTATGGGCTGCTTCAATATCAAGGATTCGGTCACCAATATAATAGGTTTCTTCAGGCTTTAATTTATACTTCTCAAGTAAATAATTGATTGCTTCAGGATGAGGTTTTCTTTTAAATCCATTTTCAGAAGTGACTATTTCTAAAAAATAGGGGGAAATTTCCAGCTGATTAAGCAAATCATAAGCATTTTTCCCTTTGTGAGTATAAATGAAATTTTGAATATTTTCTTTTTGAGTCCAATCTAAAATGGCTTTTGCACCAACCATTAATTTAACTTTGTCATTTTTAGCTGTTGAATTTGTCGTGAAATCTTCTTTTATTTCTTGAAAAGGAACGGGTTGTTCTTTTAGTAAAGCATTGACTGACTGACCTTTTATAAAATTATATACTGTTTCTCGGTCAAATGGTAGGTTAAAGTTTGCAAATGATTCGGACAAGGCTTCTAAAAACACCTCATAGCTATCAATTAGTGTTCCATCTAAATCCCAAATAAATGTCGTCATTAGATTAGACCTCCATTAATTTTTGATAAATCGGTAGGAGTTGGTCAATTGTTTCTATCATTTCCGCTAGAATTATTGAGTCCTCTTTGCCGTTAAATCTTTCTTTAGGCCAAACCCGTCCAATTTCCAATTCAGATTTTTTTACTTTTCCTAAGCGTTCAGCGGCTTCTCTAAATGCTGACAAGGGATAAGTTTCTGCTTTTGTATGGTCCTTTGAGATTACGTAATCTTCTGTCAGTAACTTTTCTACTGACAGATTTGTCAGTAAGTTGGCGTATTCTTTTTGCTTTTTAGGCTGGTCTATCATTGATAAATAAATAAAAACGTAATCTTCCCAAATTCCTAATTGAAAATGGGCTTCCATTTTATAACCACGGACTTTTGTGGAAATTGCTGACCAAGTATTTTCAGGCGCATTTGCTGTTCTTCTGCGATGTTGAGCGATGTGAAAGTAAAATTCTTGATTTGGAATTTTTACTGACAGCTCTGTCAGTAACTTTTGACCAATTTCAGAAAAAACAGGTTGAATTTCAGAACGAATCTCAGTCATTCTTGGTTCTAAACCTTCTATTTTAAAAATTTCAAATGATTTTTGAGTAAACATTTTAGAGTGATTATCCTCAATTTTCTAAGTTCTTTTATAGGTATTACTGCTTAGTGAACGCGCAGACGGAAGGCAGTGAGCGTGAAGCCCTGTTCCATATTACTAGCTACTTTATAAAAATTTAATGAATATTATTCCGGTCAGCATAATTAGAATCCCAACAATTTGCCAAATTTGAATGCCATATTTACTTGAGCGCCACCAACCAAATTGTTGAACCAACATACTGCCTAAAATTTGTCCAATCAAGCCCATCATAATTGTCAGCCCTGCACCAATTTGCGGAACAGCAACGACTGTTGCAAAAACAAATGAGGCTCCTAAAAATCCACCAATTCCATTCCAAGGTTTTGCTTTTTTTAATTCTGAAATTTTTGGCAAACGGTGGTCAATAAAAAGAGACACGATAAAAATAGCTAAAAATCCAATGAAGAACGAAACAAAGGCTGCTTGTGCAGTATTTTCAAGTAAAACTCCCAATCGGCCATTAATTGCTTGTTGAGCAGCTGACATTGCCCCAACGATGACCGCCCATATCCGCCAGCCTAGTAAGTTAGTTTGGTTCGTTTCTGCTTCTTTTTCTTTTAAATTAGGAAGAACAACCGCGACAATAACACCAGCTAAAGTAATAATAATTCCCAAAAAGCGCATCAGAGTCATCGGAAGTTGCATGGCATGAAACCAGCCAAATGAATCAATAAGTGTCCCCATCAATATTTGACCCAAAATAGGTAAAATCACTGTTTGGACAGCTCCTAATCTTGGAAAAAGTAAAACATTAGACGTTAGGAAAATCCCACCAAGAACTCCACCAATCCATATCCATGCTGGGTGTGAGCCAACAAATTGAAAACTAGGAAAAAGTGTTTGACTTGTCACTAGAGTGATGATTCCTAAAAAAATCGAACCAACAAAGTTGGAAATTCCAGAGGCTAAAAATGGTGAGCCAACAATTTTTCGTAAATCTGCATTGATTGGATTTTGATTAGCAAGTAAAAAACCGCCAACTAAAGCAAAAGCTAGGTAAATATACATCGTTTCTCCTTTAAATAAGTGTTTTTACAGCTTTTATAAAAGCTGGGAGTTTTTTAATGCTACCACATTTTTGTAATTTTTAGATAGGGTTCCTCTCCGAATAACTCAAGTTATTTTTTGAGATAGTCTTTCATTTCTTCAAAAGTCACTTCATTAATTTTAGCGGTGCCAATTTCAGGAACAATAACGGTTTTGATGATTCTTCCTCGTGCTTTTTTATCATGAGTTAATGCTTTAAACAAAAGCTCTTCATCCCAAGGTTGATATTCGTCAGGTAAACCAAATTTTTTGACCATCTTTCGGATCTGGTCAGTAATCCCTTTGGGCATAAGACCTTTGAGTTCGGCAATTTTACTGATTTGAACCATTCCAATAGCAACTGCTTCTCCATGCATCACTTTGCCATAGCCTGCAGTATTTTCAACAGCATGTCCAATTGTATGACCAAAGTTCAAATAGAGCCGTACACCATTGTCTAATTCATCATCAACAACCACTTTTCGTTTTACTTCACAAGACCGATAGATAATTTCTTCAATCTTATCAAGCTTTTTTACCAAATCATCCGCTGACAAGTCTGTCAGTAAATTCCAGAGGTCTTTGTCAGCAATTAGGGCGCACTTGATGACCTCCCCCAGTCCTTCACGGAATTCTCTTTGACCGAGCGTTTGCAGAACTTCTGGGTCAATTAACACGCCGTCAGGCTGTGTAAAAGTCCCAATCATATTTTTAGCCATTTTGGAATTAATTCCTGTTTTCCCACCAATAGAACTATCCACTTGGGCGGTCAAACTTGTTGGAATTTGTAAGAAATGGATGCCACGCATGTAAGTAGAGGCTACAAAACCAGCTAAATCACCTGTTACTCCACCACCGAGTGCAATAATTCCGTCAGAACGAGTCAATCCAAATTCGGCACAAAAGTTCCAAGCATTTTCGGCTGTCAGTAAATTTTTACTAGCTTCTCCTTCCGGAAATTCAAAAGTTGCCACTTCAAAACCTACTTTTTCAAGTTGGTCAACAACTTTTTGACCATAAAGTCCATTGACATGATTATCAGAAATCAAAACAATTTTTTGCTTCTTCCACAATGAAGAAACCCAAGTTCCAATATTAGCCAAGGCCCCATTTTCGATGATGACATCATAGGGATGTTCTGGTAAATTCACATTTAATTTCATGCTTCTTTCTCCATTTCTAATGTAATTTCTGCAACAGGCATTTTTTTACCTGTCCATAAATAAAAGCTTTCCGCCGCCTGTCCAATGAGCATGCCAAGTCCATTTTCAGTTTGAGCTCCTTGCCCTTTTGCCCAACGTAAAAATGGTGTTTCTCTAACTTTATAAATAGCATCTACCACCAAAAGTTTTTCAGGAAGAACTAAGCTCTTTTCCAGCGGCAAAGATTCTCCATCCATTCCAACTGAGGTTGCATTTACTAATAAGTCGGTCTGTTTCAACTCTTTTTGTAATCTATCAGCTTCAGATAAGTCTGTCAGTAAAATTTCAATCCCTGTTTTTACTGACAGCTTTTCCAACTTCTCTTTTAGCGGAATATATGAGGCCGATTTTCTTGCTGCGACCACAATTTTTTTAGCTCCAGACAAAGCTGCCTGAGCAATAATTGCAATTGCTGCACCCCCTCCACCAAGAATAAGCATTTGTTTATTTTGGATATTGAAATGATATTTTTCTAAACTATTGAAAAATCCTATGCCATCTGTATTGTGTCCAATTAATTTCCCTGATTGATTGACTACTGTATTAACAGCTCCAATTAATTCAGCTGCCGGACTCAATTCATCCATAAATGGAATAATTTCTGTTTTATAAGGCATTGAAATATTAAGTCCATACATGTCCAAAGTACGAACATTATCCACAATAGCTGGCAATTTTTCAGCCTCAACTTCCCATGCTAAATAAACACCATTTTCATTCGTTAAATCAAAAGCCAGATTATGAATAAATGGTGACAAGCTGTGTTTAATTGGGTTTGCTACAACAGCAGCCATACGAGTGTAGCCGTTAATGTTCATAAAAATTCTCCAAAATTACTGATGAAACTACTAATATATCCATAATTGCGCAAGACGCAAAAGGCTCAACTATGCTAGTGTCTTTGTCAGTAAATTCTATTGTCATTGACATATCAATCGATAAAAAAAAGGACTGACAGTTTTGTAAGTCCTATTTTATCATAAAGTTAAGCTTCCTTGCGACTTCCAAGAACGCGTTTCAAAATGCCAATAATTGCCGGTAGTAGTGACACAAAGACAATGGCAATCATGATGATTTCAAAATGTTTTTTAACAAAAGGAATTCCACCAAATAAATAGCCTGCACCTAAGGCAACAATAACCCAAGCAAAACCACCGATGAAGTTAAAGAAAATAAACTTTTTATGTGGCATTTTACCAGCACCAGCTGTAAATGGAACAATCGTCCGAATGATTGGCATGAATCGCCCTAAGAAAATGGCCCAAGAACCCCATTTTTCAAAAAATTGATGAGCTTCTTCCATATATTCTGGTTTTAAGAAGCGAGAAAGCCATTTATGTTTTGGAATGACATCCCCAAATCTTCGACCAATTTCATAATTCAACAGATTAGCAATGAAGGCAATAATCCCCATCACCAAAATCAATAAGCCAATAGATAATTTTCCGTTTGACATTGCTGCCAAAGAACCAACAAAAAATAAAATGGAATCCCCAGGCAAGAAGGGGAAAATCACTAATCCTGTTTCAATAAAAATAATCGCCCCTAAAACAACATATATCCAAATATGACCATTAGGCATCTGGGCAAAATTAGCCATCCAGTCATTAAAGAAACCAAAAATCGAAAGTTGTACAAACATAATATTCCTTTTCAAAAGTTAAAAATTCTTACAATAGTTTTGTTTACTTAAATAGAATACATCCATAAAGAATTCATTCAAGCACTCGTTCAATTTTACAACAAAAAGGGCCTTTTGACAATAACAACTTTCTTATAATTTATCAGAGAAATCTCAAAACTAATGGTCAAACAATGTCAGAAAACCTAACATCAGCTTGCTTATAAGCAACTTTTGTGGTATAATTTTTCCAGAATAAAATAAACTGAGCTTAGCTCCTAATAAATATAGGAAACTAAAAGAATGTTATTCCAACACTTATTTAGAAGAACATTTTTTTAATTTTCATTTTTTTATATTTAAAAGAAGACAAGCTCAAATCTCATATTCGAGGAGACAAAATGAAGAAATTATTTTTCGCTCTGGCAATGATGCTTGCCACTGTTACAGCTTTCCTAGTCGCACCTTCGGTTAAGGCCGAGACAACTGTAAAAATTGCATCCGATAGCTCATACGCTCCATTTGAATTTCAAAATGGTCAGAAAAAATGGGTAGGGATTGATGTTGATATCATGCAAGAAGTTGCTAAAATCAATGACTGGAAATTAGAAATGTCATATCCTGGTTTTGATGCAGCTCTCCAAAACCTTAAAGCTGGACAAGTAGATGGTGTAATTGCAGGAATGACAATCACTGATGAACGTAAAGAGACTTTTGATTTTTCAAATCCTTACTATACATCAGCATTAACCATTGCTACAACTAAAGACTCTAAACTTTCTGATTACAGTGATCTTAAAGGTAAAGCAGTTGGAGCAAAAAATGGGACTGCTGCACAAACATGGCTTCAAGAAAATCAAAAGAAATATGGTTACACAATCAAAACCTATTCTGACGGTGTTCATATGTTTGCCGCTCTAAGCTCTGGTAATATTGCTGGAGCAATGGACGAAGTTCCAGTTATTTCTTACGCTATGAAACAAGGGCAAGATTTAGCAATGAACTTCCCATCAATCTCCCTTCCAGGAGGCTATGGTTTTGCCGTAATGAAAGGCAAAAATTCAACGCTCGTCGATGGTTTCAATAAAGCACTCGCTGAAATTAAATCAAACGGAGATTATGATAAAATCCTCAAAAAGTATGGGATTACTGCCACTAAAAAAGCAACACCTAAAAAAGATGTTTACACCATTGCTTCAGATAATAGCTTCGCTCCATTTGAATTCCAAAATGATGATAAACAATTCACTGGTATCGACGTTGACTTGCTTAACGCTATTGCTAAAAACCAAGGTTTCAAACTAAAATGGAATTTCATTGGTTTCCAAGCAGCTGTTGACTCTGTTCAATCTGGACATGCTGACGGAATGATGTCAGGAATGTCAATCACTGATGCTCGTAAACAAGTTTTCGATTATGGTAGTCCTTACTATTCTTCAAACTTAACTATTGCCACATCAAGTACAGATGACTCTATCAAGTCATGGAAAGACCTTAAAGGTAAAACACTTGGTGCTAAAAACGGAACTGCTTCTTTTGATTATCTTAATGCCCATGCAAAAGAATATGGCTACACTGTAAAAACTTTCACTGATGCAACAACCATGTATTCATCATTGAATAACGGTTCTATCAATGCTCTAATGGATGACGAACCCGTCATTAAATACGCCATTAAACAAGGGCAAAAATTTGCCACTCCAATTAAACCAATTCCTGATGGACAATATGGATTTGCTGTTAAAAAAGGAAGCAATCCAGAGTTGATTGAAATGTTTAACAATGGTTTAGCAAATCTCCGTGCCAATGGTGAATATGATAAAATCATTGATAAATATTTAGCGAGTGATGCTAAAACAATCCAATCAAGTGCAAAAGAAAATACTTTCTTTGGTATTTTACAAAATAACTGGGAACAAATTGGCCGTGGTCTACTCGTTACTCTTGAACTTGCCATTCTCTCATTTATCTTAGCAATGATCGTCGGAATTATCTTTGGACTCTTCTCAGTAGCTCCAAGCAAGATTCTACGTACAATTGCACGCATCTATGTTGACCTTAACCGTTCAATTCCGCTCTTAGTATTAACAATCTTTATCTTCTACGGAATTCCTAACCTGTTACAAATCATTACGGGTCATCAATCACCACTTAATGAATTTACAGCGGGTGTTATCGCCCTTACTTTGAACTCTTCTGCTTATATTGCAGAAATCGTTCGTTCTGGTGTTCAAGCTGTACCTTCTGGACAAATGGAAGCCAGTCGTTCACTCGGTGTGACTTACCTGACATCAATGCGCAAGGTTATCTTACCTCAAGCCATTAAAATTACAATCCCTAGTTTGATTAACCAATTCATCATCACATTGAAAGATACAACATTAGTTTCAGTTATCGGACTTGTTGAATTGCTCCAAACAGGTCAAATTATCGTGGCACGTAACTTCCAAGCCTTCCGTGTTTATGGATTAATTGGTTTAGTTTACATGATTGTCCTCCTCTTCTTGATGTGGATTGGACGTCGCGTAGAAAAAAGAATGAAATAAGGAGAACATACTAATATGGGAATCAATACTCAAATCGAAGTCACTGATCTTCACAAATCTTTTGGAAAAAACGAAGTTCTAAAAGGAATTACAACAAAATTTGAAAAAGGTGATGTAGTCTGCATCATTGGCCCTTCAGGTTCTGGAAAATCAACTTTTCTTAGAGCTTTAAATGGGCTTGAAACAGCTACTTCTGGCGATATTATTATTGACGGATTTAACCTTACTGATAAAAATACAAATCTTAATCTTGTTCGTCAAAACGTTGGAATGGTTTTCCAACATTTCAACCTTTTCCCAAATATGACTGTGATGCAAAATATTACTTATGCTCCAGTTGAACTGAAAAAGATGTCAAAAGATGATGCAGATAAAAAAGCAATTCAACTTCTTGAAACAGTTGGCTTGTTAGATAAAAAAGATGCAATGCCTGAAATGCTTTCAGGAGGTCAAAAACAACGTGTTGCTATCGCCCGTGCCCTCGCAATGAATCCTGACGTTATGCTCTTTGACGAGCCAACCTCAGCACTTGACCCTGAAATGGTTGGTGATGTTCTAGCCGTTATGCAAAAATTGGCCGAAGAAGGAATGACAATGCTTATTGTTACTCACGAAATGGGCTTTGCACGTAAAGTTGCTAACCGTGTAATCTTTACGGATGGTGGAGTTATCTTGGAAGATGGTACACCAGAAGAACTCTTTGATAGCCCAAAACATCCCCGTTTACAAGACTTCTTATCAAAAGTTTTGAATGCATAAAATAGAAAAATCCCATTAAAATTTAAATGGGATTTTTTTATTTATTCATACTCTATTTTATTATAAATACAAGTGTTTTTGAAAAAATAAAAACCAGAGCTCTGGTTTTTATTTTTTTACTATTTTCAAAAATTTATAAAACTTATTAAATCCTGTAATTGTTCCAATAGCAACTACACCGCCAGCAAATATTCCAGCTGTTCCTGCCACTTGTATTTCCAAATTATGAGCAGACACGTTTGGATATTTAGACTGCTCGTTATTTATTGCTACAACAGATGATTGAGGCATTTGGGAAATCTCTGTAGGCATTTTTAAAGGCAGTTTAAGTGGTGAATCAATCTCTTTGTTTACTTCTTTGAAGGTATCATTTGATTCACTATTAGGTTTCTCGTTTTTATGAATTGCTTCTTTTTTTATAGTCTCTTGTTCCTGTGGTTGATCTACTGTTGTTGAATCCTTGCTAGTTTGTTTACCTTGTTCATTTTTTCTTTCTGCTGTAGAACTCTGCTTACTTGAATTGTTATCACTTGTGGTAGGTACAACAACTTTTGAAACGATGAGTGTAAAGTGCAACTCTTGATTTTTATATTTCTCACCTGAGATTGCATCTTTTAAAGTAGCATATTGCTGACCATCAGTTGTCACTACTTTCGAAATATAGTAATTGTCCGGTAAATTAGGGAGTTCAGGCATAATAACTGCTTCATTTATCTCACCTTCAGTATCATTAATTGTTGGCAGTAAAATCGACTGGTCTACCACATCAGAACTATATTGATAATTAAAATGTGCTTTTCCAATAGGAAGCTTCTTATAAGTAACATTAATTACATTATTTTCCGAATCATTATTTGCCACAACTAAAGGAGGGGCAGACACAAAAATATACCCGGGTATTTCTGGCGTAAGGAAAGAAAAGGTATTTATATCAACAATATCCCTGAGCTGTTTACCTAACACCTTAATTGTATCTCCCACATTAGCTTTTATAATGGAAGGGGAAAAATTTGTTATTGGTTGGTTGGTATCTTGATCAAGATAGTTAACCTGAACACTCTGCGTTCCTTTATAAGCATTAAACTCATCTTCTGTACTCGAATAGGTCAAACGTCCAAAATTACCTCCAGTCGAGCCAATTATTCCCAGTGACATTGAACGAGCAACTGTTATTTTTTCCGAAAGAGTTGTAGCTTTCCCCCTATTTTCTGACGAGATTGTATATGTTAATTCCCCTGTTACATTCTTATCATTAGTAAGTGTGCTACTTGGCTGCCAGTCTATTTTCATATTTTCAGTAATTGTACTTCCAGTATTTGGAACTGAAGTGGTTGGATAAGCCTGTTTAATTAACTCCCCCAAATTATTTGTCTGACGAATTGAAACATTGTTAGATGCCGCGTTTTCTGTACCAGATCCGTCTAAATCTACATCAGAGTTTTGATATAGATCTCTACCCATGAAGATTGAATCTGACAGGCCACCAATACCCAAATACTTTCCAACAACATTTGAAGTCCCATCGGCAGCTAAATTTGATTTCAAATTATTTGCAATAAAATCTGTAGATTTTGGTGTTAAGATAAATCCTAGAGAATCACCAGCAGCAAAAGGGTCTGTACTAGAATTAGCTTGTAATGAAAAATTACCCGAAAAGCTGACTTTCTGAGTCATATCAATCGCACCATTAAATAAAGCATATCCAGCAGATTTAGACTTATTATTTACTAAATTCACTGAAAAGGTAGACGTTTCTACAGTCTCAGCTGACCCTATATTTGTCCATAACGCCGAATTCTGATTCGACTGCGGAGGATAGATATGGTTTCCAGTATCAAAACTCTGATCTGGAACTAGCTGAGAAATTGTAGTATCTGCCTGAACACTCTTGTAGAAAGCATCATTTAAAAAATGGAATGACAGTGAATAAGTGAAAATTATTATAAAAAGAATCAATTTTGAACAAAAATTAATTTTCTTTATTAAATAAGAAGTTGTTAACTTAAAATATTTGTCGTTATTGTTCAAACTTAATTCCTTTCTTATAAATTACTGTAATTGACTTTCACTCACTAACTGCCTTGATTTAAGAAGAGCACTCTTTTCATTCATAATTAAATCACGAACTTGCAAATCTTGAGATTCTAATTCTAATAAGTTAATCGCTTCTGATAAATTCTTAACTTCTTTATCTTCTATACATCCGATGATATAATTCAAGCTTCGCGAATTAAGATATTTTTCTGGTAGTTGAGGCACCTCTAAAATTTCTTCTTTTAGAATCTGGTTTATTTTTTTTATAATTTCATTTTCTTTTTTTTGATATTTTTTCAAAAATAATCTTTTAACCATTCTTTTCCCTAAAGGAAAATGGTCTCTCATCCATAACCATCGGGAGCCTATACGTATACCATTACCTAACACCAGGGCAACAAAACTGATTGAGAACATTCTTACAAAAACTTCTGTGGCACCTGTTTTTGCTGCTACTCTCCCAAACATACCAGATTTTTCGGTCATAAACCAAACAATTAAAATCGAAGAAATGAGAAATCCTAGAAAAATTGCTTGCCACTCAACCTGACGGGCGACTCGTCGTTCATAATTTTGTTTCAGCTCATCTGAACTTTGCAAAAGTTCTTCTAGCTTTGTTAGTACATCCAATAGCTGATGACAATAATCAAGAATCACGTTGCCCCTCTCTAATTTGCAGTATTTTATTTAAAGAACTCCATCAATTTTAATATGTTTGTCTTTATTTTGCAATCTTATTCCCTTAAAATAAAAAAACACCCGTAGGTGCTTTTTATCTATGAGACGAAACATTCAACCGGTTAAGCGCTCGGTGGAGTGCTACTTCCGCTCTATTTATTTCATCTGATTTCTTCTCAGCTTTAGCAACTTCAAGTGCTTTTTCAGCTCGAATTTTTGCACGTTCCGCACGTGATACATCAATATCACGATTACGTTCTGCAGAGTCTGCAACAATTGTTACAAGACTATCTTTTATTTCGATAATTCCACCATTTACTGCAATATAATCAACATGTGTTTCATCATCTGGACGACGAACTTTAAGTTCATCAATTTCAAGTCCAGCAATCGTTGAAATCATATTTGGCAAAATACCAATTTCACCATTCGTAGTTCGAGCAGTAATGTAATTTGCATGGTGATCGTAAATCATACCAGCAGGGGTAATTACTTGAAGTGTCATGACGTTTTCAGACATTCGATTCCTCCAATTTTTTCTATGAAAATTTAAATTACAAAGATAAAAAATACTTTTCTAAAAACAAAACTCTAACAGTCACTCAAATTTTACAATTCAATCAACTTTTACTGACAGAATTTTTTGTCAGTAATTTTTTTAGTCAATAGAGTATTTTCACTTTCTCAATTCATCAGAAATCGAATTAATAACCCATTGATTTTGCTTTTTCGAGTACATCTTCAATTGGACCTACACCACGGAAAGCATCTTCAGGGACTTCGTCATATTTACCTTCCAAAATTTCTTTGAAGTCATGAACAGTTTTGTCAATTGGTACATATGAACCAGGTTGACCAGTAAATTGTTCCGCAACGTGGAAGTTTTGTGAAAGGAAGAATTGGATACGACGTGCACGTCCAACGAGAATTTTTTCATCGTCAGACAATTCATCCATACCAAGAATGGCAATAATATCTTGCAATTCTTTATAACGTTGGAGGACACGTTGAACTTCCATTGCCACTTCATAGTGTTCTTCACCAACAATTTCAGGTGTAAGCGCACGTGATGATGAAGCAAGTGGGTCAACGGCTGGATAAATACCCATTTGTGTCAAACGACGTTCCAAGTTAGTTGTTGCATCCAAGTGAGCGAAGGCTGTAGCTGGCGCTGGGTCAGTATAGTCATCGGCAGGGACATAAATCGCTTGGATAGATGTAACAGAACCCTTCTTAGTAGAAGTGATACGTTCTTGCAATTGCCCCATTTCAGTAGCAAGTGTTGGTTGGTAACCAACGGCAGAAGGCATACGTCCCAAAAGGGCAGAAACTTCTGAACCAGCTTGTGTGAAACGGAAGATGTTGTCAATGAAAAGCAATACGTCTTGACCTTGAACATCACGGAAATATTCCGCAATTGTCAAACCAGTAAGGGCAACACGCATACGTGCTCCTGGTGGTTCATTCATTTGACCAAAGACCATGGCAGTTTTTTCAATAACGCCTGATTCTTTCATTTCCCAGTAAAGGTCATTCCCTTCACGAGTACGTTCCCCAACACCAGTAAACACAGAAATACCTCCGTGTTCTTGGGCGATGTTGTGAATCAATTCTTGAATAAGGACGGTTTTACCAACTCCGGCACCACCGAAAAGTCCGACTTTACCACCTTTAAGATAAGGTGCAAGCAAATCGACAACTTTAATCCCAGTTACGAGAACTTCGTTTGCAGTTGACAATTCGTCAAATGTTGGAGCTTTTTTATGGATAGGATTACGTTCTGCATCAGTAGCAAATTCTTCCCCACCGTCAATAACATCACCAAGGACGTTAAAAACACGACCAAGAGTAGCTTCCCCAACAGGAACGCTGACTGCTTTACCTGTATCAAGGACTTCAAGTCCGCGAGTCAAGCCATCAGTAGATTCCATAGCGATTGTACGAACTGCACCATCACCAAGTTCCAAAGCAACTTCAAGAGTAATTTTTGTTTTTAGGCCATTGACATCTTTGTAGACAATCAAGGCATTGTTAATCTCAGGCAATTTGGCATCAGAACCAAATTCCACGTCAACGACGGGACCGATAATCTGAGTAATTTTACCAGAACTCAATGTTTTTCCTCCTGTTTTTATTTTCTGTCAAAGAACAGAATTTCTATTCATTTTTATGTTTGTCAGTAAAAATTTTACTGACAAAAACAATTAAGATTCAAAGGCATCACTGACAGAATTCCTATCAGTAAATTAAAGCGCTGAGGCTCCTGCAACGATTTCCGTAATTTCTTGCGTAATCGATGCTTGACGAGCACGGTTGTATTGAATAGTCAAATCATTGATAACAGAGTGAGCATTATCAGTTGCAGTACGCATTGCTGTCATACCTGCAGCATGTTCTGCTGTCTTAGCATCAACGATTGAACCATAAATCATACTTTCAGCGTATTGTGGCAACAATTGGTTTAAGATTGTTTCACGATCTGGTTCTAATTCAAATGTTTCAAGAGATGGTTTTTGTTGACCTGATTCTTCAAAAGAAATAGGCAACATTTTTTCCATACGTGCATCACTTACCAATGAGTTCACATGATGATTATAGCAAACATAGAGTTCATCGAATTCTTCTGCTTGATATTCAGTTACCGCTTCTGTAACAATCGCTCTAACTTCTTCAAAAGTTGGTTGGTCTGAAAGACCACGAAGGACATAAGAAACTTTAACATTGCGTGCTTTGAAGAAATCTGCTCCAGTACCGCCAAGTGCAAGAATAGTATATTCACTTTCATTAGCATGACGTTTACGGATAGTATTCATGACAGATTTCAAAATATTTGAATTATAGCCACCGACAAGTCCACGATCCGAAGTAATTACAAGATAGCCAGTTTTTTTAACTTCTCGTTTTATCATCATCGGATTTTTTGCAGGCTCATTGTCAGAGGAAACCAAGTCAGTTGTAATCTTACGAACTTTTTCAGCATAAATTTGAAATGCTTTGGCATGAGATTCAGCTTTTTGAAGTTTCGCAGCGGAAACCATTTGCATGGCTCCAGTTATTTGACTTGTTTTCTTCGTTGAGGCAATCTTAGTTTTTATTTCATTAAGTGAAGCTCCCATTAGTTAGCCTCCTTATTAATAATTCGTTGTATTTTTGAATGCTTTAATTGCTTCGTCGAGTTTTGCTTCTTCTGGCAAATCTTTAGTTTCAGTAATCACGTTCAAGAGTTCTGCATAATTTGCATCGAAGAAATCGAACATTTTTGTTTCAAAATCAAGAACATCATCAACTGGAACATCATCAAGATGACCATGAGTCAATGCATAAAGAATTAAAACTTGTTTTTCTACAGCCAATGGTTTGTGCAATGGTTGTTTCAAAACTTCAACGGTACGACGACCACGATTCAATTTTGCTTGAGTCGCTTCATCAAGATCAGAACCAAATTGAGTAAAGGCTTCAAGTTCACGGAATGACGCAAGGTCAAGACGCAAAGTACCAGCAACTTTCTTCATGGCTTTGATTTGTGCAGCACCACCAACCCGAGAAACTGAAGAACCAGCATCGATGGCAGGACGTACACCTGAATAGAATAAGTCATTTTCAAGGAAAATTTGACCGTCAGTAATAGAGATAACGTTTGTTGCAATATAAGCTGAGATATCTCCGGCTTGTGTTTCAATGAATGGCAGTGCAGTCATTGAACCACCACCAAGATCGTCAGATAATTTGGCAGCACGTTCCAAAAGACGTGAATGTAAGTAGAATACGTCACCTGGGTATGCTTCACGACCTGGTGGACGGCGGAGCAAGAGTGAAAGTTCACGATAAGCAACCGCTTGTTTTGATAAATCATCATAAACAACTAAGACGTGTTTACCGTTGTACATGAATTCTTCACCCATTGCAGCTCCAGCATAAGGAGCGATGTAAAGAAGTGGTGAAGGTTGAGAAGCTGACGCAGTTACGACGATTGTATAATCCATCGCACCGAGTTTGCGGAGCGTTTCAACTTGTGTACGAACAGTTGATTCTTTTTGTCCAATCGCAACGTAGATACAGATCATATCTTGACCCTTTTGGTTCAAGATTGCATCAATAGCGACTGATGTTTTACCTGTTTGACGGTCTCCGATAATCAATTCACGTTGTCCGCGTCCAATTGGAACGAGGGCATCAATCGCTTTAAGACCAGTTTGCAATGGTTCAGAGACTGATTTACGTTGCATAACACCAGGAGCTTTTGCTTCAACAGGACGAGTTTTACCAGTATTAAGTTCTCCAAGTCCATCAACAGGTTGTCCAAGTGGATTTACAACACGTCCGATGAGTTCTTCACCAACTTGGATTTCCATGATTTTACCTGTACGTTTTACAGTGTCACCTTCACGAATTGAGAGGAAATCACCAAGTACGATAATACCAACGTCTGTCGCATCCAAGTTTTGCGCCATACCAAGGACACCATTTGAAAACTCAACAAGCTCACCGCTCATCGCATTTTCAAGGCCATAGGCACGGGCGATACCGTCACCAACATAGGTAACGACACCAGTTTCAGCAACTTCAAAATCTGGTGTGAAATTTTCAATTTGTTTTTTAATCAGTGAGCTGATTTCATTAGCTTTAATTGCCAAAAATATGCTCCCTTCTAGAAATTTTTACTAGTTCAAGGCTATTTAGCTTTAAACTGCAGTTATACCGTTTGAGCATGATAGGTAAGATTTGAAATCACCTTTATATGTTCTCAAAAGTTTAACAGTATGAGTTTGAAAAATTTTCCACTGAGTTTTGAGCAGAGAAAGAAAATTTTTCTATCCTGATTAGAGGATTTCAGCGGCGATTTTAGCCAATTGTGTTTTTAGTGAGGCGTCAATAATTTTTCCACGAGAATTCACAATGAATCCACCGAGAATTTTTTCATTGACTGTGTTAATTACTGTTACTTCATTTAGGTCAAATTTTGCTTTCGCCATAGCTGTAAATTTTTCAATCTGAGCATTTGTCAAAGCAATGCTTGAAACCACCTCAACGTCAGCAATCTTAAACATATCATCTGCTGCATTTTTAGTTTCATCAAGTATTTCACCCAAATCTCCTAAACGACCATTTGAACGAACGGTATTAAGGAAATTTGACATTACTTCTGAAGAAGTTTGAAGTAAAGTATCAATCAATTCAGATTTTGCAGAGAATGAATAAACTTCGCTACTTAAAAAAGCAGCTAAGTTATCTTCTTTGAAAAGTTGAATCATTTCGCTAACTTCAGAAAGAATTGCTTCAAGTTGTCCTTTTTCTTGGGCAACTTCTAGTAAAGCTTTACTGTATTTTTGTGAATTTACTTTTGTCATCTTATTCTCCTAACTTAGCGAGATAAGAGTCGATTAATTCCTGTTGTGCAGAAGCATCTAATGATTGTCCAATAAGCTTTTCAGCAATTTGAACTGAGATGTCCGCAACATCGACTTTAACTGTGTTAAGAGCTTCTTTGCGTTCTTGCTCGATATCTTCTTGCGCACGTTTTTTCAAACTAGTTGCTTCTTCATTTGCTGTTGCAAGTACTTTCGCACGGTTTTGTGAGGCAGTATCGTTTGCAACTTGAATGATGTTAGCAGCTTCTTCTTTTGAACGTGCAAGTTCTGCTTGACGTTGTTTAACCAAGTCAGCAGCTTGTTTGTTGTTCGCTTCTGCTGCATCGATATCATCAGATATTTTTTTCGCACGACTTGCAAAAACACTAGTAATTGCATTCCATGCAAAGAGGCGCAACAATACCAATAAGATAATAAATGCACCAGATACAACGATGATGTTACCGAGAACGGTATTCGGAGCAGCTTCTAATAATAATGTTGACAATTTCTACTCCTTTCTTAATGTTCTGCTATAATTTTGTGGCTAATGTACAAGTTTGTCAAAAGGACAAAGACATAAGCTTGGAGGGCTGAAATGAAAAGTGAAAAGCCAATCCATGCAACTTCAAGAATCCACGCAACTGGAAGCATCCACATGGTTGATTGAATCATACCGGCGATAAGACCAAGCATGATTTCACCCGCGAAGATATTCCCATAAAGCCGTAAACCAAGTGAAAGTGCATTTGTAAATTCTTCCAGAATATTCATTGGAAGAAGACCTTTCGGATCTTTCCAGAAGGCAACTTTGAGGTAACCTTTAAAACCGAATTTTTGTACACCCAGTGTATTTGACATTACAACAACAAGTAGTGCAAGAGTCAAATCGACTGTTGGATTTGCAGTTGGTGATTTCCAAAGGGAAACATCACCTGGCGTACTAATTTTGGTTACTAGCCCAATGCAGTTGGCAATAAGAAGGAAAGAAAAGAGGGTAAAGTTCATGAGCGCAAAGCGTGGTGCTTCATGAGGGCCGACGTTATCTTTGGAAACTCCATTGACAAAATCAACAACCCACTCAAGAACATTTTGTTTACCTTTGGGTTTGAGCTGCATATTGCGACTCGCCCAGAATACCAGACCGAACACAATGAGGACAGTCACAAAAGTCATTACTGTGATTGTTCCATCAAATGGAATTGGCCCAATATTAAAGGTCCATGTTGATTCCATACCTGTTCTTCCTTTCTGTTTTTAAAATTTTGTTGAGAAAAATTTTAACGGAAAAGGAATGCCATAGCAAGGGCGATGAAGAATGTACCTTCGACGAAGGCAATACCCATGAACATTGAACCACGAAGTTTTCCTTCAAGTTCTGGTTGGCGTGCAACGGCTTGGAGGAAGTTTGAAACGATAAGTCCATCACCGATAGCGGCTCCGAGTGCTGCAAGACCGATAGCAATTGCTCCAAGAGCGGCAAGTGTAATTGTCATTATAGACCTCTTTCTATATTGCGATTTCGCAAATTTATTTTACTAAGAAATTCTACTACTATTCGTAGTTTTTGTCAAAGACAAGCATGAGAATTTCATCATTTCTCTCATTTTTGTCTTTGTAAGCGTTTGATAGACAAAATTTTTAAATTTTGTACTGAATAAACAGAGAAAATTTTTTAGATTAGCTCAAGCGTTCTTCTTGTTTATAATTTATTGGGAGCCATTTTAATACAGATTCGATTTTTTGGGTCCAATAATACCATTCATGAACGCCATCTGAGCTTTCATAAGTAATATCGAAACCTAGTTTTTTCAACTCGGCTGTCGCGTATTCATTTCCTGGAAAAAGAAAATCTTGTTTCCCACACCAAGCATAAAGTTTGGGTTTGTTTTCTTGTTTTCTATCTGCCAAAGATAAAATTTCATTATCTGACCCTTTAAAAGTTTCCCAATTTCCAAAAATTCCTCCCCAGTAAGCTGGATTTTCTTTGAAATTTTCTTCCATTCCATCAAAAGTCAAAACGCCAGACAAACTAGCCGCATAACTAAAATGGTCAGTTCCTAATGCGAGACGATAAGCTCCATATCCTCCCATTGATAAACCAGCGATAAAGCTTTTTTCTCTTTTTGTGGATAGATTTGGGAAAAAATTGTTAATTACTTTGGGAAGTTCATGAGCAATCGCATCAAAATAATTCATACCATATGTGGTGTTCACATAAAAACCAAGATCCGTTGAGGGCATGACAATTGCTAAATTAGTATGCCGAATCAATCGTTCAATTCCTGAACGAATTATCCAAGAATTCTCGTTTCCGCTCATTCCATGCAAAAGATAAAGCACCGGAATATCTGTTTGGGTAAAATCTTCCACTTTACTTGATTCAGGATAAATAACATTAACTTTTCGATTCATCCCAAGAACTTCTGAATAGTATTCGATATTAATTACTGCCATAAAATATCTCCTTAATAAATTTATGTTGTTGTCATTTGTTGACAACTCTCTACCTATTAAAAGTGGATTTTCTTCAATCCCTTAATTTTGAAATTTCCTTTCTCTTTTATTCTGACCTTCTTTCACTTTTTTTCAAAGTGTGCGCTGTGAAGTCATTACTCCATTTTATTTTTGGGGTACATTAGAAATCAAATAATGGTAGTATTTTTACGTTTCTACAGGCCTTCAACGTCTTCTTTATTGTAACATTTTATAGATGTCTTTTGCTCACTTTTTCCTTTCATTTATCTAACTGTTCGGATTCGCCACTGTTGATTGATTTGCATTAGTTTAAGCGCTCCCTTTTGATCGGTTCTCAGTATTCTGATTTGGTTTTTTTTTAATGTTTCTAAAGTTTCTTGATTGGGATGTCCATATCGATTTTTCTCTCCAACCGAAATGAGGGCAAGTTTGGGATTAATTTCTTTAATAAAGTCAGAGTTTGAACTTGTTTTACTGCCATGATGACCTACTTTTAAGACATCAACTTTCAATTTAGGATAATTCTTGAGCAGTTCTTTTTCTCCTTCTTGTTCTAAATCCCCTGTAAATAGAAATTTTGTATGATAAAAATTTCCATAAGTCACGATAGAATCATTATTATCCCCTTTTCCTGTATAACCATTTGATAAAACTTGTAAAGCACTATCAAAGATTGGAATTTTATCTCCAACTTTACTGATGTGAATCGCAATATTTGCTTTCTTCAATTTTTCTACAAAATGATTATTTGTCAGTTCACCGGGGCTAACCCAAATTTCTTTTATTTTTATTTTATCAGCTAAATTCAAAAAATCTCCAACATGGTCAGCGTCCGTATGCGTCAAAATGAGCTGGTCGATTTGACTTACTCCAACAGATTCAAGATATGGAATGAGTGTTTTTTCGGCATTTGTTTGACTTTGAGGTTTTTGCCAACTTTCTTGCGGAAGGGCTAATCGTCCGCCTGTATCAATCAAAATTGTTTCTTTATTAAATTTATCTTGCAAAAAAATACTATCTCCTTGACCAATATCAACTGCTGTGATACTGGGGTAAATTGGATTTTTACAAATAAAAAAACTACAAACAATTAGGCCAGCAAAAATTATTTGTCTTCTTTTCTTAAAGAGATTATCAATTAACAAACCGATTAGGAAAAATAAGATTAATAATTCAATTGGCCGGGGATTCCCTAAAACCAAAGGATAATGTAAGGGTAAATCAACCTCATGAATTAGCCATTCTAGAATTTGAAAAATATGATTTATATTAAAATTATAGCCAATTAGAGACAAGAGAAAAGTTCCTAATAGTAAAGGCAATAAGATTACATCAAATAAAAAGCCAAAGCCAATCGTCAGTAAAATTGAAAAAGGCTGAAAGATATGAAAATCCAAAATGAGTAAAGGTAAAACACTCAAAGAAATCACTGATGATTCTGTCAGTAATTTTCTTATTCCTTTTAGTTCTGAAAATTTATGATTAATCATTGAAATGACAAAAGCATAAAATAAAGTTAGTTGTCCTCCTGTTGTCAGTAAAAATTTAGGACTGACAATCATCAGAAGAAAGGTTGTCACTGCTAGGTTATCTAAAGGATTTAGACGAATATTTTTTTGAAATAAAGCTCGTAATACTGAAACCGAAAATCCTGTCATAAATGCATAAAAAATTGAAAAGGGAATTTGCCAAATATTTAATTTTTCTCTCGTTATTCCTAGTCGAAGAATAATTCTACGAAACCAATCAATGAAAAAATTAACTTGCATTCCCAATAAGGCAAAAAGATGAATAATTCCTAATGAACTGTAAATGTCTCCTATTTGATTAAAATCTTTACTTAAAAAGCCAAAAAGTAAGCCAGTCATATAATCATTCATTGGCTTTGGAAAATGAGTTTGTGACCAGACAATTGCTTTTCGTCTTAAAACACGGAGGTCAAAAGTGTCGTTTAAAACTATTTTATTAATTTTATCAATCGTAATTTGCCGATAAATATCCTGGCTCGCTAAATACTTTTGATTATCGAATCCATTAAAATTTCTTTGTTTTTCTGGAATTTGAAGGTTTCCTGTGAAACTCAGCTGACAATTTTGACTTAGATTTTGATAAAATTTTTGTTCTTTTTTACTTTTTAGAGTCTCGTAAACTTGATAATTTTGGTCTCTTTCTTTTCCTTGAAAACTTAGTAAATCACCATTAACTTGGATAGTGTCGGGGATCATTGTAATTTTGGAAAGAGTGGTTGGCTGATTTTCACTATTCTTAATCGTATCCATTTTTACTACTAAGAAAAAACTTCCCATAACTAATAAAAATGGGATGACTAAATAATATTTTCTATATGAGGCAAGTAAACTTGAAAAAATGAACAAAATGAGACAAAGTAAATTAAAATTGAAGATTAAAAAATACAAGATAACAGAAAGATAAGCTAAAAATATCAAAGGAATTTTATTCAAAACACAACTCATCTTTCAATTTTTCTAGTGTTTTATCTCCAAAACCAGAAACTTTTCCCAAGTCTTCAAGTGATTTGAAATCACCATTTTTCGTCCGAAAATCGATGATGTCTTGAGCTTTTTTCTGACCAACACCTGTTAATTTTTGTAGTTCAGTCAAATCTGCTTGATTGATATTTATTTTTTCAGTGGTTGTTGAGACTTGACTAGTGACCGAATTAGCAGAGCTATCAGTATTTTCTGTGCTTGAATTTTCACCAATTTTTGGGACATAAATTACTTCTTCATCTTTTAATTTTGCTGACAGATTAATTGATTTCTGGTCAGCTTGGTCAGTAAAACCACCAGCTTCCTTAATTATATCAACTAGACGTTCATCTGACGAAATTTGATAGACATTAGGCTTTGTTACCGCACCTTTTAAATCAACCATAATTTTACTGACAGATTTTTCATTAGGTTCACTAAATTTACTGACAGAGCTTTGCCTGCTGACAGAACTTAAATTTTCTACTGACAGATTTGTAGTTGGCTTTTGACCGTTGGTTAAAACGTAAAAAATCCCACCAGCAATGAGCCCACAAACAACTAAAACAATCATTTTCCAATATTCTTTTACTTTTTCTAAAATCTTATCCATACTTTTATATACGAAAAAACTCTTGGAAAGTTTCCAAGAGTTGAATTATAAAATATTTTTTATTTAAAGATGAATCGATAAGCCAAAATTATTAGAATGATAATGATGACAAGAGCCAGACGCAGTGGAGAATTTCTCCGCCATGGATTTTTCTTTTCACCATTTTCACTGACCAGTTTGTCAGTTGTTTTTTTCTTCGAATTTCGACCTGTCAGTCCTTTAAAAAGTTGACTCATAATTTTTTCATCACTGTAAGAAAGAACATTTCGCGCATAAATTTTCTCACCCGCTTTTGCTATGGCAAGTGTTGCTAAAAGTTGTAATCCAAGAGCAATCCAGGCTTCTGTCGTTGTTGAATATTGAATAGCCAGTCGGCTAGTCATCAATGTTGGACTGATAAATGGAATAAAACCAAGAACTTTCAAAACAATATTCCCCGGAACAGTCGAGCCAGCAATTCCCCCAATATAACCAATCATCGCTAAAAAAGCAATTGGCTGAGTAGCTTGTTGCACCTGAGCTTGTTCATTAACCAGAGATGCCACAATTGACGCGAGAATTAAATAACCTAAAATCCCAATTAAAGACATGGCTACCAAATAAATTCCGAAACCGAAAGTAATCCCTGAAAGCATGGTACCAATTGCTTTAATCTGATCTAAATTTTTGATAAAAGGATAAGCAATTCCAAAACCAAGCACATAAATTCCAAGCTGAGTCGCTAATAGTAGAATTACACCAATAATTTTCCCATAATACTGTACGTTTGAGCTAGTGGCCGCGAGTAACGTCTCCATAATTCGACTAGATTTTTCATTACCAATTTCCTGTCCGATGATTCCCACATACATCATCATCAATGTGAAAATTAAAATCGAGGCAATGGAGCCAATTGCAATATTCGCGCCAGTCTGTCCATCACCTGTTGACTTTTGTCCAGAACTTGTTTGTGTTTTCATTGTAAACTTAGCTGGACTAAGAAGTTCTTGAACATCGGCGGCTGACAGATTGAGACGTTGTGCTGTTTTTGAAATATTAACTTGAGTCAGTGCAGTTTGAAAACTTGATTGGTCAAATTTGACACTTGATTTATTATCAGTGACAATGGTATAAGCTCCATTATCTTCGGTTAAAAATCCATCAATTTTTCCGGAAGAAAGGTCTTTTTTAGCGTCATCTAAAGAAGACTCGTTACGAATATCTGCTTTTAAAGTGTCATTTTTAGAAAGAATCTGAGTTAGAGCAGGATTATCGACTACAACCATTTTTGGACTTTGATTAGCCCCGCTACTGATGACTAAACCGATAATTAAATAAATCGCTCCTAGCAAAAATGGTGAAAGGACAAGTGCCCAAAAGCCCACTCCTTTGACACGACTTCGGTAAATATTTTTTGCAACAAGCCAAGTTTGATTTTTCATTTTATTTCCTCACTTCTTGCACTTAAATTTTCTTGATTGTTCTCAGCTGCTTCCATTCGGAAAATTTCATCTAGTGACGGTGGAGACTGAACAAATGCTTGAACATAGCCATCTTTAGCCACTTTTTGGAAAATTTCACGTCCAACTTCTGCCTCAGATATTTTTATTGAACGACCACTTCCTCTTTTTTCAATTGATTCAACTCCTGTAATTACAGAGAGCTCTTCATTGCGCAGATCAGACTCCAAATAAATACGGGTACGGCCATAAGAAGCTCGAATGGCTTCAACCGTTCCATTTAAAATTGTTTGACCGCCTTTTAGCATTAACAAATGGTCAGATAAAAGCTCAACATCACTCATATTATGGTTAGAGAAAATAACCGCCGCTCCCTTATCACGACTCCGTTTAATCTCATTTCGCAAGAGTTCTGTATTCACTGGGTCAAGCCCTGTAAATGGCTCATCCAAAATCAAAAATTCAGGCTCATGAATCAAAGTGGCAATGAATTGAATTTTTTGGGCATTCCCTTTAGAAAGGGTTTGAACTTTGTCGGTTGGTTTACCAACGACCTCTAAACGTTTCATCCAGTCTTGTAGCTTTATCCGGGCATCTGCTCGTTTCATTCCATGGAGTTCCGCAAAATAAAGAATTTGGTCTTCAACTGTCATCTTTTGATAAAGACCACGTTCTTCGGGTAAGAAACCAATTTTTTGCTTGATTTCTTGCGTAATCGGTCCATCTTGCCAAGTAATTTTCCCTTGGTCAGCTGATATAAAATTAAGAATCATCCGAAAAGTCGTTGTTTTCCCAGCACCATTTTGACCAATTAAGCCCATAACTTCACCTGGTTTAACAACCATATTGAGATTATCAACAGCGATTTTATCACCAAAGCTTTTTCGAACTTTGTCAATCTTTAATGTCATAATTTTCCTTACTCTTCCTTTTTTTCTAATTATATCATTTTATTTTCACTTTTAACCTCCTTTTCCCTCTTAGGTAAGACAAAAAATGTCTTAATTTTGTCATTTTAATTTTCTTTCTTCATTTGACCTCTAAATCCTAAAAAACTTAGGCTCAAAAGGAGCATGCTTGCAAAAAAAGCAGGTCCAGCAGAACTAAAACTACTCATACCCCACAGCCATCCTTGCCCCTGAGCTAAATAAACTCCTGTGTTGATTAAGTCAATTAGAAAAACTAAACTCAGAATGAACCACAAAACTTTTAAGCTTTTCATTTTCCGAGATTTTATCCCCAGATGCCAAATCCAAAAAGCAGCAAAAGTAAAGATTAAACTTCCAAAAAGATAAATGAGCTCAACGGATTGAAGCCAGTAAAAATGCCGACTCTCAAGGCTAAAACCAATAACTGTCAATAGTCCTGCAAAAATCAGGACGGGGATAAAAATGGACCAGATAAATTTGTTCATTTTTTCTTCCTTTCTACTTTTAATTTATTTAATTTTATTTTAATATTTTTCTTACCAAACACAAAATGTTTTACTTTTTCAATAAAATAATAAAAAATCTTGACTAATTAGCCAAAATTTTTTCTAGTTCATTCTCTGACAAATCTGTCAGTAATTTTATCGCAGTAACTTTATCAGTAGTTTGGAGAGAGCGTTCTAACCAAACAATACCATACCATTGTTCAAACTTATAACCCGCTTTTGGAAAAAGTCCAATTTGTTCAAAACCAAATTTTTTATGAAATGCAACACTTGCTGGATTTGGATAGGTAATACAAGCATAAGCACGCTGATAATTAAGTACCGATAAAGCTGTCAGTAACTTTTGATAAAGGGCACTACCAGCGCCATGTTGCCGTTCATTTTCATCTAAATAAATTGATAATTCAACCACCCAATCATAAGCCGCCCGTTCTCGATAAGCGCCAGCATAAGCATAACCAATGATTTTGTCATTTTCAATCGCCACAATATAAGGATAGCGACTTCCTATTTTTTCAATTCGCTTTTCAAATTCTGCAATCGTTGGGACTTCATACTCAAAAGTAATGGCAGTTTTTTCAACATAAGGTTTATAAATTTCTAAAAGTCTTTTAGCATCAGACTTTTTCGCTAATCTAAACTCCATTTCCTTCTCCTTTACATTTTTAACTATTATACACCATTTATTAATTACTGACAGAAATTTCTACACATTTTTATTTAACATTTTTTTATCAGAGATAAATAAAAAATTACTGACAGCTCTGTCAGTAAAAATTTTCCATAATAAAAAAGCTGGATGCTCCAACTTTTACATCTTAACCAACAATTGTCACAATGACTAAACCAATCAAAGTTAGAATCACAACAAATCCTGCATTTACAATTGTAAAATATTTTACAAATCCTCGCGTTTCACCACGCGCATTCATTCTAATAACTTTGTAAGCAATCAGCGTTGCCATTGACGAAACAATTGTACCAATTCCCCCAATATCAGCTCCAAGCACCAAAGAAACAGCATGAGGAGTGAACGGAGAAATCAAAATTGGGGCCGCGATATTAGAGATAAATTGACTCATAATCACAGTTCCTAAAAAAGAAGCCTGCGGTCCAACTAAAGTATTACTGATAAAATCAGTCAACACACTGATATTAGCAATATTTCCTACAATCAAAAAGAAAAAGATAAATGTAAATAAAAGATGATAATCAATTCCTTTAAAAAGTCTCGGACGATAGATTAATACAACCAAAGCAACAATTGCTCCAGCAAGATAAAAATTCACATAGCCAAAAACCGAAGCTGCCATCAATAACATCAAAACAACAAAAATAGAAGTTTCAACTTTATTAAATTGCGTCACTTTAGTTTCAATCACCAAAGGCTCATTATCAATGAATTGACAAGCAATCATCAAAATCAATAAACCCAAAATCCATAAAGCGCCTGTTCCTTTAAAAAAGTCCAAATTAGTTAAAGCGGCACCACCATGATGTGCTGCTACTTTATAAAAAGAATACAAATAAAGATTATGCGGATTACCTTGCGGAAGTAAGGCAGAACCAATGTGACAGGCTGGAACAATCAATGCTGCTCCAATATAAACTGACTTTCGGTTTTTAATTTCTTTAGTAATCGCTAAATAGAGCGGTAAAACCGTCAAAATTGTTAAATCATTTGTAAAAAAAACGGCTAAAAAGAAGGTAAGTAGCGTCGTAAATCGAACGAGCTGACGCGTTGTTGTACTTCTTTTAACTAAGGATTGTCCCAAATACTGTAACAAACCTGTTTCTTTAAAACCACCAATTACAAGCATCAAACCTGAAACTGTAACGATGACGTGATAATTAAAGAAACGCGTTGTCACTCCACCCAAACTAATGGCAATAATTGCAATAATAAACGAAATCAGAAAAACTTTGTCCACTAGAAACCAATTTTTAATAGCCGTCCATACTTTTTGGGATTCGCGCTGAGTAGCTGAATGTTCCACTACTTCTCCTAACTAGCATATAAAATTTTGCACCACAATAAATTATAACATCTAAAGATGACAGTGACAAGCTTTTTCTCATATAAAAGTAAATTAATTTCAAAGGGACTTTTTCAAGTAGAAAATACATTTATTATCTATATATTCCATATAAAATTTCATCAAAAAATCCCCCTGACTAGGAGGGATTTGAAAGAAATTAAGCTACTCGCTATAGCTTATTTACGTAACCATGACTTTTAGGTAAACGCTTTCCTATAAGGATAAATATATTTTATCATTTTGTGTATCCGTTTGCAAGAATTAACTGAAATAGATTTAATCTTTTTTTATATTAGAAGTCATATAAGACTTTTTAACTTTTACAGAAAAATTTCAACTACCATTTTTCTAAGACCAAAGCCATTTCCCAAAAATCAGCCTCCATTTTACTACTAATCAAAAAAGCCTCAAGCATCTGTTCTTGCTCTTGTTCATCACTTTCTTGATAAAGCCGATTAATAATATCACACTCTTTTGCGATTTGGACGGTAGCTTCTTCACTCGCATAGGTTTCAATCCATTTTTGATACAAAGGATTGGGCGACCCCACCTTAATTAATCGTAAACCAATTTCATGATATAGCCAAGCACAAGGCAACATTCCCGCAATTGCACTATTAACAGAGCCATCAATAAGCTGACGATACATATGAGAAACATAATGATAAGCAGTGGGAGCAACCGGCGTTTCTAAAATTTCTTGTTCACCAATCTCTAATTCTTTAAAAAATCCCTCGCGAACAAAAATCTCTCCATTTTTTAGTTCTTCGGCATTTAATCTTAAATGCGCTTGAATCTCTTCACTAGCAGATTTCTTGGCAATAAGAAAATATAACTTACTAAAATGTTCAAGATAATAACGGTCTTGCAACAAATAATAGCGAAAAACCTCAGGAGCTAATTCTCCACTCACTAATCCTTGAATAAAAGGATGCTCAAAACTTCTTTCCCAAAATATTGATGATTTTTCTCTTGCTAATTCAGTAAATAACATTTCATTTCTTCCTTCATAATATTAAAAACATATGCCTATTCATTAAAATAAACTTGCCAATGTCGATGACAATTTGGATTAAAAGCGGAGCTGCACTTGATACACTCTCCTCGCGAATAATCATTAAAATTTAATTTTGTTCCACAATGGCCACAAAGTACTGGAAAGTCTTCTTTATCAGTAGCCCTAAATAAATGATTCTCTAATTCATCGTGACAATGATAACAAGAAAAATACTTTTCACAGTCTGAACATTTTAGGGCGACAATATCATTTTCTTGATGATAATGAGTACACCTGCCTTCCTCATCTATCACTTTCCCCCAGATTTTTTCTCGCAATAAAATTCACCTTTCATTACCAATCAACTTTCACAACTTCGCCACTTTTAAAAGTTTGTAATTCTCCTGATTTTGCTTTTAAAATCAAGCTTCCGTCATCAGAAATTCCTTCTACTTGTCCATTAACAGCTTTTGTTCCCAATTTTAAAGTCACATTTTTACCAAACAACAATGACCTCTTTCGATACTCATCAATTAAATCTGGCTGTCTATAATTTGCGAAATTATTTATCACTTCTTTAGCCATTTCTGCTAAAAGCTGATTTCTGTCTATCTTAAACTCAGGATTTATTCCCTGAGCCTTTTCGGATAAATCTGCTGGAAAATCTTTTGTTGACAGATTTAAGCCAATTCCCATAATGAAATTTCCAGCAGAGCTTGATTCTAAATCTAAAGCAGCTTCAGTGATAATTCCGCCAACTTTATAGGTCCCCAAATAAATATCATTAACCCATTTGAGTTGAAAGTTTTTATCTTTATAAAATTGTTCAAGGACCTTGACAACGGCCACAGCCGTACTTGTCGTCAATAATCCTATTTTCAAAATATCATGACTGGGGTTGGGTAAAATAATACTAAAATATAATCCAGTATCACTTGGAGAATAGAAATTTCGGCCACGCCGACCGTGTCCCTCCGTTTGATTATTTGCAACAAAAATAAGAGGTTGTTTGACCTCATGTGAAGACAAATATTGCTTCGCTAACTCTTGCGTAGAAGTCACCTCATCAAAAACAAAAATTTTATCTTCAAATTTCATTCCACTATAAAAATTTATCGTATCTTCATCTAATGAATTATTTCCAACATACTTATAGCCCAAATTTTTACGACTTTCGATTTGATTGCCCTTGCGCTTTAAAGTATTAATTGCTTTCCAGATACTTTCTCGACTAAGCTTTAGCTCCTCAGCTAATTCATCACCCGAAACCCAGTTTCCTTTTTGTTGAAGAAGTTTTAACAAGACAAATTGTTTTGTTGTTCGCATAATTATCACTTTCTAAAATACATTTCAAAGCCTCCTTCTTTTCTAAGACGTCGCACGATAAGAACAGTCAAAATGGCTTTGATACAATCACCAGGAATAAAAACTAAATTAGAAATCAACGAAGTAATTAATGGAATATTAGATTGAATAGATAGCCAGATTGCTCCGACTAGATCAACAAAAATAACTCCAAACACTAAAACAATGATTAATTCTCCAATCCAATTCTTTGAAGCTGTAATTTGCAATTTCTTAAGGAAAAAACCTATTAAAAATGGTGTAAAAAGCCAAGCCATTCGGTAGCCTCCCGAAGGCCCTAAAAAGCTCGCTGCTCCGCCATTTCCACCCGTTAAAACAGGTAAGCCAATTAAAGCTAAAGTAAGAAATGCTCCTACCGAAATTGTACCATATTTGGGGCCAAGAAGTCCCCCAGCCATCATTATTCCCATATTTTGCAAGATAATTGGGACAGGAATAAAACCAATTGGTATTCCTGGTAAAAATCCTAGAATAATAATAAATGCAGTCATAAAGGCTGAATACGTTAATGTTTTGACTTTTTGATTCTTAGTCATATTTGCTACTCCTGATTTTATATTTTACAATAAAAGAATTTTTTATTATACTGATATCATATCAAATAGTAACCCTAAAATCAAGTTTAGGTTAACTGTTAATTTTATTATTTGCTTTTTTATTCACACAAAGGAAAATTTTAGATGGAAAAAAATAAATTTAATTTTTCAAAACTGGCCGCACTTTTTACTGATTATCCAGCTCTTAAAATAGACGAAATTTCATATAGCTACCAACAAATCAATGATTTAATACAAAGAAAATTAACAGATTATAGCCACTCCTCTAAAACTGTTATTACTCTAATAAATGATAGTCCCTTGAATTTTATTATTGATTTTCTCGCAATTATCGAAAGTGGAAATTATCCACTTGTCGTGGATAAATCTTTTAAGAAAAAGTCTTTTGAATTCGGACTTATCCCTGAGGATACTTTGTTCTTAGCAAGCACATCTGGGACAACTGGACCGCCCAAAATCTATTATCGTAACTGGGAATCTTGGAAAATGGGTTTTGAAGTTTGTGATGATTTATTTCATTTGAGCAACTCACAAGCTCTTGCAACTACTAGCCCACTCACTACTTCATTAGGACTTCATACACTCATGTGTGCTTTATATCTAGGAAAAACCTTCCTAGCAATTACAAATCCTTCACAATTTATAAATATTACGGAAAACTATGCTCTCTTTACCGTCCCAACCTACCTCTTAAATAACCTCAATGAATTATTTGCTTTAACTTCTCCAGAGATTATTTTTTTAGGTGGAGGAACACTCAGCCCAGAGGCAATTAATAAAGTAAGAAAAAAACTTCCGCAAACTCAAATGATTGAGTTTTATGGAAGCTCTGAAACAAGTTTTATTTCATGGCAAGCAGTTAATGATGGTAAAAAAACATCATCTGTAGGAAAACTCTTTCCACACGTAGAGCTCACTTTAGGACCAAAATATCGTCTTACAGTTAAAAGTCCTTATTTATTTTCTGGCTATCTTAATCAACCTTATCCACAATCATGGACAACTGATGATTTAGGAACCTTAAAAAATAATCATCTTTATTTATTTGGACGTCGGTCTGACATTATCGAGCATGGTGCAAATAAAATTTTTCCAGAAGAAATTGAGCGTATGGCAAAAGATTTATGTGAAGACTGCATCGCTTTTGGAGTTTTTGATGAAAGATATAGTCAAAAAATTGCTCTACTACTCTTAAATCCTATCGAGAAAGAGAAATTAATCAAAATACTAGCTCAAAGACTTCCTAAATACAAACTTCCTCAAATATATTTAGAAACTCCCACTCTTAATTTTACTAAAAATCAAAAAATATCTAGAAAAGAATTAGAAAAAGAATATTTTAGAGGTGTCTATCATGAGCTTTAAAAATCCCGTCGGTATCATAGCAGCAAACCGTTTACCTATAGGAAAAATCAATGGTTTTTATAAAAAAATTTCTCCTGAAACTTTATATCAAAATATAATTAAACAACAGTTTAATAAAAATCCACTTCTCAAAAAAGCTGATATTGACTATATTATTTTGGGAAATGTGACTAATCAAGGAGGAAATTTAGCTCGACGTTGTGCCTTAAAAGCAGGATTTTCTAGCCAGGTCCCAGCTTTTACAATTGACCAGCAGTGCGGTTCTGGACTGACAGCTATGATTAGCTCTGCAAACTACATTATTTCTGGTGAAGCTTCCATTATTTGTACAGGAGGGGTAGAAAGCACATCTCAAGCCAATATTGTTCTTGATTCAGAGAGTTATCAGCCAATTAAGCGATTTAAAATGGCTCCTGAACCCTATGAAGATTTCGACATGGGAACACTTGCCGATATGACAGCCCTAAAATACAATATTTCTCGTAGTGTTCAAGACCTTTACGCTCTAAATAGTCATAAAAAAGCGTCTCAAGCTATTGAAGGAAAACTTTTAGAAAATGAAGTTTTCCCCTATCAAGATGAAGAATTTACAATAAGTAGCGATCAAACTGTTCGCCCTAAATCCTCAATGGAAGCTTTGAGCAAATTAACCCCTGCTTTTACCACTAACGGAACAGCCACTGCTGGAAACTCTTGCCCAATAAACGATGGTGCTTCTTCAATCATATTGTCATCCACTAATAATCCTTTTGATTTTCAAGGCTATTATTTAGGACAAACAACTATTGCTTTATCTCCATCAGATTTCTTATTAGGCCCAATAAAAGCAACTGAAAAACTTTTACAGAAATTTAACCTTAAACTTAATGATATTGAGGCTATCGAATTAAATGAAGCCTTTGCCAGTCAGGCCATTTTATTCCAAAATTATTTTAAGCTTGATGATATAAAATTAAATGCTTATGGTGGTGCCCTTGCATTTGGTCATCCTTACGGTGCAACTGGTGGCATTCTAATTTCTCGACTCTTAAATCGCCTAAACCAAGTGCAAAAACCATGTCTTGGCATCGCAACTTTGTGCGTAGCTGGAGGTATGGGAATCAGTGTACTGATAGGTAATCACTGGTATCAAAAATGATTTTAATCGCTCAAAAAAGTCTTCCAAGACATTTTAAATTAGAGGGCCAAAAAAATTTTCTCTCCTTACTTCCACAATTGTGGCAAGAATTAGAAGGAATTCCCTACAGTCTTAAAAATGGAGAAAATTGGTTACTATCCGAAGAAATTATTCGCTATCCATCTTCTAATTATTCATTTGATAAACTGAAACTTTATTTACTAAGTGAACACATCACTCGTCATTCAAAAAAATATATAATCAATCTAAGTCTTGAAATAACTAGCAATACAAAGTTATTGGCACAAATTAACCTAAGTCTATTATCTGAGGATTCCTGGAATGAAATTATACAAAAAAATCAATAAGGCTGATTTAATTGATTATCTTCAATCAGTTAAAGATACCAATTCTTTACACTACGGTAAAAATCCCATTATACCTGGAAATTTTTTATTATTTATTTTAGAAGAGATGTATCAAGAGTTCTATTCTGTGCCTTTATCATACTTAAAAGCAAATTTCTGCTCACCAGCCTATTTGAATGAACGCTTTTGTTTTATATTTAATCAAAACGCTTTTCAAATTACTGACAGAAATCAAACATTAATCCTAAAAGGAGAATGGAAGCAATGAACAAACGAACAATTTTGATTACCGGTGCAACAAGGGGAATCGGCTGGGCAATTGCTCAGAAAGCTGCTCAGGCCAATCACAAAGTCATTTTAACTGGCCGTGACCCACTTAGTTTAAAAAGTAGAGCTGAAGAATTGAAAAAAAATTTCCCAAAACAGAAATCCAAGCTATTCCACTAGATGTTTCTAATCGCTCTAGCGTTGCTAATGCAGCCAAATTAATAAAGGATATTGATATTCTAATTAATAATGCTGGAATTACTGCTGATAGTACTTTTAAGAAAATGAGCCCAGAAATTTGGGATGAAGTCATTTCTGTCAATTTGACTGGTGTATTTAATAGTACTCACGCTTTGCTTGATAAAATCAATCAAGGTGGACAAATCATTACACTAACTTCAAAATCAGCTTTATTTGGTAACTTTGGGCAAGCAAACTACGCGGCGTCCAAAGCCGGCATCATTGCTTTTACGAAAACACTAGCTAAAGAATTGCAAAAAAGTATGATACGAGTAAATTCTGTTTCTCCTGCTGCCTTAACTGATATGACTCTACCAGTATTAAAAAGTTTAAAAGAAACTTATGGTCAGAATATCCCTGATGAATGGAAAATGGGTTCAAGCTCTGATGTCGCTAATTTTATTATTATTGATTTAATTGAAAGCGAAATGACAGGCAAAATTTTTTCCGTTAACGGCTCTGAGATTGGCTATTGGCAAGAACCTACATTTCATAAACTTTAATAAGGTATAGAAAGAGAATTAAATGACTTGGTATCACGAATTAGGAATAAAATATCCTCTTTTTCAAGGTGGAATGGCTTGGGCTTCTAATGCTGAATTAGTAGCTGCTGTTTCAAACAATGGAGCTTTGGGAATTATTGGTAGCGGCGGACGGACAGCAAATGAACTGAGAAGAATGATAAGAAAAACAAAAACTCTCACTTCACAGCCTTTTGGCGTTAATTTAATGTTACTCGATAAAAATATCAAGCAACTTTTAGAAGTGATTTGTGAAGAAAAAATATCAGTAGTGACAACTGGTGCAGGGAGTCCTAAAGAAATTATTGATACTATAATTGCTAATAATATCAAACTTTTCCCTGTGGTTCCCAATAAAGAAATTGCCCTAAAAATGTTAAAACTTCCTATCTCCGGAATCATTGTAGAAGGAAATGAAGCAGGAGGTCACGTGGGGATCCAAAACTTGGCGTCACTTCTCAAAGAAATTGCTCCAATCTGTCCCTTACCGCTCATCGCTGCTGGTGGAATTTATAATCACCATACTGCTTCTTTGGCTAATATTTTAGGTGCAAATGGAGTACAAGTTGGCACCGCCTTTTTATTGGCAAAAGAATGTCAAATTTCACCAATTTACCAAGAATTAATCTGCAAAGGTGAAGAAAATGGAACAAGTTTAATCTCAGATAAGAATGGCCATCTGACCAGACTATTAAATATCTCATCAGAATATCCTTTAAATAAATCATTGAAAGCCGCAGTAGAAAAAGGTGATTTAATCAATGGTGCATTTATGGCTGGTAGCTCTTCTGCTTATCTTGAAAAAATTGAGCCTGTTGAAAATATTATTCAACGAATTATGAAAAAATAAAATTTAGATTAATCCTCTTTATTATTTAAAGTGATTCTATCAGAGTTTTCATTGTACCTATTTTCTCTAATATCACAAACTAAGTAAGATATAAATCATAAAAAAATACTCCCCAAAATCAAGGGAGCAGTTTTTTTATTTTACCCGATAGAACCCTCCATTGAATAAGAAATCAAGCGATTTAATTCAACAGCGTATTCCATTGGCAATTCTTTGGTAAAGGGTTCAATGAAGCCCATGACAATCATATCAGTTGCTTCTTTTTCTGTAAGTCCACGACTCATCAAATAATAGAGTTGTTCTTCTGAAATTTTTGACACTTTCGCCTCGTGTTCCAAGGCGACTTGTGAATTATGAATTTCATTGAATGGTACGGTATCTGATTTTGATAAATCATCCATTAAAATTGTGTCACATTCAATATGAGAAGCAGATTTTTTAGAATTTTTTCCAAAAGTAACTTGTCCACGGTAATTGACTGCTCCACCATTTTTGGCAATAGACTTAGAAATGATTGAACTTGAAGTATTTGGTGCGTTATGAATCATTTTAGCACCTGTGTCTTGATTTTGGTTTGCTCCAGCAAAAGCGATTGAAAGCATTGTTCCACGCGCTCCTGGTCCATTCAAATGAACGGCTGGGTATTTCATGGATACTTTTGACCCTAAGTTTCCGTCAATCCATTCAACCGTCGCATTTTTTTCTGCAGCAGCACGTTTGGTAACCAGATTATAGACGTTATCTGACCAGTTTTGAATAGTAGAGTAGCGCATATAACCACCCTCTTCAACAAAGATTTCAACCACTGCTGCATGAAGTGAACTTGCAGAGTAAGTTGGTGCAGTACATCCTTCAACGTACTGAATAGACGCCCCTTCTTCAACAATAATCAATGTCCGCTCAAACTGTCCTGATTTTTCGTTGTTAATACGGAAATAGGCTTGAATCGGAATCTCACATTTGACTCCTTTAGGAACATAGACAAATGACCCACCAGACCAAACGGCAGAATTTAAGGCTGCCAATTTGTTATCCGTTGGTGGAACGAGTTTGCTGAAATATTTTTTGAAAATTTCTGGATAGTCACGTAATCCTGAATCAGTGTCAGTGAAAATAATTCCTAATTTTTCAAATTCATCTTTCATATTATGATAAACAACTTCTGATTCATATTGAGCAGAAGCTCCTGCCAAATATGAACGTTCAGCTTCTGGAATACCAATTTTTTCAAACGTGTCTTTGATTTCTTGAGGAACGTCTTCCCAAGAACGCGCAGCTTTTGCTGATGGTTTTTGATAATAAACAATATCATTAAAATCAATACCAGAAAGATCTGGGCCCCATTTTGGCATGTCCAATTTTTTAAAAGCTTCAAAAGATTTCAGACGAAACTCTAACATCCACTCAGGTTCATTTTTTGTTTCAGAAATTTCGCGAATAACTTCTTCGGTCAAACCTAAACCTGTTGTGAATTCAAGTTCTGCATTATCGTGAAATCCAAATTTATATTCTTCGAGGTCTTTGACGACTTCTTGTGTACTATTTTCTGTCATTTTTCTTCCTCTTTGGCATATTTATTACTGACAGACTTGTCAGCTTTGCTGACAAATCCTTCATCCATTGATAAAAAGCTCAATTCAATCGCTTTTTACTGACAGACTTCTCAGTTTTACTGACGAGTTTTTATTTACTGATAAAAAATCTGTCAGTAACTTTTAGCTATTCGCCATGAATTACTGTTTCTTGTGCTTCACCAACATCAATGGCTTTTTTTAGGGCATTCCAAGCCAGAGTGGAGCATTTTACTCGAGCTGGAAATTTACTAACCCCTGCAAGAAACTGAGCATCTCCAAGTTTTTCTTGTCGTTCGTCAGTTTCACCGGTCACCATTGCTGAAAAAATAGTTGCCAGCTCTTTTGCTTCTTCTTTTGTTTTTCCAAGAACAGCAACGGTCATCATTGAAGCTGAAGCTGTTGAGATTGTGCAGCCATGACCGCTAAAAGCAATGTTTGAAATGGCATCATTTTCAAATTCAACAGTCAGGCGAATCACATCACCACAGGTTGGATTGTTGAGGTCAACCATACATCCTGTCTGTAATTCTCCAGCATGACGTGGATTTGATGAGTGGTCAAGAATTACTGCACGATATAGATTATCTAATTTAGATAAAGCCACATTTTCACACTTTCTTTATTTTAATATTGATAAAAATAAATTCTAAAAGTTACTGACAGCCTTCTTTAATGACTTATAAAATTTCTGTCAGTAACTTTTTGATTATTCTTTTTCTCTAATCATCCGTTTTTATTCCATTTTTACGAATATAACGAAGGACGAGGTTTGCTGCAATTACCACAGCTAAAATGATGATGATAAATAGAATGAGTAAGCCAATCGAACCCTGAACGAGTGAACGAAATAGGCTTAGTCCTCCTGAGGCATAGATAAATCCCCAAGCTAAGTATCCTGGAATCGCAGCCAATGTGTATTTATACCAAGACCAATTTGTTAGGCCAGCGCCAAATTGAACAGCAGTTTGAAAACCGACTGTTAAAAAAGACAGAGGAATAATTGGCCAACCCATTTTTTGAATGGCTAAAATTCCAGCGGAAGTCTCTGAATTTTTCTCAAGTTTTTTGCCCCACTTCGTTTTCAAAATTCCATGATAACTCAATTTTCCTAACCAAAAAGTACATTGAGCTCTAAAGAAAACAACAACAAATAAAAATGTGGTTGCCAACCAAAGTGGGAGGGAGGCGACCCAATTAAGCATATTAATCAAGGTTGAAAAACTCCTTTGTTTTTTTAAGTGCTTCAACTAATTTATCACAACCTGCTTTTGTATTATAAAGATAAAAGCTTGCTCTAGCAGTTGCCGGAGTTTCGAGATAATTCAATAAAGGTTGAGCACAATGGTGACCAGCTCTTACAGCTACCCCCTCCATATCAAGGGCAGTTGCGACATCATGTGGATGAAGTCCTTCAATATTAAAAGCAATTAGACCGCCTCTTTTTACATTATCTTTCGGTCCATAAATCTTTAAGCCTTCAATTTCTTGAAGTTTTGGCATTAGGTAATCAATCAATTCAATTTCGTGCTGATGAATTTGGTCAATCCCAAGCTCTTGAATATAATCAATCGCAGCTCCTAAAGCAATAGCACCCGCAATATTAGGTGTGCCAGCTTCAAATTTCCAAGGAAGTTCTGTCCATGTTGAATGACTTTCATAAACAAAATCAATCATTTCTCCCCCAAATTCGACAGGTTCAAATTGATTTAGAAGTTCTTCCTTGCCATAAAGTACACCAATTCCGGTTGGTCCCATCATTTTGTGACCTGAGAAAGCAAAGAAATCGACATCCATTTTTTGAAGGTCAATCGCCATATGTGGTGTAGATTGTGCACCATCAACCACCATGTAAGCACCGTGTTCATGAGCAATTTTGGTAATTTCTTCTACTGGATTAATTGTCCCTAATACATTAGAAACATGAGCAATCGATACAAATTTAGTTTGATTAGTGATTTTTTTACGTAAATCATCCATATCTAGCTGACCATCTTTAAGATAGACAAACTTTAAGATTGCTCCGGTTTTCTTAGCAACTTCTTGCCAAGGAACAATATTAGAATGGTGTTCCATAATCGAAATGACAATTTCATCCCCTGCTTTTAAGATTTGCCCGGCAAACTGAGCAACCCAGTTGATTGAAGTTGTTGTTCCTCTAGTAAACAAAACTTCTTTTGTTGATTTAGCATTGATGAACTGACGGACTTTTTCACGCGCCGCTTCGTATTTTTCAGTTGCTCGTTCTGCCAAAGTATGAACACCACGGTGGACATTAGCATTATCATTTTCATAATAATCTTTTATTGCAGCCAAAACCTTCAAAGGTTTTTGAGTCGTTGCCGCATTGTCCAAATAGACCAAAGGTTCATCATTAACAATTTGATTCAATACTGGAAAATCTTTATTGATGCCTTCAAGCATTACATGCCCAGCTTTCTTTCAATAGTTTCAATAAATTCTGCTTGGACTGATTTGACAGGAATTTCACTGACAACTGAACCAAGAAATCCTCGAATAACAAGTCGTTTAGCAGTTTCTTCATCAAGTCCACGAGATTGAAGATAGAATAAATCTTCCTCATCTACCTGACCAACAGAAGCTGCGTGACCCGCAGTTACTTCATTTTCATCAATCAAGAGAATTGGATTTGCATCTCCTCGTCCTTTATCAGAAAGCATTAAAACATGAGAAGATTGTTGGGCATCCGCATTTTTCGCCCCTTTGATAATATGACCAATGGCATTAAATGTCAAAGTTCCTTTATCAAGAATTACACCATTTTGCAAGATATGACCAACCGAATTTAGACCAAAATTAGTCACTCTTGTATCAATTCCTTGCGTTTGATGACCTGTTGAAATCCCAACCACTTTAATTTGTGAATGAGAACCATTCCCTTTGAGGTCACTATCAAAGTCAGCAACAACATTTCCGTCATTCATGACACCAACAGACCAGTCAACTGTTGCATTATCACCAATCAATCCGCGACGAACAACTGAAGCTGTAACATTTTCTCCTAAACGGTCAATGGCTGCAAATTTGACTTGAGCCCCTGCTTTTGCAATTACTTCAACGACAATATTTGCTTTTACCTTTGAGCTTTGCTCGCCACTTGTTTCCAAACGTTCAAGGTAGTCAACTTTGGCATTTTTTCCAACGATAATTAAAATTCGTTTATTAAAAGGAACTTCTGATGAACCCTCTTGCATCAAAATTGATTCAATGGGTTCAAGAACTTCCACACCATCTGGAACATAAAGAACTAATCCAGAATTAAATGTCGCAGTATTTGCTGCTGTTAAACGACTTTCATTAAATGGAACCACAGAACCAAAATTTTCCTCAATCAGTTCTGGAATTTCGGTTAAAGCTGAATTGAAATCTGTGAAAATTACGCCTTGTTCAGCCAAATTTGGTGTCATTTGTTCCATAACTGTTTGACTTCCGACTTGAACAAGCAAAGGATGATTTGGAATTTCCGTAAAAGTAGGAACAGATCCAATTTCTTCGTTTTCAGAAATTGTTAAATGGTCTAAGCCCCAACGATTAATTTTTACTCGTTCAATATTAGGTAATTCTAGATTTTCAAATTCAAGTGCAGCTTTTTGACGTAAATCTGATAACCAAGCTGGTTCAGCATGCATTTGTGAAAAGTTTAAGATTTCTTGATTCATAATTAATATTAGCAAGTTTGCATTTTCTTAACTGAGTTCACTAATTTGCAGACAAAACATTCTGTCAGTAAATTAATGAACTTTAGACTTACTGACAGCTCTGTCAGTAAGCAAAAATAACTTACTATCTCCTTTCCTTAAACTTCTTCTTTATATTCTAATCCAAGTTCCTCAGCGATATTGACATATCCTTCAGTTTCTAGACGTTTAGCTAGTTCTGCGCCACCTGTTTTCACCACACGACCATCCATCATAATGTGGACAACATCTGGTGTAATATAATCAAGCAAACGTTGATAGTGGGTAATAATCAATGCCCCAAATTTCTCACCACGCATTGAATTAACACCTTTAGCAACAACTTTTAAAGCATCAATATCAAGTCCTGAGTCAATTTCATCAAGAATAGCAAAAGTTGGTTCTAACATCAAAAGTTGAAGGATTTCATTACGTTTCTTTTCACCACCAGAAAAGCCTTCATTGAGATAGCGCTCAGCCATTTCTTCTTTCATGCTCAAAACTTCCATATTTTTATCCAATTTTTTGATAAATTCCATAACAGAAACTTTGTCATCCTCAGCACGTTTAGCATTCATTGCTGCTCGCAAAAATTCTGCATTCGTAATTCCTGGAATTTCAGATGGATATTGCATGGCAAGGAAAAGTCCAAGACGAGCTCTTTCATCAACGCTCATTTCTAAAACGTTTTGACCGTCAAAAAGAACTTCTCCTTGTGTCACGCTATAATTAGGATTTCCCATAATTGCAGCAGATAATGTTGATTTACCAGTCCCATTAGGTCCCATAATCGCATGGATTTCATTGGTGTTGATGACTAGATTGACCCCTTTGAGAATCTCTTTATCTTCAATCGCCACATGAAGATTTTTAATTTCAAGTGTAGCCATTTTTTCGCTCCTTTGAATTGTCAATTGTATTTGACATTTATAGTCTCTATTCTAACAAAAAATTGACAAAATTTGTTATTTTCGCATACATTATTTTTATTAATCGCAATATAAATAATAAATGACAACAGGCATTTTTAGATATCAAAAAACCTCTAAAATTAGAGGTTTTTCTTATTTTTTATTTCGACTTCTACGATAATTTTGAATTGGGAATTCTTGTGTTGGTTCATCAATTTCCTCATCTATCATTGAATGATTTTCAATATCTTCTTCGTTTTCATCTATATCTGCATCTTCATCAGAATGGAGAACTTTATCACGATAACTAGAATTTCCAACAAATTTCAGTGCTTTTAAGACTGGCTGCCGATTTTCGCCTAGAATTCCAACAAGTTCAATAAATATTTCCAATCCAAAGAGACAAGCAATCACTAAGAGAATCCCACCGATACGACTTGAAAATTGCAAAAGAATGGAGATAAATGCAAATATTGATGCAATTCCATAAATGACTAGAACAGCTCCACGATGAGTAAAACCAAGTGCCATTAGGCGATGGTGAAGATGTCGTTTATCAGCCGTTGCAATCGATTGACGATTAAGTTTCCGACGAACCATTGCCATAATTGTATCCGTAATTGGTACTCCTAAAATTAGTAAAGGAGTCAAAACGGCTACAGCCGTTGCATTCTTTAATCCTTGCAAAGAAGCAACCGAGATGATAAAACCAAGGAACAGTGCTCCCGTATCTCCCAGATAAATAATCGCTGGATGATAATTATAAGGAAAGAATCCCATAATTGCAGCCACCATTATAAAAATAGTAATCGGTAAAAATACATTTGGACTTGGTAAGAAAAAGTAAGAAACAATTCCCATTGTTGTCAGTGAAATAATTGATACTCCACTTGCTAGTCCGTCCAATCCGTCAATTAAATTTATTGCATTAGTAATCGCAAGTATCCAAAAAACGGTAAAAATAAAGGATAACCAAGCAGGAAAGATTAGTAAAGGCCCCCCGAAAGGAATTTTTAAATTATCAAAGCGGGCGTTGGTAAAGAACCAGATAAAACTCGCCGCAACTGTCAATCCTAAAAGTTTCATTTTAGGTGAAATTTCTTTTATATCATCAATCAAACCAGTCAAAACAACAATTCCAGCACCAACAATAAAGGGCCAAATGTAGCTAAAATAGCTGACTAGCTGAATTGGCTGATGACTTGCGCCATGTACTGGAGGTTGCGAATGAATGGGAGGCTGGTTATGAACAATATGTGGCAGAATAAACAAGGTCGCAATCGCAAAAGCAATGAAAATGACCAAACCTCCAGCAGAGGGCATTGGTTTTTTATTCACACGACGCTCGTTTGGCTTGTCCACCGCACCAATTGCTTTGGACACAAAAGTCATAATTGGCGTTAAAATCACAGAGATACCAAAAGTGATAATAATAACAATTAGAAACTTAAGTGCAAAGGGGATTTCTTTTAATGTATCAACCATATTTAGATTTTTCTAAGAACATCTAAAGCACGTGTCGCGATAAGACATTCACCATACTCCTGCAAAAATTCTCGACTCATTTTTGTTGCTTCCCCATATTCCATCATTCGTGAACGGGTACTTTCAACATGCATCTTGCCTTTTTCTTTTTGATTATCCAAAACAACAAGATAAAAATTGCCATCATAACGATAAAACTCTGATTCTTCATCAGCAAACTTCACATTTTTTATTCCTGTTAAGACAGACATAATATCTTCATAACGAATAGAGTAATAAATAAAATCTGGCTCTTGTTCAGCTTCGTCTTTTTTTGTTCCTGGTAAACCAAGCCCAGGTTTAAAATCAGTAATTCCTCGCTCGCGCGCCATATCTGCCCCTATTTCATTTAATTTATTATAAAAACCAGTCATCAATTCTTCAAACTCTTCTGGGTCATCTGGAATTTCTCCACCTTCACCTAGCATCGCTTCTTCATGAACAATCATATGAACACCTTGAGGAAAAGGTTGGATTTGGAAAGTTAACATTCCCACATTTCCAAAGCGATTTTCTAAACCAAGCTCATCAACCAATTCATAGAAAAATTGTTCAATGACTTCTTGATTTCCGAAAAAGTCTGATAATTTGATATCATAATCTGTCAAATCATCAAAAGACAAGGTGATTTTTATAGTATTTTCGTTTATATCCTCATATTTCATTTTGTTTTCTCTTTTCTATAATTTGTCTTCTATCACTTTACCAGTCTTATTAGTATTATACCACAGACCAGAAAAAAAACAGCAGACATGCCGTTTTTTTGATATTCTCTTTAACTATAAGCTTTTAAATTATAGGACTTTTGCTAAAAAGTCTTGTGTTCTTTTTTCTTTTGGTGAATCAAAAACTTGAGCCGGTTTTCCTTGCTCAACAATTGTCCCATCAGCCATGAACAAAACTCTGTCAGCAACTGTTTTAGCAAATCCCATTTCATGGGTTACAACAACCATTGTCATGCCTTCTTTGGCAAGTTCTTGCATCACGGCTAAAACTTCACCAACCATTTCAGGGTCAAGTGCTGATGTTGGTTCATCAAAAAGCATCACATCTGGGTTCATGGCTAAAGCACGAGCAATAGCTACCCTTTGTTGCTGCCCACCTGACAATGCTTGTGGATAAGCCTCTGCTTTATCTGAGAGTCCAACTCTTTGAAGTAAATCTTCCGCCGTTTTTTTAGCTTCTTCTTTGGTCATTTTACCCGTTTTAACTGGAGCCAAATATAGATTTTCAAGGACTGTCATATTAGGAAATAGATTAAATTGTTGAAAAACCATCCCCATTTTTTCTCGGTGTTTGAAGACATCCACTGATTTATCAGCAATATTAACTCCTTCAAAATAGACTTGACCATCTGTTGGCTTTTCTAATAAGTTCATCGTTCTTAAAAAAGTTGATTTCCCAGAACCAGAGGGGCCAATCATCACAACAACTTCACCTTTTTTTATTTGGATATCAAGTCCTTTTAAGACTTCATTTTTTCCAAAATATTTATGCAGATTTTTTATTTCGATTAAATATTCATTCATTATTTTGCATATCCTTTCCCGAGTTTCTTTTCAAATAAAACAAGTAAGCGACTGACAACAAAAGTGACTACAAAATAGTAGAGAGCTACAAATAACATCGGGCTAATGGTTTGATAAGTCAAATTTGCTACTGTTTGTGCACCATTGAAAACTTCCATTACCCCAATTGTATAAAGAAGCGAGCTATCCTTGATAATTGTCACAAATTCATTGCCGACGGCTGGTAGAATGTTTCTCAAAGCCTGAGGTAAAATAACGGTTGCCATCGCTTGTCTTGGCCGAATTCCTAATGAATAGGCGGCTTCTTTTTGACCAAGAGGAACAGCTTCAATTCCAGCCCGAACAATTTCCGCCATATAAGCCCCCGAATTCAGTGAGATTACAATTATCCCTGGAATCAAGCGCCCCAAATCTTGTTGTAAAATCCCAACTTGAAAGGTTGGTAAAGATAGACTTCCCATTAAGCCAAAACCAAGCATGATTTGAACGAGCATTGGTGTTCCACGGAAAATTTCAATATAGATATTTGCCAACCAGCGCAATGGAGCAATTTTAGAAATCTTGGCAAGGGCTGTGACAATCCCTAAGAGTGTTCCAATCAAAACCACGAAAGCTGAAATCAAAATTGTGACAATCATCCCGTCATTAAAATAGGGCAGATATTTCGGTAAAAAATCAAAGTTCATATTTTCTCTTTTCTGTTTTATAATTTCTATTTTTATAAAAAACAATAGCATAATTATAATATAAAAAGTATAAAAATACAACAATTAATGTATAATAATTAATTGAAAATAAATAAAAACTCCATAATTGGAGTTTTTTTATTCTGTCAGTAAATAATCATTCTTCTTTCAGTACTGATTGAAAGTCTGTCAGCAGCTACTAACTCATGAATTTCTCCATCAATTTGGACTGGTTGACTTTCTGCTAATTCTACAGAAAACTGAGAACTCACTCGGTGTAAAAATAAGGGATGTTTTAAATGCATTCCACAAAGAACACTTGGAATTAATGAAAAAGTCCGTAATAAATGATGTTTATTATATTCAACAAGGTGAATATCTGCATTTTCATTGGTGGCCTCAGGAGAAATTTTTACTCCACCTCCAAAGTATGGATGTTTGGTAAAAGTCATCAGAAAGGCATTTTCTAGTGAAATTTCTTGATTTTCTACTTCAATTAAAGCTGGAAATGGTTTTTTAGTTATCAAAACGTGCAAGGCAGTCAAAATATATGAAAAACTTCCCAATTTCAATTTGTTAAGCACTTGTTTAAGCTTTCCTTCATTGGCAGATTTCACGATAGTTGCATCTAAACCAATTCCAATATTATTTAGAGCATAGCCACTCAATCCTTTAGATTGATAATTCATGATAAAAATCTCATGATTAATTCCTCTACGAGCAGCTTCAAAAGATTCAATTGGGTCAAGCTTCAACTTTAAGCTTCTGGCGAAATCATTGCCAGAACCTGAAGGAATATAAGAAAAGGCCTCTTCTTCTGGAAGTTCATTAATGACAAGTGAAATGGTACCATCCCCACCAATAATAACTAAGTGGTCATCCGGATTTTTAAGGTCTAATATTTGTCTGACCAAAGCGCCTTCTTCTCCAGCAGCTTTAGTTTTAAAAAGTCGATATTCATAATTATTTTTTTCCAAATATGGAATCAAAGTCTCCAAAGTCCGCGCACCTTTACCTGCACCAGAATTGGGATTTGCAAGGAGATAATAAGTCATAGAATTATTTTACCAAAAATGACAGATATTTTATGTTTTTAATGATTTTGTCAGTAAATTTAATAAAAAAATTACTGACAGAAATTCTGTCAGTAATTTTTATTTATTTTCTAGATTTAAAATTAGTTTTCCACAGTTTCTGTTTCAACTTCTTCTACTTCTGGAGCATTTGTTAAATCAGCTAAAGGTTCAATGTTACGGTAACGGAACATACCTGTACCAGCAGGAATAATCTTACCGATAATAACATTTTCTTTCAAACCAAGCAAGTGATCTTCTTTACCACGAATTGCGGCATCAGTAAGGACACGAGTTGTTTCTTGGAATGATGCAGCTGACAAGAATGAATTTGTTTCAAGAGAGGCTTTAGTAATACCCATCAAGACTGGACGACCAGTTGCAGGCATTTCACCATTCAAGAGTGCAGTTTCATTCAAAGCTTCAAAGTCAGAAATATCCATCAAAGTACCTGGAAGGATATCAGTTGAACCATTATCCATGACACGAACTTTACGAAGCATTTGGCGAACCATTACCTCGATGTGTTTGTCACCAATTTCAACCCCTTGTGAACGGTAAGTTTTTTGTACTTCACCGAGCAAGTAAGTTTCAACTGACAAGGCATCACGAACTTGAAGCAAGTGTTTAGGTTCGATAGAACCTTGAATCAAAGGTGCACCACGGTGAATAAATTCACCTTCTTCAACCATCAAGACATCAGCCATACCTACAGTGTAGCTACGAGTGTCTGTTTTACCTTTAACAGTAATTTCACGAGTACGTGTAGCAGGATCTTCAACGATTGATTCAACTGTACCAGTTACTTCAGTGATGATTGCTTCCCCTTTAGGGTTACGTGCTTCAAAGATTTCTTGAACACGAGGCAAACCTTGAGTGATATCTGAACTTGACGCAACACCACCCGTGTGGAATGTACGCATTGTCAACTGAGTACCAGGTTCACCGATTGATTGAGCGGCGATTGTACCAACAGCTTCACCAACTTCAACAGCATCACCTGTTGCCAAGTTGATACCATAACAATGTTTACATACACCATGTGGAGTTTTACATGTAAATACTGAACGGATAGTTACTTCTTTAACACCAGCATCAATAATTTTACGGGCAACATCTTCAGAAATCAAAGTGTCGTCAGCAATAATCATTTCACCAGTTTCTGGATGAAGCACTGATTTACGAGTATAACGACCTACCAAACGTTCAAAGAGTGGTTCAACCATTTCTTTACCAGTAGCAATATCAGAAATTACAAGTCCACGGTCAGTTCCACAATCGTCTTCACGAATGATAACATCTTGGGCAACGTCAACCAAACGACGAGTAAGATAACCAGAGTCGGCTGTCTTAAGGGCCGTATCGGTCATCCCTTTACGGGCACCGTGAGTTGAGAAGAACATTTCCAAGACAGAAAGACCCTCACGGAAGTTTGAGATGATAGGCAATTCCATGATTTTACCATTAGGAGCGGCCATCAAACCACGCATACCAGCAAGTTGAGAGAAGTTAGAGATATTACCACGGGCTCCAGAGTCCATCATCATAACGATTGGGTTTGTCAAATCTTGTTCATCAATCAATCGTTTTTCAAGGGCTTCTTTTGCATCACGCCAAACACCTGTAACAGCGTTATAACGTTCATCATCAGTAATCAAACCACGACGGAATTGTTTAGTGATTTGTTCCACACGTTTGTGTGCAGCATCGATGATTTTATGTTTATCTTCAACAACAGGGATATCAGCGATACCCACAGTCAAACCAGCCAAAGTAGATTGGTGGTAACCAAGGTCTTTCAAGCGGTCAAGGTACTCAGATGTAGCTGTTGTACGGTAACGTTTGAAGACTTCAGCGATGATATTTCCAAGATATCCTTTTTTGAATGGACGAACAGTATCAATTCCAGCCAAAACTTCTTTGATATCTTGACCAGCATCCATAAAGAAACGGTCATCAGTTGAAGTTGTCAAGTTAACATCAGTTGGTTCGTTCAAGTAAGGCATTCCTTCAGGAATGATTGAGTTGAAAATAACTTTACCAACAGTGGTTACCAAGATTTTATCTTTTTGGTTTTCAGTCCAAGGTTTGTTGAGTGATTTTGTTGCGATACCGATACGAGTATGTAAATGTACATAACCATTACGCATTGCAATTTCAACTTCTTCAGGAGTTGCAAAAATCATTCCTTCGCCTTCACGACCTTTTTCTTCCATCATAAGGTAGTAGTTACCAAGGACCATATCTTGAGATGGTGTAACAACTGGTTTACCATCTTTAGGGTTCAAGATATGTTCAGCAGCAAGCATCAAAAGACGTGCTTCAGCTTGTGCTTCTTCAGACAATGGCAAGTGAATGGCCATTTGGTCACCGTCAAAGTCGGCGTTGTAGGCTTCACAAGCAAGTGGGTGAAGACGGATGGCTTTACCATCAATTAAGACTGGTTCAAAAGCTTGAATCCCTAAACGGTGAAGCGTAGGTGCGCGGTTAAGAAGAACAGGGTGTTCTTTAACAACTGTTTCAAGTACGTCCCAAACATCAGAATCTTGACGTTCAACTTTACGTTTAGCCGCACGAATATTAGCAGCCAATTCTTTCTTAACAAGTTGAGCCATTACGAATGGTTTGAACAACTCAATCGCCATTTCACGCGGAACACCACATTGGTACATTTTGAGTGTTGGACCTACAGCGATAACTGAACGTCCAGAATAGTCAACACGTTTACCAAGCAAGTTTTGACGGAAACGTCCTTGTTTCCCTTTCAACATGTGTGAAAGAGATTTCAATGGGCGGTTACCAGCACCAGTGATTGGACGACCACGACGACCATTGTCAATCAAAGTATCAACAGCTTCTTGAAGCATCCGTTTTTCATTTTGAACGATAATATTTGGAGCATTAAGTTCCATCAAACGTTTCAAACGGTTATTACGGTTAATAACACGACGGTATAAGTCATTCAAGTCAGATGTGGCAAAACGTCCACCATCTAATTGAACCATTGGACGCAAATCTGGTGGAATAACTGGTAATACATTTAAGACCATCCAAGATAATGCATTTCCTGATTTTCTGAAAGCTGACAAAACGTCCAAACGACGAATAATTTTTACACGACGTTGTCCAGTAACTGTTTTGAGCTCTTCTTTGAGTTCAGAAACTTCTTTATCAATATCAACATCGTTCAACAAATCTTGAATCGCTTCAGCACCCATTTTTGCAACGAATGAACCAAAACCATTTTTCAAAAGTTGTTCACGATATTCACGTTCAGTCAAGAGTTGTTTCTTCTCAAGATCAGTTTCTTTAGGATCAATCACAACATAACTTGCAAAGTAAATCACTTCTTCAAGTGCACGTGGACTCATATCAAGAGCAAGTCCCATACGTGATGGAATTCCTTTGAAGTACCAAATGTGTGAAATTGGAGCAGCAAGCTCAATATGTCCCATACGTTCATGACGTGATTTTGCAGTTGTTACTTGAACACCACAAAGTTCACAGACTTGATTTTTGTAGAAAACACCTTTAAGTTTTCCACAAGCACATTCCCAGTCTTTTTGAGGACCGAAAATACGTTCATCAAAGAGTCCTTCACGTTCAGGTTTTTGTGTACGATAGTTAATTGTTTCTGGTTTTTTAACTTCACCGAATGACCAGTAACGAATTTTTTGTGGAGATGCGATACCAATACGCATACTCTCAAATTTATTTACATCAACCAATTCTTTCTCCACTTCTAATAAATTTAACGCTAGACGATTATGAGATTAGAGATTTACTGACAGAAATTTTTGTCAGTAAATCTATCTCAAAATATTAATTACAAAATCTTATTTTTCAGTATTAGCGTTAATCAAAGCTTCTTCTTCAGCTTCTGCTTGTGCAACAATAGCTTCCTGTGCTTCAAGCATTTCAGGAGTAATTTCTGTATTATCTGGACGAGTCATTACTTCATCTTCATCCAATTCACGTAAGTCAAGAACATTACGGTCAGCATCAAGGACTTTCATATCAAGACCAAGTGATTGTAACTCTTTAACCAATACGCGGAATGATTCAGGAAGACCTGGTTTAGGAATACGTTCACCTTTAACAATAGCTTCATAAGCGCGCGTACGTCCAATCACGTCATCTGATTTGTAAGTCAAGATTTCTTGAAGAACATTGGCAGCACCATAGGCTTCAAGTGCCCAAACTTCCATTTCTCCAAAACGTTGTCCACCGAACTGCGCTTTACCACCGAGCGGTTGTTGTGTAACGAGTGAGTAAGGACCAACTGAACGAGCATGGAGTTTATCATCAACCATGTGGTGAAGTTTAATCATGTACATGACACCGACTGAAATTCGGTTATCAAATGGTTCACCAGTACGTCCGTCATAAAGGACTGTTTTCGCATCATCAGCCATTCCAGCTTCTTTAACAGTATCCCAGATATCTTCATCAGATGCTCCATCAAACACTGGAGTTGCAATGTGAATTCCAAGTGTACGAGCAGCCATACCTAAATGGAGCTCCATAACTTGTCCGATATTCATACGTGATGGTACCCCAAGTGGGTTCAACATGATATCAATAGGTGTACCATCTGGTAAGTAAGGCATATCTTCCATTGGAACGATATTTGAAACAACCCCTTTATTACCATGACGTCCGGCCATTTTATCCCCAACGTGAATCTTACGTTTTTGAGCAATGAAGACACGAACAAGTTTATTCACACCTGATGGCAATTCATCACCATTTTCGCGTGTAAATACACGAACGTCATGAACAATACCGCCACCTCCGTGAGGAACACGAAGTGATGTATCACGAACTTCACGAGCTTTTTCACCAAAGATTGCACGAAGCAAACGTTCTTCTGGTGTTGGATCAGTTTCACCTTTAGGAGTTACTTTACCAACAAGCAAGTCGCCATCTTTAACTTCAGCACCAATACGGATAATTCCTGATTCATCAAGGTTTTTGAGTGCTTCATCCCCAACGTTTGGAATTTCACGAGTAATTTCTTCAGGGCCAAGTTTTGTATCGCGTGTTTCTGATTCATATTCTTCGATGGCAATTGATGTATAAACGTCGTCTTTAATCAAACGTTCTGACATGATTACCGCATCCTCGAAGTTATAACCTTCCCAAGTCATATAAGCAACAAGTGGATTTTGACCAAGGGCCATTTCTCCATTTTCCATAGAAGGTCCATCAGCAATGATGTCCCCTTTCTCAACTTTTTCTCCAAGTCGAGCCAATGGACGTTGGTTATACGAAGTCCCTGAGTTTGAACGACGATATTTTGTAATATTGTAAATATCAAGTTCACCAGAAGTACGACGAACACGAATTTCATTACCATCAACATACTCAACAACACCAGCATGTTTTGCAATAAGCGCAGCACCTGAGTCACGAGCAGTTTGATGTTCCATACCAGTACCAATCCAAGGTGCATGTGGGTCAATCAATGGAACTGCTTGACGTTGCATGTTGGCACCCATGAGGGCACGGTTGGAGTCATCGTTTTCCAAGAATGGAATACATGCAGCAGCAACGGCGATAACCTGTTTAGGTGAAACGTCCATATAGTCTGCTGTTGAAGCTTCAACTTCAATATTGTTACCAGTATGACGAGCCATAACTGTTTCGTTAGCAAAGCGGCTATCTTCAGTCAATGGTGAGTTTGCTTGGGCAACAGTATAGTTGTCTTCTTCATCGGCAGTTAAATATTCAACTTCGTCAGTAACCACACCGTTCACACGGTCAACACGACGGTATGGTGACATGATGAAACCATATTCGTTTACTTTGGCATATGATGACAAGTTGTTAATCAAACCGATGTTTGGTCCTTCAGGTGTTTCAATAGGACACATACGGCCATAGTGAGTATAGTGAACGTCACGTACTTCATATGAAGCACGGTCACGTGAGATACCACCAGGTCCTAAGGCAGAAAAACGACGTTTGTGTGAAAGCTCAGATAAAGGATTGTGTTGGTCCATAAATTGTGACAATTGTGATGAACCAAAGAATTCTTTAATTGAAGCTGTTACAGGACGAATGTTAATCAAACCTTGTGGTGTGATGTTTTCATTTTCTGAAGATGACATACGTTCGCGAATCACACGTTCCATACGTGAAAGTCCGATACGTACTTGGTTTTGAAGCAATTCACCTACTGAACGGATACGACGGTTACCTAAGTGGTCAATATCGTCCACTTTACCAATTCCTTCAGCAAGACCAAGCCAGTAGCTGATATTTGAAATCACATCGGCTGGTGTCAAGACACGGCATTCTGCATCAGGATTACCATTTGAGAGCAATGTAACAACACGTTCTGGATCTTTAGGTGAATAAACTTTGATACTTTGCAAAGTAATTGGTTCTGGAATTACAGCGTCGTCAGATGGTTCAACAACAAAGTTTCCAAGACCGTTATCAAGCAATGGTTCGATTAAATCAAGCACATCACGAGTAACAAGAGTATCTGTATTAACAAGAATTTCACCAGTTTCTGGGTCAACAATTGGTTCAGCCAAAGTCAAACCAAGCAAACGATTTTTTAGCGCTAATTTCTTGTTAAATTTATAACGTCCAACAGGTGCGAAGTCATAACGTTTTGGATCGAAGAAACGAGCAACAAGCAAGCCACGTGAGCTATCTGCTGTTTTAGGTTCTCCTGGACGCAAGCGGTCATAGATGTCTTTGAGCGCTTCTTCTACACGCGTGTCAGCTGGGTTTTTATGAACATCTTTTGCAATAGTATCTGTTAAAAGTTGAGTTTCTCCCAACAATTCAAGGATTTCTTCATCTGAACCAAAACCAAGCGCACGAAGCATAGTTGTAAAAGTTAATTTACGTGTACGGTCAATACGAACATAACCAATGCCTTTAGCATCTGTATCTAACTCAAACCAAGCTCCACGGTTAGGAATGGTTGTATGTCCAAAACTTTCAAGACCGTTTTTATCAGCTTTAAGATGGAAGTATGAACCAGGACTACGTACCAATTGGCTAACGATCAAACGTTCTGAACCGTTATTGATAAATGTCCCCATTTCAGTCATGAGTGGGAAGTCACCAAAGAAGACTTCTTGTGTTTTTAATTCACCAGTTTCTTTATTTACAAGACGGAAGGTTACATAGATAGGTGCTGAATAGTTTGCGTCATGTGCGCGAGCTTCTTCAACAGTGTATTTTGGGGTTTTCATTTCATAACCAACAAATTCGAGTTCCATTGTACCCGCAAAGTTGTCGATTGGAAACATTTCTTTGAAGACATTTGCAAGACCTTCATCGAGGAAGTTTTTATAACTTAATGTTTGAACTTCGATGAGGTTTGGCAAACCGATTACTTCTTTAATACGTGAAAAACTGCGTCTTGTACGGTGTTTACCGTATTTTACGTCATGTCCTGCCAAGTGTTTTCTCCTCTATTTTTTAGATTTGATTAAAAAAGTCTGTGTTTTTGATGAATTTTTAATTAAAAAAACCGAAAAGTCTGTAGTTTGTCTTTTTTATAACTTTTCTGGTTTATTCAATATAAAAGACGCCAAAAAAGCAACGAAAACAGTAGTGTTTCGTTGCTTACAAAGCCTATGGGGACAATATATCCCACAGATTTTGCTGACAAACCATTATTTCTATTATACTATTTTATATGAAAATTTTCAAGCTTTTTCTAGTTTAACGGTCTATTTTTTCAATGATGCTTTTAAATGCTTCTAATTCTGAACGAGATAATGATTGAACTAAAGAAACAAAGGTTTCATTTCGTCTTTGCCCTTCCAGTTCTGCCAGCATGATATAAGACATTTGATTCCCTATGAATGTTGATAAAAAATCTACCAATATTCTCTTTTCTTCTTCCAGAGGAGAATCTGTCAGTAGAAAAAGGGTTCCCAATCTCAAATGATTTCCTTCTATAGGTAGAAAGCTGAGAAATTTATTTGGAAATTTGCTCGAAATTTCTTTCACTGGTTCTAAAATTGATTGGGCCATTGGTAGGCTTGCGCTCATTTCGTAGTGATTTAATAGTTGACTAGAGATATCTTTTGATATTTTTTGATAGATAAAAAAATTTTGGAGGTTTACATCATCCTGATAAGAATTATCAGAATCAGTAAAACCATAACCTAAACAATTTCGTTTGGTATCTATGATAAAAAGGCTAGACTCTAAAACTTTGGCACTTTTCTCTACCACCTCTTGATAAGCTAATGGTTTTCCAAGGTCAATAAATGATCTTTTCAAAATAATATTTATGTCTTGGATTTTGTCATAAATTTCTTTCAATTTTTCCCTTTCTCTTCTCAAAAAGCATTTTGAGTATTCCTATGATTACTTTTATAATACCATATAACGCTATAGATGTCAATTTTGTTAACGAATTTGCAACAATTAATTTTTTAACTTAAATATTGCTATTTTTTTAAGTTTTAGGTATTTTATATCTAATAACTATATGACATAATGTATTTGTTACAAATATTAAAAATATTTATTCAATACATGTTGAGGTGATTTTAATGTTCTATGACCGTCTAAAAACTTTAGTTATTGATTCTCAGAAATCTTTCAACCAGGTCGAAAGAGAGTTGAGATATCCCAGAAACGCCCTTGCTAATTATCGCTTGGGAAAAGAACCTTCTGCCAAAAGATTGACAGAAATTGCTGATTATTTTAATGTCACAACTGAATACCTTCTTGGTAAAGATGACAAGTACAGTTATAATAAGGCAAAGCTTTTGTTTGAATATCTTACATTAGATAATAAACAAAACTTGTTAAATTATATTCAAAATCGAATTGATGAGCTTGAACTTCTTGAAAGAGAGCCCATTTCTTTGAGTACTGAACAATTTGTATTTTGTGGTGATAATACTTGGGCGCTACAAGAAAGCCGCAAAACAATCAAACTGCTCACAAAGCAACTTCCTGATGATTACGATGCAGTTTTTGAACTCGTTGGGGGTCCTTTAGATGCGGAAGCTCCTGGTAATGGAGATTTACTTTTTGTAAAATTTACTGACGCAAATTTTGCAGAGCTGATCCATAATTTCTTGTTGCAACATGACCATTTTGCCAAGCTTTCAGTAAAAGATGAAAAGCTTACTTGTCTAAGCCGTGATGCTGGAAGCCTTGCCGAAGTCCCTGAACTTTTTGGCAAAATTGCTAAAATTTATCGTTTCAGAACTATTTAATTACGAGTTTACATTAATTTTCAAATTGCTGTTAAAAAGTGCTGATGGAATTCGTCAGCGCTTTTTTGTAAGTGTGATATAATATAAAAAATATCCATAATAGGAGGTCGATATGACAAGGATTCAAGATGATTTATTCGCTACTGTTAATGCTGATTGGTTAGAAAATGCAGAAATTCCTGCTGACAAACCAAGAATTTCAGCTTTTGATGAATTAGTACTAAAAAATGAGAAAAATTTGGCTAAAGATTTAGCTGAGTTATCACAAAACCTACCTACTGATAATCCAGAATTGCTTGAAGCAATCAAATTTTATAATAAAGCAGGAGATTGGCAAGCAAGAGAAAAAGCGGATTTTTCTGCCGTAAAAAATGAACTTGCTAAAGTTGAAACTTTAAATACTTTTGAAGATTTTAAAAATAATTTGACTCAACTCGTTTTCCATTCACAGGCTCCTCTTCCATTTTCTTTTAGTGTTGAACCTGATATGAAAGATGCTATTCACTATTCTCTTGGATTCTCTGGTCCGGGCTTGATTTTACCTGATACCACTTATTATAATGATGAACACCCTAGAAAAAAAGAATTACTTGATTTTTGGGCTAAAAATACAAGCGAAATTTTAAAGACATTTGATGTTGAAAATGCAGAAGAGATTGCAAAGTCTGCCCTTAAATTCGATGCTCTTTTAGTTCCGTCAGCAAATACTTCTGAAGAGTGGGCAAAATATGCTGAACTTTATCATCCAATTTCTACTGACAACTTTGGCAGTAAAGTTAAAAACCTGGATTTAAAATCTTTAATTAAAGATTTAGTAAAAACTGAACCTGATAAAGTCATTGTTTATGAAGACCGTTTTTACGAATCATTTGATTCACTTGTCAATGAAGAAAATTGGTCGCTCATTAAAGCTTCGATGCTGACAAAAATTGCACGTGGCGCTACTTCTTTCTTCAATGAAGACCTTAGAATTCTTGGTGGAGCTTACGGACGTTTCCTTTCAAATGTTCAAGAAGCAAGAAGTCAAGAAAAACATCAACTTGATTTGACTGAGTCTTATTTTAGCCAAGTGATTGGTTTATTCTATGGTAAAAAATATTTTGGTGAAGCTGCTAAGGCCGATGTCAAACGGATGGTCACTGCGATGATTAAAGTTTACCAAGCGCGTTTGTCTAAAAATGAGTGGCTCAGTCAAGAAACAGCTGAAAAAGCCATTGAAAAATTGGATGCTATTACTCCTTTCATTGGTTTCCCAGATAAATTGCCTGAAATTTATAGTCGTTTAAAAACAACTTCTGGCTCTCTCTATGAAGATGCCCTTAAATTCGATGAAATTTTGACTGCTCGAACTTTTGAAAAATTCTCAGAAGATGTTGATAAAACAAGCTGGCATATGCCTGCTCATATGGTCAATGCTTATTATAGTCCTGATAGTAATACAATTGTTTTTCCAGCAGCAATTTTGCAAGCTCCTTTTTACTCTCTTGAACAATCTTCATCACAAAATTACGGTGGAATTGGCGCTGTCATTGCTCATGAAATTTCTCATGCTTTTGATAACAACGGTGCCCAATTCGATAAAGAAGGAAATTTGAACAAATGGTGGTTAGATGAAGATTATGAAGCTTTTGAAGAAAAGCAAAAAGAAATGATTGCACTCTTTGACGGCGTAGAAACCGAAGCTGGTCCAGCAAACGGAAAACTCATTGTGTCAGAAAATATTGCTGACCAAGGAGGAATTACAGCGGCACTGACAGCAGCTAAAGATGAGAAAGACGTTGATTTGAAGGCTTTCTTTAGTCAGTGGGCTAAGATTTGGCGCATGAAAGCAAGTAAAGAATTCCAACAAATGCTTTTGTCAATGGATGTTCATGCACCCGCTAAACTTCGTGCCAATATTCCTCCAACAAATCTCGAAGAGTTTTACGAAACTTTTGATGTTAAAGAAACTGATAAGATGTATCGTGCACCAGAAAATCGTCTTAAAATTTGGTAATAGTTAATTGAATACAAAAAGTACTTCTAAAATATAGAAGTACTTTTTATTTATTAGAGCAGTTCATCTTCAATAATTATTTTCCCTTGAGCTGTAAAAGAAATTCCCTCTTTTTTTAGAAGTTCCATTTGCTCACTTTTAGCAGGCTCTGGCAATCCAATTGTTCTGTCAGAACGCACTACACGCCACCATGGCAGTTCATATTTTTTAGACATCGAATGCAAAATTCTAGAAACCTGCCGTGCACCATTTGGCAATCCAGCTAAAGCTCCCACATCTCGATAACTCATGACCTGCCCCTCTTTTAAATTTAGAATAACTTCTAAAATCTTTTTTGTATTTTCGGTAATTTCTGCCATTTATTATCCTTTTTAACTCTTATTAATAAGTCTGTCAGTAACTTTTTTACTGACAGACTTATTTTTTATTAGATATGTAATTTTCGACGAAGTGACAAACCTCTTGGACCAAACCATTTTTCTAGAAGTCCAAGTTTAGCAGCAAACCAGAGATAAGTATAAAATCCTGCACCACCGGCAATGGCAGCAATAAATACTGAGGCAATTCGACCTGGGCTCTTACCGAAAATAAAACCTAAAATGATTTCAACAATAATAACCACAATAGCCATAAATCCTGTCAGTAAAGTTGCCCCTTGAATTCCGCGAACTGTATTCTTAATTGAAAAATGAGTTAACTCATGTAGTTTTCTAATGAATAAGAAAACACCAACTAAGAATGAAACAGTGGTCGCAAGTAAAGGTCCATAAGTATGGAAAATAAGAATCATTGGAACTTGCAAAACTAATTTAATGACAAGAGTCAAGGTAAAGATTCGCATTGCCAAACGTTTATGGTCCATTACTGTCAGTGGAGGATAGACAATCATATAAAGTCCCAACAAGAAGGTTTGTAAAATAGCAAAGACAAACAAACTACTTTGTAATCCAGAAGGAATTTGGAAGAAAATTGTATAAATCGGTTTAGTCAATAGTGACATTCCAATCACGGCCGGAAGCATAAAACCAACGTATAATTGGAAATTATAACCTACTAACGTTGCAAGTTCACGCCGATTCCCTTGAACATAATGCTCTGTAATCAGAGGGTCTGAAACAGAACCAAGCGTCAATGCGACACCCAACAAGACCATCGTTAATTTATCAGTATTTGCTGAGAAATAACTCATCAGAACAAGCAATTCATTATGACTATAGTTTGTTACCCAAGGCATCATATTCATAAAGGTTGAGTTATCAATAATTTTAAAAATTTGAATAGCTGAACCAATGACAATAAATGGAATGGCTGTGTGTAATGTTGATCTAAAAATTTCTAAAGCATTAATTTTAGATTTTACAGGACCAGGATTAATTAATTTATTAAGATTTCCTGATTTCTGTAAGTAATAGAATAATACAGCGTAGGAACCTAACATCCCAATAAAAGCAGCCAAGGTAGATTGTGTCACGGCATTTTGCCAATTATGCGAACCTAACTTCATGATAGCAAAAGTTGCTGCTAGCATCCAAATGACCCGAACAATTTGTTCCAAAAGCTGACTCATAGCATAAGCTTTAACCTGATTCAGACCTTGGAAATATCCTCGAATAACTGACATCGATGGGAAAATCAAAACAGCCAATGCTAAACTTTTCATGACTGGAATTAAATCTGCGCTATCCTTACCGCCAACAAGGGCTGAGAGTGGACCTGCAAGAAAGAACATGAGCCCTGACGCAACAATTCCAAGAACCAGCATCACTCCGAGCATTTGCCGAACGAGCCGGTAAGCCATGTTAGGGTCATCTAATGTATTATAGCGAGCCACTTCACGCGCAATTGCCGCCGGAATCCCCACTGTTGAAATCAATAGGAAAAGAGCATAGATATTATAACCCATACTAAAGAGGGAGTTGGCCTCATTACCAAAACGCCCCATCCAAGCATACCAAGGAATAATATAAATTACCCCTAGTATTTTCCCAATCATGTCCGCACCAGTCCGCCAAGCAGCACCAGAGAGCATCTGATCTTTTGATTTTGCAGCCGTTTTTGGTGACTGCTGACCTGTATTCATTATTTTTTCTGAATCTTCCATTGTTCCATTTTACCCTAAGTTCTGTATTTTGACAATAAAAGAATGGTTTTAGATCATTAATTCACGATATCATCTATTACCATCTATAAACAAATGGGACATGCACCAGCTCTTGGCTTGTGCTATAATATAGGGTAATGGGATTTTTCCCTTAGTTTCCTTGTTTTAGAAAGGTATCGCGAATTTAGCGATAAATAGGCATTCCTCACATGATTAGGCTTGAACAAGTTATAGAAATACTAAAAAAAGATAATAATTTCCGTGAGATTTCTTCTGCTGGAGAATATTATTTCAACTGGCCAAAGGAAGTAAACTTTGACCAACTCTCTTATGATTCACGAAAATCAACAGAAAATACCCTTTTCTTTGCCAAGGGTTTGAATTTTAAAAAAGAATATTTAACAGACTTAGAAGCTGCTTTTTATGTTTCAGAATTTGATTATGAAGTAGCTCTCCCAGCAATTATTGTCACTGATGTTAAACGAGCAATGGCTTTAATCGCTGCAAGCTTTTATGATTTTCCACAAAATAAACTCAAAACCTTAGCTTTGACTGGTACAAAAGGAAAAACCACTTCTGCTTATTTTGCTAAAGCAATACTTGACAAAATGAATGGTGGCAAAACTGCACTTTTATCTACTGCCCAAACAACTTTGGATGGAAAAAATTATTTTAAATCAGAATTGACAACTCCTGAAAGTCTTGATTTACTAGAAATGATGGCAAAAGCTCTGACAAATGGAATGACACATTTGGTCATGGAAGTTTCAAGCCAAGCTTACAAAACAGAACGGGTTTACGGTTTAACATTTGATGTTGGAGTTTTCTTAAACATTTCTCCTGACCACATTGGCCCAGTTGAACATCCAACGCTTGAAGATTATTTTTACTGCAAACGTCAACTTCTCAAAAATTCACGTTATTTTGTTGCTAATTCCGAAATGAATCACTTTGCTATCATTAAAGAGGAACTTAAGGAACGTAAAATTCCACATGCTTTCTATGGTGCTGATTCTGAAAATAAAATTATTGAATCAAAAGGACTTCATTTTGTTACTGACGGTTCTGTCAGCGGAGCATTTGACATTCGCTTATTAGGACGCTTCAACCAAGAAAATGCCTTAGCTACAGCATTAGCAACTAAAGCTTTAGGCGCTTCATTAGAAAATATCCATGACGGTTTAGCTCTTGCTGTTGTTCCAGGACGCATGGAACTTCTTACTGCCAAAAATGGTGCCCACATCTATATTGATTATGCTCACAACGGCCTGTCATTAGAAAATCTTGTTGAAGTTGTTGAAGAACACCATGCTGGTCAGCTTGTTCTAGTCCTTGGTTCAACCGGAAATAAAGGCGAAAGTCGCCGGAAAGATTTCGGACAAGTGATTGAAAAACATCCGCGACTTGATGTCATTTTAACTACTGATGATTCAAATCGAGAAGACCCTAAAATAATTGCTGACGAGATTGCTTCTTTTGTCAGTCGCACACTTGATTTTGAACTTGACCGTGAATTGGCAATAAAAAAAGCTGTCAGTAAAACTAAAAGTACTGACGATGCTGTGATTATCGCTGGAAAAGGGACTGATATGTTCCAATTAAAAGACGGAAAACGTCAACCTTATATTGGAGATACAGCTGCTGCTCAAAAATATCTCTAATTTACTGACAAAAGTTCTGTCAGTAAATTAATCATAAAAAAACGACTCAATAGGAGTCGTTTTTTCTTTTTCTTCTGACTAGGCAAAAGAATTAACAACAGCAAGAATTCTTTGTAATTCCGCATGAGTTTCATAACTTACAGTATCCGAATAAAGTAATGCTGAAAGATCCCGTGAAGAATAGCCAGCTTTTTCACTTACCTCATCAATATGCAAATTTTTTTCTTTCATTTTGTACAAAATAGCTTCTTTAAAATTGTTTGTAATTTCTTCTTGTTGAAATTGCGAAAGATTGTTAAATTCATCACTTGAATAATTGACCAAATTTTTCGAATTCATCTGCATCGCCTCTTTTATATTTATTTAGTAAAATCAATGACCATTCGGCCTTCAATTTTTCCTGCCTTCATTTCATCAATAATATCATTGATTTCTTCCAGTTTGCGTGTCGCAACAATTGGTTTTACCTTACCTTCTGCTCCAAATTGAAAAGCTTCTGCCAAGTCAAGTCTTGTTCCGACAAGTGAACCTGCAACCTCCACTCCGTCAAAAACAACTGTTGGAACTGATAAAGTCATCTCAGTATTGGGAAGTGCCACAGCAACCATTTTGCCCATAGGTTTCAAAGAAGCAACCGCTTGTTCAAAAGCAATCCTTGCAACAGCACAAACTATTGCACTTTGCACCCCTAAGCCGCCAGTTATTTTTTTAATTTCATCAACTGGATTTACATCACCAGAATTGATAATCACATCAGCTCCAATTTTTTTAGCTAAATTTAATTTATCTTGATTAATATCAACAGCAATTACTTTTGCTCCAAAAACATTTTTAGCATATTGAATTGCTAAATTTCCAAGTCCTCCAGCACCAAAAATTACTTGCCAATCACCAGGTTTTACTCCTGATACTTTGATTGCTTTGTAAGTTGTTACTCCAGCACAAGTAATTGAGCTAGCTTCAATTGGGTCAAGTCCGTCAGGAACTTTGACAGCATAATCGGCAACAACAATTGCTTCTTCAGCCATTCCGCCATCAACTGAATATCCTGCATTTTTAACTTCTCGACAAAAAGTTTCATTACCAGATACACAGTATTCACAGTGACCACATCCTTCAAAGAACCAAGCCACTGAAACCCGATCACCAACTTGAAGCGAGCTTACATCAGCTCCAATTTCTTTGACAATTCCAATTCCTTCATGACCAAGAACAGTCCCTGCTTTGTTGCCATAATCACCTGCTGCAACGTGCAAATCGGTATGACAGACTCCACAATACTCCATGTCAAGCAAAGCTTCATTAGGTTTGATTGCTCGAAGTTCCTTTTCAACAAGGTCCGCATAACCATCTGGATTGTGTCTTACTACTGCTGCTTTCATAAGAAAGTCTCCTCTATATATAAAATTTTGTAAACGCATTCTTTTGTTTTATTATATCACTTTTCACTTCATTTTGTATCATTTAAAGTAACAAAAACATCTTGGTTCTTTTAATGTAATCTTTGAACCATTCGTTATCAATTTTTATGAGTCATTTGTGATTTTTTTTCTTCTTTTACGTATAATATAGTAAGAATGAATTTAGAAGCTAAATTAAAAGAAATTTTTGGTTATGACAATTTCCGAAATGGTCAGAAACAAATTATTGAACAAGTCCTAGATGGACAAGCCACTCTTGGTATTTTACCCACAGGAGCTGGAAAATCAATCTGCTATCAGTTACCAGCTCTTATTCAACCAGGGCTTACTCTCGTAATCTCCCCACTTATTAGCTTGATGAAAGATCAAGTCGACCAGCTGAATATTGCCGGAATTCCAGCAACATTTATTAACTCTACCTTAGAGGATTCCGAATCTTATCAAAGAATGCGACAGGTTGAAAATGGCGAAATCAAGCTTCTTTTTGTAGCACCAGAGCGTTTTTCATTAGACTATTTCAATGCCTTTTTACAAAAACTTCCAATTGATTTAGTTGCCATAGACGAAGCACACTGCATTTCACAATGGGGGCACGATTTCAGACCCAGTTATGTCGATTTTGCCTCTCATCTCCAATATTTACCAACAAATCCTACCGTCTTAGCCCTTACGGCTACTGCGACACCAAAAGTTGCAGATGATATTCAAAAACTTCTTTCAATTTCCCCCAGTCATACTATTAAAACCGGTTTTCTTAGAGAAAACTTACGTTTTGAAGTAGTCAAAGGGATGGATAAGAGAACTTTTCTTAAAAATTATCTTAAAAATCAAGAAAGTGAGGCTGCTGGAATTATCTATGCCAGCACTCGTAAAGAAGTTGAAGAAATTTGTGAATGGCTCAACCATAATCATTTCAAAGCCGTTCGTTACCATGCTGGACTGAGCGAACAGGAACGTCAAATAAATCAAGAACTTTTTCTCTTTGACGAAGTACCGATAATGGTTGCCACTAATGCTTTTGGCATGGGAATCAATAAACCAAATGTTCGATTTGTGATTCATTATGCCCTTCCCGCAACAATTGAAAGTTATTATCAAGAAGCTGGGCGAGCAGGACGGGACGGGCTTGAATCTGATGCTATCCTCCTTTTTTCACCAAATGATTTACGAATTCGTAATTTCTTGATTGAGCAAGGTGAAGGTGATGAAGCGCACAAGGAACATGAATACGAAAAGCTTCGACAAATGCAAGCATACACAAGTGCCGAAACCTGTTTGCAACGCTATATCTTGCAATATTTTGGTGATGAAGGTGAAGATTGTAAAAAGTGTAGTAATTGTCTTGATGAAAGAGAACTTCTCGATATTACAATTGATGCTCAAAAAGTCCTATCTTGTGTCGTCCGAATGGGTGAACGTTTTGGTAAGACGGCCGTAGCACAAGTTTTGATTGGTTCTAAAAATAAAAATATTGCAAAATGGAATTTTGAATCTCTATCGACTTTTGGAATTATGAAAAACCATTCCCAAAAAACCGTGGGTGAATTAATCGATTTTCTATCTGCTGAAAGTTATTTAAACATTACATCAGGTAAATTCCCACTTCTCCTTATTTCAGCCCAAGGATTAAAAGTCCTCAAAGGACAAATCAAAGTTTATCGCAAAGCTAGCTTAATTATTGAATCGAAAACAAAAATCTCTCATCATTTTGATGAAGAATGTTTTGCAAGTATTCGTGCACTTCGACTTGAACTAGCCAAGGAAGAAGGCGTCCCTCCTTTCATGATTTTTTCTGATAGTGCCCTTAAAGAAATGGCTCAAGTTCTGCCGGATAGTCCAAGTAAATTTTTACAAATTTCTGGTGTCGGACCTGTTAAACTCGAAAAATATGGAAGGCTTTTTATCGACAAAATATCTGAATATAAAAAAAGCTGAGCAAACTCAGCTTTTATTTTTTTAAAATAATTTTATTACAAGTTATTTTTCTTTCTATAGTTGCGCATCATGAAGTAGGCAATTACACCAAAGATAAGTGGCCCACCAATCATTGAAATAAATGATGTCAACATTTCAGATAATGCTTTACCAGTTTGGTCAACAGCTGGTAATTGAACATAATTCACAATTGGTTGAATAATTGTGAAGAAGTTAGCCCCACCAACAACAACTAAGACCAAAATTGTCAAGAAGTTCACAACAAAATTTGATTTAAAGAATTCAATTGGTTTAACAATATTTTTATTCTTCTTGAAGTACCAGAAAGCAATAACGATGAAGAGATAAGGCAAAGTCATAGAAACATTAGCCATATAAGTCAAAATGAGGAAGAATTGACTTGCTCCACCTTGTGAAGTCAAGAAATTCAAAACAATAATTAAGGTAACAATTGCAAATTGAATCCACATTGCAAATTTTGGCATTCCTTCTTCATCAAGTTTTCCTAATTTACCGGGCCAAAGTTTTTCTGGTGTACCAGTAATCAACTGTTTGATTGGACTATAAGTCAAGGTAAAGAAGGCACCCATGTAAGCAAGAAGCATAGAAAGACCAATATAGCGGGCGAAAATACCACCAAGCATATCTGCTCCGGAAGTAGAAAGTCCAAGTGCATGACCAACCGCTTCACCAAGGTTTTGCAAAAGCATGTAAGGAACAGTCCCAAGGTTCATTGATCCATCTTTAATGGCTGGAATCCATTGTGAATAATCAACAAAGAAACCAACACTAAGAATAGCAACAGCATAACCAACAGCAATAATAAGTGCTGACGTGATGATTCCTCGTGGGAAGTTTTTCTCAGGCTCATGAGTTTGGTCAACTAAACCAGCAATTGATTCAACCCCACCATAAGCAAAAATGGCAAAAACAAGAAAGGCAATAAAGGCAACAATACTACCATCAAAAGTTGGATTAGGAGATGAAGTAAAAGCAGCAAGGTTAATTGGTGTTGCTGGATGACCATTAACAACAAGTACAAGAACAGCACCAAGAATTAATATAACATTGAGTGAAAGAACGGCAACCCCCGCAATAGAGGTGAATTTTTTAATGGTTTCCACACCTTTTGAGACCATAAAGGTAATCAATGCCATCCAAACTACAGCTGCAATTGAAATCCAAAGTAATGAAGGGGTGTGTGTTGAGTTACCAAAAATCAAATTGACCATTGGAATCAAAATTTTATTGGCAACACTTACCATCCAGATAACATAAGAAGCATACCACATGAATGTTCCAACGAAGGCGAAGGTAGGGTTAACTGCCTCACTCATCCATGAATAAATTCCTCCTTTTTCATCTTTAAATGCTGAACCCATTTCCGTTACCATAAAGGCAAAAGGGAGGAAAAAGAGCAGGGCTCCAATAATATACCAAGGAATGGCGCCGTAACCCATTTGGTAGAAAGCGACAGGGATATTCCCAAAACCGAAGACTGTCGTAAATATCATCAACTAGAGTCCTACGAGTGAGAGTTTACCTTTTGTGTTTTGTGACATAATCTTTCCTTTTACATTAATTGACTTATAATCAGTCAATTTTATTTTTAAAGTCTTGAATAATAGCTCAATTTTACTAACAAAGTTGTCAGTAAAATATTTAGAAACAGAATAATATTTTATACAGTAGCAGAAAGTTATCGAAAAGTAGCAATTAGTCTGAAAATTATAAGATAAGCGCAAAGCAAGCCGCTCATGAAGATTTTTAATCAAAAACCTTCTTGGGCGACTTGTTCTTTTATTATCGAGCTTAAAAACTAATTACTCTCTCTTTTTCTTTTATTTTACTACTTCATTGTTCAAACGAATGATTTCAAGCAAAGTATCTACAGCTTTTTCCATTGTTTGTACAGAAACAAATTCAAAACGTCCGTGCATGTTTTCACCACCTGCAAAAAGGTTTGGTGTTGGAAGTCCCATAAATGAAATTTTAGACCCATCAGTTCCACCACGAATTGGTTCAATAATTGGGACAATATCAAGATTTTCCATTGCTTTTTTAGCAATATCAATAATTGACATATCTTTTTCAATGATTTGAGCCATGTTGTAGTATTGGTCTTTAATAACTGGTTTCACACGGTTTTGACCAAGTTCAGCATTCATTTTATCTGCAATCTCTTGCATCAAAGCTTTACGTTCGTTGAATTTACCTTCTTCATGGTCACGAATGATATATTGAGCTCTTGCTTCTTCTGGTGTACCATCAAGTTTTAAAAGATGGAAGAAACCTTCACGGCCTTCGGTTTTTTCAGGACGATCAAATTCTGGAAGTGCATTGTGGTAGTCAATTGCTAATTGCAATGCATTAACCATTGTATTTTTTGCTGTCCCTGGGTGAACATTTTTACCTTGGAACTCAATCACTGCACCAGCTGCTGAGAAAGTTTCATATTGAAGTTCTCCAAGTGGTCCACCATCTACAGTGTAAGCAAAGTCAACATCAAAGTCAGCTACGTCAAATTTATCAGCACCTACACCAATTTCTTCATCAGGACCAAATCCAACACGAATTTCACCATGTTCAAAATCAGGATTAATATTCAAAAGATAGTCAGCTAAAGTCATGATTTCAGCTACACCAGATTTATCATCTGAACCAAGCAAAGTTGTTCCGTCAGTATGAACTAAAGTTTGCTCTTTGTAGTTTTTAAGATTTGGGAAATCTTTTGGATCAAGTGTAAACTCAGTATCACCAAGTTTAATCACAGATTCACCATCATAATTTTCCAAAATTTGTGGGTTAACACCCTCTGCGTTGAAATCAGCAGTATCCAAGTGAGCTAAAAGTCCAATTTTGCGCACTTTTTTATCTGTATTTGCAGGAATTGTACCGATAACATAACCATTTGATTCAAGATAATGAACTTCTTTGAGACCAAGGGCTTTCATATCTTCACCCATTTTGTGGGCAAATTCTACGAGCGCTTGAGTTGAAGGTGTTGTTGTGCTGTTTTCATCTGAACGTGTATTTACTTTAACATATTCAAGAAAACGTGGTAACAGTTTTTCGTACTTCATTTGTTCTCCTTAAATTTATTCTAATAGCCTATTTGTCTCCAAGTGAGATGAACGGCTCAATAGCTGTGGTTTGTTGAATTTGAGCAATAATGAAAGATTTAGCATCAGCATATTTCTGCTCTGGAATCACTTGTTCTGAAAATTTCAAAAGACATTTGTATTCTTTTTCCGAAATTTTTTCAATATACTTATATTTCTCCAGCACATTGACAAAAATATCCGACTTAGATTTGACAACTTCTTTACGCATAAATTTCAAAAGAAAAGTAGTCATATACTTAAGTGCATATTCTGGGTCAACATCGCCAATCATTTGATAAACCTCTGTTTCAAGCGGAGTTAAAGGTAAATTTTTGGCCACTTTATCAAAATAATTGGCAAGTGATTGTGGAATTTCAGTATTCTGTGGATATTCTTTGTAAGAAAAAGATGTCATGAAATTCAAGATAACTTGATTCGTTTGATTAGTCAAAGATTGATAAAGCATACTTTGGGATAATAACTTTTCAATCCGTGACTCCTTTTCAATAAAAATTGGAGCTTCGTAGATGTTTTTCTGTGGTTCAGCAATTTTGTCTTTTAAAGTTTCCCAATCAAACTCACTGTCATTAAAAACATGAAAGCCCAGCGAATAACGTTTATCAGAACGTAAGATTAACCCAGCAGCAATAAATGAGTCAATTTGCCGGTCAATATTTTTTACGTCAGCAAAATCTTTATGAATCTGTCTGAGCATGACTTCATCATGTTGTGCTAAATATTCTATCAAATCTTTAAAAAAGGGCTGACTTGTCAGCCGATTTTCATTATAGATTTTAATAGTCATTATTTATTGAAGCTTTCAGTCAATTGTGGAACAACTTGTTTTTTACGTGAAACAGCACCAGCAAGGAAGGCGTGGTCATCTGCAAGTGTAAAGTTGAAAGCTGCTTCTGATTTTTCTGGATGTGCACCCAAAGCAATGATTTCAGAGTTTGAGTTAACAATGTCAGTAATCATAAAGACAAAGTCATCGTATCCATTTGCTGTCATTGAAGCATTAATAGCTGCTTTAATATCTGAAAGACGTTCTAAAACTTCTGGAATATCAACTGTATTAACTTGTGCAATACGAACATTTGAACCATTCAATTCAAAAGTTTTTGCATCAATATCAATCAATTCTTCTGCTGTTTTAGTAGATAAATTTGTTCCAGCTTTGAGCATTGCAAGTCCATATTCTTCAAGGTTAACACCAGCAATTTCAGCAAGTTCTTTAGCAACTTTATGGTCTGTTACATGAGTCGTTGGAGATTTCAAAAGCAAAGTATCTGAAATCAAACCTGAAAGTAAAAGTCCAGCAACTTCTTTAGGGATTTCAACATTTGCTTCAAGGAATTTACGGTAAACAATTGATGACGCAGAACCAACAGGTTCAACAGTCATAAACAAAGGAGCTGCTGTATTAAAGTTAGCCACACGGTGATGGTCAACTACACCATAAATTGTTAAGTCTTCAATATCAGAGATTGATTGTTGGAACTCATTGTGGTCAGTCAAAATTACTGTATCCACACCCTCTTCTTTTGCTGATTTTACTACACGTGGAGCTTTCACGCCAAAGTAGTCCAATACGAATTGTGTTTCTTCATTTGGAGTTCCAAGGGCAACTACTTCAGTGTTAAGGGCACCATTTGGACGGTGGTTGCTCAAATATGAAAATCCATATGATGAGCCGATAGCGTCAGTATCAGGTTTTTGATGACCAAAAACAAGTATTTTATCAGACATTTTTTTACCTCATTTTAAAAATTTTAATTTCCCACTTAAACTTCTAGTTTTAACTAAAAATTATTTGGGCTATCATCCCTTAAATTATACCAAAAAATGGCTGATTAAGCACATTTTCATTTTCATTTAGGACTGATTTTATTTGATTGTTCGTTTTGTAACAAAAAAAATGAATCTGAATAACTTCAAATTCATTTTTATTTTTTATCTTATACGTTCTAAGTAATCTTGATAAGATTCTGTATTCATGATTTCTTTAGCATTATGAACACGATCTTTTGTTGGAGGTTTCACACCTTCAAGCGGATATTTCCAACCTAATTCACGCCATTTAAATTCACCCATTGTATGGTAGGGTAAAATTTCAAATTTCAAGACATTTTTTAAAGTTTTTACAAATTCACCTAATTGAACTAAATCTTCATCAAAATCACTTTCACCAGGAACAAGAACGTGACGAACCCACATTGCATTACCACGGTCTGATAAATACTGTGCAAAAGCTAAAATATTATCGTTTTTATTAGCTGTCAATTCTTTGTGTCGTTCTGGATTTATTTCTTTAATGTCTAATAATACTAAGTCGGTATAATCTAGTAACTCATCAATTTTTTCGGTTACATATTTATCAGTCAAATATGGTTGAGCCGCTGTATCAAGTGTTGTATGAATACCGAGAGATTTTGCATATTTGAAAAGAGCTAATACAAAGTCAATTTGAAGGAGCGCCTCACCACCAGAAACGGTAATTCCACCTTTCTCTCCCCAAAAACCTCTAAAACGAAGTGCCTCATCCATGACATCTTCTACGGTACGCTCTGTCGCTTTATCTGACTTTAATGCCCAAGTATCAGGGTTGTGACAATATTTGCAACGCATCCGACAGCCTTGCATGAAAATAATAAAACGGACCCCAGGGCCATCAACAGAACCAAAAGATTCAGTTGAATGAATCAGGCCAGTAACTTTTTTAAGTTCATCTATATTCTCTGACATCATCTTCTCCAATTCAAAACACTATTTCACACCCCTATCATACCGCAATTCATTGATTTTATCAAATCAAATTCTGTCAGTAAAAGTTACAGATAAGGGCTCTGTCAGTAAAAAATTTTAGTAAATTATTTCTTGTCAGCACCTAGATGTAAGGGCTTATCTAAATAATTATCAGTTTTATTCTATAAAAAAACTGACAGAATTTCTGTCAGTAATTTTTTTAAATTTCTGTTTCTTCTGGTTCGACATCAAATTCAACACGAAGTTTAACCACACGTTTTCCAGAGACTTCTAAACTTGTCAGTGAAAAATGATCTTCATCATTATCTACTTTGCAGACAATTTGTTGTCCTTTGGCTGGAATTTTACCAGTTGTCGCTAAGAAATAACCTGCAATTGTATCAACGTCATTGCTTTCAAGATGTGTATCAAATTCTTCATTGAAGTCATTCAAAGTCATTTTCCCTTGGACAACATAGAGATTTTCACCGATTTTGAAGACTTCTTCTTCAGCAATATCGGTTTCGTCATCAATTTCACCAACGATTTCTTCTAGTAAATCTTCTAAGGTAACTACGCCTTCAACACCACCATATTCGTTTAATAATACAGCCATTTGATTCTGAGTTTTACGCATTTGACGCATTAAGTCATCAACAAAGATTGTTTCAGGAACAAACAAAGGTTCTTGAAGAATTTCTCGTAAGTCAATATCATCAAAACCATGGTCAAAAGAATATCTTAAAAGTTTTTTCACATGTAAAATTCCCAGAATATTATCTTTATCATCATCATAAACTGGTACCCGTGAATAAGTTTCACTTAGAATAGCGGTAATATTTTCACGTGAATCATCATTAATATCAATCATGAAAGCATCCGTTCTTGGAACCATGATTTCACGCGCAACCAACTCGTCTAAGCTGAACACCCCAGTAATCATTTCACGCTCATTAGCGTCAAGTGCTTCATCATTTGTATTAAGCAAATACTCAATTTCATCTCGAGTCATCCCTTCATCCAAATCATCAAATTTCATTGGAGTCAATCGGCTTAAGAAATTTGTTGAACTTGCCAAGAACCAAACGAAAGGTTTCATCACTTTTCCCAAAAATTGGATAGGTGGTGCGACTCTTAGGGCCAGTTTTTCTTTAAGGTTTTGGGCAATTCGCTTCGGATAAAGTTCACCAAATACGAGAGAGACATAGGTTAAGACAGCTAAAACAATAATTTGAGCCAAAGTTTTAGCTAGAGCTGTTCCACCTAACAGTGGAGCTAAACGTGAAGATAAGGCTTCGGCCAAACTAGCCCCCGCTAAAATATTAATCAAAGTAATCCCAATTTGAATCGTTGAGAGGAAATTACTTGGTTGATTAAGGATATTAACAAGGTTGATATATTTCTTATCACCTTCGCTAGCCTTTTGTTCTACTTTCGTCCGGCTGAGACTGACCATGGCCATCTCACTGGCTGAAAAGAAGGCATTTAAAGCTGTTAAAAAAATAAGTAAAAGAATCTGCAAGAGTATCGATACACTCTCGGGATCAGGGTTTGACATTAGTGCTCCTTGAGAAAAATATTATAGTGTTTATTTTTAACACTCAAAACTTTGCCAACTCAAATTTAATGAAAATGAGAGTTAACAATTTAGATAGAATCATTATATCATATTTTTGTTCTCATCTTGAAATAATTTTTCTTTGTTCGGCTTTATGATTATTATAAAGGCTATTGGCAAATTTAACAATCTCTTTGACTAAGCAATAAGCAGGAACAGCGATAATCATTCCTAAAATTCCATACAAACTTCCAGAAATTAACATGAGAATCATAACGGTTACTGGATGAACTTTAACAGCTGACCCCACAATTTTAGGATAAACCAGATTTCCATCAAGCTGTTGCAAAACAAGGACATAGATAACGGCAATAAGTGCTGTTACTGGTCGATTAAAGGCCACCGTTACTATCATCGGTAAAACACCAATATATGGACCCGCATAAGGAATGAGATTTGTTACTCCAGCAAAGAGTGCGAAAAGAAAGGCATAAGGAATTCCAAGAACCATGTAACCAATAAAGACGACAATAAAGACAAGCAAGGCATCAAGCGCAACTCCTGAAATATAACGTGAAATCGTATGATTCATATTTTCAAGAAGTTCAAAGATATTCAATCTATCTTCGGTCAAAACATTTTCCTTCAAAAACGGAATAATCTTTTCACCATCTTTAAGCATATAGTAAAGTAAGATTGGTACCAAAATCATTACCATAACAATGCTTGTAATGATACCAACGATACTTCCAACACTAACCGTGATACTATTAAGCAAATTGTGCAAAATATCAGTATACGAAAGATTTAATTTCTCAACAAGACTATTAACATCAAGTTGGTCGTAGATTTGAGCGAATCGTGGATTATGTTGAAGCCCTTCAATCCAAGCCCTAACTTGTGGATAAGCTTTCCCAGTTGCATTAATTAGACTTGTCAACTGTGAAATTAAGCTTGGAATGACTGAGGCAATTGCAAAAATAATCATTCCTAAGATTAATAAAAGAACAATAAAAATTCCTAATACCTTTTTTATTCTTAACTTCTCTTCCATGAAAGTAACAACAGGATTAAAAACATAATATAAAAAACCTGCAATAATAAATGGGACAAATAAGAGCGTCAACAATGTTTTAATGGGTTGAAATACAAAATCAATCTGAGACAAGAGAAAGATTAACAAAGTAACGGCTAATATTTCCACTGTCCAGAAGAATAATTTACTATTTTTGAACATAAATTTCCTTTATTTAATATATTTTTGTCTTTCTTAAAATAAATGATTGAATAATTGTTATTTTAAATAACTTATTTCTGCTATTTTTAGACTATTTATATTATAATAAATCCAAGGCTTTTAAGCAAACTAATCTTTAGGAGAAATTATGGAAATTAGAGTAACTCGTGATACTATGTCTGATATTTATTTTGATGCTTTACGGATTCGTAATCAAGTTTTTGTCAAAGAACAAGGCGTTCCTTATGAACTTGAAGTTGGAAACGCTCTTGAAGAGGCCTCTTCTGTTCATTTCGTTCTTTATGACGATGGTCTTGCCAAAGGTACCGTTCGTTTGCTTGCTGATTTGGATGAAAAAAAAGCGCTAATTCAACGAATGGCAATTTTAAAAGAAGCAAGAGGTCATGGTTATGCAACTCTTCTAATCAATCGTCTGATTGAGTTTGCTAAAGAAAGCAAATTAAATAAATTAGAACTTCATGCACAACTTTCTGCCAAAGGTTTATATAGCAAACACGGCTTTAATGAGGTAGGACAAATCTTTGAAGAAGCTGGTATTCAACATATTCAAATGGAAAGAACTGACTTCGGTAACTAATAGTTGAGAATACTTCTGTTATCTAGTTTGATAAAAAATAATAAAAACCTGACTAATGTCAGGCTTTTATTTTATAATTTATTCTTATAATTATTTGACTTCAGTGACCTGACCTGTTTTATAATCTACTTTAAGATTTGGTTGAACATTTGGAATAAAAACATGTATCTCGAGTGAAAAATCATCAGATTTTGCTTCTATTTCAGTTCCTGATGGGACAAGGTTACTTCCATCATAGAGTGCTTTCACTCTATACTTGATGATCATATTCTTATCTTGAACTTTATGAATCATATTTTCAAAATATTTTTGTCCCTTGGAACTTGAATCATTAGCTTCACTCGCCCAAACCGTTTGAGTAAATATATTTTCCATATTTGACCCGCTATCATTGAAATCTTTAACGCCACCTATTAGTTTGCTATTTAGCAAAAAACCTTTAGTATAAGCTTTTTTATAGAAGCCTTTCAAGTTAGATTTTTGTCCCCAACCAAATTGAGGAATCACTTTTTCATCTTTATTATCCTTTTCATTATTTTGAATAGATTTTGGGAGAACTGCTTCACCCAAATAAGGACGCCCTTGAATATCTATTTCATTCTTAGCGTATGGGTCTACAACATTAATAATTGCTAAATCATTGTTATTATTATTAACGATAAATGAACCGTGATCAAATTTTATGTTATCTGTTTTTAATTGTTCTTTTATTGAAGAAGTCAGAACACTTTTTGCGAGTTCTTCTGAGGGTGTCTTATCTTTTTGACTCCATTTATGATTACTTTTATCCATATCAGATTGACTGTTAGCACAGCCCCCTAAGATAAAAATGCTGACAATCAGTAATGGGATAATTTTTTTGTTCTTCATTTTCATTTATTCCTATTATTTTTTTCATAAAGGTAATCCTAAGTAAAACAAATTAAGTATAACCATTCCTTTATTATTTGTCAAGAAACAAAAAAACTCCACTTTATAGACATTGTGTGCTGCATATAGTGGAGTTATATATTTTATTAAAACATAAATAATTATTTCAAATATTAAATATATCAGATTTCATTTATTGTTCGCCAAAGGGATCTCTAATATTTACCGCTGCTTGTAGTCGGTCCAGAGGCTCCCCAAAAATTCCGGCAAAGTCAGAATCATCCGCAACTTCCGGTAACCAATCTGCTCGTTTAGTCGTTTGTGAACGATAATAGGCATTTCTATAATATTCACCTGAAGGGGTCAGATAAACCATTTGTACGCCATCAATAGTTTGTCCAAACATTCCTGCACATCCATTGACTGGATCGTTAGGATTACCGCTCGTAACCCAATCTAGCCATCCCGCTTCAATCGTATGAACTCGATATTTTAGAGCTCCGTGGTCAACACGCGCATAGAGCATATCATGTTCATGATTAGGTAAGCCAGCGTATCCATCACTATTTACCGGATTAAAGTTAACAACTGGAGATAACCAATCGCCTCCTTTAACATGCAATCCATAAGTTACATTAGGATTAATTCCTGGTGTTCTACCCGTATAGTGGTAGACATAAAAGAATGGTTTTCCTGCCATTACCCAACGTTTATCATGATTTTGAATCGTCTCTCCTAAGTCATGCCAAGCGGTACATTCAATCCAATTTTGATTATCAATACAAATACCAGTATGGCCATTTTCTCCAGCAGACTGTCCTTGTTTCCCCCAAATAATAATATCGCCTTTTTCCATATTGAAGGGTTCATTTTCAGCTTTTAGCGTAATACCATTTTGAACTAAATATTCATGCAATGTTTCGGTACTCGGAATGTATCCAAAATCAGAGCATCCAGCTTTTCGTAGTCCATAATAGACAGCACCTGAACAATCACAAGTTCCATCAGAAAAGTCGCGCGAACCTTCCATAGAATAGGTGCTTTTCCCTATTTTCTTTTTTAGTGCATTAATTGCTGCATCAATATCCATTTTTATTCTCCTTTTTTAATTACAAACATCTATTTATCCAATTCTTTTAGGTTTTATATACAATCATTGGCCTCACCTCCTTTCGTTAAATTTATAATATTTATCAAACGACTATTTATCATTTTTTGTTTTTGACGCTTTCATCGCTTCATCTCCAATTTTTGCGGAATGAGTAAAACTATTATTCTTCCACCAGGTTATTAACGACACAATGATTGTGATACTGATTGAGATCAAATCTTGTACTTGTGAATCATGAATTGGCAAAGGTGAATATCCTAGTGTCGTCAAAATTTGATTGATTAAAGCCAGGATTAATATAACTGTTCTTGTGATTGTTCCTATATCCGGTCCATTATTGTTCATCGAGCTGCTCCTTTTTATATTTTTCAAAAATTTCTTCCGCATAACTATTTCCGCCTAAACTGATATACTCATCATAAATTTGGCAAACTACTTCTAAACTATATTGATGATCAATCGCACGAATCAATTCAAGTCGCTTGACATTCATTCTCATTTGCTTCACATCTTTATGAATAGAGCCTAAAAAATATTTTGCTAGTCCACTAAGAATTCCAAAGAATATAAGAATAGTACTCCAATGATTAATTACAAATAAAAAAGTTGTTAACGGGTCTTTCAAAATATTATTCATGTCTCCTCTATCTGGGTTTAATAAACCTCTTTATTTTTTGATGACTTTATTATGCCAAGAAAAAGCGGAAAAAAACGGGAAACTTTTGGGAAAAATAGTAGTAATACCGCCCTGCTTTGTTTAAGCATCATTTTATGTTTGTTTGTATTAGTTTTATAAATAGGTTATAATAAATGTAAAAAATTTTGGAACGGAAGATGGCTCATGACTGTACAGGAAAGAAAATCTTTGAAATTTTATCCTCTAAAGGATTATAAAATTACAGTAAATAATCGTTCATCAGACTCAATTGACGTAGAAATCAACAACGATGATACGATTTCAATTAATGATAAAATTTATAAATTGGAAAAAAGAAACTATTTTTTGATGGAACACGACGGTAATTTGCTTGCCTTTCATTCACGTAAAGAGATTTTAGGCTTATTATGGAAAAGGAAAATTGGAATTTGGTTAGTAGTAATCTTACTCATAATTTTATTAATGAAATTTTTATAAAAAAGCTCAGCCTATCGCTGAGCTTTTTTTTAAACAAATATTAAACCAATAACGATTGGACCAAATTTTATCAATAGAGCGAGTGCTATTGCTGCAAGCACAGCCGCTCCTACTTTTGAAGAAGTCTCTTCAACAAAGCCAGAAAAGAATTGAGCATAAAATGCATTTTGAGCACTTTTAGATTTTACTTCACTATCTTTTGCGTTAGTGATTTTCTCCAATTTGTCATAGGCATCTTTTTCGTCATCATCACCAGAGTCATCAATCGTCTTTTTATTCATATAAACGTCAATTGTAAGTTCAACTTCTCCAGTTTTACCCTCTTTTTCACCTTCAAAGTCAATTTTGACTTCTAGTCCAACATTGCCTTTTTCTTTTCCTTAAAAGGAGCTGGAGTAATTTGGAAGACACCACCTTCAACGATTTCTCCTAATTTATGATAAAGTTCAGTTTTAGCATCATCACCTGAAAGTGAGAGTGCATCTCCGAAATCCTTTAGTTGTTCATAAAAAGAATTACTGATTTCACCTTTTGAAATGTTAAAACTTGTTTCATTATCGCCCTCACCGATTGATAACTTCTCACTCAATTCAGTATAAATATGGAAAGGTTCTGCATCGAAATAAGCATCTTGTTCTAATTCAATCGTAGCTTTAATCACTTCCGAAAGCATTGGCCAGATGATTCCAATAGCCGCTAACTTTTGGAAGAACCAATCTGGATATTTTGAGGTGTTTTTATAAACATATTGCATGCCTAAATCAACTTGGGAGACGCCAACCTGGTCAATTCCTACTGCACCTTCACCCGAGCCAACAGTATATTCAAAGAATTGATCAAACGCCCAATCTTGAGGCATGGCAAATCCCAAATTACCACTATAGCCAGTAGACATATCAGAAACAAAGGCATAGACAGCTGTCTTTTGGTCTATTACACGTTGACATACATTTCGTGTTCCATAGACACCTACGCGGAATCCAGAACCTGTCAAAGTACCAAATACACCTTCAAAGTAAGGAATGACTGTACCGGCAATATCTCCATCTTCTACATCGACATCAACCGCAAAGTAAATAATCGTTCCATAAGGTACGCCTAATTTAATTGCTGCTTTAGCTGCTGCAATAGCATCACTAGTTCCTTGTTCTTTATTGAAGTATTTCACTTCAGGATAGTTGTCTTGATAAATAGGAAATATTGAAAGTCCAGAACCTAAAATATTATCAATTTCTTCCGAAGTTAAATATTTATTTCTTTCATCTGAGCCCGAACCAACTGAACCTGTCAAATAACGGCCAACATATTTTACTCCATTATCTACTAAGGTCTTTACTTGTGCTGGAGTTAGCTGCGTCGAAGTATCGGCGCCAATCGCAGTACGATTTGTATCTCCCGAGCTAATGAGCAATCCTTTAAAGGTTGTAATATCCGCAATACCTGCTAAAGCATTACGCGAATCATATTCCATAAATGATGCAAATTTGGAAATTTCTGTGGCTAACTTGTCTGTAAAGTTCCCATTAAAAGGACCTTTTTTATAGAAACCATTAACATACAAGCCATATTGCAAAATCTCTACAAATCCTCCAGAATCTCCGACTTGTAACGTAGGAGTTAACTGGGTTGTTGTATTACCATAATTTCCATTCGCAAAGGGTTGCCCTTCTGTTGCTTCCGATTCCGGTGGAAGTCCTTCTTCAGATTGCAAGGCATAAATTAAAGCAGTATTGGTTGCACGCTGATAAATACCATCACAAGGCAAAATTCCAAAATAGATATTATAATTGACGTTCAACCATTGTTGCATGGTTCGTACTGTTTTATCACCTCCAGAAACGAGTACAAAGGCACTCATGTCAAAAAGAGCTTTAGCCCATTTAGAAGTGAACTTCCCATCACCGTTAGGAAATCCTGCGTCACTTTGTAATTCCTTGATGGCTTTTAGAGTATATTCTGTAAACTCTCCACCAGATTCTACTGGACTAATTCCTTTACACCAAAAGGCATATTGAATCAAACGTACAACATTTGATTTATAGCCAATTTCCAATTTTGGCACGATTTTTGAATCAAATCGATTAGATGTATCAGTCCCAAAGTTGTCTGAGAGTTCTGTGATACCAAGCTCATGTTGCAACGCACGAATGAGGGCATAAATAGTTGGCCACCCAGTTTTACCGTCTTCTTTTACTTTCTCAAAACCCGGAACATTCCCATAGTTATTATTCAACCATTGTTGGGTCTCTAGTACCATTTCATCAGCCATTTGCTTTACCTCTAAATTAAGTAATTTACTTAATCCTTTCTTTTTAATAGGTTCATTATGACATGAAAAAGCGGAAAAAAACGGGAAAATTATGGGAAATTATTCCTCATTGAGTGGGGTAGTTAAATTTTTCCTAAGCTCTTTTTTAAATTTTACATATTGCTTTCGAGCAGTACTTTCTTCAACACAAACACGCTTGCCCACGTTTACCCAAGTTAAGTGGTATTTAAAACGGGCAATAATAATCTGTTTAATCAGTAAGTTCTCTATTGAAGCCATCATCCCATCTAAGACCTCCTTTTGAACACATTTTTTTTGATAATCTCGATTACTTTCAAGCATGTGCTCATTCTTTATAGATGTATTCGTTTTTTTTATATAATTGATTTTCACCTCCAACATTCCAGTTATATAATCACTCATCAACTCATCAAGCGGATCTACCATTGTCCCCTCCTTAATCATTTTTGTTACTATGTTCTAAAAGTAATTTAATTCTGTATCAGTTCCTTATTCAAATTCCTATTTTTCAAGTGTTACACGCGCTAGATACCTTTTTGATACCATCCCTTATCATGGAAGCTCAATTTTATAAACCCCTTTTATTTTTCTTAACTATAGGGCAACTTCCTATTCTGGCAAACTCTATTCGCCTCCAGAAGTAAATTGATTATGACCATACTGTTTGACACTAGTCCATCTCGTATTATTGATATTCTCCTCTTTCTTTCTAAGATTTTAATAAAAATACTGTATAATTAGTGTATTATTAAAAAATCTATAAATATTGGTAAATTATTGGTGATAATGTTTCTGATACACCGACTCACCCCTATTTATTTTTTCTCAACTTTAATGCCTTTAAACTTTGCTAATACAGATATAAATAAATAATTTACTAAAAAAGACGATTATTTATGATCTCTATCATCTAATTCTTGGATTTATTATAATACTGTTTAAACAGTATGTCAAGAAAAATTACATATATTATATTAAATTCCATTGATTTATACTGTTTAATTCGTTATAATAACGGTAGAATAAATTTCAAGAAAGTGATGAAATAATGGGAAGAGGAACTTTAACACCTCAAGAAGAGGAATTAAAAAAACTTATTTCTAATAATATTAGACAAAAAATAAAAGAAAAAGGAGTTTCGCAAGCTGAATTTGCTAGAAAAGCTGGAATTCCTCCAACAACATTATCCGGCTATATAAAAGGAGTCACGAGACCTAATGCGGGTAATCTTCAAAAAATTTCTGATAGCTTAGGAATATTAAAATCTGATATTGATCCTTCATATAAAAAAGGCTACTCTTTAGAGGATTGGCAAAGTAAGCAAGAACAAACTTCAACTGTGGCCGAAATAGTGGAAGTCAGCAAGTCTCTAAATGATATACGGCAGGAAAAAGTTCTTAGTTTTGCTAAAAATGAAAAAAAAGAGCAAGAAAAAGAAAGTACAAAAATTGTTGCTTTGAAAAATGGAGAACAAAACCAAACTGTTGATCTGGCTGATTTAGTAGATGATAGCAAAGTTGATTGGGATAAATGGGTTTCATTTGACGGCAAACCTTTGACTGATGAAATAAAAAATGCCATGAAACTTGCTCTTGGGAAACGTTTGGAAGATAAGGATAAATAAGGAGGTTTTCTATGGGCAGACAGGAGCTTTTAGACTATCTCCTCAAAGAAATTGAAAAATGTGGCTTTGAGATTTTTGCAGTAGATACTTTTCCAATAGCTGCGGTGGTTAATGTGGATAACAAAATAATGGTTTATAATTTCAAGGATGCTTCTCCTTTTGAAGTCGCTCATGAACTGATCCATATTCTTAATAAAGACAATCATCGTGGAGAATACTTCGACGCAATAAATCCGCAAGAGGTAAGAGCAAACCATGAAGCGATTCTTCTTCTCTGGGAGATATTTGAAGCTAATGGCGGAAGTTATGAATATTTTAATGTCTTTGTTGATACGACAGATGCACCTTTTGAATTAGCTTATTCAATTATCAGCAAAGAATATTCGGAAATGCACCAAGCAATTACTGAAATATTTGAGGATGAAATCAAAGTCACTATTAATAAACAGGAAATGCATGACTATATTGTTGATTATATTAGCTATTTTGATGTGATTGAATCGGTTAATATTTATCAATTTTTGGACCATTACCATCTGAATCATTGTTTGTATGAGTTGGCGGAAAAAGAATTTCAGAAGATATCCTATGGATAGAACTGGCATAATTTGAATACATTGGCTTAAAATCTGAAAATAGTGATGTCAGAAAAATATATTGAGTAATTGGATATAAAAAAGTTACTAACATACTGTCAGTAACTTTTTTTATTACTGACAGCCTGTCAGTAATTTATTTCATTAATTGAGCAACTCTTTTTTTTAGTTCTGGTAAAAGTTCAGGCTCAAACCACGGATTTTTGGCTAACCAAATATTATTTCGTGGGCTGGGATGAACAAGCGGAAAATATTTTGGTAAGTAAGCTTCAAAATCACGAATCACTTCTGTTGTTTTTGCTGATGATTTTAAATTTAAATAATACTTTATGGCATAAGAACCTACTAGAATAAAAAGTTCAATCTCAGGCATTTCTTCTAAAAGTTCTTTATGCCATTTTTGAGCAAAACCTGCCCGAGGTGGCAGATCACCTGATTTTCCTTTTCCAGGAAAATAAAAATCTAAAGGCAAAATAGATATTTTATTTGACTCATAAAAAGTGGTTCGGTCAATTCCAAGCCAATCACGCAGGCGGTCACCTGACGGATCATTCCAAAAGAGTCGTGATTCTTGTGCTCGAATACCTGGCGCCTGACCAATAATACAAATTTTTGCTTCTTTATGGACAGAATAAAGCGGCTCTATCCCTTCTTTTGTATATTCTTTGTTCTGTGGGTCAGCTTTAATCGCTTCAAAAATTTCCTTAAATTTATCCATTTTCTTTCCTCAAAAGCGTAATCTAAGTTTATAGATTACGCTTTTTATTGTAAAACTTACTGACAGAAAGCTTATCTAATAAATATTTCTAAGATAAATTCTGTCAGTAAAATGCGACCGGAGGAAGCATTTTATCGGTGAATAAAGGAACTGGCAGTGAAGCTGACAGTTTTATCAACCCTCTACACTTACTGACAAGTCTTTTAATTACAAGTCTAAATTTCCATCAGTCTTATTTTTCCAATTTTGCTTTCAAATACTGACCAGTATAGCTGTCAGCAACTTTTGCAACTTCTTCTGGTCTTCCTTTAGCAAGAATTGTTCCACCACCAGCACCACCTTCTGGACCTAAGTCGATGATGTAATCTGCTGTTTTAATAACGTCCAAATTATGTTCAATGACAACAATCGTATTTCCTTGTTCAACCAAACGGTCTAATACTTGAATCAGGGTCGCAATATCTTCACTGTGCAAACCAGTTGTTGGTTCATCCAAGATATAAAAAGCTTTACCATTTGAACGTTTTTGTAATTCAGAAGCTAATTTCATCCGTTGAGCTTCCCCTCCTGATAAAGTAGTTGCCGGTTGTCCAAGCGTCACATATCCCAAACCTACATCAACAATCGTTTGGAGTTTACGTTCAATTTTTGGAATATGACGGAAGAATTCCAAGCCATCAGACACGCGCATATCGAGTACTTCCGAAATATTCTTCCCTTTATAATGAACTTCTAAAGTTTCTGAATTGTAACGTCTGCCATGGCAAACTTCACATGGAACATAAACATCCGGCAAGAAATGCATTTCAATTTTGATGATTCCATCACCAGAACAGGCTTCACAACGTCCACCTTTAACATTAAATGAGAAACGTCCTTTTTTATAACCACGAATTTTTGCTTCATTTGTATTGGCAAATAAATCACGAATGTCATCAAAGACGCTGGTATAAGTAGCCGGATTTGAACGTGGAGTTCGACCAATTGGACTTTGGTCAATATCAATCAAACGCTCAATTCCTTCATAACCAGTAATTTTTTTATGCTTACCAGGTTTCTCTGAGTTGTGATTCAATTTTTGAGCTAATGATTTCTTTAAAATACTGTTAACTAAAGTTGATTTACCAGAACCAGAAACCCCAGTTACAGCCGTCATAACTCCCATTGGAAACTCAACGTCAAGGTTTTGCAAGTTGTTCTCACTTGCACCTGTAATCTTGACCATTTTTTTCTTATCAATGGCTCGACGTTTTTCGGGAACTGGAATGGCTCTTTTTCCTGACAAATATTGCCCTGTCAGTGATTTTTTATTTTTCATGACTTGTTTTGGTGTTCCAGAGGCAATAATTTCACCTCCTAAATCACCTGCCCCAGGCCCAACATCAATAAGCCAATCGGCTGCCATCATCGTGTCCTCATCATGTTCAACGACAATTAACGTATTCCCCAAATCACGCATCTTTTGTAAAGACTCAATCAGTCTGTCATTATCTCTTTGATGTAAACCAATGGAAGGTTCATCCAAAATATACAAAACGCCTGATAAATTTGAACCAATTTGTGTCGCTAAACGAATGCGTTGTGACTCTCCACCAGAGAGTGTTCCGCTTGAACGAGATAGCGTAAGATAATCCAAACCAACATTTTTCAAGAAAGTCAAACGGTCTTTAATTTCTTTCAAAATAGGTTTTGCGATAATTTCATTATTTGCAGAAAGAACTAAACTTTTCACATAATCAAGCGTATCGCCAATTGACAGAATTGAAAATTCAGCAATATTTTTCTCTCCCACTTTAACAGAAAGTGCTTGATCATTTAAACGATAACCATGACAAGTCGTACAAGTCAATTCAGTCATGTAAGAACGCGCCATTTCTCTAGCTGACTCGCTCATTCCTGAACGATAACGCCGCCAAAGATTAGGAATGACCCCAACAAAGGTCATATCTTGGTCACGTAATCCAAAATCTCCTTCGTGCAGAAAATGGAAAAGTTTATCTCCATTTCCATATAAAACAATTTGTTGTTCTTTTTCTGACAGTTTTTCCCAAGGCCTATCTAAATCAATGCCGAATTGCTCCATTGCTTGCTCTAAAAGAGCAGGGTAATAAGTTGAGGCTTTCCCATACCAATAGATAATTGCTCCCTCACGCAGTGTTTTGCTTGTATCAGGAATCAATAAATCGACATCGGGTTCCAATTTAACTCCTAAACCATCACAATCTGGGCATGAGCCAAAAGGAGCATTGAATGAGAAGAGGCGTGGTTCAAGTTCTGGAACAGTAAATCCACAAACTGGACAGGCATAAAATTCACTAAATAAAAGCTCTGAACCATCCATTTTATCAACAATAACATAACCCTCAGCCTGATGAAGCGCAGCCTCTACAGAGTCAAAAAGACGCGAACGAATTCCTTCTTTTACAACAATCCGGTCAATGACAATTTCAATGTTGTGCTTTTTATTTTTATCAAGTTCTGGAACTTCTGAAATATCATAAACTTCGCCATCAACACGAACACGAACATAACCATCTTTTTGGATACGCTCAAACATTTTAACATGAGTCCCTTTTTTGGTACGTACGACAGGAGCGAGAATTTGTAAACGTGTTTTTTCAGGGAGTTCAAGAATTTGTTCAACAATTTCTTCAACTGACTGTGCCGAAATTTTTCCATGACCATTCACACAATATGGCGTCCCAACACGGGCGTATAATAGACGCAAATAGTCATTAATTTCCGTAACCGTCCCGACTGTTGAGCGAGGATTTTTAGAAGTTGTTTTTTGGTCAATAGAGATTGCTGGCGACAAACCATCAATTGAATCAACATCTGGTTTATCCATATTTCCTAAAAACTGTCTGGCATAAGCTGACAAAGATTCAACATATCGACGTTGACCTTCTGCATATAAAGTTTCAAAGGCCAGAGATGATTTCCCAGACCCTGAAACCCCAGTAACAACAACTAATTTATCTCTTGGAATTTCAACATCTATATTTTTTAAATTGTGCTCACGTGCACCATGTATTACTATTTTATCTTGTGGCATTTATTTTCCTTTTATTATTTTGTTTTGATTGCAGATATTGGTGTCTTCTCCATAGTGAAGGTGTATATTCATGTTTTTTTATTTTTTAAAATAATGTTCTACTTCATCTTCGAGTGCTTGAATATCATGTTTGACTTGCTCACCCATTTCATGATTAGATTTTTCGATAGCCTCCATCGTATTTCTAGCCATCTTTCGAGCTTCATTCATTATAGAACGACAACCTGCGTCATCATTATCTTTCATTTTTTCATCATACTCTACATGAATTTTTCTTGTAAATTCATTGATGTCATGCATTAATGTCTCAAAATTTGAGCGGACCTTGATCTGAGTATTTTCAAAATAAGGCTTACGGTCATCAATCACCAGATTTAAAAGCATCATTTGATAATTTAAATCTGCTGCATTACGATCTCTTGACATCGTATTCTCATTAATACGAATAATGCGTCGCTGATTACTAGAGTCATTTGTACTTTCAAAATGACGTTGTTCTAAGCGGTCCATGTTAAGTTGAATTGTTACTCGCATCAACACTTGTGAGATATGAAGATAATCATAAAACCATTTAATAAAATCGTCTTTTTGCTTATGAAGCATTTCGATAGATAGAGTGGTTGAATGACGTCTTTTTCCAGCTTGATATTCCGCAAAAGCAATAACTGCGGTTACAATTATTGCAAGACTTGAAAGAATCGTAAGTGAAGTAATCATACTCTTATTATACCACGAATGGCAAGCTAGCTCTTAACTTTGGCTACGTTAAATGGTATAATCTGACTATGAAATTATATTTAGTCAGACATGGTGAAACGCGAAGTATTCAGCAAAATTTGCTGACGGGTTGGTTGAACAGTCCTCTCACTGGCACAGGAATTCAACAGTCCGAAATTTTAGCTGACAAACTTTCGTCAGTAAAATTTGACTTGATTTTATCATCAGATTTACAAGGTGCTAAGGAAACTGCAATGATAATTTCTAATAAAATAGGAGCCTTACTACTCTTTGAACCTTTATTACGTGAACGAGGCCTTGGAAAATTGGAAAATCAAACAAAAGAAAATCGAGATTGGGCACAACTTAATATAGAAAATGAAGAAAATCTTACTTTAGGTATTGAATCTCTTGCTTCTATTCATGAACGTGCTAAAATATTTTTAGAAAAACTTCCTCAACTTTTTCCTTCTGCTCAAAATATTCTCATTGTTTCTCACAATGGAATGATCAATCAATTTCAAAAGATTTGGGAGCCTACTCATGAATTTACTCCTTTTGAATTTCTCACTATTTTAGAAAAAAACTTATGAACCAATATTTTACTTACATTTTACAATGCTCAGATAAGACTCTCTACTGTGGCTATACCACTGATTTAGAAAAAAGACTCGCCACTCATAACTCTGGTAAAGGGGCGAAATATACAAAAACAAGATTGCCAGTTAAGCTGCTTGCCTCTGTTGATTTTGATAATAAAAATGATGCCATGTCTTGTGAATGGTGGTTTAAACATAAACTTGTTCGCAAACAAAAATTGTCACTTATCAAAAATGATTTAATCAAAGAAAAGTTTATTGAATACCTAGAGCTCAAACAAAAGAAAAACATTCTTTTAAAATGAATGTTTTTTATTATTATGCTTTTTTCTTTCGGTAAGTAAAGTAAGAAAGGAGGCAAATCACTAGAGCAAAGACTGACAAAGTCCATGGATTAGTGACAATTTGCATGATGAAGATAATCGTTAAAGCAATAAGCACAACAAGTGTTGCCAACTTAACAAACCAATTCGTTACTTCTTTATGTTTAAAATATAAAACAAGAGCAGCGACTAAAAGGAGAATCCAAACAATTGAAATCGTAAATGAAATCGAACCAGCCACAAATTGCCAGAATCCATCACCCAAAATTGCTGACAAAAGTACACCAATAAACAAAACAAATGATGAAACTAAAATCGCATTCGTTGGGACTTGATTTTTAGATAATTTGCCCAATCTTTGACCCACATAAGAATTTGAACCTTGAATGCGTGAATAGAGTGAGCGTGAAGTGGCATAAATTGCTGAGTTAACCGCTGAGAAAATTGCAATAACAATAATTACGAGAACGATTTTATCAGTGTGTGGAATTCCTACTCGAGCAAAAATTGTAGCAAATGGACTTGCTGCATCTGGATTTGAAACTTCGCTCCATGGTAATAAATGCAAGAATAAAAAGATTGGAATAACATAAAAACTAATAATCCGAATTAAAACACCTCGAATAGCTCTCGGAATCGCTACTTTTGGATTTTCCGTTTCAGCAACTGTAATTGCTGCCAATTCAGAACCACCAAATGAGAAAATAACAACTAATAATGAAGTTAAAAATCCTGAAAAGCCATTAGGAGCAAAGCTTGGTGCTGTACTTTTAGTCGATACTTTTTGAGCGGTATCAGCAACAAAACCAAGATGAGCATCATTAATAACTAATAAATAAATTCCGAGTGCAATTAAAATTAAAATAACAGCGACTTTAATAAATGCAAGCCAATATTCCGTTTCGGCAAAAGCTCTAACTGACCAGAGATTAATTGCTGTTCCAAGAACTGCTACAATCAGGGCGAAAACCCATAATGGCACTCCAGGAATTAGCATGGCAAGGAAAGTTGATACCCCTGCTTCTTCTGCAATTAGGACGGCCATCCAAGTTGCCCAGTAAACCCAGTCCGCAAAATGCGCCCAGTGGTCCCCAATAAAAGGAGCAACAACTCCGGCCATTCCAGCCTTATGTTCATCTTGATGGATGACCATTTTCCCAACACCATACATGACAACATAAAGTGTCAGTCCAGCTAAGATGTATGAGAGTAATACACTTGGCCCAGCCTGTGCAATGACTTTTCCAGAACCTAAAAATAGTCCTGAACCAATCGCTCCCCCAAGTGAGAGCATAACAATGTGGCGAGTCTTTAAAGAAGACTTCAAGCCTGTAGAATTTTCCATAAAATTCCTCTTTTCTAATGTGTGAAAGCAAAGCTTTCTTTTATAAGTTCCCTTCCATTCATCTAGCAAAACCCTGCTTGGAGTCGGTCTTTACGATTAATTTTACTTTAGAGTCGAAAGAAAGGGTAAAAAAATTAAAAAAGAAAGACCAGATAGTTTTTACTATCCGGTCTTCTTTGAATCCCGGCGCAGAAACTTGAGTATACTCAAAAGTTGTATCTACGCCAATTGCATAAACACAAACTATCTGCACCAAAAATAAAAGACTTTAGATTGTTGTGTTGTCATGCGGACTCCTTTTCTTAATTTTTTTATAATTATACTTTTTTATTGACAATAATGCAAGGCTCAGCCTAAAAAAATACTGACAGAAATTTTTTAACTCTGTCAGTATTTTTAAGATAGTCTAATATTTCTGTCATAGGATAGCTGTGACTGCTTTAGCAGTTTACAGATATGCTAATATTTCTGTCAGTAACTTTTCATTTTAACATTTGGTCAATGATTTCGTGGGATTTTAGAATATTTTCTTGTTTAAGTTCTGTCAGTAATTCTTGACGATTTTGACCATCAAATTTTTCAACCGCTAGAACCATGGCAGAAATAATTTCATCAAAACCACGATTGTATGTCGCACTTTGCCAACCACTTATTCCAAATTTTTGACGGTCAATTCCTGTAAATTTTTCAAGTTCGCACAGTTCTGACAAGCGAAGGCTTTCTCTAGGACTTTCTACTGTAAATTCTTCAGTAAAGGCACCAGCTTCTAAGTTCATTGTGGCAATTCCACTCGTTGTCGCTGTTTCTAGCATAACAATTGCTCTTGTTAATTGCCCGTCTTGATTCTTCTTTAATGAATAATTGACTTCTAAAATCTCATCATCTAGCAAATAAATCAAGGTGTCCAGAGGGTGAATAAAAATATCGTACATTAAAAATGTAATTTTTTCACTGGCAGAATTTGCTAAATTTTTACTTACTTTCACCATATTTTTATCTGGGAGAGCTTTTAATTTAGCTGTTTGTGGTGCAAATCTGCGATTAAAAGCGACGACAAATAAAGTATTATTTTGGTCAGCAATTTTTTGCAATTCTTTTACTTCGGCTAATTTTTCTGAAACAGGTTTATCCATTAAAACAGGAACTCCCGCTGACAAATATCTTTTAGCTAACTCAAAATGTTGGGAAGTTGCCGCATGAATAATAACCAAATCCACAGTTTCTAGTGCTGACAAGTCCTCTGTCGCATATTCAAATTTATAATGTTTGCGAACTTCTTCAGCTTTTTCCCACTGACGAGAATACAAAATAAAACGATGGTCCGCCTGCATTTTCGCATAAACTGGTAAATAAGCCTTATTTGCAATATTTGATGTTGCCCCAATGACTCCAATAATCATACTTTTTCCGTTCTCCTTAACCTCTTATTGTTTATTTTTTATGCGAATCACCTGAATAAATTACAATGACCATTCCCTGATTGAATGAAACTTTCATTTGGTCACTGATAAATTCATTACTAGCATAGATTTGACTAAAATTATCCTCTGCTTTCAAAGGATATTTTGCTTCTTCAATGGCTAAACTATCCTTTGTTTCTACTTGAACAAATCCAACATATTGGTAAGTTAGCTTTCTCTTTAGTAAATGCTGACCAGGCAACAAATAGGTCACCAAATTTTGTCGGTCAACTAAAGTCATTTTTGGAGCGAGGGCTTGATATTTTGGTCGTGTTGCTAAATAAGCATTGGTCAGTAAATGGTCCAAACGTCCACCTAAAGCACCAGCAATTACAATTTCCGCATCAGCAAAATACTCTAAAACAAGATCTAAAGCCGCTTCTAAGTCTGTCAAATCTTTTTCAGCAGGCAATTTAATCAATCTGTCAGTACTGACAGAAATTTTTTCAAGTTCAATTTTACTGACAGAATCAAAATCACCAATTGCTAGAGCCAATTGATAACCTTTTTCCACTAAAAATAGTGACCCTCTATCCACACCAATATATTTATCAAAACTTTCATTAGGTATAAAATCTGTCAAACCAGCCACAATCAATATTTTCATCTCTCATCCCCTGAGCCTGAAATCTTGCCACGACTCAATCGACTCTCTAATTTCTCAATATTTTCACTCGCAATTTGTTCAAGAGAAATTCCTAGATAACGTGCACTCGTTGCTACATACCAAAGAATATCACCAAGCTCCTGACCGATGGCCTTTTTATCATTGGCTGACAGCTTTCCCTTTTGGTCACGGATAACTTTTTTTACCTTGTCAGCCACTTCACCTGCTTCACCAGATAATCCCAAAACTTTATCCACAAATGCAAAATCTACTTTATTTTGACTCTCTATTTTTTCATTCAAATCAAATTTGATAATTGCTTTTTGGTAAGCATCTAAATCCATTTTCTCCCCTTTAAGATTACAAAATTACTTTTTAAATTTTTTTCTCATTTTCACTTCCATAAAAATATCAGCTAAAATTGCCAAAACCATTTCCTGATAGTCTGCTTCGTCAATCAGAGCATGACGTAAACAACCTTGTTCATAATAAAGGTCACAAAGTTGTCTAAAAAGTCTGTGGTATTGTGCCACTTCATCTGGCAATCCTCGCATATTTTCATAAGCCATGTTGACAAATAATAAAAGCATCACCTCTTCATCAAGATTTTCTGGTTTGATTAAATATGAACGATAAGCACTAATGACAAACTCTGCAATAAAATCGGCCACAAACTGCGAACCAAGATAATCATATTTATAAATCTCATAAGTCATCAAAGCTCTTTCAGCCATTCGCTCAGCTAACTGCCTTGTTGCCAAATCTATCATCGCTTCATATTCATCATCCGACCACTTCATCCGAGGTTCTTCTTTATTTTTCATAAGTTAATTATATCACAGTCTTGCAAAGGCTATCATTCTCCAAATTTACAAAAAAGTGTAATTTTTATATTTTTTTAGTCTTATAAATAAGTTTTTTGTAAAAAATTTTACTCACATGACTTTTTTATCACAAAAAACACATTTAAGGCTTGCTTAACCCAAACTAAAAATGTTATACTCCTAGTATCATGAAAAAAATATTAATTACAACGACACTAGCCCTCGCACTGCTCTCATTAGGGGCCTGCTCTAAAAAATCTGATGCTTCACACAAAAGTAGTTCATCTTCTACTTCATCTTTCTCTTTCCCATCATCAACGTCTTCTTCTTCCAAAGTATCTTCGTCTTCAAAAGTTGAAACTCCTACAGGAAATGTCGATAGTTCATTTCAAAAAGCTGTTGATGCTACACAACCAACAGTAGCAACGATGAAGGAAACTTACAAAGATACCTAGTCAGATATTACAGCAACTGCCGAAGCCCCTCAAACGATTGTTTATACCTATACCTATCGAAACCAAATAGCACCTACAGCCACAAAAGAAGCTGTAGCTAAACAATTAGCCACAGCTACAGCCTCAGAATTCAACCAATTTTCTGCCGTTTTTCCTAATTTTAAGGAGCGTTACATTTATCTAAATTCAGACAAAAGTGAACTCTATAATATCTTAGTCACTAAAGATGATGTTGCTGCAGCCCAAGCTTCTTCCGCTTCCTCTTCAAAATAATAAAAAAACCTCTTAAAGTAGAGGTTTTTTATTTTTATTAAGGTTGGATACGGTTAATCATACGTGGGAATGGAATTGCTTCACGAATATGTTCTGTCCCAGCGACAAAAGTAACCATACGTTCAAGACCAAGTCCGAAACCAGCATGAGGAACTGAACCAAATTTACGAAGTTCTAAATACCAATCATAATCTTTAGGATCTAAACCGAAATCAGCAATTTTCTTAAGTAACAAATCATAATCAGTTTCACGTTCTGAACCACCAATGATTTCGCCATAGCCTTCTGGAGCCAAAAGGTCAGCACACAAAACGCGTTCTGGGTTACCAGGGACTGGTTTCATGTAGAAAGCTTTAAAACTTGCAGGATAGTTGACGATAAATGTTGGAACACCATAGTAATTTGAAATCCATGTTTCATGAGGCGAACCGAAGTCATCCCCATGTTCTACATGCTCATAATCTGTATCTTCATCATTTTCGTGTGCTTGCAACAAATCAATAGCCTCATCATAAGAAACACGTTTGAAAGGTGTATCAATATACTTTTGCAACATGCTTGTATCACGTTCAAGTGTTTCAAGAGCATAAGCAGCATTATCCAAAACACCTTGAATCAAAGCTTTCACATACGCTTCTTGAATATCCAATGATTCATCATGAGTAACAAATGGATATTCTGCATCCATCATCCAAAATTCTGTCAAATGACGACGAGTTTTTGATTTTTCAGCACGGAATACTGGTCCAAAGTCGAAAACACGTCCAAGAGCCATTGCTCCAGCTTCAAGATAAAGTTGTCCTGATTGTGACAAGAAAGCAGAATTACCAAAATAATCTGTTTCAAAGAGTTCTGTTGTGTTTTCAGCAGCATTTCCTGAAAGAATTGGACTATCAAACTTAATGAAGCCATTTTTCGCAAAGAAATCATAACTTGCATAGATGATTGCATTACGCACTTGCATCATTGCCATTTGACGTTTTGAACGCAACCATAAATGGCGGTTATCAAGGAGGAATTCAACGCCGTGTTCTTTTGGCGTAATTGGATAATCATGTGATTGACCAATCACTTCCAAATCAGTCACATCAAGTTCATAACCAAATTTTGAACGTGAATCTTCTTTAACGACACCTGTCACATAAACTGAAGTTTCTTGTGAGAGATGTTTAATTTCATCAAATTTAGCTGTTCCTTCTTCTTCACCAAATTTTTCAATCATATTTGGTTTGAAAACAACAGCTTGGAAAAATGCTGTTCCATCGCGAAGTTGAAGAAATTGAAGTTTCCCTTTACCTGATTTGTCAGCAACCCAAGCGCCGATTTTTACTGTTTCACCAACGTGGTCCTTGACGTCGATGATTGAAATTAAGTCTTTCATAAATAAGTCCTTCTATATTTTAATTTTATAATTTTTAAATAATACTTTTATAACTTTTCAAGCCAGATTTCTTTTAAAGTTTTTAAATCTTCTTTGAATTCTTTAGTGGTTTGGAGCTCATCTTTTTCTAATTCTTCAAGAACTTCCAATTCAAAATCAGCTGTTTTTGCTGCTTTTTCAATGGCATAAGGTAAGCCAATTCCCGTTTTTTTGGCAAATTCAAAACGATTTTTTACACCTGCTAAATCTGGTGCTATATCAATATAGCGTTCATTCGTTTCGAGATTCTTATAAGCAACAACTGCTCCAACTTTTTTTGAAAGTTTATAGGCCGATTTTGCTTCTTTCTTATCGATCATTCATTCATCCAATCTTTTAAACGTGCCACTGCAACTTCTAAATTTTCAAGACTTGTTGCATAGCTCAAGCGCACATTTTCTGGAGAACCAAAACCTGCTCCTGTAACCAAGGCGACACCTGCTTCTTCAAGAATAGCAGTTGTAAAATCAGTCACATCACTATAGCCTTTCATCGCCATTGCCTTAGTCACTTTCGGGAATAAATAGAAAGCACCATTTGGTTTTACAAGTTCAAATCCTGGAACCTCAGAAAGTTGACCATAAATGATATTTAAACGTTCTTCAAATGCTGCATGCATTATCTCAAAACTATTATCTCTTTCTTCAAAAGCTTCTATTGCTGCGTATTGAGCGACAGCAGTTGGATTAGAAGTCGTTTGGCTCGCAATCTTAGTCATCGCAGAAATAATTTCTGGATCACCTACAGCTAGTCCAATCCGCCAACCAGTCATTGCAAATGTTTTAGAAACACCATTAATCACTGTCGTTCTTTTCCGAATTTCATCAGATAGACTTGAAATTGCTGTAAATTCCGCTCCATTATAAACTAAACGATGATAAATATCATCTGCCAAAATTAATAAATCATGAGCAAGAGCCCACTCTCCAATGGCTGTTAATTCTTCTTTAGAATAAATCATCCCTGTTGGATTAGAAGGTGAATTGAGTAATAAAATTTTACTTTTACTTGTTCTTGCTTCTTCTAATTGCTCAACCGTAACTTTAAAATTATTCTCTTGCTTGGCTTCTACAATTACCGGATTTCCTCCAGCCATTTTCACTTGGTCAACATAAGAAACCCAGTAAGGAGCAGGAATGATTACCTCATCGTCAGGGTCAACAGTTGCCATAAAGTAAGCATAAAGGGCAAACTTTGCTCCAGCTGTAATCAATATTTCATTTGGTTGAATTTCATAATTATAAAAACGCGTCCAATAATGTTGAACTGCATTTTTTAATTCTGGAAGTCCACCAGCTTGTGTATAAAAGCTCGCCTTGCCATTATCGATTGCTTCAATAGCTGCTTGACCAATTATTTTTGGTGTTGGAAAGTCTGGCTGACCAAGTGTCAGGTCAATAATATCTCGCCCTTGTGCTTTTAATGCTTTTGCGCGATTTGCCGCAGCAAGAGTGACGGACTCATCCATTTTTAATACAAAATCAGAATTTTTTTTCATATCAACTCTTTTCCTGACTCAAAGTCATAAACTTTAAAACCATTGCTATTATTTACTTCCCAAGCCGGTTTCCCTTTGTAAAGCGCTAAGACAACTGATTTCGTATCTTTTGTCGTTAAGCTTGCTGGTGAAACCCCTTGCGATAATTTAACTTCTTTAATTTTACCAGATTTTTTTGGAATTAGAATTCCAATTTCTTGATTCGCTTTATTAAGGCCAACAATTGAATAAGTCACGGTGTCAGTTGCAGCAATATCAAATCCTGTCGCTTTAACTAAATCTGTTTTTTCTGTGGCAATGTCAATCGCTTGCGCTCGAACGGAATGATAAGGATTTAGACTCTTCCAAAAGAAAAGACTGATAGACAAATAAATGGCTAAAATTATCACTAAAATTCCAATTATAATTTGCGAATGTCGAGTCATTTTTCGCTTTTTCATATTTTTCTTCTTTCAAAATTTGAGAAAATCTTTTTTCAAAGATTATTTGAAGGCTTATTAGTAAAATTTCTCATGATTAGGAAAAAATAATTTGTCCAATTTCCCATTTTAAGTTTTTGCTTAAACATGTTTTATTATATCAAAAAATTCTTGATTTCGCTGATTGTGTCTAGTAAATTCAGCATTTTTACAGGTAAAGTTTCTGAAAGATTTTTTCGCATTCTTTTGGCGTAAGATTTTCCTGCAAGTCTTTTATCTAATACGACAATACTTGAGTACTGATTTTTACGACGGTTTACCCGACCAATGGCCTGACGTAATTTTAAAGTTGCCATTGGAACATTAAAATCATAGAAAGGATTTTCAAACTTTTGCGCATATTTTTTAGTTAAAATATCATCAGGCGTTGCAAAAGGAAGTCTTGGAATAACAAGAATCACTTGATTTTGCTTATCAAAATCGACTCCCTCCCAAAAAGAACCCAAACCTAATAAAATTTTTCCTTCACCTTTATCAAACTTTTTCTTGATTTGGGCTGGACTCCCATTAATATCTTGTGCTAAAATCTCAAACCCTTCAGCAGATAATTTCTCAGCAACAAAAGTCAAAGCCATTTTTGAAGTAAATAAGACCACCATTGGCAAATTCAATTTTGAAAGTTCTCCAATTGAATTTGCTGTGTAATCTGCATAATCAATTAAACTTAGATTTTTGATATTAGGCGCATCTGTCACCGTCAGCAATTGCTGATTAGTGGCTTGATTTCCTTCAATTTTGAAAAAGCGATAGTCTGTAAAACCAAGCAAGTCAGGAAATGACGGTTTGTCTTTAGATAATGACAATGTCGCTCCCAACATAAAAAGTTTGGTATTTTTAGGAATCAATCGTTCAAAATTATAAAAATCTTGGTCACTCGCATAAAGCATCCCATTTTCACGCCAGACAATTTGATTATCAGCTTCTAAAAGTGCTGACAGATTTCTCAAGCCAAGTTCATCAGCATCTATCTTTATTTTATTTAAATCAAGCTCTTTTTTATTAAGCTGAAAAACAAGACTTTCTTGAAGCCTTTTGGTCAGCTGGGGATTTTCACTTGTTTCAGCATCAATTTTTATCAGTTCGTCAGTAATTTTTAAAGATTTTTGACCCGCATTTTCCATGATAGGAAATAATTGTTGAGCCTCATCAACAACAAGAACACGATTTTCCAAAAAAGTTTCAGGATAGTCAGCTAAACGTTCAATCAAATAGGCATGATTCACCACTTTAATTTCAGCCTGTTCAGCTTCTTTTTGGGCTTTCAACCAAAAATCTTGTTCATAATGAAGCTGTTTTGTATTGACATAGCCATCATGGCGAATGACTTCAAAATAGTCATCATTAGTCATGACTTTTGAAACTTCATCCAATTCGCCTGTCCTTGTTTCTGTCAGCCAAATTAAAATTTTCATTTTAAAAATTTCAAAATTTTTGCCGTCAGTATTATTTAATAAAAGCTCAGAAAATTTTCTCAGAGAAATGTAATTTTTAGTCCCAACAATCTTGGCCATTTTTAAACCAAATGTTTTCCCAAGTTTTGGTGCCACATCATTTACTAATTGCTTTTGGAGAACTTTGGTTGCTGTTGAAACGACCAAACCTTTTCCTGAGGCCAAAATTGGCAGTAAATAACCATAAGTTTTTCCAAGTCCTGTCGGTGCCTCAATAAAACTTGCTTGTAAATGTGTAAGCTCTGTTTCCATTAAATGAGCTAATTTTTCTTGTTTTGAGCGAGAAGCTAAGCCCAATCTACTGATATTTTCTGAAAAATTTGCTGACAAGTCTGTCAGTGGACTTTTTTTACTGACAGAAGCCCTAAACTTACGCGTCGCAATATTATGAACCACTTTAAAGCCAGCTGGTCGAATTTTTGTTTTATCCAACTGCTCTTGTAAAAAAGTTTTACTTTCAAAAAGTAAATTGTCCGAATGTCTAAGCAACTCTTCCAAAACGCTTCTTGGTAACTTTTGGATTTTTGCTTCTATTTTCAGCAATAATTCAGCTGTAGCATACGCATCCGAAACTGCGGCATGCGGATGGTCATGCGCTAAATCTAACTTTTCGCTCAATGATTCTAAACCATATTTTTCAAAAGTTGGATAAAAAACACGCGCCAAATCGACTGTATCGACACGCAGCATTTCATTAAATTCCAAGCCAGCATTAAGAAAACTTTTTTCCAAAAGTCCATAATCAAACCTAGCATTATGAGCAACAAAAACACTGTCTGTCAGTAATTCTCGCACTTTTCCAGCAACTTCTGAAAACTCAGGAGCCGTCTTTAACTGTTTATCTGACAAACCTGTCAGTTCACTAATCCTTGGAAGCAAAGGTTCATGTGGATTGACTTCAGTGGAAAAAGTTTCAACAATTTCTCCATCTTCAACAAGAACAATCCCAATCTGTATAATTTTATTTTCACTACTATGAGCATCGGTCGCTTCCAGATCCACCACAGCATATCGAGTCATATTTTTCACCTATTTCTTACAGTTTTCTTTAAGTTCATAAGTCATCAAAATTTGCTGACAGAATTTCAATAGAGAACTTCTATTTCTGTCAGTAATTTTTTCCACTATTTTAAAGAAATTCACTTCATCAATTATACCATAAACCATTTTTTAACAGTTTTCTTTTTACAAATTGACAAAATAAGAGTAAAATTAAAATATAGATAAAAACTTATGAAGGAGTCGCCTATGTTAGATAACTATAAGAAAATCCTTGTTGGTATTGATGGTTCGGTAGAAGCTACTAAAGCTTTTGACAAAGCAGTTGCAACAGCACTTCGTAACGATGCTGAACTCGTTATCGCTAACGTCATTGACCTTCGTGCCTTCCAATCTATCTCAGCCTATGATTCAGTTGTTGCTGATGATACACACAAAGGTGCTGAAAACCTCATTAATGACTTTGCTGACGAAGCAAAAAAAGCTGGCGTTAAAAAAGTCAAAACTCGTGTTGAATTCGGTTCTCCAAAAGTCATGCTTGGCCAAACTCTTCCAAAAGAAGAAGAAATTAGCCTCATTGTTCTTGGAGCTACTGGTCTTTCTTACATTGAACGTATCTTTATCGGTTCAGTGGCGGATTACATTATCAAAAATGCACCATGCGATGTCCTCGTCGTTCGTCAATAAAATAAAAAAGCGGAGCCTCTTAAAGCTCCGTTTTTTTATACCTCAAATACAATCTACACTCGTTTAACTTCTAAAATATGAGGAGTAATTTTATCCATTTCAATAATAGTAATTTTCAAATTATCAAATTCGAAAGTCTGACCCACCTCAAGTGGCTCATTTTGCTCTAGTGAATAATTTGTAATAAACCCACTAATCGTTTTACTTAAATTATTTTGAGCCAAATCAATATTAAACAGTTCTTCAAATTCAGATAAAAGCAATTTACCATCTACCTGATAAGTAGTCGGAGAAAGCTTTATTACCAATTCTTTCTCATGATCTTCTTCATCCTGAATATCACCAACTAACTCTTCAAGAATATCCTCAATTGTCACAAGTCCACTTGTCCCACCATACTCGTCCAATAGAATAGCAAAATGTTTATGCTCTTTTTGCATCTCTGAGAGTAATAACTTTACGGGAATAGTATCAATAAATATAATAGGTTCTTGCATGATTTTCTTTATTTCTTGACCAGGAGCAGTTAAATACTCTTTAATCAAATTTTGGAGCGTAACATAGCCTAGAATATCATCTTTAGTTTTAGCAATAATAGGGAAACGAGTGTGCCCTTTTTTAATCGCAAATTTTAACGCTTCTTCAATCGAAACATCAACGGGAATCGTCTCCATATCTAATCTCGACACCATGATATCCTTAGCTATCAAATCATCAAATTCAAAGACATTGTTGAGATATTCGTACTCTTTTTCGTTGATTTCCCCTTTAATAAAACTTTGATTAGCAATTAAAATTAACTCTTCTTCCGAATGGATTTCATCACCTTCAGTAGCCAAACTTAAATTAAACAATCTACCAATTGAACTTGCTGAAGCATTCAATAACCACACGAAAGGATAGGTAAGTTTATAAAAATAATGGAGCGGAGCAGCAACCGTTAAAACAACTCCTTCAGTTTTTGTAATACTTAAAGATTTTGGAATAAGTTCTCCGATTACCACATGAACAAAAGTAATTAATAAAAAGGCTAAAATAATAGACAAGCTGTCTAATAACGCAGAAGGTAGAGGAACATAAGACAAGAGGGGAGCTAAAATACTATGCATTGTACTTTCACCTACCCACCCAATTGCTAACGAAGTCAAAGTGATTCCAAGTTGACAGGCACTTAAATAAGAATCAAGGTGATTGACGATATTAAGTGCTAATTTTGCCCTTTTATTATTTTCTTTTTCTAATGTTTCTAAACGACTTTTACGTATTTTTACCAGCGAAAATTCAGCCGCAACAAAAAATGCCGTAAGAAAAATCATTAAAACTATTATAAATAAATTTAAAATCACTATTTTTTCCTTAATTTCTCTCTATTATTTCTCGAATTTCTTTTTAGGATTGCTATACTTAAAACTAATATTTAAAAATACTTCTTGAATTCAAAGAACTTAATGAATATCCCTCCTATTTACTCGATTAAATATTTATCAATTTAACTCTAAAATATCTTCCTCATTGACAATAGGAAAGTTTTTAAATTCCTTCTCATTTTTCAAGGATTCTGACAAACTTATTTTCCTGATTCTTTGATTACCATAAGTTGAAAAATAATAACTTAGAGTTTCTGAGCACATATATGCCGAATAACAAGTGAAATCACTTGCTCCATGCTCAGTTATAACAATTCCTTTTGGAATACTTACAGATTCTAATATATGGTGACAAAGCGTAATAGCGGCTAATTCATTACTTGGTTTCTCAGCGTAGTTTTTAAATAAGCCGTTCTAACAAATCTTGAAGGAGGCGTAAAATCTCCTGGAAATCCAAAAGTACCTGAACCTTGACTAAATGGTTTTAATGTCTTTCCTAATAGTTCGATACTTTCTTTTTGATTAGGTGTAAAAGAAAGATAATTTCTTAAATTAGTTTCGTGCCATTGGTAATCTGGACTATTTGTCATCACTCCAATTGAATCTTTTATAATTGAAAGTCCACCTTGCCTTGGTTCAATAATCAAACTTTGACCACTAGAATCAGAAAAAATAAAATGTAAAGGAGGCGTAAGACCTAAGGTTGGATTAGTATCATTAATAATAACAAATTTTTTATCAAATAAATCAATGATTTCTTCTAAATTACTCGCTTGAGTGAGGACCGTTGGAATAACCATATCAGGTGAAATTCCCTTTTGATTTTTTTTGATATTCTCACTATATTCAGCATAGCCTGGGAAATATAAAGTCGCACCCATTAACCCTTTTTCGTTGATTCCATCAAAGAGTACTGGATGACCCTCTTCCATCGCACCCATCCCTAAACAAGCATAGGATGTTTCAATTGTCTCTTCATTAGAGTGGGCAATTCCTATCTCCTTGTTTCTTGGAATAAAAAGAATTTGTTCCGCCATTTCTATTTGAAAATCCATTGTACGAGAAAGAAAATGTTTATTATCTTGACTCTCTAGTGTAAAACTACTACATCCAATCATCTTTTGTACCTCCAATGTATTCTATTAACTTAATTATACATCAATTAGCAAAAGAGTTCAAAATCACTTTTTTATGATTTATAATTTAAATAAAGACTTTGAAAATGCTCGATATAATCCTTCTCAAGCGAGAGCCCTTCACTTAAGTAGCCCTCAAAAGAACCAAAATTTTCATTCATTATTTCTCTGGCATGAAATAAATAGTTCTTATCCACAGTAAGAGCAATCTGTAATCCCTCGATTTGGTCTTCAGTGAGTTTTTCTTTCAATGAATTGATAATTTCTTGATTCACCTCTTTGCGAGCAATATTCGTTTTGAGATAATCCTTCATAATCTCCTCATCAGAAGCTCCTGCCAGTCTTAAAAGCAAGGCAGCCGCAAATCCAGTTCTATCTTTTCCAGCAAAACAATGAAAATAAACAGCTTGTTTTTGCTCTAAAAGATCCAGTAAAAAAGCTCGATATCCTTCTAAAGCAGACTTACTGATGACGATACTTTCATAAGTTTTCATCATCGCCTCACTAATATCTGTGGCATTAATAATCATATCCTGTAAAGAGCCATTATTTCCTGAAGTTTCAGAAGCTAAAATATCTATATTTTCATATTTAATTCCTTTGAGTTCAACATCTGGTTGAGTAGTGACCTCTTCTTGCCCTCTAAAATCATAAATTTTCCCAATTTGGAATTTATTCGTAAGAATTTTTTTATCCTCAGCTGTTAAATCGGTCAACTGACCTCCTCTAAAAAATATATTCTTTTTTAGTCCGGATTCTTTTGAGTTTTGTGCCTGAATATCTCTAAAATTTACTAGCATATTGCCCCCTCGATTAATTATTAGTTAGGCTTATTATAGCATTTTTAAATGAATTAATTTTTAAATTCGTAAGTTCAAATCTTAAAAATCATCAAACAAAAGAAGCTCAAATCATAAATTTGAGCTTCTTTGACTTTAGAATTACGAAAACTAAAGTGAGGGTATTTTTACAAAAAAACTTGTAAACAAAAGTTAAGTAAAACTATTTGGTGGCTAACTTATCAGAAGAAACACCAATTTCTGACCAAGTATTCATTGCACCATAATCAAGCGTCATTCCAACTACACGTTTGTTAACCGGCGTATAACTTAACGAGAAGTTTGTTGGAACAACATAAGCTTTTTTATTCATATCTTCTTGATATTTAACGAAAGCTGCTTTACGGTAAGTTGGATTTTCAGACTTGGCAGAATCAATATCATTTAAATCTTTAGTAATTTCTGAATCATTAAAGTGACCAAAGTTATAAGGTGCTGCTGCTGAGAACAAATCTTGTTGAGAAGGTTCTGATGACAATGACCAAGAACCGTCAGTGATATCCCAGTCATTTGCTCCTGGAGGAGTCGTCATATGGTCGACCCAAGAATTAAATTCCATCAATTTACCGTTATAAAGACTCACTTTTACCCCAATTTTCTTCCATTGTTGGATATAGTTTTGGGCAATGGTTTCAGCGTTTGCATCACCTACACGAGCCGCATAAACAAGCGATAATTCTTTTCCATCTTTTTCACGGTAGCCTGTAGATTTATTCAATTTCCATCCGTCTTCATCCAAAAGTTTATTAGCTTTATCAAGATCTTGTTTTTCATATCCTTTAACTGATGAACTCGTAAATTGTTTAAAGATAGGTGGAATCAAACTATTTGCAGGAGTTGAAAGTCCGTTTGAGAACTTATTATCCACTTCTGCGACATTTCGAGCATAACCAATGGCTTGACGAACATTTTGGTCTTGCAATGGCGTTTTACGATCTTGGACATTAATTGAATTTTTAGCATCATAGTGCCCTAAGTTATAGTACATTAAGGAAATATACATCGCTTGTTGTCCTAAAACCTTGTATCCCTTTAAGTTTTTCACTTGCTTATACTGGCTACTAACCATGCCGTTAATAATATCATATTTACTTGATGAAAGTGCTGCGACTGATTTTGCTGTTGATACAACTTCATAAGTAATTGAATTTAGTTTTGGTTTTTCACCCCAATAGTAAGGATTTGGGACATATTTAATAGATTCACCAGCAACAACATTTTCCGGTTTAAAAGGCCCTGTAACTAATGGTTTCGTTGTCGTTTTTGGACTAGAAGCCAAATCTTTAGGAGCGACATCTTTCAAATATTGATAAGGCGCTACCGTTTCAAGGAAGTAACCATTTCCTGATTGAGTCATCCCCGGTTTCATTTCTTTAAATTGAACCTTGATGACTTTTCCATTTTCACCATCAGGGAAAGTGATCCCTGAGATTGTTTTAGCTTTACCCGTATGATAATCACTCAAGCCAACAATATTTGCCAGAGAATCAGTCCAACGGTCGGAACCATAAGCAGGATTAGCAATCGTTTCATAGGTAAATTCATAATCTTTAGCCGTTACTTCTGAACCATCAGACCATTTCAAATCTTTACGAAGGGTAATCGTTGCCGTTTTAGACTCTTTATCTAGAGCAACATCGGCAGCTCCTCCCTTAATAAATTTGAATCCACTGTCTGTGAAGAACAAACCATCTTGACCTCCACCAGGACCAGACATTGTAGCAAAAGTTGCATCATTAGAAAGTCCCGATAACCATTGTGCTTTCATTGGAGAATCACTTTGATATGCGACTTTTAAATTTCCACCTTTGATTGCCTTGTCTGGATTTTGATAAGCAACGTCAAAGTTCCCCGCTTTTAATTTTTTTGTACTTGTACTTGAGCTTTGATTAGAACCACAAGCACTTAGGAGTGTAGCTGCTAAAACTACACTACTTGCCAATAAAGTTACTTTTAATTTGTTCATCTTAGTTTCTCCAATAATTTCTTTTTATTTCTTGCTTGCTTCAATATAATATTTAATTTATCATATCCATTTTTAATAGATAAACATTTTTATCACTCTTGAATGTTGTTTATCTTGTAGCTTGTCTTTGGTCAGCCACTCGTCTTAGTGCATTTCCGATAAAGATAATAGCAAGCACCACAATTAGGATGACCACTGTTGCTGGAACCCAAGTCCAAGGCTTATCAGTCATTGTTTCTGGATTAGTCGCTTCATTTATCATTGTTCCCAAAGATGGTGTCCCCGCTGGAAGTCCAAAACCTAAGAAAGAAAGCCCTGTTTCTAAACCAATATTTCCAGCAAAAACAAGCGTTGCTTCAGCAATGACTAAGGTGGACAAGTTGGGCCATATTTCCCGAAACATAATTTTAAAATCAGAGGTTCCCGAAGTTTTTGATGCTCGAACATAATCTCGATTGACTTCCGTCATTGTTCTTGCCCGAATCAGACGCGTTGTCCCTATCCAACTAAAGATACTGATAATCCCAATCAAAGACCAAGAATTAAACCGTGGGATGATAGTTACAAAAACAATAATGATCATCATTGATGGTAAAATCATGACAAAATCAGTGAAACGCATGAAGATTAAATCAAACCTTCCGCCAAAGTAGCCCGTAATTACCCCTAAGATATTTCCTACAACTAAAGTAATGAGTGTAACTGCAAAAGCGATATTGAAAGAGTTTCGTGCAGAAATCATTAACATCATGATAATATCTCGTCCACCATTATCAGTTCCCAGTAAATGTCCATTCGTCAGCGGTGCCAGATATTGGTCCATGATATTCACATCAACATAATTTGATTGTTTTAAAAACATCGAGTAAATATAAACGATTAGAAAGACAGCAACTAGAAAAATTGTTGAAATCATCGCTAATTTATCTTTTTTTAGTTCTTCTTTGATTGAGTGAACTAATGATAAAGAATTTTTGTGTTTTTTTTCTGTCATTTTCACTCCTTATTGAATCCGAATTCGTGGGTCAACCATTGCCATGATAATATCCGACAGGAGGGCTCCAAGAAGTCCCAAAAAACCATTTAATAAAATCAAAGCCGTAATCATTGAATAATCTCGCCCAGATATTGAAGTAATAAAAAGTTGTCCTAAGCCAGGATAGCCGAAAATTGTTTCAGCAAATATTGCTCCTCCCAAGAGTCCAGTAATCACAAATCCAAAATTAGAAGCAATTGGTAATGAGGCATTTCTCAAAATATGACGTCTAAAAATCACTTTTTCCTTAACCCCTTTGGCTCGAGCCGTTCGTACATAATCTTGTGTTTGTTCATCTAAAATTCCTGAGCGGAAGTAAGTAAAGATTCCAACTGTTCCAAAGACCGCCAAACTAAAAGCCGGAAGAATCATGTGATAAATCTTACTAAAGAAAACAGGAATTATTCCCATCGCATCTGGACTTACCGTCCCACCTGTCGGAAACCAATTAAGACTATAACCAAAGATAAAGATAATCAAGAGATAGAATACGTAAGGTGGAATACCAAAAGTAATTGAATTATAGGTCAACCACAATTGGTCTTGCCATTTTCCTTCATTTCGAGCTGCAACTATCGACATCGGAATAGCAAATAAGTAAGTTAAAATAACTGACAAAAGTGACATCCAAAAAGTATTAATCGCTCTATGTCCAATGACAGTCATCACAGGCTCTTTGAGATTATAGGACATTCCTAAATTCCCATGTATGGCATTCCCTAGCCACCTGAGATACTGCTCCCACCAAGGGTCATATAAACCTGCTGCCCGTCTTAATGCTTCAACTTCATGTGGGTCGGTATGAGGACCAATCAACCCTGAAAAAGGATCACCAGGCATCAATTTAGCAAAGAAGAAAACAAGAATACTCAAGATAAATAATTGAGGGATCATCAATAAAATACGTCTAATAATTACTTTCCACATTTTCCCCTCCTTTTGGCAAAGCAGCCCAATGACTTTCACTTAATTTTTTTAAGGGCAAAGCGTGTCCATCTTTGTCATAAAAATTTGCTTTTTTATCCTCAAAGTCTTGTTCAACTTTTAGACGGTTTTTCCGATTTTCCGCTCTTCTTGTAACATCAATCGAAGGGATAGCAGATAAGAGTCGTTTAGTATAAATGTGCTGTGGCTCATCAAAAATATCTCTTCGTGTTCCTTTTTCGACAATTCGACCGTTGTGCATGACTGCAATATTATCAGTCATATGGCGGACAACCCCTAAATCATGAGAAATAAAAAGAAATGCAATTCCCAAGTCCTTTTGAATGAGCTTCATGAAATTCAAAACCTGAGCTTGAACAGATAAGTCTAATGCTGAAACTGGTTCATCTGCCACAATTAACTTAGGATTAGTAGCAACTGCCCGTGCGATTCCAATTCTTTGTTGTTGACCTCCAGAAAATTGGAAAGGATACTGTTCTAAAGCTTGTTTAGGTAGTCCAACAATATCCAATAATTCATGAATCCGTTTATTTTCCGTATTAGCATCTATTTTTTCAAAATTTCGAATAGGCTCCGCAATGATATCGTAAATTGTTTTCCGTGGATTCAAACTCGAAAATGCATCTTGAAAAATCATTTGAACATCTTTATTGTATTTGAGCTGGTTTCTTATCTTTTTTTTGCTGACATCTTGTCCTTTGTAAATCAATTGTCCTGATGTCATTTGTTCTAAACCAACAATTGTTTTGCCAATCGTTGATTTTCCAGAGCCAGATTCACCAACTAAACCGACAGTTTCTCCTTCATGAATCGTTAAATCTACTCCATCAACGGCTAAAACATTATCTGTCACTCGATTAAAGAAACCAGATCGAATAGGATAATAAACTTTTAAGTCCTTTAAATTAAGAATTTCGCTCACTTTTTACCCCCTTTCAATTTTTGATCTGGAAATTCAAATTTTTTCCAAGCCTGACCTCGAACAAAATGATTTGAAGAAATTTCAGTCATTTTTTCCGAAATTACTTTTTGAGCTTCTTCTTTCATCCAAGGCACTCGAGCGAGAAATAAATCTTTGTCATACTCAATTTCTGACAGAGAAGGCACAGACCCTGGAATCACATATAAATCATCCGAAACTGTTTCGGCAGATGGATTTGAACGCAAAAGTGACCGGGTGTATGGATGTTTGGGATTTTGAAAAAGCTCTTCAACAGAAGCTTTTTCGACGAGTTGTCCGGCATACATCACCGCCACTGTATCAGCAACTTCAGCAACAACCCCTAAATCATGAGTAATTAGAATAACCCCAGCATTCTTCTTCTTTTGTATTTCTAAAATCAAGTCTAAAATCTGAGCTTGAATGGTAACGTCTAAAGCAGTCGTTGGCTCATCAGCAATAATCAAATCTGGGTCATTGGCAATGGCTATTGCAATCATTACTCTTTGTCTCATCCCGCCTGAAAGTTGGTGGGGAAATTGATTAACGACTCTTTTAGGATTTGGAATTCCTACTTGTTCTAAAAGTTGAAAGATTCTACTTTCATACTGATTTTCTGGATAAACATCATGCACGGCCAGCATTTCCTTGATTTGCTGCCCAATTTTCATCAATGGATTAAGCGCAGTGAGTGGATTTTGAAAAATCATTCCAACTTTACTTCCTCGAATACTTGCCATGGAGTCACCCGTTTTACCAATCACTTCTTCCTCATCCAATAAAATGGAGCCTGTAATTTGAGTTTGATTTGGGTTGTGTAATCCCATAACAGCAGTTGCCAAAGTTGATTTCCCAGAACCTGATTCCCCAACAATGGCTAAAACTTCACCACGTCTAAGCCTTAAATCAATATCATAAATTGCTTTTTGAAATTTACCAGCAATCCGAAAAGCAACACTCACTTGTTTTGCTTCCAAAATATTTTCACTTTCCACATTTACCTCCATTCTGTATTCTTATTTATACTAAATGTCTTTTATTGAAAACAAATTACTTTTGTTTCGAAACAAGGACTTACGGTATTATATTCTTTTTTATTAATTTTTGCAACAATTTAGTATATTCGGAATAAAAAAACACTCCCCTAATGTCATAATTAAGAGAGTGTCTGCTTAAAATATAAAAAATCTGCTAGAAAACCAGCAGATTTTTTAAGATAATTATTTAGCCAAAGCTTTTTTTGCTTCTTCAGCAAGTGCAGTAAATGCAGCAGCATCAGCGATTGCGATGTCAGCAAGCATTTTACGGTTTACTTCGATATCAGCTAATTTCAAACCGTGCATCAATTTGCTGTATGAAAGACCATTCATACGTGCAGCTGCGTTGATACGTGCAATCCATAATTTACGGAAGTCGCGTTTCTTTTGACGACGATCGCGGAATGCGTAGTAGTATGAATTCATGACTTGCTCTTTAGCAGTCTTGAAGAGTTTATGTTTAGCTCCGTAGTAACCTTTAGCGAGCTTTAAAATACGTTTACGGCGTTTGCGAGTTGCAACGCTACCTTTAACACGTGCCATGTGTGTTCTCCTTTAATTCTTAGTAGATTTCAATTTTGTCATAATGACAAATTTATTTTTTTATTGAGTTGGAGCAAGAAAATTAGATGACTTATTTCATTGTCCCTCTTAGTCGCTTACGCTCTTGCGAGGATTGCTCCAATGCAGCGAACAATGTTCGCTTAACGCATTGTCGCAACCATACGACGGATACGTTTGAAGTCCCCTTTAGAAACCATAGAAGATTTACGAAGTTGACGACGTTGTTTTACAGTTTTACCGTGGAAACGGTGAGAAGTGTAAGCACGGAAGCGTTTAAGACCGCCGTTACCTGTACGTTTGAAACGTTTAGCAGATGCGCGGTGAGTTTTTTGTTTTGGCATTGTAATTCTCCTTAATTTATATCAGTTGGCAGAAAAAATTATTCTGCACCTCTATTCTTTTTAAACATTCGTTTTCAATGAATAGAGAGGTGAAAGGTTAACCTTTCAGATGGTTGTCTTGTTAAGACCTATTTTTTAATAGGTGCAAGTTGCAAGAACATTTGACGACCATCCATTTTGGCTCTTTGTTCAACAACAGCAACTTCTTTTGTTGCTTGCGCGAACTTGTCCATTACTTGACGACCCACATCTTGGTGAGTAATCATCCGACCTTTAAATCGGATTGAAACCTTAACTTTATCGCCTTTTTCAAGAAACTTGATGGCTTGACGAAGCTTTGTATCAAAGTCGTTTTGGTCAATTACTGGTGACAAACGGACTTCTTTTACAGAAACAACAGCTTGTTTTTTCTTTGCTTCTTTTTGTTTTTTCTTTTGCTCAAACATGAATTTTGTATAATCCATGATTTTTGCAACAGGTGGTTCTTGGTTTGAAATTAAAACCAAGTCCATGTTAAGATTTTCAGCTTGCATTAGCGCCTCAGACGTTGGTGTGACACCTAATTGTTCACCCTCAGCGCCAATGAGACGAACCTCACGAGCACGGATTGCACCGTTCATCATAGGTTTTCTATTGTCTTGTTTAGCTATGTTCGTTCTCCTTCTAATATGATGTGAAAGTTGACTAAGATTTAGGCAACTTCTTTTTTAAAGAAAAACAAAAGCGGAACGACAATCTCGCCCCGCTCATGAAAACATTCGTTTTTGAATAATTCCATTCGTTTGCCCAGGGCTATAACCTCTAAGGCGAGAAGCGGGTGCTTCTGCTTTTCAACTCTATTATTCTATCAATTATTTAAAGACTTGTCAAGTCCTAATTTTTTTTATTATTTATAGTGAAATTTATCTCTAATTCTGGTTATAATTCTAATTTTTTGACACTTATAGAATACAATTTTAGAATATGGCTTTAATCTTGTCAATTCAGCATTTTTTCTATAATTTCAAACACCATATCATTCAATAAAATGAAAATAAAATGATAAAATAATTATAATAAACTAAAATTATCGAAAGGAGAATAAAATGTCAGATATTCAACTCATTACAATTTTTGGTTCTGTTGCAAAGTTTAAAAATCAAATACAAGGTTTATAATCCTTCTTGTTCTTAAGCTAATATTCCCATTAATACCTTAATCTCAGTAGATACCGAAAATCCGAAGAGCGTTCCATTTCTTCGGTTCTTTTTGTATATTCCTCGAATTGTTTCCATGCCCTTAATCGTGGTTGAGGCAGTTCGTAGACTTCGATAAAATTTATTGCGTCGTTTGATTGGTCGATGGTCTTGCTCAATGAGGTTATTGAGATACTTCACGGTTCGATGCTCTGTCTTAGTATATAAACCGTTACTCTGTAACTTTCTAAATGCAGAACAAATAGAGGGCGCTTTATCCGTGACAATTACTCTTGGTTGACCAAACTGTTTATGTAGTCGTTTCAAGAACGCATAAGCAGCTTGAGTATCCCGTTTCTTGCGTAGCCAGATGTCTAAAGTCAATCCATCCGCATCAATTGCACGATAGAGATAATGCCAACGACCTTTGATTTTGATATAAGTTTCATCCATTTTCCACGAATAGAAGGACTGTCTATTTTTCTTTTTCCAGAGATGATAGAGGACTTTACTGTATTCTTGTACCCAACGATAAATAGTTGTGTGACAAACGTTAATCCCACGATCATAAAGGAGTTCTTGAATTTCACGATAGCTTAGATTGTAACGTAGATAATAACCATCAGCGACAATAATCACATCTTTTTGAAATTGTTTACCTTTAAAATAGTTCATTGATATATCCTCGCTGTCATTTTTATTCATTTTACACTAAAATAGACTTATCAGAAAACTTTGCAACAGAACCCAAGGACTCTCCCAAAAATTTTCTGTCAGTAACTTTTTGTCAGTAAAATTTTAATTTTTAATTATTTTCCTTCAAGGTAAACCATGAGAATACTGATGTCAGCAGGATTTACCCCTGAAATCCGACTCGCTTGTCCCAGCGTTTCTGGATTTATTTTTTTGAATTTTTGACGGGCTTCAGTAGCAATTGAGTCAAGCTTATCCCAATCCATATTTTTAGGAATTCGTTTCGCTTCCAAGCGATGCATTTTGTCCACTTGGTCCATTGCTTTTTTGATGTAGCCTTCATAAGTAATTTCAGTTTCAATCAATTCAATGACAGTACGGTCAATCTTTTCTGGTGCTTGTCCGATAAAATCGATGACTTCATTGTAGTGAACTTCAGGTCGTTTCAAAAATTCTGCACCGGTCAGCGCATCTTTAATTAGTCCAAAGCCCAATTTTCCTAATTTTTCTTGTGTGTCAGGCAAAGGTTTGAGTTTTTCTGAATTCAATCGTTTCATTTCACGGTCAAATTGAGCCATTTTTGCTTGGTAATGTTCCCATTGTTCATCTGAAACAAGGCCCACTTGACGGCCAATTTCAGTCAAACGGCGGTCAGCATTATCATGGCGAAGAATTAAACGGTATTCTGCACGTGATGTCAAAAGACGATATGGTTCCAGCGTTCCCTTAGTTACCAAATCATCAATCATTACCCCAATATAGGCTTCACTACGTTTTAAGATAAATTCAGGCTTTCCTTGAACTTTAAGTGCTGCATTTATTCCAGCTACTAAGCCTTGCCCTGCTGCTTCTTCATAGCCTGAGGTCCCGTTGGTTTGTCCCGCTGTAAATAGTCCAGAAACCAGTTTTGTTTCAAGTGTTGGACGGAGTTGATGAGGCATCACCACATCGTATTCTATAGCATAACCCGGACGCATCATTTGAGCATTTTCAAGTCCTGGAATTGATTTAACTAAATCAAATTGGACATCTTCAGGCATTGAAGTTGAAAGTCCACCGATATAGACTTCTTCTGTATTCCGTCCTTCTGGTTCAAGGAAGAGTTGATGACGAGGTTTGTCAGCAAAGCGAGTGATTTTGTCTTCTATTGAAGGACAGTAACGTGGTCCTACTCCTTTAACAATTCCTGAAAAAAGTGGTGCTCGGTGTAAATTATCACGCAAAATAGTATGACTATTCTCAGTAGTATAAGTGAGCCAGCATGGAATTTGATCTTTTAGATAATTTTCATCAGAGCTCATAAAACTAAAATGATTAGGCGCTTCATCACCTGGTTGAATTTCTGTTTTGTCGTAATCAATAGAACTCGCCAAAACGCGTGGAGGAGTTCCGGTTTTAAAACGACCAATTTCAAATCCAATTTCACGTAAATTATCTGCTAGACCAATTGATGAAAGAGAGTTATTGGGTCCTGAAGAATATTTAAGTTCTCCAATAATAATTTCACCACGCAAAGCTGTTCCTGTAGTGATAATTACTGCCTTAGCACCATATTTAGTTCCTGTCGAAGTCTTGATTCCGATGACTTTTTTCTTTTCTTCATCAAGAATAAGTTCTTCAACCATTCCTTGACGGAGTGTCAAATTTTCTTGGTCTGAAACTGTATTCTTCATTGAAGCGGCATATTCATCTTTATCGGCTTGAGCACGAAGAGCTCGAACTGCTGGACCTTTTCCGGTATTAAGCATCTTCATTTGAATATAAGTCTTATCAATGTTGCGACCCATTTCACCACCGAGCGCATCAATTTCTCTGACAACAATTCCTTTAGCTGAGCCACCAATTGATGGATTACATGGCATAAAGGCAACCATATTAAGATTAATCGTCATGAGTAATGTTTTAGAGCCCATCCGTGCAGCTGCTAGTGAAGCTTCAACCCCTGCATGTCCTCCTCCAATGACAACAACATCATAATTTTCTTGAAAATTCATTTTTTACTACGAATTTTTTAAATTCGCCTTTCTTTATATTTTGATAAAAGTTTTTGCAAAAATACTGACAGAATTATTAATCATTCTTTTACTGACAGCTTTTATAGCCCTTAATAAGCCTTGTTAAAAGCTGTCAGTAAATATTTTGCAAATAAAAAAGCCAAAGCTGTGAAAAATATGTCAAAAAATCCTCTCATCAGTTACTGACAGAAAATAATCACAATTGATTTTTCTGTCAGTAACTTTTAAAAGTCTCTTGTCATATTTTCCCGAGCTTTGACCATCGAGTTCTTATCTAAGATAATGATATTTTAACTCATTTTAAACATTTTTTCAAGACTATTTTCTTATCATTTTAAATCTTAGACTGTTTTTAAAAGATTTCTTCCAATTCACGGTATAAAACTTGCTCAATGATATCTTGAGCAGACATATAATCATTAAAAAGAATGATACGATCTTTCTTCTTGTCAGTAGGATCATATTGACCTGCGTAATCAATTTTACCATTAGCTAATCTTACTGGAATAGCACTCCCTTGTGGATAGATGCCTAGAAACTTCCCTGAGTTAATTCCTTCACCTATCAACTTCAAATAAGGTAGCTCATTTTCTGAACTCACTCCTTCCAAAGTTAAGTCATATTGTTGACCCTCAAAAGTTGCCGAAGGACCTGAAATAACAAGAGTTTTAGTTTTCTTAGCAATTGAGCTATTCTTCCAAAGACCTGATAGTGTTATAAAATTTTCTTTTTTGATTTCTTTGGTGTTTATTTTGATTCCTGTATTATTTGTTTTTGTTTTATTTTCAGTCGAATTTTGTGTGCTTGCTGTTGAATTCGATAGTGAATGCTCTTTAGATTGTTCCTGAACATTATGAAATAATGCCAGTCCAAGAACTGCGATAAGTAATATTAAAAATCCATCTAATATAATTAACGGTTTCTTCATAGCGCCTCCTAACATTAGATTTATATTATAAAATAATTATAATATAATTTCAAGTTTCTTACCAATGAAATGCTTACGATTATTCTATCAGAACAAAAGAAAGCTTACTCAGTCAGTAAACTTTCTCATTTTTTAATTTTCAGTTTTCATGGAACAGAAACGTTCTGGGAGTTCTCCAGATTTTTTACTATAACCTGAGCGCTTTTTCTCAAGCGGAATCGCATGCCAGTCTTCCAACAAAGCAATGCTGTGATAGCGCTGTAAATAACCTACACAGTCTTCACACCATTCTTCATCTCCGTTTTTCCAAAATGCTGTTTGCAAGCCAGACTTGCTAGTGAATTCTTTAAAATTCTCAGCCATTTCAAACCATTCTTTTTTATAATATTTTAAAGCTTTATAAAAATCATCAAACTCATCTACTGAAACTATATCTTCTTTCCAGCCGTCGAAGAACCACCATGGTTCATCGGTGCCGTACATTGTAACTACTCTATACATCTCTTCTTCTTTCCGCTGATTTTTTTCTTTGTATCTTTGCATACCTATTCTAGCGGATTTTTTTCTTTTTCTAAAATAATTTGCTTAATACTTTGATCTTTGTAATTAATAAACTTTAAACCAGATCTGCTTCAATTGTTTTAAGGGAAAAATCCCAAAATTCTTGAAGTCGCTCTTTTTGTTGCGTTAAATGGAGAATTCCAACAACAGCTTCAAAACCTGTTGATATTCTGTAAGTAACAACATCGGTATTTTTGGCCGTCGTTTTAGAATGAGCATTGCGCCCTCTTTTAAAATAAGTCAATTCATATTCAGTCAAAAAATCAACTTCATCCATTGCAGAAATAATTTTTGCTTGTGCTTTAGCTGACACAAATTTCGTTGCATTTTTTTGAAGCATGGCGGGCTTTGTCAGGCCTTTATCTAATAAGTACTCACGCACAAAGACCTCATAAATCGCATCCCCAATATAGGCCAATGCAATACCATTCAAAAGTTCTGCTTGTTGCTTATTCACGATGCCACCGTACCCCGTCTTTTGTATCTTCAAGAACAATCCCTTGAGCTTTCAAAGCGTCACGAATTTCATCTGACTTCGCAAAATCACGGACTTCTCGTGCCAATTGTCTTGCTTCAATCATGGCTTCAATTTCGCTGTCCAAACTTTGCTCAAATTTAAATTTAATCCCTAAAATTTCTAAAACTTGGTCAAAAAATTCTTTGACCTCAGGCCCACCGTTTCCTTTATTAACCCAAGAAACAAAGTCATAAAAAACAGTCATTCCATTGGCAATATTGAAATCTTCATCCATGGCAGCAACAAAATCATTTCTGAAAGTCGTAAGTGCTGACAAATTAGACTCAGCTTGCTCATCCAAATGACGATAAGCATTTTCAATTTTTTTGATATTATTTTCAGCTTCTGTCAGTGCATCATCAGTAAAATTGACTGGTCTTCTATAATGAGTAGTTGCTAAAAAGAAACGTAAAATTTGTGGATTAACTACTTGAAGGAGTTCATGAACAGTTGTGAAATTGCCTAGTGATTTAGACATTTTTTCACCATCGACATTTACGAATCCATTGTGCATCCAATAATTAACAAACTTTTGCCCAGTTTTTGCTTCAGATTGTGCAATTTCATTTGTATGGTGTGGAAATTCTAAATCTGCTCCTCCACCATGAATGTCAATTGTTTCGCCTAATAATGAGGTTGACATGACTGAACATTCAATATGCCAGCCCGGACGACCAGCTCCCCAAGGCGCTTGCCAAGAAACTTCATCAGCTTTCGCAGATTTCCAAAGAGCAAAATCGGCTGGTGATTCTTTAAGTTTTGTTTCTTCATCCGTACGTCCAGAAGCGCCCGCAAGTAAATCTGCAAGATTTTTATTCGCTAATTTAGCGTAATCTTTAGATTTAGACACACGGAAATAAACGTCTCCTTGAGAAACATAAGCAAATTCTTTATCCACTAGTTCTTGAATAAACTCAATCATCGCTTCGATGAATTCTGTTGCTTTCGGATTTTGACTGGCTCTTTTAACATTTAAAGCATCAGTATCTTCATAAAAAGCAGCAATATAACGTTCAGAAAGTTCTTTAGTACTGATATTTTCATTAGCTGCTGCCTTGATAATTTTATCATCAACATCTGTGAAATTAGAGATATATTGAACTTCAAATCCTCGAAATTCCAAATATTTTCTAACCAAATCAAAAGCAACAACAGAACGAGCATTTCCTACATGGATGTAATTATAAACGGTCGGTCCGCAGACATACATTTTTACTTTTCCAGGTTCAATCGGCTGAAAATCTTCTAGCTGTCGACTATAAGTATTATATATTTTCATTCTATTTCCTTCTTAATCTTCATCATAAACAATAGAGGTGATAAGAGAACGTATTGGTAAATAGAGCAATGGAATCCCCGTATAAGCAGGATATCCAATACTCGAAATCACAATAGCAAGTGCAGACATCACAATCAAATCCCAAGGTTTACGTGACTGATGCCTGCTGATTATTATTTCATTCAGGCGGTAAGTATATTTGATAAGCAAAGAAGCAAACCGTGAGGTCACAATAATATATAAAACATAGATGATTGTGAAGTATGCGGGATGAATTCCATTATCAATTTGGGTCATAAAGGGAAAAAGTGAGACAAGCATGAGAAAAATTGTATAAGCAAAAATCTGCCAACCACTTATTTTCTTTATGCGTCCAAAGAACTTACTAAATTGAAAATAATAAGAAACAACAACCAGAAAACTCACAAAGAAAATAATGAGTGAGCTGCTTGTTTCACGAAAATCATACTGATTATTGCCAATAAGTTTTGGTAAAGGAATTTCTAAAACCATAATCGTTGCAATGATAGACATAACAGCATCCGTAAATGATTTTAAAGTTGCAAGTAAATGTCCCTCATAAATGGCTACTTTTCTCTTTTTCACTTCTCATTTCTCCTCACAAATGTGATGAATGATAGCTTGCTTCTCTTTTTTCTTCAAGGCTTATGATGCGCTCGACATCTTTTTTACCTTTAACTCGAACAACTTTTGCAGGTATTCCAACAACAGTTACTTCTGGCGGAACATCTGTTACCACAACAGCACTCGCCCCTACTTTTGCATTTTCTCCAACTTCAATAGGACCTAAAAGTTGAGAATGGGCAGAAATTAATGCCCCTTGTCTAATTGTTGGATGACGTTTCCCTTTATCTTTTCCTGTCCCCCCCAAGGTAACTCCATGATAAAGCTTGACGTCCTTTTCAACAATGGCAGTTTCGCCAATAACTAATCCAGAACCATGGTCAATAAAGACGCCATGGGCAATTTCTGCTCCTGGATGAATTTCAATTTGAGTCCAAAATCGCCAAAATTGTGAGTGCATCCGAGCCAAAAGTTTCAAATGATGACGCCAAAGAAAATGTGAAATTCGGTGAGCTGCAAGAGCTTTTACTCCTGGATAGGTCAAAAAGACTTCCAGGGCAGTTCTAGCTGCCGGATCATTTTCTTTGGTCACTCGAATTGCTTCAGACCAAAAACCTTTCTTTTTTTCGTTCATTTTTTCCTACTTCGTTAAAAAATACTTATAGTAAATTATACCATAAGCATTGTGGGCCTTGTTGATTCAAAAACGTGTAATTGACTAAATCAAGCTTTCAATTGATTTAATCTCTTGTTAATTCTTCCCAAGTGACCATTGAATTTTGAACTTCTTCTTGTGAGTAGTCCAAAGGATTTACAGTAATTCCTAGGCTTTTTCCTAAGTCATTTATGGCTTCATCTTCTCCATTTAATAATTCATCAATTTTTAAAAGTAGAACTTGTCCATTATTTTCCTTAAAGGCTTGACTAAAGTAGGCTTCATTGTGCCATTTAGCCAAACTATCTAAATTATCAAACAAAGGAAGATATTCTTCATTGTCCTGATTGATTAGATTAGGGAAAGTTCTCTGACCACTTGTTGTGACGAAAGCTGGAACGAAATAATATTTTTCTCTTTGTTCAGCCTCAAGATTTTCCGGACTAAAAACTTTATTCAAAATTTCAGTATAATGAACTAAAAATTGCATTAATTCTGGTGTCCCAAAGTAAACGGTGTTGCCTTTAGCTTCATCTTGAGGTAATTTAGGATTGATTGCTAAAATATCAATATCCGTTTCCATTAATTGGTCTAAAATTTCAATTAATGAGTGCAATTCCCATTCCGTCTCAAAGTCTGTCAGTTCTGACAGGAAAACTTCAAGTTCTTCTTCTGTTGTAAAAACAGGTAGTGCCTTATGGTCTTCAATCGGAACAAAGAAAACTGATTTTGGTGCCAATACTGGAAATTGATGAAAAGCATAGACCAATGAGAGGTCTTCCATAAATGAGCCTGGATTTGCTAATGAAACTCGCAAACGTTCATCTAGTTCTGGATTGAGATTATAATTTGACATATTTTTTTGCTGACAGACCTGTCAGTGATTATTTACAAGCTAAATAAACAAATAATTTACTGACAGAAATCCAAGCATGAATAATCACATTTCGGTTATCATCTATCCATTAGCCATCTATGACTTCTGGATAGGCTAGCATTTTAATCAGTAAATTTTATTTTATTTCAAGGTCTATTTTTACAGCTTTTCCATTTTATGATTGAGCTTATTCTGGTTTTTTAGTTGAGAGTTCTGGAAACTCTTCATCAATATGTGATTTACGTTCACGGAGCTCAAAACTGTGGTTTCCAACTTTATTTCCCTGATTATTACGGTCATTATTACGACTGCGACGGTCACCATTTTCACGGCGTTCTCTTGGTTTACGCTCAGGTTCAACATAACCTTCTGGTTTCTCAACTAAAGCACGCATTGATGCATCTACGCGACCCTTGTCATCAATTTTCATGATTTTAACTTTGACAGTGTCACCTAATTTCACAACATCTTCAACATTTTCTGTCCGAGCCCAAGCCATTTCAGAAATATGCACCATTGCATCTTGCTTACCAAATAGATTTACAAAAGCACCAAAACTTTCGATACGAACCACTTTTGCATCGTAAATTTCACCAACTTTTGCTTCACGAACAAGTTCAGCAATAATTTCTTTAGCACGATCAATCGCTGCTTGGTCAGAAGAGAAAATTGAACAAAGTCCTTCGTCATCAATATCAATTTTTACGCCCGTTTCAGCAATAATTTTATCGATTTGCTCGCCACCTTTACCGATGACAACTTTAATCTTATCGACAGGAATTGTAATTGTATCAATTTTAGGTGCTGAAGGTGCTAACTCTTCACGAGGTTGTGCAATTGTTGCTTCAATTACATCAAAAATTTGGAAACGTGCAGTTTTTGCTTGTGCAAGAGCTTCGGCAAGAATTTCTGGTGTAATTCCTGAAATTTTAATATCCATTTGTAGTGCAGTAATCCCGTCACGAGTTCCCGCAACCTTGAAGTCCATATCACCAAAATGGTCTTCAAGCCCTTGAATATCTGTCAAAACAGTATAATTTGTTCCGTCAGAAATCAAGCCCATCGCAATCCCAGCAACTGGTGCTTTGATTGGTACACCACCAGCCATCAGTGCAAGTGTTCCTGCACAGATTGAAGCTTGTGATGACGAACCATTTGATTCTAAAACTTCAGCGACCAAACGAATGGCATAAGGGAATTCCTCTAAAGAAGGCAATACTTGTTCTAAAGCACGTTCACCGAGCGCTCCGTGACCAATTTCACGACGTCCAGGTGCCCCGTAACGTCCTGTTTCCCCAACAGAATACTGTGGGAAATTATAATGATGCATAAAACGTTTTTTATATTCATCATTCAAACCATCAATGATTTGTGCTTCATTCATTGGTGCCAAAGTCAATGTTGATAAAGCTTGGGTTTGACCACGAGTAAATAAACCTGTCCCATGTGTAATATTACGTGGGGTAAAGTCAATTTCAGCATCAAGCGGGCGAATTTCATCAATTTTACGTCCATCAGGACGGATTTTATCTTCAGTAATCAAGCGACGAACTTCCGCATGTTCCATTCCTTCAAGAATTTCAGCAAGATCACGCAAAATGATTGATAGATTTTCATCGTTCTCATATTTTGCACTGTAAACAGAAATTATCGCCTCTTTAACTGCTTTTGTCGCAGATTCACGCGCCAATTTTTCTTCAATTTGAACTGCTTTTTGCAAATCTGAATTGTAAGCTGCAATCACTTCGGCTTTTAAATCTTCATCAACATGCAAAAGTTCAACTTCAGCTTTTTCTTTTCCAACTTTTGCAACAATTTCATTTTGAAATTCAATTAATTCTTTAACAGCATTATGTCCTGCCAAAAGTGCACCAAGCATCACTTCTTCTGAAAGTTCCTTGGCCCCAGATTCAACCATATTGATTGCGTTGATATTTCCCGCAACAGAGAGCTCCAAACTTGATGCCTCTTTTTCCGCAACAGTTGGATTGATGATATATTCTCCATCAATATAAGCAACTTCAACACCTGCAATTGGTCCATCAAATGGAATATCAGAAATTGCAAGCGCTAAAGAAGAGCCAAACATTGCTGCCACACGACCAGAAGCATTTTCATCATAAGAAAGAACAGTATTAATTACCTGAACTTCATTACGAAAACCTTCAGCAAACATAGGACGAATTGGGCGGTCAATTAAACGAGCAGTCAATGTCGCATCAGTCGACGGACGAGCCTCACGTTTGTTGAAACCTCCTGGGAATTTACCAGCAGCATACATTTTTTCTTCATAGTTCACTTGAAGTGGGAAGAAATCACCCGTAGCCATTTTACCCATTGTAGCGGCTGTTAAAACAGTTGTATCTCCATAACGTACAACAACAGCACCATTTGCTTGTTTTGCAACTTGACCTGTTTCAACAGTTAATGTCCGACCTGCAAATTCGATTGAAAATGTTTCTTTTGCCAATGTTTTTCTCCTTGACTTGAAATGCTATGAACTTTCTCTAACAGTCCAGTCTCCTGCTTTTGTAATATATTTTAGCTTTATGTTTTTCTAAACAAAAATCAATCTGTCATTACTGAACCTCTTGTCAGTAATTTTTCACTGACAAAACTTTTTTATTTTCTGTCAGTAACATTTTTACTGACAGATTCACTTTTGTATAGAACTACACGTATGTCCCATTATACTATATTTTAAGTAAGAAAAAAAGGCTCATAGAGAGCCTTTTAGACAATTTTTAGTTCATTAGTTAGCGGCTTTTACAGCAACTTCGCCAGAGACTTTAAATTGGTTTGCAGCTGGAAGAGCTTTGTAAGTATCAAGTTGTTCTTGAGTTGCAAAGTAAAGATTTCCAGTGATTTCAGATTGGATTGATTGACCATCAGTCCCTTTCATGTCGCGTGCCATAATTGAAGCATCTTTACCGACATAAACGTCACCTTTGATATTACCACCTTCAAGATCGAAAGCAGGTGAGTTAACAATCAAGCGTTTAACTGTCAAAGTATAAGATTTAGTGACTTGGTGTTGATCATTTTGTTTAATCATTGCAAGTGTACGTTGAACAGCTGATTTTTCATTGAGGAAAGTACCATCAATTGTAAGGTCTTTACCTGAAGCATCAACATCAGCGTTAGTAGCTACAAGCCAAGCACCATTTTTACCGAGTGCTTTTTTCAATACTGAAACATCAGCAGTACCAGTTGTTGCCCCAGTTTCTGTATCTGTACCATTTCCTTCAAATGAATAAGTTACATTTCCGTGAGCGCCAGCTGTAATTCCACCAGGTTTGAATGAAACAACATCGCCTTTAACAACTGAAGTTGTACCAGTTACTTTAACTTTTTGAGCATCTGGTAATTTATTGTAAGCATCAAGAAGGTCTTGGCTAGCAAAAGTCAAGTTACCATCAATTGTTGCTTGTCCTTCAACACCTGTACCAGTTTGTCCGTGGAAGCCAGTTGCAAATACATCAACATTCCCTTTAACAGTACCATTTGAAATATAGAAACCAGGAGATTTCACTTCAATTTTATCAACTGTCAAAGTATAACGGTCAGTAATTTTGTGGCTGCTATCTTGATTGTAGATTGCCAATTTACGAGCGACTTGTCCGTCACCTAAGAAAAGACCTTCAACAGTCAAAGTTTTCCCAGAAGCATCCATATCACCTTTAGTTGCATTCAACCAAGCTCCATTTTTAGCAAAGCCTTTTTGCAAATCAGAGAAGTTGTTTGTTCCTTGAGTTGCACCAGCAAAAACTTCTGCTTTTGATGATTGTTCTGTTTTTTTATCAGAGCTACTTGAAGAGTTATTACTTCCACAAGCGGCAAGTAAAGAAACTGAGAGTACTGAAACTGCAAGAAGTGAGATCACTTTTGTTTTTTTCATTTTTAATTCCCCTAAAAATAAATAATTTGTTCGTAACACTTACCTTTCACGAACCTTACAGAACCATTGTAACACTTCGCTTTTGTAAACGCAAGACTTTGCACGAACTTTCACAAACTTTACATTCTCGTTTTTTTGAAAATGTTTTCAATCGCTTATACATCAAGCATTAAAGCGCTTTTTTAATTTATTAGAATTTTAAGTTTGTGAAATAATTTTTTGCTTGAAAGAATTATTCAAAATACTCTCAAATTTTATTTTCAGATTAATTCACAAAGATATTTACAGATATAGACTATGAAAATCACCATTATTTTGCTAAAATAGAACTATATTATTTCATAAAAGAAAATGGAGAGAAATCGTGGTTTACTCTGATTCACACTTAAAGCTTTTTGCCTTAAACTCAAACCCTGGTCTTGCTGAGAAAATTAGCCAGTTTACAGGAGTTCCTCTAGGAAAACTTTCTTCAAAACAGTTTTCCGACGGTGAAATTATGATTAACATGGAAGAAAGTGTCCGTAGTCAAGACATCTTTATTGTTCAATCAACAAGCTGCCCTGTTAACGATCACCTTTGGGAATTACTAATCATGATTGACGCATGTAAACGTGCTTCTGCTCGTACAATTAACGTTGTTATCCCATACTTTGGATATGCTCGTCAAGACCGTACTGCGACTTCTCGTGAACCAATCACAGCCAAATTAGTTGCTGATATGATTGTTAAAGCTGGAGCTGACCGCTTATTAACCCTCGATATTCACGCTGTCCAAGTACAAGGTTTCTTTGATATACCTGTAGACAACTTGTTTACTGTCCCACTTTTTGCTGACTACTACCGTAAGAGTGGATTATTTGGTGATGACGTGATTGTTGTTGCACCAAAAAATTCTGGGATTAAACGTGCACGCTCACTTGCTGAATACTTAGAGTCAGCAATTGCCATTGTTGACTATGAAGATGATGACAAAAACCGTGAAAACGGATATGTTATCGGTAATGTTTCAGGTAAAAAAGTTATTCTTATCGATGATATTTTGAACACTGGGGTCACTTTTGCCAACGCTGCAAATGTTGTACGCGAAGCGGGAGCAAGTGAAATTTATGCAGTTGCCAGCCACGGATTATTTACTAGCGGAGCCGCTGATGTTCTTGAAAAAGCAGATATCAAAGAAATTTTGGTCACAGATTCTGTTGTGACAAACCATCGCAAACCTTTAAATGTAAAATATTTGAGTGCAGCTGAATACTTAGCCAGTGCTATTCTTCGTATCCACGAAGGACGTCCAGTTTCTCCACTTTTTGAACATGAAAAACCTCAAGATTAAAGGAATTCTTATAGAAACACTTTAAGCAATTGAAAAATACCAACACTAAGTTGGTATTTTTATTTTTGATATATTAATTTATAAAATAAAAGTCATCTCAATTGACGACTTTTTCTTTTCTTTATTTAATAACCATTACGTTGCAAGAGGCATGGTTAACAATATACTGTGTTGTTGAACCAATGATAAAACGATCAATCGCATCAAGACCAGTTGACCCAATTACAACTAAATCGATATTATTTTCGTTTGCATAATTAATAATTTCTCTTTTAGGGCTGCCAGTTAAACGTACAATCTCAAAATCAACTTCTGTGCCTTTAAGATATTCTTGAACTTGCTCTACAACATAATCAGAATGCTCTTGTACACTTTTATACAAGGTCATTGTGTCTAAATGTACTGGAATATTTGCTAACTTATCATTTAAAACATACAATATTTTCAGATGTGAATGATTTAATTTTGCTGTGCCAACCGCTTCACGAAGGGCATCATAAGCTTGTTCTGAACCATCTACTGCAACTAAGATATTTTTATATTCTTCAACCATAATAAAACCTCCCTAAGAATATTATATAATTATTATTAGAAATATACCATCAATAAATCACATTAATTGATCTGAATAAGATTATAAGATATTTAAAGAATAATCTCATTGCTTTTCATATAAAAAGAATAAAAAAATGGTAAAATAGAGCTTACAGGTAAGGGGACTTTTAATCCTGATGGAATTAAATCATTTCCTTATAAAATATCCAGCAATTACTATGAAAGGTAGGAAAATCAAATTATATATTTAGATAACGCTGCTACAACACCTCTACTTCCTGATGTTATCACCGCAATCTCAGAAAGTTTATCCGCTAATTTTGGAAACCCCTCTAGCATTCACAGTCTCGGACGTGCTTCAAGTCAGATTGTTCGTAAAGCCCGTGAAACTGTGGCAAATGCTCTAGAAGTTCCAAGTCGCAATATCATTTTTACTTCTGGTGCTAGCGAAGCAAATAACCAAGCCTTAATTGGTTATGCACTGGCTAATAAAGATAAAGGAAATCATATCATCACAACAGCTATTGAACATCCTTCTGTTCTAAATACTGTTCAATATCTTCATGACCGTTATGGATTTGATGTTAGCTTTGTAAAACCAAAAGCGGACGGAACATTCCCAGCTTCACTTATAGAAGAAAACTTGCGTCCTGATACAATTTTAGTCAGCATGATGTGGGCTAATAATGAAACAGGCCAACTTCTTCCAGTAAAGGAAGTCGGAGAGCTCTTGAAGCAACATCAAGCAGTTTTTCATGTTGATGCTACTCAAGTAATGGGAAAATTTTCAGTGCATCCTCTGGATGTTTCGGCTGATTTCCTCTCAGCATCAGCGCACAAATTTCATGGACCAAAAGGGGTCGGCTTCTTGTACTATAACGAAAAGCTACATTTTGATGCTTTGATTCATGGAGGAGAACAAGAAGAAAAAAGACGGGCTGGTACAGAAAATCTCCATTCTCTTGTTGGTTTAGCTAAAGCCTTAGAACTTGCCCTTGAAAATATTGAATCAAATTATCAAGCAGTTGAAAAACTTAATGAAACTTTACTAACTAAACTAGAAGAACAAAAGATTTCATTTTATAAAAATAATTTTGGTCCAAGTATGCCTCATGTTCTAAATCTTGCTTTTCCGAATGAAAATCATGATTTACTCTTGACCAAACTTGATTTAGCTGGTTTCGCAATCTCAACTGGTTCTGCTTGTACAGCCGGTACAATTGAACCTTCCCATGTTCTTGAAGCTGTTTACGGGAAAAATTCTGAAAAACTAAAAGAAAACATACGTATTTCTTTTTCAGAAATGAATACAATTGATGAAGTTAATCTCTTCGTTGAAAAACTTAGTTCTATTTTAAAAAAATAAACAATTTATTTAGGAGACTCACAATGGCATTTATCACCGAAAAACATTTGGAAGGTAGCAAATATGTTTATCAACTTGCGCCTACTGTTAAAAAATTCACTTTAAAAGATACAACTTTTATTCAAACTAAAATTGGTAATTTTGAATTTAAAAGACTTCTTGAAGAAGTTCCAAATTCAAACGAAGGATTTTTATTAAAAATTATTGTTAATCCAGATTTAAGTGGTTTTAAACTTTCAATTACTGACAAATCCGGTTTACGAAATGTTGATATTTTTAAAAATGCGAGTGAAATGATTCAAAATAAATTTTACTTCCAAATGGATGCACTTGTTGACCGCGGTGTATTTACAAAATCAGAAATTTAAAAAACTCCCCTTTTGGGAGTTTTTATTTTAAGAAAAATTTTTTAAAAAAAAGAACTGTCATAAATGACAGCTCCAATTTGCTTAGATTTATAATTAAGCTTTGATTTCAGCAACGATACCTGAACCAACAGTACGTCCACCTTCACGGATAGAGAAAGTAGTACCTTGTTCGATCGCAACTGGGTGGATCAATTCAACGTCGATATGCACGTTGTCACCAGGCATTACCATTTCAGTTCCTTCTGGAAGTTTAACTGAACCAGTAACGTCAGTTGTGTGGAAGTAGAATTGAGGACGGTAGTTGTCGAAGAATGGAGTGTGACGTCCGCCTTCTTCTTTGCTCAATACGTAAACTTCACCTTCGAAAAGTTTGTGTGGAGTGATTGAACCTGGTTTAGCAATAACTTGACCACGTTCGATTTCGTCACGTTGGATACCACGGAGAAGTGCACCGACGTTATCACCAGCAAGACCTTCAGTAAGTGTTTTACGGAACATTTCGATACCAGTAACAACAGCTTTTTTAGTTTCTTCTTTGATACCAACGATTTCAACTTCGTCACCAACTTTAACAGTACCACGTTCGATACGTCCTGAAGCAACTGTACCACGACCAGTGATAGAGAATACGTCTTCGACTGGAAGAAGGAGTGGTTTGTCAGTGTCGCGTTCTGGAGTTGGGATGTATTCATCAACGATGTCCATCAATTCTTCAACTTTAGCAACCCATTGTGGTTCACCGTTCAAAGCACCAAGTGCTGAACCAGCGATTACAGGAATATCGTCACCTGGGAAGTCGTATTCGCTCAAGAGGTCACGAACTTCCATTTCAACGAGTTCCATCAATTCTTCATCATCAACAAGGTCAGCCTTGTTAAGGAAGACGATAAGGTATTTAACACCAACTTGACGTGAAAGCAAGATGTGTTCACGAGTTTGTGGCATTGGTCCATCAGTTGCAGCAACAACGAGGATTGCACCGTCCATTTGGGCAGCACCAGTGATCATATTTTTAACGTAGTCCGCGTGACCTGGAGCGTCGATGTGGGCATAGTGACGTTTTTCAGTTTCGTACTCGATGTGAGCAGTGTTGATTGTGATACCACGTTCGCGTTCTTCTGGAGCAGCATCGATAGATGCGAAGTCAGTCGCTTTAGAGTAACCTTTGTCAGACAATACTTTAGAGATTGCAGCTGAGAGGGTAGTTTTACCATGGTCAACGTGTCCGATAGTACCAATATTAACGTGTGGTTTGCTACGGTCGTATACTTCTTTAGCCATTTTAAAAATGTCTCCTTTGGGGAATTTGTTTTATTATAGGTAGTCTGCATAAAGCAAACTACCGTTCTTTATCATTATACTTAAAATAGTTTTGAAATGCAAGTCTTATCAGCTTTTAATCGCATTTTTTCAAGAAGTTTTTTCATATATCTAGCTTTTTTATCTATGAAGTAGTAAAATAGTTCTAGTATTGCTCTTCTCTTTTTGAGCACTGTTAAATATTTTATTTCAAGGAGACCACAATGGGCTTAACTTTTAGAAAACGTGATGATTTTGATAAAATGATGGACGATTTAGGCGTCTCAACTGTTGATTTAGTGACTGATGATGATAACAAAAGCGTTCCTTCTCCTGAAAAAAAGGAAGATCCATTTGCTAAATTTTTGACTCCAAAAGAAAATAATAAGGAGAAAGACCCAAACTAATTGAAAAGTCTTCTTTTTCTTGTTACAATTAGTTAAAAATATTTTTATTGAGGAACTTATGGCATATAAAAAACCACAAAAAAGTACTTTCCAAAAAGTAACCATGGTTGTTGTGATTATCATGGTTGTTCTTACGCTTTTCAGCGTACTTGCATCAATGCTTGCAGTATTGTAATTATTAATTTTAAAATAAAAAGTTACTGACAGTTTTGTCAGTAACTTTTTTTATTTATTAATCTTCAAAACCTTCTTCAAGGATTTCAGGGAATTCTGTTTCAACGATATGTGCACAATGTTCACAAAGCATTTTGAGATGTTCATTAGCATTGTGTCCAACTGTTTCATCTGTTCTACGGCAACGATCACAAACTTCTCCAGCCGCATGTTCAACAAGAACTGCAAGATCATCAAATTTCATTGCAGACTCTGGGGCATTATTTACTGGTTCGTTGGCAACTACAAAGTTTGATACAATCAAAAGTTGAGCAACATTTTCATCAATTGCCGTCAATAAAGTACGCACAACTTCATTTGGATAAATAGTTACTGTTGCTTCCAATGATTTACCAATCAATTTTGCTTCACGAGCACTTTCCAAAGCTTTCAAAATCTTATCACGGAAATCAAGAAATTCTTGCCAGTTTCCTAACAATTCTTCACTTCCAGGAATTTCTGCTGCTTCTGGCATTTCTGCAAGATAAGCAAAATTTTCTGGTTCATGTTCCAAGTAAGTCCATGTTTCTTCTGCCGTGTGTGGCAAAATTGGTACAAGAATTTTCACTAAATCTTTCAAAATAACATACATAACTGTTTGCATTGAGCGGCGTTCTGGTGAATTTGCTGCTTCAATATAAACAACATCTTTAGCAAAATCAAGATAGAAAGATGACAAATCATTTGTGATGAAATTAATGATTGATTTGTAAACAGTCATAAAGCTATAGTTATCATAAGCTGTACGAATTTGTTTTACAAGTTCATTAAATTTCACAAGCATATATTTGTCTACTGGACGAAGTTCTGCAAAATCAATTGCATCTTCTTTTGGATTAAAATCAGATGTATTAGCGATTAAGAAACGCAATGTATTCCGGATTTTACGGTAAACTTCAGAAACTTGACTGAGAATATCCATTGACACACGAACATCTGATTCAGTATCAATTGATGCCACCCAAAGACGGAGAATGTCAGCACCAAATTTCTTAGTGACATCTTTTGGCACGATTGTATTTCCAATTGATTTAGACATCTTACGTCCTTTACCGTCTAAAACAAATCCTTGTGAAAGAACTGCTTTATATGGTGCAACGCCATTTACCGCAACTGAGGTTGTAATTGATGAATTAAACCAACCACGGTATTGGTCTGAACCTTCAAGGTAAAGGTCTGCAGGGAAGCTAAGGTAGTCACGTTCGTTAAGGACACCATTCCAAGAAGAACCTGAGTCAAACCAAACGTCCATGATATCTTTTTCTTTTGTAAATTCACCATTTGGTGAAGCTGGATGAGTGAATCCTTCTGGTAAAAGGTCTTTTGCTTCACGTTCAAACCAAACTTTTGAACCAAATTCAGCAAAAAGTTTGGCTACATGTTCAGTTGTTTCTGGTGTGATAATTGGTTCTCCATTTTCACCATAGAAAATTGGTAATGGAACTCCCCAAGCACGTTGACGTGAGATGACCCAATCGCCACGGTCACGAACCATATTGAATAAACGAGTTTTACCCCATGGAATTACCCAATCTACTCTTTCAACTTCATCTAAAATATTTTGACGGAAGTCATCGATTGAAGCAAACCATTGTGGTGTTGCACGGAAAATTACTGGTTTTTTAGTACGCCAGTCATGTGGATATGAGTGAGTGAAGAATTCGAGTTTCAATAAAGCATCTTTTTCTTCTAGCCATTTACTGACAACTTTATTTCCTTCATCGTAGAAAAGTCCTTCAAGTCCAGGAGCTTCATCAGTATAATAACCACGGTTATCAATTGGTGAAAGAACAGGCAATTTATACTTACGACTTGCAAAGTAGTCATCTTCACCATGTCCTGGGGCAACGTGTACAAGGCCAGTCCCAGAATCAAGAGTAACATAATCTGCATTCATGATTAAAGTTTCACGGTCATAGAATGGATGTTTTGCAACCATATATTCTAATTCAGAACCTTTAATCGTTTGAAGGACTTCTGGATTTTCCCATTCTAATTTTTCAGCAACAGCTTCAAGCATTTCTGAGGCAATCACAAATTTACGACCATTAACTGCTACAACTGAATAATCATAGTCAGGATGAGCAAAGATTCCCAAATTTGATGGAATTGTCCATGGTGTTGTTGTCCAGATTACAAATTCTACATCTTCTGGTAATTTACCTTTAGTATCTTTAGCTTTAAATGCCACAAAAATTGATGCTGAACGAACATCTTGATATTCGATTTCAGCTTCAGCCAGTGAACTTTCTGATGAAGGTGACCAATAAATTGGTTTTTGTCCTTTATAGATATATCCTTTTTCAGCCATTTTACCAAAAACGCGAATTTGAGCTGCCTCATATTCTGGCAATAGTGTCAAATATGGACGGTTCCAATCAGCAAGAACACCAAGGGATTTGAAATCTGAACGTTGCATATCTACTTGTTTCATCGCGTATTTACGACATTCCTCAAGATAATCAAGCAAATCCATTTCTTTACGCTTCATGCCTGCTTTAGCAAGTTGTTGCTCAATTGGCAAACCATGAGTATCCCAACCTGGAACATAAGGAGCACGAAATCCTGCCATTGATTTATAACGAACAATAATATCTTTTGAAATTTTGTTCAAAGAGTGTCCGAGGTGAATATTTCCGTTCGCATAAGGAGGCCCGTCATGAAGCATAAATGAGGGTTTTCCTTCATTTAATTCTTGACGTTTCTCATAAAGTGTCGCATCTGCCCAGTCTTTTTGCCAGTTTGGTTCTTTATTTGGCAAGCCTGCACGCATTGGGAAAGCTGTTTTCCCCAAATTCAAAGTATCTTTGATTTTCATATTTTCTTCTTTCTTTCGATTTTGTTTTTATTGAATAAAAAAAACGATTTTTCGCAAAGGACGAAAAACCGTGGTACCACCTTCATTTTTTCTGTCAGTAAAATTTACTGACAGAAACTCTTTTGCGTAACGTGCAAGACGCTTGAACTTACTTTTAGTTCAGTCCAAGATTTTTCTAAAAATTCTTTGAGAAAATAAATTCTGTCAGTAACTTTAGAAGTCCAATCAGCTGATAATAAGAAAAATAGGGAATACGAGTCTTCCATCATCACTCGCTTGCTTGAATTATATTTTTTCTTATCTTGGTCTGATTATTAATTTTTTAATTCGCTTAAATCAGTTGTTTCTTGATTATCTTTTTCAACAACCTCAGCTGTTTCAGCTGGTGCTTTTGAATCTAATTCTGGGAAAATTTCTGAATCATCTGCTTTTGGAGCTTCAACTTCTGACTCTTCGTTAGAATCATCAGTAGTATTAGCTTCGTCAGTAATTTCTACTTCTTCTTTTACTTCGTCAGGTACTTCGGTTTCAACAACAATTTCCTCTGAAACAATTGTTTCTGTTTCATCAGATGTTTCATTTGCTTGTGTAATATCTTCATCTGTTAAAGGTTTAATTGCTTGGGTTTTTGCCAAAGTAGATTCAGCATTTTCCAAATGTTCTTCAATGATTGATTGCAATTTTTCTTCAGGATTGATTGCATAATCTTGAGTAGGTCTAAAGATTTCAGCCCAGTCATCCGATTGAATAGACGCAAGTTGATTTTCAATAATTGAAGTCATTCGTTGGTGATAGAGACGCATTTTACGTTTCAAATCATCAGTATCACGTACTAATTTACGCGCATCATCAGAAGCAGCATTCAAAATAAATCCAGCTTCTTTTTTTGCCGCTTCAATAATTAAAGAACTCTTTTGTCCTGCATTTGCAATAATATCAGCAGATTCTTTTTCAGAATTAATTCTAAGCGTATCAGCTTCACTTTTGGCTTGTTCACGGAGATTATCAGCAGCATCTTGAGCAACAACAATTGACTTGTTCAGTGAATCTTTCATGTCATCAAAATATTTCACGCGTTCGCGTAACGCCTTTAATTCACGTTCTTGATCTTTAATTGTTTGAGCGAATTCATCATAATCTCGAACAACGATATCCAAAAATTCATCAACTTCATGTTTACTGAAGCCGCGAAATTGTGGATTAAAAGTTTTGTTTTGAACATCTAAACTATTTAATGTCATCAATCACTCCTCTTTATCCTTAGAAAATCTTATAAATCTGATTTTCATCTTAGAATCTATTTTTTTCGATTTCTTATAAGTTCTATTTCAACTCTCTGTTTTCCTTTTTTAGTAAAATCTAAAATCCTTAATATTTTGATACGCCCAAAACCTCGAACGCTAATCAAATCATCAAGACCAACAGAGAAATCTTTTTTATCAATTTCTAGGTAATTAACCTTAACCTTCTTTGATTCTAACATATTTGTAGCAATATTGCGAGAAATTTTGAAAGCGACTGCAATCATTTTATCAACTCTTAAGTTATCCACAAGAACAACTTCTCTGACAGCTTTATCTGTTTCTTCAACTAAGTTTTCCAAAGAAATTTCTTGAATTTTGACCGCTGCTCGCCCAATTTTTTCTATTGCTTTAAAACTCTCAACAAGATGTTTACTGACAAAAACTTGAATTTTATTGTCACTAACAATAATATCACCCAATTCTTGCCGTTTAACACCAGCCTGTCCCAAAAAAGTTCCAAGGACTTGGGCATGTGAAAGTTCTACAAATTTTGAAGCATAATTAATTTCAAGTAAGGAAATATCAAAATCTTCTCTGTCAAGAACATAAAAATCTGGCGCCAAAATTATTTTGACTAATTCCGTTCTTGCTAGTTCCTCACTAGAAAAAATTTGAACATTTCTCTTATTTGCCAGAGTTTTTAAAATATCCACTTCTCGGGGATTAAGAAAAAATGTACTTATCACCGAATAAGATTCTTCTACTCGATTTATCCATTCTAAACAACGATCAATAAAATGCCGTTCCTTTTCTTGAAAGTGTTGATAGACATTTTCAGTAATCAATAGAATACTCCGTTAAATACAATAACAATAAATCTTTGAATAAATTTCAAAACAATAAAAGCAATAACGATTGAAAAATCTAATCCCCAAAATTGTAGAGGTAAATTTTCAAATAAACTTAAGTAGGGACGAGAAACTTTAACAATTATACGTCCAAACCAAGTTCCATAAAGAGTTGGTATCCAACTCATTAAGGCGTAAATAACTAGAATAATTGAATAAACATCAAGTAAGCGTAAAAGCCAATTTATTATTGTAAGTGTAATAAGCATTAGTAAATATCGTAACTTTCAAAATTTTGACCAGCTAAGATAGACATTTCTTTCGCTGCATCGACTGTGATATTTGCTGGAGTCATCAAGAAAATTTGACCACCAACATTTTGAATATCACCATCAAGAGTAAAGACCACCCCAGTCATGAAGTCAATTGAACGACGCGCTTGGGCGTCACCCATAAATTTAAAATTGACAAGGACACATTCACCGTTTTTCACGATGCGTGCTGATTCCATGATGTCTGCATAGGCACGTGGTTCTTTAATTGCAATAGTAGAAACCGTTGCAGCCACTGATTGAGATTGTGAAACGGTTTGTTGTTGTACGATTTTTTCAGGCATAGGTTTTGTGAATGTTGAACCAGCGCGTTTTGGCGCTGCTGTTTGTGTTTGTGCTTTTGAAGTTGATTGTGCAGGACGACGAGTCTGATATTCCGGCTGTGCTTTGCGTTCCTCAACCTTTGGTTTTGGCGTAGATGCCACCGTTGGCCTAGATTCTTGCACAGGACGTGCAGGTTCATTGAACTCTTCATCATCCTCTACAAAATAATCACGTAGATTATTCATCCAATCTTTAAATGCCATATTTTCCTCCGTTGTTTACGTTAATCTTAAGACTTATAGATTTTTAAAAAATTCTGTACCGATTCGAACAAAAGTTGCACCATTTTTAATGGCAATCTCATAATCTCTGCTCATTCCCATACTTAATTCAGTACAAGGAATTCTGGAAAGATTCATTTCGGATATTTCAACTTGTAATTTTTTCATTCGTCCAAAAATGTCATTACATTCACTTTCAGTCGCATCAAACGGAGCCATTGTCATCAAACCAACAATCTCAATATTTTCCAATTCAGAAAACTCAGGTAATATTTCCATAAGTTCATTGACAGAAAATCCATGTTTACTTTCCTCGCCAGAAATGTTAAGTTCAATAAAACATTTAATGGTGTGTTCAGCACGTTTATTTATTTCCTGAGCTAATTTCAGAGAATCTAAAGCGTGGAAATAATCAACATAATTAATAACTTGTTTAACCTTACGTCTTTGTAAATTACCAATCAAATGCCAAGTAATTTCTAAATCCTTAAGAGCTTCGTATTTTTCCAAAAAAAGTTCTGTTCGATTTTCCGCTAAATGTGAAACTCCATTTTCAAAAACTTCACGTGCAAGATTAGCATCAACAGATTTGGTCACAGCGACGACTGAAACTGACTGATTAGAATAAGAAGACGCAGCCTTTGCCGCATCTACATTACTCAGTATTCTTTTAACATTCTCTTTAATCGTCATTGGTTAGTTTTTACGGAAGAATGGTGGTGTGTCAAGGTCTTCATCTGTTGTTGGAACTCCGCCGAAACTTGTTACTGAAGAAGTATCACGTGTGTTACTTACGTTTTGACGTGTTGAAGTTTCACGACGAATATCCCAATCTCCAAATGCAGAAGATTGATTTTGCCCTTGCGGAGCTGCTTGCGTTTGTTGTTGACTTTGCATTGGACGGCTTGTTTGAGCATGTTGCATATTAGAATTGTGAGTCAAGTTAGGTTGACGACGTGGTTCAGGTTGCAAACCCAAAGCTTCGTCAGCATCTTCCTTAGCAACACCAGTTGCAACAACTGTTACACGGATTTCGTCTTTAAGGTTAGGGTCAATCGCTGTACCCAACATAATATTAACATCATTACCAGCTGCTTGGATAACAATTTCTGAAGCATCTTGTGCTTCAATCAAACTCATATCCATACCACCAGTAACATTCAAAAGAACATTTTCTGCGCCTTCGATTGTAGTTTCAAGAAGTGGTGAGTAAATTGCTTTACGAGTTGCTTCAATCACGCGTTCTTCACCAGTCGCAACACCGATACCCATAAGGGCATCACCTTTGTTTTCCATTACTGTTTTAACATCGGCAAAGTCAAGGTTAATCATTCCTGGGTTAGTAATCAAGTCAGTTACCCCTTGAACACCTTGACGTAAAACATTATCAGCTTCACGCAAAGCTTCAGTTAAAGGAGTTTTCTTATCAACAATTTCAAGCAAGTTATTGTTTGAAATAATGAGAAGTGTATCAACATTTGCACGAAGAGCTTCAATTCCTTCAGTTGCAAAGTATGAACGTTTTGATCCTTCAAAACCAAATGGACGAGTAACAACACCCACAGTCAAAGCGCCAAGTTCTTTAGCAATTTGTGCGATAACTGGTGCAGCACCTGTACCAGTTCCACCACCCATACCGGCAGTGATGAAAATCATATCTGAGCCTTCAAGGGCTTGTGATACTGTTTCAGCTGATTCTTCAGCTGCGCGTTTACCAACTTCAGGTTGCGCACCAGCACCCAAACCGCGAGTCAATTTTGGCCCAAGTTGAATAACTGTATCTGCTTTTGAGCTACGCAATGCTTGTACGTCAGTATTAGCGGCGATAAATTCAACGCCAGAAACACCTTCTTCAATCATGCGGTTGATGGCATTACCACCACCGCCACCAACACCGATAACTTTAATTACAGCACCAGAAGTTAAGTCTGTATCAAATGAAAATTCCATGTTTTTATTTCTCCGTTTTTTACTTTCAGATTAATCAAAGAGATTGCCAAAGAAATTTTTGGCACGGTCAACGAGACCTTCTTTTTCTTCTTCAGGCTCAGAAGCTTTTTGAGCTACTACTGGACGTGCCTGAGGTTCAACGTAGAAATCATTTTCTACGTCAGCAACTGTTGTTGCTTGTGGTGTAATTGTTGGAACAGGAGCAACATAAGTTTCTTCTGTCGTCGTATAAGCATAATCACCAGAAAATGCTTGAGATACTAAAATATCAATATCACTACGATTTCCAATGTAATCAACAACACTAATCACTTGAGCAAATGCTGGATTACGTAACCCCATTTCGCCTGGAACAAAAAGACGAGCATTTATTCCTAAGATTTTTGTTGCTAAATCAACAACACCAGGCATTGCAGCCGTTCCACCGACCAAAATCAAACCTCCAGGAGTTTCTGAAGTATGTCCGTGTTCCAAATCTTGACGTACACGATTAAAAACTTGAGTCATACGTGCTTCAATAATTTGTGAAAGATAATATTCTGTAATTTGTTCTGGCTCTTCTTTACCTACAACATCAACAAGGAAGTACTCATCTTGGCTAGCACGTTCTGTACTTGCTTCACCATAGTTGACTTTCAAATCTTCCGCTGCAGAAACAGAAGTGTTAAGAACTGTTGAAATATCTTTAGTTACATAATCGCCACCTTCGGGGCTAGTATGTGTAAATCTTAATGATTGTTCTTTAACGATGCTAACTGTTGTTTGTCCAGCACCCAAATCAACCATGATTGTTCCAAACTCACGCTCACCTTCTGTAAGCACGTATTGTGCCATTGCTAAAGGAGCAATTACAATATTGTCAACGAGCAGTCCTGCGCGTTCAACAACTTTGCGAACATTATGAACAAGAGTTTTAGGTCCAGTGTAAACAACCCCACGAATCTCAAGACGTACACCAAACATTCCACGAGGGTCTGAAATACCTGTAAATCCATCAACTGTAAACTCTTTCGTTTCAACAGCAATAATTTCTCTTTCAGGAACAATCCCACGCATCAAAGCATTTTGAACAACTTGAATAACATCGTTATCCGTGATTTCTTTAGTATCACTGACAATAGGAACCATTCCTTGGCAAGGTTCCATTTCGAGGGAATTCGCTGGGATGCTCACGTTAATTCTATCAATCGTGATTCCTGCGCGTTCTTCGGCAGCATTTACAGCTTTACGCAATGCTTGTGCCACCTTCTCAATATCTACAATAATTCCATTTTTAAGGCCATCGGATTTTGCATTTCCGACACCGATTATATTCATTTCACCTGAGACGTATTCAGCAACAAGCACCTTTATTGTGTTTGTCCCGATATCTACGCCTGTATAAAGTCCACTTTTGGCCATAAAAGCGACTCCTTTCCCTCACACATCACGATTCATATTTTTTTAATAAATTAGGTAAGTGTAAAGATAATTTTGTATACAATTACACTCATTAATTATTTTAACATAAAATCACAGTAAAACAAGAGTTTAGCTGTGATTTTTTTCGTTTTTTATTGAATTATTCTCTACTTTTTTTACTTATTGAAAAAATTGCGATTGTCCCGTCACCTGTATGAGTTACAATTGTTGGACTAAGTGGACGAACATCGACATCACTAATCCCTTTTTTTTGCATAGCTTGTTTTTTAATTTCTTGTGCTATTTCATCTGTTCCAGAATAAGAGATAAGTAGGCGGGGATAGGCTGTATCCATCTCTTCAAGACTCTTTTCAAGGAGTTGATTAATTGCTTTTTTCTTTCCTCGAACTTTGGTCACTTGCCGAAGTCTTCCCTCAGGGTCAACATCAAGAAGAGGTTTGATATTTGCCATTGTTCCAACGAGAGCAACAGCTTTAGGAATTCTTCCACCTCTTGCCAAATGGTTTAAGTCGTCAACCATGAAGTGACTTTGTAAACGTGGAATAATATCTGACAAAACTTCAAGCGTTTCTGTCAGTGTTTTTCCAGAGTCACGCAACTTTACAGTTTCTTCAACAAGGAAACCTTCTCCAGAAGCTGCTGCCAGTGTATCAACAACAGTGATTTTTGCAGATGGGAATTCTTCTAAAACCATATCTTGAGCAATCAGAGCTGATTGATACGTCCCAGAAAGTCCTGACGAAAAAGCAAGGTAAAGGAGTTCTTCATCTGCAGATGCAAATTTTTTAAAAACTTCTAAAAATTGTCCTGAATTAATTTGGGACGTGTGGACAGTAGCTCCTTTTTTTATTGCTGCAAGAAGCGTGGAATTATCTAATGCGGCTTCACCTATTGTTTCATAAGTTTCTTCTCCAACAGTTACAGTCATTCCCAAAACTGTAAGATGATGTTTTTTAATATAATACGGACTCAGGTCTGCTGTTGAGTCTGTCATGATTTGAAAAGTCATAATAATCCTTTCTGCTGTTTCAACTTGCTGATAATATCTTGAATTTACTGACAGATTAGTCACACGTTTGGGCTTTAATGATTCCAAGCGCTAAAGCTTTCATCAGTATTTTTTATAGTCGATTTCTAAAAATTTCGTACATCAAAATACTTGCTGCTACTGATGCATTTAAACTTTGAACGTGTCCTGTCATTGGAATTGTAATCATTTCATCAACTTGTTTTTTGAGATTTTGACCAATTCCATGTCCTTCATTTCCGATAATCAAGGCAACTTTACCTTTGGTATTCCACTTACTGTAAACTGTGCCGTCCATGTCCGTTCCAAAAACCCAGAAATTAGCAGCTTTAAGTTTATCCAAGGTCTGAGAAAGATTAGTAACACGGACAATAGGGACGTGTTGTAAAGCACCCGTTGAAGCTTTGACAGCCGTTGGAGTAATTCCAACGGCTCGGTGTTTAGGAATAATAATTGCATCGACTCCTGTAGCATCAGCTGTCCGAGCAATTGACCCTAAATTATGAGGATCTGTTAACTCATCTAAAATTAAAATTGTGGCATCAGATTTCTCGGCTAATGCTGGGAGAATCTTTTCTAAATCTGCATAAGCAAATTCGGACACTCTTGCCATAAAGCCTTGGTGAACACCGTTTTCTGTTAATTTATTTAATTCTGTTTTGGGTGTCCATGAAATATTAACTTTTTTAAGTCGTGCTAATTCTTTTATTTTTTCAACATTTTTACCACGTAAATCTTCTTGAACGTAAAGTTTGTTGACAAGGTCTCCATTTAAAGCTTCCGTGACCGCATGTAGTCCGTAAATCAAATCTGTATTTTCCATGAAATCATTATATCATTTTTAGACAAAAAAACCTGACTCAATTCGTTACTCTGGCTCATTATGTATCTGACAAAAAAATTATGTAAAACACCAAAAGTTCCTCTTCTGATGATTTACATAATTTTTTAGTGTGATAATAAGCCTTTTAATTGCTCGTTTTTTCTATATTAATATAATTTTTTATGTCTTTTTGATAATTTGAACTATCCCAAGAAATTTCTGGATGATTAAAATATTGGGCAAGTAAATAGGCGATATAAGGACCAGTAGTTAATCCAGATGACCCCAAAGCGCTGGCAAAAGCTAATGAAGAAAAGTCAGGGTGCGGACCAAAAAAAGGCGAAAAATCTGAAGAATAAGCACGTGTTCCCACACGATAATGATATGGAAAGTCAATTAGTTTTGTATCTGATAAGTAAGATTTGACCCCCTCTGTCAAGCTTTCAAAAGCTTCCTGACTCTCTGACAAATCCCAACCCTCTTCATTTTCATGGGTTGCTCCCAAAAGAACTTGACCATTTTGAAAAGGAATGATATCTGCAGCCCCTTCTAAAAATAAAACTGGCCAATTTTTTGTTTCAAAATCCGTTTGAAATGAAATTAATTGTCCTTTTTGTGGCTTGACATCCACTTGTGTGCCAATTGATTCCAAAAGTTCTTTTAAAGCTGGCCCCGGGCATAAAACTAAATCATCTACCACTTCCGTCACACCTTCATGAATGACTTGCCATTTATCTAACGCTCGAGCAATTGTTGCCCGCTCTGAATAAAATTTGACCTCTCTTTTTTGAGCTCGCTTTTTTAATGACGATAAGTAAGCTTTTCCATCTAATCTTGCACCTCCTGAAAGATACAAACTTTCTCTTGGTTTTAATAATGGAAATAAAGCAACAGTTTCTTCCTCCGAGAGTCTCTTAATCTCACCCATCTCGGGAGCTTCTTTTTTTCTTTCAATTGCCAACTTTTCTAACTCAATTAAGTCTAATTTTTGTCGCAAAAAAAGAGTGCCACATTTTTCATAAACATCTTCAGTTAACTCAAAATCATTTTTCATTTTTTCAAAAAAAGCTGCACCATCTTTTGCCAATTGATACCATTTTTTATTTCTTCTTTTAGAAAGCCAAGGAGAAATAATCCCAGCACTTGCTTTAGTTGCCTGATTTTTTTCATCATCAAAAAGACTAATATCAAATTTATCAGTATCTAAATAATTGGCTAAGGTCATACCGATTATTCCGCCACCAATAATTGCAATTTTTTTCATCACATTCTCCTTTTTTCAATGAAATATAGAAAAAATCAAGACTATCTAGGCTTGATTTTATTTTTTGTTTTAAAAGTTCTAACTCTCTAAAGTATATCACTTTTGCATAAAAGCATGAGAAACTGTGCTTTAGTCTTCTAGTTTCCATGACAAAAAGTTTTTTTCTTGCTCCTCATAGGTCATCGTAAAATAAGGTTGTTTTTTATTTAATTTACGAATTTCTTTTATTTCGGAGCAGGATAATTCAAAATCAAAAATATTTATATTTTCTGCTAAATGTTCTTTTAGCGTTGAGCGTGGAAAAACAATAATTCCCTCTTGAATATGCCAACGCAAAATGATTTGTGCGACTGTTTTATTATATTTTTTAGCCATTTTTTTAAATATTTTTTCTTCAAGTAAGTTTTTATCGCCATGTCCCAGAGGATACCAACTTTCAATTTTTGTACCATAAGGTTTCAAAAATTCCTGTAATTCTACTTGTTGATGATAAGGATGAGTTTCTACTTGAATGACACTCGGTTTGATATCAGCAAAATTAAATAAATCAACTAATCTTTCTCCATCAAAATTTGAAATTCCAATTGATTTCACCTGTCCCTCTTTTACAGCATTTTCTAAAGCAATCCATGCTTTTCGATAATTTCCAACCTGTTGATGCAATAAGAGTAAATCAATTTGTTCAACTTTTAGGCGTTTTAGCATTCGCTCAATTGCTTCTGGCGCTTGCTCATAATCAGAAGGCCAAAGCTTGCTTGTAATCCAGATTTCAGAATTTGAAATTTCTGAGTCTTGAATTGCTTGACCGACAGAAGTTTCATTTTGATAAGCGTGTGCCGTATCCAGATGACGATAACCTAATTCCAAGGCAGTTTTTACAATATTTTGCGTTTCTGTTCCTTCTGGAAGCTGATAAAGTCCCAAACCGAATTGGGGAATGACATTGCCATCATTTAATGTTAATTTTGTTTGCATTTTTTCTCCTTTTATTTTTTATTATTGTCTGGTCTAGTAAAAATTAAGACAAGAAGGCCTACTGATAGAAAAGCGGTGATGAATCCCATGACCAAATGATAATAAGCACTTAAGTCAACAATATTTGAGCTAAATAACACAACAATAGATAAACCAACAGGTCCTCCAAGTTGATGCATCATATTTGTCAAACCTGATGCAGCTCCTGATAATTCTGGACTGACCTCTTCTACTCCCGCTGCCGTCAGCGGAGCAAGAAGCCAACCTTGCCCTAATCCAATAATCATCATTTGAAAAATCATCGCATAGAAATATCCCCATTCTGGTTGCGAAACTAATGACAAAATCATTCCTGTCAGTAAAATCACTTGTCCTAGGATCATTACTTTACTATTTCCTAATGCTCTAGTTAATCTAGGAAGAAAAAGAGCCGCGATAAAATTTACGATTGTTAAAGGAAGAAAAGCAAGTCCGGATTGCAATGGTGAAAAATGATACATTTTTTGCATAATCTGCGGCAGAATAAACCAGTAAGTCAACATTGCCATCATAAAGGCAAAGCGTGCAACATACGAACCCGTCCGTACTTTATTTTTAAATAATTCTAAAGGAATTAATGCATAAGTTAACATTTTTTCCCAAAGTATAAATAAGATAATTAAAATGAATGAGAGGATAATGATGAACAAATTACTTACCGTAATTCCGAAAACAAATAGGACTGAGATAAGGACTGACAGAAAACTTCCCAAAAAGTCAATTTTGCTAGCTTTGATATCGCTTTGATGAACATTAACAAGAGTTAGATTAATTAATAATAAACTAAAAGGAACATTTAATAAAAAGCCAACACGCCATGAAAGAGCCGAAGTGAGCCAGCCGCCTAGAATAAGTCCAAAACTTGAGCCAATTCCCGCAGTTGCTCCATAATATGAGATAGCTCTAACTCTTAAATCCCCTTTATATGTATCCATTAATAAAGCTAAACTTGTTGGAGCAAGAATAGCCGAACCAATCCCTTGAACTGCTCTGGCAATAATCATCATTTCTGAAGAAGTTGACAAACCGACAACTAAACTAGAAAATCCAAAAATGAAAAGTCCAAGAAGGAAAATTATTTTTCGCCCTAATAAATCACCCAGGCGTCCTGCTAATAAAAGAAAACCACCAAACGTAATCGTATAAGCATTAGAAACCCAAGATAAAGTTGATTCATTCATTTTTAAATCTTGAGAAATTTTTAAGCTACTTGTAAATATTATTGAGTTATCCATTAAAATAAGGAAATAGGAAAACAAAATAATAAAAAGGATAAGACCAAATGTTTTTTTATTTTTCATAGATTTATTTTAAAATAAAAATTCACTGATTAGAAATGCTTATTTTAGTTATTATTATGCTTTGCGAGCATAATACTGACAAAAAAGTTACTGACAGAGCTTTCTGAGAATAGCTGTTGAGACTTAAGTCTTTACAAATATGCTCTAATTTCTGTCAGTAACTTTTTATTCATTATCTTGAAGATATTGCTTAATAAATGCTCTTGTAAGAGGAGTCAGTGGAATATTTTTTTTCCAAGCAAGCACACTTAAAGTTTTCACTTCCGGACTCAATGGAATAGCTTTTAAATCAGGGTAATCTCGAATAAGCGCCCCTTCTGTAACAACTGCTTCACCAATTCCTGCACGAGCAATTTCAAAAAGATGAAAACCGAGATTAAAGCCGCCAATAATTTCTAAATCACTCACTTGGCAGCCTGCCCAATCGGCTATAAATTGACGAACTTCTGGTCGTTCTGAAATTAATATTCTTTGCTTTTTAAATATTTCTGGACTTACTTCATCTAATTCTGCAAGTTCTGAATCGGATTGAGTGAGCATCATCCAACGTTCAGGAAAGCCAATTTTTTCAACATTATATTTTTCAGTTGATGTTGGCTCTAACAAAAAACCAACATCAACTAGTCCGTTGTCAATCTTCCATTTGATATCATCAGCATTTCCTGACAAAATTGTAAAAGTAATTGACGGATATTTATTTGTCAGTCTTTGGAGCGTTTTAGCGATACTGGAAGTTGTCCAGCCTTCTAAAGCACCGATCGTCAGATGGCCAGATAATTCTGCATTTTTTCGGTCTTCAAAAACTTGTACTGTTTTACTGGTCAGCTGTAAAATTTCCTCGGCCTTAATTTTAAGAAATTGTCCATCTTCAGTTAAGATCAGTTTTTTCCCATCACGCATAAAAAGTTGTGTATCTAGTTCGCGTTCAAGTTCTTTAATTTGTCTAGATAATGTTGGCTGCGTAATATATAACTGTTCAGCAGCTTTGGATACTGTTCCAGCAGTTGCAACTGCCCAAAAATATTTTAATAATCGAAGTTCCATTTATTCTTTTCCTATTTAAATCTTGATTGTTTCTTTTGAACTTTGGTTCAAATTAATTTCATTTGGCAACATCACTTCATCATAATTTTCAATTTTGAATGTCAAATAATCCAAGGCAGATTGCTTTTCAATAATTTCTGTTCTCAATTGTTCAACCTGGTTCTTCAAAATTTCAATTCTTTCTTCTTTCGTTCCGGGATTTCCCTCATTCACTAATGCCATATAACGGGTCAAAGGTTCAACTTGCACACCTGCATCTCGCATGTGTTTGACAAATTTCAAAGTTCTAATATTAGCTTCTGTAAAATTTCTTATTCCAGATTCTGTCCGTGTAATTTTAGGAATCAGCCCAATTCTTTCATAATACCTTATATTATCTGTTTTTATCCCTGATAATTCAGCAGCTTTTTTTATATTCATTCTTTTATTTTAACACTTGAAGTGAACTTTAAGTCAATAAAAAAACATTTAACCTAAAGTTAAATGTTCTTTGTTTGCAAATTAAGCTAAAGCACCCATTGGGTCCCATGGTAGAAGTACTTGAGGTTTCTCTTCGTAAGCAGCCAATTCTTCTTCAGTTAAAAGGTCTTTACGGACAACAATTTGATAAGTATATTCATCCATCCATTCATCAGAGGCAACAAAATATCCTTTTTGACCCGCATCTTTACCCCATGAATTTTCAACTTTCCATTTAGTTGAATTTCCGTCAGCATCTAAATCAACACCCGCTAAAACCATGGCATGCGTCATCAACGACTCACCATAGTCAAGACGTCCTGCTTTGCTTTGAGTAAATTCAATATCCAATGAAGATTTGAAATCATAAGAATCCATTGTCAAAAGTCCGGCTGAACGATTTGATTCTTGGCCCACGTCACAACCAAACCAAACTGTTTCACCAGCTTGCATTTGGGCAATGGCCAATTTTTTAAAGCGGTCCATTTCAACATTCAAATGTTTCACTTCTTTACCACCGACAACATTTCCAAGAAACTCAACTGTGTAGCTCTTATTATAAGGTTTGTCAGCAGTTGGAGCATTGATTACTGACACATAATTATTCAAATCAATTCCAACATATTCATTGTAAAATTCTTTTGGACTACCAATGAATTTTTTGTATTCATTATCTTTATTACGGAAAGCAAATTCAAAATTTTGTGGTGGCAAACCTAAAGTTACCGCAAGGAAATTAAAGACTTCTTGTAAAAGTTCTTCTTTAACTGCTTTAACATCTCCACCTTGCTCAATTGTATAACGCAAAATTTCAGCATCTTGACGGAGTAGTTTATTCAAGTATTGATTCAATTCACGTGAGCTACTTGAAGCTTGTGATTCAGGATAAACAGCTTTGGGAACAATTCCATATTTTTCAAAAATTGCAACCATCATATCCCATTGACCACCATCTTGTTGTGGTGTTTGTAAAAGGAATTTCAAACGACGATCGTCCATTTCAATATCACCAATAATTTGTTCCATGAACCAGTTTGATTTTTCATATTTATCCCAGAAGAAAGTGTAAGCTTGTGAAAACTCAAAATCTTCTGTTTTAAATTCATTGATAAATTTATGACGGAAAGTGTTCAAAGCAGCAAACATCCAGCAACGACCAGATTGTTTTTGATTCGTTACAGGGTCTTTTGTCAAGTCAATTGAAAACTCAGGCAAATTTGCTGCATGTGAACCACGGACTTCGAGTGATGAAAGCAAACCATTTTTAGTCACGGCATTTTCCACCGCACGCAATTTTGTATTTTCTGCAAAATTTTCGTAGAGTTTTTGTGTGAAATCTGATGTTACTGTCATAATACCTCCCAATAAATCGAAACTTCTGACAAAAGTTTCGATAAAAATAATCATTATCAATTTTGAATAATGATATTCTATTATTTTTTACATTCTTCTATTATAATCTAAATTATCAAAAAAATCAGCTAGGAAAGCTGATTTTCTAAATCTTTCTTTGCTTCTAAAAGCCATGGGTGGGCAACTTTCAATCCATCATCAATAATGAAATTAATATAATAAAGTGCCGCACTTTGCAAATTTACTGACAGAGCTGTCAGTAATCCCTGCCTAAATGGCGCATTATCTCCACCATCCCAGCTAATTTTGTCAGCAAGAAAAACAATCAAGTCCAATTCTGTAAAATTTTTTCTTAGGGTAGTATGACATTCAATTGCTGACAGAACTTGTTCGTCAGTAATTTTAAAATGTTGACTCGCCAAATACTTAGAAAGTTTCTGATGAATAATTAATGGAAATTCACGCTCTTCTGTCAGTAATTCGATATTAAAAATTTCTGCTTTTTCTACTCTTTGATCATTTGGATAAATTCCACCAATATCATGTAAAAGTCCTGCTATAAAAGCTTGAGAACGTCTTTCATTAGAATCAGTTAATTCTTCTGTCAGTGCCTCAGCCGTCCTTGCCACTGCTAAACAGTGCTCAAACAATTGGTCATTATTCAAAAAAATATTAACTTCCTCAATTAAGAGTTCTAACCTTTTATCCTTGATTTCTCCCATTTCACTTCCTCTTAGTTCTCATAAAAAGAAAAATCTATCAAAAGATAGATTCCAATTTTATACCATTTCTTCGAGTAAACGAATCAAGCCCTCAGCTGATTTTTTTCCTGCTTCAATAATAAATTTATCAAAATTAACATTAGCATCATGGTCAGCAGTATCAGACATCGCACGAATAATTACAAATGGTTTTCCAAGTACTGTTGCAGCTTGAGCAATAGAAGCCCCTTCCATTTCAACGGCTAAAACATCCGGAAAATGCTCTTTAATCTCAGCAATTTTACTAGAGCTACTGATAAAACTATCTGAACTAGTAATCAATCCAACATGCACATTTTCTAAAACTTTTTTCAATTCAGAAACAAAATATTTACTTGATTCAAAATATAAAGGTTGTTGAGCCATTTGGCCATAAGCATAACCAAAAGCAGTAACATCAACATCATGATAAGCAAGTTTATCGGCAACTACAACATCACCAATTGCTAAACCTTGAGCAACTGCTCCCGCTGATCCAGTATTGATAATGGCGTCGACATCAAAAATGTCAACCAAAAATCCAACTGCCAAAGCAGACATCACTTTACCAATTCCAGATTGGACAAGGACCACTTCATGCCGGCCAATTGAACCTGTATGAAAAACTAAACCATGACGAGTATGTTTTTCTGCATTTTCTAAGTTTTCAACAAGTATGCGAATTTCTTCATCCATCGCACAAATAATTCCTATTTTCATTTTTTTTACCTTTTTTCTAATCTTTTTACTCTCTAAAAGTAGTACAAAAAGAAAGCTACTGCCAATAGAACAACAATTAGTGTAACGATGAAAAGCCATTTATTAATTGCTTTTCCACGTTTTTGAGCCTTGGCATTTTCAATTCTTCGACTTTTATAAACAGCATTTTTGCTTAAATTTTTCTCAATACTATCGTATTTTTCAGCGATTTCAGTATCTTCTTCAAGCTCTCTTTGCAATCTGCGTTCAAGATTTTTCTTATCCTGTTTTGCTTGTTCAATTACTTCGTCTGTTAAAAGAGGTTTAGGCATTATTTTCAAGCTCCTTTTTCAAATATTGCATTTCCCAATACCAAATAGCCATAATTGTTTTTGCATCCGCAATTTGTTCAAGTTCAATCATTTTTTTTGCTTCGCTTAAAGTGACTTCAATTTGTTCCAAAAACTCACCGTCATCAGCGGGTTTTGGATGTTCCACTTTTGTTAAATTTGATGAGAAATAGACATATGTTTTCTCTGATGAAAAACCGGGTGTCCCATAAAAAGCTGTAATTTCTGTCAAATCTTGCGCCAGATATCCAGTCTCTTCTTCGAGCTCTCTTAAGGCCGCAGCTTTGGGATCTTTTTCTTCACCTTTTTCAAGTTTTCCTGCCGGAATTTCAAAAATAAATTTTTCCAATGCTTTACGATATTGACCAACTAAAATCATCTTATTGTTGTGAACAGGTGCAATCGCTGTTCCTCCATTATGAAAAACAAGTTCTCTAAAACTCTCTTGTCCATCATGCAAAGAAACTACGTCTTTTACAACATGAAAAATCTTCCCACTAAAAATTTCTTCTCTAGCTAAAGTTTTTTCTTCAAATTTTTTATCATCAAAATTTAACATTGTGTCCTTTCTTCCGAAAACTTTTTAAAATAATTTAAAGAATAGTTTTCTCATCAAAATCGAAGGAAAGAGCTTCAGGAGAAACTCTTTCTTTTATTTGTTAATTATTGACCACGATAATGTGGCATTTTTTTAGCACGTTCAAGTTTATTCACTTGTTTTCCACGTCCAATTTCGACTGCTTCATCTGGTACATCTTCTGTTACAACAGATCCTGCTGCTGTTAAGGCATTTTTACCGATATGCAATGGAGCAATAATTGTTGAATTCGAACCAATAAAGGCAAAGTCATCAATTTCAGTATTGAATTTATTTTTACCATCAAAGTTTGCTGTAATTGTTCCAGCACCAAAGTTCACTTTCTCACCAACCGTTGCATTTCCAATATAAGTTAAGTGACCAGCTTTTGTACCTTTACCAAGCGTTGAACCTTTAATTTCGACAAAGTTTCCAACATGAACTTCTTCGCTCAAAACAGTTCCGGGACGCAAATGAGCATAGGGTCCTACATTACTTCCAACACTCATTCTGCTTTCTTCAACCGTTGAATTACGAACTTCACAATTTGAATGAATTTCTGAATTTTCAATACGGCTACCATTTGTAATCAAAACATTTTTACCAATAAAGGTATTTCCTTTTATTGTTACATTTGCTTCAATCACAGTTTCTTCACCAATCGTTACTTCACTGTCAATATAAGTTGTCGCAGGGTCAATAAGAGTTACACCATTCACCATATGTTGATGATTGATTCGTTTGCGCATCGTCAACTCAGCTTGTGAAAGGGCAACACGGTCATTAACTCCTAAACTTTCGTCAAAATCATCAAGGATATGAGCCGCTACCGTTTGACCAGATTTTTTGAAAATTTCAATGACATCTGTTAAATAATACTCTCCTTGGGCATTATCAGTTGTGATTTCATTCAAGGCTTTGAAAAGTGACTTATTATCAAAAATGTAAGTCCCAGTATTAATTTCGGTAATTGATTTTTCAAAATCATTCGCATCTTTTTGCTCAACAATCTTTTCTACTGAGCCATTTTCATCACGAATAATTCGTCCATATCCTGTTGGATTTGGTGCAATTGCTGTCAAGATAGTTGCTGTTGCATTTTGTGCAAAGTGATAGTCAAAAAGTGCTTCTAACGTTTGTCCAGTAATTAATGGTGTATCACCAGCAATAACAAGAGTTGCTCCATCTTCATTTGCCAATAAATCCGCAGCAATCCGAACGGCATGACCCGTTCCCAATTGCTCAACTTGTTTCACAAATTGAGTCCCTTTAGGTAAAGTTGCAATCACACGATCCGCTTCATGACCAACAATCACTACATTTTTAGCAATTTCTACCTCAGAAACACTTGTAAGAACATGAGCAAGCATTGATTTTCCAGCCACTTGATGTAAGACCTTCGGAAGTGCTGATTTCATACGAGTTCCTTTACCAGCCGCCAAGACAATTGCGAATTTATTCATAGATTTCTCCTTTATTATTACAAATAAAATAAAATGTTTACCTAATTATACCATAATCAAGGGGCATTTTCGTTATCTTTTTAATTCAAATCCTCTCAATATGCGCTAAATATGCGAGCTAGTACTCAGACTTAGAAAAAATCTGATTTATTTTACGATGCTACTAAAGTGATTTATTATTACTTTTTATGATAAAATGGACGAAAAGAAAAGAAGGGATTTTATTTATGAAAACAATAGGTTTTATTGGAGTTGGAAAAATGGCAACAGCTATTATTTCTGGACTTGACAAAAATAAATTCAAAATCATCATTTCCGGACACAATTTAACAAAAACTCAAAAACAAGCGGAAACCCTTAATGTTACGGCTGCAAGTAATCATGAAGAACTCGTTCAAGAATCTGATTTTATCATTCTATCAGTTAAACCTCAAGTACTTCCCTCTGTTTTAAGTAAATTAATCAATCATTTAACTAAAGACAAAACATTAATTTCAATTGCAGCGGGACTCACTTTATCTGACTTGAAACATCTGGCTGATTCAGAAAATCAACCAATCATCCGAGTGATGCCAAATATCAATGCACAAATCGGTCAGTCAACATCGGCCATTGTCAAAAATGAATTTGTTGATGATTCTGCTTATGCTACAGTTCAAGAAATTTTTAAATCAACTGGTTCTGTCCATGAAATTGCTGAAAAAGATTTTTCAACATTTGCAGCAATTGCCGGTTCAAGCCCTGCTTTTATTTATATGTTCATTGATGCCATGGCACGTGCCGGTGTATTGCATGGTATTCCTAAAGATCAAGCCACAGCAATTGTTGCCGAAACGGTTCGTGCTTCAGCTGAAATGATTCTCCAAAGTGGTGAAAATCCTTGGTCATTAGTCGATAAAGTCTCAAGTCCTGGTGGAACTACTGTCGCTGGTGTGGTAAGTTTAGAACAAAACCATTTTATCGGAACAGTTATTGATGCTATTAGCGCTACTATCGAAAAAGAAAAAAATCTTTAAAAATAAAAAATGCCATATGGCATTTTTTTATTAACGACGAAGTCCCAATGAAGCGATAAGTTCACGGTAACGTTGAACGTCTTTTCCACGAAGGTATCCAAGAAGGTTACGACGGTGACCAATTTTTTTCATCAAACCACGTTGTGTTGCGTGGTCTTTTTTATGAGATTTGATGTGGTCGTTAAGGTGGTTAATTTCCCAAGTCAATACAGCGATTTGTACTTCAGGTGAACCAGTATCGCCTTCTTTACGAGCGTATTGAGCGATGATTTCTTGTTTTTTTTCTTTTGAAATTGCCATGAGTTTTTCTCCTTTATTTGTATTGCCCAGTCCGAGTGACAGCTTGGCAAGCATGAAACCAAGAACGGGTTGTAAAAAACTACTCTACCATGATACACTTTTTTGCCTAATTTTACAAGCTTCTTGTAAATTAACTTATTTATCAAAAAACTAGGAACACGAGATTCCTAGTTTATTTTTCTCAACTACTTGATGACGTTGTTGAAGATTCTTTGCTGCTATTGTTGTTATCTGTTGACGGCTGACTTGTTGTAGAACTTGAAGTACTTGAAGTTGTGCTTGACGAAGTTTCAGGCGTCGTTGTTGATTCAGAAGTTGTTGAACTTGAACTTGGAGCAGTATAGACGCTATAAGTGATTACAATTTCTTGAGTTGGATCAACGGACGCTCCAACAGTCGGATAAACAGAATATACATAACCGTCGGCTTGTTGATTCGTTGTTGCTTGAGGGTCTAGTGTAATATTAGTGAATCCTGCAGCTTTTAAGGCAGCTTGATACTGTGAATAAGTCATATATTGACCGTTCGGTTTATAATCCGGAACTTCAACTTGTTTTCCACTTGAAACTTCAAAGGTAATTTTTTCACTCCCTTTGGTATCAAAACTAGAACCTTTTTTAGGGCTTTGTTTAATGATTGTACCTGCTGGGTAAGAATCACTAGGAACGGAAGTTTGAGTGACTTGGCTTTCATCAATACCATAATCCTTAAGTAATGTTGCCATCGCCTCATCAATCTTTTCACCGACAAAGTCCTTCATTTTGATGATATCTTCATTTCCCGTAGAAACATAAATATCAACGGAGCTATTAGATCTCACGGTTGTTCCACTAGTTGGATCAGTCTTGATAACATTTCCTTCAGCAATCGTTGAACTTTGTTGTTTATGAACTGTTCCCACTTTTAGTTTTGCATCTTTAATTTTGCTTTTTGCTTGGTCAAGCGTCGAGTTTGTCACATTAGGTATCTTAACATTAGTTGGTGTTGAGACAACCCAAGCCAAAGTAGCACCGCCAACAACTAAAAGAAGGATAATAAGACCAATAATCAAGCCTTTTTTAGATTTTTTGTTTTTATTTACTACTTCTGAGCTTGCAGCTTTTTCATCTGTTTGTGAATCATTATCTTCTTTTTTATCAATCAGAGGCTTGGTGTCATAAGGATTAATTAGATTGGCAGGCATAATTTTTGTTTCATCATGGTCCTTATTGAAAACTAATTTTTCTTCCCCACGACGATCAAGACTCGTTGAAGTTGCCACATCAGTCATCATTTCTTCTACATCAGTATAGCGATTTTTAATATCTTTCGCTGTAGCTTTAATGACAACATTTTCCAAAGCTTGCGGAACTTCTGGATTGAGATTGATGATGCTTGGAATACTCTCTTGGAAATGTTTTAGAGCGATAGCAACTGCAGAATCTCCATCAAATGGAATTTGACCTGTTAAAAGTTCAAATAAAATAATTCCAATCGCATAAATATCTGATTGAACAGTTGCATTTGAACCACGCGTTCGCTCTGGTGATAAATAATGAACCGAACCAAACATTGTATTTGTTTGAGTAAGTGAAGTTTCAGAGAGTGCTTTCGCAATTCCAAAATCCGTTACTTTTACAGTTCCACTACTGGAAACTAAAACATTTTGTGGTTTTAAATCCCGGTGAATAATACCATGTGAATGGGCCATGTCCATTGCTGATAAAATTTCAGTAATAATTTCAATAGCTTCATCATTGGCTAAAGGTGCATTTTGATTGATGTATTGTTTAAGTGTCATGCCGTCAACAAATTCCATGACAATGTATTGTTGACTTTCAAATTCACCAACATCAGAAATACCTACGATATTTGGATGTGAAAGTTCTGCCATGGCGAATGCTTCTCGCTGAAAACGAGCAATCGCGATATCATCGTTTTCAAAATTTGAACGTAGCACTTTTATTGCAACTAAGCGGTCACCAAGAAAAGTATCTTCACCTTGATAAACGTTCGCCATTCCGCCACGTCCGATTTCTTTGATAATCCGATAACGATCGGCAAAGATTTTACCGATTTGAATCATCAACTAACCTCCTGCGTTGGTGTTTCGCTTTCTGACGTTTCATCATACTTAATCAAAACGACGGTAATATTATCCAAACCTCCATGTTCATTGGCTAAACGAACTAAAGCTTCAGATTTATTATCTAAAGTTAAATCTTCCCGCTCTAAAACTTCCATAATTTCGGTAGTTGAAACCATGTTTGTTAAACCATCGGAGTTCATCAAAATAATGTCCCCTACTTGAAGTTCTAAAACTTGAATATCTGCTTGAACTTCACTAGTTTGCCCAAGTGAACGAGTAATGATATTTTTATTCGTATGAACTTCAGCTTCCTCTTCGGTAATTTGCCCTGCATCTACAAGCTCTTGAACTAAAGAATGGTCTGTGGTTATTTTATTTAATTCACCATCGCGCATTAAATAAGTTCGGCTATCACCTACATGGGCAGAAACGAGCATTCCTGCTTTAATAACCAAGGCTTCAAGAGTTGTTCCCATTCCTTGGTATTCATCAAGTTTTCCAAGGCTGGCAATATTTTCATTTTCATTACGAACTTGATTTTTTAGCCAAATCTCAAGAGTTGCTTCTGGTGTTCCCGCATCAAAAAATGTCTCTGACCAAAGTTTGCCGAGATCTTCTACGGTAAGTTTACTTGCGACATTACCTGCTTTGTGTCCTCCCATGCCATCAGCTAATAAAAAGAGCTGATAACCTGCACGGTTGACATAAGTACCGGCATAGTCTTGATTAGTACTACGTTTTGAACCGATATCTGATAAAATACTGTATTCCACTTTTTCTCCTTAACAAGAATAAAGTTTTATTTTTAGGTCTAAAAATTACTGACAGAATTAAAAAAAATATTTGTCAGCAGTTATTCGCCTATTTTCTTAAATTTCGCGATGAAAAAGCCATCTGTATGATACATTTCTGGAGTAATAAAAATACATCCTTCTTTAATCATATCTGCCTTATCGCTAGAAATTTCAACTTGTTCAAAATTAGGATGACTTTCTAGAAATTGACGAACAACGTCAAAGTTCTCTTCATCAAAAATTGTACAAGTACTGTATACCATTATACCACTTTTTTTCAGGCTTTTCGAGGCGCTGTTCAGAATTTCTAGCTGAATTTTTTGTAAATCAACAAAATCCGAACTTTCTTTTCTGTAGCGAATATCTGGTTTGCGTCGAATTAATCCAATACCTGAACACGGAGCGTCCACAAGAATTCGGTCAAATTTATCTGAACCAAATTCTTCAAAAATCATTGTCGCATCGGCTTTTTGAGTAGTAATTTTATCCGCAACATGTTGACGCTCTGCATTTTGATTAATTAAATCAAGTTTATGATCATATAAATCTAGTGCTGTGATATGGCCACTTGTTAAATATTGAGCCATATGAGTACTTTTACCACCAGGAGCTGCACAAGCGTCAAGAACTTCTTCTGTTCCTTCTAAATCAAGTTGAGGGGCAACTAATTGACTTGTTTCATCTTGAATCGTAATTCTGCCAGATTGAAATTCTTCTGTCATTGCAAAATTTCCACTGTCAGCAATTAGAGCACTTTCTGTCAGTAGAGAAGCACGAGTTCCTGAAATTTCTACGGTTGGGTCAATTTTTCGTAAGCTAACGTGACTTGGCTTTTCAAGACTTTCTAAAATTTCTCCTGTTCTTTTTCCACCAAATTGACGAACCATTTTATCCAATAAAAGTTTGGGCATTGAATATTTTGTTTCCCAATCCTTTGGTTCTTCATTTCGATGTTCAGAACGCATGAAATTACGTAACACAGCATTGATAAAGTTAGCCGTCGCTTGACCATCACGACGTTTAGCGATTTTGACTGCTTCATCTACTGCTGCCGAAGTTGGGACCTTATCCATAAATAAGATTTGATAAACTGTAAGCAATAGGAGCATTTTTGCCCAAGGTTTTGGTTCTTTTTTCAAGAAGGGAGTAATATGCCACTCCAATAAATCCTTTTTAGAAACCACTCCATATACAAGGGCAGTCACAAAAGCTTTATCAACTGTGGATAGTTCAGAATCTCGCAAATTTCGATCCAATGAAATATTGGCATAAGCATCATTGCCAAAAATGTCATTCAATACATCGAGTGCGGTTTGTCTTGCATTTTTTGTCATAGAGCTATTATGGCATACTGTGTCAATAAATGTCAATAGATACCGCTAAACCTTGTTTTGTGGGATTTATAAAAATTATTGTACTAATGAATACCTATGAGTTACTTCTAAAACGTAACTAAAAACGTAACTAATTTTTGTCGGGCAAGAGGCTGTATATCTAAGATATACAGTTTTTTATTTTAATTAACGTAACTAAAAAAACTCCTTTTAGAAGTTTCTACTATTTTAATATACATTTTTATGGTTCTTGCTGGACTCGAACCAGCGACCGAACGGTTAGCTACCAACTGAGCTAAAGAACCGAAATGTACGCATTTATCGTACACTCCGTATAACAGTCTAGTACTGCTATCCTCTCACTTATATTATATCATATTTTGCGACCATCAAAAATGAGGGTCACAAACTCACAAACCGCATAATACCAAATATTGCTGAGGTCAGGGATAATGAAGATGTTGCATAAAGTGAAACAGCTGGATTTAATTCGGAAAATAAAGATGTGCGAATCTATGGACGATTAAATCGCTATGTATCAATGTATATTGTGGTTTTACGGACTATTAATGGACGATTAGGTTTAATTTGGAAAATAAAAAAAGCGCCTTGGGTAGAGACGCTTTTAAAAATATGTTTTTAGAATAAACTTATGAAAAAGTATATTTTTTGGAATATAAAAATTATATAACTTTCTATTTCCGTTGTCAAGAAAAAAACACCCTCGCTTTGGAAAAGGGCGCTTTATCTCTCCCGAAATACTTAGTTATTTGTACTTGTATTTGGAATAGCATTTACGATAAGGATATTATACTAATTTATCTTAAGAAAAACAGTAACATTTGTTAACAAAAAAAAGACCCCCAATTAAGGGGGATCAGTGTTAGAAATTAATTATAGCAAACTTCTTAACGAGAACAAAGAAAAACGTTCGACAGAAGTCAGGGTTAATTTTTATAATTTATTCGCATTTAATCGACGTTGTAATTCTCTCACAGAATCAGAAACTGGGCTGATAGTTCCGTCTTGCGTTGTTCCAAGATGCTTCTGTAAAGCTTTGATAGTTCCTTGACCAAATAATCCGTCTTGGCCAATTCCTAGGAATCTTTGCAATGCTTTTACCACGTTTGAACCTGTCAGCGATGAATCAAACTGAGCAGCATAAATATTTTGGTTAAAGGTTTGTTTATACTGGTGACTGATTACTCCGTCTTTACCAGCCGTATCAAAGTATTCTTGTAATCGTTTAGCAGTCGCATTTCCAAACTGGCCATCAACATTTAATGTAACCATTTGAGGTTTATTGTCAGTATTTCCAGAACCTGAACCAACAATTCGATAAAAGTGATGTGGTAAGCGAGTGCTCATATAAGCGTCATTCGTATCAACCGCAATTCCATTGTGAGTGTAAGAACAGTGAATGAATGAGCCATTGCTCAAAAAGATACCCGTATGTCCATCCGAACCAGCCGAACCTCCTGGAGTACCTGAAATGAAGATATCGCCACGCTGGACTTCTCCTCGACTGATTTCTTTCAGCTTCGTTCCTGACATTCCAAATAAGGTTTCAGTATTTCCCATTGAGCCAGCTGACAAAAAGCCACCAGCAATCATGGCAAAGAACACTGACGAGCTACAATCATAACTGTTTGGCCCCATTCGTGAAGCCATCGAGTAAGTAACTTTACCTTTTCGTGCTTGCATCCAAGCAATCATATTTTCAATACTTGGCATTATTCGCCTCCTTCTGTGAATTCATGGTCAGCATCAGATGCCTTAACTACTTGAACGCTATCTCCATTTTTCAAACTTTTTGTAAGTTCAGTTCCTTTTTTAGCTGCATGAGTGAAGTCGTTATTCTTCCACCAAGCCCAAAGTGCAAAAACTGTTGTGATAACTGTGCTGACAGTATTATCGTCAAGCGGCAATGGATTAATACCCAATGCTGTTAGAATTTGGTTAATGATAGCTAACCAAAGCAAAACTGTACGTGTAAGCGTTCCTTTATCAATTGTTTTCATGTTCTTTCTCCTTTAAATTATTTTAGTAATTATATATCCAATAATGGTTACGGCAAGAGTAAGCATAAAGCCCCAAGCCCACTTATTATTGGCTTCCATTTTTTCTATAAGTTTTGCATTTGATTGGGCTATTAAAAGCGCTCGTTCTGCTTTATCTCTAACTGTTTCATAGTTATCCAACTTTGTTTCAATTCGAGCTAATCGTTCGAGTACTTCTCGCCATGCTTGCTCCTCCATAACCCCTGCTTTCTATTCTTTACTTGCTCCACCACTTATTTCTTTGGATTTGTCCAAAATTTGATTGAAAAATTCTGTTAGTTCAATCCTTTGGGTTTCCTCACTGAAAAATTCATTTGCGTTAAAAACAGTTACTTCCAATTTGAAAGACCCATCTTCATTAACATTTCCTTTAATATTACCTGTTGGAACATCAGCTGTTCCAGTCTCTCCTACATACTGCAAGATGTTTGATTTTAGTATTTTCATTGTTTCTCCTTTATTCAACATAGTACGAAATATAAGCACCAAAATAAACAGAATCTCTACCCCAGCGATAACACCTCACTTCTCCCGTGGAATTAATGGAAATTTGAGCGGTTGCACCAGCTCCCTGAGCAGTAGCAGGCATGGAAATATCGCTTGGGGGTCTAGCGTTTGTTGGAAGTATTCCCAAAAGCGTTCCACCGCTCGTGATGACAGGGAACCCATCACCGTTACCACCGTGGATATTCATCGTAACTCGATTGTTTTCACGTTTCCACTCAGCTCTACGTCCACCGATATTTCCGATTTGAGTCCAGTTTACATCGGAGGACAACTTGACACCGGCTGGTGAGATACTCGCAGAAATTCCCGTGCTGTCAGTTAAGGACATGCCTTGAAAATTCGTACCGACTGATATTGTTCGTCCTGTTGAATTCTCGGTGTAAACCATGATAAGCCCCTGGGTGCTATCCAAACCAATAGAGTTTGTTGTGTTAACAGAGGAATCTGTTCGGGTAATTATTAAATGGTCATTTTCAATATTCGTGCTCCCAGCAACGGTTCCATTTTTCCAACTCGTTTCAATAACTCCGTCTGTGAACTTCCCGTTTTTCACTTCTAAATCTGTACCATTGATTTTTTCTGCAGTGATAGAATTCGCATCGATGTTATTTGCACTTAGAAAGTTAATCATCCAGTGAGTGCCGTTGTAGTAATATTCTGTATTAGGCTTGATAACCGTTCCATCACTCGCTGTAAGGTCTGCGGTACCTGAATATTTCCAAGTCAAGCCTTTAAAACGTGTAGTTGGCTCAGTATCGGAAACGATTTTACCAGGGTCACCGTCAGTTCCTTTATCACCATAAACCGCTTTTTGTTCCACAATATCTTGCGTCAAAGGCGCTAAATTAAATGTTGTTCGAGTAATAGACCAGAGGTATTTGTTGGTAGACGTTGTTGTGGGCTGTGTTGTTTTCCACACACTATTTTCCCAAGGGTCTACTGGTTTAGCTGGCGTAGTTGTAACTTGATATTTCTGCTCACTGCTTACAATTCCTCTTCCATTATTTCCGTCAATTCCCTTAAATACTGTCCAAGGCGCATATTTAGTAGGGTCTGTGGATGCTGTAGCTGTGAAATCTGAATACTGACCTATATAGCTTGGATAATCACTAGTTTTTACTTCACTTTCACTTAGCATGTATGGAGTAGCGATTGAGCCTGGTTCTAGTTTCATTCCATATACTTCAAAAATGTGGGTTTCATTAACAACAGTTGCTACATCAAACCAACGTGGACGAGCTGTAGTAACACCATTTGGAACAATCGTCGTAAAACTGAAAAAGTAGTATTTACCATCAGTTGGAACTACGAGCTTACCTTTAGTAGGGTATGAATTAGTAGTTCCATAAAACGCAAACCCTAGTGAAAAGTTATTAATATCTACCGTTCCAGTATTTTTTATATAACAACTAACTGTGATAGCGCCACCAGCTTTTACATTTATTGTAGGTGCGTAAGCAAAACCGCCTTGACTACCAATATTTCCTCCATTATTAATTACTTTAATTCCATTATTAGAACCAACTGATAGCGAACTACTGACTCCCGCAGACTAATTTTGTGCATTGAGATTGTTTTGAGTGATTTTTGTATTATTTAACAAATTCAAATTCGGATAAACAGTCGTGAAACCGTCCGTGCCGTCTGCGCTCCATGAATAGGCTGTATGAGTTATTGTCCCATCATTAACGTTACTTAATGTGAGGCTATTGCTTGCTACTATCGTCATCAGTCACCTCCGCCCAAATTTCAATAATTGGAGTGGAGATACCATAAGTCCGCCAGATTTGTTCAATCACATCACTTGCGCTTGTCGCTTCAAAGCTAACTTGTGTGATTTCTCCCCCAAGTTCAATATTGGCATAAAATGTACTTTTCATTATTGATTCACCTCGCATGTATATTGGGCTTTGACATTGATATCAGTCGCCGCAACACTAATTGTTTTACCAGTTTTATATTGATTGCCTGTACCGCCAAAATTAGCATTTAATACGCCATTGTGGTCACGTTGAGACCATTTATAAGTATAGGTTTTTCCATCTGTATCAATTTCAGCACCAGATTGAAATACTCGGCAAGTAAGTGTTGTTGTACCAGAACCGTTTTTAAAAATGCTACCTGCTGTACTATCAATCGTACAAGTTAATGGGTCTGTATAATCAAGAAGAGTAACGATACCACTAACTACCGTACCTGCTGTACCACCTGCTTGGTCAATGATAACTGCCTTAAAAGTTTGAGCATTTACAATTGCCGTTGGTAGAACTGTTAATATTCCTTGAGAAGTTGTATTTGTACCAGCAGTTACATTTGGTGTTTGACCAGTTGTAGATGAAGTACATAAGTGCCAACCTAATCCAAGGTTTGAGTTATAGCCAGCTGAACCAGTTGTAGTTACAGTACTATCTGCATAACCGAAGAATATCTTTTTGTTTCCATGTGATAAAGTTCCACCTTTATATAAATCAGCGTTAACTGTTAAGCTTGCAGGCTTAGAATTATAGAACGCTCCACCATTTCCAGCATAAACATTCGCAAGAATAGCTGATTTAGCAAGTTGTACAACAGTTAAATCTAAAACAGCTGAGAATGGAACATTTAAACCTGTATTTGGGTCAACCCATAATCCAGAAGCGGTGAATCGTGATGCTGAGTTAGCAATTGGGACATTGACTTTTGTTGTCAACACACTATGTGCACTTCCACTCACATGTTGAGTATCACTATTAGTAGTTGAAGTAATAGTATTTGTTGTTGTTCCATCAGTACGTGTCCAAGTAATATTTCCTGAAATCCCACTAACAACAGAAGTTGTACTACCTGCTTTAGTAAGGTTGAGCGTTAAAACTTGTGGAGTAGTCGCATAACTTGGTGACCATGTTTGAGCTGTTGCATCATAAGTTTGAGTAGTCACCCCACTCGCTGTGATGAAAGCGTTGAGTTGCATCCCATCTGATAAATCTGTGATTGTGATTTGCCCACTTGAGACAATTGACATATTTTATTCCTCCTATTTAATTAAGTGGTTCTGCAGTGCAATCAAATGTAGCTCTCTGCCAAACATCACTATTTGTGATTGTAATTGATTTATGACTTGTTTGATGAGCAAGATTCCAAGCGGTATCTACTGTTCCATCAGCGTTAGTTTTAGACCATATATAAGCAAATTTTGTTCCCTCACTATCAATTTCCTTATTATTTTGATAAAGTATCGCAGTGAAAGTTGTATTAATGGTATTATTTTTAAATTGATATCCATTAGATGAATCAATAACTAGATTAATCGGGCTAGTTCCATCGTCCACATTAGTGATAGTCACCGACTGACTAGCGACTACTTTACCCGCAACCGTTGCTTTAAAGCTATAAACTGCTTTTTCTGAAACGCCACTTGCATCGACTGTAATTTCTTGAACATTTGCGACAACCGTTCCATCCTTAGCCCATGAATAACTATCCGCAATTGTTTCTTTGTCATCTGACCCAAAATATATATGAGCGCCTAATGTAGTCGTTCCTGTTCCATTTTTAAATTGCAAGCCATTGGTAGAAGTGATATCAGGACGGTAAGGAGTATTAGCATTGATAATTTCTTGCATTCTAGCAGTTAGATCATCAGATACTTCACTTTTCAGCTTGATGTAATTAGAAAACATAATTTTGTTACTTGTAGGATTAGTGAAACTTATTTCTAGTTCACTCACTCGTGCTGACAAGAATAATCCAACATTTCCATCTGAATCAATGAAATTCTTATCTTGAATTCTGACTGTATCTCCAATATGCAAAGGCATACCGTCTCCAGTACTTGAAACAGTCAAGTTACTTGTGGCTGTCACTTCATAAGTCACTAATGGATAAGCATATTGTTTCAGCTGACTTAAAGCGTAGCCCCACATGGCATTTACTGTGGTATATTCGGTTGATGCATTTTTATTGGTAAATATATCACCGCTCGAAGATTTAAGTTGTGAAGGAAACATTTGAGCAGACAAAGGAGCTTTAGCGTAACTTTCACCAGCTCTTTTATAGAATTCTTCTTGCCCTTCTGAATTCGTAACTGACCAGGAAGAGTTTTTCCAACTTAACCCATCTTTCCCAGTGACATAAAGCGAATTAAATATCTGAGACTTTTCAACTTTTCGATTAACCCCTGTAACATTTTTACCAAAGGATAAAAGCACATCATTTCTATTTTGGCCAACTCCTTGAACATCGCCACCATCATTTTTCTTATAAATATTGAGTGTGATATTATCAAGCGTTCCATCTCTTTTTAATTTTGTGACAAACTCAAATTCGGCATCAAAATTTTGAATGACTGAAATTAAACGAGCAAGTTTGGTGTCTTCCGAATCATAATTAATGACCCTTGTATCATTTTTAACCTGATTAATACCAAGTGAGATTTTTGCAAAATTGATAAGTCCTAATTGGTCAAAGTACCATTGGATATTGTGACTGGCGGTATTTTTTAAATCCTTAACTTCTTCATTTCGCATTTCAAGGTTTAGGCTTAGACAATTGAAAGTGATTTTGTCATCATCTTCTTCGACAATGACAGAATCAAAAAGGAAATCCTCTCCCTCATACTGAAAGCTGAAATAAGCTCGTTCATTTAACAGTTGAACATAATCTTGAACCACTCCATTTTTTATTTTATTGACCGTGAAATCAAAAGTTGATGTCCCCTGTGCTAAGTAGCGATGAAAATTATCATCTTTAAAATCAGGAGTTTCCGAGTCGTCATTACTGAGGAAACCCACTCGTTTCAATGTATGGTCATGAATTGAGATTAACATTATAAGATTCGCTCCTTCCACTTGATTTCAACTTTAGGCGGGCTTGTTGTGAAATTTGAATACACAATATCTAGCCTTTGGCTTGCTCCTGGAGGAATTGAAAAGAATTCTGAACCCGTGATATAGTCTGAGTTCGCCCCTAAGTCATTAACTGTGATTTTTGATTTTTCCATATCAACTTTTATTTCATCTTCTGGTTGGTACTTATTAGGAATATCGACAGTGTACTCATTGTTTAGATTCATGAGTTTAAATGAGCGAAGACTTGTATCTGCTAACATTTGATAATATCGTCTTTTCCCGATCACGACATAAACATAAGCAAGTTTGGTAGATGCTGGCACACCATCCATGAGATAAGTTTCAGCCATCGCTCGCCAGTAGAAAGAAATCTTATTGCCTTGTTTAACAATCGCCTGTCCGCCATGACTTGCAGCAAAAAGTGGAGACCCATTTTTATCTGGTTTTCCAGTAGTCGCTGAGAATGTATGATTTTTGAAAAGCTTCAATTTTTTATCTCCACCAATCAGCCAAAAGTTCAAGGTAGCATTTTCACCAATACCCCCTTTATAGATTTCAAAGCAAGCAAGAGGCTGTTTGTTTTCATCCGCAAAATGAATTTGAAAACGACAGCACTGTTCAAGATTTTTCTGAATATATAATGTATTGAAATTAGCATGCCAATCTTTAACATAATTACCCAAATCATCTTTAGGTACTTCATATCTTAAAACCCCTGCGTTCCAAAGCGAAGATTGCGCCATTGCTCCAATTCGAATCCCATCGTCTTTCCAAGCAATGGTACTATTTAATGGCATACCATCAAGATTTGTTGGCCATGAAGTTGTCCAGCTTGTATCTGGAACAAAGTTAGTTTCAAAATCAGACTTAGTTTTAAAATCACAAACCAGCTTCTGACTTTTAGCCGTGGTTGTATCAGCTTCATCTGGATTACCAATTTCGAGGATTCCATTTTGTCTAACGAATGCTAAATAGCCTGTTTCAGATGTTGGGGTAACTTTAATTGTGGGATAGATAGGCAATGTCCCGTTATTATTAATCAATACCGAAACTGAGTGATCAGCATTATTTATGATGGTTCCATTTTCTCCGCCTGAGTTATCATTATTCAATACTTTAGTATAGACTGATTCTGCGTACCCTTTAGGCACTAAAAATGTAATTGTTCCCGTAGCTTGCTCAAAAGATTGTTCGCCATCAGGTACAACGTACCAGACTTTATTTGGTTCATCGTTAAAAATTAATGGAACAGGTTCCTTAACATTTAGATATTTTGCAAGTAATTCTTTTTTTGCATTTATTTCCTCAAAAAATACACCATCAATAATATAATCGAATGAAATTGTTTTTGAACCTAAAGCATTATAAAGAAACTCTGCACCTTGAAGTCTAGGACTAGTTGTATTAACCCAATTTGAACCAATATTTCTTTTGATATTTGTAACAGAATAAAACAATTTTGATATGTCAATTCCGTCAAGTGTTATTTTCATTGTTTTATTCACGGATTATGACCTCCAATCAAAGTTTGAATAAGAGTGTCTTTCTCTTGATTCTCAGAAATTAATTTTGTTAGTGTTTTAGCAGCATCCTTTTTATCGAAAACAGAAACTGATGGCCGATTTGCTAAAGATTGAATTGCTTTAATAACATCATTATTAGTACCACTGTCTAGAATAGCTTTTAAAATAGCACTCAACAGTTCAGTATTGTCAACAACTGGAGTATTAACTACTAACTGTTGTTGTACTGCTCTCATATCTCTAAATATCTTCGCATCAGCCGGAATTCCGCCTGTACCTTTGGCATATTTCGGAATTAATTGAGCTGTTTTGCTAGCTTTCAAAACACTTGAACCCTTAGGTAAGTTTAAAACGACATCTCGACCTTCGGGAATGAAGCTTTGGCCTGTTGGTAAAGTAATCAATTCTTTATATAGCGAACCTTTTTGATCATTAACCATTGCGAGTCCGCCTTGGTGGTAATTAGTACCCGTTGCATGTTTGGTTATTTTTTCATATATTTCTTGAAAAATATTTTTATGAGTGGTAGTTAAAGTTGTATTCTTCTCTTTAGGAAGGCTATCAATAGCTCTTTGAGCTTGGGAGACTCCATCTCCTGTAAGATTTTGAGCAAGAAGTTTTTGCTGTTTAGGAGATAATGAATTCCATTGAGTAATCGCATCGGCCGCGCCTTTTTTCTTACTCAATACATCCGCATTGTTTGCGAACATTTTCTTAACGTTTTCTGGCATGGCATCCCAGGCTTTTAAAGCACTTGCGGCTGCCCCTTTTTTGTTTTGGAAATCTTTATCGTTACCAAGAAGCTTTTTAACATTTTCTGGCATAGAGTTCCACGTATTCAATGCTTGAGCTGCGTTTCCTTTTTTACTCAAAAAGTCTGTATCATTCCCCAATAATTTTTTAGTTTGAGCAGGAAGTGTATTCCAACCAGTTAAAGCTTGTTGGGCAGTTTCTTTATTTTGTAAGAAATCTTTATTATCACCAAGAATTTTCTTAACAGAATCTGGCATTTCATTCCAAATTTGCATATTCTGCTTACTGTCTGCAATCGCAAGCAGCCCTTGTTGATTATTGACAACTAGATTTTTTTGTTCAGGAGAAAGTTTGTCCCATTGCCCACTTGCAATTAAAGCTTCTGCGACTGCAAATCTAGCATTCGTTGTTAAATTAGCGTTCTTCAAGATGAACTGCATATTATCCCAACCATCTTTACCCTTGAGAGCTTCTGCGATTGCTTCTGGAATATTCGTTTTAATTTCCCCTGTTTTAGGGTCAAAAATCATAGTATTCCAAGCATCATTTGCTTTTTTAGTGTCGTTTGACATCCCTACGGCATACTTGGCTAAAACATTACCAGAATCGGCAGTTTTCTTATTAACATCGCCAAGTTTTGCGAGGAGATCATCTAGCCCAATACCTGTATTTTCTGTATATGTCCGTATTTCATTTTCTGCGTTTGTACGCCATTCCGAGTACCCAGCTTCGCCCTGTTTTAAATTACCTCGTAAAACTTCCTCAGCTTGGGCAACTGCCACACCATACTTGCTTAACTTATCAACTCTTTCTTGCTCTGCGGCAGCCATATTTTCGTTATAGGTATCTTGAGTGATTATTTTACCGTCAAGCAGTTTTTTTTGGTCTGCGGCTTGTTGATCATATTCTTTATTCGCTTGTTCTCTCATCCCTCTCATGTCATTGATAACTTGTTGAGCCTGAGATTTAGACATATTATTGAACTCGCCATTGAGAGCCTTCATTAAAGTATTCTTTTTATCGCCCGTTATTTTAAGTGCATCAGCTTCTGATTCGAAAATCACTTGCATATTAGAACTTACACGAGCTTGTTCGTCAACGGTCAATGCTCTATTTTTTTCGTCACGTTTGTTGGCATTGATATAAACTTGTGAAATATCATTTGCAGCAGCTTCTACAACAGACTTAGCACTTTCACCCCTTTTTTTCATTTCAGCAATTTGCTCTGCTGTATATCCTGTCCGCTTCATCGCTTCTTCAAGTTCTTTAGTTGATTTATCAATATCACCTTTTGTTCCTTCGGAAAGTGAATTGATAGCATCTTTAACTTTTTGAGCTGAATTTTGGCTTCCGGTACCGAACTCTTCCATTGCTACCTTGGCTTTGTCAATCCTATCTCTAAAGTTATCGATTTTATCTACCGTTTCTTTTGGAACTTCAACTTGGCCAAAGAACTTAACTCTATCTTTTGCTTCATCTACAGCTTTGCTTACGCCGATGATTAACCCCGCTAGACCAGCTACACCTAAAACACCTACAGCCACTGGGCTTAATCCAGCCAGTATTGGGGATATTCCACCAAGAGAAGCAGATAGTCCCCCTCCCCCAGATATCGCAGCAGTTGCTCCTCCCGCTTCAGTAGCAATCCCTCTAAGTGCAAGTTTGCCTGCCCCTTTTGCACCAAGATATTTCAAGCCATCAATTACGCCTTTTGTTGCATCTGTCATTTTTTCTAACGCTTTGGTGGTAGGATATACAGCTGCCGCTGCTATTGCCATTTTGATGATGAATTGTTGTGTTTCTGGACTTAGCTTTTCGAATGAACCAGCTAAATTATCTATTTCTTTAACGATTGGCACGATTGAAGGCAAGAGTTTTTGACCTAAATCAATTGATAAAACTTCCAAAGTCGCTTTAGCTTTATTAAAAGCATTCTTATCAGAATTGTTCATTTGGTCTGCAAGCTTTTTAGTATAACCAGTTGCATTTTGTGTTTCTTTGGTTAAGTTGCGTAATGCATCTCCGCCTTGGTTAATCAGCACGTTCATACCTGTTTGAGCTTCTACACCAAACGCTTTAGCAACTAATGAACTTTTTTCTGCATCTGTCATACCTTCGGTATGTTTTTTGATGGTATCCAGCATATCAGGTAAACCGATATTTCCTTTTTTCCACTCATCGATATTAATGCCAAGTTCTTCAAAAGCTGCCGAAGATTGTTTAGTAGGTTTTAACAAGCGAGATAGAGCACCACGAAGTGATGTACCAGCTTTTTCGCCTTCGATACCATTATTTGAAAGCAATCCTACTGCAGCAGCGGTTTGTTCAACATTCATACCTAAAGAGTGAGCTACGGGCCCGACATATTCCATTGCTATTCCCATGTCTTCAAATCCTGCAGATGTTTTATTGGCTACAAATGTCAAACTATCCGTTACACGTTGGGTATTTTTCATCATGGATGCTGTATCTTCAGTCTTTAAACCAAACTGTTCAAGAATGGCAGTTGACGCAGACATTACCGTTCCGAAATCTTCCCCTGATGCTCTTGAGGCATCTAATACTGCTGGCATAGCCCCAACGGTTTGATTAAAATCATAACCGCGTTTAATCATTTCTTCCATACCATCATTGATAGATGAGGTATCGATACCGTATTGTCTAGCCCATTGTTTAGATTTATCTGATAAGGTATCCATTTGCTTAGAAAGAACATTTGCTGGTGTTCCATCTGATAACAAAGCTTGGATTTCAGTCATCTTGCCATTGAAATTAGTTGCTGCTTGAATTCCTTTCGCAAATGTTGCAGTTATAGCAATTGAAGCAGGCATAGCTTTTGAAGCAATTGAACTTAAACCTGAGCTTACTTTTCCTAGTCCAGAAGACATTTTAGGCAAGATAGAGGTTTGTTTATATTGCTCAATCGCCGCATTTTTTAATTGAGCCTGGTATTGCATTAATTGTGCATTTGCACGAGAAATATCAGTCGCATATTTTTGAGTGCTAGAGCTTGCTTTTCCGTCAATTAGTGAACCATTGTAAGATTTTTTTAGTAAATCTAATTGCCTTTTTTGCGCCTCAATAGATTTTGTTAGAACTTCCATTGGGCTTTTAACTCCGTCAACACCTTTCCCAAATGTTGAAAATGATGTTTGAGAAGTTTTTAAATCATTTTTTAAGGCTGCTAATTGCTTATTAACTCCAGTAACACCCTTTGCGAAGCTGGAATCATCAAAGCCCATTTCAATTATCATTTTACCTAAAGGTGTATCTGCCATGGCTTTCTCCTTGAACTTTTATCGTTAATTCAAGGATAAACAAAAAACGCCCTTAAAAAGTAGCGTTTTTATATTAGTTATCCATTAAAAACTTGTCGTTCCATAGTTACTAGAATCTCACCGTGACTATTCCCTGTCATTATACCTTCTTGTCGCCATGTGTTTTCCACCATAGATATTACTTTCCAGCCTTGTCTAGCAAATGCGTTTAACATTTCCTCCATAGGTTTTTTTTTGTATCTCCAATCATCATACGATCACGAAACTTCAATACCTTATATTCAAACTTAGGAAGATTGGTGTAAAATTCTTTAATTCTTTCGTTTTGTATATCTTTATCTTTATTGGATATTTCTATTTTTGTTAATTCTTGTAGAGCATTTCTTTGGCTCTGTAACTCTTCTAAATCTATATTTACATCTTTTAAAAAATCTACAAAATTAATCTGAGAGTGCAAAAGAAAATTATAACTTAAAAGTTTACTTACTATTTCTTTAACTCCTTCTTGAGTTATGTCTATAGCAATTACATTTTTACTATTTTCTATGAATTTGTTGTATAAGTCTTTGTCTGCGAATATAGGTTTTTTTATATTAATTGCAGTCTCTTTAACCTCATCAAAAAAATATCTAATTTCCATATCATACTCCAGTATTTTTTATTTAATTATATCTCTTTTTTAAATAAAAAAACAGCTCATAAGAGCTATTTTTAATTTAATGACTGCCCAAATTCCCAAAGCGATAATACTTTTTCTTGTTTAGGCTCATCTACGCTACCATCTTTTGATATAATTTTTGCACCAACCACAGAAACAACTGTAGAAAAATCATTACTAAGGATATCTGCCAAAGTATATGAACCAGTCGATACTAGCGTTTTTACAAAGTCTAGAAATTCAGAACGAGCTTCTGAGACTGTCATTGTTCCTTTTTTTCGTCACCCGTAACTTCTTTTGAACCAGTAATCGTTTCAAAAACATCTTTAATGAAATTTTGCAATCCCCAAGCAGGTACACTTGCCAAAATTGATTCTTCTGTTACCTTTGAACTATCGAATAAACCAGCGATGAAATTAATCCGTTTTTTATAAACGTCTGAAATAGACATCTTATCCACGTTTTTTTCAATTTCAACTGCCATATCCCAATAATCAAGAAGTTTTTGACCGCTAACATGTTCTTGAGTAACAGTAAACTCACCATCTTTATCACGAAGAGTAATTGATAACTTAGTCATTTATTTCACCCTCCTGCTACCATTAAAGCATCAGCTTTAATTTCTGCAATACCAGTTGCATCAGTAGGAGCTCCAGTTCCTACAAAGGTAGAGTAGTACAATCCGTTGTCATCAGAACCAATGGCAAAGCTAATAGCTTCTGATGGAAGTTCACCTTGTTTACCTTGTACTGTATTAAACTCAAGACCATCAGAAGAGAACATTCCATCCACAAATGCCATTAAATATGGATGGCCTTGAGGTGTTACATCTTCCAATAGAATCGAACAATATGGAGAAGTGCGATCTGCAGTAGCTTTGTATACACCATTAGAAGATGCAACAATTCCAAGCACTGCATTTTTAATTTTTTCAGGGAAGTCCATGATATCGAACTCAACTTTACCATCTCCAACTCCTTTTCCTGAAATGGAGTATACTTTATTTGAAGAATAAGATTTTACGGCATCAACCGCTAATCCTGATACTTTAGCGGAAACCATACCACCATTATCTTTTTTCCCCTCGATAACAAACTGAGTTTTATCAGGAACTGCAGTTTTACCATCTTTTATCCGAATTGTTAAACGTTTAAAACCAATAGGTACTGACATTTTTTTCTCCTTATTTTCAATAATTTTCGTAAAGATTGCTATTGCCTTCATAAAACCGAGCATCCACATATCTTTTTGTATCGCTAAAATATTCATCTAGTCCGCCATTCATCTGAAAGAATCCTTTTGTTTTTAGAATATTTTCAACTGTATTTTGTAATTTTTTTACTGTTAATCGGTCAATTGCCTCTATGCTGACTTGATAAACAAAATGTTTAGCTAGTGAATCATTGCTACTCATAGCTGTTTGTTCTGGTGGACCAGTCGGAGTAATTGTTATACTTGTTGAGCTTTCAGATAAATTTTCATATCTTGAATAACTTTTAAGCCCACCTGTTCTTTGAATTGCTAGAATATCAGAGTCATTAGCTAAAGCTTGCATAAGTTCACTTAGCATATCATTCATTTTAGCAACTCCTTCAAATTAGCTTGCGCTGTCTTAACAAATTTTTGTCCTTGAGCATTTGAAAATCTTTGTAAAGCACCAAAACTTTTATAACGATATGATTTACCATTTCTGACAAAGCCATTATTTTCAAGATGGACAAGTCTCCAATGCTTACCGTTGTTACCTATCTTTATGACGGGGAATCCTGATGTTCTAGAAACATTCCCTCGAACAACACCAGCTACTGTATCACCAGAATTTGCAAATTGAGAAAGGGTACTCTTTAAATCAACTACAGCTTCATCCGCGGCTGCTTTAAGTGCATCACTTTCTATCTTCTTCACACGAGTTTCACTAAACTTTTCTCTCAATTTTGCTTCAATTTCTTCAAACCCTTTGATTGTCATTGAACTACTCATTAAGATTCGTCCCTCCTAGAATTATTTTCAAGAAAGTTCGGTCATGAAAATCAGGCTGAATGTCTACTATTCCCCATACCTGACCTGAATATCTAGGATCATCAATAATAACCTTGTCATCATTTTTAGGTTGATAACTCGTTAAGGGATCGCGAATTTTTATCGTTGCTCCATTCTTAACATTTTGGCTTCCTAAGATGCTCAAATCTTTATTGCTTGGGCTATACACATCCGCAAGTGTTTTAAACTTTTCAATCAGTTCTCCACCTCTTCCATCAAAAGAGGTATCAATACCTACTCGTTTAAAAGTAACTGAAGTTCGCATCGTTCCATTGTTCGTTCGGTTAGAAGATTGAAGAACTTTCTGCGATTTTATCATCACTTTCCTCGCTTTCTTCAGGTTGATTAGCTAGAAAAACGTCACGAATGTTTTGAGCATAATTCTCTTTAAACTCATCAAGTGCATCATTGTAAGTATAGCGTGAACGCTCATAGATTAACTCCTCAACTTCGGGGTCAGTAGCATTAGATACACCAACCAACCGAAGAATTGAAGTATAAGAGGCAATGAGCATTTTTGTTAAATTGACAAGTTCATCAGGATCTTCTGTATTAATTCTCATCCTTTGTTTAAAAGATTTAAGATGACCATCCGCCCAAGTTTCCGCATTGCTCATTTACTTCTCCTTTACTATTAAGCTTCTGTGACTTTAACTGGGGCAGCATTAGCCTTTAACAAGTTTTACAACCTGAGCTGTATTATTGTCGTAAGCTTTTCCGTAGTAGAAAGCTTTGACAGTATAAAGTTGCAAGTCTTCGAGAGCGAAAGTTTGGTCAAACTCTTGCATTCTTGTTCCGCCCATATAAGCCCAGTAGCGGTTAGCCGCAAAGATTACTGCTTTTCCTTTTGGCACTGCAACGGATTGAACAATTTCAACACCGAAAGGTAAAACAGTTACCCAAACACCGTTATCCGTGAGATACATGAATTTAGCAAGAGTAGAGTAATAGTCATCAGGATTAACTAACATTTTTACTTGTCCAGAGATATTTACTGTGATGTTTTTTTCGTTTTTAGAGAGAGCTTGCATTACAGGGGCGATTTTTTCTGCTGCATTGTCAGGATCAATATCAGACCAATCTGCAAAATCGGCTTTATCTGGATACGTTGTTACATTACTCTTGATAGCGCCTTTAGAGAGATCCTTCATCAATCCAATAGGTTTTTTATTTCCATCTCCTGCAACTAAAGCTGTTTCGAGTGCCACAGCCATCGCTTCAGACATTTGAATGATAATAAATGATTTCAACCAGTCATAACCATTTTCAAGAGCATCTTTAGGGATTGCGACAAAAGCAGTTAATTTGTTTTGAGAGAAGTCTACTTCGTGGAAAGTTTGTGTTAATTGACCTTTAATATCATCAAAAACTTCTCCCCAAACAGCCGTACCGCCATCATAAATTGAATTTGCAACCGTAGCTCTCATTTTCAATCCGGCGCTTTGGAATTTGATAATATCTAAAAGCGGATGAGCGTTTTGTAATTCAAGGAACACTTGGTTCATGATTTCAAGAGGCAAGGTCACTTCTGGTTTCCCTACGCCAGAAGTAATATCATTAAAGAATTTAGTTTCATTTTCAGAAAGTCCATTAGTTGGACGCGAAGCCATTAATTCGTTGATTTTATCTGATGTTGAAGCATTCATGTTTTCCATAATTTCAGCTCCAAGAGTGTTCATCATTTTGTCAAAAGCTTTAGATTGTGCTGCTTCATCTGCACCCTCTTTTACTGCATTAGTATATTTCTCTACAGCCGCTGTGTAATTAGGTAGTTTTGTGTAATCCATTATTTAATTCCTCCAAATTTAAATAGTTGATTTTTAAGCGGCTTGTCTGCCGAGTTATTAGCTTCAAATTCTGCTTTTACTGCAGCTATTTTTTCATCAATTAAATTTTTGATTGACTCCATTTGCTCAGGATTGATTTCAATATTCATTGTTGATTCTTTGTCATTCTGCATAAGGGCGTTTATTTTAGAGACAGCCTCATCAGAAAGTAGTAAATCGTCACTAGCAACCATCATTGGTGTGGACTCGAACATGATTTCATCAACCAATCCTGCTTCTTTAGCTTGCTTGGCGTTATACCATGTTGTTGCATCCATTAATTCTTTTACTTCGTCAATGCTCTTATTCATTTTTTGAGCATACATTTCAGCAAAACCTTCACTAAGATTTTTTGAAGCACCAGCTTCATTACCTAAATCGCGATAATCGCCTTGTGCACCTGACTGCACATTGTGTATCATTACTGATGCACTGGAGAAATTGCAACATGATCTGCGCCAAGCATGACGATTGTAGCTGCACTGGCACTATTTCCAGTTATTTCAACGTTTACTTTACCTGGATATTTTTTTAACGCAGTATACATATCGCTTGCAGCAGTAATTTCTCCGCCACCTGAACTCATAGAAAGAAGAACATCTTCTCCTTTTGCATTTTCTAAAAAATCTGTCATAGTTTTAGGAGTAACATTGCTGCGTTTAATAAAGTCATATACTGGACCAAGCGCATCAGGAATTATAGTCCCATTAAACTTAAGTGTCTTCACTATTTTTTCCTTTCTCTTCATAATTTTTTGTCATAATAAATCTGTCTCCGTCTGGTATTGGTGGTAAATTAGAAGCCTCACGAACTTCATTAATTTTCACTACACCGCTGGATCCAACTTTATCAATCGCATCTGCACGGTCAAGAATATTAATCGTTTTAAAGCCAGTCATTTGTAAGGTATTCCCATTCATAAAACCTGATTCTTTTATTAACAAACTGGCAAATCCTTCAGATAACTTGTTTCCAAGTGGAATTGCTGCAGATTCAATTGCTAAATCTAAATTCTCAGAGTTATTTGCAGTCTCTCCAAGAACTAAAGCTGGTGGAATTCCTAGCAATCCAGCTATTTCACCAATAAAAATCTTCTTTAATGTCCCAAAATCCGTGATTTGATTTTGAAGCGTTGCTGATTTACTAGAAGAAATTTCATCATAAGCAGATTGTGCTTTACCATTGTCGGGGACGAATACAATAGGATCTGTGAGTAAACTTTGAGATAAAGTTGTCGCAAATTGTTTTTGAACTTTTTTTTGCTCATCTTCTTCAAGTTTGGTATTGACGGGAATACTTAACTTGGCTCTCAACTGACCAACTCGCAGTTGATTGGTAATTAATATTCCAAACAATTTCCCATAATCTTCCCACAGACTATCAATATATTTTTTTATTCCAATATTGTCATTATCCAAATGGAAACAGTCAACTCCTTGAGTAAATACTCTATCAAAATACTTTTGAGCATACGGACCAGAATTTGGAGCATTTGCGACATTACTACTTGAAAAATTAATCGTTACACCAGAATAGGTATTTCCATCTAATGAGTAGTTTGTAACAAAGCTATCAGCGACATAAAATTTATCATTATCTCTGATAACTAATAATTCGCCATTGAGTAGCTTTTTTACCATTGCTACTTTAAATTCACTGGCAGTTTGATTTGGATTAGGCTTTACATTTAAAGCATAATTAAAATCTGAATCTGTAATAGAACTTTCATTCTTAAATACAAATTTTCCTTTAGAAATTAATCGTGCCAAGTAACTTACACATGATTCTAAAGCAGCATTTTTCATTCCTAGGGTAGCTTGTGCATTAAATAAGGCTGTGTAACCAGAAACATCAGTATTTTCACTTTTGCTTTTAACCGACGCCCAAATGTCTGAAAATAGTCCCACATTTTCTCCTTTCCGTACTTTTAATTCAAGTTTAATGGAAAAGTAGAGCGAAAAAGTAGCGTTTTTATAAATAAAAGCCGCCCAAGTGGACGACTTATAAAATAATAATTATTTTTAAAAGTGACATGCTATAATAATTATGGATAATGTTTACCGACGTTTATTCAAATATTATAGAAAGGAGAGTGCAAATGGCTGAAAAAACAATACCGAAACCAAATGACGGTTCTTCTGAGCTGCATTATAACGGCGGAACGTCTACAGTTTCCCGTCCTGCTCGTTCGTCAGCTCCGCCTCAACCAAAAGCGGAAAAGAAATAATTTTTATCTTTTTATCGAAGTTGACATATATATCAGCTTCGATATTTTTATTTTCTATATAATCTAGCAAATCTTTTTCACTTTTTATCCTACAGAATTCTTCATTACCATAAAAGTTATAATTGATGATTGAAAAATCTTCATTTATTCCATTTTTAGAACCTCTGTAACCAGATGTTATTAATATATTATCTGGTATAGAAAAGATAAACATCGGGAAACTATCTTTCTTCTCAAAAAACTTATCCTGTACTTTAGTATTACTTATATCAGGTACACCATAGATACTTCTAATCCAATTTGTAAGAATAAATAATTTTCGTGAGATAAGTGGGAAAAACAAAGTTAAGACTATTGAAATAGAGGTTGCAATCAAAATTGATGGTACAAGTTTAAAATACAATGATAACAATAAGTAAGTTCCATAATTCATTGATGAGTATAGTAAAATCATTAACTTTTTATCTGATTCTGAACCAAAATCAGGATTATCTATTCTTGAGTATATAAGAAAATTTAAATAACCTAATCCTCCAAGTGCCAGTACTGGCTGTATTAATTCATTCATGTCTGCCTACTTTCTTAAATGTTATTTCTCCATCTATTATAAGACATTATCTAATATTTTCACTCTAAAAAAGTATCGTTTTATCCCATAAACCAACCCAAATTATCATAGAAATCAGCTGTATCTACTTCATTTAGTAAATCAGCCTTAAACATTGCTGCTTCAAAAGCTTTAAATCCATCTGTTTTTCGTCTGACATCTTCTTTTTTGATATATTCCACATTCCCATCTTTTTTCAAATGTCTAAGTACATTATTTGTGTACCAACGCATCATGTCATTATCACCAAAATTAATTTTTTGATTGGCGAAACTATCCTCAATTACCGTTGATAATTGCGCATCAATAGCCCTAAAGTTGCGAATAACTTCCACACGATAACCGAGCGGTTCTTCAAATTTACCATTCCAAGAGACTTCAAACCCAGCTTCTTCAAATTTAGGTTGTAAATACTCCCTCATTTTATAGCCATCTCCACAAATAGTTTGGAATTCATAACCTTCTTCATCACGCATACGAACAAACCAATCTACAACGTGCTGTGCATCCATTGACGGTTCATCTAATACTGTGAGCAATCCCTCATCTTCCCATTGCCTAATCGGGGCAAATCGTCGCTTACCATTAACATTTTCATTTGGCTTTGAATAGCTATATATTCTATCAACAAATTCTTTACGAACAAATGAATGAGATTTGAAAACATAATCCCCATCAACCTTAAATAATGCACCAACTGCAATAAAGTCACGGGTAGAGGCAAAGTCAAATCCCCCAACTGCAGGTAGATTTCTTAATTCTGGAAATTCTTTTTTGGTTGCTTTCAATTCTTCATAAGTTGCCACGCTTCTTTCAATGTCAGTAACCGGCAAATTCATACGTTTGGTCATAAATTCATCACGCCCACTCGGATTTACTTCCAGTTTCTTATATTGCTTTGTAACCTTTTTATACAATCTTTTCGCATAACTGCTCATTGGAAGAGTAAACATAGGATTAGCCATTTCCCAATTTGTTGGATCATCGACTTCTTGCTCATCGTTCAGTTTGCAAATAAAAGGAAATAATTCATCAAAATCAGCATCACCTTTGAGTACTTTATGAGCTAATTCCTTCATTTCATCAATGAATCCCTCGCGAACAAATCCATCTGTTCCGATATAGAACTCTCTTGGATTAGCAACTTTCCCCAAACCAGAAATATAAACATCTGTTACTTTATGGTCTTCATATTGGTGTATTTCATCAAATACTACTGCACCGTCACGCAAACCATCTTTTGTATTTCCATTGCTTGTCTTATAGCGAATAATAGACTGGGTTTTGCGATTTTTGATTTCTTTTTTACCCCAAGAAAACATTCTTTGAAGTTTTTCATTCATCTCAATTGTGTCGTAGATTTCTTCAAAGCTCATTTTAGCTTGATCTTCACTATTTGCGACAAGCGAAATATGATATTTGGGAATTCCGTGCATTGGAGTTTGCAAGTAGTTAGTTACTCCAGAGATTAAACCATTCTTACCGCCACCACGCCCCATCATGATTAAAAATTGTTCAAAAACAATATCATTCCCATCACTCCAAAATAAAAAAATGAAACTAATAATAAATTTTTGAAAGTCCTCTAGTTTAAAATAAAATGTTTCGATATATCTGATACATTTATTTATTTGACTTTCATCAAAGTGAATCTCTTTTCTTTCAAGACGAGGTTCAATTTCTCTAGCGATATATTCAACAAGTTCTATACGTTCCTTGTTAAGTTTTACTTTTTGAGCATGATAAGAATTGATATAATCACTGACATATTTAATCAGCATATAAATCTTCCTCATTAAAATCATTATTTTTGCCCTTTTCGGCTCGTTTTTCCTCGAAAAATTCATCCAATTTTATAAGAGCTGTATTAATTTTTACTTTCTCAGAAATGGCAGGGTTTGGTTTCAAAAATTCTTGATTACCATTAACGACTTTTATCATCGTTCCATCTTTAGAAATAGATTTATCAAGGTTTCTGGATATTCTAACCAAACTACAATATCTCTCCACCTTTTCGATTTCTGAAGCTGATTTTTCATTAATTAGCCCTAATAATTCTATTTCAAGTTTGCTTTTTGCCATGGTTACCCCCCCCTTTCAAAAAAATAGCTTTATTTTTGGTTAAAAGACCCCAACCGGTCTGTGGTAAATTTGGAAATAGACCCAATTTTTTTAGACCCGGGGGTACTTTCATAAAATTTATCGGAATTTCCGAACAATAAAATTAAAATTCAAACGTTTCATCATCAAACTGTTTGTCCTTGTGTCTGTTATGTCTGATGTTGTGGCAGTCATGACACAAGGTACGAAGGTTACTAGGCTCTAGTGCAAGCTCTGGATGGTACTCAAGCTCCTTGATATGATCTATCTCTAGTGTCGCAGTCTTAGCTGTTGTTACTTTGCCTTCTGCTTTGCACCACTGACATTCATTGTTATCGCGCTTGAGTATCTGTTCTCTCATACGCCTCCATGCTCCTGAGCAATAGAACCTGTGCCTTGCCTTTGGTGTGCTCACATCTATCATGATTCAATCGTAAAACAAAAACGCTACGAAAAAGTAGCGTTCTTTATATTATTCATGAAACATCTTAAGTAAATGACCGCCGTCATATTTCTCAGCAAACTGTTGCGTTGCTTTATTATTTCTAGCAATGACTGCAGTCTTTGAGTAATACATATTCATTGTGATCTTAATGATTCCCCAGCCATCAATATAATAACGTTTGAATATCTTACGATCATCTTCGTCTTTAATATTGTCTAATGCTTCATTGATAAGCTGAGATTGTTTGGCATTCTTCTTATTGCGAATGATAATTCTTAAGGTCATTCGAACATCATGCCATTGTGCTTTCGTCAATTCTTTTGTCATATTCTAACTCCTGTTATGTTATAATAGTATTAGAATAAATCAGTTTTTAAAGCCCATTGCCGTGGGCTTTTTATTATTAATTATTATTTGAATTAACGTTGGCATTCAATGCGTAATTGCTAGAGTTAGTCAGCTTATAACTGTTCATATAAATATTTGTAACTTTAACACCATATTTTGCTAATTCGTTCTCAATTTCTTTCTCATCTTTTGGAGTTAAAGATTGAGAATTTGCAAGTATATTATTACTGGTAATAACATTCTTAACGATTGCTCCGATAACTGTATTCTTATAGTCAGAATAGTTAGAGAGTAGATCTACCAACTTATTTGGTTGCAAATCATATACTACTTCAACACTGGCGCTTACATTGTAAGTTTTGTCTTTCATTACATTGACTGGAACAGCTTCTTTATTATTCCTAATATCTACTCGCTTTGTGTCATAAGATGGAGCTATAGCCCAGAAGTGTCTTCCAGTTTCAGTGAAAACTTTCCCAGTATATCGTCCTCCCCAACTTTTCTCTAGTGAAGCATATCCAGTTGGAACTGAAACACTTGAGAGCGCAAATATAAGCAAGAACCATACTAGGGCAATAAAGAAACCAAAAATAGAAGTGATAATAGTATTAGATACTCTATAATATCTATCACTGAATATCCAGAATAATATTGAAATGATTGTTGTGATTACAATAATAGTAATTAAAATCATAAATGAAATCCACATTTTATTTCTCCTCCAGTTGAGTTTAGCGAGTTCCTAGCTCAGTATGATATAATACGTGTGACCACAAAAAAATATAGAAAATATTTTTTATCACACCCGCTCGAACCTGGTCAATTCGGGCATTTTTATTTTGGTATGAATTATTGTTATGTGTGCTATAATGTTAATGACTAAAAATAAAAATCGAAGTAATCTTCAGTATTCCGCTCAAGCTTGGTCAGCTTGGGCTTTTTTTGTTTAATAGTGTATAATATACATTGGTCAAATATATTACACGAACTAAGTTGATAATTAGTTGCTCCATACTACTGACCAAGTGTGGAGTTTTTTAGTACCCAAACCATATAAAACGCAATATTCGAAGTAATAACCCTAAAAATATTAAGCAAATTGCTATAAATAGCAGCCACACAAAGGCATTACCAATAATTTCTCCTGATTTTTTAAACATTTTCTCCTCCAGTTGAGTTTAGCGAGTTCCTAGCTCAGTATGTGATATAATATAACTGACCGAAAATAATATAATAATAATAGAACTAAGTTGTTTACTAACTCTTGCGCTCGAATCTGGTCAACTCGGGCATTTTTATTTTGGAATAAATTATTGGTCTGTATGATATAATATAACTGACCGAAAGTAATATAATAAGTTGTTGTAAATCGTATTTCGCTCAAGCTTGGTCAGCTTGGGCATTTTTATATTTCCTTTTATTTAAATCATATTGCTTGTGCTAGACTAATAAAAGTTTTAAAATAATAGAATATAACTATTTGAAGGAGGATTTAATCATGAGTTATGTTGTAAATAAAACTGGCGACTTTAGCGGTTATCATGAAGTACACAAAGGTGCTTGCCCCAATCGTCCGACAGTCACTGATTCGTATCTTATTAATAAACAATTTGAAAATGACCTTGATGCTATGGAATATGTTAAAGAAATATATCCATCACTCCAGGTTAGACCTTGTTTATCTTGCATGGACACATCCTCACGTTAATTTTTGTTAATCCCCCGAAGCCCTTATCTTTGATTTGGGCTTTTTTTGCGTTCAATCCATGTGTTTATCAAGCCATTTTTCAGGAAACACGTTCTCTGACTCGTCAAGGTCTGAGCGGTTGAAAGATAATTCTTTGCATGATATACCAAATGCTCTGAATGCTTCTTGAGTTTTTTTGAGTCCTTTTAATAATTCAATGTCTCTAATAAACCAAACTCTTTCATCACACCAATTACAGCGTTTGTGTAGATCATAGTAAATCCACTTATGCCCGAACAGCTTACACATTAGTTTCATTGGTTGTCCTCCTCAAATACTGATTGCAAATATTCATCTGAATACGGACACCAACCTTCGTCATCAGTCATTTGTCTTTTAAGTTGTTTCCAGTTTGAAAACTGACCAATAATAGAATCGTGGTCTCCACACATTTCACAATAAACTTCAACTTCTCTTAATTCTTCTTCCGGAGTATCTTCTGACATCAGATGAAATCCTCCGCCCAAATGGTCTTCAATTACCCAGTATTTTTTCATTCAATCCCTCCCCACCAGTCATTGACCAGCGATATTAGTTTGTCGGTCATAATTTAACGGCTATCTTCCTATTACCTTTATCACGCCTTGAATTAACTGGTCTTGACCACCATTTAATAGTTGTAGGTTTAACATTTAGTAATTTAGCAAGTTCGTCAGCTGTTCCTTCTGCTATAAATTTTTCGCCTTTATATATTGCGTATTCAATCATCATCCCCTCCAATCGCTGCGAGTGCTTGCTTATAATATTTGATAGTATCATCACTGCCATTTAGTTGTTCAATGTCTTCTATAGCTTCTGTCAGTGCCTTTTTTCGCAGTGTTAAGCTGTTCTTGGAGTTTTTCAACCGAAAGTTTGCCAGTGTGAGCTGAAAGTGCCAGCTTTTCAAGCTTGTCAAATTCTTCCATAGGCATTGTGACAGTCAAAGATTTGCTTTTATCAAAATTACCAGTTAAAATATCTTCTGATTCACTATACACACGGCCTTTTTCTATCGACTCTTTATATCTTCTAGCTTCTTCTCTATAGATCTCTTCCATGCTTTTTCCTGAAATATCTGTCATTCTCACACCTCCCCAGTGCTACCAAAGTATTTACTCGTTATCTCTTTCCATACTTTGCACCTTTTTATATTATTTATTGCGCTTTTAGTAACTCCAAACATCAATGATATTTCATACATTGAAAGCTCTTTTTTTAATAAAAGTTCGCAAATTTTTTCTACATCTGTTTCGTTCAATATAGCAGCAGGATTTTTAGATCCCACACCTTTATTTTCTCTAATTGAACTGTTTTTAGAACGTCCTATCCATTCTAGGTTTGAATAGTGGTTATTTAATTTGTTACCGTCAATATGGTTAACCGTTGGGTCTTTGATATGTTTTTCAGGAAGCCCTACGTATGTTACTATCACTAAAGTTGCAACTCTTGTAAAGCAGATATTACCTCTTTTACCACCAGATAATGCTAACGATAAATAACCATCTTTATCACGTTTTGGCTTTAAAAATCCATTTTTATATTTTGAATAAACATTTCCGAACTCATCTATTTCATAAAGTCCATGCTTAATGTTTTTATAAATTAAATCTTTCATTTACTAGCTTTCTAGCTTTTAATGCTTATCAGTTGAGCCAAAACCACCTGTACGCTTTCCATTTGCGTTGTCATCGTCTGTTGTAAGGTATTTGACAAATACCCCTTGCATTATTCTTTGACCTTTAGAAATGGTTACAGGCTCTTTTGAGATGTTCATAAATAAGCCTTTAAATTCTTGCGGATAGTAATCTGAATCGATAATTCCTACTGAATTAATCAATGCAATGCCACGCTTAACTGGATTACTTGAACGGTCGTATAATTTCAATACTTCATCATCACCAAGTTGAACAGCTAGCCCAGTGCTTACCATTTTAATTTCATCAGGTTGAATCGTAACTGTTTCACTTGCTGAAATGTCATATCCTGCGCTATGTTCTGTCGCTCGTTCTGGAATAGTCGCATTTCCGTTTAGTGTTTTAAATTCTCTTGTCATTCTCCGTCCTCCACAGGCACAGCAAACTGCCAGTAACGCTCATCAATTGACTTGATTTCTTGTTCTGTTAATTTTAATGCATAAACTTTTCCTTTTGTAAATTCTGAGATTATTCCACTTTCCGCTTTTGATACGAAGGTTGAATCGCTGGTTGAATCGCTTAATCCAAAAACTTTTGGTAATTCAATATAGAACAGCTGCGGTTTTTCGACTGTGTAGCCGTCTAGCCATGCACGCAAATAATCTTCTTGGTGTTCAGAAATCCAAAATACAATATTTTGTAGTTTTTCTTCTGTAAAGCCAGTTTCTCCGTATGTTTCTGGATTTTTTAGTGGTTTAAGGCCTTTAGTTTTTAATATTTCTATCCACTCAGCCACAAACTCAGGCACGACTGGCAGGGCTTGCTGTGGTTGCCAATCTTTGAATACCGTTAGTAGTTGAGCTTTATTCCAGTAATCTCCATAATTTGTAATTATAGAAACTGGTAAATTACTTACTTCTTCTTCAAACTTAGTCATTTTTCGTGTCCTCCAAGTTAACAATTACCGTGCCACTACAATTTGTTCTGAAAATGTTTACTTCTCGATTAAGAAATGCAGAATCAAACATCTCAGTGTGGCCCCTGTAAATAAAATTAATGAGTGTTCTATCATGAGTATCTTTTAAAATCATATTTGTGCCGGCATCTAATTTTTTTAGTAAACTTTCAACTGTCATCTGTCCCAGTCCCCCTTTATAATCTCGGTTGCTAAAATACAGATATCTCCATCTTCAATCCATGGGTCTTTTATCCATTCTGCTTTAGCTTCTTCAAGTGAATCAAAACTGTCTTCGGTATAAATCGCAACTCGTTTAGGCTCTGGGAATACTAGACAGCCTTGTTGATTAACCCAGTGATATCCTTTAAATTTATATTTCATCTCATCCCTCACTTCACAACTCTGTCAAAGAGTTCACATGCATGGTATCTTCCATTTATTTTTACAATTCTAAAATCATCACGCTTAACTGATTTTTTAGTGAACTGGTCTTTTTCAACCGTTATGTATTTGTCAGTAACTTCGATAACTTTTAAGAATTTTGTGTCGCGGAAGCATATTTTATCTCCACGCCTTATTTCATTTTTGCTGAACATATTACTACCTCATATTTTAGCTTCTAAGTGCTTTTAGCTTATTCGTGATAAATTATCCGTGAAACAGTTTAAGCGCTCAATGTAACCGTAATTTTCATGATTAAATGCTATTCTGTCAGTTCTTTCACTACTAACTCAACTTTCCACATCTTTGTATCTCCAGAAAGTCCGCCATGTTCAAAACTTGTTCTGCGAATAACATTGTAATTATCATCATTCCAAATTCCAGCATCTGTCAGTCCATCAATTAATGCTTTTGATGTTGGTTCATAATTTGGTGGATCATATTTAAAGCGTTTAGGTGGATAAATCACAACGTACACATCACAACGGTGCTTCTCATGGAATTGCTCAAATACTTCTTCTGATTGGTCTAGCCATTCATGGGCTGTTCGACATGCAATCCGTCTTAAACGCTGTTTGGTGTTATTGGCAGCAATTCTTGAACCATAAGTTGTGCCTTTATTATCATTCTCATTTATCATTTCTTTTCTGAGAAAGTTAAATTCAAACTTCACTTGCTTCTCCAAATCTAACAATTGCAGGCATCTGAGCCATGCGATTAAGAATAAAAATAATCTCATGCTCAGATTTCTCTGCAAGCTTCTGCTTTTTAATTCTTCCGAGTGGGTAATGTTCGTTTTCCCACTGCTCAATGGTTATTGTTTTCATTGCTTCTCCTAGAATGGCAACTGACTAACACGCTTATCTTTAATATTTTCAAAATTGAATGCTTTTTTTCCAATACCTCTGAACAAACGGCTATATGTCCTGTTATGATATTTTTTTCTTATTTCATCACTTTTTAGATTAGTGGTAATAATAGTCTTAGTCCTTGCATCCAAAACTTCTGTCAGTAAAGACATCGACCATTCTGTTATTTTCTCGCTTCCAATATCATCAATAACTAATAAGTCAGTATTTCTAAAAACTTCCATGAAGTATTCAGTTGAATAAAAGCTGTCTTTATTATCAAAACTATCTTTGATTAAGTGAAGAACCTCTGACCAACTTGCAAAAATAACGGTTAAATCAGTATGCTGTAAACAATCTTTTAAGATGCTCATGGCTAGGTGACTTTTCCCTGTTCCTGCTGGCCCGCTTACTACAGTATTTCCCTCACCGCCAGTATAATAATATTCAGATACTTCTTTTGCGAACGCCAAAGCTCTCTTTTCTTCGTCAGTTACTGCATTAAAATTTTCAAAACTTGCTTTTTTTATTGTCATATCTCTCACAATGCTATTGCGATTAAGCCTTTTGACAAACTCAGCTTTTTTCCTACGTTTAATCACTTCTTCAGTCTCACGATAGACAACATCGGCATAACCACAGTTCATAATCAAAAAAGGTTCATGTCCACTCAATGCTGTTTTTTCGTTATTATCAAATTTATTTTTCTCTTTAAGATATTCGTAGAATTTAGAATAACTTTTTGAAACTTCATCGCTAGTCATCTTATTATCCGAAATGAATTTTTCTATTTCTGGACGAGCGATAACTTTATCAGTCATTGCATTAAATTTATTCATATCAACAAATTTTCCAATAACATCTCCGATACTTTCCATTTTTTCCTCCTAAAATGGCAATCCAAGATCATCATAAGGCTGTGCTTGTTCTTGGCGCATTGGTGTCTGATTAAGGTAATTATCAAACTTCGTTCCGAACAACGTTGAAGGTTGTAAGTATTTTTCTGCTGGTTGACCATTTATTGTTTTGCCTGTCCAGTCAGCAACTTTATTATCAACGACCTTCTTAAAGTCATCTAGTTTATAATCCTCATTCCACCTCGCTTTGATAAAACGTTTGTGAGCTTCAGTAGTTCTAAAACTTCGCCCTGTTTTTTCATTCAAGTAAGAAATAATTTCAGAATATGGAATAACATCGTCAGATTTATCTGACATAGTATTATTATTCTTTTTCTTATTCTTACTCTTATTCTTATCTTCTTCTGTTGCGTGACTGTCACGTGACGTCACGTGACCACTTAACAAAGCTTGCCTTTCGCGCTGTGCCTGCTTTCTTATCCTATTCTGCTCTCGAATTTTATCCATTCCATCAATATTTTGATGCTTTTCCCAGTTACTTATACTAATGAGATTATCATTGTAAATTTCGATTAAACCAAAATCTCTGAATGTTTTAAGAGCCAATCTTACAGTAGAAACAGGCCTATTACACAAAGCAGAAATCATTTCATCAGTATATGGAATATGATTACTTAAATAGACAAGCCCAGAATCATTTGTTTTTCCCGCCAAACTAAGCAAGTAAACCCATATTCTAAAGATCGCATCATTTTCTGGCATCTCATCAATCAATTTCATTTTTTCATCATCAAAAATATTAACGCTCAATTTAATCCAACTAATTTCAACCATTCGATCTCCTTTCTTCTATATTTATATCTATTTTTTTATTTAAAATTAAAAGCTGGCGATGAGTGGTTATGTGTAAACACTAAATACTCATTGACTTTACGGCTCGTTCCGCCACCCTCCAGCTTTGACTAAATACGAAACCACCGCCCAAGATGGTTTTGCTTAAAGTTGAATTATTTCTAATTCTACTGCTCAGGATTAGTGAGGACTGCAGTTTGCTCATAGGTTTAGTTTTGACCTACTAGAAATAATTCATCCATAATTGGTTCTTCTTCATCAACGACTGTCTGAGCGGATTTTTTAATTCGAATCCAATCGGCAATAGACATAATCGCTTCTGACGGTTCCATATTTTTCCAATACTCAATATCTTTATCACTCGCATTATGAGATGCTGCAGCCGCAAAAGCTTTATCATATTGTGCTTTTAATTTATTAGCTTTTTCTTCTTGCTCTGAATCATGAGGAAGCTCTAAAGGTTTATTAATTATCTTTTGCAGCGAACTCTTCATTTCTTCATAACGAAGATTAGAAATGTCAAATTGACGCTTGTTATTCTTATCAAAGTAAGATCTAATTTCAACATCTTGGTCTTTTAAAACAAGGTTTTTCAATGCTTTGCGTAATGCAGGTTTATATCCTGTTATTTCCCCTGTTTTTTGGTCAACTTCTTCAATATCTCTGCTAAGTAAAACAATTGTTTTATCTCTGAATTTACTCATCATTAAACTTTGCATATCTTTGTACAAAGCATTTATTTTACCCCAAGCACGCATCGCTTGCCTAGAACCAATATCACTTCTGAGTAATGTTTGTGCTCGTTCGTCAAAATCTTCAATCAAGTCAATCACTAAAACATCCCAATTTTTAGTATCTTGTTCAGCTAAGTTTAATGCCTGAATGAAATTAGAAATAATTTGTTCAGCAGTATTAGGAAATTCAAAATCTATAGCACGATATCCTTGTCGGCTTGCATTTCCATCCGTACTTATGAATAACGCACGGTCTGGACTCGTTGCAAACTTAGCAGCTAAAGTTGTTTTACCGGAACCCCCTCCGCCTGAAATTAAAATTCTATTTAACTTAGGGCTCCTTGCTCCACCGGGTTTAATTTGCATTACCATACTTCTACCTCTAATTCTTCGTATTTTTTGTTTTGGATACAGCAGTCGCAATTATGACAAAAGTATCCATCCATTCCCTCATGCTCAATATTATGAGCGATGTTATCCAACTCAGATAACACAGTTTGAACAAGAATTTTATCCGAAATATCAGCAAGTTTTCCAAAATCCATCGTAATCGTCTTAATGTTTACTGGAAGTTTCTTGGTAAAACCTACAATTTTTCCTACCACTGTATAATCTAGTTTCGTATAATCAGAGAATTCTTGAGCAACTAACCATGCGTATAAAGCTAGTTGTTCTCTATAATGGCTGTACCATTCCAAATAAGCTCTGATATTTTTATCAAACACATCTTCAAAACTTGCGGCCGTTTTCCAGTCAATTATTTCAATGATCTTATTTTCGTGGTCAAACCTTAAGACATCAATTCTTCCACTAATCACAAAATCATCATAATCTGCTCTGATGTAAAGTTCTTTATGAGTATGTAAAGTATCGAAAGACTGATAAGTTTCAGTTTTTTTCACTTCATTGACTGCCATCACAATATCTTTAAAAACTTTTTTAATAGCTTGATTCTTCTTGCCTAGATTGCCCATCATATCCACAGAGTGCTCTTGAACAAAGTCATCAGTACTTTTATCTCCCTCAAGCATTGCATGAGCATAAAGGCCAACTAGCATGGCTTCTGTAGGAGATTCAGCGTACCTTTTTGCTTTTCTTTCCCTTAATCTAAAAGGACATTCCTGAAAAGTTCTAATATCAGAAAAACTAAATCTTGGTTTTTCTTCGGTCATTTAATGTTCTCCGTCTTCATTTTGAATTCCATAATCCGAGAAGACCGCTTTAATTAATTCATTTGCTTCGATAAGCGAAGATTTAACCGTTACTTCTTGTTCATCATTTTCTTTTGACAAAATTTTTATTAATTCGTTCATTTTTGAATCCTTTCTAACTAGCCAATTTGTCAAGTTTTTGATTAAAATTTTTCAGCACGAAAATAACATCGGTTAAATCTACTCCAATAACCTCTGCAATGTTCGCTGCTGAAACAGCATCTATTCTAGATGGGTTGATACGCCACTTATAAAATGTTGTATAGGGAACGTTAATTTTTTTTGCGATAACTTTATACTTCAGTCCTGAAGAGTCTAATAAGTCATCTAGTGGCTCATAAGTTTTTTTCTCTGCCATACTGGCTCCTTTCTGTGTGTGTATTTTTAATATCATTTCTCTAATTTATATCTCCGCTAAGAAATGATATAATTGAAAGAAAACGGAGAAATTTTTATGACGACTTTACTCATTTCATTTATTCCAGCTATAATTACTGGACTTCTTGCATATCTTGGTTCCACTTATAAAACCAAGAAAGAATATCAGGCGAAATCTGAAGAGCTTGAACTCAAAAATAGAGAACTTGAACAACGATTGACAGAGATAGAAACTAAACATAAACATGAAGTAGAAATGCTTAAATTACAGTATGAACTCCAAGCTAAGTCTGAATATGATAGTCAAGTAGCAAATATAGGAACTGATATTGCCAAAGACATCTTAGGCAAAGCGTTTAAAGGAAAAACCCCTCAGCAAATCGCGAAAATGAAAAACCCATTTGGTTAATTGTCTTTAATCCTTTTTTCTGTTTCTTTGAATTTTTCTTCAATTAACTTGCTCATTTTCTTCGATTGCTTATCAGCGTAATAACTTGAAGCAATGTACGATAAAAGTCCTGTTATGATTGAGAAAAGAATAATGATTGATATTTGATAATACATTCTAGTCCTTTCCGCCCCTTTGGGGCTTTTTATTTTGTCAGTTCAACTGCTGCTTTATAAGCATTTGACCATTCAAATAACTGAGGTAATAAAGAGTCTTTGATAAATTGAACAGAAAAATCTTTTAACAGTTGTTTTTTGTACCACTCAACACTATGCTGCTGAATAGTTTCTCTGTAATGCGTAACTACTTGTTCCATTAGAACCTCCATTTGCCTGCAAGGGCTTTTTATTTGCCAAACTTGCTACTTACGTCGCGGTGGATACGTCGTGTACCGTCATTTGAGCCCGTTACGTCTGCCGTACTGAATGCTCCATGATTGTTCGCTTGTTTGACTTTATGACTTAATTATAACCTTAACTGTCCAATTTGTCAAGTTAAAACTTTCCAAATTGACAAGTTTTGTTGTTTGTACTATAATTAGTGTATGAAAAAAATACGACTACCTGAAATGATAGATTATTTCAGAAAAGAGAATGGTTGGACAATGAAAGAGTTTGGCGAAAAGCTAGGAAAATCTGAGTCAGCTATTTCTAAATGGATAAAAGGGGTTAGAAGTCCCATGGTTGAAGATTTTGATAAAATGGTCAATCTATTTAATACTGATCCTGATACATTAATGTATGGTGCTTCTGACCTTTCTACAACTCTATCTGAAATAAATAAAATCAGTTCACAGCTTGAAGAACCACGTCAAAAAATAGTTCTTAACACTGCAAGCAATCAATTAGATGAGCAAAACCAAGAAAAGAAAAAGGAATCTAAAGTGATTCCGATTAATAAAATACCTGATGATTTGCCACCATATATAAGTAGAAAGATTTTAGAAAACTTCACTATGCCTACAAACACTATGGAATATGAACCTGATGAAGACATGGTAGATGTTCCTATTCTTGGTAGAATAGCGGCCGGACTTCCTCTTGATGCAGTAGAAAACTTCGACGGTACAAGACCAGTCCCTGCGCACTTCTTATCTTCTGCTCGTGATTATTATTGGTTAATGGTTGATGGGCATAGCATGGAACCAAAGATTCCGTTTGGTTCTTATGTTTTAATTGAAGCTGTTCCTGATGTGACCGACGGTACTATTGGAGCTGTTCTTTTCCATGATGATTGTCAGGCAACATTAAAAAAAGTTTATCACGAAATAGATTGCTTGAGACTTGTGTCAATCAACAAAGAATTTAAAGACCAATTTGCTACACAAGACAATCCAGCAGCTGTAATCGGTCAAGCCGTCAAAGTAGAACTTGATTTATAAAAAAAGCCCATCCTTTGATTAGGTGGGCATTTTTAGAAAGGATAAACAAATATGGCAAGATATATTAAGCGTGGTAAAGTATGGCAGTATGAAATATCTTATAAAGATGCTGACGGAAAATATAAAAAACTTAGAAAGAGCGGTTTTCCCAAGAAGGCCGATGCGATTTCAGAAGCTGGTGAAATTGAAGCTAACCTTGCTAAAGGCTTCTATACTGTTAGTCAGGATATTTTACTCACTGACCACTTTAAACAATGGATAGAAATATTCAAAAAAGGTAAAGTATCAGACGGAACTTACAGAAAGTATTTATACACACTATCTGTTCTAAAAAAGCACTTCTCAACAGCAACGATTAAAACAATGAACCGTGTAAAATATCAAGAGATGTTAAATGAATTTGCCGAGGGACATTCCGATTCATCTGTAAAACAAATCAATGTTCATGTAAGGGCAAGTTTAGAAAATCTACTTGATGATTTTATTATAAAAAATGATTTTACAAAAGGAGCTATCTCAAAAGGTGGTAAAGGCACCAAAAGTGCCGAACTAAAATATTTAGATTTTCAAGATTTTATAAAATTAATTGCATTTGCTAAAGAAAAAATAAATCCTATTTACTCCTCATCGTTCATGATATACATTGCTGCCATGACTGGTATGCGATTTAGTGAGCTTTTGGGACTGACATGGGATAATGTGGATTTTGAAAAAGGACAGATATACGTAAAAAGAACTTGGGATATTTATAAAAATAATTTTGCACCAACTAAGAATGACCAATCTGTACGTTTTTTAGCCGTTGACAGCTCTACTTTGCAAGTCATGATAAAAATTTTATAAGGAACAGCAAGAAAAGCTCTTAAAACGGCTCGAAATTAAGCCAGAACACCCTTTTGTATTCTACAACATTAAGAATGGATTGATAACTAATAATTCACTCAATAAACAACTGAGAAATATGTGTAAAAAACTTGGATTTGAAAAAACAATTACTTGTCATGGATTAAGACATACTCATGCCTCTACAATGCTTTATAAAGGAATAAATATCTTATATGTTTCTAAAAGGCTCGGTCATAGTAGCTTGAACGTGACGATGTCAGTATATTCTCATATCCTAAAAGAACTTGAAGAAAAAGATAATGAGAATATCAAAAAAATCTTTAGTGAAATAAACGATAAGTGATTTGGCACAAATTTGGCACAAATCATAAAAAGAGCAACAAAAAAGCCTTGCTACGAAGGCAAGGCGAGGTTTGGCACTATGATCCGAGGGGGATTCGAACCCTCGACCGTTCGCTTAGAAGGCGAATGCTCTATCCAGCTGAGCTATCGGACCAAATTATTTCTGTCAGTAAATTTTTAAGCTAAAATTACTGACAGAAACAAGTTTATCATATTCTCTTATTTTTTTCAATTATTGACTTGTACCGTAGCCATAGTTCCCTGTGTTTGTATCATCTGTTCCATAGCTAGATGTTGTACTGTCATTACTATTATTATAGCCATCATTGTAAGTATTATCTTGTTGATAAGTAGAATCAGAACTTGAGGTTGCCGTGGAGCTAGAGGAGCCCGAACTTGAATCTGATTGAACTGAGCCACCACTTGTCGAAACATAATTCCCTGAATTTTTAGAATTCAAAGAAACAAGATTTCCTTGCGTATCAACACCATAAGTCACCGTTGATTTTCCTTTTTCAGTTACAGTAGCTGACGGAAGATAATAAAAAGGTGCTGTTCCTGAGCCAAAAACTGATTCATAAGTAATCAAACTGCTTGGCAAAGTGGTCACTGTTGATTCATCAAGCGATTTCTTCATGATATTTTGCATCGCGAGATAAATATCTGTTGGCATAAATTGATAAGAAGCACCATCAACCATTTCACCAACGCCTTCATATTGAATAGAAACTACTTTGTTAAAGCAATCTTTATAACCTAGTAATGAAGTAATTGTTGAAGCATTAATTGGGATATTAGTTCTAAAATCTTTTGAGGCTTCATTCAAAAATTGTTCATAGCGTGTGATATTATCTAAGGCTAAAATTTTCTTCATGAGTGCTGCAATGACTTCACGTTGGTGAGCTGCCCGACCATAGTCACCATTTGGTAAATGATGTCGGTCACGGGTATAAACTAAGGCTTGGTCACCATTAATATGTTGTTTTCCAGGTGGAACTTTCGCAGTATATTGCGGCTCTGTATCTGAAATATAGAGAGTTTGGCCTGTGGTATTGTTAATATCAATCCCACCAACATTATCAACCATATTAACTAGTCCATCAAAATTGACTGTTGCAAAACTGTCAATATTAATACCAGTCTGAGCACTAATAGTTTTCATAGCATAACTTACGGCATTTTTTAAACCGTCAGAAGATGACCCTGAGTTATAACCTAAGGGATAGGCTGCATTCATTTTTTGCTTAGAAACAATGTTTCCGTCAGCATCTAAAATGTTAGTCATCGTATCACGTTCAATTGAAACCATTGTTGTCGTGTGCGTTTTAGGATTAAGTGTCATCAGAATTTGTGAGTCAGAATTCCCATTCCATGAATCGGAAGTTCCACGCCCTTCGCCTCCTGTGTCAACCCCCATAAGTAGGATTGTTAGAGGTTCAGTTGCCTGAATGACTTGTTCTGTCTTTTTATTCCCAGCATTAGTGTAAGTCATTTTAAAGGCTTTTGTTGTACTGTTCAGAACGGTTAATGTATATCCGCCTGCAGCAATTGCCGTTACTAAAATAATACTTCCAAGCATGAGAAGTGTTTTTATCCAAAGCTTCATATTAGCATTATATCAAAATTCTGATTTTTCACAACAAAAAAAGAAAAATTAGATTTTAATTTTTCTTTAATTATATTTAATTTTACTGACAAAAGGGTCAACTATTAGTCAAAAAATAAAACATATTCGCAAACATCAATTAATTGACCATTTTCATCTCGGGCGCCCCATTTTTTGACATTTTCTAATTCAAAATCAAACTTTTCATAAAGATGACATGCTTTTTTATTACGTGCTTGGACAGTTAATTCCAAACGTTTGATTGTTCCAACTTCTTCTACCCACTCAAGTGCATCTTCTAGTAGAATCGTCCCAATGCCATAGCCTTGATAATCTTCTGACACAGCGATAAAAAGTTCCGCAATATGACGTACTCGATAATGATAATCCGCCGTCAAATGCAAAATACCAGCAATTTCATCACCAACGAATGCAAGAAAATAAGCATTATTATCTTTCTCAGCTTGTTGATTTAAAAAGTCCGTCATTTCTGCTTCAGAGATTAAAATTCCTACTTCATCAATGGTCAAAAAATTACTTTCTGTTCCAACCTTATTGAGAAATTCAATGACTCTAGAACTGTCGGCGCCATTTGCTTCTCTAACAATTAGCTCTGTAGTCATAAGTTATTAACGAGCTCCTCATATCTTTTTCCATGTGGTTTCAAAATAATTTCACGTTCTTGATCGTTGACCAAATCTTTAGAATACTTATCAAAAATGACTTCCAGATAATTTTCTGGCAAATCATCGCCTAACATTTCGCCCCATTCAATGACCGAAACCCCATCACCGAATAAATAATCATCTAAATCAAAACTATCCGGATCATCACCAATGCGATAAACATCCATATGATGGAGTGGCAAACGTCCTTCCAGACTTCTGACAATTGTATAAGTCGGACTTTTAACCATTTGATGAATCTCTAAACCCAAAGCCAAGCCTTTGGTAAAAGTTGTTTTTCCAGCCCCAAGCTCGCCAGTTAAAACAATAACATCTTGAGCTTCTAATTTTCTTCCCAATTTTTGTGCAAATTGTAACATTTCTTCTTCGTTAAATTTCATGATTTTATTATAACACATCCCCTAAGACACTATCTAACGTTTGCAACTGATGAATCTAAAAATAGTCAAACCTTAGAAAATTCCAGTGTTGCCACTTCAAAAAGTTTATCTCCTACATTATCACAGTCTTTAACATAAAAGCTGTCAGTAAATTTTACTGACAATTTTTCAAAAATTTGGGCAAAATAAAAAACCTTAAATGGCTTTTTATCTTCTTCTGCGACGATATTCTTTTTGTTGTTTTTTATGATTTTTGAGCAATTCATCCGCCTGCATATTAATTTGCTGAGTTTCTGTCAGTGCTTTTTCTTCATTTGGCGTTTTTTTAGAACTTACTGATGGCTCAGCTATCATTGAATTTGAAGGAGTTTTCCCATTTTTAGAACTTTGTGCCTTACTGACAGGATTTTTCTTCTTGCCACGGCCACGCAAATGACGCACAAAGGCAATAATTCCCCCAATGATTGTGACTGATGCTGACAAACTGGTCAATGTCATCAAAAGAATATTGTTCCCCTTTGCATTATTGTTGACGGTTTCATTAATAATTGTGGTTGAATTTTTAGTTTCTTTTTGACTGCCAGAATTTTTATCTGTTGAACTGTCTCGATTTTCTACTACCGGAGGCGTTTGATTTTGCCCAACATTATCTGTCTGATTTTGAGCAGTTGTACTTGTTTGTGTTTGATTTTGACTTGTCGAATTCGTTCCTTCAGAGGAACTTGTATTTTGTGAACTACTGCTAGCTGAACTTGCTGAATTTGAGGTACTTGAAGTCTCGGTTGAGCTTTGAGCTGTTGCATCTCCTGAACTTGCTGAAGTCCCGGTTGCCGTTTCTCCATAAGCAATCGTTCCAAAATTAAGCAAGGATATCAGAACTATACTATAAATAATTTTCTTCATAATCAAATTCTATGATAGTTTTCTTAAACGAACTTAAAATTCATTAATGTAATAAATAAACAACGAGGTATTTTGATATTTCTTTCAACCCTTTTTTGGTACAATGAACTTATGAATAAATCAACGTTTTCTTTAAATGATACTGCATGGGTTGATTTTTATCAGCTCCAAAATCCTCGTCAAAACGAAAATTATACTTTTCCTGCTATTATTATCTGCCCTGGTGGTGGTTATCAACATATTTCACAAAGAGAATCTGACCCTCTTGCCTTAGCTTTTCTCGCCAAAGGTTATCAAGTGCTTCTCCTTAATTACACCGTGATGAACAAAGGAACAAACTATAACTTTTTATCACAAAATCTTGAAGAAGTTCAAGCTGTTTTTTCTCTGATTCATCAAAATCATAAAGAATGGCAAATCAATCCTGAGCAAGTTTTCTTACTTGGTTGCTCTGCCGGAGGGCATCTGGCCGCTTGGTATGGTAATTCTGAACAAATCCATCGACCAAAAGGAGTTATTCTCTGCTATCCAGTAACTTCCTTCACTTTTGGTTGGCCTAGTGATTTGTCACATTTTAATTTTGAAATTGAAAATATCTCAGAATATAATATTTCGGAAAAAGTTACTTCCTCAACTCCTCCAACCTTTATTTGGCATACGGCTGATGATGAGGGTGTTCCTATCTATAACAGCCTTAAATATTGTGATCGACTCTCAAAACATCAAGTTCCTTTTGAAGCTCACTTTTTTGAATCTGGACCTCATGGTGTCTCTTTGGCTAATCGTACAACCGCTCCTTCTGATGCATATTGTCTTCCGTCAGTACATCGATGGATTTCTTGGGCATCTGATTGGTTGGAAAGACAAATCAAAAATTAAAAAATACCACTCAAAGGTGGTATTTTTTATTGGTTTTATGTAATTTATTAATTACGAATTATTTTTGCTTTTGAAGCCAAACTTCTTTCAAAAATTCTAATGTATAGTGTGAAGTATCAGGCACAATGACGATATCATCTCCCAAATCTTCTGGGCGCCCTACACCAATTGGTAAAGCCCCTGAATCTTTGATGGCTTGAATTCCAGCTTGAGAATCCTCTAACCCAATTGATTCAGAGGGGGCAACACCCACTGCATGTGCTGCTGCAATAAAAATATCTGGTGCTGGTTTTGATGCTGCAACTTCAGCCGGATCAGCAATTGCATCAAAATATCCAGTTAAATTCATTCTCTCTAATAAAAATGGACCATTCTTAGAAGCCGACGCTAAAGCAATTTTGATTTTATTTGAACGTAAATCTTTGAGTAATTGTAAAATTCCAGGATAGACATCGGCTGGCGACACATCCTGAATCATTTTCACATAGTTATCATTTTTTCTCTTAGCAAGTTCTTTAAATTCCTCAGCTGATACTTTTTTATCAGCTAAATCTAGAATTTTCTGAAGCGAGTCTTCTCGTGAGACCCCTTTTAATTGCTCATTAAATTGGCGGTCAACACCATTAATGCCAATTTCTTCAGCCAAAGCTTTCCAAGCTCTAAAATGATACTCTGCGGTATCTGTAATTACACCATCTAAATCAAACAATACTGCTTTAAACATCTTTTTACCTTCTTTCTCGTCATTTTAAAAATATATTTTTAAGCAATGACTTTCCAAAATTACTGACAGAAATTCTGTCAGTAATTTTTTTATTAAAAAATAATTGTAAATCCTTGTATCAAAACTTTATTAAGAGTAAAACCATTTATTTTAAATCAAATTTAGTCTGCACTCCGGCTTTTAATTGAACCTCATCATCATAAACTTTGGTCAGTAAATCCGCCGACGCTGTCAGTAATAATTGTCCATTTTCAATCAAAATTTCAACTTTAGTTCCTCTAAAAATTTGATTAAATTTCAATTTTGTCCAGCTTTTTGGTAAATAAGGAGCAATTGCAAATTGGCCATCTCGCAGACTCAGACCAGCAAATTCATTTTGAATCACCTCGAGCGTTTCGCCCATGACCCCAATATGAACCCCTTCGGCCGTTGTTCCCCCTTGAATATCATAATAATCACTGCCAATTGCTGTAATCAAGAAATCCAACGCTTCATCAAAATCCCCTAATTTCACATCAATCCCAGCAAAAACCGGACGTGAAGTCGTTGAACCGTGAACAGTCCTAGCAAGATAATAATCACGGTTGACTTTCAACCAATTTTCGGGCAACTCATAAGCCAATTGTTTGACCAACTTAGTCACATGCTCCTGACCCAAATTGTAGATTAACATCAGCGTATCAGCCTGTTTAGCCACTTGATATTCGTCAGGGGAAATACCTTCGGCCTTCATCAAACGGTCAATGCGATGAATATCCCCATATTTTGCTTCATAAGCTGCAAAGTCCACTTCCTTAAGCTCAAAATATTTAGCATATTGCGCAATCACACCATTTTCATCAATATCTAGATACAGTTTTTTCCGAACTTTTTGAGCTTTTTCAAGTAATTCCTTAGGAATTTCAAATCCTTTTTCTGATAATTCTGTCAGCCAATTTAATTGCCAAGTGAGCATTAAATTAGTATAGGCATTATCACAGATTCCCCCTTCTTGCCCAGGATAGGCCTCATGATATTCATCAGGTCCCATGACCCCATCAATATGATAACGGCCGTCATCTCCTAATTCGGCTTTATTTAACCAAAACTTTGTCGTTTCAATGATTAAATCTAAACCACCGTCAGTCAAAATGCTTTCATCTTCTGTCAGTTGTGAGTAAATCCATAAATTATATACAATGGCTAAACTAACATGCCTTTGACGCCGGCTATTATCTGGTTCCCATTCATTATTTACTGTGTTCAAATGAACAAATTGCGATTGTTCATCACCAATTAAGCCGGACTGCCAAGGAAACATAGCTCCTTTTTCTCCATCAACCTTCGCATTTTCCTGCGCTGCGGTCAATCGATTGATTCGGTACAAAAGCAAATCACGCGCCGTTTCTGGCTCATTAGCCGCATAGTAAGGAAGAACAAAAATTTCATCCCAGAAGATATGACCCCGATAACCTTCACCAGTCAAGCCACGTGAACCTACTGATGCATCTAAAAACTGATTAGCACCATGCTGTGCCGCTTGACGAATATGGAAAATGTTCATCCTGACCATTCTTTGTAAATCTTCATGGTCTGATTCGATAACAATATCGGCATCTGACCAAACTTTTTCCCAATAATTCGTATTATTTTCTTGAATTTTACTGACAGAAGTTGCTGACAGCTCTGTCAGTACAAACTCAACAGGATTTTTACTTTCATAAGAACTTGCAATGACAATCGTTTTGTCAAACTGAACTTCTTGATTTTTTTGTAAGTCAATTTCAATTGCTTCTGCTAAAATCTCATCATTCTCAGAATCTATTTTTGGGAAAGCCAATCCATTCAAAAATGATTTAGAAGCAATTGCAAGTTCAATTTCACTTGTTCTTGTTTTAGCAACCAAAAGTCCTTTGGAAATTTTTGTTACTTCAAATTCTTTACTATCAAAAGCCCGATAACGTTCAACATTTTGATTTAAAACTGAGCCATCAGTAAAAGTTTCAATTCTTAATTTACAAGAGAAGTCAGCAATAATTTCACCAACAAAACCAAAATCATGAAAATTAATTGGATCTACAAACTTTGTTGTTACTAAAGTCAAATTTCCTTTGGCCAATTTCACCTGATAACGTTCAATTTGCAAAGCATTTTTAAAATCAATTGTAGCTTGCTTTTCAACTGACGCTTCAAAATCAACCAATTCACCATCAATATATACTTTTATTAATTGAGGATTTGGCCAATTTACCATATCTTCATTAATGACATCATGTCCTGCGACTTCTGTACTCGTCCGGTTGAAGACACCAGCTACGTACAAGCCAGGATAATGATTGTCAGAACAAGTTGACCATAAAGGCGCACCTCGAAGCCCTAAATAACCATTTCCCAATGACATTAAAGATTCTTGACCATAAGAACGTTTCCCTACTTCTTTTTTATCATATTGGATTATCCAATCTTTTTCAGTCATTTTTCCCCCTCATATAAAACTAAAGGAAGCAGAATTTATCAGCACTGCCTCCAACTGAGTTTATTAATTATTTAACTGCATCTTTAAATGCATTTTTTTGTTCAACACCTTCTCCCATTACATCTGTATCTTTATAACCAAAGAACCAAACCAATAGGAAAGTTGCAACCGCACATACCGCAGTGGCGATCCAGAAGAGCATCAAGTTACCCGCAGGAGCGTGATGTGTCAAAGGATTAGAAATAAAGTTAGGGAAACCAATCAAAGAACCTGAGAACCCAAACATTTGTAATCCGCCAAATCCAGCAACACCTGCACCAATCGCGGCACCAATTGAAGACATGATAAAGACACGCACATATTTCAAATTAATCCCATACATTGCCGGTTCAGTTACCCCACAAAAGGCTGAAATTGCTGCTGGAGCAGAAAGTCCTTTGAGGTCTGCTTTTTTAGATTTAAAGAAGACAGTCAAGGCACCAACCCCTTGAGCGAGCATTGTGAAAGAAACAATCATATTGAGTGAACTTGCTCCAGTAGCCGCCAATTCTTGTGAAATAAGTGGTACAACCAACCAGTGCAACCCAAAGATAACCAAACATTGATACAAACCACCAACGATAATACTTGCAATTCCTAAATTCAATGACAAGATATGATCAATCACAAATGACAATCCAGAAGAAATTGTAGAAATAACTGGACCTACCAAAAGTAAAACAATTGATGCGGTAATAAAGAAAGTAATCATTGGTTGGAAAATTGGACGCAAGGCAAGTGGTAAAACTTTTTTCAACCAAGCATTCAGTGGTTTAGCAATTGCCACGGCTACAATGATTGGGAAAATTGTATAAGCATAGCTTGGCAAAGCAACGGGGATTCCAAAATAACTTGTATTAAAAGTTACTCCAAGGAAATTTGCAACAGGAGCAGCTGCTTCAACAACAACATTTTTACCTGCCGCATTCGTTCCAACATGCGCATTTACCAAGTTAGTAATCCCTGGATTAATCATAAATCCGCCGACTGCAGCACCAATAAATTGTAAAACAGTATCTTTAGGTGCCAATTGTTTTGCTGCTGAAAAACCAACCAAAACAGGTAAGAAGTAAAAGGGCGTCATTGCCAGTGTTGAAATAATGACATAAGTTGAACTTGCAGGATCAATCACTTCGATTAAGCGATTTCCCTTAACAAATATACTAAGTAAACCATTAATCATCCCACCAGCTGCAAGTAAACCAATAATAGGAATCATTGACCCAGTAATTGTTCCAATGACCACTTGGAAAGCATGAACAATCGGATTTTGTTTTTTACCATTAGCTGGTGCTGTTGCAGCGACTGCTTGTGCCGTTGCCTCATCATCAACTACCGCATCACCAAGTTGTTCAACAACTTCATCATAAACATCCTCAACCGCTTGTCCAATAACCACTTGATATTGATTCAAGTTTGAATTATAAACCGCGCCTGCCACACCAGGTAAGGCTTCAATTGCTGCTGTATCGGCTTTATCCTTGTCCTTTAAAGTGAAACGAAGACGAGTGATACAATGAATAACTTTTGTGACATTTTCAGCGCCACCTACATTTGCGATAATATCAGTCGCAAGTTGTGAATAATTTGCCATAAGTTCTCCTTTTGCTTCATTATCTATGAAGCATTTCATAATATAAAATAATAATTGACGAGTTTAATAGTCACAAAATCTATATCCAAAGTTCTCGTCTTCTTTGTGCTATAAATTTATTGGTTGATATTTTTACTTACTTAACACTTGCCTGACCTAATTCATCACGTGCATTGGCTGAACCATATTTAACCTCAAAGCCAGATAAAAGGTCTTTAGTATTTGTAAAAATAACCATTGTTGTCTTATCCAAACCAGCAGCTTCAATCTGCCCCCAATCAACAGTTCCCAGCTCATCACCACCATTAACAATATCATCCACTTTAACTTTAATTTTAAATGGTGCCCCTTTAAGAGCTACTGTATCAATACCTAGATGTAAAAGAATATCTAAGCCATCAGCACGTTTAAAGCCAATTGCATGTCCCTGAACCAAAGTTACTTTTGCAGAAACTGGAGCAAAAATTTTATTTTCTTTGGGCTCAACTGCAAAACCATCACCCATTATTTTCTTTGAAAATACCGGATCGTTTACTTTTGAAAGTTCAATAACTTCTCCAGAAACTGGATTATATAGCCCTTTATCGTCTTTCAATTCTTTCTTTTTTCCTATTCCAAACATAAGAATCTCCTATCTTTTGAAGTTGTACGTACAAGTTAACAAAATCATTGTATCATATAAAAACGTTTTCAGCAAGCGGTAACAATTATTTTTATGATAAAATATAAAGTATGAAGAAATATGAAGTGATTTTGCAAGATTTAGAAAAAAAGATTTTTAACGATATCTATAAAACGAACGATATTCTTCCAAGTGAAAATGAGCTCTCTGCTAATTACGAGAGCAGTCGTTCAACAGTCAGACAGGCTTTAAAAATTTTAGAAGAGAAAGGGCTTATTCAAAGACGACATGGCTATGGTAGCATTGTCCTCGCTCACGATAGGCTCCTTTTCCCTATCTCTGGCTTAACTTCATACAAAGAACTACAAACCTCTATGGGTTTCCATAGTGAAACTGAGGTCATTCGATTTGAAAGACTTGAAATTAACCCTAAACTTTCAGAAACAACTGGTTTTGCCGTTGGTGAACACGCCATAAGTATTCTCAGAAGGCGCAAAGTAGATGGCAAATTTTCAATTTTAGATTGGGATTTATTTTTAGAAAAATATTCCGAAGGTTTAACTCCAGAACATGCTAAAATTTCAACCTATGACTACTTAGAAGATACTCTAGGGCTTGATATTGCCTATGCTCAAAAGGAAGTCACGATTGATTTTGCCTGCGAAGATGACTTTAAATATCTTGACTTAAATCCCAAAGACCATCATGTCGTGTCTGTCAAATCTCATGTTTATCTTGCTGATAATACTCTTTTTCAGTATACTGAATCTCGACATCAAGTCGACCGCTTTCGTTTCACAGAATTTGCCAGACGACAAAAAAGATAAAAAAGCTCTCCCAATAAGGAGAGTTTTTACTTGATAATAAAAAGCAAGAACAAAATCAGTTCTTGCTTTTTTTCTTTATTTTACACCAATTTCTGCTTCAACAACTTCAACAATGGTATCTACAACATGATTGACCTCTTCATGAGTTGGCGCTTCAGCCATGACACGCAAGAGTGGTTCAGTTCCTGAAGGGCGAACTAAAATACGACCTTTCCCATTCATTGAAGTTTCCATTTCTGAAATTACTTTTTGAATCGCTGGCACATCCATTGCTGATTTTTTAGCTGCATTATCTTTTACCCGAACATTAACTAATTTTTGTGGATAAATTGTAACTTCACTTGCTAATTCAGATAAAGATTTGCCAGTTTCACGCATTACTTTCAACAATTGAATGGCTGAAAGTTGACCATCTCCTGTTGTATTGTAATCAAGGAAAATCATATGACCCGATTGTTCACCACCGAAGTTGTAATTATTTTTCTTCATTTCTTCAACAACATAACGGTCACCAACGGCTGTAATCACTGAATTAATCCCTGCTTCTTCAAGCGCTAAATGGAATCCAAGATTAGACATCACAGTTGTTACTAGCGTATCTTGAGCCAATTTTCCTTGTCCAAGAAGATATTTCCCAACGATAAACATAATTTTATCGCCATCAACAATTTCTCCATTTTCATCAACGGCAATCAGGCGGTCAGCATCACCGTCAAAGGCAAGTCCGAGGTCACTTCCTGTTTCGACAACTTTTTTAGCCATCGCTTCAGGATGAGTTGAGCCTACTTTTACATTGATATTGAGTCCATCAGGATTTTCACCAATAACTGTCAAATTCGCTTCTAAATCAGCAAAAACGGCACGAGCAGAAGTATAAGCTGCACCATTAGCTGTATCAAGAACAACCTTATAGCCTTCAAAATTACCTTCTGCTGTTGTTTTTAAGAAAGCTTGATATTTACGAACACCTTCGATATAGTCATGCAGCATTCCTAAGCCTTGAGCAGATGGACGTGGCAATGTGTCTTCTTCAGCGTCAATCAATGCTTCAATTTCAAGTTCTTTTTCATCCTCTAATTTATAACCATCACCACCAAAGAATTTAATTCCATTATCAAGTGCTGGATTATGGCTGGCTGATATCATGACCCCAGCAGAGGCACCATCTTTTTTAACTAAATATGCTACACCTGGTGTTGCAATGACTCCTAAATCATAAACTTCAATCCCAACAGACAAAAGTCCTGAAATCAAACTGCTCGCAAGCATTTGTCCAGAAATTCGTGTATCGCGACCAACATAAACTTTTGGTGTACCTAATTCATGTTGACTAAGGACATAGCCACCAAAACGACCAAGTTTAAAAGCCATCTCCGGCGTTAATTCAACATTTGCTTCCCCGCGAACACCGTCTGTTCCGAAATATTTACCCATTTTTTCTTGTCTCCATTTTTATTATTTTTATTTGACTCTGAAAATTTATCCACTTATTTTTACAGGTGTTAATGTTACTTCAACTTCTTGTGGATCAGCACTTACTCCTGTTGCACGTATAGGAACAGTTACTTTCGTTTCTTTTACAACTCCAGAGATATCCACTGATGCTTCAACCTCGTTGATTGCTTCTAAAGCACTTTTTTCTCCTGAGAGAGTAACTGTTTTATCAGATACTTTTGTCTTAATAGATGATAAAGTCTTATCAAGCGTTCCTTTTTGTGTCACTTTAACCGGCACATCTTTAGTTAATTTATTTACTACAACTTTTAAATGAGTCGTTGAAGGTTCAATTTGTGCTGGAAGAATTTTACCTGTGCTGTCTACGGCATGAAGAGTGACTGTGCCTGAATAATTTTCATTTAAATTAACATCATTTGGTAAAGCAGCTTCAATTGCTTGAATTTTTTTGATGCTCTCTTCCCCGGCAGTCACTTTTACCTTTTCATCACTCACTGAAAGTGAATCAATTGTAAAACCTTCTGGCAATTGAGTTGAATCAGCTTTTGGTGTTACTTCAAACTCTTTCTTCACTTTGTCTTCTAAAGTGATATTCATTGTTTTAGGTTCAATCGTTGCCGTTACTCCGCCAGGCAGTTGTTCAATCCGAATTGGTACATCAAATTTTCCTGTTTTTAGTTTGGTCAAATCAACACTTAAAAAGAAATTTCTTGTGTCCGAATTTTCTTCATTAGTGATAGACAAGCGATTATATCCAGAAAGATGAACCGTCGCAGTGCTGTTATAACCACTAACGAAATATTTATTAGAATTATATTTTAATTCTACTGGAACGTTATTAATTGTGGCTGTGTAAACTTCTCCAGACTGATTAGTTCCCTGATTACGGATGGATGTTGCATTAGTATTAAAGAAAAGGACAATCGCAAAGAAAACAGAGGCAAGGATATAAAATGTTTTGGAATTAAAAAATTTATTTGCCATTTTTCTTTCCTCCTGCTTTATTTTTTCTATTCTTCCCTGTTCCTTTTTCATTTTTTTCAACTTTAGGAACTAAAATGGCCACTAGAATATCATGGAATTTTTCTTTGGAAATATCCGCGAAAAATTCTCCATTGTGAGCGATTGAAATTCCACCAGTTTCTTCGGAAACCACTAAAACTAAAGCATCTGAGACTTCAGAAAGTCCAATTGCAGCACGGTGTCTAGTCCCAAATTGTTTTGAAATCCCCGATTTTTCGGTCAAAGGAAGATAGGCAGAGGTTACAGCAATTTTGTTTCCCTGAACAATGACCGCGCCATCGTGCAAAGGTGTATTTGGAATGAAAATATTAATAAGTAATTCGCTAGTAATATCCGCATCTAAACGAATCCCTGTACTTACAAATTCATTTAAATTTTGCCCTTGCTCAATCGCAATCAAAGCGCCAATTTTTCGCTCAGACATGTAAGCAAAAGATTTCTCGTAAGCTGAAATATGCCCATCAGGGCTACTTTTTCTCGTTGGTGTAAATAATGTGGTTGTTCTTCCTAAGCTTTCAAGCGCTCGCCTAATTTCAGGCTGAAAAATGATAACTCCGGCGATAACCCCATAGGTAATAACTTGGTTGAGTAACCACTCAACTGTTGTAAGTCCAATAAGTCCGGCAATAATTCTGATAAAAATGAAAATAATCACACCACGAACAAGCGTCATTAATTTTGTTCCTTGTACAAACCTAATCGCTTGATAAAGGAAAAAACTGATAATTGCAATGTCTAATATTGCAATAGCAATTCGCAGAGGTGATTCATTCAATTCAAAAATCTTTTGCCAAAACTCAAGGTTAAAAAATTGATTGAAGTCGGTCAAAAGTCCCCCTCCTTTTATATTGTTAGTCTAATTATACCAAAATTTTACGTGAACTGCTTTATTCCCAAATAAAGATTTATCATCTTGTTCTTATTCCCTTAATCTATCTGTAATTTTTACATTAGCAAAACTGTAGTTTTTAGCTGACGAGAATAAAAAAGTTACTGACAAAAATTCTGTCAGTAACTTTTCATTAGTAAGAATATATTATTTTTTAGCCTCACGTTCTGCTTTACGAGCAGCTCGTCTTGCTTCACGCTCAGGATCAACTGGACGTTTCTTACGTTCTTTTGGCAGAGTAACTTCTATAGTCCCCTCTGATTCAGGATTTTTTTTCGCCAGTGCTTTTGCTTCACGTTCTAAATACTTATCTAAATCTCCTGATGTTCTAGCATAACGCATAAATCGTTTACGAGAATCTTTGGCAGCTTTAGCATACAAACTTTCTGCATGTTCAGCATCAACTTTTAATAGATTACCAAAACGAGATTGTGTCAATAAGAAATTTCTAACTTTACTAAAATCAGGTTTTTTGAAATCAAGAATCATCGGATTTTTACCCAAATCTTCAAGAAGAGGATTATAGCGATAAAGTTGCCAGTAACCAGAATTCACGGCTTCTTTTGCTTCATCAAGTGCTAAATGTATTCCTCCATATAAACCATGTGAAATACATGGAGTATAAGCAATAATGACTGATGGACCTTTAAATTTTTCAGCTTCATCAAAGGCACGGATTGTTTGCATCATGTTTGCTCCAGAAGCAATCTGAGCCACATAAACATCTCCGTAGGTCATTAGCATCGCTCCTAAATCTTTTTTCGTATTAGATTTACCGCCAGCAGCAAATTGTGCAATTGCTGAAGCTGGAGTTGCTTTAGAAACTTGTCCCCCAGTATTGGCATAGACTTCGTTGTCCATAACTAAGATATTAACATCAGCACCTGAAGCTACAATATGATCTAAACCGCCAAAACCAATATCATAGGCCCAACCATCTCCACCAAATATCCATTGGGTTGGTTTTACAAATTGATCTTTTTGTTTATATATTTCATCCAACTTAGCTGAGTTGAAGTGTTCAGAAGCAAGCATTCCCTTCATTTTTTCGGCTCTTGCTCGTGTTCCTTCTGAATCTTCTAAGTGTTCTACCCAGTCTTTCGCCAATTTTTGCAAATCATCTGACATTTCTGGCAAGGCTTCAAGGACTTGGGCTGCTAATTTTTGACGTCTGGTTTGAGAAGCTAACCACATTCCATATCCGTATTCCGCATTATCCTCAAAGAGTGAGTTTGACCATGCAGGGCCTTGTTCAAACTCATTTGTTGTATATGGTGTTGCTTGTGTTCCACCATAAATGGCTGAACAGCCAGTTGCATTGGAAATCATCATTCGGTCACCAAACATTTGTGTCAATAATTTAATATATGGTGTTTCACCACAGCCTGAGCATGCTCCTGAAAATTCAAAAAGTGGTTTTTCAAATTGACTAGCGGCAATTGTACCTGGACGAGCTGGATTTTCTTTTGTTTTAAGGGTTTGCGCAAAAGCCCAATTGACAGATTCTTTTTCTTGTCCCTCATAAGGAATCATTTTTAAAGCTTCACCCTTTTTAGGACAGGCTTCAATACATAATCCACAACCTGTACAGTCTTCAACAGAGACCTGAATCCGATATTTTAAGCCATCAGCTCCTTTATAATCCATAACATGGAAACCTTCTGGTGCTTGATTCCATTCGTCTTCGTCGACTAAAAATGGTCTGATGGCAGCATGAGGACAAACAAATGAACATTCATTACATTGAATACAAGCTTGGGCATTCCATTCAGGAATTTCTAAGGCAATTCCCCTTTTTTCAGAAGCACTTGTTCCCAATGGTTCATCTCCAAAAGTCATTTTGTTATCGACTAAGGTTTGTACCGAAAGTTCATCACCTTCAAAGGCATTGGTTTTATTTACAATTTCAAAAACATATTTTTTACGAGAACTTTCTGTCGTAAGAACTTTCGTTTTTTCTTCTTGAGTTTCAGCCCAGCTTTCTGGAATCTTTACTTCATGCAAGCCGTTCAAAGCAAGTGCCATTGCATTCAAATTTTGTTCAACAATGGTTGGTGATTTCTTTGCATATTTTTGAGCATCTTTTTTCAGAATCTCATAGGCTTCATCAAAAGGCATAACATGAGCCAATTTGAAAAAGGCGACCTGCATAATCGTATTAATTCTGCGTTCCATTCCGGTTTCATGAGCAATTTTCATGGCATCAATCGTATAAAATCGAATTTGATTTTCGGCAATGAATTTCTTCATTTCATTCGGAAGATTTTTTGAAAGTTGTTCTAGATTCCAACTTGTGTTTAATAGAAATAGGCCTCCAGCTTTCAAGCCTTTGGTCAAGTTATATTTACGTACATAAGTCATGTTGTGACAAGCAACAAAATCAAGTGTAGCTGTCATATATTCAGAAGTAATTGGCGAATCACCAAAACGTAAATGTGAAATGGTTAATCCACCTGATTTTTTTGAATCATATTCAAAAGCGGCTTGAACATATTTATCAGTATGGTCACCAATAATTTTGATTGCTGCTTTATTGGCACCAACTGTTCCATCTGAACCAAAGCCCCAGAATTTTGCTTGAAATGTATCTGCTGGTGTTAAATCAAGGACTTTTGAATTTGTCAGAGACAAGTTTGTAACATCATCATTAATTCCGATTGTAAACATACGTTTTGGTTGTGCTTTGACTAATTCATCAAAAACACTGACGATGTGTTCTGGACGAGTATCTTTTCCACCAATTCCATAGCGGCCACCAATCACTTGTTTAACATTAGAATTGAAAAGCGCTGATTGAACGTCAAGGAAAAGAGGTTCTCCATTTGAACCAGATTCTTTTGTACGGTCTAAGACCGCTACTGATTTGACTGTCTTTGGTAATTTTTCAAGAAAGTTTTCCAATGGAAATGGACGATATAAGTGAACATTGATAAAACCAACTTTTCGGCCTTGTCCATTTAAATAATCAACTGTTTGCTCAATTGTCCCAGCAACAGAACCCATAGAAACAATGACTTCTGTCGCATCAGGTGCGCCATAATAATTGACTAAATCATAATCTGTCCCACGAAGTTTATTGATTTTTCCCATGTATTTTTGAACGATTTCAGGAAGAGCTTCATAGTAAGAATTGACCGTTTCCCTTTGTTGGAAATAGATATCTGCATTTTGATTTGTCCCTGAAACTGTAGGATGATCAGGGTTCATTGCACGGTCACGAAAATCAGCTAATTTTTCTTGATTAACCATTGGTAATAAATCTTGATAATCAATAACATCAATTTTTTGAATTTCATGAGAAGTTCTAAAACCGTCAAAGAAATTCAAGAAAGGAACTGAACCTTCAAGTGTTGCTAAGTGGGCAACTGCTGACAAGTCCATCACTTCTTGAACAGATGACTCTGCTAACATGGCAAACCCAGTTGTTCTGGCTGACATCACGTCAGACTGGTCTCCAAAAATATTAAGCGCCCCAGCCGCTACGGCACGAGCTGCGACATGAATAACTGCTGGCAAAAGTTCACCAGCCATTTTATACATATTTGGAAGCATTAAAAGGAGCCCTTGCGAAGCGGTATAAGTTGTCGCAAGCCCTCCTGCTTTAAGAACACCGTGCATGGCACCTGCTGCACCGGCTTCTGATTGTAGTTCTGTAATTTTTACTGTTGAGCCCCAGATATTTTTACGACCAGCAACTGACCACGCGTCAGTATAATCTGCCATTGGTGAACTTGGGGTAATTGGATAAATTACGGCAATTTCTGAAAAGGCGTAAGCAATATGTGCTGCCGCCATGTTTCCGTCCATTGTTTTTTTCATTTTTTTCAAACCTTCTCAGGAGAGCATTTATTCGACATTTTTACGGCATAAAGAGCGGTGTCGGTGTTCTTTATGTGATTTAGTACTAAATCGAAAAAGACGAGAGCTTTCCTAATAATATTATTTTGACTAAGTTAATTTTAGCATTTTAAGCCTGAAAAGTTGAAGCTGCTTAGTGTCAATTATCTTTGACATTATCGTTGAAAAGCCTTTATTTACAAGACCTATCAGTAATTTTTTCACTTACAAACTAAAAAAGATTCTATCAATTAATGACAGAATCTTTAGAGATAAGAGGGCGTAAATTTTAATCAATGATGCGATGTTCAGTTTGAGCATCAAAGAAATGTGATTTGTTTAGGTTCAAAGCCACTGTAATTTTTTCTCCTGGATTGCGGAAATCACGCGCTTCAACACGAGAAACAAATTCAGTTGAACCAGCTCTAAGATAAAGCATAGTTTCTGCTCCAAGAAGTTCAGAAACGACAACTTCAGCTTCAATTGTTTGATTTGGATAGGCTTGTTGTGCCAAATTGCTTGCTTGAATGTCTTCTGGACGAATTCCAAGAATCACTTCTTTTCCTTCATACCCTTGTTCTTTAAGCAATTTTGCTTTTCCTTCTGGAAGGTCCATATTCAAACCTTCATTATTTGTTAATTTTCCAGAAGCAACTTTGACATTAAAGAAGTTCATCGCAGGACTACCGATAAAACCGGCAACAAATTTATTAGCAGGTTCATTATAAAGCTCTTGTGGTGTTCCGATTTGTTCAACACGACCAACTGTCCCTGTTTTATCAGAGTTTGGTGATGATGACATAATAACAATACGGTCAGCAAGAGTCATCGCTTCAGTTTGGTCATGGGTTACATAGATTGTTGTTGCTCCAATTCGACGGTGAATTTTTGCAATTTCTGTACGCATTGAAACACGAAGTTTAGCATCCAAGTTTGACAAAGGTTCATCCATGAGGAAAACTTTGGCATCACGGACAATCGCACGTCCCATTGCTACCCGTTGACGTTGACCACCTGATAAGTCAGCAGGTTTACGGTCAAGCAAATCAGAAAGACCAAGAATTGTTCCAGCTTCTTCAACACGACGTTTAATTTCATCTTTTTTGAACTTACGAAGTTTCAAACCAAAGGCCATGTTATCAAAAACTGTCATATGTGGATAAAGCGCATAGTTTTGGAAAACCATGGCAATATCACGATCTTTTGGTGCGACATCATTCATGATTTTACCGTCAATTTTAAATTCGCCTTCAGTAATATCTTCAAGACCAGCGACCATTCGCAATGTTGTTGATTTACCACAACCTGAAGGACCAACGAATACAATGAATTCTTTATCTTTGATATCAATGTTGAAATCTTCAACAGCGTATTGCGTCGCATTGGGATATTTTTTGTAGATTTTGTCTAAACTGAGTGTTGTCATTTTTTCTCCTCTAATAACATTTGTTCTTTAATATTATTCTACTGTAAACGTTTTCTGTTTTCAATCAGTGATTTGCCTAAATTAATTGTACAAGTTGCACATTTTACTGACAGAATTATTAATGTAGTTGACAATTCTCTTAGCATCAACTAAAATGCTCCGAGCCGTCGTATTTTACTGACAGAAAAAGTTACTGACAGATCTGTCAGTAACTTTTTAATCTTCTTCATCTTCATCTTTAATTTTATTGGCTTCTTCGGCAAATTTTTGCGCAACTGCTTCTAATGCCAAGGTTTCTTCGTCTCCAAGGTAATGGTCATCGTTGATTTCATCAAGGTTTACATACATATCCAAATGACCTTTGAGATTATCAAATTGAACTGGAGCATCTCCACCATATTCTCCATCTAAATTAAGAAGAATTTTTTGACCGCCTAAGGCTTCGATTTCAATTTTACTTGTTTTAATGTATTCCAAATTAACATCATCCAAATGTTTTCCATTAGCTACAATCGCAAGTAAAGCAATAAGTTCAAATAGATTATCTGTTTTCACCAAAATCAGTGTGAAAAGTCCATCATCTAATTTAGCATCAGGTGCAATCTTTTCAAAGCCACCAACTGAATTAGTAAGTGCGGCAAAGAACATTGAAATATCACCCTCAAATACGCCTTCATCATGAACAACACGAACCGGTGCTTTACGCACACGAGGTAAAAGTTCTGCACCCTTTGCTAAATAGGCCAAATAACCAAAAGCCGTTTTTAAATGACTAGGAACACTGTAAGTAAGTTCTGTCAAACCGCCCCCAGCAGCGATATTAATAAAATACTGTTCATCTTGTGTTTCTCTGATTACGGCATGACCGACATCAATATTTAGAATCTGATTTTTACCAATAATTTCAATCGCTTCAAGCGGTTTTCCTCTTGGAATTTTTAAAGCCCTAGCAAAGTCGTTTGTCGTTCCCGTTGGAACAATAGCTAATTGAGGACGTTTCTCAAAAGGAGAAATTCCAGCTACAACTTCATTAATAGTACCATCACCACCAGCCGCAATGATTAAATCAAAGCCAGCTTCTGTTGCTCTTGCCGCCTCTTTTTTTGCGGAATCTTGTTCTGCTGTGGTTTGATAAGCACTGGCCTCATAACCATATTGCTCTAATTTATCCAAAATATCTGCAATATGTTTTTTTATAATTTCTTGACCCGATGTCGGATTGTAAATCAATCTCGCCTTCATCATTTTCTCCGAAACCTTCTCTCATCCATTCTTAAAAATAATTTACTGACAAACTCCCAAAAGAGTGACCCCACCAATTGAACCAAAGTTCAAATTTCTGTCAGTAAATTTACGCTCTCACTAAAGTCTGTCAGTAATATTCAATACAAATTAGTTTATAAATCAAGCAAATCTTGCTCTGACCAGATTTCAATTCCTAAGTCTTGAGCTTTTGTCAGTTTGCTACCTGCTTCTTCTCCGGCGACTACCAAATCAGTTTTCTTAGAAACAGAACCAGAAACATTTGCTCCCAACGCTTCCAATTTTTCTTTTGCTTCTGAGCGCTTCAAAGTCGTCAATTTACCAGTTAAGACAACTGTCTTACCTGATAATATTCCTTCAATATTAACAGCCCCTAAATAATCAAAATTTACACCAGCATTTTCAAGTTCATCCAGTAAAATTTTTGCTCCGTCAGTTTCAAAATAAGAAACGACAGCCGTAGCAATGACCCCACCTAAAGATGGAATTTCAGAAATTTCTTCTTCTGTTGCTTTAGAAAGCGCTCGAAGATTAGCAAAACGTTCCAAAAGTAATTTAGCCGCTTTACCACCAACATGACGAATTCCTAAACCAAATAATAATTTTTCCGCCGAATTTTCACGACTCTGCGCAATTGCTGACACAATTTTTTGAGCCAATGTTTCTTTGACCTTATCTAATGTCAGTAAATCTTCAATCGTCAATTGATATAAATCAGCAACATCAGCCACCAATTTTTTATCAAAAAGTTGTGAAATGACTGACGGACCTAAGCCCACAATATTCATAGCATCACGACTAGCAAAATGAATTAGTTTTTCCCGAATTTGCGCCGGACACAAGGGGTTAACACAGCGTAAAGCCACTTCATCTTCAAAATGAATTAACTCCGAACCACACTCTGGACATTTCGTTGGAATTTCTAAGCCTTCAAGACCTTCTGGCCGTTTATCCAAAAGTACTTTCCCAACCTTCGGAATAATATCCCCTGCCTTATAAATCAAGACATGATCGCCAATACGGATATCTTTTTCTTCAATATAGTCCACATTGTGCAAAGTTGCTCGAGCAACCGTTGTCTGTGCTAAAAGAACCGGGGTCATATTTGCTGTTGGGGTGACAACTCCTGTCCGACCGACAGTCCAGTCAACAGACAAAATTTCTGTTTCTGCTTGTTCAGCTGGAAATTTGTAAGCAATCGCCCAGCGCGGTGCCTTAACCGTAAAACCTAATTCCTCCTGCTCAGCAAGATTATTAACTTTTACAACAACCCCGTCAATATCATAGGGGAGTTCGTCACGCAGACGGGTAGCCTCTTCAATAAATTCCCAAATTTCATCCATATTTCGAGCAAATTTACGTTCAGGATTGACTTGGAAACCAAGTTCTTCAAAATATTCTAAGACTTCTTCTTGAGTGTCATTGGTTGCTGGACTTGCTTCTTGATAAAGGAAAGTTGCAAGACCACGTTTGGCAACTATTTTCGTATCAAGTTGACGTAAAGTTCCAGCTGCCGCATTTCTTGGATTAGCAAAAGGAGCTGCTCCTTCAAGTTCACGCTCTTTGTTCAGTTTAGCAAAATTCTTACGTGGAAGATAAGCTTCACCACGTACCACAATATCAATTGCTTCTTTAAGCTTTAAAGGAACATCTTTGATCCGTTTCACATTTTCTGTGATATTTTCACCCGTTGTTCCATCGCCCCGAGTCGCTGCAGTCACAAGCAAACCATTCTCATAATAAAGAGACAATGAAAGACCATCAATTTTTAATTCACAAATATACTCTGGATTAGCAATTTCCTTGCGAACTCGTTCTTCCCAAACTGCTAATTCTTCACGCGAAAAAACATCCCCTAAACTATAGAGATTATAAGGGTGTCTAAATTTAACAAATCCGTCTAAAATAACCCCACCTGTTCGGTGCGTTGGAGAATCCGCTCTAGTTAGTTGTGGATTTTCAGCCTCCAATTTTACCAATTCTTGATAGAGTCGATCGTACTCACTGTCTTCTACCGAAGGCTCATCTAAAGTATAATATTCATAAGCATACTGATTTAATTTTTCCGTAAGCTCTTTAATTTTTGACTCGATATTCATAGCTCCTATTTTAACACAAAAGACCAGTCAGTATGATTACCGAAGCACATCAAAAAGGCAAATTTCTATTAAAAAAATGATGTAATTTAAAACAAAAAAACTTGCTTTTCCAAGCAAGTATCTTTTTTTATTAAGGCGACGGTCGGATTTGAACCGACGATTAAGCTTTTGCAGAGCCATGTGTTACCACTTCACTACGCCGCCACAACATTAACTATTATAGCGGAAAAATAAATTTATGGCAAGCATGAGCTCACTCTACTTCCTGTTAAATCATTTAAATCAAGACTGATAGGCTTTAATAATCATTTACTAACTCCAAATCAATAAAAAATGACTTGAGCTATGCAACTTTTCTGTTTTAATTACCAATTTTAAAATTTGTTTCTGTGTCCATAAAGACCAAATCCCGCTGAACATTTTCTCTGCTGACAACATGAAATCTTCTTCCATCTTTTTGAATCAAAAAATCGCCAACTAAAGCCAAATCTCCTGAAATTGACTCAAAATTTAAAACGTTTTTATTCCATTCATTCCAAGAAAGCCGTTCTTGTTCAAAAGCCTGCCTAACCCATATTTCATGAATTGGTCGATGCGAAATTTTCCAGACTTCTACAAGCTGTCCCCTATATTTTGCTTGCATAAAACCCCTTTCTGTTACACATGAACTACTCAGTAAAGATATTTTAGCAAAATGAACAAATTTGTCAAAAGCTAGTTGGAAATTCAACCCTTATTCTTTTCATATCGGAAACGTTTTTTACATGAAAATAACTTATAATCTGATATTTTTACTTTATTAGGCTTTAAAGTTCACCAAAAAATTAATAAAATACAGTTACGTACCCTTTATACTACTTTTTCCACTTTTGGAGTGTTTTCTTTACATTCCAATAAAAATAAAAAGACACTTTCGTGTCTTTTATTTTTAAAGTTCTTCGCCATTTGTTGCGATAACTTTTTGATACCAAGTAAAGGAGTCTTTTTTCGAACGTTCTAATGTCCCATTTCCTTCGTTATCCTTATCTACATATATGACGCCATAGCGTTTTTTCATCTCACCTGTCCCAGCAGAAACAAGATCAATAAAGCCCCACGGAGTATAACCCATTAAGTCAACTCCATCATAATCTACAGCATTTTTCATTGCTTCTATATGAGCTTTTAAATAATCTACTCGATAAGGGTCGTGAATACTTCCGTCAGCTTCAACTTCATCTACAGCACCAAAACCATTTTCAACAATGAAGAGTGGTTTTTCATAACGTTCATAGAACCAATTCATTGCATAACGTAATCCTAAAGGATCAATTTGCCAGCCCCATTCAGAAGCTTTAACATATTCATTTTTGACTAAATCTTTATCTTCATTGTAATCAAAAGTAGGAGCTTTACCATGGTCTTTAATTGCAAAACTCATGTAGTAAGAAAAACCAATATAATCTACTTTTCCTTCTTCCAATGCTTTCAAATCATCATCAAGAATATCAAGTTTAAATTCCTTACGGTCAAAATAGGCTTTTAAATAGCTTGGGTAATGTCCGCGAACATGAACATCTGCAAACCAATAGCGACGTTGCATAGCAACGGTTGAAGCCATCATATCTTCTGGTTTACAAGTTGCAGGATAAATCGGACACATGGCAATCATACATCCAATTTGGAAATCTGGATTGATTTTATGTCCCAGAGCGACAACTTTGGCAGAAGCAACCAACTCATAATGAGCCGCTTGATACATCATTTCTTCACGTTCTTTTTCGCTTGCTCCTTCTGGGAATTTTAAACCAGAATTAGTAAATGGTGCAAAATCACGCAAATAGTTTGCTTGGTTGTTGATTTCATTGAAAGTCATCCAATATTTAACTTTATCTTTATAACGATTCATTACGACTTCTGAAAAATGGACAAAGAAATCAATGAGTTTACGATTACGAAAGCCACCATATTCTGTCACTAAGTGATAAGGAAGTTCAAAGTGAGATAGAGTAATTACAGGTTCAATCCCATGTTTTAAACACTCATCAAATAAATCATCATAGAATTGCAATCCTTCTTCATTAGGTTCTGCTTCATCTCCATTTGGAAAAATACGAGTCCATGCAATGGAAGTTCTAAAACAATTTAATCCCAATTCATCAAAGAGTGCAATATCTTCTTTGTAGCGATGATAAAAATCAATAGCTTCATGATTCGGATAATTTTCTCCCTCAATTACCCCATCTGTGATTTTTCTCTCTACTCCATTGCTCCCTGCTGTCATGACATCAGCAACAGAAACTCCCTTTCCGCCGGCATTCCATCCTCCTTCAAGTTGATGTGCAGCAACTGCTCCTCCCCAGAGGAAGTCTTTTTTTAAAGTCATAATTTCTCCTTTTAAATTTTTAGAATTAACATTTTTAATAAGATAAGCCCAAGAATTCTTGAGCTCATCTAAAATTTGCTATTATTCAGCAGCATTAATTTCAGCTTCTGTTTCAGCTTCTTCTTTAAGAAGAATATTGTCATAAGCTTTGGCAAATGGCCAGTAGAGAAGTGATGTCAATGCAAGGATAATAACTTGCCAAACCATACCTTGCCAGCCACCTACAAGGTATCCTGAAAGAACTGCAGGTGTTGTCCATGGAACATAAGCTCCGTTAAATGGTGGAATGATTCCTAGATAAATCACTAAGTAAGTCAAGATTCCTGAAATCAATGGTGCTAAGATAAATGGAATTGCAAGAATAGGATTTAAGACAATAGGAAGACCAAAGAGAATTGGTTCATTAATATTGAACACTGCAGGTCCAATTTCCATACGTCCTAAAGTTTTACCTTGAACTGATTTTGCACTCACTAAGAGGAAGATAACCAAACCAATGGTCAAACCAGAACCAGTAACTGTCAAGTATTGGTCCATGAATGATTGTGTAACGATGTGGGCTCCATTTGAAAGACTGAGATGTCCTGCTTTATAGAGGGCTGCATTGTCAGCAGAGTTGGCTTGAAGCAATGGTCCCATAATCCCACCGATGATTGTCGCTCCGTGAACACCGAACCACCAGATAAATACTGGCATAAAGGCAATAACGAAGACGCCGACAGGGCCATCAGTTACGTGTTGTAATGGAGTTTGAATCCATTTATAAACTAATTCAATGAAAGTTGTGTTGAATCCGATTGTTGTAATTCCGTGAACAACACCAGCTAAGGCAATGATTGCTCCTGCAGGAACAAGTGAAGTGAATGATGCCGCAACGTTTTCTGGAACTTGTTCTGGCATTTTAATTGTAATGTTACGACGCATAAAGCCAGTGTAAATCCAACCGACTAAGAGTCCGACGATGATTGAAAGAACCATCCCTTTCCCACCTAACCAAGCTCGGTCAATTACTCCCCCTACTTGATAAGCAGTTGAAACTTTAGTTGGGTCAGTAACAGATGTTACTTGATGAATTGTGTCTGGTTGCAACAAGATGTGAACGATAATACCAGTTAAACCAGCAGGAACTCCTTCATAACCTGCATCTCGAACCCACGCGTAAGCAATACCGAATACGGCAAGCAAGGCCATAATACCAAATGAAGCATTATTAATTTGTAAAAAGAGTGGGCCCAATTTGATTTTGTTCATGAAGTCTTGGCCTGCTTGGAATGGCAATTGACCAAGAATCAAGAATACTGAACCAATAATGATAAATGGAATAGGATAAATCATACCATTTTTGATTGCCGTGACTGCACGGGTATTCAAAAATTTCATCATTGGAGGCATGATTTTGTTTTGAATAAAATTGTTCATGGTTGAACAGTCTCCTTTACTTTTTTTGATGAACTGGTTTCACGTTCATCTTTTCTACATTTTCATTATAACACTAAAGAGCAAAAGAAAGAAAGCGCTTTCTTGTTTTTCCAAAACTTTGGTTCTGTACCACTCGTGAAGACTAATGTGCCAAAAATGTCATATAAGTTTCCTTTAAGGTTGCGAAAATTAGCCTTGCAAATTATATTTGTTATCTCAATTTAACTTTTTTTGTTTTATCCATCAAATGATTAGGAACGGCTGAGCAGATAAAAAAGCCAATTTGGCTTTTTAATTTGATAATTGATAAACCAAATCTGTTAAACGCTCAGTCAAATAAACTGTTGGTAATTGACTCGTCAAATCATAATGCGTATTGATTCGGTGTTCATTAATTCGATAAGTAAGGACAAAATCGCTCAGTTCAGCAATACTTGAATTCAATTTTGGTGTGATACATGAAATATAGACATCTTTATTAGAGCGCAGACTGGTCAGTACTTCAATGATTTCATTCGTTTCCCCAGAGATGGATAAAGCAATTACCAAAGTGTTGGTTGTATTTTGTAATTTTGAAGCAATTGGATAAGTCACATCACTAAATGAAAAGGTATTAATTCCAACTCCCGCTAATCTTCTGACTGCATAATCGCAAATTAAACCGCTGGAACCTACTCCTGTAAAAATGATATTGTCACTTTCAATGACTCGATGTGCCAGATTATCCAAACGTTGTTCAATATCGTTAGAGAAAATATCTAGTGAAAAGGGAATTGCCGTATTTGAGCTTCCTTTTTCCAATTCTTTTTTATCAATAATGTACTCTTTAAAATCTGTATATGAATCATAACCCATTTTATGAATGAGGCGCATGACGCTAGAAGTTCCAACATGTGCTTCCAGAGCAATATCACGGACTCGCATATAAGGAATTTTATCAACATTATCTCGTAAATAACTATAACAAGTTCTTTCCGTGTAGGTTAATTTTTGAAAGTCAACATTTCCAAAAAAACTCATCATTCTCTCCTTTCTTCTTTAAACTTTTTGGTTAGAAAAAAGTTGCGTCTCCGCAACTTTTAATCTTGCTTTTCTAATAAGCTAGGAGCTATATTATTTGTTTTCAAGTGCTTGCAGGCGTTGTTCTTGACCGACAACTTCTACAGCAAGGTCTTTAAAGGTAATCGCATTCATTAAGTGGTCTTGAGCATGAACCATGTAAAGATTCCAACCAATTTTTTCGCCTTGAGCTAAACGTGTCAAAAGGTCAGTCTGAACGTCATGTGCTTCACGAAGTTGTTCACTCGCTTCGTTTAATGAACTTTCAGCTTCGGCAAATTCACCAGCTTTGGCTTGTTGAATGGCTTGGAAGGCTAAACCTTTGGCATTTCCTCCACTCATGATAATGCCCATTACAACACCCATGTAGTCATCACTTGTTGGATTCTCGTATTTATCAGTCATTTCTTATCTTCCCATTTCTCTTTGCTTAGATTTTTACATAGTAAAAGAGCTTTCGCTCTTTCACAAGTTTGAAATTTTCAAACCTTAATTCATCAAGTTTTCAGCTGCTGCAAGAACTTTATCTCCGCGCATCATTCCATAATCTTGCATTTTGATAACGTCCATTGGAACACCAGCGATTTCAGCTTTTTTAGCAACTTCACCTTTCATGAAGGCAACTTGTGGGCCTAAAAGAAGAACGTCAGGTTTTGGTGAGCCTGTTCCGGCAAGCATGTTATCAATGTCCGCTGTTGATTTTGCGAAAATTTCGTAATCTTTCCCGTTATCTGCTGCTGCTTTTTGCATTTTTGATACCAAAAGTGATGTTGACATACCGGCTGCACATGCAAGTGCAATAACTTTATCTGCCATAATTATTTCTCCTTATTCTTAACGTTTTATAATTTAACGTTCTTTATAAAAATAATTATAACGTTTTCATTTTCATAATGCAAGCGTTATCTATTTTTTGAAAGTGCTTTAAAAATTTTACTAATTAGTTTATTTTTCGCTTTGTAGCAAGCTTTAGGCGACTTTTATGGCATAAAATAAAAAAGCTACTATCAAATAGTAGCTTTTTGAAATATTTGTTTCTCTTTTTGGAACAAATTTATTATTTTTTAAGATGATAATCAATCGATTTATGAGCTAAAATTTCTAAAATAGCTAGTACTGGGAGTTGCGTGGTCAAATTCCCTAAAGGATACTGTTTGGACCATTCGTTAACAAGATTGTACGAGAGTTGGTAATCAGCAAGTTTAGCAACGGTGCAATCTTCATTATTTGTAATCGAAATAATTTTTGCTCCGCCCGCTTTAAACTCCAATTCTTTATTAACAACTTGTTCTGTTTCACCTGACACAGACATGATTACTGCCACAACATTTCCCATACCCTGAACTTGAACAGCTTGAAACGGGTCAGAAATAACGAAGCTTCGTAATCCAGTATTTACAAAATATTTAGTAGCATACTCACTTAATGAACCAGATGTTCCTAAACCTAAAAACACGGTATAATCAGCTTTAGCAATCATTTGTGCAGCATTATTGAGTTTTGCCTGATAATTATCTGTATTCATTCGACGTAAAAACATGTTGAATTCGAGCATATTATCATAATGTTGCTCTTCTGGTGTTTTTTCTTTGAGTTGATTTTTGAGGTAAAATTTTAAATCAGACCAACCTTCAAAACCAAGTTTTGTACATAGTCGGACAATTGTCGAAGTTGAAACATGGACTTGACTTGCTAAATCACGAATTGTCATTTGTTGGACTTCTTCAGGTGATTTAATGATAAAATCAAAAACTAGCGTTTCAAGCTCGTTAAGTTTACTGATTTGTTCGGGTAGAAACATCATTTTTTACTCTCCGTATTTGGAAATATTTAGCTCCGCCACAAATTCTTTTAAAAATTTACTGACAGAATCATTGTTTGAAAGGATTTGCCAAATTTTAGCAAAACTGTCAGTAAAAATTACTGACAGCTTTTATCCTTATAATAATTGAAATTTTCTTAGCCTTTTCCAAAAACGAAAGCATAGATTAAGCCAAGAATTTCATGACCATAATAATTAGGATAATAAAGAAGATTATTGACTTTTGTCTTTGCAGCAAAGCCTTCTACTTTTACACCTTCTTGTTTTGCTAGATACAAGGCTCGGTAAAGATGAAAATCGCTAGTGACAATCACAGTTTTTCCGTCAAAATATTTTTTGGAATAAGCGATATTTTCCGCGGTATCACCCGCCTTATCTTCACTAATAATTCTGTCAGCCCTAATATGATGACTTATCAGATAATTTTTCATACTAAAAGCTTCACTAACAGGCTCGTCAGCTCCTTTTGCTCCAGACACAATAATTTTGGCTTGCGGATTATTCTTAGCAAGCAAAAGTGCTGCATCTAGCCGCTCTTGAGTAATCTTGGCTGGTTTTTTATTTTGATTTATTCGTGAGCCAAGGACTAAAATTGTTTTAATGTCTGTGGAGTTTTCAGCAGTTCTGTCAGTAGATTTGCTAAGAATCAAAGCAAGACAAATTACTGAAATCAAAAGAATTAGACCAACAAAAGCGCCTATAATCTTAAAAGTCTTTTTCATTAATTAAAAACTTTGTTTACGAGAATCACGTGTTTTACGGGCATTTTTATTGCGCTCAGCACGGCGTTTTTTCTTGTTATCTTCTTCAATTTGCCATTTAATTGCACGTTTGTAACCTGGTTTAACGTGCTTTTTACCTTTTTTAAGGGCACCAATAGTTTTTGTTGAAATTTCATCTTGTTTTTTCGTCCGTTTTTCACGACGGTCACGGTCATAAGAATCAACAATTTCACCATCTTTAATAGCTTTTGGTTGGAATGTAACACCCATTTTTTCAATCTCACGAATACTTGAATCATCAGAAGGACTATAGAGTGTAATGGCTGTTCCTTGTAATCCATTACGGCCAGAACGACCCACTCGGTGAACAAAGAAAGTTAAATCTTTTGGAATTTCATCATTGATAATGTGTGATACACCTTCAATATCAATTCCACGCGCGGCAATATCGGTTGCCACAACATATTGATAATCTAAATTTTTAATTGAATTCATGATACGTTTACGTTCACGTGGCGGTACATCACCATGAATTTTTGCAACTTTAAGTCCGTTACTTGTCAAGAAATGATGAATGTCATCAACACGACCTTTGGTATTGGCAAAAATCATTGCCATGTAAGGATTCGTTGCTTTTGTCAATTGGAGCAAAAGTTGGTTATGAGAACTTCCTTTGGTAGAAACAAGCCAATTTTCGATTGTATCTGAAATTACTGTCTTATTGGCGATTTTTTGCATGACAGGATTATGCAAATATTTTTTCAAAAATGGTTGAAGTTTTTGAGGAATAGTTGCTGAGAAAACGAGCATTTGCACGCGTTTACCAAAACTTGAAGCAATTTGGTCAACATCTGCCAAAAATCCCATGTCAAGCGTCATATCCGCTTCATCAACAACAAAAGTATTAGCAGTATGCACAATTAAAGCATTAGATTTGATTAAGTCATGGATTCGACCTGGTGTTCCAATTACGACATGTGGTTGTGATGATTCCAATTTTTTGATTTGACGGGCCTTATCAGTCCCACCAACAAAGTTTGAAACACGAAGCTTGTCATTAACTTTTGTAAATTCTTGAGCTGCTTTGTAAATTTGAGTAGCTAATTCACGTGAAGGAGCCGTAATGACTGCTTGCACTTCATCAAGATCAGTATCAATTTTTTGGAAAATTGGGAGTAAAAAAGTGTGTGTTTTTCCTGAACCAGTTTTTGATTCCCCTACCAAGTCACGGCCTGAGAGAACAATTGGAATCAATTTTTCTTGTACTTCAGTTGGTTTTTCAAATTTGATATTCTCTAACGTTTGGTTAATATAATCTTTAAAATTAAAGTCTGTAAATTTCATTTTTTTCTTTCATTTGTTGAGGATTATTCGTTTCATTTAAAAAATGACGAATCTCTGTTTTTGCTGATTTATCCATGGAAGGGACTTTTTTCTATTATATCAGAAAAAAAACATTTAAGAAACCAGTTCTTGCCACTATTTAAACTCATTTTTAAAATCTGTCAGCATTTTTATTTTTAAAATTTACTGATGGTGCTAAAATTAGAAAAAATTGCTGACAGCTGTTCAACGTTGAAGTCAGTGATTATATTATAAATAAAAAGTTACTGACAGAAATCCTGTCAGTAACTTTTTATTTTCCATTATTCATTAACTTTACTTTTTAAAACCTTATGTTCAAGCTTACTAGGCCAGAAACTTGAAGTTTCAAAAAGATTTGATTCTTCAAAAACTTCTTCTGAGCTAAATTTATCACCAACTTCATTTGTTCTTAAAATTTTAGCAACTTTAAAGGCACAGATGACTAATAATATAGCCACACAAAGTAAGAAAATGACTGACAGACTTCCTTGAATCATTGTATTACGCATGGTTGCTTGCGCATTCGTTAATGCTAGACCAGATAATTTACCAGAAGCCACTTGGGCTTTTGCTGCTGAATAAGAAGCAAAGTAACCAATATTGACATCATTTGAAAAGATTTTTTGCCAACTGGCCGCAAAAGTTACACAAACATCCCAAACTAAAGGAAGTGCTGGAATCCAAACCCATTTAAGATAACCTTTACGGATAACCATGACACAAACAATAGCTAGAGCTACCGCCGCAATTAATTGATTAGAAATCCCAAAGAGCGGATACATGATTTTTATTCCACCATTCGGATCAGAAACGCCCATCAAAAGCAAAGCACCCCAAACTCCAACAATCACTGCTGTCGTTATAATTTTACTAGGTAACCAATCATCATCACCTAAGCGACCTAATTTTTTGAAGCCACGCAGGGCATCATTAAGTAAATAACGAGTCGATTTTGTTGCCGCTGAAACAGCTGACAGGATAAAGAGCGCCTCAAACATAATCGCAAAATGATACCAGAATCCCATCATATTTGTCCCACCAATAAGTGGAACCTTATGTAGAATATTTGACATTGAAACGGCTAAAGTTGGTGCACCACCAGTTCGTGAAACGATTGATTGTTCACCTACATCTTTTGCCACTTGCTCAAGTGCTTTTTCACCAGTCGTTCCTTCCCAGTCAATACTGAGTTTTGAACCATCAGGCATCATGGCTACATTTGGAATTGCTTTGGCAGCATTATATTCGGCACTTTTATCTGCTTGATAACTTGAAGCTGCGAGTTTTTGAATACTAGCTTGAGGGGTATTCATAGAATAATAAATTCCAGGATTAAGAGAAATCGCAGCGACTAAAGCCATAATAGCAACAAATGATTCAAAGAGCATCCCACCATAACCAATCATTCGCGTTTGTGACTCTTTAGCAATCAAATGAGGCGTTGTTCCAGAAGACATCATTACATGGAAACCAGACAAGGCTCCACAGGCAATCGTAACAAATAAGAAGGGAAAGAGGGAACCAGCAAAAGCAGGACCATCTGTATTATGTGCAAAATTAGTCAGAGCTGGAATCGTAACATCTGGACGCACACCAACTACAGCTATTGCTAAAACAGCAATTGTACCAATTTTCATAAACATAGATAAGTAATCACGAGGCGTAAGTAAAATCCAAGCGGGGATAATTGCTGCAATAAAAGTATAGCCCATGACCCACCAAACTAAAGCGGTTGGCGAAAGCATGAAAATATGCGCAAATGAAGATTCTGAAACCCAACGGCCACCAAAAATAGCAACTAAAAGGAGAATAAAACCAATTGCTGAAATTTCATTCACATGCCCTGGGCGAATATATTTCAAATAAATTCCCATTAACAAGGCAATTGGGATGGTCATCCCAATCGAAAAGACTGCCCAAGCAGAATTTGCCATCGCCGTCACACAAATCAAAGCTAAAACAGCAAGAACAATCATTGTCATGATAAATACAATAAATGAAGTCAAGCCACCAGCAAATCTACCAACTTCATCATGAGCCATTGCCCCAATAGATTTTGCTCGACGACGATGAGAATACCAGAGAACAAGCATATCTTGTACCCCTCCGGCAAAAATAACTCCGAAAATAATCCAAATTGTCCCTGGTAAGTAACCCATTTGTGCCGCTAAAACTGGTCCAACCAAAGGCCCAGCTCCAGCAATTGAAGCAAAATGGTGACCGAATAAAACAACTCGATTGGTTGGGTCGAATTCTTTTCCGTCATTATGGCTTTCCGAAGGAGTTGCCCGTAAATCATTTGGACGCATAATCTTACGTTGAATATATAAAGCATAAAAACGATAGCCAATCAAATAAGAACAAACTGCTGCAATAACAAACCAAATCGCATTAATCGTCTCTCCTTGAGCCAGAGCAATCAACGACCAAGCAAGACCCCCTAGTAAAGCGACCGCCACCCAAATGATAATTGATAGAAGACTGGGTTTTGGTAAATGTTTTTTCCAGTCTTTCATTGTTTCTTGAAAATTTGCCTGCTTTAAATCTTTAATTCCGACAATTTTTCCTTGTTTATTCCGCAACAAAAATAGCTCTTCTTCTTCGGTAAAGTTTGAAGAGTTTCCAATATCTTTCATAATCCTCTATTCCTATGCACTTATTAATGCATTTGACCTTCCATATTTTTTAGAACAAAAATGTAACCGATTACAATAATATTTTAGCACTATTTAATCGAAAATATAAACATTTAAGTTTAAAAAAATCTCCTTAAAACATCTTTTTGTAAAAATAAGATAAAGTTCCAAAAGAATAGTCTAATATTAAAAAAGGTTTCTCTAAAATAAAAAATGGCTCTCCTTAAAGGAGAGCCTCATTCATCATTTTATTTTGCTTTAGCATAAAGTTCGTTAACTTTATCCCAGTTTACAAGATTAAAGAATGCTTCAATGTAATCAGGACGTACATTGTGATATTTAAGATAGTAAGCATGCTCCCAAACATCAAGTCCTAAAACTGGTGTCAACCCTTCAGAAATTGGATTATCTTGATTTGCAGTTGATACAACTTTCAATTTTCCAGCTTCATCAACAACTAACCAAGCCCATCCTGAACCAAAACGACCTGTGGCTGCAGCTTTAAATTCTGTTTTGAAAGTTTCAAAACTACCAAATTCTTTCGCAATTGCATCCCCAATTTCGCCGTCAGCATGGTTTTCAGAACCGTCAGTGTTTGGACGAAGCCAAAGCCAGAATTGACTATGGTTCAAATGACCACCACCATTGTTACGAACAGCTGTACGAATGTCTTCTGGAATTGCTGACAAATCTGTCAATAATTCTTCAAGGCTAAGGTCATCAAGTTCATTATGTTTTTCAATTGCTGCATTAAGATTATTCACATAAGTTTGATGATGTTTTCCATGATGCAAACGCATTGTTGCTTCGTCAAAGAAAGGTTCAAGCGCATTTGGCGCGTATGGAAGTTCAGGTAATGTAAATGCCATAGTAATTTCTCCTTTTAAGATGTGAACCCATTTTGAAGTCTTAATACTTTGGTATTTTGACTAGATTGAGAATGAATTCAGTTAGTTTATTTTTTTAATTCTATTCTCATTATAGTCGTTTTTGAAACCATTGCCAAATGATTTGATTTGTAATTTATTATTTTCTTTGTTGGATAAAATTAAGCATATTAGTCGAGTAAAGGAGCTCAACCTTTCGACATTCTTCAATATTTTTTGAACCAGTTAAAACAAATAATTTATTCAAATCTTGTTTCCATTGTTCAATAACTTCTTCTACTTTTTCAGGCCCTGTTTGCATAAGATTTTTCAAGATAAAACCAGCAGAACTTGACAAATCAGCCCCTAAAATTAAAGATTTAAAAATCTCTTGAGCCGAAGTAATTCCACCTGTTGCAATCAAACTTTTTCTATTATCAGCCATTTTAGCTTCTAAAAGGCTCTCAAGCGTTGACAAACCAAATTCATCCAAGTTAAAACCATTTTTACTCCGTTTACGTTCAATCCAAGCAAAATTAGTTCCGCCAGCTCCCCCAATATTTATTCCTGAGACAGCTGTTTTTGCGAGTGCTTTGAAGGTTTTTTGTGAAATTCCAAAACCGACCTCTTTGACAATGACTGGAACTTCTAATTGACTTGCAATTTCATTAATATTTTCTAACCAATAAAATTCACGGTCTCCTTCATCCATTGGCAATTCTTGCGCTGTATTGACATGGATTTCTAAAGCATTTGCCTCAATCATATCCACCGCTCGCTTGGCATTTTCTAGAGAATGACCTGCGCCGATATTGGCAAAAAGAAAACCAGAAGAGTGTATTTTACGAACTTCACTGAAACCAGCAGCTAGTTCTGGAAACTTCAAAGCAATCGATTGAGAGCCGACCGCCATAGCTAAATGTTGATTTTTCGCAATTTCTGCTAATTGACGGTTGATTTTATCTGCTCGCTCTGTTCCACCAGTCATCGCTTCAATATAAAAAGGAAATTCAAAATTCTGTCCAAATACTTCTGATGAAAAGTTGATTTTTTTAGTAGATAATTCTGGCAAACTATTAGGAATGATTCGACTATCAGAAAAAGTCAGGCCCGAGGTCTGATTTTTTTCTTCACGCCAATATTTATAAGCTAACGATAAGTGTTCATCTTTGCGATGTTGATGGATTTCTTTTTCAGTTTTCATCAGTTATTTCTCAATTCATTAAAATCTAACTCTACTTTTTAGCAGACTTATCTCAGTTATTTTTTTGAGCAACCTTAAATTTTTCAAGATTGATTCCATATTCCGATAATTTATTTTGGACTTCAGCAATAGCTTGGGTATTTTGAGCAAATAAAATAATATTCTCCCCAAAACCGGCCCCAGAGATTTTAGCAGCAAATTCAGGATAGCTATTGAGTAAGTTTAAAGCAATAGCTAATTCTTTAGTCATATAACCTTCTGGAATATTCTCCAAAAGCAAAAGTTGATTTTCTGATAACTTTTCTTTGAATAAAGCAAAATCTTGAATGTCAATCGCCGTTGCCAATTCAATGACCAGCTCATTTGAAGCTTGATAAAATTCATCAGAAAGCTTTATTTTTATTTTTTCACTCGTTTTTGCCGCTTTTCCTGTTTGAACCACATAAGTTGCCCAAGGAATTTCGAGAGGTATGACTCGCTTATGATTTTGATAAAAAACAGAACCACCATACATAATAGCAGCAATATCGCCCATTGAACCTGAGCCTTGAACTTCAAAATGCGTTTTTGCGGCAATTTCAAAACGTTTTTCAAGTGACAACTGCAAATCAAAAAACTGATTGACTGCATTAACTAGACCACAAACGACTGAAGCACTTGAGCCGTAGCCTTTTTTATTTTCACCAAAACCTAAATCACTGACAATCTCAAGAGAAATTTCTGGAGATGATGATAAAATTTTACTGACAGATTTTTTTTCAAAGCTGTCAGCAGCTGACAAAGTATTTTTTAAAGCTGTCAGTGCAAAATTCCACGGATTTTCTTTAGTAAATTCAATTTTAGACAAAGAAAATTCAAAATCAGACAGTCCAACATTTGTTTTGAAAATTGATTTCCCTGTAGTAGCTGAAATTCTTACTTCAAAATTTGTTTCAATTGTTGTGATAAGGGCGAGATTTCCTTCTTTTGTGACTGAATATTCCCCCGCAAAAAAAAGTTTTCCTGGCACTTTGATTGTCATTTTCTTCTCAGAGATATTCATAAGCGCCCCCAGCACGTGCGATATCAAATGTTAATTCTGGAAATTCCGCTTGTAATTTAGCTAAGAGAATTTTTTCAGTCGCGTGGTCAGTAATAATTTTGACGTTTGGACCGGCATCGATAGTCACAAAAGCAAGCAATCCTGATTGGTAAGCCTGATTCACAAAGTCAATCACGCGTCTTGTTTCATGCGTGAAATAATCAAAAGGTTGGTTAGAGAGACGATTTTGTTCATGCATACCTAATGCATTATCCTGAGCAATTAGACCAACTTTTTCAATATCAGCATTTAAAATGGCCTGCTTCATTTCTTCCAGTTGAATGGCTGATTTTTCAACCCAAGCACTGTAAGTTGGTGCAGTTTGTGCCAATTGCATGCCCTTAGTTGACGACATTTTTTTCTTTTCAGCAGAGATTTCAGCAACAATCATTGAAAGACCAATATCTTCGTTGTAAAAAGATTCCGCAAAGGAAGATTGATGATCTTCTCCTTTATTCCAAACTGAAAAATTTCCAAAAATTGACCGAGAAGCCGACCCTGAACCGCGTCTAGCTATTCGTGACATTTCTGAATCATCTTTTTCTAAATCTAAAAGTCCAAACATAGCAGCTGTCAGAGCAGCAAAACTTGAAGCACTTGAAGCCAAACCAGCAGCTGTTGGCACATGATTTTCTGATTGAATCATTACTTTAGGGAAATTTCCATATTGTCCACGCATCATTTCCAAAAATTGACTGACACGGCTGCTATCTGCCACTTCAGAATTCAAAATCAAGGAATCAGACTCATTGTCAGTAAATTCAACAGAGGTTGTTGTATAAAATGGCTCCAGAGTCATTGACAAAGAAGAGGTTGTTGGAATATTTAGAGCGATATCCGCTTTTCCCCAATATTTAATCAAGGCGATATTTGTATGCGCCCTTGCAGTAACAATATTTTTCATGAAACTATTATATCAAAAATTTGATTCTTTCTTCTCTCCTATCATTTCAATAAGTTATTTTTTACACTAAAAAATACATTTTTCAGACTAAATGATGAATTTACAGCCAAAAGAGAAACAAAAACTTGATTTTCAAGAGGAAATTTTATAAAATTGTCAGGTACGTTTTTGTATTCATAATTATGATATTGGAAAAAGTTTATCGAATTTTTCCTTCGATAAGACTTTAATTTAACCAAAATATGCTAATTTGCAGTTCACATTTTCAAAATGAGAAACTAATCTAGCAGGAGAATTGTTAATAATGACTATCAATAAAATGGGGACGGGAATTGCCCATTCCAAACTAATCTTAATTGGAGAACATTCCGTTGTATATGGTCAGCCAGCAATTGCCTTACCTGTAACAATTCTTAAAACTACAGTGACAATTACCTCATCAAAATATGGCCAATACATTGAAAATAACGAATTTCGTAGAAGACTTGATTTAATGGGAGATGAATTTGAAGGAATTCGTCAACTCATTATGCGCTTACTCTCTAAATTTCATTCATCAAAAATGCCATTCTCTTTAGAAATTGATTCAAATATTCCTCAAGGACGTGGCTTGGGAGCTTCTGCTTCATTGGCAACTGCCATTATCAGAGCTTTTTATGATTTCTTTGATGCTGAACTTCCGCAAAAAGATTTACTCTTTTATGCCAACTTTTCAGAAAATATTACTCACGGAAAATCTTCTGGAATTGATGTGGCAACTGTAAATTCTGAACACCCTTTGTGGTTTATTAAAGACAGCACAATTGAACCCTTTGAACTCAATCTTCATGGTTTTATCGTGATTGGCGATACTGGTGTTCACGGCTTTACGAGTCAAGCCATCAATATTGTTCGCGAAAAACTTGTTGAAGAAAAAGAAAAAACACAAGATTCAATTAATCATTTAGGTCAATTAGCGACCGATTCAAAAGATTTTTTGATGACAGACAAACTCAAAGAATTTGGTCATGTCATGAATAAAGCTCACGAAAGATTATCTGATTTGGGAGTTTCTCATCCACGTCTAGATAATTTAGTCGAAACCGCTCGTAAAAATGGTGCACTTGGTGCTAAATTAACTGGTTCAGGGCTAGGTGGCGTCATGGTTGCCCTTGCTGAAAATGAAAAAGATGCTATTCGTATCAGTCAACGTCTTCTAAAAAATGGCGCTAAAAATACTTGGATTTACTCATTTTAAGATGGTTGATGACCATCTTTTTTTGTTATAAATGAATCTATCAATTTGCACTAAGGATAACTTATGGAAAATCAATACGAAATTCTTCAATCACTCATCGAAAAAATGGAAATTGTTACTGTTGGCTCGGCTGTCAGTAAAACAAAGCTAAATCGTAAAGAAATCATTGATTTTGTACGTTCGCAACGTTCTTTAAGAATTTTTGATGAGGAAAATCAAAAATGGATTAACGAAAATGTTGACGGGCACTGTTAAATTTTACTGACAGAAATTTTAATCAATCAAAAATATAAAAAAGTTACTGACAGACTGCCTGTCAGTAACTTTTTGCTTATAAATCATGAAATTCTGCATATAATTCTTGACGATTTAGACCTCGTTCTTTAGCAATTTGTTTAATGGCAACATTGGGTTTTACACTTTGTTCAACTAAAACTTTAACTGCTTCGAGCGCTGTCAATTCTGGCTCTTGAACTTCTTGAGCCACTTCATCCGCTCCTGAAACAATAATTAGGCATTCCCCTTTTATTGGTTGGTCCGTTAAAGATTCTAAAACCTCTGAAATCTTACCACGACGATATTCTTCATAAATCTTCGTTAATTCGCGAACTAAAACAACTTCTCTATCCCCATAAATTTCCTGCATGTTAGCCAAAGTATCCCCAACTCTAAAAGGACTCTCATAGAAAATTTGTGTTTCTGGATAAGAAAGCTTACTTTTCAAGAACTTTTGCTGCTCCCCTTTTTTTCTAGGAAGGAAGCCATAAAAAATATGAGGTTGAGGAACTAATCCTGAGGCAATCAAGGCAGTAATTCCTGCTGAGGCACCAGGAAGAGCGATAACATCAATTCCTTCATCAATTGCAGCTAAAACTAAATCATGGCCTGGGTCAGAAATTGAAGGCATTCCAGCATCAGAAACCTGTGCAATAGATTGTCCTTTTTTCAAAAAATCAATTAATTTAGGAATTTTTTCTTGGGAATTATGTTCATGAAAAGATTCTTGCGGAACTTTAATTTCAAAATGGTTTAAAAGGCGCAAAGTATTTCGCGTATCTTCTGAACAAATCAAATCTACAGTTTTCAAAGTTTCAAGAGAACGTAGAGTCATATCTTGCATATTGCCAATTGGTGTTGGAACCAAATAAAGACTTCCAGCAGTTTTTAGGCCTTTAAATGACCGTTGAATATTAAATTTATTTTCCATCAGCGATACAAAAGCTCCAAACAATCTAAACAAGATTCCCCTTCAGCCAATCGTTCTGCATAATGCAGATGGCAAACATGGAAACCTTCATTAAAAATTTGAATCAAGTTAGGATTTGGCTGGTCTTTAGGCGTTTCTTTTTTAACTTCTTTTTTCTCAAATTCTGCCAAACGGTCACGCAATTTTTCTAATTCCATGCGTAAGGTTGCATTTTCAGTCATTGATGCTTCAAGCACTTGGCGAATTCCTGAAATTTGCGTTAATGTGGTATTTAATGTATTTTCAAGTTCGCCCAGTTGGTCGAAAACATCATATTTATCAGCCATGATTCACCTCAATTTCTGCAAGTTCAAAATCCTTGCTATATTCTCCAAAGCGGATTTTTACTCTATTTTTTAAAACATTTAAGCCAACAACTTTTCCTTTTCCTTCTGAGGTAGTTAAAAACTCACCAAAATCTGGGAAAAGTTGTTGGGCTTCTTTATAAAAACTATCTTCATAAGTTAAACAGCACATCAAACGACCGCAAAGACCGTTCAATTTATTTTGTTTCAAAGATAGATTTTGATTTTTGGCCATTTTGATTGAAACATTTGGAAATTCATAAACAAACTCAGAACAGCACAAAGGACGTCCACAAGGTCCAAGTCCACCATGAATTTTAGCCGCATCTCTTGGCCCAATTTGGCGAAGTTCAATCCTAATTCTAAAAGTTGTTGCCAACTCACGCAAAAGCAATCGAAAATCAACACGATTCTCTGCTGTAAACGAAATAAAAAGTTGCATTTGGTCGAAATTATAAGCAACATCAATAATTTTCATTTCCAAACCTTGTTCGATGATAAGTTGGCGAACTTTATCTTTGGCTTGTTTAGAACGTTCTTCAAGTTTTGCAATAACTTGGAGATCATCCTCATTTACTTCACGCACAATCGTGTGGTGAATTTCAAGATTAGCTTCTTCAGAAATTTCACGTACAATTTTTCCGTAAAAGTTTCCCTTATCTGAACGAAGGATAACTTCTGTTTGTGGAGCAAGTTCTATATCACTTATTGCAAATACATTTGATTCGCCATGTGCAAATTTTATTTCATAAATCATAATATTCTCCTGATATAAGATTTTTCAATCAAAGGATAAGTTTGACAAGTTTCATAAAACAAGAAAAGTTAAACTTGACTCAAATCGGACATTGCTTTTCCACATTTTTATTGCCTGAAATGTTTTTAAAAGTTCCTGACTCATTCTTTCTTGATTAAAAAGTTGTAATAAAAGTTCAAACGCTTGATTTTGTTTTTCTTTGTCATCAAAAATTTCGACTAATTCTTTCAAATACAAGAACGCCTCGTCAGCAGATGTTTTTAGAAGTTTTACAAATTGTTGAAGTCTTTGGAGCCCTTCGTTAAACCAGCTCTGCTGAGCTAATTCTAATGCTTTGTCAGTCGAATTACAGATTTCCGCAAGAAGTTCTGCTTGTGTTTTTAAAATACCATTCTTTTCCAAAAAATCTTGTAAGTATTGAACATTTTTTGGAAAATTAATAATTTGTGTCCGTGATTTTATTGTTTGTAAAATCATATTTTCATTGTCTGTCAGTAAAAAAACAACAATTTCTGTTTCTGGTTCTTCAATTGATTTCAATAGAGCATTTGCTGCATTAGGATGCATTTTTTCAGCTTCCTTAATTAAAATCACCTGTTGTTTTCCCTCATAACCAGATTCATTGAAAACCTGTGTCAGTTCCCGAATTTGTGCTGTTTTAATCGTTTGTCCATCAGGTTCAACGATATGTAAGTCGGTAAATTCTTGTTGGGCAACAAGACGACAAGAACGACAATGTCCACAAGGCAAAGAATTTTCAGGATTCTCACAAAATAAGGCTTGACTCAGCCAGATTGCTAATTCAAAAGAACCAAATCCCCCTGAAAATAAATAAGCATGACTTAATTTTCCATGTTGCAAAATAGTTGAGAACTGCTTATAAAGTTGAGGCTGAATATCTTTTATTTCCACAAGAAACCTTTCTAAATATTTACCAAATCTAGTCTAAATAACAAAATAAAAAAAACTATTTAACATCCTCATTTTTTGAAAAATGTAAGTATTTTTTAGCATTCTTAATTTTGCTGACAGATTAAATTGTCTTTAAAATTCACTGACAAATCTTTTTTTGAGGACGGAAAGTGTATCAGCTACCACTTTTTCTAAAGGTTGACTTGCATCTATTTTTACAAAACGCTCAGGTTCTTTTACAACAATCTCCAAATAACCTTCACGAACTTTACGATGCATCTCAGCTCTTTCCAAATCTAAACGATTTACCTCATCAGCTCGATTTTTCATAATTCGCTCAAGGGCAACATCCGTATCAACATCAAAATAAAGCGTCAAATCAGGCTTCAAACCATCTGTTGCAAAATAGTTAAGCCAATCAACAACTTCGACACCCAAATCACGGCCATATCCCTGATAGGCGACAGATGAATCAATAAATCGGTCAACAATGACAACTTTACCCGCTTGTAAAGCTGGCAACATTTTTTCTTGCATATGTAAACGACGCGCCGCCGCAAAAAGCATTAACTCGGTTTTAGAATCGATCTCTGTATTCTTTGGATCAAGAATAATTTGGCGAATTTCTTCCGCCACTCGAACACCGCCTGGTTCACGAGTTGGGACAATTTCGCGCTTCATTTTTTGGATTTCAGGTAAAATTTCTTTTAAAACCGTTGTTTTTCCTGCTCCATCGGGTCCCTCAAGGGAAATTAGAATTCCATTCATAGCCTCTATTATACCAAAAAAACAAATATTTTATCTTTTTTCTAAAAATAATAGGGTCTCTTTTTGCGTAATTTTACTAAAAATTGTATAATATAACTGAAACAGCTTACTTGATTTGTTAATTCAAATAAATACGAGTAACATTCAATAAAAAATTTTCCACTTGAAAGGACAACTATGAAAAAAATTCTTGTTGTTGATGATGAAAAACCAATCTCAGATATCGTAAAATTTAATTTAACCAAAGAAGGTTTTGAAGTCTTTACAGCTTTTGATGGTGAAGAAGCTCTTGAAGCATTTAAAGAAGTACAACCTGACCTTATTCTGCTTGATTTGATGTTACCTAAACTTGATGGTCTTGATGTTGCACGTGAAATCCGTAAAACTTCTGACACTCCAATTATTATGGTGTCAGCTAAAGATAGTGAATTTGACAAAGTAATTGGTCTTGAACTTGGTGCTGATGATTATGTCACAAAACCATTCTCAAACCGTGAACTATTAGCTCGTATTAAAGCAAACTTGCGTCGTATCAATGTCGCACCTGCTGAATCTACTGACAATGTCAAAAAAGAATTGATTATCGGAAACCTTCGTATCAATCCAGCACACTATGCGGCTTATAAAAATGATAAACAACTCGACCTTACACACCGTGAGTTTGAATTGCTTTACTACCTTGCTCAACACCTTGGCGAAGTGATCACTCGTGAAAACCTTTTGGAAACCGTTTGGGGTTATGACTACTTTGGAGATGTTCGTACAGTTGACGTTACTGTTCGTCGTTTACGTGAAAAAGTTGAAGATACACCAAGCCGTCCACAATACGTTTCAACACGCCGCGGGGTTGGCTACTACATGAGCAACCCACATGATTAAATTTTTTAATTCAATGATTTTTAAAGGAGTAGTTGCACACCTACTTCTTTTTGTCATACTTTTTATGAGCAGTTTTGATTACAATTTTGCTCATTTAAGTACTTTTATTGGTTATTACTTATTTTCACTCGTCTTTGTTTTAGTCTTTCTCAATCAGCAACATCGCATGATTGTGAATGTTTCTAAACAGATGAATGACATAAAAAATGGCTATTTAAATCGCGATAAAATCCCAAAAGGGACGAGTGAAATCAATGAATTATATGATGAAATTTTAAAACTTGGTGAAGATATTGTTCGCACACAGAACAATCTTGAAAATCAGCGTAATCAATTAGATAGTATTCTCGCATATATGGTTGATGGCGTCATTGCCACCGATCGTCGTGGAAATATTATTATGGCCAATAAATCAGCTTTGCATTATTTGAATACAGATAATGATCTCTTGATGCAAAAAAATATTGTTGAAGTTTTAAAAATTGCTGACCAATATAATTTTTATGATTTATTAGAAAAAGAACCTGAAATAACTATTGAGACACATGATGCTGGGAATGAATCCATTTCGCTCCACATTAAATTTGCCCTCTTTCGTCGTGAATCTGGTTTCATCTCAGGAATTATTGCCGTCTTACATGATATGACTGAACAAGACAAGGCCGAACGAGAGCGCCGTCTCTTTGTTTCCAATGTTTCTCATGAACTCCGAACTCCGCTCACCTCAGTAAAAGCCTACTTGGAAGCACTAGAAGACGGAGCCATTGAGGATAAAGAAACAGCTTCATCCTTTATTAATGTTTCACTTACTGAAACTAATCGGATGATTCGAATGATTTCCGACCTTTTGACTTTATCAAGAATGGATCAAGACCGAATCGTTCTTAATAAAGAAATGATTAATTTAATTGCCTTCTTAGACTATCAAATTAACCGTTTAGACCAAATTTTAGAAACCGAATCAAACGATTTAATCTCTTCTAATTTCACACTAGTCAGAAAATACTCTGAACAGCCCATCTGGGTCGAAATTGATACCGATAAAATTGCTCAAGTCATTGACAATATCATCGGAAATGCAATTAAGTATTCACCTAAAGGTGGAACTATTACAATTTCCGTTGAAAAACGTGAAAGTGATGTTCTAATCTCCATCAGTGACCAAGGAATGGGAATTCCAAAATCTGATTTACTTAAGATTTTTGACCGTTTCTACCGAGTTGATAATGCTTCAAGAAATTCAAAAGTTGGGGGGACAGGTTTAGGCCTCTCCATTGTCCATGATATTGTTAAAATACATGGCGGAACAATTTTTGCAAGCTCCGAAGGAGAAGGAAAAGGAACGACCTTTAGTTTCACTCTTCCATATTCTTTAGAAGCCGCAGATGACTGGGATGATGGCACTGATGAGTTTGAATTTGAGGATAATGAATAATTTCCCCTAAAAAGAGTCCATACATATTTGTGGACTCATTTTTTGAATAAACCTAGACTTTTACCACAAAAAACTCTCTTAAGCTAATGAGTTTCCTGATAAATTTATTTTCAAATAAAATATAAAAGCTCATGGCAATCCCACTATTTTTCTGCTACAATAGACTGTATGACTGAACAAAATGGCTTTAAATATTCCATTTTAGCCTCTGGTTCAACAGGAAATTCTTTTTACTTAGAAACTCCAAAGAAAAAAATTCTTGTTGATGCCGGACTATCTGGAAAAAAAATAGAAAGTTTACTATCAGAAATTGACCGTGACATTCATGATATTGATGCTTTATTAATTACCCATGAACATAGTGACCATATCAAAGGGATTGGTGTTTTGGCAAGAAAATATGGTATTGACCTTTACGCAAATGAAGATACTTGGTCTGAACTAGATAGTAAAAATGCTTTAGGAAAAATCCCTGTTGAACAAAAACATCTGTTTGAAATGGGAAAAACAATGACTTTTGGTGATATTGATATTGAATCTTTCGGCGTGAGTCACGATGCTATCGCACCACAGTTTTATCGTTTCATGAAAGATAACAAAAGTTTTGTTATGCTAACTGATACAGGTTATGTATCCGATAGAATGCGTGGAACCATTGAAAATGCAGATGCTTATCTTATGGAATCAAACCATGACATTGAGATACTCCGCATGGGAGCCTATCCTTGGCGGACAAAGCAACGTATCCTAAGTGACCAAGGCCACTTATCTAATGAGGACGGCGCTGAGGCTGCTTTTAGTATTCATGGTAATAAGACAAAACGAATTTTTCTAGGGCACTTGAGTTTAAATAATAATATCAAAGAACTTGCTCATCTTACTATGGATGGTTACTTACAGCAACATGATGTCGATACCAAAAAGGACTTGAAGATCCTTGATACTAGTCACGAACATGCTAGTCAACTTTACGATATTTAGTTACTCATCAGCAAATAAAAAAAGAACCCTAAGGGTTCTTTTTTATTACATCATACCACCCATTCCCATGCTAGGGTCCATTGGAGGCATAGCTGGAGCAGCTGGTTCTGGCTTATTAGCAACTACTGCTTCAGTAGTCAAAATTAAACCAGCAACAGAAGCCGCGTTTTGCAAAGCTGAACGAGTTACTTTTGCAGGGTCAACAATTCCTTCTTCAATCATATTAACCCATTGACCAGTTGCAGCATTGAAACCTGTACCTACTTCTTCTGAACGAAGCTTATCAATGATAACTGAACCTTCATATCCTGCATTGGCAGCAATTTGACGAACTGGTTCTTCAAGAGCACGGCGAACAATGTTAATACCTGTTTGAATATCTCCTTCTTCTGAAAGTTTATCCAAAGCAGCAATAGCATTAACAAGTGCTGTACCACCACCAGAAACAATACCTTCCTCAACGGCTGCACGTGTTGCATTAAGTGCATCTTCAATCAAGAGTTTCATTGCTTTGAGCTCTGTTTCAGTTGCAGCACCAACTTTAACAACTGCAACACCACCAGCTAATTTTGCAAGACGTTCTTGTAATTTTTCACGGTCAAAATCAGAAGTTGTTTTTTCAATTTGCGCTTTAATAATAGCTACACGATCAGAAATAGCATCAGCAGAACCAGCACCTTCAACAATTGTTGTGTGGTCTTTATCCACAGTTGCTTTAGCTGCTTGTCCTAAAGCTTCAAGAGTAGCATCTTTAAGATCAAGACCAAGTTCTTCAGTAATTACTGTACCACCTGTCAAGATAGCCAAATCTTCCAATTGAGCTTTACGACGATCACCAAATCCTGGTGCTTTTACAGCTACAACATTGAAGACACCTTTAATCTTATTAAGAACAAGCGTTGGCAATGCTTCTCCATCAACATCATCAGCTACAATAAGAAGTGGACGATTTGTTTTCAAGATTTGTTCAAGGAGCGGTAAAATTTCTTGAATGTTTGAGATTTTTTTGTCGGTAATAAGAATATAAGGATTATCTAATTCAGCAACCATTTTTTCTGTATTAGAAACCATATATTGACTCAAATATCCACGGTCAAATTGCATTCCTTCAACAACATCGAGTTCAGTTTGCATCCCTTTTGATTCTTCAATGGTGATAACTCCGTCAGAACCTACACGTTCCATTGCATCAGAAATATACTCACCCACTTTTTCACTACGTGATGAAACGGTAGCTACTTGCGCAATTGCTGATTTATCGTGGACAGGAATTGCTATCTCTTTAATTGACGCAACAGCTGTTTCAGCAGCAAGTTCAATTCCTCGGCGAATACCAACTGGATTTGCACCTGCGGTAACATTTTTTAAACCTTCACGAACGATAGCTTGTGTCAAAACTGTCGCTGTTGTTGTACCGTCACCTGCGATATCATTTGTTTTTGAAGCAACTTCTGAAACAAGTTTAGCTCCCATATTTTCAAAATGATCTTCAAGTTCAATCTCTTTGGCAATCGTTACACCATCGTTTGTAATTAAAGGTGATCCATATGATTTTTCAAGAACAACATTGCGACCTTTTGGTCCAAGGGTTGTTTTTACTGTATCAGCAAGAATATCAATCCCACGCATCATCGCTGTTCTAGCATCACTTGAAAATTTAATATCTTTTGACATTTTAGCTCCTTTTTAAGAATATATTTTTAATTTTATAGATTTTAAGATAGACAAAAGACAACCAAAAAAAATGATTGCTTTTATAATTTTACTCTACAATTGCAAGAAGGTCTGAATCTTTGAGAATCAAGAATTCTTCACCATCCATTTTTACGGTCGTTCCAGCAAATTTTTCAAAAATTACTGTGTCCCCTACTTTTACGAGTGGAGAAATCAGTGTTCCATGATGATTTGTTTTCCCTTCACCGACGGCAACAACTTCAGCTGTTTGAGGTTTTTCTTGGGAAGCGCTTGTTAACACAATTCCACCCATTGATTTTTCCTCTTCTTCTTTTACACGTAAAACTACGCGATTCTCTAAAGGTTTCAACATTATATTTTCCTCCATTTTTTATTTTTTAGCACTCTTATTAAACGAGTGCTAACATATTCTTATTTTATCTCAATGGTCAGATTTAGTCAAGAGAAAACATTTAGATTTTATGAAATAAATTAGAAAGGGAGTTCTTCCGCATCAAGTAAGGTTTCTTCAGTCTTTATAGCGCTTTCTCGTAAAGCGATTGTTGCCCTACTTTCAAGTAAATCATAACTCAGTCCTAAGATTTCTGTGACATAATGTTTTTGATTTTGCTTATCCGTATAATTTCTAGTTCTAATTTCTCCTTCAATTGAAATAAGACTTCCTTTTTTTGCGTAAGAAACTAAAGTTTCTGCAGATTTTCCCCAAATAATAATTGAAATAAAATCTGCCTCTCCTTCTCCTTTTTCATTTTTGAAACGGCGATTGACTGCTAAGGTCACACGGACATATGATTTATCATTTGTTGTTTTTGAAATTTCTGGCGCACTGGTTAAGCGTCCAATTAACATGGTTTTATTCATAATAAAATCCTCCTAACTTTTTATACGTAAAGTTAGGACATTTGTCACAAAAAAAATAAAAAATCTATCAATTGATAGATTTTTATGGTTTATTTTGCATTTAAAGCTGCAACAGTCATGTAATTATATGGACTATTGAAGTGTGGTAAGAAGAATAAATCAAGTAAGGCTAATTCATCAATCGTTTTCTTTTCTTGAATAGCTAAACTAAACATATTAATATTTCCTGCAATTATTTCACTCTTGCTAGCAAGTTGAGCACCAATAATTCTGCGACTTTTTGTTTCATAAACGATACGAATTTTCACACTATCATTATTTTCATGAAGGAACCATGCTTTTTGCTTATCTTCAAAATCACTAAATGAAACTTCTAGGCCGATTTTTTTAGCAGCTTTAACCGACAAGCCCGTAGAAGTCATATTGTAACCAAAAATAGAGATTCCATTAGAACCTTGTACACCAACAGATTCTATTGATTTTCCTCCAATATTATGACCAGCAACAATCCCTGAGCGAACAGCGTTTGAGGCAAGGGCAATGTAGGTGAAGTCTTGTAAAGCATTAGAATAGATTGTGGCAACATCTCCTACAGCATAAACATCTGGGTCACTACTTTGTTGATGTTTATCCACTTTGATTGCTCCATTTTTAAAGGTTTCTAAATGTTCACCAGCCAATGCACTATTGGCTGTAAATCCAATACAATTAATAACGAGGTCAACATCATAAGTTGATTTATTAGTTACAATCTGTGATACATGACCTTTTTCATTTGCCTTAAACTCTTGAGCCAATTCCCCAAAATGGAGTTCAATTCCATGTTGGGCAAGATTTTCATCCATTCCTTTAGCAAACTCTTCATCATAATATGAAGCAAGTGAAGTACTTTCTGCATCAAAAAGTAGAACTTCTTTTCCACGACGTTTGGCAGCTTCAGCAATTTCTGTCCCAATATAACCAGCACCAATCACAGCAATCCGTTTCACATCATTCTTAGCAAACTCTTCGTCAATGGCTTGCCCTTCTTGAAAAAGTTTTAAAAAATGAATGCCTTTAAGATCTTTTCCTGGCAAGTTAGGAATAATTGGACGTGAACCTGTTGCCAGAACGAGTTTATCATAACTTTCTGTAATCTTTTCTCCAGTTTTTGACTTGGCATAAATCATTTTATTAGTAAAGTCAATTTCTGAAACTTCTGTTTCTGTTAATATCTTTACTCCCTTTTTTTCAAAATCTTCTGCTTTGGCATAAAACAGCTCATCTGGTTTTTCAATTTGTCTTCCGACCCAAATAGCTGTCCCACACCCCAAGTAACTCATATTACTGTTACGGTCAATCATAACAATCTCATGGCCTGGATATTGATCAATTAATGTATTTGCTGTAGCAATGCCTGCGTGGTTCGTACCGATAACTACGATTTTCATGCTAATAATTCTCCTTTAAATGTAAAATTCTTTTTACATTATTCAGTTTAGCATAAGTCCTTCTATTTTCTTTTGTAAGCGCTTGTGAACTTTGTGAAAAAATTATTTTATTTTTTTAGATAAAAAAACTGCCAAAATAAACTATTTTGACAGTTTTATTATTATGCTTGCCACATTGTTTCTGAATCAAAAGCTTTACCAGCGGATAAATCTGATGATAATTCAATGATTCCACGAACCTCAGGAGCATTTGGTAATTCAAGTTCACGAGCTGAACAAAGCATTCCGTAAGATTGAACACCACGAAGGGCTCCTGGGAAAATCAATGAGCCGTTAGGCATCATAGCACCAGGTAAAGCAGCAACTGTTTTTAAGCCAAGAGCTGCGTTTGGAGCACCACAAACAATTTGTACTGGATCGGCAAAACCAACATTAACTTTACAGATATGTAAATGGTCTGAATCTGGATGATCTTCCATTTCAACAATTTCAGCGACAACAAATTTGGGTTGTGCATCGTGAACAAGAACATCGCTAAATCCTGATTTACCAAGCTCTTTGTTCAACGTTTCAATATCATCAGATGATAAGACGACTTGACCATTTCCTGACAAATTAGCCAATAGAGATTTCGCTTCAAAAATATTCCAAGCAACCGTCGCTCCAGTTTCTTCAATAAAAACACGAGCTACTTTTCCCTTACGTTCGAAGTTTACTTTTTCTCCCTTATCATTTGCAGTGATAAGCATTAAAACGTCACCGACATTTGTGTTGTATGTTGCAATCATTTTCTTATTTTTCCCTTTTAATTTCTTAACTTTGATTATTATAGAATATAATTCTTAATATATCAACGCTTGTCCTGCGATGATACTATTTCGCACTCGCTAAGAAAGTATTGACTTCTTCTTTTGTTTTACGTAATTTATTTACTAGACGAGCTTTTTCTTTGCCATCCTCAATCACGACAAAACTTGGAATTCCCATAATTCCCCATTCAATCGCAAGATCCATATATTCATCACGGTCTACTTCAACAAATTTAAAGTCTGGATTTTCTACTTCAATTTCTGGCATTTTTGGCTTAATAAAATTACAATCTCCGCACCAACCAGCCGTGAAAAAGAAGACTGTCTTTTCCGGTCCTTTTACAAGTTCGGCTAAATTTTCAATATTTTCTGGAATAATCATTCTACATTCTCCTTTTATTTCTAAATGAATACTAAGCTTTCTTACAGAATTTCTTCATTTTTTTCAAAGACTTCTAAAGTTTTAGCATTGATTTCAAAAGTGATTGCCTTATTTTCACTGACAAGTCCTCCCTCAAAAAGAGCACCCGTAGTCGGCTCCTCAAAAATCCAAAAAGCGTCTATTTTTCTTGTTGAAAAATGTTGCCGAGCTCTGTCAGTAAGTTCATGAATCACTTCTTCTTCCATAGTTTTATAGCCATGATAAGCAACGTGAGCAACTGTTGCACCCGCAATAATTCCCAAACCAAACTTTAGTATTTTTTTCATATGGAAATTTTAACATATTTCTTGGTATAATTATAGTGTAAATCATCAAAATTTTTGCTGACAAATCTGTCAGTAAATTTTTCAGTATTCCGGAGGAGAAAAATGGAACTATTCGACAAAGTAAAAGCACTGACAGAAATTCAAGCGACTTCTGGTTTTGAGGGATCTGTTCGTGACTATTTAAAAACACGCATGATTGCTCTTGGTTATCAACCAGAATTTGATGGTCTTGGTGGTATATTTGTCACTAAAACTTCAAAAGTAGCAAATGCCCCACGTATTATGATTGCAGCCCACATGGATGAAGTTGGCTTTATGGTCAGCTCAATCAAAGCTGACGGAACATTCCGGGTCGTTCCACTTGGTGGTTGGAATCCTTTAGTTGTCTCTGGACAACGTTTTACATTATTCACACGTACAGGTAAAAAAATTCCTGTCGTAACTGGTGGGCTTCCTCCACATCTTCTTCGTGGAACTGGTGTTACTCCTCAAATTCCTGCCATTTCTGATATTGTCTTTGATGGAGCTTTTGAGAATGCTGCAGAAGCTGCAGAATTTGGAATCGCTCAAGGTGATGTAATCATTCCAGAAACTGAAACAATTCTCTCTGCTAATGGTAAAAATATTATTTCTAAAGCTTGGGACAATCGTTACGGTTGTTTAATGATTCTTGAACTTCTTGAATTTTTAGCTGACAAAGAATTACCTGCTACATTGATTATCGGAGCCAATGTTCAAGAAGAAGTTGGCCTTCGTGGAGCCAAAGTTTCTACAACTATGTTCAAGCCTGATTTGTTCTTTGCTGTTGATTGTTCACCTGCTAGTGATACGTTTGGTGATGACAACGGTCGTCTTGGAGAAGGAACAACGCTTCGTTTCTTTGACCCAGGTCATATTATGCTCCCTGGAATGAAAAATTTCTTGCTTGAAACTGCCGATAAGGCTAAAGTTAAAACCCAAGTTTATATGGCTAAAGGTGGAACTGATGCAGGTGCTGCCCACTTAGCTAATAATGGAGTCCCTTCAACAACGATTGGTGTTGTTGCTCGTTATATTCACAGTCATCAAACAATTTTCAATATTGATGATTTCAATCAAGCACAAACTTTCTTGAGAAATATCGTAACATCACTTAGTACTGAAAAAGTAGCTGAAATTAAAAACTATTAAATTTAAAAAACAAAAGAAAAAATCACTAGGAAACCTATCCTAGTGATTTTTTGTATTTTATTGACCAAAGTTATAATTAGGCAATATCTTTTTCCAACCAGCAGCTATATCACTTGCCGAACCACCAATAGAAAAATCATATGTGGTTGTAGGGGCACCAGACTTTGTAGCCCAGAAGCTTGTCGTAGTGTCTCCACCGAGACTAACCTCTTGTGTCTTACCATTTGATAATTTAACATTAACTTTTCCTGGTTTTTCACCCGTAGAAACTAATACTTTACTCTTAGTCACATTTGGATCACTATTAGGGTCAGTAAATTTTTGACCAGGTCCGAAAATATTTGGATCGGCAGCATTAATTGCATTCACCAAATTAGCTGTAAATTTTGCGTTATTAATAAAACCTGAATTCTGAGACATTGCAGAATTGTCATCGTGACCAGCCCAACTACCAAGTGTCACTGAAGGTGTCGAAAGCATCATCCAAACGTCTGTATAATTATCAGTTGTTCCTGTTTTACCAGCCCATTGAACATTAGTTGCAAGAGAAGAATTAAGGCTTTGTAACTCACCATAAAACTTACTTGTTTTTTGAGATTTAATAGCATCTTGAAGCATATATTCCATAATGGTAGATGTTGCTTCAGAATATACTTGAGTCCCCCCAGTAGTTTGATGTTGATAAATTACATTTCCTGTATCATCTTTGATACTATCAACAATATACCATGGTTCATATTTTCCACCATTGGCTAAAGTTTGATAACCATTCGTATGTTGAACCACCGTTGGATCAATTCCTCCTCCAAGAGGAAGTGACTCTACAGAATAATCTGCAACATCATATCCCATCTTCGTCATGTAAGGTTCAACAGATTTTCCTTTATTCAAAATCGTTTGGTAGGTCCAATAAGCAGGAATATTATAAGAAACATTCAAGGCTTCTGAAAATGGCATCATCTCCGTTCCCTTATTGCCGACGTGTTCGATGTCTTGCCCACTCGAATATTTTGCGGGATAGTTAGATAGAACACTTGCAGAACCCATCAAGCCCATGTCAATTGCCGGTCCATAAGCTAGTATTGGTTTGATTGAAGAACCAGGTGAACGTTTAGTATCAAAGGCATGGTTTACTTGGCTTTGTGAAAAATCCAAACCGCCAATAAAGCCATAAACAGCCCCTGTTTTATTATCCATTAATACATTACCAGTTTGAATAAGACCCGTACCGTCTTGCATCAAATCACTGTGATTGGTTACAGCATTTTGCATTGCATCATATACTTGTTGATTAATAGTTGTAGTTACTGTATAACCACCGTTTTGCAATGACTGTTCAGCTAATTCTCGATAACGTTGTTTAGTACTATCATTTCCTAAATCAGTCGCCGAAACTTTATCTCGCTTAATCAAATAATTATAGATATCAGTAATTGCTTCATTATAAACAACATTATATAAATAACCATGTTCTTGTGATTGAGCTACTCCTGGTTGTAAAAATTCTGTTGAAATATCATAAGCTTTGTATTTCTTGTAATCAGCTTCTGAAATATAGCCCCCACGATAAAGATAAAACAAGACTTCTTTTTGACGTTCAAGACCGTAACTCATGTTTTCTTTTGACTTTAGAGAACCATCAGCCGCATAAGGAGAATACACGATAGGACTTTGTGGCAACCCAGCAATAAAAGCAGCCTCAGGTATTGTTAAATCCTTAGCAGATTTTCCAAATATACCAAGAGAAGCTTCTTGAATCCCTGCAATATTTTGTCCTTTATTATTTCGCCCAAAAGGTGAGACATTTAAATAATCAGTCAAAATTTGGTCTTTACTCAAGTAGCTATTAAGTTTAAGAGCATAGACAATTTCACTAGCTTTACGTTGGAAGGTAACACTATCTCCTAAAACTTGTTGTTTAATTAACTGTTGGGTAAGGGTTGAACCACCAGAACTTGTGCCACCACCTACTGAACCAAGAATTCCACGAACAACTGCCTTAGGAACCACGCCCTTATTCGTTTTAAAGCTATCATCTTCTGTTGCAATTAAAGCATTTTTAACATTAGGAGAAATCTCGTCACTTTTGACGGTAACACGCACCAAATCACTAGAGATATCCGAAATTGCTTGACCATTACTATAATTAATGACAGAAACGCCATGAATATCATTAATTTTTGCAAGCATTTCCGTTTTATTTGGTGTCTTCGTTTGCTCAACCAATCGAGCAAAATAGCCTACACCTGTCGCCGCACCAAAGACACCCACTAAAGCAAAAATTATTCCAAAAATTACAATTAGTCCGCGGACCACCTTAAAAGTGATTGACCAACCCGATTTTTCATCATTATCTTTAGGATTTTTGGACAGAGACTTACTTTGTTTCCGCCGCTTATTTTCCATTTTTTCTTTTAAACGCGCACGTGCTTCTTCTTGCGAGTCAATTGAGGATTTTTTCATGCCTTTATTATATCAAATTTAAAATAATTTTTCGCCACTTTCAGAATTTTTTTTATTAATTTGTTATAATGTAAAACAGTGCTGTTAATTTTTTTACTTTTTATCCAAAGTGGACAGCTCAATCATTATAGAAAGGATTTTTTTATGAACATTTTTGACGAACTTAAAGCACGTGGTTTGGTTTTCCAAACAACGGACGAAGCTGCGCTTTCTAAAGCGCTGACGGAGGACATGGTTTCCTATTATGTAGGATATGACCCTACCGCTGATTCCCTTCATTTAGGTAATCTTGTACTAATTTTGACAATGAAACGTCTACAAATGGCTGGACATAAACCTTATGCGCTTGTTGGTGGTGCAACTGGTTTGATTGGTGATCCTTCTTTCAAAGATTCAGAACGTTCACTTCAAACAAAAGACACTGTAACAAAATGGTCTGGAAAAATCCGTAGTCAGCTTGAGCGTTTCCTGGATTTTGAAAATGGTGAAAATAAGGCAGAAATGACCAATAACTACAACTGGTTTGAAAATCTGACTTTTATTGATTTCCTCAGAGATGTGGGTAAACATTTCACCGTTAACTACATGATTTCTAAAGACTCTGTAAAATCACGGATGGAAAGTGGAATTTCTTATACAGAATTTGCTTACCAAATTATGCAAGGTTATGATTTCTACGAATTGAACCAATTGCACAATGTTACTTTACAACTTGGTGGTTCTGATCAATGGGGAAATATGACTGCTGGAACAGAGCTTTTACGTCGTAAAGCGAACAAGCAAGGTCATGTTATTACTATTCCATTAATTACAGATTCAACTGGTAAAAAATTCGGTAAATCAGAAGGAAATGCAATTTGGCTTGATGCTGATAAAACATCTCCTTATGAAATGTACCAATTTTGGCTTAATGTTGATGATGCAGATGCTGTAAAAATGTTGAAAATTTTCACCTTCCTTTCATTAGAAGAGATTGCTGAAATTGAAGAACAATTTGAAGCAGCTCGTCATGAGCGTTTGGCCCAAAAAGTTTTGGCTCGTGAAGTTGTCAGCTTAGTTCACGGAAAAGCAGCTTATGAACAAGCAGTTAAAACATCAGAAATCTTATTTGGCGGCGGAGATTTGCGTCAATTAGATGCTAAATCAATCTTAACTGGTCTTAAAGCAGCTCCACAACATCAAGTTACTGATGATGAAGATTTAACTTTAGTTGAACTTTTAATCTCTGCTGGAATAGCTCCTTCAAAAAGACAAGCTCGTGAAGATATTACAAATGGTGCGATTTATATCAATGGTGAACGTGTTCAAGCACTTGATTATGTTATTACAGATTCAGATAAAATTGAAAATCGTTTAACTGTCATTCGTCGTGGGAAAAAGAAAAACTTCGTTTTGACTTATTAATAAAACAAAAATTCTGTTCTAAATGGGACAGATTTTTTTATTAAAAAATTTGAGCATTGCTCTTTCTTTTAGGCCATAATATGTTATAATAACTGTACTGAATATGTTTTTAGGTGATCAAAATGATAGATAAAAAATTTGAAGATAAGTTAAATAAATTGCGTGAGATGTACATCAATAAACGTCCTGAAGAATCTGAAAAACTTGATGATAGTAAGAAATTTGAAGCTTTCATGGCCCTTTCGGATGAAGAAAAAGAAGAAAAGCTCAACGCTAAACTTGAACTACTTACTGATAAGCTCGTTACCCTTGATGAAAAATTAGGGGATTTGTTGGCTAAAAATGCAAGTGCCGATGATATTTCTGAGCTTAAATATTATATTGATGCAGTTAAAAATAAAAAATTAATTCTTGAACAAAAACTTGAATTAATTAAAAATGGTGAGTTTGATGCTGCTCGTAAAGAACGTGTAAAACGTCAACTCACTGATTTGGAACTCAAACGTTGTAAAGCGCTTTTAGGTAAAAAAGACTGCTCAAAAATCAATGAAAAAATTGCTTTGAAGAAAAAAGCAATTAATCGTTTGAAATAAATTATGTAGATTAGGTACGGTAGAGCTAGCTTTGATAGCTCTACTTTGTACTTTTTAGCGCTCATTAGTCAATTACACAGAAAGGACTCTATGCTCCATATTATTTTTTATGTCATTGTTTTCCTTTTGGTATTAGTTTTTTCAAATGTCCTTAACAAAGTTTTCCCAAAACTTGCCCTCCCTCTTATTCAAGTGGTTTTAGGACTTATTTTGGGCTTTTTTGGTGCTGACGAGGTTTTACATGTCGCACCTGAATTTTTCTTAGGATTTATTATTGCTCCTCTTCTTTTTAGAGAAAGCGAAGAAGCTGATGTCAAACACATTTTAAAACATAGTAAAATTATTTTAGTTTTAATTTTCCCTCTTGTCTTCATTACAACCCTTGGATTGGGTTTGATTTCTAATTGGATTTACATGGGATTACCTTTAGCTGCTTGCTTTGCCTTAGGAGCAAGTCTCGCTCCTACTGATGCTGTAGCTGTTGGAGCTTTATCAAAGAATTTCTCTTTCCCTCGTCGGGTTATGAGTGTTTTGCAAGGTGAAGGTTTGCTCAATGATGCTTCCGGAATTATTTCTTTTCAGATTGCTTTAGTTGCTTTAGTTACTGGTTATTTCTCTTTCCCAGATGCAACAATGAAATTAGTTATTTCAGCACTTGGTGGAGCTGCTATTGGTTTTACTTTAATTTACATCAAAGGACTTGTCTTAAGACTTCTGGAAGATGTTGACGCACGGGATGTTTCTGGTTATCTTCTTTTAGAGCTGGTTGTTCCTCTTGCTGCCTTTCTCATTTCCGAAGAATTACATGTTTCTGGAATCATTGCTGCAGTTGTTGCTGGAGTCATGTCAGCAAACGGTCTTAAGAGAACTACTTTATTTGATGCTCAAGTTGAAAAACTCAAGAGTACAATTTGGGATACTTTAACATTTATTTTAAATTCCTTTGTCTTTCTTTTCTTAGGAATTGAACTTTATCAACTTGTAGTTCCACTTTTAGTTGATCCTGTTTATTCATCAGCACTTTTAATTGTTCTTGCTCTTGCCTTGACTGCTGGATTATTTGCACTCAGATTTATTGTCATTGCTTTTTATTATTGGCTTCGCTCCCTTAAACAAAAACAACCGTTTTCTGCTTATTGGAATGATGTATTTCTCCTCACTTTTGCTGGTTCTAAAGGAACAGTAAGTATCGCAACGATTCTTTTGGTTCCACGAACTGTAGATGTTCAACCCGTTCTCGTCTTTCTAGCCGCTGCGGTAACTGGCTTAAGTTTCTTAGTTGGAATGTTCATTCTTCCTTTCTTTGCGGTTAAAAAAGTTTCTAAAGTTAATAATATCTCTAAAATTGCGATTTTATCTGAGGTAGTTGATGAATTACATCACGATATGAAATCGGCTAAAAACCCTCAGGGTTATGATATCGCTATTGATGCTTATCAGGAACGAATTCAACAATTAATTATTGAACAAGAGTCAACAGATATGGCGATTGATTACAATGATTTGCAACTTTTGATTATCCGAATTGAATCTGAAGGGCTTGAAGTTGCCTTGCGTGAAAATAAAATTTCAATGTATACTTACCGAACTTATCAACGATATATTCGCTCATTAGAAACAAGTATTGTCCATTCACTGGTTTCCAGTATCCAATTTGTTTATGTTATTGCCTTGCGTGCTTTTCATTTACTTACCTCTCGTGTCTTACATGTTGACTTTTATTTCAAGAAAACAAAGGCGGCAATGGAAACAACACGAGATGAAATTACTGAACTTTATTTCAATAATACCGAACTTATCTTGCAAGCTCTTGATAATTTAAATGGTGTCTTTGATGAGCAACTATTGAATTTCTTGCAATCAGAACGCTTAAGAACATCTGAAATCGTTGCAACTGGTGGTCATATTTCACGGATGATGAATAAGGCTCAACCTAACAACATTACCGAAATGATGCGGGCCTATTATTTGGAACGTAAAGTCATTTTTGAACATGAACTCTCTGGAGCAATTACTGCTCGAGAAGCTAAAGATATGCGTCTTAATGTTAATATTCTTGAAGATTATTCACTTGCAAGTAATCATCATACATTACTTTTTGACTTCTTAGAACGTCGGAAAAATAAAAATTAAAATAAAAAGTTACTGACAGACCTGTCAGTAACTTTTTATTTTTCAATTCTAATAATCGTTTCTAACTCAATGTTTCCTTGAATCGCTCTTGAAATCATGCAAGAACTTTCTGCCCGTTTGGCAAGTTTAATTGCTTTAACTTCATCTGATTCTTTTGTCAATTTCATAGCGACATGATAAGTTATTTTTTCATAAGTAAAGGTTCCTTTTGTCACATCAACTACTCCTTTAGCATCTACTTTCAGATGTTCCAGGAGAATATCATTTCGCTCAAGCATGGCAGCTAATGTAATCGAATAACAAGTACTGGCTGCTCCGAGTAGCATTTCATCAGGATTTGTTCCGACTCCTGGACCATCCATAGTTTTAGGAATTGAAATTTTTTCATTCAGTGCCCCAGCCTGTAAGTCACCGATGGAATTTCTCCCCCCCAACCAATCAATATGTGAATTAAAAAGATGTTTTACCATTTTTTATCCTTTCAATTTACTGACAGAAAAATATGACTCTCCTATTTTCTGTCAGTAAATTCAATAAAAAGTCTGTTCAATGACAGACTTTTCTTTAGAATGTTTGAGCTTCTAACTCTACTTTATTAATGAATTCAGCAAGAAGTTCTTCTGTTTTTTCTGGATCATAAGCATGTCCTTCAACGGCAATTTGTCTAAAATCGCTACCGATAAAATTGAAGATTGCTGACATGTAAATTGTTGCTGGATCTTGTGCTCCATAAACTCCACCATTAGCTTGTAAGTGCAAGACTTTTTTGCCATTTGCTAAACCAACAGGACCTTCGGCTGTATATTTGAATGTTTTACCGGCAACATTGACTGTATCAACCCAAGATTTAAGTTCAGCAGGAATCATCAAGTTATACATTGGATTAGCAATGACTACTTTATCAGCTGACAAAAATTGTTCTGTAAAACCAGCAAAACGAGCCAATTTATCTTTTTGTGAAGCTGTAAGTTCAGCATTCTCACCTGCGAACATTGTACTGACCAATTCAGTATTCAAAGTTGGAATATCAGCACTGAAAACATCTAGTTCTTCAATTTCATCTTCTGGATGAGCAGCTTTATAGGCTTTGACGAAAGCATCAAGACCTTTGAGTGAAAGTGAATAATCAGCAGTAAGTGGGTGACCTTTTACAACAAGAAGTTTAGACATATTTTGTTCCTTTATAGAAATTATTTTTGTGTTATAAAAATTATTATAGCAAACTTTACTAAATTATCAATATATTTAGTACGTGAAAATTTACACATGTAAACATTTTACTGACAGAAATTCTGTCAGTAAAAAAACAATCATTTAGATTGTTTTTATTTTACTTTTTACGTCCCAACAAGCGGAATAAGCCAAGAACCCAAGTTACTAAAACAAGAAATGTTGAAAAATAGAAGGCCACGTGGAAACCGTGTAAAAAGACATCTGGTTGATTGTGCAAATAAGTTGTTACCTTATACCCCAACTGATTAGACATCGCTGTGAATAAAATCAATGTTGCTAAAGACGTCCCTAAAACAAAGGCCATATTACGGGCAAGAGAATTAACTGACCCAGCAATTCCTAAATACTTACGGTCAACAGTTTCCATAATCAAAGCATTGTTCGGACTTTGGAAAATCCCCATAGACATTCCTTGAATCAAAAGAATAACAACAACTAGCCATGGAGCAGAATGCGGATTTATCAGTAAATAGCCGAGCTGTGACAAAACAATCCCTGAAATTCCTACAAAAGTAACAATTTCTTTATCCATTTTATCTGCTGCCGAACCTGCTAAAGGGCTAGCAATCAGCATAGCAACAGGATAAGCCATCATAATCATCCCTGCCAAGCCTGGCCCATAATTTCTAAAATCTTGTAAGTAGAATGGTAACAAAATACTTGAGAACATCGATACTGTAAAATTAAAGAGAGCCATAATAATACTCATTGAAAATAATTTTGATTTAAAAATTCCTAAATCAAGCAAAGGCTGAGCGACCTTTTTCTCTGTTAAAATAAATATTCCAAAGAGAATAAAGCCAAGCAATGCACCAATAATAATTAATGGATTGGTCCAACCCAAAGCTTGCCCAAAATTAAGAGCTAAGAAAAGTAAAACAATAACAGAAGTCATTAATGTTCCACCTTTAAAATCAATATCCGACCATTTTCCACTGGTTTTTTCTTTTGGCAAAGCATGATTTCCAAAAATCCATGCTAAAATTCCGATAGGGACATTTATCCAAAAGATATAATTCCATGAAGCGACCTGTAAAATCAGTCCTCCAAGGGCAGGTCCAGCGATTGAGCCAACCGATACAAACATCGCTGAAATGGAAAGTGCTCTTGCTCGACTTTCAGGTGGGAAAATTTCTGAAATAATTCCAAAACCGGTTGCCATAAACATTGACGCCCCAATAGCCTGAATCACCCGTGCAAAAAGAAGAAAACCTAAGCCCCAACCAAAATTTAACCCAGCAAGTGCAGAGCCTAAAATAAAAATTCCCCAACCAATGCGGGCAATTCGTGATTTACCTATTAAATCGCCTAAACGGCCAAAAATCAGTACAATCGCTGAAATTACAATTAAATAGATTGTCACCACCCAAGTGATTTGAGAAGTAGAGACATGAAGCTCCTTTGACATTGTTGGTAGAGCAATATTAACAATTGAACCATCCAATTTTGACATAAATGTAAATATCCCTAAGGCAATTAAAGCCTTTATTCTGTCTGACATAAAATCCTTTCCTATAAATTGAGTATCATCTTCTTTAAATAAAATTCCTAATAAGTCTTGCTATACTGATGAACTCAATTAATTTTTTCTAAGTTTATAAATAACGTTGGTAATTATATCCTTGTTTCCAATCTTTGTCAAGTTTAGACTATCAATCGTAGTTTCCTAATCAAATGAAAATGCTACTCATAATATTATAAGTAGCATTTTTTATTATAAGAAATCAGCAAACTCTTCTTCTTTAGTTTGGTCCCAGTTTTCACCAGTAATTGTTGTGAGCATAATTCCTTTGACCGCACGGTCAACCATCCCCTCAACATCCATTCTCTTTTCATATTGAATACAATTTTCAAGTTTTGGATTTGTTTTTGGAGAAGGTGGTGCAAAGACAGTACAACAATCTTCAAATGGTAGAATTGATAAATTAAAAGTATCGATTTTTTCAGCTATTTCAATAATTTCATTTTTATCCATTGTTACTACTGGTCGAATAACTGGAGTATTAGTTACTTCATTAATGGCAGACATTGAGCCAAGCGTTTGGCTAGCAACTTGTCCCAAAGATTCTCCATTAATAATCACTTTTCCACCACGTTCTTCACGAACCCGATCAACCACGCGCATCATAAAACGGCGTGTAATTGTCATCAAATATGCTTGTGGAGCCTTGGCTTTTATTTCTTCTTGAATCTCGGTAAATGGTACTTCAATAAAGGTAATTGAACCTCCAAAAACGGTTAATTTAGCTGCTAAGTCTTTGGCTTTCTTCAAAGCTCCTGGTGAAGTGTAAGGAGGGCTAGCAAAGTGAACAGCCTCAATCTCAACTCCGCGTTTCAACGCTAAATAACCTGCAACTGGTGAATCAATTCCACCTGAGAGCATTAGATGTCCACGTCCTGCTGTTCCGACTGGCATTCCTCCAGCACCTTTTATATCTTCAAAACTAAGATAAGTCGCATCTTGTCTGATTTCAACGCGCAATGTGATATCAGGCTTTTTCATTTGTACTTTTGCGTAAGAGAAATTATCAAAAACAACATCTCCTAAAGCAATATTTAATTCTGTTGAATCTAATTCAAAGTTATGGTCAGCTCGTCTGGTAGCAATTTTAAAAGTCTGCCCTTCGCTATAAATCTCCTTAAAAAGTGCCACAACTTCTTCTTTGATAATGGGCATTGATTTTTCGACTTTGATTGAAGGTGAAAAATTTTGGATTCCAAAAACTTTTGTTAAACGATTTGAAACTTCAGCATAATCTGCTCCATTAAGTTCAATGTGTGCTCTATCTCTTACTGCTGTAATTTTTAATTCAGGCATATCTGCAAGGACTTCGCGGATATTTTTTGCCAAACGATTGATAAAGTAACCACGATTTTTTCCTTTGGTTGAAAGTTCACCATAACGAACCATGATTTCATCATATAATACAGTCATTTTTATTCTCCTATATTCTTTTGCATACTTTTAATCATTAAATACTTCAAAAAAATGAATGATTTAAGTTAAAAAACCAGTCAAATCTTCTTTATTTAAAGAAAAAAAGCACGCAGCGTTCTAATTATAACACAATGTGTCCCTTTTTTTATAGGCATTTTTAAAATTATTGTCTCATTTATAAAGGATTTCTTAAGGCTCTATTGAGCTTGATATACTCTATTTTTAAAGCAAAATAAAAAGCCACTAGATTATTGACCTAGTGGTAATTTTTATCAATGATTTATTTTTATATACTTTCAGGAGAATATTTTTCAGACATAATCTGAATTAATTTTGATCCTAAAAAAATACAGTATCTGATGAGCACATAAGTAACGATTGCAATTGCTATAGGGATTTCCATATTCGCTAATAATTCTAAATTCAGGAACTGAAAAACGCTGAGTTTACTTGTTAAATTTACCGCAGTTGCAGAAATAACGAGAGGAAATGTAAAGGCAGCATAACTAGGATAAAAGGCATTTCTCAAAAGTTTTGTCAGCAAGCCTAAAGTTATAAAATAGATAGCTTGCGATAAAATAAATAAAAAGATAACGAATATTTTAGATTTTGCTTCTACAACAGTGAGGTATCCTACTAAACCAAGTGAACCTGGTGCCGTGATAATTGTAATCAAAGGAAGTAAAGATTTGTGCATTTTTCGTAAAATGAAAACTCTATGCATAACAATAGGAAGAAGAATAAAGTAAAAGAGTAATGTTATCCAAACCACAACTTTACCCACTTCAAGACCGAAATCTGGTGATGTTGCCGATATTACCCCAATGCCTACAAAAGTAATAAACCAGCTTGGATAAACATCATGTATTTTTAATTCTTTTGGTAGCACATGAAGATAAATAAAATACATCATTAAGATAAGATGCAAGATTAAAGCAGTCCACCAAGTAACATTCGCAAGAAGACTAAAGCCGGACAAACGTTTTAAAAATACGCTTAGTACCATTAAAGACATCGTAAAAGTTGGTGAAACAGAGGCTACAATTGGGTCATTCAAAGTCGAAATTGTATGTTTCATTGCCAGTACTATCTTGAGCAAAATTAAAAACATCAGGAATAAACCTAACATATCGTAAGAATTTCCTAAAATAGGGTAACCTTTACTGTAAAGGAGATTCCCTAAGGATATTAAACCCAAAATTAAGCCACATATCGGAAGGGGAATTTGTTTTAAAAATGATATGAATTTTGAATACATCATAGACTTCTCTTTCTATATTTTTTATTAATTCGTCTTAAATAATTGATTCTATTAATAATATATAATAGTTGATTTAATTTGTAAAATAAATTATTATAATCATATAAATTAAAAAAAATAATTTGCTATTTTTGTATTTTAGGGAGAAAATCACATGTTTTCATTATTTGAGACCTTTATCGTCGTTTATGAAACTAAAAGTTTTACCTTAGCTGGAAAATATTTATTTATTTCCCAACCCACTGTAACCGTGAGAATTAAGAAACTCGAAGAAGAATTAAAATCAACATTATTTTTAAGAGGAAAACACCAAGAAATCATTCCGACTGAAGCCGCCATATTATTCTATCCCAAAGCTATTGCCTATCTAAAAAAATGGGAGGAAGACCAAGCTGAAGTTCAAAAAAAATCTCTTGCAAAACATCCTTTCAAAATTGGGGTTTCACACAGTGCTGCTCTAAGTATTATGCCAAGAATCTTTAAAGTATTTGAAGACGAGTTGGAACATTTAGATGTAGAAATTAATATGTATGACTCAGAAAAAGTATTTGAATTAGTTGCAAATCATGATTTACATTTTGGAATCATTGAGCGATTACTCATTAGCGATCAAACCGAAACATTTACTTTATTTTTAGATGAATTAGTACTTGCCGGAAATACGGATTCAGAAACATTCTTTACCAGAGAATCTGGTTCAGGAATTGGATATTATATCAAAAGATATCTCAAATCCGCTCCTTCTGCTCAAAGAAACATTGTTCGTATGAATAGCAATGAGATGATTATTTCCCATATCAAAGCAGGCTTAGGTTCTTCTTTAATTTCTAAATCATTTTTAACTGATGATATCCCTTATCAAGAACTTGGGAGTAATTATCATAGAGAGTTTCTAGGAGTTTCTTTTGATGAAGAAAAAGACCCTATGATTCAAAAATTAATTAGTAAAATAAAAAAAGAAACCGAAATTCATTAGAATTAATAAAAATAGAAAAACATGCGCAAACTGCTTTTGTTTTTTTATTATTTTTATTAATAATAATGATAAAATAAATTCATTTTACACATTATAAAAATAGAGATAAAATAATTATAGATTTTATAAAAGACATCAGAAAAAGGGGTTGAAGGAGGAGATAGAATTGGCTTTTATCATCATTAGTTTTGTAATTTCTATCATTTTAATTTTATGTACTATGATTAGTTATCTTTGGCTTTTTAACAGATAGGCTTTATAAAAAAAATATACATAAATTGAAAAGGAGCTAAAAATGAAAATTACAAGCAGAAAAGTAGTTGTTATAGGAACAGGTTTTGTTGGAACAAGTATTGCTTATTCAATGATTAATCAAGGACTTGTTAATGAGTTGCTTTTGATAGATGTTAATCAGGATAAAGCTGAGGGTGAAGCCTTAGATTTATTAGATGGCGTTTCTTGGGGGCAAGAAAATGTTATTGTGAGAGCTGGAGATTACAAGGATTGTAAAAATGCTGATATTGTGGTCGTTACGGCTGGTGTGAATCAAAAACCAGGTCAATCACGTTTAGATTTGGTTAATACAAATGCTAAAATTATGCGCTCAATCGTGACTCAGGTTATGGACTCAGGTTTTGATGGTATTTTTGTAATTGCTTCAAATCCTGTGGATATTCTTACCTATGTCGCTTGGGAAACTTCTGGTCTTGATCAATCTCGAATTGTCGGAACTGGTACAACTTTGGATACTACTCGTTTTAGAAAAGAGTTGGCCACAAAGCTAGAAATTGATCCACGGAGCGTTCATGGATATATTATTGGCGAACATGGCGATTCTGAAGTTGCAGTTTGGTCACACACGACGGTAGGTGGAAAACCTATTCTTGAATTTATTGTTAAAAATAAAAAAATAGGGGTTGAAGATTTGTCTAATTTGTCAAATAAGGTAAAAAATGCTGCCTATGAGATTATTGATAAAAAACAGGCTACTTATTACGGCATTGGAATGAGTACAGCTAGAATTGTCAAAGCCATCTTAAATAATGAACAAGCAATTCTACCAGTTTCTGCCTATTTACGTGGTGAATATGGTCAAGAAGGTGTCTTTACCGGTGTTCCATCTATTGTAAATCAAAATGGTGTTAGAGAAATCATTGAACTAAATATTGATGCTTATGAAAAGAAACAATTTGAAAAATCTGTCAGTCAACTTAAAGAGGTAATAGAATCTATTAAGTAATCTATCCAAACCTTACAAATATAAAGGAAAATAAAATGCTTGCTCTACTCTTTTTAGTCATTGCTTCACTTTGGGGATTAATCTGGTTTAACATTAATGAGTCCGATTGATTAATAATTTTTTACTAGGTTCAAAAATTTAACTGATAATAATTAGCACAAAAAAGTCACTAAATATCTGGTTTAATGACTTTATTATTGTTTTAATTCTAATTATTTGATTAAAAGGCTTATTAAAATAAGTGCAAGAACTACTTGAAAGACTAAAGTAGATAAACCATAAATCAGTAATTTTTTTCCTGCTTTTATAAATTTAACCAAATTTAGTCGTAAACCAATAGCAGCTAAGGCAATGGTTTCACACCAACCGGATAGAAATTTTGCGGTAGCTGAAACTTCCGGCACAAAATGAATCAATGTATCTAAAGTACAAAGCACTAAGAAACCAAGAACATACCATGGTAAAAAAGAATTTCTTTTAATTTTTATTTGAGTAGGTCCTTGTTCATTTATTTTTTGTTTTTTACTTCTGAAACCAAAATATAAAACAACAAAAACGAGCATGATAATTCGCATAATTTTAAATAGAGTGGCTAAGGTTGTTGTGTTTGGATTTACCATTGTTGCTGAAGCAACGACTTGACCAACAGATTGTTCTGTTCCACCAATCAGTGCCCCCCTTAATAAATCATTATTACCGAATATCCAAGTTCCTAAAAATGGAAGACTTAGCATTAAAATAGTTCCCATAAGATTGACCATCGCAATCGATGTTCTTTTCTCACTGGTTTCAGCTCCAATAACTGGTTCAACTGCGGCAATTGCTGATGAACCACAAACTGCATTCCCAGAAGCCATTAGGGCAGAAACATTAGCAGAAAATCCTAGTTTTTTACCCATAAACAAAACAAAAATAATTGTTGAAATCATTTGTATTAGTATAAATCCTACTCCGGAGAATCCTAACTTACCAATGGTTTGGAAAGTGACTGTGGCCCCTAAAAACATCACTGAAAATTCCAGAAGTTTTTTTTCTGACCAAGCTGTTCCTGCAAACAAAGTGACTTGTTTGAAGTACAAATTACCTAAAATAATTCCTAATAATATTGCAATGGTTGCTGAACCTAAACTATGGAAGATGAAACGATTGAGTAAATAACTTACTATAGCAATGGCAAAGGAGAGCAGAAAGCCTGGCAAAATACTCATTATGGCCTGTCTATCATTTTTAATATAATTTTTTAATTTTAACATTTTTCTACTTTTTCCTTTTTTAATTGTCTAGCATCAATTAGTTTACACAATCTCCTTTATTTTGTAAAATAAATTATTATCATTTTTAAAATTACTTTTATTAATTAAAGGAAGATTTATGTTCGCTTTACTCGAAACTTTTATTGCTGTGTTTGAAACCAAAAGCTTTACCAGAGCTGCTAATCAATGTTTTATTTCACAGCCAACCGCAACTGTTAGAATTAAAAAATTGGAGGAAGAACTAAAAGTTCACCTTTTTTCAAGAGGGCAACACCAAGAAGTAATTCCCACAGAAAGTGCCCACCTTCTTTATCCTAAGGCTTTAAAAACGCTCAATGATTGGAATGAATTACAATTTTCCCTAAAAAATCAGACACCTAGTCGTAAACCTTTTAAAATTGCTGCTTCCCATAGTTCAGCAACTACTGTTTTACCTTTGATTTTTAAAAATTTAATTCCTGAACTTGAACAACTTAACATTGAATTAATGATGCTTGATTCTCAAGAGGTTTTTGATTTAATTCGTAATCATGAAATTCATTTTGGAATTATTGAAAAACCGATGATGGATGAAACCATCGAAACTTTCCCACTTTTTAAAGATGAACTCGTTCTTGCTGGCAATCCAGAAAGTGACATCTTTTTTATTCGCGAAGCAGGGTCTGGTGTGGCTCATTATACACATAATTATCTTAAAGAAAATAATCTTAATCCAAAGAATTTGGTCAGCGTCAATAACAATGATATGATTGTCAGTCAACTTAAGGCTGGCATTGGCCTGTCATTGATTTCAAAACGATTTATTAATGAAAATATTGCTTTTCAAGGTCTTGGCGAACGTTATCAACGCATTTTTTATGGTCTTTCTTTTTTGTCTGAACAAGACAAATTGCTCAAAACTGTGATTAAAAAAATCAAAAATTTAAGTGAGTTTTAAAAAATTTACTGACAGAAATTCTTTAAGGTCATTCATCATTTTCTAAATTTCTGTCAGTCATTTTATCAGCATTTTTTACTGACAGTAAAAAAATCTTCTCAAGCCTATGCTTAAAGCGTTTACTGACAAAAAAATTTCTGTTAATTTTTTGAAAATATGTTAAAATAGAGAGAATAAAAAATTACAAGGAGTACTATTTTGGCTGAAATCGAAGAACTTAATGACCAAATGAAAGTCCGCCGTGAAAAAATGGAAAACCTGCGCGAAGCGGGAATTGACCCATTTGGACATAAATTTACACGTACGCACAACTCACAAGAACTACACGAAGCTTATGACGAAAAGACGAAAGAAGAATTGCATGAACTTGCACTTTCAGGAATTGTCGCTGGTCGTTTGATGACTAAACGTGGTAAAGGTAAAGTCGGTTTCGCCCATCTTCAAGACCGCGAAGGCCAAATTCAACTTTATGTTCGTAAAGATGAAGTCGGCGAAGAAAATTATGAAATTTTCAAAAAAGCTGACCTCGGAGATTTCCTTGGTGTTGAAGGCGAAATCATGAAAACTGACATGGGTGAATTGTCAATTAAAGCAAAAAAATTGACTTTCCTCTCAAAAGCGCTTCGTCCTTTGCCTGAAAAATTCCATGGTTTGACTGACACTGAAACACGTTATCGTAAACGTTATTTGGATTTGATTTCAAATAAAGAAAGCTTCAATCGTTTTGTCACTCGTTCTAAAATTATCAGTGAAATCCGTCGTTATATGGATGGTCGTGGATATCTTGAAGTTGAAACTCCAGTACTTAACAATGAAGCCGGTGGTGCTGCTGCTCGTCCATTCTACACACATCATAACAGTCTTGATATTGATATGGCGCTTCGTATTGCAACTGAATTACACTTGAAACGTTTGATTGTTGGTGGAATGGAAAAAGTTTATGAACTTGGCCGTGTCTTCCGTAACGAAGGAATGGATATGACTCATAATCCAGAATTCACAACAATGGAATCTTATGAAGCTTATGCTGATTTTGAAGATATCATGGATTTGACAGAAGGAATCTTCCAACATGTTGCTAAAACAGTGGTTGGTCAAGATGTTCTTGAATACGATGGTAAAGAAATTAATGTTGGCGGAAAATTCAAACGTGTTCACATGGTTGATGCCATCAAGGAAGTTGCTGGAGTTGATTTCTGGCCTGAGATGACTTTTGAAGAAGCAACAGCTCTTGCAAAAGAACATGATATTCATGTTGAAAAACATTTCACTTCTGTTGGTCATATTATTAACGAATTCTTTGAAAAATATGTTGAAGAAACTTTGATTCAACCTACTTTCGTTTTTGGTCACCCAAAAGAAATTTCACCACTTGCTAAAATGAATGAAAAAGACCCACGTTTTACTGACCGTTTTGAACTTTTCATCAACGGTAAAGAATACGCCAATGCTTTCAGCGAATTGAATGACCCAATTGACCAATTGGAACGTTTTGAAGCTCAAGCTAAAGCTAAAGAACTTGGGGATGATGAAGCAACTGGTGTCGATTACGATTATGTTGAAGCACTCGAACACGGTATGCCACCAACAGGTGGACTCGGTATCGGGATTGACCGCTTAGTGATGCTCTTTACTGGCACAACTTCAATCCGTGACGTTTTGCTTTTCCCAACTATGAAATAAAAAATAAAAACCGCTTTTGGCGGTTTTTTTTATTTCTGTCAGTAAATTTTTATTGGCAAAAGTACTGACAGAAATTATCTACACTTAAATTTTAACTTATTCAAATTCAAAACTTTGATCAGCAACATAAATCTGACTTTGGGGAATTCCAACGGCTTTTATTTTCTTATCTTTACTAATAAAAATAGCGCCATAAACTTCCGGATTTTCTGTCAGCCAATTTTCAATTGGACCGTCAGCAAAAAATAATCGGGTCGTTTCAATTTCACCATCAATTGATTTTTGGGATAAAACAGTAACACTGGCCAGCTGATTAAGGTGTGGATAACCTGTTTTGGAGTCAATAATATGATGGTAAATCTTATCATTCACTTTCAAGTAACGCTCAGAAATTCCCGAAGTCACAACAGAACCTTCACCAGACAAAAGCTGTAGCACAGGTTTTTTATCATTAGTTAAAGGATTTCTAATGCCTATGCGCCATTTTTTATCTGTCTGATGCGGAGCTTCTCCCACCAATAGAAGATTTCCTCCTAGATTAATGATGCCGGAGGAGATACCGTAAGCATCCCAAAAATCTTTAATCCGGTCGGCAATATAACCTTTTGCTATCGCTCCTAAGTCAATTTCCATCCCTTTTTCTGGCAAAAATATTGAAAATTCATCATCCCTTAGAATAATCCTATCTGGATTAATTATTTTTAACTTTTCATCTATTTCTGCTTGAGTTGGCAATTTAGCATCTGAAAAGCCAATATGCCAAAGTTTAACGAGAGGACCAATTGCTGCATTAAAACCAAATGCTTCCTTGCTTTTTTCAAGCGCTATTTTTGTTAAGCCATAAACTACTCCTGATACTTGAACAGGCTCTATTCCTGCTTTATGATTGACAGCCATCAATTCTGATTGGTCACGATTTACCGTAAAAAGCTGCTCATAATACTTGATTAATTGATAAGTTTTATCTAATAGCTCCTCGTCTTGATGACCATAAATTGTTAAGCTAATGACTGTCCCTAAAGCTCGATAAGTTTTGGAAATTTTCAAGGTTGACTTTTTTTCTAAAATTTTCATCAGTCTTCTTCTTCCGATTTTCCTCTTAATTCTCCAATATCATCAAACTCCCAAGTTTCTCCCTCTTCCAAAAATTGTAGATAGGCCGAATTTTCAGGTTCAATCACTTCTTCATACTCAGAAGCTCCTGTATCTGCATCGGAAAGAACTGGCAATCCTTGATTCGTTTCTTTAGTCCACCAAACTTCATCGGTTTCTGTAGAGTTTTTACTTTCCTCACTCTCAATTATTTCTTTATTATTCTCTTTTTTTGGCGAAGGAAATCTCATCGGTTTTAATGTTTTACTGTAAATCATAAAATTATTAAAACAATGCTCCAACCAGCTAATTGTCCGTTCATCGATCAATTCATCTTGTTGATTAAATGCTTCAGCTGCTCGTCCTAAAAGAAATTGATTGGAAGGTAAAACAAAAGCATCCAGACCCGGTGAACTCAAAATTTGTCGAAGGTTTTCTTGGGCAAAAACAGTTCCCATATTTCCAAGAGAAACCCCAACAATCATAACCGGTAGACTGTTCAATGGCTGAGGTTTTATCCATGACAGCCATTCTATCAATGATTTCAAAGCAGCAGTAATCGCATGATCATATTCAGGCGTTGAAAAAATCAAACCATCCGCTTCTCTTATTGCCTCTGCAATTTTCTGAACCCCTTCAGGAATTTCTCTGATATCCTCAGAAAATAGTGGCAGGTCTGTAATTTCTACTATTTCAATTTGTGCTTCTTTTGTAAAATGTTTTTTCATGTACCAAAGGAGTTTTCGATTATAAGAAAAACTAGCATTGGTCCCAACAATGGCGATAAACTTCATCCCATTTCCTCTTTCACTTGGTAATTTTGGGTAAGTAACTCTTAAAAAATGTCCTTACTTCTCTTTATATTATAAATAAAAAACCACAACTCTATACGAATTGTGATTCAGATATTATTTTTCCCGACTCAAATCTACTTCTTCAAGTGGAATAATTTTTGTATTATACTTCCATTTATAACCAAAATAAAGAATAATGAAAATAGGAATTGCAGCGTATAAAGCTAAGCCTTCACCCCAGTGCTCACTAAAGAGCATGGCTGGGTCAAGATTAATGGCAATTGCCGCAGTCATCAAGAGCGCAACAATTGGACCAAATGGGAACCATTTAGCTTTGTAAGGAAGATCTTCCAATTTTTTCCCTTGAGCAATATAGGCTCTTCTAAAACGGATATGACTGATAGAAATTCCAAGCCAAGCAAGAAATCCTGTTAGTGATGATAAATCAACCAAGAAAAGATAAATTTGCGTTCCAAATATTCCAGTTAAGAAAGCAATAAAACAAATAATTGTTGTGGCTAATAGGGCATAAAAAGGAATTCCATTTTTTGCTGTTCGTCCAAAGAATTTTGGTGCCCCTTTTTCTTGTCCCAATGAATAAAGAATACGTGTTGAAGCATACATTACTGAATTTGCTGATGAAATTACCGAAGTAAGAATGACCGCATTCATAACTGAAGCTGCAACTGCAAAGCCAATATTTTTAAAGACAATAGTAAATGGACTCATGACAGCTGTCGAATTTGGATTTAACAAGCGAGGGTCTTTAAAATTGATAATTGCAGCAATCACAATGATTGAAAAGATGTAAAAAAGTAAGATACGCCAGAAAATAGAGTTCATTGCTTTAGGAATTGACTTACCTGGGTCTTCAGATTCACCTGCGGTAATCCCTAAAAGCTCAGTTCCTTGAAAAGAGAATCCGGCAATAAGTAAAACTCCAACAAATCCTGAAATTCCACCAACAAAGCCATGATTGCCAGCACTTAAATTGGCAACGACATCAACATTTCCTTGTCCCAAAACTCCAAAAATGGTAAGTAAACCAATAGCTAAAAAGAGGACAATCGTAATCACTTTAATCGTTGATAACCAATATTCTGTTTCCCCGAATGCTCCAACCGCCATAACATTAATAATAAAAATTAAGACTGTCGCAATTCCTGAAAATATCCAAGACGGAAGGTGCGGGAACCAAAACTGCGTAATCAATCCTGCTGTCGTTAAATCCACGGCAATGGTAATCGCTCCATTGAGCCAATAGTTCCACCCTAATGCAAAGCCAAAAGCAGGATCAACATAACGACCGCCATAATCGGAGAATGAACCTGAGGTAGGCAAATATGTCGCCATCTCACCTAAGGAAGTCATTACGAAGTAAACCATAATACCAATAAAACAATAAGCAAGAACTGCGCCCCAGGGACCTGCTTGACTAATTGTTGCTCCTGAGGTTAAAAATAAACCTGTTCCAATTGTACCACCCAATGCAATCATGGTGATGTGGCGCTGTTTAAGGTTGCGCTTGACCTGATTTTGATTTTCCATAATCTTTGCTTTCTAATCTCTTGTTTTTTTCTACAAACCAGAGCACGAACAAATAAAAAGACCAGTTGTCTTTACAACCGGTCTCTTGAGAATCACCGGCATAGATACTTGAGCGTACTCTAAAGCTGTATCTATACCTACTGTATGACACAACTCTTATCTATGCAAATGATGATGGCGTAATGAGAAGTTATTCATTTCGTGATTCTCCTTTCGTGATTTTTCTATATTCTATACCTTTTTTTTGGAAATTGCAAGAATTAATTTGATAAAAATTTATAATTACTCATTTTTATGTTAAAATATTCCTATGAATACGAATAAAAAAAATAATACAATTCTTTTTACAATCTTTGGGATTGTCTTAGTTATTGTCGTTGGACTCCTTGTTTTCTTTGCAAATCGTCCAAAAACAACTGATAATACAGCAAGTAGTACAAGCACTTCTTCAAGCCAAAAAGTTGATTATCCAACAAATTATAAATTACATGATGCAGTAAAAAATTCTACAACTGCCCTTAATGATTTGACTTTGCCACAACTTTCTACAACTGTTGCTGAGGATGAAGCTGAGGTCGAAATTAAAACGACTGCTGGAAATATCAATATTAAACTTTTCCCTAAATTGGCCCCTAATGCGGTTCAAAATTTCCTTGTTCTTGCCAAAAATGGTTACTACAAAAACAATGAATTCTTCCGTGTCATCAAAGATTTCATGATTCAATCTGGTGACCCTTCTAATCAAGGAACTGGTACTGCTTCAATTTTTGGTGGGAAAACATTTGATACTGAAATTTCTAATCAACTGTACAATATCCGCGGCGCACTTGCTTTAGCAAATACCGGCCAAGCAAGCTCTAGCAGTTCACAATTTTTCATTGTGCAAAATTCCCAAGATATGACCAGTCAAATTCAAGACAAGACTAAATATCCTCAAAAAATAATTGATGCTTATAAAAAAGGGGGATACCCTAGTTTAGACGGAAGTTACACTGTCTTTGGTCAAGTTATCTCAGGAATGGATGTCGTTGATAAAATCGCTAAAGCCGAGGTTACATCAAGTGGTTCTGGCGAAGCTTCATCTCCTGTTGACCCTGTAAAAATTAAATCTGTTAAAATTCTTAAAAACTGGAAATTTTAATAAATAAAAAGTTACTGACAGAAAATCTGTCAGTAACTTTTTTATTTCAATAAGTTTTTCATATCTTCTGGCATGTCTAATTCAACATGAACCATTTCGTCAGTAAAAGGATTTAAGAACTGTAAATGATGACAGTGAAGGGCTTGACGTGAAATCAAATCATGATTTCCACCGTATAAATCATCACCAATTAAAGGATAACCCAAATGAGAAAAATGAACACGAATTTGGTGAGTTCTGCCTGTATGCAAAATAATATCAAGAAGGGCTAAATCATTTTTTCGCTCAGCAACAACGTAAGAAGTCAGGGCATCTTTTGCTTTTTCATCAAAGCGAACTTGCCTTTGAATAATCGAATCATCACGACGTCCAATTGGTAAATCAATTCGACCAGAATCTGGCAAATCTTGGCCATTTACAATAGCAAAATAGCGTTTTTCCATCGTGTCGCGAAATTTATGTTGATTCATTAAAGCATGTGCATAACGATGTTTAGCTAAAAACATGATTCCACTGGTATCACGGTCTAGTCTAGTGATAATATGCACCGTTTGATTAGCATAATTTTTTTGACTAATATATCCTTTGACAGCATTTGACATGGCACCAGTCGGATGCAAGGACCCTGTAATTGATGGCTTGCCTGCTGGCTTTTCAACCACTAAATAGTGGTCATCTTCAAATAGGACATTGAGTGGAAAATCATCAGGAATTAACTTTTCATTATCTGGCTCATCTGGGACTGTGACCGTCACCAAATCATCCTTTTCCAGACGATAAATGGCATTTTTTTCCTGACCATTAACTGTTATTTTTCCACCATCAAATTTTACTTTTGTCAGCAATCTCCTAGAAATACCGTGACGGCTTAGCATTGATTTAACCATGCTTCCTTCAATCTCGTTTCTAAAAGCAAACTGCATTACTCAACCTCCCCAATAAAGGACTTACTGACCCGTTCCCAAAATGGTGTGTGAGCACAATTTGCAAAAGAAATCGTTGTTCCATCCAAAGAAAACTCAATTGATTTGATATTTTTGTATTCAAAAGTCAACTGATCAAAAGTCAAACTATAATCATCCTCTGACGCAGGACAAACGGTAATTGTATCTTTCTCAGCTACAATCATTGGTGAACCTAATGTTCGATAAACGACATTGTTCAAACTTGCAATTTCAGCAACTTGCATTGCTTTTACCCGCGGATGAACAACGGCTCCTCCAATTGATTTATTATAAGCCGTTGAACCTGTTGGAGTTGAAATTGACAAGCCGTCCCCACGAAAACGTTCAAAAAGATAATCAGAAATTCTAACATCCCCAACCATCGTTTTACTTGCACGTCGAATCGTTGCTTCATTGAGAACATGTCGTACAATTTGATATCCGTCAGTAAAACTAACTTGAACACGAATGAGTGGATAGTGAATCGCTTGAGCTGGATTTTCATCATAAAGAGCCTCTACGACTTCAAACAAATCTTCGTCAGTAAAATCAGTATAAAAGCCCAAATGCCCCGTATGAACACCCAAAAATCGCACACGATCTAGCTGATATTCGTACATGTGCATTGCTCTTAGAAGCGTCCCATCTCCTCCAACTGAAATCACAATTTCAGGATTAATATCATCAAAAACGAAATGTTCAGCTTTCAAAATCTTGCTCAATTTATTGAGCGTTTTTTTGGATTTTTCACTCGAATTTCCAATAAGCCAGACTTTTTTACCAAAGTTCATTTTCTTCACCATTTTCTTTTTTAAAGTCTTGTTTTTGCTGAGGACTATCAAAAAGTAACTGTGCTTCTTGAATATCCTCACGGATTTCACCCATTTCCAAATCAAGTTGAGCAGCTTCACGCGCTGCATTAGTCAATCTTGCCTTGACATCCTCAGGAATCAAGCCCCCGTACTTGTAATTAAGGGAGTGTTCAATCGTTGCCCAAAAATTCATGGCTAAAGTTCTAATTTGAATTTCAGCATTGACAATTTGGAAACCATCAATTGTATCAATTGGATATTCAACAATTACATGATAAGAACGGTAACCAGAAGCTTTTTGGTTATTAATATAATCACGTTCTTCAATAATTTTAAAATCTTTGCGTTTACGTAAAAGCTCCAATACATCCCAAACATCATCAACAAACTGGACCATCACTCGAACACCAGCAATATCTTCCATTTCAGCTAAGTTTTCTCGTGTGTAACCACGAAGTTTGGCCTTATTTCTGATTGATTCTCGACGTTTCACGCGCCCCGTAACAAATTCAATCGGAGAATAAAGTCCTTTCTTCAAATATTGCTTACGAACGCCCCGAAATTTTATTTTTAACTCACCAACTGTTTGGATATAAGGGTCCAAGAATTCTTCCCAATTAAACATTTTTTCACTTTGCAAAAGCAATTGCTCTCACATACTCCTTTTTTGAGTATTTAAATCTTAAACGATTTCTGACTTCTATATTTATTAGAATCACATCTAATATTTTAACATAAGTTTGCTTTATTCACATTATTGCTACTTAAATGCTTTAAATTTCAATAAAAAAAGAGCAATCATTTTGCCCTTTTTAGTTCTTAATTATATTTTTTACTTTTATCTTTTTTGAAAAATATCTCTGTAGTTCAATAACAATAATGATTGAAACGATAATCAATAAAGTCCATGAAGAGATTTTACCTAAATCAACAAATTGCCAAGCTTTTAACTGATAAGAATAAGTCCAAGCACTAAAATAAGAACCAATATTCTCTGCAAAATAAATAAAGAGACCGATTAAAAAGAAACTCAAAATTGCCGGCATTTGATAACGTTTTGTCCGCAATACAAAAGAAAATTTAGTTTTCCAGAAAATCATTAAAATAAAGAGATAAAAGATATTTCTGAAATCAAAGCCAAAGGTTCCACTAAAAAAGTTGAGATAAATAAGAACAGAAATACCAATGGACATCAACCAATGCGGCCAATTGATTGCTTCTAAATCAAACTCTTTTATTGTCCGAACAATATATGAGCCAATTGCCGAGTACATAAAAGCACTGTATAAGGGAACATCCATAATTTTAAATAAGCCGGCATCTGGATAGGACCAACTCCCATGCTTTACTTTAAATATTTCTAAAATCATTCCCAAAACATGGAAGACCATGATTGGAATTAAATCATAAGCTCGCTCATATTTGCTGACCAAAAGTATCATTTGAATGACGATGACACAAATCAATAAAGTGTCATAACTTGCAAGATGTGGAATTTTGATGAAGGTAGTCACAATTAATGACAGAATAATGGTAATTCCAAAAATTGCTGACCGAAATTGTTTCAAACCAAAATCCCAAAAATCTTTTAAATGATATTTCTCTTCTACTTTTTCCATAGCCTTAATTCTATCATATTTTCAGTCCTTGTCTAGTCTCCTTCATTTTTAAAACTTCCCTTTGTTTCTCTGCTTTGAGCCAGCTTTTCTCTTTCTTCAACTTAGGGCGCAACTTTACTTATAGTCAGCCTTTTGATATACTTTTAATTAATATATCGTTTAACCCAACTGAAAGGAAAGATATTTTCTTTAGAAAATTATCTTAAAAATTAATTAATGAGTACGAATTTGGAGATTGAGTATAAGTCGCTATTGTCGCTGGCTGAGTATGACCAGCTCAAAAAACTCTTTACTCACGTAACCCCTGTTAGGCAAACTAACCACTACTTAGATTCAAAAGATTTTAAATTACGCAAGAAAAAATTGGCTTTGCGTATTAGAACTTTTGATAAGTCCGCAGAAATGACTTTAAAAGTTCCGCAAGAAGTTGGAAATATTGAATATAATATTGATCTCAGTCTTGAAGAAGCTCAACAACTCCTTGGCGAGCGAAATATTGTCTGTGGAGAGACTGATTTAAGTGAAATCTGTGAGTTACTGACTGCAAGAGATATTAATCTTGAGGAAATCACTTTAATTGGAAGTTTGACGACGATTCGTTATGAGCAACATCTTCCAATTGGGCTTGCTGCATTAGACAAGAATGATTATCTAGGGCATACTGATTATGAGCTTGAGCTTGAAGTAGATGACAGCAAACAAGGGAAAAAAGACTTTTTTGACTTTTTAGATAAAAATCGAGTTGAATATCGTTTTTCAAAATCCAAAGTTGTTCGTTTTTTAGACTGTTTAAGACATTTACGAAAATAATTTTTAAAATTTTACTGACAGAATCCTGTCAGTATTTTTTTATAAAAAAAATGTCTGACAAGTATCAGGCAGTTTTTTCAATTTGTTCTAAGTATTGTTGTAAGAGGGCATGAGGACAATCTTCAATTTTCAAACATTCCTCATTAGTCATAATCAGACTTGCTGGAGAGGCTTGAAAATCATTTTTTCTAAAATCTTTTAACATTAAAGCGAGATGTCTTTTAGCAAAAGAACGATATTCCATAAAATTCAGAGTAGACACGCCGATTTCTTTCAAAATCTGCTGACGAACTTGAACTGTATAATCTAAAATCGTCGTTTCTTCTAAAACATCCTGCAACAATAAGAGAAAAGCTCTTCCTTGTTTTCGTCCGTAAAGATTTACAGTTAGATAATCAAGTGATACTTTTCGCAAACGGTCATAACAAGCATTTAACGAAACAATATTTTTAGGCAAATCTTCTGCATCCCGTAGTTGCTTAGCCGCAGGTAAAGTGACAATCGGATATAAATGCCAATCATTATGATCAAATGGTTCTAAATGGTCTAAAATGGGAGTGAAGTAATAATGAGTCTCCAACATAGTTTTTCTTCCTTGGTTTTGGGTATCGTTTCATGGTTGAGAAGAAGTGATAATCAGAATCTATAGAATACAACTTTTTTACAAATTCCAAACTTCATCTAATGAAGCAGTATTACTCTACCAAGTCTCCTCTCTTTTTTTACTATATTAACAAAAAAAGTCTGCTCACTCAAATAATACACAATACCAATTACATTATTGACACGTGAGCTCACTTTTATTCCCTTACTTACAAGCGCTCAATTTCCTCTTTAACGGCAAGATTAGTTTGAGCAAAAGCTTCAGAAAAGTTTTGGTCAAGTTCTTTAATATGACCCACACGTACCTTTTTAACAAATTTCAAATCTTTTAATTTACTCAATAAATCTGAAAGATTTTCATTATTGACATAGAGTAAACTATAATTTGATTTTTGGCTTGTATAAACCACATCTCCAAATTTACTTAATTGTCTTGTTCCTTTATATGAATAGCAATAAACATAAACTGCAATTCGCTCCTTTATAAAAAGGGGGCGAATTTCTTTTTTCTCAATGCTTTCCATGATGTCGTCCATGTTGCCCTCCTTTCAACGGTAAATTCTCATCAACATAAATCTGTTCCGAAATACTATTTGTAATTTTCTTAGTCAAAGCTGTCAAAATTTGTTGAAGGTCATTTTCTGCCAAACGAAAGGCATAAACCTTCTCATTCAAATTTATTTCATGCTGAAGCGCTCTTAGCTCTGGGCGAAAAGCGATATATTCAGAATTATCCTCTAAAGTTTTAAGCTGACTTTGTAAATTTTCATCTGCCATAAAATCAGCTTTAGCTTTCTGATAAGCTTCAACTTCTGGAAATTTCAAAAACTCGTCCATTATCTTTTCCAACAAATTATCTATTTCTAATAGATTTTGGTCGATTATTAACATATTTTTATTATATCATAAATATCAAATGATACACTTTACTGTTATTTTTAGCAAAAAAGAATATGACTCTTGATACAAATTTATTAATTTGGTATAATAATTAACACATTATTGGAATTATCTGATAATTTAAGGGAGGAAAACTTTTGAAAAATCTTCAAGAGAAACATGAAGCTCAACGGGGCTTACAGAACCGACATATTCAACTTATTGCTATTGCTGGAACGATTGGTACCGGACTTTTTCTAGGAGCTGGGAAAACCATTCAAATGACTGGTCCAAGCGTTATCTTTGCTTATATTCTTATTGGGATTGCGATGTTCTTTTTCTTAAGAACAATCGGAGAAATGCTTTACAACGACCCTAGTCAGCATTCATTTTTAAATTTTGTCACAAAATATTCAGGCGTCAGGACAGGTTACTTCACTCAGTGGTCTTATTGGTTAGTTATTGTTTTTGTTTGTATCTCTGAATTGACAGCAATCGGAACTTATATTCAATTTTGGCTTCCTCAAGTTCCACTTTGGTTGATTGAAATTGTCATGCTAGCTCTTCTTTTTGGACTTAATACTTTAAATTCTCGCTTTTTTGGTGAAACTGAATTTTGGTTTGCGATGATTAAAGTAGCAGCAATCATTGGAATGATTGTCACTGCGATTATTTTAGTAGCTGGTAATTTTCACTATAGCACTGTTTTAAGCGGAAAAACCGTTCATGACTCTGCTTCACTAAACAACATTTTTGATGGCTTTCAACTCTTCCCACACGGTGCTTGGAACTTTGTGGGTGCCTTACAAATGGTTATGTTTGCCTTTACTTCTATGGAATTTATTGGAATGACTGCGGCAGAAACAGTTAATCCTAAAAAGAGTTTACCAAAAGCAATTAATCAAATTCCAGTACGTATTTTACTTTTCTATGTTGGAGCACTTTTGGCTATTATGGCTATTTTCAACTGGCACTATATTCCGGCTGATAAATCTCCATTTGTTATGGTTTTTCAACTTATTGGAATCAAATGGGCAGCGGCGCTCATTAACTTTGTTGTCCTGACTTCTGCTGCTTCAGCGCTTAATAGTTCATTATTTTCAGCAACACGAAATATGTACTCACTTGCTCAACAGCATGACAAAGGAAGATTAACTCCTTTTACAAAACTTTCTAAGGCGGGAATTCCTATCAATGCCCTTTATATGGCAACTGCTCTCTCGCTTTTGGCTCCTGTCCTGACTCTTATTCCTCAGATAAAAAATGCTTTCGATTTTGCAGCCTCTTGTACGACTAATTTATTTTTAGTGGTTTACTTTATTACCCTCTACACTTATTGGCAATATCGCAAATCTGAAGATTACAATCCTAAAGGTTTCTTGACACCAAAACCTCAAATTACCGTTCCCTTTATCGTAGCTATCTTTGCAATTGTCTTTGCTTCTTTGTTTTTCAATGCTGATACCTTTTATCCGGCCTTGGGAGCAATTGTCTGGACAATTTTCTTTGGACTCTACTCGCACTATAAAAAAATCTAAGCGAGTCATCTTTTCCTAGACAGAGTGACTTCTGAAAAACTAAATGAAAAAGCGTATAATATAATATTATGAATACAAATCAAAATGAAGAAAATAAGCCCTCACAACGTGGTTTAAAAAATAGGCATATTCAACTTATTGCCATTGCTGGAACAATTGGTACGGGATTATTCCTCGGTGCCGGAAAATCGATTCACCTCACCGGCCCATCAATTATTTTTGTTTATTTAATAATCGGTGCGCTTATGTATATTCTCCTAAGAGCTATCGGGGAGATGCTTTACCAAGATCCCAATCAACATTCCTTTTTAAATTTTGTTTCACGTTATCTCGGTGAAAAACCTGGTTACTTTATTCAGTGGTCTTATTTACTGGTTGTTGTTTTTGTAGCTATGGCTGAGCTAATTGCTATTGGGACTTATATTAATTTTTGGTTGCCGGATTTACCAATTTGGATGACAGAAGTCTTTGTATTAGTTCTTCTAACTTTATTGAATACTTTAAATCCAAAATTTTTTGGAGAAACCGAATTTTGGTTTGGGATGATTAAAATTGTGGCGATTATTGGTTTGATTTTAACGGCAATAATCCTCATTTTTAGTCATTATCATACAGGAACTGATACTGTTAGTGTAACTAATATCACCAAAGGCTTCGAGTTCTTCCCAAATGGGCTTTCTAATTTCTTTGAAAGCTTCCAGATGGTCATGTTTGCTTTTGTTTCGATGGAATTCATCGGAATGACTGCAGCAGAAACAGATAATCCTAGACCAACTTTGAAAAAAGCGATCAACCAAATTCCAATTCGGATTGTCCTCTTTTATGTTGGGGCACTGTTGGCAATTATGAGTATCTACCAATGGCGCGATATTCCGGCTGATAAATCACCATTTGTTACCATTTTCCAACTCATTGGAATTAAGTGGGCAGCGGCTTTAGTGAACTTTGTCGTACTAACTTCTGCTGCTTCGGCTTTAAACTCTGCCCTCTTTTCAATCACTCGTAATCTTTATTCTTTATCAAAACTCAATAATGATAAAATACTTAAACCATTTACTAAATTTTCAAAAGCTGGTGTACCAGTAAATGCTTTACTTTTCACCTCATTATTAATTCTATTTACTCCATTCATCTCGATGATTGCTGCGATTTCTAATTCTTTTGTCTTTATTACTAGTGTCGCAACCAATCTTTTTCTAGTGGTTTATCTGATGACCTTAATTACTTATCTTAAATATCGGAAATCAAGCGATTTTGATCCTAAAGGGTTTGTTTTACCTGCAGCCCACATCTTTATTCCATTAGCCATTGCTGGATTTGTCTTAATCTTTATTTCACTATTCTGCTTTAAAGATACAATTGTTCCGGCTATTGGTTCTGTGATCTGGGTTCTTATTTTTGGACTATTTACTTTCTTTAAAAAAATAAAAACAGCTGAATAATCAGCTGTTTTTTTAATCTTCAAGTTCGAGTTCAATTTCTTCAGTTTCGACTACTTTTTCTTCTTTTTTAGCTTTAGTTGCCTTAGCTTTTGTTGAAGTATCTTCTGTAGTTTCTGCTACTTCTGCTTCATCAAGAAGACCGTGTGCGGCACGAACTTTATGGTCAATTTCATCAAAGATTTCTTGATGTTCTTTGAGATAGTTCTTCGCTTTTTCTGCTCCTTGACCAATTTTTTCGTCATTGTAAGCAAACCAAGCGCCTGATTTTTTGATGATTCCTTCATCAACAGCAATGTTTAAAAGTTCACCGGTTCTTGAAATTCCTTCACCAAACATGATATCAACGAGAGCAACCTTGAATGGTGGAGCCACTTTATTTTTAACGACTTTGATTTTTGTGATTTTACCGATTTGGGTCTTGTTATCTCCAGAACCTTCTTCGATTTTTGTTGAACCACGTACATCAAGACGTACAGAAGCGTAGAATTTCAATGCACGACCACCAGGTGTTGTTTCTGGCGAACCAAACATAACCCCAACTTTTTCACGCAATTGGTTGATGAAAATAGCTGTTGTTTTTGTTTTATTAATATGTCCTGCAAGTTTACGCATGGCTTGTGACATCATACGAGCTTGAAGCCCAACTGAACTGTCACCAATTTCACCATCAATTTCGGCTTTAGGTACCAAAGCTGCAACTGAGTCAATAACAACTAAGTCAACTGCACCAGATGTAATCAATTTTTCAGCAATTTGAAGCCCTTGTTCACCATAGTCTGGTTGTGAAAGTAAAAGTTCATCGATATTGACACCGAGCGCTTTTGCATATTCTGGGTCAAGCGCATTTTCAGCATCGATAAAGGCTGCAATTCCACCTTCTTTTTGAACCGCTGCAACGGCATGAAGAGCGACTGTTGTTTTACCAGAAGATTCTGGTCCGTAGATTTCAACGATACGTCCTTTAGGATATCCACCTGCACCAAGCGCAATATCAAGTGCAAGTGAGCCTGAACTTACTACTGACACTTTCTGGTTGGCTGCTTCGCCAAGTCGCATAAGTGAACCTTTCCCAAAGTCTTTTTCAATCAGAGCAAGTGCATCTGCCAAAGCTTTGTCACGTTCAGCGCCATATTTTTTGGTAATATCATCAAAATTTGTTTTTTTCTTTGTTGCCAAATTTTATCTCCGTTATTCTTTATTTATTGTTTAATTATAGCATTTTTCAGGATTTTTTATAAGCCCCTATATTCTATCTATACGTTTTTTTATTAACTTTATCACTGAGTTTTTTAAATTAATTTTAAAAGCTGTCAGTAAAAATCAAGTCATTATTTTTGCTGACAGAATGGGCAAAAGTGGGTCCCCCGACCAGCCACTTTTATTTTTTGAATTTCATTGCCACAACGCACACATTTTTCCCCTGTTTTTCCATACACTCGTAATTCGTCCTGCATCTTTCCTGTTGAACCTAAGGCACTATAAGTTCTGATGCTTGAGCCGCCTAATTTAATTGCTTTTTGCAAAATTTCAATGATAGAATCATGTAAAAGATGAATAGAATTTTCTGTCAGTTGATTTGCCACTTTTTCTGGATGAATCTTTGCTAGCCAGAGCACTTCATCAACGTAAATATTTCCAAGTCCAGCCACTAATGTTTGTTCAAGTAGAAAAGGTTTAATTTTCTTTGTCGATTTCTGCAATTTTTCTCGGAAAATCTGTTCATCAAAAGTTTTATAAGTTGGCTCCGGACCAATGTTTTTCTTCAAAAAATATGGAAGGACTTGGTCAGTAGAAATCAATTCCCAAGTTCCAAATTTTCTTACGTCAGCATAAATTAATTGTTCGTCAGTAAATTTAAGGGCTAAATGGTCATGTTTTTCCATTGGAACATTGAGACTTGCAAGTCGATATTTTCCTTCCATCCGCAGATGAGAAATCAAACGATCTTTCTCGCCAATTTCAAAAATTAAATATTTTCCGCGACGTGAAATGCCATGAATGGTTTTTCCTGTCAATTCTTTTTTCAATTGCTCAAAACCAGTTAAAACCATTCTTGGATAAGTGGCTTCTATAGATACAATTTTTTGTCCAACAATTCTTTTTTCAAGCTCTCTTCTCACTGTTTCAACTTCTGGTAACTCTGGCATTTTTCCCTCACATCAAAAAATTTACTAACAAGTCTGTCAGTAAATTTTAATTCATTTTTTACTGACAACTTTCTTTTGTATTCTTAATTAAATTTAAATATAAAAAAATCACTGACAATTTATCATTAGATAAGTTTCATCAGTGACTATTTTAACATTTCTCATTCATTTTTTTATGATAAAGATTTCAAAATTTATTTTCCAGAATAACCATAATTTGATAAGACGCGAGCTGATGGGTCAGTAACTTCTGCCCCAACCCAATCGCGATTTGGCATCCAAAAATCAAGAATCCAATCTTCATATCCTGGATAAAATTCTTCAAAAATCTCACGATACATCAATGATTCTTTGGTAAATGGTGTATGTTTTGGATACTTTTCACTGGCCTTTGCTAAGTCTTCATCAGAATATTTTTCGTCAGCAAATTCTTTTAAATAGTCAACCATTGAGTGACCAACAGCGTCAGAAAAAGCAGCTTTTTCTCTGAATAAAATCTCATCTGGCAATAGTTCAGTCCCTTCAAAAGCATGACGCAAGAGATATTTCCCTTTGCCATAAGTATTCAATTTTCTGCTGGGATTAATAGACATGACATAGGCCGCAAAATCCAAATCAGCAAAAGGAACACGCGCTTCAAGAGAATGAGCCGCTAAACAGCGGTCAGCCCGCAGGACGTCATACATATAAAGTTCATGCACTCGTTTTTGAGCTTCTTTTTGAAAGGCACCCGCTGATGGAGCAAAGTCAGTATATTTATAACCAAACATTTCATCAGAAACTTCACCAGTCATCAAAACTTTCAGTTCTGTATTCTCATGAATATATTTACAGATTAAATACATGCCAATAGAAGCCCGAATAGTTGTGATATCCCATGTTTCTAAGTGCCAAATCACTTCACGGACTGCTGAAAGTACATCTTCTTTTGTCATCAGAATTTCGGTATGGTCAGTTCGTAAGAAATCTGCCACTTCACGAGCATATTTCAAATCAATCGGATCGGTTTCCATTCCAATAGCAAAGGTTTTGATTGGACTTTCTAATTCCTTAGCTGCAATCGCACAAACCAATGATGAATCTAAACCACCTGACAAGAGATATCCCATTGGAGCATCAGCATGAAGACGTTTTTTGACTGCACGTTCCAATTTGCGACGAATATGTCCTGAAATTTCAGCCAAAGGTTCTTCAACAATTGTTGAAACCTCAGCAATGTCATTAAAAACATGAAATTCACCATTGGCATAGTAGTAACCTGGAGGAAATGGTGTCACATCATTACATGTTGAAATTAGTGCTTTGGCTTCGGATGAAAACGAAATTTTGCCTGTTACTTTATTATAACCATAAAAAAGTGGACGAATCCCAAATGGGTCACGAGCGGCAAAAATTTCAGCAGTGTTTTCATCAACCAAGACAAAAGCAAATTCAGCATCAAGCATTTTTACCATTGTTTCGATTCCAGTAGTTTCAAAAAGTGGTAAAAGAACCTCACAGTCAGAATCACCAGTAAATTTATAACCTTTTGTTTCCAAGAACTTACGGAGACTTAAAAAGTTATAGATTTCACCATTACACATAACTCTTTTGCCATTTAAACCAAAGGGTTGACGTCCCAAGTCTGATAAATCCATGATTGAAAGTCGGCAAAAACCAAAATCATTTCCCAAAGTATCACGAACATGCTGTTGGTCATCTGGTCCTCGATGCTCAATCAATTCCAAATTACTTTTAAACTCTTCTATCGTTAAATCAGATGTTTCCATAAATAAAAAACCGCACATAATTTCCCCCAATAATAATTATAATTTTCAATATTATATCACAATTGTCTGGAAATTTCATAATAAAACAAAAATAGCGATAATTCGCTATTTTCATTACATATAATCATCACGATTGTAGCCAAAGTCAGCTAAATCCATTTTTCGGTCGCGCCAGTCATTTTTGATTTTGACCCAAGTTTCAAGATAAACTTTATCCCCAAGCATAATTTCAATATCTCGACGAGCCATTTTCCCGATTTTACGAATCATATCGCCGCCTTTACCAAGAATAATCCCTTTTTGGCTCTTGCGTTCAACAATAATTGTTGCCATGATATGAATCTTTCCAGTTTCTTCATCTCGAGTCATTTGGTCAGTAGTGACTGCGATTGAATGTGGAACTTCTTCCCGAGTTAATAATAAGATTTTTTCACGAATCATTTCTGAAACAAGAAAACGCTCAGGATGGTCAGTGATTTGATCTTCTGGGAAATATTGAGGACCCTCGTCCAATTTTTCAGAGAGCGTATCAATTAATCTTTCTGTATTATTCCCTTGTTTAGCTGAGATTGGAACCACTTCAGAAAACTCCATTTGTGAAGTATAATCGGCTACAATTTCAAAAAGACGGTCAGGATGAATTTTATCAATTTTATTGACGACCAAAATGACAGGAACTTTTGCCTTTTTCAAGCGCTCAATAATCATATTTTCACCGGTTGAACGTGGTTCATCAGCCGCAACCATGAACAAAACGACATCACATTCACGTAAAGTCGAATAAGCAGATTGAACCATGAAATCGCCTAAAGCATTGTGTGGTTTGTGAATACCTGGCGTATCAATGAAAACAATTTGTTCATTTTCTGTAGTATAAATTCCTTGAATTTTATTTCTTGTTGTTTGAGGTTTATCTGACATGATGGCAATTTTTTGTCCCATCACGTGGTTCATAAATGTTGATTTTCCAACATTTGGACGACCTAAAATCGCCACAAATCCTGATTTAAATTTGTTATTTGTCATAGCGCTATTATAGCATAAAATCAGTCCTTTTTAAGTAAAATTCTAAAAAATGATTGTGAAAATTACTGACAGAATCATCAGTAAAGCTGACAAATTCTTTATTCGCCGATTTAAAGCTCATTAAGCAATCGCTTTAAACTGACGAAAAGCGACAGAGTCTTTAAAAATCATTTGTCATCTCCGTCAGCTTGTTAAATCCAATTATGTTCAGTACAAATTTACTGACAGAATAATCTTGTATTCAAAAACTACTGACAGATTTATTGTTTAACTTTCAAACAATAAAATTACTGACAGCTGACAAAAGAAAAAACCATCAGCTAACTGATGATTCCTCTATTTACCGAAATTTCTTGACTATTTTTATTTGTCACCACGGCTACGCATTACGAAGCCAGCTGATTTTTCAGTTCCTGTGGTACGTTTACGAGGAGTTTTTTCTCCTTGTTTACGATCGTCAAAACGACGGTCATCACGTTTTCCACGGTAACCGCCACGGTTATCATCACGGTCTTTCCAGTTGCGTTTACGATCTCCACCGCGTTCGCCATCTTTACCATCACGATTTCCACGGTAACCGCCACGGTTGCCATCACGGTCGCCATTTCCACGACCTTTGTAGCGTCCGCCGCCACCTTTACCTTTTTTCTTGAAGCCTTTTCCTTCACCATTATATGGCAATGGACGTTCAGCTGTAATCTTAACTTCTTCTTGATTATCAGGGTCTTTTACGCGACCTTGAAGAAGTAAAGCAACCAATTCTTTAGCATCAAATTTTTCAAGTAGACTCGCTGCTTGTTTGTCAAATTTAGCCAATTTTGCTTTAGCTGAATCATCAGACAAATCACGAAGGACATCATCCATAGCTACTGAGAGTGACGCTTGGTAAGCTTCTTCTTTTGTAGGTGGTTTCAAGCCTTTCATTGGCTTTTTAGTCATATTTTCAATGGCACGAAGATAACCCATTTCATTGTATGAAACTAATGTTACTGAACGTCCTGATTTACCAGCACGGCCGGTACGACCGATACGGTGAACATAGCTTTCTTGGTCTTGAGTAATGTCGTAGTTATAAACGTGAGTAACTCCTGACACGTCGAGTCCACGAGCAGCAACGTCAGTTGCAACCAAAACGTCAATATGTCCTGCTTTGAAATCACGCAAAACAGCCAAACGTTTATTTTGGTCCAAATCTCCGTGCATTCCTTCAGCACGGTAACCGCGCAATTTAAGACCACGAATCAATTCATCAACACGACGTTTTGTACGGCCAAAAACAATTGCAAGTTCTGGACGTTCAACATCAAGCAAACGAGTCAAAACATCAAATTTTTCAAATTCTTTTGTTTTTACAAAATATTGATCAATACGGTCAGCAGTCATTTCTTTGGCTGCAATTTTGATGTGTTCAGGATTCTTCATGAATTTCACACCAATTTTTTTGATGTCATTTGGCATTGTTGCTGAGAAAAGCAATGTTTGACGAGCTTCTGGTGTTTTTTCAATGATGAAATGAATGTCTTCCAAGAATCCCATATTCAACATTTCATCAGCTTCATCAAGAATCAAAGTTTCAAGTTGATCCAATTTAATTGCTTTACGTTTAATCAAGTCAACCAAACGTCCTGGTGTTCCCACAACAATATGTGCACCAGCTTTAAGACCTTTAATTTGTTTTTCAATACTTGAACCACCAAAAACAGTACGAACTTTAAGCCCTTTTGATTTACCAAAACGGAAAAGTTCTTCTTGTCCTTGAACCGCAAGTTCGCGGGTTGGAGCAATAACGAGTGCTTGAATAGCTGGATTAGAAGCATCAATTTTTTCAATTGTTGGAAGACCAAATGCTGCTGTTTTACCAGTTCCTGTTTGCGCTTGACCTAGAACGTCACGCCCTTCAAGTGCAAGTTTAATTGTTTGTTCTTGGATTGGTGTTGGTTGTTCATAACCAATCTCTGTAAGTGTATTTACGATTCCTTCTGACAGGCCGAGTTCACTAAATTTCATTTTTTACCTATATTTCTACTGCGTGTTCCCACGCCAAACTTTTTATTACAGGGTACGAAACCCTTGCTACAGGCGAAATTTATGTGACTCGCCTGACGTAACTTATCTATTATAGCATAATTTTTTGACTGAAAATGCTTACGCCCTTTACTTTTTTTAAAATATTTTCATAAAAAATATACTGACAAAGCTGTCAGTAAATTTTTATGATATTTTTTAAAGAATATAAGCTTTTCTACTATATAAAATATCTGTCAGTAATTTTATACTGAAAATTGTTCCATTAATTCAACATCTGGATATTTATCTTTAAACCAACGCATAGCAAATTCATTTTCAAACAAGAATAAAGGATGGTCAAAACGATCTCGTGCCAAAATATTACGTGAACTAGACATTTTTTCATCTAAATCTTCTTCTTTAATCCAACGAACCGTTTTTGTCCCCATTGGTGTCATGATTGTTTCAGAATTATATTCACGCTCCATCCGGTCTTTAAAGACTTCAAATTGAAGTTGCCCAACCGCACCAAGCATAATATCACCAGTTGTATAAGATTTGTAGAGCTGAATGGCTCCTTCTTGTACCAATTGGTCAATTCCTTTTTGGAAAGATTTTTGTTTCATCACATTTTTCGCTTGGACACGCATAAAGAGCTCAGGGGTAAATGTTGGCAATGGCTCAAAAGATTTTTTCAATTTACCTGTGGTTAATGTATCCCCAACCTGATAAGTTCCAGTATCATAAACCCCAATAATATCACCAGCTACAGCATTCTCAACATTTTCTCGCGATTCAGCCATAAATTGTGTGACATTTGAGAGTTTCACTTTCTTACCCGTCCGAATAAGATTAACATCCATTCCTCGTTCAAATTCACCAGATACAATCCGAACAAAAGCAATTCGGTCACGGTGACGTGGGTCCATATTTGCTTGGATTTTGAAAATGAAACCAGAAAAATCAGGATTTAAAGGTTCAATTTCTTCTTCGTCCACCGTTTTGTGTGAATGAGGCTCTGGTGCATATTCTAAAAATGTTTCAAGGAAAGTTTCTACCCCAAAACTAGTTAAAGCCGAACCAAAGAAAACTGGTGTCAATTGCCCTGCAACAACTTCTTCCTCAGAAAATTGATTCCCTGCATCCAAAAGTAATTCAGCATCTTCTAAAGCTTGAGTAAAGAATGGATTTTTTGTCAAAGGATGACTAGCCGGCACTTCCCCATTTTCATCAAATTCAACAAAACGTTTACCATCCTCAGGTTGATAAACTTCCACACGACCATGCGTAAAATCATAAAGTCCTTGGAAATTTTTCCCCATTCCGATTGGCCAATTCATTGGTACACTCGCAATCCCAAGAATTTCTTCCAATTCAGAAAGTAAATCAAGCGGTTCACGTCCATCACGGTCAAGTTTATTAATGAAAGTGAAAACCGGAATCCCTCTGCGTTTTACAACTTGGAAAAGTTTTTTCGTTTGTGCTTCAATCCCTTTAGCACTGTCAATAACCATGACCGCAGCATCAACTGCCATCAATGTTCGGTAAGTATCTTCTGAGAAATCTTCGTGCCCAGGCGTGTCCAAGATATTAACACGTTTGCCTGCATAATCAAATTGCATGACAGAACTTGTTACAGAAATTCCACGTTCTTTTTCAATATCCATCCAGTCTGACTTAGCAAAATTACCAGTTTTACGAGCTTTTACAGTCCCCGCTTCCCGAATGGCTCCCCCAAATTTCAATAATTGTTCTGTAATCGTCGTCTTACCAGCATCTGGGTGACTGATGATGGCAAAAGTCCGGCGTTTTTTTATTTCTTCTTGTAAAGTCATTTATACTCTCTTTTTCTTTAATTATTCATTTATATTTTTAATTTATTTTACATTGGTTAAGCCTCAAAAAAATAGTTCTTTTAATTATATCAAAATTTGCCCTGATTTTATAGTTGATTTTTACAAATCTTACCAACAAACTAAAGAGTTAAAAAATTCATTCGATTGGTAATTAACCAAAAGAAAAAACAATCAGCAAAACTAATTGTTTTATCATTAAATTTTTTATTTATACAGTAGCGTTTTTCTTGTAAATTTCTGCCTCTGCCTCTGTTGAGAAGACAAAATGTCCTGGGGTAATTTCCCGCATTTCACGTTCTTGTCCATCCAATTCAGCCGTTGGGTCATAAATAATTGGAGTCCGTTCCCGCTCAGAAATAGGGTCTGGTGACGGAATTGAACTTAGCAAACTCTTAGTATAAGGATGAATTGGATGATTGTAAACTTGGTCAGAAGTTCCAACTTCCAAAATTTTCCCCCAGTGCATGACACCAATTCGGTCAGAAATATATTTAACCATTGACAAATCATGAGCGATAAACAAGTAAGTCAAGTTTTCTTTTGCTTGAATATCTCTCATCAAGTTAACAACCTGAGCTTGAATTGAAACATCAAGTGCTGAGATAGGCTCATCAGCTACGACAAATTTAGGTTTTACGGCAAGTGCACGTGCAATCCCAATCCGTTGACGCTGTCCACCAGAAAACTCATGCGGATAACGTGTCAAATGATCATCATTCAATCCAACCAAACGTAAGAGTTCCAATACACGAGCATCACGTTCAGCCTTTGTTTTTACTAAACCATTAGCATCAAGTCCTTCAGCAACGATATCTTTAACGCGCATCCGTCCATTCAATGAAGCTTGTGGATCTTGGAAAATCATTTGTGCTTCTGAACGATACTCACGCAACTCCGAACCTTTTAAATTACGAACATCTTTACCTTCAAAGAGAATTTCTCCACCAGTAATGAAATTATCATAAAGTTTAAGAATTGCTCGACCAATCGTCGTTTTACCAGAACCAGATTCTCCAACGAGACCAAATGTTTCTCCTTCATAAATATCTAAAGAAACATTATTAATTGCCTTATTAGCCCCTTTCTTTCCTTTATTAAAAGTCAAATCAAGGTTTTTTATTTCAATTACTTTTTTAGGTTCTGTCATCATTTATCCCCTTTCAATTCTTCCCAGCGTTTCCAGCGTGCCAAGATATTATCGGAAGGCGTTACTTTTGGTGCTCGTGGGTCTAAAAGCCAAGTTTTGGCAAAATGTGTTGGAGATACTTCAAAGTATGGAGGTTCTTCTTCAAAATCAATTGCCAAGGCAAATTTATTACGTGCTGCAAAGGCATCCCCTTTTGGTGGATTCAATAAATCAGGTGGAGTTCCTGGAATTGAAACCAATCGGTCCACACTTGAATCAACCGTTGGCATTGAATCTAAGAGTCCCCAAGTATATGGATGTTGTGGGTTATAGAAAATTTCTTCAACTGTTCCGTATTCAACAATTTCACCCGCATACATTACCGCCACTTTATGTGCAAAACCAGCAACAACTCCCAAGTCATGGGTAATGAAGACAATTGATGAATTAATTCTTTCTTGCAATTCAGCCATCATATGCATAATTTGTGCTTGAATTGTAACGTCAAGCGCAGTTGTTGGTTCATCTGCAATCAAGATTTCAGGGTCAGCAGCCAAGGCAATCGCGATAACTGCACGTTGACGCATCCCGCCTGACCATTGGTGTGGATAATCATTAATATGCACTTCGGCATCAGGAATTCCGACTTGTTGCATCAATTCGAGGGCCCGTTTCATGGCATCGGCTTTGCTCATTCCTTTGTTGTGTTTCAACAAAGGTTCAGCAATTTGTTTTCCAATACGCATTGTTGGGTCAAGAGAAGTCATTGGGTCTTGGAAAATCATTGAAATTTCATTTCCACGAATTTTTTGCCACTCTTCCTCTTTTAAATCAAGAAGGTTACGCCCTTTAAATAATAATTCACCTTGTGGTATTACCGCATTTTTCGCATTCAAGCCCATCAAAGTTTTTGTTGTTACTGATTTACCAGAGCCAGACTCACCAACAATCGCTAGGGTCTGTCCTTTTTCTAAATCAAAAGAAACATCACGAATCGCTTTAACATCTCCAGCATAGGTGTGGAAATTGACATGCAAATTTTTAACTTCTAATACTTTTTCTTCTGCCATTTCTAATCCTCACTTGCTCTAGGGTCAAATGCATCACGCAAACCATCTCCAAAGAAGATAAATGTGAGTGAAAGCACAGACAATACTACTGCTGGAATAATCAATTGGAATGGATAGAATTGCAAGCTTGCAATCCCATCATTAATCAAAGTCCCCAAAGAAGACGTTGGCGGTTTAACCCCAAGGTTAATCGCTGATAAAACAGCCTCATACATAATCATACTTGGAATATCAAACATGATTTGGACAACAATAACCCCTGAAACGTTTGGCAACAAATGTTTTACTGCAATTTTCCAAGTAGATTGTCCTAAAGTTTTTGAGGCCAAGACGAAGTCACGCTCCTTATAGGAGAGAACCATGTTCCGTACCTGCCTGGCCATCCCGGTCCATGCAAATAGACCAATCGCAATAATAATTGATGAAATTCCTTGTCCCAAAAGTAGAGCAAGCATTGTTACTACAACTAAGTTAGGTACAGATTGGATGATTTCAATAATCCGTTGCATGACCATATCGACTTTTCCGCCCATCCAGCCGGAAATAATCCCATAGGTCACCCCGATTACTAAGTCAATCAAGGCGGCAGCAAGGGCAATAATCAATGAAATACGCAAACCAACAATTGTTCGTTTAGCTAATGAACGACCATATTTATCAGTCCCGAAGACATATTTGTCTTTGCTTGGAACATCTTGTGATTTATAGACATCTGTTCTTTCAGTAGAACCCGGTGCTTTAAATTCACCATTCCAAAATGGTAAATCACCTGATAGTTTTGGCGGAAGATTTCCATAAACTTGTGATTTATTTGGATCAAAGTAATTTGCCTTTGATTGTGGTACAACAAATGCTGAGATTACTGAGAAAACCAATGTAATCGCAATAATCCACATGGCAACCAAAGCTACTTTATTTTTCTTAAAACGACGCCAAGCATCTTGGAAAAAACTCAAGGCAGGTTTCGCAATTTTTTCTGTTGAATCTGAACCCTTTGAACCAACAAGGGTGAAGTCTTTATTTAAATTTTCCATTTCGACAAACCCTTTCTAGAGACGAACTCGTGGATCAACAATTGCAGTCAGAATATCTGTAACTAAGATAAATAGCATCAAGATTACTGCATAGACAATTGTTGTTGCCATAATAACTGGGAAGTCTTTGGCTGGAATTGAATCAACAAATTGTGAACCAATCCCGGGGATTGAAAAGATTTTTTCAATCAAGACCGACCCTGTCAAAAGATTGGCAGCCATTGGCCCAATCAAAGTCAACATTGGAATCAATGAATTACGCAATGCATGTTTATTGACCACTTCTTTTTCAGAAAGTCCTTTAGCACGAGCTAACAAGATGTAGTCAGAAGATAAAGACTCAATCATTTCAGAACGAACAAAACGAGTTACCACAGCCATTGGAGCAAAAGAAAGAGCGATTGTTGGCATAATTGTTTGTGAGAAGGTTCCCCAACCAGAAATTGGGAAAAGATTCAAATTAAATCCTAAGTAAAGAAGGATTAAGGTACCAATTACGAATGAAGGAACTGAAATCCCAAGGACTGAAACAAAACCGAAAATTCCATCAAGGATGCCATTTTTACGACGAGCGGAAGCTTTTCCCATAAAGGCTCCAAGAATTGTCCCAAGAATAAGCGCTTGAACTCCAAGTTGCATTGAAACTGGTAAACGTTGAGCGATCATTGTAATAACAGGTTGGTTTGTATAAACAAATGATGTTCCAAAATTACCTGTGAACATGTGTCCTACATAGATAAAGTATTGTTGCCAAAGCGGTTTATCTAAACCATAGGCATGTTTTAAAATTTCCAGTTGATCTGGCGTTAGTTTGGGATTTGAGAAAGGTGTTCCGGGCATGACTTGCATCATAAAGAAAGTCAATGTCACAATCAGGAACAAAGTCAGAAGCAAAAGCCCCAAACGTTTAAGAATATATTTAATCATAAAAAATTTCCTAATCTAAGCAAAAGATAGGGTTGGCAATCTGCCAATCCTAACTTTCTTGCTCTAAAACTCTATTATTATTTGAGGTAAGCTGTTTTGAAGTCATACATTAAACCAGTTGAACCAAAGCGTACATCCTTAAGGTTAGGATTACGGAGGACTGGAGTTGTACGGAAGTACAGCGGATTGAGATTTGATTCTGTATAAAGTGCTTCTTCAGCCGCTTTATAGTCTGCATAGTGCTTTTCAGGATCAAGCGCATCTGTTACTTCAGCTGCTTTAATGGCTTTATCATAAGTAACGTTATTGATTTTACCATTATTATTTGGTCCATCTTTTACAAATAAATCAAGGAAAGTTGACGGTTCAGCATAGTCACCACTCCAAAGTGAGATAACCATATCAAAGTTACCAGTAGTAGAGTCATTCAAACGTTGTTTAAATGGTACTGATTTGATATTCAAAGTCAAACCTGGAAGTTGTTTTTCCCATGCTTGTTTAAGGAAAGTTGCTGAGTCTTTAGAAGCTGATGTATCATCAGTTGTTAAAGTCAAAGTAAGTTTAGTTTCGCCAATTTCGCTCAATCCTTTAGCCCAAGCTGCTTTAGCTGCTGTGGCATCGTATTTATATGGTTGTGCTGCATACTTAGCAAAGTCTTCACCAGTATTTGTTTTAGCCATACCCGCTGGTGTTAAGCCTGTCGCAGGATTCGAAGCAGGCGTTACTGTATCAACATATTGTTGGCGGTCAGTAGCAAGGTTGAAGGCTTCACGAATGTTCTTGTTAGCAAGAGCTTTATTTTTCCCAGATTGATTATATTGAATGTAAGCTGTTGTTGCTTCATCCAAAGATACGACATCTTTATTATTTTTATTTGCTTTGAAAAGGTCTGGGTCACCAATACTTGCTTGGACAATCTTACCTTGTTTATAAAGGTTAAATGAAGTTTTAGGGTCTTGAACCACTTGGAAGTCGATTTCTTTAGTTTTAACTGCGCTCTTATCCCAATAATTGTCATTCTTCACGATTGAGAATGTTTGGTTTGAACCGTTCCAACCTTTTGATTTTTCAAATTTATATGGTCCAGAGTAAACCATTTTCTCTGAAGATGTTCCGTATTGTTTCCCATATTTTTCAACCACTTTTTGGTTGAGTGGGTAATAAACAGAGTTAGCTGTCAAGAATTCAAAGTATGGTGTTGGTTGTGCAAGGGTAACAACAAATGTTTTGTCATCAGTTGCTTTAACACCAAGTGTTGATTTATCAGCTTTACCACCATTAATCTCGTTGGCGTTTTTAACTGGGCCAAGGAGGTATCCGTATTCTGAAGCAGTCGCTGGATCAACCGCACGTTGCCAAGAATAAACGAAGTCTTTAGCTGTCAAAGCATCACCGTTTGACCATTTCAAGCCATCACGAAGATGGAAAGTATATGTCAAGCCATCTTTTGATACATCAACTGATTTTGCCAATTCTGGCTGTGCTTTACCATCTTTGTCCACACGTGTCAAACCAGCATTGGTATTACCAATAATGATATTTGAATATGTATCTGTCGCGAGTGATGAATCCAATGTTTGAATAGGTGATGTCAAATTCCATTGAATGTCTTTTGATGATGACGATGAGCTAGAACCGCTATTGCCGCATGCTGCAAGCAAAGCTGCCGAACCAAGTGCAACTGTACCTAAGGTAACTTTTTTATAAGTCTTCATGTAATTTCCCTCTTTCATGAATTGTGTCTGACTTCGCAATTTTTATTATTGTCAGAAAATTTATTATATTGGTATTATACTTAATTCAACCTGAATTGTAAAGTATAATGGTTATGTTTTCTGAAAACTAACATTTAATTTTTAAATAGCGGAAAGTTTTCACAAACTTTTGAAAAAGATTTATTACTACACTTTTATTTAAAACCCTTTCATTTAATTGGGCTCTGACTGGTTCGTGTTTTATTTTTGCAGAAAGAATATTCAATAAAAAAGATAAATTTTCAGAAAATTTATCTTTTTGTATTTTTTATTTAACATAAGCCGATTTTAGGTCGTAAGCTAAACCGGTTGAATGAAATTCTAGGCCTGTAATTTTAGGATTCATTAAAGCTGGATTGGCTTGAAAATCAACTGGATTGATGTAGGACCCTTGATAGAGGGCTGCTTCTGCCGCTTTGTAATGTTCATCTACTTTGGCTGGTTCAAGAACGTCTGGCGTTGTTGTTGCTGCTTTAAAGGCATCATCATAAGTTTTACTAGAAAATTTACCGTCATTATATGATTGGCCTGTCGTAAAGAGTTGCAAGAAAGTTGAAGGTTCAGCGTAATCTCCACCCCAACCTGAGAGAACCATATCAAAATTTCCATTTTGAGCGTCATTCAATCTTTGTTTGAATGGAACAAGTTTTAAATTGACAGTCAAGCCTGGTAGATTTTGTTGATAGGCTGTTTGTAAAAAGTTGGCTGTTGCTTCTGACGGTGCTAAATCTCCAGCAGCTTCAAGGGTAAGGGTGAGCTTGGTTAAGCCAAGCTCTTTTAATCCTTTTTCCCAGAGGTCTTTTGCTTTTGTCGGGTCATAGCGATAATCTTGTTTTGCATAAGTTGCAAAATCTTCTCCTGTTGAGGTCTTGCTCATTCCCACTGGTGTAAAGCTTGTCGCAACGGTCGAACCTGGTAGGGCTGTTTTGACGACTCCTGCTCTGTTAGTTGCCAAATTTAAGGCTTCACGAATATTTTGATTAGCTAGTGCTTTTTGAGCGTCTGGACTTGAGGCATTTTTACCGGATTGATTGTATTCAATATAGTCTGTCCGTGCTTGTTTAAAGACAGTATAACCTTTCGTCTTTTTATTGGCATTAATCAAATCAGTTGTTGAAAGGAGTGTAAAATCAAGTTTTCCTTGTTTATAAAGTTGTGCTCCCGTATTCGCATTTGAAATGACCTGGAAATCAATTTGTTTAGATTTGACTGCCGACTTATCATAGTAGTTTGGATTGGCATAAATTGAAAAAGTTTTATTGGTTCCTGTCCAACCTTTATCTGATTTGAACATGAATGGTCCATTATAAACGGTTTTATCTGAGGACGTTCCATATTGTTTGCCATATTTATCAACAACTTTTTGGTCAAGGGGGTAATAAACAGGTTCTGACAAAAGAAATTTAAAATATGGTGTTGGTTGTGCCAATGTGACTGTAAATTCTGTATCTGACTCGGCTTTAATTCCTAGACTATCGAGTGATGATTTACCAGAAATAATATCATTAGCCCCAGAAACTGCCCCCATCAAATAGGCATATTCTGAACCAGTTTTAGGGTCCACTGCTCTTTTCCATGAATAAACAAAATCTTTAGCAGTCAACTTGTCACCGTTTGACCATTTCAAATTATCTCTAAGAGTAACCGTGTAGGTCAAGCCGTCTTTTGAAACGTCAATTGATTTTGCAAGTGCTAAGGCAGCATTTCCTTTAGAGTCAACGCGTGTCAATCCTTCTTCCACATTTCCAGCAACATCATAAGAATACTGGTCAGTTAAAATTGTAGTATCAAGTGATGCCACATCTGTGGGAATTGAAAATTTGATGTTTTTTTGCTCACTTGTTTTTGTGCCACAGGCCACTAAAATAATTCCTGACAGGGCAATAATGCTGGTGAGTCCAATAATTTTTCCTTGTTTCATCTGCTTTCTCCAAATCGTAAAGATACTATTGAATTTTCATATTATTCTGAAAATTAAATGTGGACTTATTATACTTTTTCAAAAATACATTGTCAAGAATATTGTTGTATTTTTCTGATAATTTAATGAAAATAAAAAAATACTAACTTTCTGTCAGTATTTTTTATCATTATAATTTTTCAACAACCTCTGAAAGTTTCATGCTATTTGAACCTTTGAATAATACTTGGTCAGTTGGTTTCAAATCTGCTGACAGACTTTCTGTCAGTAAATCTAAATCTGTAAAATAGCTGACCGCTTTGTCAGTCGAAATTTCTGCCAAGTTTTTCATCATTTTACCATAAAGATAGACTTTATCAATTTTATTGAAATCAATAGATTTCAATAAATCTTTATGGAGTTGGGCTGCACTGGGTCCAAGTTCTAACATATCAGCAAGAACTGCAATCTTTCGACCATTCTCATTTTTAGGAATGGCTTGGAAAGTTTCCAAAATCAAACGCATTGCTGTCGGATTGGCATTATAAACATCACTCAAAAGGTCTGCACCATTTTTTGCTTTTTTCCACTCTGTCCGATTTCTGGTCAGCTCTACTTCTTTCAAAGCTTTTTTTATTTCGGCTTCTGAAAGTCCATAATGTAAGCCAACAAAAGCAGCTAACATAGCATTCGTCGCGTTATATTTACCAGGAACTGGAATAGTAATTGATTCATCTAAAAAATTAGTTTCAAAAGTTAATTTTTCTTTGTGTTCGACTAATTTTGTAATAAATAAATCTTCACCGGGCAAACCAAAGCGAATAATTTTTTGATTGTCTGGGATAAAAGCATTAATAATTGGGTCAGCAGGGGCAATAAGCTCACCATGCAAACCAGCCGTAATCCCCATTTTCCCTTTAGCAATATTTTCGCGACTTCCCATATGTTCAAGATGTGCTTCACCAATTAAGGTAATGACAGCAAGTTCAGGCTTAGCAAGTTCTGATAAAAAATCAATATCACCAGGGTGATCCATTCCCATTTCCAAAACTAATTTTTCAGTATCGTCCGGCATATGTAAAATGGTGTAGGGTAAGCCGATTTCATTATTGTGATTTCCTTGTGTTTTGTATGTTTTAAATTTCTTAGACAAAACAGCAGCAATCATGTCTTTGGTTGTTGTTTTTCCATTTGAACCTGTCACCGCAATGACTGGAACTTTTGTCTTTTCAAGATAATATTTTGCTAATTTTTGGAAAGCAAGCAGATTATCGTCAACCAAGAGATGAGCTTGTTCGACTTCTTTTTCTGAAAAGCTGATTATTGCTCCATTATCAAAAGCGATTTTGATGAAATCATGACCATCTCGTGCCCCCTTAAGTGGCAAAAAGATATCCCCTTTTTCAATCAAACGGCTGTCAAATTCAATTTTATTGACTGACAAATCTGCCAGTTGCGACCAATCATTTTTTGCGCCAACGACTTGGGCGATTTCGTGAATTGTGAGTTTCATAGTGACTCCATTATAACACTTTTTACTGACAAAAAAATCTGTCAGCAATCGATTTACTGACAGATTTGTATTTTTTATAAAAGATGATTTTCACGTGTTTCAAAAGTTTCTTTAGCTAAATCAACTAACTTTTCAATTAAATCAGAATAAGATAAGCCCATATTTTCCCAAAGCAATGGATACATTGACCATTGTGTGAATCCTGGAATGGCATTAATTTCATTGAGATAAACATTTCCATCCTTAGTCACAAAGAAATCGCAACGTGACAAGCCCGTCCCATTAACTGCCTTGTACGCTTTTATAGCATATTCTTGCATTTTTTGAGCTAAATCAGCAGGAACTTTTGCTGGAATGTCCATTTGAATTTTATTATCAATATATTTTGAGTTGTAATCATAAAACTCAACATCTTTCACAACTTCACCTGGAAGCGTTGCAGACACGTCACTATTATTTCCCAAAACAGCACATTCAATTTCACGTGCATCCACCCCTTGTTCAATGACAACACGGTTATCATATTTATAGGCTTCGCTTAGCGCAGGTTGAAGGTCTGCTAAATCATCAACTTTTGAAATTCCAACACTAGAACCCATATTAGCAGGTTTAACAAAAACTGGAAATTCTAATTTTTCGACTACTTCTTGAGCAATTTCTCCTTGATTTTCGTCAGCAAAAGCTGCAACATAAGGAACCTGGGGTACACCAACCGCTTCAAAAACGTGTTTTGCCAATAATTTATCCATTGTGCTTGAAGCAGATAAAATATTTGGACCAACATATGCCAAACGTAAAATTTCTAAAAATCCTTGAATCGAGCCATCTTCACCCATTGGTCCATGTAAAACTGGGAATACAACGGCATCTTTTTCGTAAATTGCTGCTGGTGAAATCTTTGGATAAGATTCTGCCAAATCATTTGTCAGTAGTTTTTCTTCTTCAGCAGGTTTGTCAGTAAATTCTTGCGTTTTTATGAATTCACCACCCTTAGTGATAAAGTAAGTTTTTACAACAAAACGAGAATAATTAACAGCTCTCATCACCGATTCTGCTGATAAAACTGATACTTCTCGCTCAGCAGAACGACCACCATACAACAAAATTAATGTTTCTTTTGACATATTTCTTCCTTTTTTACTGACAGCTTTGTCAGACACTTCTTTTTACTGACAGCATGCGATATTTTTACAATACAATTCTGTCAGCAATTGTCTTTTTTATTTTACCACAGAAAAAATCAAATTTCCAACCGATTCTCTACCGCTTTTGATAAAGTAATTTCATCTGCGTATTCTATATCAGATCCTACAGCTAATCCACGAGCCAAGCGAGTCACTTTAATTCCTGCAGGCTTAATCATTCGAGCCAGATACATGGCGGTTGCTTCTCCGTCAGAAGTGGCATTAGTTGCGATAATCACTTCTTTAACCTCTGAATCCATTAATCTTGTAATCAATGTTTTAACATTAATTTCATCAGGAGAAATCCCATTCATTGGACTAATCGTGCCATGCAAAACATGATAAAGTCCTCGATATTCCCGAATTTTTTCCATAGCAAGAACATCTTTAGATTCTTCAACGACCAATATAGTTGTTCGATCACGCGTTGGGTCGGTACAAATGGCGCAAGGATCACTTTCTGTTAAATTCCCACAAATCGAGCAAAAACTCAAATCCCGTTTTGCTGACAGAAGATTTTTTGCAAATTCATTGACATCTTGATCTTCCATGCCAATCGTATAAAAAGCCAATCGAGTCGCTGTTTTTTGACCAATCCCTGGTAATTTTGAAAACGACTCAATCAGGCGAGCAATAGGTTCAGGATAATACATATTTCACCAATTCTTCACTTGTAAATATTTTATTCAATTTATTAATTTTACTATAAAAGACTGAAAATGAAAAGGAAAGGTGATAGAATTCTCAATCACTTATAAATAAAAAGCCTCTCCTATCAGAGAGAACTTTTTTTAATTTTTACGAAAAGCCTCATTTGAATAATACAAATCAGTAATTCCCGTTACAATACTTTGGTTTGCTTTTGTTCCACTTGAAGCATTACTTTCAGTATTATCTGGAAGTACAACCGCAATAGCAATTTCTGGGTTGTCAGAAGGAGCAAAGGCCACTGCATTATTAGCTGTTACAATAACTTGACTACCATCTGCCAATACTTTTGTACTTTCGGAAGTCCCTGTTTTACCAGAGATAGAAACCTTTGATGAATCCATTGAACGACCAGTAGTCAATCCACCAGCCCCATGAACAACAGCATACATCCCCTGATGAAGAACATCCATATTATCGGGAGTGATATTTACCTTATCCATGATTTTAGGAGTAATATTTTTGATAAGCGTGCCAGGTTGTCCGTCAGTTCCACCTTCATAAATTCCTTGGACAATGTGTGGTGACAAACGAGTTCCGTTATTTCCTAAAGTTGCCGCATAAACCGCCAACTGAAGCGGCGTATAATTATCATACTGACCAAATGATTCATACAATACATTGACCCCAGAAGCCGCTTCAGATTTAGCTGAAGGGAGATATCCCGTTGATTCTCCAGGTATATCAAAACCAGTTGATGCCCCTAAACCATAAGAAGCAAAAGCCTTACGAAACTGCTCATAAACTTTTACTCGGTTGGTATCATCCAAAAATTGATTAGCTGCCGTATAAGGAGCACCTAACATTCTCATTGCCAATTGCATCATGTAAGTATTTGATGAATATTGCAAAGCTTCAACAGCTGTTAAAGCCATTGGTGAAGCGTCTCCCCACCAGTCATTGATAGGATTAGAATCTTTAAATTGAATAGACTGTGCCGTTAAAGTGTCATTCCCAGAAATTACACCAGCATTCCAAGCAGCAGTCAATGTTCCCATTTTGACAACAGACCCCGGTGTGAAGACGCTTTGGAAAGTTCCTAAAGTATTTTCCGTAATTGCTCCTGTATTAGGATCCCGTTGATAGCCAGATAAAGCTAAGACTGCCCCTGTTTTAACATTTAACACAACAGCATAAGCCCCTCTATTATACTGACCGTAGCCTTGGGCAATCAGTTGGTCTAATTGTGTTTTAACAATATTATTAACCCCATTTTGGAAATCTAAGTTAATAGTTAATTTTAAATCATCCCCACGTTTTCCTTTTTGGATTGTTTTTGTTCCAGAAACATCACCATTTTTGTCAAATTTAACCTTACTGATATTATGTGTTCCTTGAAGTTCACTTTCGTATCCCTTTTCAAGAAGCCCAGTTCCCACACGGTCATTACGTTGATAACCTTTTTTAAGATAGGCATCCAAATCCTCTGCTGGAATTCCTGATTTTTGTGAAGTAATAGTTCCCATAAGTGGTGTCAAAGAATTTTGAGCATATGAACGGTCCCAAGAAGTTCCAATTGTAATTCCTGGTAAATCGCCTTCTTGTTCGGCAATTGTCGCTTGTTGCTCTGCTGTAATACTTCCAGTAGCAATTTTAGTAGTGTTAAAAGTAGTGGTACTATTCATTTCTTTGAATAATTTTGCGGCAAAAGTTTGTTCTGCTGTAAAGTTCAAGTCACTATCTTTAACTTTACTTAATTCGACATCATAAATTTGTGAACCAGTTAAATCATTACCATGTTTATCTTTCTTTTCCTTTTCAGATAAACTATTAGCTATTTTTTCTAGATTTTTAGAATTAGCCAAGAAATAGTCTTTTTTATCACGCGTTGTCAAATCAGCAACATCAATGTTATTAGATAAAATAGTTGCTAAGTTATTGGCTACCTGATACATTTCATCAGCAGTAGCATTTTGACTTCTTGTAAATTCAACAGCCTGTACCGCAACTGTAGATGCCAAAGCTTTTCCTGTTGCATCATAAATATTTCCGCGAGGCGCACCTTCAATAATTTGAACATCTCCGCCTGCACTAATTGATTTTTCGGCATAGAAATGTGAATTCAATACCTGCATATTGAAGAGCTTTCCAATTAAAATCATAAACAAAACAAAGATAACAAAAAATAAGAGGTTCACTCGTTTTGGAATTAATTTAGTTGGATCTTTTAAAATTTTTACTTCTTTATGTGATTTTTTAGACTTATCGGATTGCTTGCGCTTATCATTTTTTCTTTTATTATCTGACATTTCGACTCCAAGAATGAGTTTTATAAATAGTTTTTACATTCAAAATTTGTACTTAAACATTTTACCACATTTATGAAAACTTTTCCTTACAATTTTGATTCCTATCAATTTAATCAAATAAAAAAAGAAAACTCAAATACGTTTTCTTTTTTGTCATCTAAAATTTTAGTTTCTTATTAAATAATCAAAAGCACCTAGAGAAGCGGTCGCCCCAGTCCCCATTGAAATAATAATTTGCTTATAAACACTATCCGTACAATCTCCCGCTGCAAAAACACCAGGAAGATTTGTCGCTCCAACTTTATCAGTCAAAATTTCTCCACGTGCGGATAAGTCAATTGTTCCCTCCAACCACTGAGTATTCGGAACTAAACCAATTAAAACAAAGACACCAGCGAGTTCCAAATGAACAGTTTCTTTAGAGCCGCGAACTTGATAATTCAAACCTCTAACCTTGTCATCTCCTAAAATCTCTTTTGTTTCTACATTGGTGAGGACAGTAACATTATTTAGGGTCGCAAGTTTTTCTTGTAAAATTTTGTCTGCTTTAAGTTCAGGTAAAAATTCAAGAACAGTAACATGTCTAACCAAACCAGCTAAATCAATAGCTGCTTCGATTCCTGAATTTCCGCCACCGATAACCGCTACATCTTTTCCTGCAAACAAAGGACCATCACAATGTGGACAGTAAGCGACTCCTTTGGTTTTAAATTCTTGCTCTCCTGGAATTCCCAAATCTCGCCAACGAGCGCCCGTTGAAATAATGACTGACTTACTTTTTAGAAGTGCCCCATTTTCAAGACTCACCTCAATCAAATCTTTTTTCTTTAGCTTAACTGCTTTTTGCAAGTTCATCAAATCGACAGGATATTTTTTCACATGTTCTTCAAGCTGACGACCAAGTTGAACCCCTTCAACATAAGGCGTTCCAATGAGGTTTTCAATTCCTAAAGTTTCTAGTGGTTGACCGCCAAAGCGTTCAGCGATTAAACCTGTCCGAATCCCTTTACGTGCAGCATAAATAGCTGCACTTGCACCAGCAGGGCCTCCACCAACAACTAAAACATCATAAGGGTCTTTATCAAAAAAAGCTTCCGAACTCTCTGGACCAGTAATTTTTTCTAGTAATTCTTCAAGACTAGCTCGTCCATTATGAAATTCTTCACCATTTTTGAAAACAGTTGGAACCGCCATAATTCCTTTTGCTTCCACTTCTTCTTGAAACATTCCCCCCTCAATCATTGTGTGACTAATATTGGGGTTGAGAATACTCATTGTGTTTAATGCTTGGACAACATCTGGACAGTTATGACAAGTTAAACTCACATAAGTTTCAAAGTGAAGTGGATTTTGAATCGCTTGAATTCGCTCAACTAATTCTTGTTCAATCCGTGGAGGGCGTCCACTTACTTGGACAAGCGCCAAGACCAATGAATTCAACTCATGACCTAATGGTAGCCCTGAAAAAAGGACTCCAGAAACACCTTCTCTTTCAATAGAGAAAGCTGTTTTTCGATTGAGTTTTGCTGTTTCTTTTGAAATCATTTCGGACAAACTTGCAAGTTCATCTGTAAATTCTACTATTTTTTTTCCATTTTCGCTCTCTAAATCTGCATCAACTTTTAAAATAATTGGATTTTCCAACAAATCCATATAAGGCATCAACTGAGCACGAAGAGTTTCATCTAAAATCATATTAAACCTTTCTGTCATTAAGTTTCTAAAGACAAATAAAGTGAGCCAAGACTCACTTTTTTTATTCTATATTTTACCTACAAGGTCAATACCAACGTGAAGACTTGCTCCGTCCTCTTTCCACTTAGCGGGACAAACTTCCCCTGGATGATTACGCACATATTGAGCAGCTTTAATCTTATCGACCAATTGACTTGCATCACGTCCAATACCATCAGCCGTAATTTCAAGCGCTTGAATCACACCGTCTGGGTCAATAATAAATGTTCCACGTTGAGCCAATCCTGCTTCTTCATCAAGAACATCAAAAGCACGTGAAATTTTTTGTGAAGGGTCTGCAAGCATTGGATAAGTAATTTTTGAAATAGCATCACTATGTTCATGCCAAGCAGCATGGACAAAATGGGTGTCAGTTGAAGCTGAGTAAACTTCTACACCAAGTGATTTCAAGGTTGGATAAGTTTCTTCTAAATCTTCTAACTCTGTCGGACAAACAAATGAAAAGTCTGCTGGATAGAAACAAAGCACAGACCATTTTCCATAAAAGTCTTTATCGGAAACTTTAATAAATTTCCCACCAAGATAAGCATCTGTTGAAAATTCTTCTATTTTTTTACCTACTAATGACATAAGATTCTCCTTTTTCTTCTTTAAAGCTTTACTATTAAATTATCTCAAGAATAAAATGAAGAATCAATTAATTTGTTCAAAAACTTACAAACTATTGCATTGATTACAAAAAAATACTCTAAGTCCTAAATAGATGAGTATCTATTATAACTTAGAGTATTTTCATTCAAATATTATGCTTTTTTAGGAGCCAAGTAGTATTCGTTTTGAACGTTCAAGTTGTCATCAAATTCGAAAACAAGTGGTGGGAAGTTAGGGATTTCAACATCCATAATTTCGTCATCAGAAAGTTTTTTGATTTGTTTAACGAGTGCACGGATTGAGTTACCGTGAGCACCAACGAAGACATTTTTTCCTTCTTTCAAAGCTGGAGCGATTTGGTCTTCCCAGAATGGAAGAGCACGTTCCAAAGTAACTTTGAGGTTTTCAGCATCAGGAATCAATGAATCTTCAAGACCAGCGTAACGACGGTCTCCGTGAGCTGTATATTTATCATCATGATCCATTGCTGGTGGCAATACATCATATGAACGACGCCAGATGTGAACTTGTTCATCACCATGTTTTGCAGCAGCGTCAGCTTTGTTCAAACCTGTCAAACCACCGTAGTGACGTTCGTTCAAGCGCCATGATTTAACAACTGGTACCCAAAGTTGATCTGAATATTCAAGAGCAAGGTTAGTTGTTTTGATAGCACGTTTCAATACTGAAGTGTAAGCAATATCAAATTCGATTCCAGCTTCTTTAATCAATTTACCAGCTTCAATCGCTTGTTTAGTTCCGTTTTCAGAAAGGTCAACGTCAGCCCAACCTGTGAAAAGGTTAGCAAGATTCCATTCAGATTCACCGTGACGTGCAAATACTAATTTTGGCATTTTGTGTATTCTCCGTTTATTTTTACTTGAACGAAATTTAGTTCGTTCATTTACAAAGTTAATTTTACTACATTTTTCCTTTTTTTTCTAGCTTTTATTTTCTGTAAGCCCTTTTATTTACTGACAGAAGCTTTGGCTAACCTAAAAACCATTTCTTCATTTCCATTTTTTAAAAATTACTCATGTAGTTCTATTGGTAAGTCATCTGGATCATAGAAAAAAAGCATTTTTCTGTCAGTAATTTCGTCCTGACGAATTTCCTCCACTTTGACTCCTTGACTTATTAAATAATTTCTATCTTCTTCAATATTTGTCGTTTTAATAGCTAAGTGGCGATAGCCTTTTGCTTCTGGATAAGTTAAGCGTTTAGGGGCATCAGATTTGATAAATAATTCAATTTCTGTTTCTTCATTCATCTTTAAATCAAGCTTGATATCTCCTTTTTCTGGACTATGATTTTCTCGAATGATTGAAAATCCTAAAATATCAACGTAGAACTGACGAGATTTTTCATAATCTGCGGCAATGATAGCGATGTGATGAATTTTATTGAAAGCTGGTTGGTACATCTTGCGGCTCCTCTTCTAAGTTCTCTTATTCTAAAATTTGAACTTCTTCACCCATACTTTTTAAAGTTTGGACATGACCTTCACCCCACGAGCAAAGAATATCTAATAAACCATTTAAAGTTTCACCATAAGGGCTCAGAGAATATTCAACCTTCGGTGGAACTTGATTATAAACCTTACGGACGATAATATTATCAATTTCTAATTCTCTTAATTGCTGAGTCAGCATTTTTTGACTGATTCCTGGAATTTGACGTCTCAATTCTCCTGGACGACTTGGATTATGTCTTAAATTACACAAAATAATTGGTTTCCATTTTCCACCAATAACATCCATTGTCGCTTCGACACCAATATTATAAATTTTTTTCAAAATTAATTTCCTTTCTAATCCCTTATTTTATCCAATTATTACTTTTTAGTATGTATGACACAAAAAAGTAGGTACTGTTCAAGAGGTTTTATTTATTATATACTAATTTTCTGCCAAAATAAAATATATGAGGAGCAAAAAATGAAACTTAATAATCAGATTGAAATTCCGGAACTTGGTTTGGGAGTTTTTCAAATTCCAAATGACGAAACCGCTGATGTTGTCAAAAACGCAATTGTTAACGGATATCGTTTAATTGATACAGCTAAAATTTATGAAAATGAAGAAGGAACTGGTCAAGGAATTAAAGAAGGTTTGGCTATGACAGGACTTTCTCGTGATGATCTTTTCATCACTTCAAAACTTTGGGGAGATAATCATTCTTATGAAGAAACAATTCAAAACTTTGAAGAAAGTTTGAAAAAATTGGACTTAGATTATCTAGATTTATATCTTATCCACTGGCCAGGTACACATTATGCTTACAAAGAAGCTTGGAAAGCAATGGAAGATTTATATAAAGCAGGCAAAATAAAAGCGATTGGTGTCAGTAACTTTCAAAAATCACATTTAGAAGAACTTCTTAGCTATGCTAAAATCACTCCCGTTTTAAATCAAATTGAACTCCATCCAAAATTATCACAAGAAGAACTTCGTAATTTCTTAGAACTTCATGATATCAAGGTTCAAGCTTGGTCACCTTTGATGCAAGGTCAATTATTAGACAATGAAGTCCTCAAAAAAATTGCTGATAAACATGGAAAATCTGTGGCTCAAATTATTCTTCGTTGGGATATTCAACAAGATATTTTAGTAAATGTAAAATCTATTAAAAGTGAACGAATGATAGCTAATCGTCAAATTTTTGATTTTTCACTTGACTCTGAAGATATGAAAGCTATCAATTCACTCAATGAAGAACTTCGTGTCGGTCCAGATCCAGAACATTTTAATTTTTAAGAAAGAAGCATAATGAAAAAAATATCTCCCAGTCTCACTCTTCTAGCTCTAGCAATTAATGCTTTTGCTATCGGCTCAACCGAATTTATCAGTGTTGGTTTAATGCCAATGATTGTCAACACCTTTAATATTAGTTTATCTCAAGCGGGTTTAACCGTTTCTCTTTATGCTTTAGGGGTAACGGTTGGTGCTCCCTTATTAACTATTCTTACAGGAACTTGGAATCGAAAAACTTTGATGGTTTCGATTATGGGTCTCTTTATTCTTGGTAATTTACTGTCAGCTTTCGCTCCAACTTTCCTTTTACTTTTAGTAGGACGGGTTCTTGCCTCACTTGCTCATGGTATTTTCATGTCAATTTCCACAGTCATTGCTGCTGATGTTGTTCGACCTGAGAAAAGGGCCTCAGCAATCGCCCTCATGTTTACAGGACTAACCGTTGCTACTGTCATTGGTGTTCCTTTAGGGACTTTCATTGGTCAGCACTCTAACTGGCATATGTCATTTGTTTTCATTGTTGTTATTGGCTTAATTGGACTGATTGCTACTAGTATTCTTGTTCCAAAAGGGCTTCCAATTCCCGGAAAAATTAATTTAAGTGGGCTTGCTAGAATTTTTACTAATAAATCAATTTTAATGTCTCTTTTTATCACCGCTTTTGGTTATGGAGGAACTTTCGCGGCTTATACTTATCTTACACCAATCCTTGAAGGAACTTTTAGATTTTCAGCAAGTACAGTAGTGATTATTCTGGTTGCTTATGGTGTGATGGTTGCCATTGGTAATTCACTAGGTGGACATCTAGCAAATAAAAATATCCTACCTGCCCTTCAAAAAATGTTTGCGGCTTTAGCTTTGAGTTTACTTTTTCTTTTTATCAGTGCAAGTTTAGCTTCGCAAGCTTTGGGATTGATTGCAACTTTACTTTTGGGCTTGTTTGCCTTTATGAATGTCCCTGGTTTACAACTATACGTTGTTCAATTGGCAGAGAAATTTACGCCAAAAGATATTACTCTAGTTTCAGCTTTTAACATTGCAGCTTTCAATGTCGGAATTACTTTAGGCTCATTTGTTGGAGGACAAATTTCTAAAGGCTCAAGTGTTGTCTTTACTCCACTTGGGGGAATCATTATCATTCTCCTTGCAATGTTCCTCATTCGTTTGGCTCAAAAAGACCAAGCAAGTAAATTATAATAAGTTATAAAAATACTCTCTGAAAATTATTCAGAGAGTATTTATTTTAGCTATTGTTTAAAATTCATAGTTTTCAAAGTAAACTTCAAGACTACGTTTATAAGAAGTCGCCGCATTTGATAATAAATGTCCACGATGCTTGACTAAAATCAAACTATTTCCATTGTCTCCCTCCATAGGGACAACTGTTACATTATGGACGCTCTCTTTATCAATAAAACCAAGACCTGTTGCGTAGGCATCTGTCCGTTCTAAAATTCCATTTAAACTTGCACGGTCAGTGACGTTATAAATCAAGGTATTTTCAAAAGTCTCAACCAAATCTTCAGAATAGTAAAGAAACTGTTCATTTTCTTGTGTAAATCGCACACGATCTAGCGGTTTTAAATCATCATCTGAAATTGTTTCACGTTGAGCTAAGGGATGGCCTTTGCGAATATAGATATGCGTTTGCGATAAGAAAATTTCTTCGTAATCTAATTCAAGTTTATTGAGCATTCTTAAAATCCCTGAGCGATTTTGTTTATTGAGATAAACCACTCCAAGTTCACTGTGCCCTTGCGCCACTTCTTGCAAAATATTATAAGTGGTTGACTCAAAAATTCTAAAATTTTTGATTTCAGGATTTTTCTTTGCAAATTCCACTGCAACTGGTGCTAGAAAATCATAGTGTTGACTGGCAACTGAGAAAGTCTTATCAGACTCTTTTGGCTTAGAATATTTTGATTCAAAAGTTTCAAAATTACGTAAAACAGTCTGTGCTTGTTCATAAAAACGTTCGCCTTCAATAGTTAAAGTCGCACCTGTATTTGTTCTCTCAAAGATTTGAAAACCTAGTTCTTGCTCCAAGTCTTTAACCGCAATCGACATTGAGGGTTGACTAACAAAGAGTTGCTCTGAAGCCTCACGAAAAGTTCCACTATTAGCAATGGCGACGACGTACCGTAATTGTTTAATATTCATGTCATAAAGTCCTTAATTTTTTACAAAAAAAGTGTATAAGTTGATTATACACTTTTTCTTTTTATTTTGTAGCTTTAATGATAGCGTCAGTGTAGAGTGACAGCTCTTCTTTAGCCGCTGTTGGTCCGCCAAAGAAGTAAACTTTGTCGTAGTCCATCGTAATCACATGTCCTTCTTTAACTGCTTTGAGGTTTTGCCAAGCTGGATTATTTTTTAATGCAGCATATTGTTCTTTATCTTTATCTGCAAAGTCAATAAAGATATAGTCTGCATCAAATTCTCCTAAGCTTTCAGTATTTACTTCAGCATAACCTACGCCTTTTGAGAGTTCGGCCATTTTGCTTGATTCTTTAAAGCCTAAACCAGTCGTCAAAGCTTGTCCGCCACGAGCAAAATTGTCACCGAAGGCATAAACCTTATCTCCTTGGAGTTCAAGAAGTGAAATTGTGTTTTTAGCTGGTTTAACATCAACCTTTGCCAATTTTTCTTTTTGCTTATCGGCTTCTTTTTTAAAGTTTTTAAGGAAACTTGCTTTTTCATCTTCGCGATTAAGGAGTTTAGCGAAGTAATCCAATGATTTATTCATTCCTGAGAGGTCCTTATAATTGACAAGAACAGTAGGGGCTACTTTTTGATAGTCTGCTACTTGGTCTTTATCAACTGTAATAATCAAATCAGGATTTTGAGCAATCAATTTTTCCATATTGAATTTTGGCGCTCCTAAATCAACCATATTCTTCTTTTGGTCTTTTGATAAGAAGGTATTTGGAAAGGCCCATGAATCTGTTCCAACAACATTTGCACCTAATGAAGCGACTTCATCTGGATAATTTTGAACAGCAATACGTTTAGGATTTTTAGGAACTTTGACGACCCCATTTAAAGCGTGAAAGGTCACTTTATCATCGCTTGATGTCGCTTTTTTTGATGATGAATTTGATGAACAGGCAGCTAAAGTAAGTAAAGCTCCTGCAGCGATTAGGGTTGTGAGTACTTTTTTCAAAAGATTCTCCTCTATTTTTAGGCTATTTTTTAAAAATAAGCCGATATTTTTTTATAAGAAATTTACTAAAAGTAAATTAATTTCTTAAACTTTTTGAATAAGATAAATATAGTATGGAGCGCCAATAAAGGCAACTACAAAACCTAAAGGTAAACTTGATGGTGCAATGATTGTTTGTGAAATAATATCAGCAAAAGATAAAATAATCATACCAGAAAGTGCGGTTGCAATTAAACTTTTTCGTGATTTAAAACCAGCGATTTCACGAGCAATATGAGGGGCAATTAAACCAACAAATGCTAATCCTCCAACCAATAAAACACCTACAGCTGCAAAAAGGAGCGCTAACAAGTAAAGATAGATTTTCGTTTTTTGAACTTCTAATCCTAAAGTAGTTGCCATTTCTTCGCCTAGTGAGAGGATTTCAAGTTTTCTTAAGAAAAATGGCAAAATAATCAAGCCAATTACTAATAAGAGAATACAAATGAACAAATAAGTGCTTCCCGTTTGCCAGATATCTCCTGACAGCCAAACTGCAACTTTCTGAAAGTCAAAGGCATTGACTGAAAGCTGACCAATTGTGATTAATGCTTGGAAAAAAGCGGTAATTGCAATTCCTGTCAGTAAAACTCTGACAGAAGAAACTTGCTTTCTTAAGGCAAAAAAGTAAATTAAGACAAATGAAAGAAGGGCACCTATTAAAGCAAAAATAGTATAGGAAAAATTCCAAAGCCCTGTCAGCTTAAAATGGTCAGCAATCAGTAAAAAAGCAACACTTCCTGCCGAAGCACCAGAGGTTATCCCAATTGTTCCGCTATCAGCTAAAGGATTTTCTGTAATATTTTGGATAATAAAGCCTGATAAGGAAAGAGCAATTCCAGCTGACAGGATTGTTATTAAACGAGGAAGACGAAAATTAGGAATTAGGATTGATAGAATTTGAGGATTTGTTGAAAATTGCGTCAAATCAACCACTATCAAAACCAAAAGCAGGACAAAAAGTAAAGTGAATTTTCTTTTCATGTTATTTTGCCTCCTTTGTAATAACCCAAAGAAAGAAGGGAGCACCTAGAAGCATGGTTAGACTTCCTGCTGGAAATTCGTAAGGTTTAAATAAATTTCTGGCTATCAAATCAGCTAAAACAAGCAATAACATTCCTGTCAGTACTGACAGAATTACATTTTGCCAAAAATTAGCTCTGACAAGCTTCTTGGCAATATGTGGAGCGATCAAACCGACAAAGCTGACCACCCCAACTGAGGCAACAGTTACACCAGAAGCCAGCGCAACTAAAAACATAATGACTAAACGAACAAAATTGACAGAAATCCCAAAAGATTGAGCAAGCTCATCACCAAAATTCAATAAATAAATTTGTTTTGAAAATAAAAGCAAGAGGATAAGAAAAATAAGACTTACTACTGCCATCAAAAGAACTTTAGTATTAGTTATCCCTGAAAAAGAACCCACAATCCAGCGAAAATAGGCCTGTGTATCGTGGCTGGCAAAAGTCAAGGAGCTGGCCAAACTAGTTGCAAAAAGTCCAACTGATGTTCCAACTAGTACAACTTTTAATGGCTGAAAATGCGTTCTCGCAGTCAAAAGCATGACGACTGCTAAAGCAATAAATGCTCCTAGTGATGAAACTAGAACTGAAATCCCATCATTTGTTGACCAACCCAAAGTTAAAATGAGTGATAAAGCCAAGCTCGAACCGCCAGAAATCCCTAAAGTTGCCATTTCGGCAATTGGGTTTCTAGTCATAATTTGAACAATAAATCCACTGACGGATAAGAGAAATCCTGTGAGATATAGACTTATTAATCTTGGAAATCTTAATTGTAAGACCATTTTATTTACTAAAATTTCTGTCAGAGGAACATTTTTATTCCCAAGCATCAGGTATATTACTGACAAAAAAAGTAAAGAAAAAACTAGGGCAAAAAAGATTGTCAGAAAATGTTTTTTAGGCATCTTTCACCCCAGTAATCATTAATTTTTTGGTAAAGGTATCACATCCTAAAGTGACATCTAATCCAAAGCATTCTTTCAACGTTTTTTGAGTAAATAACTCATCAACAGTTCCTTCTTCAACCACTTCTCCGTCTTTTACAAGGACTAGATTGTCAGCAAAACGAGCGGCATGGTTTAAATCGTGAATGACGTAAACAATGGTTTTATTTCTCTTTGTCGCCAAATCTTTTAATAAACATAAAATATCTAACTGATGAGCTAAATCTAGATAAGTCGTTGGTTCATCTAATAAAATAATCTCACTATCTTGAGCTAAAATCATCGTGATAAAAACTCTTTGTTTTTGTCCACCAGAAAGTTCTGATATCTTACTTTCTCGAATGTCCCAAATCTTTGTTTCTCTCATCAATTCTTCTATGAACAAAATATCTTCTTTTGAGAGACGTTGTTGCATTAATTTTTGATGTGGGAAACGTCCTAAACTGACAAGTTCATAGACTGTAATATCAGCTGGGGCAGTAATTGATTGAGGCAAGAGAGCTAAAATTCTAGCAATTTCACGATTAGAATGTTGACTTAAAGGTTGATTATCAAAGATAACCTGTCCATCCGATTTAATTAAACGTCCAAGTGCCTTTAAAATCGTTGATTTCCCAGAACCATTGACTCCAATAATAGCTGTCGTTTTTCCTTTTTCAATCGACAGCGTTACGTTTTTCAATACCTGCTCTTTTCCATAAGACACATTGATATTTTTCGCACCAAAATACATCGTTTTCTTTCCTTTTCACAACGGTTGGTTGATAGTTAAAAAGCTCATCAACGGTTGTCCCTAGGGTTTCCGCAAGTTTGAAAGCAAGCGTTAACTCTGGGTCGTATTTGTCATTTTCAATCGCATTAATCGTCTGACGCGAGACGTGAGCGATATGTGCAACATCCTCTTGTGAAAGATGAGATAATCGGCGCAATTCACGTATTTTATTTTCCATGTTTTTCCCTTCTAATTCTTTTGGAAGTTCTTTTTTAAGATTTAATTCAAATTTTATTATCTTTTGCAAACAATTGGCTTGTCAAAAGTTTTTTACAAGTCCTATTATGCCATTTTCCACCCATTTTTGCAAGATAAGAAAAAAGCAGAAAACCTGCTTTTTTCTTAATGAAATGGATTAAAAAATCGGCCCTGATTTACAAAGAAGAGAAGAATAACAATCACCACTCCTAAAAGCGCAAGCAAGATAACCAAGTAATCTTTAACATTCAAAGGTTGATAAGAATACCAACTTCTTTTCTTCTTTTTACCAAATCGTCTAAGCTCCATAGCTGTGGAAATAGTATCAATTTGTTCTAAACTGGAAAAAATTAAAGGGAGTAACAATTGAACATTTAATTTTATTCGCGAAAAAAGTCCTACTTTTTTTGATAAATCCATTCCTCTGGCCTGTCCAGCATTACGGATTGCTAAAAATTTTTCTTGCATATCAGGAATATAGCGCAGCGCTAAGGAAACCGAATATGAGGAACGATAAGGCAGACCAATTTTATTTAAACTACTGGCAAATTGGCTCGGATTAGTAGTTAAGATAAAGAGTAAAGCGAGCGGAATGGTTGAAAAATATTTCAAGACGAGATTAAAAAGGTAAAAAAGTTCTTCTAAAGTAAGAGGTCCCCAAAGGATTGTTTTTGAATCATAAAGTCGCGCGCCATATCCAGGGTCAAAAATAAATACAAAAAGCAGATTTAAAATCGCAAAAATTGCTGCAAATTGGGCAACCCTTTTTACTGATGAAAAAGGAATTTTAGAAAAATAAAATAAAATTACCGAAAATAAAGCAACAAAAGCCAAATATCTCGTGTCATAAGTCACCATACTGCTGATAGAAATTAATAGAAAGAAAAGGAGTTTTGCTGTTGCATTCAGTTGGTAAATAAAAGAATTTCCAGCTTGATAGCCTAGAACACTAAGTTGATTATTCATGCTTTAATCTCTCCTGATTCTGAAAATTGATGAAAGCTTTTGTCAGTAAAACGGGATTGGTATCTGTTTGTCTGGCAAGTTGATAAAGGCTTGGTTGACTTAAATTGCCCATTTTTACAAAATCTTCATTTTCTAAAATTTGATAAGGACTGCTGTCAGCAATAATTTTCCCGTCAGCAAAAACAAGGGTCCGGTCACTATATTCTGTAATTAAATACATATCGTGCGTAATCATAATCATTGTTAAATGAAGACGGCGGTTAAGTTCGTCAAGAAAATCCATGATTTCCCGATAAGATTGTAAATCCTGAGCAGCTGTTGGCTCGTCAAGGACTAAAATTTCAGGTTCTAGTATTAAAATACTAGCAATCGTTACTCTTTTTTTCTGACCATAACTCAAAGAAGAAATTGGCCAATTTCTAAAAGGATAAAGCCCACAAACTTTCAAAATTTCTTCAACTTTATCTTGAATCATTTTTTCATCAACATGACGGAGTCGTAAACCAGCTGCCACCTCATCACTGACAATATTTTGCGAAATCATCAGATTTGGATTTTGCATAATATAGCCAATTTTTTTCGCACGTTCAGAAATAGAATCAGCAATAATCGATTGCCCTCGGTATAAAATTTCGCCACTCGCTTCAACAAAATGACAGAGTGCATTGGCAAAGGTTGACTTACCAACTCCATTTTTCCCGACAATTGAAATTTTTTCTCCTTCTTGAACTTCTATATTAATACCTTTTAGAACTTCATGTTGAGCAAAATTTACTGATAAATTTTTTACTGACAGAATATTATTTTTGCTGACAGCCTTGTCAGTAAATTTATAGGTGTCTAAAAAATCTGTCAGTAATTTTTTTGCTGACAGGACTTCAAAACTTTTTAGGTCAGAAAAATCTGTCAGTAATTTTGTAGCATTTGCAGCTTTTAATGCTGAGAGATAGAGGGGCTCGCGTAATGAATTTTCATTAAAAATTTCTGTTTTTAATAATTCAGCAGGACTTCCAATTGCAACAATTTCGCCGTCGTTGACCACGACAATTTTATCAATACCAAGCGGTAAAACTTCTTCGATTCTGTGTTCGATGATAATCGTAGTGACTTCATTATTTTCATGAATATCCTTAATCAAAGCCATTGTTTCTAAGCAAGTTTGCGGGTCCAAATTAGCTAAAGGTTCATCAAAAAGCAAAATTGGCGATTCATCAATCAAAACACCAGCTAAAGAAACCCGCTGCTTTTGTCCTCCCGACAAATCTTGGGGGCGATGATTCAAGAGTTTATTTGTTTCTGTTTTGTCTGACCAATAGGCCACTTTACTGACCAGTTCATCATGAATCAGACCATCATTTTCCAAAGCAAAAGCAATATCCTCAGCAACGCTCAAACCAATAAACTGGCCATCAGTATCTTGCAAAATCGTCGACACCTTTTCAGATAATTCAGCAATTGAAGTCCCAAAGGGCAAACCAGCAATTGAGAGTTCCCCACTTGCTTCTCCTTTATGTAAATGAGGCAAAATCCCATTAAGACAAGAACCAATCGTTGATTTACCTGAACCAGAAGGACCGACAATCAGTACTTTTTCCCCAGGAAATATTTCCAAATTAATCTTTTTTAAAGTTGGATTTTTTTGTAAATCATATTTAAATGTAAAATCTTTGAACGAAATTAAGGCTTCCATTTTTATCCTTCTTTTTAGAGATACTTTATTTTTTGTGCTTTATTAAACCGATACAAGCGTAAAAGCAGCAAATATTTGCTGCTTTTATTTTAGCATATCTGGAGCTTTTTATTCTTTATCGAGTGAGCCAGATTTGGTTCTGGTAGCAGCATAGAGTTTGAGTAGTAAAGTTCCTGCTACGGCAATAGTCAATGCATTTACTAAACCAGCAACAATTCCTTGTGTGAAGACCTTATTTGCCGGTTCACTATAAACTAAAACATCCCCAATTGGGGCAATAATTCCCCAAACTACGACATTGGCTAAAAATTGAACAATATTAAAACGAATGATTTCTTTATTTCCAAAAATTCCTTGAGTCAAAGTTTCTCTTTTGACTCCAAAAGCTAGAAATAAGCCCATTAAACCTGAGCCTAAAACCCAAGTCCACCAAGGCGCACCATAGAGAAATGAATCTTTAAGGGCATGACCAATAAATCCGATCAAGAAACCAGCTAAAGGGCCAAATAAGGCTGAAAATAGGGCAAGGACCGCATATTGCAATTGAATACTAGTATTTGGAATTGGTGTAGGAATATTAATTAGCCAACCAATAATCACAAACAAAGCAGCTCCAATCCCAGTGGCAACAACAATTTTTACAGAGTTATTTTTCATTGTTTCTCCTTTTTATAAAATATTTTTATCTAAAATTATTTGATAAATTATCGATGTGAAACCCGTCTAGCTAAGAAATCACCAACAAGCTGAACCAATAAAACAAAAATCAAGATTAAAATGGTTGCAAACCAAGTCACATCATTGGCAAAGCGATTATATCCATAAGAAATGGCCGTATTTCCTAGTCCACCAGCTCCAATCGCACCAGCCATTGCAGTCAAACCAATCAAGGAAATTAAAGTAACGGTTGAAACACGAATTAAACTAGCTAATTCTTCACGAAGATAGACCGTGAAAACAATATCGAGAAAATCAGCTCCCACCGTTTGAGCTGCTTCAACTTTTCCATGGTCAACAGACTCAAGCGAAGCTTGAACTTGTCTGGCATAAAAAGGAGCCACTCCTAGAGCCAATGGAACTAAAGCCGCAGTAACACCAATCTGCGTCCCCACCAAAATTTTAGTCAAGGGAGCAATTGCTGCTAATAAGATAATAAAGGGAAAAGCCCGTCCGATAGAAACAATTTTATCTAAAATCCAAAATAATGGTCGATTAGGTGTAATCCCATCTTCAGCAGTCACCACAACACCAATTCCAAATATCAATCCCAATAAACCACCAATAAGTGCTGAAATAAATGTCATATAAAGCGTTTGAACAATTGCTGTCCACCAACCCGTCTCACCTGTCCATCCTAAATAAACCACATTAGGAAATGTATGTGCAAACCATTCTGCCATTAGTCTACCGTCCTTTCAATTTTACCTAAAACTTCAAATTTTAAATGTCTTTCAACGAAATATGCCTTTGCGGCAGCCCGATGTTCACTTGAACCTTTTAAGGTCAAAACTAATGAACCAAAAGGTTGTCCTTGAAGTAACTCAACATTACCATAGAAAATGTTAGTTGTTACATCAAATTTTTTCGTAATATCAGAAACCACAGGGTCTTCAAGCTCTGAACCTGAATAATCTAAGTGAATTAATTCTTCGTCATCTGCTAATTGTGCCAGAAGTTCTGTTCTAGAAAGACTGGCAATAAAACGATTGACCGAACTTGTAGTTTCAATAAATTGTTTCGTTAAAGCTTCTTTAGGTTGTGCAAAAATATCAATTAATGAATTTTGTTCAATGATTTCACCATTTTGCATAACAGCTACTTTATTAGCAATTTCCTTAACCACTTGCATCTCATGTGTAATTAAAACAACTGTGATTCCTAATTTTTCATGAAGAGATTTAAGTAAATCTAAGATTTGATTGGTTGTTTTTGGATCAAGTGCTGATGTTCCTTCATCTGAAATCAAAATCTCAGGGTCATTAGCAAGCGCACGCGCAATAGCAACTCTTTGTTTTTGTCCCCCAGAAAGCTGAGCTGGATACTTATCAGAAAGCTCTTCTAAATCAACCAATTTTAATAATTCGGTCACTTTATCCGTTTTTTCCTTTTTTGTAAGATAACGTTTTTTCCCGTTTTTATCTTCGATTTGGCTATGTTGTAAAGCAAAAGCCACGTTATTGAAAACTGTTTTTTCACTTAAAAGATTAAAATGTTGAAAAATCATCCCAATCTTTTGACGAAACTCACGTAATTTCGCGCCAGTAAATTTTACAGGATTTTCACTATCAAAAATCTTCTCACCATTAATCACAATTTGACCTTTGGTCGGTTTTTGAAGGAGATTAATGGTTCTGACCAAAGTTGATTTACCAGCCCCAGAATAACCAATTACTCCATAAATATCCCCTTTTTCAATGTGTAAAGTAGCATCTTTTACTGCTGTGACTAATCGTCCTTTCTGATGAAATTGTACAGAAAGATTATTTAATTCAATAATTGCTGTCATATTGTTTTCCTTTATCTTTTTTCATTCTCTGTCAGTACTGACAAAGTTATTTTCTCTTTTGTCAGTACTGACAGAAAATCTCGTCTCTGACGAGTTTTCTTAGTTACAATTTTAAATTCCAAGCGGGGAGTTCTCCACCATCTGGATATTCTTTTTTAATGGTATCAGCGATATTTTTTTGCTCATAAGCCTTGACCACTTCTTTATAAACTTTATTATTTTTATCAGACTGATTTGCCGCAATAAAATTAATCCATTGAGCTGAATCTTCATTTAAAGGTTCTTGATAAATTGATTCTTTCTCCGAAATTTTTGCTGAAATAGCAAAATTATAATTAATGACTGCTGCAGCAACAGAATCAAGCGCACGTGGGGTTTGACTTGCATCAATTTCTTTGATAATTAAGCCTTTAGGATTATCTCTGATATCTTTAACCGTTGCTAATGCTCCTCTAGAAGTATCAAGTTTAATGAGTCCTGCATTTTTTAAAACATAAAGGGCGCGGCTTTCATTGGTAACATCATTTGGGATAGCAATCTTACTTTTATCAGGAATTTCCGTCACATTTTTATACTTTGTCGAATACAAATGAATCGGCGTAATAATTGTATCACCAATTGATACGATATTTCCATTATTAGCTTTATTCCATGATTTCAAGTAAGCGTAATGTTGAAAGGCATTGAGGTCCACTTCATGGTTAGCCAAAGCTTTATTGGGCTGATCTCCGTCAGTAAAATTGACAAATTTTAAAGTAATCCCAAATTGGTCTTTTGCATTTTTTTGAACTTGTTTCCAAATGGCATCTTCTTGTTTCCCACCAGGCATCAAACCTATTTTTACGATTTTACTGACAGAAGTAGATTTACTTTTTCCCTGTCTTAAAGTAAAAGTGATTAGACCCACGATAATAACCAGCAAAAGCAAACTTCCAAAAAGAATTTTTCGATTTCTTGGATTCATAAATAAATCCTTTCATTTTCAAAGTTTCAAGTTCCAAGCTGGCAATTCTCCGCCATCTGGATATTGTTCTTTGATTGCTTTTTCTGTCGCTTTTGAAGCATAAGCCTTGGCAACTTCTTTGTAAACTTTATTATTTTTTTCTTTACTTGTCGCAGCAATAAAGTTAATATACTGAGCAGAAGTTTTGTTGAGAGGTTCCATATAGACAGACTCAGAATTTGGTAAGCTGGCTGCGGTTGCATAATTATAGTTAACCACTGACAAAGCAACAGAATCAAGCGCACGCGGTGTTTGGCTTGCATCCACTTCCTTGAATTTCAATTGATGCGGATTTTCTGTGATATCTGGTAAGCCAACTAATTTGCTAGAATCACTTGTTGTCAATTTAATCAAACCTGCACTTTGGAGCACGAACAATGCCCGACTTTCATTTGAAGCATCATTTGGTATTGCAACGGTTGACCCTTCTTTTAAATCTGACAATTTGCTGACTTCTTTTGAATAAATGTGCATTGGTGTAATATAAGTATTTCCTACTGCCACAATATCACTCTTATGTGCTTTATTCCAAGTTTTCACATAATTATAAGATTGAAAGGCATTGACATCAATATCTCCCGAAAGAAGTGCTTCATTAGGTTGATTATAATCAGAAAAATAAACAAATTTTAGCTTTAAATCATATTTTTCTTTGGCGGTTTTAGCTACTGATTTCCAAACCTCTTGGTCTTGCTTGTCCCCACTCATGATTCCAACCTTAACTGTTTTTTGAGCGGTTGATTTTTTACTTGCTTGATGATTTAAACTAAAGAAAGCAACCAAAGCAACAACGATAATCACTGCAAGTGCAACAATAATATTTCTATTTTTCGGATTCAAATTTTTCCCCAAATTCTACTGAATACTTATAAAATATTCTATTTCACAAGTGTTCAGACCTTCTTTGAACGATAAGTCTCTCAATGAAGAGAGACTTATTTGAGTATTAAAAACAATTATTTTAATTTCAAGCCCCAAGCAGGAATTGTACTCTTGTCCGGATAAGCCTTAGCAATAGTTTTTTTGGTTGCTTCTGTTTCATAAGCTTTGACAACATCTTTATAAACAGTGTTGTTTTCGTCTTTTTTATTAGCAACAATAATATTAATCCATTGTTGGCTATCTTTATTAACTGGTTCTGTAAAAATGGCATCAGATTTCTTTAAACCAGCAGTAACGGCATAATTATTATTGATAACTGCTGCATCGACTGAATCTAAAGCACGCGCAGTTTGTGAAGCATCAAGTTCTTTAATGACCAAATTTTTTGGATTTGATGTGATATCTTTGACAGTCGCCAGTGTTTGACCAGAAACATCCAATTTAATCAAGCCCGCAGACTTCAAGACATAAAGGGCACGACTTTCGTTAGAAGCATCATTTGGTACCGCAATGGTTCCACCCTCTGTGATATCTGAAATATTTTTGAGTTGTTTTGAGTAAACGCTGATTGGCGAAATCACTGTATCCCCAATCGCCACTAAATTGCCATTATTTGCTTTATTCCATGCTTTTAAAAAAGCATAATGTTGAAAGGCATTTAAGTCAATATCGCCATTTTTCAATGCTGTATTTGGCTGAGTATAATCCGTAAAGTGTGTGAATTTCAAAGTAATTCCATATTTATCTTTAGCAGTTTTAGATACCGTTTGCCAAATGCTGTCATCTTCTTTTGTTCCTGTCATTATCCCAATTTTCACTGTTTTATTTACCGTTTTATTTGCTTGAGATTTTTGACCAAAGCCGATAAATGCAGCAATAGCTACAATAACAACAACAATTATTCCAATAATTATATTACGATTTCTAGGATTCATAATCTTCTCCAATTTCTACTGACCAAACCGTTCGTAATCAGTTTGAGTCTTCTGTCAGTAAAATTTATTAGCCCTAAGGCAGAAATTTCTAAAGTAGAAATTTCCAAAGTTTTCACCTAACCGTTACTTTTTAACGAAATTACTTAGTCGAGTTTCAATCCCCAAGCAGCAATTTTTCTCTTATCAGGATAAGCTTTCTCAATTGCTTTTTTCGTTGCTTCAGTTTGGTAGGCTTTGACAACTTCTTTATAAATTTTGTTATTAGCATCTTTTTTATTTGCAACGATGATATTAATCCACTGCTCGCTATCTTTGTTTACAGGTTCAGTATAAATAGACTCTTCAACCGTTAATTTTGCTGTTGTTGCAAAATCGTCATTAATTACTGCCGCTGTAATTGAATCAAGCGCACGCGGTGTTTGTGCCGCATCTAATTCTTTAATGACCAAATTTTTTGGATTTGAATTAATATCTTTGACTGTCGCAAGTGTATCACCTGATACAGAAAGGCCAATCAAACCAGCATTCTTCAAGACATAAAGTGCGCGACTTTCATTTGAAGCGTCATTAGGTACTGCAATTGTATCTCCTGATTTAATTTGGCTCAATGAAGTAATTTTTTTAGAATAAAGACGAATTGGTGAAATTGTTGTATTACCAATTGCTTTCAAATCACCGTCATTAGCTTTATTCCAAGCATTCAAGAAAGCATAATGTTGGAAGGCATTCAAATCAATATCGCCGTTTTTCAAAGCTGTATTTGGTTGTGTATAATCTGTAAAATGAGTGAATTTTAAAGTAATTCCATATTTATCTTTAGCTGTTTTAGAAACAGTTGACCAAATGGCATCATCTTCTTTTGTTCCTGTCATTATTCCAATATTCACAGTTTTATTTGCCGTTTTACTTTCACCAGATTTATGATTAAAACCGAAAAATGCAGCGATAGCAACAATTACAACAACAATAACGACAATTAAAATATTTCTGTTTCTTGGATTCATTTCTTCTCCCTTTTTTCTAATTGATTTATTTTTCAAAATCAATTATTCCCCTTTTGATAAACTTTTACATCTATTAGAAAAATTAACCGTGCACCTGTTAATTTTTCTAATACTAAACAAATTCTTCAAGATAAAGCGCTCATGCTAAATAAAAATAGCTCATTTCATATAAAGAAACGAGCTATATCGTGGTACCATTCTTGATTTAAGCACTTTTTAGTTCACTGAAAATTTTCAGATTCCAAAGGCAACTTTCAAGTTCAATAACGAGAACCATTCCGTCAAGAGCTTAGTTAAACCTCACTCTTGCTACGCTTATCAAGCCATTTTCATTGCTTCACTCAGGCTTGCTCTCACCGCTACAAGCTCTCTGTGCTGACCTTCACAATTACTTACTCGACCGCTTTTATTTTGTCCGAATTTGTGTATAGACTTATTCTAACAGACTTTCGTTTTTTTTGAATTATTGATTTTTTATGTTGCCTTAAATATTTTTTAAGTTTAATTTATAAAATAGATTAACAATCTTAAAAAAATGCTTTTCAACTTAAAATATGCTAAACTTAAAGAGTAAAAATAAATATTTGCACAATGGGTCTATTGACAAAACTGTCAGTAGCGAGAAATACCATCTGACCTGATCTGGGTAATGCCAGCGTAGGAATGTGTTAAGACAAATGTCTAATTTCTAACCCTCCTTTTGTGCGCATCAAAAAGGAGTTTTTTTTTATGTCTAATTCTAAGTTCAATGTCCGTTTATTAACGGAAATTGCCTTCATGGCGGCACTCGCCTTCATCATCAGCCTTATTCCAAATACTGTTTATGGCTGGATTATTGTTGAAATCGCCTGTATCCCAATTCTTATTCTCAGTTTTCGTCGCGGCCTAACAGCTGGACTTGTCGGTGGATTAATCTGGGGAATTCTGTCAATGATTACTGGACACGCTTATATTTTAACCTTGTCTCAAGCTTTTCTTGAATATCTCATCGCCCCTGTTTCACTTGGAATTGCTGGACTTTTCCGCCAAAAAACAGCCCCTCTAAAACTTGTACCAGTTCTTTTGGGAACTTTTGTTGCTGTTCTTCTTAAATACTTCTTCCATTTTATTGCCGGAATCATTTTCTGGAGCCAATACGCTTGGAAAGGCTGGGGAGCCGTGGCTTATTCTCTTGCTGTCAATGGAATCAGTGCAATTTTTACTGCTATTGCTGCATTTGTCATTTTGATCATTTTCGTCAAAAAATTCCCTAAACTTTTCATTTATAGCAATTACTAATAAAATCTGTCAGTAACTTTTACAAAAAATAAAATCTGTCAGTAAAATTACTTTATCTTGTCAGTCAGCATAAATTCTTCTATAATAAAGCTATGTCTAAAAAGCAAAAATTAAAGAAAACACTTGTAGAACAAATTCTTGATAAGGCAAAAATTGAGCATACTGGACTTGCAATTAACGCTTTAGAAAGTAATAGCCTCCCTGTGGATATCAGTCGCAGTGATATTTATAAAACCCTAGCACTAATCGGCGATAAAACTGGTCCTGTCATTGGTATTCTTCCACTGACAGAGCATTTATCAGAAAAAAAATTGGCCAAAGTTTCGGGCAATAAAAAAGTAAGCATGATTCCTCAAAAAGACTTGCAAAAAACGACAGGTTATATTCACGGTGCAAATAATCCTGTAGGGATTTGGCAAAATAAAAAATTCCCAATTTTTATTGATTCTATTGCCTTAGAGCACGACTTTATCGTTTGTTCAGCTGGCGAAGTTGGGCGTAGCATAAAAATCGCTCCTAAAGTTCTCGCTGACTTTGTTCATGCTCAATTTGTCGAAATTAGAGAATAAAATTACTGACAGAATTTCTGTCAGTAATTTTTTGTTTATTAGAGCAAGAGTTTGCAAAAATTCTTCTTTTTTAGTATATTTTATTTTATACATAAAACAAAGGATTCTTAATGCAAAATACAAAATTATATTCTTTAACCCTAATTGCTCTTGGTGCAGCAATTATTGCAGTTCTCTCTCCTCTGTCTATCCCAATTGGTATTGTGCCCGTCACCTTACAAACACTTGCCGTAGGACTTGTTGCCACAGTACTAAAAGCGCGTGAAACTTTTTTTGCCATCTTACTCTATCTCCTGCTAGGATTTATTGGAATTCCCGTATTCACTGGAGGGACATCAGGAATTGCGGTTCTTTTTGGTCCAACAGGTGGTTTTCTAATTGCCTTTTTAATAATGGGAACCCTTATTTCTTTTGGCCTTCATCAAATTAATTATAAGACCATCCCTGCTTTTATCATAAATATTGTAGGACACCTGCTTATGTTAGTTATCGGAACATTGTGGCTCAAATTTTTTACCAATGTCGACTGGTCATTGGCCTTAAAGCTTGGATTCACACCATTTGTCATTGTTGAAATTATTAAAGCTGTCCTTGTTACTATCTTTGGCTTAGCACTTATTCGTGCACTTTCTCACACAAATAAATACTTTACAAACTAAGGCAAAACCGATACAATTAGTCTATGTTTATAAAAGTACTTATGGCGCTTTATCCCCTTATTGTCTTTATTGCATTGGTTTTCATTTTCAAGTTTTTTAGACTTCGTCACTTAACCAATCGCAAACTAAAAATTCCAGATGTTTTTACAATATTTCTCATCTTAGGGATGCAAATTTTTTCTAAAAATGTTACAAGTATCAGCATCATTCCATACTACCTGCTAATCATTTCTGGCTTAGCGCTTGTTTTGTTGTTGCTTGATTTGCTTTATTATAAACAATTTACCTATCGTCGCTTTTTAAAACTCTGGTGGCGCTTGACCTTCTTTATTACTTTGATTATTTATCTTATCCTTATTGTGATAACATTTACCCATTAAAAAACTGTCCGATTGTAATGAGCAGTTTTTTTATTCAAATTGTTCTCGATACAAAGACGCATAGTTTTCATTTTTTAACAGATTTTCATGAGAATCAAACCCTAATACCTTGCCTTTATCTAAGTAGATAACTTTATCAGATAATTTGACTGAAGTCATTCGATGAGTAATCCAAATTACTGTTGCTCCAGCAGACAGCTCCATCAATTTTTGATAGAGTTGTTTTTCACTGTGCACATCAAGTGCACTATTAGCCTCATCAAAAAGATACAGTTCCACATTATTTTTATAAAAAGCTCTAGCAATTGCTAACTTCTGCCATTGTCCTCCTGACAAATCAGTTCCACCAAACTCCTTGCCCAATTGAAGTTCTGAATTCAAATCAGGCAATCCTGAAAATTGTAAAGCTTCATCAACTCCTGTTTTCTCTTCAAAACTAATAGAATCTCCGACAGAAAATTTAAATCTTGAAAAATCCTGAAATACAGGAGAAATTTTTGCCCAGTAGTCTTCATGCTTTATTTCTCTTAAATCTTCATTATTAATTAAAATCTGACCACTTGTCGGAGTAAATAAATCAGCTAATAATTTCAATAAGGTTGATTTCCCGGAACCATTCTGACCTACAATAGCGATTTTTTCCCCCTTTTTAATCCCAAGAGAAATACTTTTAAGAACTTTTTGATTTTCTTTTGGATAGGCAAAGGATACATTATCTAAACTAATTTGATTGATTTCAGTAATACTTTTATAGCCGGATTCAGTGAATGACTTTCTCATCAATTTAAGATATTTCTCCAACCACATCAAAGTATCATAAAGCAGGTCAGATTCCTCTACTAGGCCATTCGAGGCCGAAATTGCTGCAACCAAACTTGAAGCAAAACCTACGACAATTCCAAGAGATAATTTACCTGAACGAACTTGAAATACAAGATAAATAAAAGCGAACATTGATACAAGTGAACTTATAATAATAAAAATCAAAGCAATTCCAAATTGTCGCATGCGTATCCGATTTTCTTCCTTATGTACCGTGTAAAAGAGTTTCCAATACCGTTTCTTCAAAAAATCAAAAACATTGAAAAGACGACTCTCTTTAGCATAATCACGATTTAAGGCAATTTCTAGTAGATAATTCATCTTACGTGCTTCTGGTCGCCTTGTTACCAAAGTTTCAAAAGCCTCCTGTTGAATTCGATAATGAATTAAACTTTGAGGTACTAAAACAATCACGATTGCTAAAGGTAACCACCAAGTATAGTTAAAAAGTAAAACAAGCAAAGAAAGTAAAGAAATAATATAACGAACATTGGAAAGCGTGAAAACAATTAAATTTACTGGTCGCCAAGAAAGTTCACTCCTAACTGTTTCCACATCATTATAGAATTCATCATTTTCAAAAACTTCCAATGACTTGATTTCACTTGCTTTATCTATTAATTTTTGATTAATGTTTGCAATCAAGACGTCCGTCAAATAACCTGAAATAGCCGTTGTCGCTGGCGGAATAATATTTGAGATCAAAAGCAAAACTGCCCAAAAAATTCCCCAACTCATCGAAAAAACCGAACCTTTAGCCAGTTCGGTTGTTACTTTTTGAATAGAAAAAATAATCCCTGTCGGAACAAGTGCTTCAATCGGAACCAAAATAACAAGCACAAAAGTCCCCCACCTACTCGCTTTAGAAAAAGTTTTCAATCCCTCAAAAAGCAACAAAAAATACGATTTAAATTTTCTCATATCATCTCCAGTTAATAGGCTTCACAAAGACATTGTAAATCCAATCTATCTCCCTATTAGTCATTTCCAAAACACTAGAAACTTTATATCTTTGTCTCATTTTACTACTCTCATCAAATGAAAGAATCATTTTAGTAAATGGCTCCATATGAGCAATTTGAAATTGTCGCCCTGCTTCATCATACTCATAAATATTTACAGCATTTTCAAAACTATAATACTCATCTTTGGTTCCGTCCAAATTTAAGATAGCTGTTTCTTCCATACCATTCCAACAACTTGTACGATATTTTCCACCTGAAATAAATTCTGGAATTCCACGTAAAAATTTACGATAAACCTTTCCAAAAACTACTGGCAACATACCCTCAGCCGTATTTTCGATACAAAATTCACTTTCTGTTCCTAATCTATATAATTGATTCATGCTACTGATGATTTCCACGTGCGAAGAATTCGTACTGATAAGTTGCCCCTCATAAATAATTGTCCCAACTTTCAAGTCTAATAATTCTCCATTTACCATAACTGTTGCAGAATTTGAACTTTGGCTAACATAAGTGACTCTATAAGTAGCATTAAGTGTAGCACTCCCAAGTTTATTTAAATATACTTCATGGCTACCAATAGCTTTTCCATCTATATAATTCATCTATTTTTCCTCCATACTTTTATTTTTTCGGTTATACTATAATCTTAAGCATTGCATTGGACCCACCTTCTTTCAATATATAAAATCAAAAGACTTTAATTAACTGAAAATTATGAAATTATTATATAATATTATTAACATTAAAGTCAACGCTTTAAATAAACAAAAATAATCATATATGAACATATGGAGAAAGTTATGGATACTAACTTAGGAAGAACCTTTAGAAGGCTGAGAAAATTTAAAAATATGGAAATTAAAGAAGTGGCTAGCGAAGATATTTCTTATGCTCAAATTTCCAAATTTGAAAGAGGGAAAACGGACATGACGCTTACAAAGTTTCTTAGTAGTCTTAAGGCAATCAATGTCAGTCTTGAGGAATTTTATCATGAAGCCTATTTTTCTAACTTATCTAAAGGCCCTCTTTTTAATTATGACTTTTGTCAAAAATTTGAAATTGAAGATAAAGAAAAACTTCATCAGCTCCTTAAAATAGAGACCGACTTGCTTACGCTTCACCCCAGTATAAAATGTCACAAACTCAATATTATCCAAATCAAATCCCAACTTCATCTGATTGACCCTAATATTCAAGTAAATAAAAAAGATACTCTCTATCTAAAAGAATATCTGCTTTCAATTAATAAATTCTGTGCCTATGAACTTTATCTGTATAGCTCTTGTCTTTCTCTCCTTGATAATAAAACACAAGAGCAATTAATTCAAAAAATTATATCCGCTGAAGATGAATATTTAGACTTTATCAGTCCTAAAATTCTTAAGATAATTCTTCGCCTCATTCCCATATTTATAGAAAATAATTTTTTAGATTCTCTCCCCTTGCTTTTTACATATCTTGAGTCACATACTAAGAGTGATTTATTTTTTTACGAAAAAGTAACTACGGTCTATTTGAAAGCATTATATGAGTTGAAAATAAATCCTGAGAATCATGAGGCCTCTTCTCTTTTAAATTCTTATAGCGAAGTCTTTAAACTTTTCAACTCTCTTGAGACCGAGCATTAAAAAATTAAAAAGCCCTGAAATCTCAGGGCTTTTATTTATTTCCTAATTCTTTTAAGAGAACACCAAATTCTTCTTCAGATAAAGTAATTCCTTTACCCATTTTTTCATGGTCAGGTGACCAAGTACGAATGTCATATTTAGGTTCGGCATCATTCCAAGAAACACGATTTAATTCTTTACGCCAACCTTTTGCATTTTCAGAGAGAACAATCAATTCTTCAATGATTTCAAATTTTAATTTATCAGCCATCTTATTTCCTTTCTCATTAGTCTATACGAAAATAAATCACTTTTGTAACTCTTCAATCAATTGAATATCTACACCAACAGCAGTCAATTTTTCAATGATGTGGTCATAACCACGTAGGATAAACTCAATATTAGAGATTTTTGTAGTTCCACTGGCAATAATTCCAGCAGTAACCAAAGCCGCACCAGCACGTAAGTCAGTTGCTTGAACACAACTACCAGTTAATTCATTAGGAGCGTCATAAATAATTCGATCGTCTAAAACAGAAATATTAGCACCCATACGAGCTAATTCAGGGACATGATTGACACGTTTTTGATAAATCGTATCAACAATTGAACCACGACCTTTTGCTTTCAATAAAAGTGGTGTAATTGGTTGTTGCAAATCCGTCGCAAACCCTGGGTAAGGAACAGAAGTAATATTGACTGATTTTAGATTTTCTGATTTATGAACTTCAATACTATCTTCACGAATGGTCAAACCTACACCCATTTCTTCAAGTTTAGCAATGAAAGATTCCAAGTGTTCATAAATAACATTTTCAATGATGACACCATCTCCCATAGCAGCTGCTAAGGCAAGATAAGTTCCCGCTTCGATACGGTCAGGAATCACCGTATGTTGAGCACCGTGCATTTCATCCACTCCAGTAATGCGGATAATGTCAGTCCCAGCTCCTCGAACTTGTGCGCCCATATTATTTAGAAGTGTCGCCACATCAATAATCTCAGGTTCACGGGCAGCATTTTCAATGATAGTTAAACCTTTTGCACGACTAGCAGCAAGCATAGTATTAATTGTTGCCCCAACAGAAACAACATCCATATAAATGGTTGTTCCAACTAACGAATCACCAATCACTTCTAAGTGCTCAGCTTCTTCTTCTTGAATCTTCTTAGCCCCTAGAGCTTTAAAGGCTTTATCATGTAAATCCGTTGGACGAGGGCCTAAATCACAGCCACCAGGCAAGCCTACTGTTGCCTGACCAAAACGTCCCAAAAGTGCCCCATTGAAATAATAAGAAGCACGTAAAGAGTTGATTTTTCCATAAGGAAGGGGACGAGAAACAACACTGCGTGTATCAATCACAAGTCGTCCTTCTTCAAGATTTCGTTCAATTTTTGCTCCCATGATTTCCATGATTTCGACTAAACTTGCAACATCAGAAATATCTGGAACTCCTTCAAGCGTTACAACATCGTTAGCTAAGATAGTTGCTGGAATCAAAGCGACTACTGAATTTTTTGCGCCAGAAATTGGGATGGTTCCTGAAATACGCTTCCCACCATTAATTACTATTTTTTTCATATTATTTCAAAATCACTTTTCACATTTTTATTGTCTTAAAAAAATTATATTTTTAAGAACCGCTCTCTATTTTAACATTTTATAGTAGTTTTTCATAGACTTTTTTATCTAAATAAAAAATCACAGCTAAAATTTTAACTGTGATTTTATTTTCCATTGCTTAACTGAATAATCTCTTATTCAAAAACAAATTGATTGTGATAAAGTTCAGAGTAGAAGCCACCTTGAGCAACGAGTTCATGGTGATTTCCTTCTTCGATAACTTCACCATCTTTAAGAACAACAATCTTATCTGCATTAAGAATTGTTTTCAAACGGTGAGCAATAACGAATGAAGTACGACCAGCAATAGCAGCTTCCATCGCCCATTGAATTTGTTGTTCAGTTACTGTATCCACATTTGAAGTTGCTTCATCCAAAATCAAAAGTTCTGGATTTGTCAAAATGGTACGTGCGATAGAAATTTGTTGTTTTTGACCAACTGAGAAGACTGATTCATCATCTGAAACATGTGTTTCGTACTTGTCAGGTAAGCTATCAATGAAATCATGAATGTGAGTTGTCTTAGCCACTGTTTCAATTTCTTCTTGAGTAGCATTTGGTTTACCAAACTTGATATTATCAGCAATCGTTCCATCAAAGAGAACAGACTCTTGCAAAACAATTCCGACATTTGAACGCAAGCTATCTAAATCAAATTCACGAATATCAGTTCCATCAAATTTAATTGCTCCACCATTAACATCGTAGAAACGGTTCATCAAGTTCATAACTGTTGTTTTACCTGAACCAGTTGGACCAACGAGGGCAACCATTTGTCCTTTTTTAACATCAATATTAACTTTTTTGAGGACTGGTTTTCCTGGAAGATATTCAAAATCAAGATTTTCGATTTGAATTCCATCTTTAATCGTATCAAATTTCTTACCATTTTCAGGACGAACTTCTTCTGGTTCATCAAACATGACATTCAAACGAGTTGCCCCTGTGATGGCAAGTTGAAGTTGACCAAAGTTTGATGAAATTTGCATGATTGGGTTGTAGTAACTTTGAACGTATTGAACAAAGGCAACCAAAAGCCCTAAACCTGTGGCAATTGACATGCTATCATCGTTAAGAACATAGGCTGTTCCACCAAAGATAACAATGGCAATTGATAAAAGTTGGAAACCATTCATCAATGGGAAAATCATACCAGACCATGCTTGAGCAGCAAAGGTACGTTTTTTAACATTTTCGTTATGTTCCAAGAATCCATTAATAGAATCTTCTTGCAAACCTTCAACGATAATTGCTTTTTGCCCAGAGATTTTTTCATCCATATAGGCATTAAGTTGTGAAACTTCTTCTTGTTGTTTGTCTGTCGCTTTTTTCGATTGGCGAATGATAATCACAGCAGATAAAATGGCAACTGGAGAAGCGGCAACTGTCAACCAAGCAAATGTCACATCTTTATTGAAAATCTGGATAATGACACCCACAAAGACCGCAGCATTTGAAATAACCGAAACGAGTGCTTGGTTTAAAGTATTTTGAATGTTATCCAAGTCAGATGTGAAACGAGCAAGGATATCACCATCTTGATGACGGTCAAAATACGAAATTGTCAAACGTTCAAGTTTACCAAACAAACCTTTACGCATACGATTTGTTGAATGAGCAACGATACGGCTAAAGAGCAAGGTATAAATCAACATTGATACACCTGTTGCTACATAGACTGCAAGCAATTGCCACATTCCTTTCATGAATGTAGAAGTGCTGGCTGCATGTGAAGTTGCCACTGTTTTAAGTGTTTCTAAAGTTGTTCCTTTAGGAAGATTAGCAGTGATTTGGTCTTGTGCTGCTTGTGGCAAAGATTTCACAACTTCAGGAACATTGTGCCAATCTACTGTTTGGTGCATTTGTTGGCTTAATTGTTGATCAATTTGTTGTAGTGCATCTTGGGATTGACCAGCATGTTGATGTGTAAAGAAGTCAGTCACATATTTAGTCAAATTAGTGATGGCGTCCCCCAAAAGTGATGGAGAAACAACCTGTAACCAAGTTGCTAAAATGATGAAAATCATAATTACAGCAAATTGGAGTTTATATCTTTTCAGATAGAGGTAAAAAAATCGGATGGCACGTGTGGTGTCAGACATTTTTCTTGTTGATTTGGTATTTTCCATGTCTTAGTCCTCCTGTGCTTTCTGTGTGTCGTAGATTTCTTGGTAAATTTTATTCTCAGCAACTAATTCTTGGTGAGTTCCTTGACCAACAAGTTTTCCTTGGTCAAGAACCAAAATATTATCTGCATGAACCACTGATGAAATCTTTTGAGCAATAATAATTGTGGTTGTGTCTTTAAGGTCTTTATTCAAAGCTTCTTGAACAAGTTTTTCAGATTTAGCATCAAGGGCTGATGTTGAGTCATCTAAAATTAAGACATTTGGATTTTTAACAACTCCACGTGTGATTGAAAGTCTTTGCTTTTGACCACCTGAGAAGTTATTTCCGCGTTCTTCAACTTCAGAATCATATTGACCATCTTTAGTTGTAATAAATTCTGCGGCTTGGGCAATGCGTGCAGCACGAGTCATTTCTTCATCAGTTGCATCGGCTTTCCCCTGTTTAATATTTCCAGCAATTGTTCCTGAGAAGAGAATTGCTTTTTGAAGAACAATAGAAATATTTTTCTTCAATGTTCCACGGCTAACTGTTTTAAGATCTTTTCCACCAACTGAAACGGTACCTTCTGTTGGGTCAAAGAGTCTTGGAATCAATTGTGCCAATGTAGATTTACCAGCACCAGTCGCTCCGACAATCCCAACCATTTGACCAGGTTCTACTTCAAAGCTAATATCTTTAAGTGTTGGTTCTTCATCATTTGGATAAGAGAATGACACATGGTCAAATTTGACAGAACCTGAAAGAACTTCATCTTTAGCATTTTCATCAAATTTCATGGCTGGATCAGTATTTAACACTTCATTAATACGACCAATTGATACCATACCACGTGAAGCAAACATTGAAATCATACCACCCATGATAATGGCAAACATAATCATTCCCATATAAGTCATGAATGTAGCAATCCCACCAATACTATCTTGGGCAACTGTTGTTGACTCTGTTACAAAAGTTGAAACAAAGTAAATAGCAAGCCAAATTGCTCCTTGAGCAATCACAGTAAAGAGTGGAATCATTGCTGAGAAGAGTTTTCCTACTGCCCAGTTATGATCGTAAAGTTCATCAGAAGTTTCATCAAAATCTTTGATTTGATTTTTTTCTTGAACGAATGATTTAACGACACGTGAACCACGCAAGTTTTGTTTAGCAATGGCGTTAATACGGTCCATCAATTTTTGGAAAGCCATAAAGTGAGGGCCCATGCGTCCCATTAAAACGGCTGTGACTAATACGATTAAAACAATTAAAAGAACTGTAATCCACCATAATCTTGGAAGAGTCGTGATAGAAAGAACAACCGCACCAATCAAAAGGACTGGAATCCGCATCAAAATTTGGAAAACCATCATCATCAAGTTTTGAACTTGTGTGACGTCATTTGTCATCCGAACAACAAGGTTTCCGGCATTGAACTTTTCAACATTTTCATAAGAAAATGTATTGATTTTTTTGTAAGTCGCTTCACGAACGTCTGCTCCAATTTCTTGGGCAATACGTGCCGCTGAAAGTGTACTAAAGATAGCAAAAATTATCCCTATCCCAGCAACAACCAAAAGCTCAACTCCATATCCTGAAACCTTGTCAGCCATTTGATGACGGCTATAAGTTGTTGATGACATTACGGTCATAATTCGTTTCATGATTTGGGGCTGGTAAAGCTGTACTCCTGCATAAATAAAGGTTGAAACGATTGAGAATAAGGCAACCCATTTATGCTTCATGATTGATTTGAAAATCATAAAATTCCTTTCTAGAGTTAAATAATGTAAATAAGTTTACATTAAATTGAATTTTCGATTTCATTTTACTTCAAAATAATTTCAATAAATTTTTTGAGAAAATAATTATAACATTATTTTTTTTAGTAAACAAGCATTAATTGTTAATGCTGTTAAATATTACAATAGTTAGTTTCAAAAAAGATAAACTAACAAAAATATTGTAACGCTTTTCAAAGTTTAAGTCAACAATTTGCGACGAATATTTTTTACCTTCACCCCTTATTTTGTAACTTAAATTTTAATTGGAAATTATTTATTAGATTCATCTTTTTTATTTGCTTCTAAATTTTCAATAATTTCATCGACTCTAGACCAAGATTCAAAAGCAAGTCGCATATTTTCATGACCAATTTCTGTCAAGCGGTAGTATTTACGACGGCCACCTTGGCTTTCGTCTCCCCAATAAGAACTGATAATCCCATCCTTTTCAAGTCTTTTAAAAATTGTATAGAGCGTGGCTTCATTAAGCTCCATTTCTCCATTTGAGGCTTCTTTGACTTGCTTGATAATGCCATAAACATAATTATCCCCTTGTTTTAAGACATTGAGCAAAATGACATTGGTTTGGGCGCGTAACATTTCCTTTGGTATTTCTGCCATTCTTTTTCCTTTCTATCATTTTAAACAAAGTATATTATACTTCACATTACTATGTAAGTCAAGGTACTTGAATTTTTTATATAATTATTTTATTTTTGACTGATTTCTACTACATTAATATAGTAGAAAGTGGGTATTTTTATATAAATTAGTCAGCCCTTATTTTTTATTTATATTTTGTGAGCCCTTGTTATAAAAGCATTTTTTGGCAATAGATACAAACTTTCATTCAAAATTTTGTTATAATGGAATGATGTAAATTTGGGAGGATTCATATGGCAGCTTCAAGTACAAACAATCTGAAACTCGCTGAAAAAGGAGTTTGGGTTTCTATTATCGCTTATATTGTTTTATCCATTGGACAAATTGCTTTTGCAGCAATTGTGCATTCTAGTGCTCTTCAAGCTAATGGTTTTAATAATGTGACTGATATTATGGGAAATATTGCAATTTTGATTGGTCTTCGACTTGCTCGAATTCCAGCAGATAGTGATCATGTTTATGGTCACTGGAAAATTGAGTCAATCGCTAGCTTAATTTCTAGTTTTATCATGTTTTTCGTTGGTTTTGAGGTTTTAAGAGAAACAGTTATGACACTTCTTTCTGGTAAAGAAGAAGCCATAGACCCACTGGGAGCTCTTGTTGGTCTATTCTCAGCTTTTGTCATGCTGGGCGTTTATCTTTATAATCGGGCATTGGCTAAAAAAACGAACTCACAAGCGCTGTCAGCAGCAAGTAAGGACAATCTCTCTGATGCGGTGACTTCTATTGGAACTGTGGTTGCTATTTTAGCAAGTAGTGTAGGCTGGGAGTGGCTTGATACTGCGATGGCTGTAGTTATTTGTGGTTTCATTTTAAAGACTGCTTATGATATTTTCCATGAATCTGTTTTTAGTCTCTCTGATGGTTTTGATGAAAATCTTGTCGAAGAATATCGCGAAGCAATTTGCTTAGTTCCAAAGGTAAAAGGGGTTAAGCTTGTCCGAGGTCGTTCTTATGGAAGTAATATTTTCCTTGATGTAGTGGTTGAAATGTCTCCTGATTTAAGTGTTTTCGAGAGTCATGAAGCGACCGAGTTCATTGAGAAAATGTTAATTGACAATTATGGTGTTTATGATGTTGATGTCCACGTTGAACCTGCTGCCTTACCTGAAGAGGAACATTACGCCAGTCGCTCACTTGAACTTTTGGCAAAAGAAGAACAGTTTTTAAATCTGGAAAATTTGGATAAATTAACTGACAGCACTTTTCAAGAAATTCTTGCTGATGGAAAAATCATCAATGCTTCTGATAAATTGAAAGATTTTGTAAAAATTACTGACGAAAATTCTGTCAGTAAAAATAATGACTCTAAAAATTCATTGACAAGTCTGTCAGTAATTCCATTAGCAATAAATCACTATAGTAGTTCACAAGTCAGCAAGAAAACATTTATTTTAACTTATGATTACTGGAAAAATGAACAAAATTTTGTGGTTACAAGTATCTGGCGACGCAATGACTATTGGCGCTGTATTTATAGACAGACAACTTTAAAAAGAGAGGAAAAGTGATTATGACCAATCTTCAACAAAATCAGGAACAAATCATGACTTCTTTAACTGATTTATTTAATAAGATTGATGCCTATTACAAGCCGCAAATGGAGGCTGAATTCTCAAATATTTCGTTATCAGAAATTGAAACGATTGAATTTATTGCTAAAACCCCTTATCCAAATGTGACCAAATTAGCGCATCATCTCTACATGACACGTGGTGCTGCCAGTAAAATCGCTAAAAAACTGCTCAAAAAAAATCTCGTTGAATCTTATCAAATTCCTCAAAATAAAAAGGAAATCTATTTTCGCTTAACAAAAGAGGGTCAAGAAATTAATGACCGTCACGAAAGTTTGCACCAAAAATTTTCAGAAAAGGATCAAGTTATCTTCGATGAATTAACTGATGAGTCTGTCAGCAATATTTTAGAATTTCTCAATAAATACAATAATCATCTTGATTCTGCTATTCGGAATAATATTGAAAAATAATTCTGTCAGTAAATTAATTTTTACTGACAGTTTTTTTTGTTTGTTTTTTGTTGACACGGAAACAATGTTATGATATACTATTTTTGTTTCCAGAGAAACTGTGTAGAAAAGTGAAATCACAAGTCTATAGATTTCACTTTAGCAGACGCAAGTCTTCGCAAAAAACTTCCTAAGAAATCATCATCAATTATTGTAATTGAGTTCAGACCGCTAGAAGTTTATGAAAAAGACAAAATTTTGAACCTGCCTGCTGGGCAGAACCACCAATTTTTCTAAATTTCATCGCTTCAACCCAGTCGGGCTGATATCTTATGGAGGTTTTACCTATGAAAATTAATAAACACGCCCTCACTTTTGGGCTTATCACCACTTTCCTGACAGGACTTGGTTTTACAATCATCTCACCAGTCGTTCCTTTTATGGTCGCACCTTTTGCTAATGCTCATGACCAAGCACTCATTGTTTCTAGTTTAATGGCAATCTATGCACTATGTACTTTCTTTGCCGCTCCTGCTCTTGGTTCTTTATCAGACCGCTTTGGTCGTAAACCTATCTTACTGATTTCTTTAGCTGGCTCTGCTCTTGGTTATCTTATCTTTGGCTTAGCTGGTAGTCTCTGGATGCTTTTTCTCGGACGAATCATTGATGGTTTAACTGGTGGAAATATCGTGACCCTTTTTGCTTACTTCGCTGATATTACTGATGAAGAAAATCGAACTAAAGTTTTTGGTTGGACAGCCGCCGCTGTTGGTGTTGGAACAATTTCTGGCCCAACAGTTGGAGGACTTCTAGCTCATTTTGGCAATTCAGTTCCCTTTTACTTCGGCGCCCTAATCTCAATCGCCAATCTTCTTTACGGTGCATTCGTAATGAACGAGAGCTTGCCCGAAACTCATCGCACACGTAATTTTTCCCTTAAACAACTCAATCCTTTCACTCAACTTTTTCAGCTCTTACGCATGAAAAATCTCAATCGTCTGCTCTTTGCCGGTATCTTACTTTGGCTACCAAATGGTGCACTCCAAGCAATTATTAGTCAATTTTCATTAGATTCTTTTGCTTGGACGCCTGTATTAATTGGTCTAGCCATATCCATCATGGGTTTAATGGATATCTTGACTCAAATCTTTATCATGCCAAGACTTCTAAAATTAGCTAATGAAGATAAACTCATCCGTTTGGCACTAGTCTGCGAAATTATTGCTTACCTTCTTTTCGCACTTTCTGCTTTTTCTAAAATGTGGCCCTTCTTCATTCTGGCAATGTTTATCTTTGCTTTTGGAGATAGTATTTTTGGAACTGCCTTTAACGGTAAACTTTCAAAATCAGCGACTTCTTCCGAACAAGGTAAACTTCAAGGTGGCAGTCAAGCACTTCAAGCACTTACTCGCGTGATAGGCCCTTTAATTGGTGGACAAATCTATATCAGCTTTGGTCATTTCGCTCCAGCACTCATGGGATTTATCTTTCTAATTATCGCTCTACTTGTGCTATCAAAAACAAAGTCAGACCAAGAATGAATAAAAAAAATCACCTCAAAAAGGTGATTTTTTATTTATTATAATTTTTCAGAAATTTCTTTGATTGATTTATCAACGTCAGCCTTTTGGCTATCAATCAAAGCAACACGTGCTGTGATTTGCTTGATTGCCATTTCGATTGAACGTTTCAAACCTTGATTTTCTAATTTTGGCTCAAAGAAAGCTTTATATTCTGCTAATTTATCAGCAGTTTTAAAAGTATTTCCTGGATAGATAACAAATTTATCATAACTCATATCTCCACCCAATTTTTCTTCAAGGAATGCCCAATTTGCTTTTTCCCAAGCCCAAGCAGCATCTTGTGAGAAATCATTGCGCAAAAGGTAGAACCAAGAGAAAGCAATATCTTGTGGCTTAACAATATCAGCATTTTTGAAGCTTTCAAGCAATTCAGCAATGACTTTTTCATCCTTGATTAATGCGACAGCCCCTTCAAGCTCACGTTTAAATTCTTGCAAGCTAGTTTTAACATAAGTTTCACGATAAGTTTTAACCAATTCAGCAGAATTTGTCGTCTTAATTTCATTATTTAAAACAATTGGACGAATATCAGCCGGAATTCCTGCTAGATTTTCTTTATGTGCTGCAAAGATTTGACTGGCTTTTGCTTTGGCATCTGCATTCTCAGCATACAAAGTCTTACTCAAAACAATTCCACGAAGGCTCTCATCACCAGCAGATTCGCCAGCAACTTTATCCCAACCTAAGCGAGCATAGTTTTTAGCGAAAAGTTTTCCTACCAAGCTTTGGAAAGCTTTTTCAGTTTCTGAATCTTCATCAACAAAAAGTTCCAATTCGCTAATGAGTTGACTCAAACCAGTATTGACAAGGTAAGATTCTTCATTAGTAAATGCCGGCAAGATATTTACGACATCAGCATAAGAAATTACACCTGCTTTAGCCAATAATTTACGATCTTGCAAGATTTGGAATTTAGTGACATTCTCCAAAGTCTCAACTTCTGAGAGGAGGTCTGTTAACAATTGTCCTTTGTAATCAATAATGTAATGAGCCATATTTGCATCATTCAAAAAGAGGGCTTTACCATTATTTTTTGATTTCAAAGCAGCAAAACCAGGAATTTCAACTTTTTCAGAAGAAAGTAAGTCTGGCAATCCTGACCAATTTGTATTCAAAGGAACATTCCACAAACGTCCTTTATCAGCACCCTCACCAACGAAGAATTGTTTTTGACTCAAAACTAAAGTATCATCAATGACTTCGGCAGTAACGACAGGGTATCCTGGTTGGTTAACCCATGAATGCATGAAAGCTGCCACATCTTTTCCAGAGACTTCAGCCAAGGCATCCCAAAGATTATCTCCGACTGTATTTCCATATTGGTGGCGTTTGAAGTAAAGGGCTAGGCCAGCAGCAAAATCTTCATCTCCAAGCCATTTACGAAGCATAACCATCAAACGTGAACCTTTGGCATAGACGATTGCTGGGTCAAAGAGCGTTCCAATTTCATCTGGGTGAGTCACTTCAACGTGGACAGATTGAACTCCATCAGTTGCATCACGATTCAGTGCCATATTGGCTTCTGAGATTGAGAATGATTCCCAAACGTTCCAACTTGGTTCCAAAGCATCCATACAAACATATTCCATGTTGTTGGCAAATGATTCATTGAGCCACAAATCATCCCACCATTGCATTGTTACAAGGTCACCGAACCATTGGTGTGCCAATTCGTGTGCAATAACGGTTGCTACATATTGTTTGCTTTGAATGGTTGCATTTTCAGGGTCAACAAGCATGCAGACTTCACGATAAGTGATACATCCCCAGTTTTCCATTGCTCCTGCCGAAAAGTCAGGTAAGGCAATGTGCCAACTGTGTGGGAGTGGATATGGCGTTTTATAGTAATCTTCATAAAATTCAATTGAACGAATAGCAATATCAAGCGGGAAATCAAGCGCAGCTTCACTATGAGCTTTCGTTGCAAAAGCACCTACTTCAACACCAGATTTTGTTTTTCCTTTTTTAAATTGAAGTTCACCGAATACAAAAGCCAAAAGGTAAGAACTCATTTTGACAGTACGTTCAAAAACGTGAATTCCGTTAATATTCAAGAGTTCTGGCATGTTTGAAACAATGATGTCGCCTTCTTCTTCATCAAATTTTACTGACAAATCGAAGGTTGCTTTTGCTTCTGGTTCATCAATAGAAGGAAAGGCTTGACGAGCAAAATGGCTTTCAAATTGTGTACCAATGAGCATTTTCTTTTCGCCATTGACTTCATAGTATGAAGGGTAAATTCCCATCATGTTGTCAGTCAATTCAGCTTCATATTCAAATGAAACAGTCACGCGCCCTGTTTCACCAATTTTAACAACGATTTCTTCATCTTCTTCATTTTCAATGAAGTTTGTGTCGACACTAAAAGCACGAACTTTACTAAAGTGTAAACCTTTGGCATGAAAGGCAATAACACTATCTTTTGCTTCCCCAGTAATTGCCACTTGACCTTTTATTTTCTTGGTTTTACGGTCAATATCGAGGAAAATCTTATAATTCTCCGGAACAAAAGTTTCAATTAAACGTTTTACAGCCATGTTTTCTCCTAAATATTCAGTATTAATCTAATTATATCAAATTGAATAGAAAATTTCGAGTACAAAGAAAAATTACATCTATTCTTTTTACTACTAAAAAAGCTGCCTGTTGACAGCTTATAAATAGAAGACAAGCATCAATTGCAATTATCCCCTATTTTGTCAGTTATAACTATTTAGTAGCTGCTAGTGCTTTTTCATAATTTGGTTCATCAGAAAGCTCTGACAAAACTTCACTATAGACAATTTGACCATTTTTCACAACAAAGACGCTTCTGGCAAGACGTCCTTCAAGAGGACCACCATTTAAAATAAGACCATAAGCCTTTCCAAAAGTTCCATCATCAGCAAGAATTGTCATGTCAACACCTTCGGCTGCACACCAATTTTTTTGCTCATCTGCTGTATTATTTGAAATACTCAAAAAGTCAATTTCAGAATGTTTTGCTGCTTCAAGATTAAAATGTTTGGTTTGAAGTGAACAAACTCTAGTATTAATATCAGGAAAAACACTAATCAAAACAGGTTTTTCAAGTTTTGATAATTTAATTTTATTTCCTTTTAAATCTGTCAGTTCAAAATCAGGTGCATCACCACTTATTGTCGGATTTAGTGTTGCTATTTTTTCACCATGAGATGTGATATTCATTGTCATTAATGCTCCTTTGTTAATCTTTATGACTTCATTTTATCATAGAATCTCAACTCATTTGGCTCTTATTGCTCATATTTTACTGTTAAATATTGACTTTCTAAAGGACTTGGAAGTAAAAGTGAGTCATCTTCTGATTTCACAAATTGATAATTGATTTTTGGAATTATTACTGTATGTTTCATGCTAGGCTCCTCCTTTTGATAAATAAAAGTATATCAGTAAAAACTTTAGAAAAACTTAGCTCATTCTCAAGTATAACTTAATAAAATAAATACTGACAGATTTTTTTAGCACCTATTATTCTGCTAAAATTTCTGTCAGTAAATTTATTTTAGAACTGTGAAGTTATTATTCACACTTGCCTCAATTATCGGATGTTTCTTCAAATAATCAGCAATCAATTCGGTCATATCAACAGTAATTTCTCTAACAATCTTGTCCGCAGAAAACATTGGATAATTTCCACCCCCAACTGCGCGATATTGATTGACGACAATTTCTAAAATATCGTCATCCTTTACCTGATGCCCCTTGAAATTTAAACGTACAATTCGCTGACCAATTTCTTTTTGCAAATCGATAGCATATTCAACCCCTTCATACATATCATAATTATAATATTCAGGTTTTGGTTCAATAAATCGTGGACTAAAAACAATTTCGCCACTTTCGTCAAGTTCAAGATGTTCCGCTGTCCGCTCTAAGGCAGCCTTTAAATCTGCACCTGTCACTCTTAAAACAGCTAAAGTGTTGGGATAAATATAATTTGTCAGAATCGATCTCATCGTAATTTCTTTTGCAAAACCCTTCGCTTCATTATTAAAAAGTGCAGTCCCAGAAATTTCGGTCCCTGTCGCTTCCATTTGTATTTTATTAATTAATTCAATATAAGGATGTTCAATCAATCGAGCAGTCATTGGATCACGAATAATCATTTCTCCATGAACTTCTCCCATTGGCTGGTCTAACCAATCCTCTGCTTCTTCACTCACAACGGATATCAGCTGATTGACCTCCGATGAGACTTTGCAATTCTCCGTTTTATGAAGTCTAGCGTTTGAAGCCACAACTTTTTTATGATTATCTAATTCAAGTTCTATTTCGCCAACAAAAGCACCACGATAGCCTGGTTGAATAACTGGAACTCCAAAAAGATGGTCAGCAATTTCACGATGCTGGTGTCCAGTCACTAAGGCATCAATGTAATCTTTATACTCTTCAACTAACTGATAAGCCTCATTTTCCCCTGTCAAACTTTCTGTCGGAAGACCTGTCTGTAAATCTCGCTCAAAGCCTCCATGATATGCAACAATCAAAAGGTCAACTGATTGGCGCAAATCGGGCAGAATATCTTTTGCAGTTGTCAGAATAGATTGGAAAGTCAAATCTTTGATAATTGACGGTTTTTCCCAATGTGGAATATATTGTGTCAAAAAACCAACAATTCCAATTTTCACCCCCTGCGCTTCAATGATTTTATAAGCAGGGCCAAAAGCAGGTTGACCTTCATTATTCAATACATTCGCAGCCAAAATAGGATAATTTACCTGATTAACATAACTTTTTAAATAATCAATCCCATAATTAAACTCATGATTACCAAGCAATCCCACATCATAACCAAAAGAATTAGTGACATTGACCAAGTCTTTAATACCGCGACTTGATTTTTTAGCTAGATAATAAGCCAAGGGTGAACCTTGCAATAAATCACCATTTTCAATTTTTACAATAATTTCACCCTGCTCTTGAGCCACTGCTGTCAGTTCATCTATTTTAGATTTGGCTTTGGCCATTGAAAAAGGCAAATTCATTTCTCTTTCGGTGAAGTTTGTTGGGAGAACAAAACCATGTAAATCACTCGTTTCTAGAATTTTTATTTTCATATTATTTATCCCTTTGCTAATTTTTTCCGAATTCTTGATGAAATGAGTTCAACAAGGATAATTAAAACTAAAAGTCCCAACAAAATTGCACCAACGGCTGACCATTTATAACCAGACATTGCAAAACTCAATGGCGCACCAATTCCACCGGCACCAACTAATCCCAAAATGGCTGCATCACGCAGATTCATATCTAAACGGTAAAGTAAAATCGAATATAAATCTGGTAATAATTGGGGTAAAACTCCAAAACGAATTTTTTGAAATGTTGTTGCACCAGCTGCGTCCATAGCCTCAATAACACCCATATCCAAATCTTCAATAGCTTCAATAAATAGTTTTGCAATCATCCCAATTGACTCAAAACCAAGCGCCATTACACCAGCTGAAGAACCTAAACCAACGACTGGAATAAATAAAAGGGCATAAACAAAAGAAGGAATTGTCCGAATCGCCATCAAGACAAAACGAATCAGATAAGCTAACCAATTCGGAACCAAATTAGTCGCTGCAAGAAAAGAGAGTGGAATGGCAACAATTGCACCAACCAAAGTCCCAAGCAAACCAATTGCAAAAGTTTGTAGCAAGAGATAGGGTAAGCCAGTTTCAGTTAGGTTAAACATTAAACTGGTGTCTGGATGGAAAATCCCTGTGAAAATATTTTTGGCGATTAAAGCTCCATGTTCTGAAACGCCATGATAATGGACGACTGAAGTCGACCAAATCGAAACTGCTAATAAAACAATAAATATCAAAAGATAATAAAACCAGTTTTTAGGTCTATGATTATATTCTTCAATAATTTGTGAATTCATTTTTCCTCTCATTCCTAGGCAATTTTCTTACGAATTAATGCGCTGATTGAATCAATAATCATGACTGTAGCTAGAATAGAAATTAAAATCATACCAACAGAGGAAAAGTCGCGAAAATTCACTCGGTCATTTAAGATATTTCCTATCCCTCCAGCCCCAACATATCCCAAAATTGCAGCATAGCGGACATTTCCCTCAAATGCATAAAGAGCAGTTGAAAGATAAGTAGGTAGGACTTGAGGAAAAACAGCAATGAAAAAGGCTTTTAAAGGACTGACCCCTAAAGCTTCTGCCGCTTCAAAAGGTCCCATATCAACGGTTTCAATCACCTCAAACAATTGTTTTCCTATGAAAGAAAAGGTAAATACAAAAATTGCAACAACTCCAGCAAAAGTTCCTAGACCAAAAATATAGGTTGCAATTAAAGCCAAAACCAAAGTTGGCAAAGTTCTTGCTAGCATAAAAATCAAACGAATGATGCCATTAACAAAACGATTTTTAAGGATGTTATTTGCCGCTAATATCGCAAATGGAACTGACAAAATTGCTCCAAGTAAGGAAGCAAAAAAGCTCATCTTAATCGTATCTAATAGTGGGGGAAGAACTTTATGAAAGTAAGCCCAATTTGGGGGAATCATACTTGCTAATTTTTGAAAAAAGAGACCACTTCTGTTAAGCGCACTAAAATCAAAATTTGTAAGAATAACAGAAAAAGCAATCAGTAAGATGATAATTAACCAAGTCAACCAAGTTCGACTGACTTTTTCTTCAACAACTTCTCCTGTAATAAGTTTTATTTTTTTAGGCTTAAAAATTTTATCGTACATTTAGGCCTCTTTTCTATAAACTTCATCCAAAATTTCTTTGGTTACCTCTTGCGAAGGACCATCATAAACAATTTTCCCTTTTTTTACAGCAATAATCCGCGAAGCGTATTCTAAAGCAAGTTCAACATGGTGAATATTCAGTAAAATTGTTTTATTGAATTCTTCATTAATTCTTTTAAAATCATCCATTACTTCTTTAGCTGTGACTGGGTCAAGTGCTGAAACAGGTTCATCAGCGAGTAAAATTTCACTTTCTTGACTAAGAGCACGAGCGAGTGATATACGTTGCTGTTGTCCACCTGAAAGTTGATCTGCTCGGATATAAGCTTTATCTAAAATTCCTACCTTATTCAGAGAATCTAAGGCAACAAGTTTATCTTCTTTTGAAAACAAACCAAAAATGACCTTAAATAAACTCATATCTGGTACACGAGCAAACATTACATTTTTCAAAACCGTCACTCTAGGAACTAAATTATAGGATTGAAAAATCATTCCCACATGTCTTCGAAATTTTCTTAACTCTTTTCCTTTAAGTTTTGACACTTCTGTATCATTCACAATTAACGAGCCTGAAGTAATATCATTTAAACCATTAACACAACGAATCAGAGTTGATTTTCCTGCTCCCGATGTTCCAATAATAGCTACGAATTCTCCTTGATTGATTTGTAAATTAACATCCGTCAAACCTTTTGTGCCATTTGGATAAATTTTTGACACATTTTCAAATTTTATCATTACTTCTCCATCCTTCTTCACTAATGAAGGCTTTTTAATTAATATTAGTCAATTTCCACAAAAAGAGTCTGGAACTCATTGAGTAACCCAGACCCTTATTAAATGATTTATTTGTTCATTAGTTGGCTTTACTCATTGAATTTGCCACTTTAATGGCTGTTTTATAGTCAGCTTTTGTTGAATCAGCATAGCCATCATGTGAATAAATGGCAATGACTTTCTTTCCTTCATCAGTTTTAGCCATATCTTTAATTGCTGCTGAGAGTGCTTTTTTGAAGTCGGCCGTCATGATTTTTGATTTTTCTGAAACCATGATTCCATCATTGGCAATGGCAGGTGTCACACCAATCACATTTGTATCATCCCAAATACTTTCTTTTGCACCGAAAGTTGTGGTCCACTTAGTAGCGTCATCCATTCGTGCATCAGCATATTATGGCATTACATCAATTTGACCTGAAGCAAGTTGAGCCATTGCTGAATCATAAGAATCCATAGTAACTGTATTTTTTAAATCACGAATTGAATGTTTAAAGTTCTCAGTTAACCATTGCGAAGGATACATATAGCCTGCCGCAGATGAAGTTGATTCAAGCCCCCATTTTGCATCGTTTAAATCTTTCCATGTCAAAGTTCCGTCGTTAGCTTCTTTAGCTAACTTTTTGCCCATTGGAGAATTACCAGCAATGATCAGCGAACGGTAAGAAGTCACTTCTTTATCGGTTTTAGTTGTTGGTTTATGCTCATTCCAATATTTTGCAGAATCTGAGCCATCATTTGAAAGTCCTTTACGTGTTGCCATCAAGAGTGGAGTTGAACCATCTTGATACATGGCATAAGTTGTCGCTGACATTCCATAACCGACGTCAACTGAACCAGCATCAAGCCCTTCACCAACCGCTTGATAATTTGTACCAACACTAGTATCAATATTTTTTACTGTATAGCCTTGTTTTTTCAATTCAGATTTCAAAATATTTGCGATTGGTTTAGTCGCTGTGGTAATATCGTCCGGATTTTTGGATGGAATAAATGAAATCTTTAAATTTGAAATGGTTTTGCTATCAGATTTTGATGCAGAGCTACTATTTCCACAAGCTGCAAGTAATGATACTGCAATTAGTGCACTTGCTGTAAGTCCAATGACTTTCTTCGATGTCTTTTTCATTATAAAAATGAATCTCCTTAAGATTTTTATCAATCGGTTGATGAATCGGTGTGCTTCACAAAATAATTCTAACCCATTTTAATTTATCTGACAATGACCTTTTTGTAAATATTCTGTTAACAGTTACTATTGTACGTAAATACCGAACTTTATTTTATAAAATTACATTATTTTGTTTTTTTATAGATTAGTTTTTATAAAATACAAAAAAACAGCTTACATAGTTTGTATATACCAAACTTTAGCTTGATGATGTATTGTTTGATAAGGCTGTCAAACTTTCTGCTATAATAAAGTTATGAAAAATTTAACTTTTACGGTCAGCATGTCTGACCTTGGTTTAGAAATTCGTCTTCCATCAACTGCCTTTTTACGTATTTTTGATCAGAATAATGCACGTTTTGATTTGCAAAATGATGAGCTTTTCTTTTTACTAAAAAAAGGACAGATTAAAATGATTGCCAATGATTTAGAATTAATTCCTAAGTTAGAATTTGATAAAGTCGTGATTTTAAATATGGCTGCCTATGATTTAGAGCTGGAATATCTAACGCAATATTTAGTTAACTTGGCTGAGGAAGCTGGCATTATTTTACGTGATAAAGCCGAGCCAATTAAAATTCCAAGCAATATCGAAAAAGCTTGTGCCACTTCTGCTGACGAGTTTTTGACTGCTTTAACTGCTTTTGGCATTAAATTAGAAAAGAAAAAAGCTTTTTCTCCTAAAGCACAACATCGCTGGAAAAAAGGACTTTCTGAAGTTGAATTTTTTGTTAATCGTTCCGACAGTAAAGCGACCATTATTTGGGAAAAATCCAATCAACTCGTGATAAAAGCCGGAGCAAAAATCGCCGAAAGCGGTGGAATGAAATCTGATGGTACACCAGGTTTAGCCTATCGTTTTACACAGACTTTAAGAGAAGAACAAAAAGCCAATTGGGATGCTAAAACATTCACAACTACTGAGGATATTGTCTTAAAATCAGTCAATGAAGTGGGACATTTCCTTTACTTCGCTGGAACGAATAGCTGGTTACAATTGGTCGATAAAGAAGGACGGACAATTCATGAATTATCTGTGGTTTAGTAATTCTTACTAAAAGATGACAATAGGACTCCCAATCTGTGAAGTTCCCCTTGCTAATCTTTTTTTGTGGAGTTATAATATAGCAAAAGGAGGCGGTTATATGACTACTGCTTATCTGCTACTTGGCAATGACAAATCGCTAGAAACACCCGCGGGATTACAAATTGGAAAAATGTTTGCTTACAAAGAAATGGAAAAACTTTGGTTAAAAAAAGCTCAAGTGATAGTTGGCAATGACATTCAACTCCAAAAAATATATTTGTCCGAATTACTGACGAAAAAAAATGAAATAATTGATTATATCTTTTGTTATCCAGAGCTCAAACTTCATCTGAAAGAGCTTAAAGAAAGTTTTCCACAGACAAAAATATTAATGATTAATCAACTCTAAATAAAAAAAGTTACTAACAGAACTGTCAGTAACTTTTTATTTATTTCATTAGTTCATAGTAAAGTTGGCCCATATTTCCTTTAAAATCAAGGACTTCATCAGCAATTTTTACTTCAACAACTTCAATTTCATCAGCAATGGCATTATAATCGCTTTGTTGAAGGGCTAGGAAATCGTTGACTCCGTCAAATTCTTCAGTAAAGGTCATACCATTTTGAAGTTTTCCAATTAATTTCATCATTAAACTTCTCCTTCTTCTATGTCTTCAAAAACGAGACTAGGTTTTGCATTTAAATCTAATCCTGCTTGAACATTTTCTAAACCTTTTTTCCATTCGATATATGCTGCTGCTGCAATCATTCCAGCATTGTCACCACAGAGTCTTAAAGGAGGAATAATTAACTTTTCGTCAGTAATTTCTGCTGACAAACGTTCGCGTAAGCCTTGATTTGCTGATACTCCACCGCCAATTATTAGCGTTTTAACTGGATATTTTTCCATGGCTAATTTGGTTTTGGCCATAAGGACATCGACGACCGCAGCTTGAAAGGAAGCAGCTAAATTTTCTAAATCATCAGCAATCACGTCATTTCCTTTTTGATTTTCGTTATGAACGAGATTAATAAAGGCTGATTTTAAGCCTGAAAAGCTAAATTCTACTTCATGTGTGTTCATCATTGCTCGTGGGAAATTGTAAGTATCAGCTCCTTTGTGTGCTAATTCATCAATGACTTTTCCACTCGGATAAGTCAGGCCCATCACTCGACCAACTTTATCATAAGCTTCACCGGCAGCATCGTCACGAGTTTCACCAACTTTTTTATAGCTTCCTTCTTTTTCTACGTAAACAAGTTCAGAATGTCCACCTGAAACCAAAAGGGCCATAGCTGGATATTCAATGGTATCCACTAAACTTGCAGCCATCAAATGACCGGCCATGTGATTAACTGGAATCAAAGGAAGATGATTTGCCCATGCAAAAGTTTTTGCTGCCATGATTCCAACTAGCAAAGCGCCATTTAAGCCTGGACCTTCGGTCACCACAACGGCCGTCAGTTGGTCAGCCGAAATTTCTGCTTCTTCAAGTGCTGCTTCAATACAAACAGTAATTTGTTCGACGTGATGACGGCTGGCAATTTCTGGCACAACTCCACCAAAGCGTTTATGACTATTGATTTGACTGGCAATGATATTACATAATAATTCATTTCCATTCTTTAAAATTGCCACTGAAGTTTCATCACATGAAGTTTCAAAGGCTAATATATAATTATCTTTCATTTGTAAAATTGCTCTTTTCTCATTAACAAAGCATCTTCAAGAGGTTTGTCATAATAATTTTTTCTTGTATGATAAATCTTAAAACCAAATTTTTCATAACATTTTTGAGCGGCAAGATTGGACTTCCGAACTTCCAAAAATAAAGTCCCACTAAATGTTGACACTTCTGTCAGTAAAAAACTCGCTAGTCCTTGCCCCTGAAAATCAGGATGAATAGCGATATTTGTAATTTCTAATTCATCCATTATTGTTGAAATTGCTAAAAGACCAACAATTTGCCCCTCTTCTTCTAGGAAGAAATAATCGGAATTTTCATTGATTATATCAGCTAAAATGTAAGCTCGTGTCCACGGTGATTCTTCGTAAGCAAGTGACAAAAGTTCATAAATCTGAGCTGATAGGTTTTCTATGGTTGGAAAATATTTTTTATCTTCTAATTTTTCTTCAAAGTAAGAGAGATGTTTTAGTTTCATTTTTTCAATTTCTTAATCATCCAAATGGCATCAGCACCGTCTTCATAGTACTCTGGCAATAATTTGTCAGTGACAAAACCTTGCCTACGATAAAGTCCTTGTGCTTTAGTATTGTCACGACGGACTTCCAAAGTCATCTCATTTTTTCCGAGTGCGCTCATCAATACAATCAGTTGTTCAATCAAAGTTGAGGCAATTTGTTGTCCTTGAAAGGCTTTAAACACTGCGAGATTAGTGATATGTGCATCTTGACCATGGTGATTGATTCTAGTTCCAATAAAACCAATGACACTGCCAGAAATTTCGGCCACAATGAAAAAGGCTTCATCATTTTTGACAATTTCATGTTCAAAATGAGAGAAGGTCCATGGAATATCTCCATTGTAAACATCTCGTTCAATCGCAAGCAAAGCAACAATATCAACTCTGTCTGCCAATCGATAGTGAACACCTTCTCGGTCATGTTCAAGTTCAATGTCAGCCATTTCTAAATAACGACGAGGATTAAATTTTTTTCCACTAAACCCTTTGAACGTAGTCGTCAGGAGTGTTTTCAGCTTTTTCATGACTTTCCAACCATTTCTCTTCGGCCTCAACTTTTTTGAGGTAATTTGGCACAAAAGCGTGCACATTTTCAGGAGTTAATTTTTCAGCAATCTTAGCAATTTCATAGGCTGACGGGAGCTTTTCTAAACTGTCAGAAATGATTTGTTCTTCAGAGAAACCAGCATTTTGAATTGCTTCAACGAAATTATCAGTTTCTCCTGTGAAAATAATTTGTTCAAATGAAGAAACTTTTTCTGATAAATCAGCCAAAAATTCACTAAAATTGCAATGTTGATCCGCAATTATTTGCTGATCATTTTTATAAAGAGCTGCATAGGCATTTCCACGTCTTGCATCAATTATCGGAAGCACGTAAGCATTTTTGTCTTGAACACGATTAGCAATTGCCAATAAACTTGATAGACCAACAAGCTCTTTATTTAAGCTAAAAGCCAATGTTTTTCCAACTGTCGCAGAAAGTCGCAAACCTGTATAAGAACCAGGTCCTTGTGCTACCGCAATCCGGTCAAGTTCTTTGGCTTCAAGACCAACTTGAGCCATCAAAAAATCAATGCTTGTCATCAAAGTTGTACTGTGATTTTTTTTCAAATTTAATGTTACTTCACCAAGTAATATTCCGTCAGCAACCACAGCTACTGACAAAGCCTTTGATGAGCTATCAAATGCTAATATTTTCATTTTTTACCTATAATATTTCTGAAAGTATGTTATTTTTTAATTACTGATAGACTTTTACTGACAGCCACTTATCCAACGCGACCTATCTACAAATAATTTTTATCTTCTCTGTCATCAGTTCTACTTCCTTATATTTTACCACGCTTGCCTTGCAAGTTCCACCATTATTTTTTAGGAAGCGCTTCATTTATAAAATTAATGAACTCAACTTTTCATTTCCTTGCAAATATGCTAAAATGATAGTAATTGCAAAGAACAGCAAACACGAACTATTAGGAAAGGAACGAGCTTTTGCTCGTGATTTATAGAATGATTTTTAAAGTTTTCTACCAAAAAGATAATACCCGCTCACCACGTCGTGAGACTACTGAGGCTCTTTACCTCGACCTTGATGTTGCTACTAAAGAAGAAGGAGTTATCCTTGCACGCGAACTTCTTGCTAAAAATACTGCCTACCATGTAGAGTTTATTGACTCACTTTCTGATGAATCTGTCGAATATGAAAAAGAAACTGGCGTATTTGAAATCACAAGCTTCTAAGACTGACTGGAGTATAAAGGAGAGCACTTTAGATTTTTGTCAAAAATGACAGCAATCTAAAGTGATTTTCTTGTACCTTTAAAATTCTGTCAGTAAATATTACATTAAAAAACCGAACTGACCAACTTGTCAGTCAAAAAATAAAATAAAAAATCCAAAGAATAGGAGAAACATGCCAAAGCAACTTAAAATAAAAGCTGATGAAGTCGCAGTTTACGCCATTGGCGGACTGGGCGAAATCGGTAAAAATACTTACGGCGTTGAGTATAAAGATGAAATTATCATCATTGACGCCGGAATTAAATTCCCAGAAGACGATTTATTAGGTGTTGACTACGTCATTCCTGATTATACTTACATCGTTGAAAATATTGATCGTATCAAAGGTCTCTTCATCACTCACGGACACGAAGACCACATCGGAGGAATTCCATTCCTCTTGAAACAGGCCAATATTCCAATTTATGCTGGACCATTGTCACTTGCGCTCATTCGTGGAAAGCTCGAAGAACACGGACTTTTACGTGATGCTAAACTTTATGAAATTCATGCAGATTCAGTCATTAAATTTAATCATTTAAGTCTTGACTTCTTCCGCACGACTCACTCAATTCCAGAACCTTTAGGGATTGTTGTAAATACTCCTCAAGGTAAAATTGTGGCTACTGGTGACTTCAAGTTTGACTTCACACCAGTGGGTGAACCTGCTGACCTTCACCGAATGGCTGAACTTGGAAGCGAAGGCGTTTTACTCCTTCTTTCTGACTCAACCAATGCTGAAATTCCAACTTTTTCACATTCTGAAAAAGTCGTTGGTGCAAGCATCATGAAAATTTTTGAACGTATTGAAGGTCGAATTATTTTCGCTTCATTTGCCTCAAATATTTTCCGTTTGCAACAAGCCGTTGATGGAGCAGTTAAGACTGGACGCAAAATTGTCGTTTTCGGTCGTTCAATGGAAAAAGCAATCGTGAATGGTTTGGAACTCGGTTATATCAAAGCTCCTAAAGGAACCTTCATTGAACCAAATGAAGTTAATCAATACGCTTCACATGAACTTTTGATTATGTGTACAGGTTCGCAAGGTGAGCCAATGGCTGCACTTTCAAGAATTGCCAACGGAATGCACCGTCACATTACCTTACAAATGGGCGATACGGTTGTCTTCTCATCAAATGCTATTCCTGGGAATACCCACGGTGTTAACCAATTGATTAACAAAATCGCTGAAGCTGGTGTTGAAGTCATCTATGGTAAAATGAACAACATTCACACCTCTGGTCATGGTGGGCAACAAGAGCAAAAACTCATGTTACGTCTCATCAAACCGAAATACTTTATGCCTGTTCACGGTGAATATCGAATGCTCAAAATTCACGCTGGACTTGCTCAAGATACTGGTGTCCCTAAAGAAAATTGTTTCATTCAAGAAAATGGTGACGTCCTTGCATTAACTGCTGACAGCGCAAGATATGCCGACCATTTCCCAGCCTCTGACACTTACGTTGATGGTTCAGGAATTGGTGATGTCGGAAATGCCGTTCTCCACGATCGTCATGAACTTTCAGAAGACGGAATTGTCCTTGCGGTTGCAACCGTTGACTTTGAAAAGAAAACCGTTCTTGCTGGCCCTGACATGCTTTCGCGTGGATTTATCTATATGCGTGAGTCTGGTGATTTGATTCGTAGTGGTCAACGTGTCCTTTTCAATGCCATTCGTGAAGCGATGCATGAAGCAAATGCAAATGAAGCTTCTGTGGCTCGTGCGATGCGTGAAGCACTCTCACCATTCCTTTATAAACAAACTGAACGTTCACCACTTGTTGTTCCAATGATTATGACACCTGATGAATAATATTTATTAATAAAAAAAGGCTGAATATATAATGATCCAGCTTTTTTTATTGTCCTAAAGCAACACCTTAGAAATAAAAATATCTAAATAAAGCTCATTCCAACAATAGATTATACCAAGTAGAAATATATTCTAAGATTATAGTAATCATAGCTAAATTTTACTTTATAAAAATTTAATGCTATTATTATAAAGTAATAAAAATGGAGAATAAATCTTATGAAAAAACAATCCTTTGGTCAGCTACATTTTTGAGTTTATTTGCCTTAGCTGCCTGTTCAAATTCTAAAAGTTCTGAAAATCAGACCAAAAAAGAAACTACTTCTAGTTCTAAAGTTACCTCAAGTTCAAAAACTAGCAATAGTAAAAATTCTGCTACTCATTCTACGAGCTCTTCTGCTTCAAGCAGTCAAGCAAATACCAATAATTCTGAAAAAGTACAAAAAAGTTCTTCACCTTTATCTGGATATAGCGCTGAACAGGTTGAGTATGCACGCGTAACCGAAACCCTTCTAAGTTATTACAAATATGATTATCAACCTGTTTCTATCAGTGTTACTAAAAATGGAGCTAATCACCAAGTCTTTCCTTTTTCCGGTTCTGTAGTTGTTCCTCAGGACACAGTAACATTATCTTTTAGTTCTGATAATACAATGGCTGGAACCACTATTGTTACCTATAGTTCTAATCATAATGGGTCAATCAATTTTTATAAAGATCCAAATCATTACCAAGACGAAAGATATCTTAAAGATTCTGCTTGGGTAAAAGAAGAATCTCAAAAACTATTGGACAGTAGCCAAACGCTTGCCATTCCAACTTCATTTGATGAACAAGCTGCTCAAATCATTTCTAAGATAGAAATTAAATAATAATAATTCATCTAATCTAAAAAACCTCTGATTATTCAGAGATTTTTTTGTATTCTTTGGTAAATCTTTGATGAAGTTCTTCTTTTTCTTCTTGACCAATAAAGGCGCCATCAATTGCGTAATGATTTATTTTTTCAAAATCAGAAAGAGAAAAATCTGGGTACCAAGCTGAGATTTTCTCATATTCTTTGCTTAAATTTGTAGCCGAAACCATTCGATTATCGGTATTTAATGTCACGTGTATTCCTTTGTCATAAAGTTCTTTAAAAGGATATTGCGCAAGCTCTGTCACCGCTTTTGTTTGAAAATTGCTAGTCGGAGCCATTTCTAAAACAATTTGTTTTTCAATCATCATTTTTTGTTCGGCTTCGGACAGATTTTTAGTCATAATTCCATGTCCAATGCGACTTGCCCCCATTGCAATTGAATCTAAAATATTTTTCTCACATGCTGGACATTCTCCAGCATGAAGCGTCACATTGACACCCTTAATTTTTATATCATGAATCAAATCTACAAATTTTTCCTGTGGATAATTTAATTCATCACCCGCCATATCAAATCCGACAAAATGTTCATCAGGAATCTTATCAAAAAGTGGCAGCAGTTTTTGTAATTTTTGAATTGGTTCTTGTTTTAATCCACAAACGAGTGCATTTGCTCTTATATCAAAATCATTTTCTGCACGAGAAAGGCCGGCGATGACAGCCTCTACTGCTTCTTCAAGGGTTAGATTTTCTAAGAGATGTTGACTTGGAGCAAAACGGATTTCAATATATTTAATATTATCATTTGCTGCCTGTCTGACAACATCATAAGCAGCTAACTCTAAATTCTTATAAGTTTGCAAAAGTGGTAAGACGAAATCAAAACGTTGCAGGTATTCTAGCAAATTTTTTGTATTTTCTGGGGCTTGTGCCTTTTCTAAAATTTCCTCATCGGACATTGTCATATGAATTCCAGCATTTTTAGCGAGTTCTTTAATGACTGACAAGCTAAGCGAACCATCAAGATGGCAATGAAGTTCAACTTTTGGTATTTGAGCAATAATTTCTGATTTAAGCACGAGTTTCTCCCTTTTCTTTTTCATCCAATATTATTTTACATGATATAAAAGATTTCGAGCTAAATAGCTCGAAGTCCTTCAAAAATGTATTTTTACTATTCTACGCTTTTTTGTGAGAAAAAGCAATTATCATCTTTACGCATTTATTTTATCTTGTGGATAAGATTTTTTTGGCTCAATTAAGCCATTTTTTTGTAATTATCCCCAATTTATCTTAACTTATTCACAATTTTTGGGGAAAAAGTGAAGAAAATGTGGATAAACTTCTTAATTCTTAATAAAAAACAAGCGGAATTTTTAATTTCCGCTTGTTTTTAAGATTAATTTTCCTCGACATTTTCCACAGCGATACTTTTTTGTATCAATTTTTCTTTGTCGAGGATAAAGTTGGCCGCAATTTTGACAGCTATAATAATATTTTATCTTCTTATCAATCACTGAGGGAGCATATCGTAAGCCACCAACTTGTGACAGAAGCCTTTTAAAATCAGCATCTCGATGTTTATAACCTCTTTTAGACCGATACAGATGATAATGAGTTAATTCATGAAGTATCACTCCTTCAAAATCTTTAAGTTCAGCCATTTTAGGATTAAAATCAAGATGTAAATCTTTGGGAAAGAAACGACCACCAGTTGTCCGTAGGCGTTGATTCCATTTTGCTTCGTGGTCAAATGATTGCTTAAAATATGTGAGTGATATTTCTTTTACTTTTGCTGTCAATTCTTGATTAGTTAACACTTTTCCTCCTTTGACAGGCTCGCACAGACGACTGTCAGTAAATTTTACTGACAGCTTCACCTAGCGAAACTAAAATTTGAAAAATATTTACTGACAGCTTCGCTTAATGAAACTAGAATCAAAAAATTTACTGACAGATTATTTTTCTCGTGGGTTCACTAAGGTTAAATTAATTTTCCCTCTTTGTAAATCGAGAGATTTAACCCAAACCGTTACGATTTGCCCTACAGCGACAACATCACTTGGATTTTTGACAAAAGATTTACTCAAATCAGAAACGTGTGCCAAGCCATCATTTTTAATTCCGATATCAATAAAGGCACCGAAATCGACAACGTTACGGACCACACCTTCAAGTTGTTGACCAATTTGTAAATCTCCAGCTGACAAAACATCTTGTCTTAAAATTGGGGCATCAAAACTATCACGCAAATCACGGCCTGGTTTTTGTAAATCATTGATAATATCAGTCAATGTTTCCTGACCAAGACCAAGTTTTTCAGCCATTTCAGGAATATTTACTGACGAAAGTTTGGTCAGCAATTCTTCGTTACTGACAGGTTTATCAGCGGAAATTTCCGCCAAAAGTTGTTCCGTCACTTTATAAGATTCTGGGTGAACACCGGTGTTGTCAAGGAAATTTTTACCTTCTGGAATTCTTAAGAAACCTGCCGCTTGTTCAAATGCTTTAGCTCCCAAACGTGGGACTTTTTTTAGTTCCGCTCTTGTTTTGAGTGCGCCATTTTCTTCACGATATTTTACTACATTCTGTGCCAAACTTTTATTAAGGCCAGCTACGTGTGAAAGCAAACTAGGACTGGCTGTATTGACATTAACACCAACTTGGTTAACTACTGTTTCCACGACAAAATCAAGATTTTCTGTTAATTTTTTCTCAGAAACATCATGTTGATATTGACCAACACCAATGGCTTTTGGTTCGATTTTTACAAGTTCAGCCAATGGATCTTGCAAACGGCGTGCAATCGAAATTGCTGAACGTTTTTCAACAGTCAATTCTGGAAATTCTTCACGTGCCAACTCGCTCGCTGAATAAACAGAGGCTCCAGATTCACTGACAATCACATAATAAACATCAGAAAAATTATTTTCCTTGAGTACTTCTGCAACAAAACTTTCAGATTCGCGACTGGCAGTTCCATTCCCAATCGCAATCATATTCACACCATATTCTCGAATGAATTTTGCTAAATCTTTTTTCGCTTGAGCAATTTGACCTGCATTTGCTGGCTTCACAGGATAAATGACCGTTGTCATCAATAATTTACCTGTCTCATCAACAATAGCAAGCTTTGCTCCAGTACGGTAAGCAGGGTCAAATCCCATGACTACACGCCCTTTAAGCGGAGCCACCAACAAAAGATTTTTCAAATTTTCGCCAAAAACTTCGATGGCAGAAGCTTCAGCTTTTTCTGTCAGATCAGTCCGAATACTACGTTCCATAGCCGGAATCAATTTTTTCTTGACAGCATCTTTAATCGCCACTTGCATCATTGGATTATTTTGAGCAGCAAAACGGGCGGCAAAATAACGTAAAATTTTGTCTTCGTTATTTTCAAATTTTACTGACAGAATCCCCAATTTTTCACCACGGTTTAAAGCCAATACACGATAATTTGGTAATTCTGAAACTTTTTCTGAGAATTCATAATACATTTGAAAAACTTGCTTTTCATCAACGGCATCTTTTTTCAAACTACTTGTCAGTAAACTATTGTTTTTGATTTCACCAGTCAGCCATGAACGCAACCGCGCATCTTCAGAAATCGCTTCTGACAAGATATCCACGGCACCTTCCAAAGCTTTTTGAGGACTTGTAAAATTCTCATTGACAAATTTTTCAGCTTCTTCTTCAAGATTTGCTGAATTTTTTACAATCAATTGAGCTAAGGGAAATAAACCATTTTCCTTTGCAATCGTTGCTTTTGTGCGCCGTTTTTCTTTGTAAGGCAAATATAAATCTTCAACTTCTGTCAGTTTTTCAGCAGCCAAAATTTGTGTTTTAAGCGAATTAGTCAACTTACCAAGCTCTTCAATTTTTGACAAAACAGCCGTTTTACGTTCTGATAATTTTGTCAGTAAATTATCTTCATCAATAATTTTTTTGATTTCAACTTCGTCAAGTGAACCTGTTGCTTCTTTACGATAACGAGCAATAAACGGAACTGTGTTCCCCTCTGCCGTCAATTCTAATACTTTTTCAACTTGTGAATTTTTAATATTCAACAATTCAGCAATTTTTTTAACATTTTCCACTTAGAAATAATCCTTAACTAGTTTTGTCATCAATTTTAAAGGACAGTGTCCTATCTCTATTTTACCAAAAAAGTCACAAAAAAATCGCTCCCAAACAGGAGCGATTTCAAAATGCAAATAAGAAATTACATCATTTTGTTGTAGAATTCAACGATCAATGCTTCATTGATTTCTGGGTTGATTTCATCACGTTCAGGAAGACGAACAAGAGTTCCTTCAAGTTTATCAGCATCAAATGATACGAAGTTAGCGCGACCTTTAGTAGCTTCAACAGCTTCAAGGATTGCAGGAACTTTCATAGATTTTTCGCGAACTGAGATCACTTGACCAGGTTGTACGCGGAATGATGGGATATCAACGCGTTTTCCGTCAACAAGGATATGTCCGTGGTTTACGAATTGACGTGCTTGACGACGAGTAGTCGCAAGACCAAGACGGAAAACTACGTTATCAAGACGTTGTTCAAGCAAAGTCATGAAGTTGAAACCAACAGTTCCTTCTTTAACTTTAGTTGCAGCAATGTACAAGTTACGGAATTGACGTTCAGAAAGACCGTATGAAAAACGAAGTTTTTGTTTTTCAGCCAATTGAAGACCGTATTCAGAAAGTTTTGAACGGTTGTTTGGACCGTGTTGTCCAGGTACGTAGTTACGACGAGCGATTTCTTTACCAGAACCAGAAAGTGAGATACCGTAACGGCGTGATTGTTTCCATGATGGACCAGTGTAACGTGACATAATTTATGTCCTCCAAATATTTTATTTGAAGAATATTGACAGCCTCGAATTCGTTCATTTTACCTTCGCTTATAGCTTCAGTTACTTGACACAAGGAGTATAATAGCTTACGCTCCCTGACATAACAGCAAAATGTTGACGAGCTTTCTAGCTGACTGCTATATTCAACTTTTCTATTATACCAAAAATCCTTATTTTGTCAATATTTTTCACATTAGAACAAGTGATTTAAATAAAAAAACTCATCTGCAAGAGATGAGTTAAAAAATCAAGAGATTAGGATTCAATTTTAAGTAATTTAAAATTCCTAAACAAAAATTATTTTTCTTCTTTTTTAGCTTCTGGTTTTGGTGCAGTTCTTACGCCTACTGCGTTGAAATGTTTTTTACCGTTACGTTTACCAAATTTATGTGATTTATATGCCATGATGGCTCCTTTCATTTAATGCTCGCTTTTAATAATTTTCTAAACTCACATTATCACTTGAATTTTATCATATCTTGATAACACTTTCAAGAATTATGGAAGATTATCTAGTTTTGACATCAAAAAAACTCATCCACGAAAGATGAGTTAGGGTTAGTCGGTAATCGGGAAGACAGGATTCGAACCTGCGACACCTTGGTCCCAAACCAAGTACTCTACCAAGCTGAGCTACTTCCCGTAGCTAATATTAAATTTTTGAAACTTCTTTGTTCAGTATCTCCACTTTTAAAAGTACTTGTAAAGTAAATTTACTTCGCAAATTCCTATCCACAGCCTCAAAGCATGCTTTGAGCTCTACCAAGCTGAGCTACTTCCCAGACATGAAGTGCTTGACGCTTTAGCGTTTAGCAATTCAGTTCTTCGCGCTTATCGCGAAGTTCCAAATATTATTTTAGAATTTTTAAATTCTTACCGATACTTCTCTCATTTTATCTAAAATATCAGTATCAAACAAAAAAATGACTTTCGCCATATTCTGTTTATGCAAGCGGTAGGATTCGAACCTACAACCGCCTGATTCGTAGTCAGGTACTCTATCCAGTTGAGCCACGCCTGCGTTTCTCTCAAACGACTATATTAGTATATCAAGTTTCCCATAAGTTGTCAAGAATAAACTCATTGGATATGAATTTTTTAGAATAAACCTTCGTTAAAAACGAATAAAAAGAGCAGAATCACTTCTCCTCTTCTTATTTTATTATCTACCAAAATAAACTTGTTGAGCCTTAGCTCCCCCATCTTGTACTGTTAGCAAAGTGCTGACCGTTACAAAGGTATAACCTTGTGCTTTCAAATTTTGAATAATCCGCGGCACAGCATCTACTGACCATTGGTGAATATCATGCATCAAAATGATTGCTCCATCATGAGCGTAAGTCGAAACATTTTGAACAACTGGAGCACTTGTACGATAACGCCAGTCATTTGTGTCAACAGTCCAATTAACTGCACTTAAATTTGTTTGACTTAAAACAGATTTATTATAACTTCCATAAGGTGGACGGAAGAGTGTTACGTTTTTACCTGTAATTTTATTAATTAACTGATTTGCACTCTCAATTTCTTGCTTTTGTTGGTCTGGTGAGAGTGTTACCAAGTCTTTATGGTCCCATGTATGCGAAGCGACTTCATTTCCTCTATCAGCTTCTTCTTTAATAATTTGGGGGCAGGCTTGGGCTTGTTTTCCTAAAGCAAAAAAGGTTGCTGGAACTTGTGCATCTGATAAAATTTTTAATAATTGAGGGGTCGTATTAGGGTTTGGTCCATCATCAAAGGTCAAGGCAATCAATTTTTTATTTGCATATTGATTTTGAACGTTCGCAATACGCTCCGCTTCTTTTTGACGTTCAATAAGTATTTGTTTGTCAGCATTTACTTGTTTTGCCAATGCTTCTTTGTCTGATTTCTCATATGGAGCCTTTAATAATTCTAAAGCCTCTTCAGAGCTTTTTATTCCTTCTTCACTTATATTTTCATGGGCTTTTGCAACAATCTGGTTCACTTTGTCAATCTCTGACAAATAGTTTGTCAATTGGCTCATTGATTTATCTAAAGAAGTTTTATCTTTAACATGAAGCTTATCAATTAACTTATGAGCCTGTTCAATATCGTTTGCTTTTCTTGAATCATAGGCCTTGTCTTTTGCATTTCTCGCCTCATCTACTTGTTTTTCATAAGCAATTTTTTGCTTTTGAACTCCTTGATCATAATAATAGGTTCCTACTCCCGCTACCACTATTAATAACGCACCTATAAGCAAGGTAAGCTTCCAAAAAGCTTTTTTTGCTCCTTTTGATTTTAATCTTCTTTGTTTCATTATTCTTCCCTAAATAACTTTTATCATTTCAAAAAAGTTCAATTGTAACAATTTAACTACTGAATGATTTAAAAAAACTCTATCCTCCTATCTTAACATATCCATTCTTAAGATTAAAGCCATTAATTTATTGTTTTTTCATCTTCTGATAACCTATTAACTTTAAATTGTAAAAATTGGCTAATTGTATCAACAGCAAAATTGAGAACATGCTCGTCTGGATTCATTTTTTGTGAATGAAGGGGAGCATCACTATCAATTCCTAACCAGAACATGACTCCAGGAATTTTGCTCAAAAGGTAACCAAAATCTTCACCAGTCATGGCTGGAGCGATGTCAATAAGATTAGCCTTAGTTTCTTTTTTGAAAAATTCCATCAGTTCTTTAGCAAGTTCAGGATGATTTTCAACTGGAAGATAGCCGCCTTGTTTAAGTTTAAGCTCAATTTCCATGTTAAAAGATTGCGCGATTCCATTTGCAAGTTCTCTTAAACGTTTTTGGGTCAATTCATTGACTTCTTGGGTCAGACTCCGGATAGTTCCATGTAAAAAAGCATGTTCAGCGATAATATTATTCGTTGTCCCAGATTCCATTTTTCCAAATGTAACCACTGCTGAAGCTAATGGATCCACATTACGGCTTACAATCGTCTGAACCTGAGTGATAAAATAAGCGGCTGCTACCAAAGCGTCATTTGCTGTGTGAGGAAAAGCAGCATGTCCTCCTGTTCCAATAAAGGATAATTCAACTTCACAAGTTCCTGCAAAAAGTGTATGCTGATTCGTAGCAATATCTCCTACTTTTAAATCTGGTCTGACATGTAATCCATAAAATTCATCAGGAAGCCAATTTTCAAATGCTCCAGCATCATACATTAATTTTCCGCCCGCTTCATTTTCTTCAGCAGGTTGAAAGAGAAAGAGGAGATTATCTCTTGGTTGGCTTTCACTCATTTTTTCCAATAAACCAAGAGCAACGGTCATGTGAATATCGTGTCCACAAGCGTGCATTCGTCCATTTTTACTAGCATAAGGTAAATCGGTTGATTCCTCAATAGGCAGACCGTCAATATCTGTCCGCCAACCAATTGTCTTTTGACCCTGACTTCCTGCTAGATAAACTAGAATACCGGTTTGCCATGTTCTCACTTGAATAAATGGTTTATTTTGAGTCAGTTCTTGAATAATGGCTAGTAAATACTTTTGAGTTTCGTATTCTTCAAGACCAATTTCAGGAATTTGGTGAAGCTGCCGTCTGATTTCAATTAAATTTATCATATTTTTTCCTCGTTACTAAGCTTAATTTCAATCTTTTTTATTTATTTTACTCTTTTTTGGCTGTATATTGCTCTTTTTAGCAAAAAAACTTTTGCTAAGATTAACAAAAGTTCAGAAATAAGCTATTTCTTTAATTTTACAAATTTCTAAGGGCATCTTCTAAAGCCGTTTTTTGTTGTGTTTTTTCATCTATTTCTTTGATAATTCGAGCTGGAACACCAGCAACAACAACGTTTTCTGGAACATCTTGGGTAACAATTGCCCCTGCTGCAACAACAGAACCTGAACCGACTTGTACTCCTTCGATTACAACAGCATTGGCTCCCACAAGGACATTATCCCCAACACGAACAGGTTCAGCACTTGCAGGCTCAATAACACCAGCCAAAACAGCTCCAGCACCAATATGAGAGTTCTTACCAACCGTCGCACGGCCACCCAAAATTGCCCCCATATCAATCATTGTGCCTTCACCAATTTCAGCTCCGATATTGATGATAGCGCCCATCATAATGACCGCACTATCGCCAATAGTTACTTGGTCACGAATAATTGCTCCTGGCTCAATTCGAGCATTGGTTTCTCTGGTATCAAGGAGAGGCACAGCTGAATTTCGGCCTTCAAGTTCTAGGGTGTAATCTTTATTCTCAGTCAAGCCAGAAAGCAATGGACGTACTTCTTGCCAATCTCCAATGATAATTTTTAAGCTGTAATGTGTGTGAAAATCTCCCAGAACTTGGATTCCTTTATTGGCTAGTGCCTTAAAATTTGGACGCCCATTTTCAGCAAGAAAACCAGCTGCTTTAAAACTAGGCATTCCTGATAAGGTTACCTTGACACGTGTTTTTTTCTCAGCGTTCCCGATAAATTGAATTATTTCTTGTGCTGATAGTTTTTGTGCTTCCATTTTTACTCCATTCTAGGGCCATTCAGTTATTGATGACACTTTATAGGCCTTTTTATGATTCTGTCAGTAAAAATTTACTGACAGAATCATTTTACCTACAATATTATTGTTCTATATTATAGCAAATTATCAAATATTTGGAAAATTTTCAATTCTGCTTAAAGAAAAAACAGCCGAAACTGTTTTTTTACTGACAGAACTGTCAGCATTTATTTTATAAACTCAGAAAGACTTTCTTTCTTTTTATCAAATTTGATAAAAGTTCCGTCAGCACTTCTCTTCATAAATGTTGGAACGGTTTCTACTTCGTGAGCTTTACGAATCGCTTGTAATTCTGGATTGAGGTCTGTATTTTCTGTGTCAACGTAATAAATCATTTTGTCAGCATAGTCAGGAAGAGCCTTAACAAATCTTCTGGTCCAAGGACAAGTGACACGTCCAAAAAGTACAAATTGGCCTTCTGTCAGCTCTGACAGACGTTCTGGCGCAAGTGGAATTAGTCCTTTTACATTTTCAAAAAATTCAGTGCGCATTTCTCCAGTGTAAGGTCTTTCGACCCATTCACCAATAACAATAAAGGTATTGTCCTCAGAAGCAATAAAAGAAAACATGAATCTTCCATCAACAGCTGGCGTAATTGGACTTACAGGAAGTCCAAGTTCAATGATTTTATCATGAATTTCATCAATTGTTTCTACTGAAATTGCTAAAGTTTCAGGATTTGGGTCATAGGTTTCATTAAGTGCTACTTCATCTTCCAAACCTAATTCTTTCCAAAAAATTTCTGCATTTTCCAAGCTATTTACGTTTAAAGTAATCATTTTTTCTCCTCTTGAGCATTTATTTAGGAAACTTTTGACCATAAAATAAGTAAAATTGTCATTATGATAATAGATACAACGAGCAAGCTATCTCGCATTTTCCATTTGAGTTGACGGTATTTTGTACGTCCATCTCCCCCTTGATAGCCTCTGCTTTCCATTGCGACTGCTAAGTCATCCGCACGGCGGAAAGAACTGACAAATAATGGAATTAAAATTGGAATGACTGATTTAATTTTTTTCAGTAAATTTCCTTCACCAAAATCCATTCCTCTGGCTTTTTGAGCATTCATAATCATTGTTGTGTCATCCATTAATGTTGGAATAAAGCGTAAAGAAATAGATAACATCAAACCTAATTCGTGAACAGGGACTTTGATTTTTTTCAAAGGTCCTAAGCCTTTTTCGATTCCATCAGCCAAGGTCAATGGTGGCGTGGTCAGCGTCAAAATTGTTGACATAAAAATAATCAAGACAAAACGAAAGAAAATATAAACAGCATTAATCAAAGATTCTGTTGAAATTTTGATAAACCATAGACTAAAAATGACATGCTGACCATTAGTAAAAAGCATTTGGAAAATAACTGTGAACAGAATTAAACCAATCATTGGCCGTAGGCCTTTTAAAAAATAGGAAACTGAAATTTTGGATAATAAAACACCCGCTAAAGTGTAAAGCACTAAAAGAAGATAACCTAACCAATCGTGAGCCAAAAAGATAATGACAACAAAAGCAATCATCACCAAAAGTTTTGAACGCGGGTCCATGCGGTGAATGATACTATCACCTGGAATATAACGTCCCATCAGCATATTTTGCATCAGTTTTCACCTCCTGATTTTACTGACAGACTTGTCAGTAAATTAACAAGTTCAGCTCGTGTGATTGGCAATTTTTCAAAAGTATAGGCTCCTGTTTTTTGAAGTTGGTCAGCAAAATGAGTCGCTTTTGGCACTCCCAATTCATGTGCTTTCAAAAAATCAACTTCTTGAAAAACATCTGACGGAGTACCACAGCTGATAATATGTCCTTTTTCAAGAAGATAAACATAGTCAGCATAATCGGCCACGTCATCCATTAAATGAGTGACTAAAACAACGGTTTGACCCGTCTGATGAATACTCTCAAAAAGTTTCATCATCTCAATTCTAGCTTTTGGGTCAAGGCCCGCTGTTGGTTCATCAAGTACCAAAACTTCTGGTTCCATCGCGAGAATCCCAGCAATGGCCACACGACGCATTTGTCCTCCTGAAAGTTCAAAAGGAGATTTTTCCCAAAATTCTTTTGAAAGACCGACCATTTCCAGTTTCTCAGCAGCAATTTTCTCAGCTTCTTCTTTTGAAATTCCAAAGTTTTGTGGTCCAAAAGCGACATCTTTTAAAACCGTTTCTTCAAAAAGTTGGCTTTCAGGAAATTGAAAGACTACACCTACTTTTTTGCGGACAGGTTTAATCTCTTTTTGTTTACTTGTTGAAGTGACAACAATATCACCTACTCTAACCGTCCCTTGTGTAGGCTGCAACAATCCATTCAGATGTTGCAAAAGTGTCGATTTACCAGAACCAGTATGCCCAATCAAAGCCGTGTAACTTCCTTTTTTGACTTCTAAATCAATGTCAAAAAGGGCACGACTGGCAAAGGGACTGTTGGGCTGATAAGTATAATTTACTTTTTCAAATTTAATCATTTTTCTTTTTTCTCAAATCCAATAATATCCATTTTAATGACAGAAATTCTAGCATACTAGAATTTTATTAAGTCACCGATTCAAGGACTCTCATTAATCGCCTTGAACTGACGGAAACTTCATTTATCCGCCAATTTCACACTCACGTTAATCGCGTGTAACTGACAGAAATTCTGTCAGTAAATTTAGCGCAACTTATCAGCCAAAAGCTCTACCAATTCGTCTTCTGACAGATACTTTTCTGGTAAATCAAAGCCATTTTTTCGCAGGTCTTTCATTAAATTTGAAGAGAAGGGAACATCTAGTCCAATTTCAACCATATCCTCACTCGTTGCAAAGAGTTCAGACGGTGCCGCTTCCTTAATTATTTCTCCTGCTTTCATCACTAAAATTCGGTCAGAGCTTGCTGCTTCATCAAGGTCATGAGTAATAGATAAAACGGTCAGTTGATATTTCTCTTTAATTTCATGAATCACGCGCATAATCTCTTGACGCCCGGTCGGATCAAGCATTGAGGTTGATTCATCAAGAATAATGATTTCAGGTCGCAAAGCAATAATTCCGGCCACAGCTACCCTTTGCTTTTGTCCACCAGAAAGTCTCGCGGGTTCGCGGGTTTTGAAATCAAGCATATTGACAGCAAGCAAAGCTTCGTCAACTCGTTTAATCATCTCTTCCCGTGGAATTCCTTGATTTTCCATACCAAAAGCGACATCATCTTCAACCGTTGCCCCAACAAATTGGTTATCCGGATTTTGAAAAACCATCCCAATCTTTCGACGAAGATTCCAGACATTTTCAGCAGTCAAAAGTTCTCCATCAATTTTGACTTTTCCTTCAAATTCTTCAAAAAGACCATCAATCAGTCGAGCAGTCGTCGATTTACCAGAACCATTTTGGCCAATAATCGAAACCCATTCCCCTTTTGTAATCGAAAAGGAAACACCATTAAGCTGATTTACATCGCTTTCTTTTTCATATTTAAAAACTAAATTTTCTACTTCGAGAATTTTATTCATAGCCCTTATTATACCAAATTTTAGACACTTTTAAGCATTTAGTTTTATATTTCTACTAAAAATGACATTCTTTATCGCCAAAACAAAACATTCAAAAGTCATTGCTAAACGAGAAGGGATTTTGTTATAATATTAAAGTAATCGGAGAAGTGTCCGAGTGGCCGAAGGAGCACGCCTGGAAAGTGTGTATACGTCACAAGCGTATCGGGGGTTCGAATCCCCTCTTCTCCTTTATAAATTCACATTCTTAAAAATAAAAAAACATTAATTATAAAAATTAATGTTTTTTTATTTTTATCTATTCTGGAAAACTAGCAAGAGCTACATCTTTTCCTAATTCTTCTTCAATTCGCAAGAATTGATTATATTTTTCAACCCGTTCACTTCGAGCCATTGAACCTGTTTTTATTTGGCCAGCATGCATGGCTACCGCAAAATCGGCAATGTAGCTATCAACTGTTTCACCTGAACGATGAGAAATCATTGTCTTATAGCCTGCTTTTCTCGCTAAACTAATGGCTTCAATCGCTTCAGTTACTGTTCCGATTTGATTAAGTTTAATCAAAATAGCATTTGCTACACCTTTTTTAATTCCTTCTTTGAAAATTTCAGGATTTGTCACAAAAATATCATCACCTACTAATTGAATTTTTTGACCTTGAGCTTTCGTTTGAGCTGCAAAGCCATCCCAGTCATGTTCAGAAAATCCATCTTCAATGGAAATAAGTGCTGGATATTTTTCAACTAAATTTTCATAGTAAGTCAATAGTTCTTTAGAAGTCAATTTTTGCCCTTCAAAACGATAAACTTTTTCTTTATCATCATAAAATTCACTTGAAGCTGGGTCAATGGCAATCGCAATTTCTTCACCAGGAACATATCCTGCACTTTCAATTGCTTGATAAAGTGTAGCAATTGCATTTTCAGTAGAACCAAGTTTAGGGGCAAAGCCACCTTCATCGCCTACGGCTGTTTCTAGCCCTTTGTCAGCTAAAATTTTCTTCAGAGTATGGTAGATATTTGCAATTTTTTCTAAACCATCGCGAAAGCTGTCCCGTTTGACTGGTGTAATCAAAAATTCTTGAACGTCAATTCCTGAATCGGCATGTACTCCACCATTAATGACATTGAAAAATGGTTGTGGAAGTTCCAAATCAACTCCACCAAGATAGCGATAGAGTGGAATATTTTCACTATTCGCTGCCGCACGAGAAATGGCCATTGAAACCCCTAAAATTGCATTAGCCCCTAAACGAGATTTATTTTTTGTCCCGTCAAGTTCAATCATCAGATGATCTAATTTTGCTTGATTAAATGGTGATTGTCCTTTCAAGGCTTCATAAATTTCGCCATTGACATTTGCGACGGCTTTAGAAACGCCTTTTCCTTGAAGGCGGTCTCCACCATCTCTTAATTCAACTGCTTCGCGGTCTCCGGTTGATGCTCCTGAGGGTACTGCTGCGCGTCCTAATGTTCCATCTGTTAATCTAACATCTACCTCAACGGTTGGATTTCCTCTAGAATCAAAAATTTCTCTTGCGTGGATGTTTTCGATTGTGACTGTCATAATAAATCTCCTTTTCTTTGCCTTTATTGCCTTGTAAGTCAAAGAAAAAATGGCAGACTACAAGGCAAAAAAAGGCTTTGCTTTGTAGGCGCCATTAGATTCAAGCTATTTCTTGAAACGGTTTCGGGTGTGCACCATACCCATCTACTATTAATTTACCACTTTATTTTTATGAGGTCAAATTTTTGAAACTTATATTTTAAAAAATACATTTATCATTAAGCAAAATTGTGTTATAATCACTATAATTCGCTCCTGTCAGTAAAGACAGAGCATCAGTAAGGAATGACATGAAAACACTACTTGTTCTATGTGAAGTTAAATATTGGCATGATTTTAGAGAGGGCTTGGCAAAAGTTGGCGTTTCTTTTCTTGGTTTTGATAAGAAAAAACCTAATCGATTTGAGATTGACCAACTTGTTGCCAAAGCTGATTTCGTCGTTATGAGAAACCGAAATGTGGCTCATCATTCAGTTCAATTTGCTAAAGAAGCTTGTAAAGCAACCGATACACCCTTTTGGATTAGTAGTAATTTCGGTTTAGAAACCATTATCAAGCAACTTTCTCAAACTTTTCCAGATGAATCTTTTGAAAGCACCGACCAAAATAAGAAAAGCAAAAGAAAAATTGAAAATAGAGTTATACCAAAGCAAAATTCTTTAGCCGAAAGTGCCCAAAGCAAAGAAAGTCAAAATTATTTAAAAGGAAAAAAGAAACATCTCCCTCTAAAATCGGCGCTAAAAGATTTCAAAATTACTGACGACGAACCAGATTTTACAAAATTATTTAAAAAATAAGCGCTGACGCATTTGTCAGTGCTTATTTTTAGTGACAGAATTTCTGTCAGAAGATAGCCGTTGGCACTTTAGCGCTTACGGATATACTCAAATGTCCATCAGTAACTTTTAAATTAATTTTTCTTTATGAATTTGTTCAAAAGTTTTTTCACCATCATTGAGTTTTTCCCAAATGACAACTTGTCCTTGTTTTCGAGATTTTGGTACATCGATAATCCGCTGATTTGATGACCCACGGAATTGGAGCATTAAGTTTTTCTTTGATAATTCAAAACGACCGTCAACTAAAATATCTAACAAATCAAGCATTTCTAATTTGTCATCTGTTTCAAGTAGCATCTCTTCCCATGTATAACCTGTCCATGACCAAATATCTTTATCCGGTAACTCACGACGAATCCGTTTGAGCAAAGGAATCAAAAATGTCGTATTCAAGAAAGGTTCCCCACCAAGAAGCGTCAGTCCTTGGACATAAGGCTGAGCAAGGTCAGCCATAATTTTATCTTCAAGCTCTTTGGTATAGGGCGTTCCATAACGAAATGACCAAGTGGCTTGATTATAGCAGCCCTCGCAATGAAACATACAACCGCTCACATAGAGTGAGCAGCGCACCCCTTCACCATCAACGAAATTGAAGGGTTTATAATCTGCAATATAATTTTGTGAGAGTTCATCAGCTCTCCATTCTCCTGGTTTTGGATTGTTCATACTTATTTCTCCGCAAAATATTTTGATTTTGCTTCGTCAACTTCGACTGAATCAATCAAATTTCCATCGTTCAAAGCTCCGACAGAACCATTCATATGTTTTACACGTGATGAAATTTCTTTGTGACGACCATGAACCATTGGACGTGCTTGCGGATTTCCAAGATATCCACAAGTTCTTTTGACAACGTCACAGGTTTTAGGATCATCATTGCCACATTGTGGACATTTAAATCCACGTTCCGTTGCCGCAAAATCTCCTTCAAAGCCACAAGCATAGCAGTGGTCAATTGGTGCATTTGTTCCAAGATATCCAATACGATCGTAGGCAAAGTCCCAGACTGCTTCAAGAGCTTTCGGATTTTGTTGAAGAACAGGATATTCACAGTAATGAATGAATCCACCATTGGCATAAACAGGATAGTCTTTTTCAAACTCTAATTTTTCAAATGGAGTTGGATTTTTACGCACATCATAATGGAAAGAATTAGTATAGTAATCTTTGTCAGTAATATCTGCAACTGAACCGAATTTTTCTTTATCCATTCGGCAGAAACGGTCAGTTAAACTTTCTGACGGTGTTGAATAAACAGAATAATGATAACCAGAGGCTTTAGACCAATCTTCACAATCTTCATGCATTCGTTTCACAATTTCAATTGTAAAAGCTTTAGCTTCAGGATTATTTTCCCAAGTTGGGCCATAAAAAGTAGTCGCCACTTCATAAAGTCCAATGTAACCTAAACTTACAGTTGCACGTTCTTTATTGTACAATTCATCAACTGAACCTTCGGCATCAAGACGTCCCAATGCACCATTCATAAAGAGAATAGGTGCATTTTTAGGTTGTGCTTCTTTAGCACGTTCAACACGAAAAGCAAGGGCATCATGAGCAATTTCAATTCTTTCATTGAAGATTTCCCAGAATTTTTCTTTATTTCCAGCGGCTTCAAGAGCAATACGTGGAAGGTTAACTGTAACAACTCCAAGATTATTACGTCCAGCAGTCACGTCATTCCCATTTTCATCTTTCCAGCCTTGCAAGAATGAACGACAACCCATTGAAGCTTTAAATGAACCTGTTAATTCAACAATTTTATCATAGCTCAAAATATCAGGGTACATCCGTTTTGTTGAACATTCAAGCGCAAGTTCTTTGATGTCATAGTTTGGTGTCCCTACTTCGAGGTTAAGACCACGTTTGAGTGTGAAAATTAATTTAGGGAAAATAGCAGTACGGTGTTCTGAACCTAAACCACCAATCCGGACATTCAAAATTGCTTTTTGAATTTCACGCGCATACCAATCGTCTCCAAGACCAAAACCAACTGTTACAAAAGGCGTTTGACCATTTGAAGTAAACAAAGTATTAATTTCATATTCTAAAGATTGCATTGCATCATAGATATCTTTGGCTGTTTTTTCACGAGCATAAGCTTCTTGTTTTTCAGCACCATCAATCCATTTTTGTGCATCTTTTAAATGTTTTTTATAATTTAATTTCGCGTAAGGCGCCAATACTTCATCGGCACGATCAAATGAACAACCACCATATTGTGAACTAGCCACATTAGCGATGATTTGACTGGCTTGCGCAGTTGCTGTTTGAATTGATTTTGGCGAATCTACTTGCGCATTTCCAAGTTTAAAACCATTTTCAAACATATTTTTAAAGTCAATCAAACAACAGTTAGCCATTGTAGTAAATGGACTATAATCAAGGTCATGATAATGAATATCACCCTTTTGGTGAGCGTTTGCCACATGTGGCGGAAGAAGTTTCAAACCAATTGCTTTGGAAACCGCACCAGCTGTCAAATCACGTTGAGTATTGAAAACGTTAGAATCTTTATTGGCATTTTCATTAACGACAGTTTGGTCGCGATTAATTAATTTTTCAATCGTGAAATTGATATCCGTTGCTTTGGTACGGGCCAAATCACGGTTAGCACGATAAGAGATATATTCTTCAGCCAATTGAGTTTCACCAGACTCAAGGAGTTCTTGCTCAACAATCGATTGAATTTCATAAATTTTGACATTTTCAGAAAAACGAGTAAAGATTTCACTGACTACTCTGTCAGTAAGTTCTGAAAGAACCGACATATCTGTCAGTTCGACTTTTTTAGCCGCTTTAGTCAAAGCATCAAAAATTTTCTCACTGTTAAATTTCACTGAGCGTCCGTCACGCTTTATCACATTAATTTCTTCTAGTGTTACATCTTGATATTTTACTTCACTTTTCATATTAACCATCCTCTTCAATTACATCATCTATTTTATCAAATTCTCGGAAATGACACAATATATAGGTTAAATTATGTAAACACACACAATATCTTGTGTTGCTTGTTTTCATTCCCTTTTCTCAATTTCGCAAAGCAAAATATAATCTCTTTGTATTTAAAATGTAATCATAGCGTCTTAAATCAGATTTTTTCTCTAAATTCTCACATTTTCTAGCTAATATAAAACATAAAATAAAAAACGTTTACAAACCGCCACATAATTGTCATCGTTTTCTTCCATTAACCGTGGTAAAATAGGGTAGTACTTATTTTATTCTGTATTTTCAGGAAAGGAATTATTTATGCCAGTTTCTCGTATTAAAGTTAAAAATAGACATTTAAAAAAGAAAGCCAAAAAACCACTGGCTTTTTATAAACCAGCGACCAAATTTGCTGGCGCTGTTCTCATTGCAGGAACTTTGACGACCACTCATGAGCTTTTGCTCCAACAAACAAGCCCAATGGTTCAGGCTGCAACCAATTCGACAGAAGCTTTTATTGAAAGTATTGCTGCATCAGCAAAACCAGTTGCCGATAGTAATGGTCTTTATCCTTCAGTTATGATTGCTCAAGCTATTTTGGAAAGTAACTGGGGTTCAAGCCAACTTTCTCGTGCCCCCTATTATAATTTATTCGGTATTCAAGGAACTTATCAAGGAAAAAGCGTTGTTTTTAAAACTCAAGAATATCTCAATGGTAAATGGGTCACAAAAGATATGCCATTTAGGGTTTATCCTTCCTTTAATCAAAGTTTCCAAGATAATGCTTATGTTTTAAAAACTACAAACTTTGGAAATGGTCCTTATTATGCTAAAGCTTGGCGAGCAAACGCGGCAACCTATCAAGCGGCAACCGCAGCCTTAACAGGAAAATATGCAACTGACCCTAATTATGGTGCTTCCCTGAATCGAATTATTTCTCAATATAATTTGACTCGTTTTGACGGTGCTTCTTCTGCTGGTACTTCTAATTCCGGTGGTTCAACAGCTACAAATACCAATAATAATTCAAATACAAGCTCAACCACTTATACAGTTAAATCTGGCGATACACTTTGGGGAATTTCGCAAAAATATGGAATTAGTGTTGCTCAAATTCAAAGCGCAAACAATCTTAAAAGTACAGTCATCTATATTGGGCAAAAGCTTGTATTGACAACTTCAAGTTCTTCGTCTAATACAAATAGTTCAACTTCTTCAGGAAATTCTGCCGGAACTACAACGCCTACTACTTCGGTCACTCCTGCCAAACCAGCTTCACAGACGACGATTAAGGTTAAATCTGGTGATACGCTTTGGGGACTCTCTGTCAAATATAAAACGACGATTGCTCAACTCAAGAGTTGGAATCATTTGAATTCTGATACAATTTTCATTGGACAAAACTTGATTGTTTCACAATCTGCCGGTTCTTCAAGTTCTTCAACAGGTTCAAGCTCAGCCTCTACGAGTTCAACTTCTAACTCTTCTGCAGCTTCAAATACCTCTATCCATAAGGTTGTTAAAGGAGATACGCTTTGGGGACTTTCACAAAAATCTGGTAGCCCAATTGCTTCAATTAAGGCTTGGAATCATTTATCAAGTGATACCATTTTAATTGGTCAATATCTTCGTATTAAATAAATTGTAATTTATAAAATAAAAAAAGAATGAAAGTTAATTCATTCTTTTTTTAATTCTTTTAAAACAGACTGAAGATGAATCGATTGAGTCGGTTCAGACATGCCAACAGTCATTTCCCAAGGTGTTGTTTCTTTTTCAAGCGCGAGTTCAAGAAAAACGCGTTGAAAAGAAGTTAATTCTTCAGAACTCATTAAATAATCAATATCTGTTTTTGAAAGTAAAATTTTGTCCCGTTGAATCGCTTTATTTAAATAACGGACCCAAAGTTCTAAATTCCATTTAGACTTTTGAGCAGCATTCAGGAGATATTCAATCCACGTCATTGCAATAACCTCAGTATTTTTGGATTTTTTCGTAAATAATTTTTTAAGGCTTCTTCGCCGTAAGCTAAACTAAAAGCCTCTAAAATGACCGCTGGGTCTGCTGAACCATCTGTATGTTTAAATCGTTCTAAGAGAGGATCTGGGCTTTCAATTTTTAATTTTTTCATTATTTTTGCGATGTCTGGAACATCTTTGGTTCGGCCAGCCTGTATTTTATCGATAAGAATAGATTCGAGTGATGACAGACCAACAGTCAAATGACTTTCCACAAAAATAATTGTTTCATCTGTTTTTGAATGAGACATGACTTCGCCGACTGCTTGACTCAACCAAGGTTCATTAGAGGTTCCGACATGAAATTCTTCACCAATTTCTTGAATGATTTTTTCAACTTTTTCGGTACTTTCATAAAAGGCATCTATATCCTCTGTTGCCTTCATTCCATAGTATTCAAGGACGAAACCACCAACACAATGTAAGTGAAGTTGCAAATTTTCTTCTGAAAGTTTTTCGTTCAAGCGGGAAAATAATTGATGATAATCCAAATTTATACCTCGCACTCACCTTCAAAATTTTTCTTATTTCTCACTCCATTATCAATTATCATACGGATTTTGTCAAGTTGAAATTACTGACAGACCTGTCAGTAACTTTTTACCAAAATTAGGCATTCGTGATTTCTATTTGACAAGAACGCATTGTTTCAAGTGCTGCCAAATGTTTTTCAGGTGAAACTCCAGCACAGCAAGAAGCATCAACACTTATTTTTACTTCTGGCGCATAGGCTTTGATTAACAAGGCATTGGAAACAACACAAATATCCGTACAAATTCCGACAAGTTCAACTTCATCATAATTTTCATCTCGAATAAATTCTGCCAATGTTCTGGAACCAAAAGTTGTTTTTTCAAAAATTTTAGCAAAGCCAACTTGAGCTTCTTTACGAATTTCCCAACCAAAAGTACCATTTTGACAATGAATAACTGGCAGATTTTTGCCTTCTTGTGTCGTTAAATAATCTTCAAAATGGGTGTCTTGGGTTGCTAGACGATTTTCTTTAGAATATTGAGAGAGTTTTTCAATAACATTTGGGATAATGGCTTGTGCTTCTTTCGTGCCCAAACTTCCATCAATAAAGTCATTTTGAAAATCAACTAAAACAAGTGCTTTTTTCATCATTTCTCCTTGATATTTGATCATTTTTCTTTATTGTAGCAAAAATCTAAAAAGCCTGTCAGCAAAATTTTACTGACAGGCCTTTTTTAAATTACTGACCAAATTCTCTGCTGTCTTTTAAGAGATGTAAACAATCTGTCAGTAAAATATGTTCATAATTATTCTTTAGAAATCAACTTCATCAGGGTTTTTAGCCAAACCAGCTTTTCCATGAAGGCTGTCAATAAAAGCAATATCTTCAATACTTAAATCAAAATCAAAGATTTCTGCATTTTCTTTAATTCTTGCAGGGGTTACTGATTTAGGAAGTGGTAAATATCCTTTGTGAAGAGACCAACGCAATACCACTTGAGCAATACTCTTGTTGTATTTACTTGCCAAGTCTGCAAGTTCTGGAACTTCAAAGATTTTACCTGTTCCAAGTGGGCTGTAAGCCTCAGTCAAGATATTGTTGTCAACATTAAAACTTACAATTTCTTCTTGTTGATCACTTGGGTTGACCATAATTTGGTTAACTGCTGGTTTAATTTCAGCAAATTTCAACAATGGTTTTAGGTGACGTGGGTGGAAGTTTGAAACACCAATTGCACGGATCTTACCAGCTTTTACGCCTGCTTCCATGGCTTTCCAAACTGCAAGATTACGTGTTTCAAAATCAGGGCGGAATGCTTTAGGATTTGGCCAATGAATGAGGTACAAATCAACATAATCAAGTCCCAATTTTTTCAAGGATTCATCCAAGGCTTTCGCAGCGTCCTCTGTTGTTCCTACACCCCAAAGTTTTGTTGTAACGAAAAGTTCCTCACGGGGAATTCCTGAATCAGCAATTGCTTGACCGACTGATTCTTCATTTTTATAAACTGCCGCTGTATCAATATGACGATATCCTGCTTCAAGTGCTGCTTTTACCGCATTATAAGCTTCTTCTCCGCTCGCAGATTGCCAAGTTCCAAAGCCAACTTTTGGAATTTTAATGCCATTGTTTAGTGTGTAAGTGTCTGTTAATGTCATGATTTTTTCTCCTTAGTAATTTTTGAAATACAACAACTCGTCATCAATGAAACTATTTGGACTTTTATATTCTTTCAATTGGAAACCATAGTTCTAACTCTTCAGGATTTTCTGCTGAAATTGATTGATGTTCTTGTACTGCTCCAACAATTTTTAAATCATTTTGAGTTAAATAATTCCACATATCTGAATAAGTCTTGTTCATTTCATAAGTTGTTGTTTCAACAACGAAATAACGAAAGCCTGGAAGTGTCCATTTAGTCCAATTTTCAGGCTTTTGCGCTGAATTTTCAACTTCAACACATGCCAGATAGAGTCCACCATTATTCCATGGTTTAAATTGCCCTGATTCATCAGACATGGCCCCCCAAATTGTGAGTGGCTGCTTAATCAAATGAATAATTTCCTCAAAAGCGTTGGTTGCTTCTTGCCAGAGTGGTGGAATCCAAATGTCAGCTTCTTGTGCTTTACCTAAGCCTTCTTTTCCAATGATGGAGAAAGATGACTTTTCAACTTCTCTGATGTTCACTTCCCCTCCTCACTCTTTTTGACAATGATGTTTCTTGCTTTTTTAAGCAATAAGGCTTCTTTTGAAACCGTTATAAAGTCATTTTACCACTTTATAATTAAAATGAAAAAATATTTCGCTCAAAAAATGATAGAATAGAATTAGAATTTAAAATAAAGGAGGAGATACTAACAAGGCTGACTTTTAACAGCTGAGTTTTGTATCCTATATCTTATGGCTGAAGTAGAATCTTTTCAATTAGACCACACAAAAGTACTTGCCCCTTATGTCCGCTTAATCGGTAGCGAAACTGGGCCTAAAGGCGATGTTATCACTAATTTTGACGTTCGTTTTGTTCAACCTAATGCGAATGCCATTGGAATGGCCGCTTTACACACTATTGAGCATAGCATGGCTAGTTTAATTCGCGATAGAATTGATGGCATGATTGACTTTTCACCTTTTGGATGTCAAACTGGTTTCCACATGATTATGTGGGGTGAACATAGTTCAGAAGAAATTGCTAAAGTAATTAAATCTTCTCTAGAAGAGCTTGCAAGTGACGAATTTGGTTGGGATAATGTCCCTGGTGTTGCTGAAAAAGAATGCGGAAATTACCGTAATCACTCACTTTTCGGTGCTAAAGAATGGTCTAAGAAAATTCTTTCTGAAGGAATTTCTACTGACCCTTACGAACGTAAAGTAATTTAAAGTTTACTCCAAAAGTTCAGCATTTTTAAATTACAAGTGCAACTTCATTTCCTTTAGTAAGGAATTTAATCGGCCAAATTTTTACTGACAGCTCTTGTCAGTAACTTTTTGACTTTTATCAGTCAAATCCACTTAGAAAGGAACTGAATTCAGTAGGCACTTTACTTACTGAAACCTAATTTATCTTATGGGAAAATATCAACTTGATAATAAAGGACAGAAATCTGTCGGAAAATTTCACGAAAAAAACTCAACGGTAGGCGGAAAAGGCATTAATACAAAAAATGCCACTCAAGCTAAAATTGAAGCCCTCCGTGCCAAAATGGAGAATAAAAAGAATGACAAAAAAGCTTAATATTGCCTATGTTGGTTTTGGTAAATCAACAAATCGCTATCATATTCCTTACGTGAAAGAACGTGAGAATATTGTGATTAAACGAATTGTCAACCGGACTTTAGGAAAACGTCCTGAACAAGCAGAATTAGAAGCAAATGGAACTTTGTTCTCCACCGACATCGCTGATATTATTAATGATGATTCAATTGATTTAGTAGTCATTGTGACTCCAGCTTTTGCTCACTATGACTATGCTAAGGAACTCCTTTCAGCTGGAAAAAATGTACTCTGTGATAAACCATTAGTCGAAACCTTGGAACAAGCTAAAGAATTGGTAGCTCTTGCCAAAGAAAAAAATCTTTTCTTCATGCCTTTCCAAAATCGACGCTTTGACAGCGACTTTTTAACCGTCAAAAAAGTGATTGAGCAAGGTTATTTGGGTGATTTGGTAGATATCACTGTCAATATGGACCACTTTAGACCTAATGATGCCAGTCAAGGTGGAAATTTTGATGGCGCTTGGTATGGTCACGGTGTTCATTTAGTGGACCAAATGGTTTCACTTTTTGGCGCTCCCAAAGAAGTTCAATATGATATTCGAGCAACAAGAGATTATGACAGTGTCGATGATTATTTTTCTGTCAATCTTCTTTATCCAAACTTGCGAGCAACTGTTGCTGCTACTGAAGTCGCTGCTCTACCACATCCAAAATGGCTTGTTTATGGTACGAGAGGAACTTTCATCAAAATGGATGTTGACCAACAAGAAAATGATTTAAAAGTTGGCATGTTCCCAGGTGATGAAGGTTTTGGGCAAGACAGTCCAGCTGATTTTGGGCAACTTACCTATTTCAATCAAAATGGTGACCGCATTGTGAAGCATATTCCAACGGTTGCTGGTGATTATGGTAGAGTTTATGATTCAGCTTATGAATCAATTATTAATGGAGCTGACAAGTTGGTTTCCGATGAACAAATTTTGGCTGTCATTAAAACTTTGGAAAATGGTTTTTCTAAATAATAATAAAAAGACTTATCAACTGATAAGTCTTTTTTTACTGACAGCCTATTTTTTCTTATTGGCTTTTTGTAATTTACTGACCAAACCTTTGAATTGACCTTCAAAAGTCAGGACATTATTGAAAATATCTTCGCCATCATTAAGCATTTTGACAGTTACCCAGCCTAAGGCTTCTGTAATTGTTGTCGCCACTGTGGCATTAATTGCTCCACCTGCAATTGTTCCCACCGCAGGAACAAATTTTAAAACATTCCCTACAAGGCTTCGACCTAAACCAACAACAACTAATTCCTTAGTGATTCCTTTTGCCAATGCTTCTGACCAAGAAGCCCCAAATATCTTATAAAGTCGCATCATCATTGTCAATTGAATCGGAACAAGCAAGACGGCATCTGAAAAGGGAATTGGTGAAAAGCCAACAATTGCCGCCGTCAAGGTAGCGAAATGAATGGTTTCATGGCATTTCCTTCGCGTTTGACTGTCCACTCCAACCAAAAATTCATCAAAGAGGTGGTCAAATTTCTGAGAATTGCTAGCTAAAAACTGCTCTGCTTTCGCTTTTGAAACAGTTAAAGAAGAACTGATTATTTTTGCGGAACGAGCAGGCATTTTTTTGAGCACTTGATTAAAAAACTCCTCAAAAGCTGCATTGCTTTCTTGATCATTTTCTTTTATTTTCTTGTCTGATTTTTTAAACATTATCGCTCCTTCTCGCCTATTTTTAACTCATTATAACAAAATAGGCGCTTAATAAACAAAAAAATCAATCAAAAAGAGACTGATTTTTTCGATATCTTATTTTGCAAATTGCGAATTATAAAGGCTGGCATATAATCCGTTTTCTTTAAGGAGACTTTCATGGTTCCCCATTTCCACAATATTTCCATTTTCCATAACCAAAATCTGATTGGCATCACGAATAGTTGATAAACGGTGAGCAACGACAAAGCTTGTCCGTCCTTTTAATAGACGATTCATCGCTGATTGAATCAGGCGCTCCGTTCTTGTATCTACACTGGATGTGGCTTCATCCAAAATCAATATTTCTGGATTTGCTAAAAAGGCACGGGCGATGGTTAATAACTGCCTTTGCCCCTGAGAAATATTGCTTGCGGCTTCATTCAAAAGGGTTTGATAACCTTGAGGTAAAGTGGTGATAAATTCATCAGCATGTGCCATTTTAGCTGCTTGAATCACTTCTTCTTGTGTTGCTTCAAGACGACCATACTGTAAATTATCCATAATTGTCCCTGAGAACAACCAGGTTTCTTGTAAAACCATTGCCATTCGTCCACGTAATTGTTCACGGTCAATTTCGCGAATGTCTTTTCCTTCAAGTAAAATTTTTCCCGAAGTGACATCGTAAAATCGTTCGAGCAAGTTAATCATTGTTGTTTTACCTGCTCCAGTTGGTCCCACAATGGCAATCATTTGCCCAACTTCAACGGAAAAATTAACATCTGTCATTAAGGACTGATTTTCATTATAAGAAAATGCGACTTGGTCAAAATTGATGAAATCAGTCTTGTCAGTCGCTCCTAAATTACTGACAGCTTTTTTTGAACTTTTGTCAGCAACTTTTTCACTGACAGGAATTCCGTCAGTCATTTCTTTTTCATCTAATACTTCAAAAATTCGTTCGGCTGACGCAACTGTAGCCTGAATGGTATTGAGCATATTCGAGATATTTGTGATTGGCTGTGCAAATTGATTGGTATATTGCAACATGGCTTGAACATCTCCGAGATTAACCGTCCCTGAAATAACTTTAAGACCACCAATTACGGCCATGGCTAAGTAATCTAAATTATTGACAAATCGCATGGTTGGATAAATCAAAGTCGATACAAATTGAGCTTTCCAAGCTGATTTATAAAAATTATCATTTCTTTTTGCGAATTCTTTTTCAGCTGAGGCTTCATGATTGAATGTTTTAATGACCGCATGTCCTGCATAATTTTCTTCAATTTGGTCATTCAATAATCCCAGATTTTTTTGTTGTTCAGCAAAGAATTTTTGCGATAAAGGTGCAACAATCCTTACCGTAATCATTGCCAAAGGAACTGTGATAAAGGCGACGAGTGCCAACTGCCAAGAGATGGTCAACATGAAATAAATAGTTCCAACAAATTGCAAGAGACTTGTGATAAGCTGAATCAAAGTTTGATTTAAAGTCCCTGAAATATTATCCATATCATTTATCATTCGACTCATGATATCCCCATTACTATGACTATCATAATATGAAACTGGCAATTTTTTCATTTTGTTTTTAAATTCACGACGTAAAGTATAAACTGTTCGTTGCGAAATGCGTGTCATAATGCTTTGTTGCAAAATCCCAGAGATAAATGAAATCAGATAAATGACCATGACATAAAGCAAAATAGATTCGACCTTAGTCATGTCAATTTGAATTGCGGTATGGTTTTTTAGACTTTTTGTTACGCCATCAAATATCACTGTGGTTGCATTTCCCAAAATTTTGGGTGCCTGAACCGACAAAATGACTGACAGCGAAGCAATTAAAATTGAAAAAAGAAGTCCCCATAAATCTCTGCGCATATATTTGAAAAGTCGAATAATCGTTGGAAAGAAATTTTGAGCTCGCCGACCTTTTTGAAAACGGTCAGCCCCTTTGCCACCTCGATTGAGATAATTTCCTCTCATCATTGGTCATCACCTCCTCTGGCGGTCAAATGTGCAATTGAAACACCCATCTTGACCAAATCATCATCCGAGAGTTGAGATTGCATTGTTTCTTGATATTGCGGACATGATTTTGCCAAACTTTCATGAGTACCAAGTCCTACGGCAATTCCATTTTCTAAAACTAAGATTTGGTCAGCTGACATAACGGTTGCGATTCTTTGAGCCACAATCACCTTGATTTTATTTTTATGTTTTTCCGAATGATTAATAGCTGTTCGTAATTGTCTGTCAGTAGCAAAGTCCAAGGCCGAAAATGAATCGTCAAATAGATAAATTTCTGCCTCTTTAATCAAGGTTCTAGCAATCGAAATTCTTTGTTTTTGACCACCAGAGAAATTTGCGCCATTTTGTTCGACCGCCAGCTCAAGTCCACCTTGTTCACGAACGAAATCAGCAGCTTGTGCAATTTCCAAAGCTTGCCACATTTCTTCATCTGTTGCATCACTTTTCCCAAATTGAAGATTCGAGCGGACAGTTCCCGAAAAAAGTTGAGCTTTTTGTTGCGTAAAAGAAACTTTTTCATGCAAGTCATACTGTGAAATTTGGCGAATATCAGTACCATCAATTGTGACACTTCCATTTGTCGGGTCAATTAATCTGGCAATCAAATTCAAAATCGTTGATTTACCAGAACCAGTCCCCCCAATAATTGCTAAGGTCTGACCAGCTGCTACATTTACTGACAAGTCACTTAGCGCTTGTCTTTTTGCTTCATCAAATTTGAAAGACACATGATTAAGAGCTAGAGAATTGCGGACAGAATTGCTTTCAGACAACTTGTCATTTCCGTCAGAGGATAGCCGTTGGCGTCTTAGCGCCTCTACGGATATGCTCGAATTTTCATCAGTAATTTTATCTTTAGATTCTAAAATTTCTCGAACTCGAACAGCTGAAACCTGAGCTCGTGGCACCATGACAGCAACTGCTGATAGTTGCATAAATGACATCAAAATCTGTGTGGCATAGGTCAAAAAGGCAACTAATGAACCCATTTCCATCATATTTTTACTGATAAGATGAGCGCCAAACCAAACAATTCCAATATTTGTAAAACTGAGAATAACTGTCATAATTGGCATTAACATCGCAATCGTCGTCAAAACCACTTGACTGGTATGTGTCAAATCACGGTTAGCCTCATCAAATTTATCAATTTCATATTGGTCTCGTCTAAAAGCACGAATCACCCGAACACCAGTCAAGCCTTGTTGAAAAATCAGATTAATTTTATCAACTTTTGTTTGCATTGACCGAAACCGTGGCATGGAAATAGCAATATTAATGACGACAGCCAAAGTTAAAATAGGCAAGGCAATCAAAAAAACCAGCAGTAAATCATGCGATAATTTCCAAGCCATGAAAATAGAACCAATGAGCATCATTGGCGCCATGAGCATCATTCGTAACATCGTTTGAAAGACATTTTGCAATTGAGTCACATCATTTGTTGTACGTGTAATTAAAGTTGCATCACCAAATTCCTGAAAATTGCGCTCGTCCATGAATAAAACTTTCTTAAATAAAACATGGCGTAATTTCAGGCCCAATCCTTGAGATTGTTTGGAAGCAAAATAAACATTTCCAATTGCCGAAAGCCAACTGGCCAGAGAAACGAAAAGCATAATTAGACCCATAAACCAGATATATTTCATATCAGATTGACCAATGCCTTTATTGATAATATCCGCTGTAATCGTTGGAAGCCAAAGATTAGTCACAACTTGAATAACTAACAAAAAAAGTGCCCAAAATACAGGCCAAAAATTTAAATATCGCCTTCCAATCGTTAGCATAATTTCCCCTTTTCTCCAGAAACTACTCTTAGTAGTTTCTCTTTATTTTTCTTAGTTTTCATTCAAATATTATAGCACTTTTATCAGAAATTAACAGAAAAGTTACTGACAGAATGATTAATTTAGTAAATAATTTTACCAAATATTTTAATCATTCTGTCAGTAACTTTTTAATGAATTTCGACCGCTGGATAGGTCTCAACGTAGCTTTCTCCTTGACTTCCTAGATAAGTGACTTTTCTTTCTGAAAAATCAGCTTCATAAGAAATCACACCAGCTTCCCAAGTGGCACTCAAGAATTCCGGAAAAGTCGTTTGTCCAGCTTGGTCAGCCCGCAAGGCCTTAATCAAATCTTCTTGGTCAAAAACTGACACCTCATGAAAACCACTCATTATTGGTGAATTGGTCACGCTAATTACGCCAGCGCTTGTCCAAAACGTGCTTTGTCCGGCAGGAAGGGTCCAAACATTTTTTAAAACTCCAGCTTCTCGCATACATTCAGCCAAGTATGGAAAACCACCTACTTTTGGACGAATTTTCTCTGCTTTTTTCATGGCGCCTTGCACAAGTTCAATTGCATTCATCTTTTGACCTCATCTTCATTTATTTTGATGATTAATTATAACAAAAATTCTAAGAAAAAAATGCTGACGTAGGACTGAAATTTTCGTCAGTAATTTTTTTATTCCCAACTTCAATACTCCCCATGGTCGCATTGAACTGACAGACTTAATCAGCATTCATATTTTTTCATAAATAATGGAATTTCTTCAATTAATCGACTTGGCAAGACCACATATGATTTCTGAGCTAAGACGCTTGCGATTAAACTATGCAAATAAGTTGCAGCAGCAACGACTTCCTCTGTTTCTCCATGAAACTGAGCTAAAAAGCCACCAACCATCCCGGCTAAAGTGTCCCCCATTCCCCCAGTTGCCTGAGCTGGACTTCCTATTTTCAAGATAAATGATTCCCGATTTGGCGCAAAAATTCGTGTTTCTGAAGATTTAGCAACGACAATCGCTCCGAGTTGATTAACAAAACCTTGAACTTCTTCTTTGGTTTGTTGACCAATTTTCAAACCAGAAAGTCGTTCCAATTCCATTTCATGAGGTGTAAAAACCGTATTTTCAGGAAATGGTAAGTCTAAATGCTCTCTAGCAAAAAGGGTCAGTGCCGAACCATCAATGACCAACTTTTGATTTTCTGTCAGTAAATTCAAAACTTCTGTCAGTACATCTAGTCTTTCTAAGCCCAATCCTGGACCAATAACAATAACATCAGCAGCTTTTGCTACTTCTCTTAGCTTTATCAAATCATCAAAATCTAAAGTCATTGCTTCTGGAAGTCTTGCCTGTAAAGCACTATGATTTTCTTTAGCCAGTGCCACAGAAACTAAGCCCGCACCTGAATAAACTGCACTTGTCGTCGCCAAAATAGCCGCACCACCATATTGACGATTACCGCCAATCACTAATAAGCGACCATAAGTTCCTTTGTAAGAAGCTTTTTTACGTTTTTTAATTACTTTTGCTAAAATTTCATCAGTCAGTTCAATCATAATGCTATTTTACCGCATTTCATATTGATTTCCAATATCAAATATCAATATTTAAAAGCCTTATCGCTCGCTGAATTTAAATTTACTATTTTTCAATACTCTTTCCCCTATTTCTGCTCACATCATGTTAAAATTAAAGCATGACAAAATCAGCTAAAACATTTGACGTTATTGTTGTTGGCGCAGGCCCTTCTGGAATGATGGCTGCCATCTCAGCCGCGCAAAATGGAGCAAAAGTCGCTCTTATTGATAAAAATAAAAAAGTCGGAAAAAAATTATTAATGACAGGTGGCGGACGCTGTAATGTGACAAATGCCCGTTCTGTTGACGAAATATTAACAAATGTTCCTGGAAATGGTCGTTTTCTTCATTCAGCCTTTTCTCAATTTTCCAACCTTGATATTATCGAATTTTTTGAAAGCAATGGTGTTAAATTAAAAGAAGAAGACCACGGGCGCATGTTCCCTATAACCGACAAATCAAAAACAATTGTTGATGCCCTCTTCAATAAAATTTTGAGCCTCCATGTTTCTTATTTTCCAAGCCAAGCGGTTGATAAGCTTCTCATTGAAAACGGAGCGGTAATTGGTCTTGAAACGGATAGCGAGAGCTTTTTAAGCCCTACAATTATCCTCTCAACAGGCGGACGCGCTTATCCTTCCACAGGTTCAACTGGTGATGGCTATCGTTTAGCACGCTCAGCAGGGCATAGTCTTTCACAACTCTATGCCACTGAATCTGCCCTGATTTCTGACGAACCATTCATTTTAGACAAAAGTCTTCAAGGCATTTCCCTACGCGAAATCAAACTCTCAGTACTCAATTCTAAGGGAAAAGCAATCATCTCTCATCAGCATGATTTATTATTTACGCATTTTGGAATTTCTGGTCCAGCTGCTCTGCGTTGTTCAAGTTTCATTAACCAACTTCTTGCTAAAGGTGAAAAAATGGTCACAGTCAGCTTAGACCAATTCCCCGAAAAAAAGTTGGGCTCTTTGAAAAATGAACTGACTAGCCTTTCTAAAACAGATAAATCAATTAAAAATGCCTTCTCAGGATTGGCCCAAGAACGTATGCTTCTATTTATCCTTGAAAAAGCTGGAATTGACCCTAGTCTTTCTGCCAAGACGCTATCTGAGCAGCAAATTGATAAAATCGCTAGTCTTTTCAAAAATTGGCAAATCACAATTAGCAAAACTTTACCAATTGAGAAATCTTTTGTAACAGGTGGCGGTGTTTCTCTCAAAGAAATAAATCCTAAAAGTATGGAGAGTAAACAAACCCAAGGTTTATTCATGACCGGTGAACTTTTAGATATTAATGGATACACTGGCGGTTATAATATTACCTGCGCCTTTGTGACAGGTTTTGTTGCTGGAAAACACGCTGCCCAAATCGCATCTTATTTCCAACAATAAGTCAGCCCTAGCTCAGGCTTGCACATTCTTTATAGAAATGGTACTATATTAAAGTACTGTTTTGCGGTGGTGGCGGAATTGGCAGACGCGCAGGATTAAGGATCCTGTCGGGAATTTTCTTGGTGCGGGTTCAAGTCCCGCCCACCGCACTAATATTAACTCGGCTAAGGCTGAGTTTTTTTATTGTCTTTTTTGGAAAACAAATAAAAAGTACCAACACTGGTACTTTTAAAATTCCTCATAATGTTCAAAAAGTACTTCTAAATCTGCTATTTCACTTAACAAAGTTTGGCCAACATTTGTATCCTTGACTCGTTTTCTTTGGTCAACTTCGGCTACCAGGCGTTTCAGGCTTATAATATCCGTCCCTTTTTCAACTGCTTCTTTAACGGTTGAAAAGGGTTGATGCGCAACCAGTTGAATGCCAAAACTATTATAAAGAAGAGTATACCCAGCAATTCCTGTTTCCTTTTGATAAGCTTTTGCAAAACCACCATCTATCACAATCAACTTTCCATCTGCCTTGATTGGATTTTCACCATTTTTTTCTTTGATAGGGGTGTGCCCATTCACCAAATGTCCCCCTTCATCTAAACCAAAGTTTTCTAAAATTTTCCTGATAATTTCAGCTTCCTCACGCAATTGATAATAAGGATTTTTCTTTTCCACATGCGTTTTCTTATCCTTGATATAATAGCGTTCAAAGGTTGTCATTGCCGTTTTACCAAATAATGAAGAGCATTCTCCCACCCAAAGATACCACATCAAATCTGTTGCTAAATCCGTCGAGTTTTCTGGATGAGCAAGACATTTTCTAACCTCTTGGTCAAAGAAATCAAGTAAATCACGGCCAGCATGAGCCTCTTTGTTAACCGTAAATGATTTAAAATCACCATTTTCATGTAAGGGAAGACAGCCATGAATCAACAAGTTTCCATTGTAAGAAAGATACATAGCTCCCTTTTCTTGTAAAAATGCAACATGACGTTTAAGTTTATCAGAACTTCTAAAATTATTTAATAAATGACTGATTATTTTTTCTTCTTCAGCGGTCAAACTTTCAGGCTGCTCAGGATTTACTGTGGGCGCTTGAAAATCAGTTAATTCATAAACTTCAGTTCCCAATTTTATTGTTTTTTCGGAAAAATCAATGAAATGAAGGACATCACGATGTTCAAGTTGAAAATCAGGTCGGCGTTTTATCAACTGACTCTCTAACTTAAATTGTAAAATGGCTGTGGCTTCTTGTAATTTATTAAGGAGCGCCTTTTCATCGTCTGACAAACGAACCCCTTCGACCAAACGTGGTTGAAAAGCCTCACTTGGCTCATAATAACGTTCAGCATACTCTAAAATCATCCGTAAATTAATCCCATAAGATTCTTCAAGAATATCGAGATTTCCATAACGGGCACAGATTCTAATTACATTCATCATGGCTAAAGGTGAACCACTAAAAGCTGCCATCCATACAATATCATGATTGCCCCATTGAACATCAACTGAGGGCATTTTTATTAAGCGGTCAATGATTTTATCTGGATAAGGTCCTCGATCATAAATATCTCCCACCACATGAAGGTGGTCAACCGTCAATCTGCGAATCGTATCTGCAAGTGCAACAATTAAGCGAGTAAATTCACCCAAATTTTGCAATTGCGAAAGGATTGAATCAAAATAATCTCTTTTATCAGTCGTCGAATCAACTTCATTGATTAACTCTTCTAAGATATATCGAAATTTTTCTGGAAAAGCTTTTCGGACTTTTGAACGAGTATATTTTTGACCGACAAATTTTACAGTCTTTAAAAGATAAACTAAATTGATTTGACAATAGTTCTCAAATTCTTCTGTCTCTTTTAGTTGACACTCAGAATCTAGTTTTTCTTGTGGATAATAAATCAAGGTTGCAAGTGATGATATTTCTGTCGCAGAAAATTCTGGAAAACAATCTCTAAGTTTTTCTTTGATACTGCCAGAACCATTTCTCAAAACATGATTAAAAGCATCATATTCACCATGCACATCACTCATAAAATGCTCTGTTGCTTTTGGTAGTTCACAAATAGCACTCAAATTAATAATTTCTGTCAGTACTGCTTCCTTTGACGAAAACTGTTTTTTTAGTAATTGATAATATTTTTTATCCATAATAAAAGTAAATGAGGTTTCGATCCCTCATTCACACTCTGCTTTCTATCTAAAAAAGTCGGGAATTATTAGACTTATTCTTGCATTTTATCATATAGAAAGCAGATAGTAAAGCGCTCACATTTGTAATTAATCATTATTTCTGTCAGTAAAATTTTTACTGACAAAAAAATCTGTCAGTAATTGACAGATTATTTTTTGATTTTAATAAATAATACTTTAAGATAATTTCCTTCTGGAAAGCTGTCAGCAATATGAAAATCAGCTGGTAATTTTTCTTCTTGGAAAACGGTAAATTTTACTCCCTTATTTTTAAGCGCTTCTTCAATCATTTGATGGAATTTTTTATCAGAAACATTTGCTGCATTTGTTGATGCAATTAATGTCCCATTATTTTCTAAAATTTCAACAGCTTCTTTAACAAGGTCGCCATAATTTTTAGCTACTGAGAATGTTTTTTTACCATTTCTGGCAAATGAAGGAGGGTCGAGGACAATCATGTCATAAGTCAATTCTTTTTTCTTAGCATAATTAAAATAACCAAAAACATCCATCACATAGATTTTTTGACTCTCTGGTTCAATTCCATTGACCAAAAATTGTTCTCTCGTTTTATCAAGCGAACGTTTCGCCAAATCGACTGACGTTGTTTGACTGCTCCCTCCAAAAGCTGCTGCAACTGAAAAAGCGCCTGTATAACTAAACATATTTAGTAAAGTTTTACCAGTTGAAAGACCGCCCGCAAGTGCCCCGCGAACATTTTTTTGGTCAAGAAAAATTCCTGTCATTAACCCTTCATTTAGATAAGTCGCATAAGTCACGCCATTTTCCATGACCAACAAAGGTTCAGCCGCTTCTTGGCCAAAAATATGTTGACTTTCTAAAGCAGCCTCAGAAAAACGAAGTTTTTCATAAGCCCCTTTAATATCTGGGAACACGACTTGAAAAGCCTTAACAATCGCTTTTTTTTGACTATATATAAATTGATTGTACCAAGAAAAGACTGCAAAACCATTATAAAAATCAATGGTTAAGCCGCCTAATCCATCTCCTTCACCATTAAAAAGACGAAAGGCGTTCGTCAATTCATCCTGATAGAAGTTCGCCCGTAAAGCGCGTGCATTGACAAATTTTTCCACATAAAAATGATGGTCAATTTTTACTGACGAAGAATCTAAAAGCCAACCCACTCCTTTATTTTGTTTTGAAAGATAACCTGTTCCAAGCGCTTGCCCTTTTTCATCAAAAAATTGTGCAAAATCATCCTCCAAGAGGGGTGAATTTAAATCTTCTGCCACCAAAAGTGGATAGCCAGCCCGCAATTTCTTTGCTGCTTTTGTCCGTACTGTAATTTTTTTCATGCTTTAATTATAACAAAAAAGTACTTTCTTTTTCTTTTAAAAACCAAAATAACCACCAGATAGACTATCCAGTAGTTATACAATCAAAAGCATATTTTTAAGTCCGACGAACATTTTTCAAAGCTAAAACATTCGCAAGATAGAGCAGAGCCGCAAAAAGTAGCATAATGAGCAAATCAAACCAGATTCCAGAGAATCCTACTCCTCTTTTAACTACCTCTTGCATGGCAGAAATTCCATAATAAACCGGAATACAATGAGCGATTGCTTGAAGAATGACAGGCATCGTATCCACAGGAATCAAACCAGAAAATAAAAATTGGGGAACAATCGCTAAAGGAATCATCTGTACAAATTGAAATTCTGTTTTTGCTAATGTGGATAAAAGTAATCCAAACAATAAAGCGATGATGGCGATAAAGAAATTAATGACAAAGACCCAACCAATATTTCCGTTATTATGAACCCCTAAAATCCAATAAGTAAAAACAACCATGAATGCTGTTTGAATCATTGCAAGAATTCCATAACTCAAAGTATAGCCCGTCACGATTTCAGTTCGTTTCACAGGAGTGACTAACATTCTCCCCAGCGTCCCTGAGGTTCGCTCGTTCACTAATGAAATACCTGAAATTAGAAGCACCAAGAAGAAAGCAAAGGCTCCAACTAAAATCGGTGCTAAATCATCAAAAGTAGCATTTGTACTACTAGGATCTCCGTACAAATAGTGACTCGTTACTTTATACTGCTCTGTATCAACCCTGAAATTTGTTGAAAAACTTTGACCTGATGTTTGAGGTAACTTACTTATCAAATTTTGCAGAGCCTGCTTAGTCTCCTCTTTAGTTGCCTTAACTTGGCTTTCTTGAATGACTTGTGTTAAAAGTAGCTTAATCGCAGAACTTGTTCCATTTGACTGATTAGCATAACTAACATCAATATTTTTTCCCGAAATACTAACAATTGCACTCAAATCTTTCTCATTCATTGTTGAGCGATTATTTTCAGAAACACTAATCACTTTCAGATGTGCTTTATCATTTGGCATATCCTTCAAAGCTCTTGTTAATTCTGTATTATCAGACTTCAAACCCACTCTATAAGCAGTATTTGACGGTACTTGAAAGAGAAAGTACATGAGCGTCAAAATAAATATTGGAGCTAAAAACATCATTGCCAGCGTCCTAGGGTCACCACGCCGTTGAAGCATAATTCGTTTAAAGATAGCAAGTGTTCTCATTTCGCTGCCCCCTTATTTTCTAACTCTAAATTTTTTCCCGCAACAATAAAGGCTTCCTCAACCGAGGCAACTTGATACTTTTCCTTAATTTCCTTTGGCGAACCTTCTGCTATAAATTTACCATTTCTAAGCATCAGTACGACATCACAACGTTCAGCTTCATCCATAACATGCGTCGTAATTAATATTGTTTTTTCTTGATTTGCTTGAGTTCGCAGCTCTTCCCAAATTTCTTGACGCAATTCTGGATCAATCCCAACAGTTGGTTCATCTAAAAGTAAAATCGGAGCATCCGTTTGCAGAGCAATAGCGAGTGATAAGCGCCTTTGCATTCCTCCTGAATAATTAGAAATTGATTGATTTAACTGCTTAGTCAGATTTACTGTAGCAGCTGCCTTATCAAGTTTTCCTTGTAAATCCTTTTTTTTGATTCCTTGCAAAGAACCAAAAAATTCTAAATTTTGTTTGCCGGTCAATTCCTTAAATAGGGCGTCTTCTTGCGCCATATAGCCTAATTTCCCTAATACTTCTCTGTCAGGAATTTTTCTTTCAAGAATCTTAACATTGCCAGAATCCAATTTTTGCATTCCAACAATGGCCTTGATAAAGGTTGACTTACCAGCTCCAGAAGGTCCAATCAAACAAATAATTTTTCCACTTTCAAATTCATAGGATAAATGGTCTAATATTGCCTTATCGCCAAATTTCACACTAATATCATTAATAGCAATCGGTGATTTCATATTATTCTCCCTCAAACAATGAATGAGTGCTCGTTCATTTTTCTTGTTGAAGTAATTTTATCACTTCAATTCATGATTGTCAAAAATTAAACTTTGAGTGTCTTTATAGTAATTTCAGTGGCAAATTCTATTTCTTCCTCTAATGACATATTGTTAATTCCCAAAACTCTTTTACCTATATAGGTCGCTAAAGGATAAAAAAGAATCTGTAGAATTTTTTCAATCGGAAGATTTTTTATTTTTTGTTCCGCTTGGAGGCGAACAATTGTTGGTAAAACTAACTGTTTGGCCTGTTGCTCGAAAAATTTTTTTAAGTCTTCAACAAAAACGGAATTAACAAGCATTTGTCCCAACATCAAGCGAATCACATTTATATTTTTATCGGCAAAATAAAAACGGTCAGCAATGGTTACCTTAACGAGCTCTTCCACGCTTTCAAATCCTTTGCCAAATGTATTATCATTAAATTGATTGGCGACAGTATCCATTGTCCCCTCAAAGATAGGTGCAAGTACCGCTACAAGAATGGCTTGTTTCGTGGGGAAAGTGTGGTAAACAGAACCAACAGAAACTCCCGCCCTTTTTGCAATTTGTTGAGAAGTTGTCGCTTCAAAGCCTTGTGATGCAAAGAGCTCTAATGACGCCTGTAAAACTTTCTTTTGCTTTTCTGTCAAATTTTCCATTTTTTTTAGGGTATCAGCATAAACCTCATTTAATGTTTGTTCTTCAGACATGATATCTCCTTTTAAACTGAATAAATGATTACTCATTCATTATAATATTTTGAAGAATGAACATCAAATAAAGTCTAATAAAGCTATATAAAAATAGCATTTTGTAGTATAATGATAAGAACTTTAAGCTTTGAGGAACTTAGCACAAATCACTTATATCTTTATAAAGGAGTTCATATGACCTGTACAACATTTCTCGTCGGTAAAAAAGCCTCATTAGATGGCACAACTTTAATTGCACGAAACGAAGATGGTGGAGATAAACCTAATCCCCAACGTTTTGTTGTCATCAATCCTGAAAATCAACCCAAGCACTATCGCTCTATCGCCACAGCTTGTGAATTTGACTTACCAGAAAATCCCCTATCATATACTTCTACACCTGATGCGGATTCAACCTATGGTATATGGGCAGCGGCTGGAATTAATAGTGAGAATGTTGCCATGACTGCGACAGAAACCTCAACAACAAATAGTCGTATCTTGGGATTGGACCCTTATGTTGAAGCAGGACTAGGTGAAGAAGACTTCACAACAATTACCCTCCCTTATATCCAGAGTGCGCGTGAGGGTGTTGAACGGATGGGGCAACTCTTAGAAAAATATGGAACTTATGAATCAAACGGAATGGCTTTTTCTGATAAAGATGAAATTTGGTGGTTAGAAACACTAGGTGGACATCAATGGGCAGCTATTCGTATCCCCGACGACGCTTATGTTATTGCTCCTAATCGTCTTAATATCGATTGGTATGATTTTGAAAGTTCTGACACGATTTATTCAACTGGTTTGAAAGAATTTATTGATAAGAACAAGCTTAATCCAGACTTTGATGGTTATAACCTTCGTCATATTTTTGGTTCAAGTACCATTAAAGACACGCGCTACAACAATCCACGCGCTTGGTATGTGCAAAACTATTTTTCTCCAGAAACCACAGGAAATGACGATCCATTTAACCAAGATTTACCTTTCATCTGCCATGCCAATCGCAAAATTTCCATTGAAGAAATTAAGTTTGTCATGTCAAGTCATTATGAAAATACAGCTTATGACCCATACAGCACAACATCAAGCGCCGCAGAACAAAAATTGATTCGACCAATTGGACTCAATCGTAATTTGGAACTTCATGTTTTACAAATTCGAGATAATATAGACAAGGAGCTTGCTGGCATTCATTGGCTTGCTTTTGGACCTAACAGTTTCAATAGCCTTGTTCCATTTTATGCTAGAGTAAGTGATACCCCTACTTGTTATCGCGATACAAAAGCCGACTTTGACCCAACCAAAATGTATTGGTTGACTACAATGACCGCTGTTCTAGGAGATAGTAATTTCCAAGCCTATGTCGATAAAAGAGACAATTTTGACCTAAACACAATGGCAAAATTAAGAGCCTTACAAAACGAAACCGACAAAGGAAGTGACCAATCACTTGAAGCAGTGAACGAAAAACTTGCACAGATTGCTCTGACTGCTCAAACTGAACTTCTTGGTAAAATGGTTATTTCTGGTTCCAATCACATGAAACTTCGCTTTGATTTTAATGATTAAAAAAATACGGATGGATTATCCGTATTTTTTAGATACTATCAATGGAGCGTCAACATCCATTGATAGAGTAGTCCAGCAATTACAGCACCAACAATTGAACCAGTTGCTGGAATCCAAGCATATCCCCAGCCGGAAGTTCCTTTATTTTTGATTGGTAAAAGGGCGTGCATTATTCTCGGACCTAGGTCACGTGCTGGATTCATCGCGTAGCCAGTTGTTGGTCCTAAAGAAAAACCAACTGCCATAATAAGAAAACCGACAATAATTGGACCAAAACCACCTTCCAGACGATAATGGCCCATTGCCATAATCAGTATCATGAGTAGCGCCCCATCAAAAGCTTCTCCTAAATAATTGGACCAAGAATGACGAATAGCGGGTGCTGTGGCAAAACTTGCCAAGATTAGAGAAGAATCTTTTGTTTCTTCCCAATGAGGATAATAATGTAACCAAACGGCAACAGCACCTAACATAGCACCTAAAAATTCGGCTACAATAAAAGCAAATGCTAAGCCAATCTTTATTTTCCCTAAGACAAGAAAACCAATGACCAAGGCTGGATTGAGATAAGCGGGTGAAAAGAAGCCAACTACCCAGACAGCGACAGCAACTGCTAAGCCCCAACCAATTGCAATAGTCACCCAACCTGCATTTTCCGATTTTGTTTTACCTAAAACATTTGCTGCGACAACCCCATTTCCTAATAATACAAGGATGAAAGTGCCCAGAAATTCTCCCAATATTTGCAATGTCATTGCTTTACCTTATTTTTCTATCATCATTTTTTCTAACTGCTCTTTTATTGCTTCAAAAGTTGCTCCTGCTTCTAAGAGAGCACTCGCTGTGTAAGCTCCCTCAATGAGCGGGACATTAAAAATGGTTAATTCTTTGTCTGTCATTTCAGAAACCAAATCCAAATTCATTCGAGCACTTCCTAAATCAAAAAATGTTAAGAGATTGTCTGCCTCATTTTCTTCAATAGCATTCATAACTCGGTCAAATGAGGTGCCTATTTCGCCATTTTCTAAACCACCTATAGCGGTTAGCGAAATATTTTTAGCGACTTCACGAATTAATTTTTTTAGTCCTGAGGCAATCTCAGGGGAATGAGAAACGATTACAATTCCATAAGTCATGCTACTACCTCCAAAAGTGTTTCAAATAAATAAGCACTTGATTGTGTTCCAGGGTCAATGTGTCCAATTGAGCGTTCTCCAAGATAAGAAGCTCGTCCTTTTGTAGCTAAAAGTCCTGCACTTGCTTTAACAACTTTTTCTAAATTATCTTTGGAAGCTGAATCAGTTTGTAAGTCATTTAAAAATGCTGACCAGATATCAACCATCGTTTTTTCACCGACTTGAGCTTTTCCTCTTTTTTGAATAGCTTCTAGTCCAGCATAAATTAATTCACTTGTATCCAAAGTTTCTGTGGCAGTCTTACTCATGGCTAGAAAGCCTGAACCATACAAAGGACCAGAAGCTCCTCCTACTTTTGATATTAGGGTCATAGCCACTTTTTTAAAGATTTCTGAGACATTTCCAAAGTTTGAAACTTCCAATGCTTTCATTGTTTCAGACATCCCACGAGCCATATTTGCACCATGATCCCCGTCACCAATAGGTCCGTCTAGTTCGCTTAGATAAGCTTTATTTTCTTGTATTTTTTCGTTGAATTTTCCTAACCATTCAATGGTTGTATCTATTGTTAACATTCTCTCTCCTTATCCCCAAGAAATAGTTTTCACGTCTTCATTAAGATTTTTGAGCCATTGGTCATCTTCCAACTTAATCATTGTAAGTGACAAGCCTGCCATATCAATTGAAGTCATATAATTCCCAACTTTTTTAAAAAGAATTTCAATATTTTCTTCTGTCAGTAATTTTGCAACATCATTCATAAAAATGAATTGCTCCATTAATGGCGTCGCTCCCATACCATTTACAAGAATTCCATATTTTTGACCAGCTTCAAATTTGAATTCTTCTTTCAACTTTCCAACCAGTTCTGTTGCTAGCTCATAAGAAGTTCTCATTTTTTCCCGACGGTATCCGGGTTCACTATGAATTCCTACGCCATATTCAATTTCATTATCATCAAGAACAAAACCAGGTTTTCCAACTTCTGGAACTGTTGCGGCTGACAAAGCTAAGCCAATAGTCTTGATATTCTTGACGACCTTATCAGCCAAATCTTTGATTTCATCTAAAGAAGCCCCTTGATGGGCAGCTGCGCCTAATATTTTATGAACAAGGACTGTTCCAGCAACTCCTCGTCTTCCTTGAGTATAGAGCGAATTTTCAACGGCGATATCATCGTCAACAATAATTTGCTCAACCTTAATCTCTTCCATCTCAGCCATTTCTCGTGCCATTTCAAAATTCATCACATCGCCTGAATAATTTTTGATAATTAAGAGTACTCCAGCTCCTTCGTCAGCAGATTTGATTGCCTCATAAATTTGATCAGGCGTTGGTGATGTGAAAATAGCTCCACAAACAGCTGCTGATAGCATTCCTTCCCCGACAAAGCCAGCATGAGCCGGTTCGTGTCCAGAACCCCCGCCTGATACTAAGGCAACTTTTCCACTTTTAGGACTTTTACGTTGAATAATTTCAAAATCTGGAACTTTTTCAATCAAATCCCCGTAAGCATAGGTTAATCCGTCTAACATTTCTGAGACCACATCTTGTGGTTGATTAATAATTTTTTTCATCACTCATCCTCCTGAGTTTCTTATGTTATACTTAGTATAAAATATAAAGTCCATAAAAATAAGGGACAAATCGCAAAATGTGTCCGCTTTCTTTTTAAATATGAAAAAATCAATCATTACACAAAAAATTATTGCTAAAGCTTTTAAAGACCTGATGCAAAGTAATGCTTATCACCAGATCTCTGTCAGTGATATCATGCAAACTGCAAAAATTAGACGACAAACTTTTTATAATTATTTTCAGAACCAAGAAGAGCTTTTATCTTGGATTTTTGAGAATGATTTTGCCGAATTAATTAATGATAATTCGGATTATTATGGTTGGCAAAATGAACTCTTACTCTTATTACGCTACTTAGATGAAAATCAAATTTTTTATCAAAAAATATTTGTTATAGATAAAAATTTTGAACACTTTTTCCTTATTCAATGGGAAAACTTACTTGATAAGGTTATTTTTGACCAAGAAAAAAAGTCTGACTATCATTGGTCAGACTTAGAAAAATCTTTTATATGTCGTTATAATGCTGCAGCAATTTGTGCAATAACTAGAGAATCAATCATTAGAGGAAATTCTTTAGAAAAGCTTTATTCTCAGATTGTAAATCTTTTACTTGCTCAAATTAAAATTTTTGAAAGCTGATTACCATGCAAAAGCTCCCGTTGGAGCATTCAGATAGTCCAACCATTTAGGATCTTTAACAGAACAAAGTGTTAATGAAATTCCTGACATATCACAACTTGTCATTAGGTTTCCAACTTTGCAAAACTTAACAGATAAGCCTTCAAGTTCTAAAAGGCGCATCACATCATATTGAAAACTATAAAGTTCCATTAATGTTGTTGAACCCAAACCATTTACAAGCAAAATATAATTTTTATTTGCTTTTTTTTGCCAGTTAATTTCTGCTTTTAACTTATTTACTAACTCTACGGCAATACGCTCTGAGTCTTCAAATTTTTCAACACGATAACCGGGTTCTCCGTGTATTCCAATTCCAAAAGAAACTTCATCTTCAGCTAGAACAAATGAAGTCTTTTGATGAGGAAAATGAACAGGTGCTAAGGCAACACCCAAAGTATAAATTTCTGGGGAAAGTGACAGAGCTAATTGTTCAATTTCATCAATACTTCCGCCTTCTTTAGCAAAAGCACCAAGAATTTTATGAAGTAAAATTGTTCCAGCAACTCCTCGATGTCTTTTATGAAAATTATAAGCATTCACCGAAATATCATCATGGCTGACAATATATCTTACATCAATTCCTTCATTTCTCGCTTCTTTTATTGTCTCATTAAATTCCTTTAAGTCAGCTTCAAAATTTTTGATGATCACAAAAACTCCTTTGCCTGAGTTAACTTGGCGAATAGCTTTTAAAATATTTTTAGACTTTGGTGGTATAAATAGAGGACCAGTCACAGCTGCCGCAAGCATTCCAGACCCAACGTAACCTACATGGGCCGGTTCATGACCACTTCCTCCACCTGAAATAATTGGAACTGTTTTTTCATTATATGTATTATCATAGAGAATTCCAGTTTCTGGTAGATAAGTCAACTGAGGGTAAGTCAAATCAATCCCTTTTAACATCTCCTCTGGAATTTCATTTGTTGAAGTATAGAATTTCATATAACCAAATTATAGCACAGATACAAAAAGAGCTTGATTTAAAAAATCAAACTCTTTTTATTTATTAGCTTTTAGATTTATTTTTCAGTCAAAGCTGCAAGTCCTGGAAGTACTTTACCTTCGAGGAGTTCCATTGAAGCTCCACCACCAGTTGAAATCCATGAGAATTTATCTGCATAGCCAAGGTTGATTGCTGCTGCTGCTGAGTCACCACCACCGATGATTGATTTAACACCTGGTTGTTTAACGATAGCTTCCATCAATCCAACAGTACCTGCTTGGAAGTCTGGGTTTTCAAATACACCAACTGGACCATTCCAAACAACTGTTTTAGCACCTTCAAGTTGTGTGTTGTAGTCAGCAATTGTTTTGCTTGCTACGTCAAGTCCCATGAAGCCTGCAGGAATATTTTGGTCTGCAGTTTCTTTAACTTCTGTGTAACCAGCAAATGCGTTAGCAACTTTGTGGTCAAGTGGCAAAATCAATTTTCCAGCTGCTTTTTCAAGCAATTCTTTAGCAAGATCAAGTTTGTCATCTTCAACGAGTGAAGTTCCGATTTCGTAACCTTGAGCTTTCAAGAATGTGTAAGCCATCCCACCACCGATGATAACTTTATCAGCTTTTGAAAGAAGGTTTTCGATAACACCGATTTTATCTGAAACTTTTGAACCACCAAGGATTGCTACGAATGGACGTTCTGGAGCTTCAACTGCTTCTTGGATATAAGCAATTTCGTTTTCAAGAAGGAAACCAGCAACGGCTTTATCAACATTTGCTGAGATACCAACGTTTGATGCGTGAGCACGGTGAGCTGTACCAAATGCGTCATTAACGAAGATTCCGTCACCAAGTGAAGCCCAGTATTTACCAAGTTCTGGGTCATTTTTAGATTCTTTTTTACCGTCGATGTCTTCAAAACGAGTGTTTTCAACGAGAAGGATTTCTCCATCTTTAAGTTCGTTGATTGCTGCTTCAAGTTCTGCTCCACGAGTAGTTCCTGGGAAAACAACATCTTGACCAAGTTTTTCAGAAAGAGCTTTAGCTACTGGTGCAAGTGATTTACCAGCTTTGTCAGCTTCTTCTTTAACACGTCCCAAGTGAGAGAAGAGGACTGCACGTCCACCTTGTTCAAGGATGTATTTAATTGTTGGAAGCGCAGCAGTGATACGGTTATCATTTGTGATTACGCCATCTTTAATTGGAACATTAAAGTCAACACGTACGAGGACTTTTTTGCCTTTAAGTTCAACGTCTTTTACAGTCAATTTTGCCATTTGGAAAAATTCTCCTTATAAGATATTTTTGTTGAGATTGAAAAAGCACCATGCTGATTCAATTCAAATCGATAGGTTAATTATATCACAAATTCGAATAATTTGGCTTTGAGAATTTTACTTTTAGCTTGTAAAGGGTTACTTTTAAAAGATTTTTACTGACAGATTTTTTTATTTTTAAAAATGAATTTAAAAAGGGCTGTCAGTAATATATTTTTGAATTCCATAAGCGACACCATCTTCTGTATTGCTTTTCGTAATCACTTTTCCTATTTTTTTTAAGTCATCAGAAGCATTTGCCATGACAATTGGTAACCCAACAGCTTTTAACATACTTAAATCATTTTCATTATCGCCAAATGCTGCAAGTTCGCTTTGCTCTAACTGTTCTCTTTGAGCAATAAATTGGACTGCTTTAGCTTTTTGAGCTTCAAGATGTGTAATCTCAAGATACGTTTCCCAAGTTTTTTGAATGATTATATCAGGAAAATTTAGCTTTTCTAAATGTTTTTTAATTTCTTCTAACTTACTTTCATTTGGTGTAATCAAAAGAATTTTAAATATTTCTAGTCTTGGTCGCTCAGTTATCAATGTTTCCAAATCTACTAACTTAGGAACCTGTGGAGTAAATTGCATTTCTTGTTCGATGTCTTTATCAATCTTTTCAACATACCAATCGCTTAAACTGTACAGGGATAGATTTATTTCAGGATAATCTTTTTTGATTGTCTTAATTAATTCTTGAGTGCTAGCATGAACCAATGGATTTGCCTTAATAACTTTATTTTTAGCAAAAATAAGCCCGCCATTAAAAGCAACTTGTGAGCTTTTTAAATTCAATTGATTAATTAGACTCTCCATCGCTTGAGGTGCTCTTGCTGAAACCAAAGAAAACGGAAGATTAGAGTTTTCAATCACTTCTTGAGTCTTTTTGGAAATTTTACCTTGGTCATCAAGTAAAGTCCCGTCTAGGTCAGAAAAAATATGTTTAATCTTAGTCATCTTATCCCCCTCTATCCTCTATTTTAACAAAATTTACTGACAGCTTTGTTAGTAAAAGCTAATGAATAAAAAAATCACTGACAGAAGTCAGTGATTAAAAATTCTAATTAGTATTTTTTACGTTTACGTGCTGCTTCTGATTTACGTTTACGTTTTACAGAAGGTTTTTCGTAGTGTTCACGTTTGCGAAGCTCTTGAAGAGTTCCAGCTTTTGTTACTGAACGTTTGAAGCGACGGAGTGCGTCGTCAAGTGATTCATTTTTGCGTACAAGTGTTTTTGACATAGATTTTCACCCCATTTCCAGCTCGAGAGTTCGTGGTCTTTCACACGACTTTCCTATTATATCAAATGGAAAAGACCTTGTCAAACTAGACTAGCTTTGTTGCCTCCTCATTTAAGCGTTCTTGATGAATATTAATTTTTTTATCCAAATAAGCCATCGATTTTTCAAGTTCGGCTAATTCTTTTTCCATTTCCTTTTTACGAGCTTTTAAAACTCCAATTATCATTTCATGCTTATCTGTATTGGCAAAAACTTCTTTAATTTGTGCTAGGCTCAATCCGGCACAGCGATAATGGCGAATGGCATTAATTCTTGATTCTGTTGCCTCATCAAAATCACGAATTCCAGCTTTAGTGCGTGGAACTGAGATTAATCCTTCTTTTTCATAGAATCGTAGATTGTAGGCTGAAATTCCTGTTCTCCCTGCAACTGTCGCAATCGTGACCATTTTTTCTCCTTTGAACTTATAAAAATCACTTTTTTATGGCAATTTTACTTTTTTATTTTATTAATTAATAAAAAGTCAATTTTTTCTCTTGACTTAGAGTAACTCTAACTTGCTATAATATAGCATGTTGATTTCAAAGTGTCAACCACCGCATTTTGAATCTTATTTTAAAATAGAAAAGAGTAAAAATTGAATAAAATACAAGAAAAACGTTCCATAAGAGCCTTTATGCTCTCCAATGTGATGACAGGTTTAGAAGGGTCAATCGTAGCGACCGCTCTACCTGCAATGATGGCGGAATTACATGGAATTAAATTAATGAGTTGGGTTGTAACCATTTATATGCTTCTCATGGCGGTTTCTTCTCCCATTTGGACGAAATTAGCCGAACGCTTTGGATATAAACAAATGTTTGTGCTTGGCACACTCTTATTTACAATAGGTTCTCTCGGCGAAGGATTAGCCATTAATATGCTAATGGTTATTGTCGCACGCGCGCTCATGGGACTTGGTGCTGGTGTGATGATTCAACTTCCTTTTGTCATCTATGGAATGATGTATCAAGCCGATGAGCGAAGACGAGTGATTGGAAATACTGTCGCTGCTTATTCATTTTCAACTATTGCAGGACCAATTGTCGGGGGGCTGATTGTCACTTTACTTGACTGGCGTTGGGTCTTTTTCATCAATATTCCAATTGGGATTTATATGGCTTTTATTGTTTGGAAAAATTTCGACTTGAAAACAGACCATACTAAAAAATCAATTGATTTTGCTGGCTCTGCTTCTTTATCCATCGCTGTCATTGTAATAATGTTGCTTTTCCAAATGATGGGAAATGCAGTCATTAATCTTCCTCTCCTCCTTACTTTATTAGTTGTAAGTTTTCTCTTTTTCATCGGATTTTATTTTGCTGAAAAACGGGCAGTTGACCCAATTGTTCCACTTGAACTTTTCAAAAACCCTTCATTTATCGCTAAAAATATCATGTTTTTCATGCAATATGGCTTCTTTGGTTTTTACACAAATTATCTGCCTACTTGGGGACAAGGAGTCATGGGCGCAACGGCTTTAGTCGGCGGAATGGTTTTGATTCCATCAGCAATCATGCTGGTTATAGGCACTAGAAATGTCAATCATCTCATTCAAAAAGTGGGAGAAAAGAAAACAATCTATATTGGATTTTCCATTATGGTTTTAGGGGCAATTTTCTTATTTAGTTTGCCTGAACATGCCTCAATTATGATGCTCTTTGTGGCAACAGCAATTCTTGGAACTGCCTTTGGAATTGTCAATATCACCTTGCAAGTTGCGGTTCAAGAAAGTGTTGCTAAGCATTTGATTGGTGCAGCGACCGCGGTTAATGCACTACTAAGAACAATGGGAACAACGCTTGTTTTATCTGGGCTATCCATTGCCCTTAATCGTACATTTACTGAGGCAACAGCACATAATCCAAAACTTACAACAACACTTCTTAATCAAATTTCTGATGCAAAAGCTTTAAAAAATATTCCAGTAAATCTTATTGCCCCTTTGCGTCACACCTTATTTAACGGCATGCACTTGCTTGCTCTTATCTCAGGATTACTTCTTTTCATCGCTCTTTTTGTCAATTGGCTCGACCCTTGGAAAAAAGGATTAGAATAGGAAAAAAACTGCTGACAGGCTCGTCAGTAGTTTTTATTTTGCTGACAAAACTTCTGTCATAGGATAGCCGTTTGCGCTTTAGCGCATTTACGGATATGCTAGTATTTCCGTCAGTAATTTTTGAGTTCATTAAAGTCTGCAATTGCTTTTTCTAATAAATGATGTAAACTGTCAGCATCATTTTCTAACCATTCTTCCCAAGCCACACTATAAACTGCTCGAGCTAGGCGAACAGCTAATCTTGCACTTCTTTCACCATAAGCTGTCAGTAAATATTCAACTAATAGTTCTTCGATTTTACTTTGTTTTAAAAGTTCACGTTCTTCCAAATCTGGGTGACTGGCAATTATTTTTTGTCTTTTGACTGTTCTTTCTCGATGTTCATCAAAGAAGTCTGCAGCGTAAAAATAACTTTCAAGAACAATAGCCATAGGATTATTCGCTTCTGATTCTTTCATTTTCGTCAGTAACATTTGGCTGTATTGCTCACCGCCAGCAAAGAAAATATCTGCTTTATTTTTAAATTTACGAAAAAATGTTCGCTCTGTTAAACCAGCTTTGGTGGCAATTTGTAGAACAGTTGTATTCTCATAACCTTGCGCTGTAATCAATTCCAAGGCTGCTTCATATAATTTTTCTTGACTTGTTTTTTTCATCTCTTCCCCTAAATGTCAGTTTGTGACATTTCCCTTGACAAGACTCCTCTAAAGGATTATACTATTCTCAAATGTCAGTTACTGACATTATATAAAATGCCTTTAAAACTGTCAAGAAAAGTTGATAAAGCACATTAAGGAGAAAATAAATGGTTAAAGCACTACAATACAAAACATTTGGTAAACCCGATGTTCTTCAACTCGTGGACCTTCCTCTCGTCCATCCAAAAGCTGATGAAGTTTCTATCAAAGTCAGTCATGTTGGACTCAATCCAATGGATTGGGCTATTATGGGAAATCCTGAAGTGGCTCCAAATTTTGGTGTCAAACTTCCCCAAACTTTTGCCTATGATTTTGCTGGAATAATCGATGAAATTGGTCCAGAAGTGACCGACTTTAAAGTTGGCGACCATGTTTTTGGAACAACAATGAGAGGTGCAGCAACCGAACAACTCAATTTTTCAACGAAAGAACGTGGACTTTTTCATAGACCCAATTTTGTAGAAGATGACGTCGCCTCTACTCTTGCCGTTGCTGGCCATACTGCGGCAGTTGCTCTGCGAAAAGCTCACGTAACAGCAGGGGATACTCTTTTAGTTGGTGGTGCAGCCGGTGGCGTAGGAATTTTTACGGTTCAACTTGCTCAAATTTTAGGCGCTAAAGTAATCGGTACTGCTTCTGACTCTACCGCTGACTTCCTACAAGATTTAGGTGCCGAACAAATAAGTTATGGCCCGGGTCTGGCTGACCGTTTGAAAAATAAAGAAATCACGGCGGCTATCGATCTATTCAGCCATGAAACGCTTAAAGCTGCTCTCGAATTAGAAGTCAAAGCTGATAAGATGTCGACTGTCATCATGTATCCAGAGCCTCCAGCTGGGATTCCAACGGCTACAGGTGGCGAAGCTCTTCCTTCTGATATGGAAATGATTTTAAATGCCATCTCTAATCATCAACTGACGGTTCCAATTGCAGCAAAGTACTCTATCGATGACTATTTGGAAGCAATCAACTTACAGATGAATCGTCACGCACATGGAAAAATCGTTCTTTATTTTTAAATAAATAAAAAAGCAGTCAAATCAGACTGTTTTTATTTACTCCAATCAATCGGACTTTGACCAGATTCAACCAGAAATTCATTGGTTTTTGAGAAAGGATGCGAACCAAAAAAACCACGACTTGCTGACAAAGGTGACGGATGCGCCGCTTCTAGTATGAGATGCTTACTTCCATCAATTAGTTTGGCTTTCTTTCTAGCAAACCCCCCCCAAAGAATGAAAACTTTTGGTCGCTCATCATCTGAGGCAATCTTGATAATTTCGTCTGTCAACGGTTCCCAAATTTTACCAGCATGGGCATTTGAAGCAAACTCAGGTACGGTCAGAACTGCGTTTAGAAGTAAAACACCTTGTTCGGCCCAAGCCGTCAAATCACTGTCATCTTTAGAAAAACCTTCCTCACGCAATTCTTTTTGGATATTAACAATCGAGTCTGGACGATTCACTTTGAAAGTAGCAGGATAAGAAAAAGCCAAGCCTTGAGCTTTTCCAGGCTGAGGGTAAGGGTCTTGCCCAACAATGATAACCTTTGTTTGCGCCAAAGGAGTCAATTCAATCGCCCGAAAAATTTGATTTTCTGGTGGATATACTTTGCCCTCTTGATAAGTCTGATTGATAAATTCAATCATTTTAGGAAAATAATCTTCTGCTAATCGGTTGCGTAAGGGTTGTGACCAATCTGTTTTCTTCATTTTTCTTGTCCTCTCTCCACAAAAATTCGGAGGGTTGTTTTCAATTTTTCTGTTGCTGTCTTTCTGAAATCACTGGTATAAATTTCTCGATGATGAAATTCTTTGTGAACAGCTTTTAAATCATGTTCTTTAGCATACTCAAAGAGTTTCTCAAAGCTCTCCCCTTCGTCATCAAAAGAACCTAAATGAATGGTTTGCAGACATAATCCGTCTTGAATAGCTTCAAATTTAACTTTTGATAAATCAGATCCTTTTTTACTCTCAACTAACTTCTTAGCTTTTTCAACTATTTCAGAATCCACAAAATCGGGCATTCTAATCATCAATCGCCAAATAAAGTCATTTTTATCTAGTTTACCAGCTCTAGGTTCATTTTTACTGGTCCATAAACCTTCAAGAGGCGGAACCACAAAAGGTTGGAAATTTTCAATTATAAAGTCTGGGTTTCGATAAGACATTGAAATCATATAGGCTGTCGCATACAAATATTGAATGGCTTCTTGAAAAGCTGGACTTGTTGGTGCTCCTTTGCCATCTATCATTAGATAATTAAGGGCAGGCAGCTCAATTAAAGAAATTCCTTTTGGTAAATAATAATTTTTATCAGATTTTTTATAATCAATTTTCGGGCTAGACATGCTTTTATTATATCAAATTTATAAATAAAAAAACCTGCCTTAATGACAGATTTTGTATTTTCAAATTAGAGATTTGCAACGTTATGATAAACTTTTTGGACGTCATCGTCATCTTCAAGAGCATCAATGAGTCCTTCAAAGATTTCTAAATCTTCAGGTGAAAGTTCAACTTCTGATTGAGGAATCATTTCTAATTCTGTTGTTGAGAACTCAGTAATTCCAGCTTCTTTAAGTGCTGCAATTCCTTTATGAAGGTCTGTTGGTTCTGTATAAACAACAATATTTCCTTCTTCTTCGGTCACATCACGAACATCAACTTCAGCATCAAGCAAAATTTCAAAGATATGGTCAGGGTCAGTTCCTTCAAAAACAATCAACCCTGTATTGTCAAACATATAGCTGACAGCACCGGCTGCTCCGATATTCCCACCATTTTTGTGGAAAGTAGTACGGACATTAGCGATTGTACGGTTAACATTTGAAGTCAAAGTTTCGACGATAACCATTGAACCATTTGGTCCAAATCCTTCATAACGTCCTTGAACGAAAGTTTCATCACCACCACCTTTAGCTTTATCGATTGCTTTATCAATAACGTGTTTTGGAACTTGCGCTTGTTTGGCACGTTCAATAACGAATTTTAATGATGAATTTGATTCTGGATCTGGTTCACCTTGTTTAGCAGCGGCATAGATTTCAACACCGAATTTTGCATATACTTTAGAAGTTGCACCGTCTTTAGCGGTTTTTTTAGCAACAATATTGGCCCATTTACGTCCCATTGGAATAATCTCCTTGAAATTTTATTTAAATTATTGGCAGAGGATTAATCTGCATGATTTTTTCTATCATATTATATCACAATTTGTAAAGGCTCGTCTATGAGAAATCAAAAAAATCCCGATTTTACGGGATTTTACTTTAATTTCATCAGGGATTATTCTTGTGAGGAAATTTCATTAGAGTTTTCTTCACCTTCTTTTATTTTCATTCTTAATAAGAACACGGCAGCAATAATCCATAAAACAAGCGAAACAAATATAATAACCCAAGCAAAGATTCCTGCAATCAGTGTTAAAATTGCTGCTGCATTGCTCAAATTGAATCTTCTATTTTGGCGAAGTAAAATAATCGCAAGGACAAATGTTGCTATTCCCACAAACCCAATAATAATTTTGATAAACATAGCAGGGCCAGAATTTGCTGCATTAAATCCGGCTTCAAAGCTGTTTGAACCAGTTGAATTGAGTGCTTGCGATAGTGAAGCCATTGAAACGATGGTTGAAAGCACAACCAAGGCAGCACCAATGATGTTAAGAATCCCCGTCACTTTGACAAGATTCTTCATGCTTTTTTCAGTCATAATAAAAATTCCTTTTCTTTTTATCATAACATATTTTTTACGTTATTTACAAATATTTATCGTAAATGTCTATCTGATTGATGAACGAATTGGTTTTCGACCAAAATTTTGTTCTTCAAATTGAACATTTCCTAATTGATAAATTTCATCAGCTTTCTGTGTCAAGTTGTCCCATGGGTTTTGCCCAATTTTACTGATAATTTTTCCCCGATTTTGAGCTAAAATTTCTTGACCAGTTTTTGAAAAGCCTAGCACATGAATTTGTTCTGGTAAATCAAACTGCTTTGGAATATTTAACAAAATATAAGTTAAAAACCTACGAACACGCGCTTTCGTATAACGTTTGGTATAAACTTGTTCGACCAATTCATCAAGATTTTTAGCAGATTTGACCGCCTTTTTTAAGCGGACAGAAAGTTCTTGATTGACTTGAAAAATATTTTCCAAGTGCTCATCAACTCGAATTTTATATTGCAGAAGTGGAAAATAAGCTGCCCAATTAGTTTTTGGACTTGCATAAGTCGCTAAAATGGCTGACGGAACATGATTTTTTATTGCTGACAAGTCTGTCAGCACCGATTTATTACTGACAGATTGATTAGTTTGCTCTGTCAGTAAATTTTGCCTTTCTGTCAGTGAAAATAACTCCTGACGGAGTGCGGTTGCACTAGCAAATCCTTCTGTCAGCTCTAGTGAATGAAATTTTCCGACGCGTTTAATCGCTTGTAAATTAATTTGTTTACCTGCCGCTGCTTTAGCATAGGCAAGAGCTAAGACGTGATTTGGTGTGTTCCCGTCAAATTCAATTCCCGTAAAATGCTGCCACATTTTTTGAGTTTTTTCAGGGTAGGAAAACTGGTCAGCTAATGATTGAATGTAACTTTCCATTTCCTCCCCTCTTTTTTCATAAATATCAGCAATTTCATTATAATCAATTGCTGATTCTGAACCAAAAGCCAGGTCAGTAATTCCAAGATTTTTTAAAATAGCCACAGCACCACTTGCAAAAAAATCAGCTGCCTGTACCGAAACAGTGACAGGTAATTCAACCACTAAATCAGCACCACAAGCTAAAGCCATTTGTGCTCTCGTCCATTTATCAAAAATAGCAGGCTCACCTCGCTGCATCCAATTCCCTGACATGGCTACTATTTTTATGCCCTCAATCTGGTCCAAAAGATATTCATGTCCCTTATGAAATGGATTAAATTCGGCAATAATTCCTGTAATCTTATTCATTTTCTACCTCTAAAAAAATCTGTCAGTAACTGACAGAAATATTTTTTCGATTATTTTTTACAGACAAAGAACCAACGCGCACTTTCTTCGCTCGGCGCCTCGTCAGTAAAATCTGCACAGACCATCGCTTCTTTAAAGCCAGCAGTTGCCAAGCGTGCGAGATAATCGTCGATTGGATAAGTCCGTTCTTCATGAACTTCGTCTTTTCGTGTAAATTTCCCATCAGAACCCTGAATGAAAAAACTTAATTCATGGACAATAGAATGTGGAACTTCTCCTCCAAATGAGTCCCATAAAAAAGCAAAATCTTCCGCATTTTCATGGTAAGAGTAATTGGGGAAAACTTCATCTACTTGATAAGTTGAATGCACATCAAAAATAAAAGTTCCACCTTCATTTAGTATTTCAAAAACACCATCAAACGTAGCTTGTAATTCATCCAAATTTTCCAAATAGCAAAGTGAGTCAGAATAGCAAGTTACCGCATCAAATTTTCCAAGTCCAGAAAGTTCGCGCATATCCCCAGCAGTAAAATCAAGTTGATAACCAGCTTGTCGAGCTTTTTTACTGGCCAAAGTTAACATTTCTTCAGAAATATCAAGTCCAGTCACTTTGTAGCCTTCTTGGGCCAAACGAACTGATAAAGCACCAGAGCCACAAGCTAATTCAAAAACTGATTTTGTTTCTTTTGGTAAATGTCTTTTTGTAAAATCAAGCCATTGCTCATAAAGTTCTTGGTCCATGACCTGATCATAGACTCTCGAAAAATCTTCGTAAAATGCCATTTCAGACCTTTCTAGAATTACTGACAGCTCTTTTAATAGGGCTGTCAGTAAATTTTAAAATAAATAAGAGCTCTGTCAGTAAGACCGACAAAGCTATTAATTATTCAGCCATAAATCCAGAAATATCTACCATTGGTGCATCAGACCAAAGTTTTTCTAAATTAAAGTGTCCACGTTCATCATGGCCAAAGACACTGACTACGATATCACCAAGGTCAATCAAAACCCAACCTGTTTTTGCATCGCCTTCAATATGACCTGCTGCTTTTGCTCCAGCAAGTTCAGCCGCTTCAGCAATATTATCAGCAATTGCATCTAACTGACGGCTATTCATTGCTTCCATGATCACAAAATAATCTGCAACAAATGTCACTTCAGACATATCTAAGGCCACAATATCAAGTGCTTTTTTATCATCGGCTGCTTTTACAACCACTTCAAGTAATTTTTTTGAATCCAATTCTTTCCTCCGAGACTTTTTGCCTCTTTTTATTCATTAAAAATCTTTTTAAGATTTATTATTCATTTTCTCTAGATCCTTTACAATCAAATGTAAAAACTAGACCCACTTATTTTAACATAAAAAGTTACAGCAACCAAAAGTTGCCTGTTATATTCATTATTTTTAGAGAAATTTTAAAAAACGCTTCTGTGAATGATTACTGGTATAACCTTGATGTTCATAAAATTGATGCGCCTCATGCCTTTGCACTCCGGAGTTCAGTCTAATAACTTTAATCTCTCTCGCTTTAGCCTTTTCTTCTAAGGCATTAAGTAATTGAGCACCAATTCCCTGTCCTTGATTTTTTTCATCCACAACTAAACCTAAGACATTTAGCATCACTTGTTCAGCATAAACCGGAGCATAAATTTCTGCTTCGATGAAAGCTGTCACTCTTTCTCCCAATTCAAAAACAAGAAATTCATGGTCAGCATCTTTTAAAATACGTGCAAGATTTTTCTTGACAGCCGCTTCAGAAATTGGATAACCAAGTACTCCAGAAAGGCGAGCAATGTCAAGATAATCTTTCATTTCAGCTTTTCTAATCATTCATTTTCCTCTGTTCATAATAAGCAGTTTATCTCTAACGATATTTCAAGACAAATAACCAATAAAAGCATTATAGGCTTCAAAAGTTTGAGGATAAATGGTCAAACGACGTTCTGCCAAATACTCAACCAAACGCATGGTTTCAAAAGCAACTGCTTGATTTAAATCTTGATTAGCAACGGCACGGGCTTCAATGACCCCAGGAAATGTTCGACCTTCCTCAATGTAATCTGCTACATACAACACCTTAGCCAAACCAGACATTTCTTTATCTCCGACCGTATGAATCTCAATCGCCCTTAAAATTTCTTCATCTTCAAGTCCGAAATCTTCACGCATTTTATAAATTCCGACTTTTCCATGCCAAATATTATTATCCCAATTTTTCAAATCAGCATCTAAGCCATATTTATCAATCAAGGCTAGAAAAGTTTCATCATCCACTTCTTTACAATAGTCATGTAAAAGTCCAGCTAAACTTGCTTTATGCGGGTCAACTTCATATTTTTGCGCTAACGCAATTGCTGCTTTTTCCACACCGAGCATATGTTCAAAACGTGATTTTTTGACCATGCTAGCAATTTTCGCTAACAAATCCTCTCTTGATAAATTCACTTCTGGATAAAAGTCAAACATATAAGCCTTCTTTCAAAATGTAATCTAAAACCTTCGGTGCCAAAAGAAAATGTGGTTTAATTCCACGGTGCAATTGTTCCCGAATCAAATTTCCAGAAATATCCATCATTGGAACATCCACCCACATAATCGGATAAGAAGTTCCTGCCCGATAACGAGGCCTACGAATCCCAACGAATTGAACTAATTCTAATAACTCATCAATATGTGCCCAATGAGCTAAACCAGAAATCATGTCACCACCGATAATAAAATAAAAATCACAATCTGGATTTTCTTCATGAAGCTCAAGTACCGTTTGATAAATATCAGCGCCATCTTTAGCTTTCAGGCGACAAGCGTCTACTTCTAAACCAGGACAATCTTCAATAGCTGCGGTCAGCATAGCTGCAACATGCCCGTCAGTATTATGTTCTGGTAAAAAGACAACTTTTTCCAAATTAAGTTCTTGGCGCACTTGGTCAGCAATTGTCAAATGGCCAACATGAACAGGATTAAAATTACCCCAAAAAAGTCCGATTGCCCGTCGTTTCTCGTCTTCTTTAGCTTTTAATTCTACCTTTGTAAAAGGAGTCAATAAATCTATTGCCATTTGTTCACCCATTATATCTTAGTCTTTGATTATTTTTTAGAACACTTTATTTCACAATATTTTTAACTTCAACCGAAATTTTGCGATTTTCTTTGCGGTCAGAAACTTTAAACACAATGAGATTTCGACCGATGATTTGAACAACATCAAGTCCCATTTCTTCAATTGCTTCTGCCACATCTGTTGCCACTTCATCTGAGTTTTGTAAAATATTAACTTTGATTAGTTCACGTGCATCAGCAGCATTACGAATGCTTGTCAAAATTTCATTAGACAAACCACTTTTGCCAATTTGAACAATTGGTTTAATGTTAACTGCCAAGCTACGCAAGTAGCGTTTTTGTTTCCCGTTCATTTCCATGATTTAATTTTTCCTATTTCTATTTTTAAAATTTCCGGCAACCTTTAGTTATTGGGTAATTTCCAACTCAATTCAGGCGCAATCAATCCTTTAATCTGATACCCTTCTTCACCCTCAATCACTGATTGCACCAAGGCACTTTTTCGTAATTCAGGTAACTGATAGGCTTTTTCGTAAGGTAACTCTAACTCAAAAGCATCAAAAAGTTCATGTAATTTTTCCAAAATTGCTGTTTTCAGCCATTGCACGCCACTTTCAGATTTAATTGAGAGTTGTAAACTTGGCGATAAAGTTGGCAAGAAATCACTTGGTGCTATATCCATTTTATTATAAACATTCAGCACAGGAATATTGGTAAGCTTCAAATCTTCCATGATTTTCAAAACTGTTTGTTCATGAATTTCGTGATGAGGGTTGCTGGCATCCACAACATGAATCAGTAAATCAACATTAGCTGATTCTTCTAGTGTTGATTTGAATGCTTTAATCAGCTCTGTTGGCAGGTTTTGGATAAAACCGACAGTATCGGTCAGTGACACCGTAAAATCTTCAACCAGTTTAACTGCTTTTGTTGTGGCATCCAAAGTCGCAAAAAGTTCATTTTGCTCATATTGTTCTTTATCAAGCCCAACTAAAGCATTCATAATGCTGGATTTTCCGGCATTGGTGTAACCAATTAAACCAATCCGAAAAATTCCTGATTTCGAGCGATTTTGACGAATATTTTCCCTTGTTTTTTCAACTTTTTTGAGGGCTTTATCAATGTTTTCAATTCGAGTGCGAATATAACGTCGATCTGTTTCAAGCTTGGTTTCACCCGGCCCTTTAGAACCAATTCCCCCACCTTGACGGCTGAGCATAATCCCTTGTCCCACCAAACGAGGCAAAAGATAATTGAGCTGGGCTTCTTCAACTTGAAGCATTCCTTCATGCGAGCGCGCACGCATAGCAAAAATATCCAAAATCAATTGCATTCTATCGATGACTTTGACACCCAAAGCTTCTTCTAAATTGACATTTTGCCTTGGTGATAAGCGATCATTGAAAATAACCGTATCAATTTCACCCACTTCAATCGCCCAACGCATTTGTTCTAATTTTCCAGAACCAATCATTGTCCGACTATCTGGACGTTCTCTTTTTTGAGTGAATTGGTCAATAACCAAGCCGCCAGCTGTTTTTGTCAGTTCAGCAAGTTCAATCATTGATGACTCAAAAGCCTGAAAATTTTCAGCTGTTTCCACTCCTGCAAGGAGAACTCTTTCTTGTTTTTCTTCTAAATCTATCAAATTTTTAGTAAAATTTTCCTTTTTTATTTTTGTCAGCTGAGTTTAGACTAAAATTGTTATGGAGTCAAACTCTGCTCATTTATTTATTCAGCTGTCACAATTCTTTTGATTTGAGAATTTACTGACAGATTTTTCAGCTCGTCAGCAAAGAATGTCGGGAAAGCTTTGTAATTTTTATACTCAGCAATTGGAATCCATTTCAAAAATTCTTTGCTACCATCAGTCCCAAAACTCTCCGATTTTACTGACAGATTTTCTGTCAGTGGTTTCATCAGAAAATAAAAACTCAATTCATGACAATTGACCTTATTTAAAAAATCACTTTCCTGACCTGTAAAAAAATTTTCATGGATAAAAGCTAATCTTTCGATTTCAAGTTGTAAACCAGTTTCCTCATAAATCTCACGCAGACAAGCCTTCTCGGCCGTTTCACCCAGTTGCACGGCACCACCAACCGAATAATAATAATCATTGTGGTCATTGCCAACCATCAAAACAGCATCATCTTTAATAATAATTCCAGCTGCCCGATATCGAAACCACTGATTATTACGCGTAAAACCAATATCCTGACTAGTCTCTTCCATTTTAATTCTCCAAGATTTTACTGACAGAAATTCTGTCAGTAATTTTACAAGACAAACTGTGAATATTTTTTACCCAATCAAAGCCTTACGAACAACTACATCCACACCTTCTGGCACCCAAGCTGCCACAACTGCTTTTTGTGGCACACGAACCCAGCCGAGACCAGAAAAGACAATATCCGATTTGTCAGTAATTTTAAACTCACTACGAACCAATTTGGCACCAACTAAAGCAGGGGCCAAGAGTTCTCCTTTATGCTTTTCATAAAATTCAGTCGCACCTTCAAGTTTCGTCCGATGAACATTGATTTCATTGTCAAAATAAGCCGTCATTCCTTGACGTTCGCCACTTATAAAATCAAAACGTGCCAAACCACCAAAGAATAATGTTTGTTCAGGATTGAGCTGATAAGTTTTCGGCTTAATTTCTTTACGCGGTGACACGTATTTCAAATCTTCTGGTTCCAAATAATGAGCCATTTGCCCACGGTGAATAATCCCCGGTGTGTCAATCAATGCCGAATCTTCATCAAGCGGAATTTCAATCTTATCAAGGGTTGTCCCAGGGAAACGTGAAGTTGTAATCACATCCTCAGAACCTGAAGCTGATTTAATAATTGCATTAATCAAAGTTGATTTACCAACATTCGTTACCCCAACCACATAGACATCACGCCCACGGCGGTAGTATTCAATAGCTTCCATCAATTCAGCCACATCATCTTTATTTTGAGCTGAAGTCACTAAGATATCTTTAGGTTTAAGCGAACGTGAAGCCGCTTGTTCTCTTAACCAAGCAGTTAATTTTCCAACTTTTAGTGATTTTGGTAAAACATCACGTTTATTGGCAACCATGAGTAAATCATTTCCACCAGTCAATTTATGAAGGTTAGGAATCAAAGAGCCGTTAAAGTCAAAAATATCAACCACATTGACAATCAAAGCGTCATGTTGACCAATTTCTTTAAGTAAACGCAAAAAATCTGCATCCGTCAAACTTGTCGGTGCAATCTCATTATAATGGCGCAAACGGAAACAACGCTGACAGTATAAATCCTCAGTTTTGATAGAAGCTTCGCTTCCCTCATCTCCAGCCTGAACAGCTTCCATTTGGTCGCGTTCAGCTATTTTTTTCTTCAAAGCACCCGCAGGCAAAAAGCCAAGTGCATTTTTATCCTCAGTTTGAATTTTTGCACCACAACCAATACAGTACAAATCTTCCATTGTATTTTCATTTTCAATCATATTGCTTATTATACCACATTTCAACAGCATTTTTAGCCTTTTTTCCTATAATAAAAGACCTATTTTTATCATCTTTTTACTGACAAATTTTTCTGTCAGTAAATTTCAAAATAAAAAAGAGAACGACAACTTGTCAATTCCCTTTTTTTACTGACAGAATTCTTGTCAGTAATTTTTATTGTACAGAATAGTTAGGTGCTTCTTTAGTAATTTGTACATCATGCGGATGTGATTCTTTCAAACCAGCACCAGACATTTCGATAAATTGTGCTGAATCATGCAAAGCAGTAATATCAGCCGCACCAGTATATCCCATTCCTGCTTTCAATCCGCCAAGCATTTGGAAAACGATATCTGTCGCTGTTCCTTTATAAGCCACACGTCCTTCAATTCCCTCTGGAACAAGTTTGTTAGCTTCATTAACAGCCCCTTGGAAATAACGGTCTTTAGAACCTTTTTTCATTGCTGCCAAGCTACCCATTCCACGGTAGGTTTTAAACTTACGACCTTGGAAGATTTCAAATTCCCCAGGAGATTCGTCAGTACCTGCAAGCATTGAACCAAGCATAACAGCGTCTCCACCAGCAGCAAGCGCCTTAACAATATCACCAGAATATTTAATCCCACCATCAGCGATGATTGTTTTACCAAATTCACGCGCCACATTTGCCGCATCATAAATGGCTGTAATTTGCGGAACGCCTACACCAGCAACAACACGAGTCGTACAGATAGAACCAGGACCAATCCCAACTTTAACCACATCAACACCAGCTTCAAACAAAGCACGAGCACCCTCACCAGTAGCAATATTACCAGCAATCAAAGTACGGTCTGGGAAATGATTACGGATTTCACGGATTTTACGTAAAACACCAGCTGAATGTCCATGAGCCGTATCAATAACAATCGCATCAGCCCCTGCAGCGAACAAAGCTTCCGCACGCTCAAAAGTATCAGAAGATACACCAACTGCTCCAGCAACAAGCAAACGACCTTGCTCATCTTTAGCAGCATTTGGGAATTCAATCACACGTTCAATATCTTTAATTGTAATCAAACCAGCCAATTTACCAGCTTCATCAACCAAAGGTAATTTTTCAATTTTATGCTCTTGCAAAATACGAGCAGCTGTATCTAAAGTTGTTCCAACCGGAGCAGTAATCAGATTTTCAGAAGTCATCATATTTTTGATTTGTTGATTATAATCCGTAATAAAACGCAAATCACGGTTAGTAATAATCCCTACCAATTTACGATTTTCAAGCGTATCAACGATTGGTACGCCAGAAATTCGGTAAGTTGCCATCAAGTTTTCAGCTTCTTCAATTTTATGATTTGGAGTCAAGAAAAACGGATCTGTAATAACACCAGATTCTGAACGTTTCACTTTATGAATTTCTTCAGCTTGTTCCTCAACAGACATATTTTTATGAACTACACCAAGTCCACCTTGACGCGCCATTGAAATAGCCATTTTTGAGTCAGTTACAGTATCCATGGCAGCAGAGATAATTGGAATATTCAAAGTCAAATTTTTAGCCAACTTTGTCTTCATACTCACCTCATTTGGTAAAACATGAGACTCTGCTGGAATCAGCAATACATCATCAAAAGTAAATCCCTTTTTCAAAAACTTAGTTTCCCAGTTTGACATCGAAAATATTCCTCCATTATCGTGCTATATATAAGCAATATAGCTATATTTCTATGGCATTCGCCAATTTTTTATTTTTACTATTCTACCACTATTCCCAAAGCATTTCAACAGTAGAAAACAGATTAAATAAAAAATATGCAAAATTTAAACTCATAATTACCTTATTATTTCATAAACTCGCCTTAAATATGGTAACATATATTATACAGGGTAAAAAAAGACTGTTTAAAATTACATTTAAAACCCAAAGAAAACATTTTCATTAAAATGTTAGTTATTTTTTACTATAACGCAACAAAGCTTTGTTGTCCTCATTGTAAAATATTATATGAAACCATTTATTTTTCATCCACACAAAGGAAAGCTGAAAATTTAGAAATGAAACTGAAAAAATCCCACATTATTCCCCTAATTCTATTGTCAGGGCTATTAATCGCCAAACCAGTATTTGCTGAAGATAATGTTAGTCAAGATGACCATCCAATGGGCTACTACATCAAACAAGAGCAAGAGGCCCTCCTCGCCCAAAAGAACCTTCCTGCACCACAAACACAGGTTGCTCCAGCAACTCCAGAGGAGGATGAGTCTGAAAATACTGTAACCCCTACCCAAACTTTACCTTCTTCAGCTATTCATGTCCGTATGCTCTCGACTGCTGCTCCCATGCTAAATTCTAACACAAGTTCTCTACCTAGGCGTGATGCCGTTGATATTTCCAGCTACCAAAATTGGATGAATCAAGCCGATTTTTATGCTCTAAGATCGGCTGGTGTTAAGACAATCGTTGTAAAATTAACAGAAGGAGAAAATTACACTAATCCTTACGCTAAAACTCAAATTAATATGGCTAAAACGGCTGGGTTGACTATTGCCACTTATCACTTCGTAAGTGATCCAACACGTATCCAGTACGAAGCCGCATACTACGCTAAGACTGCAAAAACACTTGGTCTCTCTAGTAATACTGTTATGATTGAAGACGCTGAAGCTCCCTCTACCGCTTATAATTGGACAAACGTCTCAATCGTTTTTAAAAATACCATGGCTAGCCATGGTTTCCATAATATTCGTTACTATACTAGCCAAAGTTGGATAACGTCCGGTGTTATAAATACTTCAACTCTTGGAGCTAAGAACATGTGGGTAGCACAATATCCACCCGGGACACCCAGTACTTATGCTGCAATGTGGAAAAACTCAAATACAATAAACTCCACTTACGGCGCTTGGCAGTATACCAGCGAAATGCGTTTCAAAGGTGGAACAGCAAATCTTTTAAATAATGACTTAGATACTTCAATTGACTATAATAATATCTTCGGTGCTCCTTCACAAAACTTACAAGATGTCTATCGTCTCTACAATGCCAACACAGGTGAACATTTTTATACATTAAATTTTGCCGAAAAAACTAATCTTCAAAATGTTGGTTGGCGTTACGAAGGAATCGGTTGGCTTTCTTCCTCAACTGGTTCACCCGTTTATCGAGTTTATAATCCTAATGCAAAAGGTGGAGACCATTATTACACCATGAGCAAATATGAAGCACAGCAACTCGTTAGCAAAGGTTGGCGTTGGGACAATAATGGAGGAGCAGCTTTTTACTCAAATGGTTCCAAAAATCTCTATGTTGCCTACAACCCAAATGCTTCTTCAGGATCACACAACTACACCACAAATTCCTATGAACAAGACAACCTCCTCAGACTTGGTTGGAAGTATGGTGCAGTCGCGTGGAAAGTTAATTAAAATAAAAAAACTAAGAAAATTTTCTTAGTTTTTTTATATTTTATTGATATTTTATATACCATGCCGACTATAGATAATAGATTCCAAACAAGGTCGCAAATAGCAAAATAATATTAGAAACTATGGCCAGCATAGCCGAGAGCCAGAGTACTGCTTGTCCAGAAACGACCTGTAATCGTATCTTTGAACTCGCTAAAGCCAAGGCTAGTACCAGAAGGAAAGGAGTAAAATAACGTCCCTGTTGCCCATAAATTGAACCCATTATTACACTACGAGGCGCTGGAGCATATCCACCTCCCTGAAATGTCAAAAAGCCATGATAAACTCCTAGAAAATTAATAAAGAAGATAGCTATTGCTCCTAACCCAACCCATTTAGAAATAGGGTACTTATCAACGAGCATTGACAGTAAAATAATAACATACCAAGCTCCAGCAACCCAATAAGGCATATAATTATAACTTGGATAAGGTGACGCAAGTAACCCTAAGAATATATTATTCATTGAAAGACTTGGGGACAAATTTACTGAAAAATTAATAATAATACGATAAATTGAAAAAATCAAGCTAGGTTTTATCGTAAAAATAATTCCCATAGCAATAATTATAAACCCTAAGATAACCATGGAAAAAATCCATAATTTCCTACCCCTAAATTCAAAATGAATTTTTCTTTTATCTTTAAATTTTTCAAATACTAAAATAAATAATACCAAAGGAAAAAGTAGTAATAGTAATTTTACATTAGTTTTTGCCCCAAGCACTATCAAAACAGAAACAATCCCAATAGAGGCTATCCTCTTCCATGTAATCTGCTTCGTTACAAGTAAATTTGTAGTAATTAAAAAAACAAGCAGAGCAAGTAGATATGAAAACGTATCATAAGTTAGACTTGCCAATGTCCCAGCAATAACTGGAGTCAAAGATAAAGCAAAAACAACCAATTTACCTTTTTGGATTTTTTTAATAATTAAACAAATTATAAAACTTGAAATTATACTTGAAAATAAACGTCCTACAACGATCATTACCCCAGCAGAAGGGTAGATATGGTATCCTATCCACACACCTATTGCTGGTATCAAGTGACCTAAAAAATTAGAACTCAATACTGGGGGAATACTATTTGTTCGAGGAATATTTTGAATGGGCATTTTGACAATTTTATTTTCAAAATACTGTTCAAAATGATTTCCTCGTTGATAAGCCGATTTTTGAACATTCAACCCTGTCCCAACAGGCTCTCCATAAGCTGAGAGGTCATTACTTAGATGTACCATATTTGTACTTACCGAATAATGCCACTGACCATCTGGTTCACTAAATAAAGGCATACCAACGGAGAGAATAATTCCAATCACCACCGCTAAAACAAAGTAAATTTTATGAATTTTATTTTCTAAAATTTCTTTTTTATCGATTTTTTTATTTATTCTTTTTTTCATTATTCTCCTCACACAAACTTAATAACTAAAATAATTGTTAATAAGATAACACAAATAGCAATGAAAGAAGCAATGAGAATATTTCTAAGTAAAGTTCCTTTTTTCATAGGAGAATCACTGACAAGTAAGGCATTATATTCATTTAGTCCAGAAGAAAAATCTGGGATTAAACTATTCAATGATGGAATCGGAGCACTCGCATTAGATATTGAACTCTTCACCAAAAAAGTACCATTTGGAGAAACGAAATTTTCATAATCAATTTTAAAATCATGAACTTTATCTTTTATTGTAAATCCCTTAGCCTCAGTTATTTGATACAAAGAATAATTGTATCCTTTGCTTAAACCGTAAAGTTGAATCAGAGAATGATTAATCTCTTCACTTCTTTTTGCGTTAAAGTTAAAGCGATTCAGATCAAGAGGAATGTCAGTTTCCCCAAATCCAATAATATATCTCTGTCCTCCCGTGATTACTTTACCATTTATTGGCCCATCACTCTCTATATTCTCTACCTCTCCCCAACTATTGTCTTGTAGATAAACTTCTTTTTTCCCTTTGTCTTCACGAGTCAACAGATACTCTGCACCACTGGCCAAACTATCAGTTTTTCCATTGACCATCGCAAAATTTATTCCTGAAGTGACCAGCTTAGGCGTGGTTGCAGTATCTACTCCACTTCCCATTTGACTAGTAACAGCAGTCATACCAAGATTTAATGGTGGAAGTGAAAAGTTCGAAATCAATCCCATATTCATATGAGCTTTTATTACCACTGTAATATCACTTGTTAAATTTTTATCGAATCCAATTGTTGCAACAACCATAGGTTGAGAATTATTAGAAGGAGACGGATTAAAAGCCACCTTATTAGTATTTAAAATTGCACTTAAATTATCAGTTACTACAGAATCTATCTCCAATTGAGAATTTGCTGGAATGGTTATATTAACTGTATTGGTAGATTGAGCAAGTTTCTTATTGATAAGTAAATGATATTCAATACCCTGATTTAAAGAAACAACATAACTTTCAAAATTTGTCTTTTGGGTAGAATAATTTCCTTCCAAGCTAAACTTTAGATTTTTGCTTGTGTTTCCTAAATCAATACTTAACTTTTGAGGATTGGAGTTAATTTCAACCAGCTTAACATAGTTCAAATTAGCATCTAGTATTGCTGTTAGCCCTGGGCTTAAAAAAGTTTCAGCTATTCCACTTTGATTGGTAAATTTGTTTGTTATTTTTCCTGGTTGGTAGAAAGGAATAGGTGATACTTTGTTTCCTTCCATATCCTTGTTTAATTCGTCAATCACTGCTTGACCATTAGAAACTAAAATACTAGTAATAATTCTTTTGGCATCTACTTCATTATTTTTAATATTTAAACCAAATTTTAGTCCATTTTCAAAAATGATAACATTATCTTCAACATTCATCCATGTTGGAGCATTTTGTAAAAAATCTTTCCATGTGCTACTTTCAAGAAATTGCTGTGAAAATTCTCCACTCTCTATTTCCTTTAATGCCATTTCGACATTCAAGGCATTGTACGAAGTGTTGATAACTGGTACCCCATTATTTTTTACCAATATTTTAGTCAATACATCTTCTGATTGTTTAGCCGATACGTTAATTGGAGTTACTGCTCCCAAAATCAGAATAAAACTAGCAATAAAAAAAAGGAAAGTTAGTTTAAAATCTTTACCTTTGAAAACTTTTCGAGTGCTTTCGATCATTATATTATTCCCCTATCGAAAATTTTCATTTTATATTTTGCTTTTCTTGATATAATTTCCAAAGATCTTCCTTTATTTTTGATGAAGATGTCTTACCTCTTGGAAAATACATTGTTTTGAGATTAGGAAATTGTTCTTTTAAGACATCGAATTTTCCTCTCCAATCATCTCCCATCGCAAAAACATCTACATCAAACATATCAATATAAAGTGCTTTATCTTCCCAAGATTGCTCTGGAACTACCAAGTCAACATATCTTATAGCCTCCAAGATATATTTTCTTGTATCATACTCTTGGTAAGAAACTTTTTGTTTTTCACTCCAATTGAACTCATCTGTAGACAACATAACAATCAGACGATCTCCAAGATTACGTGCATTTTTTAATAAATTAATGTGACTTTCATGCAAAATATCAAAGGTACCAGCGACCATTACAATTTTTTCTTTTTCTTTCAAAACTTTCTCCTATAATTTATACTTGTTTTTCCAATAACGATAAATCAGCCAACCAAATAAAAGATTAGTTATTACTAACCCAGATTGTCCACTCTCATGTACAATTTCAGATAGCTTTTTTTTTGCAAAAAATCCATAAGCTGTATAAAGAAGAGTATTTTGTAGCCTCATTTTGAATGAGAACTCCTTAGTCATTGCCAGTTTAGCATTTAACCCTGCTCCAAGAGGATTTTTTATTAATAATTTTCTTCCAGAGTTTGTCAAACCATCTGATAGATACTCTGTAATATAAATAATCTCATTTATGAATAGTGTCTTGGTACCAGAACCAAGCTGTTTCCACAAAATCCCTTCACTCAAAAACTTTTCACCATTAAATTTGGGAAAAGGGTATTTCTTTAACATGTCAGTACGGACAACTTCTGCTTTATCACCACTTATTCCTAAGTTATATCTTACTTTATTTGCATTGTCAATCATTTCATTTTTAGGAAATTTTTTTCCAATAACTTCAGTCTCTGAATAACCCCGAAGAAAAGTTACTCCTACACAGTTATTTTTGTCAGCTTTTTTCCAATATTCTTTTATTGATTTAACCGCATCTACTGTTAAAACGTCATCACTATCAACAATCATAGTCAAATCTGTTGCAATAATATTCACTCCAGAATTAATAGCAATATGTTTTCCTGAATTTTCTTGTTTGATATACTCTATTTTAATTAGATTTTGTCTTATATATTCTGAAATGAGTTCTTCAGTATTATCTGTACTTCCATCATCCACTACAACCCAGGTTAAATCTTTATCTAATTGTCCAATCAAACTTCTATATAGATTGTCTAACGTATACGCTCTATTGTATGTAGGGGTTAAAATAGATAAAGTATAATCCTTTGTGTATTTCATTTTAGTTCCTTATCCTATCTATTTCTTGCTCTAAATAAAAATCTTGGAGCCAGTTGACAGTAGCCTTTATATCGTAGCCACTTTCAATTACTTCTGATTGTCTTGAATAACGATTATTAATTCTAGTTTCTAATATTTTCTTTGCCCAATAACTTGCTGGTTTAGTCAAGGGGAGACTTTGTAGCAAGTCAGCATGAATATCAACCTCATCAGGTACCGTATCAGAAATAATGCAATTAATTCCAGTTGCCTGAGCTTCTACAACCACCACTCCTAAGCCTTCATATAAAGATGGAAAAACAAATATATCCATTGCTTGCAGTAACTCTGGAATATCTTTTCTCAAACCTAAGAAAATGACTTTATCCTCAATTTTTAAATCTTTCACTTTTTGTTTTATTTTGTCTTCCAGGGGACCAATACCAACAAGAACTAAAACAGCGTTGTTTTTTTTATAAGCAACTTCTTTAAAAACATCTAATAAAAAGGTGTGATTTTTCGCGAGTGCTAGTCTTCCTATATGACCAATTACAAACTTATCTTTCAATCCTAATTCTTGTAACTTTTTTCTTTTACTTCATCTGAATAAGAAAAATTATCAGATTGAATTGCATTTTTCAAAACAGAAAAACGATTTCCTTTGACAACCTTCTCCCCAAATCTGTCCTGACCTGCTAGCAACGAACAGGCCAAAAAGTAGTCCGCAATATGTCTTGTAGGATAAGAAACGATACCATATTTTATTCTCTCGCTAAATATCGTACTGTTTAATGCGTGGGAATGTGCAATGGTATACTTTCCAAATTTTTTAGCTATCTTTAAATAAATCGCGGCACTGCTACCGATATGCCCATGAACAATTTTGTGTTCTGAATGACTTTTAAAAAACTCTTTCCACTTTTTGGTATAGTCAAAGTAGTTTGCGACATTAAAATAAGGTACATGATAAATTTTTCCACCTAAGGCGAGTATTTCGTCGTCATAGTCTCCTTTTTCCGAGCTGTGAACCATGAAGTCAAACTGGATTTTTGAACGATTAATCGTTCTATAAAGATTCATAATCATTGTTTCAGCACCAGCGCGGTCCATTTTCCCAATAACATGCAGAATCCTAATTGGTTCCTCCATTTTCGTCCCCTTTCCAATACCATTTGTAATAATCATGATTCACTCGCTCATTCTCTGGTGGGAGTTTCATGTAGTCCCCATATTGACGAGTTAAATACGCTTCATGATTTTTAAGTTTTCGAGCGATTAACCCCTCAAACTTAACATCTTCGTATTCTTCCCAAATGTCTTTAGGGAAAATAGCTTTTTTATAGCCAGTATAAAGATAGCTAATTAATTGGTTATCGCTATTACGATATTTTTGCATGAATTTATCCAATTTTTCAGCCAAAATTCGATATTTTCCATAGAAACGAATGTGTTGAGGCATCCATAAAACAAGTTTACCCCAAAAATATATTTTTTTACTTGAACTTGCAAAATCTAAGCCATGAGGATTGGAAGCCGTTAGTTGAATTGCCTTTTTCAAAAACTCTTTTTTAAAGAGTTGTCTTTCTTCTTCATTGTCAGGTAAAATATCCATTGGAAAGATATCTAAAAAGACACCAGTCCCTCGATTTAAGTTATCAATTTTACTTGTAAAACTCGTCCGAGTATCATAAAGTTTAGCAAAAGGGAGATAAGTTTCCCTTACTTTATAATGTAAGAGCGCATATTTTTCATTTGGTAGCTGGTTCATTAAAACACTAATTAGATGTTCATAATGTGGGCGCATTAACTCTATATCAATATCGTCGTCCCATGGAATGTAGCCGCCATGACGAATTGCCCCAATCAAAGAACCACCCGCAAGTGTGTATTCAATTCCATTTTCTCGACAAATACTGTCGATATATTTTAATTGTTCTAATTGTATTCCTCGAAGTTCTTCGTTAGTAAGTTCTTTCATTATTTTTCATCCAATTCGTTAAAAACTTTTATAAACCGTTTTGCAGACTGCTCCCATGTGAAATTTTCCAACACATTTTTAGAAATTTTCTTCTGCATTGATCTCATCTGCTCTTTATTATCTAAAACTTTTGTTAATGTTTCAAATAATTCTGTTTCATTATTTTCAATAATATAGCCATAAGTTTCATCGGGCATAATATCTTTAGCCCCTCCAACAGTCGAAGTTGTTACGATAACATTCTCTAACATCGCCGCTTCTAGCATCGCCGTTGCAAAACCTTCACTACGAGACATGAGCACAAACACATCTGATTTTGCATCAATTTCTAATACTTTCTCATAAGGAACATACCCCAAAAACTTGATATTGTCTTGTGAATAATTTCTTTGAACCTCTTTTAAAAGTGGACCATCCCCTGCAATAATTAATTCTAAATTTTTTCGTTCTTTTGAGAGTTTAGAAAAAGTAGATAGGAGTATTTCTACACCTTTCATTTGAGGAATCAGACGACCTGCATAGGATATAGTAATCTTATTTTCATCTTTTTCGATTTTTTGATTAAGATACTCATCAACAGCAACTGCATTAGATAAGACCCCTTTAGCTTTTATATTAAAAGTTTTTAACCACTCGGATGCTTCGTTTGAAACACCATAGAATAAACTTGTATCTTTTTTCACCCTTCCAATAAGCCATTGTTCTATTTTTCTCAATATAAAGTCTAAAATAGGATTATTTAATGTCAAATAAGACGAACCATGTTCAATTACAATAGCTTCTTTTCCTTTTGCTTTTGCCATTTTAACACCAAGAATAGCTGGAATATGGAAGCGAGTATTGGCAACATAATAATCAATTGATTCTGTTTCAATTTTTTCTATTAATGAGTGATAAATTCGATTTTTTTTCAAAAAAGGATATCTATTTTTCCAAAGATTTTTTATGGGCAAGCGATAAATTTTTATTCCTTCTTGAATTTCTTCATTAGTTAAGTTTTCATCATGTTGGGTTGTTATGATAATAACACGGTAACCCTTTTCAGTCAACTTCTTAGCGATATTATAAGTATAACGTTCTACTCCTCCAAGATGGGGAATATAATAACCATTAAAAATTGCAACTGTTTTTTCCTTCATTTTTTTACCATTTCCTTAATTTTCTTAAGTTCTCCTGTAACGACTAAAAATAGTGCAACAATAATTAGCCAAATAATCCCTCTCAGTAACAGAGTGATAAACAGATTTGAAAAACTAATATATGGATTGGTTAAAATGACAATAACACTCAAAATGATTCCTAAAAATAGTGGTTTAATAATTACTTTAAAAAGTTGGAAAAAGTTACTATCTAAGGCACGTCTCATCAATAGACTTCCAGAAACAATAAAATTCAAGAAATATGCTCCTGAAACGGCAATTGAAACACTAGTTAAGTTACCACCTAAAATCCCTATGAAAATACATAAGCTGATGATTCCAAGAGAAATAAAACCACTTACTGATTGAATTTTAGTAAGGTTACGAGATTGCCAAATTGCAGACATTGACTGTGACAACATTTGGGGACAAATACTTAAACTTAGTATAGAAAGTGGGAGAATTGCCATACTCCATTGCTTACCAAAAAGTAAATAAATAATAGGACCCGCATTTAATGAAAAGAAAATTGAAACTGGAATAGCAACAATTGCAAGGAGGCGACAAACTTTGAGGTAGGTATCTCTAATTAATACAACATTTTTTTCATGTTCAGCCAGAATAGGTTGCATCACTGGATTGATAACATTCAAAAAAATTGTAATTGGGAAAGATAAAAGTTGATAACTCTTTGAATAATTTCCTAGCAGTGTAGTGCCAAGAAATTTCCCAACTAATAAATTGTCCAAATTTCGATAAAAATAATTGATAACGGAGAATCCTGTCTGATGTTTAACAAAAGGTAAAATTTCTCTAACTGGTTTAAAATTTAGAGATCTAGTATAATCTATCTTAACAATTTTAAAGGTCAATAGAAAACTTGTTAAGTCAGTGACAACATAGACAAGAACCATTGCATAAACTCCAGCGTGTAGAAAAGCTGCCGTAATACCAAAAATCGCTCCCAAAATACCTGATAAAAGTAAACGAATACTTATTTCTTTGAATCGCTTTTCTTTACCAAGAATTCCATTAGGAACTTGTACCATAGAACTCATCATAATAATAGGCGTCATTGCCCAACATAGTGGGATATATATTGGATTACTATAAATAGTGCTAAGGATTATTCCCCCTCCAAAGCCAAAAGCAAGAACCAAAAATATACCAAAAATAACAGAATAGTTAAAAATTATTCCGTAGTCTTTTTCATTCAAATTTTTGTTTTGGATGATAGCAGGTCCAATTGCTGATCCGGCTAAAAGTTGGAAGAAAAATATAATAACTTGCACGATAGTAACCATCCCAATTTCTTCAGGAGTTAATAATCGTGAAAGAATCATATTAATTATAAGTTGTACAATAACTGTACTATACTGGGCAATTGCAGTAAAAAAGATTCCTGTTTTAAATTCGTTTTTCATTATTTAAACTCGTAGTTGAGATACTTCTTCATTCCGTCAGCTAAATCAAAGTTAGGTTTATATCCTATGCTTTCAAGTTTTGAAACATCTGATAATGAATCCTTTATATCTCCTTGACGTGCAGCATCATATTTTATTGATAATTCTTTATCTGTAAATTTCTGAGCAAATTTCGTCAAATCATTTATAGTATTTTTGATTCCTGTTCCAACATTGTAGACTTCCCCCAAAGATTGATTAGAGGTTGCTATTAACAGTAATGCTTGAATAACATCTTCTATATAAACAAAATCTCGAGATTGTTCTCCATCTCCAAAAATGGTTAATTCTGTATTTTCTCGTAAACGATTAACAAGAATGGAGATAAAACCTGAATATGGAGAATTAGGGTTTTGATTAGGTCCATAAACGTTGAAAAAGCGTGTTGCACTGGCAGGAATATCATATAAATTATAATAAATCATCGCCATTTTTTCAGAAGCAAATTTATCAATCGCATAGGGAGTAAGAGGACGAATTGTACTTTCTTCAGTTTTAGGGAGCGTAGGTTCGTCACCATAAACAGCAGCACTTGAGGAGAAAACAAATCGTTTCAATGATTTTTTATTTTGACGTAAAATTTCTAAAATCATCATCGTACTGTCAAAATTAACTTGATGAGTTTCATAAGGGCGAGCAACTGAATCTGCTACTGAGGCAATTGCCGCTAAGTGAAAAATATAATCAAAATCATTTTCTTCAAAAACTTTTGTCAAAAGTTTTTTATCCGTAACATCACCTAAAATTTTCGTCAGATTAGCTGACTCGTGCAGATTTTTAAAATCACCCATTGAAAGATTGTCAATAACAGTAACTTTGTTTTGAGGTAATAACACATTGGCTAAACTTGAGCCAATAAATCCTGCCCCACCCGTTATTAATACATTATTCTTTTTTATCATTTTTTCTCTCCAGCTCTTTTATTTTCTTATTCAACAAGGATACCTCTTGTATCAAATTCTTAATCTGTTTTTCAGCTGATATTAAAGACATTTGATACTTTAAGGAAATAATTAGAAGAATACCTACCAACATGAATAAAGTAAGTGCTGTTAGAGTTTCAATTCCGAAGAAGTGGGCAATATTACTTCCCACTTCCGGAAATATAGCTCCGATCAACATGATGAGAGCCAAGATAAGCCATTTCAACATATGCCTTACCTCTGCCTTATCTTTTCTAACCAATCTTATGGTATAGACAAAGAAAAGCACAGCAAGAACGATGGCTAATATCCGAAGTTGTATCGGCATTATGGTTTCTCCTTTCCTAACACAGAGCTTGCTAAAATTGCTAGAGATACGCTAACCATATAGTTCACGCCTTTAAGCATATTAATACTTGAAACTCCAGTAGTTCGCTCAAACATCCTTACTCCCACTTCTTTTACACGAATATTTTTAGAAAAGAGGTGCATGTAGCTTTCAGGTTCTGGATATTGTCTTGGATATCTTTTAACAAATTGCTCAATCACTTTACGATTTCCTGCTCGATAACCGCTGGTAACATCTTTAATTTTTATTTTAGAAGACATATAAATTAAAGATGATAGAATTTTTATACCCATTTGACGTGATTTTGAAGACTTAAATTCAGAATTGCTTTCGTCTAAAAATCTAGAACCAACGGTAAAATCAGCTTCATCATTCAAAATAGGCTCTACCAGATTTGGTAAAGAATGGATATCATGCTGACCATCTCCATCAAATTGAACGGCTATATCGTAAGAATTTTGTAGGGCATAAAGATAACCTGTTTGTACGGCTCCACCTATTCCGAGATTTTGAATCAATTCAACGTGGTTAATGTTGTTTGCCATCAAAATTTCTTCTTCGTTGTCAGTGGATCCATCATTTATTACTACATAATCTAATTGATAAGGACAAGTGGCTTGATAGTCCTCTACAATTTTTAGATTTTCTAATATTCCTTCGCCCTCATTATAAGCCGGGATAATTAGTAAAATTTTCATTTTCTTGTCTTCGGACACAGTGCCAAGTTCTCCTCATAATATTTGCGCTGTACAACTTTCTATACAGTTTTCTAATATAAATTTTACCATAAATTACTTATTTTTTTTATTAAGTCCTAAACGGTATACAATAATTACTTTAATCTTTTTAAAAATCATTTTAACCAGATCCCGTAATTTTGTCTGTGTTAAATCAGTCTCTACAGAACGTAAGAGTCGATTTGCTGAAATGTTCGCAACAAACCCATTATTTGTTTGTATTTGAGAAATACGGAAATCATAGCCATTTGCCCACGAAACATAAACAAGAAGGCGTTCAAATGCATGTAAAATACTATTATATGGTAAAGGCTCTTCTGGAACGTCAGCCTGAATATTAACATTTAATAAGTTATTCAAAGCTTGAGGACGATACCAAATCATTGTGCCGTAACTCATTACATAGCTATCTTTCTGCTTCAATTCTTTGGAATTTTCAAAGTCTATTTTTTGCCAAATTTCTTGCATATCTGGCCAAATATCACGTTCGGTGATGTATGTTGGCCCATAAAAATGTTCAAAAAATGATGGAACGTCAGCAATCATTAAGCCAAGCTTTGGATTTTTTTCAAATTCATGAAAAATAGCTTGAGCAGGTTCTAATAAAGAATATTCAATATCTCGTCTCCAAGATTCTCCCACAATCCAATCATTATCTTTTGATTTTTTAGTGTGAAAATGTCCGCAAAGGTCATAATCTGTCATTAATTCTGAAACTTGCATCCACGGAAGAACGTCTCTTCCTTTATTACCGGTTACGATAACTTTTTTTATTTGTGGAAGAGGATAATTTTTAAGAATTTCTTCATACTTTTCTTCTGTATCTGTGGTGATATATAAATCATAATTTTGAACATATTTATCAAAATAATTAAGATATTCAGGAATTAGGTCAAGATAAAATGCATGAAGGTGAATACCAATTTTCAAATTAGTTTTCGAACTTACTTCTTTTGTGAATTTCAGTGTTTTTTCTTCTAACATGTATTCACGGTCCGGATAATCTACTTCTGTCATGTGATTAACAATAAGTTTAACCGGAAAAGAAGTTTCTTGTTTTAAACGTTCAATCACTAAAGGAGTATAAATATTTTCTGCACCATAGCTGAAAGCTTTTATTTTTAGGAAAGGAATGTGTCTTTTCAACAATTCTGGTAAATTGAATACGGAAAAATCATGGACAAGCATGCCTGCCCACTCTTCTTTACGTGTATCAAATACAACTCCTGACTTAAATCCAGCATCTTCAAAATACTTGGTCATTGCTGTTTCGTATTTTACGATAACTTCTACAACATCATCTAAAACTTCAATATTTGCCCAAAAATTTTCAAATGCTCCACTCTTTACAATTTTTTGTTTATAGTTGACAAAATAGCTTTGAATATGGTCTGGTAATACAATCGCTTCTCGATTTTCCCAAGGTTTTACCTTATGGCTTCGATTATTAGTAATTCCCCAAAAGTCAACGCTTGTATCTTTGTCAAATTTTGCTAAAATTCCTTCAAAATCATAAACAGGACCAAAACATGTATCATTCATAACAGTAACTGAATCATACGAAGCCAATTTATCAAATCCATAATGCTTCATCGCGTCTGACCAAGCGACAAAATCATACCCCTTGTTTTCACGTTGCATAAAACCGTCAATAAGATTTTGCCCTGTTAATGTTGATAAATCGTTCTCATCCATCTGACTATTTGAAATGAAGAAAATCTCTTTAAAATTCTGACGTAAATGGGTTAGTTGATATATAACATGGTCGCTTAATTCGTTATTTCGGTTAAAATGTACGTATAGTAATAATTTATTGTTCATGTTTCTTTCCTAAGGGGTGTAGAAGTTTGTTTAATATTCGATAAGCTAGGGAGTTGGTGATATCAGAAATCATTTTTTCTTGGTTAGCAATATGAGTATCTTTGTCAGCTATGATTTTTCTCATTATCTCTTCTTGGGTATTATGATTAATGAGTTCTTGTTCTTTGTCAGCAAGTTTTTGCTCACTATCAATTACTAGATTTTGGTAGTTGTCTACCCAAAGTAGTAAATTTTTTTGTAAGGCTTCTATCAATTCTGCTGGAATTTTTTGAATATATTTGTTGATGATATAGAAATAGGATTTATAATAATTTTCCCAATTGCCGCGCTTACTTAAGGACTCATTTAATACTCTATAATTTAACTTTGTAGTGGAGACATAAACTGGTTTTGCTTCATTGTTTATAATTAAATTAAGCCAAAAGTCGTAATCTTCAAGAGTTTGGTTATTCAAAGATTCATCAAATTTTGCATCAACAATCTTAGAAGTCCTGACAAGTGATGAGGCATCAATTAAATTCCCCACAATTTCTTTTTCAAAGCTGTATTCTAAGTCTGGACGTAAAACGTCTCTTTGGGCATTAAAATCCCAAAGTTGACAATAAGCAATGTCTGAATTTGTTACTGACAATTCTGTCAGTAATTTTTCGATATGATCATCATTTAAAAAGTTATCACTATCTACGAACAACAGAAAATCGCCAGTCATTTTACTCAAAGCATCATTTCGGACGTAGGCCAAACCTCTATTTTTTTCTGAAAAATAATGTGTTTCTGTAAACGGAGAATCTTGCAACACTTCTGAAATTACCTCTCCAGAAGCATCTGTTGAACCATCATTAAAAATTAAGAGTTCTATTTCTTGATGAGTTTGCCCAAAGATACTGCGCAAGCATTCCTCAATGTATTTTTCATGATTATAACATGTCACTACGACTGATACTTTTTTATCCATAATTTCACCTATTTAAAGATATAATGTTCTATTCCTGAGCGGTATTCATCCATTGGTAGATGCAAGTGGTAAGACCTAAGTGTGGTAACACCTAAGTTCAAGGCAAGGGCCATTAAACTAACAAAAAGTACGATTCTTCTCAACCAACTTCCAGTTGATTTAACTGAAATTTTTTGGGCTAGAAGGGCCAAAATTGGTGCCAAGAGTAAGATAAAGACTGTGAAGTATCTTCCTTGTGGCCCTGTGATTACGTGTTCAGTAAAAGCTGGGTCAATGGCAAATTTAAATAATACTCCAAACAGATTAATCAAGTTAATAAGTAAACCTAACCATGCAAACCAACGCGGCACTTGTTCTTTAGTATAAGATAAGAATAAAAGAATTAATGCACCATATTGGATTGGATAAAACCAAGCAGGTATTGCTGCTGTTGAAGTTCCACTGATAACTTGAGTTGTTAATACTGAGTAATAAGGCTCCATGAACGTGTAAAGGAACTTACTTACTACAAGGCATAATTGGTCATGATATCTAAAAATATAAACCAAAGCTCCTAGGCCAATTAATACACCACTTCCAATAAGAACTTGTAGTTTTGTTAAGCTAAGTTTTAATTTTTTCGCAACTATTACTATAAATACTGCCAAAACAATTAAATAAAGTAAGCGTGAGTTGGCCTTTGAAAAATACAAGGCAATCGACGGAAGAATAATTCTTAAGAAAAAATCTTTTAGCTGAATTTCTTTATTTTCTTGCAACTCTACTGCCAAGTTAATCAAGGTTGCACTTAGCCAAGCAAAAACAATATAATTATAAGAATCATAACTTAAACTTGTAGCAAATTGAATAGCAACAGGAGTGACAGATATGATTGTGAATATCATTTGGTAAGCTTTTAGTTTTTTGATGATAAAATACATCGTCAAAACAAAGAAAATTAAACTAAATAACCGAGCAACCAAGACCATCGAACCTACTGATGGGTAAATCATATAACCCACTTTTACGCCCAAAGCAGGAATCAAATGCATGATATCCTGATACCATTTTTTTCCTAAGGCACGCTTATCTGTTACTTTACTTTTAGAAACCAGTGGAAGTTTTGTTTCAAAAAAATCTTTGAAATAAGTTCCATCTTTCATTTTCGTTGTGACCGTTGTAAAAGGAAGGGGTGCTGATTGATAATCCTCAGCAGGAAAGCCAATTTTTGTTCTATCCACAACTGTATTTGAAAGATAAGACGATTTATCAAAATGATAACTTGAATCCGGCTCAATAAAAAGTGGTTGAGCAATCGCAAAAATCAAGCCAGCAACAAGAGTAACAATTAAAAAAAGTCGCTCTGGTTTCATTAATTTTTTAGTTTGAGTCTTTTCTTTAACCAAAATTCCAATCTCCATTCCGCAAGATTAGGCCGCTTGCTGAATCTTTAGCACTGAGGTCATCTTTTGGAATGTCGAGACGATTAATAATAATGATTTTTTCATCGATATCATAAGCAACCATTTCATCTTTGGCATTCCGCACTGAAACTTGTAGCTTGAGTTTTAAATTATTAACTTGGTCTAGTTTGCATTCATAAACAGCTCGTTTTTCACCTTGACCTTCGGTCAGGTAATCCATTGAGTTGTCATTATAAATCCAGATATTACGGTCTGCATCGGTTAATGAGAAAGCAACATAAGTTTTAATATCTTCTTTAACATTATAAGAAACTTCAAATTTAATGGGTTGTTCTGGCGTTGTTTGTACTGGTGATAATAAATTTACTTTTAAATCACTGACAAACTCTTCAACTTCTTCTGTTGATTCTTCTTGAGCCGCTTTAAGACGTTTTAAATTGTCCAAACTGTATTGGTTAGCAACTTTATCTACATTTCCTGCAACTTTAATTAGACCATCTTCGATAAGTACCGCTTTATTACAATATTTTTTTACGGCATTCATGTCATGGGTAACTAAAATGGTTGTCAATCCAGATTTTTTTCTTTCCAAGAAATAATCATTACATTTTCTTTGGAATGCTTCATCCCCAACAGCCAAAACTTCATCTAAAACAAGAACATCTCCTCTTGCTTTGATAGCAACTGAGAAAGCCAAACGAACTTGCATTCCACTAGAATAATTTTTGAGTTTTTGGTTCATAAACTCATGTAACTCTGCAAAATCGACAATTTCGTCATACATTTCATCAATTTCTTGAGTTGAAAATCCAAGCATCGCACCGTTCATATAAACATTTTCACGGCCTGTAAGCTCGGGATTGAAACCAACACCAAGTTCAATGAAAGAAACTAATTTACCATTAACGGTAACTTTTCCTTTTTCTGGAACATAAATTTGAGAAATGATTTTTAAAAGTGTTGATTTACCTGACCCATTACGACCAACAATCCCAAAGAAATCACCTTTTTCTACTTCAAAATCAATGTCTTTTAGGACATGTTGTTCTTTATAACCTTTGATTCCTCTAAATCGATTGACAAGAGTTGTCCGAAGGCTTGTACTCGCTTCTGTCGGAAGACGAAAATACTTACTTACATGATCAATTTTTACTGCTAATTCAGCCATTTTGTCTCCTTAATTAAATAACTTCTGCGAATTTCTTAGAGTTTTTAGTAAATATCCAAAGTCCAAGTCCGAATACAAGAATCGGCAAGATATATGGAACGATAATTACAAAAGGATTGTGCCACATTTGCCATAGTGTTGGATTGGCATTGTTACTAAAAGTTAAAATATAACGCATATCTTGAACAATTTGAGCCATTGGATTAAGCATCAATATTTTGGCAATTTCAAGATGTGAAGTTGAGATTTGTGTTACTGGATAGATAATTGGTGTTCCGTAGAAAGCTGCTTGCATTACTACTTCCCAAATTGGTCCTAAATCACGGAAATAAACAAAAAGGGTTGAAAGGATAAAGGCAATTCCCATCGTGAAGATGATTAATTCTAGAAGTAAAGGAACGGCGAATATTACTGTCCAGCTCATTTGTACGCCATTAATTAAAGCAAAGATAATAACGACAACTAAAGAAATCATTAAATTAATAAAAGCGTTGGCAACAACTGAGAAGATGAGGACAGGCTTTGAAAAGTTAACTTTTCGCAATAAATCTCCACGGCTGACAATTGAGAGCATTCCCATATTTGTTGCTTCACTAAAGAAATTCCAGATTGTAATCCCGAGTAACAGAGCAACAGCAAAGTGAGGAATTGCTTCCCCAAAACGCATGAATCTTACGAAGACGAGATAGAGAATCAAGAAAAGTAAAAGGGGTTTTAAGATAGACCATAGGTAACCTATGACACTTCCTTGGTAACGAAGTTTAAAGTCAGTTTTAATTAACTCTTTAAGTAGAATTTGATTTCTACGGCTGAAGAAATTCATTTATTTTTTTCCTTTATATGCAAATTTTGTGATGATAAGTGTTCGAAAAATTCTTGTATGATAATTTTTATTTTTACGTAAATCATATTGTTCAAGAATTTGACGACGCTTTGCTTTCGGTTCTGCTAAAATATTGACATAAGCTGTCACAAGCGCTTTGTCATCTTCCGACATTAGTGACAAATTTTCTGTCAGTAATTTTTGAGCTTGTTTTTGACTGGCTGTAATGAGCCACCAATATTTTTCAAACCATAAGTTTGGGTGTGTCCATTTTTTTATCCGTTTTGAGAGGGTTCTTGCTCCCAAAACATTAGAATCGTGCTGACGATAAAGATGAGTAGGTTGGTCAATATAAACCAACTCACCGAGTGCAGCTGCTACAATTGCCAAATACCAATCATGCATAATAATATCATTTGTGCTTTGCCAAAGTTGTGCAAGCTCATGATTAATCATACTCGCTCCGCCTGTGACCGTATTCTCGGTCAATTCTTGAACAAGCTTTGTATTTGCATGGTCAGACTGACTGCGTATCATGGATTCCGAAGTCACATTAAGGTTTCTGTCAGTAACTTTCAAATCTGTATAATACATAACCGGTTTACTATTATCATGTTTCTTAGTTTCTTCTAGCATTACTGATAGCTTCTCTGGCAACCAATAATCATCTTGGTCAGCAAAAAAATAGAAGTCAGCATTGTTATTATCTGTTACAAGCTCATGAAAGGATTTAATCACCCCAACATTTTCAGCTCGAATTAATTTAATTCTGTTGTCTTTACTGACAAAATCATCAACAATTTCGCAGGTTCTATCAATTGAACCATCGTCACGAATAATTAAATTCCAGTCAGTATAAGTTTGTTTTTGAATACTCTCAATCTGATCAGCGACGAACTTCTCGCCGTTGTAGGTTGACATTAAAATATTAACTCTCATCTCCGCCTCTGGCTAGGTTCTCCATTTTTCTTAAAGGCTCAGACTCATCAGTAAACTTTGGAGCGAAAAGGTCCTCATATTGAGCACAAATATGCTCCCAAGTATATTTTTCTTCGATAATTGCCTGAGCTTTTTCGTGTAATCTTTGACCTTCATCTGGGGTCAAATTTTCAACTTCTGACAAAGTTGTCAGTAAATTTTCCTTGTCAAAATAAATGACGGAATCGCCTGCTGTCGTCCGGTTGAAATTGACTCCTAAAACAACATTGACCGCTGTTGACCACATGGCCTCAAGCAATCCAGGATTTGTCCCCCCTACCTCATGACCATGTAAATAAGCAAAGGCATGTTCACGAATATATCTCAATTCGTTTTGATTATAGACTGTTCCAACAAATTTAATTCGTGCATCCTTGTCGAATTGCGTTTTTTCGCGCAATTCTTTGAAGTAAGCATTCCCTTCGTGATTAGTAATAATCACAAGGTCTCGTTTTGTTGAACTTTTCATGAAGTCTCTAATTAGCGTTTCATAATTATTTTCAGGCACAAAACGCCCTACAATCAAATAATAATCATTAACTTTATATTTTACCAGAGTTTCTGATTCTGTCAAATCGGACTTGAACTTTTCTGTTCCATAAGCAATCACTTCTGATTCAACTTGTCCATATTCACTTGTTAAATATTCTTTAATTCCTGCGTTATCTGAAATAATCAAATCAGCATATCGCACCATTTTTTTCTCAGCAAATTTCAAATAAGAACGAATTGGTGCTGCCCACTTGGTTCTTTTCCATTCCAATCCATCAGGATTGACAAATAATTTTCCACCAAGTTTATGGATTTTATTGGCATAGTGGCCAATAAATCCACCTGCTGTATTCCCAAGAATATAAAAAATAGGCGCTTTGATTTCTTCTTTTTTACAATATTTAAGTGCCGCATTAATGGCTAAAATATCATAAGCAATCACACGTGCTGAACCAATTTTGGGTAACTTAATTACAAAACAATCTGCTCCAAGATACTCAAAATGTTCTCCAGGTAGTGCCATGTCTGAATTCTCACTTTGACAAGCTACATGATATTTTATATTTTTATTATTTTGATGTTTGACGAGTTCTTCAACAAATGTTTCAAACCCTCCATATTTCGCTGGTAAGCCACGGCTACCAATGATAAAAACGTGTTTTTTCATGTTGTTCCTTTTACTCACTAAAATTTATTTAGTGATTATTTCAGCCTCTCAAAATGAGAATTCTGTCAGTACTGACGAGCTTTTGCAGGTCGCTGACAGAATTTTCAATTAGTTTATTTTAATGACAGAGTCATTATTTTTTGTTAATTTCGCCTTTTACGCCATCTTTATTTTCACGCAAATCGCCTTTTTCAAGCATACTTGCTAAAGCTTCTTGCCATGTTGGAATGACAAAACCTGTCGCTTTTGCTTTTTCAAGACTCATTGTTGAATTAAATGGACGTTTTGCTTTTGCCGGGAATTTGCTTGAATCCACAGGTTTAACGAGCACATCTGTGTCTTTCAAGATTTCTTTAGCAAAATCAAACCAAGTCACATCTTCACCAGGCGCAGCATCGTTTGTTAGATGATAAAAACCAAAATCAGCTTTTTCATTAACCAAATAAACCATAAATTCAGCAAGTGTACGTGTCCAAGTTGGTCTGCCGTGTTGATCATTAACAACGGTTAATTCTGGAAAACGTGTCGCCAAGTTTTGCATTGTGAAGACAAAGTTTGGTCCATAAGAACCAAAAACCCAAGCAGTACGGATGATGTAATGTTTTACACCAGAAGCCACAACTGCTTCTTCACCAAGATGTTTCGTCCGCCCATATTCAGATTCAGGAGCTTTTGGTGCATCAACCGGCCACTCTTGGCCAATTGGCAAAGTTCCGCCAAAAACATAGTCAGTTGAAATATAAACGAGTGTTGCCCCAACACGTGCTGCCGCTTCGGCTACATTTTTAGTTCCATCAACATTGATTTTTTCATCAAGTTCACGACCTTCGTCTTCAGCTTTATCAACAGCTGTATAAGCCGCACAATGATAGACAAGTTCAGGTTTATTTTCATCAAAGAATTTATCAACAGCGACGCCGTCAGTAATATCGAGTTCTTTAGCATCTGTTGCTGTATAAGCTATGCCACGTTCATCAAGTAAATGACGCAACTCTGTTCCAAGTTGTCCATTTCCACCTGTTATTAAAATCATTTGTTCTCCAATCTTTAATCTTTCTACTGAGAGATTTGTCATTTAAAATGTTAAATCCTAGTGCGGTTGATTATTATGGCAAACTGCTTCTATAGCATAACCATCAGGGTCATAAATAAAAGCCGCATAATAATTTTCATGAAAATGTTTGTGATAGCCAGGCCTGCCATATCCTTTAGCACCAAGCTTTATGGCCGCTTCGTTAAAATCATCTACTTCTTGATTAAATTTGGCTTGGAAAGCTAAATGAAAAGAGAAAGGTTGTCCTTCATAAATTGCAAAATCACCAAAAGGATCTGTTGAAATACTGTCCGAAAAATTTGCTGATTTTTCGGAGCGATGATGAAGTTTATAACCCAAAGGAGCAAGCACAGATTCATAAAATTGAATAGAACGTTCAATGTCTTTAACAGCAAAACCACCAATATGATTAATCATATTTCCACGCTTTCCCGCACTTATTTACTGATAGAGGCTATTTCTGTTTAGAATTATATGCAATCGTAAAATTTGCCACTCCTACCACTATCAAGCACAGCGCAATAAATTTATTTCTCGCAAAGAGCTCAATGATAGCAACTATAAACATCACAATTCCTAAAACAACATTTAGCAGCTGAGTATTTTTCATCAGAAAATACCTTTCTATACTCACAAGCTTTGCAAACAAAGCCTGTCAAATTTGACAGAAAAATTATTTATCCAAAACCTTTTGTGTTTCAGCATATTTTGCTTCAACAGCTTCTTTTTCAGCTTTCCACCAGTTTTCGTTTTCACGATACCAGTCGATTGTCGCTTGCAAACCAGATTCAAAGTCAGTATGTTTTGGAGCCCAACCAAGTTCTGTACGTAATTTACTATTATCAATCGCATAACGAAGGTCATGGCCAGCACGGTCAGTTACACGGTCATAATCGTCTTTATCTTTGCCCATACGAGTCAAAATATCTTCAAGAACTTCTTTGTTATTTTTTTCACCGTCTGCACCGATAAGATAAGTTTCACCCATACGACCTTTAGTCAAAATTGTCCAAACACCTGATGAATGGTCTTCTGTATGAATCCAGTCACGAACGTTTTTACCATCACCGTAAAGTTTTGGTTTGATTCCTGAAAGAATATTAGTAATTTGACGAGGAATAAATTTTTCGATGTGTTGGAAAGGTCCGTAGTTATTTGAGCAGTTTGAAATTGTTGCTTTAAGCCCAAATGAACGGACCCAAGCACGAACAATCAAATCAGAAGCCGCTTTAGTTGAAGAGTAAGGGCTTGATGGATTGTAAGGTGTTTTGTCAGTAAATTTTTCACCTTCACCTTCGCCATGACCTGGCAAATCTTCGCGATAAGGCAAATCACCATAAACTTCATCAGTAGAAACATGGTGGAAGCGTAAATCATATTTACGAGCCGCTTGAATCAAAGTATAAGTTCCGATAAAGTTTGTTTGGATAAATTCATCTTGAGATTTCAAAGAATTATCATTATGGCTTTCAGCTGCATAGTGAACAATTGCGTCTGCTTTAGAAGCCACTTGATCAACAATTTCAGGGTCTGCAATGTCGCCAACAACAAGTTCGACACGTCCACTGTCAAATAACATGTTAATGTTATTAACATTTCCTGCATAAGTTAATTTATCCAAAACTGTGATATGCACGTCTGGATGATTGTTATAAACATAGTGTACAAAGTTTGAGCCGATAAATCCTGCTCCTCCTGTCACAACGATATTTTTAAATTCAGTCATGTTTTTTCCTTTTTCGATTATTTATTAGTAAATCTTGAAAATTAATCCACTCGATACTCTCTGACAAATTTTGCTTTTGGCACAGCTTTTAAATATTTTCCATTGAAGACCAAATAATCGCCAATAGGGACTGTCATTTTGAGTAAACCACCGACATTTTTTACTGACAGCGATTTATCATTCCAAGAAAAGCCCCCGTCAGTAAATGCCTGATTGGCCCAGCTCGGTCTGTCAGTATTTTTTTCAACTTGCCAAAATTCTAAACGTTTTTTAGTTCGTAAATGTAAAGCAAACATTAGAGTTCATCAGCCTTCAAAGCTTTTACATCTTTTAATAATGGATGATTTTTATCAGCTTCAGAAACTTCAGCATTTTCAACATCTTCCCACTTAATTCCCAAAGTTGGGTCAGCATAATTCACAAAAGCGTATTTAGGTTTAAGTTCAAGTGCCCAGTAATCATTAACTAAATAGCTATAAGAAACTGTGTCAGACAAAACTTGGAATCCATTAGCCACACCACGTGGAACAAAAATTCCTTTACTTGCATCAATCACAGTTTGATAAACATGACCGAAATTTTCTCCTTCACGTAAATCAACCCATGCGCCTAAAACACTTCCGCCATCAGCGACAGAAATATACTTATCCCAAGGTTCAGCGTGGAGACCACGCAAAACATTTTTACGAGAAAAACTTACATTGTTTTGTAATTTTTCTTCGGCAAAGAAGCTTTCTGGAAAGCCAAGTGGCATCATTTTTTCTTTTTGGAAATTTTCTTTAAACCATCCACGATTATCACCATGAACTGGGATATCAAATTCTAACATTCCAGGAATTTGGCTGATTTCTCGTGCAGCCAATGTTTTTTCAAAAAAATTATCAGTCATATTTTTCTTTCTAATCACTATTTTCAAAGTTTATTCAAGAACAACGCTAACTTCATTCAGTCACTATCTTTTTTCTCTTTTGCATTGACGTGTGATTTTTGAATGTGTTCGAGCGTTAGCTTATTAGGTACATCTGGATGATGTTTTCGACAAAGAACATAAAGTCCATCAGCTGTGCGATGAAGTCCAATTCGATGACAACCTGGTGCATGACATTTTAGTCTTCGCCAAACAACAGCAAAGACACCAAAAAGTGGTAAACAGCTGAAAAAATCCGCCCCACCACGCTGACCAACCTACGTCAGTCACACCAGTAAACCACAAAAACCATTCCCAAATATTTTTTAGCATTGATTGTCCTTCTTGTACTTTGACAACTTTACTTTAATAATGACTTTTTAGTCTTTTCCAATCAAACGAAGCAAGTATTGACCATACTCATTTTTCTTAAGCGGTTGAGCCAATTTAAGAACATCGTCAGCTGTAATATAACCCATACGATAAGCAATTTCTTCCAAGTTTGCCACTTGCATATTTTGCATCCGTTGAACTGTTTCAATATATTGTGCGGCTTCAAGGAGAGATTCATGTGTTCCAGTATCTAACCAAGCAAAACCACGGCCCATTAATTCAACTGACAAATCGCCACGTTCAAGATAAGCTTTATTTACGTCAGTAATTTCAAGCTCTCCACGAGATGAAGGTTCAATGTTTTTGGCAATTTCAATAACATCATTATCGTAGAAGTATAAACCAGTTACTGCATAATTTGATTTAGGTTCTTCTGGTTTTTCTTCAATAGAAACAGCTTTCATGTTTTCATCAAATTCAACGACACCAAAACGTTCTGGGTCAGGAACATGATAACCAAAAACAGTGGCTCCTTTTTCTTTTGCAGCTGCATTTTGGAGCATTTTAGACATTCCAGGTCCGTGATAAATATTATCACCCAAAATAAGCGCAACTGAATCATCACCAATAAATTCTTCACCAATAATAAAAGCTTGAGCCAATCCATCTGGTGATGGTTGTACCGCATATTGCAGATTAATCCCAAACTCAGAACCGTCTTGAAGTAACTCTTTAAAACGTGGGGTATCTGTTGGTGTCGAGATAATCAAAATGTCTTTAATCCCAGCCAACATCAAAGTTGACAATGGGTAATAAATCATTGGTTTATCGTAAATAGGCATCAATTGTTTTGAGGCAGCACGTGTGAGTGGGTAAAGTCGTGTTCCAGACCCTCCTGCTAAAATAATCCCTTTCATCAAAGGACCTCCATAATCATAATTAATCAATATACATTATAACACAAAATTTTTATCAATACACAACCCTCTGTGGTCATTTTGAGGATAAAAGGTTGATAAATAGGCATTTCTGATACTATTTTAAAACACTAATGAAAAGATTCTACCTATATAAATTATAAATAAAAAAATCTCTAAAATTAGAGACTTCCTTTTTTATCTTCTTGGTTGAGCAACCAAAGCAGATTGAATATTAAATTGACGTTTCAAGAGCCAACGAACTCCAAAGGCTACAAGTCCAACAATGACCAAAGCAATTGCAGGAAGTTGCAAATTAACTGATGTTGGCAAAAGGCCAGAGAAGATAGTTACCGCAATCCAAAGGAGAACTGACAGAGTGGTTGCTGCAAAACCTTTCCAATTCCAAGTTCTACGACTGTTATCCGCTTTAGGACGATAAAAGTAACGATACATCATATACATTACCAAACCAGCAACTGCCGCTGACAAGATTGTTGTAATCAAGCCATAAACCGGAGCCTTAGAAGTGATAAGTGCGGTTACTCCATTTAAAAGAGAAATAAATCCTAAAAAGAGTAGGCTACTATCAAGCCACATCAAAACTGGATTTTCATTTTTTTCACTGACTGGTCTATCAGCAACTTTTGGTTGATATTGAGCAACAAATTCAGTTGGCGCTCCCAATAATTTACGAGCAATAATTCCTGATTTTTGACCTTCAATAATTTGCGGAAGAATGTCATTCAAGATTTCTTTAACTTCTTCATCTGATTTCCCAACTAAAATCAGTTGTTTCGTTACCGAATGAATGTATTCTTTATTTTTAGCAGTAAGTTCTTCGATTAAATTTTCCATAATCTCATTTTATCAGAAAGCGTGAAAAAAAACAGCCAAAAATAGTCAAAAGCTTGATTTTTTTATTTGAAAAATGTTATAATCAACAAGTATGTTGTTTTTAAGCACATAAAAATCTAATGGGAGGTAAATATCATGTCTAAAGAATGTTATTTTACTGGTCGTAAGACTGTTTCAAGTAACAACCGTTCACACGCGATGAATCAAACTAAACGTGTAGTTAAACCAAATCTTCAAAAAGTTACAATTCTTGAAAACGGTGAACTCAAAACTGTATGGGCTTCAGCTAAAGCTTTGAAGAAATTGCCAGCAGGCGTAGAACGCGTATAATTTTTGTTTTTTGCAAAACACAAAAATATCCTGTCATCTGACGGGGTTTTTTATTTACTGACAGCTCTGTCAGTAAATAAAATTGTTACCAACAAACTCTGTCAGCGCTGACAAATGGTAAATTTCAAAAAGCAGTTCAAAAGAGCTGTTTTATTTTATAAAAGTATGATAAAATGAGTAATGATATTTAAATAATATGGAGGAAAGTGCCGTTTGTCAGTCAATTTTTCTTTATTTACAAAAATTTGTAAATTATTGACGACGGTACAGCTATGAAAATGAGTGTTACTATCAACAACCAACACGGGAATGTCGATATTGCTACCGAAGTCATTGCAACGGTTGTGGGTGCGTCTACAACTGAAATTTTCGGCGTAGTCGGCATGACCAGTAAATCTGCTGTTAAAGATAATGTTCGCAGTGTTTTGCGTCAAGAAAACTATTCTAAAGGAGTTGTCGTTACAACTGCTGACAACGAAACTTCTATCGATGTTTATGTTGTCATTTCTTATGGTGTAAAAATTAGCGAAGTTGCAAAAAATATTCAAGAACGTGTTCGTTTCAATCTCGAAAATCAACTTGGCATCACAGCCAGTAGCGTAAACGTATATGTACAAAATGTGAAGGTGGTTGAAGATTAGTGTCAAATATTAATGCAAGTAAATTTCAAGAAATGATTCAAGCAGCGGCAAGCCGTTTGAACGAACAAGCCGAATATGTTAACTCGCTTAATGTTTTCCCTGTTCCCGATGGAGATACAGGAACAAACATGGGCATGACCATTACAAATGGGGCAAAAGATGTTGCTTCTAAACCAGCTGATACTGTTGGTCAAGTGGCTCAAATTCTTTCAAAAGGTCTTCTTATGGGGGCTCGTGGAAATTCTGGTGTTATTTTAAGCCAACTTTTCCGTGGTTTCGCTCAATATGTTAAAGATTACGAAGAAATTGATGGAATCCATCTTGCAGCTGCACTTCAAAATGGGGTCGAAGTAGCCTATAAGGCAGTTATGAAACCTGTTGAGGGAACAATTTTAACTGTTTCTCGTGGTGCTGCTGAGTTAGCAAAACGCAAAACTGACGAAACTGATGATGCTGTTAAAATTATGGAAGCAGCACTTGAAGGAGCTAAAAAAGCACTTGCCATGACTCCTGATATGCTCCCAGTTCTTAAAGAAGTTGGAGTTGTTGACTCTGGTGGTCAAGGTTTGGTTTATATCTATGAAGGCTTTTTAATGGCGCTTAATGGTGAATTCGTACCAGAAACACCTGTTGCCGAACTTGGCGCAATGGACCGTATGGTTAATGTTGAACACGAAAGTGTTGCCAATGCTTCAACAGCGGACATCAAATTTGGTTATTGTACAGAAATCATGGTTGAACTCGGTAAAGGTCCAACTTCTCGTGAAAGTTACGACCACGATAACTTCCAAGCTTATCTTGCAGGAATTGGGAATTCACTTCTTGTTGTTGATGATGAGGAAGTCGTTAAAGTCCACGTTCATACAGAAGATCCTGGTTTAGTTATGCAAGAAGGACTTAAATATGGACGTCTTGTAAAAGTTAAAGTTGACAATATGCGCCTGCAAAATGAAGGAGTCGCTGAAAAAGAAGCAAAATCAACAAATGTTTCAACTTCTACTTCTAAAAAAGACTGGGGCTTAATTGCTATTGCTGCTGGTGAAGGTTTAGCTGATATTTTCCGTGAAATGGGTGTTAATCATGTTGTTTCTGGTGGTCAAACAATGAATCCTTCGACAGAAGATATTTTGACTGCTATTGAAGCTGTTAACGCAGAAAAAGTAATTATCTTACCTAATAACAAGAATATCTTTATGGCTGCAAAATCTGCTGCTGAAGTTGCTGAAATTCCTGTTGAAGTGATTGAATCTGCCACTGTTCCTCAAGGATTTACAGCACTCTTGAGCTTTGACCCTACACGTTCAATTGAAGAAAATAAAGCCGCTATGACTGATGCACTTCTTGACGTTAAATCTGGTTCAGTAACAACGGCCATTCGTGATACAAATGTCGATGGTATCGAAATTCATAAAAAAGATACACTTGGAATGTTGAATAACAAAATTGTTGTTTCAACACGAAAAATGAATGATGCAATCTTTGCTGTCTTTGATCAAATGATTGATGAAGATAGTGAGATTGTGGCGATTTATATTGGTGAAGAAGGCAAAAAAGCCAATGCTGACAAAATTGCTAAAGAACTTGAGAAAAAATATCCTGAAATTGAAGTTGAAATCCACGAAGGAAAACAACCGGTTTACCCATATCTCTTCTCAGTTGAGTAAAATATAGAAATAAAAAAAATTCTGATGTTTAACATCAGAATTTTTCTTTTGCTTTATAAAAAGTTACTGACAGAAGCATTTTTCATCGATTAAAATTTCTGTCAGTAACTTTTTTATTGAGTGTATAGAATTATGAAAAGTATTTTACGTACTCTCCATAACCCTCTGCTTCTAATTGGTCAAAAGGAACGAAATGCAAAGCGGCAGAATTAATACAATAACGCAAGCCTCCCTTATCTAGGGGGCCGTCAGTAAAAACATGACCCAAATGACTGTCAGCATTACTAGAACGAACTTCTGTACGTTCCATAAATAGAGATTTATCTCGTTTTTCTTTGACAACTCCTTTATCAATCGGTTGTGTAAAGGCTGGCCAACCGCAGCCTGATTGATATTTATCTAAACTTGTAAATAGGGCTTCACCACTCACAACATCAACATACAATCCTTTTTCAAAGAAATCATCAAACTCATTAGCAAAAGGGGCCTCTGTCCCATTTTCTTGGGTAACACGATAAGCAAGTGGGCTTAATTTCTTTTTAAGTTCTTCTTTTTCCATCAGCAATTTTCCTTTCCTACATGTGACCATTGACTGTCAACCTTTTTGACACTAGTGTAAACTTGGTTGACAAAGGGCTTGACACCTTTACATTAGGTTACCAACAAGTACTTTTTGTCAAAAACAAGTCCTCATCTGATATGATTCATCCTATCAAAAATCGCTATTGATTTCCATTGAAAGTACTTAAAGATTTTAGGAATTCCATTTCTTAAATATTAAAAGTTACTGTTATTTTTCAGAAAATTATTGTATCGTACTTTAAATTTTGATATAATCATGAATGTAAAACGTACTTGACATTTTCTGTAATCATTTGATTCCGGGAGGTAAAATGAAAACTCTTAACAATACCCATATTGGGCAAATTTATTATATTCATAAAATTATTGGGAAAAACCAAGCTAAACTGCGTGATTTAGGCATGATTTCCGATAAAAAAATAACACTAATTTCTACTGACGGTGAGAATGCAATTGTTAAAATTGATGAAACTCGCCTTGCTTTAAGTTCTGAATTCTTGGAGCAAATTTTTGTAAAAGAAGAACGTTCTAGCGAGGATATCATTGGTTTAGCTCACTTGCAAGTTGGCCAAACTGGTGTCGTTCGTATGATTGACGCAACGTCTGATATCAGGCGCCGCTTGATGGACATGGGCATTACGCGAGGAACAAGTGTTCATCTGCAAAAATTAGCACCACTTGGCGACCCTCTTGAACTTAGGCTTCGAGGCTATTCTCTCTCTTTGAGAAAGACGGATGCTGAAAAAATCAAAGTCGTTCTTGAACGATAGTAAGCAAAATTGTTGACCTATTTTTATCGTTATTTTTGTAAAGAAATTGTCCTAGAACACTTAACAAAGTCTAACGAAATTTAAGAAGAAATTTTAATAATATGAAAATAATTGCACTACTCGGAAACCCCAATAGTGGAAAAACGAGTATTTTTAATCAACTAACCGGATCAAATCAGCAAGTTGGTAATTGGCCAGGGGTTACTGTTGAAAAGAAATCTGGATTTTATCGAAAAGATAAAAGTATTTGTATCCAAGATTTGCCTGGTCTTTACTCTCTTTCTCCTTATTCACTTGATGAGCAAGTTGCCAGAGATTTTTTGACAAAAACACCACCGGATGCCCTCATTAATATTGTGGATTCAACGAATTTAGAGCGTTCACTTTATTTGACTTTACAGCTGATGGAACTTGGAATCCCTATGGTTTTAGCGCTTAATATGAGCGACCTTTTGGCTGGTCAAGGAAAAAAAATCGACATTGAAAAACTTTCTTATAGCCTTGGAATTCCTGTTGTTACAACCTCGGCCATTAAAAATAAAGGTTTAGATGAGGTTGTTAAAGTAGCACTTAAAAGTCATGAAAGTCAGCCTTTAGATTATGACCATCGACTTGAAGGGGCGCTCTCGGAAATTGGTAAAGTAACTGGTTTTACCAATCGTTTTGAACAAATAAAAGTTTTCGAAGGCGACAAACTTTTATTAGCTGGAGAAACAGATAAAGCGCTAAGCCAGCAAGTTCCTACTGACAATTCTCAAGCTGGCTTATCAGCAAAACAACTGGCTGAAATTGAGGAAATTGTTTCTATCACCGAAAAATTAATGGCAGATGACCGTGAATCGATTATCGTTAATGAACGTTATGATTTAATTGGTCATATTGTTCAACTTTGCGTTACTCAGACTGAAACTGGTAAAATTAATCTGACAGATCGAATCGACCAGATTATTACCCATAAATGGTTGGGACTTCCTATTTTTGTTTTTATCATGTGGTTGGTCTATTTTATTTCTATTCAAACTGTCGGAACAGCAGCGACCGATTGGCTCAATGATGTCTTCTTTGGTCAATGGCTTCCTGATTTAATTGCCAATGGAATGAATGCTTTAGCTGTTACTCCTTGGGTTCAAGATTTAGTTTTAAATGGTGTCGTTGCCGGAATTGGGGCAATTTTAGGTTTTGTTCCACAGATTTTTGTGCTATTTTTACTTTTAGGAATTCTGGAAGATTCTGGATATATGGCTCGGGTAGCCTTTGTCATGGACCGAATTTTTAGACGCTTTGGCCTTTCTGGTAAGTCTTTTATTCCCATGCTTATTGCTTCCGGCTGTGGCGTGCCTGGAATTATGGCGACGAGAACGATTGAGCAAGAGCGTGACCGAAAAATTACAATTATGGTCACAACTTTTATGCCTTGTTCTGCCAAACTCCCTATTATCGCATTAGTTTCTGGTGCTTTTTTCCCTCATGCTTCTTGGGTTGCTCCTAGTGCTTACTTTTTAGGAATGTCCATGATTATTCTCTCCGGTATTATTTTGAAAAAAACAAGGATGTTTTCTGGTGATACTTCGGCTTTCATCATGGAACTTCCTGCCTATCATTTACCTTATGCGATGACTGTTTTAAAATATGCTTTCGACCGTGCGTTTTCTTTCGTCAAGCGGGCTGGTACGATCATTTTCGCTATGAATGTTTTGATTTGGTTCACTTCAAATTATAATTGGACCTTGGCACATGTTGATGCGAGTCAATCCATTCTTGCTGATGTTGGTAAAGTTGTTGCTGTTATCTTTGCTCCTCTTGGTTTTGGCGAGTGGCGTGCAACAGTCGCTACAATTACTGGACTAATTGCAAAAGAAACAATCGTCGGAACAATGGGTGTCCTTTTCGCTCATAATTCTTCTGACAGTCACCAACTCTGGTCTGCTGTTCAAGCCACCTATACTCCTCTTTCCGCTTATTCTCTCCTTGTTTTCAATCTGCTTTGCGCGCCATGTGTTGCTGCAATCTCAACAATTTATAAAGAAATGGGCGATGTTCGTTGGACTTTACGAGCGGTTGGTTTTCAAACTTTAGTTGCTTATAGCATGAGTTTCATTATTTATCAATTGGATAGTTTGTTTAGCTCACAAAACTTTGATGTTTTTAGTTTATTAGCATTAATTGTATTGTCGGTTGGTTTATATTTCATTTTCAGAAAAGGGAAAGGTCTTACTTATGAACTTAGCTAGTATTGTCATTTTGGCTGTCATCCTCATTATTACTGGATTTGCCATTTTTAAAACTGTTCGTAGCAAAGGGGCTTGCGAAGACTGCAATGTTAACACTTGTCCGGTCAAGGGAGCGGCGGCTCTACCCGTTTCAGCTGAATCTCATTCAACTAAAAAAACAGATGTTAAACATGATTGTTGTAATTAAAAAAATTTACTGACAGATTTATTATGGTTAAATTTACTACCATAACAAGTCTGTCAGTATTTTTTTAAGCTTATTTTGAATGTTTTAGAATACCGATAAATTTGTCAGTACTTTTTACTTAATAATCTTGATCTGCTTATCACTTACCCTTTGTTTATAATTGACAAGAAGAAAATTTATAACTATAATCAAAATATAACTGAAACATTATGCAAAATCTGTCAAAGTTTTTTCACAAAGGCTCACTGACAACTATTTTTTAACTCAAGAAAGGTCTTCTATGAAAAAATACATCAGCGTCTTTAGTGTTTTCTTGGTCTGGCTTGCCTACTTACTGGCACTCAATCCTATTCTCAAGGCTCTTGGTCTTATCAATTGGTTACGCAGCCTCGGACTTTTTGCTTCACTAACCTCTATTATTATTCAAGAAATTCCAATTATCATCATCTTACTGCTACTCAATCATTTTTTCTGGCATCAAAAATTGCTATTTAAAGGATATAACTGGAAAAAAGCATTAGGAATGCTCATTCTTCCTTTAGTCATGTTTTTGGCAGGTTTAGTTCTTGCAATAGGAAAACATGCCCCCACTTCGTATATTTTTCTAGCCATTGGAGCCACTTTATTAATTGGTTTTGCTGAAGAACTCTCTTTTAGAGGTTTGATTTTTGGTATTTTAGTTAAAAATTCTAAAGATAAGATTATTGTTCCTTTATTTATTTCAAGTATACTATTTGGACTCATGCATTTGGTCAATATTCGTAATCAACCTTTAGGAAATACTATCATTCAAGTTCTTGGAGTTATGGCTTTTGGACTTTTCGCAGCTGTGGTTTACATGAAAACAAGCAATTTGATTTTTGCGATTGTGGTACATGCCATGAATGATTTCATGGCTATCATGGCCAGTTCGGGTAGTTTATCTTCACAACAAACCAACCCTCTGACAATTCTCTACGAATGGTTTATTTTTGGAACACTCGCTTTCGCATTATTTTACACGGGTTGGACTCAAAGAGAAAAATTCATTGCCGCCATTCAAGAACGTAGTCCACAACTTACGGCCCGTAAGTTACCTACTCTTGCTCAAAGTTCAACTTTCCGTAGAATTTTTGCCCTAGTTTCAATGATTTATGGAATTTTGATTTTACCAACGATGCTCCTTTTTTCAAAAATATCTACTAGTGCTGGCAGTCGAGCAGAAATTGCAAATAAAGCATTACCTATTTATCTTTTATTTCTTCTAGGAATCGCCCTATATATCTTTTTAATTGTTTTCTTTGATTTCCACTTAGGAAATCTTTGCTGGTTATTACTTCCTTATATCGGTGGTCCAGTCTTTGCATTAATCGCTCTGGTTAATGGTGCAAGACCACTAACTGAAAAAACAAATCAATCTAAAACAATCAATAATAAAACTCCAAATTAATTCATTTGGAGTTTTTCTTTTTTAAAATTTAATTAAACTAACAAAGAATAGTAGGACTTGTACAAGTTGAAAAACCATTAAGATTTTAACTGATGAAATAAATGTTTCTTTTTTTACTTGTTTTTGCAAATATGGTCGAGCAAATTTTATCATCAATGGTGCAATTAACAGAATTAAAAGCATAATTGGAGAAAGTAATCCTAAAATTACTGCAACAACAATGGCAACAAAAGCCAAAATTAAAGCTGTAGTCCACCAAATAAGTGCTGCCTTTTTCCCAATATAATGCACGATTGTGTAGCGGTGATTGGCTTCATCTTCTTCTAAATCGCAGGTGTTATTGGCTAACATCAGATTTGCAATCAATAATGTATTAGGTAAAGCAATCAAGAAAGTTGTTGCCAGATTCGCAAATGACCAAACAAAATTCTGAGAACTATTGATATAAAGGCAAATCAGAAAAATGATATAACCCATTGTCAAACCTGATAAAAGTTCCCCAAGTGGAAGTGATGAGAGTGGTTTTGGCCCTCCAGCATAGAAAACTCCAACAGCATAGCAGAGTAGTCCCAACCAAAAGACTGCCCAACCAGTCATTAAAGCGACAATAATTCCTAAAATCAGACTACCAAAAAAGAAAAAGGCCAATAAACTTTTGATGAGTCCCATTGATAAGTTCTCGCGTCCGATAATATTTGTATTTTTTTGATAATCATCTGTATCTACTGCTTTATGATAATCATTATAGTTGTCCCAAATATCAACAAAACAGTTGAACATAAACATTGCCACAAAATAAATGGCAAGTGCTGACAAATTGACTGACTGATAATGATAAAGCGAGTAAGCAAGCCCTAGTAAAAATGGAAAAATTGAAGCAGTTTTAGCTTTCAATTCAATTAGTTCAGCAAATATTTTAAAATTCATTATTTCCTCTTTTTATTTATCAATTCGTCTATAAAAACTATTTCTTATTTTATCACATTTTAAATCAAAACTTTTAAAATCAAACTAGAGAAATACTAGCTTTAAAAGCTTTATCTCAAAAGTTACTGACAGAAAACTTTCTAATAGCTGTCAGTAAAATTTTCTATGAAAAAGCCTGTCAGTGACAGGTTTTCAATAATTTCTTTCCAATAAAATTTGTGTTGCTTCTTCTAAAATCTGCCGATTTGGCGACTCTGGTAATTTCCGAATTTCATTCAAAGCCAGTTCTGTTAATCTTCCAGCAACAAGGAGCGCTCCTGCTATCCCACCTGATTCTGTCACTAATTCTGCTAAATCTAAACATTCTTGTCTTGACAAATTTTCTGGCGCTTCTAAATAAGGAGCAATCGCTTCATCATTTACTTCACGAGCCAAGAGTAAAGGTAATGTATAAATCCCTTGACGGAAATCTGTCAAAATAGGTTTATCAGCTTCATCAAGTCCTACTGTAAAATTTAAAATGTCATCATAAACTTGAAAAGCAAGACCAATTGCTCGACCAATTTTACGGGCAGAATGTTGTAATTTTTTATCCCCGCCAGCAAAATAAACGCCTTCTAAACAGCTAAGACTCAGTAATTCAGCTGTTTTTCCGCTAATTGCTTTCATATAGCGTCTCGCTGTATTATTTTTGTCAAAAGCAGATTGCATTTGAGTCAATTCACCCTGAAGAATTTTTTTCATTGATTGAGCATTTTTAGCGACAAAACTTGTCCCATTCATGGTTTCAATCAATAATTCAAAATAAACAGTATAAACAAAATCTCCAGCATAAACAGCTACATCTTTGCCAAATTGTGACTCTATTGACGGTAAACCACGTCTTAAAGGAGAGTCGTCGATAATATCATCGTGAATCAATGTTGCTGAATGAAGCATCTCTAATGATGCAGCGATTTTAATGAGCTTCTCTTCATCTTTAGAGCCATTAGGGACAATCCCAGCGAACAGCAAAAAAAGCGCAGGACGAACCATTTTCCCGCCACGTGATGCAAATTTCTCTAGTGCTGCTTCTATCTCTTGATTATTAATTTTTAAACGCTCAATCATGAGCGCTTGGACATCCTTTAATTTATTCTGAATTTCGGGATAATCCTGCCAAAATGTGAGCAATGTTTTTTCTCTTTCCTCTCGATAATTCATTCATTTCTTTTGATAATGACTTATCAAATATCTTACTCCATTTTAGCAAAATAGACCCAATGTTGCGAACATAATGCCTTTTTTTCATAAGTAAAAAGAAGTTCAGATGAACTCCTTTTTTATCGAATTTCCATAATTTGACTTTGAGGTAAGCGGTAACTTGGTTTTCCTTTGTCTTCTGAATTTCCAAGCGGAATAATTAGTTCTGGGCGATAACGTTTTTCAACTTCTAAAAGTTCATTCACTTTTTGAGTTCGATTAAAGCCCATGATGATGTTGCTTTCATAACCGTAATTTTTAATAGCCAAAACAAGATTCATTGTAACCAAACCAATATTGATAGAAAGATAATTACTTTCATGAAGTTCTTCAAATCCTTCATACATTTGTGGATAACGACTATTGAAGCGCAGAAGTTGTTCATCATCCAACTCTCCAGCTCCTAATCTAGCAATATCACGAGAACGTTCAACTAAATCTGTATCGCTAAAGAGGACGATGACTGCACCAGCTTGTTTGATTTGTTCGTGATTGCCAGGATCAACTTCAGAAAGTAATGCTTCCCGTTTTTCTTCTGATTCTACAATGACAAAATGCCAACTTTGAATATTGTGGGCAGAAGGAGCTAAACTTGCTGCAGAAATAATTTGTTTAACATCCACTGTGGGAATTTTTTTACCGTCAAAGTTTTTTACTTTGTGTCGTGATTTATTGAGCTTTACGTAATCCATGATACTCCTCTATTCCTCTTATGAGATGTAGCTGAATAGTTTCTCTGAAATTGTTTGCATCAATTTCTAAGTCTAGTAGAGCAGACACCCGTTTTTTCTTTGTTTATATTTTAGCAAATTTTTGTCACTTTTGCATAGCATATTTATTCATTATATTTATTTTTTTATTAAATATAGGTTATTTCCGAAATATTTTACTGACAAAAGTGGAAATAAAAAAACTGCCTGGTCAGCAGTTTTTATATTAGGCTAATTTGGCCTTATTTTTCTTAATTTGTTTTGAACGTAATTGTCCACAAGCTGCATCAATATCTGTTCCATGTTCTTGACGAACGACACAGTTAATGCCATTTTTCTTCAAAACATCATAAAATTTTGCCGTATTATCTTTTGTTGAACGTTCATATTTAATATGTTCTGCAACTGGATTGTATGGAATCAAGTTAACATAAGACAATTTATTTCTAGGTTTTATCAAGTCAGCCAATTGTTGAGCAATTTCTGGGCTGTCATTTTCACCAGAAAGCATAATATATTCGTAAGTCACACGTCGATTGGTTGTTTCTGTGTAATAGTCAATCGCTTCAAAAAGTTTTTCAAGTGGTGCGTTACGAGTAATACGCATCAATGAAGTACGCAACTCATTATTTGGAGCATGAAGTGAAATTGCTAAATTGATTTGTAGATTTTCATGCGCAAATTCTTTAATTTTTGCTGGCATAAATCCACAAGTCGAAACTGTGATGTGACGGGCCCCAATTGCCAGCCCATTATCATCATTAATAACACGCAAGAAGTTCATTAGATGTTCGTAATTATCAAAAGGTTCACCAATTCCCATAACTACCACGTGTGAAACACGTTCATCTAAACCACGTTCATCAAAGTATTTTTGAACGAGCATGATTTGGCTGACAATTTCCCCAGCAGTCACATCACGTTCTTTTTTCAAAATCCCAGAAGCACAGAAAGTACAACCCATATTACAACCTACTTGAGTTGTAACACAAACAGACAAACCATAAGATTGACGCATCAAAACTGTTTCAATCATCATCTTGTCAGGAAGCATAAATAGATATTTCACTGTTCCGTCAGCAGATTCTTGAACAACAACTTGTTCTAATGGATTCAAAATAAAATGCTCATTAAGTTTATCAATAAAAGCAGCTGATAAATTGCTCATTTCTTCAAAAGATTGAACACGTTTACGGTAAAGCCAATCCCAAACCTGAGTTGCTCGGAATTTCTTTTCTCCATTTTCAATTGCCCATTCAATTAATTGGTCACGTGTCAATCCATAAATTGAAGGACGCGTTTCTGTTATTATATTCTCTGTCATTATTTTCCTTAAGTATCTCAAATTTTAATCGTGCAATTTTTCATATCCCTTGAATACACTCATAAAATCAATTTAAATTATTATCATTTATTTATGAAAAACTAAATCACTTAGAAGTCCATAAATGTTAATTCTACGATAATTTTTAGTCTTTGACAAGTTGGCTGACCGTCAAATAACTTTTACAAAATCCTCAATCCTTTTTACGATTACGAATGACAAAGCCTTGATTCTCTTGCTTTTTAGTCTCTGTTTGCTCAACTTTTTTACGAGGATTCCGTTTTTTCATTGTAAATTTTTTATCAGAATCTTTAGCTGGATTTTGTTTTTTATTGTCTGTTTTTCTCTCTTGAGATTTTTTACTGACAGAAACTTTTTTATTTTTGTCAGTAACTTTTGGTTTTCTGTCAGTAGATTTTTCACGAATTTTAAAATCTTTTCGAGCTTCTAATGAATTTTCTGAACGTTTGTCTTCTTTAGCATTAACTTTTTGCTCATCACGCACCCGATTTCGATTGCGATTTCTCTTACGACGTGGCTTATCAAATCCTTGCTTCAACTCTTTTTCGGTAAAAAGTTTCTCAGAAACAAAAGCTTCATCTTTTGTCCGAATCCGCCGTAAAACAAAATAAGCACAACCATAATTACAATATTCATTGACATAATCTTCAAGATGATCAATTTTATTGTCTGCCAACATTTTTCTACGACTGGTTGAGAAAAAACCCTTCAAACGTAATTGCTCAAAGCCCCAATCTCCCACAATATAATCATACTTATCTAAAACATCAGAAAAACGTTGTTCTAATTTTTCCGCATCAAAAGCCTCACGATAATTATGAACAATATGAAAAGTTCGTTGTCCAACTTGAACAACTTCCCCTACTGCCATAACATGTTCGCCAGGATATTTATTATAATTTAACTTACTTTCGTCTATTACTTTAGCCATTAATTTTTCTATTTCTATTTATTTTTAAAATGTTCTGCTACAATTTCTCGTAAGAAATAAGGGAATAAAATTTCTGATTTTCCCAATTTTTTCAATAAAGGGAAATACCAAGCAAACAAATATTGGTCAGGTAAAACAATTTGATAACTCTCTTCATCAGAAATTTTTTCAAGTGACTGATTTTCCGAATTTTTTATGTAAAAATCACCTTCGCGTGGTTCAATTCCATGAAATATAAGAGAACCAAATGTTTTTCCACGAAAACCCATTCCTTGAATTTTTTGGGTGGCAAGGAAATCCGAAACATCCATAATTTCAAGCAAAACTTGTCTAAGTTCTTCACCTGTAAATGTGAAACGAACTAAACGAATCGAATGGGGTAAAAATTCATGTAAATCATCTAAAGTTAAATGATTTGGTAATTCATCTGTCACCAACAAACCGGAATTCATGAGACAAAGTTTTGTATTTCCATAGTCTGCAAAGATTTTTGCCAAATAATGGCTTCCCTTGAAATCCGGTAAAACATTAGGTAAGGCTTTAGGTAAATCAGCAACGACTGTTCCCTCTAAGAGTTTATGCCCTCTCAGTTCCCAACCATTGGTTTCTACCAAATCCGATTTTCTTTGAGGAAGCGTATTGGTTGCTATAGCTTCAATTTGTGCATCAACTAATTGATTATTTTCATTAAAAGTTAAATCAATTTGCCCCACATATTCGCCGTAGCGTCCAGCAGCTGCAAGAAGGGTTTGATTAACTTGAGCACCATGTTCAAATAAATGATGTGTATGAGCTCCAATAATCAAGTCAATCTCATCATAGTCCTTCGCAATTTGCTCATCAACATTCTTACCCAAATGAGAAAGTAAAATGGTAAAATCACAATCCAGTTTTGGTAAAAGTTCATCTAAAACCACAAAAGGGTCTGACAATTCCCAGCCCGCCTGTGGATAAGCAAGAACATAAGGGGCTGTCAAACCAATTAATCCAATTCGTAAGCCAAATGAAGTCGTGACTATCAAAGGCTCAGATTGTGCAAAATTTGTCGCCAAATTTGACAAGAGAACAGGAAAATTAGCTTCATCATAGAGATGAGAAAGCATCTCATGTGTCAGTCCTAATCCCTCATTATTACCTATTGTCGCCGCCGTCAAATCTAAACGATTCATCAATTCAACATTAAATTGTCCCTCTGTTGCCTCCGTCAAAGGATGAACCCGATCCACATTGTCACCCAAGTCGAAAGACAAACTTTCAACTTCTTCATGTGATTTTTCCGCAAAAAAACGCTCAATCACAGGGAAACGTTCCAAGTGAGAGTGTAAATCATTCAAATGGAGGATACGCAGTTTATTCATAATACTATTATAGCATAGCTACTAAGGCTAAACAATATTTCGTCTTACTAGCTTTCGCCTAATTTATAAGCAAGTGAAACTTAAGATTGCTATAGTATCTTCCTCAGAGCAATAAAGCATCTACAGATGCCCTAGCAGTTTGCTTGTGACAAACTTAAGATTTATAACACAGGTAATATGAATAGGCTTTAAAAGCTTCCATTCGCAAAAATAAAAAGCGCAATTGCGCTTCTTAAATTACTTTAATTTGGATTAAGCTCCTGTTGACCCAAAACCACCAGTCCGTTCTTCTTTTTCTTGATTTTCATCACCATCAGCGACCAAGAAAGGCATGAAGACTCCCTGAACCACGCGCTCCCCTTTTTCAATTACGACTTCTTCATCAGTGAAATTACGCATCTGCATGAACATATGCCCTTCATTATCAGGATTATTATAGTAATCCTTGTCAATAACACCTACTGAATTGATTAAAACCAAGCCTTTTTTACGAGGATTTGATGAACGGTCATACATGTAAAGCACTTCACCTGCCTGCATATAGGCCTTCAAGCCTGTTGGAATTAATTTAATTTCCCTTGGCGCAAAACTAACGGTTTCAGCTGCTTCAATGTCATAACCTGCTGAATGTTCAGTTGAACGTTTTGGTATATTAATTCCAGCATTTTTATATTTAGTTACCACTTCAAATCCACGAATTTTCATCTCTTACCTCATTTGTTTTTTTCTATTATATCATAAAAAAAGCACTCAGAGAGCGCTTTTCATTTAGACTTCTTCAGCATTTGTTTCGATGAGATGTTGATACCAGTAATAAGAATCCTTCGGTATCCGTTTCAATGAACCTTCCATTGTTTCATCTTGGTCAACATAGACAAAGCCATAACGTTTTTGGTAGCCATTTAACCAAGAAAGGAGGTCAGTATAAGACCAAGTGTGATAACCAATGACTTTTGCTCCATCCGTCATCGCTTCTTTGATTGCTTTAACATGACTTTCTAGATATTTGATTCGATAATCATCATGAATTTTTCCATCTTCAACTTTATCATATTCGCCCAAGCCATTTTCTGTAATCATCACTGGAATACGATAACGAGAAGTGATACGACGAAGTGCAATTCTCAGGCCTTCAGGGTCAATTTCCCAATCCCAATTTGTTCGGTTAATAAAAGGATTTTGAATTTTTTTATGGAGGCCTGGAATTCCTGATTCTTTGGTTGTTCCTTTTTTACCACTTGTATTAAAGGAACCGACTCCAACTCCTCCGTCAACTGGATTCCATGCGTTAGTAGCTGTCTGGTAATAATTAATACCTAGAAAATCAGGTTTAGCTGATTTCAAAAGTTCAGCATCCCCTGCTTCAAATTCAGGTGCTAGCCCATTTTCACGTAAATAAGCCATTGCCGCAATTGGGTATTCTCCGTAAAGATAAACATCCATCCAAAAGTGACTATAAAGCTCTTCTGCATTTTCAGCCGCTAAAACATTGAGTGGGTCAGAATCCTTAGCATATTGTGGCGTATAGGCAAACGAAGGGCCAATTTGTCCATCCATTTCAAGTTCATGAAATTTATTGATTACCGCAGCATTTGTCAGATTAGCAATATGATTGACCTGATAAAAAAGTTTCATATCTCTTTTTCCAGGTGGGTGAGTCGCGAGTGACCAACCTTGACTTGTAAAAATATTTTGTTCATTAAGCGATACCCAATGTTTTACTTTACCTTTGAAAGCATTAAACAAAACTTCAGCATAGTTAACAAAATCTGCGATAATTTCTCGTGATTCCCAACCACCATATAAATCTTCTAAGGCTTGGGGCAAATCCCAATGATAAATCGTGACAATTGGTTCAATCTCATTAGCAATCAACTCATCAATCAAATCTTCATAGAATTTCAAGCCCGCTTGATTGACCTCGCCACGTCCGTCAGGTAAAATCCGCGTCCAAGCAATTGAAAAACGGTAGGATTTAAGGCCCAACTCTTTCATTAAAGCCACATCTTCTTTATAGCGATGATAATGATCAACAGCGACATCCCCATTCGTTCCTTTAAAAGTCTTGCCTGGAATACGGACAAAATTATCCCAGACACTGGCTTTTTTGCCATCTTCAAAAGGTGCTCCCTCAACTTGATAAGCTGCCGAAGCTGAACCCCATAGAAAATTATTTGGAAATGCTTTTAATTTTTTGTGCTCCATTTTATTCCCCCATTACTTGTTTATAGTCTATATTATAACATTTGTAACCGTTTTATTTTGTTTTATCTTTTGGAATTTGTTTTTTTATTTTTACGTGATTGTCCTAAAAAAGTTGTCTTAAAAGACAACTTTATTTTCTTGATTTTATTTTTATATCTTTATGTGCTTGTTGATTTTCTACTTCTATTTTATTGGCTTTCTTTTTTTGGCTGCGTGCAATAAGAATCATTGCCAAGCCAATTAAAACGATTGCTAAACCAAGCCAGTTATGATAAGCCACAAGCAATAGACCTAAACTGATAAAAGCGATGCCCCAGGTACTCATACAACACTCACATTAAAGAAGACAGCTGCTCCAAATGAGCTTCCTTTAATTAGCTGTTTAGCCATTGCTGCGTCAGTCGTTGCGTCATCTGTTGGTGTTTCAAAGAAAAGTTTTAATCCTTGTTTTTTTGTATGTTTAAAGTCATTTTCTTCTAAAAGTTGAATAATTTCTTTTTGCATCATTGCAGAATTTACGAGTATCATAGTATTTCCTCCTCTATGAGTGTTTTTTATCACATCTGATAAGGTTTATATTATAAATCTTACCAGATTTAACAAAAAATGTGTAGAGCAAGTTTTCTTACTTGCTCTACCATTAATTTCAAATTTAGTCGAGTTCAGTTTCTTCCAACTTGTTAGCTGCGATAACGAATGGTACCCAGATAACAAAGGTAATGATCAAGTTAATAATTGTAAGGACAATTGCCCGCCAGTCAAAACCGGTTGCCATGAAGGCATTCATAATTGGTGGTGTTACCCATGGCACAGCATTGACAACTGGGTCAACCAAGTGAAGGGCTGTTGCAGTGTAGGCAATGATTACAGAAATCAATGGAGCGACTGCAAATGGAATAAAGAAGATTGCATTCAAGACAACTGGCAGACCGAAGAGGACTGGTTCGTTGATGTTGAAGATACCAGGTGCAAGTCCGAGACGTCCAACAATCTTGTAGTCTTTACGTTTAGAGAAGAGAATGATTGCAATAACAAGTGTAATTGTACCACCTGATCCACCAAACCATGCAAAGGCGTCCCATGAACCACGTACCCAAAGGTTAACGTAGTCACCATTAATGGCATGTGCTTTATCAACCGCACCTTTAGCAATCAAGTCACGGATACCTTGTGAGTGAACTTGGAAGTAAAGGGCTTGGTTATTAAGTCCAAGAGGTCCCCAGATACCATCGAGTACTGGTGCCAAAACGTTTGGTCCGTGAAGTCCGAAGAACCAGAAGACTGAAACAAAGAGTGTAACAATCAGTACTGAGAAGATATTTTGTGACAGAATTTGGAATGGCTCTGCGATATAGTGGGTAATCAGGTTAATGACAGAGTCATTTGTCAATTTACCAATGATGTAGTAGATTAGACCAACGATATAAAGTGCTGCAATTGTAGGAATGATTGCTAAGAAAGCTTTTGCTACTGCAGGTGGAACTGATTCTGGCATCTTAATTGTGATGTCAGCAAGCATGAGTTTTGCATAAATAATAACTGCAAGGGCACCCATAATAATAACTGTGAAGTAAGCTCCAGCATCGAGGTGAGCTGAGGCAAAGAGTGGTTTCCAAGCGGCAAGTCCTTGATCACCAAGAACGCCATTAAGCTTGTCAGTTGCTGCTACACCAGCTTTACCTGTACCAAGGGCTGCTGTAAATTTACCCATTTGGTTTGGCAAACCTGCAAATAAGGTTGCAACTGATACGATACCACCAGCGAGGTCATTGACTCCGTAAGCACGGGCCAAATTGTAACCCCAAGAAAAGGCAAAGATAAGACCAATAACTGTCAGTGTACCTTGGTTAACAAGGGCTGAAATATTGTTCAAATCACCAATGATTGGTGTATTAGCAAGTGTCCAGACTTTCTCTGGTGCTAATTTTGAGAATGCTGTTGCTCCCAACATCATTTGTTGGATAGCTGACGGGAATGTTGTCACGATAGCTGAAATCATGGCAGCTAAGGCACCAGCAAGTGTTGCTGGCAACATACCGATAAATGAGTCACGCAGCGCAACTAGGTGTTTTTGAGACCCAATCTTTGCCGCAACAGGGACGAGATATTTCTCCATCCACGCAGTAATTCCGTTCATGGAATTCCTCCTTTATAATATAATAATAAATAACTTTCAAAAAAACTTTTTGAACATAATTAAGGTTCTGTCAGTACTGACAGGCATAGATTATCGATTATTTTTTGCTCTCGATAAGTTTAAATGAGCTCCATGGTTTTAGGAAATCGAGTAGGAATAATTCATCATCTGCGATACGTCCAACGACATTGACTCGACCATCATTTTCTATTTCACGTAAGGAGATTTGAGTCTCACCTTTATATTGACCATAGCCTTCGTTGTCAATAATGACATCGCCACGTTGAATTTTATCAGTATCGTGAGCGGGGAATTCAAGGTCTTTATAAGTGATTCTTGTCATTGTTGAACGGAGCATGTAAGCTGATTTATCACCACGATAGCTATGTGTCGCTTCAAAAAGACATTTGCGTTCATTTTCACTGATTGTTTCACGTGGAACGACTTTAATCTCAGGCATGCTTGCATTAAATGCTTGGCTCATCGCTTTAAGTTCTTCTTCGCTCGCATAAGCATTGGCAATAGTCACATCATCAATTCCACCGAGGAGTTTGTAATGTTTAACTTGTGTCGCAATTTCAAGGCTTCTGTGGTCTTCAAGAGTACAAAGGCCATCTTGAGTTGGCCAAGGACCAAATGTTGCTGCTTGCGAATTGACAAAGGCCATGGTGTTTAAATTATAGCCCTTGAATTTTTCTGTACATTTAAGATAATGGTTAAATTCCAATCCTGTGTAACGATGTGGGTAGAAATTGTGACTTCCCAACAGTTTTTCAGTATCAGGTGAGTAATCCATTATTGAATCAACATAGGTTGTTCCCTGACTCATATTGATTTCAATTTTGATTCCGTAAGGATTTCGGGTCATTCTGGCTTCTTCGGCTCCTGTGAATCCTATGTCAAGTCGAACTCCATCTGCACCCATTTCATGGAAAAAGCTGAGGTCATCATAACTAATGTTAAGTTGTGTAAAGAGACCTGGATTGATATCCACCATGACTTCCATTCCTAACTGATTGGCGTAATCAACAACTTTTTTGAAAGCTGCAAGAACCCCTTCTTTATCTCCATCAATTTCGAGTAAAGAAGTGAAGACACGCTTAAATCCATATTGATGCGCTAAATCAAGATAAGCTTTATCTGCCTCAAAATTTGAGCGTTCTGGATAGATAGATACCCCTAATTTTCCCATTTTTTTCTCCTTTTTCTTATTTGTTTATTTCCTTTTTTTATTTCTGAAATAAACCTTAAGTCTATGATAAGGCTTTCATTTCATTTTTGCAAGCGATATCATCTTAAAAAAAACATGTTTCTTAAATTGAAACATTAACGATAAATTCTCATTTTTAGATAGGTTTAACGCTTTCTTTCGTTAAAATCTTTAAAATAAGGCGAATTGACCTATACCAATTCTTGTCAGTAATATCAGTGTAACAAACAAACTCCTCCTCCCACAATATTCTAATTTTTTAATTTCTTTAATTTTTATCAAAAAAGTTACTGACAAAGCTGTCAGTAACTTTTTTAAAAATATTCACGAAGAATCGCCTGATTCTCTTTTAAAATTTTTGCCGTAAATTGGCCAATGGTCATTTTTTCTCTTTTTCCTTCTCCGAGACTAATATTGTTTTCAGGAATAATTTCGTCAGTAATTTCAACTGAAAATTCGGGCTGACCGTGTACTTTTAAAAATTCCTGTAAGTTAACAATTCGTGCCTGCATATAAGGAACAAGTTTAATTTCTGCTCGCTGTGGCTCTGTCAGTTCTTCTTCAAGGAGAGTATCTGAAGGTGCTTGCCAACTAGTTTCCGAAAATGAACCAGCATGGCTTGAAATAAAACGATAAAATGCTTGTTTTGCCTCGTCAGTCAAAGTTATCAGTTCTTTGATAACAAATGTCATTTCTGAAAATTCATAGAGAAGATAGCCCAAAGCCTTACCATTTTCGCGATAAATCGCACAGTGAGGTTGTGATTTAAAACTGAAAAAGTAAGACCAAAGTTCTGGAGAGCAAATAAGTGAGCCTTGATTATCAGCCTTTTGATGAACTTCTGTCAGTACTTTAAAAAGGGCTGTATTTTTACTGACAGAAAATTCACTAGCATTTTCATCATCAAACTCAAACTTTTCTCGACTAATTTCGCCCGCACTTCTCTTACCTTTAGGAAAATCTTGAGCTGCTAGTCGATAATGTTTTTGATTAAAAGCATAATGATAACCAAATTTTTCATAAAAAGCATATGAAAATGGTGCTAAATATGAAAAAATCACTCCTTTTTCATAATTATCTCGCAAACTTTTGGTCATTAATTGTCGAATGGCTCCATTGCCTCGAAACTCAGGATAACTGGCAACATAACCAATTCCAGAAGTTTTGACTTCTTGATTTTTCCAATAAACATTAAAGTGTGAGTCAATCACCATTGACGTCAGTTTTTGATTTTCGTAGTGGCCATAAGGAGTTGAAAATTCAAGTAATTTGTCAAAAGCTTTTGCCCGTTCCTTTGTTTTAGGCTTATGAAAGGCATAAGTTGCCAAATCTAAAAATTCTTTATTATTTTTTGTATTCGCATTCATAAATTCATTTTAACACAAATTTGTAGGAATAAGAAAACATTTTTGTTAACGTTTACTTTTTTGATCTTTCTAATCGTCCAATAGAAAAACAGCCAAAATCGGCTGTTTCAAATCAAAATTTTAATTTCTTCGAGACCAACTATTTAGCCCAAAATTACTGACAGCTTTCAGTATCTTGTTCTTAAGAGCAATCAGTACTTTTTAATTCTTTCCAATTCAAAATCATCATTCAAGGCTGATTCTGTCAGTAAAGTCAAACAGTAAAACTGAAAATTCAGTTTAGTATTATAATCTTTCCGCCTAGCTTATCACTGAAAATAAAGCGCATGAAAACAACTTATTTCTTTGTAAATCTGAAAGTCTTAAAATTTTCATTGTCTGACACTTTACTTATCTTGCTCTACCGCCATTGTAAGCTCGATTGACATTATCCAAAACAGCAACCATTTGGCGCTTTTTAAAACGTCCCAAGAAAAAACCAACGGCTTTGTCGTTAATCATTTGAATAAAACCATTTGATGTTTGGTTCTCTTCAATGACCACCTGAGTGCTTCGGTCATCAATTTTATGCAATTCCCAGCGAGTACTAAAAGTATTGCGATTTGTTTTAGTCGTAAAAGCGTAAATGCTTGGTTCTGTCAGCTCTGTAATTTTAATACTTCCTCTTTGGTTTTTCCCAAAGCTCTTACTATATTCATAACCATTTAAGCTTCTAACTTTCGGACGTTTCCCTGTATTTTTTTCAATGTCAAATAGACATGAATCAATTATTTTTTCAAAGATAAATTCTCTCGGGGCATCAACTATTTTATCAATTCTCATCTTTTTTTCTCCCTCAGCAAGTTTTTTAACTAAGTTTATTCTAACAAGATTAAAGATTCTTTGCAAGCACTTTCATGTTTTCAAAAGCAAAACATATTTTTACTTGAAAAATGGTAAACCGATAAAGAGAACCAAGAGAATAACAAAGGCGCCTGTTGCAAAAATACGGTATTGTTTGGGAATAGATGGAATGAAAGCCTTAGGAGCAAAAATTGCTGACAAAAGCAGTCCACCAATTGCCCCGCCAATATGTGCCCAAATGCTTACATTTCCTAAAGAAAAGAGATTCATAACCAAGTTAGCAACAATCAACACAGTAAACATTCGACCGATTTGTTGTAAAAATGGATGTTTTGTAAAAAATGCTAGACCAACAACTGCCGCAAAGAGGCCAAATATAGAAGTAGATGCTCCTGCCGAAACCACTCTAGGTGTCAAAAGAAAAACCATGGCATTACCAAAAATTCCTGACAAAAGATAAATCAGAGTAAAACGTAGCCAACCAAAAACATTTTCAATTTGCCGACCGATGAAAAAGAGCGTCGCCACATTTAATAAAACATGTGCCCAACCAATATGGATAAAGAGTGCCGTAAACAAACGCCACATTTGGCTTGGGTCAAACAGCATAACTTGACCAAGTATGGCTCCACTATTGAACAAGTTGATTGCTGAAGTTGCCGATATTCCGTAAGTAAAAAATTGCCATAACCAAACTAAGAGTGTGATAATTGATAAGATATAAGTTGCCTTGTAACGTGTAAAATCTCGTTTAATTTCATTAAAATTCATTATTTTTTCTCCCTATAAAAAGTTCTTGTACTGCGATGTCATGGCTTTCTGCCTCAAAATCCATTTTTTGAAAATCATAAAGTACAGAGGCCGTTGATCCCTCAAAATTAGCCAAATACCGGTCATAATAACCACCACCAAAACCGATTCGATAACCCTCATCATTCCAAATTAAGCCTGGAACAAGGATAAAATCAGGCTCAACTGCAATTTCAGATTTTGGCTCAAGCAAGCCAAATTTTGAGCGAACAAGATTTTCTTTATCATACTTGGCAAAAATCATTTGACGCTCAGGTAAGCATTTAGGAATCAAAATTTCTTTGTCGTCAGATTGGTCGAAAAGTTCTGTCAAATTAAATTCAATTGGCATTGACATATAAAGCGCTATTTTTTTTGCAGATTTCCATTTTGAGGAAGCGGTTAACTGCTTTAAAACATCCTTATTCTGACGCCTTTTCTCGTAGTCTGAAAAATTTTTTAACATTTGTAATATTTTTTTACGGTTTTCTGCTTTACTTTCCATATTAACTATGATAACATGAAAGTGTAAGTTTTTGTTTTACGATTAGTTCTGTGCTTTTGGGTTCATTCCTATTCAAGAAATTAGATTTACAAATTTATAAATAAGGAAGTACCAAAAATGGCACAAGGAACTGTTAAATGGTTTAACGCAACTAAAGGCTTCGGCTTTATCACTACTGAAGAAGGAAACGACGTTTTCGCTCACTTCTCAGCTATCCAAACTGATGGATTCAAAACACTTGACGAAGGTCAAAAAGTTACTTTTGACGTTGAAGATGGCCCTCGTGGACCTCAAGCTGTTAACATCCAAAAATAATTACAGCTTTAAATAAAAATCACTGACAGTTTTGTCAGTGATTTTTTTATTGTCAATTTTACTGACAGACTATTTTTTCGTAAGCCTTTACAAATAATTCATATTTTATCAAAAATACTATTGTAAAAACGATTAAAATGGGCTAAAATAAAGAAATCAACTTAGTGTATTTAGGGAAAAAATGAAAGATTTAACTAAAGGAAATATTTTAACAGGACTTATTGCATTTACTTTGCCCTTACTTATGGGTAACTTTTTTCAGGTCCTCTATAACACGGCAGATACTCTGATTGTCGGTCAAACCTTGGGAAAAGATGCTTTGGCTTCCGTTGGAGCGACAGGCTCTATCAACTTTTTAATTGTCGGCTTTGCTCAAGGAATGACTGCTGGTTTGACAATTTTAACGGCCCAACGTTTCGGGGCAAAAGATGAGTTAGCCATAAAAAAATCCTATGTCACGGGCCTCTACTTTACAATTGCGATTTCTATTTTGCTCAGCATATTGTCCCTTATTTTTGTGGGACCTTTGCTTCAAGTTATGCAGACCCCAAACCAAATTTTTGAAGGTGCCAAGACCTTTCTAAGCATTATGTTAGGCGGAATGATTGCCACTAATCTCTACGCTTATCTGTCTAATGCTCTAAGGGCTTTGGGCGATTCTAAAACGCCATTATATGCTTTGATTGCTGCCTCAATTTTAAATATTGCCTTTGAATATTTTGCTATTTTAGTCTTAAAATTAGGAATTGCTGGAGCAAGTGGAGCAACAATTTTAGCCCAAATGATTTCGGTATTATTTCTTTTTTGGCACATCAAACGAAAAGTTCCCGAATTTCAAATTTCAAAAAATTTATGGCGGCTAGATCGTGCCGAAATTGTCCACCATGCTAGACTTGGTATTCCAATGGGCTTTCAATCAAGTATTATTGCCATCGGCTCTATCACGCTCCAAGTCGCTTTGAATAAAATGGGAACAAATGCTGTCGCTACCCAAGCCATCGTTTCTAAAATTGACCAATTTGCGATGCTCCCGATGATTTCAATCGGGCTTGCCATGGCAACCTTTGGAGCACAAAATTATGGGGCTAAACAGTACAAACGAATTAATCAAGGCTTAACACGGGCTCTTACAATTGCTGTCGGTTGGTCAATTATCTTTGCCATTATCTTAAACCTTGCTCACTTCTATTTCACCACTGCTTTCATTTCAAGTAGCCAAACAGCCGTTATTGAGATGTCGAGTCACTATTATCTTGTGAACGGAAGTTTCTATTGGTTGTTAGCCATTTTATTCGTTACCCGCTCAACAATTCAAGGCTTAGGTAATGCCAAGATTCCAACATTGTGTGGCTTTGCAGAGCTTTTCATGCGGGCAGGAGTCGCTATCATTGGTGTTCTTTTACTCAATTATACGGTAATTATCTCAAGTAATCCTGCCGCTTGGCTGGGTTCAACCTCTATCTTAATTCCAACAACCATCCGCATGATTAAACGTTTTAGACAAAATCAGGATTTAGCATAAAACCGCCACTTAGGGCGGTTTTTCTTTTAAATTTACTGACAGATTTGGTTTACACTTTCTGTCAGTAAAATATCGTTAAACTTATTGATAAGCTTTGGGTAAAATAAATTGACCCGCTTCCTCAAATTCTTTAGCAACTTTCAATAATTCAATTTCAGAATTTTTTGGTCCCCAAAGTTGAATTCCAAGTGGCAGATTCGTTTCTTCATTAACATAAACGGGCAGAGAAAGCGCAGGCTGACCCGTTAAATTACTGATGAAGTTATAAGGTGTAAAAGCTAATGAGCGCTCAAATGCGGCTTCAATAATCTTTATTTGTTGTTCAAATTCATATTGGCTAATTTCTGACATTTCTTTTAATACTTCCGCTGTCATTAATTCCTGACCAATTTTAGGAGCAGTTTTAGCAGTTGTTGCCGTCAAAAATAAATCATAATCTTTATAAATTTTGTCAGTAAAATCTCTAGCCGCAATATCCCACTGAGCTAAAGCATTGATATAAGAAGACACTGGAGCTTTTCTTCCGGCTTCTAAAAGCGCATAAGTCAAAAGTTCAACATCTTGACTCGTCAATTTTCGTCCGGCAGCCCGTTCCCAAGGTTCTAACATGGCCACTGTTTCAGCCGCATTCATACGATAATAAGACTGAATCAAAGGACGAGCTTCTATGGGAAAATCAACTTCTGTCAATTCATGACCTTGACGCTCTAAAAACTCTACTGCCTTTAGGCATGCATTTATGGCGTCTTTTGATAATTCAATTCCAGAAATCGGGCTTTGGAGTGAATAAGCAATTTTCATTTTTCTTGATAAATTATTGCTGACAGCTTGGTCAGTACTTTTAGTGAGCGCTATAAGTTCTTTTTCGTCCAACAATTTTGCCTGATAAGGTGCTGCTTCTTGTAGGGTTTGCATTTCAAGCACAAAACGAGCCGTATCTCGCACAGATACAGTAAGAGCTCCAGAAATCGATGCTCCTTGCCATCCTCGGTAAGAATCAGGCCCTTGTGGCATCCGCCCTCTCGTCATTTTAAGTCCAATCAAGCCCGAAAATGAGGCTGGAATCCGAATCGACCCACCGCCATCTGAAGCTCCAGCAATTGCAAACATCCCAGAAGCCACGGCAGACGCCGCTCCGCCAGAAGACCCTCCCGAATAATAAGCTTCATTCCAGACATTTCGTGTATCTCCGTAGAGTTTTGAATCAGAAATGTTTTTAAAGCCAAACTCTGGAGAATTCGTTTGTCCAAATGGCGTGAAACCAGCATCTAAGAGTCCTTTAACATAGTTGTCATCCTCTGATGCCACATTCTCTGAAAAAAGGTGAGAGCTAGCCGTATCAGGCAATCCTTTATGAGTTTGTCCCAACATTTTCAAAGCAAAAGGAAGACCAGCAAAAAAACCTTGACTCGTTAAAGCTAAATCAGCTTTTGCCTTTTCTAAATCATAAGCAACAATCGCATTGTAACGCGGATTGAGCTTTTGAATCTTGTCATTTGTCATTTCTAATAACGCTTTGGCAGAAAGATTTCCTGATTTTAATTGCTCCGCCCAATAAGTTGCATCTTTAATTTCAAGCATGGTTCTCCTTTAAAAGCTGAGTTTTATATATCTGCTGACAAACTCATTCTGCCAACATTTTACCATACTTATCAATCATAATAAAAAATATCCGTTCCAAATTAGGACGGATATTTTTTATTATTATAACTGGCAAAACAAAATAAAGTTTTCATATTACTATCTTCCACTAACTTATGACCGAATGAAATGTAGGATAGCTGTTTCATACAGCTGATCCTTAGAAATTATCCAATTCTTGATACAAAAGTTTTTGCGCAACCGTTGGGTTAGCTTGTCCTTTAGTTGCTTTCATTAATTGACCAACCAAAGCTTTCGCCGCATTTTGCTTCCCACCACGATAATCTGCTACAGATTGTTCATTCTTAGCAAATACATCATGAATGATTGGCAAAAGCACTGCAGGGTCAGAAATTTGAACCAAACCAGCTTTCTTGACAAATTCTTCGGCAGAACCACCATTTTTTGCTAATTCAATAAAGACTTTTTTAGCAATTTTTGAAGAAATTGTTCCATCTGAAATCAAACGAATCATTTCTGTCAAATTTTCTGGAGTCAAGCCAATCTCATGAAGTTCTTTTTTCTCACTATTCAAATATTGAGCCACTTCACCTTGCAACCAGTTTGACACCAATTTAGGGTCAGTATCAAATTTAATCGCCTGATCAAAGAAATCAGAAACTTCTTTAGTTGCGGTCAATTGACGAGCATCATAATCAGACAAAGCTAAATCATTAATATAATGCGCACGTCTTGCTTTAGCCGTCATTGGAAGGCTCTCACGCATTTGCTCAATCCACTCGTCAGAAATTTCAAAACGAGGGACATCTGGCTCTGGGAAGTAACGGTAATCAGAAGCGCCTTCTTTAACACGCATCAAAATTGTTTCACCCGTTTTGTCATTAAAACGACGCGTTTCTTGACGAATTTCGCCACCAGCGCGCAAAATCTTAGCTTGCCTGTCGACTTCAAAGTCCAAAGCTTTTTTGACATTGCTAAATGAGTTCATGTTTTTAACTTCTGTCTTCACACCAAAAGCTTCTTGACCATAAGGACGGAGCGAAACATTGGCATCACAACGCATGGAACCTTCTTCCATCTTCACATCAGAAATTCCTGTGTAAAGAATGGCTTCTTTAAGTGCTGTCAGATAAGCATAAGCTTCCTCAGGAGTGCGCATGTCAGCTTCTGAGACAATCTCAATCAATGGTACTCCTTGACGATTCAAATCGACATAAGAATAACCATCCGTTCCGTGCGTATTTTTCCCAGCATCTTCTTCTAAATGAGCGCGCTCAATGCGAATCGTCGCTTTATGGCCATCTTCAAGTTCAATTTCAATGGAACCATTGTAACCAATTGGCTCATCAAATTGTGAAATTTGGTAAGCTTTGGGATTATCAGGATAGAAATAATTTTTGCGGTCAAAATGCATTGATTTGTGAATATCCATATTCAAAGCAAGAGCCGCTTTAATTCCGCTATCAATTACCCCTTTATTCATTACTGGTAAAACACCAGGAAGTGACCAGTCAATCACATTTGTATTTGTATTAGGGTCTCCACCAAATTTTGTTGAGGCGGGACTGAAAATTTTTGAGTTTGTACTTAACTCAACGTGGACTTCAAGCCCAATTACTGTTTCAAAGTTCATTATTTTCTCCGATACTTTCTTTAAGAAAGTCAAATTATCCTAGTCAATATATTGTTTTCCGGTTTTTGACAATTTTTCAAGCAAACTAAGTTGTGACATGGTCGTTCTTTTTACTGACAAGTTTGTCAGCTCTGAGCGTTTTATAAATTTCGTTTCTGAAGTTTCACTATTTTCCAGAAAATCAATGGATAAAGCTTTACACTTAAAAACAAATTTATAATATTGCTTTCCTTGCGGTTGCCATTTGTCTGTATCGAAAATCGCTAATAAGCGCTCAATCTCTCCAGAAACTCCAGCTTCCTCTTTCAACTCCTTAAGTAGATTTTCACTTGGCGTAAATCCAATCTCTCCATATCCACCTGGTAAGGCCCAGTCTCCCTGAATTTTATCCCGAACAAAGAGTATCTCTTTTTCTTCATTTTGAATAAAAGCCCGCACATCAATCATCGGTGTAGGATAAAAATTATTTGGACGAAAGAGATCTGTCAGCTCCTCTTTAGTCAAAGTAGTTGAATGCTTTAAAAGTTGAGGTAAAATCGCTTTGATTTCATGATAACGTTCAATATCAAAGACATCTTTCCCGTAAAAAAGTCCTGCATCAGCAACTGCATTTAATCGCTTGATTAATTCGTCAAATTCCATTTTTTATTTTCCAAAAATAATCGGTTGTTTTTTGTGGAAATCAGTAGTTGCTTCAAAAGCAGCCGCTACTTGATAAATCGTTTCCTCATCGTAACGTTTACCAATCAATTGCATTCCCACAGGTAGTCCATCGGCAAAACCAGCAGGAATTGAAATTCCTGGAAGGCCAGCTAGGTTGACTGGAATTGTCAATAAATCCGCCAAATACATTGAAAGTGGATCATCAACACGTGCTCCCAAGTCCCAAGCTGGTGTCGGAGTTGTTGGGCCTAAGATTAAATCATATTTTTCAAAAACTTTTGCAAAATCATTGATGATTAAAGTACGAACTTGACCTGCTTTTTTGAAATGTTTATCATAAGAACCTGCTGAAAGACTGAAAGTTCCTAACATAATTCGACGTTGAACTTCTGGACCAAATCCTTCAGAACGTGATTTCACATACAAATCTTCAAGATTTTTGATGTCTTGTGCACGATAACCATAACGAATACCATCAAAACGTTGAAGATTTGAGCTGGCTTCAGAAGAGGCAATAATATAATAAACTGCAACACCATATTTACTGTGAGGAAGACTAACTTCTTCAACAATGGCACCCAATTTTTCCAAATGTTTAGCTGCTGCCAAAATTTGTTCTTTTACTTTTTCATCAATTCCTTCACCAAAATATTCTTTAGGCAAAGCAATTTTCATTCCTTTAATGTCTTGACCAATTTTACTTGTAAAGTCAGGAACTGCAACATTTGATGATGTGCTATCATTTTTATCAAAGCCAGAAATGACATTCAAAAGTTGAGCATTTTCTTCGACTGTTGGCGCCAATGGACCGATTTGGTCTAATGATGAAGCAAAAGCAATTAAACCAAAACGACTCACACGACCATAAGTTGGTTTCAAACCAACAATCCCATTGAATGCGGCAGGTTGGCGAATTGAGCCACCAGTATCTGAACCCAATGATAAACGAACTTGACCAGAAGCAACTGAAGCCGCAGAACCAGATGAAGAACCACCAGGTACTTTTGTTTGATCCCAAGCGTTTTTGGTTGGCTTAACTGAAGAATTTTCACCAGAACCACCCATCGCAAACTCATCCATATTGAGTTTACCAATTGTAATTAACCCAGATTCGCTCAATTTATTCGCAACCGTTGCATTATAAGGTGGAATCCAACCTCCAAGAATTTTTGAAGCAGCTGTTGTTTCAATTCCTTCTGTAACAATATTATCTTTGACAGCAATTGAGATTCCGTCAGTCACAACGTCTGGATTAATTCCACGAGCATCAATTGCGGCGGCATCTTGCAAAGCTTTTTCTTCTGTAATTTTCAAAAAAGCATCAATTTGTGGTTCACGTGCAGAAATATCAGAAAGCGTTGCTTTTGTCAGTTCAAGAGCAGAAATTTCTTTATTTACAAGTAGCTCATGAAGCTCTTTGATTGATTTGTTATTGTATGACATTAAGCATCTCCTCCGTCAGAAAGCATTGCTGGAACTTTGATAAAGCCGTCTTCCTTTTCAGGAACGGCTGCCATGAGTTTTTCACGGTCAAGTCCTTTTTCTGCCACATCTTCACGCATGAAGTTGAGATTATCTGCCACATTCATAGTAAATGGGACACCTTCACCATCAACTTCATCTAACATTTCAACCATATCAATGATTTTTCCAAAAGTATCGGTAAATGACTTTACTTCATTTTCCGAGAATTCAAGCTTTGACAAAAGCGCCACGTGCTTGACTTGTTCCTCTGTAATTTGACTCATATTTTCAATCTCCATTTTTTAGAGTTTATTCTTGTTAATTATAACAAAAAATCGGCATTTTAACAGTCTGTCAGTGATTTTAAACCATTTATCAGTCATTTTTTTACTGACAGAACTTTTTGTCAGTAAAAATAGAAAGCAAAATTACTGACAGAAAAATTTATCTCTGATACAATTTTAAAAATTGCTGACAGATAATTTCGTCAGTAATTATAAATCGATAATCGATAATCTTTATAAGACACAAACAACTCCCATCTGAGATAGGAGCTGTTTGTGAAACTAAATAGTACTCTAACCATGTATGTGGCTTCTGTCAGCAAGTTCAACCTTCTGACCTAACCTGATAGGATTTTGATTAAAAGACTTCGGCTTCGCTGGTAATTTTAACGTTCTAAACTAATAAAAATTTGTTTGAAATTCTTATAAAGCACGAAAAGCTCCCATCTGCGATAGGAGCTTTTTGTGAAGCCGAAGTCTAAGCGTTAAAGCGCTAAGACCCTTACATGGCTTCGCTGGTAATTTTCACATTCTAAACTAATAAAAATTTGTTTGAAACTCTTATAAAGCACGAAAAGCTCCCATCTGCGATAGGAGCTTTTTGTGAAGCCGAAGTCTAAGCGTTAAAGCGCTAAGACCCTGGCTTTTAGAAATTACGTCCTGCAAGTTTATCAAATAAACCAGTATTAAGAACTTTAAGATAAGTTCCTTTCATACCAAGTGAACGTGATTCAATTACACCAGCAGATTCGAGTTTACGCAATGCGTTAACGATGACTGAACGTGTAATTCCAATCTTGTCAGCAATGACAGAAGCGATAACATGCCCTTCTTCACCATCAAGCTCTTCAATGATTGCTTTAACAGCTTTCATTTCTGAATATGAAAGCGTGTTAACAGCCATAGTTGCCATGGTGTCTTTACGGATATTTTCTTCCATTTGTTCAAGTTTAAGATTTGAGAGTTGAACACCAATTACTGTTGTTGCAAGTTCAACTAAGACCAAATCATCATCAGTGAATTCGCCGTCTTCACGCCACATGATAAATGTTCCCAAACGCATTCCAGAACCATAAATAGGTGCTAAAGTTGTCACACCTTTTGGAAAATCGCCAAGGCTTTCTTCTGGGAAGATTGCTAATGGACGGTCAACAGGAACGTTTGCCATTGTATCGTAGATACGTACTGCCGCACGAACATATTCATCAGGCAATTTACGATCATAGAAAAATTGGTCAACACGGTCATTGTTTGTATTATAAGGCAATGAGTAACCAAGCAACTCGCCCTTCGTATTAATCACACATGCATTGCAATCAATGACGTTTGCCAAGCGTTCAGTCATACTGTTATATGGCAACTCTTGTTGCAAATCGGTCACTCCATCTTGCAAAATCGCGGTGATTTTACGTGTTTTTTCAAGTAATGTAGCCACTTTGTTCTCCTATTTTTTTATATTCTTGTTTTTATACAAAATTTTTCATAATCAGTATAACATAAAAAAGCATGAAAAACAATAAAAATTGTCAGAAAATTACTCTCAACAAAAAAAGATATACGAATTATTCATACATCTTTTTCTATTTATTATTTACGATATTGCCAAAGGAAACGTTCCATTTTTTCTTGTATTTCCGCTAATTCGTCCACACGAGGCAGATAAACAATTCGGAAATGGTCTGGCTCTTTCCAATTAAATCCTCGACCATGAACAAGCAGGATTTTTTCCTGCTTCAAAAAGTCCAAGACAAATTGTTCATCATTATCAATTTTATACATTTCTCTGTCAATTTTAGGGAAAATATAGAAAGCTGCTTGAGGTTTGACCGCAGATAATCCTGGAATACCATTGATGGCTTTATAAATGAATTCTCTTTGCTCATAAACTCGTCCACCCGGCAACAGCAATTTATCAACCGATTGAGTGCCACCAAGTGAAGTTTGTACGACTGATTGAGCTAAAACATTGGAACAAAGTCGCATTGAAGCCAGCATATTCAAACCTTCAATATAACCCTTGACATGTGATTTTTCACCTGACAAAACCATCCACCCCACACGGAATCCCGCAATGCGGTGTGATTTTGAGAGTCCATTCATTGTGACCACAAAAAGATCTGGTGCCAAGCTAGCAATCGGAACATGAACTGCTCCATCCATAACCAATCGGTCATAAATTTCGTCAGAGAAAATAATTAAATTATTTTCTCTAGCCACTTGAACAATTTCAAGCAATAAATCTTTAGAATACAGCGCACCCGTTGGATTATTAGGATTAATCAAAACAATGGCTTTTGTATTACTTGTGATTTTTGAGCGAATATCATCAATGTCGGGGAACCAACCAGCCTGTTCATCACAGAGGTAATGAACAGCTGTTCCTCCAGCTAAACTGACAGAAGCCGTCCAAAGTGGATAATCAGGCATAGGAATCAAAACCTCATCCCCTGTGTCCAAAAGTCCCTGCATGGCCATAACAATCAATTCAGAAACCCCATTACCTGTGAAAATATCATTGATATCAAGATTAGGAAAACCCTTGAGCTGACAGTATTGCATAATCGCTTTACGAGCCGAGAAAATCCCTTTAGAATCTGAATATCCTTCGCTATCCACAGCATGTTGAATCAAGTCACTAATGACTTCATCAGGAGCAAGAAAGCCAAATTCAGCTGGATTTCCTGTATTCAATCGAAGAATTTTTTCACCATTGGCTCGCATTCTTTGTGCTTCATCCAATACTGGACCACGAATATCATAGCTGACATTATCAAGTTTATGCGATTTTTCAAATTTTCTCATTATTGACCTCCGTAATATTATGAAGTTTTGATTTTCAAAACTTACAAACAGATTCTGGTAACACTAGTTTATTTCTTTTTATAGACTTGGAAATATTTTCCAGCATAGTTAGTCACTTTATAGTCTTTATCTAAAACTTTTTTCAAACTAGCCGGAGCTTTCTCACTGGCCTGTAAAACAACGAATTTATCTGATAATTTACCCACTTTCAAATCATAACTTTGGGTAAATTTAATTGGATAATTTGCTGGAACATTATCTAAAGTTGAAATTGTTTTGGTCAAATTGTTAATATTTTTACCATCAGCGACAACATAAACTCGGTCAGAACCTGTGGCATTTGCCTTAATATATTGTGCCACACTTTGCTCTTCTGAAGCAATTGTTCGGTTCATGAAATGATAACTAATTGGTGTAAAAATGACAAAAAGTATTGCCAAAATCGGAGCAAATAAACGATTTTGCAGATATTTCAACAAAATTTGATCGCTATCTGTCAACCCAAGACCTGCAAAAACTATTGTAAATGGCAGGACAGCCAAAAGATTAGAACTATCAAAAGTCTGAGCAAAAACAATCATTGTTGTCAATCCAACAATTCCAATAAGCATCATGACGTACCAAACTCTGGCTGGTCCACCCTTTTTGAGTTGCACAATTCCTTGGACGAAACCTGCAACAATTCCAAAAATAAGAGTGAGAACTAAGGCTTTAGCAAGAGTTAATAATAAATCACCACTTGGACCAAAATGTGTAAAGGGAATTAAAATAGATTGTTCAATAGAAGTATAGATTGTTTGTTCTTCAAGAGAATAATAAGCGACTGAGTAACCTACTAATAGAACTCCCAAAATTGTTGCCAGCATTTGGTAAAAACCACGTCCAATTTTACGGCTACCCACATTATGAATAATGAGAGCGATAGCAGATAAAATAAAGAAAACTGACATGATAGGAGAAATGACTAAGGCAAAGGCAGCTGCCATTCCAAATCGAATAAATCCCCTATCTGTAGAACTATCTTGGAAATAAGAACTCAAAAATCGTGCTGCCCATAAGGCAAAAGGAAGAGCAAAGAGCGTTGGACTATCTCCTCCTCTTGCCAAACCTGCAATAATAACTAAGGTAAAAACCGATACAGTTAGTGATGCCGTTTGATTTTTCGTTTGTTGACCCACTAAGCGGTAAACTAAAATTCCACTGATTAGTAAAGCAATAATTTCAAAAAGCCATAAAAGCCAAGTCGTCCCACCAATATTCCCTAACCAATTAATGAGATAAAAAACCGTACCACCTGTCCCATAAAAATCATTAAAAGGAACTAAACCATGATGCATCGCAAATCCTGAATAAAGGTTTTGTGATTGGCTGGCTGTGGCTACTGGTTTCCACAAAGGAAATGCATAAAAAGTTAATGCTAAAAGCACTGACAGACCCGTAAGTAATCCATAGACTGCTAAAGGAATTCTGAGTGTTTTTTCATGTGTCAATTTTTGTCTTGAAGTTCGTTCGACGTTTTGACCTTCTGGTTCTTCTTCTAAATGCCTGATTGCTTGATTCGCTGCCGCTTCCACGACATCAGAATCTTTATTTGCCCAACGAGAGCTTCTCCGCTCACGACGTGACGAGCGGGATCTGTATTCATTTGACATGACGTCCTCCGATGTTTCCTTAGCGGAAATCTTTTTTATAAACAAAATGCTTGTTTCAAATACACAGTTGTAAAAAAATTATACCAAATTTTTGGAAAACACTCAATAAAGTTAAAAATGATTATAAAATTATAAGCAAAAAATTACTGACAAAAAGGTCAGTAATTTCTATAAGTTAATATTATTTATAAACTACTTAATTCCTAATTTTACCAAGAATCCAAAGGACCAAAGCGACAACAGCAATGAATAACCAAAAGTGCGGGTTAAACAAAAGTACAATCCCTGAAATAATCAAACGAACAATCAGTAAAATAAGTAAAATGGGCAAGATATAGCGTACAAATACTCTCAATGCCATCACTCCCAAAAGCACTAACAAAATTGAAAGCAAAGCCCCCATTACAATCAAACCTGATAAAAATCCTACAAACATTTTTTCTCCTTTTAGTAGTAACGACTACGACTGGCTCTCACAAGCCATACAATAATGCTAATTACGAGCAAAGTCCCCCAAAAATGCGGACTAAGTAAGAGCATTAAACTACCGAACAAAAATTTCAAAATCATTAATATAATCAAAGCAGGTAAAACAATTTTAAAGAATCCTTTTATAAAAAGTAACATAGCTAAAAATAGTATAAGTAGTAAAAACATTCTCTTTCCTCCGATAATTAACAAATTCTAATCACTCATGAATTTATATTTATATATTAATTATAGCAAGAAAAAAAGCCCGAATTCTCAGTCTTTTGACTGATTTTTCAAGCATTTTTTTACTGACAGAGCTTTATTTTACTGACAGAACAGTCTGTCAGTAACTATTTAGGGCTGACTGTGTTAACTGCGGTCCCGTCAGCATAATTAATTTTTGCATTTGGAGCGACATTGTCAAGAACAACGACAGTTGCTCCACCATTTCCTGACTTTTCACGACCACCACCGAGTTTGATAGACAAGGTTTGACCATTTTTATCAATTCCAACATAAGCCAAACGAATTTGTCGAGGCAAAAGTTCATTTCCTTCGTAGAGAGGGGTCACTTGGTAATCTAAATAATAATTGGGATGATTTGCAAGCCAACTGTCCAAACGATTTTCGTAATAAAGCATGCTGGCTGTATTTCCATCGTTCGTTCCAGTGAAATTTCCACCATTGAACCAAGCCGTTTCTGGCACTAAATTTCTTGCTTCATTATTTAGACCTGAAAATTGATAACCCACCAAATGGCCACGAGCTATTAGCCACATTTTACCAATCGAACCATCTGATTTTTTATAATAAAAATTATAATTATGCCAACCAACCGGATTATAGGTCAAGGGTTCACGTTTGACTTTAGGTTCTTGAGAATCTTTCAATTGAATATGTGAATCAACCGCACGACCTAAAGCATCAGTATTGGCCATGACCATTTGTCTTTGATTTTTAAAAGTTAAAGGAGCTTGTTTAACCGAACTTGCCAGTGATTTTGTGGAAACTTGACTACTATTATCAGTAGCCGAATTATTTCCTTGTCCCAAATGCAGACGTCCCGAACCAAAATATCCTACAGCCAGTGCAATAATGACTACAATGACGCTTGTTAGTGTTTTTATTTGTTTCTTATTCATAGCTTAATTATAGCAAAAAATTTCAAGGATTTTACAATTCTGAAAAACTTTTATAATCATTTTAAAGAAGCTTTTAAACCACACCACTTCCCTTAATATTGTATAATAAAAACAAAGCAGGAGGAGGAAATCTAATGTACGAATTTGAAAATCCAGAACAAGAGGTAATGTTTGATTATCTCAAAAATGCAAAAACCATCGCTGTCGTTGGGATTAGCGATAAAACAGACCGTTCATCTTTTTTAATTGCTCAAGGATTACAACAAAATGGCTACCATGTTATTCCAGTCAATCCAAGACTTGCTGGCCGTGAATTACTAGGTGAAAAAGTCTACCCTTCTATCAAAGAAGTTCCTTTTCACATTGATATCGTTGATATCTTTCGTCGAAGTGAGTTTTTGGCGGATGTTGCTCGTGACTTCATTGAAACTGACGCCGATATTTTCTGGGCGCAATTGGGCTTACAATCTCAAGAAGCTGAACAAATTCTTCGAGAAGCAGGAAGAAATAAAATTGTGATGAATCACTGTATTAAAATTGAATATGCCTATTCAGGCTTAGGGAAAAAATGACTACAAAAGTTATTTTATAGACTATTACGTTTCCCCGGCAACATTTTATCGATTTTTTTTGATACAATAATAAAGTTGAATTACGCAAACACAAAACTCTCGTCTAAAAAGCGGGAGTTTTATCTGTTTTTTAGGCGGATGTTTACGCATTCATAAATTTTTCTCAAAGAAAGGAACTTTATGAAAGAAAAACTTTGGACAACAACTTTCGTTGTTAATATGTTACTTAATTTTATTTTTTATCTTGTTTTTTATCTCCCTACTGTTGTTATTGGTACAATGGCTATGGAACGTTATCACGCTTCTGCTAGTATCGCTGGTATTTTATCTGGAATTTTTATTGTCGGCGGATTTATTGCTCGACTTTGGGCTGGAAATAATATGAAACGCCTTGGTGCAAAAAAACTTTTGTACATAGGAACACTTATTTATTTCTTGCTTACCTTTGCTTATTTCTTTGTGCATAGTGTCGTTCTACTATTAATTTTACGTCTTGTACATGGACTTGGATTCGGTATTGCTGCAACAGCTTCTGGAACTTTGGCTGGTGCCATTGTTCCTTCTTCAAGACGTGGTGAAGGAATTGGTTATTATGCGCTTTCTGTCACATTATCGTCAGCAGTTGGTCCCTTTTTATCAATGTTTCTTTACCGGACATCAGGTTTTTATTCATTAATTTGGCTTTCTGCCTTACTTTTATTTATTGCCTTAGTCGGAATTTTCTTCATACATGTTGAAAAAACTACTGACAGCTCTAATTCTGTCGATAATAAAGTGCATAAAAAATTCGCTTGGTCAAATTACTTTGAAAAAGAAGCTTTACCAATTTCATTAATTGCCTTTCTCATAGGTATTTCATACTCAAGTATTCTGTCATTTATGGATGCTTACGCTCGTAATATTCACCTTTCAGAGGCTGCCTCATTTTTCTTCTTAGTTTATGCCATTACTGTCCTTCTTTCTCGTCCAATTACTGGTCGTGTCTTTGACGGCTTTGGTGATAACTTTGTAATGTATCCGACCTACCTCTTCTTTGCACTTGGCCTTTTACTGATTGGTTTTGCTCATTCTGGTTGGATGTTGCTCCTTGCTGCTATATTTATCGGTTTAGGCTACGGCTCATTTTCGCCTTTTGGACAAGCAATTGCCATCCGTAATTCAGAAGCTCATCGTTTAGGAATCACAACTTCTACTTTCTTTGGCTTTATGGATATGGGTGTCGGTTTTGGACCCTTTATTTTAGGAATGTTTATGCCTCTATTAGGCTATCGTAATCTCTATTTTGCCTCAGCAATTCTTGCACTTCTAATTGCTGTCATTTACCATTTCGTTCATGGACGTCATGCTAAACGTGAAAATTAAGCTACTGATTGTTCTGTCAGTAAATAAAAAAAGCTGTCAGTAACTTTGACAGCTTTTTTATTATTTACCAATATTTTCGTAATAAGCAATTGAAGCCATGTTGAGGTAAGGAGTAGTCCAGAATCCTGCTAAACCACCTGAGATACCATAAAGAACATACCACCAGAAGAAACTCAATTTGAAAATGAAGTAATTTCCACGCAAACCTTTCATCATTGTTGCTGATTCGCTAAGAACGCCCATAACACCGCTGTAACGTCCTTCTTCTAACTGATCAAACAAAACATAAGTTGCTTGTGACCAACCAAGTCCCAAATAAATTGCAAATGCCCAACCAATCACTGGGATAAACATCAAGGCAACAAAAATCACCCCTTTGACAATACTTAAAAGAATAATTTTGCCAGCTGAACCATCATAGAAAGGCCCAAAAACATTTTTAAATTGTGGATTATTTCGTTCACCACGGAAAATTTTGATATAGTTAAAAATTGCCCCAACTGTTACAACTGAAACAAACAAGGCTACAACAATCATTAAAATAGCAATAAGCAAAGTCGCAAAGCTAATCACCATCCAAACACTACCTGGAATACTATCAAAATTAGAAGTATTGTAGTCCATGGACTGCTTTACACCATTTCCTCCACCTAAGATCCCCGCAATAATTGGAATAATAAAGAGTAACATTTTTGAACCAAAATTATCTTTTAAAGCTCCTTTGGCTTGATTTTTCAATTCCCATCTTGACATAAAATACCTCCCAATAATTTGTCTTACATTATATTTACTTAATTATACCAATAAATAGGCAAAATCTCTAAGACTTTCGCCCGATTTTCAAAAAATCATCTATAAAAAGCGTTTAATTTTTGTTATACTTATAAGTGCTTGCTTTTTAAGCTACAAGAAGACTCGATTCTACGAGTAAATAAAGGAATCTTATGACAGAACACGCAATAAAATACAGATTAATAAAAAAAGAAAAACATACAGGAGCAAGATTAGGAGAAATCATCACACCACATGGTACCTTCCCAACTCCAATGTTTATGCCCGTAGGTACTCAAGCTACCGTTAAAACAATGAGCCCAGAAGAACTCAAAACATTAGGCTCAGGGATTATTCTCTCAAACACTTACCACCTCTGGTTACGCCCCGGAGATGAACTTGTTGCTGAAGCTGGCGGTCTTCACAAATTTATGAATTGGGACCAACCTATCCTGACTGATAGTGGTGGTTTCCAGGTTTACAGCCTAGTTCAAAACAAAAAAAATATCACAGAAGAAGGCGTTAAGTTCAAGAGCCATTTGGACGGACGTGAACTTTTTCTTAACCCCGAAAAAGCAATAAGCATTCAAAATAATCTTGGCTCTGACATCATGATGTCCTTTGACGAATGTCCACCTTTCTATCAACCCTATGACTATGTCAAAGCCTCTGTTGAAAGAACTTCCCGTTGGGCTGAGCGCGGTCTCAATACTCATCGTCGTCCAAATGACCAAGGACTTTTCGGAATTGTTCAAGGAGCTGGTTTTGAAGATTTACGTCGTCAATCAGCTAGAGACTTGACTTCAATGGATTTCGCTGGTTATTCTATCGGTGGTCTTGCCGTTGGTGAATCTCATAAAGAAATGAATGCTGTCCTTGACTTTACAACACCAATGCTTCCAGAAGACAAACCCCGCTATTTAATGGGTGTTGGTGCACCAGACAGCTTGATTGATGGAGTTATCCGTGGAGTTGATATGTTTGACTGCGTTCTTCCTACACGAATTGCTCGTAATGGAACTCTAATGACTCATTTCGGTCGAGTTAACATTCGTAATGCTAAATACGAACACGATTTTACTCCACTTGACCCAATGTGCGATTGCAACACATGCACTAACTATACACGCGCCTACCTTCGTCATTTAATTAAAGCCGATGAAACTTTTGGCCTTCGTCTTTGTTCATACCACAATCTTCACTTCCTTGTTAATTTAATGAAAGACGTTCGCGGGGCCATTATGGATGACAACCTTCTGGAATTCCGAGAAGATTTCTGTAAGCGTTACGGCTACAATCAACCCAATGCCAAAGACTTCTAGTTCTTGAAAATAGGTTTAAAAAGTTGTATCATAATAAAAGTGGGTAACCACTCTCATTATGTGCCGAGTTAGCTCAGTCGGTAGAGCACTTCACTCGTAACGAAGGGGTCACAGGTTCGATTCCTGCACTCGGCATAGATAAAAAACCTTGTATCGTTGATATACAAGGTTTTTTATTATTTTATCATATTCTTTTAATTATATTTTTATTAGCATTGATGTATCTTTATGCCCATTAACTTTGCCACTACTTTATTATCGATACCTTAACTTAGTAGTACACTATCACAAGTTTATCTAACACCTCACTTGTAATTATTGGCTCAATTTCTAACTCATTTAACATCTTTTTCATTGTTTTATTTACTGTGACTACATTTGGAATACCATTTTGCAAACTATAATGATGAAAGAAAAAATTTTCTCTATTGGGCCAATCCAAGCTTAATATTTACATGATTTTGAGTTTTTTTGAGTGGTTCTAATATAGACAAATCTTTTTTACTTATTGGAATACTGCAAACTGAAGTATTATTTTTAGGTATTACAAACTAAAATATTTTTGTATTAAGTCACTACCACTTTTTCCAAATCAAAAACATGGCTAAAGCCATGTTTTTATATAATTTTACATTTTACGTCTTTTAAAAAATACATATAAAGTAGCACCCACCATTAATAGTCCAACACCAACTATAGGCAAGAAAGTATTTCGTTCTTCTCCTGTCTTAGGTAATTCTGGCTTTTTAGGTGTAATTGGAAGTCTTTTATTGACGAACTTTCCAGTATTAACAACTTGTGGTTTGTTTTCTGCGCTTGCTTTAATTTCAAAAGCTCTAGTTTCTTGACTTAATTGATAACCTGCTGGAGCCTCTGTTTCAACAAAAGTGTATTTACCTGGTTTTAGATGATTTGCCTTAATTACTCCATTTGCATCAGTTTTGATCCCCTTAATAACTACTTCATGAGTTTCACTATTAGTAACATTAAAGACTGCACCTGAAAGAGATTTACCATTCTCATCTACCTTAATTAGTTCAGCAGATCCTTGATAATTGATAAAGTTCTCTGAAGCCATAACTATTTTTGGTTTATTCTCTTCTTTTGTTGAAATAGTAAAATCAACTTTTGAAGTATTCAAGATATAGCTACTTGGAGCTTTTGTCTCAACAAATGAATAATCTCCTGGTACAAGATTTTCAATTAAAACTTTTCCTTCTTTATCAGAAACCAAGTTCTCTTTGATACTCTTTCCTTTTGAATCAATAACTTTAAAGACTGCGCCTTCTAAAGCTTGACCTTGGCTGTCATGTTTAATTAATTCAGCAGATCCTTGATAGTTGATGAAATTATCGGAAGCCATGACTACTTTGGGTTGACCCTCTTCTTTTGTTGAAATAGTAAAATCAACTTTTGAAGTATTCAAGATATAGCCGCTTGGAGCTTTTGTCTCAACAAATGAATAATCTCCTGGTGCCAAATTGTCAATTAATACTTTACCAGTTTTATCGGAAGCCAAATCTTCTTTGATTATTTTTCCTTTTGAATCAACAACTTTAAAGATTGCACCTTCTAAAGCTTGACCTTGACTGTCATGTTTAATCAACTCAGCTGATCCTTGATAATTAATAAAGTTATCTGAAGCCATGACTACTTTTACTTTGCCCTCTTCTTCACCTGAGATGCTAAAGTTAACTGGCAGAGTATTCAAAATATATCCTTCAGGGGCTTTAGTCTCAACAAATGAATAGTCACCTGGAGCCAAACCTTCAATTAATACTTTACCAGTTTCATCAGAAGTTAAACCTTCTTTTATGGTTTTTCCATCTGCATCAATTACTTTAAAGATTGCACCTGATAAAGCTTGACCGTTGATATCATGCTTAATCAATTCAGCTGACCCTTGATAATTAATAAAGTTATCTGAAGCGACAACCAGTTGAGGTTGGCCTTCACTCTCAGCTAAGATTGTAAAATCAGTAGGGTTAGTATTTAAAACATAACCTGTCGGAGCCTGCGTTTCGATAAATGAATAGTCACCCGGAGCCAAGCCTGTAACATTTACTTTACCAGCTTTATCAGATGTTAAACCTTCTTTTACTAGTTTTCCAGTGTTATCGACTACTTTAAAAATTGCACCTAAAAGTGGTTGTCCTTGGCTATCTCGTTTAATTAATTGGGCTGATCCTTGGTAATTAACAAAGCTATCTGAGGCTATAATTGTTTTGGGTTGACCTTCTTCTTTGTCTGAAATCGTAAAGTGGACAGGATTTGTATTTAGAATATATCCTGTTGGAGCCTTGCTTTCAACAAAGGAATAATCTCCCGGCGCTAAGCCATCAACTACCACTTTACCATCTTTACCAGAAGTTAAATTAGCTTGGATTGTCTTGCCAGCTTTATCAACAATTTTAAAAACTGCACCAGAAAGTGGCTGACCTTCGTTATCTTGCTTGATTAATTCGGCTGAACCTTGATAATTGATAAAATTATCCGAGGCAATAACCATTTGTGGTTGACCTTCTTCTTCAGCTGAAATTGTAAAATGAACTGGTATTGTATTTAAAATATATCCTGTTGGAGCTTTGGTTTCAACAAAGGAATAATCTCCAGGGGATAAACCAGTAGCCGTAACTTTACCATCTTTATCAGAGCTTAAATTAGTTTGGATTGTATTACCATCTTTATCAATAACTTTGAAAATCGCACCTGATAAAGCTTGACCATTACTGTTATGTTTAATGAGTTGTGCTGAACCCTGATAGTTAACTTTTTCCAAGTTGATATCTGGGATGATTCCTTCTTCATTGGCTTTAAGTTCAAAGTCAATTGGGGTTGGGTCCAAAATATAACCCGCTGGGGCTTTAGTTTCAACAAGTGAATATTTACCAGGTGTTAGTTTTTCAATCGTTACATTTCCAGAACTGTCAGAAGTAAGTTTTTCGTAACCTGAAACAACTTGACCGTTGCTGTCTAGTACTTTAAATTCTGCACCTTGAAGTGGATTTTTTACCTCTTTACCATTTTCAATGGTCAGTCCTACTTTTTTCAAGATTACTTTCGTTGGTTCATTTTCAACGTCTTGAATTGGGAAATTAGAAACTTCTCCATCTTTTGCAACTGTTATTTTCTTACCTTTGACTAGTTCTTCATCAAGTGTATACCCTGTTGGGGCCTTAGTTTCAATAAGAAGATAATCAGTAACACGCAAATTCCCAAGTTTTAAATCACCATTTTTGTCGGTATCTCCTTCACGAATTAATTTATCTTTTTTGCCATCTGTACCGATAGACCAAAGTTGAAGATGAGCTCCCGCAAGTTTTGCTTTGCCGGGACCAACTTTTTCCAAAGTAACTGAACCTTTTGATCCGTTTGCACTTCCGTTATGATTAGTTACGGGTACATCTTTTTCAACATCTTGTTCTATTGTTTTCTCGTTGTCTCCAGTAATATGGGCTTGATTAGTTACCACATCATTAGCTTTGTCAGAAGTAATTAATGCACGATATTCTACAACATATGCTGTGTTAATTTCTGATAAAAATTTAATTTTAACTGTTTGAGCCCCTGTAGAATTGTCAGTTTGGATATCAACAGAATAATCTTTGCCTTGTTCAAGAATAATATTTTTGTTCTCAGTAATATTACCAGAAGCGTCAATACTTGTTCCATAAATAAGAATATCTTTTGCTACAATATACTGATTTGAGGAAGGATTATCGGTGACTTCTACATTTTTTAAGGTAGATTGCGAGGCGTTTACTGTAAGTTTCCAATTTACATAATTAGAATCTGTACTTGACTGTGAACCATCTTTCGTTACGAATTCTCCTTGATGTGCTGGAGTAACACTAGCACTTAAATCATGTGAAATGTCCTTATTTGTAAATGTCGCTTTGTTTTTGTACTCCTTCTGATTGATGAGGTTACCTTCTAGACTTGTTTCAAATATTAGAACATAGGCTTTTGTGCTTCCATCTGGTAGTTCTACCTTAACACTTCCTTTGCTTTCTACTATTTTTATTCCCATATCTGAAGTAACTTCAGCACCTAAAGTATAAGTACCATTTTTATTAATCGTAGCTTCATATACTTTAGCACTTCCAGAAACATAGTTTTGATCATCAGAGATTGGATCAGTTATTGAGGCATTGCTTAATTCTTGTTGATTGAAATTTGCTGCAATTGTCCAGGTAATTTTTTTGCTGGTTGCATTATATGAACCAGATTTTTGTCCATTATATTGGAACGGAGGTATTGGTTTAAATTCTTTATGATCATTATTAGTATGATCTCCTCCATTTTGATCCTTCCAAGTCATTGAAGCATCATTTACAAATTTGATATCTCCTTCATGACCAGACCCATTATCAATCACACTAGTATCAAATTTTGTTTTGTATTTAATTTGATATTTATGATCTGTCCCCTCCTTAAGTGGGGACTTAAAGAAAACTGAAAAGCCTGTTGCTGTTTTTACCAGTGTATATTCTGTTGGGGAGAGTACTTTATTTCCAGCAGTTTTATCAATAATTTGGAAAGTATTTTCAAGGAAAGTCAAACCTTCAGACATTTTGTCTTCAAGTGACCAGTTTTCCATCCAATAGCCTGCACTATTAATATCTATTTTCCATGGAATTTCTCTATTCTCGTAATCAATATCTCCATCAATATTTTTAACGATTCCTTGTTGAGTTGCATTACCATCTGACTCGCTGTTATCTCCCGTATCAGTTGTTACTGAGTTATCAATGGTAACATTTCCATCTACGATATTTTTAACCTTCGTTTGATATTCAACTTTTACTGCATAATCGATATCAGTAATAAACTCAATTTTAAATTTTTGAGGATTATCAGGGTCTTGTACAAGTTTATAATCTTCCCCTTCTTTTAATTGAGCACCTTTAATTTCTTTTCCGTTACTATCAAAAGTAATTTTATAAAGTTTAACACTTCCGTTCACCAGCTCGATGGCATCACTCATGGTATCTTCAATAAATGACCCTGCTTTATGATTTTTTTCATTATAATTGTATTCTATATTCCAATTATAAATTTGATCGTTCCCTGTTGTAAATGGTCCATTTTTTTTAATTGGCCCTTTATATTGCGCAGTAACAGAGGCACTTGCATTGGTATCTGTTTTTCCATCATTTAATGTCGCTGTATTTTTAAAACTTACAGATCCCTCTTTTTCCGGAAAACTACTTTCATCGATAGTTGTTGTATAGACAACATTGAACGCTTGATCGGTGGTAGCATATTTACCAATAAAAGTAATTTTTCCATTTGAATCAACAGTATAATCTGTACCTTTTACTAAAGGATGTTCTTTATCAATGGAAATGATTTCTCCATTTTTTCCAACTGTCTCAGGGTAAATTTCGACGGATTCATAAGTTGTTCCTTCTGGCATTGGATCGGTAAGTGTAGCATTTTCCATTGTATTTAATGGACGGTTAATATTTATTTCCCAAATCACTTCACTAGGATTTGGAGTTTTATCGAAATGTCCTGATTTATCAATTGCTTGGTCATAGGTTGGCCGAACATGAATTTCTGAAGGGGGAAAATTTTCCTCCGTTGGTGTATCAACTACAACTTCTCCTGGAACAATTGTCTTATCGAAATGTGCATCATAATGAAAGGTACCCTTAATATCATGATAGGTTTCAACTTTTTCATTGAAGACGAAACGAACGGTTCCATCTGCATTAATTGTATAGGTTCCATAATCTCCCAGTGACGATGTCGCTTGCTCAATTGTTACACCATCAGGAAGTTTAAAATCAAAGTAATCTCCTGATTTCAATGGTAAAATATCTTCTGGAATACTCCAGGTATAATCGATTTGAACTTCTGCATCTATCGGAACATCTGTTTGATCTGGATAAGGTTTTCCTTCTTTATCAAGATATATGACCTTAGCTGAGTCGATAATAGTCGCTGGTGAAATTCCTGAGTCTTCTAGAAGTTTACGAATATCTTGACTTTCCACAGTTTTTATAGCTTGCTCTGAATGTTTAGTCGTACTACTTTCTTTTTCTTTGATTTCAGGTGTAACAGTATTTTGAGTCACAGTGGAAGTTGACTGACTTGGAGTTTCTGAAGTTGAACTCATTTTTGGCAACAATACATCAACCTGGCTATCATTTAATTTGGCTGTTAATCGCTCAAAGTTTTTCAAAAGTTCTTTAGAGATTGAGAAATTGACTTTCACTTCGCTTGTATTTAGTGAATTAAGGTCTATTGTCAATCTATTTTCGTCAGCAGTATAAGATGCTGTTGACTTTTGTCTGTTAGCCTCATTTGGTTCATTAATTTTAATTGATTTATCTAATTCAATAATAGTTGTTTTACTTTTCAATATTGACTGATTAATCTTGAGACTTAAATCAAATGTCATTAAATCAGCATTACTTTCGGATTCATCTATTTTAAATTGACTTAATGTTATATCCGAATCATTTGTTTCTTCATTTATTGCTCCTGCAATTGCTCCAACTGGGGTAATAACATATTGTAAAAGCAGCATTAAACCTAAAATTATAGAAATAACTTTTTTTCTACTTTTCATAATGTCCTCCTTTTGATTTTAAATCAGTTTTGTAAACGATGTATTTTATTAATTACATTTTCTTATAAAAATTGCTGATTCTAGGACATTATAGCATAATACAATACAAATGTGTAATAAATTTCGTACATTAAATTCTATTGTCTTACTTTTATTTATATTTTTGTTGGTTCCTAATATAGCCTTTCTGCAACATAATGGCTCCATAAAGCCATTAGCCCCTTTTTTAATATTTCATAAATATTTAAATGATTAATAAAAAAAGACCGATAAAAATTAAAAATTTGATTCTAAATCGACTTTTATAACAAAAAAATAAGATAATGCTTTTTTAAAAGGGGAAAGTTTTACTTTCGTTTTATTATTTTTACATTACACCTCTAAATTGAGTCTTATTTTAAATAATAAATATTACCGCTTAAGCATTAAGGATAATAATGTATAATAAAGAGAAAGGAACGAGGAACAAATATGGATTATAATGATTTTATGAAAAGTAAGCACATTGCTGAACGTTGGGGAGAGTTTCAGGCTAATTATAAAAATTTAAATAAAACAAGTGAATTAAAGGCTTATCATGATTTACTGACAGAATTTTATGATTATATTCAAAGCCTAGAAGCTCATCTTTTTAATGACGAAAAAGTTGCTGACCAAAAAAATTTACTGACAGAAAATGTAGCAACTCCTTCGCAATTTTTTAATGCTCCCAAAATTCCAGAAACACTTTCTTTTGGCCAAGAAGCACTTAAAGGTGAGGAAGACCCTTGGTTTGGTTTTAATGATGAATAAAAATATTTACTGACCCATTCTGTCAGTAAATATTTTTTGTTTTATATGGGAATTTCGTTGTGAAAACCTTTGCAAAAGTGATAAAATAGAGCTAGAAATGATTTTCAGTAAAAAGGAGAATAGCTTATGCCTCTAAATATTTTGGATTACGACCCTTATTTGGAACCTTTCAAAGAAGATTTGTCTTTGCGGCTTTTTGAATTTGCTCGAACAAAAAAACGGCTTTTAGGAACTGATGGTTCGCTTGTTGATTTTGCTAATGGTTATAAGTATTTTGGCTTTCAACAAGAAAGTAAACACTGGACTTTTCGCGAATGGGCACCAAATGCTAAAAGAGCTTGGTTGGTTGGAGATTTCAATAATTGGGAAAACAATTTTGAGTTGAAACAGGCCTATGGTGGGACTTGGGAAATTTCAATTCCGGGTATGCTACCGGTGGGTTCTAAGGTGAAGGTTAAGCTGCTTTTACCGTCTGGTGAAACAGTTTATCGTGTTCCCTCTTATATTATGTTTGCTGTCCCCAATGAGCGCCATGAATTGGATGGAGTGATTGTTCAACCAAAATATGATTGGAAGAATAAAGCCCCTCAGTTAAAAGAAGCTCCTTTGATTTATGAAGCACATATTGGTATTTCAACTGAAGAATATAAAATTAATTCTTATAAAGAATTCACGCGCGATGTCTTACCAAGAATTAAAAAGGCTGGTTACAATACTATTCAACTGATGGCAATTATGGAACATCCGCTCTATGCTAGTTTTGGTTATCAAGTTTCCAATTTCTTTGCAATTTCTAGTCGTTTTGGTCAGCCAGAAGATTTGATGGAATTGATTGATCAAGCTCATGGTATGGGTTTGCGAGTGCTTTTAGATGTGGTTCATTCACATGCTGTAAAAAATATCGAAGATGGTCTCAACTATTTTGATGGGACAGAAAATCAGTATTTTTATGAAGGTGAACGAGGAAATCATCCAGCTTGGAAGACAAAACTTTTTAATTATGGCAAAGATGAAGTGATTCATTTTCTACTTTCAAATCTTAAATTTTGGTTGGATACCTATCATTTTGACGGTTTTCGTTTTGATGGTGTGACTTCAATGCTTTATCATGATCATGGTTTAGGGACTGCATTTACTGATTACAGCAAATATTTTTCGCTCAATATAGATATCGAAGCGGTGACTTATTTGATGTTGGCAAATGAATTAACGCATTTATTCAATCCATCAGCAACAACAATCGCTGAAGATATGTCAGCCATGCCGGGAATGGCCCTACCTATTTCAAGTGGTGGAATTGGTTTCGATTACCGTTTATCAATGGGAATTCCTGATTTTTGGATTAAACAATTGAAAGAAAAAACGGATAATAGTCTTGACTTATTGAGCCTTTGGTGGGAATTAACAACGAGACGTCCCGGTGAAAAAAATATTGGTTATTCTGAAAGTCATGACCAAGCTTTAGTTGGTGATAAAACGATTATGATGTGGTTAGCTGATGAAGAGATTTATTGGAAAATGGACCTTAATAGTCAATCTCTAAAAATTGACCGTGCTATAGCGCTTCATAAATTAATTCGCCTAATTACTTTTAGTTTGGCTGGTGAGGGTTATTTAAATTTCATGGGTAATGAATTTGGCCACCCCGAATGGCTTGATTTTCCGCGTCAAGAAAATCATGATGATTTCCAACATGCTAGAAGACAATGGTCTTTAGGTGATAATAAAGATTTGCGTTTCCAATATTTATTGGCATTTGACCAAGCGATGATTAATCTAGAGCGACATTACAAGTTTTTAGAAAGCCCAGAACCTGTCCAACAACTTTGGATAAAAAATTCGGATAAATTACTAGCTTATAAAAAAGGGCAACTTCTTTTCGTCTTTAATTTCCATCCTAGTTATGAACAAGAGCTTCAACTCCAATTTCCTGAAAAACCAGAACTTATCTTCGATAGTGATGACCAAAAATTTGGTGGTTTTGGTCCAAGAAGTAGTTTTGGTTGGTCAAAAGGGCATTTAAATCTAATCCTTGAACCTAGAACTGCCATGGTTTTCCGAATTAAAGAATAAAAACCTGTCAATTGACAGGTTTTTTTACTGACAAAATCGTAAAAGTTACTGACAGAAATCCAAAAAGTCTGTCAGTAACTTTAAAAGGCATTTAAATTCGGTTCAAGCAAAGTCCAGAGATTTTCAAATTGATTTTGAAATTGGTCATCCCACTGTGGGGCAATTTTTGGGTGATGAAAATAAACAAAAGCTTGAATATAAGCAGCAGCTTCCTCTTCACTTTCAAATTTAGCAGCTGTCTTTAGACTCTCAACCATTTCTAAAATATGTTTACGTCCCAATTCTAAATTTTCTCCAATGTAGGTTGTGTATAAGGCAAACATTTCTGGAGTTTTTCGATGTGCTTCATATTTGGCAATGGCGACTGACCAGAGCCAATCATGAACAATCTCTTTTTGATGTTCATACTTGCTTGTGTCAAAAGGAAATATTTTTACAAGTGTCTGACCATTGAGCCAACGAAGGGCAAGTATCGTTAAAAGTTCATCTTTACTTTTAAAGTGCTTATAAATAGCTGGTTGACTAATATTGAGTTCCTTAGCAATTTTTGAAATGGTGAGTTTCTCTATTCCATTCTCTAAGATAAATTCTTCTGTTTTTCCTAATATCTTTTCACGTGTATTCATAAATTAATTGTAACACAAGTTATAATTCTTGACAAATATAACTTTCTGGTTTATAATTCATTTTGTTGGTTATAAAAGTTAAAAAAAATAACCTCATAAAAAGGAGAAATCATGACATTTACAGGACATACGATTTTAATCACAGGTGGTACAAGCGGAATCGGACTTGGTTTTGCTAAAAAGTTTTCCGAATTAGGAAATAAAGTCATCATTACCGCCCGAAATGAAAAACGTCTTAATCAAATTTTAAATGAAAATCCAACTTTTACAGGATTTGTCAGTGATGTTGCTGACAAAGACTCCCTCCCCCAATTAGTCAAATTCATCAAAGAAAATTTCCCTCAACTTGATGTCATTATGAACTGTGCCGGAATTATGCGTGCGATTAATTTATTTGAACAAGCTGATAATTCTCTAAAAGTACTGACAGAAGAAATTCATATTAATTTATTAGGAACAATTGCTGTGACACAAGCATTTTTGAAAATCCTTGTCGCAAATAATGGGCTAGTAATTAATGTTTCATCAGGATTATCAAATCTGGCTGACGGTGCACACCCTATTTACAATTTGACCAAAGCTGGGGTTCATTTTTACTCTGATGCGCTTCGAGAACAAGCTAAATATTTTGAAAAGACTTTAAAAGTCATCGAATTAGTTCCACCATTAGTTGCTGAAACAAATCTCGAAAGCCATACAAATACTGACGCACCCAATAACATGGCACTTTCAGACTTAATTAGTGAAACTTTAGCCGGGCTTGAAAATGGCTTAGACCGGATTGACGCTGGTTTTGCTAAACAACTTCACCAAATGGGCAAAGTAAATAGTGACGAAAACACCAAACTACTTTCTCAACAAATGCTCAGCAATTATTTTCCCAAAATGAAAGATTAGAGAAGAAAAATGTCACTTAATCCCTTTCAAATGCATAATACCAAAAAAGAACTCCGTAAAAATTTTGAACTCACAAAACTTAGCAAATCTGAAGTTGCTACTGATTTAAAAATTAGCGAAGTAAAACTTGAAAAAATATTTAATCTTAAACAAAGAACACTCGAAGACACTTGGATTTTACGAAATTATTTACTAGAAAAAGTAGAAAAAACAGGTCAACAACCTGTTCCCTTTACCGCTTTATCTGGAGATTGGCACCGTCACTGGTTTTTAAATTCCAATCTAATTGACCAACAACAAATGTCTAAAGGCGACAACTAAAACTCAAAGGAGAAAAATCACGAAAACACTTATCACTGGCGCAAATAAAGGAATTGGTTTTGCACTTGCTCAAAACCTTGGTCATCGCGGCTATGAAGTCTTGATCGGAGCCCGTAATGAAACGCGTGGACAAGAAGCCGTTGAAAAACTGAAGGCCGAAGGAATTACTGCCGAATTTGTCAAAGTAGATTTAGATGACTTAAATCAATTGACGAGTCTGTCAGCACTGACAGATATTGATTTACTTATTAATAATGCTGGAATTTCTGGGAATATTCATTCAGATAAAGGGCATCTTGATATGGAAAAATCAGCTTTTGATTATTCAACAACTGATTTAGAAGAAACAATTAAGACCAATTTTTTGGGAACACATGCTGTGATTAAAGAACTTCTTCCACATTCACTGACAGAAAACGCTAAAATTATTAACATCACCGTACCCGTTTCTCAAGAATATTGGATGCCACTTGCTTATGTCACTTCAAAAGCCGCACAAAATGCCATGACCTTTGCTTTTGGTCATCAATTCAAAAAAGATAAATCTAAAAAACAAATCTTTGCTGTTATGCCTGGTGCAGTTGCAACAGATTTGAACGGTGCAAAAGTTGGGGATAGTCCATTTGTAAAATCTCCTGAAGAAACAGCTCAAATGATTAGTAAATTTATTTTTGATGACAAAAATCATAATGCTCAAATTATTAATTTTGACGGAACAATTTATGATAACTATGAACCAGGCTTACGTAACAAAGTCATTAAAGATGTCGCTAAAAATGGTTTAAAGCGTAAATTTAAAAAATAAATAAAAAAGTTACTGACAGATTGGTCAGCAACTTTTTTATTGTTTTTTGAAAAAAGCGTAAGCAAATCTTAACATTTATGATAAAATAATTCCATGGAAAAAGAAAGATTTTTGGCTTTTACAGATGCTATTATTGCCATCATTGCAACGATTATGGTTTTAGAATTTAAAACCCCTGATAAAAGTGGCTGGCCTACTCTGGCAGAATTAACCATCCCACTTTTAGCCTATGCTTTGAGCTTTTTTATGATTATGACCGTATGGTATAATCATCATCAACTTTATCGTGATATTAAAAATATTACTCCTCGAATATTCTTATTGAATACGCTCTGGCTATTCATTATGTCATTTTTCCCCTTCACCACGGGTTGGGTCGGAAAACATGCAAGTGAGTTTCTCCCTGAATTTTTCTATTTGATTGTTATTTTTCTCTGGGCGGCTGTTTTTCATCTTATGGACCATGAGCTGCTCAAAGAAAATCCTGATAAAGAATACAAAGAACTCACACACAGTCTTTCAGGTAGAAATCTTTTTCTCATCAACTTTCTTTCTATTGTTATCGTTTGGTTTTGGCCTCCTATCGGCTTAGTTTGCGTTGCTATGCTTGCTACAATATCCCTCATAAGTTTCTTAAAGAAATAAAAAGCCGTCAGTTAATGACAGCTTTTTATTTTAATCTTCTTGTTCATCCATAAAGCTATTGAAGACTTCTTCAATCATATCCCATTCATCTTCAGCATCTTCAGGGATTGGTTGCAAATCACCCTCAGTACCGTCAGCATTCTCAGTAAATGAGTAAGCCAAAACATCGATAAGACCTTGTTCATCTTCTTCAAACTCAGTAGGCTGTAAAACAACATAGTTTTTGCCAAATTCTTCTTGTCCATCAATGGTAATCAAAATTTGGAACAAGCTTTCGTTTCCATTTTCATCAACCAAAGTAATATAGTCAAGTTCATGATTATGGTCATGTTCGTGATCATGTGTATGAGTCATTTTATTTCCTTTTCTTCATCCTTAATTAGAGGAATTTTCTGCTATTCATAATAAAATAAATAGACAACTTTTACTGATAGAAAATCCTACGAATACTTGTCAGTATTTTTATACTTACAAATAAACTAAAGCTTTCATCAGTAAACCAAAAATTATAATTTTAATGCATGAGCATCCAAATAATTTTGTAAAATCAAAACAGCAGCCAATTTATCAATTGATTTTTTGCGATCTTTACGACGCACACCACCATCAATCAATACTTTTTCAGCTTGCGCAGTTGTCAATCGTTCATCTTGATAAGCGACTTCCAAACCGAATTCATTGGCTAATTTTGTACCATAATCCCGTGATGCTTCGGCACGAATCCCTTCATCACCGTTCATATGTTTTGGAAGACCAAGAACTACCTTTTCAGGTTTGTATTCTTTAATCAAAACGCCCAAACGTTCAAAGCCAAGCTCACCAGCTTCACTGTCAATCTTAATGGTTTCAACAGGTTGAGCGGTCATCCCAAGTAAATCACTGACAGAAACTCCCACAGTTTTTGTTCCGACATCAAGCCCTAAAATTCGTGCAAACACTATAAATTGACACCATTATCTTTCAAATAATTCTTGATTAATTCCTCAACAATATCATCTCGGTCAAAACGACGAATTTTATTACGTGCATCATCATGACGAGGGATATAAGCAGGGTCTCCCGACAAAACATAACCCACGATTTGATTGATAGGATTGTAACCCTTAGCCTCAAGCACATTGTAAACATCAACGAGTGTTTCGCCAATTTCTTTCTTGTCCGAATCACCAAATTCAAAACGGACTGTTTCATCTGTAAAACTCATAAGACACCTCCTTTAAATTTATCTGTAAAGCCAGATTAAACTAAAAATCAATAATTTCCATCCCGTCAGCCAACTGATGTCCACATTTTTAGAAGACAATCATTTTATTTACTGACAGAAATATCCCATTAAAAATTTCTTAGATACATGTTAATTATACGTTATTTTTTGCTTGAATTCAACCGTTTCCTCCATTAAAGTAAATAAAAGCCTTCTATCAAGGCTTTTAAATTTAAGTTAAAAATTTCCAAAGGTATAAATTATAAAAATAAGTTCAATAAAAGACTAGTTTTAAAAACTAGTCTTTACTACAATGATTTTAAGGTAAAATGTTTCCAGCCGCCATGTACAAGTCGTACCATTCCGCACGTTCTAAGACAATATCTGAAGCAGCAGCAATTTCTTCAATTCGGCTCAATGTCATCGTTCCAATAATTGTTTGGATATTGGCAGGATGCCGATTAATCCAAGCGACAGCAATTCCAGTTGGGGTAGAATTGTATTTTTCTGAATAAAATTCCAATTTTTTATTCAAATCAGGGAATTTTTCATTTCCAACAAAGACACCTTCAAAGAAACCATATTGGAAAGGTGACCAAGCCTGAATAGTCATCTTATTAATACGAGAATACTCTAAAATACCATTATCATGAACAAAAGAACCTTCATCACTCATATTTACATGAATCCCAGCATCAATCATTCCCGTATGTTTCAAGCCAAACTGTAATTGATTAAACAACAACGGCTCTTTCACCGCTGTTTTCAACAGTTCAACTTGACCAGGATTTTGATTAGAAACCCCAAAATAACGTACTTTTCCTGCTTTTTCCAATTCATAAAAAGCCTCAGCTACTTCTTCAGGTTCGACTAAAGTATCTGGACGATGCAAGAGCAAAGTATCCAAATAATCAGTTTTTAAACGAGATAAACTCCCCTCAACCGATTCAATAATATGTTTTTTTGAAAAATCGAACATTTTTCCAGGAACAATTCCACATTTTGACTGTAAAATAATATCTTCTCGTTTTACTGACGATTTTTCTAGAGCATCTGCAAAAATCGATTCACAAGCTCCACCCCCATAGATATCAGCATGGTCAAAGAAATTTATTCCTTGCTCCACTGATTTTTCAATGACAGCAACCGGATCTTTTCCCTCTTCATTAATTCTCATACAACCTAAAATAATTTGAGAAGCTTCAAGTTCACCAATTTTGAATTTTTTCACGACAAAACTCTCCTTTAAGTGTGAGATTTCACCTTATCTTCAATCAACAAAGGAAAAAATTTCACTAATTATTTAATAAAACCATTATAACACAATTAATGAAACCGTTTAACAAAATATATTTAATCATCAACTGACTCCTGCCTTATTTATGAATAATCAAATAAAAAAAATCAGCCATAAGCTGATTTCAATTTCATTTACAAATTAAACTGTAAGTGAAGCACGTCCTTTACGACGACGAGCTGCAAGGACACGACGTCCGTTTTTAGTTGCCATACGGCTACGGAATCCGTGAGTAGTCTTACGAGATTTTTTGTGTGGTTGGTAAGTACGTTTCATTTTATATAAGTCCCTGGGCTACTTCACTTTTGGTTGAAAGTAGCTCCACCTTTTCGGTGTTCCTTTCATCTTTTTACTGCTATTAAAAGCATACCTTACAATTCTACACTATGAAAGGTCTTTTGTCAAGGCTAAATCTCTTTAGCCACAACAATATAGCGATTATATTCCTGTCCTTCTGAATGACTTGATACACCATTTTCCTGACCAATAATAGTGTGAACAATTTTACGTTCATTAGACTGTAAATCATTAATATAAACAGTTTCACCGCCACGCGCACGTTCAGCTGCACGATGAGCAAGACTTACGATATAAGCTTTGCGTTTTTCATGATAATCACCCACATTAACAGCAATATTCATTCGTGTATTCAAAATACTATTAGCGTAAGCTTTTGCTAAAATTTGCAAACTTTGTAAAATTTTACCATGTTTGCCAATAAGCAAAGCATCATGATTAGAAGTCAAATTGAAAACTGTTAAATTTCCGTCACGAGAAACTGAAACACGCGTTGCAATTCCCATTTCTTGTGTGATAGTTGTTAAATAGCTTGAAATTTTTGAAGCAATTTTTTCATCTTCGTTTGAAACTTCTTTCTTCGCTTCAACTTCTTCTTTAACAGCAGAAACCACATCAGAGAGGTCTGCTGTTCCTTGACGATTTTGAACAACCGTCTTTTTAGCCACTTCAATAATCGCATTACGCTCTTCTTCAGTGATTTCACCATTTTGTTCTCTCTCAGCCGCACGGACAGCTTTAACCACTTGGCTTAATTCAAGTGTTGCTTCCATAGCAGATTGTGACTTAGGCACACCAAGATTAATTGTATCATCCACACCACGTTCTGCTAAATGGTCAGCTTTACGCACTGTTTCTTCATGGATTGGCTCAATATTAACCCGAGCCCGTTTCTTTCCAAATCCTAAGAAACCCTTTTTTTCTTTTTGTTCAATATGAATATGAACATTTTCACGCTTAACATTTAAGCGATTTAAGCCACGTTCGATTGCATCTTCGACCGTTTCACCAGTAAAAATAGCCATAATAAAACTACTCCTGTCATATGATAAAGCCTATTGACAATTTCTAGCACAACTTCCAAATTAAAATAAAAACTGCCAATGGTATTTTTTATTTTTTTCTTGCTTTCTTCAATGCTTTTTCGCGAGCTTTAATTTTGTCTTTTTCGACCTGTACCTTAGCTTCACGCGCCGCAATAATTTTGTATGGATTTGCCAACAACATTGTTTGGAATACTTGGAAAGCATTAGAGATTACCCAGTAGAGTGCAATCCCAGCAGCAAAGTTAACCCCCATAATCAAGATGAAAATAGGCATGATATAAGTCATTGAAGTTGTCATTGCATTTCTTTCTGGAGCAGATTTCATCATCAAGTATGAACTCAAGAAAGTAAAGACCGCAGCCAATATAGGCAAAATAAAAGTAGGGTCTTTAGCACCAATTTCAAACCATAGGAAAGTTCCGTGTTTCAAAAAGTCCACACGAGACAAGGCTTGATAAAGTGCCCATAGCACTGGCATTTGAACAACTAGTGGTAAACAACCCATGTAAGGGTTGACTTTATTTTCTGCATAAAGTTTTTGAATTTCCTCGTTCATCAAACGACGAGATTCCATATCTTTGCTTGGGTATTTAGCCTGAATTTTTTTGATTTCTGGCTGAATTTCTTGCATACGTTGGCTAGATTTGATTTGGATATTCATCAAGGGAAGCAATGCTGCCCGAATAACAATCGTGAATAAAATAATACCAACTCCGGTCAAACCACCAAATGACAAGAAACGAATAACCTGTGCAAAGCCATATACAATTTGGTCCCAAAGGTTGGTTGAACTACTTGTCACAGCTGTTGTTCCACAAGCTGTAAGCAACAAAAGAGCCGCCCCTACCATTGCGATCAAACTAAATTTCTTTTTCAATCGTTTTCTCCATCCACATAGATTTTTGACAACTTCAAAACGTGTTTTAGATTTTTCTTTACTTCCTCAAAACTGAGTGTTTCAACACCCGAACGTGCAATAATTACAAAATCTTCATCTGTCAAATAAGGCTTAAATTCAGCAATGGCATGGCGTAAAAGACGTTTAATTCGATTACGTAAAACCGCATGACCAAGCTTTTTGCTTACTGATAGACCTACACGAAAATGAGGTTGATTTGTGTTTAATTTATAGACCACAAATTTTTTATTGGCAAAGCTATGTTTCGCTGAAAAAATTTGGTCAAAATCCTTTGAGCGTTTAACGCGATATGTTTTTTTTATAGCCAAGCCACTCTCTCCCATTTTAGAAATTATCGTATTAATTTTATCATAAAATTGCTAAAAAGTCACTATATCACTTGAAAACGTTCTATATAGAACGAAGGGATTATCAGTTACATTTAGCATTTAAAAATACCATGTATTTAACAAGGTATTTTTAAATATTTTCTGGATTATCTAGACGACTAAGCAGATGATCGACCATGTAAGTAAAGGATTCTTCTTTAGAAATTGATCCAGACTGACGGAAATATCCTAACTGTGTTAAAGTGATAAATCCATGAAGCGTTGAGCGAAACATCCGACTGATATGAAAATTTTCTTCTTCTGACAAATGAAAATTTTCCAAGCTTCGACGAACCAAACGAATATTTTCTTTTGCCAAATATTCAAGTTCCCCATTATTTGTTTGGTGTATTACATTAATCAGTTCATAAACTGCTTCATATTTTTCAGCGAATCTTTTATAACTCTCAGCATAAGCCCTAAGTGCTGCCAAAGGAGTTAGTCCCACCATTGCATAAGTTAGTTCATAGTTTAATTCTTTTTGGAGGTAGACTGCCGTTGCCACACGTACTTCTTCCATATTTTTAAAATGATTATAAAGTGACGGAGCTTTAATTCCAAAATACTCAGCTAAGCGCGGAAAACTAACATTAGAGAGACCAATTTTACCAGCTAGTTCAATAGTAGCTTGAACGATTTTATCACGAGTCAATGCAATCCTTGCCATAATTGGATTCCTTTCAATACTTTCGATGCGAAAGTTTACTCGAAGTTTGAACTTTTATAGTCGATTCAAACTATCTCACTATCAGTATAAAACTATTCTCAATCTTTTTCAAGCAATGATTCGTCATTGACAAACTACGAACAATAGTTTTATAATATTATTATGAATACATCAAGAAAGAAGGACATTCATTCATGAAAGAATCATGGCAACGAAATTTAATTGTCCTTTGGTTTGGGACATTTATGACGGGGATAGGTTCAAGTCTTATCGCCCCTTTTATATCACTTTACATCAGTACACTTGGCCATTACTCAAAAACGGAATTAAACATCTGGTCAGGCTTGGTCTTCTCATCCACCTTTATTGTTTTAGCAATCGTTTCTCCCCTTTGGGGAAGATTAGCTGACCAGAAAGGTCGGAAATTGATGCTCTTACGCGCTTCTCTTGGGATGGCAATTTCAATTTCATTAATGGCTTTTGTTACAGCTGCTTGGCAATTGCTTATTTTACGCATGCTACTTGGGGCCTTTTCTGGTTTTGTCTCTAATTCAATGGCCTTAATGGCCAGTTCTGCACCAAAGGAAAAATCAGGGGCCGTCTTATCGCTCCTTACAACAGGATCTGTTGCTGGAACTCTTATCGGTCCAATCATTGGCGGAATACTTGTTAATATAACTGGTTATCGTCGCGTTTTTAGCGTCACAGGAATTATTATGTTTCTCGTCTTTTTCCTTGCTTTATTTTTTGTCAAAGAAACATTTAAGCCCGTTGAGAAGAAAAACATGCTTTCCTATAAACAAGTTTGGGAAGTTGTTACCCACCCAGCCATTATTTGGGGCATGTTTTTTGCAACCCTCATTACTCAAATGACCAATCAATCGATTAATCCAGTTCTTTCACTCTATGTCCAAGAACTTATGCATGGTCAAGGAAACATTACTTTCATGGCCGGAATTGTCGCTGCTGCCCCAGGAATCGTTACATTAGTGGCTGCTCCATTCTTAGGTCGTCTAGGTGATAAAGTTGGTCAAAGAAAAATCCTTGGTTTTGGACTTTTCTTTTCACTAATCGTCTTCTCAATCACAGCAATGACAACTAATGTTTGGTTTTTAATTGTTATGAGACTACTTGTCGGAGTCTCTGATGCGGCAATTCTCCCTTCAGTTCAAGCCATCTTAGCAAAAGAATCTCCTCAAGCTATTACTGGTCGAATTTTCTCTTATAATCAATCTGCTCAATCAATTGGTGCTTTTGCAGGTCCCTTACTTGGTTCAGCTATTGCTGGATTTATTGACTATCGTTATGTCTTTGTGGGTTCAGCAATTCTGGTTGTCTTTAACTTAATAAACTACTTTACACATACTAAATCACTTGCTGTAAAAAACTAATTATAAAAAAGAACTTCAAATTTGAAGTTCTTTTTTTGCTTCTTCTATTTGTTTTTTAACCGATTCAAATCCCGTACCACCTAGAGAATTTCTTCTTGAAACTGCCGTTCTTGATTTTAAAACTTCATAAACATCTTCATTGATTAATGGAGATAGCATTTGATAATCTTGTAAATTTACATCTTGAAGGTAAATTCCTTTTTTTATACAATCTAATACTAAGAGACCCACTAATTCATGAGCTTTTCTAAAAGGAAGGCCCTTTGCTGCAAGGTAATCGGCCAACTCTGTCGCATTAGAAAAATCTTGTTCAGTTGATTTTTCCATGTTTACACGGTTTACAGTTAAAGTTGACAACATCCCATTCATAACTGTTAAAGAAGTTATTATAGTATCAGCACTATCAAACATTCCTTCTTTATCTTCTTGCAAATCTTTGTTATAAGCTAAAGGTAAACCTTTCATCACAGTCAATAAAGCTGTAAGATTTCCATAAACGCGGCCTGTTTTTCCTCTGATTAATTCTGCCATATCTGGATTCTTTTTCTGTGGCATAATAGAAGAACCCGTAGAATATGCATCAGACAGACTGACAAATTTGAATTCATGACTAGACCATAGTAAAAGCTCCTCACAAAATCTTGATAAGTGCATCATTAACAAACTTGCATTTGAGAGAAATTCTAAAATAAAGTCACGGTCACTGACCGCATCCATTGAATTATCATAAGCCTTCTCAAAACCAAGTAATTTTGTCGTCAACATTCTATCAATCGGAAACGTTGTCCCAGCTAGAGCTGCCGCTCCTAAAGGATTCATATCTGTATGCTTAACATTAAATTCAAAACGTTCAAAATCACGTGTCAGCATTTGATAATAAGCCATTAGATGTTGACCAAAGGAAATCGGTTGTGCATGTTGTAAATGAGTATAACCAGGCATAATAGTGTCAATTTGGTTTACAGCGAGCTTTACAATTGTTTCTCTTAACCCTTTTAAAGCTTCTAAAACGGCCTCTAAGATACTTTTGAGGTATAGATGCATATCTGTTGCCACTTGATCATTTCTAGAGCGAGCCGTATGCAATTTACCAGCTAGTGGACCAATTTCTTGATGAAGATAAGATTCCATATTCATATGGATATCTTCATTTTCCATCTTGAATTCAATTTGGCCATTAAGAAGCTTTTCTTCTACTTTTTTCAGACCTTTGGCAATTTTTTGGGATTCCTCGGTAGTAATAATTCCTGTTTCACCCAACATCTTTACATGAGCTAATGAGCCTTTTAAATCAAAAGGAGCAAGTCGTTGCTCAAATTTAATTGATGCTCCAAATTCTTCCGTTTGTTTATCTAGTGACGCCTCAAAACGTCCTCCCCAAAGTTTTTCTACCATTCTCTTACTTTCCAAATTTTCCTATAGCTATTATTTGAGATTTACTTGAGCATTGACTTGAGTAGGTAGACCCCACAATTTAATAAATCCAACTGCCGCTGCTTGGTCAAACTCATCTGCAGCAGTATATGTTGCTAATTTTTCGCTGTAAAGCGAATTAGTTGATTTACGTCCCACTGGTGTTGCTAAACCTTTATATAATTTAATTTTTACAATCCCGTTAACTACTTTTTGAGTTTCATCAAGATAAGCAATCAAAGCCTTAGTAGCAGGATTGAACCACAAACCATTGTAAATCAAGTTTGCTAATTCATTTTCAAGAACTGGTTTAAAATGTGCAAGTTCTCGAACGAAAGTTAAATCTTCCAAATCTTTATGTGCTTTTAATAAAGTAATGGCAGCAGGACATTCATAAAATTCACGGGATTTAATCCCAACCAGGCGATTTTCAATATGGTCAATCCGACCAATTCCATGTTTTCCTGCAATAATATTCACTTCTTTAATGATTTCATGCAATTCTAAGCTTTTTCCATTTAAGGCGATTGGTAATCCTTCTTTAAACTCAACCTCGATATATTCAGCTTCGTTTGGAGCGTCCTCCACAGAATTAGTCATAAAGAAAGCATCCTCTGGACAAGTACTCCAAGGATTTTCAAGAACACCAGCTTCAATCGCACGTCCCCATAAATTCATGTCAATTGAGTAGGGATTGTCTAAATCAGCAGGAATAGGAACACCATTTTGATTGGCATATTCGATTTCTTCTTCACGAGCCCAATGCCACTCACGAACTGGAGCAATGACTTCAAGCTCAGGCGCAAGAGAATGGATGGCTACTTCAAAACGCACTTGGTCATTTCCTTTTCCTGTACAACCATGAGCAATAGCCGTTGCCCCTTTTTCTTTGGCTACTTCTACTAATTTTTGAGCAATCAAAGGGCGACTCAAAGCGGATACTAAAGGATATTTATTTTCATACATTAAATTTCCTTTGAGTGCAGCTCCAACAAATATTTTAGCGAATTCTTCCTTGCAATCCAAAACAACAGATTCCACTGCCCCTACTTGAAGAGCCTTATCATGAATAAAATTCAAGTCTTTTCCTTCACCAACGTCCATGCAGGCAGCAATGACGTCAAATCCTTTATCAGTCAACCATTTTACAGCAACACTTGTATCCAATCCACCCGAATATGCCAAGACAATTTTTTTGTTTCCCATCATTTTTCTTCTTTCAAATTAATATAAATGCAATTGTACAGCATATTTATTCATTTGTCAACATTTTTGTATAAATATGCGTTTTATTTTCATTCTAGCAATTTCATATTATTTCAAGAAGAGGATCAACTGTGATATAATTAATTTAGATAAAGGAATGGAGCCATGGCAGAGTGGTAATGCAGCGGACTCGAAATCCGTCGAACCGTGTAAAGCGGCGCAGGGGTTCAAATCCCCTTGACTCCTTTTATAAATGGATTTTTCTACCCTATTTGAAAAAATTATAGAAAAGCCAGTGACCAATACGCTTACTCCTTTTCCTCCTGACTGTATAAGATTACATCAGGAGGTTTTTTTATTCATTATTATAAAAAAGATTCAACTCATTAATAAGTTAAATCTTTTTTATTTGGATATTTCATCAACAGGATTTAGACTGTCTTTACTTTTATTAAATCCAATTATATCGTCTGCTAAAATAGCACAATTAAAGATTATTACAAAATATAAAAATAACAGTGGCCGGTCTGATGACGCTAATAGTGTCGGTGATAGACTAATAGCCATCCCCGCCGAAAAAGTAACGGCTAAAGAACCAATAGCTACGAAACTTTTCTTTGATTTACCATCCAATAAGATAATAACAAAGACAATCATAACTATCATTATCATAAAAATAACACTCGGTCCTAGCAACTTGCCAGTTATATTATAATTAAATTTCTTTTCCGATGAATGGTGTACAATTACACTAAGTGGATCTGAAATTAATTTTTGTGAGATTTTACATAACATTATAAGCACAGCAGATAGTATTACGGATAATATCTGCTTTTTCTGAACTGCTCTCAATAATAACAACAGAAATAAAATCTCTATAAAGTTATGACTAACAATCAAATTTGAAGCGATATTGTTGAATTGAATTAGTAACTTATCAAAAAATGATAAATGGTTAAATGTTGGAAACCAATGGGCCATTTCTAAAGCCCCTCTTTTTTGATTTCCCGGGCATATCAAGACGTTTAAAATACTCAATAAAGAAACGAGAAGACAAACTATTCGATATGGGTTGAAAAATTCTTTTTTCTCAATAACCACTTGAATGATAAGATAGAGAAAAAGTACAATTGCCAAGCCTTCATTAAACACTGATAGTATTAGAGAAAGAGTGGCAATGATAATCTTATAAATTGCAATTTTCTCTTCTGAATTCCTCTGACGGTCAATCATTAACCAGTATGCAAATAAGGCACTAGGCCAGACGTAATTCACAATTGTAGCAATTAGTCCCGCAGATTTAAGAGAAACCATTGGAAATAGTATTATAAAAACTAAAACAAGCACTAAATTACTTATAAATTTATTAAAAGAAATAAGTTGACTTATCGAATAAAATAACAGAAAGATAAAAACAATTGTTAGGATGAAAAAAATCAACAGATTTTTACTTGATTGAAGCACTGCTCCCTCAATCCAAAATCGAGAGGACCAAGTCTCATATCTATCTATAGCAAAAGTAAGTGGCGAAGAATTAACTTTAGAGAACCACAAGGCATCTCCACCCAACCAATCAACTTGATTTGTTATAAAAAATAAAATGTAAAAAAGGATTATTAGCAGAAAGGGAAAGTTTTCTTTTTTTATCACATTACTAACCTTTTACCTTTCTGATTGTTCAATGGTTCGTCTTCGGATTTTATATTACTTTCTTTGATGATATAATTAGGACGTTTTTTTACTTCAATAAACGTTTTAGCTAAATATTTTCCGATGATTCCAGAGGCTAAAAGTTGCAATCCTCCCAACATTAGAACTAAGATAACAAGTGTTGGAAATCCTTGTACGCTATCACCCCAAACAAGTGTTTTTACTGTATAAAAAAGACTCAGAATGATTGATATAAAAAAACAAAGGATACCAACAAATGTTGCTATATTTAATGGTAACTCGGAAAAATTAACGAAACCATCAACAGAATAGCGTAATAAACTCCAAAAAGACCATGAAGTTTGCCCTCTACTCCGTTCTCTATTCTCATATTCTAAATAAATAATTTCATAACCCACCCAAGAAAACAAACCTTTGGAAAATCGATTACTTTCCTGAAGCTTTAAGATGCTATCTACCACTTGTCGAGTCATCAATCGATAATCACGCGCACCATCGACTATTTGTGTTTTAGAAATTTTATTTATTATTTTATAGAAAAGCTTTGCAAAGAAAGAGCGAATAGGAGGTTCTCCGGTTCGACTTGTTCGTCTTGTCCCCACAACATCATATCCTTCTTGCAACTTTTCAAACATTTCTGGAAGCATTTCTGGCGGGTCTTGTAAGTCTACATCCATAATCGTAACAAAGTCACCAACCGCTACTTCTAAACCTGCTAATAGAGCGGCTTCTTTACCAAAATTTCTCGAAAAACTGATATATTGTATATCATCTCTCTTTTCGGCTAGCTTTTTTATTATTTTTAATGTCTTATCAGTTGAACCATCATTTACAAAATAAAAAATTTTTTCTAATGGTAAACTTTTGGTTTTTTCTTCCACTTCCTTTATGAATATTTCGATGCTTTCTTCTTCGTTATACACCGGAACTACAATTGATAACTTCATATTAAACTTTTCTCATTTTCTTAGATAATTAAGAATACGTATTTCTTAGTAGACAAAATAGAAATTTTTTATACATTTCTTTGCTTCTAGTATAGTTCATATATTGTTAAAAATCAACAAATTACTGTTATTTATAGACAGACCTTAATACTATGTTTTGTAATACTTCATCCACTTTAGCATTTACGAAATTTAATACTTTTTTAATTATTATTAATACATAAATACAAAAAAACCTACAGATTAGTGTAGGCTTTTTGAATAAAAAAATTATATTTAGATTTTACTGAAATTTTTTCTGTTTAAGAATAGTGATAAAAATCCGGTTCCCAGTAGAATAATCGCAGAGATATAGTATGGAAATAAATGGTTAAGGTCAAACATATAACCCGCGGCCATCGGCCCTAAAATATTTCCAAAACTTGTAAAGGCTGAGTTCAAGCCATTGATTGCACCTTGGCGATTTCCCGCATGCTTTGAAAGATAGGTTGTTACAGCTGGTCTAAATAAATCAAAGGCCAGAAAAACAACAAATGTAGAAAGAGCAACGACTAAATTTGATTTTGTAAAGGCAATAACAGCAATGAAGATTGCACTGGCAAAGAAAGTTAATTGAATCAAGCCAAGTTCACCAATTTTATTGACGATTGCATCAAATAAGAAAAGTTGGAAAAAGAGAGCTAAAATTCCACTCACTGTAATTACCAAAGCAATTTCACTCATACTAAAACCAAAGTTAATACTTGCCATGATACTATAAATTGACTCAAAGGCCTGTAAACCAAATGATGAAATCAAAATTATAATAAAGAGTGAACCAAATAATGGATTTTTGAGAATATCAAGAAATGAAACTTTTTCGATTTCTTGATGACTTTCAATTGTGCGCTCTGGTTCTTTTAAAATTGTGATTGTTAAAATAAAACCAAGGAAAGCTAAAATTGCTGCAACATAAAAAGGAACACGTATTCCAAAATGGGCAATAAAACCACCCACTCCAGGACCAATAATAAAGCCACCACTGATTGCTGCTGAAACAAGTCCCATCGCTTTAGGACGTTCGGCAATTGTGGTCATATCAGCCACGTAAGCAGTAACTGAAGGCATGAGCATCGCAGCTGCGACACCCCCTAGCGCTCGCGAAATATAAAAACCTGTTTTCGCTTGTGCTAAACCAAATAAAAGTTCAGAAAAAGAAAAAATAATCATTCCAATGGCAATGAGTTTTTTGCGCCCAATTTTATCAGATAAAGCACCAGCGACTGGTGAAGCAACCAATTGAGCAATTGCAAAAATAGAAATCATCATTCCCATTGTTGTTCCTGAAAAGTGCATTTGTTCTTTAAGGGTTGGCAAAACAGGAATGACTAAACCTGCACCCAAAAATACTAAAAACAGATTAGAAATTGCTAAATTCATCATGCTTTTTTTGTTTTTCATTTTTTCCTCCTCATTAAAAATAGCAAATAGATTATTCTATTGCTATTTCTTTTATTTTTTACCAATTCTCTTATTATATCATGAAATCTATATACTAAAAAATTAAAAGACTGTATCATCTTTAGTGACCGCTTGTTACTTTTATTCCAATAATACCCACGACTAAACAGGCAATGAAAAGCCAAGTTAATGGTGGGACTTTATCTTTGAATAGAATAAGTCCGATTAAGATTGAGCCAACGGCTCCGATCCCCGTCCAAATTGGGTAAGCAATCCCTAAAGGTAATTTTTTTAGAGCTAGCGCAAGAAAACCAAAGCTAGCAATCATTCCGATGATTGTCAGTAGTGTAAACTTCAAATTTGAAAAGCCGTGGCTCAACTTCATTGTTGTTGCCCAAGCCACTTCAAATGTTCCCGCTATAAGTAAATAAATCCAAGTCATTTTTGCCTCCTCAGCTAAAAAAAGAACGACCATCTACATTTCTTCTCAGACCTACTGAAATGCAAATAATCGTTCATACGATTTAACTCCCGGTGGAGTATTTATTCTATTTTCTTCATTCTATCACACTTTTATTAAAAAAGCTAAATTTATTTTTTAGAGTTGAATGATTAAATCTATTATTAAAACAGAGAATCTTTTAATTTTGGTTTTATATTGAATTTCATGTATAATAAAATTCATGAAAAAATTTAGAAAAAAACAAATCTGGCGTGTGATAATTGGCCTTTTTACTCTTCTTTTAGTTATTAATTTAGGAGCAACTTTATATTTTTATCAAATTGCCTGTGTTCGAAATAACCAACAGATTGGTCAGGTCAAAAGTAGCAGTCCTAATTATTCTTTAGTACAAAAATTCGATAAATTATCAAAAAGTACTGAGTCAATTAAAAATGATGGTCTGAAACTTGATGCATGGTATGTTCCAGCCGAGCACAAAACTAATAATACAGTAATCGTGGTACATGGTTTTCGCCAAGATAAGTCGGCTATGCGTCAGTATGGTCAACTTTTTCATGAATTAGGTTATAATGTGCTCATGCCAGATAATCGTGGGGCTGGTCAGTCAGAAGGAAAATTCATCACTTTTGGTTATGATGATAAATTTGATGTCATTGCTTGGGCTAACTATCTAACTGACAAGAATCCTGAGAGTCAAATCAGTCTTTATGGACTGTCCATGGGAGCTTCTACAGTAATGATGGCTTCCAGCGAAAAATCTTTACCTTCGTCAGTAAAAAATATTATTGAAGATTGTGGATATACCAACGCTTGGGATGAAATTACTTATCAAGCAAAAGAAAGTTATAATATTCCACCTTTCCCACTCGTTTATAGTGTTTCTCTTGAAAGTAAATTGCGACAAGGTTGGTTTTTCCAAGAGGCTAGTGCTACAAAAGCACTGACAAAAGATAAACTTCCTATTCTATTGATTCATGGAAGTAATGATACTTATGTCCCTACTTCGATGGTTTACGAAAATTATAAAGCTGTCAAAAAAGGAACGCCAAAAGAATTATTGGTTATCAAAGGGGCTGCTCACGCCAAATCATTTGAAACAAATCCTGAACTTTACCGCCAAACAATTTCAAAATTTATGAAAGCTTATAATCCATAATTTACTATAAATCTTGTCAGTAAATTACGAGTTAATTCTTGACAGAGAACAATGAAAATGGTATTATATTTAGGTACTGTTTTCGCGGTGGTGGCGGAATTGGCAGACGCGCAGGATTAAGGATCCTGTCGGGAATTTTCTTGGTGCGGGTTCAAGTCCCGCCCACCGCACTAATAAAACTCAGCTAAGGCTGAGTTTTTTTGTCTCATTTTTTACTGACAGAAATCTCCTCAAACCTTTCTACTTCTGTCAGTAAATAAAAAGTGACTTTACATAAGTTTCATTTGCCTCTCCTTTATTTTCCTATTTTTTTATTATCTTTTTTTATGGTAAAATAGAGAGGTGTTGAAAGGCTTTCAACAAAATTTCTAAAAGAGGTAATATTTCCATGATGAATATGCAATCAATGATGAAACAAGCACAAAAACTTCAAAAGCAAATGCAAGTTTCACAAGAAGAAATTGCCAATACAACTTTTGTTGGTAAATCTGCTCAAGACCTTGTAACTGTTGAATTTTCAGGTGACCGCACTTTGAAATCTCTCGACATCAAACCTGATGTGATTGACCCTGAAGATCCTGAAACTTTACAAGATATGGTTACTGATGCTGTTAATGATGCGCTAAGCCAAATCGAAAAAGTTACTGAACAAAAACTTGGAAAATTCACTAAAGGATTACCATTTTAAGCATGTATGAGTTACTGACAGATTTTTTGTCAGTAACTTTTTTACTGACCAAAAGGCAATGTTAGCAACCAAAAAGTTGTCACTGAAAGTAAAATACAATTCAATATCAGAATAATATATTTTTGTTTAGTCCAATAAATAGAATTTGAGGTCATCACCCGTTGAATTAGATTAGGCAAGGCCATCAAAATTGGTAGGGCAATAATATTAAAAACTGAACCGCTAGTTTGCTTACTCGTCAAAACAAGCCAGAAATTAATATTAATTTGGCTAGGTAAAATCAATATCAAAATGAGACCGTAACCTCCCTCTCCAACTAACCAGTAATCAAAAAAATTTAATTTTGCCATTTCTCTCCACTTATCATTATTGTACGTTTTAACATTAAAATAATACAAAAAACTTATCCACGTGGATAAGTTTTTCTGTCAGTATATTTGTTGTTGATAAATAAATTACAAAAAATCCTGTCAGAACTGACAGGATTCATTTATTCAAATCAATCGAAAAGATTATTTAGTGTATTCTTCAACGAGGGCAATAACTTCTTCCATTGTTGCACATTCGCTCAAAGCTTTGCTAGACAATTCTTCCATTTTCTTAGAATCCAAACGTTTCATAAGTGAACGAGTTTGGAGTACTGATGTTGCTGACATAGAGAATTCGTCAAGCCCCATACCCATAAGCAATGGTACAGCAGTTTGGTCGCCGGCCATTTCACCACACATACCAGCCCATTTACCTTCAGCGTGAGCTGCTTTGATTACATTGTTAATCAAACGAAGGATTGATGGATTGTAAGGTTGGTAAAGGTAAGAAACTTGTTCATTCATACGGTCTGCAGCCATTGTATATTGGATGAGGTCGTTTGTACCAATTGAGAAGAAATCAACTTCCTTAGCAAATTGGTCTGCAAGCATTGCTGCTGCTGGAATTTCAATCATGATACCTACTTCGATACCATCTGCAACTGGAACACCTTCAGCAATCAATTTTGCTTTTTCTTCGTCATAAATCTTCTTAGCTGCACGGAACTCAGTTACGAGAGCAACCATTGGGAACATGATACGAAGTTGTCCGTGTACAGAAGCACGCAAGAGTGCACGCAATTGTGTACGGAACATTCCGTCACCAGCTGTTGAAAGGCTGATACGAAGTGCACGCCATCCGAGGAATGGGTTCATTTCTTTAGGAAGGTCAAAGTAAGGCAATGTTTTGTCACCACCGATGTCCATTGTACGGACAACAACTGGTTTACCGTTCATTCCTTCAAGTACAGCTTTATATGCTTCGTATTGGTCATCTTCTGTAGGGAAATCTTGTGCATCCATGTACAAGAATTCTGTACGATAAAGACCAATTGCTTCAGCACCGTTATCGTTAACACCTTCAACGTCTTTAGGTGTTCCGATATTAGCAGCAAGCTCATAATGACGTCCATCAGCTGTAACAGTTTCAGCGTCTTTAAGAGCAGCCCATTCTGCTTTTTGAGCAGCATAAGCTTCACCAGCTTTGTGGAATTCGCTTTGTTGTTCAGTAGATGGATCAAGAATTACTTCACCAGTCAATCCTGAAACAGCCAAAAGTTGACCTTCAGAAACAAGTTCAGTAATATTATTTGTTCCAAGAACAGCAGGAATTTCCAAAGTACGAGCCATAATTGCAGAGTGAGAAGTACGTCCACCAATGTTAGTAACAAAGGCTTTAACGAATTTCTTGTCCAATTGAGCTGTATCAGATGGTGTCAAGTCTTCTGCTACGATGATTACTTCTTCATCGATAAGCGCTGGACTTGGCAATTTAACACCAAGAAGGTGAGCCAAAACACGTTTTGTAACGTCTTTAATGTCAGCTGCACGTTCTTGCATATAAGCATTATCAGTCATTCCTTCAAAGATACCGATAAACATATCAGTTACTTCTTTGAGGGCTGATTCAGCGTTAACTTTTTTGTCGTTGATTACTGCTTTAATTTGAGCAGTCATATCTGGGTCAGCGAGGACCATCATATGAGCGTCAAATACAGATGCTGCTTCTTCACCAAGGGTTGTTACTGCTTTGTCCTTAATAAGTTGAAGCTCGCTTTGAGATGTAGCAAGTGCTGCATCAAGGCGAGCTTCTTCATTAGCTGTATCAGCAATTGTCTTTGTTTCGAAAGACAAATCTGGTTGGACAAGCAAGTATGCCTTAGCTACTGCTACACCTGATGATGCGGCGATACCTTTAAGCATAGTTGTCATGATTATTCTGCGAGTCCTTCTTTAGTCATTGTTTCAGCGATTGTTGAGATTGCATCGTCAGCATCTGCACCTTCAGCTGAAATAGTAACGTCAGCGCCTTGACCAACACCGAGTGACATAACACCCATGATTGATTTAAGGTTTACTGATTTACCTTTGTATTCCAAAGTGATTTCTGATGTGAATTTTGAAGCTGTTTGCACAAGCAATGTAGCTGGACGTGCATGGATACCAGTTTCTGCAACGATGTGGAATTCTTTAGATGCCATTTTTATGGTTCTCCTTAGATGTTTTTTCATTTTTATTGACGATATCTAAAATATCTATCACTCTTGAAATTGTACCACAAAACGAAAGGGTTTGCAATATCTGCTGTTAATTTTTCATTATTTTTTTCATGGCTGCTTTTGAATGGTTGCTAGACTTTGATTTCTTTTATCATCAAATAAGTATTTTTTATATTATTTTCCTGAAGAAAGTGAGCTGAAAAAAAGCTATCAGTTCTGACAGCTTTTATTTTTAGTTATTTTTGTTTTCAGCTTCGTAAATTTCTTGAACAAGTGCTTCTGTTTTATCCCAACCTAAACATGGGTCAGTAATTGATTTACCAAATACTTCTGGTTTATCTTGGCGACCATCTTCTAGGTAAGATTCAATCATGAAGCCACGAACATTTTGGCGAATTTTATCATCCCAGTCACGATTAACTAAGGTTTGACGAACAATACGGATTTGTTCCATAAATTTCTTACCAGAGTTATCATGGTTTGTATCAATGACAATAAAAGGATTTTTCAAGCCCATTTTTTCATAAATTTCAATTGTATCAAGCAAGTTATCAGTGTAGTAGTTTGGATGGTATTTTCCATTTTCATCTTGTCCACCACGCAAAATCGCATGTGCTAAAGGATTTCCTGATGTTTGAACTTCTGCACGGCCAAAGAGGAAATCTTGTGATTGTTGAGCGGCGTAAATTCCATTAAACATCACTTTCAAATTTCCTGATGTTGGATTTTTCAAACCAGTTGGCACATCAATCCCAGAAGCAACAAAACGGTGTTGTTGATTTTCAACAGAACGTGCACCAATCGCATGGTAGCTGACCAAATCATCTACCATTGGAAGATTTTCTGGGTAAAGCATTTCATCAGCAGTTGTCAAACCAGTTTCAGTGATGACCTTGTAATGTAAATCACGAACCATTTTGATTCCATTGATTAAATCAGTATGACCGTCAGCATCTGGTTCGTGAATCAATCCTTTATAGCCATCGCCATTTGTACGAGGTTTTGCAGTATAGACACGCATGACCATAAAAATTTTATCTTTAACTGTTTCTTGAAGTTTAGCTAAACGGCGAGCATATTCTAAAACTGCTTCTTCATTGTCTGACGAACATGGCCCAATAATCAAGAGTAAACGGTCATCTTCACCTTTTATAATTGCTTCAAGTTCTTTATCCCGTTGCAATTTTTTTTCTTGTTGCTCACTGTTGAGATGTCCCAACATCTTAATTGCATCAATATTTATCTTAGGACTTATTTCTTTAAAACTCATTCCAATTCCTCGTATTTCGCTTTGTTATTTTATCTATTGTATCAAAAATTTATTTAATTCTATACTTATTTGCGTCCATTAATATAAAAAAATTTACTGACAGAACTGTCAGTAAATTAATTGGCCTTTTAGGCAATATGTGTACGTCCGTGACAATTTTTAAACTTCTTACCAGAACCACAAGGACAAAGGTCGTTACGACCAACATTTTCAAATGAAATTTCTTCACTGACAGAATGTTCAGTATCAACATTTGTAATATTTTCTTGTGAAGCTGTGGTTGTCATTCTTGGCGCTTCCTGACGGATTGCCGTTTGTGGTTGAATTTGAGCTTTCATCATCAAACGAGTCACTTCAAATTCAATCGCACCAATCATATTATTGTACATTTTATATGATTCTTCTTGATATTCAACAATAGGGTTATTTTGGGCATAACCACGAAGTCCTACTGATTGACGCATTTGGTCAAGCGCATCAATGTGTTCCGACCAGTTATTATCAACAACTCGTAAGATAACTGCACGTTGGAATTCCAACTGACGTTCTGGGTCAGATAATTTTTCCATTTGTGAAGCATAACGAGCTTTGACTTTATCAAAAATCAAATCTTTCATTGCTTGTACTGACAAACCTGTCAGTTCAGACAATTCAATGCCATCTTCTGGCAACATTGTATTGTGCAATGTTTGCAAGAGATTTTTGACATTTTCTTCATCTTTGAGACTTCCTGCAAGTTCATGACCATCCACTTGACGATCAATTGTTCGCTTGAACATGCCCATCAAAACAGGAGTCATATCTTCTGTAGCCAAGATAACTTCCTGACGTTGCGCATAAATAACTTCACGTTGCTCACGGATGACATCATCATATTGCAAGACTTGTTTACGAGAATCGTAGTTATTTCCTTCGACACGTTTTTGTGAACTTTCAATCTGACGAGTAATCAAGCCAGATTTGATGACAGCATCTTCACCAGAAATACGCATTCTATCTAGGAAAGCTGAAACACGTTCCGAACCAAAACGTTTCATTAATTCATCTTCAAGAGAAAGATAGAATTGTGAAACCCCTGGGTCACCTTGACGTCCAGAACGACCACGTAATTGATTATCAATACGGCGAGATTCATGACGCTCAGTACCAATAACAGCAAGACCTCGGAATTCAGGGTCTGCATGATCAATTACACCAGGCCCAAGCTTGATATCAGTCCCACGACCAGCCATGTTGGTCGCAATCGTTACTGCTCCTTGTTGCCCCGCATTCATGATGATCTGTGCTTCACGGAAGTGATTTTTCGCATTCAAAACTTCGTGAGGAATTTTTGCTTCAACCAATTTCTTAGAAATCAATTCGGAAGTTTCGACAGCAACAGTACCAATCAATATTGGTTGACCTTCAGCATGACGACGTTTAATATCATCAATAACTGCTTTAAATTTAGCTTCCAAAGTTGGGTAAAGTAAATCTGGATGATCTAAACGTTGAACAGGACGGTTGGTTGGAATTGGTGTGATTTGAATGTTATAAATCTCACGGAATTCTTCTTCTTCGGTTTTAGCAGTCCCTGTCATCCCTGACAGTTTTTTATACATCCGGAAGTAGTTTTGAATCGTAATTGAAGCCATTGTTTTTGATTCATCTTGAATTGGCACAGCTTCTTTAGCTTCAATTGCTTGGTGAAGACCATCAGAATAGCGACGTCCAGGCATCGTACGTCCAGTAAATTGGTCAATAATCAAAACTTCTTGGTTTTCATCAACCATATAGTCGATGTCGTGAAGCATGATAAAGTTGGCACGTAAAGCATTATCTACAAAGTGAGTTAATGCAACATTTTCCATATCATAAAGATTTTCGATTTGGAAGAATTTTTCGGCCTTATCAATTCCTTCTTCAGTTAAGGAAATTGTTTTTGATTGTAAATCAATCTTGTAATCGTCGCCCTCTTCATATTCAGAAGTGGCAACATTCAAGTTTTGACCTTTTAATGTCTTAGTGAATTGGTCAGCACGATAGTAAAGTGCTGATGAACTTTCAGCTTGTCCAGAAATAATCAAAGGTGTTCTGGCTTCATCGACCAAGATTGAGTCAACTTCATCAACAAGAGCATAGTTCAATGGCTTTTGAACCATATCTTCGGCACGTGTCACCATGTTATCACGAAGATAATCAAAGCCAAGCTCAGCTGATGTTGAATAAGTGATGTCACAGTTGTAAGCTTCACGTTTTTCTTCTGGTGATTTTGAATTCAAGTTCAAACCAACAGTCAATCCAAGCCGGCTGTAAAGTTCACCCATTTCAGTCATATCACGTGTTGCCAAATATTCATTGACAGTAACAACGTGAACGCCTTTACCTGACAAAGCGTTAAGATAAACTGGCATTGTCGCAGTTAAAGTTTTACCTTCACCAGTACGCATTTCGGGAACGTCACCATTATGTAAGACAATCCCACCCATAATTTGAACGTGGAAAGGGTATAAGCCAAGCACACGGCGGGCTGCTTCACGACAGACAGCAAATGCTTCATAGAGAAGATCATCAAGACTTTCTCCTTTTGCAATACGTTCTTTTAATTCGGGAGTTTTGGCTTTCAATTGCTCATCAGTCAAATGTTCCATTTCATCAGCGAAACTTTCAACTTGAAGCGCCATTCTATTGAGTTTTTTGAGCTCTTTTTTGTCGTTTTCGACAAGTTTTCTAATAATATTCGGCATAATTTCTCTTTCACAAAAATAAGTGGATATTACCATTAATTGTAACACTTTTACATAGCTTTTACAAACTGAAATACCACAAATAATTCGAATTTAATTCGTTTTCATGTTGACAAGCAACAAAATTAAGTTTATAATGTTGCTTATCAACAAAAAGGAAGAAGAATAAAAAAATGACAACTTTACTTATAATTTTAGCTCACCCACATACTGACGACTTTAGCTGGTCTCTTGCTACAGTAGAAGAATTCAAAAAATCTTATCAAGAGTCTCATCCTTTAGATAAAATAATCATCCGTGATTTATTTTCAGAAAAGGTCCCAGCTCTTGATAATGAAACTTTTGCTGCTTGGAAACGTAATAAATATGCTCCTGATACACTGAGTGCTGAGGATAAAAATTTACTACATCGACACGAAGAATATTTAGAAGAATTTCTATCAGCTGACAAATATGTTTTCGTCAACCCGATGTACAACGGCTTTGTCACTGCTGAATTGAAACAATATATTGATGTTATTGCTGTGCCTAGAAAACTTTTCCGTTATACTGAAAATGGTCCGATTGGCTTACTTGAAGGAAAAAAATCGCTTCATATTCAATCAGCCGGAGGATTTTATCATAATGAACAAGACCCAACACATATGGCTAACGATTTAGGTGCTGCTTATATTGACCAAACAATGAAAATGGTAGGACTTACTGACGAGAACCGTCAACAACTTTTCGTAGAAGGATATGCTCGCTACCCAGAACGTGCGGATGAATTAAAAGAAAAAGCATTTACCAGTGCAGAAAATTTTGGGAAAGCCTTCTAATTCCCTTTTATTGTATAATGTAAGCATGGATAAGATGACCTCAGCAGACCTAAACCAACAAATCTCAAAAGAATTGCATGAGTTACGACATGCAACTGACAATCGTTCTCAGGAAAGAAGCTGGATTTTAGCTCAATTAGATAATGATAAATTGGAAAAAGAAGTTTTGACTTTGTCAGTTGTTGCCCTTCACATTTTGTCAGCTTTGACCAAAGAAGATTTAACCGGTATTGAATTAGCCACAAAATTATCCGTCACTCGTGGCGGAGTGACTCGTGCTGTCCAAAATTTAATCAAATATCAGTTTTTAACTACTTATCAATCTGAAAGTGATAAAAAGAAAATTTTCTATCACCTGACAGTCAAAGGTCGAAAAGTAGCGACCATTCACGATAAAATGCATAAAATCATGGATATTAGACTTGGACAAATTTTCGATAAATATAATGAACAAGAAAAATCAATTATTTTGAGCTTTCTGTCTGATTTCAATCTGACAGAAGCAGGACTTTTTGATTCAGAATAAGTCAAAAAAAACCTAGCAAATCAATTTGCTAGAGTTTTTTTATTTTGCTTCATAATGAAAATCTGGGTTCAATTCTTTATCAAGTTCTGCAAAAGCAACTTCCATTCGACGGTTAACTTCGGCAATGCCTGCTTCATCCATTTTTTTAATATCTGAAATATCAATTGGATGTCCAATATTTATTGAAACTTTTTGACGCTTGAAAACACCTTTCATCGTCAAAGGCCCTTGATAGACGGCAGGTACAATTCGGACTTTTGCCATTTTAGCAATGACCGCAACCCCACCTTTCATCTCTGCACTATGACGACTTCCTGATGGAAACATAATCATTGATTTATCTGATTCTTTAAGCATTTTAACCGCATGTTTTAAAGGCTTAGTTCCTGGATTTTCGCGGTCAACTGGAAAGGCACCACACATTTTAATCCACCAACCCCCAAAACCTTTAAACAATTCTTTTTTCGCCATGAAAATAAATTGTTTAGGACGAGTTGCAAAAGCAAACCAAACTGGCTCCCAAGCCATTCGGTGAGGGGCGACTAATATATAATTTTCATCTTTAGGAATTCGGTCAACATTGTAGTATTTACTTTTTCCATTCAAAATCAAAAGTAAAAAAGCGACAAGATTGCGTAAAAAGACATAAAAGATTCGATGTTGTTTTTCATATTCTTTCATTTTTGGGTAATTTACTCCTCATATCATAGTTACTGATAACTTCCCTATTTTAACTTATTTTAGTAATTTTAGCAATTTTTGTCCGCTCCAAAATGATGACAAAAAAATGGTTCCAAAAGATTTTGAAACCATTTTTTATAATATCTTTTTATTTTTCTTCTGATTTTCTGCTTCGACGATTTCCATAAGCAAAATAAATCAAAATTCCAATAAGGAACCAAATTCCTGAATAAAGTTTTGCTTGCACATCCAATCCCCAAAATACAAATAATGAACCAATAAAACCAAGAGCTGGTAAAACTGGATAGAAAGGCATTTTGTAAGTTGCTTCTGGCAAATCTTTTCCTTGACGACGACGAAGTGAATAGATTCCAAGTGTAACAAACATGAAAGCAATCAAAGTTCCTGCTGAAATAAGTTGAGCAAGGAAAGCAAAGGGGAAGAATGCCCCGATGACAATAGCAACAATGGCTAAGGTCCACACACCATTTGCTGGAAGATTTCGAGCATTCATTTTACCCAAACCTTTAGGTAAAAGTCCATCGCGTCCAAAAGCATAAAGCAAACGTGAACCTGCAAGAACCATTCCCAAAAGGGCGATAAACATTCCGGCAAGTGCAATAGCTGTTACAACTTCTGATAAAACAGAATAACCTGATTGTTGAAGAGCCCAACCAACTGGCGCTGCATTTCCTGCATAGGCTGAGTAAGGATGCATCCCTACAAGTACCAAGGTTACTGCTGCAAATAGAACAACAGCAATTAGAAGCGACCCAATAATTCCACGTGGCATTGTTTTTTGGGGGTTTTTAGCTTCCGCTGAATTGGCTGCAATTGAATCAAAACCGATATAGGCCAAGAAAATCATTGATACCCCAGACCAGATTCCCGAGAAGCCACCAAAACCTGTTTTGGGATTGTGTGGTGGAATAAATGGATGGTAATTTGCTGGCTTAATGACCGTAATCCCAACAATGATGAAAGCAATGACAGCCGCTACTTTAAGCACAACAAGAATTTGACTGATTCGTCCAGCATCAGATGCCCCACGAAAGACAATAATTGCCGAGAGTAAAATGACTAAAAGTGAAATAATATCGACAACTCCACCGTCTGTACCAAATGGATTGGCCAATACTTTTGGGAGATGGAAACCGAGTGGCGCTAGCAATTGTTGCAGATTTGCTGAGAAGCCTGAACCAACAAAGGCAACGGCAATAAAATATTCCGCAAGCAAAGCCCAACCAGCAATCCAACCAAAACCTTCGCCAAATAAGACTGAAATCCAAGAATAGGCTGAACCCGCAAATGGCATCACTGTTGACATTTCAGCATAAGCCAAGGCAACAAAACCAGCGACCAATGCAGCAAGCAGGTAAGAAAAGACAACACCTGGGCCTGCAAATTGAGCAGCGACCTGACCTGGTAAAGTAAAAATAGAAGTCGAAATAATTGTTCCAACACCTAGTGCAAGAAAATCACGTGTGGTTAACACCTGATTATAGTGTTTATCTGCATCTCGATAAAGCTCAAAATCAGCTTTTCTCATAAATCCCATAATAAATCCTCATTTTTCTGAATTTGTAACTAAATAATTTCAATAAACTGTATTTTACCGAATTGTCTGACAATTGTCAAGAACTAACTTTATGCAGTATAAAAATATTTTTTCCAAAAAAAAATTACTGACAGACTTGTCAGTAAATTATTTCTTGGAAATTGAGTTCTGTCAGTACTTTTGGCGCCTTTAGATGATAAGTTTTCAAACCTGCTGCTTGTGCGCCCAAGATATTATCCGCATTGTCATCAATAAATAAAGTTTCATCAGCCTTTAAATTTGACTGACGAAGAACCTCTTGAAAACTTTCAACTGTTGGCTTTCTTAAATGCAAGTCATGTGAATAATAAGTTTTTCTAAAATAAGTTGATAGAGGCTGACCCATTTCTTCGATACAACGTTGCTCAAAACACTTAGCGTGAATAGCATTCGTATTTGAAAAAAGATAGAGTGAAAAATCTGCTGACAGCTCTGTCAGTAAATCCATTCGTTCTTTTTGGAAATCTTTTAGAATTAAATTCCAATTTTCTTCAATTATTTCATCTGTCAGTTGGCTATTTGTTGCTTCTCTAAACTTGTCATAAAAAATTTCGGGAGAAATAAGACCTAATTCTAATTTCTCAAAAAAATCGACTTGCTTTTGCGGATTAAAATAAGCAGAAAAATCTTTTATTCCTAAGTTCTCAAAGGAATTGACCATTCGTTCAAAACCTAAGTCTAAAATTACACCACCTAAATCAAAAATAATATTTTTTACAGTCATTATTAACCTTCTTTCAAATAAGGAACACCGATAGAACGTGTAGCAGCATAAACTTCTTCCTCCTGATTGCGGTCATTAACCATGCGGAACAAAAAGTTAAAAATAGGAACAATAACAAAGAGCCAATGTCCATAAAATGGAAAAATAATGGCAATAATCATGATAACAACATTCATTAGAATAGTTGAAAATAGCCTGATTAACCAAACACGACGCCAGAATTTAAAAGATTTAGGCATTTTATGAAAATGATCTTTAGTAATTGAATAACTTAAAAGCTCCTGCTGAAGTAAAATCACAATCAAAACCAGACCAAAATTCAGGGCACTAAATGATGTTGGAGCAACCATAATCCATTTGGTCAACAGCGGAATTAGTGAAAGCAAACCAATAAAGATAAAATCTTGAACAATGATTTTTTCCGTAATTTCCTCTGTCAGAGCAAAAATCTTGTGACGATTGAACCAAAAATTAGCTGTAACAACAAAACTAACTAAGAAGATTCCAACTGAACTGATGAACTCCCAATAACCTTGATTACCAGAAGGGACAGGAATTTCAAGGAGCATAATAGTAATGATAACCGCAATAATTCCGTCAGCAAATGCTTCAATGTGATGACGGAGCTTTTGTTTTCTAAGCTTCTCATCTTCTAAAGCATGATGAGTCATTGATTCTTGCAATTCTTCACTCGTCATCTTGGCATATTGTGGATGAGTATTGAGAAACTCTTCTTTAAGTTCTTCACGCGCTTGAATCATCTCTGGATTGCTTTGCATTTCCTCAATTTTTCGTTTCTGACGTTCAGTCAGGTTTTGACTTTGTTGTTTTCTGGCCTGCTCCTTTGAATAACCGTTATCAAGTGAGCCAATAATATTATTTTGCCAAATTTCACCAACTTGGTCAGGTTTTTCTGAGGACTGATAAGTTTTTATTTTACTGACAGAGCGAACAGGAACCCGTTTTTTTACGCTACTTTTTTGCAGTCTTTTAGGCATTTTTTCTAGCTTCTTTCGTATCAAAAATAATAGTGACAGGACCATCATTTATCAACTCAACTTGCATATCAGCCCCAAAAACTCCTGCTTTAACCGGCACAATCTGAGCTAAGCTATCATTAAATTTTTCATACATTGCTTTAGCAAAATCAGGTTTTCCTGCTGCAGAAAAGCTCGGACGATTCCCTTTTTTAGTCTCCGCATACAAAGTAAACTGAGAAATTGACAAAATCTCTCCTTGAATATCTTGAACAGAGAGATTCATTTTATCAGCTTCATCTGAAAAAATTCGCATTTGCGCGATTTTACGTACTGCATAATCCAAATCAAAATTACTGTCAGCATCTTCAACCCCAACCAACAATAAAAAGCCTTGCTTAATTTTTTCCTTAATGACTCCATCAATACTGACAGAAGCTGACTTTACACGTTGAATTACTATTTTCATAATCTTTATATTTCACTCCTATGATAATCTCTTTACTGACAGTATAGCACAAAAAGTCCAATTTTAATCAGCTCTCTTTGGGCATTTCTTCATTTTAATAACATCAAAAGAAAGCTTGACATCACAGGACTCTTTAGGTATTATCATAAATAGGTACTAAGATAAGATAAAAAAATAATAAAGGAAAAAAATGGAAGAATTAGCGATTGTTGTCCCCGTTTATAACGAAGAAGAAACGCTTGAGCTCTTTATTAAAGAGGTAAATGACAAAACAGAAAAACTCGAGCTAAAAAAGGTTTTTTACTTTGTAAACGACGGTTCTAGTGACCAAACGCTTCCTCTTATAAAAAAATTAGCGAGTCAAGTTGATAATATTAACTACATTAGTTTCTCAAGAAATTTTGGTAAAGAAGCAGCTTTACTTGCTGGTTTAGAAGCTACTACAGAACCTCTTGTTACAGTAATGGATGTTGATTTACAAGATCCACCTGAACTACTTGTTTCTATGTATCAGAAACTTCAAGAAGGTTATGATAGTGTTGGTGCTCGCAGAATTTCACGTTCTGGTGAATCTCCACTGATTTCATTTTTCTCTCGACTTTTTTATAAGATTATTAATAAAGTATCGACTACACCTATTGTAGACGGAGCCAGAGATTTTCGGCTTATGACTCGTCAAGTTGTGGATAGTATTTTGACACTCAGAGAAAATAATCGTTTTTCAAAAGGGCTTTTTTCTTGGGTCGGTTATGATGTAACTTATTTAGAATACGAAAATCACGAACGAAGTGCTGGTCAAACTTCTTGGTCTTTTAGTCAACTTCTCCGTTATTCTATTGATGGGATTATAAATTTTTCGGAAATGCCGCTCAATATTGCGACATTTGTTGGCTTTTTTAGTTTTTTAGCCTCACTTTTACTCAGTATTTTTTATCTTCTTAAAACACTGATTTACGGTGACCCTGTTCAAGGTTTCCCAACTTTGATTGTTTTGATTTTACTTTTAGGCGGCTTACAACTTCTCTCTCTTGGAATTATTGGTAAATATATCGCTAAAATATTCCTGGAAACAAAAAAACGTCCCAATTATATTATTAAAGAAAGTAATTTAAAAGAGCTTGACTAAGTCAAGCTCTTTTTTTTAAGCATTTGTCCGTTTTACAGAATAAACATCTGGGGTCATTTTGATTTTATCAACAATCAAAGTCAAATCTGATAGATTTTTAATGCCTAAAGCGATGTGAATATTTGCCATTTTTTTATCTTTAGTGGGTTGAGCATTAATTGAAATCAAATTTTTAGTAGAATTTGATAAAACTTGCATCACATCGTTGAGTAATCCAGGACGATTAAAGCCATAGACATCAATATTAGCGACATATTCTTTCACTAAGTTTTCTGAATCATCCCATTCAACTTCAACAAGTCTTTGTTCAAAGTCTTCCATACTTCGCACATTTTGACAATCAGCTCTATGAACTGAAACACCACGCCCTTTTGTAATATACCCCACAATTGGGTCCCCTGGAACAGGATTACAACATTTGGCGATACGAACAAGTAGGCTATCAATACCAGAAACACTGACTCCACCATCGTGACGAATCTTCATGATGTTTTTACTTGATTCGCGTTTAACTTCACCCTTCATCAGCTCTTCAGCTTCGGCTTTTTGTTTGGCTCTCTCAACTTCACGACGTTCATTTTCAGTTAAACGATTGGCAATTGTTGTTGCTGAAAGCTCACCAAATCCAATTGCTGCATACAAAGCTTCCGCATTACGGTAGCTAATCTTATTGAAGACTTCATCTAGATGTTTCTTATCTAAATAGTGATTTGGTACAAATCCACCTTCTTCCAAAGCTTCTTGTAACATTTCACGGCCTTTATTGACCGACAATTCTTTATCTTGGTTCTTAAAGAATTGTTTGATTTTGTTTCTAGCTTTATTAGTTTTAACTAGATTAATCCAGTCACGGCTTGGTCCAAAAGAGCTTGAGCTGGTAATAATTTCAACCCGATCACCTGTTTTTAGTTGAACAGATAATGGTTTCATTCGTCCATTTACTTTCGCTCCAGTCGCATGGTCACCAACTTTTGTATGGATAGCATAAGCAAAGTCAATAGGACCTGAACCTCTTGGTAATTCTTGGACTTCACCATTTGGAGTGAAGACATAAATCTTATCTGATAAAATATCTTCTTGAACGGCTTTGACAAAATCTTCTGCTGAATCACCAGCTTCTTCACGCAATTCCACAAGTTCATGAATCCAATTCAAGGTTTCAGAAATTTCATGAACATCAACTTTTGCTTTAATCCCTTGTTTGTAAGCCCAGTGAGCGGCAACCCCAAACTCAGCGATTTGGTGCATTTCTCGTGTTCTAATTTGGAATTCCATTGGGCCTTTGGGACCATAAACGGTTGTATGGACAGATTGATAACCATTGGCTTTTGGATTGGCAATGTAATCTTTAAAACGACCTGGCATTGGTTTCCAAAGGTCATGAATATAACCTAAAGTTGTGTAAACGTCACTTGTTGTTTCTGTGATACAACGAATGGCAATCAGGTCATAAATCTCATCAAAACGTTTCTTCTTATCGTGCATTTTACGATAAATAGAATAAATATGTTTTGGACGACCATAAATTTCTGCGTCAACTCCAGCTTTTTCGACTCGTTCTTGTAATTTACCAATTACTTCAGCAACAAGCGCTTCACGAGCTGTTCTTTTTTCATTCATGAGACCACGAATGCGATAAAATTCTGCTTCTTCAAGATAACGGAATGATAAATCTTCTAATTCCCATTTGATACTGGCAATCCCCAAGCGATGAGCAAGAGGGGCATAAATTTCCATGGTTTCACGTGAAATCCGCTTTTGTTTATCTGGTCTGAGATGTTTAAGCGTGCGCATATTGTGCAAACGGTCAGCCAATTTGACCAAAATAACACGAATGTCTTTGGACATAGCCATAAGCATCTTACGGTGGTTTTCAGCCAATTGTTCTTCGTGTGACTTATACTCAACTTTACCTAACTTAGTAACTCCATCAACAATTTCAGCAATTTCGTCGCCAAATAATTCTTGCAAATCACCTTGGGTAAAATTGGTATCTTCAACAACATCATGCAAAAAACCACAGGAAACGGTAACGGCATCCAGTTTTAATTTGGCTAAAATTCCTGCAACTTGGGTAGGGTGGACAAAGTAAGCTTCTCCTGATGCACGATATTGGTCTGCATGGGCAAGTGAAGCACAAGCAAGTGCTTTTTCTACGAGTAAAAGGTCTGTTTCATTCATGTAGTCAGAACAGATATTGACAACTTCTGCTCCGGTTAAATCTGGTTCTTTAGGCATAACTTTAGATACTAGACCATTTTAAAGTTGACTCTAAAATGGTGACCAGTTTTCCTCCTTATTTAGATTAATATATCATCTCATCAAATTTTGTAAGTTAAGGTTTATTTCACTTAATTTAATCTATTCTATCACATTTGTAGGTTAAGCAAAAGGATGACTATTGCAAAACTAAAGATAAAACTCCGATTATTCGGAGTTTATTTATTTTTTTCATTATAATCGGTTGAGGGTTGAATCATTTGTAGCATTTGCTCAGTTGTGGTAGAGCTCATCATTCTAAAGCGTGGTAGCGTTAATAGACCATCACTTTCTTTGGCTGCTATTGCAATAGCACCATTACGGCCCGGGTCAAGCAAACCAAACTTATAGCCTAACTCATTAGCTAAATTCAAGGTATTCTGGTTATAACCCCCTGCTGGATAACAGATGATATCTGTTTTTTGCTCGAGGTTTTTATCTAAATCTGCTTTTGATTGTTCAAGTTCTGTTCGTTGAGCTTCCAAAGTAAGCTTTCCTAAATCAGGATGGCTAACCGTATGACTGCCAAAATCAACAAGTCCACTTGCTTTCATTTCCTTGATTTGTTCCCAGGTCAAAATTCCGCCTTGGCCTTTATTCACATAACCTATAATAATAAAATTCGTGGCGTGCATATTGTATTTTTTCAATAAAGGGAAAATTTCAGTGTACATTGTGACTGAACCATCATCAAAAGTAAGCCAAACCATTTTATCACTTGGTTTTTCTTTAGTTGTTAGAATTTTTTCGGCATCTGAGCCACTAACCGTTGTGTAGCCTTTTTCTTTCAGCGCTTTTAATTCATTTTCAAAGGTTACAATATTGATGTTATTACTATCTTGTGGGAGCTGATCAGCCCTTGAAGTAACATAATGAAACATCAAAATGGGCAGTTGATTTTCATTTGTTCCAGCCAGCCATTTTGTTTCTTTTGGTTGAGAAGTACTAGATGAGGCAGTGCTTTTAGCTTTTTCTTGACTTGAAGTTTGACTGCTTTTTGGGCTTGTATTTGTTTTAGGACTTAACAAATGAACCCCAGCAAAAGCAATTGCAATTATTCCAATTAAAAGAACGAAAACTGTGAGGATTGAAGCCCAGCGAATTCGTTTTTTGTTACGTTGTGCACGTTTTTTCATAATCGATTTCCTAAAAATTTTTCTTTATTTATAATAATTCAAAATAAGCTGAAATACTTGAGAGGGCATATAATGGAGCCGTTTCTGCTCTTAAAATTCGCGGCCCTAAGCCAATCATTTTTGCACCTAAATCAGTAAATTTTGTGATTTCGTCTGGACTAATTCCGCCTTCTGGTCCAAAAATGATAAGTACTTTTTGGTTGAGTGACATTTCTGTCAGTGCTTGTTTGAACATTGTTTTCTCACCCATTTTTGCTGATTCTTCATAAGCGATAAGAACTTGGTCAAAATCAGTAAACTTATCAAGTAAATCAGTAAATTGCTCAAAAAGTTGAAGTTCTGGAATCATTTGTCTGCGTGATTGTTCGGCTGCTCCTAGAGCAACTTTTTCCAATTTTTCTTGTTTTTTTGTCAGTTTTTTCTTTTCCCATTTACTGACAGAAGCTTTAAAAGGTGCTGACCAAATGGCTGTAGCTCCTAATTCTGTTGATTTTTCAACAATAAAATCGAGCTTATCCCCTTTAGGAAATCCTACAGCTACTGTAATTTGAACAGGCAATTCTGAGGACTCTGTCAGTAATTTTATCAGCTTCACTGATTGGTCACTTGGCGAAATGACTTCTGACAGCCCAATTTCACCATCAGTAAAAACAAGACGGATTTGGTCACCACTTTTAGCCCGCATCACAGTGAAAATATGATGAGCTGCTGCTTGATTTTCAATGATAAATTCTTCGCCCAGTTCCGGTAATTTTTTAAATACAAAATATTGGTTGGCCATATTTTTTCCAATCATTTCTTAGAATAAAGTTTTGAATCTAATCTTTTCTTTATTGTGCTTCTCCATTGATTGAAAGATAAACGACTTTATTTAAGCCTTTTATCCACCAATGACGCCTTCACGATTTTCTGTTTTCTTGAAAATCAGGCAGTTCCATTCGCCTTGAATCATTCGTGTTTCAAGGAAAAATCCAGCTTTTTCTGCTGATGCAATGACCATGTCCGCTTTGTCAGCAATAATTCCTGACATAATGAGATAGCCTTCTTCTTTGACCAAGCGGAATGCGTCTTCTGTCATTAAAACAAGGATATCAGCCAAAATATTAGCCACAATGACATCCGCTTTTTTGTCAATTCCTTCAAGCAGATTGTTTGCTGAAACATGAATTTTTTCATGACCAGGATTGAGTTCAATATTTTCTAAAGCCACGCGCACAGCCACTTCATCAATATCATAAGCAAATATTTCTGATGCGCCAAGATATGAAGCTGCAACTGACAGCACGCCCGAACCTGTTCCAACGTCAAGTAACGTTTCTCCACCACGAAGAACTTGTTCTAAGGCATAGAGTGACATTTTGGTCGTTGGATGTGTTCCAGTCCCAAAAGCCATACCAGGGTCAAGTCGAATCAATTTTTCAGAGCCTGTCGCCACGTAATCCTCTGTCCAACTCGGCACAATGGTTAAATCATGCGTAATTCGTGCTGGTTCAAAATACTTTTTCCAAGCTTCTGCCCAATTTGTTTCTGACAGGTTATTCGTTGTTACTGACAGACCTGTCAGTGAAAAATAATCACTCAAATTTGCGATTTTATGTTCAATTTCGGCTTTGAGTTCCACAATTGGCCTGTTTTCTGGATAATAAGCAGTAATTTCAACAAAATCAGATTGTTCAATTTCAGGAAGAACTTCGCCAAATTGGTCTTCGTGATTAAGATAATCAGCACTGTCATTAATTTCAACGCCGGCTGACCCCGCCTCTATCAGCAAAGCTGAAATGGCCTCTTCGGCTTCCCGGCTGATTTTTATTGTGATTGAATTCCAATTATTCATTTATTTCATCTTTCTTTCTATGGTTTATCTCGGCCTACAAAAGAGTTCTTTCCCAGTAAGAAACCAATCGCTCACCTAACATTTCGCTCGATAGCTTCTTCTGTTTTCAACCTTGCAATATAACGATTAATTTCAACTTGTTTAGAGGGGATTAATTGGTCAAATACTTTTTTTGCTTCCAGATTTTTAGCTAATGCTTCACTTAAAACTTGTGGTTGCTTGACAATTCGTGGCTCTGAATCATAGGAAATTGTAAAATCAAAGATTTCCCCAATTCTTTTAGGCGAATTTTTCAGCATCGTCGTATTGACATATAAGCGCCAATCCCCTTTGAAAAACATTAGATTTTGCTGATAAGTTTTTTCATTAATCTGACCACAAATAGGAATTGGCGATTTTTCTCGTCCTGAATCCTGAAATATTTTCTGCAAAATATCTGGCGGTACAGCCACAAAGGGATTGATACCGATAATTTCCAGTTCAGCTTGAAAACTATAACTTTTCATAGTGCCCTTAAAGTTTTCTTTCCTGTCAGTAAAAAATTTACTTTTCAAGTTTTTTTAGTTCTCTTTGCATTCGCGAAACAAATTTTTTTGCTGACTTAAAATCTTCATCATCAACATATTCAACAGCATCTTCAAGCAAATCAATCCAACTCAATATCTCTGAGTTAAAATTATTCACATCGTACTTTTTAAATTCTGTCAGTAAAATTTTAAGCGTCTTTACTAACTGTAAGCTCCGATAACGCCGCTCTGAGCGGCGTTTTGCCAAAGTTCGTGCATAATCTTGTTCGGGATTTTCCCAAGGATGAAGTTTCTGAGTCATTTTTCTCCTAATACTGTTTAATTTTTCATGCAAACCATTTCTTGTGTTTGTGCAAGCTAGTATAACTGCAGTTCAACTACCAATTTTTAAGAAAAATTAGAGATGAACTAGCATAAGAATTAATCAGTAATTACAAAATACGAGTTGTCCATTCTTCACAGTTAATGACATCAGAAACTAGACCTTCATAAAATTCTGGTTCATGTGAAACCATCAAAACAGTTCCCGGATATTCAATAAGTGCACGCTTGAGTTCTTCTTTAGCGTCCACGTCCAAATGATTGGTTGGTTCATCCAAGATGAGAATATTTGATTCGGTATTCATTAGTTTAGCAAAACGTAATTTTGCTTGTTCTCCACCTGAAAGAACATAAACACGTGATTCAATTTGTTTGGCCGTCAAGCCCACCCGAGCAAGTGCCCCGCGGAGTTCTGCTTGATTCCAACTTGGATACTCATCCCATAATTCATCAAGTACCGTTTTTTGCGAAGGATTTTTGATTTCTTGCTCATAGTAAGCAATATCTTGGAAATTTCCTTTTTCAACTTCCCCATCAAGACTTGGAATCAAGCCCATTAAACTCTTGAGCAAAGTCGATTTCCCAATCCCATTGGAACCAATAAAGGCAATTTTTTGTCCAGATTCTACTTTTAAATTAATTTCTGACGACAAAGGTTCATTGTAACCAATAACTAAATCTTTTGCCTCAAAAACGAGACGACTTGGTTTTCGACTAAATTTAAAATCAAAATGAGGTTTTGGCTTTTCAGAAATAGTCTCAACAATTTCCATTTTCGCCAATTTTTTCTCACGCGCTTTTGCTTGCCCAGACGTTGCCACATTCGCTTTTTTACGGGCAATGAAATCTTTAAGTTTAGCTTGCTCAGCGACCTGCGCATTATGCAAAGATTCAAGCTGTGCCTTTTTCTCTTCAAAGACACGTTCAAATTCCGCATACCCCATTGAATAGCGGGTAATCCCTAGACCATGCACATGATAAATGATATTGACCACTTCATCCATAAAGGGCACATCATGCGAAATCAAAATAAATGCATTTTCATAGTTTTTAAGGTAATTTTTCAACCATAAAATATGTTCTTCATCCAAATAGTTTGTTGGTTCATCCAAAAGCAAGATATCTGGTTTTTCAAGCAAAAGTTTACCAAGTAAAATTTTTGTTCTTTGCCCTCCAGAAAGCTCGGCTACATCTTTATCCAAAAGAGGAGTTAAACCAAGACCTCGTGCTGTTTCTTCAACTTTGGCATCAATGAGATAAAAGTCACTATTATCCAATTCTTCTTGAAGTTCTCCTACATTCTCAAGCGCAGCATTCATCTCATCTTCTGACATTTCTGCCATTTTCATGTAAGTATCATTGATTTGCGCTTCTATATCAAAAAGATATTGAAAAGCCTCAGCCAATGCTTCACGTGTCGTTTTACCTTTTCCAAGCACAGCGTGTTGATCCATATAGCCAACCCGGTGTTTTTTCGACCAGATTACTTTTCCCTCATCAGGAACCAGAGTTCCTGTGATAATATTCATGAAAGTTGATTTACCCTCACCATTTGCCCCAACAAATCCGATGTGCTCGCCTTTTAGCAAACGGAAACTTACATCTTCAAAAATTGCGCGGTCACCAAAACCGTGGGATAGATTTTTTACATTTAAAATACTCATTTTTTATTTCTTAAATCTTTCTAAATTTCTTAATATCTTGGATACTTATAAAATTCTGTTTCAGATAAATCAGCAATGCCATTTTCAAAAGCTTCTTTATCCCAATTGACTGAAAATTCTTCGGCAGCTTCATCAGCTAGAAAGTCCATTAAATCATCCAAGCCTTGATCGGCACTTTCTTGTAAAAATTGAGCAAAATAAGCCAAAAATTCACGAGATAAGCCTTTTTCACCATAAGGAATTGTTGCCAAATAATCATTTTCATCAAAACGTGATTTAGCTGGATTATAAAATAAAACTGCATCCTCATAGACGATATTTTCTGCTGATTCTACTCCTTCTGCATCAGTCAAAAGCGCTCCAGAACTATTTTCTGCCTCTAGTAAAAAGCTGACTTCTACCGCAAAATTACGCTTATCCCAATTCATTTCAAAATCATAAGTAAATCCTTTTTCTAAAACTTCTTCCAAAACATCTAAAAATCCAAATTTAGCCATTGTTCACACCCTCTTTATATTATGTTAAAATAATTATAACAAAAATTTGCTCTAGAAAAGTCGCAAGACTTAATAAATCAGCTCATTTAATAGCTTTTTTTACGTTTAGAATGTATAAATAGATATTTTTTTAGAATTTGGAGAAAGATTTAATGGAAATTAGAAAAATAGAACCACGTGACTTTGTCAAAGTTGCTCAATTGGAGAATGAAAATTGGACCTTAGCTTCAACTCCACATGTCATGGATTCCTCAGCAGAAAAAATTATCGGTAAAATTATGACTGGAACCACTTATTTTCTGGCAGTAGAAAATGATGAAATTCTTGGAATACTTGATTACGGCCCCCGCCACAAATCTGAATTTGGAAGACATACTGTCACCTTTGGCATTATGACAGCACAAGAAGCCAGAGGTAAGGGCGTAGCTACTACACTAATAAACTTCTTTATTGATTTTGCAAAAAAAGAAGGATTCAAAAAAATTACAATTCAAGTGATGGGTTCAAATCCAGCAGCCTTGAAACTTTATAATAAATTAGGCTTTGTTGAAGAAGGACGTTTGAAAAAAGAATTTTTCATTGATGGTGAATATATTGATGATTGCATTCTCGCCTTCTATCTAGACAAAAGCCTTATGTAAACCAGATTTACATTTGTTGTAAACCTATGGATTGGAGAATAATATGGCACAAAATCTTGCAAGACGAATGAGACCAAGAAATATTGATGAAATTGTTGGACAAAAACATTTAGTTGGTAAAGGAAAAATCATTCGCCGAATGGTCGAAACTCAACTTCTTTCAAGTATGATTCTCTACGGACCTCCTGGCATTGGTAAAACTTCAATTGCTTCAGCGATTGCTGGAACAATGAATGTCGCATTTCGGACATTTAATGCAACGACAGACACTAAAAAAAGACTTCAAGAAATTGCCTCAGAAGCCGAATTTTCTGGTCAGCTTGTTTTATTACTTGATGAAATTCATCGCCTAGACAAACCTAAACAAGATTTTCTTTTACCACTTTTAGAAAACGGACAAATTATTTTAATTGGAGCAACAACCGAAAACCCTTATTTTTCAGTTGTTCCAGCGATTCGTTCTCGCGTACAGATTTTTGAATTAAAACCTTTAGAACCAGAAGATTTAGAATTTGCTGTAAACCTAAGTTTACAAGATAAAGAACGTGGATTTGATTTTGATGTGACCATTGACGATGATGCACTTTACTTTTTAATTCATTCGACTAATGGGGATTTACGTTCTACTTTTAATGCCTTAGAATTAGCCGTTCTTTCCTCAGAAGAACATCATGTCACTTTAGATGATATGGAAAATTCTTTGCAAAGAAAAGCTGCAACTTTTGATAAAGATGGCGATGCTCATTATGACTTGCTTTCTGCTTTACAAAAGTCAATTCGTGGTTCTGATGTCAACGCAAGTTTACACTATGCGGCTCGTTTAATTGAGGGCGGAGATTTGCAGAGTCTAGCCCGGCGCTTAACCGTTATGGCTTATGAAGATATTGGTTTAGCAAATCCTGATGCCGCACTTCATACGGTTTCAGCATTATCAGCAGCCGAAAAACTCGGTTTTCCTGAGGCACGGATTCCCCTTGCCAATATCATTATTGACTTGGCTTTATCCCCTAAATCAAATGCGGCTTATTTAGCGATGGATGAAGCCATTGCTGATTTAGGAAAATATGGAAATCTTGCTGTACCACCACACTTACAGGATGGCCATTACGCTGGGGCAAAAGATTTAGGAAGGTCTGTAGAATACCAATATGCTCATAATTTTCCTAATCACTGGGTAAACCAACAGTACTTACCTGATAAAATTAAAAATGCTGATTATTTCCGTCCTGATGATATGGGAAGATATGAAAAAGCACTCCACAGTCGTAAAGAATGGATTGATGAACAAAAAAAGAGGAGCTGACAAATCTGTCAGTAAATAGAGCACAATAAAATTTACTGACAGAAAGTGAAAAATATGGTAGAACAAATCACTCAACTTAAGTTGTCAACAATTGTAAAAAACCCTTACCAGCCTCGTCTTGTTTTTGATGAGGATAAATTAAAAGAATTGGCTAATTCTATCCAAGAAAATGGCGTTTTACAACCCATAATCGTTCGTAAATCAAAACTTGTTGGCTATGAGCTTTTAGCAGGTGAACGTCGGTTTCAAGCTTCAAAATTAGCTGGTTTAGAAACTATACCAGCAATTATTAGAAGCTATTCTGATGAAGAAATGATGACTCTCTCAATTTTAGAAAATTTGCAGAGAGAAAATCTCAACCCACTAGAAGAGTCCAAAAGCTTGGCACAACTGGCTGACAAATTGGGAATGACCCACGATCAAATCGCTAAGGCCCTTGGAAAATCAAGGTCTTATGTCTCTAATCTTATTCGTTTACTTGGTTTGCCTGACACAATTTTGAAGCATGTTGAAAATCGAGATATTTCACCTGCTCACGCTAGAACACTTTTAGCTGAAAAAAATCCTAAAAAGCAATTAGAGCTCGTTGATAAAATAATTAAAGAGCAGCTCAATGTCAGAGCACTTGAAGCTATTATTTATGGTGAAGAAAAAGTTACTGACAAATCTGTCAGTAAATTAAATATCAATCTTTTTACTGACGAAACTGAAAAAGAACTGATGAAAAAATTGGGAAATAGGGTTAAGATTCAAGCAAATAAAAAATATCAAGGGAATTTATCCATTCACTTTGATAATCTTGATGAACTGGAACATCTAATAAAATTACTAAAAAAATAAAAAAAATTTACTGACAGAGGACTTTTAAGCATTCCGTCAGTAAATTTTTTCTTTATCCTCTTAAAGCTCGAAGCGCATAGAGAATTGAAACAACATCAATGATCTCTTGGAACAAAGCTCCAATCACAGCTGGAATCACTCCCAGAGCTGCAATAAACATCAAAATAATACAAATGATAATCCCAATCATGACCGCTTGTTTAGCAATTTTTAACGTATCACGACTGATTTCAATAGATGTCGTCACTTTCCTAAGGTCATTTTGCAATAGAACAATGTCAGCCGCTTCACTTGCAACTGTACCTGAGCCCACACCAATCGAAATTCCAACATCTGCTGTAGCTAGAGCTGGAGCATCATTAACTCCATCTCCAACCATAATTACTGGTCTATTCGTCGCATTTTTAATAAATTTTAATTTTTCATCTGGCATCAAACCTGCATAAACATTGTCAATTCCAACAGTGCTCGCAATTTTATCAGCAACAAGTTGATTGTCACCCGTCAACATTGTAATCTTTTCAAGACCAATTTTTCTCATCTGAGCAATTGTTTCTTTAGCTTCTGGTCTTAAAGTATCAGAGAATGTGACCCCCCCAACATATTTTCCTGCTTTACTCACATAAAATGCTGTTTCATAGTTGAGATTATCAGGTGCAAAAGCAAAAGAACTTCGCCCAATTTTAATTTCTTGACCTTCGATTTCTCCAATCACACCAAGTCCAGCAACCTCAGTTAAAGAGGTCAATTTTAATGGTTGAACCTTTTTATTTTCAGCATATTCAACAACAGCTTTTGCCAAAATATGACCACTTGATTTTTCAACCGTGTAAACCAACTGTAAAAGTTCTACTTCATCTACCGTTTCTATTGGTTTTAGGCTGTCAACCTTAATTGTCCCCTCAGTAATTGTACCTGTTTTATCTAAAAATATTTCCCGAGCCTTTGCTAATTTTTCGATGACTGTTCCATTTTTGATTAAAGCTCCATTTTGACTAGAGCGACTCATTCCCGAAACAAACGCGATAGGAGCTGCCAGAATCAATGGACAAGGGCTTGCAACCACTAGGACTTCCGCAATTCGTACTGGGTCACCAGAAATAAAGTAAGCAACTGCTGCAATAAGATAGGCAATAATTGTAAAAGGAACAGCATAACGATCAGCCAGACGTACAAACTGAGCTGGAGTTTTCTCCGTTTCTTTAACCAGTTCTACAATCTTTTGAAACTGTGATTCTGCCGCTATCACCGTAGTTTCAATCTGGATACTAGAATTCCCATTGATAGCTCCCGAAAGAACAGGATCACCTTTTACTAATTCATTCGGCTTGGTTTCACCCGTCAATGACGCTGTATCAAGTACCACTGCCTCAGAAATAAGTTTCCCGTCAATTGGAATAATTTCCATCGGTCTAACCAATAAATGACTGCCGACTTCCACATGGTCTATCGGTAAATCGACCACCTTATCTCCTTTTTGCACATGAGCAATATCAGGCGACTTATCTAATAAAGCAGCTAAAGCTCGGTGAGCTCGACCATTTGCATAGTCTTCTAAACTCTCACCTCCAACAAGCATGAGAATAATAATCAAAGAGGCCCAATATTCGCCCACTAGTAAAGTAGCAATAATGGCCGTGATGGCCAATAAGTCAACACCATAAGAGCCCGACCGTAAAGTTTTAATCATTTCAATCAGCATTGAGAAAGCCAAGACTCCCCCAGCAATTGTAACAATTAAGCGTGCCAAAAAAGGCTGATTAAAGCCAAAGTAAGCAATCAATGCCACGCCTGCAATGACAAAAACAAGAATCAGTTTTTTCCAGTTCTTCATTCATTTCTCCTTAAAAATTTAATTGTCCTAGAACATTGCCCTGCTTTGTGAGGAGTTTTTACGACCTGATTGTCTTCTCCTTACGCCGCTTTGATTCTTTCGAAGCTGAGCTTAAATTTTTAAGTTATCCGTTAAGTTACTTCTATTTTATCAAATTTGCGCTAAAGGCCCTATCATTTTAGTTGTCAAAGATATTTGTCAGTACTTTTGCTTACTCAAATTTTACTGACAGAAAGGTTTGCAAAAATTTGTCAAGTAATTTTACTTTACAAAACTTGCATTTCTGAAAATTTATGCTATACTAATAAAGTACGTTTTTGCACTCTGCAAGAACGAGATAAAATTCTACGGAGGAAAAAAACAATGGCAGTACCTGCACGTCACACTTCATCAGCAAAGAAAAACCGTCGTCGTACACATTACAAATTGACAGCTCCAACTGTTACTTTTGACGAAACTACTGGTGACTACCGTCACTCACATCGCGTTTCACTTAAAGGCTACTACAAAGGCCGCAAAGTTCGCGACACTAAATAATTCGACAAAAGTTATAGAAAGGGACTATCATGCGCGTAAATATTACACTTGAACACAAAGAATCTGGTGAACGTCTGTACCTTACTCAAAAGAACAAACGCAACACTCCAGACAAATTGGAACTTAAAAAATACTCTAAAAAATTGCGTAAACACGTAATCTTTAAAGAAGTTAAATAAGGATTCGTTACGAGTCAATAGACTTGTAAAATATTGATTTAGAGGTGTTTGAAAAAACTTGACTTTCATTACATTTCAATAAAAATCAATTGAATCTCTACCTTTTTCTCTACCTTTGAGAAATTTATATTTGGGTAATCAAATCCACCTCCACATAAGGAAGTGGATTTTTTCTTCATTTTACCTTCTCTTAACTTTTTTCAAAAAATTCAAAACTAGATATAAAATAGCCATAACTGTTAAGTTATGAGCTGATTTTAACCACTCGCTCCATTTCTCCTATTTTTCCACTATTGTGTTTTTTTAATGAAGAAAATAGTGTTGTGAAAAATTTTAGACATGAGAATAAAAAATTAGTTACAACAAGCATCCCCTTCAAAAATGAACCCTTATCAGAATATATATCTATCAAAATAGTGATTTACTCTTACCTTATAGTATAGATAGGTAGGCTTGATTAATTATAAAAATAGAATAATATTAAGACAACATTGATGTGTAACGTATGCTAATGAAAGATGGAACGAATAGTATTAAAATAGTGATATTAAGAAAAGGAGATTATTATGGAAAATCGATTAAATTTTGAGGCTATTTCTGATGACGAACTTGCCAAAATTGTTGGAGGAGGATACCCTAATAACCAAAGCATGAATGATGTTCTTCATTGGCTCAATGGTCATAATGATGGAAATCCCAAACAATTACCTAAATGGATGGGTGGTTTAGGTTAAAATGACAAAATATATTTTTCCAAATTTAAAAGATAACCAGAGAGATTTATTCAACATTATTAATCAAATTTTATCTAGAGATAAACTTTCCATTGAAGAAAGAAAATGTTTTTTGATAGCTAAAAAAAATATTGAAAGTGGTCGAAATTTTGATCCTCAAATTAGTGAATTGATTTCTAGTTTGCAGTATCTTGCTCATTCATCTGATGTGCAGTATTTTTTTTCAGAGGCACAGAAAAGAATGTTGGTAAATCCAGGTACTGGTGGTTCTCTGTATGGATGGTCAAACTTTGAAAGCAAATAAGTTATCACAGTAAGTTTAATCTTTACTTATCATAAACTAAATATAGGTGAATAGAATAGAATTTAACTTGTCTAAGATATTAATAACAATGTAGCGATATTCATATGACCAATGTCTCATTCTACTAACCAAAAGATAGGCAAGATTTTCGCCTATCTTTTTTCATTTATAAATTACATCGGATGTTGGAATAAGAAATATCACTTTAAAGATTTTGCTCCTAAAGATTATCATTCCATTGATCCCAAAAATATTTCAAATTATCATCGTTAATTTCTGTTATAATTTTTTTAGCCACTTTCTTTTTACCAGCAAGCTCATTAAGTTCTGCAATAATTAATTCTAAACTTTGGGTATCTCTATAGCTTGAATCACATAGAGTCTGCTTATCAGATTCTATATATTTTTTTTAAATCTCTAATTAGATAAGTTTTACTTAAATCTTTAACACTCTCAATTTGAATCATTCCCTTGAAAAATATGAATGCCATATTATTCGGATATAATAATAAACCAACTTTCAATAGTTCATTGGCTTTGTCGTAGTTTTTCCACAAAATTAAATATGAAATATACTTTTCCAGTAGCATTTTAGTATATTTATGAATTTTTAAATTCCCTATCCGTTTTGAATATTTATTGGTTATAAATAAATGTTTACATATTAATTTTTCATATTGTTCATTAATTATTAAAGCTTCAATAGCTCTATTTGAGAGAAAAGCTACCCATCTAGGATTATCAGGCTCTATTTCAATCATCTGAAATAAAAGATTTTTATATCTTTCTTCTTTATCAAATTTAATCACCTGCTTTGTTTCAGAACCTTTATTTATTATTTGAATTCTAGTATCAATACTCATTACAGCTTCTTTTGTCTCTTTATTTCGCAGCTCCTCGTGTACCAAGCCAACAAAATTTTCTGTTTTCGAGAATAGATACGATCAGGGATACCATATTTTGAAGATTTATTATAATGTTGTTCAAAATTTATTGCAAAAGGTTTTTCTAATACAATATATAAAACTGATACTAAAACTTTTAAATCTAAGGGCTCAGTCAAGAATACTTCATCAGAATCTAAGGTCAAAACCCAATCCATTGATGAAAATTCTGCTGCTCTATTTCTCATTAATCCATAATTTTCTTCCCAATGTAAATACTCTGTTCTGACAAAATTTAATTCCAATAAATTTTCAACTGTTTTATCAGAAGAACCTGTGTCAACAACTACATAACTATCTAAGTTAAAAGATTTGGCTGTTTTAAGAACATCAGAAACCAAGTCTTCTTGATTTTTTACTATCATTACTAAACCAAGTGTTGTTCTCTGGTAATATTCTAAGCAGTTTAGCAAAATAGTCTCGGATTTTTTTATTTCTTTTATTTTATCAACTATAACGTTATTTTTAATTAGTGGAATTACTTTATTTATTTCTTTTAAAAATTCATCTATCATATATAAATTTCTTTCATCTTAAAAAGCTCTTTAAAAAGAGCTTTTAATTATTAATTCTCAAAAAGAACATATTCTTTACTAAAAGTTTTATTTGAGACAACTAGATATTCTTTATCTTTGTAAACCAAATATTCTCCTAGTTTTCCAACTGCTGTTGACCAGGCTTGAGGAACACACAAGAGGTCAGAGTTATTTTTTTGCCAATATATTTTTCTGGTCTCAAATCCCTCAACAACCCAATCTTCGTCATATTGCTTGGAAATTTTCCAAGCATCCACAATAACATTCCCATGTTTTACTTTCATATTAACGTCCATGTCCGCCTAAAGCTTCAAGTTGAGTAGAAATATCTCCAATTGCGTGCATCGTTCCTTGATTTTTCATAACCCAATCGATCAAACCCCCTCCATTTGTTTGCAATAATTCTTCTTCTGTAAGTTCATTGAAGTTTTCTAAAAATAGTTGTTCAAAATCTGTTATGTTTTTCATAATGCCATCTCCTTTAATTTCTATACTTTTATTGTATTCCTACTCCAAACCAAATGCAAGCGCTTTCTGGGTAAAAATGTGAATTTGTACACTTATCAAATGATACTAGATGCTACTTATGAAAAGATAAAAAAAGCTCCTCTACAAAGGAGCTTCTTAAAACAATAAAATTAGAATCAATAATTCTATGATAATTAAACTATCAAACCTACCATCCAGGCTTTTCTTTGATTTACTTCAACAACTTTAAAATAAAACTGATTGACTTCTTTTGATAAGGCGCAAATATTATTTTGGTCTCATAATTTTTTTCTAAAGAAATCATTGCTTTTGGAAAGTAAACATGGTTTTCGATGTTCTGAATATAAGAAGATAGTATTAATTTTTCTTGAACATTTGTTTCATTTTTGGAAGCTAAGCCAGATGCCCAAGAAGTAATTTGTTTTTCTGTATCGACTTTCTTTTTCATAAACTTTAAACCTCGGATATCTTTTTTTATTAGTGGAATGTTTTGCCCCATCCTTCTGCCATTACACCAAATGTATGACTTGCTGTGTCAGTTGTTTGTTTTTACATATTGTTTTTCCTGTTCTAGTATCTTTATACCAAGTATATGGTCCAGCACTCATGATATACTGCAAGCCTTCTCCCTTTTAATTCGATAAATTTATTATAGTTAAGTCAAGTAATAAATTTATTAACAAATGTTATCGATTCTACTGATTACCTTTCCCTATAATTTTATCCAAAAAGTAATTGAAATAAGTTTTTAGATAAAGTTATGGGAAAGGGAAACTAAGTATTATGTATTATTAGTGATAATTTTGAATTGTGAGAAAATTGTTGCGTTTTCGATTTAATCAGAGTATAATGACATTATAAAATATAAAGGAGAATCACAAATGGAAAATCAATTGAATTTTGAAGTTATTATAGATGAAGAACTTGAAAAAATTAGTGGTGGTTATTTACCAATTCCAGATATGCCTGGTTGGAGAGGACAATCAACTCCTTGGTGGTGGAGCTTGAAACAATCTAATTTTTCAGACGCATATAGTAGCTTTTATAATGCTACTCACTAGTCTAAAAGGAGGGAATTCCCATGGGTTTTGGGTTCAACTTTAAAGATGTTAATGACCGAAGAATTATGAAAGAACCTATAATTAAAGATGTTGAAGAAAATTTAAGAGAAAAGGATTTTCTTGATACAAAAGTGAAAAAAAATAGGTCGCGATTTAGATTTTTGAAAAGAGAGAGAACGTTTTCCGATAAAAATAAGTAATTAATTGATTGATGAAAAAATTGAGCTATGCTTATAAATGTGAGTTGACAGACCTAGATTTATTTTCTAGTGATGCTTGTTGAGAAAACTAATAAAGAGAGATAAGCTTATTGATATTTTAAATAAGAAATTTGTATCTTTAGTAATGGACAACTTTTCAAAGTAGTTATAGTATAGGTGTAGTTCACATTTTGATGAAAACTCACTCAAGTTTTTGTAACACAATTTACAAGAATCAATAAGGCAAATTTTACTAAGGGAGGACTTTTCTCCCTTAGTTTGCGTTTAAATAAAAATTAAGAGGAAAAATGATAAATATTTGGAATAAATCTAAAACAGTTATATTAGCACTATTTTTACTATTTCTTTCACAAGTACCTTTATATTACGTAGAATATGAAAATGAAAGGCAAAATCTATTTGGAGTTGCAAATAAAATTACAGTGAATTTCATTTTAATTGGTCTGTTGATTATTTTAATTGCTATAATGTTAGGCATAAAAAATGGATTTTACAAAAACGCTAAGAGAACGTTAGAGTGGAAGAATATTATATTAATCTTAATACTGATAATACCTTCAGTTGCATTAGACATATTATTTAGCCAGTTTATACAGTTCCATCATTTGGGAAGAATGGATAACCAAATAGCAATAGATAGTGTAATGGGTTCATTGTTGTGGTTTGGCAAAATCTTAGGAGTTGCATTACTTGCCCCAATACTTGAAGAAAGTATTTTTAGAGCATCGATTTATAAAATATTTAGCAATAATAAAATTGCTTTTTTTTTTTCCAGTTTATTATTTACATTTATGCATAGTGGCTATAGCTGGGTTTTTCTTATTTATCTACCTATGAGTTTGGCGGTAACGTTTATCTATCATCGTAGAAGAATACTAACAGACTCTATCGTATTTCATTCATTCTTTAACTTATTGATTACTTTTGTTAACTTTTTAATGGTAAATTAGAGGTATATGGAATACAGAAACTCATTTGCTTATCATGATTGAGTTCCCGAGCGCGAACGGGAAATTTATTCCATCAAGGATTGAAGTTTGAGAATACTTAGATTCTTTTGTACAATAAAAAAACCAGTCTCTGATTCGCATATCATCAGAGACTAGGTTTTTACTTTTATTTAAGTATTACTCAAAAACATCATAAAATTTATCATTTTTTTAATTGTATGTCTTACCAATTGCAAAAATATAGAAAATACTACCTACAAATGCAATTATTAAATCCAGTAATACCATCCAAAGAATATTTTCTCCATTATGAACTGTCAAGGGTAAGCAAAAGCCTAACATGGATATTAATGGTGTATAGGTTCTTTTGTTATAAGTATTCCAATTTAATAGTAAGGAAATAAAACAAATCAAAATTCCTAGTACATAGACAAAAATTAATAAAAACGAATCTAGCTGAGCAAAATTACCATTAAGCTGAAGTAACCCTTTTGATAAAATTGAACTCATCTTATTATGATAATCAATATCATTGTTGTATTTAACCAAATCTAATTTATAAAAAGTTGAATTAAACATGATATAAATTACTGTAATAATGGTAGCAAATATTGTATAAATGAGTAGTAACCAGCGTTTCAAACTACTGAATAGTGGGTTCATGTTGCTTTCGTCCTTTCATTAATTTTTGCTGTTCTCATTGCAAAATATTATTCTTCTCAAGCTTTCTAGAAATCAAACTATTTTTAAATTTTGCAATGCAACCTAATTTGTGCAGTCCTAAACCTTGATTCAGAGATCGAAATAAAGACTTACTAAATATCGTTTTTGGGGGGATATGCAAAAATAACCAACCTATAAAGCGAATTGTCTGCAAAGCCTTACCTTATATAAAAACTCCATTTAAAAATAAAAATGGAGTTTTCAATTTTTTTGATAAAAAATAATTAGCTATCCAAAGAATTGCAAGAAGTCAAGGAAGATTGAGGCCACTCCATGTGTCAAAGGATGGTCCCCACCCACCACATTCCACTTCTATGCTTAATAATAATTAGACACTTCCCCTATAATTTTATCAAGATAGATATTTATAAATAGTATAGTCCCGTGATCGTTTGAAGAAGAACAATAATTGTTGGTAATAAAGCATTCATTAAACCATGAACTAATATACTTTCTCCTAATACTCTTCTCCGATGATAAATCAATGTTAATACTACTGACATTGGTAAGTAAACGATAAGTATTGGATTTGCTCCCGTATGCATCCAAGCAAAACTAATACTTGAAACAATAAATGCAATTTTATCATTTTTAAAGAAACGGTAAATTGTTGTTCGAAAAGCTGCTTCTTCAAAAATTGGTGCACAAATAGCAAAACTAATAAATTGAACAAAAGGAAATACAATCTGCCTTGAATAAGCTGCCTGTTCTTTAGCAATACCAGGTGTTATAAAATGAGAATTATAGTAGGTAAAGGTAAAAAAATAAATAATAAATAAAACAATTGTTGTAAACAGTAGAAATAAAATATTTTTTATTTTAAAAATAGATAGTGTATTTTTATAATAACCTAATTTATAACAAATTAAAATTCCTAAAAAAAGAGAAATTGCCATATTTCCTAAAAAAATCCAAGTAGCCGTAGCTTGTCGGTCATATCCTACTAGAGATTTTAAATATATTTCTGGATAACCAAGAATAACGTCAGGAAACCAATAAATAGCAAATAATAAAATGAATAAACTAAAATATTTTAGTTTATTCATCCAATAATTTTTAAACGAATCATCCATCATTTAACTAACCTATTTTATACGATACGAAACCATGGTTTCCCACCAGCATAAACCCATTCAAATCCACCATCAGTCATACTCATGTTTTGACCACCATTAATTGTCATAAGTTCTTCGTCTGAAACAACTTCAAAATTCAATTGATTTTTCATTTGTAAATCTCATTATATTTTAATAATGTCAGTATACTCCGAAAAAAACATAAATGCAAGAATTTTCGCACAATTACAAATGAAGCCCTTAAATTATGAAGTCCTCCCCATAATTTTATCTAAAAAGTAATTGAAATAAGTTTTCTTTCCAATAATGGTCACCGTTTTTCCTTGCAAGCCATACCTTATATTTGGGAGGTCTTTTGCATTGATAGCGGTTGTCGCAGAAACTTTATAAGCATTTTCCTCTTTAAAGATAGTAGGAAAAGATTTAAAAATTAAAAATAAAAGAAATATACCCGTCAATTTCATAAGTCCCCTTTTTGTTTTTTACACTATCATTTTAAAATTGTCAATGCACAGCATAGTTGTTGTCTTTTAAAACTTATTATAAGACAAAATTGATTTGCGCCACTAGAGTATACCCCAATGTCATTAAGTTAAGGAAAACAGAAAAACAGGAAGGATCTAATCACCTCCTGTTTTATTTTATTCTAAGCAAGAAGAACACCCTCTTGATACAATTATTTTATCAATAATAAAACGTCAAAGCGTTACGTATTCTGGAGGGATGTCCTATTGCTTAATACTACCAAAGTTCCATCAACACTTCAAGTGTCTCATCAAATAAAGAAAAACTTAGAAGATCAAATCCACGAGATTACCAATCATCCTGAAATTTATGCTCAATCTCCTTTTGATTTTTCTAGAAATAGAAAGTTATCTTTTGAGACAACGATTAAAATCATCCTCTCTTTTGGAGGGCAAAGTCTATCTAGTGAATTACTCTCACATTTTAATTTCACCCTAAAAACCCCTACCGCGTCTGCTTTGGTACAAGCTCGTAGTAAAATAAAGTTAAAAGCATTTGAGCAACTCTTTTACCGAACTATTCCTTCAGCACAACCCAATAAATTATACAAAGGCTATCGAATATTTGCCCATGATGGTTCTGATCTTAATATCCCTTACAATGAAAAAGAATCAGATACCCATTATAGAGTTGGGAAATTTGGGAAGCATGTTGGATCACTTCACCTTAATGCTTTATATGATCCTTTAAATAAACACTACGTGGCAGTGGACTTTCAAAAAATTAAGCAGTTAAATGAACGTAAAAGTTTGTGTCAGATAGTTGATGATTTTGATTTCACAAGTCCAACAATTATTATTGCGGATCGTGGGTATGAATCTTTTAATGTTTATGAACACATTAAAAAAAGCGGACAAAAATTTTTGATTCGAGCAAAAGATACAAAGAGTAATGGGTTGCTTAATGGCCTTGATTTGCCATCAGATGGAACATTTGATAAAAAAATAACCCTTCAATTAACAAGAAGACAGACAAATAAGGTAAAAAAAGATAAACATTATCATTTCTTGCATAAAAGAGCGAATTTTGATTATCTTCCTATCCGCTCCAAAGAAACTTATCCGATCAGTCTCAGAGTCGTTAGAATTAAGTTGAATGAGGACACCTATGAATCCTTAGTGACAAATCTGGATCCGTTCCTATTTACAAGCGAAGACCTAAAAGTCCTTTATCACTTGCGTTGGGGAATTGAAACTTCCTTTAGAGAATTGAAATATGCTCTAGGTTTAAGCCACTTCCATTCAAAGAAACTTGACTTTATTATCCAAGAAATCTTTGCCCGTCTCATTATGTATAATTTTTCAATGACAATTACTTTGGCTGTGGTCTTATCTAATCGTTTAAAACACTCCTACCAGATTAATTTTACACAGGCCTTTGGGATTTGTAGGCGGTTTTTCCTTGATCAAAACGTCAATGTAGAGCAATTGATAAGCCGATATCTTCTTCCCATAAGGCCGAATCGGAGTGATCAAAGAAGATTAATAAAAAAGAAATTTCCTGGTTTTTTATATCGTATTGCCTAAGATTATCAATCGGACTATACAAGTAGGACGTTTTTTTGCGTGATTCATTTATGAAATTAGAACGTCAATGAGATAGAAAAACAAAATATTTAAGAATAAAATGATACTGTTTTCCTTAACTTAATGACATTGGAGTATACCCTGGTGTCCACTTCATGCTTAAGATATAAAAAGGTTCTGTTACACGAGCGTAATGAAAAACGAGTTTGTTTCAAAGTAACTTTTGTACTTTAAAAAATTCAGGTAGTCAATAGAAACCCGTAATATATTCTTGAAAATAAAAAAAAAAAAAAGAATATAATGGAAGTATTTACAAAACATATAAAACATTATCTGACAAAGAACTCCAAGAAACTAACGCAGGAATGTCTTGGTGGCAAGCTATTGATGGGGTGATTAGCAATTTCCAAAGTACACCAGCCTGGGTTCAAGGTAAAAAACAAACAAGTGGATATGTTCCATATGTGCCAGGTGGAGGATCTTGGGTTGGAGGACCTGGTATGAAACCAGGAAGATAAGGAGATAATGTGAAATATTTTGTGACATCTCTGTCTCCATCCAAAAATATGGGCACAATGAATTGGCAAACGATGATATTAGATAAACATCGTGTAGAGGATTCCTACTGGGAAAATGCAAAATTAGAATTATCGAAAGAAGTTGAATGGGTTACGCAAAGCGAACTTTATAAAAAAGCCAAACGTAACGATGGTTCAGGAGATGATATTATATTATCATTACCTGTAAGCATAACTTTAGAAACAATAAAATCTGATTTTCCTAATGCAAATGTTTGGGTATATAAATAAAAAAACACCTAATAAGGTGTTTTTTTATCGATTCCTTTTTTTCTATTTTATCCTGTTTTCGTTGTGACAACGTTGTACATAAAGCCCATTTGAGCAAATACTTCAGAAAACAAATAACAATGTATTAAAAAGCGCATGAAGTAGAATAGAGTCGGTTAGGACTTGTCTACGATGATAAACGTATGTTAGAGCAATACTTAAGGGTAAATATCCTAAAATATCCCAACTAAACCCTGAATGAACATAAGAAAAAAAGAAACAAGATAGAAAAAAAGTCCAACGATAATAGCCAAATAATTTATAAAAACAAGCACGATAAATACTCTCTTCAAGAATTGGAGCTAAAATCGAAACAGCTACAAATTGTCCTGGAAAGAGTAAAGAACTTAATATATTTTCAACCTTCATTTGATTAGTGATTTGGTGTGAAACATTATATAAATTATGACTAGTAATAAATTGAACAACAAATTTTTGAATAAAAAAAGTAATAATTAATAAAGAAAAAATAAGGAGAATATTCTTCCATTCTAAACTTTTGCGATAATTTTTATAAAAACCACACTTTATCCCAATAAAAATACAAATTGTCACAACAACTAATGTTAAAATAATGAAAGGAGGAGTATTTTTATAGGCTATTCCATATGTATCCCCATTAGAGTTTAGAAAGTTTAAAAATACTGCCGGAAGCTGAGATAAAATAAATAGAAAAAAGGCAGTAGCAATAATTATAGATTTCGAGAAAATGAATTTCAAAAGTTCTCCTTTTTAAATTATGGACATTAAAAAATTATTCATTTATATGTTTTACCAACTGCAAAAACATAAAAAATACTACCAATAAATGCAATTATTAACCCCAGTAATAACATCCATATAATATTTTCTCCATTGCGAATTAACAGAGGAAGCAAAAATCCTAACATAGATATTAATGGTGTATAAGTTCTTTTATAGTAAGGATTCCAATTCAATATTAAGAAAATCAAACAAATCAAAATTCCTAGTAGATAGACGATAATTAATAAAGGTGAATCTAGTTGAGAGAAATTACCATTAAGTTGAAGTAAACCTTTTGGTAAAATTGCGCTCATCTTATTATAATAATCAATATCATTACTATATCTAACCAAATCTAATTTATAAAAAGTAGAATTAAACATGATATAAATTACTGTAACAATGGCAGAGAATATTGAATAGATAAGCAGTGACCAACGTTTTAGGTTACTAAGATATAGGAGCATGTTTCTGCCATCCTTTCATGTATTTTTGATAGTTTCACACAAACTATTATTTTACTAAAATTTTAAAAAATTAAGATATTTTTAAACACTACAACACAACTGAATTTGCAATTATAAATCTCGAAAGTCAATTATTTAAGATGATTTAATAGAAAAGCTCCATTTAGAAATAAAAATGGAGTTTTTCTATCTTTATTGCTAACAGTAATTATTTACCATTAAAAGAAGACCAAGGTAGATTCTAACCGCCCCATGTGTCATTTGAAGAACCGTAGCCACCACCTTCTCCTTGTTGAGAATTTTGCCCCCCACTTGTAGTGAGCAATTCTTCGTCTGAAACAACTTCAAAATTCAATTGATTTTTCATTTGTAAATCTCCTTATATTATAATAATGTCAGTATACTCCGAAAAAAAACATAAATGCAAGAATTTTCGCACAATTACAAATGAAGCCCTTAAATTATGAAGTCCTCCCCATAATTTTATCTAAAAAGTAATTGAAATAAGTTTTCTTTCCAATAATGGTCACCGTTTTTCCTTGCAAGCCATACCTTATATTTGGGAGGTCTTTTGCATTGATAGCGGTTGTCGCAGAAACTTTATAAGCATTTCCCTCTTTAAAGGCGGTTGGGGCGCTATCAATTTGTTTAATGATACCAGTTAATATCTCTGGTTTAGGTAAATTTTGCTGTACTGTAAATCTAACTTTTTGACCGACTTTCATTCCAGAAATTTGAGTACTTGGGATATAACTTGTCAGATTAACTTGTGTTTCTGCCTTTAATAAAGGATAGATTTCTGCGATAGGTGTTCCAATCGGAATCTTTTTCATCCCTAAAATATCTGGGAGCACATGCAGGACTCCAGTCTGTTCCGCAAAAACTTGACTGTACTGGTCATCTTGTTTTTGCAAGCTAATTTTTGTTTCTAAATCAGTAAGGGTACTATTTAGGTCTGTCATTTCTTTATTTGAAGCTGAAAGTGCCTGGTTTTTAAAGTTAAGATTTGACTAGATTGGCTATTATCATAAGCATTACTTCCTGTTAAGCTACTTTCTTGCACATTAAAGGATTGAATTTGGCTTTTTAAGCTGTCTTTACTCGAAGCTAAACCTGATAAAAATTGACTTTTTAAAGACTCCTCTTGACTTTTAGTCGCTTGCTTAGCAGTTTCATCTGGATTTTTTTGATTTTTTAAATCGGCCTCTAAAGTCGCTTGTTGCGCTTGGTAACTGTTATATTGAGAGAGGTAGGGATTATCTTGTGAAACTCCACACCACTCGATACCGCATTTTCGATTTCAGAGTAATTCTGAATAGCCTGTTGGAGTGTTCCACCTGATTTTGAATAGCTTGCTTTTGACTCTCGGTACTTTTATTTTGGTCTTCTACCGCTTGATTCGATTTTTGAATGGTTGCTTCAAGACTTTTTACTTGTGATTCATAATTTTCAAAACTTTTCTCATATCCAAAACTATCGGTAGTGGGAAACTCATTTTTTTCGTTGGTTAAACTCTTTTGAAGGAGGTCAAGCTGTGCTTTTTTGTCTAGCACTTGTTTCTTTTGAGTCAGTAGCTCACTGAGTTGGGTCTGTTCTGGTGTGCCATTATATTTAAGAAGTAGGCTATTTTCTTTAACTACTTTGCCTTCTTTGAGGTTGTTTTCAATGATTGGATTGGCATTCGTTGATTGAATTTTAGCAACTATTTTTGTAGGTTCAATACTTCCTGTACTGATGACGGTCAACTCCTTATGTGCAAAGAAAGTAAAAATTACCCCCCCAACAAGAAGGATAAAAAGTGGAAGAATTGATATGAAATCTCAGACATGTTTAAATTAAAATGTGAGAGGGACAGTTCTGTTTTCTTTTCTTCAAATTCACTGGGTACAAGATAGACCTCATTTAATCGTTCATTGGCTACCCTTGCCTTTTGTAGTTTTGTTTGAAGGTTAATGATATTAGTAATTGGATTTGTAAAGTAAGAAAGCAAGGCATTAAAAGTAATGAATTGTCCGAGGGTAATTTTTTGATGCATGACTAAAGTTGCACCAAACCATAAAATAAGAACATTTAGTACAAGTTGTACTGTCGTTTTTATTGCCGTCTGAATGGCTTCTGACTGTTGTAAAGTGAAAGCCTCTTTTAGATAACTTGCAAATTCGTAGTCAATTTTTTGATATCTCTCTTGTTCACTGGCGAGCGCTTTGATGGTTTCAATCCCATTAATGTCTTCAATAATTGAGGAATTTAAGATGGCATTGGTTTGCATAACTTCATGATTTTGTCTTTCAAAAAGCGGAGTAAAAATAATAATAACAACAATATAAAGTGGGATTGCCAAAAGAACGAGAAGAAAGAGTTGCATATTTTGAAGCCCTAAAATCAGTCCTGTCATAAGAACAATGGTTAAATCTAAAAAGAGCGAAAGAATCGTTGAGGCAATAGCATCCAAAATAGAACTGGCATCGGAAAACCGACTGGTAATTTCCCCTGTTCTTCTAGTCGAAAAGAAAGACATCGGGAGTTGGAAAATGTGTCTAATATAGGAAAGGATGACATCAATGGCTAATCTTTGAGAAAGAACGTTTAGTAAGAAAGCCTTAGCAAACTCTAAGACTTGTTGGATAATATAAGTTAACAATAGCCCTACTGAGATAATCCCTAAAGTTCCCATTAAGGCATTTGGAATGTAACTATCAATCATGCTCTGGAGGTAGTAAGACCCTAGAATATTAATCAACGTTACAATGAATGAGGCAATTACAATATTGAGAATGACTTTCTTTTGACGGGTGATAATTGGGATAAAAGATAATAATGAAGAAGTTTTTTCTTTAGTGGGCTGATAGGATGGGGTAGGTGAAAGAAATAAGCTAATGCCTGTCCACTCTGATAAGAAAACTTCTTTTGAAAGTTTTGTCATTTTAACGGTTGGGTCAGGATCTGCGATGAATACCGAATTTTTATTTGCGCCAGTTATCACATAGTAGTGTGGATACTTTTGGTTCTTGATGACATGAGCAATAAAAGGGTAAGGGACTTTCTTCATTTCAAAAAGGCTTGCATCAGCTCTTAGTACTTGAACTACAAAACCTAAACCTTCTCCTGCTTTTTTTATTCCTAAAGCGGAAGTTCCCTCGATTGTTGTACCAGCAAGTAAACGAAGAGAGGCAAGCGATTTTTCTGTCCCATAGGATTTTAAAATCATTGATAAAGCAGCACATCCACAATCCATTTCATCTACTTGGGAGGTATAATTTTTCTTTTTAAATTTCATAGAGCCTTTCAAAATATTAATTTTTATTAATTTTTGATTAAATTGTATCACGTATATCTAATTTTTTCAATAACATTTATCAAACATCAGAAATATATATATAAACTATTTTTTTATTAGATTAAATAGTTTTTATACTCAATACTTATTATATATTCTTAGCAATTATTTTAACATCTATCCTATAATCATGAGATTTATCAATATCATGAAATAAATTTCCCAAATAAAATAAAAAATACTGGATTTATCATTATATCCAGTATTTTTTATTGAAAAGTCTTACAAATTAGCAGTTTCTTTTTATTCTATTTTAAAAGTAAAACTTCTTCCACTACTCGTTTCGGCAATACCGTAAGAATCAATGCGTGTCCTACGGGCTTCCACATTTGGAGCTTCTTCAAGAACTTCTAATATCATTTTTCTTGCTTTTCAAATTCTTCTTTTGTAATGGTATGATTTGAAAACTGTTCTGATAACTTATCTAAACTTCCTCAAATTTAAAGAAGTTAAATAATAAAAATGACCTTCGGGTTATTTTTTATTTTTAAAGCAAATAAAAACTTACTGACCAATCATCAGTAAGTTTTTTTATTTATCTAGGTCGTAAAAGGCTGAATCGATTTCCTAAGGTACTGTAATCATCACCCGCTAAACGCCCAACTGGTTTGAGTTTATTTAGATTGACATGAAAGTTTCCCTCATCCAATAGTTCCTCTGCAAAAGAGAAATTGACAACTTCAAGAAGAACTAAATGCCCACTCTCTCCTAAAGGTAAATGATGATACAATTTAGTTTCTAAACGAACATTTGACTCCTTTAAACTTGGAACCTGAACTTTCTGAGAAGGGACAAGTTCAAGTGAAAATTCTTCCGCTTCACTAATATGCTCCGCTAATGGTGCTGCCGTTTGATTCATTAGCTCCACATTATCCTCATTCACAAGGTGAACCACTGCTTCTTTCGTCGTCAATAAATTATTCAAACTATCTTTATTTCCCGTAAACGAAATGGATAAAAGTGGTGGATTTGACGAAGCAACATTGAAAAAACTAAAGGGGGCCACATTAACTAGACCTTCGAGATTTTGACTGGTCACCCAAGCAATTGGGCGCGGAACAATACTGCCTGACAGAAGTTTATAGACTGTTTTTTCGTCGAGCTCATTTGCTTGATATGATTTCATCAGTTCTCCTTTATTGCACTGTTTCAGCCGGAGTTCCAGCTTTGTGTTCCAATACTTTTTCAACAGTCCATAGTTCATCTTTTGTGCGGTCACGATGAGCATCTGAAGTGTCCAATGGACGTAAACTTGCGGCTGTTCTCGCTTTAGTAGCTTCATCTCCGGGGAATAAATGAGGAGGTAAGCTCAAAGATAAACCTGATTCTTCCTTTGTTTGGTCAATCCAGAAACCAGAAGTAATTAAAGCTTCTTCATAAGAATCAACAGCTCCTAGACCTGATTTTGCCATGTCCAATGCCCCAATCCCTGGTGTGTAAGTCGCAATTTCAAAGAGAACTCCTGGTGCTACTCTGACATATTCACTTGAGAAATAGAAACGGTCAACCAAACCAGAATGTGGCAAACGGAAAGCCTTAATGCGTTCAATCCAATAGTTTAAAGTTTCAGGATTTGCTGTTCCCAGAGCTAAATGATGAATCGTACCATAACCTTGATAAGCGTAAGCTTCTTTTTCACCAGCTTCTTGAAGAATCAAAGCTGCTCCATTTCCACCATTCGCCACTTCAAAAAGATGTAAATCATCTTCTTGACCAGCGTAACGGAAGCCAAAAACTGTTTCCAAAATGGTCCGAAGATTTTCAGCATTTTCAACTTTTACAAAAACTGGGCCAAGTCCAGTAATTCCATGCTCTTGTGGAACATTTGAAAGTTGCCAAGAACGTCCTTTTGAATCATCCCCACTATTATTTTGGTCAGAAATCAATTGATATAATTGACCATCAAAATCTTCGAACTCTAAGGTTTTTTGACCAAATTTACTAGAAATTTCGCCATGTTTAACATGGGCATTGTCAAAACGACGGGTCCAATAATCTAAGGATGCATCTGTCGGTACACGGAATGAAGCACGTTCGATATTATTAACCCCATGATTTCCTTTAGGAATATCTTTGAAATCAAAGAAAGTCATATCAGCTCCATGCCCATCTTCTTCTGTGAAAAAGAGGTGATAAGTTTCATAGTCATCTTGATTGACTGTTAATTTTGCTAAACGCAGACCCAAGATATTTGTGAAAAAATCATAGATTTTTTGAGCACTTGAGGTGATTGCTGTTACGTGGTGAACACCACCAAGAGTAAGATTTTCAGGTATTTTTGTTTCAATTTTTGTTAATTCAGCCATTTGTTTTCTCCTATTTAGTTACTTTGCACTGAAACTTTTTCAATACAAAATTATTTTGTTTCTGTAAGCCATTTATTAGCGGCTAAAACTTCCTCTTGCGTCAATTGATGACCAAGTGAACTTTCATATATTTCAAGCTGACAGCCTGAATCTTCCAAATCACCTTTTAAATCACCAAAGTTTTTCTGAGGAACAATCATATCATTTGGTGCATAGCTTAGAAAGACATGCTTATCATCAAGTTGAACGGTCTGTTCAAAGTCTTCCAATTGCATCCCATGAAAGGCAATAATTTTATCAAAATTTATTTTTCCTCTAAGAAACATATTCAAAGCTACATTTGCACCATTTGAATAACCGATAGCTATCATTTTATGGACGTCAAGGTCATGTTTTTCAGCCAACAAACTGACCTCATCCGTCAACCAGTCTGTTTCTTCATCTAAAGATTCAAGATCAAAATTTTCTTTAGTAAAACCACCTAAGCCTCGGAGTTTAAAATAACGATTGACTCCTTGCTCATTAATACGTCCACGAATTGACAAAATAGGATGTGAAGGGGGCAATCATTTCAGCAATTTCTACTAATTGATGCTCATCTCCACCCGTGCTATGTAATAACAAAAGAGGTGCCAAATCTTTACGACCTGCCTTAAAAACATAATCTGTCATCTTTCCTCCTCCATTCATGATTTCAGATTCTTATTTACTAAGTTTGAAATACAAATCAGCAACATTTCCACTAAATTCTTCAACTTGTCCAGAAATTACAACTTCAAGAACTTTCGCTGAATCATCAATTGCCGGAATTTCACGATTTTGTAGTGTTACGAATTCATCTACACTAGCAAATTCTTTAGTCATTGTACGTCCATCAAGGGTTTTAAAAGTAACTTTCATTGTTCAATCCAACTTTCTCATTTCTATGTTTACAATTGTAAACGAAAAGAATTTCATTGTCAAGGAATTTATTTTTAAAATACAAAAAAATCAGCAAATGCTTGCCGATTCTTGAAATCTATCTAATTTATTTGATGATTGTTACACTACAAGGTGCATGTTTAACCACGTAAACTGCTGTAGAGCCAAGCAACATTCGGTCAAGAGCGCCTTTTCCTGAAGAGCCCATCACAATCATATCAATTTCATGTTCTTTAGCGAAATCGACAATTTCATTTTTTGCCGAACCATCAACTCGAATTTCTTCAAACTTCACTTCATTATTGATAATTGCCAAAGCTTTGTCTAAAACTTCTTTAGCTTCATTATCTGCACTTTCTTCAAGTACGGGAACTGCTGGAACTACTGGAATAGCTGGTGCAGGAACCACAGGAACTGGGTTACCAGCTGCATAAATACTGTTTTTATCCGTCGCATGTAAAACGAATAATTGTGAGTTGTCTCTTTTAGCAAGGACAATAGCTTCTTTTAACGCTTCTTCTGCCTGCTCAGATCCATCAATTGCGACTAGGATTTTTTTATAATTTTTACTCATTGTAACCGTCCTCCTCACTACAATTTTACGTTATTTCAGAGAGCAAGTCCAATTAAACGCTGTACAATTTATTCTATAAACCATTTATAAAAAATGACTTTCTTACTAAGAATGCTTCAAACTAGTATTATCACTCAATCTTCAGGTCCTTATAGTTAGAATTGATTTATAGAAAAGGGATTCTAAAAATACAAAAACATTTTCTTTTTCATTTAAGTTTCATTTCAGCATTATAACGTATAATAGTTTCCATACTCCTAAATAAACTTTTTTCATAAATACTCCTAAAACTTCCGTTTACTCCGCGGAAGTTTTTTTAGCCTTTGATTTACTAAAGTGGTATAATTACTTTTAAAATCATGAAAACAAGATACAGACAAATTGAAAGGACTCTAAAGAGATGACACAAAAAATTGTTGCAATCACAGGTGCTTCAAATGGAATGGGATTTGAGGCAGCAGAACTTTTTGCCAAACGGGGTTGGAAAGTATACGCTGGGGCACGCCGCGTTGAAAAAATTCCACAATACGAGAACAACATCAAAGCACTAAAACTGGATGTTACTAGCTCTGAATCAAACCAAGCTTTTGTGAAAAAAATTTTAGATGAGGCAGGTCATATTGACGTCCTCATCAATAATGCAGGTTATGGCGAATACGGACCAGCCGAAGAAATCCCAATGGATAAAATTCGCAATCAGTTTGAAACCAACTTCTTTGGTGCGGTTGAATTAACTCAACTTGTCTTACCAACAATGAGAGCTCAAAATTATGGACGAATTGTTAATATTTCATCAATTGGTGGAGATGTCTATATGCCACTTGGTGCTTATTATCATGCTACAAAAGCCGCCCTTCAACAATGGTCTGACGTTTTGGACCTCGAAGTTGCCCAATTTGGTATCCGTTCAGTTTGTGTTCAACCTGGTGGAACTCAGTCAAGCTGGGGAAATATTGCCCTAGAAAATACTAAAAAGAATATGAGTTCAAACTCTGCTTACCAACCTTTGGTAAATTCTGTTGCTTCAGGACTTGACCGTTTTATGAAAAATAGTGCTAAAGCTTCTGATTTAGCTGAAGTTTTTTATAAAGCTGCGACGGAGATTAAACCGAGCCTTCGCTACCTCCACTCTTTCGGTGATAAATTCATGGTAAATGTTGCTCGTAAACATCCAAAAATCTTTCGTAAAGCTCTTCTTATTACAATGCGTTACTTTGAAAAGCACAATCAATAAAAATACAACCTTGAGTTGTATTTTTTTATTTCTACTTTTAAAAGTTCTATCAGCTCCATTAAAAAATCATATCGCTAGAATTTTCTGAATTTCTTATAATTATAATAAGTTTTATAGCTAAAGGAGAAAGCTATGGTTCAAGAATTGCTGACGAATAATCAACGAATGTGATTAACGACTATTTTTTATACTAACTAAAATTTTCAAAAATAGGAGAAAAAACTATGACTAATCACAATTATAAATTCGACACTTTGCAAGTCCATGCAGGACAAGTCCCTGATCCTGTCACGGGTTCACGCGCCGTTCCGCTCTATCAAACAACTTCTTTCGTTTTTAACAATTCAGACCATGCCGAAGCTCGTTTTGCTTTACAAGATCCTGGAGCTATTTATTCACGTTTAGGAAATCCAACCAACGATGTTTTTGAAGCACGCATCGCAGCTCTTGAAGGTGGAAGTGCAGCCCTTGGTGTTGGTTCTGGCTCAGCCGCTATTACCTATGCCATCTTGAATATCGCTACAGTCGGTGATAATATTGTTTCCGCAAGTACCCTTTATGGTGGAACCTATCACCTTTTTTCTGGGACTTTACCAAAATATGGAATTACAACTAAATTTGTCAATCCAGATGACCTGAAGAATTTTGAAGAGGCGATTGATGAAAAAACCAAAGCTATTTATTATGAAACTTTGGGCAATCCGGGAAATAATGTGATTGATTATGATGCCATTGGTCAAATTGCTAAAAAACATGGAATTCCCGTTATTGTTGATGCAACGTTTACTACCCCTGTGACCTTTAAACCATTTGAACATGGTGCTAATGTAATTGTTCATTCAGCAACGAAATTCATTGGCGGTCATGGTACTTCTATTGGTGGAGTCATCGTTGATGGCGGAAACTTTGATTGGGCAAATGGTAATTTTCCTGATTTTACACAAGCTGATGAAAGCTACAATGGGATTAAATTTGCCGAATTGGGTGAAATTGCTTTTGTGACTCGGGTTAGAGCTATTTTATTACGTGATACGGGTGCGGCTTTATCACCTTTTCATTCTTGGCTTTTCTTACAGGGGCTAGAAACACTCTCACTCCGGGTAGAACGTCACATCTCCAATACTAAAAAGATTGTAGAATTTTTAGACAATCATCCTAAGGTGGAACTTGTTAACCATCCTCTGCTTGAAAGTAATTCCTATCATGCGCTCTATCAGAAATATTATCCAAAAGATGCTGGATCTATCTTTACCTTTGAACTCAAAGACAAAGATGAGAAAAAAGCGCGTGATTTGATTGATCATCTTGAAATTTTCTCACTTCTAGCCAACGTTGGAGATACCAAATCATTGGCCATTCATCCTGCTTCGACCACTCACCAGCAGCTGAATGCCGAAGAACTTGCTAGTGCAGGGATTTCCAAAGGAACCATTCGATTATCGGTTGGTATTGAAGATGTAACTGACTTGATTGCTGATTTAGAGCAAGCATTAGAAAAAATATAAAAAAATGAGCGGTAACCAGCCGCTCATTCTTTTTTTTAGGAGTAAACTTTATGAAAAATTTTATTGGAATAAATATATTATAGTCAACTTGACTTAAGTTTTACTAAAACTAGGCTAATATGAATAAAAACTATTTATAGGAGCCTTAATTTTTTAGTCCTAACATTATTTATTTGGGGATAGGAATTCCTGCCGTGCTTATCTTTAATCAGTTGGGATATTCTTCAAATGTTTTCATAACATTTATCGAATTTAATGGAATTGGTTTTGTGGCTTTAGCTATTTCAATTATTTTATTCATTAAAAATAGCGATAAATAAAAAAATGAGCGGTAACCAGCCGCTCATTCTTTTGTTTAGGAGTAAACTTTATGAAAAATTTTATTGGAATAAATATATTATAGTCACCCTGACTTAAGTAATGCTAAAATTACGCTAAATTGAAACTAAACTTCGTCTTTTTGTAAGAACATGAATGAAAAACTTGTCAAGATTTATAAAAAAGTGGGCTTTATAAAGTCCAAGATTTATGATAAAATAAGGGCAGAATGCTTATTTTTTAGCACAAAAGTAGTCAAACTACTTTATCGAAAAATATTTGAGAATTTTTCTCATCAATAAAAAAGGAAAATACATGCTTACAGTATCTGATATTTCATTACAATTCTCTGACCGCAAGCTTTTTGACGAAGTAAACATCAAGTTTACACCGGGAAACTGTTACGGTTTAATCGGTGCCAATGGGGCTGGTAAATCAACTTTCTTGAAAATCTTGGACGGTGAAATTCAACCAACAACAGGTCACATCTCAATGGGGCCAAACGAACGCATGTCTGTTCTTCGTCAAAATCATTACGATTACGAAGACCAAACACCACTTGATGTCGTGATGATGGGGAATGAAAAACTTTTCGCCATTAATCAAGAAAAAAATGCCATTTACATGAATCCTGATGCGACAGATGATGACTTCATGAAAGCTGCCGAACTTGAGGCAGAATTTGGCGAAATGGGTGGTTATGAAGCCGAAGCTGACGCTGCTCGTCTTTTGCAAAACCTCGGAATTAAAGCTGAACAACATACAGATTTGATGGCCAATTTGACTTCTGGCGAACACGTTAAAGTCCTTCTTGCTAAAGCACTTTTTGGTAAACCTGATGTTCTTCTTCTTGACGAACCGACCAATGGACTTGATATTCAAGCAATAGCTTGGCTTGAAGAATTTTTGATTAATTTTGAAAATACCGTTATCGTTGTTTCCCATGACCGTCACTTCTTGAACAATGTTTGTACTTACATGGCAGACCTTGACTATGGTAAAATCAAACTTTACCCAGGGAACTATGATTTCTGGAAAGAGTCTTCTGAACTTGCTCTTCGCTTGCAAGGTGACCAAAACCGTAAAGCTGAAGAGAAAATTGCCGAGTTGAAAGAGTTTATCGCTCGTTTCTCTGCTAATGCGTCTAAATCAAAACAAGCAACATCACGTAAGAAAATGCTTGATAAAATTGAAGTTGAAGAATTCGTTCCTTCATCACGCAAATATCCATTCGTTGGTTTTGAACAAGAACGCGAAATCGGTAATGATTTACTTCGTGTAGAAAATCTTTCAGTTGCGATTGAAGGAGAAATGATTATCGAAAATATTTCATTCATCTTAAATCCTGGTGATAAGACCGTATTCATTGGTCAAAACGATATTCAACAAACAACGTTACTTCGTGCTTTAATGGATGATGTAGAAGATAATTGGACCGTAACTGGCGATATTAAATGGGGAGTTACATCTTCTCGTTCATATCTTCCAAAAGATAATACCAAAGATTTTGATACAAGTGACTCTATTCTTGACTGGTTGCGTCAATTTGTATTGACAAAAGAGGAAGACGATAATACTTACCTTCGCGGTTTCCTTGGACGTATGCTTTTCAAAGGTGAAGAATCTTTAAAAGCTGTCAATGTCCTCTCAGGGGGAGAAAAAGTTCGTGTCATGCTTTCTAAAATGATGCTTCAACGAGCTAATGTGCTTGTTCTTGATGACCCAACTAATCACTTGGATTTGGAATCTATTTCTGCACTTAATGATGGTTTGAAATCATTTAAAGGCTCAATCCTCTTTGCTTCACATGACCATGAATTCATTAATACTATTGCCAATCACATTGTTGTTCTTGGTAAATCTGGTGTCATTGACCGTATTGGTGAAACTTATGATGATTTCTTAGATAATGCAGAAGTACAAGAAAAAGTAAAAGCACTCTGGGCCGATTAAATTTATTATTATTTAGTTCGTTTACACTGTTGTGTAAACCAAGTTTACAGTTCTGTCAGTAAAATTTACTGACAGAATTCATTTTCATCCACTGTTAGCGCTAACAGTGGACTGGGGGAGAAGTCATGAATCAAAATTTAAAACTTTTTGCGACAGATATGGACGGAACTTTTCTGCGCAATGACCATTCGTATAATCACAAAAAACTCGCTGAAGTAATTAAAAAAATTCAAGATAGAAATCTTCTTTTTGCTGCTTCTTCTGGACGTTCTTTACTTGGTTTGATTGAAGTTTTTTCAGAATATAAAGATCAAATGGCTTTTGTTGCTGAGAATGGTGGAGTTGTTGCTTATAAAGGAGAAATTCTCTTTGCAAAAGATTTGACTGTTGCTCAAACTCAAGAATTAATTGATGACTTGCAAGAGATGCCGTTTAGACCCAAAAATGACTATTTAATTTCTGGCCTTAAAGGTGCTTATTATCCTGAAGGTATTTCTAAAGAATACCTTACTCATGCAAAACTTTATTACCCTAACTGTCAACTTTACCATCGCTTAGATGAAATTGATGACAAATTGCTCAAGGTTACAACCAACTTCCCCGAAGACCACTTGCGTGACTGTGAGCAATGGATTACAGACAGACTCTCTTTCGTAAGGGCAACAACAACTGGTTTTACTAGTATTGACATTGTGCCAAATGGTATTTCTAAAGCTTCTGGTTTGGCACATTTGTTAGCACATTTTAACTGGCTCCCTGAAAATTTAGCTGTTTTTGGTGACCAAATGAATGATTTGGAAATGTTTGAATACGCTGGTTCTTCTTTTGCTGTCAGTAACGCAGCGCCTGAAATTCTTGAACTAGCTGATAAAGTCATTCTTTCTAATGACGAAGATGCTGTACTGGTTGAGATTGAAAATATTTTAAATGAAGAATAATTTTATTCAATAGATTTCCTATTGTGAAAAAAAGTGACTATCTGGTCACTTTTTTTGTTATAATTTTAATGAGAGATTATTTGATTTGGAGAAAATAAAAATATGAAAATTGCAATTGATGCAATGGGAGGAGATTTTGCTCCCGAAAATATTGTCAAAGGTGTAAACTTGGCAAAGAAAGAACTTTCTGATGTTACCTTCCAACTCTACGGAGATGGGGCAAAAATTCGTCAATTTTTAGACGATGAAACAAATATTGAGATTGTTGAAACAACTGAAATCATTGATTTTCATGATGATCCAGTTGCTGCCATTAAATCAAAAAAAGACAGCTCACTTGTCCGAGCTGTGACTGCTGTGAAAAAAGGAGAGGCTGATGCAGTCTTGTCTGCCGGCTCAACTGGTGCACTTTTAACCGCCGGCTTACTTTTGGTTAAGAGAATTAAGCAAGTGTCACGTCCAGCCTTGATGTCAACCTTACCGACAGCTGATGGTCGCGGTTTTGATATGCTTGATTTGGGAGCAAATACTGAAAATACGGCCCACCACTTAGTTGATTTTGCCATTTTGGGTTCATATTACGCTGAAAATGTTCGCGGCATCAATAAACCACGTGTTGCTTTGATTTCTAATGGTGCCGAAGAATCTAAAGGTTCGCCAACTGTCAAAGAAGCGCATGAAATTTTGTCAGCTATGTCTGAAATCAACTTCATCGGAAATATTGAATCTCGTGATTTACTTTCAGGTGGGGCTGATGTTGTAGTAACCGATGGTTTCACGGGAAACGCCATTTTAAAAGCGATTGAAGGAACAGCAACTGTTCTCATGAAAGAAATAAAATCAGCCATCATGGCTGGTAGTGTCACCACTAAAATTGGTGGGGCTCTAATTAAAAAACCTTTGTCTGGACTTAAAGATTTGATGAGTACAGATGGAGCTGGTGGAGCTGCTTTTGTTGGTCTTAAAGCACCTGTTGTTAAAGCTCACGGAAATTCAAGTGAATTGGCGATTGCCTCTGCCTTGAAACAAATTCATAAAATGTTGGAATCAGATGTTTCTGGTAAATTAGTCGAACATTTTGAAAAAATGGACAAATAAAAAACTCGGGAAACCGAGTTTTTTTACTGACAGAATTGAGCTGTCAGTATTTTTTATCTACCATTTATACTTCGTACCGAAATAGTTAAAGATAATCATATCAACAACTAAAATTATCATCATAAAATTATAAGGAGACTCTTTTTTCAAAAAAATAGAATAAATAAACAAAATTACAAAGAGTGGAATAAAAATCCAAGCCCAAAAAACTTTTTTCTGATAAAACTTTTCGGGTAATGGTTTTCTCGATTCATTTTTGTCCTTAATGAAAAAAACTAAAACTAGTCCAATTATTAAAGCAGTAAAACTAGCATTTGTATTGAATGACTGGGGATGAATTGCAAAATTAGACCAATTATTAAAAAAATACTGCTCAACAACCAAAATGTATATTCTTTTTTTGTCATATTTTTCTCCTTATTTTACTGACAGCTTTCTTCAGTAAAATAAAATTTCTAAAAATTACTTACAAACGTTTAACAGTATTGACATCTGCTCCTTTTGACTTTTCTTGGTGTTCTTTGAGCCATTTTTCACGTTCATCATCATCTAATTTAACGACAAAATAAATCATAACAAGTAATATCAAGATTCCTAAACCTAAAATTAGGACGGATAAAGTAAAGCTTGTCAGTAAAACCAATGAAAAGAGAACCGAACCAATTCCAATCAAAAGGAATTTTTTCTTAATGTTAGCAAGTCCAGTTGATAAATATTGAACAAAACTCATAAAGACAGTCAGCCCACTCAGAAAAACATAATTTCCACTCAAAAAGAGAGCTATTCCACAAACTGTCGTCAAAATAATTGCCCAAGTGGGGGTTCCAAAGCGATTATTTTTAGAAACAAACATAGGCACATCTTCATGAGCCTGAGCCAAACTGGCTAAAATTGTTGGTGTATTAAAAGTGGTCGCAACAATAACACCAAAAATTGAAAAACATATTCCGACAACAAAGAGCGGAATTCCAATGCTACCCACGATTTTACTAAAAGCTGTTGCCGCAGGCACAAGTGTTTTAGTCAGTTCTGGCCCCAATGCCCCAATGGTAATGGTTTGAATAATCAGATAAACAGCCAAACAGGTTAACATGACAAGGGACATCATTTTTGGTAAATTTTTTGCTGGATTTTTCATTTTTTCAGCATTCACCGGTAGAAATGAAAAGCCGGTGAAGAAAAAGAATACAGTACCGTAAGCTGACAGAAATCCTTTAAAGCCACCTAAATTTGCTGACGAAGCTGTCAGTAAATTTGGACTTGAAAAATTAAGACCACGTACCAACCATAGACAAGTAAAAATAAAAACAAGAACTAAGACAATTTTCACAAAAGAAGTCAGATTGTCTAAACCAGCAATAATTGAACTCCCAAAATAGGAGATGATTCCTAGGGCTAAAATAATAATGATACCAATTAACAGACTATTAAGATTTGGAAGAATCATTTTCATTGCTGTCAGTAAAGCCGAAACCTCTGTAGCTAGTGTCACTGTACCTAGCAACCATGTCACCATTCCCACAATAAAGCCTGGAAAACGCCCAAAAGTTTCTTTAGCATAAACAAAAGCTCCACCATTTTTTGAATAAATTTTACTCATGTTGGCATAAGCAAAAGCAATCACAAAAATCGATAAACCAGCACATAAAATAGCCAGTAAACTCCAAATTCCTGCATCTTCATAAATTTTGCCAGAAAGTAAGAAAATTCCTGAACCAATAATGGAATTCACACCCAACAGAAAAATGGCTGCCGGTGATAATAATTTATTTTCTTTCATTGAGACCCCACTTATTTTAATTAAGTTAAGACTTTGTTAAATTTATTGTTAGTTAAATTATATCAGAAAGGCCTCATTTTTCGTCATTATTTCACCAGTTTATGCAAAAAACTAAGCTATTCATTGATAACTTAGTTTTTCATTTATTCTATAAAATAGACTAGCCTAAAGTTGCTTCAAGTTCAATATCGACTCCTGACAGAGCCTTAGATACTGGACAGCTTTCCTTTACTACTTTGGCAATTTCTTGAAAATCAGCTTCAGAAAGTTCTGGTACCACTGAACGATTAGTCAATTTAATTTTTGTAATCGCTGGACCATCTGCTGTTGCTTCAAAAGTAACATCTGCCGTTGTGTCAATAGAAGTTGCTACTAAGCCTTTTTGTCCTAAAACCATTGAGAATGCCATACTAAAACAGGCTGCATGAGCAGCTCCCAAAAGTTCTTCTGGTGTGGTAATATGAGCTTGACTTTCTGAACGTGCTTTGAAATTATAGGGAGTTTCTGTAAAAATTTGAGAACTTTCAGCAGAAATTGTGCCAAAACCATTTTCTAAAGTGTCCTCCCAATGTGCTGATGCAGTAGAGATATTTTTCATTTTTTTCCTCCTTAATAGAACTGTGCAATTGCTTTATGAATTTAATACTTAAGTTGTATTTGTAATTCTCTCTTGTAATTTGAGTATATCTTTTTGCAATTGTGAATTCAAGCAAATTGATTTTCTACTTTTTAAAGTTTGACAGTTCATTACAAAAAGTGTAAAATTTAAAACAACAAGAAAGTAACTTTGATTTTGAAATCTTTAGGAAGTTGGTGGTTGTGCAAACCAACGTTTTCAGCAAAGTGAATGGGCTTGTGATTAACTAATAAATTTGATTTAAAAAAATAAAGAATCACGGCCGCTTCCGTTACAGAGCAACTTGTTTTTTGACAAGTTCTAAGAAAATCATTTGATTTTAAATTTACGGTGGCACCGCGCTCAAAGCGCCCGTAGGACTTTTTATAGTTCTATGGGTGCTTTTTTTATTTTTTATTTAGTGTAAACCAGTTTACACTCTTCAATAATCAATCTAATCCAAACACACATAAGGAGAACAAAATGACAAAACCAACTATTTTAACTGGAGACCGTCCAACAGGAAAACTTCACATCGGCCACTATGTAGGCTCTTTGCAAAATCGTGTCAAAATGCAAAATGAAGATAAATACAATATGTTTGTCTTTTTAGCTGACCAACAAGCTTTAACTGACCATGCAAAAGAACCTGAACTCATTCGTCAATCTGTCGGTGATGTTGCCCTTGACTACTTAGCAGCAGGACTTGACCCTGAAAAATCAACCATTTTCATTCAAAGTCAAATTCCTGAACTGGCTGAACTTTCAATGTATTATATGAATTTAGTTTCACTTGCCCGCCTTGAACGCAATCCTACTGTAAAAACAGAGATTGCACAAAAAGCTTTTGGTGAATCAATCCCTGCCGGCTTTTTAGTGTATCCTGTTTCTCAAGCTGCTGATATTACTGCTTTTAAAGCCACTCATGTTCCAGTCGGAAATGATCAAAAACCAATGATTGAACAAACACGAGAAATTGTTCGCTCATTTAATAATGCTTATCACACAGATGTTTTAGTTGAACCAGAAGGAATTTACCCTGAAAATGAAGCTGCTGGTCGTTTACCTGGACTTGACGGAAATGCCAAAATGTCTAAATCTCTTGGAAACGGAATTTTCCTTGCTGATGACATGGACACACTCAAGAAAAAAGTGATGTCAATGTATACTGACCCTGACCATATCAAAGTTGAAGATCCTGGTAAAATTGAAGGAAACATGGTTTTCCATTATCTTGACGTTTTTGGTAAAGCTGAAGATGCAGAGCAAATTGCTGAAATGAAAGCCCAATATCAAGCGGGTGGTCTTGGTGATGTGAAAACAAAACGTTTCCTTCTTGATGTTCTTGACCGCGAACTTTCACCAATCCGTGAACGTCGTATTGAGTTTGCACAAAATATGGACTACGTATACGACATGCTTAAAGCAGGCTCACTTAAGGCCCAAACTGTAGCCAGTCAAACTCTTGATGAAGTTAAGTCTGCAATGGGAATCAACTATTTCAAATAATTCATTTTCAAATTTTACTTCCTTAGCCTTACTAATCTTGAGGATTTACCAGTTTACACTATTTGCTTTTAGTTGACACTGGTGTAAACTCAAGTCATTTATTTTGGAGATTTAACTTGATTGATTTAAAGAAAATTAAAAGATTTGCTCAAGAAATTCATGATAAAAATAATGATGGACATGGCTTTGACCATATTGAACGGGTCGTTGCTCTTGCTCAAAAAATTTTACTGACAGAGCCGTCAGCAAATCAAGAACTTGTTCTAGCAACTTGTTATTTACATGATACTTATGATGAAAAATTAACAGATGATGTTCCTAAACAAAAAGCTAAAGTTGCGCAATTTTTAAATGAGCTTAAAATTGATAAAAAGCTCATTGATGAACTTTTTATGATTATTGACAACATGAGTTTTTCAAGTAATTTAATTGAGAGAAAAACACTCTCTTTGAATGGACAAATTGTACAAGATGCTGACCGCCTTGATGCAATGGGAGCTTGGGGAATTGTAAGGACACTTGAATATGGTTGGGCAAAAAATCGAGTCTTTTATGACCCAAATCTGCCACCTTTAGATTACAATTCTAAAGAAGACTATCATAGTCAAAAAAATAACTCCACACTCAATCATTTTTATGAAAAATTGTTTTTGTTAAAAGATTTATTAAATACAACCGAAGGAAAAAGACTAGGCGAAAAGCGTGATAAAATAATGCACCTTTTTGTCAGCCAAATCGAAGAAGAATACAAGGAAACTCATTTTTAATTTTTACTGACAGACCCTATCAGTGCTTCTTTTATGGCCTTGTCAGTAAAAATCATTCCCAAATCGAAAGGAAGTGACTAATGTCTGGCTTCACAAAAATAGTTTTTAAACTTCATAATTTTCTTGACAGAAATAAAATCAAAAACAATTTGAAATTCAAGCCAAGCCTCACTTCTAAAACATTGGTTTTTGCTCATCGTGGTTCTAAATCCAACTGTCCAGAAAATACATTGGCCGCTTTTCATGAAGCTGTTCGTGTCCATGCTGACGGAATTGAGCTTGATGTCCACTTATCACTCGATAATGAATTAATTGTTATTCACGATGAGAAAATTGACCGGACAACAAATGGTAAAGGTCTTGTCAAAAATATGAATGCTATAGATTTAAAGAAATTTGATGCTGGTTCTTGGTTCAATCCAAAATTTACTGACGAAAAAATTCCAACTTTGTCAGAGGTTTTAAAATTACTTACAGACCTATCATTTACTGGTTATTTAAATATCGAAATTAAAACTGATAAATTTGACTATCCCGGAATTGAAAAAAAACTCTCAGACTTAATGACAGAAACTAAATGGCCCTTTAGCTATATTTATAGTTCGTTTAATTTTGATTCATTAAAAAAAATACACACTTTTGATTCAAAGGCTGAAGTTAATTATCTGACAAAAAATCTTTTGACCCTAAAAAGTCATTATAAAGGCAGCTCAACAGATTTTATTTCAGGAATTCATCCCCGAAGAACCTACGCCTTCAAGCACCCACTTCTTCTCAAAAGTTCAAAAAGACCCCTTCGTCTTTGGACAGTTAATCAAGAAACAGAAATACGACAAGCTTTTCAACAACATGTAGCTGGAATCATCACCGATTTTCCGGAACGTGCCCTCGAAATTCGTCGAGAAATCCAAGACCAGTCAAAATAGACTGGTCTTTTTTTCATCTATCACAAATGATATCTATTTCACAATATTTTGAGGTGAAAATCACATAGTACAGTAATTGTAAGCGTAAAGCATTTCTCTTTACATTTTGTTTCACAAAGGGTATAATTAAATCGTGCGTGTTATTTTGTCAAACTTGTTTGACAAAATAAGCACAAGGATTTGGAAGGGATGCATAAACATGCAATTTATTAACTATCTAGGTCAAGACGCTTACACAAATATCGCGATGGACAGCTGGCTACTTTATCACCTAAAACCAACTGAGCCTGTTTTTGCTTTATGGCAAAATAAACGTGCAGTTATTGTGGGGCGCAACCAAAACACTTTTGCTGAAGTGAATCAAGACTACATTGACAGTCATGATGTTCAAGTTGTTCGTCGAGTATCTGGCGGTGGTGCAGTTTATCATGATGAAGGAAACATCTGTTTCACATTTTTTGTTCCTGTCGAAAATTCTGGCTCTGTCAACTTTAAAAAATTTGTTCAACCGATGTATGAAGCACTCCATGCTGTTGGAATCAAAGCTGAAATTACTGGACGCAATGACCTTGAAGTTGAGGGTAAAAAGATTTCGGGAAATGCCCAACGCTATGCTGGAGGTTATTTGATGCATCACGGAACCCTCCTTTGGGACACTGATGTTGAAGCAATGATTCGTTCTCTCAATGTTTCTGATGAAAAATTTGTCAGTAAAGCGGCTAAATCAGTTCGCGCTCGTGTGGGAAATATCAAAGATTTTGCCCCTGAGGACTTAACCTTAGATAGTTTTATTGACGCATTAAAATACTATCTCACAGACGAAGGAAAAGATGGTGAATTAGTTTTAACTGATGACCAACTTAGCTCAATCAAAAAAATACGAGATGAGCAATTTGCAACTTGGGATTGGAATTATGGCGAATCACCAAAATTCTCCTTCCAAAATCACGCTAAATTTACTGGCGGAGCCATTGATATTCAAGTCAATGTTGAAAATGGTAAAATCACTGAAATTAATTTCCAAGGAGATTTCTTAGGCGTTCGAGATTGGCGAGATATCAAAGAGCAATTTATTGGTCTTGAATTTGAACCTTCAGCAATTCTTGAAGTCCTTGAAACAAATAAAGAAGGACAATATTTTGGAACAATTCAAAATACTGAACTTTCTGAAATGTTCAAAGCTGACTATCGAACAGATTAAGTTATTTCACAAGCATAACCTTAGGAAATTTCTCCAAAAAATGATAAATTTCTAATTATAGACACATAAAATAGAAAGGGAATCTATTATGTCAAATTCAGAACAAATCTTAGATTTCAAAGCGCAGCTAGAACTGCAAGACACTACATTTCCAATGCTTCAAATTCTTAACGAAGAAGGAAAAATTGTTGACGAAGATGGTCTTAAACGTGCAGGACTTTCTGATGAAAAACTCGTTGAACTCTTTAAAAGTATGCTTTTTGCACGTCAAGTTGACATTCGTTCAATGAAATTAGCTAAACAAGGACGTATGGGATTCTTTGGACCTCACGCTGGTCAAGAAGCTTCTCAAATGGCCTCATCATTCGCTTTCACTGACGAAGACTGGCTCTTCCCAGGTTACCGTGACTTGCCACAAATTTACGCAAAAGGTTGGCCAATCTGGAAAGGTCTTCTTTGGTCTCGTGGACATCAACTTGGTAATGAGTACACTACCGATGATGGTAAACCTGTAAACTCATGGTTCCCACAAATTATCATTGGTGCTCAATACGTTGAAGCTGCTGGTGTCGCGCTCGGACTCAAAAAACGTAAAAAAGATGCTGTAGCTTTCGTTTACACTGGTGATGGTGGTTCTTCACAAGGTGATACTTATGAAGGAATTAACTTTGCTGGAGCTTATAAAGCCCCACTTGTTGCCTTTATCCAAAATAACGGCTATGCAATTTCGACACCTCGTAGTCTCCAAAGTGCCGCTCCTCATTTAGCTGCTAAAGGTTGGGCCGCAGGTGCTCCTTCGATCGTAGTTGATGGAATGGACGCGATTGCTATGTATCTTGCTTCTAAAGAAGCTCGTGCTTGGGCAGTAGCTGGAAATGGTCCAGTTGTTATTGAAGCAATTACAAACCGTTTAGAACCACACTCAACAGCTGGTGATGACCCACTTCGCTATCGTACTAAAGAAGACATTGAAGCTTGGTGGAAAAAAGAACCTCTCGTTCGTATGCGTAATTTCCTGACTGAAAAAGGACTTTGGGATACAGAGAAAGAGGAAGCTTATATTGCTGAACTTGATGCAGGTATTGATGCCGACATTAAGAAAGCCAACAATGTTGAAAAACAAAAAATTTCTAGCTTCATTAAAAATACACTTGAAGTGCCAAGCCAAGCAATGGCAGAACAAATTGCAAAATTTGAAAGCGAGGGCAAATAAGAATGGCAGTAAAAACTTATATTGCAGCAATTACAGAAGCGCTTGATTTGGCGCTTGAAAAAGATAAAGATGCACTCATTTTTGGTGAAGACGTTGGACAAAATGGTGGGGTTTTCCGTGCTACTGATGGTCTGCAAGCAAAATATGGAGAAGAACGTGTTTTCAATACTCCACTTGCTGAATCAGGAATTGGTGGAATGGCAATTGGTCTTGCAACACAAGGTTTCCACCCAATTATGGAAATCCAATTCGGAACCTTTATCTTTGAAGTTTTCGACTCAATTGCTGGACAAATGAGCCGGACACGTTACCGTTTTAATAACACACGTTCAAATAATATTGTCGTGCGTACACCTTATGGAATCGGAACTAAAACGCCTGAAATGCACGCGGATTCAATTGAAGGGCTATTTTCACAAATCCCCGGAATTCGTGTTGTAATGCCTTCAAATCCAGCTGATGCTAAAGGATTATTGCTGGCTTCAATTGAAAATAACGACCCTGTTATTTTCCTTGAAAACCTTCACCTTTATCGCTCACTTAAAGGTGAAGTTCCTGAAGGTTACTATACTACACCACTTGATACTGCTGCAGTCGCTAAAGAAGGATCTGATGTTTCAATCATTGCTTATGGTGGAACAGTTCCACTTGCTCTTAAAGCTGCTGAACAACTCGAAAAAGATGGAATTAAAGCTGAAGTCCTTGACCTCAGAACAGTTGCTCCTCTTGATATTGAGTCAATTGGTAAAACAGTTGAAAAAACTGGGCGTGTGGTCGTTGTTCAAGAAGCTCAACGTACAGCCGGTATCGCAGCGAATGTCATGGCCGAAATTTCAGAACGTTTTGTTTTGAACCTTAAAGCCCCAATTGGACGTGTTAGTGGTCCTGACTCAATTTTCCCATTTGCACAAGCAGAAAATGACTGGGCAGTTAAAGCTGAAGATATTGTGAATAAAGTTAAAGAGGTGGTTGACTATGACTGAGATTTTTAAAATGCCTGATATTGGCGAAGGAATGCACGAAGGAGACATTGCCAACTGGTTAGTTAAAGTTGGAGATGTTGTTAAAGAAGATGACCCAATTGCTGAAGTACAAAATGATAAACTTATGCAAGAAATTCTCTCTCCTTATTCTGGTACCGTAACAAAACTTTTCGTTGAAGCTGGAACAACCGTAGAAGTTGATTCTCCTTTGGTTGAGTTTGATGGTGACGGTTCAGGCTCTTCTGCAGCTGCTCCTGCTCCTCAAGAAACAGCTGGTTCTGATACTGCTACAACTGATGCACCTTCTGGAGAAGCTCAAATCTTCACGATGCCTGATATTGGTGAAGGAATGCATGAAGGAGATATCGCCAACTGGTTAGTTAAAGTTGGAGATGAAATTAAAGAAGATGATCCTGTTGCAGAGGTTCAAAATGATAAACTCATGCAAGAAATTCTTTCTCCATATTCTGGAAAAGTCACTAAACTTTTCGTTGAAGCTGGAACGACTGTAGAAGTTGGGGCTCCTTTAATTGAATACAATGGAAATGGGGCTGCTCCAGCAGCTGCTAGTCCTGCTCCAGTCGCAGAAGCACCTAAAGCAGCTAGTCCTGCAAATGCTCCATTGACTAAAACAACTTCTACTGGTCACATTCTTGCGATGCCTTCTGTTCGTCATTATGCACGCAAGGCTGGTATTGATTTAAGTCAAGTTCCTGCAACTGGTCGTCACGGTCACACAACGTTGGCCGATGTTAAAGCTTTTGAATCTGGCAGTGTCGCTCCTATCGCTCAAACAGCACCAGAAGCCGCTCCAGCACCTAAGGCTGATAAACCAGCTGCTCCTGTTGCTGAAAAAGCGCCAAGCGTTAAAGCAGGAGCTGGTGATCGACGTGAAGCAATGAATCCAACTCGTAAAGTTGTTTCTAAAGTTATGACTGCTCAACATACACACATTCCCCCAGTAACAAACTTTGACCAAGTTGAAGTTTCTAAACTCGTGAAACATCGTGCTGTCTTTAAAGAAATTGCTGCAAAACAAGATATTAAATTAACCTATCTTGCTTATGTTGCTAAAGCTTTGGCTACTACTGCTCATAAATTCCCAGATATCAATGCTTCTGTTGACTATGAAAAACAAGAAATTGTTTATCACGAACATGTCAACCTTGGAATCGCTGTAAATGCTCCAACTGGTTTGTACGTTCCAGTGATTCATGAAGCTGAAACTAAATCAATTCTTGAGATTGCTAAAGAAATCGCTGAATTAGCTACTGCTACACGAGAAGGAACACTTAAACCTCAACAAATGCAAGGTTCAACAATTACAATTTCAAATATTGGATCTGCTCGTGGTTCTTGGTTTACACCAATCATTAATGGTTCTGATGTCGTAATTTTAGGACTGGGTTCAATCGTTAAAGAACCAATTGTTAATGGTGAAGGCGAAATTGTTGTCGGACAAAACATGAAATTGTCTATGACTTATGATCACCGTTTGATTGATGGAATGTTGGGTCAAACATCACTTAACTACTTGAAATCTCTATTGGCTGACCCTGAGTTCATGCTTATGGAAATCTAATAGGCTGTAATAAATGGTGCTAAAGCATCTATTTATTACAGGCGTGTCTCCTAGAGGATACTCGCTAATTGTCTTATTAGTAAAGGAACGAAAAAATATTTTTTCGTTCCTTTCTGTCATAGATTTAAAAAACTAGTTTACAGTATTGTAAATTCAAGTTGACACTAATGTTTACAAGAAAGAGGATATATTATGGTTGTTGGTGCACAAGCAACAGAAGTTGATTTGGTTGTTATTGGTTCAGGCCCTGGTGGTTATGTTGCAGCCATCCGTGCGGCTGAACTTGGTAAAAAAGTTACAATTATTGAAAAAGATAATGTTGGTGGGGTTTGTTTAAATATTGGTTGTATCCCATCAAAAGCATTGATTAATATTGGTCATCATTACCAAGAATCTTTGGAGGAAGAAAAAGGAGAAAATCCTTTTGGTCTTTCTGTCGGAAATGTTAAATTAAACTGGGAATCTGCCCAAAAATGGAAACAAGATAAAGTTGTCAACCAGTTGACAGGTGGCGTTAAAATGCTACTTAAAAAACACAAAGTTGACGTGATTCAAGGAATTGCAGAATTTATTGATAACAATACAATAAATGTTGAACAAGAAGATGGGTTCCAACTTTTGCAATTTAATGATGTGATTATCTCAACTGGTTCACGTCCTATCGAAATTCCTTCTTTCCCATTTGGTGGTCGCATTATTGACTCTACTGGTGCTTTGTCACTTCCAGAAGTTCCTAAACATTTGATTATTGTTGGGGGAGGAGTTATTGGTTCTGAGCTTGGTGGAGCTTACCGTATGCTTGGTTCTAAGATTACAATTGTTGAAGGTTTGGACCACATTTTAAACGGGTTTGATAAAGAAATGTCTGATATCATTGCTAATCGCGTTAAATCTGCTGGTTCTGAAATCTTTACTTCAGCAATGGCTAAATCAGCTACTCAAACTGATAAAGATGTAACTTTGACTTTTGAGGTTGATGGAAAAGAACAAACAGTGACTGGTGATTACTTACTCGTTTCTGTTGGACGTCGTCCAAATACTGATTTAATCGGCTTGAACAATACTGATGTTAAATTGACTGACCGTGGTTTGATTGAAGTTGATGATTCTTATGCAACTAATGTTCCTCACATTTATGCAATCGGTGATGTGGTTCCTGGTCCAATGCTCGCTCACAAAGCTTCTTTCCAAGCTAAAGTTGCTGCTGCTGCGATTGCTGGAGCTGAGGACGACGTGGACTTACACGTTGCTTTGCCTGCTGTAGCTTATACAACAACTGAATTGGCAACAGTTGGAGAAACGCCTGAATCAGTTAAAGACCGTAAAGATGTTAAAATTTCTAAGTTCCCATTTGCTGCAAATGGCCGTGCCATTTCAATGAATGATACCACTGGTTTCTTACGTTTGATTACTGAAACTAAAGAAGGGGCCTTAATCGGTGCTCAAATCGTTGGCCCTGGTGCATCTGACTTGATTTCTGGTTTATCACTAGCGATTGAAAATGGATTGACTTCTAAAGACATTTCATTGACTATCCAACCTCACCCAACACTTGGTGAAGCGATTATGGATACAGCTGAATTGGCTGATGGCTTACCAATTCACGTTTAATAAAATTAAAAATCACTGACGGATTTGTCAGTGATTTTTTCTATGGATAAATTTACTAACGGAAAATCTGTCAGTAAATTTTTGTAAGTGTGATATCAGATTTACCAAGTTCAAAACGTGAAACTTGTTGCTTTGAAGTAATAAAATTTGGTGAATTCTCATAATCTCCTGCAACTTTGGCTAATGACAAATTTTTCATTTCGCGAATTTCACGAAAAACTCTTCCCCATGATTTTGAGTCCATAAATTATCCTCATTTTTTACTGACAGAAATATTTAGAGGTTTCTGTCAGTAATTTTAAGTTTTCCACTGTGGATAAATTTACTGACAGAACTTCTAGCGACTTATCCACAGATTTATTTCATAATATCTGCCCAACCAGACATTCCGTCCAAGAATTTTTTGGATTTGAGATGAATTCCGACATATTCATCATATAGCCCATCAATAAATTGACGAATTTTTAGTTTCATATCTGCTTTTATCGAGATTTTTTTGAGTTCATCTAAAGATATTTCTTGAAAAAGATTGACCAAATAAATCACATTTGGGTCAAGATGACTCCGTCGTAAATCTTCTTCAAAATGTTGGGGACAAAGGCAGCCACTAAATTTATAAGAAAAATCAAAGGGTCCAACGGTTTTATGACAAAATGCACATTCTGAGAAGTTCAAAGAAATCCCAAAACGATGAAGAACTTGTAATTCAAAAATGTTAGTCACGACTTCCATATCAAATCCTTGATCTAAAAGCTCTAAACTTCGCTTTAGAAATCCATAAAGCCCTGGGTCGTATTGATTATCAGAAATGGCCGCATCAGCCAAACTTATGATATAAGAAGCATGAGCATTGATGAAAATATCTGAACTAATATTTTTATAAACGACCACTTCACTGACATCCTCGATAAAAGAAAATCCCCCGTCATTAATCGTTGCCGTCAATTTTCCATCAGTAAAAGCTTGTAAGGAACTAGCATAAGGCGATTTTCCAAAATTTTTGACAAAAAACATCCGTTTACCAAAAGACTCTGTAAAAATTTTGACCAATTTATCTTTTTCTTTGTAATTACGACTGTAAAGCACTAGACCTTGAGTTTCGGCATCACGCATGATTTTCTCCTTTCGATATTTTATTTCATTATATCAAAAAAATCACTGACAACTCTTCTAACTGTTATCAATGATTTTTAATTTTACTGACAGATTGCTCAGCCACGTTTTTTAGTCACATAATCCGTCAATCTTGCCATTGCTTGCTCAATCATATCCATTGAAGCCGCATAAGATAAGCGGACAAATCCTTCACCGTACTGACCAAAAGCGATACCAGGAATAATGGCAACTGCATTTTCTTTTGCAAAATCCACAGCAAATTTGAATGAATCTTGTTCTAAATCAGCTGGAATTTTTGCAAAAATGTAGAAAGCTCCATCTGGTTCAATAATTTTGAAACCAAGGTCTGACATCTTTTCAATAATATAATCACGACGTTTAAGATATTCTTTTTTCATCGGAAGAGCATCATCAGCACCATTTTTCAAAGCTTCAATCGCTGCAAACTGTGACTGAGTTGAAGCCGAAGTCACCAAATATTGGTGAGTCTTAATAATCTGTGCCACTAATTCACGCGCTGCAAAGATTAATCCAATCCGCCAACCAGTCATCGCATGCGATTTTGATAAACCATTAAGTACGATTGTTTGCTCAGGTGCATATTCAGCAATTGACACATGCGGTTGGTCAGTATAATTTAGTTCAGAATAAACTTCATCAGCAATCACAAATACTTCATGCTTTTTCAAAACTTCAGCTAAAGCCTTAATTTGCCCCCGATTATAAGTTACCCCTGTAGGATTTGCTGGATAATTCAAAATAACGGCCTTAACTTTTCCCTCACGCTCGACAATCGCTTGTTCAAGCATCTCAGGCGTAAGAACAAAATCATTAGCTCTTGTATCAATTTCAACCAAAGAACCGCCAGCAAGCGTAATTAATGGCTCATAACCAGGATATGCAGGCGCGGGAATCAAAACTTCATCACCAGCAACCAAAATTGATAACAAAACACTAGAAATGGCTTCCGTTACTCCAACAGTAACTAAAATTTCATCTTCTGCTGCATAAGATAAACCATATTTTTTATTCATAAATTCACTAGCTGCCTGACGTAGTTCTAGTAAACCAGCCATTCCAGTATAATGACTTTGATTATTTTCAATCGCCGCAATCCCTGCTTGTTTAACATGCTCAGGCGTATAAAAATCAGGTTCTCCCAAAGTCAACTTAATAATATCAGGAATAGATGAAACCTGTTGGTCAAACTGACGAATCAATGAAATTTCAATTTTATCTAAATTAGGGTTAAATTTTTTTAATAAATCCATAAAACATCCTCTACTTACATCCTGTTCTACTGACAGAAATCTTTTGACAATATTATACACTATTTTCAGACTATTTACTTTACTGACAGATTTCTGTCAGTAAAAAAAGCACTCTAAACTTTTAAAAATTTAGAGTGCTTTTACTATTTATGGCTCGGCAGGGGCTCGAACCCTGGACCCATAGATTAAGAGTCTACTGCTCTACCAACTGAGCTACCGGGCCAACTTATAAAAAGTTGAATATTTTGTGACCACTTCTAGAATTCTAAAATTCTGTGGTAGTAATGATAAATTGCTTCGCAATTTTTCTATCCGCAACCTTGAAGCAGTGCTTCAAGCCAACTGAGCTACCGGGCCAACTTACTAGCTTATTATACCGATTTATAGACCAAAATGCAAGAATTTTTATTATTTAAGTCTTAAATATAGAGTTACTAACAAAGAGTTTTAAACTCAATTGTTACTTAGTTAAAGGCTTCTGAGTAGTGAATTACTCCTGATTTTCCTTCTAAGCCACCGTCAGTTAATTCTTTAATCATAAAGTTCTCATCAGAAACTTCAAAAGGTGCTTTGATTTGATATTGACTTGCTGGTACATAACCAAACTTAGGATAATAAGTTTCATGACCTAAAATACTAATAAACGGATAATCCAAAATTTTTGCTCTTTTTTCAAGTTCCAATAATACTGCTGCCCCAATTCCTTTACCTTGGTAAGTAGTTAAAACATCAAGAGGAGCTAAGACCAAACCTTTGAATTTTTGTGAGTCACTTACTATCTCTACCTCACTCAAAAGACCGTGACCAACGATTTTACCATCTTCAAAAGCAACAATTTCCAAATCTTTGATATAACCTTCTTCATTACGAATTTTATCAACAAGTTCAGCCTCATTACCATAACCATGTTCTGACTGACTAAAAGATTCACGAATAAGTTCAGTAACTTCTTTATAGTTTTCCAAATTTATTGTTTTAATTATCATTATCTTCCTCTCCTAATAAAATCTCTATCATCATTTTAGCAGTTATTCTTCTATTTTTCATTAGATATTAGTAAAAAATTTATTTTCTGGTTTTTTAATTACAAGAAATTTACCTAATCTTGATTTCATTTCGATTCCGATAATTATTTGATATGATTACTCATCTCTGTTATCATAGAATATTGTGATAAAAAATTAAAGGAATTATTATGATTAAACAATTTTTATGTATTATTAACTCAGAATTCAAAGACTACAACCGACGAAAATTCTTACAAGATTTGATGGCAGGAATTACTGTAGCCGCCGTTGCCCTCCCTCTAGCCCTTGCCTTCGGTGTATCAAGTGGTACAACAGCCGCAGCCGGACTTATAACAGCCATTGTTGCAGGTATAATTATTAGCTCACTTTCTGGAGCTTTCTATCAAATTTCTGGTCCAACAGGAGCAATGGCGGCTATTTTAATTTCACTCATTGGTAAATACGGAATGAATGGAATATTTATTGCTACTTTTATGGCAGGAATCTTTCTATTACTCGCTGGTATTTTCCGTTTAGGAAATTTAATTTCACTTATTCCCTCACCAGTAATAACAGGTTTTACTTCTGGTATTGCCATCATCATTGCCAGCGGACAAATTAAAAACTTTTTCGGAATAGAACATTTTACAGGTTCTTTTTTTGATTTAATGAAATTTATCTCTGGCTTACACATTGATTATCCTTCAACAATTATTGGACTTTTAACAATCTTATTAATGATTTTCTATCCTAAATCATGGGGTAAAAAATTCCCAGCTTCATTGTTGGCTATCCTTCTGTCAACTTTAGCAGTCCTTGCTCTAAAACTAGATATTCCTTTAGTAGGAAAAATTCCAACCACCCTTATTCCCCAAGCTCATCTACGTTTGACTGAATTGAATCTTCAAGATATGAAAACTCTACTTATCCCAGCCATAAGCATTACCGTACTTGGAATGACCGAAAGTCTCCTTTGTGGTGCCTCAGCAGGCCGTGCAACCAATCACCCAATGGACAATAACCAAGAACTCGTTGCTCAAGGAATCGGAAATATTTTCATTCCCTTTTTCGGAGGAATTCCAGCAACAGCCGCAATTGCTCGAACAAGTGTAGCTATAAAAGCAGGTGCTCAAACTCGCTTAACTGGTATTATTCACGCCCTTATTCTTCTCCTCTCAATGTTTCTATTTGCACCATTTATGACTCATATTCCACTAAGTGCCCTTGCTGGTGTTCTTATCATGACCGCCGTAAGAATGAACGAGTGGGAAGCCATTCGTTTCTTATTCAAAAATAAATTAAAAAGTGGAATCATCGAATTTTTTGTAACGATGATTATCACTGTTATTTTCGATTTAAGTACTGCAATATTAGCAGGAATCATTGTTGGTTTCTTACTCTTTATCGTAAAAATTTCCCAAATTGAGATTAATAGTTCACAAATTGAACCCGAACGAATCAGTCAAAATCATCATGAAGTATTTACTGATTGGACAGTTATTTATATCTCTGGCCCGCTTTTCTTTTTAAATAGTAGCAAGTTAAAACAAGCAATTGATGAACTTCCAGCAAATACTAATGTTGTTCTTTCTCTAAGAGGTGTACCAATGATTGACGTCACTTCTATAAAACTATTGATTGATATTTACAGTATTTTTCATAAGGAAGAACGCCAAATCGTCTTCGCCTCAATGAATCCTAAATTAAAAGAATCATTTAAGAGAACTGGACTTATTAGCATGGTTGGTGAAGAAGCCATTTACCCAAGTGTCAATGAATTCCTTTTAGATTTAGTTGATAAAATAAATAAAAAATAGGCCAATAATTGGTCTATTTTTTATTTATAAACTCCTAAAAGAAATTTGAGAAAGAACTCAAATAGATGAGCTTTTATCTAGAATATCCACCATTAATAAATGTAATATCTTCAGTATCGTTGTAAGTACTATAAGCCTTGACCAAGGCTACAATCCAATCAACAAAAGACCAAATTCCAAAAGTAGCCCAGTTGAATAACAATTTACAAATTCCCACTCCAATTTGTCCTCGCATAAAACGGTCAACCCCAAATCCCCCAAATAGAAAACTTCCTAACCATACAAACAAATGTTTGTTAACTGTTTTCGTTGCCATAATAACAATACTCCTATCAGCTTTTTACGTGGCTCAGTGCCTGCACGTTATTTTAAGTTGTTAAATAAAATCAACTTTATTCAACAACTTTTTTTAAAGTAAAGTTAACAAAATTTTGCCTTCGCAAGTGTACACAGTTCTTTTTTGTTTCTTTATAGCCCATTTTTTCAAAGAAGGGCTTAGTAGTAATAGATGAATTAACCATAAAGCTAGTATAATTCGAACTTTTTTCTAGATCATTTAGAAGTTTTTGCCCTACTCCCTGCCTTTGATAATCTGCACTGACATAAAATAAATCAATATATCCTTTATCATCAATGTTACCAAATCCTACTAACTGCTCATGATTAGAAATGACTCTGGCGTAGGTTTTGCCAAGATTATCATCAAATAACTCTGTGTCAACGTCAACCCAAGCTTTAACCTGTTCCAAAGTATAATCAGAAATATTTATTTCAAAAATAGTGTTTTTAAACAGATTAATAACTTCATCTAAATCTTTTGATTCATAATTTCTAATCAGCATAAATCTTTACTCCTTTTAGATTCATATCCTTTTACAAACAAAAAACTCATAGAAGTTAAACTATGGGCTTTCAAAATCGAAAGATAGTTTGAAGTACATATCTAGGTACAAACAAAGTTAGACTGACCTTTTATTATTCGTGTAAGGTCTACACATTTGAGGTATCTTTATTCTACAAAAATTATCCAACGAATAAATTAACAAAAATTGTTAACAAATAAATGCAAAAACAAATCTAAAGCTCTAAAGCCGTTCTATTTAACTATATAGTCCCGTAGCCTAGATTTATTATTGATTTGTCTAATTTTTGATACACAAAAAAACACTGATTGAATGCCGTATGTGTAATAAGAAAAACCTCGTTAAATACTGGTATATCTACGTTGTAGAGATTTTGTTTTTTAAAAAAGCTAAATTTATTACGAGATTTATTACGAGTAGCATTTTTTTACTAGAAATTTGCAATTGATTCAAAGCGTTCAACTGCTTTTATTTTATTGTCAGATTCAAGGTGGCTGTATGTGTCCATAGTCATTTTTATGCTTGCGTGTCCTAAGCGTTCTTGTATCTCTTTATAGGGAACATCAGCATTAAGTAGAAGGCTAGCATGAGAATGTCTAAAACCATGAAATCCAACTTGTGGTAGCTGGCAGGCTCTCAACCATTTTATTAAGAATGGCCTCATTGTCTGATAGTCCAACACCCCTCCTGTTCGGTTGGGAAATACCAGTTCTTGCTTTCCCTTTCCAATACTCATGAAGTATTTCGCTTGAAATAGTTCCCAATGCTTTAAAACTTCTACTGCTTTGCTGTCTATTAAAACAATCCTATTACTTTTGTCAGTCTTTGGGGTTGATTGTATGACCGCTCTAAGCGTTGTTTTACTGACAGACACAGAACCTGTCTTAAAGTCAATATCAGACCATGACAAGGCCACAGCTTCCCCAATACGCAAACCGGAGGCAACAAGCAAACGACAAAGTCCAGTCATCAGCTCATTAGTATATTTCTCTTTGGGTAGTGCTCCAATATACTCAAAAAATATTTTCAGTTGCTCCGCTGTAAGATGTTTTACTTTCTTTTCGGTGCTTTCAAGTCTTACTTTTGGTACAATAACATTAACACAAGGGTTATCTTTAACTAGCCCAAGAGATAAGGCATGCTTAAAAATACGCTCAACGATATTAAAGTATATTTTGAAGTCTTTGCCTTTTCCTTTTGGTCTGTGGTAAGCCCCATTTAATGGTTGACTAGCATTAATCATCCATTGATTAACAATTTGCTGAAGAATAATAGAATTTACTTTATCTATTCTATACTCTCCAAGAGCTGGCAAAACATAATTATTTAAGCGTGTCTGCATGATTTGAACTGTTCGAGGTTTTACCCCTAGCTTATAACTATCAAACCACAGCATGGCAATATCTTTAAAATCATCTACACTTACTTTTCTGACTGTTTGGCCGTTCTTTTCAAACTCATTAATAGCTCTACTTATTTTTGTATTACACATCTTTTCAGATTTAGCCGTTATAACTTTTCTCACTTGCTTACCAGTTAGAGAATCAACCCCCAGATAAACATTAGCGCGGTACACCTTTGTACCGTCTTTTTTTGTATATTCTTTAATATTCATATTATTTCTTCCTTTCCATTTTGTACTAATGTCAGGCAAGGCATGTACGAGGATTGAGAAATATTTTTATTAGAGATATTTAGTTAACTGGTTTATTAGTTTATAGAGTTATTAAATTCTCAACTGATATAGTATTATTTACGGTAACAAGAGTAACAAAGTATTATAAAGGTAGTTATATCAAGGGTTTATACTGTTACCTTTCTCTAAAAGAAGAGTAACAGTAAGGTATCAAGGGTAACAAGATAATTAGAGAGGAATCCCTAAACTAGAGCCAGTACCTGGAAATGCTGGTAGAATCTCTGCAAGTATTTTAGGCAATGTACTATAAAACTCACTCACACTTGGAGATAAGTTACTATTTATGGCATCCAACGTAAAATTTGTCTGCATACGTCTGATGACATTGGGAATATACTCTCCTTTTTCTACTAGATTCTTTGCTTTAGTCAGCACTCTACGTTCTTCTTCTTTTATATCCTCACTAAGGATAAGATTATAAAGTGTATTTAAAAAATCTAATTTTATTTGAGATGTTTTATCATTGTCTGCCATAAATACCTCCTATCAGCTTTTAACGTGGTTCAGGTTTGCACGTATTGGGGTTAAGTAAAAAAGATTCAATAATTTACTTATGGAATTGGTGGAAAAAGGGGGAATTTGTTATAAACGACTATTATTTCAATGATTCCGCAAGCGTTAGAGTTTTTCTATCAACCACTCTTATATCTTCATTTTCGAGCCGAACAATATAACAATTTTGCAAAGTTGTAGATTCGTCGCCAGTAACAATTGTGGCTATTTGTCCGTCTGATAGTTTGATAACGTCGTCTTTTTTCATGGTGTAAATTCTTTCTAAGTTTATAGTGGATATAAACCACTTTGATTATATTGGGGAGTTTGAAATACTCCTTCACGGATGATATGAATTAAAAAATATATTCATACCTTTCATTCTCACAGATATGAACTTTCGTAAATTTCCGATAGTTGAGGTAAAGTAAAAAGTTACTTGTCCTAATTAGATTGTGGCAATAGTCGTAAAATGCGACCTCAGGTAGTTGCATATAAAACTTGTAACAACCATGTCTCTATTTATTAATTTGAAACCAAATACAAAAAGGTGTAGAATAAAAAATATAATGATTTTGAGATGTCATTACTTTCAAGTATTAAGCTACTCTTTCGAGTGGCTTTTTAATGTACAAATTATAGAATATGTTGTATAATCTATTTATTCCAAACATAAACTTTTTCTAAAGTTTTGCACTGAGCGTCCTATTTCAAACTAGGGCGCTTTTTTTATTTTCCGAATTAAACCATTTACGCTAGAAAATACGAGTGATTTGATAGAAAATATCTGATAAACAGCTTTATTAAGCCATTTTTTTCGCGTGAAAATACGCTTGTTTTATTTTATGGGTTAGATCCAACTAGTAAGAAATTTTTACTTGTTCATTATTGCTAACGTCGGCAAAATTGGCTGTTATGCGTTTAGAGTGAACCTATAGAGATTTGTACAAAAATGTTCATATCCTATTATTGGTTTCCGAAAAAAGTGAAACCAATAAACTTTACTCATCATCTATTTTAATGTAGTAGTGTTTAATAAAATATTTTTTAGAAATTACCCTACCGTTTGTTATATCTAAAAAATCGCCTATATTTCCCATTGCATAAGTTCCACCAAAGCCTTGTCCAACGCTCAAAATACCGTTCATTATTCCCAATTTAATATTTCTTTTAGCTGTTGGATTTATACCAGTTAAAAGGATTTTTAATCTATCATCATACCAAGAAAGATAATTCTCTTTAAACGCTTGCTTAACCCAATCAGGTTGTTCATTTGTTTTACTAATTTCCCATACTTCGACTGATTTGTTTTTATATTTTACTTCCATAAAATAATATAACTTCTTTCTGTATAATATAGTGAGATTTTGGAGACCCTAAAAAAGGGGGGACCGATTCGTTCCTCCCTAGCAAGTCGCGAATCACGACCCCTTAATAACAACAACGAAATTTTCGTTTTTGCCACTTGTGGCAGAAAGCTATACCGACATCACGTAGGGTATGAACAACATACAAAATTTACATGTAGTTATTCCCCATATAAATGGGGAAGCCGTCAACCATTCCGCAACCAAACGACAACCACAAAGCCCATTGCAAAATGTAAGCAAACTGATAGCGGTTCAGGTTGTAAAGATTTTAACGCCCTCAAAGTTGTGGAGGTTATCAACACTAGACAAAGCTATACCGACATCACGTCGGTCAGGGGTAACTTTGAGGTGTACCCATTCAAAACAAAAATGTTATAGCTCCGTAGTTACAAATACACAGCAAATTCTAGCAACATACAAAATTTACATGCTGTCAGTATCATACTGAACAAGCGTACCTAAAAGTACACTTGTTAATTGTTGGCGAATGTTGGCACGAAATTGACTTATCAGGGTATAATCCCAAAATTTATCTAGAGTTTATATACTAATATAAATCAAAATGCGATTCAGAATCTGGTTTAGCTAACAGTGGTTTGCCATTCTTGTCTATCAACGGTGTTATTCCACAACCGTCAGAATCTTTATTAACCACCATATATTGTACGCCAGTATTTTTATCAGTAATTATTTCTACACCGCTTAAAATACCTCCAGAAGTTCTTTCAAAGCGATCTTTTATCTCTTTTTTTGTTATCATTGTTATAATCATTCCTTTCCGCTTCGTTCCAAGACACAACACGAGATGAAAAAGTGTTGTACTATATTCACACCTCTTTTTCTCAAATCAAAGTCTCTTTGCCGATATATATTTATATAAAATTAGCTGAGCAAGTGATTTGTTTTATTAAAGATTCAAGTTACCTGTTGCAAAAAGAAGTAATAAGGCACCAACTATTCCAAAAATAACTCCAAGAATTCGTTGTTTAATAAAACTTACATTTCCTAAAAGCACTCTAACTAAAATAAACTGTCTACTAGCAAAAGTAAATAGAAGGCCAATACCCAATATAATACATGAGATAAGTGCTAATGGGTTATGACTAAAAATTTGAATAAGGTTATCTGATTCGTTCGTAATATTGTCCACTTTATTTTCCTCTTTCGCGTGCGCTCAAGCGCTTTTTGTTTTGCATTCCTAAAATTTAGGATTTGTTTTATAGATTTGAACCTTAGCATTTGTTAGCATGTTAAAAAATGTTAAGGTTCACAGCTATATAGACTTTAGCACTATTAAAGTTCTAATCTATTGCTTTTTTCATTTCATGAATAACTCTTCTTAATTTTGGCAAAGGTAATTCCATCAGGTCAGCAAACTGTTCTTGTGGTAGTCTGTAGTGTTCTCCAAACATTTTCTCATACCCAGCTATAATTACAGCCTTTTCCATTTTTTCATCTAAGTTATCAATACTCTTTAAGTAGTCCGATAGTTTCATGTTTCCTCCTTTACAATATTAGTAATAGCTTGTGTGTGCGTCTTTCATCAACAAGTTAATGTTCATTATCAATCAAAAGGCAACAATACTCAAAACGAATAATATAAAACTTATGGTATATAGTGCTATTTTCGCAAATTTATTAATATGTTTTATAAAAATATTAGTGATTAAAGCAATATTTAAAGCTATCATATATACAAAATTTGTTTTCACTATAAAAATAAACAATAGATTAAGAACAACAAATAGAAGTAGATTTATTTTTTGTTCTTTTTTTAATTCATCCACAATATTTTTCATATTTTATCTCCTTGGTTTTTCAAAAACCTATTAGACTTAAAAGAATATCTCCTATAGCTTGTAATACAACAAACTTTTTAACTGGTTTTTTCTTTTTTCTTCTCATTACTTTACCCCACCAACTCAAACCAGCACAGCTCATACAGCAACGCACGCGCCTCGTCATAAGCGTTGTGATGATAGCCGTAAAAGTCTAAGAAGTTGTATATATTTAACGTGTCGCGCGTGATAATGTCAAAATGGCTAACGTAATCAATGGCGCACTCACGAAAGTTCTTTGTAGTTGTATCGCAACACATTGATGTTATCAGTCTTTTAGTGGCGTCATAGTGGCAACCAGTTATCTCACAAAACTGTGTTATATCATCAAAGTTACCGCCATTTTGTATGAACCAATCCCAAAGCATTAAAATAGCTTCTTTGTTGGCTCTTTTTTCCGTAGGGCTTAACGTATCACATTCGCCTAGCCGTCTATCATCTTCGTAGTAAGCGTGCATATACTCGTGAGCATGGTCAAAAGGCGTAGCTAAATTTGGGTTATAACCGCCAATACAAAGCCTTGTATCTATCCAAGCTCTTTGATTATCATATTCAAATGTTCTGTAATCTATGCCTAAGTTTTCAATCTTGATTACTATAAGAGCGGTCAATTCTTCTTGATTCATTTAACGCCCTCATTTTTCACTATCTTTCAAGTCTTTAGCTTTTTGTTGCAATTCTTCCCAACGGTCAGCAAAAACTAATTTAATCATAGCTTTGTCTTTTTCGGTCAAAGGGCGACCACCAGCACTTAGAATACTGTCAAAAATAGCGTCATCATCAGAGTTTGCGACTTCCGCCAAGTCTATCGGTTCGTTGACTGGTTTAGCTTCAGCACGTCCTAGTAAATAGTCAACCGATACATGGAAGTAGTCGGCTAGTTTTTCAAGGTTGTCAGCTTTCGGTTTTTGTTTTTTTAACGTATACAAATAGTTGTCGCCAAACCCTAGGTCATTAGCTACTTTTTGTAATGTTTTCCCCTGTTTTCTAGATAGTTCTTGTACTCTTTCAAATATAGTCATGTCAGCCTTTCAAGCATAACACGAAAATTATTTTACTTTTCTAGATAAAAACACTTGACTTTTATTATCTTGTAGAGTAAAATAGTTTTCAGTTAAGTTATTCAACAAAAAAGCAAAGACTTCTTTTAACTAGCTCCCCAGCAGGTTTATAAGTTCGTTGATTGCTCTTTTAATTATGCTTATATTTTACCTTTTTAGATAATAAATGTCAAAGGAAAATATCTAAAGAAGTAAAACAAAAAAAAGAAAGAAGGTAAAAAGTGCCACTACTAACCCCAGAAATGAAAAAAGCCTTGCGACGAGTTCAGGCTGACAAGCTCATGACAAAGAAAGACCTTGCGAAAGTCTTAGGAGTAACCGAAAAGACTGCTCAAAGTCTAACACGAGATAATGAACCTCAAGAAGTTAAAAATAAGGTTTTCAATGCCGTTGTTTCCGCTATTGCTGAAAATTGCTAGCCTATGAACAAACTAGACACCGCAATCATGCAAAGCAAACAGTCGAAACCGTACTATCACAAAATCATTCTTGATTTACTCGTACAACTTACGACAAGCGGAAAATATCGCAGTCTGACGAGCTTTAAACAGTCGGGCGATAAATTAACCGCAGAACAAAAAGAAACGCTCAGGCGCTATACTGACAGCATTATCTTACTGTTAGAAATAGGCATGGCGTTTCATGAAATAAAACAATTTTTAGCAAATTAAAAAGCCGTCTGAAAGTTTGGTGACCGATGACAGCTTTTTATCAAAATTAGAGTAGCAAAACGTGAAAAACACGCGCTTTCTACCTCTAATTATAACAAATTGGAGAATAAAAACAAAATGAATAATACAGCGAACAAAGAAACTTATATCTTAGATGACACCGTAGCCTTTGAACTCATGGACTTATTAAAAGCCAAGGCACGCCATTTTATCCAGCTTAATGAGTATGTCTACCGCTTGTTTGACGGTCAATCAGTAGTAACTTTCACAACTTTAGAAAATGATATCCAAGTAGAAATGGTTAAGGCGTAAGAAAATGGCAATAACAGACGAAAAATTGAATGTACGTGCAGAAATCGAGCAGGCAGTCGCAAAAGAATGTAGCTTTACAGAATTTAACCCAGTATTTGAAGATTTATTTTTCTCTCTTAACTGGCTTGAAGAACGAGACGGCTTGAAATTGGAAAAATACGATATCTATCAAGCGTTAATGACCGCTTACAGCGTAGGATTTAATCGTGGTAAAAAAGCTCACAAACCTACAAAATGGCTTGAAAAAGAAACCGAAGAATTTGAAAATTATTTGCAACTCTATAACACCGTAAAAAATCAGGCTATTAAAGATATATCAGGCGGAAGCGAGGTAAGACAAAGCCGTGAATTTCATTCTTTGGTAACTCGTAGAATGTACGAAGCAGGAATGGCAGAGGAAAAGAAAAACTGGACTTCTTGGGATAAATAAGGAGGTAAGCCGTGAATGAAGACACACTAACAACCCTTGTGGCGCGTGGCTTAGTTGATGAAGTCATTCATTTATTTAATGAACATCTTGCCACACAACTCAAAATCAGAAATGAAAAGCGGGTATTACCTTATATCTCTAAAAAGCGTGTCATGGAAGACTTGGATATATCAGACGGCACACTTGATAATTGGGAAAAGCACGGATTGAATCGCTATAAGCCAAAATATAAGACTTCACTTATTTACTATCTGATTGATGATATATGTAAGTTCATCATCATAGATACTTAGCAACTTGTCAGGCAAGGCAAAAAAGGATTATAAGAAAATGCAAAATATTGTTAAAATTTGCCCTTATGTGGCTGGAATTGATAGCGTAGGCATGCAAAACTTAAAAGCCTATCATTCAGAGCTGATAGACAAGCAGATTGAAAAATTAGACCCGTTAAACGCCAATACAGGCACCGTTGATTATTCTTTTAAAGTTCGTAAATATAAGCATGGTATCCGATTTGAGGGCGAAAAAGAGGGCGGAGAAATCAGCTTATTTGATGAGGTAGCGAAATGATAGAACACCACCAAGGCTACACGGCTATAAAACGGCACGGACAGAATAGTTTTAGACCGATAGGCAAACACCCATTTAAGATAATTTACAATGCACAAGCGGTTAAATATGACTTAATACAGCAGTTTGAAGCTAGCACAAGCATAAACTTACCTAGTGGAGTGAAAAGCAACTTATGCACGCAATCAGTGCCGATTTTAGGCAAGCAACTGGCTGGCATGAAAGTACAAATAAAGGAAACTAAAAAATGAAATTAAGCGAATTACAAAAAATTGAACAAAACATTATTAAATTTCTTGCTGAACATCGAGGAATTGAACGAGCTGTCAAAGGCAAGATTTTAGCACAAGCGCTTGATATTGATTTTAGAACACTTCAAAGCAGAATTGAGTACCTCCACAAGCAAGGTTGCGCCATTGGTTCAATTGATAACGGCTATTTTATCCCAACTAATGAGGAAGAACGCAGAGCTGGAATTATCAAGAAACAACGGACGGGCATTGCGATTAATAACGCAGTCAACGGCTACACCCTTGCAGAACTTGATTGGATTGACCAACTTTTTAAGGAGGACTAACAAAGTGAATTGTTATTTATGTGGTAAACCTCTTAAAGAAAATGAGATTATCCCTTATCAAGAACGGCAAATTTGTGATGAATGCGAGTATAGACTGGAGGTTGACCATTGACACCCAAAGAACAAGCCCTAAACTGTATTAGTCGTGGCTTTTCTGTTATCGCTGGTTATCCTGCAGGGAAAAGCGAGAGAGCTGTTATAAAAGGAACTTCAAGTGGAACTCTTGACGAAATCACAGTGAGCGCGTGGTTTGATGAAATACCGAACCGCAATATCATGATTAATCTTAGAAACAGCGGTTTGATTTGTATTGACTTAGACCAGCACCAAAACGGACAGAATGGCAGAGTTGTATTCAGTCGGTTGTGGAATGAACACAGCGAGGGGGAAATATTAAGTACCTATGTTGAAAAGACACCCACAGGCAACGGCTTGCATGTTTTCTTTAAAGTTCCGAAAGAGCTATTCAGTCAGCCGGTTGTCAGTGAACTAGCGGACGGTGTAGAGATAAAGACACACTTCACACCCATATATCCGAGCAAACGGACAGACGGCGATTATATCCCTTTGAATGATACAGAAACTAACGAGCCTTTAACTTTCGATAGTCTTTGCGATTGTCCTGATTGGTTACTTGAAATGATACAACGACCACAGGCACGCGCAACAACTGGCACAAGTAGCCGAACTTATGGCGCTGAAATGTGGGAGTTATTCAACCAAGGCGCACGAAAAGGCAACCGAAACAACGATACAAATCGAATACTTCACTACTGGAGAAAAATCGGCATTGATAATAATAGCTGTATGGACTTATTGCGAACCTTTAACAATCGAACCAGTCCGCCCTTACCTGATGACGAGCTGGCAACTATTTGGAAAAGTGTATTCAAGATGAAATAGAAAGGAAGTCATGACAGACCAATTAGAAAAACTTGTGGCAGAAACGCCACAGGAAAACGTAAGAAGTCCAAAACCTAAAATAGAGGACTTCACAGATTATGGCGAAGACGGCAAAAAAGTCATTAATGTCACAGGTTATCAGGAATGCTTAAAAGACTGGCTGGAACAAGAAAAAGAAATCATCAATAGCCCTGACTATGTCAAAGCAAATACTCAAACGCTTAGAGCGGTTAGAAAACTATTCTTTGAACACCGTAACTTATTTTTAAGCACACCTAAAGAGGACGGCAACGCACCCAAGTCACTAAGTCCCTTAGATACGGCTATAATCATCTATAAAACGCTCAAAGTCATCAAATTAGACCACCAAAGCGGACTGTTAGGCGTTTATAACCCTGAACTAGGCATATATGAAACAAATGAGAACTTCTTTCATCGGCTCATTTATTGGCTAGAGCCGTCATACAGTCAAGCACGGTCAAAAGAAGTATTATTCAAACTTGAAACTTTATCAGAAGTAAAACAGCAGACTGCAGAGGCTCATCTTATCCCAGTAGCGAACGGTATTTTCAATAAGAAAACCCAGCAATTAGAGCCATTCAGTCCTAAATACGTCTTTACGTCAACCATTGCGACCAAGTACAACGCAAAAGCTAAAGTACCCAATATTAACGGTTGGAACGTAGATGACTGGCTCAATGATTTAATGAGTGGAGATGAAGAGCTTGTCAGCCTTTTATGGCAGATTATTTCCGCAAGTACCAACGGCAATTACTCCTATCGTAAAGGCGTTTGGCTCGTCGGTAAAGGAAATGACGGCAAAGGGACTTTTCAAAGTCTCATCATGAACTTAATCGGACGTGAGAACGTCGCAAGTGTCAAAGCTGAACAATTTGCGGAACGGTTCGCCCTTTCCCAAGTCGTTGGCAAAACTTGTATTATTGGAGATGACAGCCAAGTCAGTTACTTAGACAACGCAGGAAATTACTTTTCAGTAGTGACTGGCGACCCAGTACCGATTGAAGCGAAAGGAAAGCAACCCACCTTAGCAGTATTTAATAAGCTGGTTATACAATCCACTAACTTCTTGCCAAAGTTTAGAAATAAGTCAAATGGAACATACAGACGTTTGCTTATCGTGCCTTTTGAAAAGTCTTTTACCGCAGATAATGACGATTGGAAAATAAAGGATGATTATATTAAACGCAAAGACGTTTTAGAGTATGTCCTTAAAATCGCTTTATCGCTTAACTTTGAGAAGTTTGACGAACCAAAAGCCACACAAGGGCTATTAGATGACTTCAAAATCAGCAATGACAATGTATTGGCTTTTGTAAATGATATGTTTGAGGAATTTGTTAGTGATTTTCTACCGACTACTTTTCTAAGTGCCTTATATCGTGCATGGTGCGAAGATGAGGGAGTGAAGCCATTTACTAAGCGAGAGTTTGAGCTTAAATTACCTGACCACATTAAAAAGGAATGGGAAAAAACAACTCAAAGACCACATACCGCAGGTTTTAATCGAGCCGTAGATTTGCACCGAGCAGAGGAGTACGAACTTTTTAGACGGCTCTTTCATTGGGACGACGATAAGCACAAACGACTGTCAAAAGGTTATCAACGCAAGAAAAAGCGAAAATGATACCGTAGTTCGGTAACGTGTTACCGTCGGTGGTAACAATTAAAACTGCGTGGTTAAGCTATTTATGGAGTGTTGTTACCGTGATACCGTACTTTTCCTACTTCGCTAGGAATTATATAGAAAAAGGAAAATATTATGAATGATAAAGAAATTGAAGAACTTGGAAAAGTTCTTGATGAAGCAGAAAAGCAAGGACTGACAGACAAAGAAATCATGTCAGGCTTAGTTGCTGGTGCTATATTAGCCGGATTTGAGGTAGTAAATAAATAATGTAACTGTAGTTCGGTAACACGTTACTGTTAGAAGTAACAGCTTTAACCTTATGGTTAAGCCATTTATAGGTATCTGTTACTCTGTTACCGAAAAAACACCTACTCGCTAGGAATTTATCAGAGGAAATAAAAACATGAAAAAAGCACGCTGTCCGACAAATTGAAGTGTTGACAAATGTTGTCATAAAAAATACTACAAATTACTACATAGAAAAATCGGAGAAAATAAAATGAGCCAAAATACAAAAACAATCTTATCTAACCTTTTTACACTTACAAGTGAACTTTCAGAACCCACTTCAAAATTGATTAATATTGAGGGAGCAAACGAAACTCCAGCCACTCAGAAAGACTTAGCGGAAGGATTGCGCGAGAACCTAGTCAAACTTACAGAAGTTTTGGGCTTATCTGTGGACGAACTGACAGAAACACAGGAAGACGAGCCACAAGAAACAGTAAAATCAATCATTGAGGAAATGCAACAACTTACTTTTACGCCTCATGAAATATCAGGCAATGACGTACAAGTTTTTGCGGACTTATTGACTGATAGTATTGAACGTTTGATTAAAGCGTTAGGATTGAATGAAATGAGCCTTTCAGCAGAGAGTAAAAACAAACCGCATGAATTGGCACTCAAAGCACAGTTACAAGACTTGCACGCGCTCAATCATTCCATGTTTAAAGATGATATCCACGAAGTGCCACAATTTACAGACGGTACAGTCATCACAGCGAAAGACTTGGCAGATATGAATATCAATGCTTTGGATAACATCGCAGAATTAATCGGCTTTGAATTAGAAGAATAACTAAAAATGCCTAGTCAATGACTGGGCTTTTAGTCGTTATGTGGGTACGATTAGGCAAGGTTTAGACAAGGTATTTCATCTAGCACAGGTACGATATTGTCGATTCTGTCTCCCCTAAAAAGAGATAGTTAGGGAGGTTTTGGGTAGGTAAACTGGTACAAAACCAAACGAATACAAGTACTTTAATTTAGTAGCTCTGTGTCATAAGCGTTATGATATATGTTGTTACACCTACTTTTATACTTTTTGAGCGTTTGTTTTTACTACTAAGATTATACTAAGGTAAACTGGTAAGGTTTTGGTAAGGCATTTCAATATAAAGGAGGTACGATATCTTACAAATCTTACACCCTAAAAAAGGGTACGAATTGTTGGAAAATGTTGGATATTCCTAAAAGATTAAAGGGGTACGAAAACCTGACAAAACTTGTCTTTTATTTTATATATAGCAGGTACGAAAATCTCACAAAACCTCACTTTTATTTTTACAAGAAAGGACAACAATATGAGTAAAACATTAATAACAGACAAGGAACACAGACGATTTGAGGATATTATATTTAAAATTTGGCGTGTCTATGAGTTCGGAGAAAATGAGTTTACACAAGCTGAGACAAAGCATATAAACAAAGTCTTTGAGCAACTCAATGCCGAACACCCAAGAGAGTATAAGATTATTGTCCGTCATCATCTAAAACGTACTTACTATACAACCATAGCGCGTGAGCAAGGAGTGTCAGAGGGATATATCAGGAAGTTAGCCAAGAATGGAGCTTACTACTTCTTACAGCTTTATGATGATGAATAGGTATGATATTGCAGGTTTTTAGCGGAAACTTGAGTATTAGCAACCCTTTTGAAAATCTAACAGAGGAGGAAGCGTGAAAGATAAAATAGATAAAATCATAGCCGATTATATTAACGGACGCACACAAGCCAAAATAAAAGCAATAGAGAGCCGTTATATATACAGGGTAAAACAGGATAACCTAGGGATTAGAACAGCTTATAAAGGCACAGCGGAGCCAGAGGGGAACACATTAGACAAGGAACGCATGGAAGAGGATAAAGAGCTGATAGGATTAAGGCGAACACTTGAACTTTTAGGAGCTTTATACAATACTTTAACAGTATCAGAAAAAAGAATCATAGAGTTAAGGTATAAAGGGTATAACGGTTATACGTGGTATCGTGTCGCTATGGAGTTAGAGAGCGCAGGCATAGACATACCTATCAAGAGAGCGAAAAAAATATACTTTGCTTTCAAAGAAGATGTATCGCGTGTTTTGTAGTGTTTTTGTTTGGAGGGTGATACTATGAATAAAACAGAGTTTAATATCAGGTTATATCTTTCGGGAGTTATGGAGTATGGACTGATAGGATAGACAGCACAGACCAACTCACACCACAACGCTTTATATTCAACGCAATGACAGAGCTGTTTGATTAATTGAGTGATGATGACCTAGAGTTAATAAGACTTAGATATATGGAACGCTTGACACTATCAGAGGTTGCAAGTCGTTATCTGTTAAACGAACGTACTGTTAGAAACCACACAAGCCCAGCTATTAAACAAGTGAAAGAGATTATAAAGAAAGCCACAGAACAAGCACAGCACGCGCGTGAGGTTGATTGAATATAATTTACCGCAAAACATATTAAAAGCTCACAGACAGCAAACTATGGGCTGTCGGTTAGGTATCCCCCCACTTATTAAGTATTTCAAAACTTTTAAAAAGAACCAAGTGAGTCTAGCCTTTTCCAAGTGTACGCAGGTCAGAAAAAAATTTTTTTCTGAATATAAATCGCTCAACTGTAAGGACGCTGGGTATTTCTAAGTACTCTTAACGTACTATGAAATTGTTAAAAACAACGAGAATAATCCTATCAACAACCGTGGTTGACACGTTTATAAAAATAGTTCATAAGTTCTGTTTTTGAAAAAATATAGAATAAAAATAGCTTAGACATATTTCAAAAAACAAGAATCGCTCAACCGTGGGAATAGAAAAATCATTTTATTACGAGTTCCTAAAAAAGAGACAAAATAAAAAAGCCGTATATCCGAGATATACAGCCCCTTGCCTGACAAAAATTTACTATTTTTTTATTACGAGATTTATTACGAGTTCGTTTGGTTCTAATGGGTTCTGGTGGGTATCATTTTTTAAAGAATCGCTTAAAACCGCACTTCTTACCCTCTATTAAGGTCTGCTGGATAGCAAAAAAACACTGATTGAATGCCGTATGCTCTTCCGTGTATTGAACCCGCTAAAACGCCAGGTGGGTGTTCTCGCTTCGCATCAGCTTCCCCTACTTTCGTTCGAGGTATTACGCTACCGAATGTCTCATGAACCCCTATGCAATACAAATATAGTCGGTCAAAAAAATGAAAGAGCTCGCACATTCCAGTGCTTTTTCTATGATTATATAATAACACTTTTTATCTTTTTTTTCAATAGAAAGCGGTTAAATTTTGAATCATAAATTGTATTAATAAAAAATCATCATCTCTCCCAAATTTTATTTTTTATAGTGATTAATAACCTTTTCGATTTCCAAAATCAACTTTTGATTGCTTAGACCAGTCACTTCTTCAATGAGCATTGGTAGTTCTGTTATTTTTAGTTTTTCTTGGAGTTGAATGGCTTGATCATCATTTTCATCATGGTAAGCAAAAATTTTTCCAACAATATCTAGATGATTTTGATAAGAAAGCTTACGATCGTTTAATTCTCTTATTGGACGAATAAAACGTTCATCATATCCTAATTTCCGAATAGGTGTTCTTGCCACGCGTGACACTTCATCAATAATTTCTGGATTAGAAAAGCGAGAAATGATTAGTTCATGATATTTAATTAACTCATCTTGCTTAAAATATTGAGCCCATTTTGCTAAAAGTAAAGCGCGTGTTTCTTTTTGAACTGATTTTAGGATATTCAAAACTTCTTCATCCTGTAAACCTTCTAATATTGTTTTATAACCTTTATATGCGCTAGAATAGGCAACTGCAGCATGTCCTGAGTTTACAGAAAAAAGTTTACGCTCAATAAATGGTTCGAGGTCAGTTGTATAATGAACTCCTTCAAGTTTGATTTCTTTATTTTTTAAATGACTTGCATCTATTACCCACTCACTAAAAGGCTCTACCTCAACATAGAGAACATCTTTATGTTTTTGAGCAGGAACAATACGGTCAACTGCAGCATTAGGAAAACCAATAAATTTAGACAGATAAAGTTTATCAGATTCCGACAGATAATCGGACACTTTTTCTTCCAAAAATTCAGAGCCCCCTATCATATTCTCACAGGCAATAATATCTAACGGGCTCTGAACCTTTTCTTCCTTACGTTTCTGAAGTCCTTTTGCAATAAGCTCAGCAATATAAGGTAAGACATTAGGACCAATCGCTGTTGTTAGAATATCAGCTTTTGCAATTGCTTCAATGACTGCCTCAGGATTCTCACTATTGTTAATACCAGAGACAGCTTTTACAGAAATTTTTTCATGTTCACTACTTGCAATCCCAATTTCATAGGAATGCCGATTATTAAGTTCGTTAATTATAGATTTATTTGTGTCAACAAAGTGAATATCAAATCCATTTTTACTCAAAATTTCACCTATGAAACCCCGTCCAATATTTCCTGCACCAAAATGTACTGCTTTTTTCATCTTACTTACTGCTCCTTTATTTAGAAAGTAAAAGTTCAAATAGAATCCTCTAAAATCCCTCTATATAAGCAATTGTAAGCTTTTACATTATGCTGGTAAATATAAAAAATGGCACTAAAAGCTGTGCCATTTTTTAATTAATTTTCAAAGTATTTTGCAATTTCTTCGATTGTTTGAGCATCAGCAAGTTTTACAACATTGTCAACGTCCGCGCAAAAAATTGAAATCTTTTGAATCAGCTCAAGATGCTCCTCTTTAATCCCCGCAATTCCAAATAGCATTGTGGCTATCTTAGGATTTTCTACTGTTCCAAAGTTTACACCACGAGGAACTTGAACAATGGCTACTCCTGTTTTTAAAACTTCTTTTTTTGATTCATCAGTTCCATGAGGAATTGCAATAAAGTTTCCCATATAGACTGACAATTCTCTATCTCGTTCAATCATTGCTGAGATATAGTTAGGTTTGACATAATCTCCATCAACCAACAAACTTCCACAATATTTTATGGCCTCTTCTTTATTTGAAAAGTTTTGATTAATTTTAATCAGACTTTTTTGAATTTCCATTTTAAAAATTACCTTTCTTGGTTTACTAGGTTTACAACTTATGTAAACCTAGTCATCATAATGTTTAACAGCTTCGATAATTATCTCTCTTAGTAACTCACTTACAATTTCATAATTTCCGGAATCGTATATCCTAGTATAAAGCTTGTTTTCAATAATTGAACTTGAGATTTTACCTAATAAAAAGGAAACATACTCTGGAACTTCTGGAGGCGCTAATAACAATAGAACTCGTCCAATTTGAATAGCCTGATGATCCATTGCTATTCCTTCAATTGGTTGACTTAAGTCAAAGATTTTAAAAATTGGACTTGAGATTGATGAATGAACTGCGTGAAAGAGAGCAATTTTTGTTTCTGGAATTGCTAGATGTGTTTCTTTAAATCTTTCTTCCACCAAATGAACGAGTTCTCCACTATCCTCTGGGTTTACTCGCTGAATAATTTGTTTTACAGTATCATGTAATTCTGCCTTATTTTCAAGAGATAGGATTTCAAAAGATTTTAATATTTCATTGCCTATTGAAAATAAGTCATTGAGATTTAAAAAATTCTTTTCTTTTTCTGAATCAGAGGTAAGTGCTCGTGATTTTTGTTGAATTAACCTCAGCTGGTGACGAATATTTTCCAAATTCTTTTGATCTAGCATTGGATTGATGTAGAGGTAATCTAACTCTTTCTCTGTTGTAAAAATGACGTCATATTTTTCCTGAGTGATATGGATTGAACTTTGAATAAGTTCTATCTTTTTTAAGAAGGGAAAATTCTTTCTTAAATTACTCATGATAAATTCGCAAGAAATTCTTCCACGACTGCTGACAAGTGCGGCACTTAAAGGTAAAACTAGGTCACTGCGTTCAAGAGTCGCCACAAAGTGAAGACTTATAAAAGCAATTTCCATTTCTGAAAAATTCTTATCAAAGACCTCCCTTAATGATTCTTTGACTGTTTTATAAATTTCAGGATTATCTTTATTTATCTTTTTGATAAAATCATTTTCTTTTTTAGGAAAGAGGACTGGTAACATCTCTGATTCTTTGAGATGAGCATATAGTAAACCATATAAACGGTCATCTTTCCCAAATTCTATCTCAAGAATTGTTGAAACTTTATCAATGAGTTGGCGAATTTTATAAGAAAAATCGGTATCAAATTTTTCCATAAATAGCAGCTCTCTTCCAAAGCCAAAATATAAAATATCATAAACTGATGCAAGATAAGTGATCTCAGAAACAACAAATTTTGTTACTGGCAACTCTGTCAGTAACTTATTGACAAAGTTTAAGGCTTGCTTACTTGGTCTGCCCAGAGTTTCACTACTGACAGAATCCCCCTCATCCAAACGCAGCAAAACAACTAAGCAAAAAAGTTGCATTAAAACTTTGACTTTGTCAGTCATTTTTTCAGGTAAATCTATACGTTTAAAAGCCTCATTAACTTGCTTAAATTTATTTAAATCTATTATTCTTAAAATTTTATTGTTAGAAAGTTGATTAAGAAGTAGTTCCTGAATACTTGCTGAATTATAAATCACTGCCACAAATACTGGACGAATATTTTCTTCTGCCCCTTTAAGTTTTAAGCCACGATCTCGGATTAGTACTAGTTCATTTTCAAACAGAGCTTGCTCAATTTGCTTCAAATCACTAGTTACTGTCGGTTGACTAATTCCAAAATAATCTGTTAGAGAAGCGATAGATGCTTTATTTTCAATTAATAAAAGCAACTCACCATACAAACGTTCACTTATTGAATAGTCTATTAATTCATGAGCTTGAGTAAGTTGATTGATATCCCCTTTCAAAAAATAGCCTTCATCAGTATTTTCCAAACTGATATTTTCTGGTAAAGACTTTTGTAAATTGTTCAAATCGCGATAAAGCGTTCTGCGACTTGTATCTGTAATTTCCATCATTTCTGCTATCGTAAGCTTTCCACGTTTCAAAAATGTCTGGATTAATTTTTGCTCACGACTTGTTAAAAACATAAAAATTCCTTTTTAAAATTCTACTCATAACTAGACTGCCAATTAACAGCTAGTATTTTTATTTGTTCATCCGTTTCACCATATTGATGTATTCAGGAGTAGTAATTAATGACTCAACAAAAAGATGTTGAGCATTTGGAGCTTCGTTTTTTACACTTGTCGTAAATTCTTTTGTTGAAACAATCATGATATTTTTGGCATTAAATGCTCCTAAACCAATAAATTCAACATCAGAAATAGGAATTTTAACACCATGCATCTGGAATATTGCTTTTAATGTTTCTTTGCCCATTGTATTTGAACCAATATGTAAATCATCATGAGCAAAGACAACTTCATCAATTTGGTTCAAGTCTATCTCATTTTTACTGACAGGTCTGTCAGTAATTATTGTTTGATTTGTATCATTATCAGTAGTCAATAAACTACTGATAATTTCATCATAGCGAGGTGAATTGAGGAAATTAGCCACTGAGTATCTGATTGCTTCAGGAGCCATTATCGCAGCTCGTGGAGCAAGTTCATCTTGTGTCACAACAATTGTGTCAGAACCTGCTTTTAAGTTAGCTATAGCGACATTAGTAACATCTTGTAGCAAACCTGCTTTCTTAGCTTTATTCCTCAAAATAGAGGCTCCCATTGCTGATGAACCCATTCCTGCATCACAGGCAAAGATAATATGATTAATCGTAGAGAAATCGACTTGGTCAGTAATATTATTGCTGACAGAAACTTGTCCTTTACTGACAGCTTTATCTGCAGCTACACCTACTTTTGCATTCTCAAAAGCAGAATCATCAATCATTGATTTATCCCGTTTTAAAATAAAAGATGCAACTAGAAATGAAACAATTGCTGCCACAGCTATTCCTGACCAGACACATAAGACATTTACAAAACCACCCGCTGATTTAGCTGATGCCATTCCTGTGATTGCAATAATTGAACCAGGAGAAGCAGGAGCCGCAAGACCCGAACCTAGTAAATTATTTGTCAAGGTTCCTGATACCCCACCTGCCATCACAGCAAAAAAGAGCGCAGGTTTCATCATGACATAAGGAAAATAGATTTCGTGTATACCACCGACAAATTGAATCAAAATCGCACCAGGTGCCGTCGCTTTAGCTGAACCCTTACCAAAAAGCATAAAAGCAATCAGAATTCCAAGTCCTGGTCCAGGATTCGCTTCTAATAAAAATAGAAGTGATTTTCCATTTTCAGAAACTTGCTGAATTCCCAATGGCGATAAAATCCCTTGATTGATTGCATTATTTAAAAATAATATTTTTGCTGGCTCAATAAAAAGATTAGCAAGGGGAATCAAATGATTAGCAATTAAAAAGTCGACCCCATGTCCCATCACGTCGGTTAACCAAGCTACAAGTGGACCAACCACTTTTACAGCAAAAAGTGCAAGTCCAAATCCAACTAAACCAGCTGAGAAATTATTAATCAACATTTCTAGACCTGCTTTAATATGGGTTGAACATAGTCATCAAATTTTTTTATTACCCAAGCACCAAAAGGACCCAAAATCATTGCACCTAAAATCATAGGAACGTTTCCTTTAGTGTTTAGACCTCCTAGAGAAAGACTAGCTGTGGCAATAATTGAACCGAAAGTCGCAATTGCACCAACCACTCCTCCACGATGTTCATAAATATTTTTTCCACCAGTGTAACCAATCATTAGGGGAATAAGAAAAGCAAGCATCGGACTAACCATTGCTGCAAATGTTTTATTAGGGGTAAAACCATCAGGAATGAAGAACATCGTCAACACCCCCCAGGCAATCAAAATAGGAATATTTGGCATTACCATATTTGATAATGCGGTACCAAGTTTTTGCACTCGTACTTTTAAGTTTACAGTATCAGTCATTTCAGACTCCTTTACATAGTAACTAGTATAATTATATTGTAACCGCTACCAATAAAGCTGTAAATAAAAACCTTGACACAAAAAGGCGTGCCAAGATTTATTGATGATATTTATAAAATAAAAAAAGTCACCCTTAGGTGACTTAGTTACTGCGGATGTCAGACTCGAACTGACGACATCATGATTAACAGTCATGCGCTACTACCAACTGAGCTAATCCGCAATGTAAACTTGGCATCGTCTTTATCTCCCAGGGGGCAACCCCCAAGTACTTCCAGCGCAAAAGGACTTGACTTCTGTGTTCGACATGGGAACAGGTATATCTCCTATGCAATAAATACCAAATATGGGAATTCCAGGATTCGAACCTGGGACCCCTGCGTTATCAACACAGTGCTCTAACCAACTGAGCTAAACTCCCAAAATATTAAGTTAAGCGGATGACGAGAATCGAACTCGCGTAGCCAGCTTGGAAGGCTGGGGTTCTACCATTAAACTACATCCGCTAAATAAGGAATGGCGCGAGACGGAATCGAACCGCCGACACATGGAGCTTCAATCCATTGCTCTACCAACTGAGCTACCGAGCCAAAATTGCGGGAATAGGATTTGAACCTATGACCTTCGGGTTATGAGCCCGACGAGCTACCTAGCTGCTCCATCCCGCGATAATTAAAAAGGAGGATGTGGGATTCGAACCCACGCACGCTTTTACACGCCTGACGGTTTTCAAGACCGTTCCCTTCAGCCGGACTTGGGTAATCCTCCAGATATAGTCCGTACGGGATTCGAACCCGTGTTACCGCCGTGAAAAGGCGGTGTCTTAACCCCTTGACCAACGGACCATATATTGTTGTACTGTCTCAAACAGTACTTTTCTATTATACACTTTTATATTTTTTTGTCAAGAATAAACTGTGTTATCTTTTCAAAATAATATTTTAGATGAATAATAAGAAAGTCAGTCGTCTCAAACGACAACTATTTAATTATATCAAAATATTATTTTTTGTCAAGAATAAACTAGACCATTTATTCTAAAACATAAAAAAAAAGAAAAACAGCCTTATTCGGCTGTTTCATCTTCTGATTTTTCCTTATTTTCTTCTGGTTTAGAATCTGTTTTTTCATCACCATTATAGATATTAATGTTTGAAAAATCATCAACATTCGCATTTGCATCTTTGAGAGATTCTTCAAATGTTTTTGGTTCTGGTACTTCTGCTGCCGCTGCTTCATCAGGCATTTTTCCTGTTTTGAAGAGTGACATGATTTGTTTCGCATCAAGTGTTTCATATTTAAGCAGAGCTTCCGCAATTGCTTTATGTTGCTCACGGTGTGTTTCAATTGCTTCTTTAGCACGGTCATAAGCTTCACCGAGAATACGACGCACTTCATCATCAATCATAACAGCAGTTGCTTCTGAGTAAGTCTTAGTTTGACCATAGTCGCGACCAATAAATACTTGATGGTCTCCTTCATAAGATACCATACCAAGTTTCTTAGACATCCCATATTCAGTTACCATTGAACGAGCAATGTGTGTTGCTTTTTCGATATCATTTGATGCCCCTGGAGTAGCTACACCAAAGACAATTTCTTCACCAAGTCGTCCACCCATAAGGCTGGCAAGTTGGTCTTGAAGATGGAAATTAGTTGGTTGCATGATTTCTTCATCTGGAAGAGCAAGCATGTAACCACCGATGCGTCCACGTGGAACAACGGTAACTTTACGAACAGTAGATCCATTTTCAAGAACGAGTCCAACAATAGCGTGACCTGCTTCGTGGTAAGCCACGATCTCACGTTCGCGCATTGATTGAATACGATCTTTCTTAGCTGGACCAGCCATTGCACGGTCCATTCCTTCATCAATGTCAGCAGCATTGATTTCTTTTTTATTTTGACGTGCAGCAACAAGTGCAGCTTCATTCAAAACATTTTCCAAATCAGCTCCGACATAGCCTGGAGTTTGTGTAGCAACATTGTGCAAATCAACATCACTTGCTAAAGGTTTGTTTTTAGCATGAACTTTAAGAACGGCTTCACGACCTTTAACATCTGGAGCTCCGACCAAGACTTTACGGTCAAAACGACCTGGACGTAAAAGCGCTGGGTCAAGCACATCTGAACGGTTAGTTGCAGCAATAACGATTACTGAGTTGCCATCATCTTGGAAACCATCCATTTCAACGAGCAATTGGTTAAGGGTTTGTTCACGTTCATCGTTACCACCACCAAGACCTGCACCACGTTGACGACCAACAGCATCAATTTCATCAATAAAGATAATTGATGGTGCAGTTTTCTTAGCATTTTCAAATAAGTCACGGACACGTGAGGCACCAACACCGACAAACATTTCAACGAAATCAGAACCTGAGATACTATAGAAAGGAACTCCTGCTTCACCGGCAACAGCCTTAGCAAGCAATGTTTTACCTGTACCTGGAGGGCCTTCAAGAAGAACACCTGCTGGGATACGAGCTCCTAAATCATTATATTTTTTCGGATTTTTAAGGAAATCAACAACTTCTACAAGCTCTTGTTTTTCCTCTTCAGAACCGGCAACGTCAGCAAAACGAACTTTAGATGTTTTACCATCTTGTTGTTTAGCACGAGATTTACCGAAGGACATCGGATTTCCACCGCCGCCTCCGCCACGAGCGCCCATTCCGCCCATCATGAGCCAGAATATACCAACAAATAGAAGCATTGGAATGATGTATGAGAGAATTTGAACCCACATACCACTTGATGAAGCTTGAACAACACTAAGTTTTACATCATTACTTTTAGCTGCATTTTGGATATCCTTGACAACACTGTCAGTTGGAATAATATAAGCTTGGAAGTTTTTAACTTCACTACTAGAATTGCCTAAAAGTGGGAAATTATTTGTTCCTTTTACTTTTACAGGTTCTTTATATTCACCTGTTACAGTAATTAAGCTATCAGAAGGTTGCATTGTGACGTTTTCAATCTTGTTACCGTCAAGTTTCGTCACCAATTGTGAATAGCTAATTTTATCCACGCTTGATTGATTACTACTGAAGAAGAAATTGAAACCGACAACAACAACAATAGCCAAGATTACCCACATCAAGATATTTTTTACAAAATTTCCTTGTTTTGGTTGTTTGTTGTTATTCATATTTTCCTTATCTTTTGTTTATTTATTATTAGAAAAGCCAAGAATTTACTTCTTAGTATCACTGGTAATAAAGGATACAGGCTAGTCAATAACAGCTATACCTAGTTATAGCATATTTCCTTTTGGAATGCTAATAGTAAGTATTGGTCAGAGATTTTTTCATACTTTAGTCTGAGAAAAACTTTAGATGACTAAAATCAACGAATTATTTGTTATAAACTTCTGGTTTTAAAACTCCGACATATGGAAGATTACGATAGTTTTCTTCGTAGTCCAAACCAAATCCAACAACAAATTCATTAGGAATTGTAAAACCTGAATAATCTGGTTTAATTTCAACAATTCGTCCTTCTGGTTTGTCAAGAAGTGTTACAATTTTTACGTTTGCTCCACGATGTTCCAAAAGTTCTTTTAGATATTTTAAAGTACGACCAGTATCGATAATATCTTCAACAATTAAAATATCACGACCTTTGACTGCTGTATCAACATCTAGGATTAATTTTACTTCACCAGAAGATTTTGTTCCGCCGTGATAACTTGATACAGTCATAAAGTCAGTTTCTAAGTGACAATCAATATGTTTGATTAATTCAGCTAAGAAAGGAACTGAACCGCGAAGAATTCCTAAGACTAATGGATTTTTTCCTTCGTATTCTTTTGTTAATATTTCTCCAAGTTCTTTGGATTTTTCTATAATTTCTTCTTCTGAAACTAATACTTTTTCAATGGCCTTATCAAGATTTTTTTCGAGCATCGTTGATTTCCTCTCCTATACTGGGTTTGACCCATAATATTCTTCTAATTTTATCATTTTTGAGCATTTTACTCAAATCAGAACACGCAAGACCGACAATGGCATAGAGTTTTTTATCAACGAAGATAAGTGGATTCTCTCGGGCCTTTAATGGAACTTTGTTATCAATAAAAAACTTGCGTAATTTTTTATGATGACCATTGATTAGAATTTGATCCCCAGGCTGGCGTTTACGAATTTCAATTTCCCCTTCAAGAGGCAAATAAACTTCCATAAATGATTCATCTTGCGGATTTTCACTTACAATCTCTACTGAATCCTCCCTTTCAAGTTGAATTTTTTCAAGATAAAAGAAATCTTTAGTCTTCACAAAATAAAATTCCTTATTCAATTTTGCGAAATATTGTTGAGGACGATTGATAATATGAAGTAATTCTGCAAATTTTTTCTTACTTACTTCTATTTCTGAATATTGAGCAAAAAATGCTTGTAAGATAAAATGTTGTAATTCTTTTGTTTGTGAGATGAATTTTTTAGATGATATTTTTTCATCAACAATTTCAAGTTCCGAAATTTTTTGATTAATTACTGCCAACGCCTTTTTAATTTCCGAGCTCAAATCACTGATTGATTGTGAAAATTGAGGATTTTCTTTTGTTAATTCTGGAATTAGTTGATTACGTATTCTATTTCTAAAATAATCTAGTCCTTGATTTGTTGAATCTTCATAATAGGTTTGTGCATCAAGTTCTTCTTTTGTAAATTTCAATAATGGTCTGATTAATTGCCCACCTGCAAAAGGTTGACGGTCAGCAATGCCCTGAAGACTTCTCAAAGGACGTCCTGTAATTTGACGCATTAATACCGTTTCAACAAGGTCTCCTTGATGATGAGCTGTCAGCAAAATATTGTAATTTTCTCTTATCATTAGCTTTTCAAAAAACTGATAACGGAAATCACGTGCATTTTTTTCTGTAAACTCTCCTGTAAACTTGTCAACATAAATTGGTACTTTAAGTTTTGTTGCCATTTCTCGAAGAGCAATTTCTTCAAACTTTGACTCTTCTCGTAAGCCATGATTAATGTGAGCCAGTCCCAGTTCAATACCGAGAACTTCTTTTAAATCATAGAGCCAGTTAAAAAGAGTCATTGAGTCTTTACCACCTGATAAAGCCAATAATATTTTTGAATCTTTATCAAAATAGTGTTCATCTTTGACTATTTTTAAAAATTTACGTTGAGCTGGTGTCATTTCATAACTCCATAAACATCTTGAGAAATTGCTTTTATTTCATCATCAGTTGCCCCATCAGTTTCAATCACCAAAAGATATGGTTTACTTGCAAATACAATGGCTGCATCATGATTATCTGTATCTGCCCCACCAATTTTGTGAGCAACCGATATATTTTTAGGAACGCCTGCTCTAATTTTAACATCATCAAAAGAGGTATCAAATAAAGCGTTAAAGGAAGCCCCTCCTTCATTATAAAGAGCTTCTAGCATTCTACCTACCATTTGAGCTGAGGCATTTCGCTCTTTTGGATTCCACTCTTGTCCAGCAATCCTATTTATTTCTTTTTGATAGTTTGGATTAAACTCCTGGGTTTCATAATAGGCGAGCATATTACTTCCGACATTGTCTGAGAGTTTGGCTGTTCTATTGATAACATCCTGAAGACTGTAATATTTATTATCTGCTGTTTTTGGTAAATTTCCAGTTCCTTCTGGTTTATAACTTCCATAAAAAGTATTAATGGCTGGGGTGTACAATAGTTTGTCATCAAGTGAAGCCAAACCTTCATTAAGTCGTTTTTGAGTCCAATAAAGAATTGGAATTTTAGAAAGACTCGCTGAATACATTTTCTGTTCTTGGTTTACACCAGCTGTAAACTTATCGTCAAGTTCTTTGACATAGATTGAATACTTTTTGTCATTGTATTTCTGATTCAATAATGCCTGAACTTGTTTGATTTTGGGATTTTCCAAAGAAATATCATTTTCTGAAACCCAACCTGTTTGGCCATTATCTAAAGATACTTCGTAGTAAGTTCCCCAGTTAGTCTTAGCCATTTTATCAGCAGAAAGTTGATGTGTACCACTTAAATTTGTCATTATTTGATTATCATAAGTGGTTACGGGGTTGTAAAATACATTGACACTTTTATCAGTATATATTGTTGTATTTGTTGACTCTCTAGAAATTGTAAGATCTGATATCACAGCTTTTTTGTCAGTAGAAATATACTTTCCTGTCTTTAACTTAAAGGATTTCCCAACGATTTCGGCAATATCTAATTGTGTCTTAGCTGGAATTTTACCAACTGATTTAGTAAGGTTTGAGTCCTCATAAGTTGTTAATTCTTGATAAGCCACTACTCTTTGGGGGATTGAAGTCCAAGTTTCAGTTTCTTTTTCTTTGTCTGTAACTTTGTCAGCTGCAACAATATTTTTTGATTTACTGACCTTTTTGTCAGCAAAATATCTTGTTTGTGAAAAAGCAAAAAAGCCTGTGATAATCATTAAAAGCATCACCAAGGCTACTCCACTATTAATTTTTGTTCTCTGTTTTTGCATGATTAAAACCTTGCCCAACATCTTATCCATTCCATAGAATAATTTCTGTTGTAATCTTTATCTTTTTAATTCCTAGAATTTTTCATAAAATAGGTGCTATTTTTAGTCAATAGAATAGTCAAAGAAAAAACTAAATAATATTTTTTCTTTTTAATTATTTAGTTTAATTCACGATTTTTTTGCTCAAGTTCTGTAAGTCTTTGGTGACTTGTTTCTAAAAATTCGGCATAGACATTTTTAAAAATTTTTTCTTGATAATTTAAATCAACCTTACCATCTTCGTGTATTTTTGAAATTTCAACACCAATCAAATCTCCAATTTGTACTTTGGGTACATTTTTAGGGATTTGTGACCAACGCAAAAGTCCTCTATTTTTACTGACAGCTTTGTCAGCAAGTTTTTCTGTACTTTCGTCAAGTTTATCAGTAGAAATTTTTACAAAAAGTCCAAATCTTGTAATGTTTTCAACTTGTCCAATCATTATTTTGACCCGTTACTTCCAATCAAGGGACTGTCAGTAGTAAAAACTTTTTCATCACTTTGTGAATATTCTTGACCGTCACTCCGAGCAAATTTTTGGAGATAGTTAGGATCCTGAAGTTTTGATATTTCTTCTTTTTTAATCGTTACTTCTTTAGAAAGACTCTCATATTGTTTCTTTGCACTTTGTTCTAAAGCTACTTGACTGTGCAAAGTTTCATATGATTTTATCAAACTCATACTTGCTAAACTAAAAAGTAAAATTGCCACGATCAAAATAAGCCCTAAATGTTTTCTTTTTGGTACTGGGTTTAAATTTCTTTTTTTATGCTTCTGAGTGTACTTATTATTTAGTTGAATCACTTGCTTTGCCATGACAACCTCCAATCTATTTTGATGATAATTACTCAACTTCTTCTGTAATACGAGTTTCGCTAATCATTTCATACATTTTATCAGCATCTTCTTTACGTGTAAACTCTTTTAATTCAGCAACCCGAACTTCAACAATTTTATTTCCGAAACGAATTTCAATTGTGTCATTAAATTTTACATCAGATGAAGATTTCGCTAATTTTCCGTTAATTTTAATCCGACCTTTGTCGGCAACTTCTTTCGCAACTGGACGACGTTTAATCAAGCGCGAAACTTTTAAAAACTTATCTAATCTCATGGTTTGATTATAACATATTTCATTTTGTTTGAAAATGCCTTTATTTATAATAATAAGGCTCCATCATTAGTGACAGAACCTTATTAATTTACTGACAGACCTGTCAGTAATTTTTTTATTATTTTGAACGTCTAAGTTCTTGATATTCTAGCCTTGCTGCTTTGGCGTCTTCTTTCATTGTTGGATAAGCTTTTTTTATATCGTTAGCTGAAATAAAGAAGAAAACAATCGCAATAATTTCAATTGGAAGTAGAATAAGACTTGAAAGTCCTAAAGCAATATTTCCTGTCCCACCCGCTGAAACTTCGGTAACTAATAAAACCATAAGAACAACTCCTAATCCTTGAGTTACATACATTAAAATTGGTGCCACATGTTTTCTTTTTCTTACTAAATCCAGTTTACTTGCCCAAACATGAGCAAAAATCACAAAAACAAAAACGATTGTTCCAAAAGTTCCTTTATTGTACCCCACTAAAGGTAATAGAAAAACAAGAATAATAAAGATTGGAATAATAAGATAGTAAGAATAAGTTTGATAGGGTCGGCTTTTTTCTCTCAACTCCGCTTTTGCTTCTTTTAAATCCACTTTTATAAATCTCCTTTAAGATATGAGTTTAATTTTATAAATTACATCTTGAGAATTTTTTCTCTTTATGTTTTTTATTTCCATAAAATTATTAAACTCTATTTTTTATAGTTTTATATAAAAGCATTGTATCATATTTATCTTTTTTTACAAAATAATTACTTGTTTTCGTAACTGTCTCGTATTTTTGATAATTCTTCAATAAAATTCATTATTTCGCTCAAAAGAACAACGGAGTTTCGATTTTCAATTTTAAAGCGGAAAGTCATTTTACCATATTTTTCCCCCACAGAAGCTTTCATGCTTGTTTTAGCCAAGGCTTTGAAATAATCTTGTGGGTCATAGGTGGTATTAGCCACTTTTTCCAAAGTAACAGTTGCTTCAAATCTCGATTTTTCAATTTTTTCAACTAAGGCATTATCTGCAAAGTGTTTTAAGAGACCAATTTCCAGAAGATAAGCGACTTCATCTGGATATTCTCCAAAACGGTCAACCAATTCTTCTTGTAGTTCTTCATAAATCTCCCGACTATCAATTTGACGAATTCGTTTGTAAATTTCAATTTTTTGACGTTCATCAGAAATATAATAAGCAGGAATAAAGGCATCCAATTCCAAAGAAATTTCCACATTTGAAGTCCGTTTTTGCTTACTTGTCCCAAGTTTAGCGTGAATGGCTTCTTCCAACAGTTGTGAGTACAAATCGAAACCAACAGAATCAATAAATCCTGATTGCTCACTTCCCAGTAAATTACCAGCACCACGGATAGACAAATCACGCATGGCAATCTTGAAACCTGAGCCTAATTCTGTAAAGCCTTTAATAGCTTCCAAACGTTTTTCCGAAACTTCAGACAATATTTTTTCAGGTCGATACATGAAATAGGCGTAAGCCACCCGATTTGAACGCCCCACTCGCCCTCTTAATTGATAAAGTTGTGACAAGCCCATCATATCCGCATTTTCAATAAAAAGCGTATTCGCATTTGGAATATCAACCCCAGTTTCAATGATTGTCGTTGCAACAAGCACATCATAATCACCTGCGATAAAGGCAAGTAAAGTATTTTCAAGTTGTACTTCAGTCATTTGGCCGTGTATAAAACCAATTCTTACTTCAGGAATTAATTCTTCTAATTGAGAAACTTTTTGCTCAATCGTGTCAACCCTGTTGTAAACATAGTAAACTTGTCCACCACGAGAGATTTCTCTCAACACTGCATCACGAACCACACCGTAGTTTGTTTCCATGACATAGGTTTGAACTGGATAACGGTTTGTTGGTGGTGTTTCAATAACTGACAAGTCACGAATTCCAAGCATTGACATATGTAGAGTCCTAGGAATAGGTGTGGCTGTCAATGTCAAAACATCAACCTGGGTTTTTAATTCTTTCAAACGTTCTTTATGCTTAACCCCAAAACGTTGTTCTTCATCAATAATCATCAAACCTAAATCAAAAAATTCAACATCTTTTGAAAGTAAACGGTGGGTTCCAATAATTAAATCAACTCGTCCTTTTTTCAATTTGGCTAGAATTTCAGTTTGCTGTGTTTTCGTTTGAAAACGGCTGAGAACTTCGACATTTACACCAAAGTTGATAAAACGTTCAGTAAAATTATTAAAATGCTGCTCAGCAAGAACAGTCGTTGGCACAAGAACTGCGACTTGTTTCCCGTCATTTATGGCTTTGAAGGCTGCTCGCATTGCAACTTCGGTTTTACCAAAACCAACATCACCAACTAACAAGCGGTCCATTGGCCGTTCAAGTTCCATATCATGCTTAATTTCATTGATTGAACGCATCTGGTCTTCAGTTTCAACATATGAAAAACCAGAATCAAATTCTTCTTGACTGGTGTCATCCGGAGAGAATGCAAATCCTTTTTTCGCCTGACGTTCAGCATAAAGTTTAATCAAATCATCTGAAATATCTTCAACTTGTTTACTGACAGAAGACATGGTTTTACGCCAACGCCCATCGTTCAGTTTATTGATTTTAGGACTTTTTCCTTCACCAGCTGTATATTTACTGAGTAAATCTAGGTGATCAACTGGAACAGAAATTGTATCCCCATTTTGATATTGAATGGTCAGATAATCACGATGCATTCCGCCGACTTCAAGCGTTTGTAAACCTAAATATTTCCCAATCCCATGATTCTTATGGACAACAAAATCACCAACAGCGAGTTCATTGTAATCTTTTAGTCTTTCTGCATTTGTAATATTCAGTTTGCGTGCCTTTTTCTTACGCATTTTACCAAATATTTCATGCTCAGTCATGACGACTAATTTTTCATCAAGGAAATTAAAACCATTGGATAATTGCAAATCAATCAGATTGACTTTACCCACTTGAATAGATTCTCTGTCAACCTCTTGTAAACTTAAATCTAATTCATGGAGTGATTTACGGAGTTTTTCTGATGATACAGCTAAAACAACTGTAAACTCTTGCTTAATAAATCGTTCAACTTCAGTGTAAAAAAGTTCTAATTGACCGAAAAATTGTTGCATTGAATGTTGTTTGAAATTATAAAGTTGTTCAAATCTGAGATTTCCGAGCCCTTTTTGGAAATTTGAAAAGAAGGTAGCAGGCTTATAATTTCTAACTTTTGCCATTGTATCTAGCAAATAAGTCTGCCCTTCAAATCCCCTTTCCATTGCTTTTTCAGATAAAATGAAATCTGCTAATTCCATTTCTAACTTATTATTCATTTCATTTACTTTTTGAAAATCATCAATGAATATTTGAACATTTTTTGGAAAATAATTTAAAAGTGAAGTTTTTTTATCATAAAAATACTCCGCAAATTTTCGTAAATCTTTGTGATAATAGTGATTTTGAGCTGCTGAAATCACTTCTTCCATATATGATTTTGCTGACGGGTCTGTCAGTAAATTTGTCATTTCTGTCAGTGATTTTGCACCCTTGTCAAATTCTTTGTCAGTCAAAATAAAATCACTGGCCGGATATATTTCCAAACGTTCAAGGCTTGTCAGTGAACGTTGACTCTCCACATCAAATGAGCGAATCGTATCTACTTCATCACCAAAAAACTCTAAACGTACCGGATTTTCCGCATCTAAAGGATAAATATCAACGATATCTCCTCGCATTGAAAATTCACCTGGCGTCATCACGCGCTGTGTCTTTTCATAACCAGCTTTTGATAATAAATTAACTAAATTTGATAAATCATACTCATCCCCAGAGGTCAGTAAAAGATAATTTTCTAAAAAATTTTCGGGACTTGGTAAATAGCTCCGTAATGCCAAAAAAGGTACGACCAAAAATCCTGTTGACTTTTCGTCAAGTAGGAAATTAAGTGCCTCAAGTCGATAAGCAACTCGATCTTTAGATGCAAGTGCGAACTCTGCGTAGATGTTATCGTCAGAAAAAAATTGAAAAACTTTTTCTTCACCAAGCAAAGTTGACAGTTCATCATAAAGTTCATTCGTATGAAACTGGCTGTCAGTAACAATAATATATTTGTCAGCAACATTTTCATAAGCATTTGCCATCACTAAGCTCTTTGCTGTTCCTGACAATCCTGTCAGTAAAGTTCGCTCACGCTTTGAAAAACCTTGTTGCCATTTTTGTAGTTGCCAATTTTGGTCAAAAAATTCAATAATATTCATTTAGTTAAATTTATTCATTGTCTTTTGAAAATCACCATTTTCAAGATAGAATTTCATTGCATCAACAGCTTTGAAAATTCCATCTTGAGCGATTTCCTTATCTTCATTGTCAAAACCAGAGAGTACATGATTCACAACTGTCATCCCATGTTTTGGACGGCCAATCCCAATTTTTACACGGTTAAAAGTTTGACTTCCCACATGTGTAATGACTGATTTTATTCCATTTTGTCCACCTGATGACCCTTTTTGTCTTAGACGCACGCGCCCGACTGGTGAATCCAAGTCATCATGCATGACCGTTAAATCTGCCTCGTCTATATTATAATATTTCAAAAGTGGCGCCACCGCACGCCCAGATTCATTCATAAAAGTCAAAGGTTTCACGAGAAACAATTTTTCACCATTCACAAATGTTGACGCGACAAGCGACATAAAAGGTTTTTCTTCTTTAAAATCAACATTCAGTTCTTTTGCCAGTAAATCAAGTGCCATAAAGCCCATATTATGTTTTGTTTTTTCATATTTATCGCCTGGGTTTCCCAAGCCAACAATCATTTTTGTCATTTTCTATTCTTTCTTCTCTATTTTTGAAAATTTTTTATAAATTGCCGAATTTCTCTTTTATTGTGTAAAACAATTTTATTTTTTTGAGCATTTATCAGTTCACTCCGGCCATTTTTTTGCCAGATAAACATCTGTTTTAACATCTGTAAACTTGGTCGATAAGTTGATTTTTCAAGTCTCAATTTTTGTTTTACATAGCGCTTAATTATCCGATATTTCAGTAAGTTCTTAGGTAAATCTAAATAAATAATCTTGTCAACTTTGTCTAACAATGGAATAAATCGTTCGCGTAATGTATCTTCAATGATAAAACACTCATTCTTAAAAATACACTCAATTGACTCGAAAACTTCTTTATCTGTTCGATTTCTTTCACCTTCATGAACGATATTATCCAAGTGAAACACGCGCATTGAGTTTTTTTCACTTAATTTCCTAGCCAACGTTGATTTTCCAGAACCAACTGTTCCGACAATATAGATTTTCATTAGTTTAACCTACCAAAATTACTGACAGACTTTTCAGCTGTCCTATTTTTATCTGTCAGTAAATATTTCAATAAAAGCCAAAAGGCCGATTCATAAAAATCAGCTTCTGACATTATTATAACATGTTTATTTACCTAGAGGAGCAAAAAAAAGACCCAATATTTCTATTGAGCCTATTAACTTTTATCATAGATAATTCATTATTCACCAATCTCAATAACCAAATCACTAACTTCTTTCAGGTAAGAATCATGTGTCACAATGACAACCGTCTTTCCCTTATCAACTTCTTGACGCAAAAGAGCAATCACTTCATTTCTATTTTCTGTATCAAGCGAACCTGTTGGTTCATCTGCCAAAATCAGCTGACTTTCTTTTAATAAAGCCCGTGCAATTGCTACTCTTTGTTTCTCTCCACCAGAAAGACTATAAACTTTTGTATTTAATCGATGATTTATGCCTACTTGGAGTAACAATTTCTTCATCTTTTTTCGTTTTTCTTTTTTTGAAATTCTAGAATAAATCAGTGCTATCTCTAAATTTTTTTCGATTGTTTCATCTTCTAATAAAGCAAAGTTTTGAAAAAGATAGGAAATTTTATTTCTCCTCATCTTTAAAGCTAAGGAACTATTAAAAGGTGGTGCAAACTGACCGTTAAAATAATATTTCCCATCATCATAATCCTCAATTAAACCAATAATATTCAAAAGTGTTGACTTTCCCGCACCACTTGTCCCATAAATTGCGGTCATTTTTCCTTCCGGAATTCTTAAATTTAATTTATCAAAAATAATATGCCCTTTGTAACTTTTTGTCAGTTCTTCAATCTCAATCATTCTATTCTCCTTTCAAGACATTCAAAAATAGTCCTTTTTGTAGTTTTAGCAATATCAAAATAATAATCAAAATTTCTAAGACAAAATAAATTCCCAGTCCCTCTAGTGTGATGTTAACATCTCTTTGACTTAAAGCAAAAGCAAAATATAAACTTCCCTGCACTAAGACTATTGCAAAAAGAGTTTTATAAGTTACAAAGAAAGAAATTCCATATAATCTTTTGACCGCAATTTTCTTTTTGTATGTTTCAAAATAAAAAACCGTAGTTGTCAGAATCATTGATAAAAATATAAGAATCACTAAACCATTAGTAACAGCATAATTATAGGGATTTCCAACCGTACTCAAATTATCCGTTTTACTTATATCGTCTATCTTAATCATGGAAGGGTGAGTTTCAAGAGCACTATTTTTCTTCAAAATAGGAATAAGTGGTTGATATGTTTTTTCTATTGTTCCCCTAATTTTAAATTTCAAAACAGTATTGTGTTGAAAAGTAACATTTCCCTTATCAGTAAAATTTTTTCTCGTATAAACTTCTACTAAATCTGGAGATATTTTGGTACTATTTTCGTCTAGTAAGTCTAACTTTTGAGCATCTTTTATGAAATAGTATTTTATAGTTGAACCTTTAAAAAATGCCAATGAATCAGAAGAAGCATAATATTTTTTTATCTTAGAAAGTTGAGATTTATATTTTTCCGAAACCAAAATAATCCCCGAATTTGTATCAGGATTTATTTCTACTCTTTGATTGTCCTGGGAGTATATAGCAAATTTTGAAAGATAGTTATCATTAATTTGTAAGTCATTCAGACTATCATTTTCTACAATATCAATGCTTGAATCAGAAATATAAAGTCCATCATGTTCCTCAGCATAAACAAATAAATCAATGCATGATAGATTTAGGGGCTGACCTCCGTCATAGCCTGAAAATTCTGGGTAAAGTATGGCATATTCTTGCCCAATTTTGGAAGTTATTTCTAGCTTAGCATTTACAAAATAGAGTAGAGTTGCTGTTGTAGAAACTGTAATCAAAAATACAAATGCTTTGACCGCATAGAGAACATAGTGACTATACTTAAAAAATGACTTAGAGTTAATCTGATTGGCAAGTGAAAAGCTAGATACAAGTACTATGGAGATATAGGAAACTATGATAACAAGTAACAGCATAATAAACATTTGCAAACTAAATTGAAGATTAAATCCTCTGAAAACTAAAAAACTTGAAAATATATAAGCCAGCAATGTCACTATAAAAAATTCTTTCAAAAATAAACGCAAGCCTATCCTATGAGCGCTGACGCCATTCAAACGATAAGTAGCAATTTTTTTATTATTTCCAACTAACCAAACAAATAAAAAGATAGCAAAGAAAACTATCGAAATTCCTATAAATAAACCCGAATTGCTAGTTGATTATTTAGCCATGACTTGATACCCGATAGAATATCTTAAAGTCTCTGGTTCCAGTGATTTAGCTGATTTTAACATTAAGAATACGCTAAAAGTATCATCTCTAATCTCAATTGAAAACCTTGAGGCGAACGACTTTTACAACGCTCAGCTCCTAGATTTGTCAAAAAAGAGAAAACTCGCTCAATCACTTTTCTACGTTTTGAAAAATTAGGGAAAAGGTTTTTCTTTTGCTTCATGTTCTTCCTGACAGGTGTAATTAGATCAATTCCTTCTAATTCCAGCCTTTCATGCAGTGACTGACCTAGATATCCCATATCTCCAAGGACTGTTGGTGTCCCAAATTGACTCAACACTTCCTCGGTCATTGAACTATCAGCCATTGAAGCAGGAGTAATTGTGTAGTCTATGACATAGCCTGATTCACTGACTAAAGCATGACATTTACATCCATAGAAGTACTGTCCCTTTGTAGCATTGTAGCCAACATTTGCATAATCTCCAAGACCTTTGCTTCTGAAATTACGAATAGGCTGACACAAAGGAATGGGGAAGCTGTCAATAATGGATACACTCATTCCTTCAACCTCTTTAAAGACGAGTGCTTGGCGAATGACTTGGATACTCGGTAAGAGGGCATTACAACGGCAGACAAAGCGAGAATATTCTAGGAAATTAGGAAATAAACTTTGAGCCAATTGGTGCTTAGCTTTAAGCGTTTCACTAAAATGCAGTACGCCCCATAGGTAACAAGTAATCACTAAACAGTCAGATGTTGCAAGATGGACGTTCTTTCGGTTTTGAACCTCAAGGGGAACACTCGTTTGATAAAGCGTCTCAATGGTTGTCAGTAAATAAACAAAAACTTTTGGAAGTGTGCTATTATAAGTCATATAAGTCGTGCGCTTTCTAATGCTTAGTAGTTTAAGATTAGGATAGCACGACTTATTTATTTTCCAATGAAATTAACTAGCAATTCGGGTATAAATAAAGATAAATTATCATTAGTTAAACCAATGAAACTAGTATAATTATTAGGATAAAAATCACTAGGACGAGTCGTTAATTTTTTAGAAGTAATATGAGTCCCATATTTTTGATTAAGAGCTATTAAAAAGTCTTGGAGAGAAGTTTGGATATTTTTATTTTTTATATAAACATCACTATTTTCCTGTTCTACAGTCGTAATATTCTTAAGAGGCTCACTCCATAATTGACAGCTAAAACCGTGAGATACAAAAGTTTTTTTATCAGATGTTTGATAGTTTGTCTTGTAAAACACCGCTTTACTATCCATTTTAAGCAAATCCGCATGACCTTTCCCATCGTTCTTTACTCCACCATACGTACTCCTAAAAATAAAAGATGCCCCAGTTTTAGCTGACACACCTTCTACAAGGGAAATTAAATTCTTGTCGCTACTAATGGATGAAGGAAGATAAATTTGTGTAAAATCTTGAACATCATAATTTTTTTCAATTTGCTTATCTACAAAATTATTTTTTACTATATTGGCAGAAGATATTGAAATAACAATAAATAGAACAAGAAGAACAAACTTAATAACCTTATTCATATTAACTCCCTATTATAATTTGACAAACCAACCACTATAACCAGCATTCCATGCCCCAATAGCTTTCGCCTGTGCAATCTTGTTAGCTGATACGGTATTACTAAAAGCTGTTGCACTTTTTCCGACTTTTGCCCAGCTATAATGTCTTTGATTTATTTGGGCATTATCATGCGCAGTAGCTTTAGTAATCGTCGGATTAAATCGTTCGATATAATTCGTATTCCAACCACCAGAAACGAAAACCTGTGCCGAAGCAAAAGCTGTTCCAGAGATAAGTGCAGTCCCCAGTACTAAAACCGATACTTTTCTCTTTAGATTTCTGCGTCTAATCAGAGCGCGTGTCATTGTAAGTTCCATTGTGTTCCTCCTTTAAATATTAATAAGCTAGCTAAAGTCTCCATCAGAGCGCTAGTGCTTTTTTTCTGATAAGACAATGTAATACTTTTTGTTTGCGCTTTCTTTATTGTGATTATAGTCTTAATTAACTTGTTTGTCAATATTTTAATTTTATAAACACTTTTATTTATTAAATGTAATTTATGAACAAGTGTAGTATTCAATCAATTACTTTCGCTAAACAAAAAAAGACCAAAATGGCCTTTTTATTTTCATCAAAATAAATGTAAAATAAATTTTAAAGTAAAGAGAAATGGAATGATAAATCCCCAACCCACCTTATAAATTAACTTCAATGTCCGTTTGTCATCAATTTCATGTTTTGCTTTTTCTTCCATCTTTTTGTCACCTTTGAGCAACGTGTCCAAAGAACAATCGAAAATTTCACTAAGTAAGATAATTTGGTCTGTTGTTGGTAGTGATTTTCCTGTCTCCCATTTTGAAATTGATTGACGAGAAATATGCATTTTTTTCGCCAATTCTTCCTGACTGAGATTTTTCATTTTACGATTTTCTTTGATTATCTGAGAGATTTCCATGTTGCCTTCCTTTCATGCTTTAAGAGTATCGTTTTTTATTCTTCAACTCAAGCATTTTTAGGTTGCAAAAATGCACCGATTCGGTGCATTTCTTCATTTCATTTACAAGGTTTACACGTTGAAACGGAATTCCATAATGTCGCCATCTTGACCAACATATTCTTTTCCTTCTTCACGCAAGCGACCGGCTTCACGAACAGCTTTTTCTGAACCGTATTTAAGCAAATCATCATAAGACATAGTTACTGCGCGGATAAAGCCTTTTTCAAAGTCTGTATGGATAATTCCTGCCATTTGTGGAGCTTTCATTCCACGTTTGAAGGTCCAAGCACGGACTTCTTTTTCACCAGCAGTAAAGTAAGTGGCCAGGCCAAGAAGGTGGTAAGCTGCACGAGTCAACATATCAACACCAGATTCTTTTAAGCCAATTGCTTCCAAAAATTCTGCTTTTTCATCATCTTCCAACTCTGAGATTTCTTCTTCAACACGAGCAGAAATCACAGCAACTTCAGCATTTTCAGTCGCCGCAAACTCACGAATTTGTTTCACGTATTCGATATTATCAGGTTCGCCTACTTCATCTTCTGAAACATTAGCTACATAAAGAACTGGTTTACTTGTCAATAAGAACAAGCTTTTAAGAACCTTTGTTTCATCTTCGTCAAAGTCAATTGTTCGTGCTGATTTACCATCTTCAAGTACCGGTTTGAGCTTTTTCAAAACATTAAATTCTGCGACCGCATCTTTATCTTTTGCCGTACGAGCAACTTTTTCAACACGCGCATAACGTTTATTGACTGATTCTAAATCGGCCAAAATTAATTCAAGATTAATTGTTTCAATGTCTGCCATTGGATCAATAAAAGCATCTTCACGATTATTTTCACGCATTACATTTTCATCATCAAAAGCTCGAACAACGTGAATGATGGCATCTACTTCACGAATATTGGCAAGAAATTTATTTCCTAGACCTTCTCCGCGTGAAGCCCCTTTAACAATCCCAGCAATATCTGTAAATTCAAAAGTTGTCGGAACAGTTTTCTTAGGTTTAATCAACTCTGTTAACTTGTTTAAACGTTCATCCGGTACTTCTACCATCCCAACATTTGGGTCAATTGTTGCAAAAGGATAGTTTGCAGCTTCTGCGCCTGCTTTTGTAATTGCATTAAAAAGAGTTGATTTACCAACGTTTGGTAAACCAACGATACCTGCTGTTAAAGCCATGTTTTATATTCTCCAAAATTAAGATTAATTAGTTCTAATTATACTGTAAATCGCCTAAAAACACAATAAAGGCAAGGAAAATCATAGAAAATCTCTAAGTTTACAAGTTTACACAAGGCTCGTAAACAATAGAGCATGTCATCACTAGCCTTTATTTTAAAGGCTTGCCACAAAATGTTACCCTAAAATACCACCTATGTTCTTGCTTTTAACTTCGCTTTAGTTGATAATGAAATCAGAAACAAATCACTAAATCACCCATTTAAATTTAAGGAGAAAAAATGCTCGGAGAAAATTTACAAAAAGCTCGTCTTGCCCAGAAGCTCACACAAGAAGAAGTTGCAAAAGAACTTTATTTTAGTAGACAAGCCATTTCACGTTGGGAATCCAATAAAACTGAACCAAATTTTGAAACATTGATTGCCCTAGCCGAATTATATGAATCAGATTTATCAGCTTTTGCTCAAGGAATTGAACCACAAAAAAGAAAGAAACATATCAACCTATTTGCTGGTTTTGGCTTAGTCTTTTTTAACTTCGTTCTTGGTTTCTGGTTGATAATTACTACTGCTTTGATTCTTTTGGCTCTCTATGCTATTATATTAGCTTTATTCCTTGCTCCATTTATTATGATTTTCGCTGTTGCTACTCATAACCCACATATTACTTTTGGGAATGCGAATGGAGCAACAGGTTTAGACTGGTGGTACTGGTTAGTTGCGATTATCGCTTGTTCGCTGATGGTTCTTGTTAGCCCTTTGATTTGGCGATTTACAAAGTTACTTTACTTTTGGCTTATTAAATACCTCAAATTTAATCTCAAATCGGTTTATAATTAAAAAAAGGGCTCACTTGAGTACCTTTTTTATTTTTTTATTAAAGTCAAAACGACTCATCATCACTTCATGATTGCAGTTTGTACATCTTATCTTGATATCTGCACCCAATCTAGTGATTTCCCAAGCATTTGCTTTTTTACCAGTCGCCTTAACAGTGCAGGCATGAGGTTTCTTCATCTCGACAATCGAACCTAATTCATATTCCAGCATTATCTATCCTTTCTATACAATTCCTGTCATTATAATCTAATCATCTAGTTTTTCAACAAAAACTTGCTGAGGGCCTCCTAATAAAATGAGATACTTGTCAACTTGGTTGACATCGTAGGCTTTTTTCAAAGCCTCACTATAAAGATTCATCTGATCTCTATAACGCTCTTTTATTTCAGAAATAGCTGAAGAACTTGTAAATCTATCCGTCTTATAATCAAATAGAACGATTTTATCAGTAAGTTTAACAAATCCATCACAAATTCCCCGAACAATATACTGCTCTTTAGCAAATTCATCTGTTCTCAACATTGAAAATGGTGCTTCTTTAACTGTTTTATCAACATTTTCCGATAAAAACTGACCGAAATCTGTATCAAACAAAGTCAAAATTTTAGCAATATCAATTTGATTTTTTATTTTTTCATCAAATCCCATTTCATCAAGTGTCGCTTGAAAACTAAATAAATCTGCTTGAGAAAAATCTGCATACTGCATAAAACTATGAGTTGCCGAACCGATTTCTGCAGCAGTAACTTTCTTAGGACCAAAATCAGAAAAATCTAGCTTTTTGACCCGAGTAAATTCACTTTTCGGTTGAATTTCACCCACTTGTAATTGTTTTTCGTAGCTTCGTTTTTTAACCTGACTTGGTGTTTGAATACTTGAAAGCTCTGTTGCTGCTTGATGTGGATATTCATAATTCATAATTTTTTGAGCTTTTTGTATTTCATCAGAATAGGCCATGATATTATCAAATTTTTCCGATTCTTCGACCAATTTTTTGAAATCAGGTTGACTTGTAAATTCAAGTTTTTCTGCTTCCAACTCTTCTTTTGTGTAGACATTGAGTTTCATCGGAAGTTTTGTGGCATTTTGAAGCGCCAATATCCAGTGTTGAAAACCGCGACTTGAATTACGAAATTTATCTTCTAAAATCTTCCCTTCTAAACTTGCATTATCATAAAGGTCAAGTCCTGATTTTTTATCTGTTTCTTTTATTTTTCCAACAAGATAAAGTTTTTTCTTTGCTCGTGTAAATGCAACATATAAAACACGCATTTCTTCTGAGAGAGCTGCTCTTTGTTTTAAGTCTTTATTCACCATATAAGGGAATGTTTCCATTTTCACTAAAGCATAAGGGAAATCAGTTATAACATCTGCTTCATCCTTTAAATCAGCAATAAGCTTCATTCCTAAACCATTTTCACGACTTAGGATAACATCTTCTTTCAAATCACGATCGTTGAAACGAGATTGTAAATTCATTAAAAAGACATAATCAAATTCTAATCCTTTTGATTTATGGAAGGTCATCACTCGAACAGCATTTTGAGGAAGTTTTATATTAACAGAAGCTAAATCATTATTTTGTTCCATAAATTTGTTGATTAATCTTACAAATTTAAATAATCCTTTATAACCAGAACTTTCATATGATTCTGCTCGAACCGCTAAGGCTTGTAAGTTCGCTTGGCGCATTTCACCATTTTTTAAGGCACCAACATAGTCAAAATAGTAGGTTTCGGTATATATTTTCCAAAGTAAATCATGAATTGCAACTTGGTTTACAAGTTTACGCCACTCTGTAAACTTCTTATAAAATGCTTTAAGCTTGTTCTCTAAGGAAGGATTGATAAGTTCTGGATTTTGTCCTTCTTTATTAAGTGACAAAAGAATTTTATCCCAAAATCTAAGGTCATGGCTTCCTTGAGTACTGATTCTAGTTAATTCATCTTCATTAAATCCAAATAACGGAGACCTTAACATCGCAACCAATGATAAATCATAGAGTGGATTATCAATTGCTCGTAAAACGTCTAGCATAATTAAGACTTCCATTGATTTCAAAAAATCAACTCGACCTTCATCAAGAACGACCGGAATATCGTAACTAAGCAGAATATCCTCAATTTTATTATTATTTGATTTAGAACGAACCAAGATTGCTATATCTTTTGGTTCAACTCCAGCTTCAATCAATTTTTTTATTTCTTGAGCTGCTCCTTTAATCTCTCCATCCGAAATTCTTACTTCGGATTCATCTGTTTCTTCATCACTTGTATTTTCTTTGTATAAAAGAAGTTCTGGATAAAAATCTTTCTCAGATTCAACTGGATAATCAGTAATATTTCCTTGAACTAATGCTTCTTCTTTGCCATAAGTCATCTCACCTAATTTTTCATCCATCAGGTGTTTAAAGATATCATTTGTAAATGTTAAAACCTCACCACGTGAACGAAAGTTTTCTTTTAAGCGAATTAGTTGATTTGGATTTTCTGTCTTGGCATAGTCTTTATATTTTTCTAAAAAGAGGCCAGGGTCAGCTAAACGAAAGCCATAAATTGATTGCTTAATATCACCAACCATGAAGAGATTATGTCCATTCGATAAAAGCTCCAGCATTCGCTCCTGAGTGTGGCTGGTATCCTGATACTCATCAATCATGATTTCATCATAATGTTCTCTTAAAGTTTCACGTATATCTGGATTTTCCTCTAAAATTTCGATGGCAAAGTGTGCAATATCAGAGTACTCAAAGGCATTTTCATTCTTTTTACGTTCTAAATAACTTTGGTAAAACTCAATAACAAATTTTTGTAAGTTTTCTGCGATTTCAAATGCTTGATTTTGATATTTTTCAATCAACTGACCATGTTTTATTTTATCAACAAACTTCCGAATTTCTCCAGGTTTGGATTTCGAGCCCACTAAGTCTTGTTTTTGTGCTGAAAAATCTTTTTTCAGAGCCGAAAGTATTTCATCTTTTGAAGAACCCACTCGAATATCTGTATCTATTGATAAAAATAGTTCTGTGAAAGTTGCAAAATCTTTAGTGGTTATTGCTTCTAAGAGTTCATTTTTATTATCTAAAATAAGATTGGCCTTATCACGTCCAGCTCCTTTTTTAGCAATTACTCCATTGGTTAATGAAGTTTCTAGAAGTTCAAAAAATATCAGTAAATTCTCTTTTATATCTGCTGAAAAATCTGCAGACAAGTCTGTCAGTGATTTATATGTTTCAAAACCTTTTAAAAATTGATTTTCTAACCACTTTATTGGATTTTCGGTTGCTGACGCAAAACGGTAAATAGTGTAAACTACTTTTTGAAAACCAGCAATATTTCTGTCTTTAGAAAAATTTTTTATAAGTTCTTCAAATTTTTCTTTTGAAATATTCAATCCATCATCTTCTGATAGATAAGACTCAACCAATTGTTCAAAGACTTCTTGTCTAATTAAATCACTCTCTGTTTGATCAGCTAAGATTCGGAAATTCGGGTCAATATTTACTCGATTGAAATTCGTTTTTGTCAATTTTTGGGTGAAACTATCCATAGTTCCAATATCAGCATTTGACAGGTTCTGTAAAGCAAGTGTCAACCTACGAGCTTGATTTTCATCAGAACTTTCTTGTCTGGCTTTTTTTAAATCTCGCTCAAGCCGCATCCGTAATTCGCTTGCTGCTTTTTTTGTAAATGTGGAAATGAAAAGTCGATCAATTTCAATTCCTTGTTTGACTTTCTCGACAATTCTTTGAGCCATAACAAAAGTTTTTCCGGAACCAGCACTCGCTGAAACTAGAATATTCTTACCAGAACTATGAATGGCTTCATTTTGCTCTGGAGTTAATTTTACTTCACTCATTTCGCCCTTCTCCTTTTAATTCTGCTAAGATTTCTGCTTGAGATTTTTGACCAATTTCACGACTGTGATACTTCATGTGTACATTTGCTTCAAATCGACAAATAGATTTAAGCGGACAGTAGCGACAACCTCGAACATTACCTGTTTGATCAATCCCTTCGGAGCGTTTCATAATTGGATTTATTGCAATCTGACCGCTCTTAAGTCGCTGACCAGCATGCTGATAATGATTTTCATTCAATTTTAAAAGCTGTTCAAATTCTTCTTGATTGTAAATATTAGATTTTTTTACAGTAATATTTTCTATTGCTTTAATTTGGTCAGCTGCCTCTTCCAAAACTAAACCATCATAGCGCATTGATTCTTTCAATAAGCCAGCAATCTCTGATAAATGATTGATTTCTGATAAGTTAATTGGTTGATTTTTAAATTGTAAATAAAGAGCACCCCATATTTTTTGATTCGGAAAAGCTTCTTTAATCACGTCTAAATAGGTCATAAATTGTAAACTCAGACCGTCATAAGCATCCTGTAATTTAAAGGAATGAGCACTTGATTTGTAATCTATAGCTCCTAAATAATCAGAAGAAAGTTGGTCCAAACGGTCAATTCTTCCTCGTAAGTAAATATCGTCAACAGAAAAATTACCTAATTCACTTTTTGGTAAGCCAAAACTACTTTCTGTCAGTAAAGTTTTAAGTTCATCAGTAGAAACTGTTTCCTTTAAAACTGTTGCAGTCTGTCTAACAATTTCTTCTAAATTGGTCCAAGTAAATCTTGCTGTTGCATCCTGAGTAAAATAACGAGAGTAATTACTGTCAACATCATGTAAAACTTTTGTCAATTTTTCATCAAAATTTTCAGCTGACAAAGCTTCTTCTTGCATGACTTTTTCAAAAACTTCATGGAAAAAGTTACCGACAATTTTGGAATTTATATCAATATTTTCAAAAGTTTCCAGACCCAAAGTGGTCTCTAAAAAGTACTGATATTCACAGTTATAAAAGCGTTCAAAAGAACTGACAGAAGCATAAAGTTTATCACCATAAATTTTGTCTAAGGTTTCTTTTGATAAGTTGACCGTATCAATATCTTTAGCTAAATCCAATAATATTTTTTGAAAATCAGGATTTGACTTAACTAAGATTCGGAAAATACTAGACCAAAAAACTCTTTTGTCATCATTTTTTTCTTCAGTTTCAACAAGTTCACGCTCAATTTTTCCAATCATAGAAATCACTGAACGACTGTTTCCAATGTGCTCTAAGCTTTCAAAAAGATTGACTTCTTGAATTTTTTGAAGAATTTTTTCATCCGAATGATTCAAAAATAATTGGAAAACTGGTGAAAATTCTCCTTGCTCATTTGCCATAATTTGTGGCATGGACAAAACTAAAGTTTCTTTTGCTGAATTCACTAAAGAAAGGACTGTAAACTGATTTTTTTGATAGTTGACAACATTCAACTGTTCAATAAACTGATTTTCATCAGTTGTTTGATTGATTACTAGTCGTTCTTCATCGGATAAAAGTGTTGAATTTTTCTTTATTCTTGGAAAATTGGTTTGACTCAAACCAATGGCATAGATATATTTATTAGTTTTAGGTTCAACAAGTTCATAATCTTTGATATTTACAACATCAACGTTTGCTGGAATTTGTCGATATTTCGCATTTTTCAATCCTGCTAATAAAATATCTAAAAACTCCACACTTTTCAATTTTTCATCAGAAAAAACAGCCAAAAACTCATTCAATATCGAAATAAGCATTTGCCAAACTTGTTCATGTTTATCAGCCATTTGGTGCTTATTTTCAGATTCTGCTTCTGAAAAATAAGTGTTCATATTGGCCATTACATTTCCATTTTCAAGTAAAACTTGTAAATCAGAAACCCATTTTTTTCCTGTTTTTTGCCGATTTGTCCCCAAAAAGGCTTGTAAAGGAGAATCATTTCCCAATAAGTTTTCGCGAAGTTGATTCACTAATTCAATTTTAGAAAACTCACTTTCATTGAATGCTTCCGTAAATTTTTTTCGACCAGAAATCTTATATTTTTGAACATAGTATTCAAAGTAATCAATGACTTCTTCATCTAGGTTGACATCAGTGTAAACCTTACTTTTTAGAAGATTGACAACATCATCTGTCCGATAATTATTCTTTTTAATTGAAAGTAAACTTTCAAAAAAGATAACCAAAGGATGCTGACTCATTGATTCTTCTTGGGCGTAGAAAAATGGAATCTCGTAAAGTTCAAAAATTTCTTTCAAAGTAATTTCATAAGCAGCTGGATCGCCTACTAAAACTGTAAAATCTTTGAAAAAAGCCCCCTGACTTATTTTTTGTCTAATTTCCTTTGCGACACCTTCAATTTCAACTTTTTGATTTTCGGCTTCCCAAATTCTGAAATATTTTGCATCAGCAGAATTTATTTCAATATTTTGATCAGAAATGGCAAATCGTGAATCCAAATCGAGTAATTTTGTCAACTTATTGTAAACTTCATTGACAGATGAAAAAGCCATTTTTCTTAGTTCTACTGGAAATTTACTGCGAAAACGCCCAATCATTTGACTCGTACTGATATAAATTGTTTCAGATCCGGCTGTCAGTGAATTATCATCACTATAAGTTCCAATGACAAAACGTGCCACTCTATCTTGAATACTTTCAATAAAAAGCTCTTCTTCGGCAGAAAATCGAGTATATCCATCAATGACAATTGTCACATCTTTGAGTTGAAAATCAAATTCCCCATCAGCAAGACGACTAGTAAAATCACCAAATTCTGAGTAGTTAGCATAGTCATTTGCTAATTTTTCTTCAAATCTACTTAAAATCTTTTTTAATTCTTGATTTTTAGGGCTGTCAGGTAAATTTTCTACTGACAGATTTGCTGTCAGTAACTCTGTTCTTAACTGAATTAGCATTTCCAAAAAACCAGCAGAATCCTGTAGAGAAAAATACAGCGGAATTTCTTCTTTTGAAAAACTCCTCAAAACACGTCGAAAAAGCATTGAAAGGCCTGCTGTGCCCAACTCTGTCTTTGTTGTCGCTTTTTTTCGCTTATCAAAATAATAAGGCAATTGCTTAAAACGAGTGACGAGTAAGTCAAAAACTGCTGCATCACTTCCCTTAGCCAAGCGCTCTAAAATTTCTTTCTCCTTCTCAAATGACATTGAAGAAGGCACAATGTAATAAACTTTTCGATTTTTTCCAAGTTCTTCAAGAGAAATCTCTAATAGTCCCTCTGTTAAATCTTGTGTAATTTCAGTATATAAAATTTCCATAAAAAATAGACCTAACTTTCGTTAAGTCCATTATAACAAAATCTAAATTTACTGACAGACATTTTCGTCAGCAAATCTAAGCTGACAAAAGAGCTGTCAGTAAAATTAATTTGTACGTACTGGTGTAATCAATTGAACAAATCCAGATTCTTCATTACGTGGTTGTAAAGTGAACGGACGAACATTAGAAATAAAGCGAATACGAACTTCTGGTGCTTTAATCACTTTCAAAGCATCAATCAAATATTCAGGATTAAAGCTGATTGCTAAGTCATTTCCTTCTTTTGATAAGGCCGTCAATTCTTCATGGACAGAACCGACCTCAGGAGAGTTGGCTGTGGTTACTACAGAATCACCAGAAACCGTCAATTTTACAGTTCCATTAGTTGTCATTACTGTCAACAAACGCGCACGATCCATTGTATGACGCAATTGCGCAGCATCAAAAACTAAATCTAAAGTATAATCAGCTTCATTTGGAATTAAACGATTAGTATCAGGATAAGATCCTTCAATCAAACGACTATAATAACTAATTGTTTCATTTCTAAAAAGCATTTGGCTTCCACTAATGAAAATTTCAATCTCTTCTTCATCATTTGTGAAAACATTTTTAAAACTATTGATTGATTTACTTGGCAAAATAACATCAAATTTTAATTCTGAATCTTCTAAAGGCAATAAACGTTGACTCATCCGATGTGAGTCAGTTGCGACTGCTTTTAATTCTCCAGTTGATAAAGTTTCTAAATGAACACCTGTAAAAATTGGACGATTTTCTTGAGTACTTACAGCAAAAACTGTTTCTGTAAAAATTTCTTTAAGTACTTTAACTTTCATTTTCAATGAAGAGCCTTCGGAAATTTCTTGTAAATGCGGATAAATTTCTGAATCCAGGCCTTTTAAAGTAATTTCTGACTTACCAGAAGTTAACAAAACTTGCTTTTGTTCTTTTTCAGTAAATTCAAGAGTGACTTCTGGTAATTGACTTACCACATTTTCAAAGAAAGCAGCTTCTAACAAAACTGAACCAGTCCCTGAAATAAGCATACTTGCATCTTTATTATCAACAGGTAAAAAATTCTTGATTGAAATTTGACCATTTGAACCAATTAAAGTAATTCCATTTTCTTCAACTTCAATTTTTAACTTTGTTAAAGCAGGAATTGTTACTTTAGAACCAATTGCTTGTTTGGTAATTCTCAAAGCATTTTGAAACGCATTTTTATTAATTGAAAATTTAATCATGAGATTCCTTTATAATTTCTTTTTATAAATATAATAGTAATAGTAGTAGGTCCTGTGGATAATCTGTATAAGACAAATCCACTTAGAAGTATAAGCTTTTCCCCTGTGGATAATTAAAGAATAAGCATTTTATAAGTCCTTGAGTTTTCCACAGTTTTAAAATTTACGTTTAATGCTATCGATGTCTTTTTGAACATCCATATCATTTTTCATCTTATCCGAAATTTGTTTATAAGCATACATTACCGTTGTGTGGTCACGGCCACCAAAAGCAGTTCCAATTGCCGGAAGACTTGTACCTAAAAGTTCTCTGACAAGATACATCGCAATCTGTCTTGGAAAGGCAATTTCCTTAGGGCGCTTAGGACCAACAAGATCTGAGAATGAAATATGATAATAATTAGCAACTTCATCTTGAATTTTTTTAATAGTAAGATTTGATAAAGATTGCTGAGTTGCATTTTTTAAAGAACGCAAAGCCTGACTTGCTGTCTCAATATCGACCACGGCAATGCCATTTGCTCGAGCCACAAATTCGACTCGATTTAGAGCGCCCTCGAGTTCTCGAACGTTTGAATCAATCTGACCAGCAATATAAGATAGAGTTTCACTCGGAAATTCTAAACGACTTGATTCAGATTTAATCAAAAGAATAGCCATCCGAGTTTCATAGTCAGGAGCCGTAATATCAGTAGTCAAACCCCAAGAGAAGCGTGAAACCAAGCGATCTTCCAAATTATTTAATTCTTGCGGAATACGATCAGAAGTTAAAACAATTTGGGAACCTTTATCATAGAGTGCGTTGAAGGTATTGAAAAATTCATTTTTCGTCCCCTCTTTATCACTGAAAAATTGCACATCGTCCAATAGAAGTAAATCTAAATTACGATAAGTATTTTCAAAATTCTCCATTTGGTTTTTTCGCGTTGCATTAACATAGTCGTTAACGAAATTCTCCGAAGAAACATATTTAATTCGAGCAGTCGGATTGTCAGTCAAAATCTGATTTCCAATTGCATGCATTAAATGCGTCTTACCTAGACCAGCTCCACCATAAATAAATAGTGGATTATAGGTATCACCAGGTTTATCAGCAACAGCAATTGCCGCAGCCAAAGTCCAACGGTTACCAGGACCTTGCACAAAATTTTCAAAATTATATTTCTCGTTGAGACCACTAACCAAAGGAGAAGCGGGTTTAGCAGTAGAATGCGGCTGCTCTTCAATAGAAGATTGATTATTTAAACGATGAAGTTCCAGTTCAGTTAACTCATCATTTGCATAGAGTTCATAATCAATCATCCGACCAAAGACCTCAAATCCCGCCGTTGTGATCAAATCGGACTGTTTTTTCCAATAATCTTTTTTCATTCCACTATCAAGCAAGATATTGGCAGTATCTTGCTCGACAGACATTAATTGAGCAGGCTCAATAAAAAAATCATAAGCTTGTTTACCGATACTCTGCCGAGCTAGTTCGGTTACACGGGCCCAAAATTTTTGATTTTCATTAAGGGATGCCAT